>CAXXFB010000002.1:0-46024 GCA_963674545.2 Christensenellaceae bacterium | reverse complement strand
TCTGGATACCATATTTACCAATACCATAGCTGTCCTGAAGCACTGTAGCATCCATCTCTCCGTTTGCAACTGATGCCATCGCAGCATCTATAGCGTCAATGCCTATAACCAGCATCTCGCCAGCCATGCCTGCATCAACCAGTGCGTCATATGCGCCCAATGCCATTTCGTCATTATGTGCGACTACAGCATCTATCTGGTCGCCGGACTGCATCCAGTTCTCCATCAGAGTCATGCCTTCTTCACGGTTCCAGTTACCCGTTTGTGTATGTATAACACTGATTCCCGGATAATTTGCAAGAACGTTATTTATTCCTTCGTTTCTAAGAATAGCGGCTGAGTTACCAGTCGGCCCCTCTATAACGACTATATTGCCTTCGCCTCCCAGCTGATCAGCTATCCACTGCATCTCTATCTCACCGGCGATTGTGTCATCCTGCCCTACATAAGTACAAATGCTGTTGTCCGCTATAGCTGCTTTAAGTGTGATAGTAGGTATGCCGGCATCAAGAAGCATTTCAACGGCGGTCTGCCCAACAGCTGCATCGTAAGGGCTGATGATAGCAACATCTACTCCTCTTGTAATGAATGTTTCGGCATGGTTAAGATGGTTCTCGCCCTTTCCTTCGGCATCCAATACAATTAGTTCAACGTTATCAATTGTTGCAAGGTAATCCTCTATGCCCTGGTTCATCTGCATGTTCGCCTCGTTGGCATTGTTTGGATTAGAAAGCCCAATCAAGATCTTGTCTCCCTCATCAGAACTATCTGCTGTCGTATCTTCTGCTGTATCTGATGCTGCTGTGTCGGTTGTGTCATCTGCCGCAGTGTCTGAAGCTGTGTCAGGTTCAGTCGTGCTCGAGCATGCAATTAAGAAAACTGCAACTAAAAGCGTCATTATGAGTAGTAAGGTCCTTTTCATTCTCGTTTCCTCCATCATTTTTTTATAATGCATCGGAATTTGTTCCGATCATTAAATTCTTTTATACTTAATAGCTTATTATTCTCAGCTACCAACTCTATTCACCTTTGTAATAATCGCCAATGTTTTCTGATGTCAGCAGCACGGGATCTACGAAGTAATTAGCATCTAATGTCTCGCCCTGTGCAAGTTTTACTGCTATCTGGATACCATATTTACCAATACCATAGCTGTCCTGGAGCACTGTAGCATCCATCTCTCCGTTTGCAACTGATGCCATCGCAGCATCTATAGCGTCAATGCCTATAACCAGCATCTCGCCAGCCATGCCTGCATCAACCAGTGCGTCATATGCGCCCAATGCCATTTCGTCATTATGTGCGACTACAGCATCTATCTGGTCGCCGGACTGCATCCAGTTCTCCATCAGAGTCATGCCTTCTTCACGGTTCCAGTTACCCGTTTGTGTATGTATAACACTGATTCCCGGATAATTTGCAAGAACGTTATTTATTCCTTCGTTTCTAAGAATAGCGGCTGAGTTACCAGTCGGTCCCTCTATAACGACTATATTGCCTTCGCCTCCCAGCTGATCAGCTATCCACTGCATCTCTATCTCACCGGCGATTGTGTCATCCTGCCCTACATAAGTACAAATGCTGTTGTCCGCTATAGCTGCTTTAAGTGTGATAGTAGGTATGCCGGCATCAAGAAGCATTTCAACGGCGGTCTGCCCAACAGCTGCATCGTAAGGGCTGATGATAGCAACATCTACTCCTCTTGTAATGAATGTTTCGGCATGGTTAAGATGGTTCTCGCCCTTTCCTTCGGCATCCAATACAATTAGTTCAACGTTATCAATTGTTGCAAGGTAATCCTCTATGCCCTGGTTCATCTGCATGTTCGCCTCGTTGGCATTGTTTGGATTAGAAAGCCCAATCAAGATCTTGTCTCCCTCATCAGAACTATCTGCTGTCGTATCTTCCGCTGTATCTGATGCTGCTGTGTCGGTTGTGTCATCTGCCGCAGTGTCTGAAGCTGTGTCAGGTTCAGTCGTGCTCGAGCATGCAATTAAGAAAACTGCAACTAAAAGCGTCATTATGAGTAGTAAGGTCCTTTTCATTCTCGTTTCCTCCATCATTTTTTTATAATGCATCGGAGTTTTGATCCGATCATTAAATTCTTTTATACTTAGTAGTTTCTGCTTTAATTCATAACTCTGTTCTTTCTACTGTCTGAGAGAACGGCCAGTAGAATGATAGCGCCCTTTATTATCTGCTGATAATAGGATGATACATCTAGAAGATCCAAACCGTTTGAAAGTGTACCAATTATCAGCATTCCAACAACGGACCCCAGTACAGTACCACGTCCACCAGCAAGACTGGCTCCGCCTACAACAGCCGCTGTGATAGCATCCAATTCATAACCCATTCCGCCTGCCGGCGCACCTGTCTGGATTCTAGAAGAAAGCAGTATACCGCCTATTGCAGCAGTTAAGCCTGATATTACATACACAATAAACTTGATAAGCTTAGTGTTGATGCCAGATACTATAGCGGATTTCTCATTACCGCCCAACGCAAATACGTGACGTCCGAATTTTGTGTAGTGCAGCAGAAATACACCTATAAGAACGATGGCAACATACAGTATAATCGGGAAAGGAATCGTGCCGATCTCCCCACGTCCAATAAATTTGTAAGCTTCCGTAACACCGGTTATCGGATAACCATTCGTATAAACATACACAATACCTCGGACAATAGTCATTGTACCTAGGGTCGCTATAAATGCAGGTACATCAAACAATGCTATAAACACACCGCTGAACGCTCCGCTGATAATTCCAACGCCTACTCCGGCAATCAGCGCTACAGCCAGAGGCTGGGCTGTTCCTTCCTGCGAAAGACTTGCCGCCAAACATGCACTGAATGCCAGAATAGCTCCAACAGAAAGATCAATACCCCCGGTAACGATAACCATTGTCATACCAACAGCTATAACACCAATAACAGATATCTGCTTAAATATATTCGTAATATTCGTAACTGTTAAAAAGACATCCGATGCGATTGAAAGTATTATGAAAAGTATTAAAAATGCAATGTATACTCCGTACTTGCTAAGTATTTTTCCGATAATAGATTTACTTTTAATCGCTGAAACTTTGTTTTTCATATCTATATTCCTTTCCTCCATTAACTATGGTAGTTTTTAATTAAAATCAACCTCAATTATAAGATGCATTCTTAATGCAATTCTTTTCTCCGATTGCATGAGACACCAGCGTTTCCTGGTTCAGACTCTCATTTTCGAATTCGCCCGTAACCTGTCCCTCATGCATAACAATTATCCGGTCGCTCATACCAAGAAGTTCAGGCAGTTCGGATGATATCATAATGACTGCTTTACCTTTTTTTGCAATTGCGTCCATAAGCTTATATATTTCAGCCTTTGTGCCGACGTCTATCCCTCGTGTAGGTTCATCCATTATAAGGATATCCGTGTCGCCTAACAGCCATTTTGCGAGTACGACTTTTTGCTGATTGCCGCCAGACAACGAGTTTGCTTTCGTGTCTCTAGTGGGAGTTTTAATGTTTATTTCTTTTATCCATTTATCAGCCAGCTCTTTTTCTTTTCTGAAGTTGAGCAAAAATTTTAATCTCAGGATATATTCCATATATACCGTTGAAATGTTAATTTTTACTGAAGCGATAAGATTAAGTCCGTATACTTTCCTGTCTTCAGATACCAAGCCTATACCCGCTTTTATCGCTCTCTTCGGGGACTTAAGTTTCTTTGGATAACCCGTTTTTGTAACAGAGCCCAAGTGAGCCTTCCTAAGTCCAAAAATGGTTTCAACCACCTCGGTCCGTCCTGCACCCATTAGGCCATATATACCTAAAATTTCTCCTCGTTTTAATTCAAAGCTTACGTCAGCAAATTCGTTTTGCCTGCCTAGTCCTTCCACTTTCAACAACACTTCATTTTCATCAAAATCGCAACTGCGTTTTGCAGATTTTATATACATATCTTTCAAATCACGTCCGACCATCATTTTGACAAGTTCCTCGCTGTTAGTGTCGCAAGTTTTCACTGAACCAATAAGCTTTCCGTCACGCAAAACTGTCACTTCATCGGATATCTCAAAAATTTCATCCATCTTGTGCGATATATAGACAATCGCTTTGTTGAGGGATTTAAGCTTTCTAATTATTTCATATAGTTTCTGCACTTCCCTATCCGTTATAGCCGATGTCGGTTCATCCATTATTACTATATCTGCATTGAATGCGATAGCCTTTACGATAGAAACCATCTGCTGTTCAGCTGTGCTAAGTCCGTTAATGCGTGCACGCGGCGATATCGATAATTCAAGGTCTTTTAATATCTCCTGCGTACGCTTCGTCATTTTTTTTCTGTCCGCAACAATACCCTTCTGCAGTTCCCTTCCCGCAAAAACATTCATCTCTACAGTCATTTCCGGAACAAGATCCAGTTCCTGGTGGACCATGGAGATTCCCTTCTCCAGCGCATCTGCAGGCCTCTTTGCATGAAATGGTTCCCCATCGTACAGAATTTCACCGCCGTCAAGTTGGTAGATACCAGCAAGTATCTTCATTATTGTTGACTTCCCGGCACCATTCTCTCCTACAAGAGCATGCACTTCTCCACGTTTCAAAAACAGTGAAACATCATCAAGTGCAACTACTCCCGGAAATGTTTTCCGGCAATTCTTCATTTCAAGAATGTATTTACTCTCCATTTGTTTCCTTCCCTTCATATCTCCATTTGTCAACTAGTTAAAAGACTTTTGTAATTAGATTTTATAACGAAATATCTATGTTTTTGTTTCTTTTCAGTTTAACAGTCAACTCAAATTCTAATTCTTACTTAATCCCTTACCTTCATATATCAATTTTATTTTTTCAAGTATATCTGTATATTGTTTCGAATTATAAATAATCTACTTATTCTAGCCCGTAATTACTCTGCATGATTTTCTTTCAACAATATCTGTGTCAATAATGATATCTTTATCTTCTATTTTTTCTCCTTTTAGAGTCTTTACCATCACCTCTGCAGCTATACATCCAGCTTCGTATGGATATTGATTTACTGTGGTCATTTCCGGGTAAATCGCTCTAGTCATAGGTACGTTACCGAATCCAATAACTGATAAATCATCCGGAATCTTATAACCCCTTTCATATGCACCTTTATATACACCTATAGCCGCCTGGTCGCCTACCGTAAATACTGCGGTTGGTTTATTTTTAATGTCTAACAAACGATTAACACCTTTATAACCCCCGTCTTCATACGGCTGAACTTCTATTTCGTATTCCGGCCTTATCGGCAGATCATTCTCAAGAAGCGCTTTATGGTATCCTGTCTGCTTACGCAGATATGTTGAGAAAATTCCTTCTCCGTTTATAAACGCAATCTTTTTATGCCCCAATTTTGCCAAGTAATTTACTGCATCATATGCAGCTTGTATCTCATCGTTTCTTACCGTAATCACATCTAGCCCTTGTATGTGATCAAACATCATTACGATAGGTACTTCTTTTTGAAGCATAAAGATATGTTTGTTTTCCACTACCCCTGCAGGCCTTGTTCCTAAGAAGATTATTCCATCCGCACGTCTTCCTAAAAGTGAATCCAGGCATTCAACTTCTTTCTCGACGCTCCCGTCTGTGTTACACAGAAAGATGCTATGATGATTTTCGTTTAGTATCTCCTCAATGCCCCGAATAACGGGAGTGTAGAAAATGTTTTGAATATCCTGTACTACGACGCCAATCGCTTTAGAGCTGTTTTGTATCAATCCTCTCGCTAAAGCATTTGGTTTGAACTTCATTTCTTTTATAGCCTGCTGTACCTTTAATCGTGTTTCCTCTTTTACAAGTTCAGGATTGTTGATAACTCTCGAAACCGTCGAAATTGATACATTAGCTATTTCAGCAATATCTTTTATAGTCTTTTGCCTAATTACATTTCTACTCATTATAGTTATTAATCTCCAAATCACGAATTTATGAAAAGGTTTTCATAACTATTTATTCTACACAAATCAAGATTCTCCTTCTTTTTTGTTGAATATTATGCTTTGTTATATGAATTCCGTATTATTTCAGCTTATTTATTCGCAGTTTTAATGGTAACGTTTTCATTTTTGTTAAAATGCATCCTTTAAATCACATTACACATCACTTACTGCTCCTGTTTTTCATAAAGCTGCATCGCGTTATATTACCATCAATACAGCTTTGTGCCTTTATTAAATAACTGTTTCCTCTTAACTTATTAAAATTCGATCAAGACTTTGATAATTGTATCTTTTTCGTTAATTGCACATTCAAACGCTTCCTGTGTTTGTTCAAACTTAAAAACTTTGCTGATAACGTCAGCTATATTGATAAGTCCATTTGACACTGCGTTAATTGCCATTGGGTATATATTTACGTAACGAAATACAGACAGTATGTCAACTTCCTTATTATTGGCTTCTATAAACCTGAACGGGGTTTTGCCATGGACGTTGCCTACCATTACTATTTTTCCGCCAGGCCTCACTAGATCTATAGTCATTTCAGCAGTTTTGCTGCTTCCCGCCGTTTCATATACTAAGTCTGCACCTTCGCCATCTGTCAGAGACAATACTTTTTTTATCAAATCTTCGTTTTTGCTGTTTATTGTGTCAGAAGCGCCCATTTTTCTAGCATTTTCAAGCCTAAGATCGAATAAATCAACCGCTATGATATCTCTTACTCCCATAGATTTCAAAGATGCTATCACCATTAGACCAATTGTTCCACAACCCAATACTACTGCTTTCATACCAAGTTTCGCACCAGACCTGTCTACGGAATACATTCCAACAGCAAGGGGTTCAATAAGGGCTCCTTCCCTGTTAGTAACATTTTCAGGCAGTTTAAACACCATACGAGCTGGATGCGAAACATATCTGGACAAAGCGCCTCTATTAAATGGAGGTGCAGCCATAAAATCCATATCCCGGCATAGATTATAATGTCCTGTCAGGCAATACTTACACTTACCACAGCCTGCTCCAGGTTCTACCGCTACTCTGTCGCCTTTTTTGATATGAGTTACTCCCTCTCCTACTTCTTCAACAATTCCTGCACATTCATGTCCCAAAACAATTGGCAGAATCGGCGGCACTATCATACCTCCATAAGTCGGATCCTCGAAAAAGTGAGCGTCTGAGCCGCATATCGTCACATCAGTAATCTTTATTAGTACATCATCGACCCCAATTGTCGGCATGGGCGTATCTTTGAACTCAAATCTATTGGCCTCTACTAAAAAAACAGTCTGATTGTCCATTATAATTGTCCTTTCCTTATAACTATCGCTATTTTATTCCTTTTCGTGACATTTATTTACATACTAATCATGATTTAATGAAAAGGTTTTCAAACAATATATTCTACATCCATCTAAAAACTCCTTTTTTTTAATCAAAATTATTAGTTTTGCATGCATATTCGTTGTTTTTTGTGATGATTTTTTACTTTATTTTGGTAGCGTTTTCATTCTTTGCCTAAATACAACTCATAATACCTACGCATCACAGATACTCTAGAACACTTTTTTACATAATTATTCTAGTCCTCCCTAATTTTTATCAACGCCTTCATCATTTTTCTTGAACTCACTGCTTCATATGCATCCCCGATCCTCTCCAATGGGAAAGGATTATTTAAATCAATCCAAAGACTGCTGTCCAACTTTTTTTCTATGAACAATTGCACTACATCGTTATGAACCTCATTTTCATCATACCCGCTGTTATATACATAGAAGCTCCCCTTCGCAGAAAGCGGTACGATCTTATTTGTATGATAGTCATCCCATCCGTATATTCCGATCGTACCTCCCGGCCTTAAAAGCGGCAGCACAGAATTCAGCATACCTTCTTTTCCGATGGCATCAATTATTATGTCAAACCCTTCGTCGCTGTACTCGTATGCAAGATCGCTATAATTAGCCTCTTTATAGTCGATATACTCAACTGAAAACGAGTCCTTGAATACATCGCTTCTCATTAAGCTGCCGATCACTACTATATTTGCAGCACCTATAAGACGTGCATGTGCCGCAAAAGCAAGCGCATTGCTCCCGGAGCCCAATATCAAAATAGATTTACCCGGCACTACACCTATCCTTTTTATATAACTTAGAGTCTCCCGCCATGTAATTATCATCGTTGCAGCAGCGGGATCTGTTTCAGCAGGCAGCACCATGTTTACACGGCTTTTCTGCCAGGTTTCTATGGGCAAATTATCCTCTTTCATCGCCATGTGGTCTTTAGCAATCCCATACTCAGCGAAACCGCCCCAGTTCGAAAAATAACCACCGGAGCCGGATGCAGGGCAACCAACACGCGTAACCAGGTCACCAACTTTATAATTTTTCACTTTTGGGCCCACTTCAATAACCCTGCCAATACTTTCATGCCCAAGAACCGTCGGGAATTTTATTGGGCTCCTGTGTTTGTTATCGATCACGTGAAGATCCGTCCCGGCACATGTTGCACCATATAAAATACTGCACAATGCATCATAATCGCCAGGTATTGGTTCCTTTATGTCCGCTACGGTCAGGACACCGGGTTTTTCGATCAACGCTGCTTTCATCTTAAACCTCCAGGTCCTTTATATTCTCTTTTGAACGGCATACTGTACGGCTCCTCAAACGGCCTGAAAGGAACCATGTTTGCAATATCATCTATCTCCTCAAGAATATCGGCCGGCAGTGGTCCTTTCTCAGCTATACGAACGTTATCAGTTATTTCGTTTTCCGAACGCACTCCCACTAACACAGTCGAAATAAATTCGTCTGAAAAAAGAAATCTGAGTGATGCTTCAACTACAGACATATTAAGGTCGTCAAGCAGCGCATACAACCTTTTGAACTGTGCACGCCTAGGTGGGCTGAGCCAAGGAGCTCCACTGTTTATTTCATCATCATAACGAACGGCTAATGCGCCATGCTGTAATGGTGAACCTGCTATTATACCCATATTCTTCGATTTCGCGGCCGGGATGATTGACCCTTGTGCTTCACGCCACAGCAAGCTGTATTGGAACGCAGTCAGCACCACATCAAAATCGCCCAATTCGATGACCCTGGCAAGTTCATATGCTGTCGTACCACCTACACCGGTATATTTGATCAGCCCTCTGTCCTTCAACGATTCGATTGCATCTATCACCGGTCCATATAGCTTATCAGTATCTTCACTCCACCAATCGTACTGTCCCGGTCTGTCAGGCTCATGAATCATTAAGATGTCAATATAGTCTCGCTTTAGCTTTTTAAGGCTATCCTCTACCGACTGAAAGATATCATCCTTCGATTTGGCATCAAAAGGCTTCGGATAGCCTCCGACTTTTGTCGATATTATAATTTGTTCATTTCCTTCTAATATATTTCCTAAAACTTCTTCGCTGTCTCTATATGTCGGGGCGGTATCTACATAATTAACACCTAGGCTTATTGCCTTAAGCGTTGCCTTTTTTGCAGTCTCAAAATCGGCCCCTCTTGTCGACAGAAACAAGCCTCCCAAAGATAGTTCGCTAACCTTTATATTCGTTTTCCCCAGCTCTCTGTATTTCATCGGTACACTCCACTTCTTGGTTCGCTGTCAATTTTCTTCGTCTCTAAGCTGTTCTATCGCATTTGCCGTAATTGAATCGGTAATCAACACGTCTATCATGCCTGCTTTTAAGGCAGACAGTATTGCTTTTGCTTTATGTGCTCCATAACCAATAACGACCTTATTTTTAATACGTTTGAGCACATCATACGGAACAGCTACTTTATTTTCTTCTATCAGGTTCAGATGTTTGCCTGATGAATCAAAATAATTAATGTTGATATCGCATACTGCGCCGCTTTTCTGTATGCTCGACTTCATTTCCTCTGACAGAAGTGTAAACGTCTTTGAGCTGCCGTCTGTAACACCAATGCCCATAAGAGCCATGTCTATCTTTTTCCAGTAGCTTGTAACTTCCTGAATACTGTTTTCGTTCAGAATTAAATTGCGCAGTGAGATGTTTTCAAAAATTGCAGGACAATTCATATATAATGAACGGCATTTGAGCAACGTGCTTAAGCTATTGACCAGCTCGTTTGGACGCGAAGCCTGCAATGTTATATCGCTGTTGTACCCTCCCATCATCTGCACGACGATTTTGCCTGACGCATCATCAAAATCATTACTGTCCAGTTCCTGAACGGCTTTTTGTACAGCTTCGCCTAGATTGATACCAATTACATCTGCGTTACTTATTAATCTGGATAAATGTTGTGCTGCAAAACGTCCCAAATTGCCATTTGTAAAATCAGGAGAATCCGAATCCATTATATATGCATGCTTGCAGCCGTAATGTTTTATGAAGCCGATTTCCCTCCGGTAATCGCTCTTTATGTCGAGCGTAATCTTAACAATACCCACATTGCGTGCATATGTCAGCAGCTGGGATACATATGAACGAGAAATGCCAAGAGCCCCGGCGATTTCATTTTGGCTCTGCTGTTGTTCATAGTACCGGATCGCAACCCTGGCTGCCAGGTCGTATTTTTGGTTCGTTCTTTCCATATAAAATTCTCCTGTTCCTATAGACCTGTTTTTGTCGAACTACAGATCCTGTTCTACACCGAACATACCAAGAAGCATTTTTTCTGCTTCAGCGCTCCAAAGGCCGTTGTTGCTTTCTACAATTTTATATAAATCTTTATATTCCGGCATATTCGCCATATCATCGATAGCTGTAAGCGGCATGTTAATATGGTTATATATCAGCTTCTTACCTCCGGGTATTGACGGTAAATTCAACACAGACTCTATAACACTGTCAATGCCGCCTATATGTGTCAACATAACAGACGGATTGACAGCGTCACGGCTGATAAGATCGATCGCCTCGATCATATCCAGGTTGCTTCCGCCGCTTGTGCCTACGATATGCGTACCCGCATAATGTACGTTGTAGAAATTTATCATTGCAGAAAGTTTTTCGTTTGTCGGCCCTGCGAAAAAGTTAATGCAGCAACCCGGCCCCGCGATTTTGTCTCCTGTCTCAATAACTTGAGCTATCGGAGCGAATATGAACACATCGTCATAGCCGCTTCCACCGTTAGCTGCCTTGATCACATCCTCCGGATTTGCTCCACCTGTGTTTAGGTAAATCAGCTCTACACCTGATTCATTGGCCATTTCGGGCGGAAGTATCCGCTTTGCGCGTGCAAGGCGTTCGTCATCAATATCCGTTACAACAACTCTAGCAGGCTTTACCGGCCCGTTAATAGCGTAGTCGACTGCGCCCAATCCCATTGGCCCTGCCCCAGCTAATATCGCAAGGCTTCCTCCGGGTAATATGCCCTGATTTACGATCCCTGCTTGTTCTGCATAATGAAAAGACGCTTTAAACGCTGCGATTATACATGAGAGCGGCTCTGCCAGTGATGCTTTATAATATGCATTACCTGAATACGGCAACAGAGCCTCTTTTTCCATAACTTCTGCTGGAATGCGTATGAATGTAGCATTCCCTCCGAAATCCGTAAAAGAGTATCCCGGAGCATATCCTTTGCCCTGAGAATTGATATTAGGCTGAATGGCATATTTGTCGCCAGGCTTATATTTTCCTGTCCACTTCTCCCCTACTGCAATTATCTTACCGGTAAACTCATGCCCTATAACTACAGGATTTTCCTGCAGTCCTTCCGGTACTCGTTTATGGTTCTCTCCCAACTGAACCGCCTTGTAAGTAGACATACAAATGCTGTCACTTACAACACTCGCCAGAATTTCATCGCTGCGCAGCTCGCCCAGCTCGAATTTATCAAATCTTAAATCCTTTGCGCCGTACATCCTGATTGTCTTTGTCTTCATATCGTCTCCTTAATATCAGTATCATAATCAATAATAACCTTGCTGAACATATATAATGTCATTCCAATAACAGATGTACATTTATCCGCATGAGCACCCGCTGTTTCAAAAAGATCACGAACTTCTTTATCTCTAAGTATATATGCTCTATTAAAAATACATTGATGTATATCACTGCAAATCACACTTCCATAACACTCTACAAACAGATCGTGAAGTTTTGCTGAGAGTTCATAAGCACCATACTGGCCAGTTTTCTCTTTAGTCTTCAGATCTTCAAGCGTACGTGCGGTCTTTAAGCCGATTGCCAGTAACGCTCCTGTGTACCCTCCGCAAACACCGTCTCCGCACAGTGACATACCGCCTGACAAAGCTGTAGCAGCTTCAAATACTTTTTCATCAAATATTCCAAATACATCCCGTATCGCCAGCAGCGCGCACTGCCCGCAGCCTTTAAATTTCTGTTCATGATCATAGCCTGCCTTCCAGGCTTCCTTATACCGGCTTACACTCAGAGCATCTTCAGATATATGTGCTGCAGGATCCACATAGCTTTCTATAAATCTGTCAGCTACAAGTTGAACAAGTTCGGGTTCTTTTTCAAATCCGCAGTATTTACGTATAGCTTCCTTTACTCCATAGTGCTTTATATACCGTTGAATTTGCTGAGATGAAGCATCCTCGTATACATCATACATAAAAGCATATGCGATAGCCTTTGTTATCCAGAACGGGATATTCCCTGAACGCTTGCATAATACAGCCGCCCCTGCTAGTCGGTCTCCACTCTTAAGTTTCCGGACTGGATCTCCCCCTACCCGAGTTAGCTTGTCTTTTAAATAAGGGTTACTCATATTCTTAAATACTTCGTCATTCCATTTGTTAATTTCATAATCACTAAAGCCAAACGCTTTTTTAAGTGCAATACCGACTTCTTCCATTGCACCACGTGCAAATGTCATTATATCTTCATCTTGTGTACATTCATAAACGTAATTGTAGTTTTTTTGGATACCAGCATATGCAAACAATGCATGTAACATGTTGTAAGTATATAGTTTGCGAATTTCCCATCCGGCAAAGTTGCTGACATATTCGATGCCCTTGCAATTCGGCTTCTCTCCAGCGAACGATTCGCCGTCAACTATCAAGCGAGGATATCCGTTTGTTGCTATTACCAACGGGTCTTCAATTTTCATCTCATTCGTGGGCTCAACAGCCATTCGGGCAACCACGGACTCGCTTATGCCTACATTGTTTTCTATATAGCTGCGTATTTCCTCTTCAACACTGTCTTCCAGCATTTTTCGGAATATGCTGCCTGCGTGTAATTTGTTAGCCAGAATAATAATATCAAATCTGCTTTCCGGATTGCGCTTTGCTCTATCAGAAAGCAGTCTTCCAATCTGTTCAGTCACCGTCTTAAATGCTTCCGGAAATACCGAAACAGTCATCAAATCAATCTTTTCAAACAATTCAGAAAGTGCCTTCTCATCTTTTGACTTATATGCAGAAAACCCCTTTATCTCTATCTTCTGATGATTGTCGGCACCGGGAATTTTATATACGGTATATTTATCCGCTATTCTTAGCTGCTCTATTAGTTTTTCATCACTGTCGACGAAGTGTAATTCATATTCGTTATCATAAAAAATTTCTGCTGCAAAGCCCCGGCCTATTCTTCCTGCACCCCAAATAATTACTTTTCTCATTTTTATCTTTAACACCTCTATTTTTAAGTAGCTTATCATTTAATACTACGGATTGTATCATATGCCACCGCTTATGTCAATTGTCACTTTTATTTCACTTTAGTCAAACTGATAAGTGTAAAAACTCTATAATTTTATGTGGTTATCTATTATCTGAACACGTCTAATATTTACCGATATTTCTTATTTGTTGCATCACAAACTAATGGGTATAGCATGTTATCTGCAAATATATACTAGGTTTATCCTTGACGCATTCCCAAGTAATTACGAAAAAAAGATTGGTGAATTTCATAAGGGTATCGAAGTCGATAAATTCAAAAACTACCCGTTTTTATTGGTAACTTCCGGTAACCGTATTCGTACTTTATTTGACCATTATATCAATTCTCATGGCATTTCGATCAATATCACTTTGGAAATTGAAAGCATTGAAACGCTTCTGTCACTTGCATGTGAAGGGATGGATGCAACGATATACCCCGAAATGTTTGTAAAAAACCTACGCCCTCTTTCTTTTAAATCTTCAACTGGTTCCCTCACACGCAACGGCATTTTGCCTCTGTTTCTTGTCATATCCACAAAACAATACCGCACAATAATGATGCCTTCAAGTATAAGCTTTTGTATATATTTATTATTAGATCCTCGCATTCAATAATAAACTACAAAAATGAAGTGATACCAATATAATTAGACATCACTTCACTTAAGACGTTTTATACATTTTAATTACGACAGCGAAATCTCTGCTAAGCAGCTTCGAAACTGGCTCGATCCGCTGATGTAACAACTAGATTTGTTAGAACATATAGCTTTTGTTTATTTAAGAATGTTCCCCTTCCTGTTATTTACTCATAAATTTTTCTATTTACATGAACAGTGGTGCAAACACAAGCGCAACTATGCTCATTATCTTTATCAATATGTTTATGGACGGACCTGCAGTGTCTTTAAGCGGGTCTCCTACTGTATCGCCGATGACAGACGCCTTGTGCGCATGAGAGTTCTTTCCTTCGTGTGCGCCTTCCTCTATGTGTTTCTTTGCGTTGTCCCATGCTCCGCCGCTGTTAGCCATTTTCACTGCGATGACGACTCCGGTAACTGTCGCCCCGACTAGCAGCCCGGCAAGTGCAGTCGTGCCAAGCAGCAGCCCTACGACTATAGGAGCAGCAATGACTATCACACCCGGCAGTATCATCTGCGTCAGCGCCGCCTTTGTCGATATATCTATGCACTTGGAATACTCCGGCTGTGCTTTTCCTTCCATGATGCCGCTTATCTCACAAAACTGTCTTCTCACTTCCGCTATCATCTTCTTTGCAGCCTTGGAAACAGCTTCTATGGTCAGCGCAGAGAACAGATATGGCAGCATACCGCCCAGCAGCAGCCCTACTATTACCTTTGGTTCCAGCACATTAACAAGATCAAGACCAACTGTATGCGCATATGTGGTGAACAATGCAAGCGCCGTAAGTGCCGCGGAACCAATAGAGAAACCTTTGCCTATTGCTGCTGTAGTGTTGCCAACAGAGTCAAGATGGTCGGTTATCTTCCTCACGCTCTCGTCCTGACCGGACATCTGTGCTATGCCGCCGGCGTTGTCGGCTATCGGGCCGTATGCGTCTACAGAAACTATCATGCCTACGGTAGACAGCATACCGAGCGCAGCAAGCGCAACTCCGAACAACCCTGCCGACCAGAACGATACAAGAAGGCATATTGCTATCATAACGATAGGCCCCGCCGTGCTCCTCATACCAACAGCCATGCCGCTCAGTATGTTTGTTGCAGCTCCCGTCGTGCTCTGCTGCGCTATTCCCTTTACCGGCTTGTATGCTGCAGACGTGTAATACTCAGTTATCTGCCCTATCACAACACCCGTTACTATTCCCATTATCACCGCAGGTATAAGCTTGAAGTCGCCAAAGATAATATAATCGGCTGCAGCTGCTCCGACAGCACTCAAAGCTGCACTTATGAATGTTCCTGCTCTCAGCGAAGTATGAGCGCTCTTGGCCTTTACCAGCCTTACAATGAAGATACCGATTATCGTTGCAGCTATACCGAACGCAGCCATAAGGAAAGTAAACGATGCGCCTTTTCCTGTGAACGCCACAAACCCAAGCAGCAGCGAAGATATTATTGCGCCTGCATAGCTCTCGAAGATATCGCTGCCCATTCCGGCAACGTCGCCTACGTTGTCGCCCACGTTATCAGCTATAACAGCAGGGTTTCTCGGGTCGTCTTCTGGTATCCCGGCCTCCACCTTGCCGACGAGGTCTGCACCCACATCAGCCGCTTTGGTGAAAATGCCTCCGCCTACCCGGCAGAAAAGAGCAATAGTGCTGGCGCCCAGGCTAAAGCCCGTAAGCACGCTTATATCATCAAACAGCATGAACAGCAGGCCGAGGCCTAGTGCCGCAAACCCGACAATCAAAAGTCCTGTAACACTGCCGCCGGAAAAAGCTACTTTGAGCGCAGGCTTCAGGCCTTGCTTTGCAGCCTGTGCGGTCCTCACGTTGGCTTTCACCGCTACTCTCATCCCAAAGAACCCTGCCAGCGCAGACAGTGCCGCTCCGCTTATGAAGCACACCATTACCTTCCATCCCAGCGAAGGCACGAGCAGCAGCACGATGCTCATTACAGCCACGAACGCAAGCATAATCACGTACTGACGTTTAAGATAGGTCATTGCCCCGGTTTCGATAAATCCTGCGACTTTTTTCATTTTTTCGTCGCTGACTTTTATTCTCTTTATGTTATTTGCCTTAAAAAAGGCAATACAAACAGCAGCTGCCGCAACAGCTATTATTATCCATTCCATAAACAAAATCTCCTTTTAATGTGGTCTCATAGAGTAAATCCTGTATTTTTAAAACACTTAAAAAACCAAATACAAAATCTAAGCTCCTTTATAGTCATTGTTTCGGTGTCTCTTTGGATGCATCAAGAAATTATATATACGTTCACATATATAAGCTGCATCCTGTCTTCTATTTAGTTGTTACCGGAATCTCGCAGACTGATGTCGTCCGCATTGAAATTAATGAAATGCTTATTTAAAATATATTTATAAAGGACGTGCGCCCTCTATTTGACTTTTGGCAGCGTAGATCCGCCATACGGCATCACTATCACATTAAGTGCAGCTTCGCCAGCAGCAGCATCAAATGCGCTCTGTACGTCTCCCATCGGCTTTAAGAATATGTCTTTTACGAATCCTTCATCAAGGTCTGAAACGAGCATTACGTCCGCTTCTCCAAGCACCATGGCAATAGCCGCCGCTTTATGTCCGCCCAGCTCAAAGTTTCGCTGTATCTCTTCCACCATAAACTGCGGACTCTCCGCTGTTGTCATCCACCTCTCAAAAGCGCCTTCACCAAGGCCTTCTTTGCACGAAGCGACTAAGATTATAGTACCGCCTTTTTTGACAGCGTGTTTTGCGTTATCAAGCGCCTTCTGCGCCTGATATAGATTCAAGTCTTTCGGATATCCGCCTGCCGATACTATAACGATATCGGCCCTTTTTTCTATGCCGACCATATACAATTTATCAAGATATTTGCACGCTTTCCTGTGCGCTTCGATGTAATGTCCAGCCTGTGCATGAACGATTTTCTTGTGTTCGTCCAGAACAACATTGACTATAAAATCTATCGTTACAAAGTTCGCAACGTCATCTATGTCTTCCCGTACAGGATTGCCTTCTATCTTACCCGTGCACGAGTTCTTATCAACCATCATAGAGTGGTTCGACTGTATAGCTCCCCTTGTCGAAACACCCGGCATAATCGCTTTCGCTCCGCCTGAATATCCGGCAAAATAATGATATTCCACATTGCCAAGACATATTCTGCGGTCTGCGTTTACTACTTCATCAAAAACATCGAACGGCGTTCCTGCTTTAGACACACCAAGGTGTATGCAGTTCTCTGCGTCTGCATCTATGCATCTTACGCTTTTATAAACCTCGTCGCCTACGAGATAGCGCATCTCTTCTTCCGTGTGGCGTCTGTGCGAGCCAAGCGCAAACACAACGGTGATGTCGCTTCTTGAAACGCCCGCTTTCTCGATCTCTGCAACCACAAGCGGCACGACTACCTTCGAAGGCATCGGCCTTGTTATATCGCTTGTTATAATAACTATTTTTTCGCCCGGCTTTACGATATTTCTAAGTCTTTCGCTGCCGGTCGGCTCTTCAAGCGCCCTTAAAACCTCATCAGCGCCCGCAAGCCCCTCTTCAACTTCGTTCGGTACAAGCACCTTAACATTATGTTTATCAGGTATCTCGAGCTGCTGAGAGCCCTTGCAGAATCCTAGTTCGATTTTCATATGCACACCTTTTCGTCATAGCTGCCCGGACGCACTGTATCCGGGCAACAAGACATTAATCTATACTTTGTGTACACACATTGCGTGTACATCGTGAGCTGCTTCCATTATCATCTCACTAACTGTCGGGTGCGGATGCACAGTGTCGGACAGCTCTTCTATTGTTCCTTCCGCCCTCATCGCTGCGCACACCTCTGCTATCATATCTGTAGCGCGGTGGCACATAAGATGCGCTCCCAATATCTCTCCTGTGTCTGCATCGGTTACGACTTTCACAATGCCGTTTGGTTCTCCGGCTATCATAGACTTTCCGTTCGCTGCAGGAAGGAAACTGCCGGTTTTGACGTTTATGCCCTTTTCCTTTGCCGTCGCTTCGGTGATACCCACGCTGGCGATCTCCGGGCTGGTATAGATGCACGCAGGTATAACATCATAGTGCATTCTTTTGTCCTGCCCCGCAATGTTGTGCGCAGCCACGAGGCCCTGCTCAGAAGCCACGTGTGCAAGCTGCGCTTTGCCCGTGATGTCACCGATAGCATATATACCGTCAACATTAGTTTTCATACGCTCGTCAACTTCTATAAAGCCGCGGTTCATTTTTAATCCCAAAGCTTCGAGACCTATTTCGCTTGTAACTGGCGAGCGGCCTATTGCAACAACGCAAGTTTGGGCCTTAACGCTCTTTGTTTCCCCGTCCATTTCGAAGTAAACAGTCACGCCTTTTTCTATCTTTGTAACCTTAGCGGATGTAAATATATCTATGCCCTGTTTTTTCAACAGTGTATGCGTTCTTTGCGTTATGTCATCGTCCACGTTTCCAAGTATCTTTGGCAGCATCTCTATGACGGTAACTTTCTTTCCAAACGCATTGAACAGTGACGCAAACTCTATGCCGATAACGCCGCCGCCTATTATGACCAGCGACTCCGGCGCTTGTGTAAAGCTCAATACGCCGTCCGAATCGACAACTCCCTCGCTGTCTATTCCGGGGATAGGAACCTTAGAAGGCTTCGAACCGGTTGCGATGATTATATCATCCGCTTCCACAGTCTCCTTGCCGTCCACGGTTATCTTTCTCTTTGCTTCAACTACACCAATTCCTTTTATAACATCGACACCGGCTTTTTTCAGCAGGAATTCTATACCGCCGCGAAGTTTGCCTACTACCTCGTCTTTCTTACCGGCTATCTTTGCATAATCATAGCTTGCACCTTCAACAAAAACACCGTAATCAGCCGCATGCAGAGCCTGCTCATATACCTCTGCGCTGTGCAGCAGAGCCTTTGTTGGTATACATCCACGGTTAAGGCATGTCCCGCCCACATTGTCTTTTTCTATCAGTACCGCTTTTTTGCCGAGCTTTGCCAGCCTTATGGCCGCCACATAACCGCCCGGTCCGCCGCCAAGTACTGCAACATCATATTTCTTAGTCATATCTTCTCCTTACAGCACCAGATACGGCTTCTCAATATATTTCTTGATTGCTGCCAGGAACTGCGCTGCCGGCGCTCCGTCAACTATCCTATGGTCATAAGAAAGCGTTAACGACATCAGCGGTTTTACGACGATCTCATCACCTTCCACGACAGGCGTTTTCTTGATGGCGCCTATTGCAAGTATGCCGCTCTCCGGCTGATTTATGATAGCTACAAAAGAATCCAGCCCAAACATGCCAAGGTTAGATGTTGTAAAGCTTCCTCCCTTGTAATCGTCCGGTGAAAGGCCGCCGTTCTTTGCTTTGTTGGCCATTTCTCTCGTCGCCTGTGCCAGTCCTTCAAGACTTAAAAGATCAGCATCTTTTATTACGGGTACGATAAGCCCTTCATCCAGCGCAACAGCGATGCCGAGGTTTACATAATCCTTCACTAATATGCCCTCGTCCGTCAGCTCCGAATTTATTATCGGATATTCGGTTAGTGCACGGCATACCACGTAAGACACTATGTCATTGTAAGATATTTTTACGCCTTCGCTCTTGAAAGTTTCTCTTATTTTTGCAGCTTCGCTCATATCCACGGTGATCATATGAGAAGTCTGTGCCGCAGTTTCCATGCTCAGTCTCATCCTCTGGGAAATAACTTTGCGCATGCCTGCAAAAGGCTTAATTGTGCCTTTCCTGCCGCCAACTGCCGACATCTTAGCTAAAACGTCAGCTCTGGTTATCTTGCCTCTGGCTCCCGTTCCTTCAACGCTGCCAAGCTCTACGCCGCTCTGCGCCGCTACGACTTTAGCAAGTGGAGTAGCTTTTGGAGCAGTCTTTGCATAGCCAAGTACGTCCCGCTCTATTATGAAACCTTCCGGGCCGCTTCCGTCAACTTCATTTATATCGACGCCGTTATTATCCGCCGTCATCCTCGCTCTTGGAGAAATGAACACTCTGTCGCCCTTGGCAAAAGCAGCTTCAGCCGGTACTTTTTCTGGCTCCGGTATTTCCTGCGCTGCAGCTGCTTTTTCTGCAGCCACGGGCTTGTGCTCACTTATATTAAGGAGGTTGTTGATATCTTCACCGTCTTGCCCGATAATCGCTATAGTTTCCGTTATCGGCACGGTTTCGCCTTCTCCCCGGACAATCTTCAAAAGCTTGCCCGAAGCCGGCGCATCTATTTCAATGGTCAGTTTGTCAGTCTCCATCTCGAAAAGCGGCTGACCCTCCTGGCAGTCCCCGCCCTCTTCGACGAGCCACTTTATTATAGTGCCCTCCGTCATCTGAAGGCCCTGCTTTGGCATTATAACTTTTTCAGCCATTTTAAAACTCCTTCGTTATTTGTAGAGCGACTTTTTTACCGCTGCGACTATCTCATCCACCTGTGGTACAACTGCATTCTCCAGCCCTAGGTTAAACGGCAGCGTACAGTATTTCGCCCCCAGCCTCTCCGGCGGAGCGTCAAGATACTTAAATGCTTTCTCAGTAACTTGAGCAGCAATCTCTGCGCCCGGGCCCTGCATCTTGTGCGCTTCGTGCACGGTTATCAGTCTGCCTGTCTTCTTTACCGACTCTACAATAGTGTCTATATCAAGCGGCACTAACGTGCGCGGATCAATGACCTCTACGGATATGCCCTCTTTTTCAAGCTTATCAGCCGCTTCCATTGCTTTGCCGACGTAGAGCAGTGTTGCTACTATAGTAGCGTCTGTTCCTTCACGAAGTATGTTGGCCTTGCCAAAAGGAATCGCGAAGTTCTCGTCTTCCGGCACTTCGCCTTTGGTTGCATACAGCGCCTTGTGCTCAAAGAACATTATCGGGTTGTCGTCTCTTATTGCTGTTCGCAGTAGTCCTGCTGCGTCAGCCGGGCTGGAAGGACAAGCCACTTTCATTCCCGGTATATGCATAAACAGCGCTTCAACGGACTGCGAGTGCTGTCCAGCGTTGCCTCTGCCTATTCCCTGCTGTCCTCTTACAACGAGCGGCACCTTTGCCTTGCCGCCGAACATATATCTTATCTTTGCTGCCTGATTGAGAAGCTGATCCATAGCAACGTAAACGAAGTCCATGTACATAAGCTCAACTATAGGCCTCATCCCTGCGCATGCAGCACCAACTCCTGCGCCGACTATAGCGCTTTCGGATATAGGTGTGTTCCTTACCCTGTCTTCACCGAACTCATCAAGAAGTCCGCGAGTACATCCGAATATACCGCCCTGCTTGGCGATGTCTTCCCCCATTACGAAGATATCGTTGTCTTTTCTCATTTCCTGTGCAATACAATCTTTTATCGCCTGTGCATATGATTTTATCATTTAAGACACCTCACCTTCATAAAACACATCATCCAAAACATGTGCGGGGTCCGGTTCAGGGCTGTCTATAGCAAACTGTGTTGCTTCGTCTACATCAGCCTGTGCTTTTGCTTCAATATCATCAAGTTCTTTTTCGGTAGAAATTTTTTCGTCTATCATGTATTTACGCAGACGCTTTATCGGGCATTTTTCCATCCACTCCGCAACCTGTTCACGTGTACGGTACACTTCCGGGTCACCTGTCCAGTGTCCCTTCCATCTATATGTCTTGCACTCTATAAGCGTCGGGCCTTTTCCAGCCTTCGCACGTTTAAGAGCTTTTTCCATAGCGTCATAGATGGCAAGCACATCATTCCCGTCAACTGTTACTCCCGGTATATCATATCCCTTGCTTCTTACGCTGATATCCTTTACAGACGTGCTCGTCTCAACAGGAACACTGATAGCAAACGAGTTGTTCTCACATACGAATATTGCCGGAAGCTTCCATACTGAAGCTAAATTTATACTTTCATGGAAAGTTCCCTGGTTGCTTGCTCCGTCTCCAAAGAATGATACAGCAACATTGTCAGTTCCCTTAAGCTTCGCCGCAAGCGCTCCACCAACAGCAATCGGTATGCCTCCGCCGACTATAGCATTGGCGCCGAGGTTGCCTTTCTTTAAGTCCGCTATGTGCATAGAGCCGCCTCTGCCTTTGCAGAAACCGGTCTGCTTGCCCATAAGCTCTGCCATCGCGCTCTTCAAGTCGCCGCTCTTGGCTATGCCGTGTCCGTGTCCTCTGTGCGTACTTGTGATATAATCGCTGTCTCTCAGCAGAGATATCACAGTTGACGCTATGGCTTCTTCGCCAATATACAGATGCACAGAACCACGAAGCTTGTTCTCTTCAAATAGCTTGAAGGCTTTTTCTTCAAACTTGCGGATCTCGTTCATTTTGGTATAGATCCACAGCAATTTGTCCTTCTTGATCATACAGATCCCCTTTCTTTGGAAGTACTGAGTTTCCCTTCCTTTAAACTCCAAGTTCTTTTAGTATCTCAACAATATGCACCGTACTTTCCGCAATCCGGCAGCCCGCTGCACTCAAAACTTTTTCCTTGTTCTCTGCGCTTCCCGTTCCGTCTGCCGAAACGATAGCTCCTGCGTGTCCCATGCTCCTGCCTTTCGGGGCGTTCTTCCCGGCGATAAGCGCAACTACCGGCTTAGATATATTATCTTTTATATACGCAGCCGCAAGTTCTTCTTCGCTTCCGCCTATCTCGCCAATTATCACTATGGCTTTCGTCTGCTCATCAGCCTCGAAGTCACCAAGCAGGTCTACGAACGTAGAACCGGGTATCATATCGCCGCCCACACCTATGCATGTAGACTGTCCGATACTTTCGTTGGTCATCATGAACACCGTCTCATAACAGTTAGTTGCGCTTCTCGACATTATTCCGACGCTGCCCGGCGAGAATATCCTGTGGGCCATAAATCCTGCTTTAGATTTGCCCGGTGATATTATCCCAAAGGAATTCGGTCCGAAAAGCCGTGTGCCTTTCATCTTTGCAAGATGATAGCACTCCATCATATCGTGAACCGGCGTATGCTCGGATATCGTAAGAACCGTCGGCACTCCTGCGTCAATGGCTTCGTGTACTCCTGCCGGTGTAAACTTTGCCGGAACGAATATAACACTGGTGTTAGCATCCGTCTTATCCATTGCTTCCCGAACTGTGTCATATACAGGAACGCCAAGAACTTCCTGGCCTCCCTTGCCCGGCGTAACTCCGGCAACGATGTTTGTGCCGTATTCAAGCATCTGCTCGGTATGGAAGCAGCCTTCCCTTCCCGTGATTCCCTGTACTATAAGTTTTGTGTTCTCGTCGATAATGATGCTCATACGGCGCTCCTCTCTGCAAGCGCATCAACGCCCTGCGGTATGCTGCCCACAGCCGTAACGCCATTTATGGTTTCAATGACCTTGAGCCCCTGCTGTTTGTTCGTTCCTTCTATCCTTATAAAAACGCTCTTATTGATATCGTTTTCTTCCATCGCCATCTTAACACCCCTTGCAACTTCGTCGCATCTTGTGATGCCGCCGAATATACTTATAAGCAGTGTATCGATCCCCTGTCCTGAAAGAACTATCCTGACAGCTTCTTTTATTCTTTCCGCTGTTGCTCCACCGCCAAGGTCAAGCGCTGCGCCAACTTTCATACCTTTCTTTGATATAAGGTCTATACAGCTCATCAGCATTCCGGAACCGTTCGACATGACCGCAATGTTGCCGCCCTCTTCGATCGGTATATACAAAAAGTCAAATGAAGCCGCTTCTGCCACCAACGGCTCTACAGGCAGCGTCTTTGCAAACTCCGCAATGTCCGGCAGCCTGAATAGCGCACTGTCATCTATATCCACTTTACCGTCAAGCGCCAGTATGCCTTCCTTTTCGTCCAATACCAGCGGGTTTATCTCCGCAAGCATGCAGCTATAGTCCATGAACATTTTATACAGGTTCTGCAGCAGTGTTTTAAAACCTTCCTGTTTACCTATGCCAGATACGGTTTCGATATACCTTACAACATAATCAGTGATACCAAGCATCGGGTTAACAGGTATGCGCAGTATCTTTTCAGGATCAGTTTTGGCAACTTCCTCAATGTCAACCCCGCCCATTGCAGAGAATATGATAAGCGGGCACTTAGACAGCCTGTCAAGCATTATAGACAGATACCATTCCACCTTCGGGTCCGCTTTCTCAACAACATACAGCTTGTTAACTTTAAGACCTTTTAACTCAGAAAACAGCAGCTTATCAACAATTCCTTGCGCTTCCTTAGCGTTCTGTGCAAACTGTATACCGCCCGCCTTGCCACGTCCGCCCACCTGTACCTGGGCTTTTATAACAACAGGATATGATAATCCTGCACTTTTGATTTTCCCTTTTACGTCCTGCGCATCGTCGATCACGACACCCTTTTTAACGGGTATGCCAAATTTAGCGAAAAGCTCCTGCGCTTTGTATTCCAGCAGTTTCATCCGTTACTCTCCCCAAATCACTTCGTCGCTCGGCTGCTCGCCCGGGATTTCATAAGCTATCCTCGATACGTTTATCAGGTGTTTGAATGTCAGATTCTCAGAAATCGAGTTGTTGCCCCAGCTTCCGCATCCAAGTGTAGTCGTTGCATTCAGCGAATTAACAAAGCTTCCGCCGTTCATCGTTGCGCATATCTGATTCACAAGCAGTCTGCTTATCGGAAGCGTAACTCCAGCATATTCGATATGCTCTGTGTTGTTCGAGTGAACGATAGCGCTGTGGCCCTTGCCCTCAACGTTAAGGTTGCACAGTGCGATATCAGCAGCTTGCTCCCATGTGTCATACTCGTAAGCTGACATTACACAGCACATCTTCTCCTTGCTGAACAGATCAGCTTCGCCGCATTTGTCCGGCTTTACTATTATAACTTTTGTACCTTCGGGTATCTCTACTCCAGCCATCTTCGCGATCTTTTCTATAGGCTGCCCGACGACGTCTTTGCTCATGTGCCCGTCTGTAAACAGCGTATTGCGAAGAGCATCGAGTTCCTTTTTATCTTCTGTGTAATAAGCGCCGTTGTATACGAATGCCGCCATAACTTTGTCAAAGTCGTCTTTATGAGCTATCACAGTCTGTTCCCCGGAACAGATTATACCGTTGTCGAATATACGTCCGGCTATGGCTTTGCTGGCTGCTTCGTTAAAATCAACGTCACGGTCGATTATGCACTGCACGTTGCCTGCACCTACGCCGAAGCTAGGTTTGCCGGATGAATATGCAGCTTTTACCATGCCCATTCCGCCGGTCGCTATAACCACGTCCACTTTCTTCATAAGCTCGCCTGTCAGGTCTATAGACGGCTCTTCAATAGTAATGTATATATCTCTTGGAACACCCATCTTGTCAAGCTGCGCCCAATACATGTCCTGCATCTCTTTGGCACATTTCTTAGCTCTTGGGTGCGGAGCAATTATAATCGAGTTGCGTCCTTTAACTGCAAACATAGCATTGCACATAGGTGTGACTATCGGGTTTGTACACGGTGTAACCGCTCCGACAACTCCCATCGGTTTTGCTACTTCGACCAGTCCTTCTTCTTTAAGATGTCTTAAGATCCCAACAGACTTTTTGCCTTTAAGCTGATTCCAGATTATTCTTGCTTTACCCTGGTTTTTCTTGATTTTATCCTCATATACGCCCATCCGCGTCTCTTCAGCGGCCATCTTAGCAAGCGGATCAGCTTCATCAAAAACCACCTTAGCAAACATCCTAACTATTTTGTCGATTTTTTCCTGGTCGTATGTCTCCAGTACGGCCTGTGCTTTTCTTGATCTCTCGATTAAATTGTCAATCATGACTCCCATCTCCTTTTATATCCTTGCTACTCCCGACTTTCTCGCAGCTTCTGCGACCGCTTCTGCCACAGCATCGCCGACTCTTGGATCAAACGGTGCTGGTATAACGTACTCTGCGTTAAGTTCCTCGCCCGACACGAGTCCTGCTATCGCATACGCTGCTGCTATCTTCATATCATCATTAATATCGCTCGCCCTTACATCAAAAGTTCCTCTGAAAATTCCCGGGAACGCAAGAACGTTATTAATCTGGTTTGCAAAGTCGCTCCGGCCTGTTCCGACAACGCTTGCTCCGGCCTTTATTGCAAGGTCAGGCATGATTTCCGGCGTTGGATTGCTCATTGCGAATATTATCGGATCCGGATTCATGGACTTGACCATCTCCTCAGAAACGATCCCTGGTGCTGAAACTCCGATGAAAACATCAGACCCGGCAATAACATCTGCCAGCGAGCCCTTCTTCATTTCCCTGTTGCTTATCTTTGCCATTTCCTGCTTGAAAGGATTCAGTCCTTCTCTTCCTTCATATATAGCGCCTTTAGAATCACATAAGATTACGTTTCTTAGCCCCATGCTCATAAGCAGCTTTGTCACAGCAACCCCTGCAGCGCCTGCGCCCGATACAACACATTCTTGTTCTTTAAGTTCTCTTCCTGTCAGCTTCATAGCATTTATCATAGCTGCCGCAGTAACAACAGCCGTTCCGTGCTGGTCATCGTGGAAAATTGGAATGTCACATAGTTCTTTAAGTTTTTTCTCTATCTCAAAACATCTCGGTGCAGCAATGTCTTCAAGGTTGATGCCGCCGAAACTGCCCGAAATCATATAAACAGTATTAACGATGTCGTCCACTTCCTTAGACTTTACGCACAACGGAAAAGCATCAACGTCGCCAAACTCTTTAAACAGCACGCATTTGCCTTCCATAACAGGCATTCCCGCTTCCGGACCGATGTCTCCAAGACCAAGTACAGCAGTACCGTCCGTAACAACAGCGACCATGTTCCATCTGCGTGTAAGCTCATAGCTTTTGTTTATATCCTTCTGAATCTCTAGACAAGGTTCCGCAACACCCGGTGTATAAGCAAGAGACAAGTCTTCCTTATTTTTTACCGGAGTCGTAGCAGTAACCTCAATTTTGCCTTTCCATTTATAATGCAGTTTCAAGCTCTCTTTTCTGTAATCCATGTGATACCCTCCCAAAAATTTGCAAGTTTTTGTGTTTTTAAGTGATATTATCTAAATTTCTCTATTGGTCATACCAATAATAGCATAACTAAAATGCCAATGCAATATATAATAGATAAATTTCTGCACATTTTAGTGTTTTTATACTGTTTTACGATGATTTAGACGAATTTATTTGTCATACCATTAGACAAAAACGTTTTTATATGCTATACTTTAACAAAGTTATGGCAATAATAAGGAGATTAGAAGATGTTGGAACCGCTTAAAAAAACACGCCTTTACGAAGAGATAGTAAAACAACTTACTGACCTTATCGAAGAAGGCAAATTGCTTCCTGGCGACAAACTCCCTGCTGAACGCCAGCTTGCTGACGAGCTGCATGTCAGCCGTACCGCTATCCGCGAAGCACTGCGTTCCATGGAATCAATGGGGTATATCGAATCAAAAGTCGGCGGCGGCACTTTCGTTAAAGCCATCTCCCTCGATAACGTTCTTCACCCTTTCTCCGCTGTTTTGTCACAAAATAAAAAGCTTATCTCAGAGCTTCTGGAAGTAAGGCAGCTGTTGGAATCTGAAATCGCCCTTCTTGCCGCTAAGCGTTCTACCCCCGAAGATCTTGAAACAATGCAACAGTCGCTTGACGAAATGAAACAGGATATTGAAAGCGGAGGCATCGGGTTAAAGGGAGATAATGACTTTCACACAGCGCTTGCCGTTGCTTCAAGGAACTCTGCAATGAGCGAGATACTGCGTATGTGTGCTGGTCTCCTGTCGAAATCACGTCAAACAACTCTGCGCATACCCGGTCAACCTATCAAGTCTCTCGAAGACCATCAGGCGATCTTCAACGCAATTAAAAACAAATCGGCTTCACTTGCAAGCGAGCTCATGAAAGATCATATAAAGAAAGCAATAGCGAATTTCAAAAGCAACTATCAGGAAGACGACGAGCTGGACATCATATAATAAAAACAGAGCCTGCAAATCTGCAGGCTCCTTCTTTAAACCATAAAATACGTATTCTATTGTTCTTTCAATACCTGTTGGCGTACCAAAAGTTTTTGAAGCCCCGGCAAATTAACCGGGGCCTCTTTTCTACTTATTAGTGAGTTGCCAGATACTCAGCAAGCTGAGCGTCAAATCTTTCGAAGTCAGCCTTGTTCTCTTCGTATGCTGCTTCATAGTCTGAAAGCTTCCACTGGAATGTGTTGTTTGCACGGCCTTCGAGGTAATCAGATACTGTCCATGGAATAGCTTCGTCTACGTTCTCTCCTGTCAGAACAAACGGAGGTTTGATCTGCAGATACTGAACGAAGTCTTCTCCGTTTAGATATCTTTCGATCTGCTGCAGGCAAAGGTCAGCATTCAGTGACGGCGGATTCGGAACTGTTGCTGCAAGAGCACCAGAAATAAGATCCGGCCAAGCATCATCTTTACCGTTGTTAGATACGAGAACCTTTTCTACGCCGAGCTCATCAAACACCTGTTTTACGCCGAAGTAAGTTTCTTCGTTACAGCAGAACACAACGTCAAATTCCTGTCCTGAAGCAATAAGGTCCTGAGCAATAGGAACAGCCAGAGGTCTCTGCCACTCAGAACTGGCCGTCATGATTGCCGGCGGCATTCCCGCTTCTTCAAGAGCCATGTCGAAACCAACGATTTCACCTTCAGCAGGTCCCTGTCCAAGGAATCCAGGTATATTAACCGTCTGTGCACCAGGATAGTTCTCTGAAACCCACTGTCCGATGAGGTAACCCATCATAACGAAGTTGTCGGTAACGTGACCCTGCAGGTCTGTTCCCGGGTTGAGTTCCGGTTTGCCAGCGATGAAGAATATTGGAACTTCAGCATCATTTGCTGCAGATATTGATGCAGCAGAACCAGCTGCACCAGCTGTGATAACTGCTATAGCGTCAACGCCCTGTGAAATGAAGTCCTGAACGTTAGCCAATTCTTTCTCCGGGCTATAGTCAGAGTTAAGCTCTTTGACTTCGTAACCCATTTCAGCGCCGATAGCTTTAAAAGCGTCACCGAATTGTGCATAGTAGTCGTCCGGGCCGGCATTGATGAAGCCTATAGTCTTGGTCTCATCTTTTCCGCCGCTACAACCAGCTAATGCTACGCCGATCATAACTACTACCAAGAGAATTGCAATAGTTTTTTTCATTTTTCTTCCTCCCTATTATTTTTACCAACAGGTAAATTGTGCACCAAAGTTTTGATGCTATTATTTTAGAGCCTCCGAACTATTAAGCCGCTTTCTTAGATCTTTTCATAGTCCTTAGACTGCTATAATAACCTATAAGTACTGCGCCGATGATCAACAAGCCTTTCATAATATACTGATAATGCGGTGAAACACTCAAAATATTGAGTGCGTTAGACATTATACCCAGAAGTACAACACCTATTACAGTGCCCCACACATTACCTTTACCACCCGAAAGAGATGTTCCGCCAACGACAACGGCCGCGATAACGTCTATCTCCTTGCCCGTGCCCATTATAGGACTTCCTGTTCCCAGTCTGGAGAGCAAGGTCATTGATGCAAGAGCTATAAACAAACCATTTATGCCATATATCAATAGCTTAAAGTTCTTAACATTTATTCCTGCAAGGTATGCAGCATTCTCATTTCCGCCGACTGCATAAACTCTTCTTCCGAACTTAGTATATTTAATTACCAGCCATACAATAAACGTCAGTAATAAGAACAGCAGTATCGGCACCCTCAGTGAAAACTGATTCTCAGGGTTTGCATTTTCACCAATCTTCCATATCTCGCTTCCAAGAAATTCAAACCTGTTAATTATGGTTATTTCCCGTCCATTTGTAATAAGATATGTAAATCCTCTGTATATACTCATGAAGCCAAGGGAAATAATGAACGGCTCCAGTTTCGTTCTGGATATGATAAAGCCCATTAATAGCTGGAATCCTACAGCCACTCCAATACATATCAGCACAACCAACATTTCCGGCAATCCTGAGAATCTTATAAGGTAAGCAAAACCTGTTCCAAGGAAACTCATCATCCAGCCAACTGAAAGGTCGATGCCGCCTGAAATCATGACCATATTCATACTCAGCGCAAATATACCGGTAACCGATATCTGCAGAAGAACGTTTGAGATATTCCTCGGCGTAACGAAATTCGTCGTTCCGTTCACAATCAGTTCTATAACAATTACAGCAACTAGAATTACAATCAATACCAGGAATATTGGCGTATTATCATGCTGCCAGGCCCTGCGCAAGCGATCGTTTTTCTGCACCGCCGAATTCTGTTGTTTCTCCATTATATATCTCCTCCAATAGAATAGTTTAGAATATTCTCTTCGTTTATCTCTGCCTTTTTGTCGATCTCAGCAACCATTTTGCCGTTTCTCATTACCATTATCCTGTCGCTCATCGCAATAAGCTCAGGCATATCCGATGAAATCATAATTATCGATTTGCCCTGCTTCAAAAGATCAGTCATGATCTTGTATATCTCTTCCTTGGCGCCGACGTCAATACCTCTTGTCGGTTCGTCGAATATATATATGTCCCCTACAGTGGCAAACCATTTTGCCAAAACAACCTTCTGTTGGTTTCCGCCTGATAGGAACATCGCTTTCTGGAAAACGCTCGGCGTGATAACGTTCATAGCTTTTATGTACTTCCTGGCGATTTTAATATCATCAGCAGGAGTAACAAAAGGATTCTTGTTTTTCGCATAGCTTGCAATGACCGTATTCTGAGCTATTGAATGTATAAGGAAAAGGCCTGAAGACTGCCTGTCTTCAGTAATGAAGCACATATGATTGGCAATCGCATCAAGCGGTGTTCTTATGCTGACTTCCTTCCCCATTATCTTTATTGTTCCACTGTCTTTCGGTTTTACTCCGAAAAGAAGCTCAGCAAGCTCTGTACGGCCGGAGCCAACCATACCCGCAATACCAACAAGCTCTCCCGATCTGACTTTGATGCTTGCCTGTTTTACTCCGTTACCGGACATATTCTCGGCCTCAAATACAACGTCCCCAACTTTCGCCTTATCTCTTTTATAAAATGCCGAAACGTCTCTGCCGACCATGTCCTTAATGAGTTGCTGTTCTGTTAAATTCTCAATACCGTATGTATTTATCTTTATTCCGTCTCTGATTACTGTTACTCTGTCAGCGATTTTAAATACCTCATCCAGATGATGAGAAATATATATTATGCTGATCCCTTCAGAAGCAAGCTTCTTTATGATCCCAAGAAGATGAGCGATCTCCTTTTTACTGAAAGAAGCCGTCGGCTCATCAAGTATCATTATTTTAGATTCTTGAACGAACGCCCTCGCTATCTCTATCGTTTTCTGCTCACCGCTGCCAAGGTTCGCCACAATTTCATACGGCGAAATGCTTGAATGCAAAAATTCAAGGACTTCTACGGTTTTTGCAACCATCTTAGCCTTGTTCACCATCGGCCCCGAGCCTATTTCATTGCCTGCAAACAGGTTTTCATAAACGGGAAGCAGCGGATACAGGTTATGCTCCTGATAGATCGTCTGTATACCCAATCTCATCGCCGACCTCGGAGTCATTACATCAATCTTCCTGCCATCTACTATCCTGACCCCTGCATCAGGCGTATAAGCCCCTGACAACATCTTTATCAGTGTAGATTTGCCTGCGCCGTTTTCGCCGCATATACAATGTACTTCGCCTCTTTTCAAATCAAAATTGAAATCATCGAAGACATCAACACCTGGGAAAGATTTCTTTATTCCTTTCATCTCCAGGATATAATCATTCTGCACTTTCATACCTCCTACGACTTATCTTACAATAATCATTGAACACCGCTCCCTTGCAAGGTAGTATTCAAATACAACTATTCAATAAAAACAATCCCATTCAGAAACACACGGCTGTCAAAAAAAAAATTAATATCTATTGTGATTAAAAATAATTATTATATTATAAACATTTAATAACGCCAAATTACAGCTCTTGACATCGGAACTTGATCACTCGATTTAGCGGGCAAACATTTAAGAGTCACTGTTTTTTCGGCCATCTACTAAGCTCCTTGGTTTATTATAGAACTTGAATCCTGCACTGCTCTTCCGTTAAACCGTTTTCTTGTATTGATTATACAACAAACCCTGCTTCAAATCAACATTTTATTTATATATTTTTTCATTGTATTAATATCTAATTTATAATATAAATGAAATATAAACGATTTTAATGCTTTTTGCGCATTTGTTCTTTACAAAATATATGAGATAATTCTATTTTTAATAAAAACCAGCCTGAAGTAATATTTGCTCTTCAGGCTGGTTGCAAAAGTTTTTTAATTCATGCTAAATCATGTATGTTTAGCTTTCAGTTTTCCTTCTTCTCTTCTTATCTGAATCAGAGATTCAGTATACTTTTTGTTATACGTAGCACATCCAACATGCTTTTGCCTTATAAGGAATTCGATGCAGTTGTCACAAGCAGTACAGTATTTTACGTCCCCTTCTTTGCCGGCAAGATACTTTGCTGGCATCTTCGGGTCTGCAATAGACTGCCTTCCCAGTGCTATCATATCCACAACCCCGTCCTCTATGTTCTTGTTGCCCCAGAAGAACGTTGTGCTCTCTTCTTTGTTTCTGGCTTGAAGCTTGTTGTTGCCATTGTTGAACACAGAGTACGCAGAGCCGATAACCACAGTCTCCGGCTTAAGAGTGTCACGAAGTGCTTTCGAGAAAGTATGATGCAGATATACCTGGTCTGGTATAGATTTGTCCGGCTGTGAAAGCGCCAGAGTAATAGACGGGCTGCCTGCCGACTGTATAACAAAGCTTGCGCCTCTCTCTTCAAGACCTTTAGCAAGGTCAAGCGGCTCTGTAAGGTCGATTATAGCGGTGTCTGGTCCTGCGCTCCCCTGTCCGCCCGGGAATCCTTCCCACATTGATATCTTTGAACCGAGCAAGAAGTTCTTGTCCGGTATCTCTTTTCTTACTCTTTCTATCATGTCGAATGCAAACTGGCGTCTTCTCTCCCATGGGCCGCCATATTTCCACTGTCTGTCGTTGTACGGACGCAGTATCTGTGAGCCAAGATAGCCGTGGCAGAACTTCAAGTCAACACCGTCAGCTCCAGAATCATATGCTATCTTTGCAGACAGTACGAATTTGTCCATTATATCATCAACTTCTTCTTCACTTAAGATATCACCGCCAAAGCCTGGCAGCGGCTTTATGCACACTCTCCTTGAAAATGCCGGATGACTCAGTTCTCCGGAGTGAGTAAGCTGGAATATAAAAAGCGGGTCCGGGTTGATTTGCTTCATTGAACTTACCAGCTTAGTTATTGATTCCTGGTTGTGCGGCTCTATGCTAAGCTGAAATTCACGGCTTCTGCTCTCATAACTTACTGTTATGGCTTCCAGTACAACGATTCCTGCTCCGCCTTCAAACAGATTAGTATACCTCTCATAAGTATCCGGGCCTGCATTACCCTTCTCGTCTGCATCGCAACACTCCATCGCATTGATAACAAATCTGTTTGTTGCCTTCAGCGGTCCGATATTTATCGGCTGTGATAAATAATCCTTGCTCATTTTCATTCTCCCTTCAGATATTAACGGGGTCTATTAGAGCGCATAAAAAAACTGTATCCGGCGCCTTTTGTATTTTCAGCCCCATTCTACAGTCAATTATATATACCAGGTTGATATTAAACCATTCCCGCATAATATCTGTTTGCTACCAGTACAAACCTAGTACTGATTTTCCAAAACCGATGCTCGTTTAAATGTTCTATTCAATAACAATAGGCTTTTTAAGAAGATATGCCCTTAGGTTATCAGTCTTTTTTAAATCAAGTTTCTTTCTTATATTGCCCCGGTGAAAAGCAACTGTTTTTTCTGTAACAAAAAGCATAGCCGCTATCTCTTTACTCGATTTTCCCTGCTTTATAAGCTGCATTATCTCTATTTCCCTGGTAGTAAAGTCACATATCGAGTTAACTACGTTGTTCATATACGGCTCGACAATCTTCTCAAGTAACGACTCCAGAAATGATATCATCTGTTTTTCTGCCTGATTAGCGCCGTAATTATCCCTCAATTCGTGAATGACCGGCTTGACGAGTTTTTTAACGTTAAGCGATATGTTGTTTTCCAGCGTGCTCCTCTCCTGCTCTTTCTGGCTTAAGTACTCGTTCAGCACAACATTCTGTGTCTTTAAATTGACAAGTTCCCGTTCTATACTTGCAACTTTTGAAAAGAGGTCCATCTCATACGTTACGTCTTTAACATACTCAATAACACCTACTATCTCTCCTCCGTCATATACAGGATAGCCACGAACCTCCTGCCAGCCGGCAGCATCGTTGTCAAAAGTCTGATAAGGAACTATCTCCTTGTGCGTTCTGCCGGTTTCCAGTGTTTCCCTGATCGGGCAGACTTCACAAGGCTGTTTCCGGTTATGGTACACCTCATAGCACTTCTCACCGACTATCCTGTCTCTATGTCCATACCATTTCTGCATGGCAAAATTAACGTCATCGATGACGTAATTCTCATCCAGCACACTAATGCCTTCTTCCATCTTGTTAAAAACGTTGCTATAATAATCGGATGTGGACTCAAGATCAGATTTATAAAAAACCTTCTCGTCGCTGCTTTTATACTTTTTTATGGATTTCAACGATATCTGTTTATCTATCATTTCGCCCCAGCGCCTGAATGTTCAGACGGTTTCCTTATTTGCCGGTAAGGCCTCCCCTTTCTCGGAGAAGCCCTACCAGTGTAGTTACTATTCTGACATCTTCTTCATGTATGCAAGACCCTGCTCTGCCAGTGAATCATCGGAAGGAGCAAATGTCCTCCAAAGATGAAGCGGCCCCTGCATAGACGGTGCGCCTTCGTTAAACGCTTCAATTGTCAGCCATCCGTCATAGTCGCTTGCTTTGATCGCATCAAAAACTTCCTTTGTACATGCATGTCCCGTTCCCGGTATTCCCCTGTTATTCTCGGAAATATGTATGTGCTTTGTGTACGGCAGCCCAAGTTCGAAAGCCTTGGCGATATCAAGCTCTTCAACATTAAGATGCATAGTATCCAGCAAAAGGCCTGCGTTAGGCATATCCAGCTGTTTTATATATTCAACGCCGTCCTCAGCTGTGTTCAGCAAGTATTGCTCAAACCTGTTAAGCGGCTCTATGCCAATATCGACTCCCTTATCAAGTGCATACTGACATGCTTTTTTCATAACTTCGATAGACCACTCCCATTCCTGCTCCGTCGGTCTTGCGCCGCTGAAATAACCAAGCTGCTGGTCGAACGGGCCACTGAGCAAAGTTGAATCCATCGCCACAGCACAGTCTATGTAATGGCACATATCCTTATACGCAGCTTCCCTGACACTCTTGTCCGGGCTGACCGGGTTAGACCCTCCAAGCACAGAAAGAGTCGTACATTCCTTGCCCTTTGACTTTACATAATCGCCAAGCTCTTTTGCTTCCTCGACGCTTAAGTCCATAACAGGTATCTCAACTCCGTCAAAACCCATGCCGAGAACCTTATCGATAAGCTCCTTGTCCTTGCTCAAACGAACAACGTCTGTCCATAAAAGCAGGTTCATTCCAAGTTTATACATAACTTTCTCCCTTTCCTCTAATGATACTAGCTGTTCAGAATATATTCGTTTAACATCGTCTCAAGATATTCCTGCATACCGGATTCATGAACGACTTCTTTTATTCCCATTGCGTATTTCTCAAGAGACTTAAAGTCTTCCTTGCCGTCTATTATGTCTGCACCTATGCCGCTCTTCCAGCTTGCATATCTCTTCTCGACAAATTTGTCAAGGAATCCATCATCAGCAAGTTTCTGCGCAGCTTTAAGCCCTTTTGCAAAGCCGTCCATGCCTGCAGCATGAGCATAGAAAAGATCCTCCGGTTTAAATGAAGGACGCCGCACTTTAGCATCAAAGTTAAGCCCGCCCTTTCCGAATCCGCCCATCTTAATCACTTCATACATAGCAAGCGTAGAAACATAAAGGTCTGTCGGGAACTGGTCTGTATCCCAGCCAAGCAGCATATCTCCCTGGTTTGCATCGATAGAACCAAGCATACCGTTATCTCTTGCCACTCTTAAATCGTGCTGGAAAGTATGTCCGGCAAGCGTAGCGTGGTTTGCTTCTATGTTAAACTTGAAGTCTTTATCAAGACCGTATGTCTTAAGATATGCAATGCCCGAAGCGACATCAAAATCATACTGATGTTTTGTCGGCTCTTTTGGTTTTGGTTCTATGAGGAACTGTCCGTCAAAACCGATTTGTTTTGCATAGTCAACGGCCATATGCATAAACCTTGCCATGTTTTCGTTTTCCAGCTTAAGGTCTGTGTTAAGAAGCGTTTCATAACCTTCCCTGCCGCCCCAGAATACATAGTTCTGGCCGCCAAGCTCTTTGGTTATCTCCATAGCTTTTTTGACCTGTGCCGCCGCATAAGCAAAAGAATCGGCATTACAGCTTGTTGCAGCGCCGTGCATATACCTAGGGTTGCCAAAAAGGTTTGCGGTTCCCCAAAGGTTCTTGATGCCGGTCTCGTCCATCTGCTGCTTTATTATCTTCACGATATGGTCAAGGTTCTTGTTGCTTTCCGCAATCGTTTCGCCTTCCGGCGCAATGTCTCTGTCGTGGAAACAGAAATATTCTATGCCCATCTTCTGCATGAACTCAAAGCCGGCATACACTCTTGCTTCCGCTTTTTTCATGTCTGAAAGGCCCTGCCAAGGACGCTGTGCCGTGCCAACGCCAAACTGATCTGATCCTTCATTACAGAAGGTGTGCCACCATGCTGCAGCGAATTTGAGCTGTTCTTTCATCGTCTTGCCGCCAACCTTTTCATCAGCATTATAATGCCTGAAGTAAAGGCCTGGTTTCATTTTTTCTTGTGTGTATTCGAGTTTTTTTATACCCGGAAAATATTCTTTCATCTTTAGGTTCTCCTCTTTTCCCGCCTGCAGCATGCTGCTTACAGGCACTGCAAACTTCGCCTGCCTTGAAAACAGGCGAAGCCGCAGCTATATTTTGTTTTATTTTTTACAGTCCGCAGGATTTAAGATATGCTACGCTCTTCTGCAGCATCTCTGCTGTTCCGCCGATCTCCAGCGTAGAGGCCAATATCTCTTTCCTGTCTTTGAGCACATCTACGACGCCCTTTATGTCAATTACGCCGTCGCCGAGTGCAATAGTAGAAAATCCGCAGCCAAACTGTTTACCGCGTCTCTCAACATACTCTTCGCCAAGGTCTTTCCAATGTACATGGAATATCTTGTCCTTGAATACCTTAGCCATCTCTACCGGGTCTGTGCCGCCCAGCCAAGAGTTTCCTGTATCAAGGTTGACACCAAGTGACTTAGGATTGCCAAGACAGTCCATAATATCCTTTATGCCCTGTATCGTGTCCGTATAAGGACCATGAGGCTCAAGAAGTATGTTAACGCCAAAGTCTTCCGCCATCTGGCATGGCACGACCAGTTTCTCAGCAATAGTGAATATGCTCTGGTCATAGCTTAAGTTCTTTGCCCACTCTGAATGCGGTTCATTCTCTGTTGTAACGCAGTCTCTTATACCGATGGCCGCTGCATATTTTATGCCTTTCATTATGCCCGCTGTCTGGAATGCTGCCGGATTGCTTGGTTCAAGCAGAGCGCCATGCACGCAGACAGTCGAAGGAGTTATGCCGTACTTGTCAAACAGTCTCTTAGTAGCAAACGGGTCTCCGTCAAGACTGACAGTAGCGGCAAGCCCGGCAGAGTCGAACATACTGCTTCCTTCGTGTACGTCCGTGATATCCGCATGGGTAAACCCCGCCTCTTTTGCAAGCTGCAGCTGCCTTTCAATGCTCGTATATGGCTCTAATGCTAAAAATACACCAACTTCCATTTTTCTTCCTCCTAATTTTTTTTCAAATAGATGCAGTGAGCGCCGCAGTGCATACAATTATCCCTGCAGTCCTTTTTGCCTTCTTCTTTGCCGCATGCTTCTTCAGGCTTTTCCGCATCTTTTTTCTCAGGATTCTTTTCCCCGGTCTTTTTTTCCATAGCAGTTCTAACGCATACCTCTTGTTAATCAGACTTCAAAGCGTCATCAAATGCTCCTACGTTCGGGCTGATGTTGATGTCTTTTGTAAACTCACACGCTTCAGCACCGCCGGCCATCCTGTCCATTCCGCTGTCTTCCCATTCAATGGATAGCGGTCCGTCATAGCCAATCTGATTAAGTTCTCTTATTATCTCGTTGAAATCTACATGGCCTCTGCCCGGTGAGCGGAAGTTCCATCCACGTCTTGTGTCACCAAACTCGATGTGCGAGCCTAAAATTCCGTTCAATCCGTCAAGAGTTACTGCAGCGTCCTTGATGTGTACGTGATATACCCTGTCAGGCAGCGCACGTATCATAAGGTGCGGGGTGATTCCCTGCCAGATCAAATGGCTCGGGTCGAAGTTCATTCCAAGAGTCTCCCTATAGTCAAACGCTTCAAGCAGTTTAACAAATGTGTAGTAGTCAAAAGCTATTTCAGTCGGATGCACTTCGAGCGCAAACTTTATTCCGTATTTGTCCATCTCATCAAATATCGGTGTCCATGCTTTCACTACGTCAGCGTATCCTTTGTCTATCATCTCCTGGCTTGTCTGCGGGAATGAATACCACTTGTTCCATATTGGAGAGCCCATAAATCCTGTAATAGTCTTTATTCCAAGGTTGTTCGCAGCTTTAATGGTGTCCATTGTATAATCGACTGCCCACTTTCTCATGGCTTCATGGTCGTTCGCATACTTTGATGGAGCAAAACCGTTGTGACGCTCGTCATATTCGTCACAAACAAGCTGTCCGCACAGATGTACGCTGATAGCCCAGGCATTCAATCCGTTTTTATCAAGCTCCGCTTTGATGCTGTTGACATATTCCATGTCGTTTGCTGCCCTTGTAGAGTCTACATGGTTGCCCCAAGTAGCAAGCTCTAAGCCTTCATAGCCCATTTCTGCAGCAGTCTTGCACATCACATCCATCGGCAGGTCTGCCCATTGTCCTGTAAATAGTGTTACCGGTCTCATAATTCCTTTACCTCCGCTTTATAAATTGTTATTAGAAGTCTACCCAAACGCTGCCCGCCTGCGAGCTTTCAACACATCTGTTAACGAACTTGACTCCGTCAAGACCCATCTCTACTGTCGGATAACCATAAGACTCCTCATCCTTTTCAATGCCGTCCGCCTTGTCATATATAGCATCCGCAAATGCTGAATAGATGTTAGCAAAAGCAGAGAACAAACCCTCAGGATGGCCTGACGGCAGCCTGCTGAAAGCTCCTGCTGCTTCGCCGACCGCTCCGGTTCCTCTAGAGTAAGTCATAGTAGAGCCGCCCTTTTTGGTAACTTTCAGATAGTTGCTATCTTCCTGAATGAATTCTATCGTTCCAAGGGTGCCGAAAATTCTCGTTCTTAAAGCGTTGTCGTTTCCGATAGCGACCTGACTTGCCCACAGCGTACCCGTTGCGCCGTTTTCGTACTCCAGCAATACCTGCGAATTGTCATCCAACACCCTTCCGGCAACTTTCATATCCATCTTTGCACACAGCCTTTTCAGCTTAAGCCCGGTCATATAATTGACCATATTCTCGGCATGTGTACCGATATCGCCAAGGCAATTAGAGCGGCCTGAACGCTTCGGATCAGTTCTCCATTCGCCCTGCTTGCCAAGCTCTTCGTCAGATTCAATAAGCCAGTCCTGTGCGTATTCCGTCATCACAACACGAACTTCGCCTATCTCGCCTTTTTGGATCATGTCTCTTGCTTGTTTTGCCATGACGTGTCCAGTATAAGTATATGTCACGCAGAACAGACAACCGTTTTTCTCTGCAAGTTCTTTTAATTCTTCAGCTTCTTCTATCTCGAAGCACAGAGGTTTGTCACAGGCAACGTGTATACCGTTTTCAAGGAAAGCTTTAGCAACTGCGTAATGCATGAAGTTAGGAGTGACTATTACTACAAAATCTATCCCGTCTTCCCTTGCCGCTTCCTTTTGGGCCATTTGCTCATACGTTGCATAAACACGCTCTTCACATACGCCAAGTTCCTTTGCGGTCTGCAGGCTGCCTTCCATATTCCTCGAAAAGCTTCCTGCCACCAGGTCCGCCTTGCCGTCAAGTGCGATAGAGCGTCTGTGGACGTCCCCGATAAAAGATCCGGGTCCGCCGCCTACCATGCCGTATTTTAGCTTTGTCCTGACGCCGTCTGTCTTACTTGCTGAAATACTCATAATAACATCTCCTTAATATTTATTTTTCCATACGTTACTCTACAAACTTTGCCGCTTCAGGGTTGTCCGGTCCAAAGTGCTTAAGCAGCACCAGCTCAGAGCAGTCGCTGGTGTTAGTTATTGTAACACCACTCTTCGCAGCTTCCACAGAAACATAGAATTCGTCTCTCGTCAGCTGTTCATAGCGTATTACCGCAGGCGTTTCTATCTTAACGCCGTTTATTTCTCCGTTACCCTTCATAGCGATAAAGCCGTATGCCGCTGCATCTTTTATAACGACCTGTTTTCCCGGTGCAACCTCCAGCCTCTTTGCACAGAACCTGTCGCTGCCGTAAGATATCCACTCTTCAACATAGCCCTTTTCCTTCATGGAATCCATATCCTCTACAGGAACAGGCTCGTGATAATGGTTCTTCTTGAAATTCGGGTCAGTGTTCGCTTCCCAGTCGAGACAGTCTATCAGATAATCAAGGTCCCACTTCTTGTCGTCCGGTATGAACTTGACAAGCAGGTCTCTCTCAAAGAAATTGTCCTGGATCATTGACTGCCAGAAAAGCGAGCAGTCGCTTACCCACTGCGGCTCATAGGTTACAAGCGAACCGGGCGCATGAAGTATGCCGGCAGGTACGTCCCAGCCGGTGTTCAGCTTCAGTTTATACGCCGTTGCCAGCTCTAAAATACCGTTGTCTCCGCCCTTGCCCCAGTCAGCTATATACGTCTTGAGCTGCTCTCTTGTCGTTTCCGGGTCCAGCCCGAAATACGTATAACCGCCAAGGTAGTCGTAGTTGTTAAGCTCCGACGGGAAGAAATAAGACTCCGGCTTCGGTGTATCTCCCACAGCCTTTGCATGCTCTTCCCTTAGGTGCACATGATGCGGTATCGGCGTTTTAAAATCATAGAACTTAGCGAAAGATTTTAATCCTCCCCATTTATCCATGATATCTTTTCCGAGGATCTTATCGCCTAATTCGTCTATAGCGTCTTTCAGTTTAATCTTCTCATACCCCGAAGACGTTTCAACTACAACGAAACTAAGGCCCTCATTCTCATACGTGGTCGGCCCGTTATCCACCATTCCGGTAGAAGCCATCCAGCGTTCGGATATTCCGCCCCACTGTGCTCCTCTTGCATAAATGTCCCTTACATCGAGCTTCAGCCTCCTGCCGGGCAGCAGGATAGTCCTGCCGACCCATGCCGGAGCAAGGCGCAGCACGCCTTTGTTTTTATTGAGCTCGTCCAATATTTTATTCTTCAACATCAAGTATCCTCCCTATGCAAAGGGCTATTTCTCTATGGAAATAATTCCTTTTAATTTATCTCCCTTGCCCTCTTTCATAAACTTGATGCCCTTTTCCGTATCGGCAAGGCTGAATTCATGCGTAAACAGCTTATCTGTGCTTATTATTCCTGACTTCAGAGCACCTATAGCTGTCGGCCATACCAGCGGAGCAAGCCAAGCAAACTTAACTGTAATGTCGCTCTGTATAGCATTAAGTGCAGGAATATCAACTGTGTCTTCTTCACCCGGCAGTCCAAAGTAAACTACCGTTCCGGCAGGCGCTAATACTTCCAGCGCATCCTGAAGAGCTTTCTTCGAACTCGTCGGTACAATTACTTTATCAGCAAGATTCCCGCCGTTCAGCTCCTCTATCTTTGCTTTTATATCGCTGACATAGTCCGGTGAGCTTTCATCCTTTACGTTGATTATATAATCAGCACCGCACTCTTTGCCCACACCCAGAGGATAATCTCTTGTGCCGACTAATACTACTTTGTCAGCTCCTCTTGCCTTGATAAGCTGGACCATCATTATTCCAATAGCTCCCGGTCCAAAGACCACTACAAAATCGCCTATCTGCGGATCAAGTTTCTTAACGCCATAGCTTCCGCATGCAAGCGGTTCGCATATAGCAGCTTCTTTATATGACATGCCCTCAGGCATCTTATATATGTGCGTATATTTCATTACAACGTACTCTGCAAACGCACCATTGTTGCTTACTCCCGGTACGGTCATATAGTTGCATATGTTAAAATTGCCCTTTGCACAGTCGCTGCAGGCATTGCACTGCTGTACCGGGTTGCAGATAACTCTGTCACCTTCTGCGAAAAGCCCTTTGGATTTTGGCAGATCGCCAACCTCTACTATCTCTCCGGAAAATTCGTGTCCCAGCACAAGCGGGCCTTTGCCGTCTGCTGTGCCTAGCGGGCTGTGTCCGTAATAATAAGAGATATCGCTGCCGCAGATTCCGCAGTACTTAACCTTCACAAGAACTTCATCCGGCCCAATCTGCGGAATGTCTATCTCCTCAAATTTCATTACATTGGCTTCGTAAAAAACCTGAGCTTTCATTTTCCCTTTCATGTTAAACCTCCTAGAATTTCTTGTTGAGCTCGTCAACAAAAGCTTTGCTTTGCGCCGTTACATCCCATGCGTTCGGCCATTCGCAAAGGTCTATTGCCCACCAGTCGCCCGTATATCCAGCATCTAGAAGCGCCGGTATGACCTTATCAAAGTCTATATTGCCAAGACCAAACGGAGCATGCGTGCTCGTTCCTTCGCCGTTCAATGTCCCGTCAGAATCGATGACGTGCACAAATCCTATCAGGCCTTTGAGCATTTTTATATACTCAAGCTCGCCTCCGGCAAGTGTCAGCCCTTCTTCGATATGCCTTGCGCCGTTTGCGCCCATGTGAGCATGGCATGTGTCAACGAGCAGGCTGAAATTCTTTTCGTCGACATCTTTGACGGTTTCTAAAACGTTCTTCGGTTCATTTATTATGAATCCCGGTTCAAATTCCCAAACGACATCTATGCCCTCTTTCGCAGCTATCTTAGCGCTCTTGCGGAACATGGTCTTTACTATGTCCTTGGCGTCGTCGTATGTCATTCCTTCCGGAAGTACCGGAGGAGAACCGCTGTCTATACGGATAGTCTTCCATCCCATTTTTGCCATGAATTCCACGCCCTGGGTATAAAGCGCAAGCCACTCGTTATTCTGCGTCAAAGAATTAACGCTCCATGTATCGACAGCAAAGTCTGCAACTTCCAGACTGTTATCTGCTAACAGTTTCTTAAGTCCTGCTCTTTTCTCATCTGTGTCATAAAGTTCCGGGTTTGCATGTGGCTTAAAACCACCCATGCTTATGCCGTCAAATCCAAGTTCATTCAGTCCGGCGCATAGCTCAGGAAGCATCATAGGTTTGTCACCATATTCTCCCATTATGTATGCCCAACTTCCAACAGAAATCTTTTTCATAATCATTTCTCCTTTTTTATTTAATAATAAACTCTTTATCTTTTGCCGATCTTGACCGTAGATTCTCTTATCAGAATGCTAGGTTCAAGAACAATTTTCTCTGAAGGTACTTCTTCTTCTTTTATAGCATCGCACAGCAGCTTAACGCCAAGCTTTGCCATCTGCTTTATAGGCTGCACAACGCTTGTCAGCGAAGGAGTTATCATAGCTGACAACTCATCGTTGTCGCATCCCATCAGAAGTATATCGTCCGGAATCTTTACACCATACTCTTTTAGCCTGCTGAGCACACCGAAAGCAAACTCATCAGAGCTTGCAAATACAGCGTCGATATCCGGGTTCACAAGTATGTTCGCTCCGATGTTATACCCCTGCTGCATCTTGTCATATGTATCATATTGTTTTGGCGCTATAAAACAGTTCTTTTCACTGCAATCAAGGCCTTTTTCGTTCATAGCCTGTTTGAAAGCGTTAACCCTGAGGCCTATAACTTCCGCCCCAAGCGGCTCGCTTACATAACATATGTTTCTGGCGCCGACTTCATAAAGGTGGTTTACGGCTATCCTTGCTATCTCAAGGTTGTCTACACCTATTCTTGTAATATCGTCGCTTGTATCCGTTCTTGAATCAATAAGGACTATAGGTATCCTGTGCCGCTCAAGCAGTTTGTATGATTTCTTTTCAAGCAGATCCGAGCAGCTAAGCACACCGATTACGTTGTGCTGTATAAGTGTCTCTATATACTGGCTTTCCACCTCGGCGTTATAAAACGTATTGCACAAAAAGACCATATACCCCTGCAGACGCATCGCTCTTTCAACGGCTTTTACGACTGCGCTGTAATAGTGCAGTGAAACGTCAGGTACAATAAGCCCCACAATAGCGGACTTTCTTGTCTTGAGGCCTTTAGCCATAGCATTGGGTACATACCCAAGCTCGTCGATTGCCGACAAGACCTTTCTTCTTACGTTTTCAGATATCGGCGCAGTCCCGTTTATTACATGAGATACGGTCGGCTGAGAAACCCCAACCAGCTTCGCCACATCTTTCATAGTTGGCTGTCTGATAATTATGTCTCCCCTCTTTTATGAATTTCGCTTATGTCTACAGCTGTTTAAATCTATCTTTAAGGTCTTCGTAAAGGCCTTTATATACTTTGAAAATCCTGTCGTATTCGTCCTTGTTATCTTCATTAGGCATCGTTACAGTCTCTTCCTGCAGCCCCTGTGCCGCTTCCACAATGTCCTTCCACATGTCTGCGCCTACTCCCGCAACAACGGCAGCGCCGTAAGCCCCGCCTTCAGCAGCCCCTGTCAGCGTTTTTACAGGCAGGCCGAAAATATCCGCCTGTATCTGCCTCCATAGAGGGCTCTTGCTTCCTCCTCCAGATGAAAATACCTGTGTCGGTTTAAGGTCCGGCTTAGAAGCCATTATAAGCTCATATATCTCCCGCAGCCCAAAAGTTACACCTTCCATGACAGCCCTTGCCATGTCGCCCTTGCCGTGCATCAGACTAAGCCCGAAGAACACTCCCCTTGCGTCAGGGTCTGGATGCGGGCTTCTCTCTCCCGTAAGGTACGGCAGAAAAATAAGCTTGTTTGCGCCAACGCCGCTTTGCTCTGCGCCTTTGTTTATCTGCGCAAACGGGTCATTCTCGTCATATAATTTTTCTTTCAGCCACTCTAAAGAGCCGCCGGAGCTTAGCTGACATCCAAACGCCTGCCATTTATTTTTATCGTTGTTGCAGAAAAACTGCAGCTTTCCGCCTTCGTTCTTTCCAAATCCGTCAAGTGACATAGATACGATACCCGATGTACCGATTATAAGCCCTATTGTTCCTTCCTGGACAATACCCATACCCGTCGTCTGTATCACAGCGTCACCTCCGCCGGCATACGCTTTCATTCCTTCTTTAAGGCCTGTCTCTCCGGCTGCTTTTTTCGTTATACTTCCCGCCGGTTCGTCCGACTCAAGGCTTTCCGGGAATGTCGAGAAATCAAGCCCGACTATATTTATTATCTTCCTGCTCCACTGCCGCTTTTCAACGTCGAAGAACCCCGTTCCGCTCGCATCCGAAACGTCTGTATATTTGCGCCCCGTCAGCATAAACCTTATATAGTCTTTCGGCATCAGGAAACTTTTCATTCTCTTGTAATTATCCGGCTCGTTCTTTTTAAGCCACAATATCTTCCCGCCTGTAAAGCCGGTCAGCATCGTGTTGTTGGTATAAGAGAGCAATCCGTCAAGGCCGCCCGCCATCTC
>CAXXFB010000001.1:0-3303418 GCA_963674545.2 Christensenellaceae bacterium | reverse complement strand
TGCAAAAAACGGGTTTCTTATACTAGTGACCACAAGCCTATACACCCGCTCTTTTTTGTTATTAGGCTGCGTGCCGAATGGTTCGGCCTGTAATGCAGCTTGGAGGCTATGTCAAGAACCTTCTGCCTGGTATCATCATTTACACCCGGCCGTTATTAAGTGCCATCGACGCTGTCGCCACAGATACTCCAGCCATATTCGCAATGTCTTTGATCGTTACTCTCAAGATTACCTCTTCTTGGTAGATAGTTCAGATTATTTGAAACGTTTTAAATAGGTTAGACTAACTATATTCGCCGTTCTTTTTAATATTCCTGCCCGGATGCTAAAAAAAGAATTATTTTAATATTTGTTACTACACCATATATATAATATGAAGAAGCGTCAGTAAAAGTTTGTTAATTATATAACAAGGATAATTATTTTACTTTTAGTAGAATTATTACTTGCTTTTTATAAATATTCGTGCTATTTTTATACTATAATGATAATCGAGGTATGAATATGAAAATAGGACTGTTCATCAAAAAGCACCGTCAGAAAAAAGGATATACGCTTGAAGGGCTCTCTAAAAAAACCGCTCTATCCTTGAGTTATCTGTCAAAACTGGAAAGATCAGACCGTGTTCCGGCCGTTTGCAACGCTTCAAACACTTGCATCTGCTCTCGACTTCGATAATTACTCAGGCTCTTAATCTTAAAAACCGGAACCGAAAGCTGAAGGTGACGGCGACATAGTCATACACAGGCAGGAGCTTCACGAAGATACTTCCGAGCAGGAAGACGGATATACCCTTATCCCGCTTACTACGGGTTACAAGACAAGGGCCATCTCCCCTTTCATGATGGAAGTACTACCGGGTCAGACCAAAGACTTCACTCATGATGCAGAGGAGTTTATCTTCGTTATAAAGGGAACTATAAAGCTCATTTACAAGGGTATTCCCTATGAGCTCAAGGAAGGTGACTCTGCCTTACCTTGATTCGAGACACATACACAGATTTATAAATGAAACATCAGAAAAAGTATATCTGATGTCAGTAAACTACGTATACAGAAAATTTTAAATAAACTTAGTTTTAGGAGGTTAAATAATGAAAGCGCTTGTATACAAGGGGCCAAAGATCTTGCAGTCGAAGAAGTTCCCGTTCCCGAAATCGGCGAATTTGACGCACTCGTCAAAGTTCGTGCAAGCGGTATCTGCGGAAGCGATACCCACGGATATCTTGGCGGAACGGGCAGAAGGGCTCCCGGCGTAATAATGGGCCACGAATTTTCCGGGCAGGTCGAAGCCGTAGGCAGCGGTGTTTCCGGATGGAAAAAGGGAGACCGCGTCGTCGTTCAGCCGTCAATATTCTGCGGCGAATGCTTTTATTGCAAACAGGGCCGGACACATCTTTGCCTTAATAAGAAATTTCTAGGAGTGTTCGACAGAGACGGAGCTATGGCGCAGTACGTCAGCGTCCCTGCAAAGCTGCTCTATAAAATGCCTGATAGTATGAGTTATGTGGACGGCGCTTTTATTGAACCGCTTGCTGTTGCGAAATGCGCAGTAGATAAGGCCGGCAGCGTTGAAGGCAAAAGCGTTTTGGTAGTTGGTTCAGGCACTATAGGGCTTCTTATAGTCTCAGTACTAAAAGCCAGGAAAGCCGGCATCATTATCGTAGCTGACCTCAGCGAAAACAGGCTTGAATTCGCAAAAAAAGTCGGTGCGGACTATGTATTCAATCCTGCAACAGTGGATATCGTAGAGGAAGTCAGAAAGCTGACGGACGGACTTGGCGCCGAGGTTTCTCTTGAAGCAGTCGGTGCGGATAAACCGGTAAAAACAGCAATAGACTGTTTAAGGCTTGGCGGAGAGTGCGTATGGGTCGGCAACTCAAAAAAAGAAATAGTACTTGATATGCAAAGCGTTGTAACCCGTGAAATAACGATATACGGAACCTATACATATTCTCATAAAGAGTTTGGTAATACTATATACGAGATGGAAGATATGGGTATAAATACTGATTTGTTAGTCGGAAAGCGTATATCCATAGAAGAAGCACCCGAGATGTTTGAATATCTGGCCGCAGGCAATGATGACCTGGTAAAGGCTGAAATAGTATTTGAGGAGGAATAGCCATGAAAAAAGCAGATATTGAAATGCTGAAAAAGAAAGCAGCGCTGATAAGGCTTTATGTTACAAAAATGATAGGGCCGGAAAAGAAAGGACATTTCGGCGGATCGTTGTCTATAGCCGATATCACCGCAGCACTTTATTTTCACAAGATGAAATATGACCCTACAGACACCAAGTGGCCGGAGCGTGACAGGTTCTTTTTAAGCAAAGGACATGCAGCCTACACCCAGTACGCGGCTCTTGCGATACTCGGAGTTTTCCCGGAAGAGGAGCTTTTCAAGGCAAAACAGCTCGGTTCAATGCTTCAGGGACACCCGGATATGAGAAAAACACCGGGCATCGAAGGCAATACGGGTTCTCTTGCGCAGGGAATATCCCTGGCAGCCGGCTGTGCTCAGGGGCTTAAGATGGACGGTATCGATTCAAATGTATATGTAATACTCGGTGATGGCGAGATCGCTGAAGGCCAGGTGTGGGAAGCTGCAACTGCAGCTGCATGCTTTGGGCTTGATAACCTAGTTGCGATATTAGACAAAAACGGTCTTGAATCCACAGGTTGTATTGCAGACCGTCATTGCATCGGAGACATCCGTGGAAAGTGGGACGCTTTTGGATGGCACACTATTGAGATAGACGGGCATAACATGGACGAGATAGTAAAAGCTCTTGATGACGCTGATGAAACTAACGGCCCGGTCATGATAATTGCAAACACTGTTAAAGGCAAAGGCATATCCCTTGCAGAAAACGTACCTGCATTCCACAACGGGATCATGAACTGTCAGGATTTCGATGCCGCAGTAGCCGAGCTTGAAAGCTGCATCTGAAGGTAAGGAGAATGATTATGAATAAACAAAGCATTAGAAACGCATACGGCAAAAAGCTTGTCGAACTGGGCGCAGTAAATAAAAACATAGTAGCTCTTGAAGCTGACCTTGGCAAATCGACCATGAGCTGTATGTTCGAAGCGGAGTATCCGGACAGGTTTTTCGAGATGAACATTGCAGAGGCCAACATGGCTTCATTCGCAGGAGGCCTCTCCCTCACTGGAAAAATTCCTTTTTTCCATTCGTTTGCGATGTTTTCTGCAGCACGCTGTTATGAGCAGATTCGCCAGAGCATAGGCACGGCTGGACTAAACGTCAAGATCTGTGGCTCCAGCAGCGGCCTTTCTGACTACGGGGACGGCGCTACACACCAGTCTATAGAAGATATCGCCCTCATGCGTACGATACCCGGCATGGTAGTCTTAGAGCCAGTGGATGCGAACCAGGTCAGCAACATGCTCGACGCTGTAGTAGACCATTACGGTCCTGTGTATTTCCGTATAAACAGAGACGATCTGCCTGTGTTGACAGACCCGAATGAGAAATTCGAGATCGGCAAGATATATACGATGCGCGAAGGAACAGACGCAGTTATTTTCGCCGGCGGCATTATGGTATCGCTTGCGCTTGAAGCGGCTGATATGCTGGAAAAAGAAGGTATATCGCTAAAAGTACTCAATGTCAGCACCCACAAACCTCTTGATAATGAATATATAAGAAGCTTCACCAAAGGCATGAAGGCAGTAATAACCGCCGAAGAGCACTCAATAATTGGCGGCCTAAACAGTACTGTTTGCCAGGCTCTTGCAGGAATATATCAAGGTCCGGTGGTGCCTATAGCTGTTATGGACAGATTCGGTTTCTCAACACTTGATTATCAGACGCTTCTTGATTTCTTCGGCTTTACACCTGAAAGAATTGCTGATGACGTCAAAAAAGCTCTGAATAAATAAAAAACGCTTCCTTTCCGGAAGAAAGAAAAAGGAGATAAAAAATGAGTGAAATAAAAAAATTAAAATATTTCTCAAACGGAAAATGGCTTGATTCAAAGACCGATAAATATATGGACATCTACAACCCCAGCACAGGTGAAGTTCAGGCTCAGACTCCGTGCTGTACAGTTGAAGAAGTTAACGAAGCCATAGCCGCTGCCAGCGCTGCATTCCCGGCATGGTCTAACACCCCCGTAATGAAACGTACGCAGGTACTCTATAACTTCCGTGACCTTGTAATAAAGCACATAGACGAGCTTACAGAAATAGTCGCAAGAGAACACGGAAAAGTATGGAGCGAAGCAATGGGCGACATCCTTAAAGTCAAAGAGCCTGTTGAATTTGCATGCGGAGTCCCTTCCCTGATGATGGGTGAATCATTAATGGATACCTCATCTGGTTATGACACTGTTTCTTATAAAGAGTCTGTAGGCGTTTTTGCAGGCATAATACCATTCAACTTCCCCGGCATGATACCCATGGGCTGGATGGCGCCTCTCTGCATAGCTGCTGGAAACACTATGGTTCTCAAAGCCGCTTCCATGACGCCGATGACAGCTATGCGTCTTACAGAGCTTTGGCAGGAAGCCGGACTGCCGGACGGAGTAATCAACATAGTGACTTGCAGCAGAAAAGAAGCGGAAATATTCCTTGAGCATCCGGATGTAAAGGGGGTCAGCTTCGTTGGCTCAACATCTGTTGGACTGCACATATATTCAAGAGCCGCTTCAAACGGAAAAAGAGTTCAGGCGCTTTGTGAAGCGAAAAACCACGCACTCGTTCTTGAAGATGCCGCGCTCGAAAGAACTGCACGCGGAATAATCAACTCTTCCTTTGGCTGTGCAGGAGAGCGTTGTATGGCTTTGCCTGTCGTAGTCGCTCAGGAAAGCATTGCAGATGAATTGGTCAGCCTTCTTAAGAAATATGCTTCAGAGCTCAAAATAGGCCCGGCATACGACAAAACTTCGGAGCTTGGACCGCTTGTCACTGATTCTCACAGAAATTTCGTAAAAGGCTGGATAGAAAAGGGCATCGAAGAAGGCGCAGACCTAGTGTTAGACGGAAGAGAGGCTGTTGTAGACGGCTTTGAAAACGGTTTCTATATGGGGCCGACAATTTTAGATAAAGTTACTCCTGAAATGACTGTTGGCGATGAGGAGATCTTTGGACCTGTAGTCTGCGTTAAAAGAGTCAAAGATTTTGAAGAAGGCATTCAAGTCATGAACAGCAACCGCTTCGCTAACGGCTCAGTGATATATACACAAAACGGACACTACAGCAGAGAGTTTGCTAAGCGTACACACGGAGGAATGGTGGGTATAAATGTAGGCATACCTGTACCGGTAGGTATCTTCCCGTTCTCAGGACATAAGAATTCATTCTTCGGAGACCTTCACACTCTTGGCAAAGATGGCCTGAAGTTCTATACAGAGACAAAATGCGTAACCACAAAATGGTTTGATGAAGAAGAAAAGAAAAAGACAAAAGTAGATACATGGGACGGTTCTGTCGGCGGCTGATTCTTAGCCCCTGCGGGTCTGCCCCGTTCTGTATCAGTATACAATTATGTTTTTCTTCCTTTTAAGCCGCAGCGATAATCTGCTGCGGCCTTTTTTTCTCCAGGCACAAGCTTAAGTTTATTCTTAATTAAATAAATAACTAAAAAATGTTTGAAAAAACATAATTATATGATATAATCTATCTGACGAACCGATTTTTCAGTTGTTTTTCAACATAAAACCTTCAACTTTAAGGAGTATCGCATATGAAAAAACTTGTAGTAATCACCGGAGCTAGTTCCGGTATAGGCAGCATATTGGCAAAGACATTCTCTTCTCTTGGGCATCCGTTGCTTCTTCTTGCACGCAGAAAACAGAACATGGAAAAGCTAGGTCTTGATAACTGCATTTGCGAAAGTGTGGATATATTAGACGCAGCAGCATTTAAAAAGGCCATAGAAAAAGCCGAGGCAAAATACGGCCCTGTAGACCTTCTCATCAATAACGCCGGTCTAATGCAGCTTGGCGAACCCAGTAAACAACCGCTCAAAGAGTGGCACGATATGATAGATGTCAACGTTAAAGGTGTCATGAATGGTATAAACGCCGTGCTAAGCGACATGATGGAACGCAAAGGCGGCACCATAATAAACATAAGCTCCATAGCAGGCAGAAAGACTTTTGCCCAGCATGCAGCATACTGCGCGTCTAAATTTGCCGTACACTCCCTTTCAGAGGCTCTGCGTGAAGAAGTGTGCGAGCTGGGCGTGCGTATAATAGTAATAGCGCCCGGTGTTACACAAAGCGAACTTCTTTCGCATACTACGGATAGCGAGATAGTAGCAGGTTATGAAGATTGGAAAAAGCAGATTGGCGGCCCTATGGACCCGCAGGTAATTGCCGACACTGCTGTCTTTGTATATAACCAGCCGCAAAATATATGCATTAGAGAGGTTCTTCTTGCGCCGACAATGCAGAAGGGCTAAAACACTGAGGAGTAATTTATGTCAACGATATTTAACAGCGAATACAAAAAGCAAGACATCATGAAACGTGTCGGCGACATTTCTCAACTTGCTGACGCACGCCAAACTATGATCCTGAACGGCAGAGGTCAGGGTGTCAGAGCCGTTGAAGCAAGAACAGGCGGCGGTTTTAACTTCACCGTACTTGCCGACCGTGGTATGGATATTGCGTGGGCAGAGTATAAAGGTGTGCCCCTCTCGCATATCTCCAAATGCGGTGTCAACTCTCCAGCATTTTTTGAACCTCAGGGGCTTGGCTTTTTTCGAAGCTTCACAGCAGGTCTGTTAACTACCTGTGGGCTAACCTATATGGGGGCTCCTTCGTTCGACGACGGCAAAGACCTAGGTGTACACGGCAGGATAAGCAATATACCCGCAGAAGATGTCAGCGTTTATAAAGAATGGGAAGGCGACGACTTCGTATTTAAAGTACGTGGGAAAATGCGTGAATGTGAATACTTCGCTGAGAATATAGTTCTTACACGCACGCTTAGCTTCAAGCTTGGCGAGAATAAGATTTATATTAACGATGTTGTCGAAAACTGCGGGTTTGAAACGCAGCCGCTTATGCTTCTGTATCATTTCAACTTTGGGTTTCCGCTCGTGGATAAGGAAACCCGGCTGTATCATACGCCTGCAGATGTTGTACCACGGGACGAGTCGGCTGCTAAAGGTATAAGCGAATATAATAGCTTTCATGAGCCTGTCCACAAATATGCCGAGCAGGTATTCTTCTATGACATGAAGCCGGAAAACGACATCGCTTTTTCCTGCTTATACAATGAATCGCTTGCAGACGGGCTTGGTGTGTACCTTAAGTTCAAAAAGAGCCAGCTTAAGAACTTTACCGAGTGGAAGCAGCTTGGTGAAGGCGACTATGTTGTAGCTATGGAACCCTGTACTGCTACTCCGGTCGGCAGAGCGAAAGCGCGTGAAACCGGGATTCTCGAGTTTATATCACCCGGCGAAAAGCGCTGCTTCGATATAGAGTTTGGCATAGCCGACGGCAGTGAAGAGCTCAAAAAATTAATAACCAACAACCAATAGGATTTTCATGTTCTCCTCCGAATGTACTGATCCTGGTTTTTTTCAAAAGAGCAAAAAGCCGCTTATGCCGAAAGCGGCTTTTTGCTGCCACATTTCATAAATTTTAGATAACCTTTTTCTCACATACTATAGAAAGGCATAAGTACTCTTTGTCTTCGTTAAATGGCCATATCAAATAACTGCTGTTCAAAACAGTTGTTTTGCTCTTTAAGTCTGTTAGGCCGAACTGCGCAAGCTCAAGCCCATTTTCAGATATAAACCCTTCTATTTTCGCTTCATTTTTCTCCTGATCTGCAACAAGCTCTTTCACATATTGCAATACTTTGTCTTTTGTCGATATCTCTGCTATATCCGTGACAAGCACTATGACAGAGCCTTCTTCTGCGAAGGAGACAAGCATATCATTATATTTTTCTATAATTGCCGGCATATTCTTGTATGCCGAGTTTAGTATTTCATTGAGCGCTTCGTACTCATAAAGTCCGCAGTCATGCAATATCCTTAAAAAGCTCTCTATTTGCGAAAAAAGTATCTGTGTATAAACAGGACATGAAACTATCAGATCAAATGCCCCTAACTCTCTGATTGCATCTGTTTTCGGTTCAAGATTTGGCAGTGTTTGTGCTATATATTCCACTATTTTCTCTGCCGATACAGCTTTGGCAGCAAACTCTTCCATACTTTTGAAAAATCCTGCTTTTTCTGCCCCCGAATAATCCATCTGTACCGTTTTTATTTTTTTCTCAAGGTCTTTATCAAACTTCTGCCTTACTATCCCTTCAATCATGCTTTTCTCATCAACGTCTGTTAAAACAACCTGCGAAAAGGTATCGCAAAGAAAGAAGAGGTCAACGTCATTCAGAGCTCCCGCCCCAAATACAACAGCCCCTCCCCTGCCGCTTTTTTCCTTAATAGTTTTTTCTATGAATTCTTTTATGCTTTTTCTGTATCCGGTCCATCTTTTATATTTCTCGTCCGGAAATATACTTGTGTTCACATCGTTATTAAAACGGTCTACAGAAAAGTTCTTCAGTTTGAATGCCATAAGCTCAGTACACCTCTGTGTCTATTTTAACATAAAAGAAAAGAGGCTGTATGCCCCTTTATCTTTATATGTCTTATTTTTTAGAACTCAGATACTTATCGATACCAACTGCAGCTCTGTGTCCGTCTGCAACGCCATTTATTATATCCATCCCATGGACTATATCACCGCCGGCATACAGCCATGGCAGGCCTTCTATCTGTCCATCTTCGTTTACGGCTACCTTGCCACGCTCCATCTTTATCTGCTCCATGATATCGTCCGGCACATATGAAAAGTCCGGCATCTGGCCTATAGCGAGATAAACCTGCTTTGAAATTATGCAAACCGTAGAGCTGTAGTCAAACTCCGGCGCAAACCGATTCTGGTCGTCAAAAAGCCTTGTGCACACGCAGCCCTGTATACCGGTGACTGCACCTGTATCATTGTCGATATCTATTTTCTGCGGGCCACACCCGAGTGTCATCTCTATGCCCTCTTCCGAGCCTTCGACGAACTCTTCCTCGTCAGCCGGGATCTGGTCACGCTGTTCCAGCGCCATCATCTTGACATTTACCTTGCCGAACTTTTCGTTCTGGAGACGCACCAGTGTCCTTGCGACGTCGAATGCGACGTTGCCCGAGCCTATGACCGTTACCGCATCCTTAACGTCCGGCATTTCACCTTCGCCTCTTGAGTAGTTCCTTGCCTGTGAAAGGAACTCCATTGCCAGAACGACGTCCTGGTGCTCGGAGCCTTCGATTTTGAGCGGTCGTGTATACGGATAACCGGTCGCCATGTAGACAGCGTCGTACTTATCTTTTAGCTCTTCGAACATGATATCTTTACCGATCTGCGTATTCGTGTGTATCTTCACACCGAGCTTTTCTATCATAGCAATATCGTGGTCGACCGTCTCATCGGGCAGCCTGTATTTCGGCACGCCGTATCTCATAGGTCCGCCGGCTTTTTCACGTTTTTCAAATACATCAACGCTGTAGCCGAGCGTAGAGAGATAATAAGCTGCTGAAAGTCCGGAAGAGCCTGCACCTATAACAGCCACTTTACCTGCGCCTTTCTTTGACACCTGCGAGAGTACAACCTTCTCATAATCTTCTTCCGGCGTGTTGTCTACGATATAGCGCTTAAGCCATCTAATTGCAATAGCATCGCCACGGTTGGAAATAGCACATGCTGTTTCGCATTTATGCGTACATATGCGCCCGCAGACTGCAGGAAGAGGATTTGTCTTATAAAGATAGTCAACGCCCTCAACCAGGTCGTCTTTCCAGACAGATTTGATGTATTCAGGAATGTTCATATTCGCCGGGCAGGTCTTAGTACAGATACCGCACTCTACGCACCTTGCCGACTCTGCCTTTGCCTGTTCCTTCGAAAATCCCTTAACTATCTCAATAAACGATGCTTTTCTGTCATCCAGCTCCACTTCGCCCATCTTCACACGCTTAAGGTCAAGAAGGTCGCTCTCTTCTGTCTTGACGTATCCGGGTTCTGCTTCCCTTCCCGTTATGTCTATGTCCCTTGGCATGAATATGTAGTCTTCCGGATCGGCTGAATTATACAAGTATTCTTTCGAAAGGCTAAGCGAACCGGATGTACATATATCCACGCACAGCGCACAGAAGCAGCAGCGTCCGTAATCCACCACCGGGCGTTCCGGCTTGGAACCGTCCACATCGGGCAGTTCGCTGCGTTCCACCATAGATATAGCTGCCGTCGGGCATACATCGGCGCAAGTTCCGCAACCAATGCATTTATCCCAGTCGTTGGTGTGAAACCCTCGATAGTTCTCCGGCGACTTTCTGGGATTCTTGAATATATCATCCATAGGTACTGTAACAGGCTTCTTGAACAGATATTTCCACCCTTTAAAGGGAGCAAAAATGCTATTTTTCTTCATCATATCATCTCCTATCTGTCAATTTCCGGCGAGCATATGCCCATGGTATCAAACCACAGCGCTGCATCGTCTATCCTGTGCCCCGGCAGATACTTCTCGACACCGAGCAGCCCCTGCGGGAACGAAGCGCCTCTTACCGCCACACGGTACGGCATCGTTTCGCCTGTGGATACTGTATAGTATCCGAACTCACCGCGGCTTGCTTCCACTGCTGAATAGACCTGGCCCGGTGGCACCTGCCATCTAAGCGCGCTGCCGTCCAGCGCCTTTTCACGCACCTTGCCTGCAGGCATCATGTCGAGTACCTGCCTTATTATCCTTATTATCTGATACATCTCTAAGTACTTGAAGCGTATCCTTGTGTATGCGTCAGAATATGTCGCTGTCGGAACATCGAACTCTACCTTGTCATACCTTGCATACGGCGTTACTTTCCTAAGGTCATAAGCCTGCCCTGTTGAAGAGCGCATACCAATACCGGTCACACCCAGCTCCCAGACGACTTCCGCAGGAAGCATTATCTGGTCTTTCACCCTTGCGTGTATCGTCGGGTTATTGAGTACCAGGTCTTCGTAGTCGGGCAGCCGTCTTTCAAGGTCGTCTACGTAATCAAGTATCTTTTTCTCGATGCCTTTTGGAAGGTCTTTTCTAACACCGCCTATGACGATGTACATATGGTATATCCTCTGCCCCGTTATCTCCTCGAACAGCGAAAGTATGCCATCCCTGTCTGCCTGCGCCCAGTACATTGCCGTATAAAGTCCTGTTGGGCCGCCGCAGCCGCCGAACGCCATCAGGTGGGCAGCAAGTCTTGCAAGCTCTAATATCAGCATGCGAATCCAGTGCGCCCTCTCCGGCACTTCGATGTTCGCCAGCGCTTCAGCATTCTGTGCAAACACCATCTCATTCGGGTCAGGCTCAGGAACGCATATCCTCGGTATGATACCTATGTTGTTCATCCATGTTCTTCGCTCCATGGTTTTTTCAAAACCACGGTGAAGCATGCCGGGAAGCAGGTATGAGCGTTCTATTATATCTCCGTCAACATACATGTGTATACTGGAGTTTCCGTGCATACCTGGGTGCTGCGGGCCTAAAAATAGCTTTACTTGTTTCATTTCCCGTCACCTTCTTTCGTGCTGAAATCGGCTTTATATTTTCTTGCCGGATACTTTCTGTCCGAATATGCCTGAGGGTCGAAATCTTTCCTCATCGGCGGCATATCGTCCCAGTTCTCAAGAAACAGGTGTTTATAAGAGTCAGGGTTGCCCTCGAACTCCACACCGAAGAACTCGTGCACGTCACGCTCATAATACTTAGCTCCGGGGTAAATATTCGTTACTGTCGTGAATTTAGGATCCTTGCGGTCTATCAGCGTCCTTATCTGCATGCGCACACCTATATCCCAGTTGAACACCAAGTAAACAAGCTGGAATTTGTTTGACTTTATCCAGTCGACACACGTCAGCATCGAAAGCTGCCTAAAGCCCTTCGATTTCACGTACGCAAGAACGGAATGGATATCCCTCGAATTCAAATCAACAGACGCCTGATTGTCTTTCGGGAAATCCGTGCCCAGCACTTCGTACTTTGCCTCTAAATCCTTCACAATTTCAATCATCATCTTATTCATGGAACTCATCCTTTACACGCAGCTCACCAAGAGACTGTATCTGGTTTTCTCTGTACCATTCATAGTTATCCCGATACCTTTTCCAGCCGTCCGCAGTCTTGTTCTTTATCATGTCAATCAAGTCCTGAAAACCGTTCATTACGGCTTCAGGCTTTGGCATGCACCCTGCGATATAAACATCTATCGGCAGGTATTGATCGAGGCTGTTTATAACAGTCGCTGCATCATAGTATATACCGCCGTTTATAGGACACGGGCCAAATGCCACAAGATATTTCGGCGTTGACATCTGCTCGTATGCGTATATTACACGGCGCAGAGTCTTTACACTTAAATAGCCTGTAACCAGCAGTACGTCAGCCTGCCTTGGCGTTGCCATAGGTCCCATACCAAGCCGCTCCATATCGTATCTCGATGTCATAGCCTGCGGAAGCTCTATCGCACAGCATCCCGTACAGTACATTAGCATCCAAAGCGAGTTAGCTCTGAAAAACCTTGATATGCCTTCCCAGCCTTCCTTAAGTTTCTTTTCTTTTTTTGCAGCTTCCAGAGCTTTATCATTTTCCGCCATGTGCTACACCCCCCATCCTAAAAATACGACCAGTACTGCCTGCAGTAGTGCAAGTGTAATAGGTACTCTGTAGAAGAATTTTATAACCTGGTCTATCTTGAACCGTCCAAGCGCCTGCGATATAAGCGACGCAAGGACATATACTCCGACATACTTGAGTACAAAACCAATGATCGTTGCTGCTCCGCCTAGGAACAGGTTGACGAACAAGCTGACTTCGATGAATATCGAGAACTCGTGTAGTATCATCAGCATGCCGAGCTGTTTGCCGCCATACTCTACCATTGGCCCGGACGCGATCTCTGCCGGAGCTATAAACGTCTCAAACGGCTTCTTGCCGAGCATACCAAGCAGGCATATGAACCCGACAACGGTTCCTATCGGCATCTTTACAAGATTCCAGCTTAGGAACCCCGACTGCTGCTGTATCGCCGCCAGCCCAGATATTGAGCTCGTTCCGTGTCCGTTTATCATGGCTAAAATAACTATCATGAACGGAACTTCATATCCTACCATCTGCGTCAGCGCACGCATGACCCCAACGCTTGCAAGCGGGTTTCCGCTGCCAACAGCGCTCATAGCCATACCAAGCATTCCTACGGCAAAAAGGTAAATGTATATGAAGAAGTTATCAAGACCGGGGAAAGCCACAAAGTGCATAACAGGCATAAATATCACCGTGCCCATTATTCCGCCGAGCGCCATCATTACGCCAAAGTCATAGACCCATCCGTGCGATACACCCGTTTTGCTCATCAGCTTGAATATATCCCTGAACTCCTGATACCATTTCGGGCCATACCGTTTCTGGAATCTTCCGACTATCTTTCTTGTAACGCCGGACAGCGATGTCTGCCAGAAGAAAGCGAAAATCAATATCAGCAGCCCCGTTAATATTCCCATCAAAACATAGTTTATATTCATAGTATGCCACCCCACAATAACATCGACACGACAGCTGCTATCCAGAAGATAACAGTACCCGGTCTATAGCTGAAGAATGCATAGCTCACAAAGCGCCCAAGTTCTTCAACTTTCTTGACCACTGCGTTATAGAACGTTTCCGTCTTCGGAGCTTTAGCATACAATCTTTCGAACGGTGCATAGAAGTCATGCGCGTAATGCAGCAGCTCCGGCGTGTATATGAACTCTGATGCCGTGTATGTGTCCATCAGGTCAACTTTTCTTGACTTCGGATGCAGCAGGAACAGTATAAGTGCTATCACAAACCCTATGCCGAATATAATAACTACAAGTGTCGGGTCTATCACACCGTTGCTCCCCTGTATCCTCGTGCCATCCAGAACCAGCGGTTCTATGCCAACTGACGTCTGCACATTGCTTATCACCCTCAGTACTAAGTTCGGCAGTATTCCAAACAATATCGTTATGACTGATAGTATTATCATCGGTATCTGCATGAGAGCAGGGGCTTCTTTAACATCCTTATGCTTTGTTGATAGCTGCCCCAGGAACACTGCGGATAGCGGCCTGAACACATACAGGAACGAACCTATGCTTCCGAAGAACGCAGCGCCTGCTACGAACATCATACCGTTTTTGATCATCGACTGGAACAGCATCCACTTGGATATGAACCCTGCCATGGGCGGTATACCCGCCATTGATATGATGGCTATCAGATACACTAGGTATGTCAGCGGCATTCTGTGTATAAGTCCGCCAAGCTCGCTCATCTTTGTAGTTCCTGTTCTGTATGACACCGCAGCAGCAGCAAGGAAAGCAGCAGCCGATGCGAATGCATGCGCGAATATGTGCATCATTGCGCCGCCGACGCTGAGTGCGTCAAGCATTCCAAGACCGATTAGTATGTATCCGCCGTTGGCTACGGAAGAATAAGCAATAAGCTTCTTGAAATCTTCCTGCCTTATCGCCATCAGCGTACCAATCACAATACTTACTGCTCCTAAAATAACAAGCGCATAGTTCGGCAGCGGCATTCCAAGCGGTTTCCCGAAAAGTTCTAAGTTTGCCGCAAACGCTTTTGCAGACGGCATAACCGCAGTTATCAGCAAAACTGCAAAACCGCCTACCTTGACGAGTCCGCCAGACAGTATCGGCGAAAACGTATCCGGCGCATTGCCGTGAGCTTTTGGCAGCCACAGATGGAACGGGAACACGCCTATCTTTACGAGCCCCGCAATACCGATCGTTATGAACGTGACTATTGCAAGCGTCGGGTCTAGAGCCGCCTTAGCCAGCGCTGCCTGAATCTCGAACGTGCCTGTCTTTGCATACAGGAACATTATTCCAAAAAGCATGGTCAGAGAGCCAAACACTGAAAAAGCATAGTACACAACAGATGCTTTTCTCGATTTACCGAACGGTATTATGAACATCGAAGACCAGACTATCATCTCCCAGAATATGAACAGCCCTATGAAGTCTTTTGCAGCGAATGCTCCCATTGTTCCGAGCAGTGCCAGCAGATATAGCATGTTGTATGCAGCCGGATGGATTATCTTCTTCATCCAATAGACGTTAAAGAATGACACACAGGCAAACACAACCAGCATTATCATTGAGAAGAACCATCCGTACTCTGTCAGCTTGAAATCCATAAAGAACAATTTATACGTCGTTCCAATATCCTTTTGCAGAAGGTACATGACAGCCAGCGCCGCGAATGAAGCGACTACTGTTACCCATGCCCCCAGCTTTTTATTAACTTTTGTAAGCAAGTATGCCAGCAGAGAACAAACAAGCAGCCCTGCAATGATCCAGCTTAAATCAAGTTGAATACCCATTTACATACCTCCTATACTTTGTTTTATGAATGTCAGGAAATCTGTCCCGACTGGTGCGCTAAGGTTAGACAGTGCAACAACACCGGCTGCTATTATCACCAGTGCGATAATAACTGAAGTAATACCGACTCTCGCACATCCCTTGAGAGAGAAGCTCATCAGCATCTCTTTTGCCGGCTTCTCGCCTTCCTCTCCGGGGTTCCAAAGCTTTGTCAGCATCCGTACAAAATACGCTCCTTCAACGACTGCCATTAGCAGTATCACAATCGGCAGCCATATGTTGCCGGAATTAAACAGCGCTATAAGTGCGTTGGCTTTTGCTGCAAACCCAAAGAACAACGGCATACCTATCAGCGACATTGAAGCCACTGTAAAACCTATACCTATCATCGGGTATTTTGAGAAAACGCCTTTTAGTTTGTCTACGTTGTCAGTGCCAAGGTCGTTTGCAAGCTTGCCTGCGATTATGAACAGAACGAGCTTTGAAACAACGTTGCTTATTAGTATCAGCACCGCCGGAAGCACCAGTCCATAAAGGAACAGCACCACAGCCAGTCCCGACTGGGCTATACTGGAGAACAGCAGTATTTCACGCATGTTCTTCTTTGCGAACGCCGTAGCTTCAGCGAACACCAGCGTTGCCGCTGCAACGACTGAGAATGCTATCAGAAGGGCTCCCTGCGGAACGAATACCGTCCCGAATATGCGCCCGAACAGCATTATCATAGCAAGCGCATATGCCGAGAGTATCGTCGTTCCAACAAGCGGGTTGGCGTTTTTCAGCACACCTTTCGCCCATCCGCTGAACGGTATGAGTTTCGTCTCCACCGAAAGTCCCGCAAACATCAGTACCATCGGGAGTACAAGCGCACTCTGAACAGGGTAAGATGTAATCATAAGCTTGCCCTGAATGTCAGTCAGGTTGAGAGAACCGAATATGTTATAGATCAGTATTATGCCAAACAGGAAAAGCCCGGAGGCAAGTGTGCCTATAACAAGGTAGTTGAACGTATGCTTGAATCCTTTGTTCTGTGTCGTAAGGATGTATGCAGCTATCGCAGCTATCTCCATAAACACGAACATGTTGAACAAGTCGTTCGTCAGTATCAATCCGTTCAGCGCCGCCATAGCTATAGATACTACTACAGCGTATTTGCCTATGTGTTTATACGACATAAGCAGTATAAGCGCAAACACCACATTCAGAATTATGATGCCTGCAAGTGAATATCCGTCCAGCAGCAGACTTATGCCAAACGGCGGTTTGAATCCGCCTATCGTTATTATCTGCTCCCCACGGTAAAGAACTGCTATTATTACGCTTACTGCCACATTTAATACTGCGGCAGCAGCAAGCAGCGCTTTATCAATTTTCTTTATGAACACGGCAAGAAATGCCGCAAGCAATGGAATGGCTATCAAGAATACTGGATTCATATTATTTGCCCTCCATTTCGTCTAAATTATACGTGCCGTACTTCTGGTGCATCTTTCTTGCGAGAACCAGCGCAAACGCTGTGATTCCTACTCCGATAACGATAGATGTCAGCACAAGTGCCTGCGGAAGCGGATCTACATAAAGAAGTGCGGAAGTATTGTTCTGTGATGTAAGTATCGGCGCTAAACCGTCCTTTACAAAGCCTATAGAGATGATGAAAACGTTCAGACCGATCTCAAATATGTTCAGCGACACTATCAGCTTTATAGCGTTTTTCTGTGTCAGCAGTCCGTATATGCCGATTAAAAACAATGCTATCGAGAAATATTGAATCATTCTTCCACCTCCTCTGATGCAAAGCCGGCTACCACGCCGGATATCTCTCTGCCGACTTTTAATCCGATGAGTATGTAAACTATCGGTATTAGCCCTGCGCTCAAAATGTCTCCGACAGTTCCGGTCGGCAGGAAGTTTACTAAGAAATATCCGCCGATAGCAATACCAAGCAACCCTATTATTACATAAAGTGAGCCGGCTAAACCCTCTGTTACTTTGAAAGCAGTAAGCTTAGTCTTAAATTCGTTGTCAGCTATATAGAGAAGCAGTATTGCCGCAGCTATTATCGTGCCGCCAGGGAAACCGCCGCCCGGTGTCAAATGCCCGTGAGTTATCATATATATACCGAACACCATCATTATCCCGAACACAACACGTGCTCCGTGCTTTAGTATAAAACTTGGTGCATGTGCAAACATCTGGCGCTTTCTCTTTCCGCTAAGCAGAAGGCCAACGCCGAAAGCAGAAATGAAAAGCACCGTAACTTCACCTAAAGTATCGAACGAACGATAGTTGACAACCACCGATGTGACCATGTTTGCAGAGCCCGTTTCTTCGCCGGTCGATTCTCCGTATACAACAGTGTCGTTTTCTCCCGTTACGTTTTTATCTACAAATGACTGAGATACCCTGTCTTGCAGGTTTACATCACCGTATGCGTTGAAGGTGAGCGGGCCGTTGTCTGTAAAGTAAAGAGCTATGAAGATAAAAACACCAATGGCAGCTATTAAAAGAATTGAAACCACCTTTTTCATTTGCCCTCACCCTCTTTCTTCTTTGTGAAAAGCGTGAACACAAACAGCGCAGTAACAAGGCCAGAGCCTATCACTGCTTCTGTTATTGCAACGTCCGGCGCTTTCATTACTATGAAAACAACCACTGCAAGCAGACTGAGTATCGATAGGAATATAACGGAGGTAATAAGCTTTTTAGACTGTATCGCTATTACAGCGAATACCAGCATCAATACTCCAACAACGATTTCGAGTATATCAAGTATTGTCATTGCTGCTCTCCTCCTTTCCCTGTTTGCTTTCTTTTACGTACTGGTAAGCTCCTGTTTTGTATGCGGCCCGTGCCAGTACGGAACTCCCTACCGGGTTTGTTATTGCGATGAACACTATTATCAGCGCTATCTTTACAAGCCATCCAGGATAAGCTATGCCTACCCCCAAGATGAGAGAGAAAGCGCCAAGAGTTGTCGCCTTTGTTCCGGCCTGTATGCGGTTGAAAACGTCCGGCATTCTGAAGACCCCGAAGCCCCCCAGTGCCAGGAACACACCGCCTATTATCATTAAAATACTAGCAGCTATGTTCATTTTCTACCCTCCAGAAATCTTGCAAATACGATTGTCTCAAGGAACGAGAGTATACCGTATGCAAGAGCGATATCAAGATATAGTTCGTTTTTAAAGAAGAAAGCTAAGAACACTATCAGCGCGGTGACGATAACGTTGAACGTATCAAGAGCAACGACTCTGTCAAAAGCGCTTCGTCCTATTATAAGCCGCAGTGTCGAGAAAAGAACGCCTATACCCACAAGTGAAAAAACAACGATATTTACTATCATTTTTCTTTCCCTCCCAATATATTTTCAAAACCCTGCGATATATTCTTCTTGTAATCCTGCTCCGTCTCTCCTTTTACATTTACCCAGTGAACAAGCACGCCGTCTTCTTCAACGTCCAGCGAAAGCGTTCCCGGAGTAAGCGTTATGGAGTTCGCAAGTATCAGCTTTGAAAAATCACTTTTTAAATTGGTAGGCACTTTGACGATTTTTGGATTGATAGGCATTTTGGGGCTGAGGACCCTGTAAGCCATATCAAAATTGGCAAGCACGAGTTTATATATGAATACCGGCAGGTAAACAAATATGAATTTAACGAGCTGCCAGACGATTTTTATGCCGAATGAGTAATTCACATACTTTGATATAATGATAGAAAGTATCAGTGCAACCACTGCGCCCAGGACCACTTCCATCCAGTCAAAGCCTGCTATGAGCACCCATATCAGCAGCAAAACAAGGAATGTCGAGATTACCTTTTTCATATGCGCTCCTTCTCTCCTTTTTTATTAATAATGTTGCTCGGTTTTAAATCAGACAATTTACTATGTTCTTCACATCTTCGTTAACTACATAATAGTTTACTTCAAGGCCATTTCGCCGGCCCTCTACTATCCCCGCACTTTTAAGCTTGGCAAGATGCTGAGATATTGTAGACTGCGGCATATCAAGACAGCTATTAATTTTACTCACGTTACAGCCGGGAGTGCTGATAAGCCCTCTTATGATACACAGCCGAATAGGATGGGAAATCGCTTTGAGAATTTCCGACTTACCATTCGCCCACTCTATTCTTTCCTTAATGTTTTCCATTTTTGATTACCTCATGCTGAATATAACTGAAATGTATTTGTCTAATGGATGTCGTATATCCATATATCTATATATTCATATATTACGATATTGTGATTAGTTTGTCAATGTTCTGTAAGTAATTTTTTTATATATAATATCATTAAGTCCATCCGCTAAAAACCCGGTAATCGATACAGTAACTCAGGCATGTTAATTTGTTCACATTGGCACAAGTATTTAAAATAGTGCAAAGAATATACAATAATGATATACTATTAACATAAATATTGCTTTTGGGAATACGCAATGATTAAAAAACTTGGTTTTTTTAAAAAAAATAATGATTATTCATCCGCTTCCCCAGACTCAAATATACTAGCCAAATTTTCTAAATGGATGATAAGTAAAAAGGAGATCAAGAACAGGAAAAGCTATTCAGATTCCTTAAGCCATTCCCTGTATATCGGTTTGTCTTTCTTTTCTGTTTTTTTATGTGTTCCGCTTCTTTTTTATGGCTCATATCTGTTTTTTCGTGAAGGCAGCCTGCTTATGGCTGGTTTGGAAGCCCTATCCGCTATATTACTCACTATCTTTATTTTCACTAAAAAGATCAGCGTTAGTATAAGAGAACTTATATTGATATTGTCTCTTTATACTTTCAGTATCTTTCTTCTGATAACTACCGGCAACACAGGTGCAGGTATGATAGGCGTTTTTGCCGTAATCGCACTTTCGGGCATAGTGCTGAAATTCAGGAAACTTATAACCTTCCTAGTTATAGATATCCTGACATTCATTATCCTTACTATACTGCTTTTCACTGGCGTTTTTGACGGAGGCGCCATGGAAGCTTATAAGGGTACTTGGCTTATCAATGTTCTAACGGCCCAACTATGCGGTATAGGCCTTATGCTTCTTGCCCATATGATTTACAGAGCGCTTCAAACCCAGAACAAAGCCTTGGAAAAATCTGAAGCCCTGCTTAAAGACAGCGAAGAAAGCAAGACTCTGCTGCTTTCAAATATACGTGGTATGGTCTACAGATGCCGTTATGATAAAGAATGGACTATGGAATACATTTCGGAGGGCTGTTTTGAGCTCACAGGCTACAAACCCGAAAGCCTTTTATTCAACAACCAGATTTCCTATAACGATTTGATTTCCGAAGAATACAAAAATACCGTTTGGCGTGATTGGGTTACCGTTCTGGATAATAAATCTATTTACCGTGGGGAGTACCAGATAATAACAGCGCAGGGCGAAAAAAAATGGGTATATGAACAAGGCAAAGGTATTTACGAGGAAAATGATGAAGTCAAGCTGGTCGAAGGAATAATCATTGATATCACAGAAAGAAAAAACAAAGAAGATCGAATTTTATATCTAAGCCAATACGATGTCCTGACAGGCTTATACAACAGACGCTGGTTCGAGGAACAAAAGCGGCTTATCAGACCCGACTGTAATGTTCCCGTTTCTGTAATCATCGGCGATATAAACGGCCTTAAGCTTATCAACGATGCGCTCGGGCATCACCACGGAGACAGGCTTATACAGGAAGTCGCCGGGATACTTAAATCATGCTGCAGAGAAAACGACCTGCTGGCCCGTATCGGAGGCGATGAGTTCATAATGATAATGCCCGGAGCAGGCATTCAAGAAGCCGCTGCTTTAGCAGATAGTATACAGAAAAAATGCGATGACCAAAACCAGCATATTTCCGAAGTACAGTATTATCTCAGTTTGTCCTTAGGTTATGCTACAAACACCGCAGAAGGGCAGACAATAGACGAAATAATCAAAATAGCTGAAAACTATATGTACAGAAGAAAGCTGCTGGAAAACAAAAGTGTCCACAGTGCACTGCTAAGTTCTATACAGGCAACGATGTACGAAAGAAGTTACGAAACAGAAGCACATTCACTGCGAATTTCTGTGTTGTCTAAAAAGATAGGAAAGCATCTAAATCTTACACCGGGCCAGCTTGATGAACTTGAGCTTCTAGCAAAACTGCATGATATAGGCAAAATTGGAATAGATGACAGTGTACTTAAAAAGCCGGACAGGCTTACCGAAGCTGAATGGATGCAAATGAGACGTCATCCCGAAATCGGTTATCGCATCACTATTTCCTCCCCCGAGCTTGCTCCTATCGCCGAATACATTCTATGTCATCACGAGCATTGGGACGGAAACGGCTATCCTCAGGGTCTCAAGCATGAAGAAATCCCGATTCTCTCCAGGATAATTGCGGTTGCGGACGCCTTCGACGCTATGACAAACGACCGCCCATATCAAAAAAAGATGTCTGTTAGCGATGCTCTAGAGGAAATCAAGTCTAACTCCGGTAAACAATTCGATCCTAGGATCGTGGACATCACTTTGGATGTAATCGAAGAAGCCCCTTATCCAAAGGAAGCATATAAGCCCAACGAATAAAAAAACAACCGATTTCCCGGCTGTAATTTATTGATCAATCTTTAATATCAATCTGTTTTATTCCCATTCGACAGCTACCGCACGGGCCAACGCGCCGCTTGTGCCTAACATTTTTATTGGCAGAGCGATCAGCTGCCATACTTTTCTTTCAAGCAGTATCTTTGGCAAAATCAATCCTTCTATTATCAATGTCTGTGACCCAAGCAGTATATCGTGCGGTATTTCTACGTTGTCAGGATTAGCTCCTCCTATGCTGAAATGGTCAATTCCCACTGCATTCACACCCTTATCAACTAAATACTGCGCTGCCTTTGCACCCAGCCAGGGTGAATGATAAAGATATTCATCCTTTGTTTCCGGTCTCTTTTTCTCTGCCCACCCAGTGCACAGAAGCACGTTTATGACAGGCTTAATATACTCATCGTACGCAAAAACATCTTCATAGGTTATTTCTTCGTCAGCTTTTTTGCTGTATAAGTCTATAGCAACAGCGTCGCCGATAAATCTCTCAAGGGCATACTTATCTATCGGTATGCCTCCCTTTATCTTGTGCAGCGCAGCGTCCAGATGAGTTCCAGTATGCGTTGAAGTAGTGATGACCTCAGCATGCCAGCCCTCCGTTTCGTGCAGCATACACACATCTATTCTTCCATCTTCAAAGGCAGGGTTGTTAAACCCTCCCTCTGCAAACGATTGAGAAAGGTCTATAAGTCTTTTAATCTTCATTTTTAACGCCTCCGCTAATATCCCAGAGTTATGCCCCCATCAAGATTCAGAGTGATTCCTGTTACGAAATCCGAGTCGCTGCTGGCAAGATACAAAGCAGCATAACCGCAGTCCTCAATAGTTCCAATACGGCCAATCGGATGTTGTGCAAAGATATATTTTTTAGCCGCTTCTTCATCTTCCTGCTGCGAGAACCAGTCATCAACAAGCGGTGTCTGTATCCAGCCGGGGCATATTGCATTCACCCGGATCTTATATTCCGCAAGATCGATAGCCATGCTTCTGGTCATGGATATCTGTCCGCCTTTTGTGGCCGAATATGCTACAGAGTTCGGCTGCCCAACCAAACCCACCATACTGCTTATATTAATTATGTTCCCCTTGGTCTTTTTAAGATGGGGCACTGCATATTTGCTGCAGAGGAATGTGCTGTAGAGATTTGTTTTCAGAAGGAAATCCCACTCCTCTTCTGAAGTCTGTTCAATGTTCTTTGAAATATGATATCCAGCGTTGTTTACAAGTATGTCTATCTGTCCAAACTCTTTCACAGTTTTATTGATAAGGTTTTGTATAGCCTCGCTGTTTGAAACATCTGTCTTAACAAATATAGCCCTGCCTTGCTCGCTGCCCAGCTTTTTCGCCATAGCAATTCCTTCTTCTTCTTTGCGGCACACAACTACGACCTTTGCTCCTTCATCCGAAAAAACCTGAGCGATTCCCTGGCCTATTCCCTTACTTGAACCAGTAACAATTGCGACTTTGTCTTTAAGTTTCATATATTCCTCCCTTTGTTGTTTTGTATTTATTTACCCCGGCTCAGCCCATGTACATCCCGCCATTGACGTTTATACATTGCCCCGTTATATAACTAGACATATCCGATGCAAGAAACAATGCACACTGTGCAACTTCCTGCGGTGTCCCTACCCGCTTCATAGGCACTTCGTCTACGCTATAGTGAAAATCCTGTGCCTGCGTTATCTGTGTATCAATTATCCCCGGCGCTATTGCGTTTACAGTTATGTTATCTGTTGCACCAAGCTTTGCAAAAGATTTTGTAACGCTGAGTATCCCCGACTTAGACGCTGCATATGCAGGGCTTGTACGGATTCCGCCAACCTGTCCGGATATTGAAGACACGCTGATTACCTTGCCGTATTTTTGCTCCTGCATCATCAAGAAAGCGTTACGCATAAACAAAAATGTGCCTTTAAGGTTTATATCCATCATCCTGTCCCAGCCGCCCATAGTTTCTATGAATATAGTGTTTGTAGAGCATATGCCGGCAACATTCATCAATATGTCCAGTCTGCCGTATTCAGCTTTTACAACGTCGAACACCGCCTTGACGTCGTCTTCGTTCGAAACGTCCGCCCTAACAAATATGCCGGACGAATAGTCGTTCACGCCTGCAATCGTTTCCTTTGCGCTTTCTTCATCAAGGTCAACTATAACGACCTTCGCACCGTTCTTTGCAAAAGCAACTGCACAGCCAGCGCCTATACCTTTTGCGCCGCCTGTTACCAGCGCTATCTTGTTTTTGAGAAGCATGATCATTCTCCTTTATTTTTTACACCGGCTCAAATCCGGTAAAATTATCGTTTTTATCAAAAGCCGGCAGATACTTATCTGAAGCGCTGCTAAGCTCATCGTTTTCCCCGGCCTCTTTTATAAGAGCTTCGGAAATATAAAACTCTCCCAGTGAAAGTGTGTCTTTTATCCAAACTATCCTGATATTTTCTTTATCCGCCTTCAAACACGTTTCTATACAGAAATAGAAACACAACTTGTCGCTGTCCATCACAGAAGGAATCTTTACTGCCAGCGGTTCACACGCCGTTATGGTATTGGGATAAGTATCCTTGAACGATATCTTTTCATATAGCCGTCTGCTGATAGTATCCGCCAGCGCTACACCGTTAAAATTACCGTGTGACTTGTTTGTTAGGTCGAACACCCCTATGCGCTCTGCAAAAGGCTTCGATGTCCCCAGTGATATTGAGCGCCCTATTACGTTGCTGTCCATACCGGTACCGCTAATGTCTTTGCCCATCTGTTCACATATGATAACGTCCACCTTTTCGAAAGGCACCACCGGGACCAGCGCTTTAGCCGTATTTAGCAGCTGCGCTTCTTCTTCTATGATATCTTCCGAAGGTATTGCTGTTATGCTGTATGTTCCGTGCATAGCATTCTCAATTATTCCTATACCAAAAGGTATACTGCATTTTTCAAGCATAACACTTGCAAACGCCAATATATTTGACGGCATATTTTCCATGCCGAACTGATGGCACATATTTGCACCGTGCTGTTTACCGATGCCTATGGCCATCATCTTTAAAAGGCCGCTTTCGTGCTTTCCCTTAAACTCCGGATGCGGTTTTATCCTTCCGATAGGTATCATATAATCTGCATGAAAAGCAGCCTTGTCTGCATGTACCGGCAAACCTTCGGGTGTTATGCCAACCTCGACCGTTTCCATACTGCTGATTATCGGTACTCCCATTGTCTGCTCTGTAACACCATATCCGTTGATTATCTCCAGTTGTCCTTTGGCCGTTGCGCCTCCATGGCTTCCCATGGCTGGAATAATAAACGGTTTTGCACCGATTCTTTTAAGCTCATTAATAACAGCAAGAAGGATACTGTCGATCTTATTAATCTCCCTGCTCCCCGCTGTCAGTGCAACGCTTGCACCCTTTTCTATGCACTGCAGTGTGCCCTGTCTTTTCAGAGCTTCCTGCACACCTTTTTCTATATCTTTTATTTCGTCTCTGCACAAGCTATATTTCGTCTTATAAAAATACGGAACTTTAGCCTTATCCAGCATACTTGAGATCTCGTCCATCATTCTCCCCTAAAGAACTTTGTCATACTCGTTGCACAAAGGATATAGTATCGCTTCATCTTCTTCTATTTCAGAGAATCGGCTCGCAGCCTCCTGCGCAAACTTGTTGTCCGTATTATCATCGTTTATCTTAGAGACTTCGCCTACTATCAGGTCTCCTGCTCCATCCTTGCATATAAACTTATGATAGATATATGGAGTCAATGTGATGCTGTTTCCCGGCAATATCTCTATACCTTCGCCTGCCTTCAAAGTCTTTAATATACCATCGCAGTAAATCTCAACATCCGTTTCTTCATCTACGCTTCCATCCGGTTTTGAGTTGTACATCTCAAGTATCAGCACTCCGCCGCCTCTGTTTATGATGTCCTCTGTTTTGTTGTAATGATAATGCAGCGGAAGCTCCTGCCCCTGTTTCATCAATATCACTTTTTCTGCATAGGGAGTTCCGCAGCCTTCTTCGTGCACATTTCCGTTTCGGATGGTAAAAAGCACCGCACCTACGCTGTCAAAGTCTCCGCCGCCGAAGTCCGTGATGTCCCAGCCAAGCATTGTCTTTTTTATTCTTCCGATGCTGCCTTTTTTTTCTTCCCATTCTTCCAGCGTCCAATATCCAAACATAGGAAGTTTGAAGCTGTTTGCATTCAACAAGTCAAGTGACCATCTCTGCATTTCATTTATGAATGATCTTTTCATTGTTTTTCCTCTCTAGTCAAGATGGTAAACTTCCTCCATATCCGCCCACCATTCGCCTTCTTTTCGTGTTTCTAAAGGAATCTGGCAGGGGTCTGTCTCTTTCCACCACCTCTGTGTTTCCGTGTCGTCGCTTATTTTTTTCGTATCCTTTTCATAATCATCTCCTGTATACTCAAAATATGAAAACAGATAGCCGTCTTTATAATATATTGAGAAGTTTTGTATGTTGCACTCCTTAAGCTTCTTGTTTACACCCGGCCACGGGTTTGCATGCAGTTGTTTGTAATAATCAAGCTTAGCCGGATTTACCTTGATAACCTGCCCAAATCTTTTCATGTGAAATACTCCCTGCCGTATATGCGGCAAATCTCTGATGATTGTTTAATTTTCTGCAATAGAACAAACTATAAAAACATATGTTGATAGCAGTTAAGTTCTGTATTAAAATAGATTATATATGCGCTGAAAAGCATATATGAACTTGCTGTTCTATTGCGCAGGCCGCTGTCAGTTAACAGCCGTTTGCGGCCCGTAATTTTTCAGACACTCTTTTGGGGAGAGCCTTCTAGCACAAGGCTCCCCCAAAGAGTCTTACCATTAGGCCGGAGGATTGAACCTGTCGAGCCATGTACTCAATATTTCTTCTGTTACTTCTTTGATCGTCACGTCCATGCTGTCAATGTTCTCTGCGGTTATCAGGAATGATCCGGAGTCGATAACTTCAGGCTGGTCATCTTTATAGGTATAACCGTCAATAAGCATCTTTAATGTGTATGTTGCTATGTATGACTGCCCCCATGGGTTCTGAGACATAGTTCCGTAAAGAACTCCTTCTCTTATCGCATCAAGAACAGCATTGTCTGTGTCAATACCTACGCCGACTATGTGGCTGTATTCTTCCTGTGCCAGATACTTAGCCATAGCTACCGACGGATAGTAAGCCGTGCTTATCATACCATTGATCTCTTCGCCGCTTGCTGCAAGCAGGTCGCCTATCGCCGTCATAGAACCCTCAGCGTTGTCGATGTCGCCTATAGTCTGGAACAACGTTACATTCGGATACTCATCACAAGCGTCCTGGATAGCCTGGAATCTCTTCTGTGTGTTTGTGTCGTTTATCGCACCAGAGAGGCCGACTATGTTTCCTTCGCCGCCCAGCTTCTCAATAACAGCTACCGTGCCCTGGTATGCAGATGCGTAAACGTCCGTTGCCAATGTAAGAGTAGCGTCCGAAGGTAGCTCCGGCGGTCCGCCCATGCATACTACAGGTATGCCGGCATTAACCATTTTCGTAATCTGCTCGTTGCTTGCAGTAGCTTCCGAAGGCATCATCTGAATACCTTTGCAGCCGCCTGCAATAAGAGCATCAAGAAGCTGGTTCTGGTCATTCTGAACCCAGTCCTGAGGTGTAGAGATTATCATGTGTTTTGTGATACCGAGTTCTTTCTCTGCCTGTGTCGCAGCCGGTTCTACCGGGTCAGCATACGGGTTTATTCCTCCGAAAGAAAAACCAAACTGATAATCATCATCTGTCTTGCCTTCCGTCGGGCCGTATGGAATGTCTATAACCGGCTGATACTCCATATCTGCAGTGTCACCGGACGTGTCGGATGTATCGTCCGCCGTATCCGTTGAACCTGAATCACCTGTGTCCGAGCTGGCTGTGTCATCCTGAGTCGCACCTGAATCAGTCGTTTCCTGCTGGCAGGCGGCAAATGAGAACACCATTGCCAGTGCGAGCAGCATAACTACTATTCTTTTCATAACTTTCCTCCTCATTATTTTTTGCAGGTTTCCCCGCTTTATTAAACAAAAGCTTTTCGCTTTAGTTTCCTAAGATTGCATTCATTACCTTTGTACTCGTCGAGTCGTAATCTTTATCGTTTTCTATCTCACCCACTATGCTTCCGTCACGGAACACCTGTATGCGTTCGGCTATCTGTATAAGCTCCGGGAGGTCGGAAGAAATAACTATTATAGATTTCCCCTGTTGGGAAAGCTCATATATCAGCTTGTGTATCTCAGCCTTGGTTTTAACATCGATTCCAACGGTCGGTTCATCCGCTATAATTATCTCCGGCTCAGTTACAAGACACTTTGCTATGCACACCTTTTGCTGGTTACCGCCCGAAAGGCTGGATACGACATCGTCCGGGTCACCCATCTTTATCTGTATCTTTCCGGCATACTCCTTTGCCAGCGCTCTTTCTTTTTTTGGTGAGTTCAGCCCCGCTTTGTTCTTTATGCGCTTTAGTGCAACCGCGGATATATTAGTCGCTATAGAATGGATAAGGAACAATCCCTCTTCCTTCCGGTTTTCACTAAGATAATATATGCCGTATTTCTCGAATGCGTCTTTATACGAACGCATCTGTACTTTTTTATCATTAATCCTTATTTCACCGTTTCGGATAGGGTCTATCCCGATCACTTCCCGGGCGAGCTCTGTCCTCCCGGCGCCCACAAGGCCATACCAGCCAAGTATCTCGCCTTTCTTTAATTCAAACGACGCAGGTTTGTCATTAAGCTTTGAAGTGATCTGTCTGACTTCCATTACTACCGGAGATTTCGAACGGTCGTGCGAAGGGAATGCTCTTGTCATCTCCCGGCTGCCTACCATCATTTCGACCAGTTTGTCTCTCGTAAGTTCGCCGACCGGCACAGCGTCGCCTACTCCTTTGCCGTCTCTTATGACCTTGACTCTGTCAGCGATCTCAAATATCTCCTCCAGCTTATGGCTGACGTATATTATCGAAACGCCCTTGCTTCTAAGGTCTTTAAGTAAATCTATAAGCATATCCGCTTCTTTTATGGATATGGACGCCGTCGGCTCGTCCAGCAGCAATATCTTTGCGTTTATAGACAGCGCACGTGCTATCTCTATAAGCTGCTTCTGTGCAGACGATAAATCATCAACCTCCGCCGCTGGATCGATATCCAGCCGTACAAGGTCAAGATACGGTTTTACGTTTTCATGCATCCATTTACGGTTTACCATCTTTGTCCCGCTTCCGCTTATCTTGTCAAAGAATATATTCTCTGCCACATCGAACGTAGGTATCAAGTTCCTCTCTTGATGGACTACGCTGATACCGTGCTGTGAAGAAACCAGCGGATTTTTCATCTCGACGGCTTCACCGTTTATTCGTATCTCTCCCTCTTCTGGTTTTAGCACTCCTGTGATGCAGTTAATAAGGGTGGATTTACCGGCGCCGTTTTCCCCGACAAGCGCTAATACTTCGCCAGGTTTCAGGTCCAAACTGACTCTGTCCAGTGCCTTTACACCAGGAAATACCTTAGTTATATTATCTATTTCCAATACATGTTTACTAACAGTGTTGTTTTCGCTCATATTCTCCCCCTATTTCCTTATATAACGGAGTCTGTCTATGGTAACTGCAAGCAGTATTATCATTCCGTAAATAAGCTGGTTCCAATATATATCGACCTTCAAGTGTACAAGTGCGTTGCTTATTATCGTAAGCGAGAACGCACCCAGGATTGCTCCTAGTACATTAACCTTGCCGCCCGCCTGCCTAGTACCGCCGATAAGCGGAGCTGCAAACGACATAAGCATCCAGTCAGCGCCCATGTTCGGCTGCGCCGCTTCTATTCTTATCATTGCAAGTATTCCGGCGATCGCTGCCAGCAGGCTTGCGATTATGTTTGCGGAAAGCACTACCTTGAATTTAGATACACCATACAACTGCGCCGCCTTGTTGCTTGCTCCAAAAGCAAGTATCTGCCGTCCGAGCTTCATTTTGCTGTAAAGTAGTATCAGCAATACCGCTATTGCTATCATTATGAAGAACGATGCGGGCAACCCGAGTATCTTTGTATTGCCCATCGCAAGAAATGCAGAAGCCATCTTTCCGTCCGGTCCATAGAACGGATTTCCCTTTGTTATCGTAAAGTTAAGCCCTTGGAATACGCTTGCTGTTGCCAGTGTTATGAGGAAGAACGCCACGCCCACTCCGCCTGCACGGTATATTAGCAAACCGTTAACCACGCCGCACAGTATACCGACTCCAAGGCCCATTAGTACGCCGACCCACCATGGCAGGCCTTGCGCTGTCATTGCCCAGCCGGCTATCACAGCGGAGAGCGCTCCTGTTGCGCCTATCGAAAGATTAAGGCCTCCGCTGGATATGACTATCATTTGTGAAAAGCCGACCACTGCCGTTACGGTAAGCACTTTTGCAAGCACGTAAATATTGGTAGGAGAAAGATAAGTTGGCTTTATTATAAGCATCACGCCCAGCAGTACAATAACTATTATCAATGCTCCGAAGAGGCTGGATTTTGTAAGCTTGCTCCAAAGGCTCGCTGCGCCCGAAGTTTTAACCCTATTCATCTTTTGCCTCCCCGTCCTGCGTATCTGCGATCAAAGTACTGCGTTTTCTTATGTATGATAGTCTTGCTCTATCGATCTCATAGGCACCCAAAAGTACAAGACCCATAATAGTCTGGAACATATATGTATTTACTCTCCACAGCCCCAGTGCGTTTATAATGAATACCATCAGCAGACTGCCAAGCAGTGTTCCTATTACAGATATCTTACCTCCCGATAGAAGCGTTCCTCCAAGGACAGCAACAACGAATGAAGTCATCATCCAATCACTTCCTATTGCAAGCTGCGCCGAGTTGAATTTACATATCTGGATAAAAGCAGCAAGCCCTGCAAACAGGCCGGATATCGCATGTCCCATAACAACCGTACTTGGCACGCTTATTCCCGAAAATTGCGCCGCACGTGGGTTTGCCCCAACTGCTTTGAGGCGCCTGCCTATGTTAGTATATTTGAATACTACGAATGCAACTGCACAGATAGCGACCGAGATAAGGAAAGTCAATGGAACTGGCCCAAACTGCATCCTGCTTATCGTTTTTATAATGTCCGGCAGATCATTGTATGAGTCACCCATCGTTATAACAGTTGCTATACCCGTGTAAACACTTAGCAAAGCCAGTGTTATTATAAACGGGCTGATGCCGCTTTTGGCTATGATAAGCCCCTGCAATGCTCCGGCTATCATCGCTATGATAAGCCCTAGCAACAGCGCTACTATCAGCGGCAGGCCAAGCACCTGCATGAATAATCCCATCATTATTGCGGAAAGGCATCCCATAGCCCCCACTGCAAGGTTGAACTGTCCAAGCGATAATGCCGACATCTGCGCCAGTCCTATCAGTACAAATATAGCAACGCTCTGCAATACAGACAATATGTTGTATGCAGACAGAAAACCTTTTGAACCTATAAGCAAAATGATAAATAGTACAACCAGCGGCAGCACCACGCTTGTAAGGTCCATTCTTAATAGCTTCTTAACCTTGTTCACTGCTTCCCTCCACTAAATTAATTATTATAAAGTTATTTAAACAAAAGCTCCCCGACTTTTCCCTGCGCTTTCTTTAGCGCCTCTTCAGCTGACTGCTGAGACCTCAGCGCTTTTATCAGTTCTTCAGACACCACTTCTTCGAATTGGAACTGGTCTATTATATTGCCATTATTATCTTTGATTACTTCTCTTAGTTCTTTCGAAAAATTTTCTATATTCATCATCTTAAGTCCTGGGTAATAGTTATTTAGTATTGTACTCTCATAAGTCGCTTTGACAGGCACAAGATGCCCAAGCATTCCTTTGGCCACCACCATATCCTCACGCAGCACCCAGTTCAAAAACTCAAAAGCCTCGGTCTGCATCTTGGTTGCTGAGTTTACACCCATGACCCATCCACCCAGCAACGGTTTGCCTCCGGGCAGAGGCGCAACGTCTATCTGCGCTTCAAGGCTGTCTTTAGACTCAGCATACCTGAACGGCTGATAATGTGTCGGGAACCCCTGCACCATTGGAGTCTCTCCCTTTAAAAGACATGCAAATGTCTCTTCAAAGAAATAGTCGAGCGAATCGGGCGGTGAATGCTTATACGACGTTATGAGGTTCTCAAGCGCTCTTACGTTTTCTATAGAGTTGATGCTCAGCTTGCCCCATTTGTCTACCATCCTGCCGTTGAAAGCCCATTGACGGACATAAAACTCTTCCAGAATAGCGGTCGGGCCGGTAAGTGATAATACTGTGCCGCTCTTGAACTTAGATTTTTTGTTTACAGCCGGGTCAAAAAACTCTGCAATATAATTGAATTCCGTCCAAGATATCGGCGGCTTTAATTCAAAGCCGTATTTATTGAAGAAACTCCACTGCACCGCAGGATCGTTAAAAACATCTTTGCGGTAATACAGCAGTCCCTCGTCCATGAGCAGCGGCAGTCCGTATATCTGCTGTTTCTTGTTGGAGACGCACTTTAAAACTCCGCTGGGGAACCTGTCCAGTATGTTCCTTTCGTCGCTGTCAAGCCAAGGCCGCAGGTCAAGCAGCCTTCCCATCCTCGACATAGTGTCGACCAGAGGTACGTCCACCCACAAAACATCATGGTCCGGCACTTTATCCGGGTCTCCTGCCAGCATATGTGTCAGCTTATAGAACGGAACGAACGTAAACTGCGTTTTGATTCCTGTCTCTTTTGTAAAGTTCGGTGAAAGCTTGAATAAAACGTCCATAGCATTCGACTGAAGCAGCAGAACTTTGAGCGGAGCTCCGCCCTTCATCTGGACGGTTTTTATCTCCTTTGTCTCCCTGTAGTCGTAATTGGTCTCAACAAGCACATCCCTCTTTTCTGCAACACGGTTGTTTTTTACAAACCTCATCAAAAGCTCTGCTGATTTTTGTCCAAGCTTGTTAGATTCTCTCGGAAGCAGCTTCACCATTGCTTTCTGTTTTTTTGAATTCAGCCATGCATCTCCGCTTAGTGCATATATCCTCGGCTCACGTTTCATCAAGACTTGTATCTCTGCCAGCATGTCTGCGCTCTCTATGTCAGTCAGCAAATAGCATTTGATATGACACTCGTCCTGCCCATATCGTTTCAGCAGGTCATACATCTTTCTTGTACGCTTAAGGCTTGTCTCCGCTATTTCCAGCTTGTCAAGCTCTGTTTCCGGGCATGCTTCCGAAACGGCATCCCTGAAAGCCCGCACACATTCGCTCTCATTGGAATGCTTCAGCGAACCTGTTATAAGAGCCATCTCCTCCGGCTTATACTGCTCCAGCAGTTCCTTTGTTTTGTTGTATATTATTTTTTGGTTATCATAAATTACATTAGAAAAATCAACGTCTTCCAGTCTGCGCTCTATGAACACTATCGATAGCCCTGTTTCTATCCACTTTTTATATTTATCAACGTTTTCGGTATCGCATGGAACGGATATGACTCCCGAAGCTCCCATAGAGATGAACTCTTCGAATATATCCTCTTCCTTCTGGATATCGTCGCCCGTCAGGCTGACGATTATATGATATTTCTTCTCGCTGAGTACGCTGTGTATCCCCTTCAATATCTGCGAATAGTGTCCGTCAGTCGAAGGAAGCATAACACCAATGATATGAAATTTCTGTTTCTTTAAGTTCTGCGCTATGATGCTGGGTCTGTAATTCAGTTCTTTCATGGCAGCAAGAATAGCATGATATTTTTCCGTGCTTATATTCCTCTTGCCGTTTATAACAAGCGAAACTGTTGATATGGAAACTCCAGCTTTGCTTGCCACGTCTTTGATAGTTGCCAAAATACACACCTCTTCGTGATAGCGTCATGTTAATAGGATACATATATCCTGTAGTAATATTGTTTAAATGTTTTTTACTCACTCTGAATTTATATTTAACATAGCACGGCTGTTTTTCATTTGCAATACCATTCACTGCATTATTCCTGCTATCGTTTTATTAAAACGTTTCGATTGTTATTTTCGTAACAATATTTTTTCTCTGAAATAATCAGTATCTATGGAGATTTTTCGTTTTCTAAACAGAAACAATATCAAAAATTCCTGTAAAATCTCCTTTATTTTTTTCTAGAAAAATGTATTTGAATAATAAAAAAACTGTCCTGAAAAATAAAAAACACCCGAAAAGGTGCTTTTATTTTGTGCAGTAAATAAAACAAGCAGGCAAAAATGCAGTCGGATGCGTATCAAATATTAAAATCAGATTTTACACGCCATTCTCCGTCATGCAGTTAAGCTTCTTTCTTCAGCCTGATCGAGACCTATTCCTGTTCTTTTTCCGCTTTCTTTGTCAGCGATTTTTCAAGGCGTTTCATTTTCATATTTCTGAAAAACAACTTTATCTTCTTCCAGAATATACCGACGGCAACGCCTCCTGCGATAACAACACCGGCAACTATCTGCACAATGTACGAAGTCGCAGCCGGGTCGATATACGCCAGTGCCGTGGAAGACAGCATTATTGTCGTTAATAGTAGATATGCAATAAAAATACCTGCGTTACGTAAAAAAAACTTCATTTTGTTCCTCCGTGTCTATAGAATATTTTTCAAAACTTCTTTGACCGACCCAAGTTCCATCGGAGCCGGATTATTATCCATTCTTCCCAGTGTGAAAGCGCCGTTTGCAATATCCTCTATGTCTCCCTCACCTATCCCGAATGCGCAAAGCCTTAGCTTTTGTATGCCTTCCGAGACCTCACTCAGCCATTCTTCAAAACCACCTCCGAACAGCTTGTCAATTCTCTCAAGCTCCGGAACAGCGGAAATATTTATTTTCATCATCTGCGAAAGAGTCAGCGCTGCTGCAAGCCCGTGTTCCACACCATAACTCATTGTAAGCGGATAAGATATGCTGTGGCATGCAGTAGTCTTTGTCATCGAGAACGAAAGCCCTGCCAGTAAAGAGCCAAGGCACATTTGCTTTCTTGCGTCGGTGTCACCAGGGTTTGCAAGCACAGTGGGAAGTGCGTCCTTTATCCGTTCTATTGAGTCTAGAGCCAGTGCCTGTGAAAGTGGATTGCGCCCCTTTGCCCAATATCCTTCCATCGCATGACTTAGCGCATCAAGCCCCGTAGCAAGTGTCAGCCTCTTGTCCATGCTCTTTGTCAGCTCCGGCACCATTACCGCAAGTTTCGGATAACACTCTTTGTGTTCTACCGAGAGTTTCCTGCCGTTTTCAAAATCCCAGACAGTAGCCCACCTCGTAACCTCTGAGCCTGTACCTGCGGTCGTTGGAACAGCTATTATATCTGCAGGTTCGCAGCCGTCGAAAAACAACTTGTCAGAAACAGCCTGTGCGACCTCTTCATAGCTGGCTTCATGCGTCTTCGCCAGCCCCTGCAGCGCACTTATAGCCTTTGCAAGGTCTATGCTGCTGCCTCCGCCTATCGCTATTATACAGTCAAAGCAATCCTTGCTTCTTAGCATGTTTACATGCCTGCGCACATCTTCCACAGACGGATTAGGCGTGATATCGCTTATAAGTATGTTCCCCTGCTGCTTTATGAGCCCACCAAGCGCAGTAACTGCTTCCAGCCTGCCGGCAGTACCTTTGCTGGCAACGATTATTGTGCGCCTGCCAGCAAACGAAGACAGAAGTTCATCCAGTTTCTGAACCGAAGCAAAGCGTATATCTACCGGAGAAAACGGTATAAACTGCATTTTGCGTCTCCTTATTGATCTGGTATAAGCGTCAGTATCTCTTTGATAGGCATGCAGCTCTCGCTTGCCTCAAGCGACCTTCCGTTTAAAAGTATCTGCACTGCCGTTCTCTGCATAGCCGGAAACATGCTTCGTATAAGATGGTTCGCATGTATTACTATATTGACGCCATGCTCCGCTAGTTCCTCCTCCGTTATCCCATTGTATGTCGTCGGAACCGCCACTATCGGAACGCTCTTGTTCTTCTGTCGGAACCTTGCACAGAACTCGAGTACTTCGTCCGGCTTCTTGCTGCGTGAATGTATCATTATCCCGTCTGCTCCTGCTTTAACATAAGCGTCACAGCGTTCAAGAGCATCTTCAATGCCCTTCTCAAGTATAAGGCTCTCACAGCGTGCTATTATCATAAAATCTTTTGTTTTGAGCGCATTCTTGCCGGCACGTATCTTCTCACAGAATTCTTCTATTCCAGCTTGTGTCTGCTCTACCTGCGTTCCAAACAAAGAGTTCTTTTTAAGACCGCTTTTATCCTCTATTATTATAGCAGAAACACCCATCCGTTCAAGTGTCCTTATATTGAACACAAAGTGCTCTACCAGCCCTCCGGTGTCTCCGTCAAGTATGATAGGCTTTGTAGTTACGTCCATTATCTCTTCTATGGTGTGTATTCGTGACGTCATGTCAACAAGCTCGATATCCGGCTTTCCTTTAACCGTAGAATCACAAAGGCTGGATACCCATATCGCATCAAACTCCTTAACACCTTTCGAAGTCTGCACTCTTGTTTTTTCAGCGATAAGCCCGCTCAGCCCGCTATGCGCTTCTATTACAGATAAGCACGGCTTATAGCTTAGCAGTTTCTTTAATCTGCAGCGCCTGTTTTCCGGCATTGAAAGCACTTTATCAAGCCTAGTTATTATATCCTCTGTCGGTGTCTGTGTATAAGGAAACTCAACTAATTCGCCGCCCCAATTGCCAAGCTGTTCTATTATCCTCTCCCTTATCTCCGCCTGATAACCCGTCCTCCAGTTGTCACCGTGTACCACGATATCAGGACGCAGCTCTTCCAATATATCATCATATTCAAGCGCGTCCTGTACTACCACTCGTGAGACGCTGCGTATGCTGCTGAACATCTCGATTCGTTCAGCAAGAGGGATGAGTGGATACCGCTTATAAGATGCAATAACTTCATCTGTAAGCACCCCTACGGTAAGCTCCCCAAGTTCGGCAGCTTTTCTCAATATATTCAGATGCCCGCAGTGAATGATATCAGTACTGAAACAGACATATACACTCTTCATTTCTATATCCTTTCTGATCTCACCATTTTTTTGAATCTGGATGAAATCACTTTCAAATCGTCTTCGTTATCTATCTCGCTGCACAGCCTGCCGCTCTGCTGAGCCGCATAAAGCTCAAGCCTGTCCGTAATGCCGTTCAGCGCTTCCTCAGCATAAACGCCCCGCCTGCCGCTTTCACAGAAAAGCTTTATCTCATCAAGCCACATCAGCATATCGCTCTTGTGGATATGGTAAAACGGCTGGCATGCTGCACAGTCTTCGCCGAATATCTTCGTGCTCACTTCTTTTACCCTGCTTGCTGAAATCCTTGCTTTGAAGTCCTTTTCCGGCAGAGGCAGAGTGGAATCTACAACAATACAGCTTTCTTTGCTGCCAACTATAACCTGCGCTACTGCAGGTTCAAAAACTAAATCACCGTGCAGCAGTATAATTTCATCCTCTAAACTGTCTTTTGCGCAGTAAATCGAATATATATAGTTTGTGCTGTCATAATCCGGGTTTGCAACAAACTCGATATCCATTCCGGTGTCAAGCGATAATACATATTCTTCAAGCTCCTCTGCAAATGGCCCGGTTGTTATCACCGCCTGCTTTATACCCGCTTTTTTCAGCACGTCAAGCTGCCAGCTGATTATAGTAAATCCGGCGCCTATCTGCGTCATGCACTTAGGTCTTTGTTTCGTAATGTCCCCCATGCGCTTTCCTATGCCGGAGTTCAATATCAATGCCTTCATCGGTTACTCCCTTTCGCTGAGATATTCCATCAATGCCTGTTTGTTGTCTTTTGGTGTAGTCGTCGGCCGTCCCAGGTCTTTTCTCGACCCAATCGCAACCTTCACCTCAATAAGGGCTGTGCCTTTTCCGGCTTTGACTTCCTCTATACAGCTTTTCAAACCTTCCCCATCAGATACGCACGTATAATAATCGTAGCCCAGTACCTTCGCAATTACACAGAAATCCGCTCTGCCCATTGCAACCGGCATCCCTCCCACAGATTCATGAGCTTCGTTATTTAGCACTATATGAACAAGATTGCTGCACTTTTGCTGCGCTTCTATAAGCGCGCTTCCCAGATGCATCACCATTGCACCGTCCCCGTCTATACACCATACCCTTGTGTCCTTTTTCTCCATTGCAATGCCAAGTGCTATCATCGACGAATGCCCCATAGAACCGACTGTCAGAAAGTCATGTGCATGTCCTGCACCCTGTGCCTCACGTATCTCAAAGAGCTCTCTTGAAGCTTTGCCAGTCGTAGATACGAAGACATCTTCTTCGTCCGCATTCTGCGCAATAATCCTTATAGCATCTTCACGGCTCATGGTATTATCATTTTTATAAGAAGCTTTACCGTCATAGCTAAGCGCTCCTTTTTTAATAACGAACGCACAGCTTTTTCCCTTTGCAGCGCATTCCGCCGCATTTTTTATCAACAAATCGAATTCTTCCTGCGTAGTCTCGCCGGAAATAACCGAGTAGGTAATGTCCAGCACATCAAGCAGCGGCAGTGTGGCCTTGCCTTGAAATGCGTGCTGGGGTTCGTCTTTTATGCCCGGCTCTCCCCTCCACCCGATAACGAATATGCAGGGTATCGCATAAACATCGTCACTCAGAAGCGAAGCTATAGGATTAACAGCATTGCCTATCCCGCTGTTCTGCATATAGACAAGTGCAGGCTTTCCCGTTGCAAGATAGTGCCCTGCCGCAAGGCCAACTGCCGCTCCTTCATTTGCCGCCACTATGTGCTCTTTGCCCACTCCATACTGCTCAAACAGCAAATCGCACAATGCTTTTAGCTGCGAATCCGGGACGCCGTAATAACTGTCAACCCCTAAACTCTTTATACCTTCTAAAAACAATTTTACATCCATATCAATTTCCTTTATCAGTTAATTTATCTATAATGTATTGTCCGCCGGTCTGCGCACTCTTGCCGAAATTAGCAATATAAGTATTCCTTATCTCTTCTATCCTTGCAGCATACTTTTCTCCGGACGCAAGAAGCTCTTCTATAGCCGGGCACAGTCCGCCCATTTTGTCCGGGTCTATCTGCATACCTATCTCATCCCGCAGCACCATCTCCAGCGGCTGCGCTTCTATAACGTTATATTCAGGGTTGTTTATCTTAGGCAGCGTGTTAATGAATATAACCGGCTTTTTCGTTACGAACGCAGCTTCATAAGCAGTACCCGACCAGTCGCTTATAACGAGGTCAGAGTTGAATATAGAGCTGCTGTCGCTAAAGTCCAGCTCGAAACACAAATCGTCTCCCTCATAATCCCTGTATCGCTCCACAATATTGTTCATATTAGCGGCATATCTTTTCACATACTCAGGGTGCGGCCTTACTACAACTTCATACCCATTGCCGAGCAGCTCATCCAGTATTTCGTGTATGCAGCTGTCGAGTATATTATCCTCCTGCCAAGACGGAGCGATGAGTATCTTCTTGTTCTCCCTCACCTTTTTTTCCATTATGTCATACCTTGCCTGCAGCTCCTCAAGCATAGCATATCCGCACAGCACAAGATTCTTTTCAGGCAGTCCGTAGTGTTTCTCCGTCTGTCTTATCTCATCAAACTGAAACTCCCCAACGCAGAATATTGTGTTATAATGGTCGAGCGCACCTTTGCGCAGCACCATAGTAGTACTCAGCGGATAATGAAACATGTAGACATATTCCATGCTCTTTTTTACCAGCGAACGCTTAAGGTGAAATTGCTGAATATCAGACATGGTCATCACGAACATCTCCGCTTCTATCTTCATAAAAAGCACTATGAGCCTGTTGTCATCAATATAATAAGGCGCTATCTGCGGATTATCCAGATTGAACACCTGATCATTTGGATCGCTAGTGATGTAATGGATAACTAAGTCAGAGTTGTTCGTTATATACTCTATAACGCCCTTAAAATATTTATAAAAACCGCTTTTTTCGGAATAGAAAACAAGCTTCTTCACGTTGTTTTCATCTAAAAAACGCTTATAATCCGCTTTTGCCTTTGCTTTCTGATCTGCGGTCGGCTTTAGCTTCTTTTCAAGTTCCTTACTCTGCGCCAGCGCTTCCTTGCTCTTTTCCAATGCTTCATAATCAATATATTTCTTCGGAGGATAAATCAGGTTAACGACCAGCATAAGCAGAAGTGAAATGATGTTGCTCAATATCCAGTACAGTCCAACTCCCGCAGGCACGATGAAAGCAAAATAGAGTGAGAACAACGTTAGGAATATCGCCATCCCCCACCGTCCGAACCATCCCGCTTCACGCTGCAAAACGTTGACTTTGTTCTGCACAACCGAAAGCAAAAATGCGCTGCCGCCCGAAAGCAGTGGTATCAGCAGCAGCCTGTTCCATATAGTAATGCTCGGCGTGCTCGAAAGATTGAATCCAAGAAAATCAAGATCCAGCGCCCTTATCTTCTCAATTGCTTCTGCCGTACCCGGAATATTTATGCCCGAGAATGCATTAATATACATAGGATCGTTAATCATCTCGACTATCTTCAGATGAGCGCCGGAACCAAGTTCGGTCACTCCGGTAAGCTCCATCGCCTTATTAGTAAGCGCTTCTATTATATTAGCATCTATATGTAAAAGATGCTGCAGCGGGTTGTAAACCACAGCTATAAGTCCGAGTATTATAGGTATCTGTATAAGCAGCGGCAAAGTTCCGGCAAGCGGCCGATATTTTTCCTGCTTATATAAAGCCATCTGCTTTTCAGCAACCATGTCCCTGTTCCCGACACAAGACGCAGCTATCTCATTAAGCCTGGGCTTTAGCTTGACCATCTTGATAGAGTTCTTCTGTACCCAGATGTTAAGCGGGAACATAAGCGCTTTTGTAAGCAAAGTAAACAGTACTATCGCAATACCATAATTCCTGAAAAGTATATAGCACAGCCACATGATATATCCGAGTGGTATACCTATAATTTTGTTGATTAGCTCCATATGTCTTTCACCCTGCGCAATCTATTATTTATTCATCCGGCAAACCTGCCGGCTAGTTTAATTCTCCGGTGCACCCACCATGTCAAGGTCAAACCCGAATTCTTTGTTCATAACCGTCCTTAAGACGTTTACTCCCGACAGACCGCTTATATCTCCAAGATCGTCCCGTCCGCCGGTATAAACCGCAAAGAAAGTATCTGTAGATTGCTCATACGTAGTCTGCGGACCGTCCCATAGATATTTATTTGCCTTTACTCCGTGGTCTGAAAGCACCATTATCACAGCATCTGGGTCGTTTTCAATAACACCGTTCATCGATTGAGTTATACGTTTGCACATATACTCATACTGCTCAAGGAAATACTTTGAGTCCGTCCAGTCCATTCTGTGTTCTTTGTCAACCGGGCTGCCGTTTATATCATATATAAACGGTGCATGCGGACAGCATATATAAGTAAACGTAAATGCGTTTTCATACGTGTAGCTTTCCGGCAGAGTATAATATGTCAATATCTCATCATACCATTTGTATGTATCCGGGAAGATACCCATCGCATCAGCAGCGGGTCCTAAAAGTGTACGGCCTGCAATAACTTCAACAGTTGTGCTTCCGTCCTCTGTAGTATGATATTCTCTGTTTTTCCCATACTGCATCCTTGGCTCAAAATCTACAAAGCTCGAAACTTCCGTCTCATATAAATCGTAGCCCATCTCTTCCATAATATGAAAGAACCTAGCATCTACAAACCGCTCCCGGCACGCAAATGCCCCGTAAGTGTCATAGTCAAATGCATATTCAAGATTGAACAACCCTGCCAGCGTTTCCATTGTGAACTGCTCATGGTTTGTACAGTCGTCAGAAACGCTGAATCCCAGCTCCCGCATGTGGTTATAGAACCATGTGTTATCATATCCGAACACCTCGTCCATGCACTGTGAACCTGCAAGCTCGTCGAATATGAATATATATACATTAGGAAGTTCATTGTCAGAACTTGTGTACTGCGCAGGGATATCTATTTGTTCAAGCGATGCCGCTTTGTTCGCTGCTTCATTTGAAAGCTTCTTGTTCTCAATAAGCTGCGGAATACTAAGAATTGTATTGAAAAGTATAAGCCCGGCAAGAACGCCGGCTGCAATATACTCTATTTTTGCTGCTCCTCCCGGTTTCACAAACCTTAAAACAACTATAGAAACAGCTGTAATCAAAACTGCGCATATAATCAAAACTAAAACGTACCCCAGTTTATCATAAAGCATACCGGCGTTAGTAACGACCACCATAACTACACCGGAAAGTATAGCTGCTTTTCGTGGTTTCCTCAGAATAAGCCGAATAATTGTATAAATTACCCAGCCCATCACTGAAAAAACAACAAGCGGCAACACGATTTCTCTAAATTCAAGCTCCGTAGTATTGCCCGTAAAAAGATAAAACATTGATAACCCGGCGCAGAAAGCGATAAATGCAAGGTCGATCAATGTTTTTATTATACCGCTGCGTGCGCCATCTGGTTTGCTATTCGTTTGGTTCTCGCTGCTCATGTCTATACTCCATTCCGTAATAACCTCTGCTGTTTTTTACTGCTAGCGGCCAAATCCTGATGTATCACCTCCGCTAATACATCTTTATCATACTATCTTGGGTTTGGTATGATTCCTCTTAATCTGTCCGGGGAATCGGACGTTATAGGATCCTCAATTGGTGAATAATCAATACCGTCATAAAGGCTGAGGACATACCGCAGTGTATTTATTGCGGAAAGGCCTTCCATATCGTACTGTTCACCTTTGATATATACTGCATTCATTATCCGGCAGGAGTCCTTATCTGTTATATAAAAGGTATGCTTTTTCCCGCAGTCCGCATGATACCGTATACCGTGGTCGGACATTATGATAATTATGCTATCAGGGTCATTCTCTATTATTGTAGAAACGCTAGCCATCAAATGCTTTGTAATAAATTTATACTGTCCAAGGTAAACGTCATTATTCTCCCAGTTGCGACTCTGACTATATGATAAAACATTTCCATATTCGTTGAACACAAACGGTACATGAGCCGCTGTCATGTATGTGTATGTGGCCTTTGGTGTCGTGTATACATAATTATCAGGATTTTCGTAATACTCAAAGACCTTTAGCAGAGTATTGATATATGTTTTATATTTATGGTCCTTATACCTGTCGGTCTCCCGTATAACATCCGACGGATAGAATCCCCATTCGTTTATCCCATCCGGGTCCTCATACATAATTGCGTCAGCGTCGGGCTCAAACAGCCCGGTCAGGGCGTCAGAGATCGAACTGTCCGACACTATGTCACCGGCTTCTTCATCCCCGAACATATTGACTATCTCCTCCAGCGCTTCCTCCCCTTCGTCAGACCTCAGGCTCAATATTCCCCTGAAATACTTGTTGCTGGTAGACATCTGGAACTGTGAATATCCAAGATCAGACAGTGTAGTGAAAAACGATGCATTTTTTATTCGGCTTAGGCATTCGCTGGATGAAAGATGCCTTGAAATATACTCCAGGTTCAGAGTATCGGTAATGCTGTGTCCTGTTTGAGTATCTGTCGAATAGGATTCCTTTATCACGTTAAAACCGTTTGTGGTAAGGAAAGTATTGAAAGCTTTATTGCCATATCCGTAGTATTTCTCTATCATATCGAAAGAGCTGTATTCATCCAAAATGAAGAAATAAATATTTGGAAGCCCGAAAGCCTCCGGCGTTGCTTCAACAGTCGGCTCCGGTGTTGGCTGAGGAGTTGTGACTGCTTCTGTCGGCTCCGGCGTCGCTTCCACGGTAGGCTGAGGTGTTGCAAGTACAACTTCTTCCTCTTCCTGGGCAGATGCAACCTTATTCATCGCTACAGAAGCCATAACCACATTGAACAAAACGAGCCCTGCAAACGTTACAGCCAGTATTTTTGTAATTATACTGACAGATAATTTCTTTTTATAGATAAACCTGATAAGGAATATAAACCCCGTTACCAGAACCGTAAATATTATTATGCCGCCTATGGACGCATGAAGATACTTATTTACAAACAAGCGCATAAAATCTATAAGCAGGTTAAAGTTCACTGCAAAGAAAGTTGCAAATGCTGTAAGCAGACATGCAAAATACGGTTTTCTAATAAAAACACGGATTACAGCAAACACAGCTATGCTTATGCCCATATAGATCCATAAGTCTTTGCCAAGATCGGAAAACTTTACGAGTTCTACATTGTTAGCATACAGATGCACTGTGCGCAGCGCACAGATCGAAACCAGAAGTAGTACAGAAAACACAAGCTCTATTATCAATACGCTAACGCTGCTTTTCTTTTTATCTTCTATCGTATCAGCAGCCTTGGCAGCATCCGTCTTCTTTTTACTATCTTTGTCCGGGTTCATATTTTTCTTTTTCTGCATCAATTCAGGCTCATCGGTTGTCTTTACTTTTTCGTCGGATTTAACACCGGTGTTCAAATTCTGTTCAGATACAGTTCCCTCGTCACTTTTGCCAAATAACTTGAGCCATTTTTTCATGTTTTCACCTTATTGAGTCATTTTCGTACATTATATCACAACATATTTAGCAGCGACAAGACTTGAAACAGTCTGATTTATGCTATAAATCCTTAAATTAGTACAGCATACACAGGAATTTATATTCAGGTATCATTTACCATCGTTTTTTTACATCAATTCCAGAGCGATGTTAAGTCTATATTATATCACAATTGAATATATCCGTTTTTTTATCTTAATTAAAAAACTATAGACATACAGTCCGTCATCACTGCCGGTCTATAGCTTGTTTAAAATCTGTTTATCGACTAATTCAGTACCAGATATGCAAAGACGGGATAATGATCCGAAAGTTTTGTAATCACTATCCTTGAGTTTATTACATCAATGTTTTTTGTAACAACTATATTGTCAATCTCGCTAACGTCGATGATATTCTTTGAATAATCATAATACTTTGTATCTATCGTATTAACAACTGTATAGTCTCCGAACACCGAAAACTCCGACATTTTAGCATTAAAGTCTCCGGTAAGGATTATATAATCATTCTCATCTTTATCGAGTATATCAACTATCTGAGCAAACTGCTTTTTTCTTACTGCAGATGAGTTGTGTGTCAAATGGGTATTGTAAACAGACACTGTCTTTCCGTCAATGTTGACGACTATCTTCTGCATCAGCCGCTTTTCATTTCCGCCTGTATAAAGTTTATAGGTCTGTGTCCCGTTAAACTTATAGCTGGAAATTATACCGTTGCCATATTTAGCGCCGCTCGAATAATTGATGGTCGCCGAAAATGTAGTATACGGCATCCCTCTGGTTTTAAGACTGGCAAGGTTGTCTATTATATTGCTCGCCGTAAGGTCTTGGTACGCTTCCTGTATTCCCATAATATCTGGCTGTTGGTCGTAAACCATGCGTCCCTGCATCAACAGATTGCCGTCACCGCGTTTGATGTTCCACGTCCCTACGGTAACTACGTCTCTGGATATATACACGGAATACAGTATTTCTCCGTCCAGCGCAATACGCACAGTCCTCATCCCTGCTGCAGGAATCTCGATAGTGTAGCTGCTTTTACCGCTTCCGCCAATGTCTATGTCAACTCCGTCGTTAGCTTTTGCCTTGATCGTAATGCTGGCTGCACTTGCCTTAACGACATAACCGTATTCATTAGGTGAAAATGCAGGGTATATACTGCCGCCGTTTATAGTCAGATCGGAAAGCTGGTCATCTTCAACAATAGCTGAAACATCAAGATAATCTGCATGGATATATGCGACCTCGCCGTTGTATTCCACCTGATACCAGTCTTCGATATATATATCCTGCGGTAGTATGGTCAGGTTGCTTCCTTTGTTGGCAACACCGATTACCTCGGACTCGGTGCTCGGCCCGCTTCGAACGTTAACGTCGTTCTGACAATTGATTATCGTTCCAACAAAATCCAGCTTATATCCGTCCAAAGAAGCGTCCAGCGTTACATACATCCTGTTGATATACCCGGTTTTTCCGTTATATTTCACCTGATGCCACTGAGCATCAACGTTAGTTTTCAGAATTTGCACTATAGTGCCATGACCCAGCCTCTCAATAAGCCCCGAGTCAACACTTGGGCCTTCCCTGAAAGCTACTCCTGTGCCAATTATCTCACCGCTGTTGCGCACTACACCGACTGGCCTGTCAGTCTGCGGAGCGGTTGTCTGCACTTCCTGTGTCGGCTCCGGTGTCTGGCTCTCAAACGGCTGCGTTGTTGCTATAGGCGTTTTTACCGGTGTGGAATCCGGCCCCTCAACATCCTGTGCAGCGGGCGTACCTGCTAAATCGTCTGCGCTTACTTCCTGCTGTTCATCCTCCGCCGAGCATGAACACAGTGCAAAAGCAAGCATCAGCGTCAGTAAAATTGTGATAAACTTATGCATTCTAAACCTCATGAATAGATTATTTTTTTCCACCAAAAATAATATATTTACATGATTATAACACAAATTTTTTATAATTCCAGTTTGAAAACAAATATGATTAAGTTATAAACATCTATTATCATATACTTCATAGTTTCTAAAAGATGAAAATACACAAGAAATCCCCGGCAGTTAACCTGCCGGGGCTGAGGTTATATATATTTTTATATCGGCTAATCCTCCGCTACCACGATTGCGCAGTCCTCCTCGCTGAAAACTACCTTCTGTGTCTTAAACGGATTCATTACATACTGATATTCTTCACCCCTGCATATCATATAACCAATGCATATTTCTCCCTTAAGCATCGCCGAATGAAGAAGAGTCGCATAGTTTATCTCAACACCGCATTTCACATAATTCTTAACCGGCTTCGTATATATCTCCGAGCCTTCTTCATCGAATATATCATCAAGTATAGGCTTTAAATACCTGTTTTCGCTAAGCTGAGTACTTATCCTGCCGCATATATTACTGCTGACTATAAAATCATGATACTTTGTCGATTTAGCTATCTCGCTGTTTTTGATATCGTTTATCTTTCCTATAATAGACAGTTTTATATTTAGTTTATCGGATATTCTCCTAAGGTATATGAGCGAAAGAAGAACCTCGCTGTCCACCTTATGGTTCTCGTCATGGCACGAAGATAAAAGTATTATCTTTGTGAAACCGCTTTTTATGATCTCTTCAAACGAATTAGAGTCAGGTATGTTGCCGTTCATCACGCCAATTTTCAGATGCGAATTCGTTATTATTTCCCCCAGTTCTTTATCCGGTTCTGTTCCGTTCGGCAGATACAGCAGCACTCTTGAGCCGTCAGAAAGATACCCTTCAAGCTCTCCGATTATTGATTTCATTATTTCATCACAGCCGATTATGAGTATGTTCTCGACCAGATGCGCTTTGAGCGCCTGGCCCCTCACTATGTTTTCTTCGTTTATTGCATATTCGTACTCTGAATACCTCGCAGTGTCATCATCCTCAGATATCAATATTATACTGTCATCGCTTTCAATTACAGTATCAAGATCGGGATGAAAATAGCAGTTGTCCGCTTTCTGAATACCTATAACCGAAGACTTCTCGAAGCAGAAAAGTACTTCCCTTATAGTCTTACCCACCGCTTCTGTAAACTTATTAAAATATATCTCATCGCCTGCAAATGAAATAATATCTTTGTAAACAGCAACCAACCCAGGCTGCGTCGAAGTCTGAGCAATCATCTTGGAAACAGTATCCTTTAAGTCTATGCCGATTATATCATCGCCGCCTATTATCTCGGCTACTTCAAAGTTCTCCTCTTCTTCAAAAAGCACCACCACGTGATTATCATCATTATCAAAGAACTGGGTGTTAGACATTGCCATCAACACCTTTATTTTTTGTGCATCGTTTTCTTCAAGTAATATTACCGACTTAGATTTTGATATGTTGCACATGGCAAGGTCATTCTTGTCATAAAGACAGCCTCTTCTGAATACTATCTTTGTGTTTTTATACGTCGGCAGGTAATTATGAAGCTCGTGCTGCATCTCTGTTATATCCCGGTCAGCCATTATTACTATGTGCGGGTTCTTTACGTTTTCATTAGCTATGATAAGCTCTGAAACGATAGTGAATATTGTGTTGTCCCAGCCTAATATAAGCGTGTGCCCGCTTATTATGACCTTAGATTTACCACGCCGCATATCCTCTATCTTTGTCTGAAAACCCGAAGTAATAAGACCGATGAGAACGCTTGTCATCAACAGGCCCATAATAGTTGCCATAGTCATGAAAACAAGATAGCCGCTCGTATTTTCGACTCCCGCTATCGTTCCCGGGTCAAGTATATTAAGGAACGTCTCCCAAAGGACCCAGCTAAACCTATTACCGCTTCCTTTCAGTATGACCATCGCAAGTACCGCAAGTATCAACACAGCAAACAGCGTGATGAATGATAGCATCAGTATCATGTATATCGTTCCTTTTGCCATCATGTTGTCAAACTTATACTTTATTTTTTCCCGAAAAGATATCTTATTCATATGCATACTCCTATTAATATATTAAAACTCACATAGAGTATCTATTTTTGAATTTATATTGGGTCTTCCGGATTCCTAGTTCTTGTATATGGGAGTTTTGCCTACGCAAACGAAACTGAATTAATACTATTAAGCTGATTCTGATTTTGCCTAAAAAATGACTTTGACAATGTCTATTCTATCACAATTTCTATTTAAATCAACAAATGGCAAAAAATATTTCTGGCAATCATCCAAAACTTTACTCAGTTTGCATATATAACGCCTATAATAACTGCTATGCTTCGCTTAATTGAATTCTTTTTTAGGTTATTGTATAATTTTTATATAGAAATACCACGATTATCACAGCTTCGTTTAATTAAGATAGTCTTATTTACGGAGAATTGTCATGAAAATTCTAAGCGATTTTTGGGAATATAAAAGCAAACTTAGTGCAAACGCTTCAAACTCACTCGGTCTGCGCTATATTTTCACTCTTATAGTACTTCTTGTCCTTTTTGCCGCACTTGTTTTTATTTACCGCAAAGCAAGCAAAAACCTTCGCCGAGGTTTTATGATCACCATCGCTGTTCTGATGCCCTTGTTTGCAGTCTCAAGGATAATATGGCTGCTATTCTCTAGCAGCTTCAGTGTCTCAGAAGACCTCCCTCTCCAGCTCTGCAGACTTATGCTGTTCATTGAACCGATTGCAGTTTTCACTGACAGCCCCAGGTTAAAGACTTTCTGTTATGCAGCCAGTCTGCCTGGTGCACTTCTGGCTTTTGTTTTCCCTGACATCGGGAGGTACGCCACTTTCAGCTTCGAATATCTGCGCTATGTATCAAGCCACTTTCTTCTTGCGCTCATTCCGCTGCTTTGGGTCTTTGGTGATAGATTCCGTCCTCATGCAAATCTAAAAGTCCTTCTTGGTATAGTCTTCTCGATGTCACTTATTATGCTGGGTGTAAATTCTGTTCTTACAAGTAACTATTTCTACGTTTCAAAAATACCCGGTCATGTGAATATAAATATTCCTCAGCCATGGTATTTCATTGCATTTACGGCCTTTATGTTGGTCACCGTTACTCTTATGATGCTGCCGTTCTCACGTCAAAAAGCAAATGACACATCCCACCAGCACGTCTAATGTACTTTCTCTGTTATATTCATCAACGAACCGTTTGCCCGCCGCCTTTTGTTATGATAAACTGTTTTTATAGATAATTTTTGGGAGGTCTCTTTTGAAGAGCTTTTTTGATACAGTATTCTGGAACAACACGATACTTGACTATACTTTTTTTCTTGGGTCACTGCTACTGTGCATATTGATCCTTGTTGTCATAAGAAAGGTCGTATTAAAACGACTCACTGCATGGGCTAAAAAAACACCAACAACTCTTGACGATATGCTTATACGCACATTCAAGAGATATATGATGCCTATGCTTTACGCCGCCGCTCTATATTTCAACCTCTACTGGCTTACTGTTAGCACCGGCCTGCAAAAGATTGCAGATTACGCTATAATCGCCGTCGTTGCAATATTCGGCGCAATGGTTGTGTCCTCCATTGCTATATTCATATTCAACAAAGTCCTTGAAAAAAAGACCGAAAAAAGACAGTCAATAAAATGGATATCCGTTGTAATCAAAGTTCTGATTTGGACTATAGCTTTGCTTCTGTTCCTAGACAACATTGGCGTAAAGATAACGACCATCGTTGCCAGTCTGGGAATAGGCGGTATAGCAATAGCATTTGCAGCACAGGCGATACTTGAAGACCTCTTCAGCTTCGTAACTATATTCTTCGACCGTCCTTTCGAGATCGACGACTTTATAGTAGTCGGTGAGCAAATGGGCACAGTTGAGCACATCGGCATTAAAACCACACGAGTACGCAGCCTCAGCGGTGAGCAGCTTATATTCTCCAACAAAGACCTTACAAACTCCCGTATCAGAAACTATAAGCGCATGGAAAGCCGCAGGATACTTTTCACGATAGGTGTCACATACAATACACCGGCAGAACGTCTGAGAGAGATCCCCGGCATAATAAAAGATATAATACTAAGCGTAGAAAACACTACGTTTGACAGGGCTCACTTCAAAGAGTTCGCAGACTTCAGTCTGAACTTTGAGGTCGTGTATTATGTTCTCAGCCAGGACTACAACGTATATATGGATATCCATCACCAGATAAACGTACAGCTAAAGGAGAAGTTCGACAGCCTCGGCATAGAGTTCGCATTCCCGACCCAGACTCTATACATAGAAAAATAAATATGAAGGTATAAAGATATGGATGTATTCAATATAATTGCCCCGGTCTACGGCAGATTCTACGAATATCAGAAGAAACGGTTCGTTTCTGTGCTCGACGATATGAAAGAAGTACTCAACACCGGCCGCTACCAGACGGTCCTGGATGTCGGCTGCGGAACGGGTGCTCTTTGCGATGTTCTTGATCAGCGCGGCTTTGTCCCTACCTGTGTAGACCCTGCGCAAAAGATGCTGAATACAGCCTCAAAAAAGCAGGGCGTCCGAAACATAACATACATAAACGCAAACGTTCTTGACGGCCTGCCTTTCGAAAACAATAGTTTCGACGTTTCGATATCCTCATATGTTGCCCACGGCCTTAAAGAAGATGAGCGAAAAAGAATGTATGCTGAAATGAGCCGTGTCACAAAAGAGCTGGTTATAATCTACGACTACAATGAAAAACGAGCCCTTTCCACCGATATAATAGAGTTCCTGGAAGGCGGAAACTACTTTAGCTTTATAAAAAATGCAAAAAAAGAGCTAAGAGAGTTCGCTGCAGACCTTCAAATATACAACGTTGGCCCCAAAGCATCCTGGTATGTTTTCAAACCGATGGTGGATAAGTAAAACTCACACCACCAGCACACAAATCTACGAAGATCCTAAATATATCTCAACAGATCAGACAGTTCTTTGAGCGAATATGTCGCCGCTTCATAGCCGGCAGCGCTTCCTATAGCTGCACTGTCCATTCCTGCATTGACCGCTGCATCTATCCCTGCAACAGCATCCTCAACAACGATGCACTCCTTTGGCGGCACTTTTATGAATTTAGCCGCCTTTAAAAACACTTCAGGGTAAGGTTTGGGCCTGCTTATGTTTGTACCGTCCGAGACCGCATCGAAATACTCCCTAAGCCCTGTTTTCTTAAGTATCAGCTTTGCATTTCTGCTGGACGAACCAACAGCAGTTTTTATGCCATAGTTTCGCAGTGTTGTCAGTGTCAGCCTTACATCTCCGTCAACGTCATCAGGAGACATGTCCTTGAGCATATGCACATATATACTGTTCTTCTTGCCTACATAATATCGTTTTTGTTTTTCAGTAAGCTCCTTTCGGTTAACTTCAAGAATTATCTCGAAGCTCTCCATCCTGCCTACGCCACGCAGCCTGTCGTTTATGTCCTTGTTGAACTGCATGCCAAGCTCAGCGGCGATCTTGCGCCATGCGGTATAGTGAAATTTGTCAGTGCTGCACAACACACCGTCCAAATCAAATATAACTGCACTATAATTCATCAGCTTGTTCTCCCTGCAAGTTTTACTGTAAGAGTGTTCTCCAGTATGTACTCCTTACCGTAAACCGTTAACTTTTTAGGAAGCCCGTATTCAAGATAAAACGTACATTTCTCCTTATCCACTCCGATTATTATCCTGGAGCTGCCGTAGCTTATCCTAAACCTATAACCAGTCCACTTTTTTGGCAGCATAGGTGCAAAATGTATACCGCTCTCTTTCAGCCTGAATCCACCGAAGCCATATACTATAGACATATAGTTGCCACCCATATTTGCCGTGTGTATCCCGTCCTTCGTGTTTGAATGAAGATCAAGTATGTCAAGCTTTGTCGAGTTGCCGAAATATCTCACAGCTTTGTCGTTCAATCCAAGCTTAGCCGCTACTATGCCATATATGCACTCAGATAACGATGAATCGTGCGTCGTTATCTTCTCGTAATACTCAAAAGACTTGCGAATTGTCTCAATTGGCTGTATGTCTTCCAGTATGAAATGAGCCAGCACAGTATCCGCCTGTTTGCACACCTGGTGCCTGTAAAGATGAAGCGGATGGTAGTGCAGCAGCAGTGGAAAATCTTTTTTTGGTATCGTCGACAGATCCCACGTTTTTTTGCTCAGGAACGCATCGTCCTGCGGGTTTATGCCAAGAGCTTTGTTATACGGAAGCATCATCCTCTTTACCGCTTTTTTAAACTCGTTTATTTCTTCGTGTTTAAAGTGTATATCCCGCAGCATCCTTCTAAAATCCGGATTCTTCCTGAACTCATAATACAATTTAACCGCCCACTTCAAATGGTACTGAGCAATAGCGTTAGTATAATAGTTATTGTTAACTAAGCATGAATACTCATCCGGGCCGGTAACGTTGTTTATATGGAACTTACCGTTATGGAAATTGCCAACATCTATCCACAGCCGTGCTGTCTCGAATATTATCTCCGCACCTTTGTTTATGATAAGTTCTTCATCATCCGAAGCAAGGTAATATGCTACGATAGCATACGCTATATCGCCGTTTATATGATACTGTGCAGAGCCAGCCGGAAAATATCCGGAGCACTCCTTGCCCATTATAGTTCTCCACGGATAAAGCGCTCCTTTGCTATGCCCGAGTATCTTTGCGTTTTGCCTTGCGTATTCAAGAGCCTTATATCTGTTTTCGATAAGGTTCTTAGTAATTTCCGGGTTTGTCACTGTAAAGAACGGCTGGATATACATCTCAGAATCCCAGAAGTAGTGTCCCTCATAACCTTCGCCGCTAAGCCCTTTTGGCGAAATGTTGCCGTGTTCGTCTTTACTTACAGACTGTATCAACTGAAACTGGTTATACTTTAGTGCTGTTCCAAGCTCATCGTCTCCCTCTATCTCCACATAACAATTATCCCAATAGTCAGTAAGATAATCTTCCTGATACTGATAAAGTTCATTCAAAGACACTGAAAGTGCTTTTTTCATCTCTGCTGCAGCGTGCGCCTTGCAGTCTGGGACACGCAGTGAATCTGCAAATACGCTGTACTTTACAAACTTTGCAGTTTCATTAGGCTGGATCGACGTGACCATTTGGCATTGTGCGTTGTTGTCATCAACAATAAACTGGCGCTCGGTCTCCCCTGAGAGGAAATTCTTCACGCAGCTGCACACCGTCAATCCGGACATAGTCGTCTTTGAAGTGATGAACGAAGAACCATACCGTATATTGCACTCTATAGGTATAAGGTGCTGGAAACTCTCATCCGCAGTCCTTGGGTCAAGCGGGTCAAAAAAGTTCGTAACATTTCCGTTATGCTCCGACTGTATCAACACATCCCCCGAGAAATTTTTCGAAGTGATATGATACTCTATCGTAAACAGTGAAAGCTGGTGAAAAGACGCCATCCTTATTATCTCCAGCTCGACTTCTTTGCCAAGAGGAGAGCGCCACAGAATCCTGCGCCCGGTGATACCCTTGTCCATATCTACCCATCTTCTGCCTTCCAGCACAGTACCTGTAAACATATTGAACACCTCATCGTCGAAGTGGATAACCACCGACTGCGTGTCCGCAACGTTGAGCATCGTCTGTTTTTCCTGCACCAGCCCGTAGAGGTTCTCAGCCTGCTTGGCTATCACAAAGTTGTAAAAGCCGTTTATGTACTGTCCACGAACAGTTTTATATTCTTTAGGATAACCCTCTTCAAATGCTGAACGAACACCTATATATCCGTTGGCATTGTGAAAAAGAGCCTCATTAAGTAAAAGCTCTTTATTATCAAGCCTTATTTCGTTTTTTTCAAAAACCGAATATTTTGTCATTACATCCTCTCGCCTTTTATTCTTCCGCCTGTTTTGTAAGCTTATCAAGCAATATCCTCATAGACTTCCATGACTTCAGCCTGTATTTTGCCTTTGTGTTGCCAATCCCTATTTTAATAGAAAAAGCGTTTTGTGGCAAAACAGCAAACAGGTCTTCATCCGTATGGTCATCTCCAACTCCCAGTATAAAATCATAATTCTTATTATAGAAGAACGCTGATGCGCTGTGGCCTTTGTCAACACGGCTGTCTTTTACCTCCAGCACTTTGTTGCCTTCTTGTATACTTAGGCTCATTGAATTTATTACCGACGACAGCGCTGCCCTCACTTCACCAAGCTTGACGGCAACCATGTCAGGCTCACACTGACGGTAATGAAATGCCAGCGAATAATCCTTTTCTTCAATAAGTGCACCCGGCATCCTGTCCACATACACCTGCATTATATTAGCTACCGTGTCTTTCCAGCTATTATCTAGCGCTGCTGTCATTACCCACTCACCGTCCGGTGTACGGCGCCATAGCCCGTGTGCGGCAAGCATATGCATCCTAAGATCGCCCAGCCATTCTTCAAGCGTATACCGGTCTCTGCCTGAAACGATTACAACAGTATTTTCAGGGTCTTCTATAAGCCTGAAAAGCAGCTTTTTTAGTTCTGTATCCGGTTTGGCCTGTTGAGGTATAGACTTAAATCCCACAAGCGTTCCGTCGTAATCAAGGAATATTATCCTCTTACTTGCTTTCTTATATGCATCCACGACAAGGCTGCTCTTTTTTTCTATACTCTTTGTTACAACTCTGTTTGTGCTGTGCACACTCTGGTCGATCGCCTTTATAAATTCATCCGCCCAGAAATCCACATTATATCTTTTAAGCCTCTTGTGAAGAACTTTGTTTACAGCCTTTTTTTCTTCGGAAGTCATCTCAAGTGCCTTCTTTATTCCCTGGGATATCGCACACAGATCATTAGCGTTTACAACTACCGCTTCGCCTATCTCGCTTGCTGCACCCGCTGTCTCACTTATAACTACCATGCCCTCCATATCAGTTCTGGAAGCAATATACTCCTTCGCAACCAAGTTCATGCCGTCTCTCAGCGGCGTAACCAGCAGCACATCTGAATATTTATATAAGGCTATTAGGCTCTCCTGAGAGAAAGATTGGAAATAGTACCATACCGGCATCCAGTCCACTGTACCGTATTTCCCGTTTATCTCACTGACCAGCTCTGCGATCTCGCTTCGTAGGTCATCATACGAGTCCACTTCCACTCTGGACGGCGCAACTATCAGGTGGAAACGCACTTTGCCTCTGTATTCGGGAAAACTGCGCAGAAACTCTGCAAAAGCCATCAGCCTCTCAGGGATGCCCTTTGTATAGTCAAGCCTGTCTATAGATAGTATAACTTTCTCACCGCTTGTGCTCTCGACGATCTTTTTGACTTCGTCCCTGAACTGCTGAGTATTATACTCTTTCGAGAATCTGTCATAGTCAATACCCATAGGAAATGCATCCACCTGAACATACCTGTCCTCATACGTGATGCGGTTAAGGTTATTCTCATATCCAAGAAGTCTGCGCACACTGCTGAGGAAATGGCGCACATAGTCATATGTGTGAAAACCGATAAGATCAGCTCCCAGCAGCCCGTTTAATATTTCCTCACGCCATACCATAAGGCGGAATATCTCATATGATGGGAACGGTATGTGAAGAAAGAACCCTATCTTCGTCTTCGGGAACCTCTCTTTTATCATTCCCGGAAGCAGCATAAGCTGATAATCGTGTATCCAGATAGTGTCGTTGCTTTCTATTATCGGCTCGACTTTATTGAAAAAAAGAGTGTTTACGCTTTGGTACGATTCCCAAAGTTCTTCGTCATACTCCGTTTTGTTTGTAAAGTAATGAAACAGCGGCCATATTGTCTTGTTGCAGAATCCTTGGTAAAACTGCTCAACATCACATTCGTTCATAAACACAGGAAGACATCTGTATTGATCCATCAGTGTTTTTTCAACTCTTTGCTCTTCTTCGTCCGTAAGTTCGTCTATAGTCAGCCCCGGCCATCCGACCCATATGCTGTTTTTATGCTCGTGATAACTCTTCAGCCCTGTCGCAAGTCCTCCGATACTCTTTTGATAGTCAAAGTCGCTTCCGCTCTTCTTGATTGTAACAGGCAGGCGGTTCGATATAAAAATAAGCTTGCTCATTGTATTCTCCCCTTTTCGCTTATACGTCTTGTCGCTTACATTTCTTTTCACTCATACGTCTATTATAGCTATGTTCCCAGTATTTCTCAACGTTAATGCCCAATCGTTTTCTTTTAGTTCATTTTTTTAACTCCTTAAAACAAAATAAAAAGCACCCTTTTCCCTTTAGAGTTAGAGTGCCTTAAGTCCGTCGCTTCGGACTTGTTTTATGCCGCAATTCCGGCAAAATCCATTGCCTTCCCATAAGACCCTGGACAGACCGCAGTTCTAATGCTTGTTTTTCGGCTGAAGTTTCACTACAAATCGCCTGTTTTTTAACACCGGCGCCATCGAGGTTATTCGTTCAGCTTACTTCACACTAAGTTTTCTTATAATATACTATAAGAGCTTTGCCGCCTTGTCAAGCTGAGTACAAAAGGCGCCCCTCTATAAAGGAACGCCCTGGTGCTGCCTAATATAAGTCTATGTTCTTACTAATTATTATTGCCAATACCACTGCCGCTTCCGTTGCCGCTGCCTCTGGGCCCTTTTTCGAAAGCTGCAAGATGGTTCTGAGATGCGTCACGAAGCTCTGTAAAAACGTCCATTATATCATCCGGCAAATCCTCTTTCATGAACTTCTCATACATAGCGATATTGTTTATCTCCGCCTGCACACCTGCCTCCAGCGCATCTTCCATACTTGCAGGAAGCACAACATACTTTGCTGCATCGTCTGTTGGAATATCATATCCATACTTATCAAAGAGCTCTTTTAGCCACTGTGTATGAGTAACTTCAGCATCTATGATGTTGCTGAACGGTCTTTGCTCTCCAAACTCATCCATAATTGACTCATATTCCTGCCTTGCCATATACTCGTCCTGTATAGCGTAAACAAGCATCTCTTCAATTGTAAAACCATCCTTTTCAAGAGCTGCCTGTGCTCCGAATCCATCTGTCTGTTCCGTCTGAATGTTACCGCTGTCCGTAATGTCTTCTGCCATAGTTTCGTCTGCCGTTTCTTTATCGTCCTGCATTATTTCACCGTTTGCCGCGCAGCCTGCAAAAGCGAGCAAGGCAAGCGTCAGCGCAGTTACAATTATAATTATATTCCTTTTCATATTTGTCACCTCATTTATCTTTGTTATATCAATCCAGTAAAGAATTCAGTTCGTCTTTGACGACGCCAAACTGCAAACCTCTCTGCGTCACAATGTCTTTTATCTTCTCACCTGCATCAGCCTTAGTTATCTCTCCTTCAAGAACTTCACTTAGCTGTTCAAACGTCAGACCAAGGCTTACTGCATCACCTACAGTGGTGCTCCCGCTAACGCTTACTGACACATGGTCTTCCTGCGTTTCCCCCGTCTCTTCCACGCTCTCACTTTCGCCTCTTCCTCCGCCCGTTTCACCAAGAGGTGTGCTTCTTCCTTCCGTCTGCCACCAGTCGGTCTGCATTCCTGCAAGCAACGCAACTGTGAATATCACCAGAGTCAGTATCGATATATAGACCGGCTTTAAATGTTTCATTGCTGCGCCTCCTTGCTGCTCTTTATTTTTGGCAAGCCGTTATAGCAGGTTTCCCCTACCGGACATCCGCCTTCCTGTGTCGTACATTTCATGCACCTGTTGCAAAGCGTGTCGCTAACCTTGCTTTTCGCCGATACGTCTATCAGCATTGGGCACACATTGTCACATTTTCCACATGCTATGCAGCTCGTGTCAGACCGTCTTATTTTAAATATGCTTATCTTAGAAATAAGGCCAAGGAGTCCTCCATACGGACATGCATATTTACACCACGGCCGTTCTACGAACAGAGAAAGCAGCAGAGTTGCCGCCAGTATAGATATCGCCGCAATCGTTGCGCCTCCCGTCCAGAAATGATAAAGCGCATAATAAGGATCAACATTTACAAATAAAAGCGTCGCCGACTGATATGTCTGCCATATTATAAGCGCCAGCACAACATAGCGTAAATATTTAAGCACGTTATGAACTTTCTTCGGTATTAATTTATTATAGCGTTTTTTGAATATCTTTCTTCCCAGCTTTCCGAACCACTCCTGTATTGACCCCAGCGGGCATATATGGCTGCAGAAAACAGGACCGAGCATCACAGTCAGTATTAGAACTGCTGCCCCCATCACCATGACGGATGCATGCAGCTGCCTAATTAGGCCGGCGCCGGTCACCAGTGATGCGAATGTTTCAACAGCGCCGAAAGGACATATAGCATGAAGGCTTGCGCTGGGGATAAACGACAACCCTCCCCCCGATTCAGCAAGGGTGTTATTTACAACTATGGCGCCCACAAAAAAGAAAAAGAAAATCTGTGCTGCCAGTCTGGTGTGTCTGGATTTCATTATAAATGCTCCTGTTAAGTTAGTCTTGTTTGCTTTAAAATAAGTCTATCATTCAAATATGAATTAAATTTAAAGTAATTGTGGCAGATATTTGGCAGAAATTTCGCTTTTCAGCAGTTCCCTTCATAAACAAATTCAAGATGCCGCCTTGCGATCTTTGCCAGAGAATATATTTCTTTGACCGCAGTAGGTGGTCTGTCTGTCATCCTGTACTGCGGGAAAAACCTTGAAACGTGCAGAGGCAACCTTTTGTCTATCCCTGCTATCCAGCGTGCCATGCTGTCCATTTCGGCTTCGCTGTCGTTCTTCCCGGGGATGATCAGCGTCGTTATTTCGACATGTGCACTTTTCGCTGATGCTTCTATTGTGCTTTTTACCGTCTCCAAGTCTCCTCCGATTTCTCTGTAAAACTCGTTATTGAACGCCTTCAAATCTATATTCATCGCATCAACAAACGGAAGTAATTCTTCTAGCGGCTCTTTGTTCACGTAACCATTGGTCACCAGTACTATTCTTTGTCCCTTCTGCTTTGCAAGTTTTGCACAGTCAAGTATATATTCTATGCCGATAAACGGCTCGTTATATGTAAAAGCAATTCCTATGTTTCCATCGCCTTCAAGCCCGCACGACTTTTCCACCAGCTCGCCGGGGCTTAAATACACGGTATTTATATCAGATCCGCACATGGAAATGTGGTAATTCTGGCAGAAAGAACACCGCAGGTTACAGCCAAAACTGCCCACAGAAAGTATATAGCTGCCGGGATAAAACCTGTTTAGCGGCTTTTTCTCTATCGGGTCAAGGGCCATAGAAGTGAGTCTGCCGTAGCTGTCGGAGACTACCCTGCCGTCCCTGCAGCTTCTTGCTCTGCAGAATCCCGTCTGCCCTTCAGCCAGCTCACAGCCTCTGGGGCATATCCCGCATTTTATCTTCATTTGTGCCTCACCACTTCAAACCTCTGCATCTGATATTTTGCATCCGGCGAAATGCCCGCCTTTTGCAGCGCAATCTCAATCTGCTTGTCAACAGTATCAATACCCTCAAGGTTTGGCAGCAGCAGCCCCCTCTTATACCCCTTGCTTACTATCACGCCGTATTTTACAACGTCCAGCTCGTCTTTGCTGCAAATATCCTCCGGTTCGCCAAGCACGTCAACGCTGTACACAAGCTCACCAAGCTCTTCCTCACTTACAGGATCGAACCTTGGGTCTCCGGTGCCTGCACTGACTGCATTTGCGATTATCTCCTGCGCAATAGAATCCTTTGTCGGGCTGATAGTTCCTATACATCCACGCAGCCTGCTGTGTATTTTAAGCGATACGAAAACCCCGGCTCGTTTATCCGTAAGCTCCATTGATGCATCCTTGGGCACATCAATATACCTCCGCTGCTTAACATATGTCTCAAGCGTCTCCCGGGCAAGCTTTACGTACTCATCTTCTGTTCCTTTGATATCAGACAACTCCTGAATCCGATGCTTTTCATACTCTTTGCCGAAGCGCCTTGTTTCGTCCGCTCCGTCTGCGGTATATTCACAAACAGCATAACCTACTCCAAATGGGCCTTCATACGAAAGAAAATCTGTCTTTACACTTCTTCCGTCAAGCGCACCCGCCATCATAATAAAGCTCCTCAATCCACACTCACCTGCAGCTTCGCAAAAGCTTTCGTCCATCTGCATCAGCCCCAGGAAATCGGCTTTTTTCAGCGCATTGGTGACCTTCTTATCGAACTGCGGCCCTTCTTCTGCAAATTCGTACGGTCCGTCGCTGGTCAGCCTGTGAGAAAGATCCCCGCTTGCTACGATAACCGTCTTTCTTCCAAGTCCATCCGCAGTCCTTTCTATACACTGCCCCATCCTGTAGTGGTCGATATACGGCAGTCCCGAAAGGCCGATCCTCACCAGTTTATAGTCCAAATAATATTTGTCTATAAAATATAGTGGCACCAGCGTTGCGTGGTCAAGTGCAGCATTTCTCTCACCAAGAGTCCCGGCAGCAATCCCTTCATTAGCCGCCTGTCCTGAAAGCTCACTCACAAACCTTGTGTCATAGTCCTTATAAAAACTCTCCTGTTTTGCTCCGAAACAGCAAAAATCACCGCTCGCGCCTATTCCCGGTGAAATGTGAATATAGTCTCCATACATCACAGAGTGCGGCGTTATCACAACAATAGTCTCGGGTTTCTCTTTGGCGATTCGTTTTGCTATCTCTTCATAAGCATCTATGGTTTTCTGTATGCGTTTTTCCTGTCCTCTTCCAACCTGAGGCACTATAAGCGGCGGGTGAGGAACGACATACGTTTTATTTATTTTCATAATATCACTTCCTTATGTTATGATTATACCACTTGCCGTTGTATATTGCTAAAAAATGCAATAAAAAAAGCCCCTTATATTTAAGAGGCTGTGCAACTTGCGTTATGCTTATTCGCCCGGCTTGAGCGACAGTTTCTGTCTTATCTCTTCATCCGTGTCAAGCAGCTCGAGGAAAGCTTCCACAACCGTAGCGTCAAACTGTGAGCCTGCACCCTGGCTTAGCTGTTTTTTAGTCTCAATGAGTGATAGTCTTCTTCTGTAGTGCCTGTCGCTCATCATAGCGTCAAATGCATCCGTAACAGAGATTATCCTGGCAAAAAACTCTATATTCTCTCCCTTTATTCCGTCCGGATAACCTTTGCCGTTGTAATATTCATGATGATGTCTAACTATAGGAACTATATCCTGAAACATAGAAACCGCTGAAAGAATCATTGCGCCTTTTATAGGGTGGCGCTTGACTTCTTCATACTCGCTCTTCTCCAGCTTCTGGTTTTTAAGGAGTATATCGTCTGCTGTTCCTATCTTGCCTATGTCGTGGAATATCCCCGCTATCCTCAGCTTCTCAAGATCCGCATAAGACAGTCCAAATCTTTCTCCAATCTTGCTGGCGTAATATGCTACCCTGTCGCTGTGCCCGCGTGTATACTCATCCTTGGCATCAACTGCCAGCCGCAGCACTTCGATGGTATCCATATAACGTACCTTAAGCTGAGCATATGTATTATTGAGTTCTTCGTTCTTGGTGTTAACCAGCGAATGCAGGAACGCATTGCTTATTGAAGAAGCAACCTGCCTTGCATATATCTGAAGCAGCTTTATACCCTCGTCTGCGTCTATGCTGTTCACATATATAGCGCCTATCGAAGCGTTTGTTTCATCCCACAATGGGAATATTATACCGTCCGGCCGCTTTACGATCTCCATTGTTGTCCTTGCGACGCCAATAGCCTCCATAAGTTCCGGATCAAGTAGTTCCATAAATTCCTCTATATCAACATCGTAATCGCCGATTCCTCTGTATATACTCTTTTTAGCGCTCTGGTCCAAGGCCTGCTCTATCCCGGGAATATCATCCACAAGTATAAAAGCATCTTCGCTCTTAACCATCGGAAGCAACTGCTTCAATATCTCCTCAAGAATGCTGCCTATAGGCTGCAGCTGATATATCCTCGGTACTGCTCCGAGTATACTCTGCAGTCCGTCCCTGAACTGCTGTATCGTCCTCATTTGAGATATAGATTTTATTCCGGATTCTATCAAAAGCTGAAGCTGGTCCAGTCTGTCGCTCTTTTCACAATAGGCCTGGATATCCAGCGATTTTATGGTGCTTATAGGCGGTGCTAAGTCTTTATGGCCTGTCAGCAGCAGTATATAAAGATCGGTGTTAGTTTTCCTTATCTCTTCAACGACCTGTTCGCCGTGTATAGGCTGCATGAAATAGTCAAGTATCAACAGGTCGTAATGATTGTTGCGAATCTCTTCAAGCCCCTCCATAGGGTCCGTAAAGCCGACACACATATACCCGTTGCGATTAAGCAATGATTGTATACTGTCAAGTATGCCCTGTTCGTCATCAATCGCAATGATCTTATACTCATCAGACAGTTGTACCCTGCGGCTTTTACGCATCTTCGCTCACCTCCACTACTGAATCACCAGCAAATTCCTGGGTTGACTCATTTGCGTTTTCTTCTGTCATCTCTTCTGCCTCTTCTTCCTTCCTTTCGTCATATAGTAAAACTTTTATATGGAAATCCGTCCCTTCTCCGACGGTAGATTCGACCCACATATCTCCCCGGAACATACCTTTTATCGTACTATATGACATATACAGCCCAAGTCCCGTTCCGTTCTTGCCCTTAGTTGTTATCATCTCCTTGAACAGCCGGCTCTTCACATCCTCTTTTATACCCTTGCCATAGTCACTGATAACAAAATGCAGCTTTTCTTCTTCTTTTGAAACCTGCATTATTATGTCTCCGCCTTTTTTACCGTATGCCTGAACTGCATTTACAATTATATTGTCGAGGATCTGCACCATACTATTAACGCCGCCCTCGATCCGCAAGTTCCTGTCTACTCTTATGTCCTCTATATAATGACACCGATTTTTGGTTATCTCGTGCTGCATCAATATCTTGACACGTTTTAGCACTTCATCAAGAGTGAACCACTCCTGCTCAGAATTCGCAAAGTTTGTCGCCTGGTCTTTAACCGTCGAGATGATGTCTGACATATACGCCATATGCCCCTTCATCTTCGAAAGCCATCCCTTTATTTCTCCGGCAATCTCTTTGTGGTCTTCGTCAGTGACCTCCGGATCGTCTACCGACGATTCGTATTCTTCTGCCAGGAACTTTATCTGGTCTATTCCCCCTGCTACGGACATTATAGGTGTCTTTAAGTTGTGTGCAATTCCCCCTATAAGCTGTCCCAGCGACGCCAGACGCTCACGCTCCAGCATTATCGACTGGTTGTCTTGAATCTGCTGCATGTCCTTGATATGCTGAGTCACGTTCTTGACCAGAACAACGACGGCAGTATTTCTGCTTCGCTGCTGAATAGGAGTAAACTCTGCATTATAATACTGGTGGTTGCCATCTATCGACAGCTCGAAATCTGTAATCAGTGTATCGTTCTCTTGTGCAGCGCTCAGTATCATATCACGAAACTGCACAGCCTCTATACTAAACATGTCGCCGTTGTCTATCACATCATGCTGTGCTTCCGCTACTATTCTATAAAAGTTTGCCCCTTTTTGCAAGCCTTGAAGTATCCTAAAGTTGCTCTCAAACGGCTTATTGAAGTCAATTATATTCATATCCGTGTCAACTACTATGAAACTGTCCGAAATTCTGTTAATTACAGTCTGGAGCGCAACAGGAGTTATCCTCAGGAAGCTGAAGCGGAACATGCCGAGTAGGTAGAGCCCTAGTGTAAAAGTAAAGGCGATAGGAGTTGAGTATCCGTCGAATCCAGGAACATTCAAGAAATAGCATATATTTGTCACCAGAGGCACAATGCTCCCAAGTATTATAAGCACCGCCTGAGCCGACCATACTCCCGAATTTTTTATCGCAAAGTAGCTTAGGTAGCCCAATCCTGTTATAAGGCAAACATATGAGTATGCAATATGAATATATGCATAAAATCCAAGGTCTGCAAAAGCATACATGCCGTTGCTGCCCTGCTCAAAACCGCTATAGAAAAAATGATGGCTGTCATTTGTCCATAAAACAATTTGGGTTATAACCGGAATAACTAAAAGCAGCAATAGACGCTTTCTGAACCCCTTGTCAGGCTGGGCATAAGCGATTCCTAATAATACAAGTGTAACTGGAACAGCAGCAGCGCCAATATATGAGATGTTCTCCCATATTATAAACTGTTCCAAATTGCTGCCTAATATCCCTCTTAGTATAACTGCACTGTTGAATATGAAAATCTCAATTATTGCTGCGAGCAGTATGTAATGTAGAATTCTTTTATTTTTTGCAGATGCAATGAACCATAGCATCAATATAAGAATAGCTATTGTTCCGCAAGTAATATAGAACGGGACTGAGTTCATGCTTCTTTATCTCCTTTTTCTTGGTTTACACCTATACTGCGCAAAAACAAGCTCATGTAATCCTTGTCAATAACCGGCCAACTGAAGCCTTCCTTTGACAATTGCCTTGATGTTATGTTTGCAGTAACCGTAATCTCTGGTGTTTTACCGTATAATTCCAATTCAGGAATCAAAGAGTTAAGGTTTTCATATTCACCTCGTTTACTCATTTCAGTGATCTTCAGCGTAAATTCTTCGTCGGAAATAATTTCAATACGGTTATTGTTCTGTTCTAACAGAGAAATCAAAACAGCCAAAGACATAGTGTTGGTGTTAAACACATGGTGTATTGCATCTTGGGAATCCTGTTTTTTCATTAAAACCATTATAGCCTCGGCACATGCATCAACAGGTGTCATTTCAATTTTGGCATCCAGCATGCCTACCGGTACGCATCCTATTGCACAAAGTGCTTTTATCCGGTTTGAAAATGCGTTCCTCTCCGGTTTGTTTTGAAACATGCCCTGGCTTGTTGCAGTAAGCATTCCAACACGCATGATCCGGGCGTTAAGGCCTCTGCTTAACGCATCAAGCACCGCTTTTTCCGCCATAAACTTGCTTTTTATGTACACATTATCTGCGTAGTTCTGCCCTATATAATAGCTGTTTTCGTCAAATTCTCCGCTTCTGCATTCACCCTCAATATAGTGCGTACCGGATATGCCTGTAGTCGATACGTGAATGAGTGAAGCTCCAGCTTTTATAGCAAATTCAGTGATGTTCTTTGTTCCTGTTACGTTGTTTTTTTCAAAAACGTCCACATGCCCAAGGTGGTCAGTAACCGCAGCGCAGTGTATTATAGTATCAGTTTTTAGCAGCTTATTGACCTCATCCTCTTCAAGCCCGAAGCTTTCAAGCGAAATATCAGAGCAATAAACGTTCACCCTTGACATAATGTCTGAGATCTTTTGCTGTCCGAAATAGAATGAGAGCCGCTCCCTCAGTCTCTTAGCTGCATCTTTCTCATCTTTGCCTCTGACTAAGCAATGCAGGTGCACAGCTTTGTTTTTCGCAATGCGTTCGAGTAGATGTGCCCCGAGAAAACCGGTCGCTCCTGTCAGCAGCACATTTCCCATTTTCACGGGTGTTAAATGTTTGTATTGTGGTATCTGCTCGCAGAGTCCCCTTTCAATTTCCACCTCACCTTTGTGTTCACTCTTTGCATTGATTAGTCTGCATACCCTTCGGATTGTCTGCGCTTTATAAAAATCTTTAGTGCTTATCGTCCATTTATATTGCAAAATCGCCGCTTGTACATTGATAACAGCAAGAGAATCACCGCCCAGGTCAAAGAAATTGTCATCAACCCCGATTCCGCTCACACCCAGTATCTCAGACCAGACTTTGCTCATTTTGCGTTCCGTTGCAGTCATCGGCTTTTCTGGAGATCCTTGGTGCGCAATCTTGCTTTTATCCGGCTCTTTGAGGGCTTTCCTGTCCACTTTGCCGTTCAGTGTTGTTGGCAATGCCTCCATTTTAATGAAGAACGACGGCACCATATATTTAGGCAGTTTTCCGGAAAGAATACTACGCAACATATGCTCGTCTATTTCCTTGTCTGAAGTATAGTATGCGCATAGATACTTATATGCATCCTCTCCCCAATCCTTTACAACCGCTTCGTCTATACCATCAAAAGATCGGATAGCTGCTTCGATCTCTCCTAGCTCTATACGCAGACCACGGATTTTGATTTGATTGTCTGCTCTTCCGCTAAGTTCAACTTCACCATCCGCATCAAACACACACACATCGCCGGTCTGATACATCATTTGCCCGGGCCTGTACGGGTCAGGCAAAAACTTCTCATTTGTCAGTTCTCTGCGGTTGATGTAACCATCCGATACTCCTATACCGCTAATGTATAATTCACCAAGCACCCCTATAGGCACAGGACGCCTGTTTTTATCCAATATATACATGTATGTGTTAACGGTCGGTCGTCCTATAGTTACAAATTTTTCTTTTGTTAAGTCCTTAAAAGAGCTGTAAACAGTAGTTTCGGACGGCCCATATCCATTTATAATCTGTACGCTTAGTTTATTTTGAAGCAAAGTCAGCAGCGACATCGGGATCATCTCCCCGGCAAGCACAATCTTTCTGATATGCTTTGCCGCAGCTTTTCTGAACGCTTCGTTGCTCATCATGACCCGCATTCTTGTCGGCGTGGTTTGTATGAACTTAACGTCGGCATATTCTATAAGTGCTGCAGTAAGATGTGGCTGCCGCAGCTCTTCCTCCGTGCACAGTGCAACGGTGCAGCCGAAAAGCAGCGGCATCAAACAATCCGTAACAAATATATCAAAAGCCACCGTGGTAACAGATATGCAAGTATGCTCCTTTTCGTATGCTATCGAAGCTGCTGTTCCGTAGAAAAGATTATAGAGCGCCATCCTTTTTAAGGTCACGCCTTTTGGCTTGCCCGTAGACCCAGACGTATATATAACATACGCTGCGTCTGCATTAGAGTCTATCCTGTCAAGGTCACTAATCTGCTCTCTATCCGGTATATCGTGAATACTTATCGTTTTTCCTTCAAAAGCAACTTCGCTGGTGCCGTCAGTCAGCAATATCTTCGTTTCGCTGTCATAAAGCATGAACTTTATCCTGTTATCCGGATATGTAGGGTCTATCGGAAGATATCCCCCTCCCGATTTAAGCACTCCAAATATACTTGCCACCATTTCAAAGCTTCGATTCATGCAAATGGCAACAATCGTATTCCTGCCCACTCCGTTTTCCCGCAGCACGCGCGCAATCTGGTTTGCACGGTTGTTGATCTGTGCAAAGCTCATCTGCTGCCTGTCGCATATCAACGCCGTCTTTTCCGGCTGCGAAACCGCCAGCTCTTCAAGCAGTGACTGCACACTTCGTTCTTCAAGCGGTTTATCAGTCTGGTTGAAGCCCTGCGTCACCTGCCACAGCTCGTTCTGTGTCAACATAGCAACGTCCATTATCCTCGTCTCGGGCTCTTCGATAAGCAGGTCGAACAGCCTCGTCAGATGCCTGCTTATCTGCTTTATGGTACGCTCTTTGAACAGGTCTGTATTGTACTCGAAAAGGCATTTCAATCCGTCTTTGGATTCGTATACCTCCAGTGTGAGGTCGAGCTTTGCTATTCCGGGGTCAAACGGGTAAAAACGGCAGGGCATATCATCCAGAGAGAAGTCCGCCGGGACCTGTGAGAACACCAGCATAGTATCAAAAAGCGGATTCCTGCTTGCGTCCCTCGGCAGCGCTATATCGGATATTATCCTTTCAAGCGGATATTCCGAATGGGCCAGCGCAGACACGGTGTTCTGCATCAGCTCTTCAAAGAACAGCTCGAAACTGATTTCCGCTCTTGGCGCATTGCGCAGCGGCATAGTGTTTATAAACACGCCAGCTATGTCCTGCACCTCCTGCCTGCTCCTGCCCGACACGGGCGTGCCGACGATGATGTCGTCCTGTCCTGTATATTTGGAAAGCAGCACGTTATAGACGGCAAGCACAGTCATGAACAGCGTTGCGTTCCTGCTTCGTGCAAAGCTTCTCAGTTTGTCCTGCGTCTGCCTGCTGACCTCGAACATCAGTCGTCTGCCCTTAAACTTCTGCTCGGCAGCTCTTGGCTTGTCTGTGTGCATATTTAGCAGCGGCAGCTCGCCGGAGAGAACATTCTGCCAGAATTCCTTTTGCAGCGCCGCACTTTCCGAAGACAGGAAGTCCTGCTGCCACACCGCATAGTCTTTATACTCAAACGGCTTTGCAGAAAGCGGCCTGCCGTTGTATATCGCAGTTATATCCCTTAGGAAAACTTCCGTTGTCCTTCGGTCGGAAATGCTGTGGTGTATATCCAGGAAAAACAGGCTTCTTTCCGGGGTCTTTACCAGCACAGACCTCATCAGCGGCGCCTTTGCCATGTCATACGGCTTTATCAGTGAGCGAAGCGTTTTATCGAGCTTGTCCTCTGCGCATTCTGCCGTCTCTATTCCTACTTCAACCGAGCCAAGCACTTTCTGCCTCAGTTTGCCGTCACGCATAACGAAAACTGTACGCAGTGCATCGTGACGCTCAGCAAGCTTTTGCAGCGTATCCTGCAGCCTGGCAATGTCCGGATCTCCCTCCAGTTCGAACGCCATCGGTATGTTGTACGCTATACTCGCAGCGTCGCTCTGCTGCAGAATCCACATCCTCTGCTGCGGTGACGAAACAGGGTAGTCCTCCTGCTCCGGCACAGGTATGATAGGCTGATGGGCGCACTTTTCCGCTGCATCTATCAGCATAGCAAACCCTTTTAGCTGCGGGTTCTTGTATACGTCCTCCAGCAGTATCTCCACGTGGAACTGCTGAGGTATCCTTGCCATCACCATGACTATCGAAAGCGAATCTCCGCCGATATCGAAAAAGCTGTCACTCCTGTCAATCTGCTCGATTCCAAGCACGCTCTTCCAAAGCTCTGCCAGCTCTTTCTCCGTACTAGTTTTCGGAGGTGTGAACGCCTCCCTCTCGGCTTCAATGCTTTCGAGCGGGTCGGGCAGTCTTGACTTATCCACCTTTCCGCTCGCACTGAATGGAAGGCTGTCGATCGTCATGAAATATGACGGAATCATATAGCCTGGAAGGACACGCAGTAAAAACGCTTTTATATCCGGCACTTTCGGCGGCTCACCCACCAAAAATGCAGTAAGGAACTTCCTTCCGGCAGCGTCTTCATAGTCCGCTACAGCACACGAAACAACTCCTGGAAGCTGAAGCAGTCTGTTCTCTATCTCTGCAAGCTCTATCCTGTAGCCACGTATCTTGACCTGTTTGTCTATACGTCCGAGAAACTCCATCTCGCCAAGCGGATACCACCGTGTCAGGTCGCCAGTTCTGTAAAGCTTTGTGCCCGGTTCATACGGATTGTCCACAAATCGTTCTGCATTCAGCTCCGGTTTGTTTATATAGCCTCTTGATACACCTTTGCCGCCAACATACAGCTCTCCCGGAACACCAATAGGCACCGGGTTGCGGTGCGGGTCGAATATATACGCTTTAACGTCCTGCATAGGGCTTCCTATGTTAGGTACTTTTGCATTCGTAACGTCTGCACAGGTCGCACACACCGTTATCTCAGTCGGTCCGTAGAAGTTTGTTATGCGTGCAGGTGTGCACTGCTGGACTTTTGCAAGCAGCTTTTCGGGCAGAACATCACCGCCCATGCCTATCTCTCTGAAATCCTTCAGGCTGGCTGCTCCCTGCGTATCCGAAAGCAGCAGCTCCATACGACCTGGTGTAACCATCATTATGTTTGCCTGAGACTTTCTTATCAGCCTGACCATGTTCCTCGGTATGTTCGCTTCGTCTTCGGCCGCAAGTATCAGCTCAGCGCCAAAAACCAGCGCCGGCAGCGCTTCCATTATGCTCATGTCAAAACAAAACGAAGCTGCGCACAGCATCTTTGCCCCCGGCGAATAATCCCAGGACTCCTTCATCATATACATGAAATGAACTATCGAATGGTGCTCTATCTGTACGCCTTTTGGCATACCTGTCGAACCGGAAGTGTAAATAACATAAGCAAGGTTTTCCGGTTTGCAGTAGCTCTCTATATATGGGTCGTCGGCAAGCGCCATAGGTGCCGATGTACTTATAATCGGTATGTCAATATCTGTGCATCTGTCCATCATTTCAGGAGATGCTATAAGCACTTTACTGCCGCTGTCTGCCAGCATATAAGATATTCTCTCGTCAGGAAGCTCCGTGTCTATAGGCAGGAATGCTGCTCCGGCTTTTAGTACGGCAAGCATGCTTACGAAATATTCAGGCGTCCTTGCAATAAGCAGCCCGACTATATCCTCCGGGCCTATACCCTGCCGTTTCAGCAGCAGCGCAAGAGCGCTCGAACGTGCCTCAAGCTCGCCGCAAGACATCGTTCTGTCCCTGAAAACAACGGCCGTTTTATCCTTCGGTGTCTGCTCTATAAGACTGTGCCACATATCAACAAGCGTTTCGCCCTCCGGGAACCCGCTCTGTGTATCATTAAAACGGTAAAGTATACGCTCACGTTCTTCGTCCGCTAGCAGCTCTAAATTATATAGTTTCTTGTCCGGGTTACTGATTATGTCCTTAACAATGTTTATAAGATGGGCATGAAAATATTCAACTTCTTTATTAGAGAAGAAAGGCACATGGTGGTCATAGTCAATAATGAGCCTGCCCTCCTGCTCTCTGTCGTTGACATGTATATTTAGCGAGTTTGCCTGATATCCGCTGAAATGCCATCTGCCCTCATATGTAAACTGCTCAACGTCCTTCTCAAGCGTGCCGATCTGATAAGACAGCGTTACATCGTAAAGCGACTCGAGACCCTTGTGCTTTTTTCTGAGCTCCTGCATCAGCATATCATACGGATACTTCTGATGCTTAAGAGCAGCAAACCAGTCTCCGGAAATAACCTGTGCAAATTCTGTAAATGTAAGCTCGTCTTTAATTTTTATACGAATAGGCACAGTCGAAACGAACATTCCGAAAGCGCCTTTTATGTTGTTAGAAGTGCGATTTGCTACGGGTGCGCCGATAATGATATCGTCCTTACCGGAAATCCGGTTTATATAAATAGCAAGTGCAGCCAAAAAAAGCGAGAAAGGAGAAACCTCGTTCTTTTGGCAGTAGTCCCTTATCCTGCCAGATACCTCTTTGCCTATTATATTGACTTTACGTTCTGCTTTAACACTGAAATAATTAGTTTTTTTCTGTTTGATAACTGTCGGTTCCGGAAGCTCTTCAAACCTCATAGTCCAGTATTTTTGGTCATATTCAAACCTTTTTGATTCCAGGTATTGCTTTTCTTCTTCTATATACTCTATATAAGATCGTGTCTGAGTCGGAGTTATCTCTTTTCCGCCCAGCAATCTTTCATAGTTGTTCATTACCTGATTCGAAAACTCGACTATCGACAAAGCGTCAGAGATAAGATGATGGAACTTAGCATAAAGTGCACCCTCGTTCTCGCCAAGTTTAATAAGTGCACAATAGTACAGGTCGCTCTGCACGATCGGAATTGGGGCTTGAGTCTGCATAGTGTCCCATTCAAAAAGCTGCTCTACGCCGCGTACACTAAAATCAAACACATCAAATTGACGCCGCTTGTATTCAGATATATACTGATATGGTCTGTCGCCTACCAGCTCAATCCTCAGTCTTATTGATTCGTTCTCTTTGATGAATAAATTCACTGCCTCATTTAATAAAGCGTAATCTAACTTGCCCCTTATCTTAAGGGTCCCTGCGTTATTCCACATACCGGTGCCCGGATACAGCTTTTCAGTATACCATACCCGCTGCTGCGGATGTGTCAGGGCATAGCGAATCTTTCGATCACTCATAATGAATACCTGCTTATTCAGTTAGATTTAGCATTGATACAATAGGCCAATGGTACTCTCACAAGAAGTGATATACTAACACTCCCCCCATAAACAGTACAGCGCTTCGCCTGCCTAAAATCCCGGCTTTTGGTTCCGGGCCGGCGGTTTCGTCTTCTATACAGTCAATATATATAAAATCAATGCAATTCTTAATTATTACTGCCTGTTTCTTAAACAATAAGCATAACTATATTATTTCTCTAAATAGTCTATGATATCCTGCACACGAGAGAATTTTCTCATATCTTTTTCAGGTACTTCAATGTCAAAAGCCACTTCAAAAGCACAAACAAGCTCTACCAGATCAAGAGAGTTGATACGAAGGTCTTTCAGCAGAATAGTATCCGGCGTCAGATTCACACCCGTGCAGTCGACATTGTCCTCGATGATTTTTTTGACTCTCTCAAACATATTACTCTTTTCCCACCTTATACCGCTGTATTTTCTTCGTTGTCGTCTTCGGAAACTCGTTCTCCCGAAGCAAAAAACTGTTTATCCTTTTATAGTATACGAGAGATTGGTTTATTTCGTCCACATCTTTTTGTATCGCGCTCAATATTTCGCTGGTGTTCATGCCCTTCGTTGCAGCAGGGTCGGGATATATGATCGCCATTATGCTTTCCGAACCGTTCTCGTCCCCGATAGATTCTTTTACCATGCACTCAGCGATAAGAGGGCTCTGATGCAAGAGCGATTCTATTTCATCCGGCATTATGTTCTTACCGTTCTTGAGAACGATGATGTTTTTGCATCTGCCGGCGAAATACAGATAACCGTCTTTGTCCTTATATCCGAGGTCTCCGGTCTTAAACCATTCACCGTCAAACGCTTCCTTGGTTCCCTGTTCATCATTAAGGTAACCGAGCATCACATTTTCTCCCCTTACTAGCACCTGCCCCTGCTCGTCAAACTTGACTTCGTTGCACGAGAATACCCAGCCCACAGACTTAGCTTTAATATGCTTGTTGCGGTTAGAAGATATTATTGGTGAGCACTCAGTTATACCGTATCCCTGCATTATAGTTATACCAAAACCTTTATACCATTTTATATAATCCGGGTTTAAATAAGCGCCGCCGCACACTATGAATTTGAGCCTTCCGCCGAACGCTTTCCTGACGTCGGCAAGAAGCGAATCCCTAATATCAATACCGATAGCAGCCAGAGCGTTGCCTATCTTTATACCCATCTTAAGCTTGCTCTCCTGCCCTTTTTCCCTTGCCGCATTCCATATCTTCCTATAGAAGGTTTCCACATACAGCGGCACAAGCACCATTATCGTCGGCTTGAAAAGCGCTAGCGCATCTGGCAGCCGTTTTATCTCCTCGCAGAAAGCGATGCAAGACCCATAGTTCATCGGGCCGAATATCCCGCACATATCTTCATATGAATGATGTATAGGCAGTATTGAAACAGCAACATCATCCGGCTCAAATTTTACATTTTCACATGCAGATACGACGTTCGCCGCCAGGTTCCTGTGGCACAGCATGACACCTTTGCTTTTCCCGGTCGTGCCAGAGGTGAAGAGTATTGAGCACACCTTCTCCCTGTCAAGTTCAATATCAGAATACTTGTCTGTACCAGAGTTTAAAATGTCTTTGCCCTGGTCGAGAAGTGTAGTGAAAGTAGTGTCAGCATTTTTCTTTTTGCCGAGAGAAACGGTCTTTAAATCTTTGACTTTCTCTGCCGCAAAAACCGCTTCTTCGTCATAGTTCTCCGAATGTATCAAAATAGACGAATCGGATCTTTCTATCAAATCAGCTATTTCTTCTTCATCAAGTTCCTTATCAAGCGGAACAACAGTCGCCCCGGTGTTAACCACTGCAAAATAAGAAAGCAGCCAGCGATATGAATTCTCACCTATCAGGGCGATACGCTTATCCTGCCATCCGTTATCAATAAAAGCGTTTGCAAGTTCACGGAGTTCCCTTCCGAATTCTTCATATGTCTTCGTCTCATATTCAGTCTTGCTCAGCATCGTCCTGAAAGCCGGCGCCTGCGCATGTATCCTGGCGCTACTGTCGGTTAAAGCTTTTAAATCTGAAATTTTCTCTGTCGGATTCAACGGATAACTCTTAGTAACTGCTTTCATATGATACCCTCGCTCTATTTTCAATATTTATTTTTGATTATTGATATAAACATATACTAGCATACGAATGGAAAGTTTTCAATAAGAACGCCAAAAGATGCCTTATGATGTTTGTTTTGTCCGAAAATAAGTTGTCAAGTTAGAATCATGTTATATTAATTATTCTTTTTCTCTGTTATTCTGCCTTTCAAAGGCATTGTCACAAGCGCCTTTAACAGAAGCGCCGGCATCAATATTATGTCACCCAGCAGCACGGAAACTTCTTTAAACAAGCTGCTGTTTTTCTCCGGCTTGCCTTTTATCCTGTTCTTCAGCGCACCGGCAATATTCCCCTGCGCATTTCCCACCATTATCGCCCTTATAAAAGCAGTGATGTCCTTTGTAGTCTGGTTATCATAGTGCTTCTCAAACTCTTCCTTCACCTGCTTTTCCGGACGTCCGGCGGCCTGCGCATAATGCTGCGAATATAGAATTGCCGGAAGCTCATACTCCGGTACTCCCAGATATTCACCGCCAAGAATACTATCGACCTCTTCCTTGCTCATGCCGAGTTTGAGCGATTCTCCTGTATGATAATAGCTGCACATCTCGCAACCGTTTACGCTGGTTACGCCCATCATTATTCTTTCCTGAAATTCTTTGCTCACATTCTCCCGCCTTGAAGCATGTCTCAGGTCTTTTAGGTTCGACAGCATATCGTCAAGTAGTCTTGCGTTTGTCATAAAACCGTATATTCTTTTTGTATTTGCACTCTTTTCCATAAATAAGAGTATATATCCGCTTATCTGCAGCGGCAACTCACTTCGCAGTATGTTCATCCATTATTCACGTTTTGTCCAAACAAAAGCAAAAAGCGCCGTTAAGCCGGCGCCGTTAGTCATTGCATCAAAATCATTATACAGCAACCCTTAAAGCTGTCCGCTGTTTTCCTCGTCCTTTTCTTCCTGCCCTGAGTTTTCTTTATCATCCCTGACTGTCTTCACCATATTTACTATTATCCCCGATATGGGTATCAGCAGAAATATAATCCACGCAAAGCTCCAAAGGTTCCCCAGTGCGCCAAGCAGAAAGAACCCTATAACACAGAGTATAGCCACTGCTCCGGTAATATGCCCAAGCTTGTTCTTCTTAGTAAAAACAAAGTTAGAGATTATAGCCGCCAGAGGTATAGCTAAAAATACTATCCACGAATACTCCCATCCGTCACCAGCAAAGTTGATTATAAAGAAAGCCGCTACTGCAAGCAGAGCAACAAGCCCGGTTATAAGCCCCGGAAGCTGTTTGTTTTTTGACAATGTTCTATCCTCCTTCGTTTCTGTTCGTATCCGTCATTGCCCGTCTTTTTAAAATATTTCAAGCTCTATGGGGCAATGGTCAGAACCCATCACATCAGTGTGCATCTTGGATTCTTTTATCTCTTCCTTCAGCGCCTGTGCCACACAGGTATAGTCTATCCTCCACCCTGCGTTGCGTCCTCTTGCGCCAAACCTGTATGACCAATACGAATACATTTGTGTAACATCAGGATAAAGATACCTGAATGCATCGATAAATCCGGATTCAAGAAGCATAGTGAATTTCTGCCGCTCTTCGTCAGTAAACCCGGCGTTTCTATGGTTGGTATCAGGGTTCTTCAGGTCAATCTCCTCGTGCGCCACGTTCAAATCTCCGCATATTATGACAGGCTTTTTTTCTTTGAGCCTGCCTGAATATTCCCTGAAGTCGTCTTCCCACTTCATACGGTATTCAAGACGCCTCAGCTCTTCCTGCGAGTTCGGGGCATACACGTTCAGAAGATAGAAACCGTCATACTCAAGCGTCATCAAGCGCCCTTCGTGGTCGTGCTCGTCAATGCCCATCCCTTTTGAAATAGATAATGGCTTCTGCTTCGTAAAGACAGCTGTGCCGGAATAGCCCTTCCTGTCTGCATGGCTCCAGAACTGTTCATAGCCTGGAAGTCCAAGAGAAATATCCCCCTCCTGCAGCTTTGTTTCCTGAATACAAAAGATATCAGCGCCGACACTGTCGAAAAAATCATTGAATCCTTTTTTTACACACGCCCTTAGCCCGTTAACGTTCCAGGATACTATCTTCATATTTGCACCTTTTCTTTTCTTTATATTCCAATTGTATCATAATCCCAGCATATAGCAAAAGTGTTTTTAATGAAATGAACCGCCTGTAGATACCAGCGGTTTTCTCAAAATCTTTTATTGTTCATGAAATTCAAATCTCTTTTTACTCACATCAAAATTGTCGTTTAAAAACGCTCTTTCTGCTAAAATCCTTTTTTTCTTTTCCTGTTGTTCGCCACAATACTAACAATAATTATAACAATTGTCACTGCTCCGCAGCATATCAAAATTATCAGCGAAAACACCGAAATAGACTCTACAGATATCTCCGCAGCCATCTCTTCGACAGCATCACCACCAGATGCATAAACTGTTGCTGCCGTTGAAAAAGAAACTAAAAGAACCAATATAGCTGCTAGTATTAAAAATATCCTCTTTCCGCTTGCCACCATGTCGCCTCCTAAACAATAAAGTCCATATATAAAAACGACTCAAAATAAAAAAAGTTACAAAAAAACTTTTTTCTTCTATATCGTTACAAAATAAGTCATATTGTCCTGCAATATTTTCGGTCTAGCGGCTTATAGGTGTAAGTGTTGCGAAAATGCAAGCAATTAATATCAATAAAAAAAGTATAGTAAGTAATACGGACTATAGTTTCCCGCTCATTTTCAGTCTCTGTTTTTTACATCTTTATACTATTGTGACGAAATCCTCCCCCTTTTTTTCCCTGTTCCTCAAAGTTTTCCATATAAAAAAAGCGGCTTTTTGTTTGCCGCTTTTTAACCTTCAAAACTCTATTCAACCAGCTCTCCCGGTCTGTTTCCTGTCATCTTAGGCGGCCTGTCTTTCCCGGCAAGTTCTGCTTCAAATACGAACGACGCCACATTCATACCAGCCGATTCAAGGCTCTTTCTGGAAAGGATATTATAATACCAGCATCCGGCAACAGGCTTTTTACCCTTTGAATAAACGTATTCTTTTAAGCTTAGCAACATCGTCCTTGCCGCGCCCTTTTGCCTTTGCTCCGGGTTTGTAAACATGCCAATAGAAACGCAATCTGTACACACTCTGCCATCTTCGGCTATCCCTCCGCCAAGCAGCAGCCCATCCTTTTGTTCCAAAACGAATATCATACCCGCTTCGATGCGCTCCTCAAGGCTGCTATAGCCGCAGCTCTCATCGTCAAAGAAATCCCCCGCCATCTCTCTTATCCTGGCGCAGTCTCCTGCTTCTGCTTTGCGGAAAACAGCATCTCCAGTCTTCTCTGTCGTCTTCCTTTCGCTGTCACAGAATATCCATGCGTCTCTTTTCATTTCATAATCCCATTCACCAAGCAGTGCACATAATGCGCTGTCCTGAGTTATACCCATTACCTTCTTTATGCCAAGTTCATATACAGCTTTCTCCAAAAGTCCGGCTGCATAATTAAAATATTCGCCCGTAACATAGAAAAACTTGAGTGTATCATCTTTGACTGCACAATAACCTATTGCTTCTTCTCCAATCAGCAGTTTATATATATCACTGCCAAACAACGCTTCCTCCAGCCATGCATCAAGCGGACTATACAGCGAGCAAGTATGTTCCCAGACAAGTGCTTTGCACTCCTCGAAGCTTGATTTTAAAATTAAAGAATCTTTCACTCCATTACCCTCCAGCCTCTCTCAATGGCAATTTGCCTAAGCCCACTGTCCGGGCATACCACTACAGGCGTTCCTACCATCTCAAGCAGCCCCAGATCTGAAATGCTGTCAGCATAAGCGCAGCTCTTAGCAAAATCCGCATCGCCGTACTCTTCGAGTATACGTTCTACCTTGTCCTGCCCCGTCCTTATAGTCATCTTCTTTTTTGCATCCACCTGCGCCCCATTAAAATGCATCTTTGTACCGAGCACGCTCTCAATGCCTATCCTCTGAGCAATCAACTCCAGCAATTCGTGATAGAACCCTGAAAGCAAAACAGTGTGATAACCCTGCTTTTTCACTTTATCGATTTCGCTTATCACCTGCTCATTAAGCTCCGGCATTATTCTTTTTGCAGCATCTTTGAAAAAGCCGTGTATCTGCTGCCTGTTCATTCCGGAAAATATCCGTGTAAACTTCTGAAAGGCAGTCTTTTTCATCGTCTCTTTCGACATCCGTCCGTTAATTCCCAGCTTATAACGAATATACAGCCCGCCTATACGCAGATACATCATCCACTGCCTATGCCTTGGATATCCGAGGCTGCTCCATATCTTAAGCAGAAAAGGCAGGGAATCTGCCTTCATCAGCGTTCCGTCGAAATCAAATACAGCTAGCTTCATATCTCTCCTTAGTCTGTGTTCTTCATGCTGAGTGAAATTCGTTTCTTTTCGAGATCCACGTTCAATACTTTTACTTTCACTATGTCTCCCACGGAAACGATGTTCATAGGATGTTTAACATAACTGTCGCTCAGCTGCGATATATGCACAAGTCCGTCCTGATGTACGCCTATGTCTACAAAAGCGCCGAAGTCGATTACGTTCCTTACTGTGCCCGTCAGCAACATGCCTTCCTTTAAATCTTCCATACTGAGGACGTCTACTCTCAGTTCCGGCCCGTCAAGGCTCTCTCTCGGGTCACGGCCCGGTTTTTTCAGTTCGGCAATGATATCCTTCAGTGTCATCTCTCCAACGCCTATATCCGCAGCAGTCTTTGCTTTGTCTAAGTTGTCAAGACTGCTTCTAAGCTTTGCGATCGACTCTTTGTCAGCCTTTTTATAACCAGACAACTTCAGAAGCTTGTTGACCGCCGGATACGATTCCGGGTGTATGGCAGTATTGTCCAGTATATTTTCGCCGTCCAGTATGCGCAAAAACCCTGCACACTGCTCAAATGCTTTGCTGCCGAGTTTTGGCACACTTAGCAGTCCGCTTCTGCACACAAACCGTCCGCGGTTCTCTCTGTATTTCACTATATTCTCCGCTACAGTACCGGATATCCCTGAAACCTGCTTTAAAAGCGGCGCCGAAGCTGTATTCAAGTCAACACCCACTTCATTGACGCAATATTCCACAACGCCGTCAAGGCTTTGTGAAAGCTGCTTCTGGTTAACATCATGCTGATATTGTCCAACGCCTATCGCATTCGGTTCGATCTTTACAAGCTCCGCAAGAGGGTCCTGAAGCCTTCGTGCTATTGATACAGCGCTTCTTAACGCCACGTCAAAATCCGGGAACTCGTCCGAACCAAGTTTCGAAGCGGAATATACCGAAGCGCCTGCTTCGTTTACGATAACATAGCTGATGTTCCTGCCCAGCTTTTTTATCAGCGCAGCTACCGCCAGCTCAGTCTCCCTGCCCGCAGTGCCGTTTCCTATAGCTATTATTTCCACACCGTGCTTTTCTATCAGTGCACTTAGCTGCTTATTCGCCTTTTCGATGTCGTGGTTCTTAAGAGTCATGTAAACGACGCCGGTGTCCAGCACCTTACCGGTAGCGTCAACTACTGCCGCCTTGTTTCCCGTCCTAAAGCCCGGGTCCAGAGCCAGTACTGTTTTTCCTTTTAGAGGCGGCTGAAGCAGCAGGTTTTTAAGGTTCTCTGCAAAAAGCTTGATAGCCTGCTCGTCTGCGTCTTCCGCTATTATGTTTCTTATCTCTCTCTCGATCGACGGAAAAACAAGCCTCTTATAAGAATCTAAAGCAGACTGCATAAAAAGTGCGCCTGGCTGTCTGGTCTTTGACACCGTACGCAATAATATATCCATAGCCCCGTCTTCGTCCGCCTCTGTCTTTACGGACAATATCTTCTCTTTCTCTCCACGCCGCAGCGCCATAGTCTGGTGCGGTTTGATGTTTTTTACTAAAACAGAGAAATCATAATACGTATCATAAACTGTGCTCTTGTCGGTCAGCGCTTTAGAGCTTATTTCGCCGTTAAGCATTATCCAGCGTCTCAGCCTGCCCCGAAGTTCCGCATTATCTGAAAAAACCTCTGCTGCGATGTCCTTAGCTCCGGCTATAGCTTCTTCAGCGCTTTCAACGCCCTTCTCGGCATCAACGAACTCTTCCGCTCTGCGTAATATTTCTTCATCACTTGCCTTCTGTTCAATTATCATATCCGCAAGCGCTCCAAGCCCTTTCTCCATAGCAACTGACGCTCTTGTTCGCCTCTTTGGCCGGAAAGGCCGATATATATCGTCAATTTCAGTCAGGCTAACTGCACTCTGTATGCTTTTTGATATCTCCGGTGTCAGGCTGCCCGCTTCTTCTATAAGACGCAGAACTTCCGTTTTTCTCTCTTCCAGCTTGCGCTGCGCGACCAGCCGTTTTTCCAGCTCCCTCAATATATCGTCAGAAAGCCCTCCAGTAGCTTCTTTCCTATATCTGGAGATAAACGGTATAGTATTGCCTTCGTCAATAAGCTCTACAGCGCTTTTGACCTGCTGCTGTTTTATTCCAAGTTCTCCGGCGATCTTGCCTATAATGTCCGTCATAATTCCTCCGCTCAAAAGTTATACCATAGGATTATAACAACCGCTCTGCAAACATTCAAGCGCATTTGATACACTGCTATACAGTTATCATTGTATAATCATCTTTTAATATATTAGTAAATGCTTCTCCAACATAAAAAACATCTACACCCAGATTCTCAAGAGCATCTGAAACTCCGTAAGAGTCGGCGCATGATTTACATGCTATAGCCTCCACTCCAATCTCCACCATGTTTTTAAAATAAGCCTGAAGCTCGAAATCTTCTGCCAGCAGCTTTGCGCTCGGGCCCCATACTATAAGCTTGACTTCGTCGAACCATCCATTCTTTTTCGCATTTTTAGTGTACATAAAGACCATATTAAGCGCTACTTCGCGGTCTGCTGATGTCCACAATACCGCCAGTTTGCTAGGGCTTTCTTTCATTCTCTCTTTCCCCCTTATATTCTGTTTTATTCTCTATAAAAAATGAACTTTTATATATATGTTAAAGCTTATATATTCTTTTGCCGGCTCTTTTAAAATAACTTCCAGACAAAGAATACCAATATCAACGTGAACAATACTATTCCAAAAAATGCAGCCGTTATGAAAAGCAGAGCATAGCTAACCATTTTCAAGACCCTGAATCTTAGCTCATCTCTTTCCTTATTGTCTCTTACATGCATGATCATTGAAACGCTGACGCACGTAAGACCGATTATTATCACAAAATGAAGTATATAGTACGCTAATATATCAAAAGGAAGAATGAATAGAATTATCACACTTGCAGCGATAATAAACAATCCTATGGCAAAAAGAAGTCTCTTTTTATTTTGTCTGCTCATATGTATCTCCCTCCCTTTATTTTATAGTTATACTATAACATATTTTACGGATTTTACACTCCCCTTTTGATATTTTTCCCATTATTTTTCAATTTTTTTTACTCTTCCTATCAGAATTATGCAAGGCCATACGGCTTCTGCCACATTTCTGCCACATTTAAAGCATTAAACTTACATATTTTCGGTCTATTATGATAATATCATCTTGAGTATATGGCAAAACGGAGGTTTATATGAAACTTAAAACTCTAGTGTTCTTACTATTAGCAGCAGCCTTGCTTTTCTCGTTCGGCTGCAAAAGTGAGAACGCAGCAGACATAAAAGACTTACAGGAACTCGAAGAGATACTGGAGCTCGAAGATCTTGCCGAAGCAGAGGACCTTGCAGATGCACAAGACCTCGCAGATGCACAAGATATGTCAGATACGGAAGACTTGACAAGCTCGGAAGATATGGAAGATATCGAAACTCTGAACGAGCAGGACTTAAAAGAACTCGATGAGCTGGCATCACTCAGCGAGCTTGAAGAGCTCGAGGAACTGGAAGAAATAACAGACTTAGAAGAGCTGCTCGAGCTAAGCGAGCTTGAAGAGCTCGAAGCGCTGCTGGCAGAACTTGAAGCGCTTGAAGGCAACTAGCAATTGCCAAACATCTGCCACATTTACAGCATATTAAATACACATTTACAGGATATAATGTGCTCAACAAAGTAATCCAAGAGAAGTTAAGGAGGACAGATATGAAAAAGATAGTATCGATTTTATTGGTAATAGTACTGATGGTGGTAACGGCTTCGGTCGCTTTCGCTGCCGACGATCAGGATATCGATGACCTGCTGCAAAGATGGCAGGACCGTGCAGAGCAGCTTGGGCTGACTCTCGATGAGTATATAGCCCAGTTAAAAGCTGCAATAGAAGCCAGGGCACAGGCTCTAGGGATGACACTCGATGAATATAAAGCACACCTGCAGGAACGTCAGACACTGATGGCACAGCGTGCGAATGCGCTTGGGCTGACGCTTGACGAGTACAAGCTGCAGCTCCGCGACAGACAGCTGCTCATGGCCAATCGTGCAAACGAGCTCGGGCTGACGCTCGACGAGTACAAACAGCAGCTCCGTGACAGACAGCTGCTTATGACACGGCGTGCAAACGAACTGGGGCTGACACTTGATGAGTACAAACAGCAGCTATGCGACAGAAAAGAGCTTATGGAGAACCGTGCGGAACAGCTTGGACTGACGCTTGACGAGTATGCACAGCGCCTGCGTGACCGCAAACAGCTTATGGAAGACCGTGCAGAGCAGCTCGGGCTGACTCTGGACGAATACGCCCAGAAACTTCGTGAAGGCTGGAAGCCTGACGGTGCAGGCAACGGACCCGGAGCAGGCACAGGTACAGGAGTTGGAGCAGGCACAGGTACAGGCGCAGGTGTCGGTCAAAACAACTGACCATAACGCCGGCTTACAAACGTTTAAAATAGCTCGCAGCACATCTGCGAGCTATTCTTATACTATCCGCTGTGCTATAATATAACAAAAAAGGGCGAAAGCTAATGAAAAGAATCTACGTTGCTGATGACGATAAACAAATATGTGAATTGCTCAAATCACATCTTTCAAGCGCCGGATACGAAGTAAGTGTCTTCTACAACGGCAAAAGCCTGCTGGATGCTTTTTTAGTACACCCCTGCGATCTTATAATAACAGATATCGTTATGCCGGAAATGACGGGTTACGACCTCACACGTGAAATAAGAAAAACCAGCATGGTACCCATTTTCATGATATCCGCAAACAACGACGAGATAGACCGTGTTCTTGGCCTGGAGCTTGGCAGCGACGACTATATCAGCAAACCTATAAGCTTCAGAGAACTGCTCATAAAAATAAAGAACACCTTTTTCAGGCTGGACCGCTACGAGAATACCGAAAAGGACAGCATGCTTTCCTGTCTCGACCTAAAGCTGGACCCGGGCAGCAGACAAGCCTATATAGGAGACGCTCCCCTTCCGACGACAGCCAAAGAATTCGACCTTCTTGCGCTGTTCCTGGGGAACCAGAAACGTGCCTTCTCAAGAGAACAAATAATAGAAAAGGTGTGGGGCTACGATTATTACGGCGACTCAAGGCAGGTAGACCACATCATAAAACGCCTGCGTAAAAAGATGCTGGGGCTCGGCGGTCAGTGCATGATACAGACAGTCTGGGGCTATGGTTACAGGATCGGTGAACCGGATGAAAAGAAATAGCATAACTAAAAAACTCACGCTGACCAACGTTCTCATAGTGGTTCTTTCACTGCTCATTTTTTTCACTATCGTTTTAGTGATAGCCAACAACAATGCCCTTAGTGACATTCAGTCTCAGTTGATAATAGAAAACCGGGTAACTACTACGCTGTACGTCAACAACCGAATACAGCAGCCTGCTGTCTACAGGGTGCTGACAGATAGCGTAAACCTCATCTACACCAGAACACCCGACGGGCTCAGCCTTGAATACAGCAGCGATGAAAACTTCGGTGATGACTTCGATCCTCAGCCCGTTATTCAAAGCTATGTAAAAGCAAAAAAGAAAGTGATACGCCTCACCGTAGAAGGTCAGGAATACCTTTGCACCATATCTACCGAAAGTATGTCCGGCACCGGTGCCGACAGTGTCATAATTTCGATCCTTTCCATAAAGAGCATACGCGAGATGACAAAGAGCTTTACAATTGCGCTCGCAGTATCCATAACAGCGCTTTCTCTGGTTTCCATTCTGGTAACGGTTTTTATCTCACGGCGAATAACAAAGCCAATTGTCAAGCTTACGAACATTACCAAACAATACGAAAAGCGCAACTTCGACGAAACGTTTACCGCCAGGACCAACGACGAGATAGAAGACCTCTCTGTCGCAGTAAGCAGTATGGCGCAAAGCTTAAAGGAGCACGATGCAGAGAAAGACAGGCTGTTCAGGCAGATATCTCACGAGATAAAAACGCCTCTTACGTCCATCTACGGCTACGCAGAAGGCATAAAAAGCGGTGTGTTCGAAGACATTGAAAAGCCTCTCGACGTCATTATGAGTGAAAGCCTTCGTATCAAAAAACTTACCGAAAACATAGTTCTTCTAAGCAAGATAGAAAGCAACATAGAAATGTTCAGCTTTGATGAGCAAGACATCTCAAAGCTGCTGGAGGGCGCAATTGAAAGTATAGAGAGCGTTGCGATCCTCGGGGATATAGACATAGACTATACACCAAAAAAACTGCCGCTTGTTTTGGTTGATGGCGACAAACTCTACCGTGCTTTTGTAAATATACTCTCTAACTGCACTAAATATGCTAAGTCTCTGATAAAGACAGAAACAAAAGAGCTTGAAAATACAGTGGAGATAACAATATCCGACGACGGAAACGGCTTTGAGCCGGAAGCTTTAGGCAACCTTCTTGGCGGCTTTGCCCGTGAGAAGAGTAACGGCAGCGGTATAGGGCTCTCCATAGTCAACGAAATAATAAAAGCGCATGGCGGACATTTCACGATAGGCAATAGCAATGTCGGCGGCGCTTTCTTCAGGATTGAGCTGAACAAATAAATCTTATTCAGTGTCTATCTGTTCCCTCTTCGCTCTTGGCAGAGCTTCATAAATAAGTCCGTAAGATATATCTATCATTTCTTTTATTATTTTGTCACTTATACTGTCAAGATAAAGCGTGTTCCAGTGGCGCTTGTTCATATGATACCCGGGCTCTACCCCCCGCAGGCTGCTCCGCACAGCTTCGATATCGTCTTTTGGGTACTTAAGATTTATACTCCGTCTCTCCTCGTGCGTGTTTATAAGCGCAAACATCTTTCCGCCCACTTTAAAAACCGGAACGCCCAGCCCAAACGGGAACGACTCCTGTGCGCCCTTCTTAGACAGCAGATACTCCCTTACTTTTTGACTCGTCATAATATTGCTCCATAATTTATATTAAAAACATTATACACCCGTCCTGCTTTTCTGTACAAGCAAATTGACATACAGCTGCCGTAATGTATAATTGATATATGATTGTAAAGGGCGGTAAACCAATATGAACAAACAAAAGTTGGAACAAGCACAGAAAGCTTTTTTTGCTCTTCATCCAGAAGGTTTCGAAAGTGAGTCTCTAAAAGAAATCAGTAAAAAACATAAGCTTTATAAGCATGTCGATTTTGCGCACGAACACCTTTCACCGGAAGCGCTGGAAGACACTGAAAAAGCCGCTGCTTCTATGGTCAAGCTCGTTTCCCGCTCATCTATGGTGTCCGTATTCGAAAAACCTAAGTTTCGTGATGCTGTAAACTCTATGTCTTATGATGAAAAAGAATTTCTTATTGACGGGCTGCGCAATCTGCTCTTTGACGACGAAGCAAAAGGCTTCCATCAAATACTCGATATTCTGACGAGATACGGCATTGCTAAGTGGACGCTGATAACTGTGTTCCGGTGCTATTATTATCCTGAAACCGACCTGCTTTTCAAACCCACCACCGTTAAAGATATAATCAAACATTTCGAGCTTGAGGGGCTTGAGTACGAGCCACGTCCAAACTATGATTTTTTTGTCAGGTACAGAGATCAAATAAACGAAATGAGAAAATTGACAGACAATTCTGTCAGCAAAAGCGGCGCCGGTTTCTCAGGCTTTCTTATGATGTCTATGGACATACTTCAACATAAAGAGAGCTAAACCGTCATTTGTCTCTTTCCGACTGGCTGTCAAAGATACCTGTGTTTTCATTCGCGCGGTCAACTATTTCTTTAGGGTAATCGAAAAATTTGAGCAGTTTTATTGCATTCTTGCTTCTTGCTATTCCTTTTTTTAGTTTGTAATCAAATACTATATCATTATCATTTATTCTTTCCTCAAAATGATAGTTTTCATATCTGCCTTCCAGTGACTGCGCAATCTGTTTGTCATGGGTCGCGGTCATACAAAAACAGTTCTTTTGCGAAATGTAACCTAGTGCAGACACTGATGCAGCGATCCTCTCCGTAGTGTTTGTTCCTTTCAGTATTTCATCAATAAAGCAACAGCAGTAAACCTTATCTATCCTGTCAATTATCCGCTTTAGTGATTTAAGTTCAGCTATATAATAGCTCTCGCCCTTGATAATATCATCTTTCTGCGCCATCGAAGTAATAGTCAAGCTTCTCTTAAGCTTATATCTTTTTGCACAGCATACATTAAGAGACATAGCAAGTATGTTGTTAACGGCTACCGCTTTGATGAATGTAGATTTCCCCGTTGCATTTGCGCCTGTAATAACAACATTCTTATCAAAAACCGTACTATTTGTTATTGGCTTCTCTATCAGCGGATGGAAAATCTCCTCAAATTCTATTATGTTTTCATTGCAGAATTCCGGTTTGCAACTGTGTTCAGTGCTCTTCATGAAAGACAATGTATTGATAGCTGTGTCGATCTCTCCAAGAGATCTATAAACATATCCAACAGCGCTTGTGTTATTGATTATCAGCTTTATCGATTTATTATATCTGCGTATATCGACAAGAAAGATCATATAATAAAACTCTTTCAGGTAATCTGCTTCTGATACTGCCGCAGCTGCTCTGCCCGAAAGTCTGCTTCTGATATATTTAAGCTTAGCGCTTTCATAATTCAGCCTTTTAAAATATTCTTCGTTACCGTCAGCAGGCATCTTCAATATTTTCTTGCACGTCCACAATGCGCTGGATAAATATTTCAGCATATTGAGTTGGCTTTCCAGCCTCAATTTAGTCATATAATATAGAACTACATTCGCGACTATGTTTAAAAAAGCCAGTATAAAAAACAACCCCGTTACGCTAAGAGAGAAAACCGCACTAACGATAGCTGCAATGACAATAAGGATCACCGATATAGTAAGAATAGTATATACAAATGACGGCAGCTTCAGTTTATACTGTTTTGGTTTGAACACAAGCGAAGAGATGCTGGTGTTAGACTTTCCGAGCTTACTTAAGTAAAACTGCACATACTTCCTTTTGTCTTCGTCTTTGAACAGATCTGTCAGAGAGTTATAGCCTATCCTGCTTTCTTCATCGAAGCACACCTCGTGAAGCCTGCTGTAAAGGCATTCCTGCCCGATAGATGTTTGGCAGTTATCCAGTCTTTTATAGACATCATCCATATTGAGGTCGTTCCATGTGATGTCGTCTATATATTCATTATCAGGATTGTTTTTTAAAGAATAAAAAAGACAGCCGTTTACAGACTCAATATCAAAATCGTTGTGCTCCGGCGCCCTCCCAAATTCGCTTTCTATCCTTTTTCGCAATTTTGAGTTCGACCGCTTCACAAAAATTATGATTATACCCGCTGCCAGCAAAACGAGCATTGGTATTATCCAAAACAAATGTTGCATTATTTGTCCCTCTTATATGTATTTGTAATATTATAACAGGTATCTGTGCATAAAAAAAGCCAGATGCGAACTGTTTCATTTACAAACTGGCTTCTAAATATATCTGCAAGGGTATCCTTCGCAGTATCTTATTTATAGTTCCTTTTTTTAGTGTATGCTATTCTGCATCACCTATAGCAAACATAAGCTCCGTCGAGGCAACTTTCTTGTCGCCAACATAAGCTATGCCGGTGCCTATTCCAACGCCCGCTTTAAGCACGTCTATGGTAGTTTCAAGCCTAAGCTGGTCTCCCGGTACTACTTTATCGTGAAACCGAGCATTCTTTATCTTTCCGAGAAACGCGAGCTTTCCTTTAAGTTCCGGCGAAGACAACAGCGCAATTCCGCCCATCTGCGCCAGCGCTTCAACTATCAATACGCCCGGCATTACTTTTACTTCACCGAAATGCCCCATGAAATACCATTCGTTTCCGCTGATGGCTTTGACTCCTTTTGCCAGAACTCCGGGGTTCAGTTCATCCACACGGTCAACCATCAAAAACGGTTCCCTGTGCGGCAATATCTTTTTTATCTCTTCAATTCCAATCATTTTGCTCTCCTGTTATGCTATATCTTTTTTATCACTATAGAACTGTTGTGGCCGCCGAAGCCGAAAGAATTCGACATCCCGCATTTAGTATCCATAGCTCTTTTTTCACCTTTAACATAGTCAAGGTTGCATCCCTCGTCCTCATCCTTAAGTCCTATGGTAGGAGGAGACACGCCTGCGCTTACGGCGCATACCGTCATAACTGTCTCAAATGCGCCCGCTGCACCCAGCATATGCCCCGTCATAGACTTCGTAGAGTTTACGAGTATGTTCTTGCTGTGTTCACCAAAACACTTCTCAATAGCACCGCTCTCAAAAACATCGTTAAGCGGTGTACTCGTTCCGTGCGTATTTATATATCCTATATCCTCCAAAGACAGTCCCGCATCCTTAACCGCACTTTGCATAGCCTGCGCCGCAAACTTGCCCTCAGGCTCCGGCGCCGTAATGTGGTGAGCGTCACACGTCTGTGCATAACCGGCAAATTCCGCCAGTCCTTTTGCTCCACGTTTTTTAGCATGCTCTTCCGACTCCAGCATCAGAAAAGCTGCGCCCTCAGCCATAACAAATCCGTCCCTCTGCTTGTCAAAGGGTATCGATGCACGTTTCGGGTCGCTAGACTCCGAAAGCGCCTGCATTTGGTGGAAGCCCTGTACTGCAAGTTCAGTCATGCACGATTCCGCACCTCCGACTAAAACAGCATCCAGCCGTCCTTCCTTGACTGCGTAATACGCCTGCCCAAGTGCGTCCGCACCGGACGAGCATGCAGTAACCACACTATAGCACGGGCCGTGAAGCCCCAGCTCAATGGCTATTGTACCGGCCGCAGTGTTTATTATAGACTTTGGTATAAAAAACGACGATACGGCCCTTGGGCCTTCGTTTAGCATCTCTGCGTGCTGTTCGCATATAACATCAAGACCGCCCATTCCGCTGCCGAGTATAACGCCGATCCTATCCGGATCGAAGCTGCCTTCTTCAAATCCGCACTGCTCCCATGCCTGCATTGCAGCCACAAACGCCATTTGCGAGAATCTCGCCATCCGCCTTGCTACACGTTTGTTTATATACGCAGACGGGTCAAAATCCTGAACCTCTCCGGCAACATATATTTCCGTTGCCTTTGTGTCGAAGCTTGTCGCAGGCCTTATCCCGCATGTGCCAGCAAGCGCCGCTTCAAAAGACTCCTGCACACTGTTGCCTATGGGAGATACCGCCCCCATTCCGGTTATAATCACTTTATTACTCATATAATCACCTGTCACATTACCATCCCACCGTCTACCACAAGCACCTGTCCTGTTATGTATCCAGCGTTATCGGACGCAAGGAACACCGCAGCGTTCGCTATGTCGTCCGGCGATCCCAGTCTTCTGAGCGGTATATTACTGTAAAGCGCTTCTTTCGCAGTGTCAGAAAGCTGTTCTGTCATGTCGGTCTTTATAAAACCCGGGGCAATCGCATTGACCCTTATACCACGCTTTGCGAATTCCTTTGCGCTGGTTTTAGTAAGCCCGATAACCCCCGCTTTGGAAGCTGAATAATTAGCCTGCCCCACGTTGCCGATTATACCGACAACAGATGAAATATTGATTATATTTCCGCTGCGCTGTTTAAGCATATACTGTGATACGCTCTTCGTTGCATTGAAAGTGCCTTTGAGGTTGACTGCAATAACGCTGTCGAATTCTGATTCTTCCATCCTAGACATCATTCCATCCTTGGTTATTCCCGCATTGTTTACAAGCACATCTATCCTGCCGTACTTTTCGATAACTGCGTCGACCGCCTGCTGTACGCTGCCTGCATCGGCTACGTTTATTTTCAGCCCGAACACTTCGCCGTTTTTACTAAGCTCTTCTACAGCGTCATTCAGTGTCTGTTCGTTTATATCCGTTATGACAATAGTCGCTCCCTGTTCCTGAAACTTCTGCGCAATAGTCTTGCCAATACCTCTGGCAGAACCGGTTATTAACGCTATTTTTTTATTCAATTCCAATTTACACATGTATTACACCTCACAAACCCTTCGCTGCCGAAAGATACTTGTCCAAAGTTTTAGTATTTGAAATACTAGTCACAGTTGCTCCTTCACCGCCTGCCCGGCGTTTTAGCAGTTTTCCAAGCACGTTACCCGGCCCGACTTCTATATAATCCGTTATACCGCTTTGCACCATATGCTCCGTGCAGTCGTGCCAGCGCACTCTGCTGCTCATTTGGTCACATAAAAGCTGTCTTATATCGCTGTCATTTTCATACGGTCTGCCAAGAGCGTTGGAATAGACTTGGCTTTGCATGGGTTTTAACTCCTCTTGCTGTAAAACAGCGTGAAACTCCTTGGCAGCAGCTCCAAGCAACTTAGTATGAAACGGCCCTGCGACGTCCAGCATCGCAACCATTTTTGCTCCTTCTTCGGTAAACCTGCCCTCCAGTTCCCGAAGGCTGCTCATATAACCCGCAACAACTATCTGCAGCTCCGAAAGATGGTTAGCAACAGATACATCGTCATACCCTGCAATAACTGCAGATACTTTTTCGACATCAAAGCCTATTACTGAAAGCATTCCGCATACACCTTTTTCGTAAGCTGCATCCATTATCCTTCCACGCTTGCGTACGAGCGCCGCACACTGCCTGATGTTAAAAACCCCTGCTGCAGTAAGTGCGCTATATTCGCCAAGCGAAAGCCCGGCGTAAATATCCGCATCTACTCCGCGCTCACGAAGTACAGCAAGAAGCCCCATCGAATGTGCAAATATCGAAGGTTGTACAATCTCGCTTTCGTCCAGCCGCTCCCCGTCAAAGCAAGACTTTTTAAGGTCCAGCTCAGCTCCGTCCTGGCATTCATCAAAAGCCTTTTTATAAATAATATTATTTTCGTATAAGTCCGCTCCCATGCCGGGCTTTTGTGCACCCTGGCCGGGGAATAAAAACACGCTCTTCACTCTTTTTCCCTTCTATTCACACAGCTTTGTGCCTATAGCCGTAAAAGCTTCTTTTAAAACCTGCTCGCAGAAAAGGTCTTCTATTATCTCTTTAGCCGGCTGAACTTTGTCAAGCATGCATGCGCACTGTCCCGCCATAAAAGAACCCTTGTCCTTGTCTCCGTTTATGACAGCACACTGCAGCGAGCCTTCGCCCAGCGCTTCAAGCTTCTCAATGGCGTTTTCCTCATATTCCGCTTTAGCCATTTCTCTTACAAGCGGGCTTCTAAGCAGCCTTACCGGATGCCCCGTGACACGCCCCGTAACCTTAGAATCAATGTCTTTTGCTTTGATGAGCCTGCGCTTATATTCATCATGCGCCGTACATTCTTCGGCCAGTATGAACCGTGTGCCCACCTGTACTCCGCTTGCTCCAAGGCAAAACGCAGCCGCAACTCCGGCAGCATCAAATATACCGCCTGCAGCAACAACAGGAATATCCACCGCTCTTGCAATAGTCGGCATGAGAACCATCGTCGAAAGCTCTCCGATGTGTCCTCCCGCCTCGCTGCCTTCAGCAACAAGAAAATCCGCACCCATGCGCTCCATCATAATAGCCAGCGCACGGCTTGCAACCACAGGCGCTACTATGCTGCCGGCGGCTTTCCATGCCTTGACATACTGTGCAGGGTTGCCTGCTCCGGTTATTATTACCGGCACTTTTTCTTCCTCAACTACCTTTGCGACTTCCTCAACAAACGGACTTAATAGCATAACGTTCACGCCAAACGGCTTGTCCGTCTGCTCTTTAACGAGCTTTATCTGCTCTCTTACCCAGTCTGCAGGCGCATTACCAGCGGCAATAACGCCAAGGCCGCCTGCTTTAGAGACCGCAGCTGCCAGGCTTGCGTTACTAACCCAAGCCATTCCGCCCTGGATAACCGGGTATTCTATACCCAGCAGCCTCGCAATCGTGCCCTCAAATTTACGCATTTTTCTTTTCTTCGAGGTAAGCAATAAGCTCGCCGACTGTAGCGATGTCTTTTACGTCTTCATTAGGTATCTTTATACCCGTTTCCTTCTCGAGGTCGATAAGCATTTCAACCATATCGAGCGAATCCATTTCAAAATCGTCGACAAACTTTGAATCCATTTTTATCTCGTCTTTCTCAAGGTCAAGCTGCTCCATTAGGTTTTTGATAATGATCTCTTTCATTTTTCATGTTCCTCCAAAAAATTTTATATTGTCCAATCTATTACAACACCGCCGCATGATAACCCGCTGCCAAAGCCGACAAGAGCGATCCTGTCACCCTTTTTCAGCCAGCCCTGCTCGCATGCATCGCACATTGCGATCGGTATAGTTGCCGATGAAGTGTTGCCGTACTTGCTTATGTTTATAAAATAATCTTTCTTATCATAATCAAAGCTTCTTGCAACATAATCAATTATTTTTTCATTTGCCTGATGCGGAATTATCTTTGTATAAGGCTTATCTCCGCACTGCTCCCTCATTTGCCTCAACGTTTCTTCCACAGCGACTACTGCATATGTAAAAACCTCTCTGCCGTTCATTTTAAGATACTGCACAGAAGTGTCCACTCCCTTTGAAAACGGCGTTTCTCTGCCGTCCTTACGGTAATACAATACATCTTCGTTGTCCTGTTTACCGCTCAGCACCGGAAAATGCATCCGCTGGATGTCGCTTCTTTTTATCACAACAGCGCCCGCACCGTCGCCAAACAGCACACAAGTCGTCCGGTCCGTCCAGTCGGCAATCTTAGAGAGAGCCTCACTGGCGACCACTACAGCCGCATCAATGCCCAGCGTGTCCATCATACTTCCCACGGTAATTAAAGCCGTTACAAAGCCCGTACAACCCGCAGATATATCCATTGTCGAGCAGTCCACGCCGATGTTCTTAGCCACATAGCTTGCCATAGCCGGTGTTATCTGTTCACTGGTGATAGTACATCCTACTATCAGTCCTATTCCCTTAGCATCCATTCCGGCATTCTCAAGCGCTTTCTTCGTCGCCTCAACAGCCATGTCTATAGCCGTCTCATCTGAAACCACATGTCTCTCGCTTATGCCTGTACGCTTCTTTATCCACTCATCGCTCGTGTCTACGATTTTCTCTAAATCGAAGTTAGTTATCACCGTTTTCGGCACGCACTTGCCTATTCCTGCAATCTCTACATTATCTATCAATTAAAGTCCTCTCATCCCCAAGAACTTCTGGTGCCGTTTTTCAACTAGCTTGTCCGGTGAAATCCTTGTAAGTCTTCTCAGCGCTGTCTTTATCTCTTTTCTGACATCTTCAACGCTCTTGTCCATATTGAACCTGCTAAACCCTTCCTGCTCCTTTATAACGCTGTCCACAATGTTGAATTCCTTAAGGTCGCCTGAAGTCAGCTTCAAGCTCTCCGCCGCAGTCTTTGCCAGTGAAGAATCTTTGAACAATATAGATGCACAGCCTTCCGGTGATATAACAGAAAAATAACTGTTTTCCATCATTATCAGCCTGTCCGAAAGTGAAAGAGCAAGCGCACCGCCGCTTCCGCCCTCGCCTATTATAATTGAAATTACCGGCGCTTTTACTGTCGCCATGGCTTTTAAGTGCTCTGCAATAACAAGCCCCTGGCCTCGGTTTTCTGCATCCACTCCCGGATGTGCCCCAGGTGTGTCGACAAGACAGATTATCGGCCTTCGGAACTTTTCAGCCTGCTTTATAGCCCGGATGGATTTACGGTATCCTTCCGGGTTCGGCATGCCGAAGTTATACTTCATACGTTCTTCGAGCGTATGTCCTTTTTGCTGCCCGATAACAGTGACCGGCCAGTTCTCGAACCAGGCAATCGCAGTAATAATGGAAGGATCGTCGCCATATATCTTGTCGCCCTTCATCTCATATATTCCATGGAAGAGCTTTCCTATATAGTCAAGCGCCTGCGGCCTGTTTTCTTTCCTTGCGTTCTGTACTCGCTCCCAGGGTTTAGCGTTATCTTCAATTTCTTCAGCTATTATTTCAGTCATTTTTGTAGTCTTTTCAGTTTCGTTTGAAGACATCGTCATACACCCCCCTTATCAGCGATTTTTTCTCCTGCGGCTCCTGCGGCCTGCTGTGCAGTGCCAAGAGGTCAGCCAAAGTGTCACGCAAGTCTTTTCTGTCCACTATCATATCTATAAGCCCATTTTCAAGCAGCGCCTCAGCACTTTGAAAACCCTCAGGCAGCTTGTCCTTTACGGACTGCTCAATTACCCTCGGGCCGGCAAATCCGATAAGTGCTTTTGGTTCGGCTATAGTAATATCACCCTGCATTGCAAAGCTTGCGGTAACTCCGCCTGTAGTCGGATGTGTAAGCACATTTATGTGTAATAATTTCTGTTCCGAGTGCCTTGCAAGAGCAATGGTCGTCCTAGACATCTGCAGCAGCGAATGAATGCCTTCCTGCATCCTTGCACCGCCCGATGCGCAGAATATAATAAGCGGCAGCTCGTTGAGTGTCGCAAATTCCGTTATTATGACTATCTTCTCGCCAACAACCGTGCCCATACTTCCCATCATGAAATATGAGTCCATTACTGCTATAGCGGTTCTTACCCCTTTGATAGTCGCTTTGCCGATAACAACGCCTTCCACAGACTTCGACTTGTTCTGCTCGTTCTCTATCTTGTTCTTATATCCCGGAAACTCAATAGGGTCTTTGCTCTTTGCATCACGCTCGATCTCTATAAAGCTCCCGTTGTCTACTATCGACTCAATGCGTTTGTATGCAGGCTGCCTGAAAAGAGCACCGCAGTAAGGGCATACAGAATCGTTGGCATGGGCGATCTCTGCGATAATGTCCTTGCCGCATTCCTTACAGTTGATATAAGAAAGCTTCTTATCAGCATTATTTTTTTTGTTATCGACTTCGATTTTTTCCGAAAAAAGCTTCATCTATCTTCCTCTCATAAACTTTGCTAAAAACTCATTCTCTATCCACTTCGTGTGAATCTTGCCGGTCTTGAAATCTTTGTCTTCCAGCATTGCAGCAGCAAACTGCGCATTATGCTTTATCCCATCTACCCAAAGCTCACCAAGTGCCGAGAGGCAAAGCTTTGTAGCCTCATCCCTGTCGTCCGCAGTACAGATAAGCTTCATTACCATGGAATCGTAAAACGGTGATATCTCATCTCCGTCGGCATATCCTGTGTCCACACGCACTCCATATCCTCCCGGACAGTTCATCTTCGCTATCCTGCCGGGTGAAGGCATAAAGTTTTTCTCAATGTCCTCTGCATTTATACGGCACTCAATGGAATGTCCCTTGTGTTCAATATTCTTCTGTTCTATCGCCAGCTTGTGCCCCAGCGCCACCTGTATCTGAGCTTTTATTAGGTCTATCCCGTATATGCTCTCCGTCACAGGGTGCTCCACCTGTATCCTCGTGTTCATCTCCATGAAATAGAACTTGCCGTCCTGAGTCAGCAGGAATTCCACTGTTCCGGCGTTTTTATATCCTACGCATTTTGCGATATCGACTGCTGTTTGCTGCATCTCTTTTAGCACCTTTGCAGGCACGTTGGCCGCCGGCGCTTCCTCTACCATCTTCTGGTTCTTTCGCTGCAGACTGCATTCCCTTGTGCCAAAATGAAGAGTGTTTCCAAATTGATCGGCAAGTATCTGCACTTCTATATGGCGGGTGTTTTCAAGATATGACTCTATATACAGGCTTCCGTCTCCGAACGCCTGCTCCGCCTCACGGCGTACCATCGGGAACTCCTTTTCAAGCTCCTTTTGGTCACGCACAATGCGTATTCCTTTTCCGCCGCCGCCGAACGCCGCTTTTATTATAAGCGGATATCCTATCTCTTTTGCGATCGCCGCAGCATCCTTTTCGCTGCTAACCGGTCCTTCAGAACCGGGCACAACGGGAAACCCGTTGTCAATCATAGTCTTGCGTGCAGCCTGTTTGTCACCAAGCAGCCTCATAGACTCTGCATCCGGGCCTATAAAGGTTATTCCATCCTGCTCACAGGCGTCATTAAACTCGGCGCTCTCAGATAAAAAGCCGACACCCGGATGAATAAGGTCTGCCCCATAAGCCTTGGCTGCAGCAAGAATGCTCTCTATGTTAAGATAGCTCTTCTCTGCCTGCCGCGGCCCTATGCAGACTGCAACGTCAGCAAGCCTTGCGTGCATGCTCGCTTCGTCGTTCTCCGAATATACGGCTATTGTCTCGAACCCGAGTTTTTTGCATGTTCGAATTATTCTAACGGCAATTTCGCCTCTGTTAGCTATTAATACTGTCTTCATGCGCTATTCCTTTGCGTATTTAAACAGCGGCTGGTCTGCCGATACAGACTCTTCATCACACAGAAGTACGCTCTCTATAGTTCCGGATTTTGGCGCTACGATCTCGTTCATTGTCTTCATTGCTTCAATGATGCAAACAGTTTCGCCCTTCTTAACACTGTCGCCTTCTTTGACAAATGGCGGCTCTCCCGGAGACTTTGCAACATAGAACACTCCCGATATAGGCGCCATTATAAAATCTTCGCTGCTTGGCGCCGGGCTCTGAGCCGCTTCAACGCTGTGTTTGTTTTCTAGCTCCGCCATTATAACGGGAGCCTGCACCGCCGGAGCGCTTCTGTCAAGGCGCAGTTTAATGTCGTCTATCTCTATCTCGATCTTGTTAAAAGATGATTTTTCCGCTTTGTCCATCAGGCTGAAAACTTTTTCAATATCCATTCTTAATGATGTCCCCTTCCTTCTGTGCTGCTCTCTTTGCTATATCTATCCACGTGCTAAATATGTTAGCACTACTAACTTACATACTGATACAAAATATTAGCACGCTAAAAACGCGTTGTCAACGTTATTAAAATTAACAGTTGTAGTAAAAAATTAATTTTAGTAAACTGCTATCTATCGACCACGTAATTGCACCCGGTTTGTTACGAATCTGTTTCCGGTAGGTTCAAAATATGTTTTTTATTTGAAAATTATTAACGAAACTACTGATTGTATAAATATAAATGCAAGAAATATTGACTGCCCCTTTTCTAATCGTCCAGCCTGTCAAAGAACGATAACAGCGCCTTAAGTGACTTTAAAACCTCCGGATATTCCTCTATCTCAAATTCGCCGAGGATACTCTTAACCATCATGTCATGAAATTTTCTATGCTTTTCACAGCTTGTTTTCCCTGTCGGCGTAAGCACAAGGCTCACCTTTCTTTTGTCCGAATGAATCTGCTTTTTCTCAATATACCCTTTCTTTTCGAGCGTGCTTATCGAAACGCTGGCCGTGGCTTTGGTTATCCCAAGCTTCTGGGCAATGTCCGTAAGAATAATGTCCGGATTGTCGTCTATGCACTCCAAAAGATGCATCTCCGTCCGGCTCAGCGCCCCTCCTGTCGCTTTTGAAACACTCTTGACCTGTATCTTCAATATCTTATAGAAGAGGTCTTTGAGTATTTCGTTTAAAATCTCATTAGTATCTTTTTCCACCATATCATTTCCGGCCAATCAATATATATTTAAGGTCATATTACCATAATTCTGTATGATTATAAAGCCAAAATGAATAAAAAGGCATTATCGCAGGTCTTTTCTGCTATAATAACTTCCTCCAGTTATATATGATATTAAAGTTTTTCTGTCCCTCAGCATTAAAAAACGCCCCCGCCAAGTGCAAAAGCGCTTTTTTTGAATCAATATTATTTCCAGTTTATCTTAAGACCGCTGCTCTTCTCCAGCTGCTCAAGGCTTGCTACAACATCATCAGAAAGCTCGATACCGCTTTTCTGCGCCTTTGCCTTTTTTGTCCACTCTATCTCGCCCGGCATCATTATTCTTTCGCTGCCCTTTGCTTTTGGAGAGTTTTTTATATTATCAATATAATCGTCCATCTCAGCGTCATAATCCCGTTTTTGCCCCATTGCGTCAATGTTGAAAACAAGGAATGCGTGGCTTGCCCTGTTCTCCTTTTCAAGCTCAAAACACCAGCTTGGGATATCCTTGCTCACAGCGCCGCCGGAGAGCATCCCTGTAAGTATGTCCACCAGCACTGAAAGTCCATAGCCCTTGTGCGCCGCCATCGGCTGCAGTGCGCCGCCGTTCTGATAATACCCTGCGTCCGTTGTCGGCACGCCTTCCGGGTCCACCAGCCATGTGTCAGGTATCGGCTTGTTGTCTGCCTTCGCCTGGTTTATCTTCAGCGCAGCCGTTGCGCTCATGGCAATGTCTAGCGTAACCGGATCATGGCTCTTCGCAGGCGCCGCATAAGCAAGCGGGCTGTTGCCGATGACCATAGTTTTGCCGCCCGGCACGGCGACGTTCGGGTCTGTGTTGCTCATAGCAATTCCTATCATTCCTTCATCAAGCGCCATGTTGGCATAATATCCGGCAGCGCCGAAGTGGCAGCTGTTCTTAACAGCAACGAACCCTATGCCGCTTCTTTTTGCAATTTTAATAGCCTTTTTCATAGCCTTATATGAAGACACCATCCCAAGCGAATTCTTAGCGTCCATTATAGCAAAAGCAGGACCTTCCCTTATCACTTCCGGCACAGCTTTTGGGTCAAGCGCTCCTGCCTTCATCTTTTCAATATACATTCGCAGGTTTTTCGTGCCGTGTGAAAAACAGCCCATCTCGTCTGTCGAAGAGAGCACCTCCGCAGTAATGTCCGCATTCTTTTCGCTCACTCCCTGCAAAACCAGCGCCTCTTTGCAAAATTCCTTCAAGTCCTGCTTCAAAACCGTTTTCATATAAACCTCCTTAGTTTCATTGCTTCTATACTTCCACAAAAAATATCTTTTTCTCAATCTATCCTTTCACAATTTATATATTAATAACTTTTATTATCATAGTTTTAATTTTTTAATCTCATTTATTATTAGTTTCTTTTTTCTTCCTTTTCCTGTATTCAATAAATGCTTCAATCATGATATATATTCCCAAGGCGCCACATAAAAATCCTAAATAATACTTGTAATAGTTACTAAATGCATATGATAAATAACCATCCTCAAGTAACGACATCAATAACAACAAACTCAAATTTATTAACAGAAGTAAAATTGCAGCCGCCTGAATCACATAGCAATATCTGATAACTCCTTTATCTTTCTTTGTAAACAGGAAAAGTTTCTTTAACCTTCTAATCATGACTATGTCATAATCATGAAAAGGATGAAATCTATATCTTACGTTATGAAGAAACCCAACAAAATAAAATATTATTGATAAAATCAAAGTATATAATAAAAGTCTGATTTGCATGCTCAAATTCCTGTTATCCTCCAATTAAATCTATAATCAACTCTTAGTGATATTTTAGCTCTGCGTTTTTCTTATTATATATCAAACTGTGGCACCATCGAGTGTCCCGTCTTCACCATCGTAACTACATTCTCAAGCGGCGAGCCTGCCGCAACTTCACATCCGCTGCCCAGGCAGAACCTGCCGTTCTTCGAGCCGTCTGCAACAGCCTGCCTCGCTTCCTGCTCCACCTGCTGCGGTGTTCCTTCAAGCAGCGCCCCGCATGGGTTCAGATTCCCCATCAGGCACACCCGGTCGCCCGCCTTTTCTTTAGCATACGACATCTTTACCTTGTAATCAAACTCTATTATATCCGCTCCCGTGTCTGCCATTCTGTCAATGATAAGCGTGTTGTCTCCGCATATGTGCAGCAGCGTATGGAAGCTGTAATCCTTCTTTAGTTTATCTATCCTGTCAAAGAACTTCTTCTCGTACGGAAACGCATATTTCTCATACATCGCCGGAGAAATAACGTCCAGCGAAGCAAGTGAGTCTGCACACTGCACGATGTCAGCGCCCGCCTTCACACAAGCCTCAACATACCTGTAGTGCGACTCATAGAGCACTTCCAGCAGATCAAAGATATACTTCTCATAATCACCTTCACCCATCTGCGCATATGCAAGCGCAAGCAGGAAATCATCCATTCCCATCACATGGCTTGCCAGCGGGAAACACCCCGCACCGGATGCACGCACCGCGACTTCACCTTTGTAATGCTCGCTCATCCTGCGCACAGCGTCAATGTATACATCCATCCGCCCGCCGTCTTCAGGGCCGACAGGTCTTAGTTTCGCTATGTCTTCTATACTTTGCACCGGCCTTGAAACTACATCAGGTAAAGCTCCTTTATGATAAACCGTCTCAACGCCCAGCGCCTCGGTTATATAATACTGGTCAGACTGCGATATAACGACATCCTGCCCGGTTATCTCCTGCGCTTTTATCATAGCCTCCGCCAGCGTTTTTCCGTTCGTATAGCACTCGCTGACCTCATACCCTGCTTTCTCTATACAGAAATTACCGTTATACGGAGTCACCGGCACGCAGTCCGTCGGCTTCCCCTCTATCGCGGCAAAAACTCTTTGCTTGCTGTTCATCTAAATCTCCTTTGAATACTTTACTGCTGCGTCCATGTATGCTTTTACATTTTCCAGCGGAACATCTGCACCTATGCCGTTGGACGGGCTTATTATATATCTGCCGTACCTGCCGAGCAGCTTTGTTATTCTTTTTACTTCGGCATCTATCTCCTCCGGCGTTCCCAACGGCAATATCTCCTGGTTGCATATGCCGCCGAAGAAAGCCAGTTTCTGCCCATAAGTCTCTACCAGCATTTCCAAGTCCATGACATTCGGCTGTACAGGGTTCAGCACGTCTATGCCTATCTCTATCATATCAGGTATAATCGATGAAACATCACCGCAGCTGTGCTGTATGACAGGCAGTCCGGCGTTTTTATATACCGCCACTATTTTCGCTAGTCTCGGTTTAATGAACTGCCTCCACGTTTCCGGCGACATCATCAGCCCCATCTGCGAACCGTAGTCGTCTACTATCCTTCCGCAGTTTACACCTATCTGCACATATCTCTTTGCCAGCTCCACATGAAAATCCGTTATCCTGTCGAGCAGCTCGCCCGTAAATTCCGGGTTCAGCAGAAAGTCTATAAGTGCATTCTCAAATCCGCGCAGTATATACGCACGTTCAAACAGACAAGAAAAATGATACGAAGTAACGATATATTTGTCCGCATATCCCTGCACCAGCTTTTCAGCATAATCAAGATATCCTGCTGCGTTTTGGTCGGGAAAAACGTAGTCCTTATACGCTTCCACATCTTCCAGCGGATGCCCGGAATACATAAGGTCCTGCTGCATATCCCATTCGCACTGCCACTCGTCAAGCTCATATCTGTTGCCGGTGTCACGCTTTGTTTTCATGTCCAGCAGTGTACCGTTCATGTAAGCATAAAGAACGTGGTTTTCAAAAAACTTTAACATCTCAATGTCGGAAACGTTTGTTATTCCCTTTGTTAAAAGGAAACTTTTAAGGCCGCTTGCGCTAAAGTCGCACTGCATCGGTCTGTAGTCGACTTCCTGCCCTTTTATCGTCCTTAAGAATCTCTCTTTTGGTGAAAGCTTCATCTGTTTCTCCTAAAATCTTATCGGATATGTGCCGTATTTTCTGCCCGCTTCATATATTGCAAATACGTTCTCGTTCGGCACATCGTCGTGTATGCTGTGGTCAGACCCAAGGCAGTATCCGCCGCCTTTTGCCGCAAGCATCATACATTCCTTAACCTGCTCGTGCACGTCCTGCGGGCTGCCTTTAACCAGCAGCTCGCTGTTGTCTATATTGCCGAATATAGTTATCTTATCTCCGAACTTACTCTTTATTTCACCTATATCCATGCCTGCCGTGCGCTGTATAGGGTGAAGCCCGCTTATACCGGCTTCCACGCAGCTGTCCACAACGTCTCTTACATGCCCGTCGCTGTGCATTATAAGCGGTATGCCGATCTCGTTGAATGTATCGCACATGCGCTTTATCTGCGGCAGTATGAAGCGCTCGAAGTGTTCCATAGAAAAGAAAGTCTGCGTGTTAGAACCATAATCATCTGAAAACAGCAGCGCGTCCACACCAAGCTCTGCCATTCTTAGCCCGCCTGTTATAGCAAAATCAGCCGTTGCCGTCAGCACTGCGTCTACGACCTCCGGCTCGTCATACATCATATAAAAGAAGTTCTCGAAACCAAACAGCATCCACGCTGCCGAGAAAGGCCCGCGCATGTTGCCGACGATGCCCATGCCGCTCTCTTCAGCCATTTTAAGAGCTGTTCTTATCCCGTCATAGCGCGAGGATATATTTGCATCCGGCACGGTATAGCTCTCCCAGTCTTTTCCGCTTCTCATTGGATACTTTATAGTTGCATCTATTGGCCATGTCGCCGGCTCTTTTCTGTAGGTTATGCCCCACTCGTCAGTATATTCATCGCCGCTGTCCTCTTTTGCGTTAAAACCGGAAACGCCGCCCATAGGAACAAATACAAAATCATATCCAACTTCTTCTGCACACCTTACCAACGTCTTTGCATCATATATCTTCGGTACGTATCCCAGTACCTCTTGGTAAAAAGGCCTGCTGTATAAAAACTCAAATATCGGTACTTTGTCCGGTTCCTTATGCTGCATCGTACAGCGCAGCCTCTCTTTTCCTGTCATTGCCCTTCTTCTCCTTCTTTATAAATAAACTTCTCTTTGACTCCATCCATGTGCTTTTTCATAGCTTTTTTAACGCCGTCAACGTCGTGTTTTTTGATACCTTCAAGTATCGCAGTATGCTCTTCGCTGGCCAGCACCATATACTTCTCATACATTGTACGTTTTATACCGGAAATTATAAGGTCGTGCAGCATGAGCAGCATCTGTGATAAAAACTGGTTGCCGGAACTCAATGCTATAACTTTATGAAACTCAAAATCAAGGCTCGGGATATTTTTCATATCTTTGCTGCCAAGCGCTTTTTCAAACTTTCTGTGTACTTTTTCTATCTGCTCTATCTGCTCATCATCAGCATTTTTTGCAGCCAAACCGGCAAGGCTGACTTCAACAGTCTCCCTCGCTTCGCTCAAATCAAAAAGTGTAAAGTTGTTTATTATATTGGGTATATTGAAATACCGGGCGGCAGAGGTCGTACATGTGTTGCTGAAACGTGCAGTGTTACCGTGGTTTTTTTCGATGATGCCTATAGCCTGAAGAGTCCTCAGCGCCTCACGTACAGAAGAGCGCCCAACGCCCAGCATAGAGGAAAACTCCATCTCAGTCGGCAGCGTTTCGCCCGGTTTGAATACACCTTTATCGACCATAGACATAATCTGCTCTACGATCTTTTCGGTAATCGTCGTTGGCTTTATTTTTATCATGTTTTTTCTGATATCGCTATCCATTGGAACAATCTCCGGCATGATCAGTGTATGATTGTCTGACAATGTCGATTAAACCATATCTGTTCCGTCAAGTCAACAGAAAGCCTATATTTAACGTATGAAACCTTATTTATCTATGAAAAATCCAATATTTCATATTTTTTAACGCCTATTTTCTTTTTATCATCTTTGTTCCTTTTTCAGGTGTATCTTTTTTGCCGTTTCTCCATTTTTATAAAATCCCTGCAACTTTTCAATTATAACATTTGCATACCTTTTATCTTTAAGTCGATTCTGTTCTCAAATATATCGTTGTTTTATACTTATAGCTTTCAGTGTCTTTCAGCAATGCTCTCCCGTTTGACTGGCACTCAAAGCTCTGCAACAATTAATCTAAATCCCAGCTTTTCGATATCGTCAGCCATCTTTTTAAAGAATTCACACTAAATCCGCAAAATCTCAAGTCAACACTAAACCCTGCACTCTTTTACTCTATACCAAACTGATAGCAGGTTGTAGAATCATATATCTCACCTTTTCTCAAAACAGGCGATGCATAATTTTTGTGATTTGGCGAATCGGGCGCAAACTGCGTTTCAAGACAAAAAGCCCCGTATTTTTTATATACAGCCGAGTCTTTGCCCTCAACGGCATCAAGGAAATTACCACAGTAAAGCTGCATACACGGCTTGTCGGTATATACACTGACAGTCCTTCCAAATTCAGGCTCAGCAACCTTTGCCGCATGCCTGTATCCGCTTCCGTTGATTATATAGTTATGGTCATACCCCTTGCCGTTCTTTAGCTGCTTTGAATCGTCATTCATCCTCGTCCCGATAGCTGTGGGTATCCTGAAATCAAAAGGCGTCCCCGATACACCAGAGACTTCTCCGGTAGTGCATCCGTATATATCCACCGGTGTGAAGCTGTCCGCATTTATAAGCATCACATGCTTCGTAACCGGACCGGACTTATGCCCTGCAAGGTTAAAATAAGTATGATTAGTCAGGTTGACTATCGTATCTTTATCGCTCTGCGCCGAATAATGGATCTTAAAGTTGTTGTCATCATCAAGAGTAAACTCAACTGTCACGTCGAGGTTGCCGGGGTACCCCTCTTCGCCGTCAGCGCTGCGGTAAAAAAAACTGACACTGTTTTTCGTCGTGCTCTTCTCCTCCCACACCATCTTATCGAAGCCTTTCTTGCCGCCGTGCAGATGGTTCTTACCATCGTTGCAATATAGCTTATATTCAACACCGTTCAGCTCAAACCTGCCGTCGTTTATGCGGTTAGCATACCTGCCTACTGTTGCACCGAAATATCCCGAACCATTCATAAACCCGGAAACATCATCATGCGTAAGCGTGATTTCCTCCGTGATTCCGCTCCTGTCAGGTGTAACTATAGAAGTAACTGTTGCACCATAGTTGGTCAGCGTAACGCTTACGCCGTTGTTGTTCTCTAATGTGTAATAGTAAATATCTTTATAGTTCTTGTCCGCTGTTTTCTTCATAATAGCATTTTCTCCTCAAGTAGTTGTATTCGACAAAATTTCGCTACACTCGTTCAAAATCATACTTTATAATAAAAACTTCTCTTCGCTAATCAAATGTATTCTCTTCTTATCTTTTGCAGCTCCATTATACATGCAGCGTTTTTTAATTATCAAGAATATATACCAAATGTTTACTATAACTAATATTAATTAGGCATATATCAAAAAACGCCTTGCAAAATAATACAAAACGTTCTTTTTCACCTCATTAAAGTTGTTTGACCAGCCAAATCCTTGAAGCACCCTCAATGGGATATCCGTCTATTCGGGAAACCTCGCTGTAACCAAGTTTTTTATAGAACCCCGGCGCCTGGAACGAAAACGTATCCACCATCACTTTTGTGCTGCCCCGCTTCCTTGCGTCATCTTCCGCAGCCTTCATCAGCTTTGCGCCATATCCCCTGCCTCTTAGCTCGTCACCTACCCATAGAAGCTTTACATATGTCCAGGGCTTCAGGCACACATACACTATTCCGCCGAATATATCGCCGTCCTTTTTTATGTAAACAGCCTGCTTTTCCACCTTTTCCAGTCCCGTATGCCTGCGGTTATATTCCCTTAATCCTTTTTCAATTATATTTATATCGTCTTCTTTAGCGTTATTGTCAGCTTCAAATGCAATCATAATAAACTCCTTCATACTAAATAAGCGCCCCGAGGAATCCCCGAAGCGCTTCGAATAGCTTTTGTTATGCCAGACTCTCTTTTTGAGCAGCCTTGGGCAGCGCCTTCTTCTCTTTTTCGCCGAGGATAAGCATAGGCATCTTAGCATGCATCACCGTGTCTTTGGTAATGACGCATTTCTTAACGTCATCCCTTGACGGTATATCATACATTACATCAAGCATGATAGCTTCAAGTATTGCACGCAGGCCCCTTGCTCCTGTTTTTCTCTCAAGCGCAAGCCTTGCGATCTCTTCGAGTGCATCAGCTTCAAACTCAAGCTGTACTCCGTCCATATCCATCAGCTTGCAAAACTGCTTTACAAGAGCGTTCTTGGGCTGTGTGAGTATGTTTATGAGCGCACCCTGGTCAAGCTGGTGCAGAGTCACAATTATAGGCACCCTGCCTACGAACTCTGGTATGAGCCCATACTTTAGAAGGTCTTCAGGGAGTATGTTCTTATATAACTCGGTTAAGTCCTTCTTCACCTTGGAAGCAACATCAACACCAAAACCCATCGACTTCTTACCGATGCGACGCTCTATGATGCTGTCAAGCCCTCCGAATGCTCCGCCGCAGATAAACAGTATATTAGTCGTGTCGATCTGCAGGAATTCCTGATGTGGATGCTTCCTTCCGCCCTGCGGCGGTACGCTTGCAACAGTTCCTTCTATTATCTTAAGAAGCGCCTGCTGAACACCCTCTCCCGAAACATCACGGGTTATCGAAGGATTGTCGCTCTTTCTTGCGATCTTGTCTATCTCATCTATATAGATTATGCCACGCTGTGCGCGCTCGATATCATAGTCCGCAGCCTGAATGAGTTTCAGCAGTATGTTCTCCACATCCTCGCCGACATAACCGGCTTCGGTAAGTGAAGTAGCGTCAGCCATCGCAAAAGGAACGTTGAGCACCTTTGCCAGCGTCTGCGCAAGAAGCGTTTTGCCGCTTCCCGTAGGTCCTATCATTACAATATTGCTCTTCTGCAGCTCTACATCATCTGTCTTATCGTCTGTGTTTATGCGTTTATAATGGTTATACACCGCCACGGCAAGATTTCGTTTTGCAGTCTGCTGCCCGATGACATAGTCATCAAGCGCCGCAGAAATCTCGGCCGGCTTAGGTATATCCCCTACGTCAAACGCAGCTTCTTCCTGATAGTCTTCTTCTATGATTTCTTTGCAAAGCTCTATACACTCGGTACAGATATAAACACCAGGTCCGGCAACGAGCCGTCTGACCTGCTCCTGTGTTTTGCCGCAGAACGAACATTTCAGTTGTTTTTGTTCATCCGTATAGTTTGCCATTTTTCACCTCTAAGTATCTACTTTACCTTCGGCATTATTATCTCATCGACTATGCCGTATTCCAGCGCATCCTGTGCGCTCATGAAATTGTCTCTTTCAGTATCGGCGGTAACCTTCTTAACTGTCTGTCCCGTTCTCTTCGCCAATATCTCGTTCATCTTCTTCTTGATGCTGATGATATGTTCCGCATGGATAGCAACGTCTGTCGCCTGTCCTCTTGTTCCGCCGGATGGCTGGTGTATCATCACTTCTGCATTTGGCAACGCCTTGCGCTTGCCTTTAGTTCCGGCAGCCAGCAGGAACGCTCCCATAGATGCCGCCATGCCTATGCATATCGTCGATACGTCACACTTTATATACTGCATCGTATCATATATCGCCATGCCTGAAGTAACGCTCCCACCCGGGCTGTTGATATAAAGGAATATGTCCTTGTCCGGGTCTTCGGCTTCCAAAAATATCATCTGCGCTACAGCAAGATTTGCCATATTGTCTTCTATCTCTCCGCTGATAAAGATTATTCTGTCCTTCAGCAGCCTCGAATATATATCATAGCTTCTCTCGCCCTTGCTTGTCTGTTCTATTACATAAGGTACAAGTGTCATTTTTTCTACCTCCGCTTATACATATAATATTCTATTCTTCCTTGTCTTTTTCCTTCTCTTTTGGCTCAGCCTTGGCTTTTGGCTTTGCCTTTTTCTTTGCGGCGGTCAGGTTTGCATTGTCCACAAGGAACTTAACTGTGTTGTCGTATGCAATGTTGTCTTTAATATACTCAAGTTCCTCTTCGGAAACTGCTTTTTTATACTCTTCAAGCTCTTTGCTGTACTGCTTAGCTCTTTTCTCCAGCTCTTCTTCCATCTGTTCATCCGTGGCTTCAATGCCTTCGGCTTTCTGGATGGCTTCCACGACCAGCTGAGACATTACCATACTCTTTGCAGACTCCCTGTAGTCCTCACGCAGTGCTTCCATAGTGATACCGAGCATCTTCAGATAGTCTTCCAGCTTTATGCCCTGATACATCATGGAATATTCCATCTGCTGTATCTGATTGTCTATCTGGTTTTCTACCATTATTTCCGGCAAGTCTATCTTTGCAGTCTCTGTAACAGCTTTGATAACATTTGTCTTCGTCTGCTGGTCTGCCTGCTTCTCTGCACTTTCCGTCATCTTTTTCAAGATATCAGCTTTATACTCTTCAAGCGTGTCAAACTCGCTTACGTCCTGCGCAAACTCGTCGTCTATCTCCGGCAGTTCCTTTTCTTTTACTTCGTGCAGTTTAATATGGAAAACTGCTTCTTTGCCGGCAAGCTGCTCTGCCTGATACTGCTCCGGGAAGGTGACTGTGATGTCCTTTTCCTCACCTATATTTAAACCGATTACCTGTTCTTCAAACCCTGGAATGAAAGTGTTTGATCCCAGCTCTAAAGTTTGGTTTTCTGCCGTTCCTCCATCAAAAACAACGCCGTCTACACTGCCGGAGTAGTCGATAATTACCTTATCTTTGTCTTTTGCAGCTCTTTTAACGTCGACCCATCTTGCGTTGCGTTCTGCCGCACTGTTTACTTCATTTTCCACTGCAGATTTGTCAACCTTAGCTTCAGCCTTCTCAGCCTTTATGCCCTTATAATCTCCAAGCTCAACTTCCGGCTTAACAAAGATGGTAGCGCTGTAAACGAGCCCCTCGCTCTTGCCTATCTTTTCTATATCTATATCCGGTCTTGAAACCGGAACTATCTCAAGCTCGTCTACCGCTGCTTTGTAGCTGTCCGGAAAAACTATCTCGAACGCATCTTCATAAAAAACTCCCTCGCCGTAATAGCTCTCTACAACGTTCTTTGGTACCTTGCCTTTTCTGAAGCCCTGAACCGCAAATTGAGATCTGTTTTTCAGGTAAGCTTGCTGTAATGCAGCCGCAAAATCCTCTGCTGAAACTTCTATAGTTACCTTAACTTTGTTTACGTCCACATTCTCTATTTTAGCCAATTGTAAATCCTCCTGATTCCCCACGCAAAATAATAGCATTTTCTTTTTCCAAAATGCTGTATTATACTAACATATATATATATCCAATGCAACGCCAAACCGTTCTATTTTACTAAATATACGATTTTACATATAAAAGTATACAATTTATTCATAAATACTACCATATAAAATATAAAAAACAGTTTTCCCTATTGCATATTTATTCATTGCCGTGTATAATTATGAATATCAATGCGGAGGTTAATTAAGTACATGAAGAAAATGAAAGTATTACTGGCATATTCGGGAGGACTCGACACATCAGTCATCATCCCCTGGCTAAAAGAAAACTACGACTGCGAAGTGGTCTGCATGGCCGCTGATGTCGGGCAGGGCGAGGAACTTGCGCCTCTCAACAAAAAAGCTATAGACAGCGGCGCCAGCAAAATATATATCGAAGACTTGGTCGAAGAATATATCACGGACTACATTTATCCGACTCTAAAAGCAGGCGCTGTATACGAAGGCAAATATCTTTTAGGCACTTCAACGGCACGCCCGCTAATAGCAAAAAGGCTGGTCGAGATAGCAAAACTTGAAAACTGCGACGCTATCTGTCACGGTGCTACCGGCAAGGGCAACGATCAGGTACGCTTCGAGCTTACCATAAAAGCGCTTGCACCCAATATGAAGATAATCGCTCCCTGGCGTATTTGGGATATAAAATCCCGCGAAGATGCTATAGAGTATCTCAAGGAGCGTAATCTGCCATATCCGAGTCCAAAGAAAAATCCATACAGCATGGACAGAAACATCTGGCACTTAAGCCATGAAGGCTATGATCTTGAAGACCCTTGGAACGAGCCCGCAAAAGAACTCCTCGACATATGCAAAAACCCGGAGGACGCTCCTGACGAGCCGACTTACGTTACATTAGATTTCGAAAAAGGCGTGCCGGTAAAAGTTAACGGGCAGGCTCTGGAGCCGATAGATCTTCTTGAAAAGCTCAACGAGCTCGGCGCAGCCAATGCAGTCGGAATAGACGACATGGTAGAAAACCGCCTCGTAGGTATGAAGTCCCGCGGTGTATACGAAAATCCGGGCGGAGCTATCCTTTACGAAGCACACAGGGCGCTCGAGAGCATCACGCTGGACAGGGAAACAGCGCACTACAAGCAGAATGTTGCGCTCAAGTTCGCCGATATAGTATACTTTGGTCAGTGGTTCTCTCCTCTGAGGGAAGCGCTCAGCGCATTTGTAGACAGCACTCAGCAAAACGTTACAGGAACTGTGAAAGTCAAGCTGTATAAAGGCAACTGCAATTCTGTCGGCATTAAGTCCGACTACTCGCTATACAGCGAAGAGCTTGCAACGTTCAGCGAAGATGAAATATACAACCAGAAGGATGCTGAAGGTTTCATAAATCTGTTCGGACTGCCGCTCAAGGTAAAGGCAATGCTGGACGAAAAAAGGAACGCCTAAAGTTATCCGGCGCTGATATAGTAAAACAAGGATGTTAATTAATGAATAAAAAACTCTGGGGCGGCAGGTTCTCGTCTTCTACGAACGAACTCGCAGCCGGTTTCCACTCTTCAATATCGTTCGACAGCCGTCTGTATGAAGTTGACATACTGGGCAGTATTGCTCATGCCAACATGCTCGGTAAAACGGGAATAATTTCCGCAGAAGACAGCGAAGCGATAATAAAAGGTCTTGAGGATATTTTATACGATATAAAAGACGGCAATGTAGAGTTCAGTACACAGGATGAAGACATCCACATGAATATCGAAAGGCTGCTTACTCAGAACATTGGTGATGCTGGCAAAATGCTGCATACCGGCCGCAGCCGCAATGACCAGGTTGCGCTCGATACGCGTATGTTCGTAAGGCAGGCTAGCGAAGACGTTTCAGAGCATATTAAAAAGCTAATGGACACTCTTACAGAAATTGCGCAAGACAATCTTGAAACGATAATGCCGGCCTATACTCACCTGCAGAAAGCCCAGCCGACGACGCTTGCACACTACATCATGGCATATTGTGAAATGTTCCTAAGGGACTGTAAACGTTTCGACGCAAGCTATATCAGTGCAGATGTTATGCCGCTTGGCTCTGGTGCGCTTTGTTCTACTACCTACCCCATAGACAGGGAGATGGTCGCAGAGGAGCTTGGCTTTGGCGACATAACCAGCAACAGCATGGATGCAGTAAGCGACAGAGACTATATGCTAGACTTCATCTACGCCTGCAGCGTTTGCGCCATGCACCTTTCAAGGTTCTGCGAGGAGATAATCCTCTGGTCTACCGGAGAATTCTCAATGATAAAGCTGTCAGACAGCTATTCAACAGGCTCAAGCATCATGCCCCAGAAGAAAAACCCGGACATGGCAGAGCTGATCCGCGGCAAAACAGGCCGTGTATACGGAGACCTTATAGGACTGCTCACGGTTATGAAAGGTCTGCCTCTTGCCTACAACAAAGACATGCAGGAAGACAAAGAAGCGCTCTTTGACGCATACGATACTCTTTGTGCGTGCCTGCCCGTATTCACAGGCATGATAGAAACTGCCGACTGGAACAAAGAAAAAATGCTTGAAAGCGCAGGTCTTGGTTTTACTAACGCCACAGATGCTGCTGATTATCTTACCAAAAAAGGCATGCCGTTCCGTGATGCACACGAGGCTGTTGGTAAACTGGTGCTCTACTGCGAGCAGAACGACAAGAGCATAGACAGCCTTTCTCTTGATGAACTTCAGAGCATAAGCGGCGTATTCGAAGACGATGTTTACGAAGCGCTCTCACTCCGGGCATGCGTAGAGAACCGCAGCGTTTACGGCGGCCCAGGTCCCGATAGCGTTAAACAGCATATCGAAAAAATAAAAGATTTTATACAGTAAACACTTTCTAAGTTCATAAGCCCGCAGCTGAATGCTGCGGGCTTTTTATTATTCCTTAAGAGTTGACTTGAACCGGTCGGTCCTGTTCTTGGATAGTTTCTTTACGATGATATATATTACATAGCCGATAAGTGCACCGCAGGTATTCAGTATTACATCATCAATATCAGTCGCTCTCATTGGCAGTGCCAGTTGGATCACTTCTATTGCCAGCGATATTGATATCCCGCTTACCAGCAGCACCCAGAATTTCTCCTGCTTTTTCCATACAAGCGGCATCAAAAACCCAAGCGGCGCAAAAAGCAATATGTTGCCGTATACTTCCCTTACTATATACCTAATCATATACCTGCCGGCAGCATCTTTAATCTCGGAAAACTTGTTGAATGGCTTTAAGTTTATCAGACTGAAATTATAATGATTGCTTTCCGGTAATATAGTCTGTGAAGCGATTCCGACCAGCACTGCAAACAGCAGTATAACGCCGGTTTCGTGAAGCCAGTTTAGCTCCTTAAGCCTGTGCTTCGAAATCCGGTGAAAAACGAATCTAGCTAATAATATAACAGGCAGGCTTATAGCCATAAATATCGCTGTTTGAGTGATATGATAAGTTATCATGTCATACCTCCGGCTGTTTATTAAGTCACATTCTTTACCCAGATATTCGTTTTATACCGTATGTAGCTGACCACAGTTCTCACTATAGTTTCCGAGCGTGCAAGAAGGTAAACCACCGGCAGAGGCCAGTGCAGCACAAAAGCGCCCACAACTGCAAGCGGCAGCCCAATCAGGAATAGCGCTCCTATATCTATCACAGCGCAGAATACAGTATCGCCTCCGGAGCGAAGCACGCCGATGAAGAGCGTGAACTCAAGACATATCACTGGCAGCAGAAGCATAAGCATGTTGGTAACATCCTTTGTATTCTGCACAACTCCGGATTCCACCTTATACAACGACAAAATGCTGTCTCTGAAAGCGAACATTACTGCCGCAACGAATATACCGCATATAACAGCAGCTATAATACCTTTGTGCGCATACCTCTTTGCCTGCTCAAACTTGTCTGCACCCAGGCTGTTGCCCACCATGATAGAAAGACCGCTGCCTATGCCCATAGCAAATATAAACAATAGATTGAACAATGTGCTCACTATATTCATTGATGCTATGATATCGGTACCCATCCTTGCATATATTATGGAATAACCCGTTGTGCCAAGCCCCCACACTCCATCGTTTATTATGACAAGCGCCATCTTGCGCATCATCTTTTTGAAAAAAGCGTATGAAAATCCGAACAGCTCCTTCAAACGTGCGCCGATGTTATTTTTGCCAAAATACGCAACACCGATTATTATGAGGGATTCGAGCACCCTTGCGATCACTGTGGCTATGGCTGCGCCCCTCACTCCCAGCGCCGGCATGCCGAGATTTCCGAGTATCAGCATATAGTTGAGTATCGTATTAACTGCAAGTGCAGCAGCGCTGACAAAAAGCGGTATCTTAGTCTTGTTCATGCTCCTGAACACTGCATAGAACACAGAGGATATCGCATATGGAATATACGATAGAGCGGCAAGCGAAATATACCTTGCGCCCTCCTGAATCACAGCCTTATCTTCCGAGTATATCGATATCACAAATCTTGGGAATATCACCGCAGCCAGCGTAAAGAATGCGCTGACTACCAGCGTCATCGCAAGCGAAACACCCAACGTTTTGTGTATATTATGAATGTCTTTCTTTCCCCAATACTGCGAAAAGAAAATAGATGCCCCGCCGCATATTCCGAATATGAAAAGAACGGCAAGAAAATATATCTGGTTGGCAAGACCAACGGCAGCAATGCTGACTTCTCCGAGCTGGCCTATCATCAGATTGTCCACTAAATTCAGTGACGATGCAATTAATGATTGCAGGATTATAGGAACAGCAAGCGCTGTTAGTTTTATATAAAAGCTGTCTTTTTTCAAAGCATATCCTCTTTTTTTATTAGAAATCTATTTTACTTCGACTTCACGCACTGCGATGAACGGATTGTTCCTTACGCACAGGCTGTGAAGATAAGGGTAGTGCACACGCATATGGTTTATGTAACCGAGCCACTCTATTGCAAGCTGTACGTATGCTCTTTTTACATCTCCCACAAGATGCTCCTTGTCAAGCTCGGTCAGAGTCTGGAAATCGTACCGCATACGCAGCTCTTCAGCTAGGTGGAATACCGCCATCAGCAGTTCCGTGAAAGTCTCGTGCTCCAGCAGCGCCGGGTTTTCAAGCAAGCTTAAAAGGTTCGGTCTGCACTCCAGCAGCATCATGTCTATCGCTTCAAGGTCAGTACCGCTCATGCACACATCCGGCTCGTAGGAGCCCAGCATCTTTACAGCGCTTTTAAAGTCCTTCTCGCTCCAGTCACAGTCAAGCTCTATAAGCCGCTCCAGCTCTTTTATAGACTTGTCGTTGCACGCAAACGCTCGCAGCAGCTCTGTGCCAACTTCTGAAAAGAACGTCTCAATAATCATATATAGTTTGCTTATCTTCTTCTCTTTTTCGTTATTGTCCAGCACCTTGTGGAATATAAGTGTTACACACACTACTTCAATCGGCATGAATGCGAAGTCGCTCAGCCCAAATATAGTGATATGCTCAATATCATTGAATATTATAAAGTGTGCAGCATAAAGGGCAAGTGAAATAGAGATAAGTATTATTATCAGCGTCTTATCGCTGTATCTTTTCTTCATACAGTTCCGGTATCCTCTCTGCCTAATATTATCTATCTAACTATCTAATCTGTCCGTTTCCTCTAATTATATACTTTACGGTCGTAAGCTCTTTTAGCCCCATCGGTCCTCTTGCATGGAGCTTCTGCGTGCTTATACCTATCTCGGCGCCAAAGCCAAACTCTTCACCGTCAGTAAATCTTGTCGAAGCGTTCACATATACCGCTGCCGAGTCCACGCGTTCGAGAAACCTCTCTGCACTTTCATAGCTCTTGGTAACGATAGCCTCCGAATGACTGGAACTGTATTTGTTTATATGGTCTATTGCCTCATCAAGGCTGCTTACCACTTTTACCGCAAGTATGTAATCCAAGAACTCTGTATAATAATCTTCTTCATTTGCTTCTATAGCATCTATTATCGCACGGGTCTTTTCACATCCTCTGAGTTCCACGCTGCTTAGCTTTTCCGCCATCTTCGGCAGAAAATCCTTCGCTGCAGATTCGTGCACCAGCAATGTTTCGGCGGCGTTGCACACCGAAGGCCTGCTCGTTTTTGCGTTATATATTATATCGACTCCCATGCCGATGTCTGCACTCTCATCGATATACACATGACAGTTCCCAACACCAGTTTCGATTACCGGTACGGTGGCATTTTTAACCACTGACTGTATAAGCCCTGCCCCGCCTCTCGGTATAAGCACATCTATAAGACCGTTTAGCCCCATCATATAAGTAGCGGCTTCCCGTGATGTATCCTCGATAAGCTGAATCGCGCCTTCCGGCAGTCCGGCAGCATATGCCGCTTCACTGGCCACTTTTGTTATAGCCATGTTAGAATTTATGGCATCGCTTCCGCCGCGCAGCACAACTGCGTTGCCTGTTTTTATGCATAGCCCCATAGCGTCCGATGTAACATTCGGACGGGCCTCATAGATTATTCCTATAACTCCAAGCGGCACACGCTTTTTACCTATTGAAAGGCCGTTCGGGCGTTTAACAGTATTTATTACTTCACCTATCGGGTCGGGCAGCAGCGCTACCTTCTCTAACCCCTGCGCCATCCCCTCTATCCTCTGCTGCGACAAAGCAAGCCTGTCGAGCAAAGACTCCTTCGTTCCGGCTTTTCTGCCGTTCTCTAAGTCTTTCTCGTTTGCTTTCAATATCTCTTCAGAGTTTTCTCTCAAAGCTGCCGCTATGCTTTTAAGAACATTGTTTTTTTCTTCTATTCCCATTACTCCAAGCGCGTGTGCTGCGCTCTTCGCTGCTGCGGCTTTTTCTTTAACGTGCTGCATTTTTCTTCCTCCGGCGGTTAATTACATTCGATTATAACATCATTTACAAACAATGTCATCACAAGTATAATAGTTTTACTATGACAATAGACGGACTTACTCTGCACTATGCAGTCAAAGAAATTGAAGAACAGACAGCCGGATGCAAGGTGGACAGGATACACCAGCCCCGCCCGGACACTATCGTGCTTTCTCTTCGCGCGCCAAAAAAGAACATAAAGCTCCTCATCAGCTCCGGCGCATACGATTCAAGGATGTACATAACCGACAGCAAGCTTGACAACCCCGCAAAGCCGCCTATGTTCTGTATGTTCCTTCGCAAACACATAACTGGCTCAAAGATAATAAGCGTCGTCCAGGACGGCCTCGAAAGAACTGTAAGCATATCTCTCGAAGCAAAGGACGAGCTCGGTCTGCCCCGCAGGCTTATGCTCATCTGCGAGCTCATGGGCAAATATTCAAACGTAATACTAGTGGACGAAAAAAGCATCATAATGGACTCGCTGCGTCACGTCACGCACTCTCTCAGCCGTGTCCGTCAGGTTCTTCCTTCCCTCGAATACGTCCCGCCCCAGTCTTCAAAGTTAAACCTGCTCAATATATCAGAAGCCACGCTCACAGAGATGCTTTCAAAGCGTGCAGATAAAAAAATAAAGTTATACCTTTCACAGTTCCTGCAGGGTGTATCCAAACAAACCGCTGAAGAGCTGCTTTTCAGATACATGCCGGCTGGCTACGAAGAGAGCCAGCGTGAGCCCGAAAAACTGGCAGGCGTAATACTCTCGTTCGTTAAGGATCTGGGAGAGCTTCGTCCTACCGTATATATAAGCGACAAACCGTTTTTCTACTCAGTTATCGATTATGCCAGTGTGGAAGCTCATAGAAAAGAGACCTTTGCAGACGTAAATGAAATGCTGGACAGTTTCTACAGCTCCGTTCAGGACTATGCTACGCTCTCAAAAAAGCGAGCCGCACTAAATAAAAAAGTATCCAAGAGGATAGAAAAGCTCTCTTTGATACTCAAAAAGCAAAACGACACCATGCTTGGCGCACAAAAAGCGGAGAAATACAAAACCTACGGCGATATCATAACCGCCAACATATACCGTATAAAAAAGGGCATGAAACAGCTGGATGCGCAGGATTATACAACAGGCGAAGACGTCACTATACCTCTCGACTCACGTCTTTCTCCCTCCGCCAACGCTCAGCTCAACTATAAAAAATATAACAAGAGAAAAGCCGGTATACCCATAACCGCCAAGCGCATACGGGCAAATAAAAAAGAAATCGATTTTCTCGAAAGTGTTCTTGTCGGCATAGCCAACAGTACAAGCATGCAGGAGCTTGCAGAGATTGAATACGAGCTTTCCAAAGCGGGTGTTATTTCGCATACCGCCGCAAAAACAAAAGCAACGCAGCAAGCGTCAGCGCCGCACAAATTCATTTCATCCGACGGCATAACGATTTTTGCCGGGAAGAACAACAGACAGAACGATGAGCTTACGATGAAAACAGCACGTCCGGACGATATATGGATGCACACAAAAGACATCCCCGGCTCTCACGTGCTGATATCAGGAGCGCCGGACCCGCTGCCAGAGACAACTCTGTCCGAAGCCGCCGTGATCGCCGCCACGCTAAGCAAAGCACGCAATTCTCTTAAAGTGCCTGTAGACTATGCACCTAGAAAAAACATAAGAAAACCAAACGGTTCAAAGCCAGGCATGGTCGTGTACGAAGGATACAACACATTGATCGTAGATCCTGACAAAAAACTTTTCGACAAACTTTTAGTCAAATAATTTTTTTAAGTGTATATAAGATACCTTTGTTCGCTCCCGAAGCTTATTACCTGGCGAACAAACAATTTTGTTCACTTTGCCGATGCGCCGTTATGTAGTGTACGTTACACCCAAATCGACATATTCAGGGTGGAATGTCTTTTTCTTTTGTGATATTATTTTACTATATTATTCAAGGACGGTAACCCACATTGAAAGGCAAACTAAAGCTGTACGGATTCAACAACCTGACCAAGACTCTAAGCTTTAACATATACGATATATGCTATGCAGAAACTCAGAGCGACAAGGAAGAATACGTAAAGTATATAGACACACACTACAACTCTACAAGACTGACTAAAATACTCTGCCAGGTAACGCAGATGATAGGCGCAAGCGTTCTCAATATATCCAAACAGGACTACGAGCCGCAGGGAGCAAGTGCGTCCATTCTTATAACAGAAGACGAGATAGATGAAGCTCATATAGACCCAAGCTGCAACAAAGGCGCAAATTCTTGTGCAGGTGAATCTGACGAAATACTCGCCCACCTGGATAAAAGCCATATGTCGGTGCATACATATCCGGAAACCCACCCGGAAAACAATGTGTCCACTTTTCGTGTAGACATAGACATATCGACATGCGGCACTATCTCACCACTCAGCGCGCTGAACTTTCTGATATCCAGCTTCAGCTCGGATATCATTGCCATAGACTACAGGGTGCGAGGCTTTACCAGAGACCTTTCCGGCAGAAAATGCTTTATTGACCACTGTATCAGTTCTATCCGTGATTACATCGACGACAAAACGCTCGAGGAATATGATTCTATCGACGTAAACGTGCTCCAGTCAAATATATTTCACACAAAGATGATGAAGAAAAATATAGAGCTTGATGACTATCTGTTCAAAACGGACGCTGCAGACCTTACGAAACAGCAGCAGGATGAAATGACAGAAAAGCTTCATAAAGAGATGGTCGAGATATACTGCGGAACTAACATATACTAAAAGAAACGTTTCATAAAAGGAGTTTATAATGGAACTTTGGTTTACTGAACCGCATACAGACACCGCACAATTCTCTATAAAAGTTAAAAAACAGCTTTTCAGCCGGCAAAGCAAATTCCAGCAGATAGACGTATTCGACTCAGAAGAGTTTGGGATATTCCTTGTGATAGACGGATATATGATGGCGACACAAAAGGACGAATTTATATATCATGAGATGATAGTCCACGTCCCCTTGGCGGCAAACCCGGACGTAAAAAACGTACTCGTTATTGGCGCCGGAGACGGCGGCGCTGTAAGGGAACTGTGTCGTTACGGCAGCATAGAGCATATAGACATGGTAGAGATAGACAAAGCGGTAGTCGATGCAAGCCGCAAGTTTCTTCCCTTCCTGTCTTGCAGCCTCGACGATAACCGTGTCAGTATCCACTATACAGATGGCATAGAATTCGTAAAGAGGACTGAAAATAAATACGACCTTATAATCGTAGACTCTACAGACCCGATAGGCCCGGGCGAAGGGTTATTCACAAAGCAATTCTACAGTGGCTGCTACGGCGCCCTTAAAGAAGACGGCATACTCGTAAACCAGCATGAAAGCCCATACTATGAAGCGGACGCAGCATACATGAAACGTGCGCACAAGCGTATAAACGAAGTTTTCCCGATATGCTGTGTTTACCAGGCGCACATTCCGACATACCCGTCCGGCCACTGGCTGTTTGGTTTTGCATCAAAGACAACCGACCCCGTCGCCGGTCTTGACGCAGAAAGCTGGAACAAACTCAGGATAAAGACACGATACTATAACACAGAGCTGCACAAAGGATGCTTTGCTCTACCAAACTATGTAATAGATATGCTGGAGGAGGCTCGAAATGAATAAATTTTTAGGATGCAGCAGTACATATGTGGATTCCGATATAGTACTTTTCGGCGCTCCCTTCGACGGCACAGCGTCATTCCGTAAAGGCGCCAAGCTTGCGCCAAAAGCGATGCGTGAAATAAGTGAAGACGCAATTGAAACATATAGCCCATACCAGAACAAAGACCTCGGCAGCTGTAAAATACACGATCTTGGAGACCTTATCTTCTTGAACGATACCCCCATCGGAGTAATAGACATAATCCGAAAGAGTACTACCCGTCTTCTTTCAGACAACAAGCGCCCGGTTATGATAGGCGGAGACCACCTTGTCACTTTGGGTACACTGATCTCGATGGCCGAGAAATACAGCGATCTTAACGTAATACATTTCGATGCACATGCAGACCTAAGGAACAAGTATGAAGGGCAGAAACTATCGCATGCCACAGTTATGCGCAGAGTTCACGACCTAGTCGGGGACGGGCGCATCTATCAATACGGTATACGCTCTGGTGAAAAAGAAGAGTTCGAATGGGCTAAATCACACGTAGACATGAACAAATATGACTGTTCTCAGCTAAGCAAGGCAGTATACAGAACTTCCGGCAAGCCGGTATATATAAGTATAGACATAGACGTGCTCGACCCGGGTGAAATGCCGGGCACGGGCACTCCCGAAGCCGGCGGAGTGAGTTTCAAAGAGCTTCTAAAAGCATTGCTCAGTCTTAGTGATAGCCGCATAGTCGGTGCGGATATCGTAGAAGTCTCTCCCCCGTGCGATCCGGGCGGAGCTTCCACTGCAACAGCGTGCAAGCTCTTACGAGAACTGCTTCTGATAATGAGCTGATAAGCTCAATCTTTCTGGTGTCCTCGCCGACGTGTACATCGATGAAGTGAATGATATCCCGCTTTCAGGAGAATAAATGTTAAATTCCGCTCTGGAAAAAATAAAAATACCAAAACTTTATGATATGCATCAGCCGTTTCCTGATGTTTCACTTCCGGATTATACAGGCTTGCTCTTAAACAAGCTTCATTCTATTGATGTTAAAATTGGCCAGCGTATCGCTATAACGGCAGGCAGCCGAGGAATATGCGGTTATGCCAAGCTGGTTGAAACTATAGCGGGTTTCATACGCAGCAAGGGCGCATATCCTGTGATAGTTCCCAGTATGGGCAGCCATGGAGCGGGTGCGTTCGAAGGTCAGCTTGCTGTTCTTAAAAAACTAGGCATAGATGAAAAAATAGCTGAGATAATCCCGATGGGCGAGATCATATCCCTCGGCACAAACGCCAGCGGCGGCTCCGTTCTGGTCGCAAGAGCTTTCCTCGACGCCGACGCTGTAATAATTCTGAACAGAATAAAACCGCATACCTCTTTCAGAGGTGAATATGAGAGCGGCATAGTCAAAATGGCAGCCATAGGCATGGGCGGCCCGCTTGGAGCCGGTACTACGCACAGGGCCGGATATCTGAAGATGGCGGCAAACATAGTCTCTGCTGCACGCATAATATTCTCAAAACTAAACATACTGTGTGCTGTGGCGACTGTTGAAAACGCATACGGTAACATATCAGAGCTTGATTTGCTGCGCAAAGACGAGATACTTTCAAAAGAGCCTGAGCTTTTAAAAAAAGCATGGGAGCTCATACCCCGCCTTCCGGCAGATGATATAGATGTTCTTATCGTTGACGAAATAGGCAAAGACATCAGCGGCACAGGTATGGATACAAACATAATTGGCAGATACCACACAAAAGCTGCTTTCGGAGGCCCGGATATAGGCAAAATAGTTGTGCTCGGTCTCAGTAAAAAAACAGGCGGCAACGCAAATGGCATCGGTCTTGCGGACTTTACAACAAAGCAGTTGTTCGACCAGATAGATTTTGAATCCACCTACCTCAACGTGCTCACATCCACAGAGCCAAGCAGCGCAAAAATACCGCCGGTAATGGACTCAAGCGAGCTTGCAATAAAAGCTGCCATCTATACCTGCGGCAAACAGCAGGATATAAAGATGATAAGGATCATAAACACCAAGCAGCTTGGCAGCATCAAGGTCACAAAAAACCTGCTGCCGGAACAGAGCGATAAAAATGCTTACTAATGAACAGATAATCCAAAAGCTTGCACTGCCTGACGGCAGACTTAATATCGTGATTGACACAGATACATATAACGAAGTTGATGACCAGTTTGCGCTGGTATACGCCCTGCGCTCGCAAGAGCGGCTGGGCGTTGAAGCGATATATGCAGCGCCGTTTTTTAATAAGCGTTCAAAAAGCCCCGCCGACGGAATGCTGAAGAGCTATGACGAAATAATAAAAATACTAGGCAAAATGAGCTATGAGGCTCCAAACAACTTTGTAAAGAAGGGTTCCGACAGATACCTTGAAAGCTTAGATACCCCGTGCAATAGCGAAGCTGCACAGGACCTTATAGAAAGAGCGATGGCAGCCAAAGATACACTCTATGTAGTCGCGATCGGCGCTGTCACCAACGTTGCCTCTGCTTTGCTTCTTCAGCCGAAGATAGCCGAAAAAATAGTTGTTTTATGGCTGGGAGGCCACGCATTCCACTGGCCGGATACATTTGAATTCAACTTAAAGCAGGACGTTCTTTCAGCTAATGTCGTCTTTGGCAGCAGAGTCCCGCTAGTTCTTTTCCCATGCAAAGGTGTCGTGTCCCACTTTTCCACCACTCTGCCAGAGCTAAAAGCGAACATAAACAAAAGCTCCGCAATTGGCAGATATCTTATTAGCATAGTCGAGGACTATTCATTCGGGCGCAGCGTATATTCAAAGGTTATATGGGACGCTGTGACAATAGCATATTTGAATAACGAAGCATTGACTAGCTCACGTATAGTTCCCAGCCCCATTGCAGGTGAAGACTTTAAGTGGCGTTTTGATGATAGCCGCCACCCTATCAAATATATCTGGAGCATAGACAGGGACGCAATATATGCAGACCTGTTCGATAAGATAAACAAACAATAACGGTATACAAAAAGCCTCCTTTTCAGGAGGCTTTTTCTTTGCGCCTTACGCTATAGTGTCTTCAAATCTTCCGTCTGCGTTTTCGGGCACCTGAACGTCTTTCACATGTATGTCATCCATATGCACTATTACGTTGTTGCCTCTCATCTTCTTCGTGATGCCTTCTTTCATCGTCATAACTACAGAAGCTGCACCTTCGAAATGGCTTCCGCTAAGCTTGATTGATATCCCGTCTTCGCTGTGGCGCTTATACATCGCGACTCTCTTAGTCGTGCCGTCTTCATAAGTAAACTCGAATATAATATTTCTATATAGAACCGCAAAGATAAGTAGTAATATCAGCAGCAGACCGGCAATAAGCAGATACCAGTAACTGCCTATACCACCAATACCTCCGGCGTTGTTGTCCTTTCCGGCATCCAAAACGCCAAGTGCAACCAGCTCATCTTCTATCGTGATTGTTCTCACTTCAACAAGGTTGCCAAGCTCGTCACGTGCGTATATCGTTATAGTCTTCACGCCTTCACTGACTTCTATCTTTCCGTCATTAACATCATAAAGTTCACTGCCGCCGTCTACTGAATAAACATATTCGTACTCGACAAGGTCTTCACTCTCACCAAGCGTTACAGTTACGGATCCGCCGCTTGCTTCCACGTCATACTGAGTATCAGCAGGGGGCACATTGTCTATTATGAATTTTTCAGAATACACTTTGTTCGTCTCGTCAGAGCCGTAATATCCTGTAACCGCGAACTGCGCCTGGTCTGTCTGTGTTATGTAATCTTCCACAATATAACCAAGCTCTCTTGCAGTAATATCCTCGCCAATTGTTTTCCAGTCCTGGCCGTCAAAGAATTCAAGTGTATAAACAAGGCTTACTTTTTCAGGGTTGTTCACAGTCCACGCTGCACCGACTTCCTGCCCGCTCTTGTAAGCGCTGCCTGCATCCGGCGATGTAAACTCAACTATCACCGGCACATCCAGCACATTGCTGACTTCAATACTCACAGTTGCTTTGGCTGTCCTGCCTTTTGTGTCTTTAATGGTATATGTGAATACTTCCTCACCGTAGAAGTCTTTATCCGGCGTGTAAACCAGCATACCGTCTTCGATAGCAACACTTCCGTGCTCAAGTCCTTCAAAGCCGCCATCCACTATCGTCAAGCTCTCCTTCTTCGGGAACTCGTTAAGTGTTGTGTTCATGTCTATATCGCTGTCGTTTGCAAGCACGTCTATCGTTACAGAGCCCTCTTCCTCACAAGTATCGCTGTCGTTCTTAGCAACAGGTTTGTCGTTCACCTGGTTTATATGCAGTTCTATCACTGTGACAAGCTCTTTGTTTTCGCTGTCAGTTGCCTTCAAAGTGAAACTGTCGCTGCCGTTGAAGTTCTGTTTAGGTACATACTTGATAACGTTTCCGATTATTGTGACAGATCCGTTCGTGCTCTGTGTGACTATGCTGTATGTCACCACATCACCTGCCGAGCTTATATCCGGGTCGAATACAAGGTCAGCAGCATCAAACGTTATGCTGCCATCCTCGTCAAGCTCTTTGTCATACCCGGCTATCGCAGCAGGTATATCATTAACCGGATTGATTTTCACCGTAACGGTGCCTTTCACCTTTGCTCCCGACTGGTCAACAGCAGTATATTCGAACACTTCCGTACCGTGCCAGTTTGCATCTGGTGTGAACACCACTGCTGAGCCGGCGACAGACGCCTTGCCGTTTTCCACTCCTGTGAATCCGCTTGGATCAATCTCCAGCCACTCGTCCTGCGGCCTTGCGTTCAGTACTTCATCAGTGTCTATGTCGCTGTCGTTTACAAGCGTCAGTATAGTAACTGCATTGTCCTCATTGCCTTCGCCCGAATCCGGCAGTACCACAGGCTCATCGTTCACCTGTTTGATTGTTATGCTCAGCGTTGCACTGTCTGTGTTGTTCTGCTCATCTGTTACCGTATACCCTATGCTGTCTTCACCGTTATAGTTCGCATCCGGCGTATATGTTATCACGTTATTCGAGTCTACGCTTGCCGTGCCGTGAACGCAGTCAGTCGTTATGCTTACTGTCAGCTCTTCCTCATCCGGGTCGCTTATATACTCGTTCATATCAACATCGATACTGCTGTCTTCCTTCACCTCTTTTGCACAATCCTGCGCAGTCGGCACATCCGAAGAGCCTGTCATCGTTACGGTGACCGTTGCAGTGTCCGTAAGCTCGCTGCTGTTCTTCACCGTATACACAAACTGTGCAGCTCCGTCGAAGTTCGCAGCAGGATGGAACACCAGCGTGCTGCCGGATATCTCCACCGTTCCGCATCCCGCTGGCAGCGGTGTCGTAACGCCCGTTATAGTCAGCGTAGATGACGTCGGCTCTGCGTTAATATCGCTGTTGCTGTCCGGGTTGTAGTCATTCGTCAGTACCTCGATAACTACATCCGCAGTATCTTCCGGTGCGGTCTTAGTGTCATCCTGTGCCCTTGGCGCATCATACACCTGCGTAACTGTTATAGTTACGTAACCTGTCACCACTCCCCCGTGCTGGTCAGAAAGCGTATAGGTTATGTTCTCCGTTCCGTTAAAGTCAGCATCAGGAGTGTATGTCAGCTCACCCGAATCGTACGCTAAGCTGCCGTGCTGCGCTCCTGTAACTGCACTTATTGCTATAGAATCGCCTGAAGGGTTCTCGTTTATAAGAGTCGTCATATCCACGTCGCTGTCGTTGCTGAATATATTGAACGTTACCGGTGTATCCTCCGGCGTTGTCGTGCTGTCAGCTCCTGCGACCGGAGCATCATTTACCTGAACCACTTGCACCGTGGACTGGACCGAGCTTGTCAGCCCGTACTTGTCCGTAACAGTATAGGTGAACGTTACAAGACCATTCCAGTTCGCAGTCGTCTTAATCTCCAGGTTCTTTTCGTCTGCCGATATCTGCATATCCACATAAGTCATGTTGTCATAGACAAGCCCTGTTATCTTCACATCTTCAAAAGCCGGGTTTGTGCCTTCGTCTATGTCAGTATCGTTAGCCAGCACATCCAGCGTACCCCATGCAGACACATATTCGTCCTCATCGATAGATAAGTTCTCCGTATTGCTTACCGGGGTGTCACCTACCGGGTTGACCGTTATCGTAATTGTGTTCTCCGCCCAGGCACCCGCTTTATCGGTTACACGGTACGTTATCACAAATGTTCCGTTGTAGTTCGCCGCAGGAGTATACGTTACTTCGTTTGTACTGCTGTTGAACGAAACATTGCTTGAGTTCGTTGAGCTAACTATAATAACAGTCAGTTCTTCCGTGCTGGACGGATTATATAAATCCGCATCATCTATCAGATCATCAATATCATATACCTGTGCACTCGAATCCTCATCAATGGTATCCGTGTCCGCTGTCGCCGTCGGAGTATCGTTGACGTCCGTTACGGTCACATATACAGTAGCAGTGTCTGTTCTGTCGTCTGAGTTCTTTATAGTATACGTAAAGCTGTCGCTTCCTACGAAATCATCATCCGGCGTATACTCAAGATTGTTGCTTACAAGCTTTACGCTTCCATGAGCTACTGGCAGAGTCTCACCCTCGGCTATGGCAGCGCCGTTAACTGCGGTCACCGTCAGACTGCCGTCGTTCTTTTCAGTCAGGTCAAGGTTCAGCAGGTCTTTTGAGTCGGTGTCGCTGTCGTTGTCCGTCACGTCTACAGTTACTGTCGCCTCTTCAGCTACCGTTATCCCTGTGTCGCTTACAGCTGTCGGGTCGTCTTCCACCGGCGCTACAGTAATAGTTATCGTGTTCTCCGCCCATGCATTCTGGCTGTCTGTCACACGGTACGTTATCACAAAGTCTCCGTTGAAGTCCGTCTGCGGCGTGAACGTCACTATGTTAGTGTTGCCGTCAAACTCTACGTCCGCCGGATAAGTGGAGCTCTGTATAGTAACTGTCAGCGCTTCCGTACTGCTCGGGTTACCTAAGTCGATATCATCTATCAGAGTATCGATGTCATACATCTGCGCTCCGTCGCCCTCTGTTATGCTGTCTGTCAGCGGCTGCGCTGTCGGCGTGTCGTTAACATCAGTTACGGTCACATATACAGTAGCAGTGTCCGTCCTGTCGTCTGAGTTCTTTATAGTATACGTAAAGCTATCGCTTCCTACGAACTCATCATCCGGAGTATACTCAAGATTGTTGCTTACAAGCTTTACGCTGCCGTGTGCTACTGCCAGAGTCTCACCCTCGGCTATGGCAGTGCCGTTAACTTCAATTACCGTCAGGCTTCCGTCGTTCCGGGCATCTATATATAGGTTCAGTGTCGTATCAGAGTCCGTATCGCTGTCGTTATCAGTTACATCAATAGTCACTGTCGCCTCTTCAGCCACCGTTATCCCGGTGTCATCAACCGCCGTCGGGTCATCCTCCACCGGCGCTACCGTTATCGTTATCGTGTTCTCTGCCCATGCGTTTGCACTGTCCGTCACACGGTAAGTTATCACGAAGTTTCCGTTGAAGTCCGTCTGCGGCGTGAATGTCACTATATTAGTGTTGCTGTCAAACTCTACGTCCGCAGGATATGTCGAGCTTTGTATAGTAACTGTCAGCGCTTCCGTACTGCTCGGGTTACCTAAGTCGATATCATCTATCAGAGTATCGATGTCATACATCTGCGCTCCGTCGCCCTCTGTTATGCTGTCTGTCAGCGGCTGCGCTGTCGGCGTGTCGTTAACATCAGTTACGGTCACATATACAGTAGCAGTGTCCGTCCTGTCGTCTGAGTTCTTTATAGTATACGTAAAGCTGTCGCTTCCTACGAACTCATCATCCGGAGTATACTCAAGATTGTTGCTTACAAGCTTTACGCTGCCGTGTGCTACTGCCAGAGTCTCACCCTCGGCTATGGCAGTGCCGTTAACTTCAATTACCGTCAGGCTTCCGTCGTTCCGGGCATCTATATATAGGTTCAGTGTCGTATCAGAGTCCGTATCGCTGTCGTTATCAGTTACATCAATAGTCACTGTCGCCTCTTCAGCCACCGTTATCCCTGTGTCGTTAACAGCCGTGGGGTCGTCCTCCACCGGGTTAACTGTTATCCTTATAATGCCCTGTACAGAAGTATCCCCGTCAGTCAGCGTATAGAAGAACTCATCCGTTCCGTTAAAATTTGCTGCCGGCGAATAAGTAAGCGTCTGCGTATCGACGTTGAACTCTATCGAGTTAGTGCTATACACACCAGAAAATCCGTCAGACGTAACCCAAATGCTCTCCGCACCCGGGTCTGCGTTAAGGGTAGGATGCATATCTATATCAGTATCGTTGTCTACCGGTCTGAAGCTTATTCCCTGTCCTTCAGTTATAGTATAGCTGTCCAATACCGCCACAGGAGCGTCATTCACCTGGTTTATAGTCAGCGTACACTGCTGTGTTGCCGTTGCCAGGCTGGTATCTATGACAACATACTCAAACGACAGCACGCCGTTCCAGTCCTCATATCCCACTGCCGGTGTAAATTTAACATTCTTGTCGCCGTCAACCGCTATAGTTCCGACCTGTGTGCCAACGTCGCTCCCGGAGAAACTTACGCTGTCTACCGTCAGGTCTTCCTGGTCAGGATTAGTGTCTTCGTCCGGGTCATAGTCGTTCGCAATTACGTTAAACGACTTTGTCTCGCCCTCGTTCATAGAAAGGTTGTCAGCTTCCGGTTCAGGCGGCTGGTTGACAGAGTCTACCGTCAGTTCTACTACCTGCACACTCTGCGGCTGCGTCGTATATCCCGTAGTCGTCCTTGCATAAGTGTCGGTAGCCGTAAACGTAAGGTTTGTCACACCGTTCCACCGCAGGAATGGCGTTGCAACAACGGTAAAGTAAGCGCTGCCGGAGTTGCCCACAGGCCCCGTTATTGAAATGTCGCTGTTCATTACGATGATCGTATTAGAACTGATTCCTGTCAGCTGAATATCGGCTACGTCGTTATCAACATCTTCTACATATAGAGTCAGCGTTCTTGACGTTTCCTCTGGTGTGGATATCTTATTATCATCAAGCGGAGCTTCGTCGTCCACGAAATAAAGCACTGGCGCGTCGTTGACCGGGTCAACATACATGGTTACCGTAAACTGAGCAGTTGCTCCGTTGCCGTCCATCATCTCGTATACGAAGCTGTCGTCTTCACCAGCTCCTGCTCCGTCGTTATAATAATCCTGAGCCGGAGTATAGAGCACTTTATTGTCAGAAATAACTGCAGTTCCGTGTGACGGTGCTGTTACAATGCTCTGTACTGTGCTCAGCGAGCCTTGCGTGCTCTGGTCAACGTCGTCGTTAGCAAGCACATCCAGCAATATCGCTGTGTCCTCATCCGTTGTAAACAGGTCGTCGCCATTAGCCGGGGCATCCTGCGCAGGCGTTACCGTCACTTCCAGAGTATCAGTCCCCGTCAACCCCTCAAAGTCATCAACCTGAAGCGTTATGGATACGATACCGCTTTCGTTCTCTTGCATTATTGCCTGCAACGTCCTTGTGTCGTCTGTATCGGCTGCTATAGTTACACCGCTCTCAAGAAGCAGAGGTACAAGCGGAGTATAGTTGCCCGGGTCTTCAGTGATGCTGTCAAGACTCACCGTCAGTGTAGCGTTGCCGTCTTCCTCGTCGTTGACCGCTACTGTGATAAGCCCTGTTCCTTCTGCTGCATCCTCGACTATGCTCATATGGTCAGTGTCCCCAGTATCTCCGGCCACCTGGATATCTATGGTCGGCGCATCATTGACCGGGGTTACCCTTATGTTCAGTTTATATGTCGCTGTATAAGTCGTTCCTTCGTCGCTCGTTTCAAACATCGTGTAAGAAACGACGATATCGTAATAATCCTTACTCGTCCAGTCAGCAACAGGTATGAACTCAACTACATCACGTGTCACATCAACTGTATATTCTTCGCCGCTGGAATTAACAAGCGTCTGCTGTACGGTTCGCTGAACTATATTATAAGTCCCGCCGTACGGAGTAGCCGCAGATTCCGTTATGCTGCCCGGTACTATGCAAAGATCGTCGCCTTCGCACAACAGGTCAACGTCATCGTTTGCAAGTACGTCTATATAAATCGTAGTGTTCTCATCCGTCGTGGCATTGTCGTCATGGTCGTTTGGTGTCGGCGTGTCGTTCACAGCCGCAAACACCACAGTAAACGTGTCGGTGTCAGTGAGGTTCCCTTCGTCTTTAACCGTCACAGTTATCAGCGCCTGCCCTGACATATTTGCTTCCGGTATGACTGTTATAGTTCTTATAGCCCCTGTTTCAGAGATATTGACACTTTTTATCAACGTATCGTTGTCCCATGTTGCGCTGACGGTAAGGTTGTCAGCAGTAGTTTCAACATCATCTATATTGCAGCTCGTTACTATATTAGTGTCTTCAATACCTTCAAGCTCGTTTGCGATATCGCTAATCGTAGGAGCGTCGTTTACCGGCGTTACAGTTATTGCAACGGTGAACGTATATGTCTCTACCCCGCTAGCATCTTTCATAACATACGTTACTTCATCCGGTCCGTTGAAGTTGAGCGCAGGCTCGTATTTGAGCTGTCCGCCTTCCACTGCGCACACAAGACTGTTTGCCGGTGTAGTCGGTGTCACCGAAACCAGTGTCAGCGTGTCAAGAGAAACGTTGAGACTTGTATCTGTATCAACGTCATCGTTTTCCAGCACGTCGAAATAGTGCACGCCGCTGTCCTCGGCGATGGTATATGCATCGTCGCCGTTCGCAGGATCGTTGTCTACCGCAGTTATATTGACGCTCACAGTTGCAGTATCCGTCCCGCCGTGTTCATCTGTTATGGTATACGTGAAAGTAACCGGCTTGTTGTTGTACTGCTGCGGAGTATAATCAATTTTATTGTTATTTATGACTGCCGTGCCGTGTGTAGGAGTGCTGACATCCGTTATAGTCAGCGAGTCTCCGTAAACAATATCCACATCCGTATCGTTGGCAAGCACGTCGAATGTCGTTGCCGAAGCGCTCTCGTCGATTGAATATGAGTCGTTGACTGCATCCGGAGCATCGTTCACATATTCTACAGTAACGCTAACGGTCTTAGTGTCCGTAAGGCCGCCTTCGTCAGTTACGGTTATCTGGAAGCTGTCACTGCCGTTGTAATCCACATCCGATGTATATGAATATGAACCATTTGCGTTCACGGTCGCTGTACCGTGTGTTGCTCCCGTTTCAAGGTTATAGACCAGATTCTGCGAAGCCGTTTCAACATCCGTAGCCGTTGCCTGTTTGTTTGCCGTAGCCTGTTCATTCACTGTTATATCAGAAACGCTCAGGACCGGCGGATCGTTTACCGGCGTTATTGAAACAGGGAAAACTTGCGTCGTTTCGCTCTCTCCGTCGCTGACAGTGAAGGTGATGTTGAAATCGCCGTATGCGTTCTCTATCGGAACCATAGTTATTCGTTTGTTCCCTTCGGGGGTGTTGGTCACCTGTATATCCGCATCTTCTACATATGCCTGCCCGTCGGAGACTATAGTAACAAGAAGATTAGCGGCGGCAGTATCCGGGTCTGTGATGTCAACGACGAATATTCCCGTTGTATCTTCTTCAAACTCCCAGCTGTCGCCTTCAGTATTCATATTGTTATTCTCATCGTTTGCAGCTGCCGGCGGATCGTTTACCTGCGTTACTGTTATAAACACAGTTCCGGTATCCGTCAGTTCACCGTCAGTTACAACATATGTGACTTCGTCCACAACAGTGCCCACTATGTCATCACTTGCTGTATAAGTGAGCGATCCGTTCTCAAAAGCAACTGTAGAGCCTGTCATGTTGTCAGATACGGAATCTATTGCAAGTACTCCAATGACTTCGCCCGAATCAAACTCAATATCTGTGTCGTTTCCGGTAAGGTCAATCACGACTTGTTCGCCTTCCCTTACCGTTCCTTCATCATCAACGGCTATTGGAGCATCGTTGACAGGATTGATCGTTATAGTCACATTGACAACGACGGTTTCACCAAAGCTGTCCATAAGGGTATATGTAAGGCTGTCGCTGCCGTTGAAGTTGAGCGGAGGACTGTAAGTGATCTGTCCGCCGCCTGCATTTATAGCAACGCCGCCGTTTGTGCAATCGGATATGCTCGATATCGTCATCTTCAAGTCATCAAGTTCCGATGCAGAGTCTTCTATATCATAATCGTTTCCAAGCACGCTGAATGTAACATCAGTGTCTTCGTCTGTTTCTGCCGTGTCTGCAGTTCCTTCCGGCAGGTCGTTGACAGACGTTACAACAACGTTGAAATCAAGCGTGGTCTGCGCACCGTCCGTGTCTGTTGCAACTATCGTTATGACAGCATCTCCGAACTTGTTTGCAGCCGGAACAATTGTTAACACTTTGTTCTCGTCCGTATAAGCGCCCAGTGTGATATTTTCAACCGGTATCAGTTCTGTATTAGAGCTCTGGAACGTATATGTAACTTCGCTTCCGTCAGAATAGCTATCGTCATCTTCATAGTCAAAAGCCTTGAAGTCCGCTGTGCACTGTACGTCTTCATCCGTAACAACATAGTACTCCACATCATAAACATACGGAGTGTCATTTACAGATGATATCGTATACGATATCTGTCCTTCATTGTATATCGTACCGTCCAAAGAAGAAACACGGTATATTATAGAATCCGTACCATAAAAGTTGAAGTCAGGTATATAAAGTATCTGTCCGTCCTCTATAGATGCAGTGCCGTTTGACGCATTCGTCGTTATAGACAGCACAAGCTCGCTCACGCTGTTGTCAACATCGCTGACCAGTGTCATTATATCCGTCATTACGCTTGTATCCTCTTCGATAGCGCCTACAGATATGTTCGGCGTTACAGGAGGGTCATCCACCGGCGTTACAGTACCGTTAGAATAAACCGTAGTATAATCAAGTCCGTCTGTTATTTCAAACACCACAGTGAAAGTGCCGTTTGCATTTTCAACAAAAGGTATTACGGCTGTTGCTTTTGTCAGGTCTTCCGGGTCTCTTGTTACTACTATTTCTCTAGTCAGCGCTATCGGATACGCGTTGCTCTGGTTGGTGATGTATACGCTCAGTTCAACGTCTTCGATATCATTGTCGTCGTCCGTGAACTCGACGCTCAGCGTCATGCTGCCGTCCTCCTGCCTTGTCCAGTCAGTCTCCGGATTCACCGTGAAATAAGGAGCATCGTTAAGCGGCTTTATAAACACCTGTATCGTCGCAGACCTTGTCGTCCCCGTTTGCGTGTCTTCTATCGTATACGTGAACGAATCATAACCTGTAGCGTCTTCGTCCGGCTGATATGTCATCGAAAGCTGGCTTCCGTCAGCATAAGAATTTTCGTCTATTACAACTGTTCCTTTTGCTGCAGTGGGCTGATGAAGTATGAATGTTCCGCTATATGAAGCGCTCTTTGCGAAGCTCACATTTATAGTAAACGGGTCGCAGTCCTCTTCGCATGTCCTGTAAACATTATATACCCAGAAGCTTGCATCATAGTGATCCTGTATAGTTACTGTTGTCGGGGTCAATTCGATATCCGTTGCCGGATCGAAATCCGGGCTGTCAGGATCTTTATCCGCAACATAATATGTGAAAGAATCATGACCGTAGCCTCCCGGGGCCACGCTGGTTCTCGTATATATTATATTACCGTCAATATCATATGTTATATCACCATACTGAGGATACGTGTCTATCTGATAGAAATACAGTGTGTCTCCGTCCACGTCGTAATCGTTATCGAGTATATCTGACAGAAGTATCGTAATGCTTTCGCTGCCTGTTTCGTTTGCACATACGTAATAGTCAGGTTCTCCGTTCGGCCGGTCGTTAACGCCTTCTACTACCAGTGTTACTGTACCCGCAGCCGAAACGGAATGCCCGTCCGTTATCCAGTAATAGAACGTAACGTTGCCAAACTCGTTAGGATTCGGATGATATGTATAGTTCGTTCCGTCGCCCGTTATATATGCTCTTGAACCGCCGGGCGCACTCATTCCTACTATAGACAGAGTATCACCCTCTATGTCAGTGTCGTTTGCAAGAAGCTGCGCCGCCGTGAAGTTGAAGTCTGTGTCTTCCACAGCGCCCGTCAGCGTGTCGTCTACCGCAACAGGAGTCTGGTTATCAGGGTATACATTCACGCTGAACTGTCTTACAGCCACCCTGCCGTTTGTGCTGGTCACTGTTATCGTTATATCCGTAACACCTGTAACATCCGGCATAAGCGCTAGCTCAAGTACGTAATTACCTTCGCCGTTGTCAACAATATTAAGATCGCTGTTTTGTATTATTGTCTGGTCGCTGCTGACTACATTAACGGAAGCGATACCATTCGTATGCGTCGCTGTAAACGGAATGTCTGCAAGAGTTGAGTTTATAATAGTATCAACGTTGCTGATCTCAGATATTTCCGGTATATTGAGGTCATCATAGTTTCCAACGAGCAGAGTCACCGTTGCAGTAGCAGTATCCGTTCCGTCAGTGATAGTGTATGTAAATGTATATGTACCGTTAGCGTCTGCAGGTGCTGTATATTTGAATCCTCTTGCACTGCGTACCAGTGTTCCTTCCGCCGGCAGCGTAAAGCTGTCCTCGGCAGCAAGGTCGAGTGGTTCGTTATCAAAGTCATAGTCGTTCGCTATAGGAATGATATATTCTGTCCTGCCCTGTGCTATAGCATAAGAATCATCCACAGCCACAGGAGCATCCTGCGCCGGAGTTATTGTATACGTGAATGACTGACTCACTTCCGTAGTTCCGTCAGAGAGATAAACAGTTATGACCGTCGTGCCGTTGCCGTGCTCTGTCGGGTCAAAGCTAAGCTCATATTCACCGCTGCCGTTGTTTATGATGGTAATACTATCCGAACTAAGCAGTATCTCATCGCTGGATTCAGCCGTCAGTACAAGGTCGGCATAATCTGTGTCCTCGTCGCTTGCGTGCACAACAAGGTTGTTCGTGAATAAGTCCTCCACACAGTTGTTATCATTTGAAGGGTCAATGACCAGCACAGGAGCATCATCCGACTCAAGTACTTTTATAGTGGCTACCGCAGTAGATGTCGCATTCCCGTCCGAAAGCGTATATGTGAATGTGACCGTTCCAGAGAATCCTGCTGCCGACTTATACTTATAAACCTCTCCGCTGTCATGGGTCAAAGTACCGGACGATACATTACTTACGCCCGTCACAGTAAGCTCATCACCGTCTATGTCAGTGTCATTATGAGTAAGCGCTGAAAGATCTAGAGTTTTCTCTATGTCTTCAAAGATTATCCACTGCTTTGTCATATCGTCGTTTACTCCGACCGGCGCATCGTTGGCCGGTGAAATAGTTACCGGCAGCATATAATAATCGCTTGCTACACCGTCAGAGACAAGCAGCTTTATATCAAGCGTTCCGTTTTTGTTAGCAACCGTATCGTAGGTCACCGTGCAGACACCCGTTCCTGCATCAACACTCAGTGAAATGCTTGTGTTGCTTATAAGAGCCGGGTCCTGAGATATCGCCTGAACCATCAGATCCCCATTGTCTGTTTCAACATCATCCACTGTAAATGTAAAGCTTGCATCTATACTGTCTTCCGGCGTCGAATAGTCTGCCGGATAGCCCGTTAAAGTCGGTATGTCGTTTATGCTGTTTATCTTGACCGTAACTACAGCAGTGTCTGTAAGTCCGTACGCATCTGTGATTATATATTCGAATGTATCCTGTCCGTATGCGTTTTCGTTCGGATCATACACTATGCTATTGTTCAAGACGGATGTGCTGCCAAGTGAGGCTGTGTTTTGCGTTGAAAGCGTTACTGTCAGTTCTTCGTCAGGGTCCACGCCAATGTCTTTATCCGTATCGTTGTCTAAAACGTTTATTGTCACGTCAACATCCTCGTTTGTAGTCACAAAGTCGTTTGTCGCAACAGGCGTGTCGTTCTTGTTAGCTACCGTGACCGCAACCACAGCCATGCTTGTGTCTGTGCTGTCAGTTACGTAATATGCAAAGCTGTCGTCACCGGCCCAGCCTACGCTCGGCGTATACACAAGGCTGTCTCCAACCTGGTTAACGCTGCCATGCGTCGGCTGCTCAAAGCTGTCAATGCTAATCTCATCGCCTTCAACGTCCGAGTCGTTGTCAAGCACAGCTATAGTTACAGCTGTGTTCTCCTGTGTTGATGCAATGTCACCTATAGCTGTCGGCGCATCGTTCACCGGCGTTACAGTCAAGCTGAAAGTCGTCTGCACGCTGTCGCCGTCGCTGTCCTGAACAGTAACAGTCATTGTCAGCGAGCCCGCTCCGGTGTTGGCGTTGTCAAGCGGGTCTATCAACAAAAACACATCACTGCCGCTCGAATACGAAGTGATGTCCGGCTGAACTGCTGTATTGGATGAAGCCGCCGTTATAACAAGATCCTGCGCTGCTGTGGTGTCATCATTCACAGTCAGCTGTATCTCTTGGGCTCCATCTTCGGCTATTGTAACATCTGCTATGTCAGCAATAGTCGGAAGCACGTTCATTTCATTTACCTGCGCTATACTGGTGTTGCCTGCATTGTCTTTGGCAAACACTGTGAACTGCTGGGAAGTTGTGGAAGAAAAGTGAAGCTCTGAAGTTATATCGATTCCTCCGGTCGAAAAATATGAAGCATCCTGAAACCCGACTGCATATTTAACTTCGCTAATTCCTGAATGAGCATCGCTTACAGTTACGTCATAGTCGTTCCTGCCCGCAACCCTTGTGATGTCTATATTATCTATAACAGGTTCGGTGCCGTCATACCTGGTTGTCGCAGTCACCGTGTTGGCGCTTTCGTTGCCCGCCTCATCCACTATTTTATATATGCTCGTTACTTCACCGTTTTCGGTCAGGCTGTAAACGTTGCCCTCAAAAGTGTTATATGTATTTCCGCCGTCAAGAGAGACGGCATAGCTTATCGGGCTGGTTCCCGGCGTCTGTGTAAGCTGTGCGAATGTTATATCAACAGGCTGGTTTGTCCAGCTGCTGCTGTATGAAGGTGCGCTGATATTTGCCGGAGGTGTTCTGTCAAGGTTGTTCACATCTAGTGTGAAAGTCTGCGAGATATTTTCTGCATAGTCGATTGCATAGAAACTTGCGCTGTTCGAGCCTTCTTGCGTAACTGTATATGCGTATGAATCGCCGGAAGTTAGAAGATTGTCTTCCGAATCATATATTCCTTTTATCCCGATATTATCAGAGGCGTTTATCGTAACTACTATATCCTGATTCGTCCAGTCAGAGTTATAAGAGCTTTCAAGCTCCGGGGCCTGTGTATCCGGAACAATAGTTACAGAGTTTGTAAGGGTAGTCACGGCTGTTGCTTCGGTCTGAGCCGGAGTCGTAACAACTGTTTCAATCATTATCCAGCGTGTGCCTGCAGGGATAGTTACACTGCCTGTATCAAGAGAAAAGCTCCCGTCGCCCGTGCTAACATGGCTGTCCTGACCGGAAGGCGAAGCGCTGTATGTAGAACCTGCGTCCACTCCGAACCTTATATTCAACTCGCTCGTGTGATCCGGCTCTCCCCCAAGCGGTGTGCCAAATCCGCTCACCGATCCGTCGATAGAGGTGCTCACCGTCACGGTAGAAGTGTCTATCGCAGTCTGCATGTCGGTGTCTGTAATATTCAGCATTATCGTCGCCATACCCTGCCCGGCTGTATTGAATATCAACTGACTGTCCGAGCGGGTTGCATCCATAGTCGCCCATCTGGAGTTTATTGTCGAAAGATTGATGTTGAACTGGCTTGGAGTCTGCGCTTTTACAGTGTTTAAAAACCCTCCGAAAGGCATAGTTGCCAACGCAAAAATAATAACAAGCAGTCCTGCCAAAAACTTCTTGAGTACTCCGGTCTTGTTCTTTATCATCATTACACCTCTGTTGATTCTTTTTTCTTTATATGAAAAATACACAAATATACATATTTTTATACTCTTTGTATATAAACAATTTTTTAAACATTCAATCACATATGTTAATAATATCCAAAAAGCATTAAATACAGACCCGCTCTGCCCATAATCGTGCGCTATTAAGTTTTTTTTGTTCAAACTTTTTAATCTTGTTATTCTTTCCCGATCTCTTTTTCAATGGCGCTGCTGCAGAGAAAACATTATACCCCCTATGTTTTGGTGTGTCCGCAGCCAGCTGTCCATAAACGCCGGTTATCATTATTATATACATTACTGTACAATATTACCAGATTTTTTTAACATAAACTCCAAAAAAATAAAGGGCGCTTTATGAGGCGCCCATTTGTTTTTTAAGCTTTAACAGCTTCTATTACCTGTTCGGTTATTTTTTTGATTGTTTCCTTTTCCTGTTCATCCACACTGTCCGCTCCGTCTTTGGTAACGTTAGCTATCCCAAAGGTCATCGGAAGCTCTCCCAAAAGCTTTACTCCCAGCTTCTCATAAACGCTCGAATCCGCATCAAACATCTTGATGTCTTTGCCGCAGTCCGGGCATTTTATATAGCTCATGTTCTGCACAACGCCTATGTTTTTCAGGTTCAGCTGCTTTACCATATTCACGGCTTTTGCCACTATCATCGAAACCATATCCTGCGGTACGCTGACGATAAGTATTCCGCTGATCGGGATCGACTGCATTACAGTAAGCGCTACATCGCCCGTTCCCGGCGGCATATCCACTATAAGGTAATCAAGCTCTCCCCAATACACGTCTTCCCAAAACTGCTTTACCGTACCCGATACTATCGGCCCCCGCCATATTACCGGGGTCTGTTCATCGTCTACCAGCAGGTTCAAAGACATTACGCTTATGCCGTCCTTAGACTCGACGGGAAGTATACCCATTTCGTTCTGACCGACGTTTTCGTCTTTCACGCCCAGCAGCCTTGGTATGCTGGGGCCGGTTATGTCAGCATCAAGTATGCCGACTTTATATCCCATCTGTTTGAGCTGCTTTGCAATAAGGGCGCTTATCGTAGATTTACCTACGCCACCCTTACCGCTCATTACGCCAATAACACGTTTTACGTTACTGAATTCATTGTTCTTTATACCGCAGCTTTCCTGAGAGCTGCAGTCTCCTTTTGAAGGACAGTTGTTGCAGTCTGCCATTACGCCTTCTCCTTGCTATCGAATTTATTGCCAATAGTATTCTATTCGCAGAGCTGACTTATGTCAACCGCAATCTAGCATATGTTCATTATTTGTTTTAATATATTCACCAAAACATCGCGGGATAATATGTTATAATATGTATAAATATCATTCAGGAGGTTTCAGCATGAAAAAAATAGCGATTTATGTATTCCGTGGCGACTCTATGTGTTTTGTGCATGTCATGCTAAACGCATTGGATATGAAGCAAAAGGGCTATGATGTAAAGGTTATAATCGAAGGAGAGGCAGTCAAGCTTATTCAGAGCCAGGCCGAAAATCCACTGTTTATAAAAATGAAGCCTCTGGTAGATTGTGTCTGCCGTGCCTGTTCTTCAGTAATGGGTGTGCTCGAATACAATGAAAAGAGCGGCCTGCCGTTATGCGGAGATATGAACGGCCATCCGCCGATGTCAAAATACATTGACGAAGGCTACAGTATAATAACATTCTGATATATAACAAAACAGCCGCCCCGGTGGCGGCTGTTTTGTTTATTGCTATTTCCCCGAAAGATAGAAGCTGTGGTTTCCTATCCTTTTATAATAAACAAAGTTTCTCCATACCCTGCTTTTTGAGACCTGGAAGTAATACATATTCCGTGGGTACGTTCCAAGCTTGCTTATAGCCCGCTCTACCGCTTTTAGCGATTCAGAATTGTACTTCTCAGTTATCGCAAACTGGTCATGAGCGAACACTATCTTTGCTATAGAGCTGCCGAAATTCCCGCTCTCATATCTGTTAAGCACCACCGTAGCAACAGCAACCTGTCCTTCAAATATCTCGCCTCTCGACTCAGCATACACGACCCTAGCTATAAGCAGCTTTTCAGCTCTTGAATATGCTGATATCTTTTCACTCTGTATCTCAAACGACGGTCTTTCAAAATCAGGGCTTTCAAACGTCCTGTGTTCCTCAAACATTTCGAACGGAGTCTTTCTTTCAATTCCCGCTGCATGCTCTTTGCCAAATTCAGTATCAAGCAGAACCTCAGTAATGTCCTCGTTTCTGCTCATAGAAAAACCGGATATATCAGCCAACGCAAAAGAAGCCTCGCCGCCGCTCTGTGCTGCGCTGCTGGTTTCATATGCATCACCGGCTACGTCCAAAGCCATCGCTGTCTCCGGTCCCGGGCTCATCTGTGAGAGCTCCGAGGAACAGTAGAACACCGACAGTCCAAGAACAACGCTTAATATTATCCGTGCTGGTTTCAATCCGTTCACCTACAATGTTATTTGCGCCCGCCCGAAATACAGACGCTGGTAATATTATTTATACCACAAAATAACTACCCTCAAACGCTGCAGTCCCACTTTTTAATGCCTTGTTTATTACAATTTGAGCAAAAAAAACAAGGACAGCCCATTCTGGCCGCCCCCGCCGTTTTTTTGAAGAGAGCCTTACTTACTGTCCAGCGAATTTTCCTCATCAGTCTGTGCATCTTCAACTGTTGCGATCGCACCCTTTGCAAACACCATACGTGTTTTGTCAGGAAGAACTTCTATAGTTACAAGGTCGTCTTTAACCGCAACTATCTTTCCGTAGATTCCACCAATAGTCTTTACCATTTTGCCCGTCTTTATGCTGTCCATCATCTGCTGCATCTGCTTTTTTCTTCTTCTCTGCGGTACAATCATGAGAACTATCAGTACACCGAACATAAGTATCCAAATTCCGTACTGACTAATGAAGCCCATGAAACCGCTGTCTGCTACATCTGGCATCTATAATTACCTACCTTAATATTTTTTTCGTTTCCCATTCTATATCATAGATATTTTTTTATCAACCGTTTTTGTGTTATTATGCGTAATAGTTCGCAAAAAATTCATTTTTATACTGAATGAACGCTCCGTTTTCAATAGAGCTTCGTATTTCCTTTACAAAATCTATAGTTGCCTGAACATTGTGTATACTAAGCAGAACGCTTGCTAATATCTCATTGGCTTTCACCAAATGCCTTATATACGCCCTCGAAAAATTTCTGCATGTATAGCAGCCGCACTGAGAATCAATCGGCCTAAAATCTCTTGCGTACTGTGCATTTCTTACGACTAGTTTTCCCCGTTTCGTCAATGCTGTTCCGTTCCTAGCTATCCTCGTCTGCAGCACGCAGTCAAACATATCAACGCCTCTGGCAACACCGTCTATTATGCAGTCAAATGTGCCGACTCCCATCAGATATCTTGGTTTTGTCTCCGGCAGATGCGGAACTGTAATGTCGAGCATCTCGTTCATCAGCTCTTTTGGTTCGCCAACACTAAGTCCGCCTATAGCGTTTCCCGGAAAATCCATCGAATCTATGGCCTTTGCGCTCTCGACACGCAAATCACCGTACGTGCCGCCCTGCACTATGCCAAACAGCGCCTGGTCTTCCCTTGTCTTTGCTTCTTTGCAACGCTGCGCCCACCTGTGCGTGCGCTCCATAGCTGCAGCTACCCTGTTATATTCAGCAGGATATTCCGTACACTCGTCAAATGCCATTATTATATCAGCACCCAGCGCCTGCTCTATCTCCATCGCTTTTTCGGGCGAAAGCATGTGTTTAGAACCGTCTAGGTGAGAAGAAAACGCAGCGCCTTCCTCCGTAATCTTACGCAGGTCTCCAAGCGAAAACACCTGGAACCCGCCGCTGTCCGTAAGTATAGGCTTGTCCCATGCCATAAACTTGTGAAGTCCGCCAGCTTCTTTAACGATATCGTGCCCCGGTCTTAAATACAAATGGTATGTATTAGAGAGTATGATCTCCGCCCCTGCTTCTTTAACCTGCTGCGGTGTCATAGCCTTAACGGTCGCCTGTGTGCCTACCGGCATATAAACAGGCGTGTTGATGTCACCGTGAGGTGTATGCAGCGTTCCTGTCCTGGCTGCGCTGTCTTTATCTTTTGTTTTTATATCAAACGTTACCGGCATCTTTTCCTCCGTTATATTATCATCATAGCGTCGCCGAAGCTGAAAAATCTGTACTTTTCTTCAACGGCAGTCTTATACATTCCGAGAGTTTCTTCCCGCCCTGCAAATGCGCTTACCAGCATTAGCAAAGTCGATTCCGGTAAGTGAAAGTTCGTCACCAGCATGTCCACCGCCTTGAATCTGTAACCGGGTGTTATGAATATGTCCGTAAAACCGCTTCCTTCATTGACCTTTCCGTTTTCGTCCGAAGTCGACTCCAGCGTCCTAACGCTCGTCGTGCCGACAGCAACTATCCTGCCGCCGCTCCGCCGTGCTTCGTTTATAGTATCTGCTGTCTGCTCAGAAACGCTGTAATACTCGCTGTGCATTATGTGGTCTTCCACCCGCTCCGCCTTGACCGGCCGGAACGTACCCAGCCCCACATGCAGCAATACTTTAGCAATCTTTACGCCCATGCCTTCAATTTCTTCAAGAAGCTCCGGCGTGAAGTGCAGTCCGGCAGTCGGCGCTGCTGCGCTTCCCGGCTCCAGCGCATACACCGTCTGGTATCGCTCCTTGTCCTCCAGCTTTTCATGAATATACGGAGGCAGAGGCATCTCCCCAAGCTCGTCGAGTATCTCCTCGAAAACACCCTCGTACTCAAACCGCACTTGCGCAACTCCGTCTTCCTTCTTTTTCATTATCTTCGCAGATAGCTTGTCAGAAAACATGACAGTATCGCCTATCCTCAGCTTCTTGCCCGGCTTCATTATTATCTCCCAGTCGGTCAGTGAAAGCCTTCTAAGCAGCAAAAACTCTACCGCCCTGCCCGTCGGCTTTCTGCCGAACAACCGTGCAGCCAGCACTTTCGTCTCGTTGATAACGAGCACGTCGCCTTTTTTAAGATATTCTGTTATATCGCTGAAAATCCTGTGAGTTATTCTTTTTGTTTGTCTATCGTATACGAGCAGCCGTGAAGCGTCACGTTGTTTTAGCGGTGTCTGCGCTATCAGCTCCTCCGGCAGATCATAATAAAAATCGCTTGTCTTCAACTATTCCTCCGGTATATCCAGTTTCATCTGCTGCGTGTCACAGCTGTTGTACGGCACCCCCATGTGTGCAAACGCCATTTTTGTAGCGACACGTCCTCTCGGCGTTTTGTTTATAAACCCAAGCTGAATGAGGTATGGTTCGTAAACGTCCTCTATAGTAACACGCTCTTCATTAGTGGCAGCGCACAGTGTATCAAGCCCCACCGGCCCTCCGCCGAACTTCACTATTATAGTCTCAAGGATAGATTTGTCAACCCCGTCAAGGCCTATCTCATCAACTTCAAGCTTCTCGAGGCCATACCTTGCAAGCTCAAGTGTTATCTTACCCGTGCCTTTCACTTCCGCAAAGTCACGCACACGCTTTAGCAGCCTGTTTGCTACACGAGGCGTCCCGCGAGATCGCGATGCCAGCTCAATAGCCGCTTCTTCATCAATCTCACATCCTAGTATGCCTGCGCTTCTGTTCACTATCATAGCAAGCTCTTCAGGCGTATACATCTGCAGCCTGTTGATAACTCCGAATCTGTCTCTCAGAGGCGAGGTCAGCATACCCGCCCTCGTCGTTGCGCCTATGAGTGTAAACGGCGGAAGGTCCAGCCGAAGAGTTCTTGCAGACGGACCCTTGCCTATGATTATATCCAGCGCATAGTCTTCCATAGCCGGATACAGCACTTCTTCCACGCTGCTGTTCAGCCTGTGTATCTCATCAACGAACAGTACATCGCCTTTGTTAAGGTTTGTAAGTATGGATGCAAGGTCACCCGGGCGCTCAATCGCAGGCCCGGACGTAATCCGGATGTTTACTCCCATCTCAGCAGCTATAATATAAGAAAGCGTCGTTTTACCAAGTCCTGGAGGTCCGTAAAGCAGCACGTGGTCAAGCGACTCGCCTCGTTTCTTTGCCGCTTCCATAAACACCTGAAGGTTTTCTTTAACCTTTATCTGCCCTACATATTCGTCAAGCGTTGTAGGCCGCAGTGAATAATCAGTAGCAATATCCTCTTCTCCAAACTGTGCAGATACTATCCTGTTCTCGTCCATATCATCCTCCCATGCGCTTCAGAGCCAGCAGTATAACGTCCTCCGCCGTATCGGCAAGATTCTTTACGCCGGACACCGCACGCACAGCTTCCGTTTTATTATATCCAAGCGACACGAGCGCAGCAACAGCTTCCGCTTCTTTGCCCGCTGTTCCGGCAATCGCAACGTTTCCCATTTCCACCGCTTCAGATGTCTCTATCTTCTCTGCCAAGTCAACGATCAGCCTGGCAGCCGTCTTCTTGCCAACGCCGGATATCTTCTGAAAAGCGCTCTCATCTCTCGTTATGATAGCAGTCGCAAGCTCACCCACGCTCATTGCTGAAAGTATAGCCAGTGCAACCTTGGGTCCGATGCCGGATACGCTTGTCAGCCGTATGAACATCTGGCGTTCTTCCGGCGTATGAAACCCATACATCGTCTGAGAGTCTTCCCTTACAACCAGCTGACAGAAAACTTTTGTCTTGTGCCCCGGCTTAATATTCGAAAGCGTATGTGCCGTCGTGCTGATATGATAGCCGATGCCGTTCGCTTCGATCACAGCATAATCTTTGCCCGTTTCAGCTATCTCACCTTTAATATAGTCGTACATATCCGCTCCTTATTTTATCCTGAATGTCTCAGAGAATTTGCCTATCTGAGAGTGGCATATAGCGCACGCAACAGCGTCCGCAGCATCGTCCGGCCGAATCACCTTATCCATACCAAGCAACAGCTTGAGCATCTCCTGAACTTGCTTTTTCTCCGCCCTGCCGTATCCTACCACTGCCTGTTTTATCTGCATGGGCGTATATTCATAAAGCTCTGCCCCTGTACCGAAAGCTGCCGCCATAGCGGCTCCCCTTGCCTGTGCTACCTGTATTACAGTTTTTACGTTTTTGCCGGCAAACAGCTCTTCAAAGGCAATACAATCGGGCGAAAACTTTTCAATCAATTCCTTCATGTTCTCGTGTATTATGGAAAGTCTTCTAGGGAAAGGCATATCCGCAGCCGTGGTAATAACTCCGCATTCCAGCAGCGTGATACTATTCTTCTCCGAGCTTACGACGCCATATCCCACCAGCGCCAGCCCGGGGTCAATTCCAAGTGTAATCATTTCCCCTGCCTGCCCCCCAAATACTCTTTACATTATAACTCAACTATAAATGCAATGCATCTTTTTTGTCAAACGCTATTACGCAAAAATGTTCTAATAGCTATGACTTTCCCGCTTTAATACTGTTCAATCAATTCTTCATCTTCTATTCCATGAAAAATCCATCCCTTTTAAATATAAAAAACAACTGCCGATGCAAGCAGTTGTTCCTTTATTTTAAAGTTCATTTCTCTAAAACTCGATCCAATAGTTATAATTAGATTTAAATGTCTCAGTTAGCGAATCAGTTACTATAGATGTTCCAAACTTCTCCTTAGTGCCAAACCATTCATCGCCTTCATATATCTTGAAAGTATACTTTCCCGTCGGATACTTGACTATAAGCTTCTCATCATATTTGATAAAGCATGTCGAAACAAGCGTATCGTCCTGATATACTTCAACATATATATTCGAACCGCTGTCTTCAGACCCATAATAGGTCATCTCTACAGTATCCTTCGCATAGCTTGGGTTAATATATGTTTCTTCTGTTTTTACAGTTTGTATGCAATTATCCGACATAGCCGCAGCGTCTCCATATCCTCCCGCAGCATTAAATGCATTATACGCAGAATAAAACAGTTCGTCCCCGAAATAGCCCTTCCCAATATTGTAATTCAGCTCGTCCATAGTTAAAACTTCAGAGAAATCAAGGCTCGTCCCCAATACATCATCTTTTATTTTTATCAGTGCTTGCGTTGCGTCAGAAAAGCTCCCATTCTCAATTTCCTCCAAAGCTTTGTTATATCTTATCATGCAGTCACAGTAAAAAATCATATCTGAAGAATCTTCAAACTGGGGTATCTTTTCAAAAAGCTCATTTGCAGCTTCATAATCTTCATCTTCAAAAAACGCCATTGCTTGAAGATAATCTATATTGTTTTGGCACAGCACCGTCATATTTTCACTGTCTTCAAACTCACCAAGTCTGCCGTATATGTCCTTTGCTTCTTCAAAAGCCTTATCTTCAAACAGGCTGTTTGCCTGCGCATAGCCGATATAGTTCTGGCAAAGCTGGACATAGTCCTCCGAGTCTTTATAGCCGCCAAGGTCTTCAAATATCGGCAAAGCTTCCTCATAATCCCCGTCTTCATATTCGTCAATAGCTTCGTTATACGTAATGAGCGTGTTGCACTTTACGATATATTCATCCGATTCTTTAAACCACTTAATTTCTTCAAACGACTTTAAAGCGACCTTAGGCCGCTCTCTGTTCAAATCATCGATCGCTTCGTTGTATTTCCGATCTATAATAAAATATCCGGTAACAAGGCCGGCAATAATAAGTAAGGCTATAGAAGAAAGAACTATCGCCAGTACCCTCTTTTTATTCTTTGCTTTTTTCTCTTTATATCGTTTTTGTATGGGTGGTTCCCAGCCCCCGCCGCCGTTTCCATGGTCTGCTGGCGGCTGTACAAGATTCTGATACACCGGCGCAGCTGAATTATACCTCCTCGGTGGTTGCTGCTTATTGTTCGAAACTGCTGTTTCGTCTGCTGAACCACAATTAGGGCATATTCCGTTTTTAAATTCAGTTCCACATTTCATGCAAAACATTCATTTTCTCCCGAATGCTTTAATCTACATCTATACAAACTAATTATATCAAAATTATTCATTATGACACAATCAATATTTACCAAGCCGTCCACCCTCCATCGACGAATATATTTGTGCCTGTAGTATAGCTTGAAGCATCGCCGGCAAGGTATATCACAGCCCCAGCAATTTCTTTATGTAGCCCTGGCCGGCCAAGCATTGTTTTAGCGGCAAGCTCCCTGCCAAACTCAGGATTAGCATCTAAATGGTCTTTTTTAGGAAACGGCCCGGGAGTCACATCGTTAACCCTTATTCCATACCGCCCATAGTTACCTGCGCAATATCTTGTAAACTGTGAAACGCCCGCTTTGCCCGCTCCATAGTTGCACGGGTTGTTATATCCCGACTCGCCGTATATCCGGTAGTCCGTCGAAACATGCCCATACATAGAAGAAAAGTTGACAATCGAACCACCGTTTTTCTTGAGGTAAGGCAGGCACTCCCTCGTAAACTTGAACACCACACCAACCGAGCCGGCGAGCCCTTTTTCCCACTCTTCGTCGGTCATCTTATCCGGAACTGCATGTTCTCCGTAACCGGCGCCGAAAGTCGCTGCGTTTATAAGCACATTGATAGCTCCCATAGCTTCATCTGCAAATTTTAAAAACTCTTTTATCTGCTCCGTATTATATGCGTCGCATTTCATGTAAAACAAATTGTGCGAATATTCTTCAGGCAGGTTCTCATACTGAGGCTGCGTAATATCCGCCACCGCAACCTTCGCCCCCAGCCGGAGCATTTCGCCGATAGTCGGCGTCATCAGCATCCCAGAACCACCAGTTGCAACAACGCATTTGCCGTTCATAGAAAAAATAGAATCCATAACTTTTCCCTCCAAAAATTGTTGGGTCTATACAGTTACAAGAATAACAGTTTATAATTCTCTCTGCAATGCATCTGAAAACTAACACGTTTATTAAAATCAAAAGTCACAAATAGTTTATTTTATAACCTTTTATCACAAATCGAATGCATTGACTTTTCTTTGATTCTTGTATAAAATCTGTTTAACGACTGCGAAAAGAAGAGTAGGCATTTCATAGAATCTACAGAGAGCCTCGTTTGCTGAGAAGAGGTGTTTCAAAAACTGCCGAACATGATCTTGGAGTCTCGTACCGACTAAGCTTAACGCTTACAGGCTACGACGTATGCGCCCGTTAACGCGATAGAGTATAATGCAGATCATTTCCTGCACGTACTTGAAAAGGCTTATGCTGTGAAGTATAAGTGAATTGAGGTGGTACCACGAAGCTTATATATGCTCTCGTCCTCTGGAATCTATTTCCCGGGAGGTGAGAGTTTTTTAGTGCAAAAAAACCACCAATTAATAATGAAATGAGGTATAAATAATGAACGTATTTATAGGAGGAGCATGGCCGTATGCAAACGGCTCCCTTCATATCGGCCACATCAGCAGTCTTCTGCCCGGAGATGTTATAGCAAGATATCACCGCTTGGCAGGCAATAATGTCTGTTATGTATCAGGCAGCGACTGCCACGGCACTCCAATAACAATCAGGGCAAATCAGGAAAGCACTGAACCCCGAATAATAAGCGACAAATATCACCGCGAATTCAAGGAAGCTTTTAGCTACTTAAACTTCAGCTACGATCACTACGGCAAGACGTCATCAGAAGAGCATAAGAGTTTTGTGAGTAAATTTCATAAAGAGCTGTATAAAAGCAGCTATATATATGAAAAGATAGAAAAGCAGGCATATTGCCACAATTGCGGCAGATTCCTCCCGGATAGGCTGGTAACAGGAAAATGCCCGGAATGCGGCAGCGAAACCCACGGCGAACAGTGCGAAGCCTGTGGTATGATCCTTGAGTCAAAAGATATACTAGAGGCCCTCTGCAGCCTTTGTCACGGCCCTGCAGATTTAATATTAACTAAAAATCTTTACCTTGCTGTTTCCCGGTTGGAAAAAGAAATAAGAGAATTACTTGACAACCGTGGAGACTGGAAACCGAATGCCGTAGCGTTTACTAAAAGATATTTGAATGAGGGGCTCAGGAACAGAGCAATCACCCGTGATATCGACTGGGGCATCGATGTTCCTGCAAAGGGCTACGACGATAAAAAGATATATATCTGGGCTGAAAATGTTCTTGGCTATCTTTCCGGCAGCCTTCAGGCATGCAAAAACGATAAACAAAAGTATGAATCATATTGGAAAAACCCGGATGCAGTTCATTACTATGTCCATGGCAAAGATAACATACCCTTCCATACGATAATACTTCCGGCCCTTCTCCTTGCTCACTCAGGCGGCTATAACCTGCCGGACAACATTATTTCGAGTGAATATCTGACGCTTGAAGGAAGGAAGATTTCTACAAGCCGCAGCTGGGCAATATGGATTAAAGACCTGATAGGTAAATACAATCCGGATGCCGTCAGGTACTATCTTTTGTCCAGCGGCCCCGAAAACAGAGATGCAGACTTTTCATGGAACGAGTTTCTTTACTGTAACAACAGCGAGCTTCTTGGTTCTTACGGAAACTTTGTAAACCGTACTCTTGCATTTATAAATAAAAGCTTTGAAAGCACTATCCCCCCTGGAGAAATCGAACCGGATATTAAAAAGCAAATTGAGGATTTGTTTTATAAAACAGGAAATGGAATATCCAGAGGCAACATCAAAAAGTCGTTAAAGGACATCTTTTCATTTACAAGAGAAGCTAATAAATACTTTGACAGAGAAGCTCCCTGGCAGACAATCAATACTGACATAGCAAAATGCAAAAACACACTATACAATTGTGTATATATCATTATAAACCTAGCTATATTACTCGAACCGTTCCTGCCTGAATCGTCAAATAAAATCTTTGGATGGTTCAAACTTGAGAGAGTCTGGAAGCCGCAAAATGTTATAGCTGGTTTTAAGATACCAGATGTGGATATTCTTTTTGAAAGACTAGATAAAAAAATTATTGAAGATGAAACTGCTAAGCTTGCAGGCTGAAAGTGAAATATAAAAGCCGGAGCTAATAGCTCCGGCTCTGCTTTATATGTTATTATCTCTATGCGTTCAGCTTGCTCTTTGCAAGATCCGCCATAGATGCAAATGCTTTTTTATCGTTAACAGCCATGTCCGCAAGTATCTTCCTGTTCACCTTAACTTCAGCGATCTTGAGGCCGTTTATCATCCTCGAATAGCTGATTCCGTTGTTCCTTGCTTCTGCATTTATCCTTGCGATCCAAAGCTTGCGATAGTCTCTCTTCTTAAGCTTCCTGCCGACGTATGCATATCTCATCGACTTCATGACTGCCTGGTTAGCCGCTTTAAACTGTTTTGATTTAGCTCCGAAATAACCTTTCGCCAGCTTTAATATCTTCTTATGCTTCTTACGAGCGTTTTTTGCTCCTTTAATTCTTGCCATGGTTCTTTCCCCTCCCCCTCTTACTATTTATAAGGAATAAGCTGCTTTATATTTTTTTCCTCTTGCGCTGCTATATAAGTACCTTTTCTAAGGTTCCTCTTCCTCTTTGTGCTTTTCTTGTTAAGGATATGGCTTTTGTAAGCCTTGCCCCTTTTGACTTTACCGCTTTTAGTAACGGAAAATCTTTTTGCTGCGCCTCTGTGCGTCTTAATTTTTGGCATATAGCGTTGTTCCTCCTCGTTTAGTTCTTTGGTGCTAATATCATGAACATACTTCTGCCTTCAAGCTTTGCACGCTTTTCGATCACTGCGTTTTCTTCAACCATTGCGAAAAACTCGTCCATAACTTTCAGTCCATTTTCAGTATGTGCCATTTGTCTGCCTTTAAACCGTATCGACACTTTTACTTTGTCGCCGGCCATTAAAAACTTGTTTACATTTCTTGCTTTCACCTCAAGATCATGCGTTTCGATCGTTGCCGAAAGCCGCATTTCCTTAAGCACGATTATCTTTTGGTTTTTCTTAGCTTCCTTTTGTTTTTTTGCCTGCTCAAAACGGTACTTTCCGTAGTCCATGATCTTGCATACAGGCGGGTTCGCCTGCGGTGAAACCTTAACAAGATCAAGGCCGCTCTCATCAGCAATCTGCTGTGCCTCGCGTGAACTCATCACGCCAAGCTGCTCTCCGCTATCCGATATTACTCGTACGCTGTTGTCCCTGATTTGTGCATTTGTTTGAAGCTCGCTTGCTATTTTAAACACCTCCTAAAAATATTGCAAACATCTACGCCCGTTCAGAGCGTAAACAAAAAACGGGTACAACCAACCCGTTCATAATACGATCTTAAAAAATCAAAATCGCTTACCATGCCTGGCCCGATCGCCGGCAGGTGAGAAACGGGTAGTTTCTTCTTTCAAGCTATATGAGGTTAACATATATAAAGCCTCTTGTCAATAATATTATTGTCTATTAAGTCAATATTACTATTAGACAAAGCGCCCGTTTTCATATATATTCTATCATATGAATGTATCAATAAAAAGGCCTCTTATCAGTGAAAGAGAAGAGATACACAGCCTTTTTGAAAAAACAATAAAACAAACCTTTAAATCTGAAGGAATAGCCGATGATCATGAACTAATCGCCGAGCTTGCCTATGACCAGAAAAACCTGATCGATCTCGATTTTGAAACAGGCGGAAATGCGGCCTATTTTCTAGTCGCCGAAATTGACGGCAGGATAGCAGGAACTATTTGTCATCGGCCGTGCAGTAAGATTATCATAGAGTGCTCACTAGGCAAAGCGCAGGATATGCACGAAATCGGTTCGGTATACATACTCCCCGAGTTTCAGGGTAAAGGGCTTTGCAAGCTGCTGCTAAACTCTATGTATATCACGATGAAGGCAAAAGGATTCCGCGAGTTCTGGCTGGACAGCGGCTATGCGGTCGCAAGACAGGTATGGAAGAAGCTGCTTGGCCCTCCGACTATAATGATGGACGATTACTGGGCGCCGGGTGCCCATCATCATTTGTGGCTGCGCAGCCTTGATGATGTTAAAATCAAGTACGATATATAAAAAAACTGCTTTTCAGCAATTTTTTTATATCATCTATTAACATTACTTTATCTCTGTACTAAATCATCTTTATCGAGCTTATATCATAGTCTGACAGCTTCCCGGCAAGTTCTATCATAGTATCAGTCCTGCTCCTGCCCGTTATAGAGAGCCTGATGTCCGCCTGTTTTGTTCCGTCTGCCGACTTATCAACATTGACCTCTTTTACTTTTGCACCAGTCTCGCCAAGAGTCTTTAATATCTCTTCCAGTTTGCTCTGCGAACACATAATTACCAGCCTTACGTCCCTCTTCTCTTTGAATAGTTTCTTCTCAACCAGTTTGAACACAGCGATTATGATAAACACAAATCCGCTGCCAATAAGAGCCGGCCAGTAAAACCCTGCGCCCGCTGTGATTCCGAGGCAAGCTGTTACCCACAGACCTGCTGCGGTAGTTAGTCCCTTTATGCCTTTTTTCCCTTTTATGATGCTGCCTGCACCGAGAAAGCCTATGCCGGATATAACGTAGCTTGCCATCCTGGATACATCCATATTAGAAACATCGCCGAACTTTCTAAGCAGCATCTCATTTGTAAGCATAGCAATGCTTGCTCCTATAGCAACCAGCATATGCGTCCTAAAACCCGCAGAGTTTCTTTTATACTCCCTCTGAAGGCCGACCACCGCTCCTATAACAGCAGAAATGCCAATTCGAAGAACAATATCCCAAATATCCATTGCGGTACTCCCCTATACATGTATTTAACATCAATATTATATCAAATATATATCGTAACTGCCATAAAAAAGACACCGCTTATTAAACAGTGTCTTTTATTAGCTGTTATATAACGACGCTCCTACCAGCTTCCGCCGGCGCCGCCTCCGCCGCCTCCGCCGCCAGAGAACCCACCTCCGGAGAATCCGCCGCCAGAGAATCCGCCGCTGCTGCCGCCTCCCGACGAAGGCTTAGACGTTGCAACGTTCTGTATCTGCGACATGTTCCTGCTTATCGAGTTTACAAAATACATTGTCGTAAACATGTTCATCGGGCTGTAGCCCCTGTACCAGTCAGGCTGCTCAACGTTGATATCTTCAAATTTCTTTGCCCACTTGTTAGTAACTCCCAGCACATAAGCGTAAGGAAGCACACTGTAGAAATAGCTCGGATTTTCTTCAACCAGGCGCAGTATCCTGTCCTTCTCAGCTTTTTCAATAAACTCCTTGAACCCAAGAAGCTTGCCGTACCACGAGCTTCCCTGGTCCGTACGCTTTCTCATGATAGCCGTCAGCCACATCATCAGCAATGTCGATAAAGCACTAGAAAAAGTTATAAGCCTTGTAAAATCCTTATCAAGTGTTCTGAAAATTCCAGGCATTCCTATGATATATATGAGGAACACAAATACAAGGAGAACAAACGATATTATCATCTTCGCTATCCGTTTACCCTTCGAGGTAGAACGCCACCTCTCAAAAAGCCGCACCAGCATAAATACCGGAATAGATATAGCTGCGCACGTCGCCGCCACGACAAATGCAGCCGTCCAGAACTCCGCTGTCGAGAAATACACGAACATAAACATCCCAAGCGCAATAGGCAGCATGGTCAAAAGCCCCATCAGGCCTCTTGCTTTCTTAGACTTTTTGGTAAACACCCGCCTTTTGTCTGACGATTCAAAGAAATTCGTAACGCCCGTCTTCGCTGCCTGCATCTTTGGATAAAAAGTATACTTGAGCGAAGAGATACTGACGGTATCCCCCTTAACGAACAGCGCCGCAAAAAGGTTTTTCTCAAACCGCCTTGCATTATCCGGCAGTTCTTTTAAGCGCCTTAAATCTATATCGTCCTTGCTGTGTTCGATTATCTCCAAGCAGCCCTTGTCCGCCCAATATATCAGCAGCGATATTACATCCTTATCATCCGTAGTTCCGTCAATAATATAACCCGCTTCTGCAGGTGTCATATCGTCCGGAGGGTAAAACTCCACTGTCGGGAATACTTTCTTATCGTTACCAAAAGCCACCCACAGCAAAAATGCGATCAGCACGCACGCTCCCGAAACACCGACAATCGCTATCCTCCAAATTGCATACGGGTCCTTATTCCCGGTAAAATAACCCTGTTCAAGCTCGGCACTTACGGTCAGCACTTCCCCGCCCTGCATCGGCCGCAGCGTATATCCACGGATAGTATCGCCGTCTGCTTCTATATATACGCTTTCACTTCCGTCACCGTAATACTCGCCAAGATAAGCATACACTTTGTTTTCGTCTATATTCTTAGGGAACTCTATTATAAAGCTTGCATTCTCGATAGTGTCGCCGTAGTCGCAGTAAAGAATATCCTGATAGAACTCATCGAATTCTTCAAAGCCGTCTTCCGATACCTCACTTTTATATGTGATAATGTATTCCTGCTCGCCCGAAACATACTTATCCGGATCACCGATCTTCAGTTCAATATATCGGTCTGCATCATAAACATAAGTAGACTTCTCAAACTTCCGGCCGACCACGTCTATGTCTTTTATGTTGTACCAAAACGGAACATCAACTATCTCTCCGTCCACTACGTTTTGTTTTACTCCCCTGAACTGGCGGTAATAATAGATGCCGTGCCTGTCCATAGAAAAGTCTACAGTAAGGCGCTCAACAACGTCGAGCACGTTGTCTTCAGACACAATGATATGAACGTCGTAATCCTTGATAACGTATGCTTCGTCCGCAAGCGCCGCCGAAGAAAATGAAAGCACCAGCGCCGCCAGCATCACGAGCAATAAAAACTTTTTCATTTCAGAGCCTTTCCTAGAACTGAACTTTTACGTTCTCCCGCTCCTCTTCGCTGCTTACTTCAAACAACGGCTTTTTCTTGAAGTTGAATATGCCTGCAATTATTACGCTCGGGAACACTTCACGTTTTGTGTTGAACGCTTTAACGACAGCATTGTAATACTTGCGTGAGCTCGCTATCTCGTTCTCAAGAACTTTAAGCTGGTCCTGAAGGTCTAAAAAGTTTGTGTTCGCTTTAAGGTCCGGGTAGCTCTCAGCAACTGCAAACAAGCTCTTCAATGTGCCGGCAAGCATGTTCTCGCCTTCCAGCTTTTCTTCAACGCTCTTTGCTCCTGCAGCAATGTTCCTTGCAGCGATGACTTTCTCAAGCGTTTCGCTTTCATGCTTTGCATAGCCTTTTACTGTTTCCACGAGATTTGGAATAAGATCGTATCTCTTTTTAAGATATACGTCCATGGTAGAAAAAGCTTCCTCTATGCTGTTCCTCAGCTTTATGAATCCGTTATAAGATGCGATTATTCTAAGTCAATTATACGAAGTTAGGCACAAAAAAAGTTCAAGCCTGGAGAAGACATGAACGAGAATTTTGCAGGTGGACTCAGCAAAGAGGTTGCCTAACTTTGAATAATTCGGATAGCACGAAACTGCGGGGATAGAGGCACATACTATGGGGTTTCAATCATTCATATCCTCCGTAAAATCGAGTGGTTCTACAAAAACAACCGTGCTTTTAAATACAAAAGTACTGTAAAAACTGAATATTGCAGTAAAATAGATATAGTTTCCCCCTCCCCAAAACAGGCAATGATATAAAGGTTATGCAGTTTGAGCAAACAGCGGTGGAGCTTTTCCAACACTCAGACTCCGTTTGAGTTTGGGTGAACCCACATTGCGGGCATCTTGAAATATCTTTGCCAATGATTTTCAGAATAAGCTCGTTTGTAGAAGCTCTAACGAATGGACATATCGGCGTGTTTGTCAGCTTCTTGCAAATAACCAACTTGGTAGATTTGTTTCGGTTTCCGAGGAATCCGTAATGCCTGATTTTCATAAACCTATGGGGCAAAATGTGAATAAGGAATCTACGAATAAACTCATGGGCGGATACGGTCATGACCTTCCATTTGTTATTATCCTTGTAATCCCGCCATTTGAAGCTAACATAGCCATTTCAGATTTCACGATACGGCTATTTGAAATGGCTACCCTGTGAGTATACCGCCCAAGATACTCAACGACGCTGGAAGCATTTTTGAAAGGCGGTTTGCAGTAAACGATCCATTCTTTTTGATAAAGTTGAGAAAGAAAAGCATTAAAACAATAGGGATCGAGTAAATGCTTCTGCTGCCCGTGATGCTGGAGATCAGCTTGTTTGAGATAGTATAAGAACTTGCCTCTAAATTTACGAGATAATACTTTTATGGGGAGAAAGAACTTTTTGCGTGAGGCAACCCATTTACCAGATCGAGATAAACCGCCACCCGGTACAATACAATGAATATGCGGGTGGTGCATTAAGTTCTGTCCCCATGTATGCAGTACAGAAGTAAATCCTAATGTTGCACCGAGATATTTCTTATCAGCAGATAGCTCTTTTAAGGTTTCGGCTACGGCTTTAAACAGGATGGCATATACTTCTTTTTGGTTTTGAAATGCAAGGGTGTTGAGTGAATCTGGAATTGTGAAGACCACATGAAATATCCGACATTTAACAGGTTGTTTTTTTGCCCGTCAATCCAACGTTCCTTAGAAAGCATCTGACATTTAGGACAATGGCGGTTTCGGCAGGAATTATATGAAATTCTTGTATATCCACAATCATCACAAACATCCGCATGTCCACCTAAGTCGAAGGTTCGGCAGCGTTCAATAGCCGACATGGCTTTCAAGATATTGGAGGGCAGCTTATGACTTTGACGGTATGCTTCACCGTATTCGAGAAATATATCTTGGACTTCAGGCATTATCGGTACTCCTCTCTGACAGGTTATCGAGAGGGCTTACAACGTTCAACTCGCTGATCTTAACAATGTGCAGATAAAAGCAGGTTGTACTGATATCTGCGTGACCGAGAAGTTGTTTGATATGATAAATACTCACCCCATCTTCAAGCAGATGAGTTGCAAATGAATGCCGCAGAGAATGAGTCGTAACATTTTTCGTAATGCCGACTTTCTTCTTATACTTATGAAAATATTCTGTGTTGAATGGGGATGGATATGTGTACCTGTGTGATTTCGGCTGTAAAACAGCCATTCTTTAGGACGATATTGTTGGTAATATTCACGTAGCATCTCCAGATTAGCCTGTGACAAAAGCGCAAACCTGTCCTTGCTGCCTTTGCTATTCCGGATAAATATCTGCATTTTTTGACTATCAATATCGCAGACTTTAAGACGGACGACCTCACTCACTCTGAGCCCTGCGCCATACATCGTCATCAGTATACATTTATCTCGCAAATTGTCACAGGCATCAAGAAGGGCTTTGATTTCATCACGGGTTAAAATGTCCGGAAACCTGCGCACTTTATGATGACAGGGAATTTTGTTGCCATCTATGGGCTTTTCAAGAGTTGTATTGTATAGGAATCTGAGACCGCTGTTGTATGTATTGATAGTGCCTGGTGTTAAACCTTTCTCTGTTAAGAGATAGTACAGGAAGTTTTTAATATCATAGATATCCAATTCTGTTGCAGGTTTGTCGTAATAGTCCTGAAACAGTTTTGCTTTGGTGTAATATTCGTCTTGGGTATTTTTGCTCAAACCTCTGATGATGGTATCACGTTTTAACTTTTCGAGTATCTCTTCTTTTGTCATGGTAAAAATGCTCCTTTATATTTTTTAGCACCAATGGTACTATGAATATATTAGAAGCTTGTCTACGAAAAGAAAACCACTGCTAATTTGCAGTCGAATAGGTATACGCACTTTGTAATGATGGACAACCACTGCGTTAGCAGTTTTGTGCTATCCAGATAATGATTATGAGTAATATTCCGCCGATAATTCCGTACCACATAATGATATTCCCCCTGATTCTAGTTTATTAAATTATATTACTAAAACAACCGGTTGTAAACTTACGTTCGCTCTTCCGATTTTAAAAACTCTTCATAATAATAGTACTTTAAAACGTCGCTCCTCGTTACTATGCCTATGAATATATCCCTGTCATCCGTAACAGGTATGAAGTTCTGCTCTGTAGCACGAAGGAAAAGGTCGTCTATTGCAGCGTTTATGTTCACGGGTTTATTCTCCCGTCCGCCAATAATATCCCTCACCCTTATTCCCTTGGTGCTCTTGTCCTTAATGCTATCGTGTTTTAATACCTCACGAAGAAGATCGCCTTCGCTCAATGTTCCTACGTATTTCCCTTCAGCGTCTATAACAGGTACCGCTGAAAAACCGTAGTGCTTCATTTTCTCTATTGCCTGCCTTAAAGTGAGCTTATCATCCATATATGCCAGATCCACTTTTGGTTTCAGGAAAAAAAGTACATTCATTATCTACTCCAAAAACTTATTACCACCATACTACTTCCATATAATATCACATACCTATTGCTACCTCAACAAAACATATGTAACAAACTTTTTAACTTTCTCATAAATATTGTTGTATAATCGAAATTAACAGCTTATATCAGTCGGTCTTGACTATAAAGAAATATCATTTCACTTATAAACACAGTAAATTGCTTTATGATTTTGTATAAATAATTAAATCATGCTTGTTTCTATTCGTGTTAAATGTTACTATAAATACTATATTTTTAAAGAAAGTGTGAAAGATGAATAAGATATGCTTCATAGTACCATATTTTGGTTCACTTCCAAACAATTTTCAAGTTGGCTAAATTCATGTAAGTATAACTCAACAATCGATTGGATAGTCTTTACAGATGATATTAGAGAATTTGTTTATCCCAATAATGTTATGGTCAGGTACATGACATTTGAAGAATTTCAGGAAATTTACAAAATAAAATACGACTTTGAAATAAGTCTAAATTCTCCTCAAAAAATCTGTGATTATAAAGTTACATATGGAGAAGTTTTCCAAGAATATTTAAGCGAATATGATTTTTGGGGCTACTGTGATGTGGACCTTGTCTTTGGCGATATCAGACACTTTATAACAGATTCACATTTAAATTATTTCCCAAAACTTTTAGGCAGAGGACATTTCACACTATTTAAAAACAATGCAGATCTTAACAGTCTGTATCGCTCAGAATATAATGGCTCAAAGAGATATAAGGAAGTCTTTTCTTCAGACCAAATCCTAGCGTTTGACGAATATGGCGGGGATAAAATAGGCATTAACGATCTTGCTAAAGCGAACAGAATACCAATTTATGAAGATATTATTTTTGATGATATTGAGTACTCTAAGTATAAATTTGTATGTGCCCAATTAGAAAAAGAGCACTCATTATTTAAGAATATCATATATCTATGGAATAAAGGCAAATTGTATCGTTATTTTCTGGTTGGAGACAAAGTTGATTTTCAAGAGACAATGTATATACATTATCAAAAAAGAAATATTAAAAACCTTGATATCACAACCTCTACCGAGCGCTTTATTATCTACCCAAATAGAATGAAAGAGTTCAAATCGGATATCAATAAGAAAACGCTAATTGAATATGGATCAAACAATAATTTTTATTTAGAATTAATCCTTAAAAAGATAAAAAGGAAATTAAATATATTTGCTCATTAACTATAACAGCTTTGAAAATAAAAATCATCTGAATGCCTTTTTGTTTAAGCAGTTTTTCCTTAATAATAAGCGATTCTTATATTATACACATGTTGTAAAAAAACGCTCTTGCACCCTCCCCGCCCGTGTGTTATAATGTTTCGGTTGATTTAGGGCGGTCCTCTTTTCGAGTACCGATTATGAACGCCTGAAACGGAAGGAGGAATCAGCATGAATAATATAGTAAAAGCGATAGAGAAGGAAAATATGCGCAGCGACCTGCCGGACATCAAAGTCGGCGACACTGTCAGAGTCTTCGTAAAGGTTATTGAAGGCACAAGGGAGCGTCTCCAGGGTTTTGAAGGTTATGTTATTTCAAAGAAAGGCGGCGGTATCCGTGAGGCTATCACAGTACGCCGTGTATCTTTCGGAATAGGCATCGAGCGTACGTTCCCGCTTCATTCACCCAAAATCGCCAAAATCGAAAAGGTGAGAAGCAACAAGGTAAGACGCTCAAAGCTGTACTATCTGCGTGACAGAGTCGGCAAATCAGCAAAGCTTAAGGAAAAGAGATAACTGTAAAAGAAGCCGTCAACAGGCTTCTTTTTATTTCAGAACTGCACGAAAGAACGGAGAAAGCTATGAACATACAATGGTATCCGGGGCATATGGCAAAATCAAAGCGGCTTCTTGCCGACAAGCTAAAACTTATCAGCGTAGCTGTTCTTGTAGTAGACGCAAGAGCTCCAAAAAGCACCTTTAATCCAGAGCTTGATACACTGCTCTCCGGTAAAGAGTGCATAATAGTGCTCAACAAGTGTGACCTTGCCGATGACGCAGTTACCGAAAAGTGGGTCGAATATTATAGGTCAAAATATAAAAATGCACTTGCTTTCAGCGCAACCCAGCATAAAAAAGGAGCTCTGATGGCAGTAATAAACAGAGCTGCCTCACCCATAGTTGAAAAATATGCTGCCAAAGGTATGAAAAAACTATACGTGTGCTAGTTGCCGGGATCCCGAATGTAGGCAAGTCCGCAATAATCAACCGCCTTGCATCAAGAAAAGGCGCTAAGGAAGGCAACAAGCCGGGCATAACAAGAGGCCTACAGTGGGTGCGGCTTTCAAACACACTCGAGCTTATGGATTCACCCGGCCTGCTGTGGCCAAAAATCGAATCCGAGGATGCCGCTGTCAAGATTGCGCTTTCGGGCTGTATAAAGGAAGAAATAATGGATCTGACCGAACTTGCACTCAAGCTTATTGATATCCTTAGCATAACTGCTCCGGCAGCAATACCCGAAAGATATGGCTTTGAGCCAGCCGGAACTGCTCTTAGTGTGTTAGAAAATATTTGCATAAAAAGAGGTTTTTTACTCAAACAGGGCGAATATGATTTTGAGCGGGGGGCAAAAACTCTGCTGGACGAATTCAAAGGAGGCAGGCTCGGCAGAATAACGCTGGAGAGCCCGGACGATATTGACTGAAAAAGAAACAGTAAGGCTGCGCACAATGTGCCTTCATGAAAATATATACTGGCAGCAGGGAACGCTGACAGCAGGAATTGACGAGGTTGGCCGTGGTCCGCTTGCCGGCCCTTGTGTCGCTGCTGCGGTAATAATGCCGCCGTCTCCGCTTGTCGAAGGTGTCAATGACTCTAAAAAAATATCAGAGAAAAAAAGATTGACTGTCTACGACAACATTATGCAAAACGCTGTTGCAGTCGGTATAGGTATAGTAGACAGCTCAACGATTGACGAAATAAATATACTACAGGCCGCAAAGCGTGCTTTCTCTATGGCATTTAATGACCTTGGCACAATGCCCGGTTTTGTTTTCTGCGACAAGATAGGCGGTATAAACATAGACTGCCCTTATGAAGAATTCGTCGGCGGTGATGCCATTTCCTACAGTGTGGCAGCAGCTTCCGTCGTCGCTAAAGTAACAAGGGACGCAATGATGAAAGAGTATGACGAACAGTTCCCCGGCTACGGTTTTTCTAAAAACAAAGGGTACGGAACGAAAGAACACATGCAGGCGCTGCGTGAGCTCGGTCCTTGCAGTATCCACCGCAGGACGTTCATAAAGAAGATAGTAAAGTGAGCAGAAAGATAGGAAACATAGGCGAAGACAAAGCTGCAGCATATCTTGCTTCCGAAGGCGCAGAAATCCTCTGCCGCAACTACTATATCCGCGGCGCAGAGATAGACATCATCTTCAAAGACGGCAATACCATAGTGTTCTGTGAAGTTAAGCAGCGTTCCTCCAGAGCTTCGGTCAGCCCAGCGAATCGGTAAACACGGCCAAGCAGAAACGGATCTGCAAGGCAGCTCTGTGTTGGTCAGCCCAGAACAAAAGTATTGATGAAAACTATAGATTTGATATAATAGAGATAATTGGCAGCAGTATAAATCATATAAAATCTGCTTTCGAGTTCATAGAGCCAAAATAAATCCTTTAGGAGCGGCATGCTTAGGAAGATCTGCTTTGCTAGCGCATTAATACTGTTTATTTGCCTTATAGCAGGCACTGCTCTTGCCAGCACTGCTCCCTCTTTGGCTACACAAAGCGCAGAAAGAACAGCAACTTATGTAACGGCATTCATTGCGCTCATTTTTATAACCTGCGCCGTTTTCCTCGTGCTTCATGACAAAGCCGCCCTGATGAAGGAAATAAAGTCCGGATGGCTGCCGCTTTTCATCGTTATAACGATAGCTGTTTTACTGCGTGTGCTGGTTGCGCTGACCTATGAAGGATACCACAGCGATATATGGTGCTTCAAAGGCTGGGCCATTGCCTCATACGAACAGGGTCCCTCTAACTTCTATACGTCAGGCATGTTTGCAGACTATCCTCCCGGCTATATGTATGTGCTCTACACCCTTGGGTGGATAAGGAACATATTCAATATCGACCAGTCAAGCGCACTGTTTACGCTCATTATAAAGATACCGTCTTTCATAGCTGAGATCGCAGCAGCGCTTATTGCATATAAGATAGGTAAAAAACACGTCGGGCGCACGTTCGCCCTACTTGCAGGTATGCTTGTAATCTTCAACCCGGCAATGTTCTTCAACAGCAGCGTGTGGGGACAAATAGACGCAGTTTTCATACTTTTTATACTGCTGACGCTCATCTACCTTAAAAAAGAAAACTTGCTGCTGGGTGCGCTTTTCTATGCACTTGCTATGCTTATAAAGCCGCAGGCAATAATGTTTGCTCCGGTTGTAGGCCTTGCGTTCATATACGCATATTTTAAAAAAGGCGGCATAAAAAAGGCTCTCATCGGCACTTTTGCTGGAGCAGCGATTTTTATAGGAGTTATATTCCTTGCGTCGCTGCCCTTCAAGGGCAATCAGCAGCCTTTATGGATAATCGGCAAATATGTAGCCGCTACCCAGACATACCAGTACGCTTCCCTCAACGCATTCAATATATATGCACTGCTTGGTTCGAACTTCGGTGATCTTGCGCCATACATACTGGCAAAAGTTACGCTCTTCGGCACAACGATAAATATATCAATAGGGCTGATAGCAATATTAGTGATCTGTGCACTTGTTATCTTCCTTCAGTGGCGATCAAGAAACCAGCGTCCGCTGCTAGACTTGTCCGCCTTCCTTATACTTTCAGTGTTCATGGCTAGTCCATGCTATGCACGAAAGGTATATAATACCCGTCTGCGTGCTGCTCGTGTTCTCATATCTATACACAAGAGACTTCAAGACTTTCGTCTTTGCAATAGCCTTTACTTTCACGGCTTTGCTGGGGCAAATGTTCACGCTGTATTCAGACAGCGTAGTTGCGCCGCACATGCCTACAATTATAATCTCCGCTGTAAATACGGCGCTCTATATAGTTTATGCCATACTTACCATAAAGAAGTATGCTGCAAATAAAATTTTGATAAAGACACCTGCTATGCACGGTTAAAAGAGGAGTTTAATGAATAGCACCAAGAAACGCTGGAAAATGAATGCCAGAAGGAGGCTTTTCCTTCACACTCAGCACGAAAGAATGACGCTCAAAGACTGGATCGTAATGCTTGCATTAACGCTCGTTTACGCAGTCATAGCTTTTACGAACCTTGGCTCTCTTGATATACCCACAACTTTCTATACGACCCAGGAAACCGGTGACGAGATTGTAGTAGAACTGGCTGAACCTTATGAAATATCCATGATAAAATACTACACGTCTTTTGGCAACGGTGTTTTATCACTCTATTATTCTGAAGACGGCGAAGGTTACACCCAGCTTGAGACCATGACTCAGACAGATGAGCTTGACGACGAAGGCTACTATATCTATGCAGAAGAGCCGGTAGAGCTTGTACACGATGCTATAGACATGTATGAATGGCAGTTCGTCAATATTGACAGCTTCACAGCAAAATATATAACCATTCGCGTGGACGTGCCGGATATACAGATGCTTGAAATGGCGTTCTGCGACAGCAGCGGTGCACCCCTGCCGGTAGTCTCGGTCGAAGACAACAATTACAGCGCAATGCGCGGCAATCCTGCTTTGGCTATGTTCGACGAGCAAGACCTTGTTCCTGTAATGACAAGCTATATGGGTGAAATGTACTTCGACGAGGTCTACCACGCCCGCACCGCATATGAGCAGATACTTCATATGAACCCATATGAGATAACTCACCCGCCGCTCGGTAAAACGATACTCGGCCTTGGCATAAGAATATTCGGGATGAACCCGTTCGGCTGGCGTGTAATGGGTGCGCTGTTCGGCGTTCTCATGCTGCCTCTCATGTACATACTTGCAAAGCGCATGCTCAAAAAGACACTGTATGCTTTTATACCGACTTTCCTTTTCGCGGTAGACTTCATGCACTTTACGCAGACAAGAATGGCTACGATAGACAGTTACAGTGTATTCTTTATAATGGCAATGTACCTCTTTATGTACATATATACCGAGAAGAACTTTAACACCCAGCCGCTGCATAAAACGCTCTTGCCGCTTGCTTTATCGGGTATAGCTTTCGGGCTGGGCGCTGCAACCAAGTGGCTGTGTCTATATTCCGGCGTCGGCCTTGCCTTTATCTTCTTCATTCAGCTTGCAAAAACGCTGGCAGGAAGCAAAGTACGCAAAAGATTCGCTAAGTGAAGAAACCGTCTATGAGAATATGGATGAGAAAAAGCGGGCATATCTTAAAGGCATATCAGAAAACTACAATAAAAATATCATTGTCACACTTTTGTGGTGTGTGCTCTTCTTCATTATCGTTCCTTTAGTCATCTACTATATTGCTTACATACCTTATATGAAAGTTGCCGAAAATCCCTACGATTTCTCACGGATACTCGACAACCAGGAGTATATGTTCAAATACCACACACAGTATGTTTTGGGTTCAGAGCATCCGTTTGCTACCACGTGGTATGAATGGCCGATAGACTACCGCCCGATGTGGCTGTTCAAAGGCCAGGGATATCCGGAAGGTAAGATGTCGTCTATGTCTTCGTTCGGCAATCCGGCGGTCTGGTGGGGCGGCCTGCTAAGTATTGTAGCACTTATAATAATACGCATAAAAGATAACCGTCCGTCACGCCGCACAATGTTCGTTGCCATAGCAGCTCTCTCGAACTACCTGCCGTGGGTCATCGTTCAAAGGGAAACGTATATCTACCACTACTTTGCCACTGTACCATTCATAATACTTCTGATGGGGATCTTGGCAAAATATATTATTGAGAACTACAGACACGGCAAAAAGTTCATATTTGCATTCATGGCGGTTGCGCTTGTGCTGTTCGTGATGTTCTATCCAATAATCTCCGGAGTACCTTTCTCCAGATACTACTGTGACACTTTCCTGCGATGGCTGCCGACTTGGCCATTCTATTAAGCGGTGAAATATGAATATATCTTTCAGGGATAAAAACAAAAAAGCAGCTTGGCAGTTCGGTAAATTCATGGCAGTCGGAGTGATGAATTTTCTTGTGGACTTCGGCGTGTTCAAGCTTTTAAGCGTCGTATTTGGGGTGCCTGTTGTTGTCTCAAACATAATATCTTATACCTGCGGCGTTGTTAACAGTTTTCTTGTAAACAGATACTGGACATTTAAGATCAAGCATAAATTTATTTCGGTACACTTTTTAAAATTCGTATTCGTCAACCTTATATCCCTTGGCGTCAATACTCTTGCTGTCTGGGTCTTGGTCGATATGTACAGCTTCAATTCAGGTTTGTTTGGTATAGAAAATCTGTATGCAAAGCTCATTGCAACGGTGTTCTCGTTCACTGTGAATTTTGCTGGCAATAAACTGCTGGTTTTCAAAGAGGAAAAAACAGAGAAAAAAGCGGCAGAAAAGGAGTGAAAAATTGCTTTCAAAGATACTCAGCTTCGGTCTTGTCGGCCTTAGCGGATACAGCGTTATAGTAGAGACAGACATATCATCCGGCATGCCCGTATATGAAACAGTCGGGCTTCCGGGAGCCGCCGTCAAAGAATCCAAAGAAAGAGTACGCTCAGCAATAAAGAACTCCGGTTTCGAATATCCGCAAAAACGCATTACCATCAACCTCGCCCCTGCTGACACAAAAAAACAGGGTGCAGTCTACGATCTTGCAATAGCTATGGGTATACTATCTGCAAGCGGGCAGGCAGTCCAGCCAAAAGAAGACTGCATACTCCTCGGCGAGCTTTCACTCGACGGCAGGCTGCGCAGTATAAACGGCGCACTTCCCATGGCAATATCGGCAAAAGAATCAGGCTTCGAAAAGCTTTTTATATCCAAAGACAACGCAAAAGAGACAAGCTATATAAAAGGCCTTAGCGTTTATCCTGTCGAGAGCCTGCAGCAGATAGTTAGACACTTCAATGACGAAGAAAGAATACAGCCTCTTGAGACAACCGTCTTCAAGCCTAGTTTAAACGAAATAGTTAAAAACGACATGTCATATATAAAAGGGCAAAAACACGCAAAACGTGCACTTGAAATAGCGGCGGCAGGCGGTCACAATATACTCTTCATAGGCCCGCCCGGTTCCGGCAAAACTATGCTTGCACGTTCAGTTCCGACGATACTGCCGGATCTTGCCTTCGAAGAAGCCCTGGAGATATCCAAGATACAATCGGTCTGCGGAGAGAATATAGACGGTATAGCATCAACCAGACCGTTTCGCAGCCCTCACCATACGCTCTCAACCGCTGCCCTCACCGGCGGCGGCTTCAAGGTCCTTCCGGGTGAAGTCAGCCTTGCCCACGGAGGTGTTCTGTTTCTGGACGAGCTTGCGGAATTCAAACGCCCTGCACTCGAAGCGCTCCGTCAGCCTCTGGAAGATAAGCAGATAAGCATCGCACGAGCTAATTCTAAAGTCGTATACCCTGCAAGTATTATGTTAATAGCATCAACAAATCCCTGTCCCTGCGGCAACTACGGCAGCACAGAAAAGCAGTGTCGCTGCTCACCGAACGAGATTAAGCGCTATCTTTCAAGGATAAGCGGCCCGCTGCTCGACAGGATAGACATGCACATAGGTATGGAAGAGATATCTTACAGTGAGCTTACGTCAGAGCGCAACGAAGAAACTTCGGCGCAGATACGTGTCCGTGTTAATTCAGCGCGCAAGATACAGCAGCAGCGATATAAAAGCTCAGGCATATACTGCAACGCAGAACTCGATAACGAACTTCTTTCAGTATACTGCCGCCTAGACGATGCCGGAGAGCAAATGATGGAGAAAGCCTACAACGCATTTGCACTAAGCGCTCGTGCACTTGGCAGGGTAAAGAAGGTAGCGCGAACTATCGCAGACATGGAGGGCGCCGGTGATATCGAACAGAAACACCTTGCCGAAGCCATAGGCTACCGTGCACAGGACGAAAAATACTGGGGATAGATAATATGAAATACACTGCAACTCTGGTCGCTGTTGACGACATCGCCCGCTCAAGAAAACTGTATGAAGAACTGCTTGGCCTGTTTGTCGTTGCAGACTACAGTGAAAACATAACCTTTGAAGGCGGCCTGTCCCTGCATAAGCGGGAACACTTCGAAATGCTGATGGGCGGACAGAAAACAGTCAAAGGCTCAAAAAGTTTCGAAATCTACTTCGAAGAAGACAATATTGAGGAAATATATGAAAAGATAAAACAGCACGGCTTCGAGTTCCTGCACGATATAGCCGAGCAGCCGTGGCGGCAGAAGGTGTTCCGGTTCTACGACTACGACAAGAACATTATCGAGATAGGCGAAACTCTCGAACACACCGCATACCGCCTTCACTTTAAAGATATGCCCATTGCAAGGATATGCGAAATAACATATCTTGACGAAGAAACCGTGATGAACTCAATAACAAAATATACACCGTAAATTAAGGATAGATAATGCAACAATACTCACAGGAACAAAAATGCTGGATATGGCTGTCGTCTCTGACTGAATCTTCGCCAAAAAACTTCTATAATATATTGAAGGTTTTCGGAAGCGCAGAAGATTTTTTCGGTGCCGTGGTCAGCAGCAGCGAGCTTCTATGCGAAGTCCCGGACAAACTATTGAGTTCAGCTAAAGCATACGCTTCAAAGCAATACCTCGCTGAGATGCTGTGTCTGCTGAATGAGAAGGGCATAAATGTGCTAACTAGACTGGATGATGAGTACCCAAAACTCCTCTGCAGCATCAAATCACCGCCTCCTGTTCTTTTTTTTAAAGGAAATATGACAGGTTTGGGCGAAATGATTAGTATAGTGGGCACCCGCCGCCCTACAAGGCAGGCAAAAAGCCTTACCGAAAAAATAGCCTGCGAACTTGGCGAAGCCGGAATAACGGTAGTTTCCGGCATGGCCTACGGAATAGATACCTGTGCACACAAAGGGGCTCTCAAAGCAGACGCAAAAACAGTTGCGGTGCTCGGCTGCGGTGTCGATGTAATATACCCAAAAGAAAACGAGAAGCTGTATGAGCAGATACTAAACAGCGGCGCAGTTGTATCCGAGCTGTTCGCCGGTACCCAGCCCCTGCCTACCTATTTCCCGGCAAGGAACCGTATAGTCACAGGGCTTTCCAAAGGCACTCTGATAGTCGAATCGGAAACAAAAGGCGGCACGGCTATCTCGGCAAAAATGGCAGTCTCTCAGTACAGAGACGTGTTTGCTGTTCCCGGCATCTCGTCGATGTCAGAGCTCCCAAACGCCCTGATAAAGCAAGGTGCAGTGCCTGTAACCAGTGCACAGGATATACTGGAATTTTACGGCCTTAATGCAAAAAATAATGTAACATCTGATGAACAATCACAAATTCAGCTTGATTTTTTGCAGCGTCATATATATAATCTGCTTTTAAAGGGTGACCTGAATGTGGAAAATATTGCAGAGCTTGCGCAGCATCCGCTCAGCGAAGTAAGTGCAGCTCTTACCATGATGGAACTTGGCGGCATCGTAAAACGCCTGCCCGGCGGCAGATACGGCGTATAATAAAAAAAGTTTGGAGAATAAAATGGCAGCATCATCTCAAAAAACTAAAAAAACAAACGGAACAAAAAAACCGTACGATCTTGTTATAGTCGAATCTCCTGCAAAGGCAAAGACAATAAACAAGTTCCTGGGAAGCGGCTATAAAGTCACAGCTAGCAACGGACACGTACGTGACCTGCCAAAAAGCTCGCTCGGTGTAGATATAGAAAACGATTTTGATCCAAAATATATACAGATACGAGGAAAAAAGGATGTCGTTTCGGCTCTAAAGAACGGTGCATCTTCTGCAAAAAACGTATATCTCGCAACAGACCCCGACCGTGAAGGCGAAGCTATTTCCTGGCATATCGCAAACATGCTCGGCCTTGGGATTGATGATGTCAGCCGTATAGAGTTCAACGAAATAACCAAAAAAGCTGTAACTTCTGCTATTGAACACCCAAGAAAGATAGACTTAGGGCTGGTCGATGCACAGCAGGCAAGAAGGATACTTGACAGGCTGGTGGGCTACAAACTCTCTCCCCTGCTTTGGCGTAAAGTAAAAACAGGCCTCAGCGCAGGAAGGGTGCAGTCTGTTGCCGTTCGTATAATCTGCGACAGGGAAGAAGAAATCGAGAATTTTGTTCCGGAAGAGTATTGGACGATAACGGCCAATCTTTATGACAGCAGCAAAACTCACGAGTTTGAAGCCAAGTTCTTCGGCAGAGACGGAAAAAAACAAAAGGTCGAGAATAAACAGCAGAGCGACGAGATACTTTCTGCCATCAAAGACAAAGATTTTGTTATAAAGAGCATAAAGACCGGAACCAAGAAAAAATCGGCATCACCGCCGTTTACTACAAGTTACCTGCAGCAGGCGGCTTCCAGCAAGCTCGGATTCACGGCAAAGCGCACAATGCTTATAGCGCAGCAGCTCTATGAAGGCGTAGAGATAGGCTCAGAAGGCGCTGTAGGCCTCGTTACTTATATACGTACAGATTCAACAAGAGTGTCTGATGAAGCGCTCAACGCCGTCAGAGAGCATATCGTCAAAGAGTACGGTGAAGAGTATCTGCCGGAAAAACCGAACTACTATAAGAAGTCTAAAAAGGCGCAGGATGCCCACGAGGCTATCCGCCCTACTTATATAGACCATACTCCTAAGTCACTAAAGAGCGCCCTGTCGAAAGACCAGTACAGGCTGTATAAGCTTATATATTCAAGGTTTGTAGCAAGCCAGATGAAACCGTCTCTGCACGAGACGATGTCTGTAACGCTTGATGCCGGCGACTGCACATTCAAGGCAAGCGGCTCGAGACTGCTTTTCAAAGGCTACAGCGCAGCATACACAGCTGCCGACGATACTGCAAAAGACAACCTGCTGCCAAAGCTGCATGAAGGTGAGATCTGCCCGCTGAAAAGCATTGTACCGCAGCAAAACTTTACGCAGCCTCCGAACAGATATAACGAAGCTTCTCTTGTCCGTGCTCTCGAGGAAAAAGGCATCGGCAGACCAAGCACGTATGCGCCTATCATATCCACGATACAAGACCGTAAATATATCGAAAAGGACGGGCGTGCACTCAAGCCTACCGAACTCGGAGTTATCGTAAACAAGCTGATGAAAGATAACTTCCCCGATATTGTCGATATCGAATTCACTGCCGACCTTGAAAGCAAGCTTGATGATATAGAAAACGGCGGTAAGGAATGGAAGAAGCTCCTTACAGATTTCTACGGCCCGTTCGAGAAGACGCTTGATGAGGGTTATGACAAGATAGAGAAAGTCAAGCTGCCGGTCAAGGAATCAGACGTTATCTGTGAAAAGTGCGGCAGAACGATGGTATTCAAGAGCGGACGTTTCGGCGAGTTTCTCGCATGCCCGGGCTATCCGGAATGCAAGAACACGAAGCCTATCATAAAATATATAGATACGCCCTGTCCGAAGTGCGGCAAACGCATCATAGAAAAGCGCTCCAACAAGAGCAAAAAAACCTTCTATGGCTGCGAAGGCTATCCGGACTGCGATTTCGTTTCATGGGATCTGCCTATCCAGGAAAAATGCGAAGAGTGCGATTCCATGATGGTTCTGCGGCGTCTTTCAAACGGAAAGAGCTATAAAAAATGCGCCAACCCGGAATGCTCCACCAACAAGCGTAAGAAAGCTGATGAAAACAAGGATGAATCCTAAAACAGCAGTTGTCGTCGGTGCCGGCCTTGCCGGCTGCGAAGCGGCTTACCAGCTCTCAAAGCTGGGGATAGATGTAACACTGTACGAAAGCAAACCAAATGTAATGTCACCTGCGCACAGCTCGGAAGGTTTTGCAGAGCTCGTGTGCTCCAATTCGTTGAGGTCAGACTCTCTTACCAACGCCGTAGGGCTGTTAAAGCAGGAGATGCGGCTTTATGGCTCGCTTATTATGCAGGCCGCTGACGCATCAAAAGTGCCTGCAGGGGGCGCACTGGCCGTAGACAGAAATAAGTTTTCAGATTATGTAACAGACAAAATAACGGGCAATGAGAAAATCAACGTTGTACGCAAAGAAGTAACGGCTGTTCCAAAAGGCGATGCCGTTATAATATCGGCCGGGCCGCTCTGTTCGCCTGCGCTTGCCAAAGACATCGGAAAAAACACAGGCCTGCTGCATTTCTTTGACGCAGCCTCCCCCATCGTAACTGCTGAATCGATAGACATGGACAAAGCTTTCTTTGCATCAAGATACGACAAGGGCAGCGACTATATAAACTGCGCAATGGATGAGCAGCAGTACAGGGATTTTTACGAAGCGCTCATCAGCGCAGAAACGGTACAGCTTCACGGCTTTGAAGATTCAAAGGTGTTCGAGGGCTGCATGCCGGTGGAAACAATGGCAAAGCGCGGCTATAAAACCTTGTGCTTCGGGCCTCTCAAGCCAAAAGGGCTTTTTTACCCCGGCACAAAAAAGATGCCTTTTGCCGTTGTCCAGCTCCGACGTGAGGATATTGAAGGCCGGCTTTGGAGCCTTGTCGGCTTCCAGACCCACCTTAAATTTGGTGAACAGAAGCGTGTGTTTTCCATGATACCCGGCCTAGAGAACGCAGAGTTTGCAAGATACGGCGTAATGCACGAAAACACGTATATAAACAGTCCGGAGCTGCTTACAGAGCAATATGAATCGAAACAGCGAAAAGGGCTGTACTTCGCCGGACAGATAACCGGCGTGGAAGGATATATCGAAAGCGCTTCAAGCGGTATGCTCGCAGGCATCTTTGCCGGACATGGCCTGCTTGGCAAACAGCCGCCGCATTTTTCCGCAGACACCGCCTGCGGCGCTCTTGCAAAATACGTCAGCGGCTACGCCGGAAGCGATTTCCAGCCTATGAACATAACGTTTGGTATAATGAATCCAATCGATTTCAGGGGTTCAAAGAACGATAAAAGGCTCGCAATATCAGAGCGGGCACTTAGCGAGATAGGAAGTATCATAAACGGAGGAAACTGATTATGCAGGGAACAACGATAGTAGCAGTAAGAAAGAACGGAAAATGTGCGGTAGCCGGAGACGGCCAGGTCACATTCGGACAAAATACAATAATGAAGCACCACGCAGTTAAAGTGAGGCGCCTTTTCGACGATAAAGTAGTCGTCGGTTTTGCAGGCAGCGTCGCAGACGCTTTCACGCTCTCAGAGCGCTTTGAAGCCAAGCTCGAGCAATACAGCGGAAGCTTGCAGCGTGCAGCAGTAGAGCTCGCACAGGAATGGCGCAGCGACAAAATGCTGCGGAAGCTCGAAGCGATGCTCATCGCCGCAGACAAGGATGAACTTCTCATTGTGTCGGGCAGCGGCGAAGTCATCACGCCGGACGACGAGATAGCAGCGATAGGCTCTGGCGGAAGCTATGCTCTGGCGGCAGCAAAAGCGCTAAAAGAAAACACCGACCTTTCGGCGCTGGACATAGCAACTAAAGCTATCACCATCGCCGGCAAGATATGCGTATTCACCAACGACCAGATAACGGTCGAGGAGGTTTAAGACAATGTCACATTTAACACCGAAGCAAATCGTAAAAGAACTCGATAAGTATATAATCGGGCAGGACGATGCCAAGAAGGCTGTTGCTATTGCGCTGCGCAACAGATACCGCCGCAATATGCTCGATAAAGAGATGCAGGACGAGATAACGCCTAAGAACATAATAATGGTAGGACCGACAGGCGTCGGCAAAACGGAGATAGCAAGGCGGCTTTCCAAACTTATGAACGCACCGTTCCTCAAAGTAGAAGCTACAAAGTTCACCGAAGTAGGTTACGTCGGGCGTGACGTAGAGTCGATGATACGAGACCTCGTCGAAGCTTCTATCCGCATGGTCAAAACGTCAAGATACGAGACAGTCAAGGAAAAGGCGGCTGAAATGGCAGAACAAAGACTCGCCGATGTTCTCGTCCCCATACATAAAAAAGGCCAGACGCAGGTCAATCCGTTCCAAGCGCTTCTTGGGCAGGGCCAGTCCCAGCCGCAGGAAACTCAGGAAGAGCGCCAGCAGAGGATGACAAAGCGCGAAGAGACTCTTGCGCTTCTTCGCGGCGGAAGGCTGGAAGAAACTATCGTCGAAGTTGAGATCGAAGAAAGCTCTTCCATAGGAATAGAGATCGGCGGAATGGGCAGCGATATAGACCTTGGCAGCATGTTCTCCGGTATCCTCCCCAAGAAAACGAAGAAAAGAAAAGTTCCTGTAAGGGAAGCAAGAAAGATACTTGAGCAGGAAGAAGCGGATAAGCTTATAGATATGGACGAAGTCATAAGCACAGCTATAGAGCGTGCGGAGCAGGACGGCATCATCTTCCTCGACGAAATAGACAAAGTTGCAGGCAAGAGCATGGGCCAGGGCCCGGATATATCCCGTGAAGGCGTGCAGAGAGATATCCTCCCTATAGTCGAAGGCAGCACAGTTGTAACCAAATACGGCCCGGTCAAGACAGACTATATGCTGTTTATCGCAGCAGGTGCTTTCCATGTTGCTAAGGTTTCCGACCTTATACCGGAGCTTCAGGGACGTTTCCCTATCAAGGTAGAGCTAAAGAGCCTATCAGAGAAAGACATGGAGCTTATACTCACTCAGCCAAAGAACGCTATAATAAAGCAGTACACTGCTCTGCTCGAGGCTGATAACGTAAGGCTCATCTTCGAAGATGACGCCATCAATGCGATCGCAAAATATGCGGTGCTTGTAAACAACACGTCCGAAAACATTGGTGCAAGACGGCTTCATACTGTTATCGAAAACCTGTTGGAGGATATATCATACAATGCAAGCGGCGACCATCCGCTCATGGACGTTAAGATAGACGCTGCCTACGTAAAGGAACACCTTAAAGGTCAGCTGAAAGACAACGACCTGCAAAAATACATACTATAAGCAAAAAGGCTGTGCAATGCACAGCCTTTTATAATATCGAAACCCCCGTTAACATGTGTGTCGGTGGGGTGACTCACATTTGATCTACTCGTAATTCATCATTATAAGCTCGTCCGGAGAATAACCGAACGCATCTGCACAATAATTGTTTATATATTCTACCAGCTCGCTGGATATTGTGCCGGCATGGTCGCCTACCAATGCCTTTAGCTCTGCTTCAACGTCGAACCACGGCTCTACTACTTCGGAGCTCTCCGGGTCATATAGATACCACTTGTCTCCCGGTATGTGTATTTTATACTGTTTTTCAGGATACATTATCTCAACTCCGAATTCCGTTTCATACATCGTCTTCTTCCAGTAGATAACATCTTTTTCCGCTCCGCCCCAGGCCATGCTCTGTATGTTAATATATAATCCTTCGGTTTCGTCAGCATAATTGCCCTGGTCGAATCCCAGCCCGCTTATTGTCTCCGGCGCTGCATCACCGCCGCCCTGTTCGTCTGCCAGCGGCGGGTTTTCTGTGAGGCTGTCGAACATAAACACACCGTAATCCGCAACGTTGAAAGTACCGTTCGGTCCAAAGCCGATTGTTATCTTCCAGTTGCTTTCATATATATCATCCGCTCCAATGTAGAGTTCCTGCTGATAAAAAGCCTGGTTTTCATAGTTCTCATCTTCCCAAATGAATACACGCAGCACAGCATTATCATCAACAGCCAGGATTATGTCATACCACTTTCCGTCTTCCAGCATGAAGTTTGTCGGCCTGTATTCCGAAAAATTCAGCTTCATCCCGCTCTGAACGTATGTACAGAAGACTCCTTCCTTTTCGAACGATACAACAACCTCTCCCATGCCCATCATAGTAAAAGAAAGGTCTCCCGTTTCCTGTGTCATAAACCTCATATTAAACGCCTGCTGTCTGCGCCCGTCGCCGCCGAAGTCCTGCAGCCTTGTGTTCAGGTGCATATAAGCGCCGTCATCCCCGGAAATAAACTGGAAGCTGTTGCCGTCCTCGCTTATCTGCTTTACATCAATATCCCCAAACTGACCGCCGGAGTTCTCCGCCATCTGCTCTGCGTTTTCACCGGCTATCCACTGATGGTTCACAAGCATATCCTGCATTATTTCTTCGCGTGACTTCTGAGCCTGCCCGGTCTGTTCTTCATCCTGATGTTGTTGTTCATCTTCCTGCTGTTCCTGTACCTGCGGAGTTTCTTGTGTTTTGTCTTCCGTCTGCTGCTCCGGCAAATCAGCAGTCTGCTGCTCTTCTTCCTGCTGTCCGTCCCCCGAACACGCTGCCATCGCCATCGCCATCACAGCGCATAACAATAAAATTAGTATTCTTTTCATTTACGTCCTCCTTGTTGTACTTTCCCAGAGCCATCCAGTGTATTGCCTTGATCGCAAAACAGTAAAAAAACAACACGCTCTCATGGCACATCTTTTTTGCATTTTCTGCCAAAGATATAATACCGCATGCGTGCTGTTAATACAATGCTATATTTCTATTCTTTTCTTTATTTATTAATTTGTCCCATCGCTCTGCTCTCAGCCGTTCTTTTTAGCAATCGGCTCTAAAAGCTGTCTTTTTGAAAGGTCTTCCGAATACCTCTTTGTCAGCGCCCTGTGTATAAGATATATCAGCGGCAGCCCCATATTGGTTTCAAGAAGCGAATTGACTATAAGCGGCAGTGCGCCAAGGTCACGTATGCCTGTTATAAGAAGCACAGCCTCCCAAGCAAACTGAACTAATATACCTATAGAGAGTATCCATAATATGTTGTGCTTTTTCTGCTTGCTTCTTATATTGTCAACGAACAGATACGCATACGTCGCAAACATTATAAGCGCCATAACTCCGTGATAGCTCGTAGTCCCACGTGATATCTCTACCATGGGAGAGCCCGCAAAGTTCTGGCTCAGCAGCGCCGTTGCCAGCCACCCCATCACAATTAGCAGCGACCATTCCAGTGCTCGTTTGTCACGGTCCAGCCAAAGACATATCCACGCAAAGTTCGTAAATCCGTAGCTGGTACTCAGCCACAACAGCAGCCAGAAAGTGCTTGCCCCGGTCACCGTCCTTGTGCCAAGCACGCCATAGAATATCCCATAATCCACCGCAAAGTAGATAAGCGCTCCGCACAGCCCGAAAAGCAGCGCTAGATAACGTTTGTTATAAAGAAGTATGATTGCCAATATGACGAGGAACGCTATATCAAGATAGATATAAAGATAATTAAAAGTCCGTGAAGGTATAACTTCCATAGTTTTTCTCCTTCGCTTTATTGACTTCATTATAATCCATTCTCATTTACCGGTAAAGTATACAGCTAATCAGAATCAAAAGAATGGCTTGCTCTACAGCCAAAGGGTTTCCCAGCTTAGCGTAAGACAAAAAACCTCTACCCCGTTGAAATCCTTTCAACGGGGGGCGCCTAGCGAAGATTGTAAAAGATGATGTTGAATGCATAATTCACTGAATGCGGCTGTGCCAATCTGGGACACCCTATTTATTCTTCTATTTCGTTTTCCAAAGCCTCCAGCCACTCCTTGTTTTCGAACAGCGCACACACACCGTCCTTTTCATCAAGTAAATGCCTGTTTTGTCTGATAGCTTTAAAATATTTTGAGCCGAGCGCATCAATCAGCGTGTTGTCCTTTATGTTATATCTCTTATACGGTGAGAACGGACACGGCTCGATGTCTCCCGACGGCGAAACGTGTATGAAACCGGTTCCGGCTGAAATGCATCCTCCCAGCCTGTCCTCATCGGCAGGGAAACACACAAACATGGTGTTAAGAGCTTTATCCAGCTTGTCTACTGCGCTGCGCAGATACTCTGTCCCTTCCTGTTTGATTGAAAGGCCTTGCGTTCCCTCTTCAAACGGAACGTAAGATATATAGAAAATCACTCCTGTGCCTTTGCCCATCTGCTCTTTTACGAAGTCCTCTTGTGTTACCCGTTCAAGATTCTCGCTGGTCACGGTAAACGACTGCCCGAACAATAGTCCGTTTTCTTTCAGCCGCTTCATGGCGTTTTCAGTAAGCAGCGCCATTCCCTCTCCACGCCTCTTTTCGGTATGGTGCGCTTCTCCCTCAATGCTTATCACAGGTATTATATTCTTATTCTTCTTTAAAACCACAGAGGCATCTTCGTCTATCATAGTGCCGTTCGTAAACACTATAAACAGCATATCACGAAACTTCGAGAGGGAATCAAGCATCCCCTTTCGCATAAACGGTTCTCCTCCTGCTATGAGCACAGTAGCCACTCCAAGCTCATTCGCCTCACTCAGCAGCTTCTCAAGCTCCGACTGCCCCATCTCCGGCTCTTTTCCAGTGTGCAGTGTTCTGGCGTAACAACCTTCGCAGTTAAGATTACACTTGTGCGTTACACTTATTATCATTGCGGGCGGCACTTCAATGCCTTTTTGCAGATTGCCTCTCCTGGTCTTGATTGCTTTTTTTTGGTTCGCATTAATTATAATAGCCTGCCGCAAATAACCCCTGTACCGCATCGCAATAGATAGCGCTTTTTTGTAAAATCTTTTTATATCTTTGTTTAATACCTTTTGAACTTCCATTTTTAAACTCCGATAATTCTTAATTTGAGCTCCTCGAACTTAATAAATCTACCATAGAAAAACGTTAAAATCAACTTGCTGAACATATACATTACAAAAAGAACATACTTATATAATACTATGTTAGATTTGGTACGATATTTATTGCGCAAATTGTGTTATAATTGCTTTATGGCTGCACCAAAAACGGCTGCAGCTTGCTTAAAATACGCAAATGAATTATCATATATAGGTTAGACAGAAAGGAAGGATAACTTGACAAAACAGAATACGGTAAAAATAACCCCCTTGGGCGGTATAGGCGAGATAGGCAAAAACATGACAGTCATAGAATATGCCGGCGAGATCATCGTCATAGACTGCGGACTTTGCTTCCCCCGGGAGGATATGCTGGGTGTTGACTATGTCATACCCGATATAACATATTTAAAGAAAAACAAAGAACGTATAAAGGCTGTGCTCATAACGCACGGCCATGAAGACCATATTGGTGCAACGCCCTACCTTTTACCGGAGCTCGGTGCGCCGGTCTATGGTACAGATCTTGCGCTTGCACTTATCGAAACAAAGCTTGCAGAGCGTAAACTCGAAGGCATAGATTTCAAAGTCATCTCAGCCGGCGATAAATTCGACGTCGGCTCCTTTAAAATTGAAACTATAAAAGTGAGCCACAGCATAGACGCTGCTGTAGCATTTGCGCTGCACACTCCTGCCGGCACTATAGTGCACACGGGCGACTTCAAGGTCGACTACACACCAATAGACGGCAAAGTCATAGACCTTGGCAAATTCGCAGAGCTTGGCAAAAAAGGAGTTCTTTGTCTTCTTTCAGACAGCACGAACGCAGAAACTCCAGGCTTTACGATGTCGGAAAGCAAAGTCGGCGAAACGTTCGAGAGCTATTTCAAAAATGCTTCCGGGCGCATAATAGTCGCAACTTTTGCATCAAACATCCACAGACTCCAGCAGGTCATCAATGCCGCAAAGCGCTATGGCAGAAAGGTCTGCCTTTCTGGCAGAAGCATGCTTAAAATAGCAAAAGTGGCTACGGAACTTGGATATCTTAATTTTGACGAAAACATACTTGTCGAACCGGAAGAACTCGAGAAGATGAAAAAGAACAAAATCGTCATACTTACCACGGGCAGCCAGGGCGAAACGATGTCCGGCCTCGTAAGAATGGCAGCTGGAGAGCACAGAAAGCTTGCGATGATACCCGGAGATTTGGTTATTATCTCAGCTACCCCCATCCCAGGCAACGAAAAATACGTTTCCGACGTTATAAACATGCTCTATCGTAAAGGTGCAGATGTCATAAACGAAGGCGTGGCAGATGTTCATGTCTCCGGGCACGCTTGCGTGGAAGAGTTAAAGATGATGCTTGCGCTGACAAAGCCGAGGTTCTTCATACCGGTTCACGGCGAATACAGACACCTCTACAGGCATGCGGCAATTGCCGAGAGTCTCGGTGTAAAAAAGAAAAACATATTCATTCCCGAAATAGGCAGGGTCATAGAAGTTGGCAGCCGCTTTGCACGCTTTGCAGACACCGTTCCCTCAGGCAGCGTAATAATAGACGGCCTTGGCATCGGCGATGTAGGCAACGTAGTCCTGCGTGACAGGAAGCTACTGAGCCAGGACGGTTTGTTTATGATAGTGGTATCCATCTCCGCCGAAACGGGCGAGCTGCTCACCGGGCCGGATATAATATCAAGAGGCTTCGTATACATGCGTGAATCGTCCGATCTTCTCGACGGCGCACGTGATATAATAATAGATATAATCAACGACTGCGCCAAAAAGCAGGTCACTGAATGGACGACTATAAAAGGGCGTATCAAAAAAGCGGTGCGTAACTATCTCTATGAGAACACAAAGAGAAGCCCGATGATACTTCCTATAATCATAGATATGTAAGGAGATTTTCACATGATGGTTTACGATAAAGCGCACGACCTTGCAAAAGAATTGCAGCAATGTGAAGACTATAAAGAGTATATAAGGCTCAAAGAAATAGTCACAGCGGACGAACAGACAAAATCACTGCTTGCAGATTATAAAAAACTTCAGCTCGAAGCTCAGGCAAGCATGCTTTCCGGCGGCAACCCTTCCGAGGAAACCATGGACAAATTAAAAAAACTCGGCGAAGTGCTTATGTTCAAGCCGGAAGTAGCACAGTACTTTGCTGCCGAGTATAAGTTCCAGACGATGATAAGTGACATATACAAAATAATCGGCGATGCTTGCGATCTGGGTTTGGATTTGTTAAAAGAGTAGGTTTAAATGAGCAGTAAAGATAATAATTTCGAAGAAACAAAAGAGATAAAAATAGACTTCGATTACAAAAACAAAAAAGCTTCGGGCAATGAAACAAGAAAGTTCGATTCGCCGGGTGCCGGACACGGCTCGTCACGTTCTTCTTCTGTCCAAAAAACGCCGCTCGAGAAATGCGAAGAAAGAAGCGCTGTAAAAAGCTATACCACGCTTTCTATGCTGTGGAAGATACTGCGCCCTTTCATTATCTTCGCCGTGAGCGCAGGGCTTATAATCTATATCGGATGGACAGCTTATAATTTCATAGAGAACAACTACTTTGCACCGGTCAATTCAGAATCCCCGACGGCAAAAACGATAGAGATAAAATCCGGCTCATCGCTTTCAACTATAGCGACCAAGCTGCACGACGAAGGAATAGTACGAAATAAGCTCGTATTTCAGCTCTACGTAGACCTTAACGACATGGGCTCAAAACTGATCGCGGGAACTTACGAGCTCTCGTCAGATATGACAATGGATGAGATAATAGACATACTCGGTGCCGGCGACGGCGGACGTGAAGTCATAGCGGTAACGTTTACTGAAGGCATGACCGCCGAAAACATGGCGGATGTGCTCGAGAAAAACGGTATATTCGATGAAACCGAAAAGCTGGAGTTTCTAGACCTTTGCAACGATGCCAAAGCATTCAGCGACTATGATTTCATAAAGGCTATCACCACGTCTGCAAACATCAAAAACAGGAATTATCTGCTTGAAGGATACCTTTTCCCAGACACATACGAGTTCTATGTTGACGAAACTCCGCAGAACATAATAGAGCGTCTGCTCAACCGTTTCGACTCCATATTCACACTCTCATATGAAGACAGGGCACAGGACTTAGGAATGAGCATAGACGAAATAATGACTCTTGCTTCAATGATTGAGTGGGAGGCCCTTCCGCAGGATTACGCTAAGGTATCGTCCGTTTTCTATAACAGGCTAAGCAACGATATGACTCTGGATTCATGCGCAACCATGCGCTATGTCACGGGCGAGAAAAAGTATGTTTACACCGCCATAGAGCTAGAGATAGATTCACCGTACAACACATATATGTACAAAGGGCTGCCAGTCGGCCCTGTTGCCAACCCAGGCCAGAAAGCTATAGAAGCTGCGCTTTCACCGGATACCGAATTTTTGGAAGGTGACTACCTCTACTTCTGCAGCAAGGGCGATGACACAGGTGAGCTTGCTTTTGCAAAGACTTTGGACGAGCACAACGCCAACGTAGAAATGTATAAGGAATTCTGGTAATGGATAGAAAAATTGAACTTCTTGCACCGGCAGGCGGCAGGGAAGCGCTGGAAGCAGCAGTTTATTTCGGCGCCGACGCTGTTTACGCCGCCGGTAAAACATACGGCCTTAGGGCATTTGCAGATAACTTCGGCATTGATGAGATAGCGGACGCTGTAAGTTTTGTCCACAACCACGGCAAAAAAATGTATATAACGCTCAACGCCATCTTCCACGAATGCGACTTCGAAGGTTTGGAAGATTATATCCGTGCGCTTGCAGATGCAAACGTCGACGCATTTATCATCTCTGACCCCGGCGTGCTGAGCCTTGCAAAGAAAACCGCACCAAACGTGCCGATACACTTGAGCACGCAGGCAAACACAACCAACCTTGCAAGCGCGCTGTTTTGGTACAGCCAGGGTGTAGAGCGTGTTATACTCTCACGTGAGCTTTCGCTGGAAGAGATATCTGATATGAGCAAAAACGCTCCAGACAGCCTTGAGCTGGAAGGTTTCGTTCACGGCGCTATGTGCATTTCCTACTCCGGCAGATGCCTGCTGTCAAACTTCTTTACGGGCAGAGGCGGCAACCAGGGCGCATGCGCACAGCCGTGCCGCTGGGAATACCATCTCTACGAAAAAGGCTACGACGGCGAATACTTCCCGGCTTTTTCAGACGATAGAGGCACATACGTCTTCAACTCAAAAGACCTCATGATGCTCCCCCATATCGACGATGTAATAAGCGCAGGCATAACTTCCCTCAAGATTGAAGGACGAATGAAGTCAGCTTACTACGTCGGCTGCATCGTCAACGCATACAGGCACGCTATAGACGACTTCCTTGCCGGCAAACCGTTCGACGAATCGTTGCTGGATGAGATAGGCAAAGCAGGCAGTCGTGCGTTCACTACCGGCTTTTACTACGGCAACCCGCGTGAACAGGGACAGGACACACAGCGTGACGTCCCCCAGCGCACCTACGATTTCGTTGGCGTCGTCCGCGGCGCTAAAGACTCGGAGGGAAGGCTCCTTGTTGAACAGCGCGGCAAATTCAGCGTCGGCGAAACGCTCGATGTTCTCTCCCCCGCAGTTTCATGCCTATTCGAAGTAACGGATATTGTAACCGAAAACGGCGAGCAGCGCGACAGCGCACCGCACGCTCAGGAGATGCTGCGGATAAACTGTCCTTATGATTTGCAGCCGGGCGATATGCTTAGGAAGAAGAGAAAAATATAACGCATACAAAAAAGACAAGTAATTACTTGTCTTTTTTCATGAGAAAAATTAATTTATAAAAAACCTCAATCTTTTACGTTAAACAACTCACCAAACGCATTATGAATAACTGCGTTGTCTTTGTCCTGTCTGCATATTGTGATAATCGTGTGATATCTCGTTGTGCTCACATTATAATAGCTTTCCCGCTCCTCCGCTCTAGCCTCTGTTGCAGCGCCGTTAGACTCTTCATACACATCCATCTGCTGCTCAGTCAGCCTCACGGTCTTTATCCATATGACTATATCACCGTTTTTCAGTTCTTTTCCCAGATATGCCTCCGCCAGCGCATCATTGTTGAAACGATACATCAAGTCTATTTCCTGTGTTGTCAAATCCCTCACAGGTGCAAAATCCGCTTCGGATGAAATCATCTGCACCAGGCTGTTCAGCCCTTCGTCGGCGCTCAGCTCTTCCTGTGCATTTATTGCCTTTTCAATGCTCTGAATCTGTTCCGTTACATCGTCAATATTTCGTCCTTCGAACATTTTGTTATTCTCTGAAGATATCATGCTGCCGTCATCTATCTGCGTATAGCCGACAAACGGTGAGCACAGACGAATATCATCATATGCAAATATAAGATATGTGCTGCCGTAACACATCGGCGGGAAATATTCGTGATAAAAATTTATATCGCCATAGCGCTGCCCTGTCTCGAAGACAGCAGCCCCGTCAGCTTCAATATCGCCTTTAATACTGTTTATATCATCAAGTCTATACCATACATTCGTTGTATCAACCGGCTCTGGTGTGTCCCAGTCTTCTTGTCCCGTAATTTCAACTTCAACATCCTTTATAACAGCAGTAAATATGTACGCGGCATCACTGCACAGCTCGTCCAGCGATTCATATACACGCATATCATAAGCTACCTGCGGAATGCCTTCTATGCTCTCCCACGGCACAAATATTTCTCCGGAAGGCGGCACGTCACAAGGCATCAACTCCTCATATAACATCTGCGTCGGCGAAACAGTCTCATCTTGTATCGGTTTATTGTTTTCAGTTGTGCCATCGGTTATATCAGAAGTGTTTCCCGCATCAGAACATGCGCTCAGCAGCATAACCAAAATAAACGTAAGTATTAATATTTTTTTCATTGGTTCCTCCAAGCATATTATACTTAGTTAGACGCTGGAATATTTATAATAGTTCCATTTATATATAATTTTATCAGACCAGATACAAATACGCCACAATAACACAGAAGAACAGCACAACGCTCATAGCTATGGCATTGAATCCAAGATCAAGCGTCCTGATGCGTTTCCAAAAGCCTCTGCCTTTTACAAGGTACCGGTACGTCAGCCATGCTATAACTGCGCTTGCAGCAAACACAAGGCTCTTCTGAAGATAACCCGAGGCACTTATCTGCACGTCCACACCAAAGAACACCTTTATTATCGGTGCGCCGAAGATGCCAAGCCCAAGGCACCCCGCTCCGAGGAGCACTATTACCGCCACTCGGCTTGCCGGTATCTTTGCCCTCTCGTCAGACTTCCCGAAGAATATCGTACTCAGTTTTATGAACGATACTATTGTTCCGAAGTTTATGAACGTCAGCATAACGTCTCCCGCCAGCCCGGTGCTGCCGTGCGCAATAAGATACTTAGATATACTGCCGTTAAAGAACGGTGCCCCGGTTATACCGAGTATAGCCGCTATCATCGCCGCAGTGATTACGGGCATTCGTTTTGCTACGCCCCTCATCTCATATATATTCCTCGTTTTATACTCCGATATTATCTCACCTGCGCCTATGAAAAGCACAGTCTTGAATATTGCGTGGTTGATTATATGATATATACCGCCCCACATCGCTGTGTCATCGCCCATGTTTATGGCTATCATGATAAGCCCGAGCTGCGAAACTGTGTGGTATGAGAGTATCAGCTTTATATCGCTCTGTGCTATTGCAAACATAAACCCGACAACTGCCGTTATTATTCCTGCCATCAAAAAGAAAGTTCCTGTGTCAAAAGCGTTGAAAGAATTCTGTATGCGCAGGAACAGATATATACCGCTCTTGACGTATAAGCCGGAAAGTATGGCCGAGACGACAGAAGGCGAGCTTGGCGTACCGTGCGCCCTTGGCAGCCAGGAAAACAGCGGCATCAGTGCGGCTTTAAGGCACACCGCCGTCAGCATGAACGCATACGGCAGATACAGCGCCGGAGTGTCCTGCGCTATGATGTCTTTCAGCAGCGTCAGGCTGAAAGTCCCCGTCTGCTTATATAGCATAGCCAGCCCGAACAGGAAAAAAGTCGCAGAGAATATGTTTATAAGCAGATATATCAGCCCGTCATACATAGAACGGCTGTCACGCTTATACATGATAAGCAGTGCCACGACGATAGTCGAAACTTCTATCAAAACGAATATAGAGAACAGATCGTCAAGCAGGAACAGTCCGCACAGCAGCCCGTCAAGTATCATAAACAGCATATAGAAAGTCTTGTGTATGTGCTTTTTGGTAAACTCGAATATAGTAAGAGCAAAGAATAAAAACGAAGTAAGCATTATAAGAACGGAAGATATCCTGTCCGCATAAAGCATTATACCTACCGGAGGGTTCCATCCACCTAGTGACAGCGACACATCGCCTTGTGTGCTCTGCAAGAATATCATTACACACATCGCAAAAGCTGCGCCGGAGCCTATGATTGCAACTATCTTTTTTATTCTTTCGGGCAGTGTATACGCTAATACGCCAAAGAACACAGGCGTTAATATAGGCGCCCAAAGCGGTATGTTCATTCGTTCTCCCTCATCTTGCGTGCTTTCTCCCAGTTCGTCGTGCCATATTTATGATAAAGGTATATGAACATCGTAAGAGCTACCGCCGTCACAGCAATGCCGATTACTATAGCCGTTATCATCAGCGCCTGCGGCACAGCGTCGGCTGCGTCCTGTCCGCCAAGTATAGGCGCACTGGTCGAGCCCGCTCCTCCCGCCGCCACAAAAAAGAGTATTACAGCAGCTTCCATTATACCGATGGAAATGACCGTTTTTGTTATGTTCCGCCGTGCAACTACGCCATACACTCCTATAAAAAATATTATGATCGCACCTATCTCACCAAAGCTCAAAACTCTCACCTGCCTTCAAAGAATACAAATCTATAAAATATAACGGTCAATCCGCACGTCACCTTAACGCCGATAAGCAGGTTAACGCTCACCATCCATATCCTGCCCTGCAAAAACAGCATCTGCATCAACTGCCCCAGGAAAAGCATACCCAGTGCAACCAGCGCCAACAGAAATATCCTCTCTGCCATTTTTATATACTTAAGCTCAATGTCCTGCTCCGGGTTTATTATCCAGCGAACTATAAACGCAGATGCAATTATAGCGCCGCCCTGAAATCCGCCGCCCACGCTGTCTGCGCCGTTTATTATGACGTAACCTCCGAAAACTATTATGAACGGCAGCAATATCTTCGCCGTTGTCTGTATTATCGTACTGTGGTTCATATCTTCCTTTCTAGTCCTGTTTGTTTGCGCTCCACGAGAGCATCATTACCGCCAGCACAGAAACCAGCAATATGAGCGACTCAAATATAGTGTCAAAGAACCTGTAGTTCAAGTAAACGGCAGTAACGGCATTCCCAGCTGAAGTGTCCTGCACATGGTTTTCCGCAATGTAATCCTTTGCTTCGTTTGTGTTCAGCCCGGAATCCCCGGCGCTCAGGTACACAAAAACCACTCCCACGACTACAAGGAGAGTCAGTATCATAAGAGTTAGCCTGCGCTTCTCATTCAGGTTCATCAATATCATCCTCCGTCTGGTCTTTGAGCTTATAGAAAGATATATTAAGTCCCTTTAGCTTATGGGTTTCCATATACTCTTCGATGTCCCTTTCAAGATACCTGATACCGCTCGAATATATTATTATACCTTCCGCAGTGTGCTCAATCAGCAGGTTGAAGCATTCGTTCTGGCAGAGTATCCGCTCATCAAGATGCGTAGGTATGATCTGCGGCTCAAATCCACGCTCAACAAGAAAATCCTCAAGAGTCGTTGAAAGCTCTTTTTTTTCTCTCTTTACAGCGGCAGAGTCTTTCTGTTCATTAATAACATAATATATCGTGATAACGTGATATTTCTTAAGAGCAATGAGTATAAGTATAGTCGAAAGCGTGCACCCGATAACAGCCTCCGCCAGCGCTACGTCCGGCGCATTATAGATAAGATACGCAAATGAACATATCAACGAAAAAGCGCCCAGGAAAATAGCGGCACGCCTAAGCTTTCTTGTCTGCACCGTTATAAAAGCGAGCGCTATAAGGCATATCATAAGCAGTATTTCAAGCGGACTGTTCATGCTTTATCCCCCGGTTTCATTCTGTAACCCGAATCCCTTGCGCTTCGCAGTATAGCGTGCGAAGAAAGAGGGCTGGTTATCAGCGACAGTATCCCGACTATGCCGACTTTTACTGCAAATGCAGCGTTTGGCGACTGCAGCGCAACGCCGATAAGCAAAAGCATCATTCCGGCAGCGTCTATGTTGCTGGTAATGAGTATCCTCGAATAGAAATGGCGGAATCTATATAGCCCTATCATACCGATAAGCGCACCCAGTATCCCTGCTACCAGCAGTATGTCCCCGGCTATTCTCATGACAGCATCCCCTTTGTCCTAACGAAGCGTGCTATAAGCACTGTTGACACAAACGAAAGCAGCGTATATGTGATAGCTATATCCAGCATATATCCCTGGCTGGTCGAAAGCGCATAAACGACCATCGCCATTACGACTTTCGAAGACAGTATGTTGAAGGCAAGCAGCCTGTCGAATATAGTCGGCCCGACGATCATCTTATATATGTCGGCAATCGCGAATACACCGATAACAGATAGTATAATGGTGTGTATCATTTTTGTTTCTCCATCCTAAGCAGCATTTTTTCTATCTTTACAAACCCTGATGTCTGGTCCAGCTTACACAGCTTGCACAGCTTCATCACATGAAGCGTATCTCCCTTCAGATCGGCAGTAACAGTTCCCGGCGTCAGCGTTATGGCATTGGCCAGCATACACTTTAAGTTCTCGTCCTTCAGCTTTGTTTTAAACTCTATCAGGTTTATTCCTATACCCTTTGTAAAAACGTATGCAAGAGAAATTATCGCACTCTTGAGTATTATGAAAAACAGATAAAGAACATAGATGATGTAATGCCCGTTTATAGTGAAATAATCCGAATAGCTGCCAGAGAGCATAACCTTGTGTGTGAATATCAGCGCTACTGCAGATACAGCCGCACCAACAACCACATTGGTAAGCGTCAGCTTCTCGGTCAGCGCAACATAAACAGCGCTGTAAACAGCAAGTATTATAAGGTCGATCAGTATCAGTTTTACCTTTTTCATGAAGACTCCCTAAAAAGTAATGTCTGCCTGCTTCAATGATAATATAACTCGCACCAAAATTCAATCGCATAAAAAAGAGAGCCGCACCTGCAGCTCCCCTTTTCTCTATACTACATCCTCTGCACTATCCCCTTAAAAGAATCCTTTCTTGCTATGTATGATACTACGCCCATACCTACAGCTATCACTGCCATTACCATTTGGATTATGTAATTTCCTCCGGATATAAACATCAGGAAAATAGAAAGCATCACATAGAAAATCGTCGCCGGAATTGCATATACAACAGGTACAACTCTGTTATCAATAAAACGTGACGAGGTTACTGCAGCAAATACAAACAGTATAAACATCTCATATCCCGTTCCTGTATACATTGAAACCTGGCTTTGATAAGCAACCAGGTAAGCGCCTAATATTCCTGCGATTATTGAGCTTATAACATATGCAAGAAAAAATGAAAGCTTTCTCTGGTCAGATGCTTCTCTCCTTCTAAGAGGTTTCCCGAGTTTAGACAATACTATCAATAGAAATACTGTAATAAAAGCAACTGCAAAAATGATAAGCGGTACCAATTCGAATATCCCCATTCTCATCATTAAAAAATCTACAAATTTAGTGCTGAATTGCTTGATACCTACTGTCAGCGGTCTGCCTCCTACAATAAAGAATATAATTCCTCTGACTATAGCTGTCATTGCAAGAGTAACAAACAATGACGGCATCCTTAAATAAACTATTAACGCTCCGTTTGCTGCACCGATAGTGATACAGCACGCTGCTGCAATTATTATACCAAGTATCCACGAACCACTAAAAGCAGCAATAAGAGCGCCCGTAAGAGCCATTACCGCACCTATTGATAAGTCCGGGCCCTTTGCTCTTGTCGTAAGCACAGCACAACATGCGATAGTACCGAAAATCATAAACTGTATGTACATAACATGTATGTTTCTGAGTATGAAAAAGTCTCCCTGTAACAAACCTGCAACTACAATGCCTACCAGCAGCGCTGCCATTACAATAAAGCCTAATATCCCTCCGGCGAACACCCCTGTCTGTTTCGGCGTTTGTGCATGCCTGTACGCTGCAGGCGGTGCGCTACTCATTTGAGGAGGGTTATATTGCTCGTCCGGAAACGGCACGTCAGAAGAGGGTGATGCAGGCGGTGCAGCCATGGGCGGCTGTGTTTCCGCTGGCTTCGGAACGGCTGCCGGTTCTTTGGTTACTTCCTGTGCCTCAGGTTTCTTTTGCGGTTCTTCCTGCTCTACAGGCGTGCCGCAGTTCACGCAAAACTTAGTATCCGGGTCCAGCGGTACTCCGCAGTTTTTGCAGGTCTTCATGCCGGAACCAAAGTTGTTCTGATCCTTGTCCATAGCTAACCTCCAAATATTCTTTTTTCCAGATTGGTTTTATGTAAAATGTGTTAAAGCTATCCGATACCCTTATTATGCCAAAAACGGCCCGGTTATTCAAGCAGTCCGAACCGCTTATTTCATTAAAACAACAAAAATAGTTTAAATAAACATTTCACGCACTTTTTGCGCTACCGCATTGCCTATCGCCGTATGTGCTTTTTCATCAAAGTGTATGCCGTCATCATCGCAGGTCTGCGCAACACTGCTTACGTCAATAAAACCGCAGCCGTGTCTTTGCGCTATGTCCTTATAATACCCTGCCAGCTTCCTCGACTTTTCCAGCCCTCCTGTGAACATGTCCGCAAAGTCGGTAAGTTTGCCTATTGGAGCAGGGCAAAGCAGAAGAATTTTCGGAGCGCTGCCGTCAATTCCGGATTCGCTCTTTTCTATAATGTTAATAAGCTTTTCCATACCCGCAGCTATGTCATATGCGCTCAGTGAAAACCTCATTTTCAAATCGTTTGTACCAAGCATTATAACGACAAGGTCCATCGGCGCATGCGTTTCAAGGCATGGCACAAGATAAGTCTCTCCGTTTCTTGAGCCTTCGATAGGGTCGTCCCATACCGTAGTCCTTCCGTTCAGCCCTTCCTCGACTACCTCATACTCGTCGCAAAGATGCTGCCGCAATATTCCCGTCCAGCGCACATCCCGCCCGAAGCGTTTAGCATCGCTGCCTCTATAACCCCAAGTGTTTGAATCCCCGTAGCATAGAACTTTTATCATATATCAAACCTCCGCCAGTTTTTTTACTGAACCAGTCCCCCTCCGATAAACTCTCTTACCAGGCTGTCCTTAGGTATAGCGCTCTCATCCTCAAGGCTCAAAAAATAATTCAGGAATTTGAGCATGCTCTGCGCTCTAACGTATCCGCTGTCCGTGTTGGGTATCTTCTGCAGCTCCTCATAGCAATACTTTTTAAGCACCAGCGGTTCATAAAGCAGCATCGTATTAAACATCACATCAGCCGACTCCTGATAAGGCAGTATATACTTGTACTCGCCCTTCCTTACTGAAAACCACCGTGCAAAAGTGTCTGAAAAAGAAAATCCTCTCGTTCTCTTGTCCCTTGCAAGCCGCCGCAAAAGCCTTATCTCTTCGGGCAGCACTACGCTTCTCGTGTCAAAGTTCAGAGCCGTCAGCGGCGAAACGAATATCTTGAATTTAAATTTCCTGTCAAGCCCCGTCAGCAGCTTATCGTTAAGCCCGTGAATGCCTTCGATTATTATAAGCTCGTCGCCGATGTTCGTTTTCTTTGGCTGCTCTTTTCTTACGCCTGTCACAAAATCAAACTCCGGCAGATCAGCCGTTCCTCCTGCAAGCAGTGTCAACATATCCTCTTCCAGCTTCTGCGTATCGATAGCCGAAAGTGTCTCAAAGTCCTTCTCACCGCTTATATCCGCCTGTATATCATCCCTGTCACGATAATAGTCATCTATCGATACAGGCAGAGAACCCTTGCCCTTTGCATCAAGCGCCAGTGCCAGCCTCCTTGCGAATGTTGTCTTGCCAGAAGACGACGGCCCCGCTATCAGCACAACACGTGCTGTGTCGCTTTTTATGATAGTATCCGCTATGCCGTCTATCATATCCTTGTGAAACTTCTCATCAGCTTTTATAATATCTTCAATTTCTCCCGAAAGGAAATGTTCATTAAGGTCCGCAATGTACGAACTGCTCAACTGCTCGGCCTGCTTTTCAGCCTCTCTGAAAACCTCAAGGTACTTTGGCTGGTTCTCTATAGTCTTTGCAGCAGACTTATACGGCGTCGGTATCCTCAGCATAAACCCGCCTTCATACGCTTTAAGCTCTGCCCCCTTCAAATATCCGGAGCTTGGCGGCATTATCCCGTGGAAATACCCTGCATGTCCGTTATACCAATACAGTCTGAAATAATCAAACGGACGGAACTTTAGCAGCCTTACCTGCTGCGTCATGCCTTCCTTTGTCAGCAGCTGCTTTGCACGCTCTATGTCCACCATCGTAAAAGTGAACTCTCTGTCCTGCGCTATGTATTCGTCCACCTTTTCCTGCAGCTTCTTTATCTTTTCATTATCAGCATCATCCATCCGGCAGAAAACCCCGCCGTACAGCACATGCTCTACCAAAAATTCATACTCCAGCTCATATGCCGCTATGTGCAAAAGAAAAGTTGCTCCTCTAAGAAACACACGTGAAGCGTTCTCGCTCTCATTACTGGCAAGAAACTTCACATAGTCGCCTTCGTTAATCTCTTTACCAAGAGACTCAAGTTCCCTGTTTCTCAGCGCACATATCGCTGTTTTGTTCCCTGCCTCCTGCTTAGCGTCAAGAAATGTCATCCCCGGCCACAGCGGCTTTCTTATGTAATCACCATTGTCAAGCAAATAATAATATCTTTCCATAAATACAGTATACGATATCCTAAAAGATATTTCCATCCCGTCAAAACATTTTCTTTTTCCGGTGTTGTAAAAGGGATTGACAAAACAGCAAGGCTGCAAATATACTCTAACTGACTTAAATTTTTTTCACAGAGGAAAATAATGAATTCTGCATCCAATCAAAACACCTTTAAAAACAAAGCGCTGGTTATATTCGTCAGCTACATATCGCTTATGATGCTGGGCATATACATTGCATTTTTTCAATACACAGTACTTAGCATAACCGACAAGTTCATGCTCAGCGCCGGCATGGTCGGTCTTTTTGTTGCGATGCAGAGCATAGGCATGGTTATCTCTCCTTTCGTACTCGGTGTCCTCAGCGCCAGGATAGGCAAAAAAAAGACGATACTTTTATCTTATGCGCTGATGATAGCCGGAATGCTTCTTGCCGGCGGTTCGGGTTCAACAGCCGCTTACGTATGCTCTATTCTGCTTGTAGGCGCGGGATATGCAGTTTTAGAAGCGACTACCTCTGCAGTCCTTGCCGACGAGTTCAGCAGCCGGTCTGCTCTTCATCTAAACTTTTCCCAGGTCCTTTTTAGTTCAGGTGCTTTCGCCGGCCCTCTCATAGCAGAATGGCTGATAGACAAACGGGGCGTATATTTCCAGCACATATATTTCATCATTGCCGCAATGTTCTTTATAATGGCATTGCTCTCTTTGCTGGCAAAGCATTACGGCGATAATATAGGCGGAAAACAAGTCAAGATATTCTCGGTAGTCGGCAAGCTTAAGAACAAAATCATACTGTTTCTCATCATCGCCGTATTTCTCTACGTCGGTATCGAGAATACGGCCGCAAACTATACCGACAGCTACTTCGAAATCCAGCTTTCAATGCCTCAGCTAAGCCATACGGCGCTTTCACTTTACTGGCTCGCTATGGCTTTCTCAAGGCTGCTCGCAGGAATAATGGTAAAAAACTCAAAAGCGATCTTCACTGTTTTCTCATCTATCGCAATTGTCTCCCTAGTGCTCGCCATGCTGCTGCCAGGCCCCACGGCAAAGATAGTCATGTTCGCAGTCTGCGGCTTTGGCTGCGGCCCGATCTGGCCTTTTATAATCGACAGTGTTGCAAAGAAGAGCAAGGGTTACACAGCTCCGATGCTGAACATCACCTTTGCTTTCTGCGGGCTGGGCGCAACATTTCTCCCCTTCCTCGCGGGTCTGCTCGTCAATGCATCAAATCCGTCAGCCGCCTACTATATGTGCGCAGCTGCCGCTGTAGTTATGCTTTTGTTCTTTCTGTTTGCCCGCAGCCACGAAGATAGATCCCTTAGCTGAAATATATTTTAAACCCAAAAATCAAATTGCCTGTGTTCTTCATTTAGGTTTTATGTTATAATCTATTTCAACACAAAAAAATTAATTCTCGTTCTTTTGAAAGGAATAACTATGCAGCTGCTAAAGAAAAAAATCAGAGATGTCGGCACTGTTATCGGTGATGATATACTAAAGGTCGATTCTTTTTTAAATCACCAGATAGACGTAGAGTTTATCGATGAAATCGGTAAAGAATTCTACAACAGGTTCAAAGACGAGAAGATTACTAAAATACTTACCGTGGAAACATCCGGCATAAGTATCGCCTTTGCGACTGCAAGATACTTCAAAGTTCCCGTAGTGTTTGCAAAAAAGACAGAATCAAAGAATCTGCCGGCAGACGTCTACGAGAGCGAAGTTTTCTCTTTCACACGCGGCAAAAAATATAAAGTCAGGATATCCAAGCAGCACCTTAGCAGCGAAGACAGCGTGCTGATAGTAGACGATTTTCTGGCTTCAGGCAGCGCCACCAACTCCATGATAGACATCGCTTCCCAGGCAGGTGCAAAGATTGTCGGCTTTGGCATAGTTATAGAGAAAGTCTTTCAGGACGGTGGAAACAAACTTCGTAAGGACGGCTACAAGATCGAATCGCTTGCAATGATAGAAAAATTCCAGGACGGTAAAGTTGTTTTCTTCGAAGACTAGCGGATAAAAAGCATAACCTGGAGGAAGTCCATGTTTGCCTTCTTAAAGCAGTGTGAGTATCCTAACGTAAGGAACAAGCTGTTTATAATTTACGCTCTGAATATAAACGATATCCAGTTGACCTGGTTCCTTTTAAAAACAGGGATGTTTATAGAAGTCAATCCCGTTATGGATTTTTTTATAGCTACAACATACCTTGCAGTCATTACAAAAGTAGTGCTGCCCGCAGTTCTCCTTTTTTACGTGGGCGTCAGGCTAAGGAGCGCAAATGAAAGCCAGCTGCGGGTCTCAAATATCATCATAAATGTCATATTTATAATTTATGCGCTCATCAACATAATGCACCTTTTCTGGATAGCTCTCTACTTCATAGTCCTTTAAACCATTTGCTTTCTCAATAAATATGAACCTATGCTTTTGAGGCGGAGTCAAGGTCCATCTGCCTGTCCGTAACTTTGCTGCGGAAAAACCTGTCATGGCTCACAAGCAATATCGTGCTTTCACAGCTTCCCAGCATCTCTTCCAGCGCAGATAAAACATATATATCAAGATAGTTCGTCGGTTCGTCCAGCAGCATTATCGTTGGGTTTTGACAAACCAATGATGAAAGTGACACCTTGCACCGCTCTCCTCCCGACAGCACTGATATCTTCTTGTATACGTCGTCCCTTTTTATTCCAAGACCCGCTAATATAGTTCTCGTCATGTATTCAGGCTGCCTGCTTGTCCGCATAATGAAATCAAGTATGCTGCTCCCTTCGTCAAGTTCCGGACAGCCCTGCCTGAAATAACCTATCTCTGCCGAAGGCGCTATTCTTACACCCGGCTTATTGTCCGCAATGCAGTTCAAAAGCGTAGTCTTTCCGCTTCCGTTAGATCCGCTTATAGCTACCCGCTCCCCCGTTTCCACATAAAAGCTTAAATCGTCGAGAATCTTTTTCTGTCCGTATGAGAAGCTTAAGCCCTCTACTGCAATGGCCATCTTGCCCTGCTTTCCCGCGTCACCGCTTCCGTAAAGCTTATAGGTCGGTTGCTCCTTTGGCTTATACTTTTTCTCCAGCTTCTCCAGCCTTGAAGATATCTGTCCCGAAGCTTTGCTTACCTTTCCCGCTCTCTGCCTTACTTCCATCCTGTGCAGCCTGGCTTCGCTGTTACCCATGCGACTGGGCGTGTTTTTCATCTTTGCAGCTTTGTTCGAGCGTTCCCTTGCCGCAGATTCAAGACGTTTTTTCTCTTCTACATACTTATCATACTCTTTGTATTCGTTACGCCTTTGCTTTTCTTTCTCAGAAATATAGCAGGAATAATTGCCGCTGTATTCTTTGAGTTCGCTGTCTAGCTCCCAAATCTTTGTGCAAACATCATCAAGAAGCTGCCTGTCATGGCTAACCAGTAAAAGAGTTCCCTTAAAGCCTTTGAGCGCCGCCTCCAGCCTTACTATCCCCTGCTCATCAAGGTTAGACGTAGGCTCATCGCATAAGAGTATACCTGCATCCGCACCTAGTCCCTCCGCAAGCTTTCTGCGCATTATCTCGCCTCCGCTCATAGGCTCGCTGCTCTCTGCCCAGCTGTAGTCTATATCATCGCAGCAATCGCCCTGCGGAAGCCCAAGCTGATCGATATAGCTAAAGCCGGCAAAAAGCTCTGCCCTTCCAGATACCGGTTTCGTTCGTCCCGTGATTATGTCAAGAAGCGTCGTCTTTCCGCTTCCGTTAGCGCCGACTATCCCTATTTTTTCGTTTGAATACACACAGGCAGATCTGATATCAAAAAGCCTGTGCCCGCCGTATTCCATTATTATATTGTTAAGCTTAATTGTGAGCATATAAAAAACACCTCCGAAGAATAAAAAAGAAGCGTACAACAAAACACAAATCGAAAATTTTTCTGTGTTTTGCCTACACTACTTTCTCATCCCAGCCTCCGTGGTGTTTATAACTATCAATATTTTATCATCAATGCTATGTTTGTCAACCCGGAAATTCTAATTGTGATCACACTGATTCATTAACTATAATTCGTTTTGTTTTTACTTCTGCGGTATATAATCTTCCCTTACCGGAGAAAAAACTTCGACAGCTACAGAATCTTCAACTATTTGCGCTCCATGTACCAGATCACCTTTTATTACCCATGCGTCTCCCGGCATCATGTCATATTCTTCTCCGTCAATGCTAAGCACCATATGCCCGCTTACAAGATACCCCGCCTGTTCATGCGGATGCGAGTGTAGTGGCAGCTCTTTTCCCTTCTGCAATCTAAACTCTACTGTCAGTGTCTTTTCACCGTATGCAAGCGTCTTGCGTTCAATGCCATCAAGCGCTTCAATATACCCTTTATCCGATGCCTTTGTTGCAATTATTCCCATATTTTTTCTCCTGTCATCTGTTTTTATCTAAGTCTGTGCATATCACCCATGCGCTTTGCCGCCTCATAAGCAAGGCTGCTTCTTTCGCACTCTTCTTCGCTCAGCGTTATCTGTACGCAGCAGCTCGTGCCCTTCATAGTTTCAGCCGCATAGCAAAGCCCGTTTGTGCGCTCATCAAGGAACGGATGATCGATCTGTTTCGGGTCTCCAAGCAATATCAGCTTTGTGCCTATTCCAGCTCTCGTTATAAGCCCTTTAGCCTGCCTTGGCGTAAGGTTCTGCGCTTCGTCTATTATGACCCAGTTGTTCGCTATCGAGCGGCCCCTCATATAAGCTATCGCTTCGCTTGTTATCATCTTCCTGTCAAAAAGTTCGTCTATCTTGTCCCTTATTTCATATTCCTTGCCGAATTTCCCGTTCGGATCCATACCCATGAGCACTTCGAGGTTGTCAACTATCGGCCTTAGATAAGGCTCGATCTTCTGCTGCTCTGTGCCCGGCAGAAAGCCTATATCCTCATCAAATTTAACGTTAGGCCTGCATACCAGTATCTTTCTGAAATGCGCCCTGTCGCTGTCAAAAAGCTTGTGCAGCCCTACTGCCAGCGAATAAAAAGTCTTTGCAGTTCCTGCCGGCCCCTTTATAATCACAAGCGGTTGTGATCCCACGTCCGTCATCAGCGCTTCCTGCATAAACTTCTGACCGGTATTCCTTGCAACTACTCCAAACGGATTCGCATCCAGAAAGTTCAGCTTAACGAGCTTTTCCCCGTCATACCTGCATAGCGCTGTCTGCCGGTTGTTTTCTTCAGAATGTATGATAAAAAATTCATTCTCATACATTGCCGGAGCGCTCTTTTCAGACTTGTCATCCAGCTGATATACATCTTCCGACAGTATATATCCCTTTTCATAGAACTCATCTATGCACTGTTTAGATGCAAAAGCTTCGTCACGTCCTTTGTACTGCTCGTCAACATCCGGGCTCTGCTCAGCAAAAAAGTCCTGCGTATCAACGCCGATCAGATCCGCCTTCACACGTGCAAATGTGTCCTTTGTGACAAGGAAGACGTTCTCCCCCTGCTCCTTTAAACCTTTGCATACAGCGATTATACGGTTGTCGTTCTTGTCGCTCTCCCAAAACTTTGGAAGTGTAACGTGCTCAAAATTCAGCTCTATCCTAAGCGTGCCGCCATTTTGCAGCTTGACCCCTTCCGAAAGGCTGCCAAGCTTCATAAGGCCGTCCAGCATACGTCCGGCCTGCCGGGCGTTTGCACCAAGCTCACTTCGCTCTTTCTTAAATCTATCCAGTTCTTCAAGCACGACTTCAGGAATAACTACGGTATTGTCTTCGAACATTAAAAGGCAGTACGGAGTCTGAAGAATAACATTTGTATCAAGTACGAAAGTCTTATTCAATACGACACCCCTTTAATATGTATGACATTATATATTATGTGATAATCAATTATACCACATCATATAGTGTAATCAATCATATTTTCATAAGATTTAACAAATGCTTAATGTTCTTTTTGAATAAAAATAAAAGCCCATCTAGTGAGCTTTTTAAATGGCTCCCCAGGTTGGGTTTGAACCAACGACCCTTCGGTTAACAGCCGAATGCTCTACCGCTGAGCTACTGAGGAATATCAGAGCGGCTCTTACAGCGAAAAACCGCTCATTTATTATAATTGAATCCGGCAGCTACCTACTCTCCCGGGCCGTTACCAGCCAAGTACCATCGGCGCAAGAAGGCTTAACTACTGTGTTCGAGATGAGAACAGGTGGATCCCTTCCGCCATAACCACCGGAAAATGGTTAACATATTAATAATATTCTTTGAAAGAATATTGGAAACTGCAGACAAAGTAAGAAAAAGTCTTATCAAACAAATCATTAGTCTTAAAAACATTGATCTTTTTTTAATCGAGACAGGCGTCGAAATACAAGGCGGCAAGTTTACATAAGGCATGAGCGTATTGTTCATACGCGATTGTCTTAATGCAGACGCTGCCAACGCCGTAGTTCGTCGTCTGACGATGATTAAAATTAAATCAAGCTTTCGACCTATTAGTACTGGTCAGCTGAGTACATTACTGCACTTACACCTCCAGCCTATCAACCTTGTAGTCTTCAAGGGGTCTGATATGGAAATCTTATCTTAGAGGGGGCTTCACGCTTAGATGCTTTCAGCGTTTATCCTTTCCCAACTTGGCTACCCAGCCATGCCGCTGGCGCGACAACTGGTACACCAGAGGTTAGTCCATCCCGGTCCTCTCGTACTAAGGACAGCTCTCTTCAAATTTCCTGCGCCTGCGATGGATAGGGACCGAACTGTCTCGCGACGTTCTGAACCCAGCTCGCGTGCCGCTTTAATTGGCGAACAGCCAAACCCTTGGGACCAACTTCAGCCCCAGGATGCGACGAGCCGACATCGAGGTGCCAAACCTCCCCGTCGATGTGGACTCTTGGGGGAGATAAGCCTGTTATCCCCGAGGTAGCTTTTATCCGTTGAGCGACGGCAATTCCACTCTCATACCGCCGGATCACTAAACCCTACTTTCGTACCTGCTCGAGATGTCTCTCTCGCAGTCAAGCTCCCTTCTGCTTTTGCACTCTAATGAATGATTTCCAACCATTCTGAGGGAACCATTGGGCGCCTCCGTTACTCTTTGGGAGGCGACCGCCCCAGTCAAACTGCCCACCTGGCAATGTCCGGTGCCCGGGTCACGGCACACCGTTAGAGCCCCAGTATTAGAAGGGTGGTATCCCAAGGATGACTCCACTCAGACTGACGTCCAAGTTTCCAAGTCTCCCACCTATCCTGTACATCTAATACCAAAGTCCAATGCCAAGTTGCAGTAAAGCTCTACGGGGTCTTTCCGTCCTATCGCAGGTAACCAGCATCTTCACTGGTACTACAATTTCGCCGGGTCCCTTGTTGAGACAGCGCTCAAGTCGTTACGCCATTCGTGCGGGTCAGAACTTACCTGACAAGGAATTTCGCTACCTTAGGACCGTTATAGTTACGGCCGCCGTTCACCGGGGCTTAAGTTCCGTGCTTCGACCAAAGTCTAACACTTCCCCTTAACCTTCCGGCACTGGGCAGGCGTCAGCCCGTATACGTCCTCTTTCGAGTTCGCACAGACCTGTGTTTTTGCTAAACAGTCGCTTGAGCCTATTCACTGCGGCCATCCAGAGGATGGCTCCCCTTCTCCCGAAGTTACGGGGTCATTTTGCCGAGTTCCTTAACAAGGGTTATCCCGATCGTCTTAGGTTTCTCACCTCGCCTACCTGTGTCGGTTTGCGGTACGGGCACCTTTAATCTCCATAGCAGCTTTTCTCGCCAGCGTGAATTCAGCAACTTCCATACTTATTTTCTGTCCCCATCACACCCCAGCATTAACCGCGCGTACTTCACTACGCGATCTGCCTCAGTGCTTGGACGGGTTCTACCATCAACCCGCTTTGCCTATCCTTCTGTGTCACTGCGTCTGTCAAACGATTATCGGTGGTACTGGAATCTCAACCAGTTGTCCATCGCCTACAGCATTTGCTCTCGGCTTAGGTCCCGACTTACCCTGGGAGGACGAGCCTTCCCCAGGAAACCTTGGGCTTTCGACGATAAAGATTCTCACTTCATTCTCGCTACTCATACCGGCATTCTCTCTCGTGTTTCGTCCACCATTCCTTACGGTCTGGCTTCAGCCTAGCACACGATGCTCCTCTACCCCTGAACGTAAACGTTCAAGACACGTCTTCGGTGCACAGTTTTAGCCCCGGACATTTTCGGCGCATAACCACTAGACCAGTGAGCTGTTACGCACTCTTTGAATGAGTGGCTGCTTCTAAGCCAACATCCTGGTTGTTTGTGCAGTTACACATCCTTTTCCACTTAACTGTGACTTTGGGACCTTAGACGGTGTTCTGGGCTGTTTCCCTTTTGACTATGTGACTTATCTCTCACAGTCTGACTGCCGAGCATAATATACGGTATTCGGAGTTTGATAAGGTTCGGTAAGCTTTGTGGCCCCCTAGCCCATTCAGTGCTCTACCCCCGTATATCTTAATCTCGACGCTAGCCCTAAAGCTATTTCGAGGAGAACCAGCTATCTCCAAGCTCGATTGGAATTTCTCCGCTATCCACACGTCATCCCCTAACTTTTCAACGTTAGTGGGTTCGGTCCTCCACGGTATTTTACTACCGCTTCAACCTGCACATGGATAGGTCGCCTGGTTTCGGGTCTACTCCACGCAACTTATTCGCCCTGTTAAGACTCGCTTTCGCTGCGGCTGCGGCACTCCAGTGCCTTAACCTTGCTACGCATAGTAACTCGCCGGTCCGTTATACAAAAAGTACGAAGTCACGGCAGCTATGGCCGCTCCTTCTGTTTGTAAGCGTAAGGTTTCAGGTTCTCTTTCACTCCCCTCCCGGGGTACTTTTCACCTTTCCCTCACGGTACTGTTTCTCTATCGGTCATTAGGTAGTATTTAGCCTTGGGGGGTGGGCCCCCCAGCTTCCCACAGGATTACTCGTGTCCCGTGGTACTCTGGTACCAGCTACCTCACTCTAGTTTTCGTCTACGGGGTTGTTACCCTCTTTGACTGTACTTTCCAGAACTATTCGACTAACCTTTGTGAATGGATATTGCTGGCCCGCAACCCCGCAAACCCGAAGGTTCACGGTTTGGGCTGGTCCGCGTTCGCTCGCCGCTACTAGCGGAATCATTCGTTATTTTCTCTTCCTCCGGCTACTTAGATGTTTCAGTTCACCGGGTTCCCTCCTGCATGCTATTTATTCACACACAGGTAACTGGACATTACTCCAGTTGGGTTTCCCCATTCGGAAATCTGTGGGTCGATGCCTGCTTACGGCTCACCACAGCTTATCGCAGCTGACCACGTCCTTCATCGGCTCCTAATGCCAAGGCATTCACCTTACGCTCTTTTTAGCTTGATTTTGAAGATTTAAATCTTTGTTTTCTAAGACTTTCGCTCTAACTTTTTCGAAATTGTATGATGCTTTACGCATCTACCTTTAAAAAATTTAAAGTTTACTTCTTACTTCATATGCAGTTTTCAATGTTCTTTCGGCAACTTCGTTGCTTCCCTCTTTCGCAGTCTGCCGACTGTTACTTTCGGGCCTGTCCGGCACAACCCGTTAAACAGCTTTTTTTCTTAAAAACACACCCACTAGCCTGAGGTGTCCCCACTCTTTTGTGCTCCTTATCTCTCGATATTTCGCTCAAAGTGTGTGGTGGGCTCAAGTGGACTCGAACCACCGACCTCACGCTTATCAGGCGTGCGCTCTAACCGGCTGAGCTATGAGCCCCCATTTTAGGTGGTTCCATTCTAGCTCGCCTCTTTTAAACCTTTTGCTCTCGCTTTCGGTCTTGGTGGAGATGAGCGGGATCGAACCGCTGACCCCCTGCTTGCAAGGCAGGTGCTCTCCCAGCTGAGCTACACCCCCCCAGTTAGGGTTTTGTTTCTTCCTTGAAAAGTTCCAGCACTACAAGAGACACCTTCATTTAAAGTCAAGTCTCTTGCTTGGCATATCGCTATGCCCTTTGTCTAATGTACACCTTAGAAAGGAGGTGATCCAGCCGCACCTTCCGATACGGCTACCTTGTTACGACTTCACCCCAGTCATTGATCTCACCTTCGACAGCTGCCTCCGAGTAAACGGTTAGCCCACTGGCTTCGGGCGCTCCCAACTTCCGTGGTGTGACGGGCGGTGTGTACAAGGCCCGGGAACGCATTCACCGCGACATGCTGATTCGCGATTACTAGCAACTCCGGCTTCACGTGGGCGGGTTGCAGCCCACGATCCGAACTGGGGCCGGCTTTTTGAGATTCGCTCCACCTTGCGGTATTGCTGCTCTTTGTACCGGCCATTGTAGCACGTGTGTAGCCCAAGACATAAGGGGCATGATGATTTGACGTCGTCCCCACCTTCCTCCGAGTTATCCCCGGCAGTCTCATTAGAGTTCCCACCCGAAGTGCTGGCAACTAATGATAAGGGTTGCGCTCGTTGCGGGACTTAACCCAACATCTCACGACACGAGCTGACGACAACCATGCACCACCTGTCACTCTGCCCCGAAGGGAAGCCATATTTCTATGGTTGTCAGAGGATGTCAAGCCTTGGTAAGGTTCTTCGCGTTGCTTCGAATTAAACCACATGCTCCGCTGCTTGTGCGGGCCCCCGTCAATTCCTTTGAGTTTCAGCCTTGCGACCGTACTCCCCAGGCGGGATACTTAATGCGTTTGCTCCGGCACAGAGGTTGTATGTCCCCCACACCTAGTATCCATCGTTTACAGCGTGGACTACCAGGGTATCTAATCCTGTTTGCTCCCCACGCTTTCGTGCCTCAGCGTCAGTAAAAGACCAGTAAGTCGCCTTCGCCACTGGTGTTCCTCCTAATATCTACGCATTCCACCGCTACACTAGGAATTCCACTTACCTCTTCTTTACTCAAGTTCTGCAGTTTCAAATGCAACTCCCAAGTTAAGCCTGGGGATTTCACATCTGACTTACAAAACCGCCTACGCACCCTTTACGCCCAATAATTCCGGACAACGCTTGCTCCCTACGTATTACCGCGGCTGCTGGCACGTAGTTAGCCGGAGCTTCCTCCTTGGGTACCGTCATTTTTTTCGTCCCCAAGGACAGAGGTTTACAATCCGAAGACATTCTTCCCTCACGCGGCGTTGCTGGGTCAGGCTTGCGCCCATTGCCCAATATTCCCCACTGCTGCCTCCCGTAGGAGTCTGGACCGTGTCTCAGTTCCAGTGTGGCCGATCACCCTCTCAGGTCGGCTACCCATCGTCGCCTTGGTGAGCCGTTACCTCACCAACTAGCTAATGGGACGCGAGTCCATCTTTATGCGATAAATCTTTTACCACATCCTCAATCGAGGTCGTGGCCTTATGCGGTATTAGCAGCCGTTTCCAGCTGTTGTCCCCCTCATAAAGGTAGGTTACTCACGCGTTACTCACCCGTCCGCAACTAAGTCAATTTTCCTTAGTAAACTAATTCCAATTGCTTCGTTCTACTTGCATGTGTTAAGCACGCCGCCAGCGTTCGTCCTGAGCCAGGATCAAACTCTTATTTTAAAATATTTAAACCGCTGTTCCTAAAAACTGCAGCCTATTTTACAAACTTTCGTCTGTCTCTGACTCAACTCAAATTCTTTGCGTCTCTTTTGTAGTGCTGTATTTTTCGTTTTCAAGGTTCTTTTTGCCGCCCCCTTATCAGAGGCGGCTCAACTATAGTAACAAATCGCTAACAAATTGTCAACTTCTATTTACCCTTTTTTTGCCCTTTTTTATGACGATTCTGTAAAAGACGCAAATAAACCCTTTTCCGGCATGGATAAAGGGTTTTTCATAAGTTTTTTTATCATATTTAAGTGTTTCAGTGTCTGTTTAGATACTGTTTGCGGACTATTAACCGCACGTATTGCTATTCTTTTATACTGCAGGCGTCTTTTGGCAGTGCAACTGCGCTTTTTATTTTATCATAAACCTGAGTTAACAGCGCAACATCTATACCGCTATGGTCATCAAGCCATATCTTTATTGCGCCTACTGCATGATAAAACAGCATATCAAGTCCGTTCTTCGTCTTTGCTCCAAACTTTTCTGCTTTTTCCAGAAACTCTGTTCCACAGTACGAAATGTCAAACGCATACTTCAGACTCTGATATGTATGGGTGTGAACTGATACTTCAGACTCTTTGCTTTCAACATCCACATCCTGTGTATTAAACACTGCATAGAACTCGTCCGAGTGAGAAAGACCGCCCACGACCTTTATCCTGTTTTTGTTATATCTTTTCTGCAGCCTGCTCTGCAGCTCCATTGCGGAGGCTAGGTTTGGCGACACTATCGTTAAAAACGCTCCCTTTTCCAGAAGTACGCTTGAAGCGGCATATGCAGCGCCTCCCGACCCAATGAGCAATACGTCTTTATCAAACAAATTACCGATGAATCCGATAAGGTTTTTTTCGAATGCATCCATTTCAGTGTTATATCCGGTCATCTTGCCCTTCTCGACCTTAACAGTGTTCGCAGCGCCTACCATCCTTGCGGAATCGTCCAGCCTGTCAAGGTGTCCCATTATATCTACCCTGTATGGTTCGGCAACCGTGAATCCTTCAAAATATGAGCGCATTATCGGCAGCGCCGTTATGAACTTGTCCTTCGGCACGGCATACGGCATAAAAACCGCAGGTATTTTCAGTTCCTGAAACAATGCATTATATATTTGAGGAGATATGGAGTTTGATACCGATTCTCCCAGAAGTCCATATGTTTTGTAGTCTAGCATTTCTCTACCCCTTTTCTGATAAATAATATCATAAAACAATATAATAGACCAGATAAAATATCGGACAAAACCACAGGTTGGCTTACCTCAACAATATAGCTGCTCTAAACTCTTTCCTATTTATATATAGTCTGAAACAAGAGTGTACGCAACCATCTCTTTATTAGTAAAATATATTTATTATTTGCATTTTCTTACAATGTCAAATATAATTACTTGCATACATAACACCAAAGGAGAGCACAGTTGAAAAAAATACTTGTAATTATTACCATACTGATAATCGCCGCACTTTTTGCAGGCTGTACAAATGTAACAATGAAATATTCAATAGATGACGATAACTATATGAGTGTCAGTTATACATTGGTTATAAATAAAACCAAAGAGGAATTCAAAGATTTTGACTATTACTATTTAATAAAAGATATCACCAGCCAATGGGAACAGCAGAACATGACTGTAACTGTCGACGATAATGACGAGCAACTAAGTATCTCCGGAACATTTGAAAAAGAACACGATTCAAGGGAAGATGCTTATGAAAGCCTTGATGCAATATTAAAGAGTGAATATTCCCCGTTTACAACTGCAGGTTTTGAGTATGCTCCATCATATTTTGAAGATGAATATAATCTTGACGCCAGCATCAGTTTAAATGATTTGATAAGAAGAACCGATGAAACCGTCATTCCGTCTGATATGCAGCAAATCATTGCCGGATACGCAAACGAATCGGAATTCTCACTCATTATATCTCTGCCGGGAGAAGCCAAAGATACCAACTCCGATAAGCAGGAATATACAGACGGTGTAACCACAAATACCTGGAACTTAAAATACGGCGATGAAAAAACTTTAGAGTTGAAATCAGTAATAGTCAACGAAGAAAATGTTGAATATCATAAAAGCCTGACGGATTCAACCAATCAGGCTTTGCTTATAAGCATAATCTGTGCCGGCACAGCGGTCCTTGTTCTTATAGTATTCCTTATTATATTCTTTGTTAAAAAATCACGGCCTAAAAACAAAACTAAAAATCAAAGTAATAAGGTTGAGATCCCACTATAATATCTTCATCAACTATATATGCGAGGACACGGACTATCCTGTCCTCGTCCATTGTCCTGTCATCCCACCAATATATCCAGTTGCCTTTAGTCCTTGTGGGAGTTCCGATAACAGCCGAAAGCGCCTCTTCTCCCGATACTGTTTTTATTCCCGAAAAGAACGCCCCGTCAGCATCATAACAAACAACAGTATATATTACTTCGCTGCCTGCTGCATTTAGCTCATTCCAGGTAAGCACATAATGGGTCTTCCCATTCGACCTTTTTTTCTTAGCTTCAATTACTATATCATTATATTGCGTATATTCCTCTTCATATGTTTCATCGATAAATGAATGGTAATAATACTCAAGTCCCTGCACCTGCTCAGCTGTCGGTATAACAGGGTTCTCCTGCGCAAACACATTATAATGATATGGCTGCATATCATATGTGAATTCCATATCCGAAGTGTAAAGCGCTTCCTTTATGTCCATATATTCGCCTATCTCTCTGCTCGTCGGTGAACCCAGCAGCTGAACATAATCCTCAGCAGCTATTTCATCGATATCCCAGGCATGCATTTTCAAATACTCGTCATAATCTAAGTATTCCTTTGCATCCGGATATTCCAAAAGTCCCCTTAAGTCATAATAATATGAATCTTCCCTATCTTCATTCTCATCTGTGAAAATGTGCTGAAATGCATAATGGTGTCCGTATTCATGAGAAAGCGTTCCTGCAAAATCCTTCAATTCTGAATATTCATCCATATTATATATATTGATATATCCGTAATCTTTTCTTGTAATCACCTTATAACTACTGCTGATCAAAGGTTTGAAAGTTATTGCTGTTTTTATAACAGAGCTTTTTTCTTGGTAATCTCCTAAAGTGCCGTCATCGGGGGCGCCCGACATAAGATTTATCTCTTTAAGATAATCAATCTCATCGCCGTGTGAATTTTTCAACAGCTCATCGTATACACTACTAAGCTTTCCATTCCACTCTTCTGATAAGTTTCGTATGATTAGTCCGTTCGGCGCTACATAAACTGTTTTATCTATCTTTTCTTCATTCAGCTCAAGTATGCTTTTACCGACAAGCTCTATTTCATTCTCCCATACGTCTTCCGACCCTATCTTTGCTTCATATTTTGTAGTATCAATGTCAGCAAGTAGTTTGCTGTTTTTATCATAGTCGATATAAAAATAAATACCCGCTGCAACAATGAGTACAAATATGATCATAAAAGGTATTATGAGTAAAAGATAGCCGTGTTTGTGTTTATTATCAGCAGTATTATCCATATTATATGTAAATCTCCATACATTGTATTTTTTTGTTATATCATCTTACCATATATTGCATAGCATAGCAATTACATAAAACAACATTGTATAAAAAAACACGCCTGAGCACACACCGAGCCGTCATCTTTCTACCAGCTTAGTTTTATTCCAATTATATTAAGTTACTATGACAAGCCTTGACCCGGCTCGTAATTGTGTTAATATTAATCAAAACCCTCAAAGCGAGGTATCTTATGAACAAAACCACAACCACTGAAAAAGTTAAGTTGACCAACAAACAAAATTTTATACAGTTCTTAAAGTTCACAGGCCTGTCAATATCGGCCGGCGTGATTCAGCTCGCAAGCTTTACGCTGATGAACGAATTTATAAACTGGACTGCTGTTTTCCCCGGCATGTCTTCGTGGCCGGAAGCGCTGCGAAGCGACTACGGACCAAGCTATCTCATTGCGCTTGTGCTCTCTGTGGTATATAACTTCACTTTGAACCGCAAATTCACATTCAAATCCGCAAACAATATTCCGATAGCGATGCTCATGGTGTTCGGCTACTACGTAGTATTCACTCCGCTCTCAACTTTATGGGGAGATTCTCTTGCTCTCATCGGCTGGAACTACTATCTTGTGCTTGTGGGCACTATGGTAATAAACTTTGTAACAGAGTTCCTATTCCAGCGGTTTGTAGTCTTCCGCAATTCCATAAACACCAACAAGCTTGGCATAGCTGAGAATGAAAAAATGCAGCAAAAACAGGAACAGGAACTGCTGGCCGCAGAAACAGACGAATAATACAAAAAACCGGCAGCCGATATAGCTGCCGGTTTTATTATGCCGTGAAAATTGTCTATCACATGTTGTTCAAGTCTCCGACGGTAACGATAGTTTTGTACTCCTCACCGTCTCTCCACACATTGATCTCGACTTCGTCACCGACCGCATGCTTCTGCAGCTCGTCCGTCAAAGCTTCTACTGTCAGTGTCTGCACTCCGTCTATCGACAATATGATGTCACCGACCATCAGGTTTGCTTCTTCAGCAGGGCTGCCCTGTACTACTTCAGCAACAGTCACACCGTCCGGCGAACCTTCCGGGTTGAATGCGTTCGTCACGTCCACCAGACAGGATATCCCTATTCCGGGACGCTCGACGCTTCCCGTTTCCATAAGCTGTTCAATGATAGGCAGTGCAGTTTTCGTCGGTATCGCAAATCCAATTCCCTCAGTACCGATGGGCACTCCGTAATCATCATATCCGGCAAGGTAAGTCTTAAGTGTGTTTATTCCTATTACCTGTCCTTCGATGTTTACAAGCGGTCCGCCACTGTTGCCGGGGTTGATAGCCGCATCCGTCTGGATATACTTTTGTGTATACCCGTTTGTAGATATCACTCTGTCTTTTGCGCTGACTATACCCGCAGTCACGCTTCCCGCCAGATTGCTTCCAAGCGGGTTGCCGATAGCGACCACTGTTTCACCGACTTTAAGCTCACTCGAGTCTCCGAATGAAGCTACCGTAAGTCCCTGTGCGTCTATCTTCAGTACCGCAAGATCCGTTGATGCATCGACTCCAACTACCTGCGCATCATATTCGCTTCCGTCTATCAGCGTTACTTTAACCGAATCCGAACCGTCCACAACATGATTATTCGTTACGATATAACCGTTCTGTGAAATTATGAATCCTGTTCCATAGCCGTATTCCTGAGATTGTGCCGCTTGTCCGCCGACTGCCTGGTCAACGCTTACCGTAACACCCACTACCGCCGGGCTCACTTTTTCAGCTATCTGCACGATAGGGTTGCCCGACTGGTCGATACTCGGCGCTTCTCCGCCTATATCGGCAGAGCTGGTCGTCTGCGGCTTGGCAGGTTTATCCTGCCCGGGCAGATCCGGTCCGCCTTGACTGTCCGCTATATTAGAACTGCTGTTGTCCTGCTGGTCATCCTGTCCCTGCTGCAGATTCTCGCCTATCTGCGCTTGGTCAGAGTTGATCATCGGCATAACTACATATGCCGTAAGCAGCCCTCCGACTGCCAGGCTGAGTATTATCACAAAAGCTATTAAAACCCAAAATCCTGACTTTCTCTTTTTTTCCGGTTGTCTTTGCTGGTTGTAATATGTCGGAGGCGCCTGATACTGCTGATAGCTGTTCTGATAGTAATACTGCGGGTCAGGCTGACCGTAATTATTCATCTGTGCACCCTGCGGGGCGCCTGTATTATCCTGTGAACTTTGAGCGCCGCTCTCATTCACTGTCCCTGGATTAATGTTGTTTTCATTATCCATTTTTCATCATCCTTTCTAAAATATTTTTATTCTTCATGTTCTCGTAAATCGTCGAACTCGCTTCTAATTTTATTCTGCTGCTCAGCAGCTTTTGTAAGGGTAAACGTAAACGTCGTCCCCTTCCCCGGCTCGTTTTTAAGCGAAATGTCTTCGCCGTGCTGGGTCAATATCCTTTTGACTATCGACAGCCCTATACCGGTTCCCGGCTTGTTCCTGCTATGAGACTTATCCGCCTTATAGAACCTCTCGAATATGTAAGGCTCGTCTTCCTTAGGGATCCCTTCCCCGCTGTCTTCAATATTTATATACACCTTGTCGTCATCGCTCGTTGTCCATATCTTCAGGCTTCCGCCTTCGCTTGAAAACTTAACAGCATTATCGACAAGGTTAGTCACCACCTGAGATATGCGGTCTCTGTCCGCCCATACCATCATCTTGTCTTCGTTGAAGTTGATATCAACGCTCAATTTCTTGTTCTCTATGCGCTGCTCAAACATTATTATGCACTGGCGCAGCTGCTCGTTTATATCGAATTCGCTCAGCTCTATCGGGAACTGTCCGGATTCTATCTTTGCAAGGTCGAGCAGGTCAGATATCAGAGTGTTCATGCGCTTTGTTTCATTCAGCACTATCTCTAAATATTTATCCCTGTCCTCTTCTTCTATAGCACGGTCAAGCATACCCTGCACAAACCCCTGTACTGAAGTCAGCGGCGTACGCAGCTCATGTGAAACGTTCGCAATGAACGTATTACGCAGGCTGTCCTGCAGCTTAAGCTCTTCAGCCATCTTGTTGAACGAAACCGCAAGCTCTCCAAGCTCATCATTGGTCCTTGGGGTAACACGATAATCAAGATTGCCCCTTGCAAGCTCACCCGCAGCGTTCGAGATATCCCTTATCGGCTTTACTATATACCTTGAAAGCACGAACACCAGCAAAAATGCAAAAAGCATTGATATCAGAAGCGGCGAGAAAACCTGCCGCTCTATAGTGCTGATTCCAACTCCAAAATCCTCAACTGCACGATGCCCCGCCAGCGCCCCGACTATTTCATCATCGATTTCAAGCGGTATCGCTACCGACATGACCGTGCCTTCAAATGCCTTTTCTACCTTGGAGACCTCTTTTATATATCCCCCGCTGTGTGTAACGTCGTAATATCGTTCAACATCATGTGTTGTAAAAGACACTTCCAGCGGCTCGCTGCTTTCCGGTTCAACCAGCATATACACTTTCTTGTTATTATCTATGAACCAGATGATAGTCTCTTCTTCATTTGCTTTTCCGGCCAGTTTCTCATAAAAATCGAGGTCTGTCATCTCAGAGCACTGCCTGCTGTTTATCCAGCCGTTTATTTCGTTCAGATTCTCTATCATTATATCCATCTGAGAATCAAGATAATTATTCTTCAGCGTTGTAAAAAATATTCCTCCCAGCAACGAAAATGAAACCACAATGATGAGCAGATATACAAGGAGCATCCGAACAAAAATAGATTTGCCCATTACCTGACCTCGAACTTATACCCTACGCCCCATACGGTCTTTATCTCCCAGCCGCTGCTTTGGTCATAAAGCTTTTTCCTCAGCCTTTTTATATGGACATCAACTGTTCTTGAATCACCGAAAAACTCAAAGTCCCAAACCTGCTGCAGCAGCTGTTCTCTTGTGAAAACCTTGTTTGGATGAGAGGCCAGGAAATAAAGAAGCTCTATCTCTTTTGGAGGCATCTCCACTACTTCGCCTTTGTAAGTGACTGTATAGTTAGATATATTGATCTCAAGATCTTTATATTCAATCGAGCTTACTTCATCCTCCATCTGGCTTGCTCTTCTTGTAACTGCCTTGACCCTTGCAATAAACTCTTTTGGGTCAAAAGGCTTAGTTATATAATCATCGGCGCCAAGTTCAAGCCCCAGCACCTTGTCAAATGTCTCTCCCTTTGCAGACAGCATAATAACAGGTACGGAACTCGTTTTCCTAACCTGCTTCAAAACTTCCCAGCCGTCAAGCTTTGGCATCATAATGTCCAGCACTATAAGTGCTGGCACTTCTTTGCTAAACTCTTCAAGGCCCGCCTTGCCATCGTAAGCAAGGCTGACGTCATAGCCTTCTTTTTTCAAGTAAAGCTTTATGACTTCGCTTATATTTTTGTCGTCATCTACTACAAGTATACGTTTTGACATAGCATTTTACCTCGCTTCTTATTATAAACCAGCTTTTAACACAAGTTAATACTGCGCCCGGCCTATTTACGGATTATTCATAAAAGTTTCATACTTCTATTACCATTATACCGTTTTTCTTCAGCATCGCAGCCGTTACTCCGTCGCCTTTGCGCAAAGTGCCGGAGAAACTACCGTCATACACCCTGCCGCAGCCGCAAGACGGGCTGCACGTTTTTAGATATGCACGCTTTGCTCCGTGTTTTTTTGCAGCTTCCAGCGCAGCCTTTGCGCCTTCAATAAACTCCTGCGTAAGATCCCCGCCGTCTTTTGAGACGACTCTTGCACGGCCTTCCAACACGTCTGCACCATCTCCGCCCGCTATCTCCATCGGGCTTCTCGGAGTGCCAAGCCCTGCATCGCACTCCGGGCACACCGCACCAAGCTTTCCTTTTTCATACATCTTTTTTAGCTTCTCGTCGCTGCAGTTGCTGCCGTCATACCGGCACTTTTCGCCAATCAGACATGCGCTTACAATATCCATATGCTCCTACTTTATAGTCACAATCGTAACGCCGGCTTCACCTTCACCGTACTTGCCCTGCCTGAATTTTTCGGCATGCGGGTGAGTACGCAGAAAATCACGTACCCCCGAGCGCAGCACTCCCGTTCCTTTGCCGTGTATGATTGATACCTCCTGCCGTCCGGCGATAAAAGCTTCATCAAGGTATTTGTCCGTCTCCATCACCGCTTCGTCAAGGCTCATTCCCCTCAGGTCCAGTTCCATTGCTACAGTTGCATTAAGCTCACGCTTATATCCGCCCAGTCGCCCCAGCTGCTTTTCTTTTATTGCCGGCTCGACTTCTGAAATATCCACCATCATTTTTACAACGCCCGCCTGCACCTGAACCTTGTTGTCCTTCGGCGCTTTCAGTACAGTTGCCGTTACTCCGTGGTTTATAAGCTTCACCGTGTCCCCGATGGCTATGTCAGAAGGTTTTGCACCGCTCTTCCGCACAGGCTTTTTCGAGATAGCTCCGGAAGTTTTGTCTATGCTGTCCGAAAGCGCTTTTCTTGCTGCGTTGATGTCTTCCTGTTTTGCAGCTTTCGCGCTCTTTAGCTCTTTTATTATCTGCTCCGCTTCTTCCTTCGCTTCTTTCAATATATCAAGAGCTTTCTCGTTAGCACGCTCAACTATTTTTTCGCTCTTCTGCTTTGCTTTTTCCAGCTCAATGTTAGACTTGTCCTTTATCGACTGCGCCGTCCTCCTGAAATCCTCTGCCTGCTGCTGCTTCTGCTGAGCTATCTCCCTTTGCTTCTCAGCTTCCCCTATAAGCTGCTCAAACTTCACAGTCTCTTCAGACATATGCTGGCGGGCCCGCTCTATTATCTGCTCCCCTAAACCCAGTTTTTTTGATATCTCAAATGCATTAGATACTCCCGGTACTCCCATTATCAGCTTGTAAGTCGGGCTAAGGGTCTTCACGCTGAACTCCATGCATGCGTTCTGATATTTTTCATTCGCCATCGCAAACGCTTTTATCTCGCTGTAATGCGTAGTCGCCATCACAAAGCTCTGTGCAAATTCAAGCTCTTCTAATATCGACATAGCAAGCGCCGCACCTTCTGCCGGGTCTGTTCCCGCACCCAGTTCGTCCAGCAACACCAGCGAATTCTCATCCGCATTTTTCGTTATCTGCGTTATGTTCTTCATGTGCGAGGAAAACGTGGAAAGGCTCTGTTCTATGCTTTGTTCATCGCCGATGTCTGCAAACAGCGCCGTAAACACCGGCAGCACAGTTCCAGCATCCGCAGGTACGAACATACCGCTCTGCGCCATAAGCACAAGCAGCCCGGTCAGCTTTAATGTAACTGTCTTGCCGCCCGTGTTCGGCCCTGTTATTATAAGCCCAGTATATCCGTCGTCTATATACAGCGAAACGGGAACGACTGCTTTTGCGTCTATCAGCGGATGCCGCCCGTTTTTAATAATCAGTTTCTTTTCATCAGTGATTTGCGGCGGAGAAGCTTTCATTGCAGAAGCAAGCGTGGCTTTTGCAAATATCACATCCAGCCTTGTAAGTATATCAAGGTCATCCCTAAGCTGCTGCCAATACTCACGCAGCTGCTCGCTGAACTCGTGGAGTATCCTCTCCACTTCCGCTTTCTCTGCCAGCTCAAGTTCCCTCAGTCTGTTGTTGGCTTCAACTACTTCCATCGGTTCTATGAAAACCGTCTGCCCACTTGAGCTCTGGTCGTGCACCAGCCCGTTCAAACTGCGCCTGTATTCCTGTTTTACGGGAACTACATACCTTCCGTTCCTCATCGTTATGATTGCATCCTGAAGATGCTCTTTATGATGAGAACTCCTTATAACTGAATTGAGCTTCTCGTGTATGCCTTCGTTCTCCCGCATTATGCGTCTGCGTATGTTGAAAAGCTCCGGCGAAGCATTGTCCGCAAGTTCGTTCTCGCTAATTATAGCGTCATCAAGCTCTTTTATTAAGCTGCTGTCGTAATATAAAAGCTCGGCTATTTTCGGAAGCAGATTTTCACTGTTCTCCTGCTTGCTAAGTCCACTCTTTGCACGCCTTGCCGCTTTTAGTACGCCGAGTATCCTAAGCAGTTCCCTGCACGACAAATCAGCGCCGGTCTTAAGCCTAACTGTCTCAGAGCTTATATCCGAAAAAGAACTCATCGGCGTTTTAGGTTCTCTCATCAGCGTGCTCTCGGCCTCAAGCGTTTCGCTCTGCAGAATCCTCACAGCGTTTATATTTATACCCGGCTTCAAAGAAAGTGCCGCCTCTTTGCCAGAGTCAGACAGCGCTTTGCTTTCAAGCATTTTTAGTATTTTATTAAATTCAAGCTTTTCAAAAACTCTTTTGTTCATTGCCTATCCCTTGTTTTTATTATAACCTACACTATAATATCACTATATTTTGCATATTTAAAGCATTAAAAAAGATGCTTGTACAAGCATCTTTTCAAGTTGCTGGAAATAGATATCTGTTTTTTAAAAACTCTTCAATATGTTCAAACATTCTTTGCCCGGTTATTTGCTTGCTCTATTTAACTATATAAGCAAATAACCTACTATCGGTCCCAGGAATATAGCTGCATATACAAGTGATATCCATGGTTGATAATCAATATAGAATTCTTTAAAAGAAAGACTCCACGGGTGTTTTATCAGAACCCAGCCAAAAACATCAAACACAATACATACACTTGTCCATATCGTACCGGTGATAAGCGCATCTGTTATGTTTGGATCTGCAAGTCTATGCACATATATCCAACCGAATATAGAAAAGAGAATTATATTATACAAAGGATGCCAAGGCTTTGTTTTTTCATATGCTTCACCCATGCCGTTTGCATCCATTGGTTTCATATGCAAAATATAAATATTAAAAACAGTGTGCAATATCCCTACTATAGTTACAATCAAATAACAAAGCCAAAACCATAACAACGATGCTCCAAAATTCTGCATAAGTGGCTTCCTTTCACTAAAACTTCAAGTTCAACATAGCTGCGCCTATCAAATTGATAAATATGAAATTACATGAAGTTCCTGTTTCTACAGTATGAAAAGGACGCCTAAGCGTCCTTTTATAAATCGTTTATTTCTCCAGTCCGCTTTCTTCAAACAGCCTATCAAGAAGATCAAGCGCATAATCAAGCTGCTCCTTTTTGTGCTCGCTTGTCAGGCAGAACCTTAACCTCGCCTGTCCTTTCGGTACTGCAGGATACACCGCCGGCGGCACGAAAACTCCGCCTTCCAGCATCTTTGTAGAAAGATTGCACGTGTTCAGGTCTTCCCCGACCAGTATCGGTACAATAGCCGTTTCGCTGGCAAGGCAGGTGTTAAACCCACGCTTCTTTGCCCCTTCAACGAAATATACAATATTGTCCTGAAGGTCAGCAACTTTAGGATTACCTTCCATCATCATCTTTACCGCTTCAAGCGTCGCCGCCGCCAGTGGCGGGCTTATACCGACCGAGAACATAAAGCCCGGCATATTATAGTGAAGATAGCTTATAAGGTTCTTGTCTGCCGCTATATATCCTCCGCATGTTCCAAGGCCCTTTGAAAGCGTGCCCATCCTTATATCTATATCTTTGGGGCTCAGGTTAAAATAATCATCGACTCCGCCGCCGTTCTTTCCGATAACACATCCGGAATGAGCTTCGTCCACCATCAGGAAAGCGCCGTATTTCTTCTTCAGTTCCACAAACTTCGGTATCGGAGCGATATCCCCGTCCATAGAATAGACACCTTCCACTACTATCAATATCTTTTCGTACTTATCCCTTGCTGCTTTGAGCATGTTCTCCAGCATTTCAAAATCGTTATGAGAAAACGCTTTTGTGTCGCTCTTGGAAAGCTGGCATCCTTGAGTTATCGAGTTGTGAGACAGCGCATCATACAATATAAGGTCTCTCTCGTTGCAGAAGTTGCCAACGAACGTTACATTGGTAGAATGTCCTCCCACAAGCACTACTGAATCCTCGGTGTGTTTCCAGTCAGCTATGGCTTTTTCAAGCTCTTTATACAACGGCTTTTCACCCGCTATCAGCCTGGAACCGGAGGCGGACGTGCCGTATTTGTCTATAGCTTCTTTAGCGGCTTTCGCTGTTCTCGGGTGGCCCGACATGCCAAGATAATTATAAGACGCCAGGTTTATGACTTCCCTGCCGTCAACTATCGAAGTATCATTTAAAACAGAATCATGCGATACAAAATACGGATTCTCGATGCACGCAGTTTTCATCTCCAGCATACGCTTTGCGAACTCTTCATATTCACGAGACTTTTCAAACCTGTCTACATACCTCAGGTCCGCCTGCGTTCTGCCCTCCGGCTGCGTCTCAATGTTGTGTATCTTGCCATAAAGCAGATTCGCAAGGTCCTCAACGTTTGCACATGTAAAGTACTCCGTGTCTTTTATGATAACGTTATATTTCTCTTCAGCTTTTGCAAACACTCCAAGGCTTGTAAGGCTGTCGCCGCCAAGGTCGTCCACGAAATGGTCGGTATCGCTTATATCCTTTGGGTCTATGTGCAGCTCTTCTCCGAATATTTTTCTTACCTCTTCCATTATGGAAGCAAGATGAGAATCCGCAGCCGGCTGCACCTCGTCTTTTTTATCTGCTGTCCTTTTCTGCGGCGCAGCAGCTTTAACGACTCCGCTGCTTATATCAATCTCTTCAAACTGGCCTTTGCCGCCCTCAATATACTCTTTTACCTTTTGCCGGCGCACCTTTATTCCGTTAGCCATCGGCAGCGGCTCTAGCGAAAGATACGCTTTGTTTACCTTTTTATATATAGGCAGAAGTCCGTTTATCCTGGATATCTGTTCAACAAGCTGTAAGACCTTCTGCTTGTCCTTGGCAGCATCTCCCATATACACAACAAGCGCGGCATTGTCATAAACACTATCGGCAGCAATGCCTAAAACACAGATATGCTCAGCGTTCGGCAGCTCGGTAAAGCTGTCTTCCAGCTCGTCCGGATACACGTTCTCGCCGGATTCGTTTATGATAACGTCCTTTACCCTGCCTTCGATAAAATACCGGCCGTCCACTTCTCTTGCGATATCACCGGAAGAAAACCATCCGCCGCCCGAAAGATCCCTCGGGATATAAACACCGTCCACCATCCTGCCGGAGTGTATAGCCTCGCCTCTAAGCTGAAGCTCACCCGTCTTGTCCTCGGGGTTTTCTTTTTTAAGCCTGTACTGCATCGGCTCAAACGGCTTGCCTACTCCCGCCGCTATGCAATAGTCTATATTATTGGAAAGCTCAACAGAGTTTATACCCGTCTCTGTCATACCAAAGCCGGAAACAAGGTGATATCCTATCGCATTGATAAGCTTGATAGCCTCCGGCTTGATGTGTGCACCGCCGCTTATCATAAACTCTATACTGTCTCCTACCAGTCTTTGCTGCAGGTCTTTGAAAAACACCTTCGAAGCAATGAATTTCCCAAGCAGCCCAAAGCGTCTTTGCAGCTTAATGCTCAGTTCAGCAGCACTGACCAGCTTGTCATACGTCTTTTCGCCTTCCATCTTTGCTTTTCGAAGAAGGCTTTTTGCAACGTTGTTCCAAAGAAGCGGCACTGCATATATATGTGTTACTTTATGTTCCTTACATGCAGAAAGTATAACGTCTGCGGTCCTGTTTTTGATATATACTATTGTCTTCCCGAAAAAAGAATACCACATATAAACGGCAATAAGCCCGAAAATATGATGAAAAGGAAGAAACGCAAGCTGTTTAATTTCCCCGCTGTGCATTATCTCCTGATTGTTTTTGCATATATAATCTGCTAAAAGAACCTGCTGACAAACCGCTTTCTGGTCGTATACATACACTTTCGGAGACGACGTCGTGCCGGATGTACAAAGCGCTATAGCATCTCCGCAGACCGGCGAATAGACCGCCGGCTTAACATCTATGCTGAGAAAATCGAACGGTGAGACGCATTTTACTCCTCCCACCCCTACAGGCTTATCCGATACTATCGTGCTCGAGCCCGTCTGCTTCAATATATGAAGTATCTGGTTGTCGTCAGAAGCTGCATCAACAAGAAGCAGCCTGTATCCCGCCAGTATGACCGACCAAAATGCTGCCGGCCAAAGCGGATGGTTTTCAAATCTCAGCGCCACGAATGTGTTCTTTTCGACATCACTCAGAAGCTCGGAAAGCTTTGCCGCACCGGCCATAGATATCCGCTCATAGTCGGCGTAAGAGAGTTTCTTTATCTGTCCTTCTTCCTGATATTCCGCCGCCGTGTTGTCGCCATGACTGCAGAGTATTGAGAAGAGGTTTTCAAACGTTAAATCTACCCTCAACTCATCGAGCTTTTTAAAAACGTCCATTTAACTGCCTCCAAAAAAAAATAGATAAGAAATATATGATGCCAAAATGATAATGATTAATATTATCATAAAAAAAGCTAAAGATTAATTACGCTTTTACAACAATTATATTACCGCACTGCCCTCGAGAGGAGGTATTCGTCGAATCTTTCTTTAGTCAGGTTTACTATAAGTTCCTGCGGGAAACTGCACTGCTTTAAAACCTCTTCCGCCGTGTCGCATACGCCTATATTAAGGCTGATATGCGCATCGCTGGAAACAGCGATCCTAACATTGTGTTTTCTGCACAGTTCCAGATATACTAAAGCGTTTTTCGCCGAACCTTTCCTGTACCATATCGAATGCTCATTCACTTCGACTATCTTATCAAGCCGCCCGGTTTCTTTTATAAACGCTTCGTAGTCAATCTCGTACGACGGGTTGTCCGGGTGCGATATCATGTCTACATGCTTGTTGTTTAGCGCTGCTATAACAGCGTCCGTGTTCTGCTTTTTGGTCCCCGGGTCTATGATGAATCCATGCAGCCCGGCTATAGCAAAATCCAGCATCTGCATATACTTTTCCCTGACGTCGACTGAGCCGCTATAGTCCATTATATTGGCTTCAGTTCCAAAATAGACTGTTACACCGTCTATCACCTTAGGAAGAGACGAGTATGTTGATATGGTAAAGTCAGGTGACGCCGAGGGTATCTGCGGTCCGTGGTCGCTCAGCACTATGCCTTTCACCCCGGCTTTAGCAGCCGCTGCCGCATTTTCGAGCAGCGTAGACTGGGCATGACCGGAAAGCACGGTATGCGTGTGGGTGTCAACTTCAAATTTCATTATGACTCCAAAAAATCTATTTATTCAACGAGTTCCTGTGCTTTTCTGACAGCTCCCGCCGCATCCGCAGCGTAACCGTCCGCACCGATACTCCGTGAATATTCTTCCGAAACAACAGCCCCGCCGACCATTACTTTTGCTCTCACGCTTCTCTGCCTTGCCAGCTTTATCACTCTGTCCATCTCTTTTGCAGTAGTCGTGATAAGAGCAGAGAGCCCAATGATGTCTGCGTCTATCTCTATAGCTTTTTCAACAATAACCTCTGCAGGCACGTCTTTACCAAGGTCCGTTACCAAAAACCCATGGTTTTTTAGCAGCATAGCCACAAGATTCTTGCCTATGTCGTGTATGTCTCCCTTTACCGTCGCGATAACTACACGCTTTTTGTTTTTCGAAGTGTCATCGTCTGCAAAAAACTTTTCTTCAAGATAATCAAAAGCAGTGTGTGCAGCTTCTGCGCTATATATCAGCTGCGGCAGGAAGTATACACGCTGTTCATATAGGTCGCCGACTTTTTTAAGAGCAGGTATTATCATATCGTTAATTATCTGCTCAGGTGCCCTGCCGGCCTTTATTTCCTGCTCAATCAGCCCGATTATTGTTTTTTTTTACCTGTCAGAATGGCATCGACGATAGTCTTTGCCTCCTGTTCGGTCACTTCAGCGCCCGAAAAACGCTCGATATAGTTTTCGAAGTTCTCGTCACGCTCAACAAGAGCTTCCGCAGCATGATATAGGTCCATCATCAGTGTATCGTTGGGGTTCATTATAGCCGCAGTCAGACCGTTTGCCATCGCCATCACAAGATATGCAGAGTTTATGTATTTTCTCTCCGGCAGCCCGAATGAACCGTTGGATATTCCAAGCACGGTGTTGAATCCGTTCTTCGTGCACCATTTTACTACTTTGAGCGTCTCTATTGCAGCTTTCTGGTCGGCAGACACCGTCATAACAAGCCCGTCGACCAATATGTTTTCCTTGCCTATTCCGGCCTGCTCAATTATCTTATACGCCTGCTCTATTTCTTTTATACGTCCGTCCGCCGTTTTGGGTATTCCTTCATCACCGATAGGAAGCAGCACGAACATAGCGCTGTACCTCTTTATAAGCGGAAGCAGCTGCTTCATGTGCTCGGCTTTTGTAGACATAGAGTTAACAAGCGCACGTCCCGGGTTCACCCGCAGCGCCTGTTCAATAACTTCTATCTTTGAAGAGTCTATGCACAGCGGCAGCTTTGCCTGTGTTGCAAGAGTCTCAATAGTCTTTATCATGGCATCCATCTCGTCAACATCCGGCGAGCCTACGTTGACGTCAAGTATATGCGCTCCGTTATCCTTCTGCTCAAGCGCCATGTCAAGCACTTCATAATAATCGCCGGTCTTGAGCGCTTCCACCAGCTTTGGTTTGCCTGTAGGGTTGATCCTCTCCCCTATCACTCTAAAGTTGCTGCCTATGTAAACCTCCTGCGTTACGGAAGTCACAGCAGGCGGCATTGCGCTGAGCCACGGCTTTGGTTCCATCCTTCCGGATATCTCCGCAACAACTTTGATAAACTCCGGCGTTGTTCCGCAGCAGCCCCCGATCAGGTTCGCTCCTGCTTCGCACAGCGGCTCAACAAATTGCGAGAACGCTTCGCTTGAAAGGTCAAATACAGTCTTTCCGTCCACGACTTTCGGCATTCCGGCGTTCGGCTTAACTATAATGGGCACACTGGAGACTTGTTTCATCTCACGCACATATTCTACCATCTCTTTTGGCCCGGTAGAACAGTTTAGCCCGACTGCGTCCGCCCCTGCAGAAACAAGCGTCATAGCCGCCGCCGCAGGCGTAGTGCCCGTAAGCGTCCTGCCGTTTTCATCAAACGTCATGCAAGCAACGACGGGAAGGTCGCAGCATTCTTTCGCAGCTATCACCGCAGCTCTAGTTTCCATTATGTCTATCATTGTTTCGATTATTATAAAATCTACGCCGCCGTCGGCAAGCGCACCTATCTGCCTTTTGTATATATCAACAACCTGCTCAAATTCAAGGTCTCCTAGTGGCGCCAGGAACGAGCCTGTCGAGCTCACGTCGCCGCCGACAAAGGCTTTATCCGCCGCTACCTCCGCTGAAATCTGCGCAAGTGTTTTATTTATATCATATACCTTTTCGGCAAGCGAAAAGTCACCAAGCTTATACTCATTCGCACCAAGTGTGAACGTATAAACAGCTTTCGAGCCTGCCTCAATATACTGCCGCTGAAGGTCTTTTAAAACCTGCGGGTTTTCAATAGCAAAAATCTCCGGGCACATACCCGGCTCCATGCCGTTCTGCTGCATGTAAGTGCCGGATGCGCCGTCAAGCACCATTATTTTATCGCTTAAATACTCCAGAAAATTCTTGCCGTCTACTTTTTTCATCTATTCCACTCCTGCAATTGCTATAACCGATTTCTCGGGTTCCATCAAATAACTCTCGTTTAACCTCACGCCCAGAGTCTGCATCTCAAGTAAGTCATAAAAAACTCTCTGATACTTTATATCAAGGTCGCCGTAGCCTGCGCTAAATCGGTGCTTAGTCAGTTTCTGCCCGGTGCGGCGCAGAGTCTCGTTCTTTCTGCTCATCATAACGCCCAGTGCACCGTCTACATATTCCGAAGCGTACGCATCCAGCACTATTGCTTTTAAGCCCTCTGCGTTCTTCATAGCATTACTTATCTGCGCTACTTCTTTTGCATCTATAGTAGTGCACATAAGATATGCGCTCCTGCTGCTGCGCAGAAGCTTCGTAAGCAGTTTTGATTCTATTACATTGCCCTCTATTGCAAAGCTCTCTTCACTTATATGTTCTATAGGGAAAATGGCATCTTTGCCTTTCACATGGAAAAGCCGCTCCGCCAGACGGATATTCTTATCTATATCCTCTGCCAGCGCATCGCTTAGATTGGCTTTTAGCGAGCCAAGCCGCCGCATCACTGCTTTTTTCCCCGGATCAAACGGTATAAAGGGGTAATTTCCCACTGCTTCACCTCAGAGTGTATAATACAACACTTAGGCTGCAAATTCAACTACTTGAATATTTAGCGTTTATATGTTTAAATATTAAAACCAAAGGGGAAGAAGAGTCAGGAGAGACAAATGGATTTATTTAAAAGATTAAAAAACGATGATAACACGTTCTCGCTGGAGTTTTTCCCGCCGAAGAAAGATATGCCTATCGATACCGTCTATAATGCGATAGAAGCCCTGAAACGTTATGATCCGGCATTCGTCAGCGTAACTTACGGGGCAGGCGGAAGCGGACAGGCAAGGACTCTGGAGATAGTCACACACATCAAAAATGAGATCGGGCTGGAATCTATCGCCCACTTGACCTGCGTTGGTGCAAGCAAACAGTCGATAGAAGATGTTCTCTCAAAGCTCGAAGAAGCGGGAGTTTTCAACATACTTGCGCTGCGCGGCGATATCCCGCAGGGTGAATGCTCCGCAGATGTTTTCACGCACTACAAACACGCTACCGACCTTATTTCGCACATCAAACAAAACGGTAAGTTCACTGTTGCTGCAGCAGCCTATCCTGAAGTTCATGTAGAAAGCCCCAATCTCCAGGACGATTTAAAATACATGAAACTAAAAGCAGAGCTGGGAGCCGACTTCTTCATAACACAGCTTTGTTTCGATACTTCAGCTATAATACGTTTCTATGAGCAGCTCGGCAAGAAAAGATGCTATGTTCCTGTGCTTACCGGTATCATGCCCATACTCAACCCCAACCAGATAATAAAGATGGCCCTGCTCTCGGCATGTTCTATCCCTGCCCCTCTCAGCAAAATAATAAGCAAATACGGCGAAAATGCAGACGATTTCAAAAAAGCCGGTCTCGAGTATGCAATAACCCAGATAGACGACCTTATAGAAGAGGGCATAAACAAGTTCCATCTTTATACCATGAATAAAACAGACGAGATCGCACAGATAATAGAGCAAAGCCGTCTGTCGGTCTAGCTTTGTTCATTCTTTATTTATCCTTTTTTTAGTATCTTGTTATATGGGTTTGCTGCCATTTGTGGTAAAATGGTAGAAAGTTTTATTTGTGCAAAAAGGAAAGCAAATGAAAATAAGACCCGGAGACATCATAATAACGCTTGTCATTGCTGCAATAGCGGTCGTTCTTTTGCTGTCTGCATTGCCCGGCGCTGCAGACGATCTTGTTGCAGTGATAATCATCAACGGAGAGGAAGCAGAACGTATAGAGCTCAGCACAGACATGCAGCCCGAAATCGTCAGCCTAGAAGATGTGGGCGTTATTATTACAGCACAGAACGGTGAAGTCGCCTTCACGTATTCCGACTGCCCCGACCAGACCTGTGTGCATACCGGCTGGCTCAGCAAAGCGGGAGACATAGCAGTGTGCATTCCCAATGAAGTTATTGTAAAGATAGAAGGGATTACGGACAACGATATAGACGTTGTCGCAGAATAGGCAATTTATGAATCGATTTAACATAAAAAAAATAACACTAAGTGCGATACTTATAGTTCTTGCACTGGCGCTTTCACTGGCAGAGAGGCTGCTGCCTATCGGTGCAATAGTTCCCGTCCCCGGCATACGCCTCGGGCTTGCCAATATCGTCACTATGCTGGCACTTTTCTATATGGGCACATCCGGCGCTGTCGTCATTCTTGTCGCCCGCTGTATTATTGCCGCACTGTTTTCCGGCGTGATGTCGCTTTTGTTCTCGCTCAGCGGAGGCTTGCTTGCACTGTTTACAATGCTTCTCGTTATGCAGTGGATGAACAGAGCGTTTTCTATCTTCGGAATAAGCATTGCCGGAGCAGCCGCGCACAACACAGGCCAGATACTGGCTGCCTCGCTGCTGCTGGGAGAAAACCTCATATTCACATATCTGCCCGTTCTTCTGCTGACAGGTATAGCTACAGGGATACTTACTGCCGCCGCATCCGGACTGCTGTTCACCAAGCTTGAAAAGAACGGCACAATATCAAGATATTTCGAAGGCGCAAAAATGCGTCTCAGCAAAGGAAAATCAGCATGAGAAAAGCTATCATAATAATATTAGCAGCTATAGCGCTTTTCAGCATCACAGGCTGCACCCAGAACCTGAATCAATACGAGACTCAGTTTCTCGGCACTTTCGACACAATAGTTTCCATTTCCGCATACGATACTAGCTCGTCTTCCTTTACAGAAACCGCAAGCAGCATATATAAGGATTTTGAATATCTTAATAAACTCTTCGATATATACAACGACTACGAAGGCATAAACAACATAAAAACTATAAATGACAATGCAGGAAAGACCGTTGAGGTAGACAGGCCTATCATAGATCTCCTGCTTGAAGCAAAGCAGTGGTATGCGGCGACTGACGGCGCAGTCAACGTGGCTCTCGGCCCCGTCTTGAGCATCTGGCATGACTACCGAACGGCAGGCATAGAAGACCCGGGGAATGCCCAGCTTCCGCCTATGGATCTGCTGGAAGAAGCATCGCAGCACTGCGATATTGACAAGATAATAATCGATGAACAAGCAAGCACAGTGCTGATTGAGGAAGGCATGAGTATAGACGTAGGCGCAATCGCAAAAGGTTTTGCCACACAGTACGCAGCCCAGCGCCTTATCGAGCTGGGTATCGACCACGTTCTTATAAGCGCCGGCGGAAACGTACGGGCTATCGGCGCTCCTGTTAACGGACGCACTAAATGGGGCGTCGGCATCAAAGACCCGGACAGCGCTCTTGCGTATTCGCTTAGCGAAGAGAACATACTAGACGCAGCATATATAGATTCTTTATCGGTTGTAACCAGCGGGATATACGAGCGCTACTACACAGTGGACGGCATAGACTATCACCATATCATAGACCCTTCCACGCTTATGCCTGCGCTATACTACAAGAGCGTCACAGTTATAACGCAAAACTCCACACAGGCGGATGCGCTCTCTACAGCGCTGTTCATAATGCCGCCCGAGGAATCACAGAGCTTCGTGCGCAGTATGGACGGAGTCGAGGCTCTTTGGGTGATGGCAAATGGAGAAATAGTTTTGTCAGACGGCATGGCGCAATACCTGCGTGACCTCGGCGGAGCAACAAACGAGTAATTAAACATGGACTGTACTACAGCTCCGGTTTTTTTAAGATTGGCGCAAGACAAGGAAGCGCAATTTGCAAAAGGTAAGGTAGAATAGCTTATTCACCGAAGTTTTTGCAAATAAAGCTGATACAGTAAGCCTTTTTTGCTATGCAAAAATAGCGTTTGCACCAATCTGAGACAACCCATAAATATATAATGGAGGTTACTTAACTATGTGGACACCTGTAATTCTTGCTATACTCCTTGCTCTTTGGCTTCCTTTCTACATCTCTACTGAATACCGCTGGGTTAAAAACAAATACGTATTCACGAAAATGACAGCCTCGCTTCTTTTCATAGCAATAGGCGTAAGCGCATTTATATCCACCGGCACGCCTGCCAGCTACGGCGCTTGGGTGATAGCTGCGCTTGTCTTCGGCATGATCGGTGACATACTGCTTGTGTACGTAGACAAGTCCTTGTTTTTCATACTTGGGCTCGTTTCTTTTCTCGTCGGTCAGATAATCTACGGAGTCACGTTCCTGCGGTTCGTCGGCTTTCTGTGGATAGACGTCGTGCTGTATGTGGTTCTCGTTGCAGCCGCGATATTTGCCTATACCCGTGTTAAGCTTGACCTTGGTAAAATGAAAATACCCGTCCTTGCGTACCTGCTTATTATAATGTTCATGTTCGTTATGGCGCTCTCTTCGATATACAAAGGCGGCTTTAATACCATTACGACCGCTTTGATATCCACAGGCGCTGTTCTGTTTCTTGCTTCAGATATCGTGCTTGCGTTCGTCATCTTCCAGAAAGGCTCACCTAAGCAGCTCCGGGCGGTCAATCTTTCACTATACTACAGCGCACAGATGCTGCTTGCACTATCCGTGCTGACTTTCGGAGTGTGAAAATGAATATTAAAAAATTAACGGTTTTGCTTCTTGCAGTCATCCTTGCCGCTTCAGCAGCAGTAGGGTGCTCCAAAAATCCTGAAGAAGAATACGCACAGATAATAGACACAGCCCAGATGTTCAGCTATGCTATGAGCCGGGCTGGCGGCCTGTTTCTTGTGCCTGTCATTGACGACTTTGAAAAACTCTCCTTCAGCTGCAGCAAAGGGGCGCTCTATATTTTCGGAGATCTGCCGGGCATCGGAACAGAAAAACTAGAGCTTGGTGTCAGCGACTTGGAAATATTCGAAGATGACGTCCTGGCTTCGGTATACTGGATGCCCGAACCTGGTTCAGAAGACAACGAGCTTCCGATGACCGAAGCGACTATCACAGTCCGTGCAGAGCTTGATGACGGCAAACGAGTTTATCAAATAGTAGACGTCGTCATAGAAGACGGTATTACCTTCACGTTGGTAGATTCAAAGCAAAGCGAACAAAGCTGATTTTAGTTGCAATGCCGGGTATACTTTTCTGACAGTTTGTGATAAAATACCGTTGAATACAACAGGAGAGGTAAATGATGAAAAAGATTTTTTCTCTTATTATTGTAGTGGCTTTTGCAGTTACCGCTGTATTTGGTATGACAGGTGTGGCATATGCTGCTGACGTAGAGCTCAGCATAGCGTCGGATAAAGATACTCTTTCCGAAGCAGGCCAGGTGGAATTCACCGCTACCATCAAAAACGACAGCGGCGCACAACTTTCAGGATACACAATAGAATACACATGCGGGGAAAATACTAATACTGTCCCCACCGGCGACGATATCGCAGACGGCGAAGAAGGCACTGTCGTTTTCACATGCAGCATCAGCGAAGATATGATTGGTCAGGAGATATCCTTTGTCCTTCTGGACAGCGCCGGTACCGAGCTTGCAACGGCAGCGAAAACGATCAGCAAAGCTTCAGAGCTGCTTATGGCTGGCGTAGACAGCGTAGAGGTAGTCCTCGTTCAGCAGCGGCTTCGAGATCTTGGCTATTTCAACTACCGTCCCACAGGCCGTTTCCTTAGCATGACAGAAAAAGGCGTGATACTTTTCCAGGAGAGCAATTCTCTTGATGTAGACGGTCAGATAGGCCCGTCCACGTTTGAAAAGCTGTTTGCCCTTGATGCAGTACGCAGTCCGCTCAGCCCCGAGATCCACGTTACATCCGGGCCTTCTCTAGATGGAACGCCGACAAACGGAGAGCTTGCCGACTGGTTCACTGTGATAGACCCGGCATTCCCTGTCGGAGAAACAGTAACCATTACAGACTATAACACAGGTGACACTTTCCAGATGACACGTACGGGCGGTACCAACCATGCAGAGGTCGAATCGCCAAATGCCGAAGAATATGACAAGTATATTGACTGTTTTGGAGGTGTCCCCAACTGGGAAAAGCGCTCTGTCTTAGTAACTATAGGCGGCACGTCCTACGCTGCGTCACTTTTCGGCAATGCTCAGGGAGAAGATACGATATCAGATAACACAATGGCCGGGCACACATGCCTTTATTTCTCCGGCAGCTTCTCACATGTCTATGGATTCTCCGATAAAGAGCATGAAAGAATGGTGCTGCGGGCAGCCGGCGAGCCTCTGAAATATAAAGATGAGTAAAGGAACAAAGCAGCAATACAAGCGTATACTAAAACGAGTACTTTTCGCAGTGCTTGCGCTGCTGTTCGTATCGCTTACGGTATACTCGCTTCTCCGCTGAAAACAAAATAACAGTAAGCCCTCTGTCTTTGCAGAGGGCTGTTTTTATATATCAAATCAGGGTATATAAATACCGCACACTCTCATGTGCGGTATTCTGATAAGCCTCAGGGGTAGTAGTGGTTTGCATATGCTTTTTTATGCGAGGCCGATCATCATTATTTATCAGGTGCCGTCCGTCCCGCCAGTATCTCCGGTTCCTCCGGTGTCACCTGTTCCCCCCGTGTCACCAGGGTTTTCTGTCGGCGGCGCAGGCGGCGGGTCGGGCACAAGCGGATCACCCGAGACCAGCGGCTGCGGGAAGTTGCAGTAATACGTCGCTGTCTTCTGCGGATATGTATGCTTGTAATACAGCGTTTTTTCCACGATAACGTTGCCTTCTAAGTCATAAACAGTTTTATATACTTCTGCATTCCTCTTTGCCTGCACATTACCGACCTTCTCATACCCTCCTGCGGGTATAGCGATGTTTGTCGGGCTGGGTGTCACAGCAGTATCATAAACATAATTTACATCAGGATCTGAGCCCTTGCCCAGCTCTTTTGTGCTAAAATCAAATATCAGCTCTTTGCCGTCTTCGCTCAAGAGCGGCCTGCCGTATATTTCAACCGTTACGTTTTTTTCTTCGCCGTCCATATATGAAACTATATATATTGGATACTCGTACGGATTAGTTATAACAAGGTCAGGGCCTCCGGAGCTGATTGTCGCATCAAGTCCGATAGGTATATAGTCTGATACCGTCGAGTGCCTTCTGGAGCTTATATCATCGGTCTGATTCAGTCCTGCTCTCAGAGAAGCGTTATACAGCGTGCTCGAAACCTGGCACACTCCGCCGCCTGCCTGATCTATAGATACCCCGTCTGTATATCCGGGCGCAGCCTTCCAGCCTGCAGAAAATGTCCTGTTTCCGGTTTCATCGTTGATAGACCATGTTTCACCCGGTTGGATTATTATACCGTTGATAATGCTCGAAAGCTTTGCGACGTTATATACCCTGCTTGTATCATTATGACTAAGGTAAGACGTCCAGGAAGCCAGCATCCGGGTATCATTCATCGCATCCTCCACAGAAGTATCTGTGTGTGTAAACTGCGCAGGCACTTCTATTGCGCCGAATTCTGCACTGTCCACAGCCGCTGTTACTGCTGCCGCCAGTCCAAGTGCATCTATATCAATTCCTTTTGATTCCTGTGTATACTTAAACCTTGCTATATTCGCATCCTTTGGAATATAGGCCTCTCCGTCGTTCTTGTCCCTGTAATAATAGCTGGCGTGATAATACTGATACCTTATTTCGTCTGGCATCTCTTCCGGTGCCAAAACAGCCAGCCCTTCAGGATACACGAATTCCTTCTTTTTAGACATCGTGGTCATATATTCATCCAGATCCGGTACATAAGCCGTGCCGTCCTCTTTAAAATATCCCCATGGCATAAATTCGAAACCGGCGCTTGATGCTTCAACGTCATTCTCGTTCTTGAAAAGCGCTGCCGCTGCGGCAATCTTCGTTTCATCAGCGCACACCTTTACAGTAAACGCCATACCTGTGCTATTTGCCGTCTGTGTCTGTTCCTTGCGCTCGTCAAAGCTGCCTGTTCGTCCAAAGCCTAATGCCTGTTCCATAACTTCGCTGTAATCCGTATACAGCCCGAAGTATTCCGCATCAAGCTGTATCACCTCTCCGTCAACGTCCATATCAAACACAGCAGAAGCTAAAAGCTCTTCATCCAGTCCGGCTGTAGCTTCATATGCCTGTTCACCGGTCATGCCGGATATATCTATGCCGTTCACGCTTACGCCCTGTGTGACAGTCCCGTAATCAACGACCCGGTCTATCCTGTCTTCAGGTATCCTTCCTGCTCCGCCCAGCATAATGATAGCGACAGCTGCCCCTATAAGTACTACAAGCCCTGCGGCTGCCCCGCCGATTATACCGGCTTTCTTTTTGTTACTAGCTTTGTTCTTGTTCATTTTTCTTTCCACTCACTTAATATACTTTTTAATCATACTTCCCGGCGGCTCCCCTATCAACCGCCGTACTACGAAAAATACTCATCCATTATAGCCGTCAGTCCGTCAAACTGGCTCGGGAATCCGCCTCTGCCCATGCTCATAAAGCTCTGAGCCCCTCCGGCTATCTCCAGTGTCCACTCGGTTCCGCCGGCAGGCCCGTCATAAACCAGATTCCAGTCAAGCACTCCCAGCCCGACGATCTTCTCTATAAATCCATTCCACGTCTGCTCATCCCATGCGACCGTCTGTACGTCCGGTTCGCTTCCCGGCTGCATTTTCGTAATAACAGCTTCATTCACATTTATGCTGTAGTCAACTTTTCCTGTTCCATCTTCCAGCAAAAGCGAAAATCCGCTTATATTGCTTATGAACTCATGCGTCAATTCCTGCATATCGTCCTGCGTGAAATAATCTTCGTCTACAGTGCCAATACCTGCATTCTCCTGCTCACTGACTTGGGTGAAGCCCTGAATGTTCACATCGAATGCAATGCGTGAATAACCGCCTTCCAGCTTCCTGTACGTTATTACCACAACGCTGTCGTCTCTCCATTCAAGCGCCACGACTTCTGCACAGTCATCAGGGAGTATTATCCCGCTGCCATACTGGCTCTGCGCATCCACCTCATAGTTAACGGTCTTTTTACCCTGCAAATATGAAACGAATTTAAGTCCGTCCGGGCTATATACTTTAAGAGGAGCTTTCTCATCCATCAGAGCGATCACCTTCTCTTTAGCCGCATCTGCGTCGTTTAATATCTGTATATCATCCAGCAGCACATACCCTTGGGTGTTTGCATATTCACCGCCTACAGGCATCTTTATATAGTTGTTAGCCAGCATTATACCAGTCTTTGCGCCGTCTGTATACAGCATTATGTAGCTGTATCTCGAAACAGAGGTCTCTTTAGGCTGCACAGCGGCTCTTGAGTCATCTGTCTGCACATAGTAATACTTGCCGGTAAACACCACATCTTCAACCACTGCATAGCCGTCCTGTGTAAAATGCGTTATCCTCAGCTTGCACGGTATGTTTTCTCCGGCAGTTTTCAGAAATGCTTCCAATCTTTCTTCGTTGGCTGCTCCGCCTGCGCTATCCTCTGTAAAATCGCCGTTCTGCAATGCCGTCTCGACGGTATACTCTGCCGGAAGCTCATCAATAGGCAGATATCCCGAGAGCATTCTTTCGTTGTAACCGCCCTTTTCTATGTCAAACTGTGCGCTGTACTTGTTTTGTCCAAGCTGCTTTACTATCCTGTAATGTCCGTCCGCAAGCCCGCCTGCAAATCCAAGGCCGATCCTCTCCCCTGTTGTCTCCATCGGTCCAAGCTGCCTTGCTGCAGGCTCGGAACACTGCGTGCAAACCGCACTGTACCATTCGCCTTCATACAGTCTTTCAAGTGTGTAATCGGTGTCATACAAAAGCGTCTCGTTTTCGTTTTGGTTTGTTATCCTTATATATATATCGCCTGTCGAACTGTCGTATTTTTCATACTGCGTGCTTACAATTGCGCCGCCTGCAAAATCAAGGTCGCTATGTACGCTGGATGTCCATCCGTCACCAAGCGGACTCGGGTTGCTTCCAAGCACAGACACTGCAAAACGTGCCCCTTTTTCAACCATAGCCCCTGCCGTCATATCCTGGAGAAAAACTGTTCCCGCTTCAAACTGAGCATAGTCTTCATTATACTCCCTTGTCACCATCGGCACTATGCCCATCTTTTCGAGCATTTCCACCGCCTTTGCTTCCTGCATCCCTACAAGATTAGGCACAACTACCCAATACCTTATTGCAAATATCTCTTCTATCTGCTCAGCAGTATATACGAACTCAAGTATATCCTTCTGTGTTTTAGTAAGTTCGGATATATTCTTGTGAACCTTTGGATCGAGTATCTTCGACATTGTGAGCTGAGCCTTTTCGTCCGAAGTGTTTTCTGATAAGGCAAGCCCAAAAACGCCTGCCTCATCAGTACCCAACACCTCGAGCGAAAGTCCTGCCTGCGTCAACAAAAGCTGCGTCAAATATTTAAAGCCTGCAGACATCATCTCATCTGTCGTTCCTATGTTGAAAAGTATTTCACTTTCGCCCTCATCATTTATAACGCCCTGTCTTATAAGGTCGTTTACGCTGTAAAGCACCGCTTCTCTGAACGGCATATCGGCAAAATCAACAGAATCTATCATCTCGCTGCCGTCTTGCCTGTGCGCATGCACAGATTCTACAGTACCGCCAACTCCCTGTATATACTGTACTGTCACCGGTCCCGCATCTGTAGCTGCCTGTGTGCTGTCGCCGTCTCCGGTCAGCACTATCGAAAGCTGCTTTGTCTCCTGCGATGGTGTAACGTTTACGTCTATTTTGTGCTGAGCTGCCGCTGTCGTTATAGTGTCCGTTAGCACATTCAGCGTATCCATCCCCGCCTGCTCGCTGTCCAGCGAAACGGTGATCTGCGCCTGTGACACTCCGGAGCTGATGTAGTCGTTTAGCAGAAGCTGGTTTACAACGACTATCGCAGCGTTCTCGAAAGACAGGCCCGCAAAATCAATACCTTGCACCAGTCTTTCGCCATCCTCATCCATACCCTGTACTTCAACTACATTGCTGTTTGCATCAAGACCGAATTTGACTACCGGATTAAGGCTCATTACGACTGTAGACACCACTTGCGGGCCTTGCGCCATCAGCATGCTGGAATCAGCTGAGTCATTCTGGGGTCTGTCAATTATCACCATGTCTGTCGGCTGTTGGCCGGGAGTAATAACGCCGGGCAATATGAAAGCAGCCGCAGCAATAACACAAGCGGCTAGGACCGGCGCACCGATAGTAAACAGCTTTTTCCTAAAGGAACGCCTCTGCCGATGCTTATCAATTATGTTATCGAATATCTGCTGCTTTTTATCATCCGACAACTTATGGCTATCCAGTTTTTCAAATGCCCTCTTGATATCGCTCATTCCCTGCGTTCAGTCTTTGCTAAGACTGCCCTTTCATCATCTGCTTTTTCCATCATATCCTTGATGAATTTTCTTCCCACATGCAAGTAATTCCATATAGTTCCCTGCGACTTTCCCATCGTTGTGGCAATCTTCTCGCAGGAGTAATCCTCATAATAGTGCATATAAAGCGCCGTTTTATATTTCTGCGGCAACGCCATTACGTATTCTAGCATCTCGTCGCTTTCATCCGCCGTCTGTGCTTCAAACTGCATGCCTTCTATGCTAATATTGCTTCTCTCTTTTCTTCTCAGCATGTCTCTGCATACGTTGGAAGCAACAACAATAAGCCAAGCCTTCTCGTGCTCCAGGCTTTCGAAACTCTTGTTAGTCTTCATCCTTTTAAGAAAAGTGGTCTGTACAGCGTCCTCCGCATCCTGCTCCTTTGCTCCGAAAAACATACGGCATACCCTGTATACCGTGTCAACGTGCAGAGTGTACGATGTATAAATCTCTTTCTCACTGTTAAGCATATGCACTTATCTTTCTTCCACTCTATCTAAAATACGTACTGCCAGCGGATATCCTTTAATTTTTTTGCATACAAATAAAGCACTTTTATGCTTCTTTCCTATAAGACGATAAAAAAAGCAATAAAGTTCCATTGCCTCCGGCTTTACCGCTTTTAATATGCCTTACGTGTGTCCTTCCGTCCGCTACCACGGCCTTCGTGCAAATTTGAAATGAGCTTTCCAATACGAAGTCCTGCATTCCCTTTTCACAACCTTACCTTTACTTGACGAAGCATCTATCATATATCCACTGCCGACATATATCCCGACATGTCCCACTTTCGTAAACCCGTTGTCATAGAAGAACATCAAATCGCCTATCTCCAAATCCCATATCGACTCTATCTTCTCCCAGTCGGTAACCTGGCTATAGCCCGCTGCGTTATATCTTCCCCTGGATGAGCCTGCCTGCTTCAAGCAGTAATACACAAGTCCGGAACAGTCAAACGAGTCCGGCCCCTCGTTTCCAAGGATGTATGGGTCACCAAGTTGTTTCTTGGCGGCTTCTATCATCTCCAGTATATTCGCACGGCTCGTTGCCGCATTGGCTTTGCTTGCGCTTGCCACAGCGTTTGGCGAGTATAGCAGTGCGAAAGTTTGCTCTCCGCACAAGCCGTCCACTCCAAGACTGTTCCTCGACTGAAAGTCCCTTACCGCCTGTGTCGTTTCGCTTCCAAAATACCCTGTTGCCGATTTCATATATCCAAGGTCTATAAGCTGTCTTTGAAGACTGTCTATGTCAGTTCCGGCCATACCCTCTGTCAGCATATATTTCTTTGCGTCATCGGCATATATTGCTTCGAGCGTCTCCGGCCCGGCTATACCGTCCTGCTGCAGTTCGTGCTGTCGCTGAAACAGTATCACCGAATTCTTCGTTATCGGGCCGTACAGCTGGGTGCTCTGGTCAAGGCTCATATATCCAAGTTCCATAAGCCTCTCCTGAAGCTGCTGAACCTTCTCGTTCTCGTCTCCCTGCTGAAGCGTCGGGTCTGGAGTCGGTGTAGGAGTCGGAATAGGCGTCGGTGATGGGCTTGCGCTAGGAGTCGGACTGGGCGTTACGACAACGGCCGGCGCTGCAGCTGCAAGCAGTTCTTCTTTCGGTGTTTTAGCATCTGCACTTCCCGGAAGTATGATAGTCAACACCACTCCGGTAACAACAGCCGCTGTAATGATGCCGAAACCCACTTTGCCGAGCAAGCTGAGTCTTCTTGCCGTATCTGCAAGTCCCTTAAAAAATCTGCCTGCTGCTGTAAATGCCTGCCCAATCACACTTTTTTTCATCAGAACTCCTCTAAAAACACCTGGAAATTTTGGTTTTATGTATTATCACCTTTCCAAACGCCACTAACCGTAATATATCCGTAATATAATTGTAACTATTTTACCATGGTACCCATTCTTTGTAAAGGTAATAATATTGCAATAAAAATGTTCTTGCTATGCTGTCTTTTAATTTATGAAAATAAAAAAGGCACCCTTGTTTGCATGCAGTTGCGGTTAAGCCAGGGCGCCCTTTTCTATGCTAAAATGTCAGTTAAAATTCACTCTGCTCTCCGTCAACGATGCTGGTGCCCTGCCCGTCAACAATCATGTAAACAGTAGCACAATCATCCATAAAAGTAAAGTCGGCAGGAGCGCTCTTATAGATCGAAGCAGGTCTGTCTTTGCTGCCGCTCATACCTATGGCTATGTCTTCTCTGTCAGCAATTACTTTTATAACTGAAGTGTCTTGTCCGTCAGTTATGTAATACTGCGCTGCATAACCGCTGCCGAATTTAACGTATTCAAGCATAAGCGTCTCTTGTCCATCCTTCGTCCATGTGCAGGAAATCGAATCTGTTGCAGCATCATACTTTCCGTTCGTAGCAAACTTTTCTGAATTTGCACCGGTATAAGTTACGCTGAAGTCTTCGCCCGACTGCTGAACGCTTAAGTCAACGAGACCCATCATATTCGCAGCCGCTTCGCTTGCATCAGTATCGTCGGTCACAAACACAAGGTCTATTACCTGCAGGTCTATCATAGAAACAGCCAGTATCTCCATACTTGCGGTAATCGCAAGCCCTTCGCTTGCATCCATACGTGCAGATATAGATTCATATCCGGCGGATTTTGCATCAAGATATCTCTGATATGACGCTGCCGGAGTTGCATCCGTTGGTACGGAGCTTTCATCAGCTTGGTCTGCATCTGCGTCTGTTTCATCTACGCTGTCTTCATCTATCTGATCAGTCGTATCGCCGTTATCAGCATCCTGAACGTCCTCATTGTCGTTTGTCGAATCGACCCCATCCTGCGTTTTTGCACAACCTGCGAAAATTAGTATAAAACTCATCATTAATACTATTACTGCAATAAAAATCTTATTTTTCATTTTTGTCTCTCTTTCTTTATGTCTTAAAATCAATTCTTGCATGCGGAATGGACTATACACTATCTGGAAACAAAATTCAAGCATTTTAATTTTTACATTTAAAATGAACAAAATCCGCATCTCGTCGTTATATAATATTGAAGGGTCTGCATTTACAGTTTTTGACGTTGACATACGCAAAGATAATATGTAGACTAGACGGCAATAGTTACTATCCGAATCTGGGAGATATGCATTGAAGAAAACCATTATTGTTTTGCTCGTTGGAATTTTACTTATCACCTCAGGGTGTACACCTTTTGTGCTCAGTATTACTGACACCGTAAGCATTGCAGGCGACGAACCCGTTCATGTGCGCCCCGTTAAAACGATACCAGAACCTGATTATGAAAACTGTAGACCCGGCAAGGAAACTTGCGTTGAAGAAATATTTACACTAACGAACGAGGAGCGAAAATCAGAAGATTTAGATGAGTTGTCACTCAGCCCGACTCTATGCGCCATCGCACAGCTGCGTGCGGCAGATATGGCACAAAACGATTATTACGCTCATGAATCCCCTGACGGCGAAACTGCATTTACACTGCTGCAGGAATACGGCATACTATACTTTAATGCAGCAGAGAACATAGGCAAAGGCACGGTATCAAATGAGCGCATGGTTCAAAAATGGATGGCCTCCCCCAAACATCGGGAAAGCATACTGTCTAAGACATACCATCAGCTTGGAGTAGGAATAGCGATCGCTGAAGACGGAACAACATATTGGGTCCAGATTTTTACAAATTAATTCTGCATATAAATTAATATATAAAAGGCAGAGAGCATTGGCTCCCTGCCTTTTTTGATAAATGTGATATCATTTGTTGTATTGCTGTTTTATTGCCTCAATTATCTCTTTCAGAGTCAGCCCCAGACCTTTATAGTATTCGACATCTTTCGCTATCTTTTTTTCTAACAGCTTTCTTTGTTTATCTTTCAAATCTGCGCCGGACAGGTCTGCTACAAAGCAGCCTCTTCCCACAACGGAATATATGAAACCCAGCCGCTCGAGCTCTTCCCAAGCTTTCTTTACAGTTATTACGCTTACGCGCAGCTCCTTTGCCGCAGTACGGATGGCTGGCAGACCTTCTTCCGGTTTAAGCTCTCCCTTTAGTATCTGGGCGCTTATCTGGTCGAACAACTGCTCGTATATCGGTTTATCGGAGCTGTTGGATATGACCACCTTCATTATATGTCTACCCTCTCGAACCTCTTGGCAGATATCCTGTAGGCAAGCCATGTGCCGGCAAGGTATATTACTATACCGGCAAAAAGGACCGGAAGCTGTGCTGCCATGTTGTTTATACCGCCTATATATGCTCCTATTGACGGTATAACTATGTTCACCAGCTCTACGACAGCCATGAAAACAACGGCAACGACATTCGCCCAGACTGCAGGCCCTCCCACTTTGTAGGCGGTTTTATAGAAACCAGGGAAGAACACAAGGTTGAAAAGCGCATACATCACGAACACCAGCCCGAAGAACGCTACATTAGGATTCATAAAAAACGTGTTGCCTTTATATACGATTATATTTACCGCCGCAAAAACTGTTCCAAGCAAAACCGGCAGCACCTGCATTATCATCACAGACAGCACACGTGCTTTTACGACCTCGCTCTTTTTTACCGGCAGCATCACCGAAAAACTTATGTCGTTTTGTGACCTGCTAGCCATGAAGATGTTCGGCATAGCTATGAACAGTGTGTACATCATAGCTATGGAGTAAATCCATCCGGGAATCATTATCAGCGCAGCGAAAAGCACCATAAGAAAGAACGCTGAGTTTATCGACAGCTTGAACTCCTTATATAATAGATCTTTCATCCTGAGCCTCCTTTTTTGACTGGTATATCATTATCTCTTCCAGGCTTGGTTCCTCCAGCATTACTGAGCCGAATTTTTCAGCATCCCTGCTGCTTGCAAGCCCTGTAAAACCAAAAGAACTCTTCTTGAAAGATATCAGTTTTTCTTCAAGGCCTCCAAGCTGCTGCGGGCTGCCTTTAACTATTCTGTAGGAGCCTATAAGATCGTCCTTAGTTTTACTTTCAATTATTTCGCCGTTTGAAATATAGGTTATATAGTCGGCGCACTTTTCAAGGTCGCTAGTTATGTGTGTAGAGAACAATATGCTTCTGCTGCCGTCCTCTATCAGCTCCTGAAAAAGCTCTAACAGCTCGTCTCTTGCGACGGGGTCGAGCCCGCTTGTAGGTTCATCCAGCAGGAAGAGCTTTGCATCATGTGAAAGCGCACTTGCTAGTGCAAACTTGACTTTCATTCCGCTGGATAACTCCTCTACCTTCTTGTTTTCGTCCAAGCCGAACTTTTTCATGTAGCTCTTGTAAACATCGTCGTCCCAGCCGATGTAGAAACGCTTTATGACCGCTGCTATACTGGAAAGCTTGCTTTTCGGATAATAATCTACTCCGCCGAATATAAAGCCTATATCCTGCTTTAGCTGCACTTCGTGCTTATAGAAATCCTTCCCCATTACAGTTACGGAGCCGCTGTCTCTTCTCACAAGGTTCAGCATGCTTTTTAACGTCGTCGTCTTGCCCGCTCCGTTTGCCCCGATAAAGCCCATAATATATCCCTCGTCGAGGCTGAACGAAACGTCCTTTAAGTGGAACTTCTCGTATCTCTTATTAAGTTTTTCGACTGTCAGCATTGACATCGATATTACCTCCATTCGTCATTTGGGCGCAATTTACTGTGCATATTGTGTATGTCTTATATGCACAATATAGCATGTGCATATTCTTTTGTCAACAAAAAAAACATCTTTTTTTCAGTTACGTTTTTTGTTAACCCGATAACTTGCTTATAAGCTGCAATATTATATATCCAATGAAATACTGTTAATACAATTTTCAGACACACACCCGTTTCATCTGCACTTTGAGTTTTAAATATATTTATAGACTGGTTTCGCATTAAGTTTGCGTTATTGCAAAAAACTGTTGACACTCTTGAAATTAATGATACTATATACTTATAGACTATATACTCTATGTATATAGATATAACCCAATCTTATTGACAAGGAAGTTGAGTATGGAAAAAGAACATGATAGACATGGCTGCTCAGAACACAGCAGCGGTCATGAACAGCGCTGCTGCGGACAGCAAAGGCCAATGAGACGGTTTATGGAGGCAAGTCTGCTGCTGCTGCTTGCACAAAAAGACAGCCATGGTTATTACCTTACAGAACAGCTTGGCAAATTTGGCATAGAAAATATAAACGCAAGCACTCTATACCGCATAATGCACAGGATGGAGGAGCATGGCTGGGTGCGCTCAGGCTGGCAGAAGGGCGGACAAGGACCGCAAAAACGGGTATATTCTATAACAGAGCCGGGACAAGACGCGCTTTGCGAGTGGATAGAGGTTTTTAAACAACGCAGGCAAAGCATTGATATACTTCTGAAAGAATATGATTTATACCTTTCTGTAACGGAGGAATAGATGTCTACATATATATTATATGGTGTTACCGCTGCTGCTCTTATTCTATCGCTTATAAAGAGCCGACAGAAAACAAAAAAGGCTCTGATAAAAGCGCTGAAGGCTTTCGAGAACATACTACCGCAGTTTCTAGGCGTTATAATATTGGTCGGCTTTGTACTTGCTTTCCTTGATACTCATACAATAAGCCGCCTTATCGGCAAGGATTCCGGTTGGCTTGGAGTTGCCGCTGCTTCTCTTATTGGTGCGGTCACGTTGATACCCGGGCTTATAGCTTTTCCCACCGCTGCGCTGCTGCTCGCCGGAGGAGCAGGTTATATGCAGATAGGCGCTTTTATATCATCACTGATGATGGTTGGCGTCGTCACTGCTCCTGTTGAGATAAAATATTTCGGCAAAAAATTTACGCTGCTGCGCAACCTTCTGGCGTTTGCTTTTTCATTCTTAGTAGCCTTCGTCATCGGAAAGGTGATGGGTGAGATATGAAAAAGTTCATTAAGAGATATGCGTTTCCAACAATCATGGCGCTGGCAATCGTAGCGCTTCTTATTATTGACACCAGTCGTGGGATACTTGCCGCTGAAACGACCTTTTTTACCGTAAAAGAGATGCTGTTGATAATACCGCCGATATTCATTCTTCTCGGTCTTCTTGACGTATGGGTGCCCCGGGAGACTATGGTCCGTTTCCTTGGCGAAGGTTCCGGATTTAAAGGCATCCTTATTGCTATACTCATCGGTACAGCAGCGGCAGGGCCTTTGTATGCAGCTTTCCCTGTTGCCGGTATATTCATGAAGAAGGGGGCAAAGTTTTCTAACGTAGTGCTGTTCCTTGGAGCGTGGTCTACAACTAAGATCCCCATGGTCGCATTCGAAATTGCTTCCCTCGGGCCGCTGTTCGGACTTGTGCGTCTGGGGATGAGCCTGATCGGTATAAGCATAATTGCGTTTGTTATGAATACTGCAATCAAAAAAGGAGAAAAAGACAAGATATATCTTGATGCTCAGAGTTTATAAAAAACGATAGAGCCGCTGTATTATCGCAGCGGCTTTTTTTATTGCCGATATATATGATAAAATAATTTTAAGAAATTTTATTAATAATGCAATATTCTTTCCCCTCAGTCGTCTTATTAACGTAACCGGTCAAAAACCATGGAAGGAGGAACAGACAGCTGGATAAATATGTTATCGGACTTGTATTTGAAGAAAACTATGAGTGGTTCAAACGCTCGCTTAAAAAAAGGTTCGTTTATCTGAACGATTATGACATCGAAGATATAGTTCAGCAATCTGCGATGAACCTTCTTTCAAGAGCGGACATAGCGGGAATCAGTAACCTTACTGCCTATGTATACAGAACACTGCAAAACGGAGCAAAAGATTTTTACAAAAAGCGCAAAAAAGAAACGATCGGTGAAGCCGAGGAAAGTCAAAGCCCGGAAGAGCTTGAACAGAAAGTGCTTGCAGCAGAGCTAAAAGCCGTTGCCGGGAAGGCTATTAGCAGCCTCGATGAAAAGCAAAGGTATGTATATGAGCAAACGCAGATAAAGGGAAGAAGCTATGAGGAACTGGCCCGTGAAACCGGTGAAAAAATCGGTACGCTGCTCTCAAGAAAAAGCAGGGCAACTGCAAAGATAAAAAAAATAGTTACAGACTATTTAAATGAGGAGGAAAGAAAATGAGAAAGGATAATTGTGATTACGAAAGTGCTAAGGGCGCTTTGAAGGTGCTAAAGGTTATAGGATTTGTGATATTAGGAGTGGCAGCGTGTTTCCTGTTCGGCCTTATCATCATGTGGCTGTGGAACTGGCTGATGCCTATGATATTCAATCTACCAACGCTTAACTACTGGCAGAGCGTCGGCGTGCTTGCACTGGCCTCTATATTGTTTGGCCGGCTGGACGGACGCTCGGGAGACAGCAAGAGCGAAAAGAAAAAGAAGTCTACGCCTATAAGAGACTCCATCAAAGAAGAGATAAAGAAGGAGTTTGAGAAAGAATACGGCAAGCAAACGGATAACAAAGAAAATGAAGGCTATGATAAAATGTATGACGAGTGGTGGATCAAAGAAGGTGAGCGTCTTTTTGAAGAGTTCATGGAAGCTAAAAAACAGTAGCCAGAAGACATTAAACGCTCCGGTAGATTTACCGGGGCGTTTTTAAAACAGCTATTTTATCCAGCTCAGTGATACTGTTGTATATTGCTTCAATATCTATTTTAGCACCAAGCCAAGCGTCTTTATCGTCATGCAGAAGCATCAGCGGCATACGCTCGTGTATTGGCTTCATCGACTCGTTCGCCGGCGCTGTTATTATTACAAACCGCTCCTGTGCTACGCCATCTTTATGAAAGCTGCTGTAGAGCCCGGCAAGATAGAAGAACTTCTCCCCTGCAGGATATATCTTAAATTTGTGTTTATTGCCCTGTGAGCTGCTCCATTCGAAAAAGCCGGTGCACGGGATAAGGCATCTGTTTGATGATATGCTTTTCTTAAACATCGGTTTTTCAAAGAGCGTTTCGCTTCGGGCATTGATTATAAGTTTGCTTGTGCTGTGCAGCGGATAGCCCCAAGACATAGCAGCCACTCCCCTGCTCTGCGCTACCACAGCTGCAGTTTCGCTGGGGAAAACCTCGCCAGTCTTTATCTGTGACGCTTTCTCGCTGCCAAGGTTCGCCGCCGCTTCTTCGAGCAGCGTGCGCACTTCGAATATCTCCTCTATATCGTCGAATGCATATCTTCCGCACATATGTGCTACCTCCGCCGTTTATTCACTAATATTATAACATCTATACCGCTGATGGTAAAACTGGGAGCGGAGCTGCAATAAAAAGAAGCTCCCTGCAATTATGGACTGCAGAGAGCTCTTCTTTGGCTTTTTTATCAGTATCCGAAGTGTTTTTCCGTTTCGTCTATTGCTTCTTCTATCAGATCGAGCCCCTTCATTGCGAGGTCTTCGTCCATCAGTATCGGTGGGGACAGACGAAGTATATGGTTCTGCGGAACCCATGCCAAACCTTTTGCGAAAGCCTTTTGATAGACCATTATTCCGGCATCTGTGAACGGTTCTTTTGTCTCTCTGTCTTTCACGAGCTCCATCCCAAGGTACATGCCGCAGCCGCGAACGTCTCCGACTATCTTATGGTTTTGTTTTATCTGTTCCAATCTGTTCAGCATAGCTTTTCCTGTAGCAGCCGCTTTGTCGCAGATGTTCTCTTCCTCTATCACTTCCAGACATGCAAGCGCTGCTGCACACGCCATCGGATTGCCGCCGTAGCTGGTGGATGCGCTTATCTTCTCAAGCGCGTCTTTGTACTCCTCACGTATCAGCATCGCAGTTACCGGGAAGCCGTTGCCAAAGCCCTTGCCTATAGTCATGATGTCCGGCTGGGTATCATAATGTTCCATGCACCACATCTTGCCGGAGCGTCCGGTGCCCATCAACACTTCGTCTGCGAAAAGCAGTATTCCACGTTCATCGCACATCTTACGCAGCTTCGGGAAGAATCCTTTCGGCGGAAGCACCGCACCGCCCCAGCCCTGTACCGGCTCTATCACTATTGCGGCGACACGGCCTGTTGTGGCATTGTCTATCGTAGTTTCTATGAAGTCTGCACAGTGAAGGTTGCACTGTGGGTATTCGAGACCGTATGGGCAGCGATAGCAGTTTGGCCTGGGCGCCATCACAAAGCCGGGTGAGCGCATACCGTTCGCCGGCTTCATTGCAGCGCAGCTTACTGAATCTCTCGTCTTGCCGTGGAAGTCACGGAAGAAGGCTATGAACTCGTCGTTGCCCGTTGCTGCACGAGCTGCACGCAGCCCTGCTTCTACCGCAGTTGTTCCGCTGTCATACAGCTGTATGCCGTTGAGATCTCCCATTGACATCTCCGCCAGCTTTTCGAGCAGCTTCATCTTTATAGGCGAGGTGAAGTCGTGAGCGTTCATAAGAGTGCTTGCCGCCTTGTTTATGGCTTCGACGATTTTCGGATGGCAATGCCCCAATGAAGCGACAACGATGCCCGAAGAAAAGTCTATATAGGTGTTGCCGTCAACGTCCGTTAATGTGCAGCCGTGGCCGCTCTCGAAAACGACCGGGAAAAGCTGGACCTGGCCAGAATAGCCCTTCATTATTTTGCTTGCCCGTCCGTGCATCTCCTGAGACTTTGGCCCGGGCGCCGGGACTTTCATCACCGGCAGTTTGCTTGCATCTACTTTATACCAGTTCTTGTCGTACATTTCTATGACCCTTCCTTTCTTTAGCAAAGCACAAAATTGTTATGAGACAAAATTCAGATGCCTCTTGCTTTCTGCAATAAGTGTTAAGTTTCAAACTTGACCTCCGTAAGATTTATTGTCTGCCGCTAGAACTTCGGAACAAATTCTTTGCGAGTCTGCTGCATGGCAAAGTAGTTCTCCGGCTTGACTTTCGAATGTATGCTGTTGCTTGATGCTATTATGTATCTGCCTCCGTTGCCGACCTTTTCGAGGACGGATAGTGTTTCTTCCTTTAACTCCTCGAGGCTATAGTCTGTTAGCGGCTCATAGCAGTTTATACCGCCCATGACTGTCAGGTTCTGATATTTATCCTTTACGGCGACTATGTCCATACCGGCGCTTGGGTCGAGCGGATGAAGCACGTCTATGCCTGTTGCGACCATATCGTCTAGGATAGAGTTGATGTTGCCGCAGCAATGCTTGAAGCAAAATGCGCCTGCATCCTTGACCGCTGATACGACCTTGGCGAAGCCCGGCATAAAGAACTGACGGAACTGTTCCGGCGAGATGAGCAGAGTGCTGCTTGCTCCGTAGTCGTCTCCGAGGAGTATGAAGTCTGCGCCGAGCTCGATGCCACGCAGCGCCATTGCAATATTGTGCTCTACGCTGATGTCAACAAGATGCTCGACTATCTCCGGGTCTTCGTACATGTCCATGAAGAGGTTTTCCATACCGCGAAGGTAGTAAGGATAGTTGAACGAATCGTGCACGTGGAAGCCTATCATACGCTTGCCCTTGAACCGCTTTACAAGCTGCTTTAGTTCTTCGTAACGGTAGTCGTCATATGGGTCGGGGGCTTTATAGTTCATTACCTGATCTTTGGTAGTCAGAGACGGTTCTAAAAGCGATGAGACGATTTCTGCGCCCTGCTGACGCTTTATTCCCCACTCATTCACGAAGATGCCTTTATCTGCATCTACCACCTTTTTGCGGTACAGCGAAGACGGAGTGTTCGTTATCACAATCTCAAGATCTATAAAGTCGCAGAAGTCCATGTAGTCGTCCGTTCCGCTTAGCGCTTTCATCACGCCTTTGTCGATGAATATCTCTGCTGACGGGATCCTGTCGAGCGGCTGGTTGGTGACTGCCGCCACCGCTCTTTCATATGCGTTCATTTTTCATTTTCCTTTCCGCAGTAAATTTTTATATCGCTTTTCCTAAACTTCTCTACCGTCTGAGCCGGGACGTCTCCATCGCATATGACGGCGTCGAAAGAGCTGACGGGCGCTATTACCCTGAAATATTCTTTACCGAACTTTGAATGGTCTACGACAAGATAGAGTTGTTTTGCGACGCTCATTATCACTCTTTTTATGCTTGCCTCGCTCATGTGGGCTGTGGTCGCGCCTGCCGAAAGGCTGATGCCGTTTGCCGCAATGAACGCTTTATCCGGACGAATCTGGCGCAGGAAATCTTCCGCTGCCGAACCGACAAATGATTTCGTGTGGGTGCGCAGCATGCCGCCCGTTGAATGTATCTGCATGTTTGTTTGTTTTGAAAGAAAGGCTGAAACTATTATTGCCGAGTTGGTTACAAGAGTTATCCTTTTGTCTGAAAGCTCTTTTGCTATCTCAAAAGTGGTGGAACCGGAGTCCAGTATAACAGTGTCGCCGTCGTCCACCATTGATGCGACTGTTTTTGCTATGTTCTTTTTCTCCTCCAGGAACTCGCTCTGCTTTTGAAGGTAGTCCGGTTCGAAACCGGATTTGGTGTTCAGTATCGCGCCGCCGTGCGTCCTTATAAGCTCGCCTGTGTTCTCGAGCTCGGTAAGGTCTCGCCGTATCGTTGTTTCGCTGACTTCGAAAGTATCTATAAGCTCGTTCAGTGATACGCTGGAGTTTACCTTCAGCAGTTCCATTATCGTTTTTTTACGCTGTTCTGCAAACAATCTGCTTCTCCCCCCGTTTTGTGTATGTATGTTTATAAATGTTTATCTGTTATGTTTTTGTTTGTTTATGATTGTTTTTGACCGTTTTGATTGTAGCATAAAATGGAGTGGGAAGTCAAATAAAGAGTAGAATAATTTAGTTTGAGCAAGTTTATTTTAGATTACTGAATGGATTCGGGATTCTATTGTTTATTTATATGAATTTTATGTTTTAGCCAAGCTGTTTGTAAAGCAAGAAATATGATGAATTGATTTTTGAAGTTCCAATCCAAATCATACTTGTCATCAATAAAAATGTAATCAAGACCGTACGCATTACAACTCTCGATATTTTTCTCATTTTCACTTACTAGCATTTCTTCAGTACAATAATCATTATTGTGTCGATTTTCAATGATACCTGCATATTGTTTTATGTCTTCAAAATGATTGTGTATATAATTTTCGCTAAATACGAGACAAATAAACTTGATCTTCTTGAGATATTCTTCGCTAAAGTCTTTTTTATAGTCGAAAGGAATATAACAACCTTCAATAATAATGTTTTGTCCATTCTCAATATTAGTCTTTGTAATTTCTCTAACAATAGGCCAAAGATACTCCGTCAAATCTTGATCGCTGCTTTCTGCTGTCAGCTGACAATGACCACTTCGTATCAAACCCATCTTTAGATGGTCAATCGAGAGATATGGATATTTATATTCTTCAAGTAACTTCTGTGCCAGAACCGTTTTGCCTGTATGGGTAGCCCCGGTCAATAAAATAACCATATTACTTCCCTTTCAAAAAAGCGTATAAAATATATCCTTGATATTAAGACATCATAATTACTCTATTTCAACAAATAAAGTAAATCCCCTCTAAAATAAGGAAATAATTCTTTATTTCACCATACTGTTTCGTTGTTTGTTTAATCTTTAATATATTAAAAGCACATCTAATGATGCGCTTTTAAAATTGACCTGAGTCTGAATATTTTCAACTGTTATATCTGATTTTCAAATATTGCTACAAACAAAAGTGTTTTTACTCATTTAATTCTATTCTTTTTTCTCCCCTTGTGTCTTTATATAATACTAAAAGTGAAAAGAACACGCTGAGTATAGAAACACATAATACTCGGTGCTGGAAGAAAGAATGAATATAAGAAGGCTGGGCAGAAACAAATATCCACGCAACGGGAAGTACAGACAATGCTAAAAATACTAAAGCACGTCCAAAACGCTTGCGATCATGTGCGGTTATTATTATTATCGCTAGCGTTACAAACCATACAACAGCCAATCCGATCCAAACTTTTAAGTCCAACATTGATATCAGGCATGCTTTCAGTGCCCCAATCGGAGAATAATACTGCATTAGGTCTTCTCTCTTATCTACCCCTATACGGAAAAGAAATGAATTTATGCCGTTTTCAAGACCGTTAGTTTCTGTAAATAGCGAAGCTAATATAAGCTTAGCTATCCACATCATCACATAGGCGGCAAGCCATAATAATATGCAGCGAACAACAAGCTTTATTAAGCTGCAAACTGTAGTGTCTTCTTTATATGCGAGACATATCATTAGTCCAAGCAATGGTAAACCGCAAGTAATTAAGGGCGTCGTATAAAAGTCAAAGTACTGTGTTAGAGCGCCTAGCACAAAGAAATAATATCCGGTAAGCTTTGGCTTTTTAATAATTATCGGCAGCCCCAGCATCCCAATAAACGCAAGTAAATAGCAGCAGCTATATTGCAGGCTAGAAAATAGTACTATTGGATTACTTAATGCTATACAAAGGGCAAATATCAAAGGCGGCCAAAAGCTGCCTGTCTGTCGGTAAAGCACAAGCAAAACAGAACCAAACAGCAATATAAACACCCACATAATCAGTTCGCGGATCTCAGTATAGTTAAAAAAGGTGAGCAGCATTCTTACAGGAGCCCGAAAGCCCTGCCAATAACGAACATAGTTCATATTAGAAGGTTTATGCTCTTTTATTGCATCTGTATAAAGTTCAAGATAACAGTTCATATTTGCATCTGTCTGTTCGTAAAATGTACCGTTTGCATAAACAGATGACAAAGGCTCATATTTGTTAAGATAAACACTTTGATATAGGATTAATATCTCTGAGCAATTATCCAGTTGATATCTGGCTTTCGAAGCATTAACAACTCTGCCATAGAATTGTTCTATTTTAAATTGTTCTGTAGAATCGATAAAATTATATTCTATCCTCTCTTCCGGTAGTTCTCTGGCCGCTACTAATAATAACGTCCCAGTAGTCACTAAAGTAATAAAAATAATTATATAGATAAGAAATTTACGCAAATTAAAACCTCCAAAACAAGTTCTTATCGTATTCCTGTCAATAAAATATCAGCCTATAACTTATATTGTTAATTTTCATCATATCCCTTTTTCAAAAATGAAGAATTGAATATGTCTCTAAGCCGTATAAATAATTATTACAAGTTTTATTTGTATATGTTAGTCTTATACTATTTCAACATAAACGTGGAATATCCTCTATTTATAGTAATAATCTTTTTTCCATATGAAAAACGCCCTGCCCAAGAGATGGGCAGAGCGTTTGGTGCTGCGGTTTACTACCTGCTTCTGTCGTAGTAGCGTGTGTGGAGCAGGTGGTGGGAGTTCTCTCCGAGTGGTTCTTTGAGGAACTCGTCATACAGCTTCTTTATCGCCGGGTTGTCGTGTGACTTGCGTATCGGCAGGTCTACGTCTGCCTGATACGTTGCGTCTATGCGCCGCTGACGAAGCTCGTTAGTGACGCCGTACGGCTGACCGCCGCCGCCTATACAGCCGCCCGGACAGCACATTATCTCTATGAAAGCGTAGTCTTTGAGTTTGCCTTCCTTGAGAAGCTCCATCACCTGGCGTGCTTTGGAGAGCGAGTGCGCTACCATTACCTTGACTTTTGTGCCGGCAAGGTCTACTTCGGCTTCTTTTATACCTTCCAGACCGCGAACGTCTTTAAAGTCGAGCGATTCAAGTGTTTCTCCCGTCACGACTTCATAGACCGTACGAAGGGCAGCTTCCATAACTCCGCCGGTAGCGCCGAATATTACAGCCGCACCGGTGGAGATGCCGAACGGAGCATCGTATTCTTCCTCCGGCAGATCTTCGAAGTCTATACCCGCCTGCTTGAGCATACGTCCAAGTTCTCTCGTGGTGAGTACTGCATCTACGTCCGGTATGTTTTTCACTACGCTCATCTCTGTGCGCTGCGCTTCATACTTCTTGGCCGTACACGGCATTATAGAAACGCTGAAGATATCCTCCGGCTTCTTTCCTATCTTGTCCGGATAGTAGCCCTTTGCAAGCGCTCCGAACATCTGCTGGGGAGACTTACAGGAGGATACGTGCTGCAAAAGTTCCGGATAGTACTGCTCTATGAAGTTTATCCAACCGGGGCTGCAGGACGTAAGCATCGGAAGCTTGCCGCCTGTCTTGATGCGGTGCAGCAGTTCGTTTCCTTCCTCGATTATCGTAAGGTCGGCCGTGAAGTCTGTATCGAAGACTTCGTCGAAACCAAGGTGCTTTAGCGCAGACACAAGCTTGCCCGTGACAACGCTGCCCGGCTCCATGCCGAACTCTTCACCTAAGGAAACACGTACAGCCGGGGCGGTCTGGACTATCACGTGTTTTTCAGGGTCGTTTATGGCTTCCCATACACGTTCTATGTCCTCTTTCTCTGTTATCGCCGCAACCGGACAGACCGTAGAGCACTGTCCGCAGGCAACGCAGGCAACGTCGCTTAAGTATTTACCGTATGCCGGTTTAACCTCGCTGGTGTTGCCCCTGCCCATGTAGTCGAGTATGCTCAGACCCTGTACGTTTGCGCAGACCTGTATGCAGCGTCCGCACTTGATGCACTTGTTCTGGTTACGCACCAGCGACGGGCTTGACTCGTCTTTGGGCTCTTCCCTCATTATGTTCTCGAACCTTGTCTCACGTATGCCCAAGGCCGCCGCTATGCGCTGGAGCTCGCAATTGGAGTTTCTTATGCACGTCGTGCAGCTCATGTTGTGGTTGGCAAGCAAGAGCTCTATGTTTATCTTTCTTGCATCACGGGCACGTCGTGAGTTAGTCCATATTACCATACCCTCCTGCACGGGCGTTGCACAGGCCGGCTGCAATGTACGGCAGCCTTCCACCTCTACAGTACACACTCTGCAGTTCGCCTTTATATCCTGGTCGGGGTGGTAGCAGAGCGTTGGGATGTTTACACCTACTGACTTTGCGGCATCCAGAATCAGCGTTCCTTTTTCCACCTCTACAGGTCTGTTGTTTATTCTAAGATTTACTGTTTCCATTTCTACACCACCTTTGCATGGTACTTCTTCATCTTGGACGTGTATTCCGTGTGGAAGAACCGAAGCGTCGTTTTAAGCGATGTCGGAGCTGCCTGTCCAAGACCGCAGACCGACGTTAGACTGACCGTTTCCATCAGCGCTTCTAAGAGCTCTAAGTCCTTCTTTTCGGCAACGCCTGTTATGAAGCGGTCGAGCAGTATCAGCAGATGTGCGATGCCTTCACGGCAGGGCGTACACTTGCCGCACGATTCGTGATAGAAAAACTCCAGAGTGTTGCGCACTATGTCGAGCACGTCCACCTCTTCGTCCATCACTATCACAGCGCCCGAGCCAAATGTAAGGTCTGCCTGCTTCATCTCGTCGTAATCGAGCTTCATGCCAAGCATTGATTTTGGTATGCACGAACCGGAAGCTCCGCCAAGCTGTACCATTTTTATATCGCCGCCGGAAACGCCGTTGCCAAGGTTCTCAATGATATCCCTAATAGTTACTCCGAATGGGACCTCATAGAGACCCGGCTGGCGGATATGACCGCTTAGGCTTATAAGCTTCGTCCCTGTGGAGCTGCTTGTTCCTATCTTGCGAAATGCGAATGACCCTTCAAGAATTATATGAGGTATATTGCACAGGCTCTCTACGTTGTTTATCTGTGTCGGTTTATCATACAGCCCAACTTCCGTCGGGAAAGGCGGCTTATACGTTGACCTGCCCGGATTTCCCTCTATACACAGCATGAGCGCAAACTCTTCGCCGCACACGTATGAACCGGCGCCTTCATAAAACTCTATCTCGAAGTTCTTTCCCGTTCCTAAAATATTTTTACCTAAATACCCTTTTTCTTTTGCAGCTGTTACCGCTGTTTTCATTATGTAGTCTGAGCGGTTGTATTCGCCGCGTATGAATATGAAGCCCTTTTCCGCTCCAACGGCGAACGCACTTATTATCATTCCTTCGATGAGCTGATGAGGGTCGTTCTCCATCAAGTACCTGTCTTTAAAGTTGCCCGGCTCTCCTTCGTCGGCGTTGCAGATTATGTACTTTTCGTCACTTTGCGCTTCTTTTACAGCCTGCATCTTGAGCCCCATTGGGAAGCCTGCCCCGCCCCTGCCTTTCAGCTTCGAAGCTTTTACTTCCTCAATAATATTGTCTGCAGACATCGCTGCTGCTTTTTCAAGCGCTTTGTAACCGTCCGCCTTGATATAGTCATCTATGGACAGCGGGTCTATTTTGCCAAACCTTTTGGTCAGCATTTTTACTTCTATGTTATCCATTTTTCGTCTGCCTCCTATACCCGGCTATCACCTCGACAAGCTTTTCACTTGTCATATTGCCGTAGATTTTCTGGTCTATGCGCATCACCGGAGCGATCTCGCAGTAACCAAGGCAGCTTGTGTGTTCCAGCGTGAAGATGCCGTCTTTTGTCGTTTCGCCCACCTTGATCTCCAGCGCATTTTCAAGCTCTTCAAGCAGGTTGAACGCTCCGTTTATATAGCACGGGACATCTTTGCATATCTGTACGACATGCTTTCCTCTTGGTTCCGTACTGATAAGTGAATAGAACGTCGCCACGCTGTAGACCCTGCTTTCCGGCAGATCCATTTCTCGTGCTATCTGTCGCAGGTCTTCTTTGGTAAGGTATTTCCTCTTTTTTGCTTTTTGGCATTCCATCAAAACGCCTACCAGTTTATCCGGCGTTTTTTCTGCCTTTGCCTTTGCTTGCATCTGGGTTACCTCCTTTTATTAATTATGTGGTTATTTGAACCGTTAAAGACCTTCAGCGCATTTTTGACAACACTTAACAAGCCGCCTTTGCTTTTTTTCTGAAAGCAAAAAAACGCTGCGTAGTCTTTTATCCATTTGTTTTTGCCGTGCACTTTAAGTATTGAGGGTTTTGATATTTTTTGTTTGAGAATACGGGCAGCATATTTGCCCGCTTGCTTTATGCCATGTTAAAGATAGTAATGCTTTTTTAGAGCTATTTTATTAGGTGTACTAATCATATCACATTGTGAAATAAAAATCAATCATTTTTGTGAAAACTTTTACAATGGGTATATGTGCATAATTTACGGCAATCTATTTATATCCCATAAGCTCTAAAAATTTTGCCTAAACAAAGAAAAAACAAAAATTATGCGCTGCTGCTTTAATTATGGTATAATAACTGAACATTTATCAAAAGAGGTATCATATGAGTGATTCTGTTCATTTTGACATGGAAGCCCCGCCAGTCAGGCAGAAGACATATTTGAAGGTGTTTACATGGCTGCTAAGCTTCCCCGTTATATTACTTAGAAGACTGAAGATAACAAAGAAAAACATGGAGGGACTAAAGCCCCCCTACCTTTTACTTTGCACACACAAATCGTTTGTCGACTTTATGGTAACGACAGCCTGTATATTCCCGCACAGGGCGAACTACGTTGTCGCTATTGACGGATTCATAGGCAGGGAAAAGCTGCTTAGGAACGTAGGGTGCATATGCAAGCGCAAATTCACAAACGACGTTACACTGATATACAACTTAAAAAAGGTGATCGATAACAAAGACATAGCTATTATTTACCCTGAAGCCAGGTATTCGCTTATCGGCACTAACGCTTGCCTGCCGGCTTCGCTGGGCAAGCTTGCAAAAATGCTGCGTGTACCGGTGGTAGTGCTGCAGATGCACGGCAACCATATATATTCGCCGGTGTGGAACTTAAAGAAGCGCAACGTCCGGCTGACGGCTGATATGGAACAGATACTCTCTGCGCAGGACTTAAAAGAGCTGAGCTCCGATGAAATCAACGAACGAATAAATGAAGCTTTCGTATATGACGAGTATAAGTGGCAGAAGGATAATGGAGTACATATTAAGTATAAGGACAGGGCAAAAGGACTGGATAAAGTTTTATATAAATGTATAGAGTGCGGAACAGAATATGAGATGCGCTCTGCAGGCAAGAAGATATGGTGTGAGCACTGCCACGCAGAGTGGACTATGACCACGCTTGGCGAGCTTGTTGCTTACAGCGGAGAGCGGCTGCACATACCTGACTGGTATGACTATGAGCGTGAGTGCGTACGCGCAGAGATCGAAGAAGGAACATATGGCTTTAGCAGTGAAGTGATAGTTGACAGTCTGCCTAATGCTGAAGGATACATAAGGCTGGGAAAAGCGACCCTAACGCACGATATGGACGGTTTCAGACTTGAAGGCAGCTTCAGTGAAGAACCTTTCCTGCTGGAGAAAAAGCCGCTTTCAATGTATTCGTGCCACATTGAATATGAGTATGAAGGAAAAGGCGACTGCATAGACTTGTCTACACTGACAGACACATATTATATTTATCCGAAGACGAAACAGTGGGCCGCTACGAAAGTCGCCCTGGCTACCGAGGAATTGTTCGAGTTTGCCATTGAGCAGAAAAAAGAAGCTCTTGCAGCCTTGGGCAGCAAACAGACCGCTCCCGAGCAGGCATGAAAACGCAAAAGGACAGCATATTGAAACGGACAGGAATTACCCGTCCGTTTTTTGTTGTTTTATAGCTGCTCACTTTTGCAATATTAAGCCTTGATCTATTGCTTTGATACTTTACTCTCCTGTCGGCAGCGCATACAGCTCTTCTATCGTGAGACCAAACGTGTCGCTTATGTACTGCTGCATAAGCTGAACCGGATACAGATAAACATCGTCTATTGCCTGGTCATCAATAGCTTTCTTGAAGTATTGCTCTACGGTTAGCTCTTCATCACTGCACCAGCCATCGGTATGTTCGTTAGTTTCAATATAGTATTCATATTTCGCACCGCCGCCGTTGTTATCATCAGCACCCACTGCAAACTTTTTCTCATCTAAGTAATAAGTCACGACAATGCGGTATTCGTCACTCAGCGGAGTAAAAACGCTGACATCGCCGCCCTCTTCCCAGACTCCCCATTCGGGATTATTTATTGTAACGCTGTAATAACGAGGCTCATGCTGCTCGAATAGATACCATGCATTTTTCTGATCCGCTACGAACCCCAAGGCAGCAAGTGAAGAAGAATCCATTACTTTTTCTTCCCTCGGCAGGTTATATAATATATCGGCGGAAACTCCAAAAGTCTGCGTCAAAACATTCATGAAATCTTTTATCGGAGTCAGCACAGGATACGGGTCTACTGAATCATATGCCTGCTCCATGAATGCGTTCGCATTATCCCCGCCGTTTTCGACGTCAATTATATCGTTCTGGCTGTCGTATGTGTACCGGAAGTTTCCCGATTCGCTGAAAACCAGATAAACTCTGGTGTCGGGATAGTATATGACCGTTATCTCATTTTCTGTCCCGTAGTTTTTACACAGCAAGACTGCATTTTCCTGCTCTTTATTATCATTTTCTCCCCACTCGGCATGGTTGACCAGTATATACATCTCTTCCGTCTTATAGCTCTCTACCTGCGGAGCGTTGTCTATCGGAGCAAACCCCAGCTCCCGTAGTGACGCTACTATAGTAAAATCAGCTTCTTCGAGGTTCGGGTATATGCCGGCAAGCGGCGAATAATCCTTTATCGGGCATCCGGCGAGCTGGAGCTGCCGCAGATTGGTGAGACCGGCAAGCGGCGATACATCGCTGACCTGTGTGTTGGAAAGACTAAGCCACCATAGCTGAGTTAACCCTGAAAGCATGCTGGCATCACTTATAGTCGAGTGGTCCATGAGCAGCCCGCCAAGGCCTGTCAGATTCGCAAGCGGTGTGTAATCCTGCGCCTGGCAGTTGAAAAGCGTAAGCCAGCCAAGATTAGTCAGCCCGGCAAGCGGAGTTATATCTTCAACCGGGTTGCCGCCCAGCGACAGAGAATTCAGTTTGACAAGCCCCGCAAGCGGCGATATGTCAGTGATCGCATGGAAATGCAGTTCGAGGTTCTCTAAATTCGTAAACTTCTCCAGTCCGCTTATATCTTTGATCTGCGAGCCTTCCTTTGCGTCCTGCTGCCAATCGATGCCAAGGACAAGCTCCGTTACCGCTTCGGCTTGCTCTGCAGTGATATCGCCTTCCGTTATACCCATAGCTTCACGCACCATCGTCTCCAGCAGCGGATCGACGAATATAACGACATCCGCATCTTCAGTATTATCCGTCTGGACATCGTCTGGAGGCGTCTGCTCTTCTTTCTGTTCGCTGCAGCCGGCAAACAATGCTACAGCAAACACGCCCGCTGTTAATAGCATAAATATTCTTCTCATCTTGTGTCCTCCTGATATTTCCTTTTGTTGTATTTATAGCTTCTCTAGTTAAAATTCACATACTGAGCTATTATATAACATATAGATACACTTTTGGCGGGCAACTTGCACACATTTTATTTTTAATGCTTTCCATTAAAATATTTTTTCACAATTACACCCGGTTTTCGTATGTCAATTATTGAATATATATTGAAGAAAGTGTATAATTTTACTTGTCTGTTCAAGATATATTAAAGCTATCGCTATTTAAAACATATAAGGATATACATCATGCAATCATCTAACGATAAACTAAACACAAGTATGCTGCTTCACAAGCTTTTTGACTCTTACGATATTGAGTCATACGTTGACAGCAACAGCAAAGAACTTGGGCTTCCTCCGTTCCACGCTATCATCACCGATATATGCAGCGAAACAGGCGAGACGCACGAAAAGATCATCCGGCAGTCCGGTATAGAGCGTTCATACGGGCACCAACTGTTCTCTGGCAGACGCAAACCTTCGCGTGACAAAGTTTTGCAGCTTGCCTTTGGGTTCGGTTTTGACGTAGATGCAACGCAGGATTTCCTAAAGCTCGCTCAAAAAAGCCTTTTGTATCCAAGGATAATCAGGGATGCTGCGATAATAAAATGCCTTAGCGAAGGTAAAAATATCTTTGAAACACAGCAGATGCTGGACGCTTTGGGGCTTACGATGCTTGGCGGAGACAAACAGTATGGATGATTTCATTAAGTCTTTTTCCGCTGAATTCGGCCAAAGCATGTACCCTGAAGATTTCAACAAAGATTTCGAAGTGCTGGAGCGCATTGCACACGACCAAAACGAAGAAACACTGTTTGTAAAAGACAAAAAATCCGGCGCTCTGCGAATCGCAAAGTGCTATATCAAAGACAACGGAGCCTTAGTCACAAACGAAGCAAATATCCTGAGAAAGCTTAAACACCACGGACTGCCGAAATACATATCGGAGTATGAGAATGAAAATATACTCTGTGTAGTACGTGAATATATAGAAGGAACGTCTCTTGATAGATACACATCTGAAAACAGACTATCCCAAGAGGAGATTATCTGTATAGGGAAGCAGCTTTGCGATGTACTCGTATATCTGCATAACGAAACGCCGCCTATAATCCACCGTGACATCAAACCGCAAAACATCATAATCGATAAGAATAAAAAGGTTAGGCTCATAGATTTCGGGATCTCACGAATGTTTGATGAAACAGCACAGAAGGACACCACTGCACTTGGAACGCAACACTTTGCAGCGCCTGAACAGTATGGCTTTTCTCAGACGGACAGCAGAACAGATATATTCTCTTTCGGCGTTCTTTTAGGATGGCTGTGTACTAGTCAAGTACATTTAAAAAACATTTTGGAAGATGTGAAGGACAAGAGACTAAGGCGCATCATAAAAAAATGTACAGCGTTTTCACCGGCAAAACGCTATTCTTCTGCTAAGAAAGTCAAGCAAAGTCTGAAGAGCGGCAGCAGACTGAAACTACTGATGCGTATACTTTACTTATTTCTTGCAGGCGCTGTGCTGCTCTGTGCAGGGTTTACTGTCGGAAGATTTACCGATTGGATAAAGCCGTCTCAGCAGGGCATTTCTTTTACAGAACCGCTTATCGAACAGGCAGTTAGGCTGACGCTTGATATACCTGAGGAGCAGCCCATTGAAGAAGCAGATCTCCTTAACATGACGGAGATTTACATATATGGGGACAGGGCTGCTGCAAACCGCAGTGAGTTTGAACAACTCTCTGAACATATGGCAAAAAACGATGGATATCTTAAAAACGGCGGGATATCGTCGTTTGAAGATTTAGCGATGATGAAAAACTTAAGAAGCGTAAATATAGCTCTTGAGGATATAGAAGACTTGTCACCATTGAGCGCTCTTCACTCGATCGAACAGCTCGACTTAAGGCATAATCCAATTGTTGATCTGTCACCCCTGGGTGGGCTTAAGAAGATGCGTGAACTGTGTATATATGATACTCAGGTGTCCAGTCTATCTGTATTGAAAGACTGCTCTATGCTTCATAACATAGATGCGGGCAAGACTTTGATATCGTCCGTCTCCGGATTTGGAGGCATTCCAGCGCTTAAAAGGCTCAATCTTCCTGACGTTCCGCTGAAAAGCCTTGCAGGTATCGAAGAGTATATTAATCTTGAGCAGCTATATATCAGCAATGTCACAGACGGCGATCTATCACCTCTTCTAAAACTGGCGAACCTGCGTGAAGTACAGTTGGGCGAGAGCCTCTTTACTAAAGCCGAAACCAGTTTTAAACAAGCACCGTTTACAATTACACAGCTTTCCGGATAGGTCAAAACCCGCAGATAAACTTAGTTCGCAAAATATTCAAAGAAAAGAAGGTGTAAATAAAAAACCGCACATTCTTTATAAGGCAGTGCGGCTTTTATAAGGTTTATTAATCAAAGTATCAGAAATGTTTAATATAGTCTCCGGCGTTGTATTTTGCAATGGCTTCATCTTCGCTCAACACACCTGAATCGTAGTACACACAGATTTCCCCGTCTTCATCAATGTATGCTTCCGTTATATCTGCGCCTTCCTCTTCGCCCATCAGATCTTCGAGATTGTAATAGCTCGACTCGCTCTGCGGGTCACTCTCGTCAAACAGAAATATTCCGCCCTTTTTGAAGAAGTCTAACATAATCTGCTCCTTTATTTTATTTTCACGATAATTATATCATAAACGAGCTATCGTTCAAAAGATTTCCTGTACAATTTCTGAATTCAAACGCATCATTCGCCGAATATCGGCAAGGTTTGAATATCCTGTATTATTGGAGTAAAATATTAAGTATAGCACCGAGCCTGGTTACTTTACTGTAAAATCGCTGTTAACTTTGTGAAAAGAACCACCAAACGATGACAGGCTTTGATATTATACAATGACGAAATAAAGGGGTAAAATATGAAATACGGAGTTATCGACATTGGCTCTAACACTATCCGTCTGGTAGTGTACAGGATTATCGACGGCAGGATAGAGTATCTGCTCAACAAAAAGGTCTTTGCAGCGGCGGTTAACTACAAGAAGGACGGCCGTATGCAGATAGACGGCGTTAAGGCAATAATCGACACTCTGGAGCAGTTAAAAGAACTTGCATCTCATCACGAGCTTTCATATCTTTGGTGCTTTGCGACTGCGTCGCTTAGGAATATAACCAATACAGGAGACGTGCTTGCCTCAATTCGTGAGAGTACCGGGCTTGATGTGGCTATAGTCACCGGCGGTAAAGAAGCTGAGCTGGGTGTAAAGGGCCTCGGATACGCATTTGAATTGAGGAATGCAATATCCATCGACCTTGGCGGAGGAAGCTGCGAAGTCTCACTAATTAAAAACGGCGAACTGCTTGAACGCACGAGCATGGACATAGGCAGCGTGTCCGTATCGAAACAGTATGTATCAAAGATATTCCCCAAGAAAAAAGAAATAGAAAGAATAAAGCACGAGGTTGACAAACACATAGACACCATCGAATGGCTTAAAAAACCGGAAGTAGACGCCGCATATGCTGTCGGCGGCAGTGCTAGAGCGATGTGCACCATCGATAAAGCCTTGAGCGGCTCGGCTCAGGACATACACGGATACAGGATGTTTGCAGACGATATATTCCCGCTATATACAAAACTTATCAATATGGAAGTAGAAGGAATAAGACTGGCGGATCAACACTGCCCTGGACGGATTTTCACGCTTATACCAGGGATGATCATAATAAAACGAATACTTATCAAGGCATCTGTTCCGGTAATGCGTCTTTCACGCTTTGGCGTAAGGGAAGGCTATTTATTGGAGAAAGTGGCGGAGCTGTAGAATCTATATAGAGGTGTGTTATGCAGGACGGGCTTTACATTAACCGTGAACTTAGCTGGCTTTCATTCAACGAACGTGTGCTTGAAGAAGCCACAGATAAAAGCAATCCTCTTTTGGAGAGGTTAAAATTCCTCTCTATTTTCTGTTCAAATCTTGATGAATTCTTTATGGTGCGTGTCGGAGGACTGTTTGACCAGTCTCTGACAGGTCTAGTCGGCACCGACACCATTACAGACATGACGGCGGACGAGCAGCTCTCTGCCATATACAAAAAGACGAGAGAGCTTATGGATGTATACAATAACACACGTCGTTCACTTTTCTCTGAACTGAAAAAAATCGGTATAAAACAGCTTGAACCAAATAAGCTCTCTTCCAGAGATATAAAGGCATTGCATGATGAATTTGAAAAGCATGTTAGGCCGCTTATGTCCACATTCATTGTTGACGGCAAGCACCCCTTCCCCTATCTTCCGAACAAAATGGTTTTCCTCGGAGTGCGGGTAAAGCGCAAAAACACTGAAAGGCTGGGGCTTATTCTTTTTCCTGAAGCTGCGCTCAAAATCATTTTTCTTGGCTCTGATGATGTAAGGTTTTATCTCCTTGAGGACGTTGCGGAGATATTTGCGGAGGAAATGTTCCCCAAGCATAAGCTTCTTGGCATCGGTAAATTCAGGGTGACCCGAAACGCTGACTTAGAGCTTGACGACGAAGCAGCGCAAAACGAAGAGAATTACAGGCAGGCTATGCAGCACATTCTTGAGCGGCGCAAAAGGCTGATGCCCGTTCGGCTGGAAACCGACCTTGAACCGGAGAATCCAATTGCGGTTGACATTGCGGAGAAGCTTGGTATAACAGGAGAGCAAATATACACACAGAGCGGACCTCTTGACATGAGCCTTGCATGGAAAGTCGTGGACGCAGCAAAAGCAAAGGGATATCAGAAACATTTCTTTGGTGACATGAAGAGCGTTTACACGCCCGGGCTCCAGCGTGGAGAAAGTATCATACGTCAGGTAAGGAGCCGGGATTACCTAATGATACATCCATATGTAAATTTTGACTCTGTGCTGGCGCTGCTGCGTGAAGCTGCATATGATGAGTCCGTCATAGCAATAAGACAGACGCTTTACCGTGTTTCCAATGAATCTGAAGTCGTCAAATACCTTGTTGCAGCGGCGCAGAACGGCAAGGACGTTACCGTGCTGGTCGAACTCAAAGCAAGGTTTGACGAAGCAAACAACATAAACTGGGCCGCCAAGCTGGAAGACGCAGGCTGCCGGGTGATCTACGGCAGGGATTATCTTAAAGTACACTCAAAGCTGCTGCTCGTTACACGAAACACTCCGAAGGGCATAAGATATACCGCACATGTAGCAACCGGCAACTACAACGAAAAAACCGCAAATCTTTATACGGATATAGGAATACTCACCTCTAATGAAGACATTGCAAAAGACATAATATTGTTTTTCCGTGAACTCGGAACAGGTGTGACCGGTGAAGATTATCGTGTTTTCGAAGTATCCCCAGGCGGTATAAGGCAGAAGATATATATGCTCATAAACGAAGAAATTAGATGCTTTAAACGCACCGGACACGGGCATATAATCATAAAGATAAATTCACTTGCAGACAAAGAGATGATAGACATGCTCTCGCAGGCCTCGCAAGCGGGCGTTAAGATAGACCTTATCGTACGTGGCATATGCTGCCTTAAGGCGGGAGTAAAGGATCTTAGTGAAAATATACGTGTAGTAAGCGTTGTCGGGCGCTTCCTTGAGCATTCGCGGGTGTTTTGGTTTTCTGGCTGCGGAGAGGAAAAGCTTTTTATCTCCTCAGCTGACCTTATGACACGGAATCTTGACCGCAGGATGGAGGTCATGTGCCCCGTACTCGACGAGAGTATAAGGCAGAGAATAAAGCAAATGCTTGATATTCTGCTTAAGGACACTGCGAAGGGAAGAGTTATGCAGCCATGCGGCAAATACAGCAGGCTGCAGGATGATGATGGCGTAAACAACGCCCAAATGGTGCAGTACAGTTTGTGTGTGCAGGACTATGAGAAAAGACATCCGCACATGCATAAAAGAGCTGCCGGAACGATAAAGCACAAACTTGGAAGAGCTCTTATCGTATTAGGTAAAAAGATATCAGCCGATTATTACCTTGATCCGGAAGCCGAATAAACAAGACATTCGTGTATTCACCTCTATATATGAAAAAGAGCCCTCTTAGCGAGAGTTCTTTTCCTTTGCTCGGAATGATAACAGGTATCCTTTTTAATTAATAAATCCGGGAGACAAGTATTTTAAACTTGTCATAGTATAAATAAAGAGAGGATGTAGATCTCTGACTCGCCCCCCGGACTATTGGCAGGCAATAACTATATGTGTTTTTCCATGATGTCCCTTCTTTTATGTCTATAAACCATACTTGTTGTAAGCCTGCAAAGCCAATAACCTTGTTTGTTTAAGGATGTGTACCGGCAGTAATCTGAGCAATCAAAAAACCGCTTATACAACTGCTCCTCATTATATAAACGGTTCAGATACGAAAAGGTTACAACTTTTCTCAATATTTTTTAATTATTTTTTTAATTGGGTAGTTTTTCAGCTATTTTTACAAGTTCCTGAGTATCTAAATACTGTCCTGATATCTCGTAATAATAGTTGTTTGAGAAATAGAACACCGTGTTCATACCGTCGGTTTCAAAAATCACGGCCTTATTGCCCATTATCTGTGTCTCATAATGCGTACTGTGTTCGTTGTCGAATGATACAGAACTCGCAGTCTTGTTTTTCATTATACGGATTATATTGTTGTCCCGGCTTAAGTATGTATTTGTTATAATTGTGGACGATACATGCACATCAATAAGACCAAACCCCTCCGGCATGTATTTAGGCCCAATAAAGTCCATACCCTTGGCAAGAAAATCTTCATCATTGTCTATTGCTTCCGAAGCGCTTAGCTCGACATAATCATCATTCTTTTCCAGCATTATGTCTTTGAATTTGATAGGCAGCGCCTGCGTATGTTTTATAGTTATCATGCCTACGCCTATAATCATCACAATTGCGGCTGCGACAAACACGGACGCTCTTGCGGCTTTTTTTGCAACTCGCATAGCAGATGCTTTTCTTAAAGAAGCTTTTATCCTATCATCGAGCTTTTTTGAAGGAACATCAAATTTAGAGAGTTCTTCATCTGAAGGAGCCTCTTGCGCAAGCTTATCAAGCATTAAATGCCCGGCTGCTTTTAATTTCGCATCAAAAATCTCATCATATGTTTTCTTGTTCATTTTCGTTCTCCGCCTTTATCAGTCCAAGCAGCATTGACCTGCCTCTTGAACACCTGACCTTTGCATTCTGTACGGATATCCCCAGCGTCTGCGCCACTTCTTCCATTGAATACCCAAGTACATATTTGTTGAAAACCGGAACTGCATATTTACTATCCAGGTCTTCGAGTTTTAACATTATCCCGTCTATCTCCATATTCAGTATCGCTTCCTTTTCTACTGATGAGAAGTCATCCTGCATATATTCTCTGTACTTCTCAAGCGGAAGCGTCTTGCTGTTCTCATGAAGATTAATAAAATCCAAAGCTCTGTTCTTTACCGTCAGTATTATAAATCCCTTTACTTCTTTTTCGGACATAACTGAAAGCTTTTTTGCATGCTTCATAATGCTTTCAAAAGATGAATGCACAATATCAATCGCATGGTCTTCGTTTTTTACAACTTTCATCGCCACGCAGAACATCAGCGGCTTGTATTCGCTGTACAGATATTCTATCATCTTGCGATACTGTCGAGGCAGCTCTTGCGAATTATTCTTCAGCATTTGATGTCTCCGTCAATTTCTATTACTAATTTTAATCCATATTGCACATAAAGTCCATATAATCTGCATTTTTTTAACAATTTATACATGATTGACCGTTTTCCTGTTTTAACCTCATTGTTAAAAAAGCCTGACAGTTATGAGTATACCTGCCCGGCTTCTGTGTTGATTAGTATAATTATGCCGGCCGTCAGCCGAAAATATAGTATATCGCCGACGGAAAGATAAGGTGCACAAGAAGAAGCAGTATCAGCAGAACTGCCAGCACTCTGTGGAGCACAAAGAGCCATTTTTTCTTGAAAGTATAAAAAGACACTGCCGCCAAAGCTGTTACAACCGCCGTTATTCCAAGAACTGTGCCCGTGTGCCACTGCCATGTTCCCAAAGCAAGGAAAGCATGGGTTATTATCGATGCCAGCAACAGCACCCCGAAAACCTTATGAAGGACTCTGTATTTGAAAAGCTGCGTTTTTAACATATCGTTTTTGATATACTTTTTGTTTAGCCAGCGAACAAAAAACGGTGCTATCATAAGCACAACGAGTGCTACATTGATCCATCCAAATAATCTATACATATGTTACTCCTTTATTGTGCCGACTTTTGGCAATAATTCAAGTACCCGTACTCCGTGCGGCGATCTCGTTTTAAGGTCTTCCGTTAGATCGGCGCCTGCAATATGGCCGTTGTGCTTACCACCCGCCCAAGGTACGATTGCGCTCATGTCGTATATCACACCGTCTATAGCTACATATGCCGGCATTCCATCCTGACCGTTGTACTGTGCAAGCTCTTCAAGCGTGAGGCTGAGCATACCTGTTTCATCAACTATTTCATCTGTAGCCGTATCTTCTTGAGCTGCGGCACCGCCGGGCGTATCCGTGGGTTCAACGGAAGAAGGCAATTCCTGTGAACAACCAAGCAGCGCCAGGGCCGCAACGACAGTAATGATCATAACGCAGAATATCTTTGCTTTCATACCCACCTCCTGTTTTTACAGTTTTAGTTATACTATGATTTTATTATATTAAAAGTGTGATGTCAAAGCCGAGTAGCAATTATAACATTCCAAGTTTTGCTTTCAGGCTAATAAGACTAAGCTCATGATAGTCAAAACGTACTTTCTTCTTAAAGCCGCTAGTTGTATAAAGGTTGTATGCAGCTATATTCTCACTGTCGACCTCCAGCAGTATATCTGCAAGAGACTCAGAAGAAAGCATACCTGTCATCGCAAATAGCATTGAGCGGCCAAGACCTTTGCTGCGGAAGGCAGGAAGTATGCCGAGGCTGAATAAAAACAGCCCTTTATCAGTATTGTTCACGCTGCATATCCCGAATGTCTCACCGCCATAGTCTGCTGTAAAACAGCGAGCTTTCGGGCTGGTGTAACTTTTTGCATACAGCGCTGTCCATTGCTTTTCTTCGCCGCCGAATATTTCAATAGCCAGCCTCACCGATTCTTTTATATCCTTTGCATATGTTTCTTTTATGCTGACCTGCGGACTCTGCACTGTGCTGTTAAAATTTTTATCATATACCAGGAGGTATTCCGAATGGCTGAGAGTTGTCTCCAGCTTTTCAAGTACGGCTGCCCCTGCTTTATTTGCCTCGTCATGTACAAAATACACTTCGTGGACCTCATATTTTTCAAGAACTGCTGCTGCTTTTTTAAGAAGTGATTTGAATACGCCCTGCTCTCTTTTCTGCGGCAGAACAAATGCAGAGAGCTCTGCCTTTCCTTTTACCGGTGCAAACACCGAAATCATACCGACGAGCTTATCGTCTTCATATGCAAAGAAAAAGCTGTCCATGTCTTCATTAAAATTAAGCTCCTGAGCAAAACTTATGCTGCTTATCGTATTATCGAAGGTGCGGCAAACCGATTCAAGCTCCTGTATTTCGTCAAGCTGTTGTATGCTAAATTCCGTTGCAGATGTTATCTTTATCATAGATGTCCTTTTCGTTATATTATACTTTATTAACCCGGCAGGTTCACGGCTTGTTCTGCATCCTCATCCGTCTTTGAGCCAGTTCTAAGTACGCCCCATATGCTGAGCAGTATCAGCACTATGCCGATTATCTGCAGAGTATATATTTTCTCGCCGCCGAGCAGTATGCCTGCAAGTATGCTTATAACCGTAGTAAGGTTTGCAAAGCTTGCTGTTCTACTGGTTCTGATTTTAGAGACAGCGTAGTTGATGCAGAAAAAAGCAACTATGGAAGAAAGGATTCCAAGGTACAGTACGCCGGGAAGCGCCCCCGGAGCAAATGCGCCGGTGAAGTATGTTGAGAGGCTGCCTTTTGCTGCAGCCGAGCTTAACCCTATTGCGTTGAACGCCACTGCCCCCACCCACATCATTACGAAAGTTATCTCGAACGGTGAACTGTGAGCTGACAGCTTTCGTGACAGAGGGCTGTAGAACCCTGCCGCTATTACAGCGCCGAGCAGAAGCATGAAACCCGCAAAGCTGCCGCTGCCAAGATTGAAACCTCTGGCCCCGATAATCAGAACAACGCCGACAACGGATACGCAGATGGATATCCACTGCAGGGGACGAAGCTTCTCCTTTAGCAGAAACCGTGAAAACAGAGCTACAAAAATGGGAATAAGAGCTATCATCATACCTGACTCAGAAGAAGACGTCAGCTTTACGCCAAATGTTTCGCAGATGAAATAGACCACAGGCTGGAACAAAGTCAGCAGGAATATACCCTTTAGTTTTTTTCGTGTCAGGTTTATCTTGATTATTCCTGTTATAACGATCAGCGTCATGATGACAGCAGCTATCAAAAAGCGTATACCAAGCAGCTGGAAGATATCGAGGTATGCAAGCGTATCTTTAGTGAACAGAAATGAGAATCCGAATATTACAGACGATATCACGAGCATTATGTATGCGATTATTGTGTTCTTATGCATTGAACATCCTTAAATCAGAATTCACAGTTCTGGGGAGTTCTTGGATATGGAATAACGTCACGGATATTTTCTACACCTGTAAGATATATCAGCAGACGCTCGAAACCCATGCCAAAACCGGCGTGGTCGCAGCCTCCGAATTTACGAAGGTTGAGATACCAATACATCTCTTCGGTGGATATGCCCATATCGTTCATGCGTGTAAACAAGCGCTCATAGTCAGCTTCCCTCTGGCTGCCGCCCATAAGCTCTCCAGCACCCGGCACTAGCAGGTCTACCGCTCTGACTGTATCGTCTTCGTTCTGGTACATATAGAAAGCTTTTATATCTTTTGGCCAGTTGTATACGAAAACAGGAGAGCTAAAGTGCTCGTCCGTCAGGTATTTTTCATGCTCTTTTGCAAGGTCCGCGCCAAAGTGAGGTTCGAATTCGAATTTTGTGTCTGCGTTTTTTAGTATATCAATTGCGTCAGTATAGGACACCCTTGCTATGTGTGATTTTGTAAGTGCCGTGAGCTTGTCTATAAGACCGTTTTTAGTAAAGCGCTCAAGGAAATCAAGCTCGCTTGCTGCATTTTCAAGAATGTAGCTGACAATATACTTAAGGAAATCTTCCTCTATGTCCATGAGCTGATCAAGGTCACAAAATGCTACTTCCGGTTCTATCATCCAAAACTCTGCTGCGTGCGTCTTGGTATTAGAATTTTCTGCACGGAACGTCGGCCCGAACGTGTATACTTTTTTAAAAGCGAGCGCAAACGTTTCGGCTTCAAGCTGCCCCGTTACAGCGAGCGAAGTGTGCCTTCCGAAGAAATCTTCGCTGAAATCCGTTTTAGGATTTATACTGTCTAAAGAAGTTACCGTGAACGTGTTGCCTGCGCCTTCAGCATCATTGCCTGTAATTAACGGCGTATGTACGTATACGTAGCCATTTTCATGGAAGTATTTATGTATCGCAAACGAAGCAAGGCTGCGTATCCGAAACACCGCCTGGAAAAGCCGTGTCCGCGGGCGCAGGTAGGCTATCTCACGCAGGAACTCGAGTGAGTGCCGTTTTGGCTGCAGGGGATATTCTTCCGGGCAGGATCCGATAAGCTCTATCTTTTCTGCCTGAAGCTCTATTCCCTTCTGCTTGCCGCCCGACTCAGCCAGCACACCGGTTATACGAACAGATGCGCCGACGTGATATGTATTTATCTTTTCAAAATCGGCAAGTTTCTCATCATAGACGACCTGGAGCGCCTCCATGCATGTGCCGTCAAAGAAGTCTATAAAACCGAATGTCTTCTGTTTGCGATGGTTTCTTATCCAGCCCTCCAGCGCTACACTCGTGCCGATATTTGCTTGTGCATCAATTAAAATTTCCTTTAGATTCTGAACAGTCATTGTCTACCTCTTGTCATATGCTTTTTTTATCGTCTTTGCCATTGCCCTGTGAGGTATTCCAATCTCTGAAAACTCCTCACCGGTGATTTTATATCCCAGCCGTTCATAAAACTTTACGGCTGTTTTTCTTGCATGAAGACTTATTGTGGAATATCCTTTTTTTCAGCAACACGCTCTGCATGCTCGACGAGCAATGTGCCTATACCATGTTTCTGCCTGTTGGCTTTTACAGCAACTTGCCTCATCTTTAAGCTGTTTTCCCCAAAAATAGTCAGCACAAGTACCCCGACAAGTTCGCCTGAATCAAATGCGCCGATGTGAAAATCATCACTCTCTTTTGTAAGATTGTCGTCGAAAATGCACAGACCTAACGGACGGCGAAGAATTTCGTCCCGGAGCTTTAGTTCCGCTTCATATTCTTTTGTTCCTGTGAGTATCTGCTTTATCTCAATCATGTTCATAAACATGCCTTTCTTATATATATTGTAGTGTATTTGCACGGTTATGTAAAGATTATTCAACGTTCTATAGGAGGTGTTTGACTGTTAGGTTTATCGGTGTTATAATCGCTGGGTATGAGAAAAGCAGATAATATAAAAGCAAGCCTTCTAGATTGGCTTAACATAAAGACTTCTACTATAAGCACTTCTGCTGCTAAAGGGAGCAGTCTGCCCTTTTTTAGCAATAACACGGTACTGACATGTTAGCTTATGGATTTTGATAAAGTCATTCACTCCTTAAGCTAGACAGCATAAGGAGTTTTTTATTACCCTTTGCCAAGCATGAACAGTACCTTTCTATAACATGCAGCGGAGGAAAAAATGAATAAGATCAATTACTATAAAAATATAATAGTTAACTACGTTTTTACGTTTACAAGAAACCTTAGCGTTACACACGGTATCTGGATGCTATACCTTGCGTCAAAAGGCCTTAGTCTGTTTGAGATCGGTCTTGTTGAGGGAGTGTTTCATGTTACTTCTTTGATAATGGAAACACCGACCGGAGCTGCAGCAGACATATTAGGAAGAAAAACGAGCAGGATAATTGGAACGGCGCTTGCAGCAGTTTCAAGCTTTATCATGATAATCTCCAGCGGCTTCTGGGGATTCGCAGCCGGCTTTGCAGTTACAGCGCTGGCGTATAACTTTGAGTCAGGAGCTAACGAAGCGCTCGTATACGATTCCCTTCTTCTTGAAGGCAAAGAATCTATATACATGAAGATCGCCGGACGAACTGAGGTTGTATTTCAGGCTACAGGTATTGCAGCTCTCGTTATCGGCGGAGCTGTCGGCGGCATTAAATATGAATGGGCGTACTATCTTGCGATCATACTTAGTGTCGTTAGCCTTGTAGTCGGATTGTTTTTTAGGGAACCGACGCTCGAGGAGCATACAAAAAAGCCCCGGCTTGCTGCCGCCATGAAGCAGCAGTATGTAAACAGTTTTAAAGCGGTAAAAGAATCCGGCAGATTGCTTTACCTTATATTGTTCACATCGCTTTTATGCAGCAGCGTTACTCTTACGTTTTTCTATATGCAGGTATTCTGGAAATCTGCCGGGTTGCCCGTTTTACATATAGGAATATACCTTGCTGCTTCGTCATTGGCTGCGGCTATAGGCGCCTTTTTTGCCGCAAAGATAGAAAGGAAACTTGGAGAAGCTCTGATACTAAAAAGCGCTCCGTTCATAGTAGCGGTTTGCATTGGGCTAATGTTTTTCACGAATGCGGCCATAGTACCGTTCTGTATCATGAACTTCGTTGAAGCCGTTATATTCGTTGCAACCAGAGACTATATAAATAAATCTATTGCTTCGGACAAAAGAGCCACCATACTCTCTTTTGAAAGCCTGATGTTCAGCCTTGTGATGATATTGACATTCCCGCTTTTTGGGTATATATCTGACAAAATGGGAATGGGATATGCTTTCATATTACTGGGAGGACTTATGCTTGTTCTGTCTTTTGCAAATCTTAGGCTGAAAAGGAAAGTATAATAACTTAAAAAAGCAGCAAAAAAAGAAAGCCGGTAGAAACCGGCCTTCTTTATTTTTTGCTAATCGTGAATCTTTGTATTCCTAATTACTGAGCTTTTACAGCATCCCAGAACATCTTGTTGCCTGTTCCTGTTACGCCGAAGCCAGTGAAGTAGGTCTGTGAAAGAACGTCGTCAGCATAGTATACGATCGGAACGAACGCCATATCGTCCATTATTATAGCCTCTGCCTGATGATAAAGGTCTGCACGAACTGCAGGATCCGTCTCTATTCTTGCAGCGTCGATCAGAGCGTCATACTCTTCGCTGACATAGTGACCATCGTTTGTTCCAGCAGTGCTCTTGAACAGGTCGAAGAACGTTGAAGCGTCAGTATAGTCACCGAGCCATCCCTGACGTGCGATCTCGCAATCGCTGGTCTTTCTGTAGCCCTGGAAAACAGCCCATTCCATCGAAGTAAGAGTTACATCGATTCCAAGGTTGGTTTTCCACATCTGCTGGATAGCTTCCGCTACAGCCTGATGTCCAGTATTTGTGTTATATGCATATTCAAATACCGGGAAGCCTGCTCCGTCCGGATATCCTGCGTCAGCAAGGAGTTCTTTAGCTTTTGCAACGTTTGCTGCATAGTCTGTCGTCATGTCGCCGCCGACTACCTCGCCGCCCGTCTCACGGAAGTCGGAACCGGGTGTAGCGTCCGGTATGCCACCAGGACAGAGAGCGTATGCAGGAACACGTCCGTCATTATAGATAGTTGCGTTGATGTAATCACGGTCTATCGCAAGTGCTAGAGCCTTTCTTACTCTAACATCATGTAATGCAGGATCGCTTCCCTCCATCATCTGGAACTGGATGTAATACAGTCCGATGTTTCCGTATCTTGTATACTCAGGAGTCTGCTCAAGTGCAGCAAGCTCGTCACTCGGGAAGGAGTCAACCATGTCGAGCTCCTGGTTCTTGAATGCTGCGAGTATAGCATTGTCGTCATCCATAAGTTTGAAAGTAATGGTTTCCATCTGAGTCGGCATGTCAGTCTGATCCCAGTATCCATCGTTTTTCGTCAATACGAGCTTGTCCTCGTGTGCGAACTCGCCGATCACATAACGACCGTTGAATACCTGACCATCAGCTTCTGTTGCCCATCCTTCAGGATTTGCAGAAACGATGTCTTCACGCAGCGGCATCAGGCTCGGGAAAGCCATGAGGTCGATAGCGTAAGGAACGTTAGCTACGATGTCGAATTCCAGAGTCTTGTCGTCAACAGCTGTTACTGAAAGCTCATCAGCTGGAACTGTCTCTTCATAATATACAGCAGCACCATTTGCGAAGAAGTCGCCGCCGATGTAGCCGTACGGAGATGCAGTTGCCGGATCGCAAAGTCTCTTCCAAGAATATTCGAAGTCATAAGCTGTTACCGGTTCACCGTCACTCCAGAAAATGTCGTCACGAAGTATTGCTACTACATGAGCTGTGCCGTCCGGGTTATCTGTGATAGTAACCTCTTTAGCCTGACCAAGTGAGAATGAACCGTCTGTGTTCGGTCTGTATAATCCTTCGTACAGATGTACGACATAGATCATTCCGTCAACAGCCTGATTCATGTTCGGGTCAAGTGTCTCCGGCTCTGCACCAACACATACAGAACAAGACGTCGGCTCTGCCGGTACATCTTCCGTTGTGTCATCTGCAGTGTCATCAGTTGCTGTGTCGTCAGTTGTATCTGCGACATCCTGTGTGTCATCCGTCGCTGTGTCATCAGGCTCCTCAGTCTTTGCACATCCTACAAAGATAGAAGCGACCATTGCCAGCGCCAGAAGCATCAATAATACTTTCTTCATTTTATTCCTCCTTTTTGATGTATTATACGCTCCTCTTTATTGCGTATAAACTTTTAAAAATCATTCAAACTGAAAAATATCAGTTTTTATACTGAATCTTATTATACCACGTTTATGCATTCATGTATATTTTTTTATTAATTTATTTCCTTTACACGGTGGCAGGCAACAAAATGACCCGTACTGTACTCTATCAGTTCAGGTACTTCTTGCTCGCATATGTCTTTTTTGTAAGAACACCGGGTGGAAAACACGCAGCCTTTCGGAGGTGAAAGCGGATTTGGTATCTCTCCTTCGAGAATTATCCTTTTCCTTGCCCTGTTCTCTTTTACATCGAAAACAGGAATTGCCGAAAGCAGCGCCCGTGTATAAGGATGTGCGGGATTTTTAAACAAGTCCTTTTTATTATTGAGTTCGACGACTTTGCCAAGGTACATAACACCTATTCTCTGGGCTATGTGTTTAACAACAGCAAGGTCGTGCGCAATAAACAGATAAGTCAGCCCCATATCTTCCTGGAGCTTTTCAAGCATGTTGATGATTTGTGCCTGGATAGATACATCAAGAGCTGAGACCGGTTCGTCACACACTATGAATTCAGGCTCTACAGCCAGAGCTCTGGCAATCCCGATCCTCTGACGCTGGCCGCCCGAAAATTCGTGCGGATAACGTGTAGCATGTTCGTTTGACAGACCAACTTCGTCGAGAAGCTTGTAGATACGCTCTTTGCGCTCTTTCTTGTTTGCCGCAAGTTTGTGTATATCTATCGGTTCTCCGATTATATCTCCGACAGTCATGCGTGGGTCTAGCGAAGCGTAAGGATCTTGGAAAATGTACTGCATTTTACGTCTGTAAGGTTTGATCTTTACATCAGTAATATTTTTTCCGTCATATAATATATTTCCCGCTGTGGGTTCATATAGTCTTAGTATCGTACGGCCTATAGTGGTTTTGCCGCTGCCGGACTCTCCAACGAGACCTAGTGTTTCCCCTTTGAAAATATCAAAGGAAACGTTGTCAACGGCCTTTAATTTATTATGCCCGGGCATCTCTCCCTTGACATGAAAGTATTTTTTTAAATTTTCTATCTGAAGCAGTTTTTCCATTAGTTCTCGTCCTTCCGGTCATAATGCAGCCAACATGCAGAATAATGTCCCTCATCAATTTCAAAATAAGGCGGCTTCTCTGTAAGGCAAACTTTCATGCACTCATCGCACCTTGGAGCAAACGGACAGCCTGCAGGAGGATGCATAAGATCTACCGGAGAGCCTTCTATCGGTTCTAAAATTTCTTTTTCTTCGCTATTGAGCTTCGGCAGCGATCCGATGAGCCCAAGCGTATACTGATGACTCGGATTATCAAGAAGCTTCTCAATAGGCCCGTATTCAACGATCTCTCCGCCGTACATAATTATAATTTTGTCACAGATATCTGAAACTATCCCAAGGTCATGAGTTATGAGCACTATGCCCATCCTTGATTTTTGTTTCAAATCTTTCATGATCTCTAATATCTGAGCCTGTATCGTAACATCGAGCGCAGTTGTCGGCTCGTCTGCTATAAGCAATTTTGGTTCGCAGGCAAGCGCCATAGATATCATTGCACGCTGGCGCATACCTCCTGAAAATTCAAAAGGATACTGTTTAACTCTTCTTTCCGGGCTCGGTATGCCAACGGATCTTAAAAGCTCTATCGAGCGGACCTTCGCTGCTGCAGTATCCATATTAAGATGCAGTTTTAATGGTTCACGCAGTTGGTTGCCAACTGTAAAAACCGGGTTTAGAGAAGTCATCGGGTCCTGGAATATCATAGCGATATCATTTCCCCTGATTTTCCTCATCTCTTTCTCTGAAAGAGCTATGACGTCCTTTCCATCAAACTGGATAGAACCTCCTATTATTTTGCCGGGAGACTGTATAAGCCGTATTATAGAATATGCAGAAACGGATTTACCGCTTCCGGATTCACCTACTATGCCTATGGCTTCGCCTTCATCAAGATGCCATGAAACACCTCTTACCGCCTGCACTTCCCCGCCGGGAGTGAAGAACGACACTCTTAAATTTTCTATGTCTATAAGATGTTTTTTATCCAATGTTTATACCTCTTATTTTTTCATTCTCGGGTCGAGCACATCCCGCAGTGCGTCTCCTACAGTATTGAACGCAAGTATGATAAGCGCAATTATAACTGCCGGGAATACTATACGGGTCGGATATGAATATACTCCGTTAAGCGCATCCGTGAGCATAGAGCCCAGAGAAGCCATAGGAGCAGATATTCCAAGACCGATAAAGCTCAGAAACGACTCTGTGAATATCGCCGAAGGTATCTGGAAAGTAGCTGTAACGATGATCGGTCCGATACAGTTCGGCAGTATATGTTTCTTTATTATCCTTGATTTTTTTGCGCCAAGCGCTTCGGCCGCCATTATATATTCCTGTTCTTTTATACGCAGAACTTCGCCGCGCACTATACGAGCCATGGTAACCCAGTATAAAAGACCGAAAACGATAAGCATCGAAAAGAAAGGCGCCCCAAGATTCCGCAGTCCGCTTAACATAGGATTGTTGTCCATTGCGTTCTGCAGCGGGATTTTGAGCACCACCGATAATAGTATAATTATAAGAAGATCTGGTATGGAATAGATGATATCAACTATTCTCATCATCACATTATCTAATTTGCCGCCGATAAACCCGCTTATAGATCCATATACTGAGCCTATTATTAGAGTTACCGCCGCAGCCAGCACACCTATGGCAAGAGATATGCGAGCACCGTACATATTGCGAACGAGCAGATCACGTCCGAACCTGTCGGTCCCGAACGGGTGAACTGCATTTGGCGCCTGGTCTTCATCACCTGCGATAAACTGGTCGTATTCATACGGCATGAAAAGAGGACCCACAAAAGCGAACAGGAAAAGCAGCACGATTAGAACAAGCGCAGCCATAGCAAACGGATTCTTTTTAAAGCGCCTGAGTGCGTCTTTCCAAAGAGACGTGCCTGCTCGCATGACTACAAGTTCCTGCTTCTCTTCCTCCGTAGCCTTTTCAAACATAGCAGGGTTAACATGCATGCTGAAAGGATTTATTCTTTTACTAACTCTGTTGGTTTGCTTCTTTTTATCCATATTGCCTCACTTACTGCAGCTTAATCTTCGGATCGACAAAACTGTATATTATATCTACAACTAAGTTCATTATTATCAATAGAGAACCAAGGAAAATAACGGTTCCCATAATGACCGGATAATCCCTGTTCTGAACGCTTTCTATGAAAAACTTGCCAAGGCCCGGTACGCCAAAGATACGCTCGATTGCGAAGCTTCCTGTTATTATAAATGCTGTAAGCGGTCCAAGATATGTTATTACTGGCATTACCGAATTTTTAAGTGCGTGTTTATAGTCGACTTTGAAGTTTGAAAGGCCTTTTGCATGCGCAGTTCTTATATAATCCTGCCCGAGAGTATCGAGCATTGCAGACCTAGTGAGCTTTGTTATATAACACATTGGGTAGAATGAAAGAGCTATGACAGGCATGACATAGTTGATCGGGTCTCCCGACCAGCTTGCGGGGAACAAACCCGCCAGAACACTGAATACAACCAATAAAAGAGTACCTAAGGCAAAACCCGGCACTGAGATAAAGACCGTAACAAAAAGCATCACCCCCCTGTCATAGAGAGTCTCATGCTTTATTGCGGCGAGAGCCCCCAAGGGTATCCCGATGAGTATGGCGACCCCTATCGCAATGAACCCGATCTTTGCTGAGAAGGGGAATTTCTCTGTTATTATATCGCTTACTTCACGGCCTTTTTTAACAAGCGAAGACCCAAGATCTAATTTTGATAAGTTTTTAAGATATATTCCGTACTGAGCTAAAAGAGGCTTGTCCAGTCCATATTTTATCTCCATATTTTCTCTGGCCTGATCTGTAAGCTTTTCACTCTGAAACGGTCCGCCGGGGACTACATGCATCAAGAAAAAAGTTATTGTAATGAGGATAAATATGGTGATTATTGACGCTAATAATCGTTTTAGAATATATCTGGTCATTTTTTTCTCCTATTATAAACTTAACTAACAATATCAAATCTTAAATGGGATGTCAACTTTTTTATACATCGATGCATAAAGTATTTTAGTATGCATTTATTTAGCAATAACCCACTATATTTCAGAAGAAATTCCTTTATTTTCTAGAAAGTTGTTCCCAAGGTTGTCTGTGTGGATTCTCAAGATTACTCAGCATCCATGCTGTTGTTGATGCCTCTTAAATTCATGAACATAAACAGCAGCCCGGAAGCCGCAAGGGCTACCAGTGAAGTCGTAAGCCAGCCGGCGCCAAGGCCTCCCAATGTTATTATCGAGCCGATTATGACAGGCGATATCATTCTGCCTGCATTTGCGATTATGCCGACGACCGAATTGACTCTGCCGCGATGAGACGACGGCGATATGTTTGATATGAAAGCAAACGCATCAACTGAAATGATTACCTCTCCCATCGTTAAGACAAACATGGCAGCGTAGAACAGCAAAAGGCTTTTTGCGAATATGAACATTGCAAAGGCAGCTGCATAAAGCAGGCCTCCGGTGAATGTACCGTAGAGCGCTTTCCATTTTCTTATCATATATGTTATGAGCGGCGTCGCAAAGATGACCAGCAGCCCATTGAACCCTACAAGTGTCCCATAATTGGCAGCGCTGTTTGAAACAGCCTCATCCATATGTATAGGCAGGGCAAAGCCCATCTGGGCGTATGAGAACTGTATAAGGAACAGCACAGCTGCAACTGCAATGATTATCTTACGCTCACGCAGGACTTTGAAAACCGATCCTGTTTTTGATTTCTCTAGCTGGGCAGATATCCCCTCGTCTTTTAAAGGCAGCGTTTCTTTTACAAAGATAAGCACAAGAATGACTGAAGCTATTGTTGTTACACCATCGCCTATGAACACAAAGCCAAGATGGCTCTCGAACAGAAGACCGCCTATAGCCGGTCCAAGAACGTAGCCTATATTGAGGCCCATATACAGAAGAGAGAATGCCTCTTTCCTGTTGCCCGGATGAGTCAAGTCCATCGTCATTGCATCGAGTGCAGGGTATGATATAGCATAGCAGTTCGACGCAATTATTATAAGAATAACAACCGTGTTTGACATCTCAAGAAAACCGCATATTAGATACATCACAGCGCCAAGCAGTTGAGAATATGAAAGGAGCTTTAAGCGGCCGAAGCGGTCTGCAAGCTTGCCGCCGAGCAGCATAGAAGGCAGCTGAGTAAGCAGCATTATAGTTGTTATAAGGCCCGCTTTTTCAGATGTCATCCCAAGCTTGCTTGTCATTATAAGTGTCATAAGAGGGTATACAAAAGCACCTATGCTGTTTATGATACGAGCAAAGAATAAAACGTATATCTCCCGGGGCAGCCCCCGGTATCTGCCAAGCATTTTATTTATCATGATTGACCTTCCTATATAATGGCAAATTATCATAACATAACAGATTGCGTAATACAAGGAAAACGTAGCTATGCTTATACCATAAAGGTTCCGGGCTCTTTAGCAGCGCTTACCCTTTTGATCATACCAGTCCTGGCACAAGCAGGTATAATAATATATATCGCCTGCTTCGGTGAAAATATGTTTAACTTAAACTGCAGTAGAAAAACTGCAAACGCACAATCCTGCTGTTTGTATGAAGCAGCAGAAAAAGAGAGAACGGGCTACGCCCGGGATTATTGAAAACGCAGCTGCAAAGTGGTATTGTTATCGCAGTGTGAAATATAGCCGCTGAAGTGTGATATGGGAATATACCAGTCATCGGCGGTATCGTTTTGGAGGGGTATATGTACAGCTTTGTGAACGATTACAGTGAAGGTGCACATCCAAAGGTTTTAAAAAAACTGCAGGAAACCAACCTTTTGCAGCTTAACGGATACGGCGAAGATGTTTACTGTCGTGACGCTGCGCAGCTTATAAAAGAAGCGACAGGAAATAAAAATGCCGCTGTTCATTTCATTCCCGGAGGAACACAGACAAATCTTATTGCTGTGTCGGCTTTTCTGCGCCCGCACGAAGCTGTTATATCGGCACAGACCGGACACGTCGAAGTGCATGAGACAGGCGCTATAGAGGCTACGGGCCATAAGATAATCACAGTCGATACACCGGACGGAAAACTAGATGCGAAGCTTATTCAGGCGGCGCTGGATTTTCATACCGACGAACACATGGTGAAACCGAGGATGGTTTATATATCCAATACTACCGAAGTCGGCACACATTATACAAGAAAAGAACTTGAAGAACTGAGCAGTTTCTGCCGCAGCAAAGAACTTCTTTTATATCTTGACGGAGCAAGACTTGGTTCTGCTCTGGTTATAAAGGACAGCGTACCGGGGCTTGAGAACATAGCCGGGCTGACTGACGCATTCTATATCGGCGGAACGAAGAACGGTGCGCTTCTTGGGGAAGCTCTCGTCATAACTAATGACTCCCTGAAAAGCGACTTTAGGTTTATTATAAAGCAACGGGGCGGAATGCTTGCCAAAGGGCGGGTGCTGGGGCTGCAGTTCCTTGCGCTCTTTGAGGACGGGCTCTATTTTGAGCTGGCTGCACATGCCAATAAGACTGCTGATATATTAAGGAAGGGAATGTCAAATCTTGGGCTGGGGTTTGCATCAGGTTCGGTTTCCAATCAGTTGTTTCCTATATTCCCGGCAAAGCTTTCCGAAAAGCTGAAGGAGCGTTTTGACTTTTCGCATGGACCACAGCAAAACGGAACGGTCACCGCAAGGATGGTGACTTCCTGGGCAACGCCGGAGCAGGCAGCAAAAGATTTTGTTACGTATCTTGAAAAATGTGCTGAGGACGGTGGTTGACCATCTGCCGCACTGAAGCAGCACAGTTATTAGCTAGCCGTAAAGTAAAACCTGACAGCGGTGTTGCCAAAAGAAAAACGCACTAGTATAATATTTCCTGGGAACAGGGAGCGCAAATATACTATCTAATATCAATTATTATATATTAACAAAAGGAGAAACAGATGAAAGTTGAAATGAGCAGTTATCTGAAGAGTAAAAAGCCGCTGTTAAAAAAACTGCTAAAAGCGCTGCTTGATGAGTTTGAATATGCAGCTCTGCTGGCAAGCGACACAGCAGGCACACGCTTTATAGTAGATTTCAGTGGGAGCACTGTGCAGGATGCAATGCTGGCTGAACGAGGCTGTGTAGCAAGAGTTTATAACGGAACATCATACAGCGAGTATTCATTTAATGAGCTGTGTGATGAAAACTATGAAGATATATTGGCGGCAGTCATTAAAACGGCAAAACAGGACACGGAACTTTTGAAAAGCGCTGGTCTTGAAATCCCAAAGTATCCGCTTATCGAGGAAGAAGAAGCGGATAAAACCTTTTTCGGAGACGTTGAGATGCTGCCGGAGAGCATAAGCACGGAGGAAAAGCTGGAGCTGATGAAGCAGATACTGGAAGAGGCGAAAAGTTGCTCGGATCTGCTTATAGATTTTAGGACTGTGTATGAAGAGTATCATGTATCCAAGGTGTTTTATTCAGGCAAGCGGAATCTTGAGCAGTCTTATGTGTTCACTTCCGCAGGCACACTTGCTGTAGCAGGAAAAGACGGGGACATGAAATATGAGCACGACGGCGTATCCGGTCAAATAGGCGTGGAATCGCTTTACAGGCTGAAGCCTATGGTAAAGAACATAGTGCAGAACGCAGTTGATATGCTGGGCGCAAAGAGGATAGAGCCCGGCGAATATGACGTTATCTGTGACCCGAAAGTATCCGGTCTTGTTGCACACGAGGCATTTGGACACGGAGTCGAAATGGATATGTTCGTGAAAAACAGAGCCAAGGGCGCTGAGTTCCTCGGCGAATATGTGGCATCGCCCATCACGCAGATGCACGACGGCGCACAGAGCGCAAAGGAAGTTGCAACGTACCTTTTCGATGACGAGGGCACATTCGGTACAGACACAAAAGTAATTGAAGACGGTATATTAAAGAACGGCATATCCGACCTTCTTTCCGCCCTGCAGCTCGGCACTCCGCCGACGGGCAACGGACGGCGTGAGACTTTTGAAAGAAAAGCTTATGCGAGAATGACAAACACTTTCTTTGAGCCGGGCAGTGACAAGCTTGAAGATATGATTGCTTCAGTCGATGACGGTTATCTGCTGGAGAGTTACAACAGCGGAATGGAAGACCCCAAGAACTGGGGCATACAGTGCATGATAGCCCGTGGCCGGGAAATAAAGAACGGCAAACTTACCGGGAAGGTGTTTGCACCAGTGCTCATGACAGGATATGTACCGGATGTACTCAAATCTATAACGATGGTTTCTGACGGCGAGCTTGAACTGAGCGGCTCTGGCCACTGCGGCAAAGGCCACAAGGAGTGGGCAAAGACTTCTATCGGAGGCACTTATATCAAACTTAGAGGGAGGTTGGGGTAATGGATATAATCAGTATTTTAAACAGCGCTCCCGGAGTGGATGAATGGCTGGTCGGCGAACGGCAGACGCAGTCGGCGGAACTTTTCTTTATAAAGAAGAAACTGGACATGAACCGGGCAAAAAAGGTGCATCATATAAACGTTACTGTATATAAAAACTTCGAAGAGGATGGCGTAAAATATAAAGGGTCTGCCAGCACAAGGCTCTCCCCCACTATGACCGACGAAGAGGTAAAAGCAAAAATAGATCAAGCTGCTCTGGCGGCTTCTCTTGTCAAGAACCCGTATTATAAGCTTGCAGAACCGAGCAGCGAACCGCTGAATCAGGTTTCGAGCGAATTCTCGGAAGGTGACCTTGCGTCTTATATGCCAAAGCTTGCAAATGCACTTTACAAGAAGAACATTATGAAGACAAGCAAAGTGAACTCGTGTGAGTTCTTCCTCGAAAAAACTGATGCACGGGTAGTCAATTCATCCGGAGTTGACGAGAACTTGACGCTTTTCAGCGGGCATATTGAGCTTATCGTGGACTGCAAGCAAAGCGGTGAGGAAGTTGAGATAATCGAATTCTTTGATTTCTCTGACATGTGCCTCGAAAAAATAGAACTGACCGTACAGGAAGCGTTGGAAAACGCTATGCTGCGTGCGGAAGCGGTGGCTACGCCCAAGCTTAAGGATATTCCAGTCATTCTCGTGAAGGACAATGTTAACGAATTCTTGAGCTATTATATCCAAAAGGCAAATGCGCAGCTGATTTATCAGAAATATTCCGACGCAAAGAAGGGCGACGATCTGCAAGGCTGCAAAACCGGAGACTGCATAAATGTTAGTCTTGAGCCGGAAATTGAAAACTCTGTGATGAACCGTTATATTGACCGTGACGGTGTTAAGCTAAAAAGCACCGGACTTTATAAAGACGGGAAGCTGCTAAGGATCCACGGCGACAACAGACACTGCCAATACCTCGGCATCGAGCCGACCGGAGTTATCGGCAATGCAAAATTTGAAGGCGGCAGCAAAACGCTTGACGAGCTTCGGCAGGGAGAGTATCTTGAACTTAGATATTTCTCTGACTTCCAGATGGACGAGTGGACAGGAGACTTCGGCGGAGAAATACGGCTGGCTATATATCATGACGGCAAGAAATCAACGCCCGTTACAGGCGGCTCTATAGTCGGGAACATTAAAGACGTGCAGGCAGCTATGCAGCTCTCAAGCGAAGTGCAGACAAGTGCAAACTATATCTGCCCTAAAGCAATCAAGCTGTTTGGAGTGACGGTCGCCGTCTGACAATAGTACTTGCTGATATATAAAAGATCATTAATTGCCGAGTGCCGGCTTAGTGTGATAATTAAAATCCTCCTTTTTGGCAGACCGCCCATCAGGGGGATTTCATTTTGAAAAAGAAATATTGTTTGAGGTGTGAAGACTATGAAACAAAGAATCAGGGATTATATACTTATATCTATAGGAGTTGGGCTTGCGGTGGCCGGGCTTAATATCTTCCTCGTTCCGGGAAAGATTGCCGCCGGCGGAGTGAGCGGTATCGCAACGATACTGTATCATTTATTTAACATACCGCTGGGCATAAGCATAGTTGTATTGAACATACCGCTTTTCATATTCGGCCTTCGGCTGCTCGGTAAAACATTTGCTATCAGGACGGTCTATGCTCTGCTGCTTTATTCTGCACTTGCAGAGGTGATACCCATCCCGGCAGAAGCATATGACCCGTTTCTTGCGAGCATATACGGCGGTGTTCTTGTCGGTATAGGAATAGGGCTGGTCGTAAGAATGGGGGCTACGACCGGCGGCACCGACATGGCGGCAAAGATACTCTCCGAAAAGTTCAAACACGTCAGCCTTAGCGTATTCCTTTTTGGCATAGACTTTGTCATAATCGCTGCAGCGGGGATACTTTTCGACATGGCGGTCGCTATGTATGCAGTAGTTTCGTTGTTCGTGGCTTCGAAGGTAATCGACTTTGTGGTTGCCGGGCTTTCGGCAGCAAAGGCTTTTTATATAATATCTGACAAGAGCGAGGAGATATCTCACGCTATACTGTTTCAGATGAACAGAGGCGTAACGGCGCTTTCCGCAACCGGTCTTTACAGCAAGCGGGACAAGGACGTTTTGCTATGCGTTCTGAAGTGGAGAACGGAAGGGCCGAAACTCAAGAAGCTGGTACAGAACATAGACAGCAAGGCTTTTGTTATCGTTGCCGACGTCAAGGAAGTAATGGGCGAAGGATTTTAGTGAATCTTTCGCTTATTCTTATCTGCTATTTATATTATCATTTGTTCTTATAAGGCTGTCACAAAGCACTAATATAGGAAATTTCAGTTAATTTGTCTAATGTGGGGTTCAACTTATAAGATTCTGGGTATTATTAACTATAAATAAATAATATAATCGCTATTTTAAAAGGTTGATAAATTAAGAATTAGTGGAATCAGAAGCAGAATTCGCAAAGCGCTAACTGAACTTAATAATAGATTAGTTGATGACAATTTTCGTTATCGTTTCCAATTAACAATTGTATACTGGCTTATGGGCACTGTAGCAGGTGTTATGTCCGTTATAAACCTGATAACACAGAACAACCTGCTTTTGTGGGTTACTTTGATTTTTACTATATCATGTATAATCAACCTCTATTATATAACCAGAACCAAATCCTCTATTACCATATCGTCAATGTTTTTCTTTATTGTCGTTTCATTAATGCTCATCTATTTTATTATAAGCGGCAACCCGGAAGGGTTCAGCATCCTTTGGGTGTGTCTTCTGCCCTCATGCGGGATGATGCTTCTAGGCAGAAAAAAAGCGTCAGTATATACTCTGATAATGTTTGTAATACTTGTGTTTTTCCTGTGGACACCTATGGGCTCAAATCTGCTTAAGTATGATTACAGCTCTACTTTTAAGCTCCGGTTCCCATTTTTATTGGTTGCTATATATATAACATCATTGTTTCTTGAAACTATAAGACACGTTACTCACCGAGAGATGATAAAAGCAAAGAGCGATTATGAGTATCTGTATGTACACGATGCTCTGACGGGGGTTTACAACCGCTATGGTTTCAACCTGATAATTGACGATTGCCTTGACACACGCAAAACAACACACTCTATGTTTTTCATGATAATAGACTTAGATGATTTTAAAGATATCAACGATACATATGGGCATCTTTCCGGAGATAAAGTTTTGATAAGCGTTGCAGAATGTATCCAGAAAACCATTGATGACTGCGCACATCTCTGTCGCTGGGGCGGAGAAGAATTCGCAATTATAATGATGGACAACCTCTCAACTGAGGAAGCAAAAGTAAGAGCTGAAAAAGTTCGCCGATGCATTGAAGAATTGATAGTTGAATCTGAAGGTAATACAATTAACATTACGGCAAGCATAGGTGCGGTTCTGAAAAACAATCAAAAAGAGGTGGAAATAGCGTCACTTGTAAAAACAGCAGATTCCTATTTGTATAAAGCAAAAGATGAAGGCAAAAACCGTGTCTTGTTTGGTGAAATCTAACAGTAAACTTTTATCTTTTCAGCTATTCTATATCGGTTATTTCAACCAATATTTCATAATCATTTCAGGCTCTGTATATAAGGCGGACGGCAGATCCCCTTTTCGGTGACTATAGCAGTGATGTTCTGCCATGGTGTTACATCAAAGGCGGGGTTATATACCTTAACATCCTGCGGAGCGGTCTTCATACTGCCAAAGCCGCGAACTTCGTCCGCTTCCCTTTGTTCTATCGGAATGTCGCTTCCGGTAGCGCAGCTAAAGTCTATCGTAGGAGTGGGAGCTGCAATATACATAGGTATGCCGTAATGCTTTGCGAGCACTGAAACACCGAGCGTTCCTATCTTGTTGGCGGTATCGCCGTTGGCTGCAACACGGTCGCACCCTACTATCACCGCATCTATCTTTCCCTGTGACATCACCATTGCAGCCATGTTGTCACAGATCAACGTTACATCTATACCGCTCTGCTGCAGCTCGTAGGCAGTCAGCCTTGCACCCTGAAGCAGCGGACGTGTTTCATCGGCATAGACTTTAATGTTCATGCCTTTTTCTTTTGCGAGATAGAACGGTGAAAGAGCCGTTCCGTAACCGGCAGTGGCAAGAACGCCTGCGTTACAATGAGTAAGAACTGTATCACCGTCTTTGAGCAGGCTTAATAGGTTCTCCCCTATCGCTTTGTTTATCTGTCTGTCCTGTTCTTCGATTATCTTTGCCTCTTTTTCAAGTGCAGTTATTATATCGTTGAAAGATTCTCTGCCCAAAGCGGATAGCTTCTTCATCATTCGGTTTAGCGCCCAAGTGAGGTTGACTGCCGTAGGACGGGAAGAGGCAAGATAGTCCGCATCCTTTTTGACGGCTGCCTGGAAAGAGTCAAAGTTGTTTTTCGGGGCAAGACGTGCGGATATTACAACGCCGTAGGCGGCGGCAACACCTATTGCCGGAGCTCCTCTGACTGCCAGTCGCTTTATTGCATCCCAAAGCAGGGACACTGTTTCAATTTCTATATATTTCGTTTGAGCCGGAAGCAGCGTCTGCGTCTAGGAGATGCAGTATACCGTTCTTGTATTCAAGTGTTTTTATCATCATCGTTTCCTTTTAAATAAAATTTTTTAGTCAAAAATCTGTTAGTTTTTATTATATCACCGGCAGCGCTTGCATCAAAATATTTTATTTTCTATAGATAAATTTTTTTATTATTTTTAAAAAAAGCTCAAAAAAACTTTGAAAAAGAAAGATATTCTTAGCATTTAAAACGTAAAGGGTTCTGAGTGCCACAATTGCGTCTTTCACAGCTCTATTTTAAACTAAATAAAATTTGCTTTTTTAGAGACCCAAGTCTATAATAAAAGATACTCCAGGGAATACCGAAAAGGGTAGTTGAACTTGAGTGAAAGCCGCCGTATGAAAGTACGGAAGCGAAAGGGCAGTTAAGCCGACGCGAAAGTGAAAGCGGACTGCAAATCTGACATAAGAACTAGGATTTGAATAATGCAAAGGTTTTGAATAATATTCTAGCCGATGCCTATATGAAAGTTTTGGAACTGACGTGAGATTAAAGAATTTCGTTGTAAACGGTGGAAACCACGGGAAACATTCTTTATAAGGGTTCGCTGGAGTTTCTATTTACAGCCCTTTTAAATAAGGGCTGTATTTATTTGCGAAAAATACGGCCAAAGATAAAAAACTGTTCAGTTTCACGCTCTAAATACAAATAGAACATTATCTCTCATTTACTCTTCTGAAGCACGCGTTGGCGAAACCACGATATTAAAAAAGCCCGATATTCGGGCTTAATACAGTTCGCTGTTTTTATTTTGTAACTTCGACAATATAAGGAAGGTTGCGCCACCTGCCGTCTATATCCATTCCATAGCCAAGCAGCCATGAGTTTGTTACCCTGAAGCCTTCGTATGCTATCGGCGTGTCTATGAGCTGTTGATCCGGGTTGCGAAGCAGTGTGCACACCTTTACGCTTTTAGGCATCCTTGCTTTTAAATTCTGGACAAGATAGCCTATCGTAAGACCGGTACGCGTTATGTCTTCAACTATCAGAACGTGTTTGCCGGAGATGTCTATATCAAGATCTTTTGTTATGCGTACCGCACCTGTTTCTTTTGTAGCGTGCGGATATACTCCTATCGACATAAAGTCTATCTCTATCGGCAGATCTATCGCACGTGTGAGGTCTGCAATAAAATACATGCTGCCGTTCAGCACGCTTACAAGCACAAGCTCTTTGTCTTCGTAATCCTTTGCTATCTGCGCGCCTATCTCTTTTATCTTATCCTGTATCTGCTGCTGAGTAAACACTATTCTTTTTGTATTTCGGAGCGCTCATTTTGTACCGCCTCTGCTGAGATTGAACCGTTCAACTAGCGAACGGAAATCCTTTTTTATATACTATCTTTATATTAACATCCGGATATAGCTTCTTTAGTTTTTTTGCTTTCCTGTTCTTTTGGGTAACATAACGCTGGTTCATGGTTGTGAGCTCTATATATGTGTCGAAGTCGGTCAGATAGAAATCCGGCCGGAATGCCGATGTTACATTGCCTTCTGCATCCCATTCTATCGGGAAAGCCTTGGGTTCGTACTTCCAGCCTATGTTGTACATATCGAGCAGCTTTGGCGAACTCAACTTCTGCAGGATTTTTAAGAACCGGCCCCTGCTGAGCAGGCTCTTCTTCTGCCTGTTGCTCCTCTTCCTGCGAGCTGCGCCCTTCCACGAGCGAGAGAACACAGGCAGCGGCTTCAGCTACGGTAGTACTATCCATGTTTATAGTTAAATTATAATGAATCGGGTCTGTTATATCCTCTTCGTAAAGCGTCGTTATGAATCTTCTTTGTTTCCTGTCTGCAGTTACCAGTATCTTTTCAGCTTCTTCTTCTGATAGGTCGAAGTCCGCTATGACTTTCTTTATGCGCATATCCTGCGGTGCGATTATACGAATATGGATAGCGCCTTCAAAGCCCGAAAAAATCATCTGGGAACCAAAACCGGCAAACACAGCAGAGTTTGTTTTAGCGTAATCGTTAAGTGATTTTCTGATATAGTCGAGGTATGTGGTTTTACCAAAAGAATTCAAGTAATATTTTGCACTGGTTTTAAGCATGTTAATATCGTGCGCAAACACTATATCTGGCAGGAACTCGCTAAGCAGTTTTTCTCTTGTTATAAGCTCCCACCCAAGGCTTTGGCTTATTTGTTTTGCGACTTCATCTCCGCAGCTGTAAGGCTGTCTTGATATCGTTATTACTGACAAAATGTTACCCCCCGGTCATGCTGATATTATATCACACTTCATGTATAAATCATATGCAAACCGCAGTCTTTAATATAACGTGTTGTGGGTCTGCTGCTGGTTTCCCGAGATGCTCTTCCGGAGCTGGCTTGGGGTCTTGCCGGTAGCGTTCTTTATGAATGTCGAGAAATTAGCAGGACAGCTGTAGCCTGTTATTTCGGATATCTCTGTAATGCTCCTTCCGGCCGCAAGAAGGTCTGTCGCGACTTCAAGGCGTATTTCCTTCAGCTTTTCACGGAAGTTGCAACCGTATAAACTCTTTAATATCCTGTTTAGCTGACGCACGCTTACTCCCAGGATTTTAGCCAGGGCAGTATCTCCGTCGTTGAGATGAAAGTTGCAGTTGAAGAACTCATCTATAATATAGGCGCGTTGTTCGTGTGCATATGCCGCCTCCTCATTGCCATCTTCGGGAGCACTCCTGTGCTGTATAAGACGAAGAATCAGCAGTTCTGTCAGGACACGGATCTCGTCTATTCCGCACACTTTTGTGTCCCAGTCTTTGAGCGCCAGTTTGAGTGCTGCAAACGCCGGAGCCATGTCTTCGGCACTGCAAGAGAAACATTTCGACATACTGAGAGACAAAAACAACTCTCTTGCGCCATTCAAACTTCCGGGCGGCGGCGCCGGTATCTCGAATATGATACACATCTTTTCGAACGGAGAGGTACAGGATTTCTGGGAATGATAGACTCCCGGCGCAATAAGGAAGACTTCCCCTTCGCTTTGTGTACAGACCTGCCTGTCTATCTTTACCGTGCACTGCCCTTGTGTAACGTACTGCATTTCGAAAAGGCTGTGCCTGTGCTGGAACATATGGCTCATTTGATATTTTAAATCTTTGACAAAACCGATTGCGACAAGGCGCATAGGCAATGAAGCCACACAAAGATCTACAGTAAACGTTTTCATTTGCGAGTCCTTAAAATTTTATTGACATATTATCATTATAGAATAATGTCCTGAATTTACAATGATTTATTGAAAATAGTTTGACTTCCGGACATATCTGTACCTTTTTAGTCCGTAAATGTAGTGGCGGGCGGCAAGTGATTTTGGTATATTTTACTTGACAATCGTATGCAGCCGGGACGCAAAAAAAAGCTGCTAAATTATCTATCAACTCGAAACAGCAAGGAGGAAATCTTTTATGTTGACCAGAGAAAACCTGCACGGCATCTGGGCCGCTGTTCCGCTTGAATGGGACGAGAACTACAACTTCAACGTAGACGTATTTAAGGAGAACACCAAGCGTATCTGCGAAAACGGAGCCCATGCAATCTATACCACAGGCAGCACAGGCGAATTCTATGCACTTGACCTTGAAGAGTTCAAGATCATGGTAGACGCTTTTGTTGAAGTCACAAGCAAATATGATATAAACACAGGCGTTGGCACCACCGCACTTAACACAAGAGAAGTTCTTCGGATGGCGGAATACTGCGCTGAGAAAGGCATCGAGTCGATCATGCCCGCTTTCCCGCCGTGGATCCAGCTTAGAGAAGACGAACAGCTTCATTTCCTGCAGCAGGTATGTGCCGTCGACCCAGACATGGCAGTCATACACTATAACATATCAAGGACAAAGATATTATATGAAGGCAAGGACTATAAAAGAGTCCTCCCCCACCTGCCAAAAAACTTTATTGGCTCTAAATCTACAAAAGCTGATTACATGTATCAGTACAATCTTTTCAGAGAATCGCCGGAGCTGGTGCACTTCCCGGGAGAATCGTTCTTTGTGCCTAACATGATGCTGGGCGGCAAGGGAATAATAACCGTTGTTTACTGCATGAACCCGCAGTTCTGCGTAGACTGGTATAACCTGTGCGTAGACAAGAAGTGGGATGAAGCGATGAGATATCAGCATATATGGAACGACTACCTCATGGAAGTGGCTATGCCCGTTATCGAGAAGGGATATTGGGACCCTGCAATTGACAGGGCGCAGGTCATCGCGGCCGGTTTCCTTACAGGCAGCAACAGGATAAGAGAACCGTATCTGCCTGTGCCTGATGAGGATATAGCCAAGATGAGGCAGCAGATGCTGGAGAAGTATCCTGAACTTGTCTATGACAAGGGTTGATGGAAAGAAGGATAGAAATATGACCGGTATGGAGAGGGTGATTACTGCGATGTCGGGAGGAAAAGCAGACCGGGTGCCGTTCATGCCCCAGATCTGTTTCCCGCACGCAGTACTGCAGCTTGAAGACGACTATGAGGCTGGTATCATAAAGTGCATCGAAGACCCGCATTATAGAATGGAGCTGATGTTTGAAATAACAAAGCTCTATCAGTCGGACGGGTTGCGGATACTCGGCGGAAGCCCGGTGAAGTATAAAATCAGCAAGTCCGGCAGCGAATATATCGCCATTGACGCTGACACCGGCAAAAGGACGGGCACTCTCAATCTTGGAACCGGCGGCATTGAGCCGGACGAGTACCCAATAAAGTCTATTGACGACGTACACAATATGAAAGTGCCGGAAGTTGATGAAATATACGCTTCGCAGGAGTTCGAACTTTACCGTGAAGTTGTCGGCTGGGCAGGAGACGACTTCTGCAAGGTGGCAGGCATCGGTCTTGGGCTCAGCCCGGTCGTCAGCTCCAGAGGCATGGATAATGCACTCTTTGACCTTTATGACAACGAGGAATTGGTGCAGGCGCTTATAGAAAAGCATCTTTGCATCGCCGTAAACAGGGCAAAGGCTTACAGCAAGTGCGGAATAGACACCATATATTCGGGCGACCCGTGGAGCTCATGCTCTGTAATTTCGCCGCAGATATTCGAGAAATATTCCTTCCCGTGCTTTAAGCAGTTCATAGAAGAAGTGAAACCGACAGGCATGAAGATATATGTGCACATATGCGGAAACGTCGATCCGATAGTTGAACGTATTGCGCAGCTTGGTGCGGACTGCATCGAACCGATGGACCCGCTGGGCGGAGTATCCCCCGCAGATTTCCGCAGAAGAATTGGCGAAAACACCGCACTCATGGGCGGAGTAAACACCGTTACACTTTCTAGCGGAACGCCTGAAGAAGTCAGACAAGAGGCGCTTAGCTGCATCGAAGGAGCAGGAAAGAACGGAGCTTATGTGCTGGCGGCAGGAGACATGGTGCCTTTTGAAACGCCGAGAGAAAACGTATTTGCGATGATGGAAGTGGCGCAAGGGTATAAGTATTAAATTTATATGAAAACCGTCGTATTACTGCGGCGGTTTTTTATATCAGTATTCCCGCCGACATGTACGTCAATGAGGTGAAAATCGTATCAATAAGGAAACATTGGCGCTATCTGTTCTGAGAGCTCACTTTTCTTGAAAAGCTCTTCCTTCCCAGGAAGGCTTTTAAATTTATGTTTAAGAAGTATATTATATAACATATCTTCAAATTCTACTCTTACCGCATCCTCAAGCCAGGGGCTAAAGGTTATTTGTATTGAGTTGAACAGTTCTTCATTCAGGTTTACAAATATCTTTTCAAACCTTTCATCCGCCGAAGCCAACAAACGTATTTCCTTTTCATGTTCCCAAACATTATATTTACACAGACCACGCAGCCTTTTCCTTATCACGTCTTCACTCTCCTCAAGATTATTAAAATAATTCGATGCATTTCTCCATTTGTCTGTTTTAGGATTGTGATAAATCATTTCACGTAATTCTGCGCTTTTTAATTTGATTTTTTTACCATCCAAAGCTTCATAAGTGAAATCATCCGGGTGTATAAAATCCTCCGTTTTAAATGAAACCTTGACAGCATACGGGCTGCTTTTGCCGTATATTACCCAGTAATGTATGCTCTCTATATGATAGTAAGTAAAACTGGCAACATACAGATTCTCTTTTGTGTACTTGCTTGACAGTTTGTACTCCATTCTGTCGTTCATATTTTTAAGGTTGTTTAAAAGCAGCTTTTTATTCTTCAGTATCAAAATCAGATTGTTGAGAGAAGTATAGTGATATATCCTTTTTCTTTTATTCGATGTCCTGTAGTCGATATATGTAATAAGGTCTTCTATGTTTTTCACATCAGATTTTTCGGTGATTTTCGGCATACACACCTCCGAAGGTTTAATAATATGTGGCGCTTAATATTAGCAGCTTAATATATAATTAATTGTAATACAGATATATTTTAACATCAACATATGATTGCCACAATGCCAGCTATATATATTGTTTTTAATAGCACAATAATATGATATAATCAAATTGAGAAAACGGCATAGCCGTCACTGGGAGTATACATGAATATAGAGTTCATAAAACAGATACCAACATCGGAGCAGATAAGAGAGCAGCTGCCGCTGCCAAAGGACGCTGCAGCTAGCAAGAAAAAAAGAGACGCTGAAATAAAACGGATATTTGAGGGAAGTGATGAGCGATTCCTGCTTATTATCGGGCCGTGTTCTGCAGACAGTGAGGATTCTGTCTGCGATTATATCGGCAGACTGAGCAAGGTTCAGGAAAAGGTAAGCGACAAGATACTTATCATACCCCGGATTTATACTAACAAACCAAGAACGACCGGCGAAGGGTATAAGGGAATGGTTCACCAGCCCGACCCTTCAGAAGACAACGACCTTTACGAAGGTATAAAAGCCATAAGGCGGCTGCACATAAAGGCGCTTTGCGAGTACGGTATGCCGGCGGCGGACGAGATGCTATACCCCGAGAACTATACATACCTATCGGACGTTCTGGCATATAACGCAGTAGGCGCACGATCTGTGGAGAACCAGGGACACAGACTGACGGCAAGCGGAGTGGCGACGCCTGTGGGGATGAAGAACCCGACAAGCGGCGACATGACAGTTGTGCTAAACGCAATAAAGGCTGCGCAGATACAGCACAACTTTATATATAACGGATGGGAAGTCAAAACTGCCGGTAATGACTATGCACATGCTATACTGCGCGGAGCGGTGGACTTCAGCGGACACACAATACCGAACTATCATTACGAGGATCTTATCAGATTTGCGCGTATGTATGAGGCAAGGAATCTTAAAAACCCCGCAATCATCGTTGACACTAACCACGCAAACTCCGGAAAGCTTTTCTACGAGCAACCGAGGATAGCCAAGGAAGTAATGTATAGCCGCAACTATGACTCAAAGCTCAAAAAAATGATAAAAGGGCTTATGATTGAAAGTTATATCGTAGAAGACCGTCAGGAGATCGGTGAAAATATTTACGGTAAGTCCATCACGGACGCTTGTCTTGGATGGGACGAATCTGAAAAACTTATATTCAGCATTGCCGAGAGCATAAAATAAAATATAAAGAAGGTGTTGTCATGACAATACTGCCTAAATCGAAGCTTGGAAAGTGGTCGTTTGGTTTGATATTCGTTTTTATTCTCGGACTGCTCGTATTCTTTGGTATGGTGAATATCTTTGGCCAGCGAGGCGGGGATTATGTTTACTCAAATCTGGCGCTGTTCCTGCCGATGTTGTTTGCTGTGCTCGGCGCTGCCGCCTCTTTCATTACAGGTCTGATATCGTTTTTCGCCTCTAGGGAAAGGGCGCTTTTAGTATTCATCGCTGTAATTATCGGGCTGTGCATTACAGCATATACGGTAATGCTATTCACATTTCCGGAATAGAAAGATGCTTCTTCCACGCATTTAAACACAAGTAAATAACAACTCAAGTAAATATAAAATTTAAGGAGTCGTAAGATGCAGGAGACAAAAACCTACAGTTTAAAAAAGGCTTTGATTATTGCCCTTATAGTTTCGCTCGGCTTCGTTGCCGCCAACTATCTTGTTTCTCTTTCGCTTGAGCGTTTCAGGGCGGTGCTGCTGCCGGACACAGGTGCAGCGTGGTATTACTGGAAGCTGCCAAAGCCGCAGCTCTGGGCAACTGTCACTATGTGGGTGCTGTACGCCGCACATCAGATAGCCGTGTGGGTTCTTATCTTCCGGCTGAAAGACCAGCCGCTGCTTCAAAAGGGGCGGATTGGAAGGACCAATTTCTGGCTGCTTGTAGTCAACGCTGTGTTCATCGTGCTGCATCTTTTACAAACAGCGTTCTTTTACGATGCGCTTGCGCAGTTCGTTCCCGTAATTTCGTCGCAGGGTTCTGTTATAGTGATGCTCGTTTTCATACTTATTATGCTGAACCAGCGCAGAGGACTGTTCTTTGGCAAAAAAGTTTCTCTGCCTAAGGGCGGTGTAAACCTCGTTCAGAAGGTGCACGGGTATTTCATAGCATGGGCAGTTATATATACATTTTGGTTTCATCCGTTCGAGGGAACACTTGGGCATATACTAGGTTTTCTATATGCCTTCATGTTGCTGACGCAGCTTTCGCTGGCAAAAACCAGATGGCATACAAATATTAAATGGATAACTCTGCTGGAAGTGTATGTGGCGTTTCACGGGGCCATAGTCGCTATGGGACAGCAGAACGGAATGTGGCCTATGTTCTTCTTCGGATTCATGATGATGTTCATAGTTACTCAGGTTTACGGTGTTCTGAAAAACAAAATCGCAATAGCCGGGATAATTGTATGCTATGCCGCACTCGTGCTTATAACATACGGCGGACTTTTGGCAAACGCTTTTACCGGCACTGATGTCGGCTGGGCGGATATCCATCAGATAACATGGATCCCGCTTATACTCTACGGACTTGTTTTTGCGCTTGTATTCATTATGCAGGCGGCTAGCCTTATTGGCGGAAAGAAGGGTAAAAATGCAAATTGAGATCCAACGCCTTACGCCTTCTTTGGCGCAGGATTTTCTTGGGTTCTTTGACAACGATGCTTTTTCAGACAATCCCGATTGGGCGGAGTGCTACTGCTGCTTTTTCTATTTCTGCAATGAAGAGTGGAGCAAGCGCACGGCTGAGATGAACCGCAGCTATGCCAGAAAAGCAATCAAGTACGGCAACATGAATGGGTATCTTGCATTTTCGGACGGCAAGGCTGTTGGATGGATAAACGCTGACGATAAAAATGCGTATGCACGGCTGGAGAAGGCCAGCGCAGACGAAAAGGTGCTCAGCATAGTGTGCTTTACCGTCACTCCGTGGCACAGACGAAAGGGCATCGCGGCAAAGCTTTTGCAGGCTGCTCTTGACGGAGCAAAACAGGATGGCTTTGAATACGCGGAGGCTTATCCGGCAAAGGGCGTTGAAACGGACGCACATCACTATCACGGACCGCTTGAGCTTTATACTAAAAACGGTTTTGAGATCGTGAGCGAGGACGACGATAAATGGGTGGTGAGAAAGAAACTTTTAGGTTAAAAATAAAAGCCCGTCTCAACGGGCTTTTACCTTATTGTCCTCTTACAATATCCTTTATATATTTATCCAGAATCTCTTTTAAGTTCGGGCTGCCTATCTCCTGCAGTTCGTAGTATACACGTGTGCTTGGTTTGGTTATCTTAACTATGCGTTTTAGGTCTATCGGCGTGCCTATTATCACAGAGTCGCAGTCGGTGTTTTCTATCGTAGCTTCAAGGTCTTTTATCTGCTGGTCTCCATAACCCATCGCAGGAAGAAGCGAGCCTATGCCCGGATATGTTTTAAAGGTGTCTTTTAGCTTACCCGACAGGAACGGTCTTGGGTCTATAAGCTGTGCTGCGCCGAACCGCTCTGCTGCTACGACCGCTGCGCCGAGCTTCATACCGCCGTGCGTGAGCGTCGGGCCGTCTTCCACAGCAAGGACACGCTTGCCTTTTATAACTGCCGGATCATCGACTGTTATCTCTGAATTAGCTTCGATTACCACTGCCTTCGGATTTGCCTTTGCAATGTTTTCTTTAACTGTGTTTATACTCTGCGCATCAGCAGAGTCCATTTTATTTATAATTACAGTATCAGCCATACGCAGGCACGCTTCACCGGGGTAATAACTAAGCTCGTCCCCCGCCCTGTGCGGATCTGTTACCGTTATCATCAGATCAGGTGCATAGAACGGAAGGTCGTTGTTGCCTCCGTCCCAGACTATTACATCACAACCGTCAGGGTCGTTTTCTGCCTGCCGAAGTATCGATTCGTAGTCTACACCAGCATAAATCACGTTGCCCCGGACTATGTGCGGTTCGTACTCTTCCATTTCTTCTATAGTACAGTTGTGCTTTGATAAATCTTCAATTGCTGCAAAGCGCTGGACTGCTTGCTTCTCGAGGTCTCCGTATGGCATAGGGTGCCGAACCGCGACGACTTTGAGTCCCTGTCCCATCAATAGCTCTATGACTTTGCGGCTGGTCTGGCTTTTGCCACAGCCCGTTCTGACTGCACATACCGCAATAACAGGCTTTATGCTCTTAAGCATAGTGGATTTCGCGCCAAGGAGAATAAAATCTGCTCCTGCTGCGTTTACTCTTGCGCTTATGCCCATAACATGTGCATAGGGAACGTCACTGTACGAAAAGACGCATTCATCTATATTGAGCATTTCTATAAGGTTTTCCAGTTCGTCTTCGGGATGGATGGGTATGCCATCGGGATACAGCTTGCCTGCAAGCCTTGGCGGATATTTTCGCCCGTCAATATCGGGTATCTGCGCTGCAGTGAACGCCAGCACGTTGTAGCTCTCATTGTCTCTGAAAAAAGTATTGAAGTTGTGGAAGTCTCTTCCTGCAGCTCCGATTATAATAACGTTTCTCTTCTTCATACCTTCGCCCCCGTTTTATACATTATTCATCATTTTATGTATATTCTCATCTATATGACCGTTTTTGTCAAGCTATAGCGCAATAAAAAAAGCACCCTTGTTTCTCGAGTGCTTCAGTTTTTCTTTTGTTTTGTCTATTATTCCCCGCTTATAACCACTCTGTCACGACCGCTTTCCTTGGCCTGATAGAGTGCACTGTCTGATGTCTTTATAAGCTGTTCTATCGTGCTTCCGTTCTGAGGATATGCAGCGACACCGAGAGATATCGTACATTTACCCAGTGGCCTTCCAAGATGATATACCATCATCTCTTTTACACTTTTTCGCAAAGCCTCTGCCCTGTCAACAGCGTTTTGCAGGCTTGCGCCGGGCAAAACTATGAAAAATTCTTCTCCACCGTATCTGCAGGCAATATCACCGCCTCTGAAACTGCTTGTCAGAAGGCTCCCAAGTTCCTTTAGAAGAGCATCTCCGGCATCGTGACCGGATAAATCGTTGAATTGCTTGAAGTGGTCTATATCCAGCATTATAACGCCTATATGAGTTTGATCTCTCTTTGCACGCTCCAGCTCCCGCCCCAGCGTTTCTTCCATGTATCTGCGGTTATAAAGACCGGTCAGCAGATCACGGATGGACTGCTGGCGGAGCGTTTCACGCAGTTTAAGGTTTGTTAGTGCAAGCGAAATATGCTCTGCCACGTTAGATATAAGCTGGATTTTGTGGTTGTTATATAGTATATCTTTTGTTTCTGTGGGACCAACATTCGGAGAATCCTGGTTTAGATGCAAGATACCCAGCAGCTCTCCTTGAGCCATCATAGGTATGCATATATACTGCCCACTGTCCGGGCCCGTTATATGTTCACACTTAAGGCCCGGATGTGACGGGTCTATCCTGTGCAACCTGCTCTTCCTGGTCGCCCAGCATTTTGAGGGCAGAAATATCTTTTCTGAATATACGTCCTCTCCCCACATTTCTACAGCTTCTGCGAGATCTTTTGAAGGATTTATCAGGTATATAGCACCCCGGCTTTTTTTACATATCATCTTTATGTATTGAGCACTTATCGCACAGACTTCCTGCGACGTCTGGCACAGCTGCAGCTGTCCGCCCATTTCGCTGAGCTGTTTCATTTCTTGCGAACGCTCTTCGAGCTCCTTTATCCATTCGGCAAGTTTTATGTTTGCCAGTTCCAGCTCCTGCTTCGCACGCCTGCTTTCTGTTATGTCCGTACCTGTCGAAATTATATATCCCTCATCTCCTACCACCCCCGGAAGCACGGTACTTGACCATGAGATCAGTCTTTCTTTTCCTTCTTTCGTCTTCCATGCAACCTCATGAATATGAGGACAGTCACCAGATAGTATAAGACCGATCTTATCTATAACGCTCTTTTTATCGTCCACCTGGAAATCCCATAAATATCCTCCCTTTAAATCTTCTGCACTATACCCGATTGTCTTTTGACAGGCGAGGTTAGTATCAACTATCTTACCGCTGCTGTCCATAACGATCAAAAGAGAATCTGTCGTTTCGACTATTGCCGTTATATAATCACGCTCTTTTTTAAGCGCTTCTTCCATTTCCTTCCGATAAGAAATATCCCTTATTGATGTAAGCAGCATAACTTTGCTGTCATCGAGTTCTATAAAGTCAGCATTGATCAGCGCTGTGAACTTCCTGCCATTCATGTCTGTAAATTCTGTTTCGACATTTCTGACGATACCTTCTTTTTCTGTTGTTTCGACCAGTTCATTAAGCTTTGATTTATCGCTATAAAAATCCGTTAAGTTTTTTGACTGAAGTTCCTCTCCTTCACAGCCGAAAAGCTTAAGTGCAGCGTGGTTGCTGGCAACAATATTTCCGCTTTTATCTGTAACTATCATGCTTATAGGCGCGTTTGTAAATACAGCATGATATTTCTTTTCTGACTGTAAAAGCTCTGCTTGAATTTCTTTAAGGCTGGTTAGATCGTTGATGGATGTTAGAAGAACTTTCTCGTTATCAAGTTCTATATAGTCGGAATTTATAAGGACATTCCAAGCTGAACCACTTTTATTTCTGAAAACCGTTTCGAAGTCACGCACATGCTCTTTTTCTTCCAGTCTGTCAAGCAGTTCTTTTCTGTCCTCTTTGTTCATATAGAAGTCTAAAAAATTCATATTGCTTAGTTCTTCCATACTATATCCGAGAAACTTTTGAAGCGTTTCGTTTGCGTTTAATATATCTCCTTCATAATTTGATATACTAAGACCTATTGGTGCAGTATCGAACAAGAACCTGAACCTTTCTTCAGATTCTTTTAGCATCTCTTTTGCTTCATCATGTTGTTTGCTAACAGTATTGAGAGAAGCTACCGCATCTTTAAGGTTTATTATCTTTTCAACAACTTGTTTTTTACTCATAATAATTGTACAGGGCTCCTTATTTTTTTTGCCGTCCTGTTCATACCAATTGATATATATGTTCTATTTTATATATATATAAACAAATTATCGTTATTTTAAACTTTTACGATATTGACAGACCATAGAAGCTTCCAAAAATGATTATGTAATAAGATATGGTTTTCTACAATAGCAGCTGCTATGATTATCAGTCTGTTTGATTATTGTCTCTTGTATATTCTTAAAATACAAATTATGCTATAATGTTTTCCTGGAGTGAATATATGTATAAGATTTTTATAATTGAAGACGACGCTACTGTATCGTCTATAATATCCGAAAAGCTGGAGCAATGGGGCTTTGAGACCTACGCTGTAACGGATTTTAAAAACATTGTATCGCAGATAGGTAAAGAAGCGCCTCATCTTGTGCTTCTTGATGTCAATCTGCCTTTTTATGATGGATTTTACTGGTGTGAACAGATAAGAAAAATATCCAACATTCCTGTCATTTTTATATCTTCAAGAGCAGACGATGCAGACAAGATAAGAGCTATTCTCGGCGGCGGCGATGATTATATTGAAAAACCGTTTTCCATGGATGTGCTTGTAGCAAAGATAAAAGGGACGCTTAGGCGTGCTTATTCGTATTCTGACAATTCATACAGCGTACTTTCACATGGCGGAATAGTACTTGACCTTGAGAAGATGACAGCATCCGCTGAAGAAGAAACCACATCACTTACTCAGAACGAAACACGAATAATGTGCATGCTCATTAAAGCTGCCGGAAAGACCGTTTCACGGGCAAAGATAATGAAAGCTCTTTGGCAGGATGAAAATTTCGTAGACGAAAACACGCTTACAGTCAACGTGAACAGGCTGCGCAGTAAGTTAAGGCAGATAAAAGACGGTGATATAATCGAAACCGTGAAAGGCGCTGGGTATAGGCTCATATGAAGATAAAAGATTATCTGAAAGAAAGAAAAGCTTTCTTCCTTGTGCTGTTTCTGGCTGTTATTTTTTGTGCGCTTATTGTATGGTCGAGCAGCGAGCGCCTAACAGACAGAGCTTATTATTTGCTGGAGGGACTTGGCGGGCTATGTATAATATACATCGTCGTTGACTATTTTACGCTAAGGGGCCGGGTCGCAAAGATTCGTCATTTTTTCAGGAACGGGGCATCTGACAACGACAGCTTTTCGTATCCGCTTGACGTTATTTACACGGCACAGGCTGCTAATATGGCGGAAGAGTACCGCAGATTTAAAGCAAAGGCACGGGAACAGTATTCGGACGAGCTTGATTTTATAACAAGGTGGGTGCACGATATAAAGGTGCCTATATCCGCTTTGTACCTGCTTGCCGAAAACTTCAACGGAGACGATGCGCAGAAACTTGAAATGCAGATCGCATTTATAGAACAGCATACGCAAAAAGCGCTGTACCACATCAAGTCCAACAGCTTTGAGGACGATTTTATAATAAGTAAAACAGACACGATGAAGATCGTTACGACGGCGCTCAAACAGTATGCCGTTTTCTTTTCGCAAAAGAAGATATCCCTTGAGCTTGGAAAAGAAAACTTTAAAGTGCTTACAGATGAGAAGTGGAGCGGCTATATCATATCTCAGTTTCTTTCTAATGCTGTCAAGCACACGCCCAATGGCGGCAGCATAGCTATTAAAACGCTAGAACAGGGCCATAGAGTTCTTGTCTGCGTAAGAAACACTGGACAGGGAATCGAACCGGCGCATCTGGAGCATATATTCAGCAGAGGCTTTACCGGTAACACCAAAAGGAGCACTTCCTTTTCTACCGGCTATGGGCTTTACCTTTCAAAGAAACTCGCAAAACGGATGGGGCACGAAGTTTTTGCGACCTCCCAGCCCGGCGAATACGCAGAATTCTGCCTTTCTTTCCCAAAGAATACTAATGTTACAAAAATGTAAGCCGCCGGTTACAGATTGTAAGGTTAATCGATTTCGCCCGGTTGTTTTCTTCAGTTATAATTTTATAAAACTAAAACAGAGGTGAACAAAATTGCAGATACTTGAAGCAAAGAGCATAAGCAAGTTGTACGGCTCCAAAAACAAGAAGCAGTATACTGCGCTCAAAAACATATCATTCAATGTAGATGAGGGCGACTTCGTCGGCATCATGGGGCCTTCGGGTTCCGGCAAAACAACGCTGCTTAATATCCTTGGCAGCATTGACAGCCTGACAGGCGGCAGCCTTGCCGTGGGTGGCAGGGACATCAGCAGCCTTGGTAAAAAACAGCTGGCTTCGCACAGGCGGCACAACATTGGCTTTATCTTTCAGGATTATAACCTGCTTGAGTCTATGACACTGGAAGAGAACATAGTACTGCCGCTGGTGCTTTCAGGCAAGAGCAAAGAAGAAGTATTGAAAAGGCTGAGGCCGCTTGCAGAAGACCTTGGCATTACAGGCGTGCTTGACAAATACCCGTACGAAGTGTCCGGCGGAGAACAGCAGCGTGCTGCTTCTTGCAGGGCGCTTATCACAAACCCTAAAATAATTCTTGCAGACGAGCCTACCGGAAACCTTGATTCGAAATCCGGAGGTAATTTTTTAGCGCTGCTTGAGCTAATAAACAAGAAATATAACGCTACAATACTTATGGTTACTCACGATGCGTATGCGGCTAGCTTCTGCCACCGTATACTCTTTATAAGGGATGGTGAAATATTCAACCACCTGCACGCAGGCAGCAGCCGCAAGGAGTTTTATGACTCTATAATCAATGTCGTCAGCCTGCTTGGGGGTGATGAACAGTGAACATAGGCAAGCTTGCTTTTTCAAATATACGGCACAACCTTAAAAAGTACGCCGTGTATTTTTTCGCTATGTGGTTCTGCATATTTACCACATATACATTCCTGGCGCTTGCTCTCAGCGAGAGCGTAAGCAGCAAAATCGGCGGCAGTTCTAACTATCAGACCATGTTTATAGGCTTTGGCATTGCCATTCTTATATTTACTCTTTTCTTTCTTATAAGCTCTAACAACAGCTTTATTAGGGCACGTAAAAAGGAAATATCGACGTATGCGCTTTTCGGTATGGAGAATGCCAAGATAGGCCGGATGCTTTTTCTTGAGACGCTTATATTAGGGCTGGCAGCGCTGGCAACAGCGATAGTCCTTGGCATATTCTTATCAAAACTTCTTACGATGATACTTCTTAAAATGGTCATGTCTTCGTACAGCGGCGGCATTGCGTTTGCTATCGAGCCTGCCGCAATTATAGCTACATGCATCATATATGCTGTGATATTCATGTTTATGGGGCTTTCGGGCAGGAGGATTGTCGGAAAATTTCAACTGGCCGATCTGTTAAAAGGCGACAAAGTATCGGAAGGCAGAGGTAAGGGCTCGTATGTTATGCTGGTAGTGTCTATACTTTTGATAGCGACAGGATATTTCCTTGCTGTATTACCGAGCGCCGGTTTGGTCATGGTTGCAATGATCCCTGTAATAATAGTAACTGTAGTCGGCACTTATCTGTTCTTCCTGGGTGGATTTCAAAAGGTTATGCATCTTATCAAGTGTAATAAGAAATCTCTTTATAAAAAAACAAAGCTGATTTCAATCTCCCTCTTGTCGCACCGTTCAAGGACGATGTCGACTATGATGGCAACTATAGCAATACTTGTCGCCATTGGCACGACAGCCATGGCTTTTGGGTATACACTTTTTCAGAATGCAGAAAGTCAGGCTTATGATACCAACGTATTCGATGTTTATCTTCTGTCTGCAGACGAAGCGCTGAAAGCCGATGTTGAAAAGGTATTTGACGAATACGGTGTTGAAATTACAGATGAGATCACTTTTGAGCGCTATGAATCCTCTCCAGTTATACAGGATGCTTCTTACAGTTTCAGCGGTCTGACCGAGCCTATCGGAACATTTAAACAGAGCGATTATAATACAATAGCCACAAAGGCAAAGAACAGCATGGAGCAGGTGGATGTAAAACAGGGGAATGCGCTTATCGTATACAGAAACTACAATGAGGTTGCGGAGAACGACGACACAAAGCTCGTATACGGCAATACTGCGCTTAACGCAGATTACTTTAAATCGAGCAGCTCCAGCAATTTCTCTAACTTTTTCTTTGTAATAGTCCTTGCTGACGAAGACTATGACCGGCTTGCGGCACAAGGCAGAGTAACCAAACGCACAAGCGACTACGGAGAAACAGCCAAGGTCATCGGAATAAACTATGACGGAGCATTGAAAAATGAAGCGCTGGCGGCAGCCCTTGACAAGACAGTCTCCGGCAGGTCCGCTTATTCAAAGCTATCCTACTATTATTACAACGAACTGCTGAGTGTTTTCGGGCTGCTATGCTTCATAGGTTTCTTCATGTGCACTGTGTTTATGCTTATGACGGCAAGCATGCTGTATTTCAAACAAATTACCATCGCTACTGAAGAAAAGAAGCAGTATGCAATGCTGAGAAAAATCGGCATGAGCGTTGAAGAAGAAAACTCTGTTATAAGAAAACGCTTAAAACCAATATTCTTTTTTCCGCTGATACTCGGAATCATCCATTCCGTGTTTGCAATGAAAGGAGCGGATACACTGTTATTCTCATATATGATTTCGTCAGGCGGCAATACATTTATAAGCGTGCTAAAAACTTCGCTTGTGATGTATGCGGCTTACACAGTAGTATATACAGTTTTCTACTTCATCACAAAAGCCCAGTACAAGCAGGCCGTGAAGTAGAGAAGGCAGCAAAAAGGAGCAGCTATTACGCCGCTCCTTTTTTATTATAATCAAGTTAAGGTATTCTAACGAGGCGGACTAGGTTGTACACGCATATGACATCGCCCTGGGGAGCCTGTTCGTTGGCGTATGGGTAATCAATTGATTCCTCGCCTTCTTTAGGGTCGCTGCGCTGAGCGCCCGCCCCATGCGCGTCCATAATCATACCGTTCATTTTGCCGAGCGCTTCGCCGAACGATACGTATGCCGCACGGCTGCCTTTAGGCATCCCATCAAGATGAGTCGTCGATGTCCAGTAATATGTATAATCCGTCACTCCTGCAAGGTCGGTTATCTCCGTTGCCTGAAACACCGGGTCTATTGCCGCTGAACCGGTGGTATCCGGGCATCTTGAGTAGTCAACTATGCTTTGGAGCTGCTTTGCATCGGGAAGAAGCCAGTCGTCGTAGCCTGCGAACTCGAAGTCTTGCGCCCATTCGAGCGCCCGCTGCCAGTCCATCTTACCGTCGGTGTTTTGACCTGCGCCGAAGTATCCGCTGTCGTACTTCAGCCACATAAGGCCGGTCGCAAGGTCGGTAACCGTACCATCGCCATTATCCTCAAACATGTTCATCCCATAATTTATATTGCCACGCACATAAATTACGTAGAACTCTTTGTTAGTCGGGTATCCCTTTATCCTGCCGTCTGCAAAGTTCACACCGAACATGGTCGAGTTGCCAGCCATAGTGTCACTGTCATATATCGTGCTGGTGGCAAACTGAGAATCTATGTACCTCTCTCCCGTTTCATCTCCGTATGTGAACACAAAGCAATCTGAATCTATATACGGTACAGAGTCCTGTGCACTTTGTCCTGTCAATCCCGTGAACAGTATCAGTGAATACAGCTCTTTTATGGTGGGGAGCCGCCAATCGTCATAGCCTGCAAGCTCGAACCCTTGGAGATTATCCACCGCTTGCTGCCAAGTCATCTTTTCGCCGGGATCCTGCTGCCACATAAGGCCTGTTACGTTGTCAGTTACAGTACCGTCTCCGTTGTTTGTGTAGCTTGGTGAGTTATTTTGATAGTTCGCATCCTGTCCGTAAAACTTATCTCCGGAGCTTTGTATCGAAGTCTCGCCTTTGTTATCATAAAATACAACCTGGCCCGTATCAACTATCGGATAGCCGCCCTCACGTGCGTTGTAGCCTGCATCTGCAAGCAGCTGCTCTTCTATACTATTTGCGTCAGAAACACTGAGTGAAGTGGGCCCGCCTGTGCCGGGAGGCGTTTCAACATCATCCTGCGGTGTTTGTACCGCTGGTGTCAGCTGTGCATCTGGTGTTGGCTGAGCGTGTTGCACGTCCGGTGAACTTTTAACAACAGAAACTGTGGATGCATCTGTACAGCCGTATGAAAACATTATCAGTGCAGTCAATATAAAAAACATCAGTTTCTTATTCAAATTGGCCCTCCTTCTTATATGGGCACTGCCGGAAAATAGTTTACCAGTATTATAACACAAACAGGTTTTTGCCGGGATTCGGTAAAAAACACAAAATATTTCCTGTTTGCGGTTTATTTTCTTTCCCTGTTTTGGTATAATACCCATAACAACTAATATACAAGGAGGAATTTATTATGCCCGATTTTGGAAACCCGTTTTCAGGATTGAAAAATGACCGTAAACTGACTGATGCTGAACTTGTCAGGGCAGTACGGTTTATGATTTCCGCAGAGTATGAAGCGATCCAGTTGTATATGCAGCTGGCTGAGTCCACAGACAATAAGCTGGCTATTGCAGTACTTGAGGATATAGCAGACGAAGAACGTGTGCACGCAGGAGAATTTTTAAGGCTGCTCAAAGAGCTTGCACCAGACGAGGAAGAGTTTTATACGGAAGGCGCCGAAGAAGTTGAAGAGGAAATAGACAAGCTCGAATAGAAAAGGAGCTGCTATAGCAGCTCCTAATAAACTTAAGAATTAAATTTATTTATTCTTTATGATTCTTAATCCCTTTTTGATTTCGCTTTTTTCTTTATACATAAGCGCATCAGCTGCTTTTATCACTTCATCAATATTCTCGCCCTCTTCAAACACAAACTGCCTTATTCCATGGCTTGCACTGATTACATATTCCCTGTTGCCTTTACTATTCTCTTCATTTATTGACTCTGTCACACGCTGCCAAATAGTTTCAGCAATTTCTTTATTGCTGTCCGGGAGAACTATCAGAAACTCATCTCCGCCTAATCTGGCAACCAAGTCTGTGTTTCTTATACTCGAATTTATATAGTCTACCACAGTTTTCAAGAGCTCGTCGCCCTTTTCATGACCCAGTACATCATTGACTTCTTTTAAACCGTTTACATCAACAAAACAGACTGACAAATCGAAATCTCTGCGTCTGGCCTCCTTGAATATCTTTGAAAGATGCCGCAGACCCGCACGGCGGTTATAAACCTTTGTCATATTATCGTAATCAGAGAAAAACCGCCGGCGCTTATCCATACGGTATCGTAATGCTATTATTAGCGTTGACATCGCAGATATTATGAGGATCGCTGTATATGTCATCGGCTCTTCCCTCAAGATATTGACTGCGCTTGACCAGAACGAAGTTATTATCCCTTGGCTGTATGCAGCATCCGGCGATATGTATAACAATACTAACCACTTGTCCTCTCCAGCTACTATACTGCTGTTATCGACACCCGATAACAGCACATTATCATATATGAAAATACCGTTTTCCGAGTTTATAATTCCACTTTCATTGCCATCGGTTACCTGCCCCCACTCGCTAGGATAGAATCCGTCGAACCTGATATCTAGCTTGTCCTCATACATGAATGCCCATTCTTTGCTTTCATCAGCGCTGTTTGACAGCCAATAACCATCCTCGTTAAGCAGAAAAACCGGATTGTCACTTGCACTTGCAATGTTATCAAAGTTATCTATTAGGTTCTTTGCATAGTAGTTTACAATGATAATACCCTTTTTTTCACCATTGTCGCTAAATATAGGTGTTGCTATTCTTATCATCGGTTTTATAGGCTGCTCTATTTCACCATTTTCTATATTGAGGTCAAGTTTAGAAATATATATCTGCCCTTCTTCAAGCTTTATCGTCTCTGTGAAATAGTATCTGTCTTTCTTGTTTTGAAGATCCTGCTGTTCGACTATTTTCGAACCATCTGCACTATAGTTTATACGGATGCGCTCATAGCCGTCTGCGTCTATGTATCTTATCTGGTCATACATCATTTCTTTGTCTGAAAAGCTTTTCCAGATATCTGCGACAGTATTATAGCCCCCCATGCCGGAATTATAGTTGGAGAATACTTGTGCAGCAAACTCCAGGTCTCTTAAAAATCTACTGACCTCGTATGATAGTATATTACTCTGCGTTTGAACAAGCATTGCTTCGTCTTCTACGATAAGCTTCGTTCTTTCTGTATTTGCTTCTTTTTCAATAGCTACCGTTAATAGAAAGAAACCAATGCTTAAAACGATAAATACTGACAAGCTTATAAAAATTACCTTTTTACTCACTTTGTATGTTTCTCCGGTTCTTTTATATCCAATATATACCACATTTTTTACATTTGAAACAGTTCCCTGTTAATACAAAAGGCTTAAAAAGCTGATATCAATTCAGCTCCTGCCTGTTTATTTTTGTTATTCTTCTACTTTGATAATACCCTTATCAAAGAGATTTATAAGTGCATCTATAACATTTTCATCGTATAATTTCGACTTGTTCTTATTCATCTCCTTTAGCACCACCAGTGGTTCGATACCAGGCCTGTATGGCCTGTATGATGTCATTGCGTCAAAAACATCTGCAACTGCAACAATACGTGCTCCAGGTATTATCTCTTCTCCTTTAAGCCCGCTCGGATATCCCGAACCGTCTAATCTTTCATGATGCTGAAGTACCATATCAGCAATCGGCCAGTCGAATTCTAAGTCTTTTAAAATATCATAACCTGTTTTTGAATGCATCTTCATTATGGCAAGCTCCGTGTCAGTAAGCTTGCCGGGTTTTGAAATGATTTTGATTGGAACCCCTACCATACCGACATCATGGAGCATGCCGGCTATTCTTATTCCTTTAGCCTGATTTTCATCCATCCCAAGCTCTGTCGCTATCAGCTTCGATATCCTGCCTACTTTTATCTGATGCCCGGATGTATACCCATCCCGCTTTTCAACAATTCGGGTGATAGCAACTATGCTCGATTCTGTTAGCTGATTGAGCTTTTCTAAGCTATGTATGATCTTTGTTTGAGCGTTATATTTATGTGTTATATCCCGAACTATCTGCAGAAAAACGCTGCTGCCGTCCTCAGTTTTTATACCTGTTGGATATATCGTTTCCTTGATCCATATTTTGCGTTCGTCAACGTATACCTCCCGCTGCTCTATCTCATCTGTTAACAAACTTTCTATAAGCGGGCACTTTGTTTCAGGCGTTTTGCCCCCAGACACAACACTGTGACATTTTTGTCCTATAATGCTCACTGAATCAAAACTCTGATTTTCTTTTATAATAGCATCGTTCGCAAATAAAACATGAAAACTCTGACTGATCAGGCTCGCATGATACGGAAGTGAGTTAAGTACTTTTCGTAAATTCTCATCTAGCTTAAAAATATTTCTAGGGTCGCTATGCTGCTCTTTGTTGTATGACATTTATGTCTGCTGCCTTCCCTCTAGTTATACTCATCCTTAATAATAAACACATTAATATAAACCCAAACAACGCATTTAATAAAATCTCATTGTCAACGTAAATTTTTTTATTTACGCTATATTGAAATTTCCGTATTTTTCAAAGCCTTGTATTTTAAGGCTGCTTTTCTCTGTGCTTTTATTCTGCATTCGTTTAGTAACTCATAATTCTTTATCAGCACGTCTGCCACGAAAGGGCACAGCGCATTTGTCTCCATCATGTTTTTTATCACTTTTTCCACTGCAGGTTGGCTCATGCCTTTTCTGTATGGACGCTCCTCAGTTATTGCTGTAAAAACATCCGCTACAGCCATTATGCGTGACCCAAGCGGTATGTCTTCTGAAGTCAGATGGAACGGGTATCCTTTACCATCCAAACGTTCGTGATGATATGATGCCCAAATATTTATTGTTTCAAAACCGGGGATTACCTGGAGGGTACGGAAAGTATAGAACGTATGGCTCTTTATCTCATTGTATTCTTCTATCTCAAGCTTGTCCGGCTTTTCGAGTATTTCATTGTCTATTGCAAGTTTGCCAAGATCGTGAAGATATCCGGCAACAAGCATCATCTTTTGCTCGTTTTCTGAGAATCCTATTAGATTCGCTATTTTCGCCGCAACAGCCGCCACTCCGGACGAATGGTTAGCAGTAAAATGGCTCCTGAAATCAATAATGTATGCAAACACTTCTGACAGGCTTATGACCTCGTCAAGCTCTAGCTCTACCGTATCAAAATTCATCATGCTAGGCATTATCGTCATCAGGGGTTCGTAACTAAGATCGAGCCAAATGTATTCCTGCCCGCTTATACTTAAAAAGGCCTCGACAAGCTCCGGCATAAATATTGTACCTGAACCACCACTTATTTTTTCGCGTATTCCTTTTATCTGCCCTATTACTCCTTTGCCCGGATCTATTAGAACTGCTATCCTGTCGGCCAGATGAACTATATGGCTTGATAAAGGTACGCTCCCGCCATCGAAAGTTTTACTTTTGCAGCCTTTCCACGGCGTATGATGATAGCGGATAATATTTGCCGCTTCTTTTAATGGTGCAAACCCTTCCAGTATTTTCGCACCTATAACTGCGTGATTATTTGCATCTGGCGCTTCTATCTCTATAAGCTCCAGCCTGTCCCTTTTCGAAAAAGCGCCGACATCATGAAGCAGCCCGGCAAGAAAAACATCGTTTTGCTGGCTTGCAATCAGTCCGAACTGCTTTGCTATCCTAAAAGCAAGATAAGCCACCTTTTTATGGTGGCTGGATATCGTATTGCTTATTAGGTCGCCTGTGTTCGTAAGACAAAATATTAAGTCGTACATGTTGACCTGGTTATTTATCATTCTGCTCTCCTCTTGATGCGATTAAATCAATCAAACCTTAAAATATACATTATTTACTTTTAATGTATATCTAAATTTATACCCGTATCGCTAACAGTTAAACAGGAAATTTGCAAATAAAAACACTTCTGGTTAGCAGAATAAAAATAGTCCTTTTACAGAAGCGTTTTGACTTGCGTATTTACAAATAATGTTTAGTCGTCGATCGTGACTACAACGCTACCTTTCTTCATACCGGAATCAACATACGAATGGGCCTGCTGTATCTGCCCAAGCTCGAACTTGCTGTCTATGACTGGCTCAATATCGCCATTCTCGACAAGCCCCATGAGATACTCAAGGTCTGCCGCCGTTCTGCCGGATATGCCGGTTACGGATTTTTTTGACCCCAGCCCGACAAACAAACCCAGAAACATTCTTGCAAAAGTCGGGTTGGACAAAAGATATGTGCCGTTTTTATTCAGCCGCCTTAAACTGGCAAAATAAGGCGCTTTGCCAACAATATCAAATATGACGTCGTATTTATTTTTATCTTTGGTGAAGTCTTGCATCGTATAATCAATAACCTCGTCGGCACCGCTTGAGAGCATGATATCGTGCTTGGCTGTAATGTCTACTGCTGTCACACGGGCACCGTAGAGCTTGGCAAGCTGTATCGCATATGTGCCTATACTGCCGCCCGCACCATTTATAAGAATGCTCGTGCCTTCGCTTATATCCGCTTTCCTTAAAAAATGCAGAGCCTCCAGCCCGCCCACCGGCAAAGCAGCCGCACTGGCGTAAGATACGCTGTTCGGTATTTTACTTATCACCGTATCTGACGAACGAACGGGCAGACTTATGAACTGTGCATATGTACCCGTGCCAAAACCAGTCGCTCCAAAGACACGGTCTCCCTGCATGAAGACTGATCCGTCAGATTCAACGATATCGCCAGCAAACTCCTGACCCAGCAGTGTAAATCTCTTCGGCGCTTTTATGCCGTTCATCAAACGAACAGGCAGCCGCAGTGCCAGCGGCAGCTTTAAGCTGCGCATCTCGCAGTCGCCAGTTATCACGGTAGTAGCACGTACCTTAATCAATATATGCTCCTCGTTTCGCTCCGGCATATCTATTTCTTTGAGCTCCAACCCTTCCGGGCCGCCGTATTTTGTCCACAGTACAGCTTTCATTGTCAACTCCTCCTCCAGCTTTCCTGCCTGTAAAAATCAAAAGGAACAGCTTATTCTCTGCTCCTTTCACTTCAATATTTCTAGTCTTCGAATTTGATGTCTACTTTTTTAACATCCCAGAGCGGCTCTATACGCTCCTTTGCTTCTTCTCTTATATTAGCTGCAAACTGATGCGCTTCCGGAAGGTCTACTTTTATAGATACCACGCCGTCTTCGACTTTAATGTCTTTAACCAAATCAGTTGCAACCATATCGAGGCCCTTCATCGGGTTCATGACCCGCTTCAGGCGCTTCTTTACAACTTCTATCGTCGTCGGTTCTCTGTTCTCGGAAAGCCCATGCTTCTCTTCGTAATTGCGTATTGCTGCTCGCAGGCTCTCTACAGCCAGCACCGAACAGTGCGCCTTGATGGACGGCAAGCCGCCCAGTGCCTCGGAAGCCTGCTGCCATGTTATATTCTTTGCATCATCAAGAGTCTTGCCCTTTGCAAGCTCTGTGATTATCGATGCGGTTGCGATGTTTGATGCGCAGCCGTAAGACTCGAATTTTATGTCTTCTATCACCTTTGTTTTCTCGTTTACCTTAAGGTAGAGCGAGACCATGTCTCCGCAGGCAGGGCTTCCTTCCGTTGCCTGTCCATCTGCATCTTTCAGCCTTCCAACGTTCTTTGGATTGCGGAAGTGCTCTAATACTTTATCATTATATGGAAATGCCATTTTTATTCCTCCTCTTTCCCCAGCGGGCTTATTCTCCTTAAATTCTCTATTATCTCTGCCAGCCTGTCGGCCACAAATTCTACCTCTTCCATGGTGTTGAACCTGCCGAATGTAAAACGTATAGAGCCGTGTGCCCTTTCGTGGTCACCGCCTATTGCCGTTATTACGTGGCTTGCCTCCAGCGAACGGCTGAAGCATGCAGAGCCAGTGCTTACTGCTATTCCGTACATATCGAGATGCAGTGTTATCGATTCGCCCTCGACGTGGTGGAAAGTTATATTTGCGTTGTGCGGCAGCCTTTTTTCAGGATGTCCGTTGAGAATCGTCAGCGGGATTTTTTCCGTCATTACTTCTATAAGTCTGTCACGCATTTTGCGCAGGCTGTCTGTCTCTTCATCCGTTATAAGCGAGGCTGCCTTTGCAAAGCCGACCGCACCCGGTATGTTTTCTATGCCCGGACGAAGATCTGATTCCTGATAACCTCCGTCTAGCACTTTTAATATCGGCGTATCCTTTCGTACGTACAGCGCTCCAATGCCTTTCGGACCGTGTATTGTATGAGCTGATATCGTTACGAGGTCCGCCCCTGTTTTATTAACATCAAGCGGAACACGCATGAACGAATGGGTGGCATCTGTGTGGAAGAGCACTCCTTTGCTTTTACACAAAGTGCCGATAGCTTCGATATCCTGCACTGTACCTATCTCCTGGTTAGCGTGCTGGACTGACACGAGTATCGTATCGTCGGTGATCAGCTTCTCAAGCTGTTTTATATCTATCAGGCCATATTCGTCAACGTCGAGATAGTCCACCTTAAAACCCTGTTTCTCTAGCGCTTTTGCGCTGTGCAACACAGGAAAGTCTTCCGTCTTTGAAACGATGATATGCTTGCCTTTTTTACTGCCGAGCGCTTTTGCAACGCCTTTAATAGCTATGTTGCTCGACTCTGTACTGCCCGATGTGAAAATGATCTCTTCGGGCTGAGCGCCTAAGTAGCCTGCGAGTTCTTTCCTTGCTTCCCACAGCGTTTCTCTGGCATCTATCCCCTGCGAGTATCCGAACTCTGATGTGGCCACCGCATAGTTTTCAAGGTACATTGGCGTCATTGCTTCGAGCACACGCTCATCAAGCCTTGTTGCCGCCGAATTATCCATATATACTGCTTTGTTTTCCATTTGTTTCACCGCCTTATATAAACAGCGTTATTGCTGAATCCCTTGCTTCCTGTATATAGGTGCCCACGGCACCATATGTGTCTATCAACTCTTCTTTTAAATCCTCTTGGCTGATGCCCATTATCTCCATAGTCATCTCGCAGGCTATTATCTTTCCGCCCAGTTCTTTGTAGTCGGCAAGCAGCCTGTCGAGCTTTGCGACGTTTGATTTCTTCATCCTGCTTTTTATCATTTTTTTGCCGAGGCCGAGCATATTCATCTTTGAAAGGCTGCCCTTATCAAGACCGCCTTTTTTAAGACGCTGCAGCCCCCAGAACGTAAAGAACAGTGAAGCCTCCATGCCCATGGCCAGCGCTCCGTTTGCGACTATTAGTGCGCTGTAGAGCTTGTCGTATTCACCGCTGTGTACTATTATCGTAGCTTTCTCGCTCATAATAACACCTCCGCCTCTTGCCTATTTCTGCAGCTTTATAAGCCACTCTTCACCCTGCTGCTCGTCTTTGAGCACTTTTACCGACAGCGCTTTTGCCGCCATAGGTATTTCTTTCTTTGATGCAGGATGAGTTCCTATCACTTCTATAGTATCGCCCTGCTGCGCTTTGCGCAGAGCTTTTCGCACCTCTACGAGAGGCACCGGGCAATTTTCTCCTCTAACATCCAGTTTGAATTCTGCCATTTTACAAACCTCCCATCAAAATTTATATACATCACTTATAAGTGTATATGGTTCTCTTTTACACTGTCATTTTACGCTAAAACATAAGCTTTGTATGTGACAATTATAACATATTTTGTTTTTTTATTGCTCAATCGGCGGTTTGTTCGCGATTGTTTACACTGCGTTCACAATGTTTTTAAACGTCGTTATATTCATCAGGAGGCAAAACTGAAGAGAACAAAAAAAGCCGCAGTTTTTTTGCAGCTCTTTACCTTATTATCTAATTTGCTATAAGCCTGTATATCCTGCCGTTTAGGTCTATGATGCGAATATCACCGTTTGCATCTATCCCGAAAGAAGAGATCAAAAGCTTTGTGTCGATGAGCTTTTCGTTGTGTACCTGGCCGTCTGCATCGAACCACAGCGCCCATATTATACCCGATTCGAAATCGCCGTAGATGTATCTGCCGAAAAGGTCGGGTATATTATCTGACGCGTATACATAACCGCCTGTGATACACTCGCTTGCATCGTGGCCATATTCCCATATTGGAGGAATGAAGCTGCTTGTATCGTTGTCGCCTGCATCTTTATAGCTTTGCGTTCCTTCCATGACGCTCCAGCCATAATTGCCGCCGTTCTCGACGAGGTCAAGCTCCTCGATCTTGTTTTGTCCGACGTCCGCAACCCAAAGCCTGCCTTGCTCATCAAAGCTGAATCTCCACGGGTTCCGCAGCCCGTATGCGTATATCTCTTCACGGTAGCTGTCTGTGTTGCCGGCAAACGGGTTGTCAGCCGGTATCGCATACTGCATATCCGCTGTCTGATTGTCAACATCTATCCGAAGTATCTTACCAAGCGGTGAAGACAGGTTTTGTGCGTTGTTCAGTGGATCTCCGGCCGAACCGCCGTCACCCATGGCTATGTATAGGTAACCGTCGGAGCCGAATTCGAGCTGACCTCCGTTATGGTTCTTATAAGGCTGCTCAATTGTCAGTATGATTTGTGCGCTGGCAGGGTCTGCCTGTATTTTATCGCTGGCGCTTCTTTCATACCTTGCAATAACTGTCCCGTTTTTATCAGTATAGTCCACAAAGAATATACCGTTATGTGCGTAGTCAGGATGAAAAGCAAGCCCTAGCAAGCCTTTCTCGCCCTTATCATAATCAATCACATCTGTAAGGTCTAGAAAGACACCGGCTTCGGATACATCCGGGCTGTCTTCGAATACGAGTATCTTGCCCGTCTGTTCTACGACATAGCAACGGCCGCTGCCGTCACCAGCCGTGACAAAATAAAGAGGACGTGAAAAAGACAATGACGGGTATGCTTGTTCAATGCTGACCGACACTGAAACTGGTGCGATAGGAGTCGGTGTCGGCTCCGGCGTCTTTGTGAACTGAGGCGTTTGTTGCTGAGTTTCTGCCGGCTCAATGGTTGAATCTACGACTGTAGGAACGGCTGTCGGCGAAACCGGCGTTTGAGTGTCTGCAGGAGCGGTATCGCACGATGCAAAAACAATTGCAAACATCAATAAGATAATTATCAGAATAATCTTTTTCATGATACGCATCCTTTCTTTTTGTGTCTCTGCCCTGTTGTATTAAATCAGCTGCTGCATGAATCTTTCCACCTTTTTCATGTCTGTTTTGCGCTCTATCAGAGGGCCCGAACCCTTTAGTATAGAGTTCTTCTGGTGAAAAGTCTGCTTTTCTTCTTTGTATATCACACCTAAAGGTATTTTATCACCGAACTCAAGAGCCTTTGCCATTGCGGACACCTTGTCCGAAGGGTCATAAGCTTCGTCCAGCTCGAAAACACGCTCCTTGTAGTATGCAAAAGTATTTATCTTGTTGAAACTGACACAAGGCTGGAGTATGTCGAGAAGAGCATAGCCGTTATATTCTATAGCCTGCTTCATAAGCGACACAAGATGCTCTTGATTCCCCACAAAGCCCCTCGCTGCAAAGCCTGCACCGGAGGCAATCGCCATCAGGACCGGATTCAATGGTTCGTTTATATTGCCAGTGACCTGAACACCCGTCACATGGCCTATGCCGGTGGTCGGAGAAGCCTGTCCTTTAGTCAGGCCGTATATCTGGTTGTCGTGCACGAAGTGGGTTATGTTCACGTTGCGCCGAATATTGTGTATGAAGTGGTTACCTCCTTCGCCGTATGAATCGCCGTCACCCGTGCTTACAACAACCGTCAGCTTTTCGTTCGCTATCTTTGCAGCAACAGCCGGCGGAAGAGCACGTCCATGCAGACCGCAGAAACTGTTTGATTTGATGTATTGAGGCAGTTTAGCAGCCTGTCCAATACCGCCTACCATCAAAACGTCTTTCGGTTTCAAGCCCAGCTCGCCGAGCGCCTGCTGAACACATTTTATAAGCGCAAAATTGCCGCAGCCGGGGCACCATGCCGTTTCATATGTTTCAAATAGATTGTTATCCATTACTGCGCCTCCCCTCTTACACGCTGCGCTATCTCTTCCGGAGCAAGCTGTCTTCCGTCGTATTTGAGAACAGATGCGCTGCAAGTTATGCCTGTCTGCTCACGGATAAGCTGTGCGAGCTGTCCTGTTGAGTTCTGTTCAACGTTTATTATTTGTTTCGCCTGCGCTGCTTTTTTTATCAGCAGCTTCTGCGGAAGGGGATATACATCTCCGAAAACCAAAGCCGCATATTTGCCGGTTGCTCCTTCATTGAGCATCTCAACGGCTTCTTTGATCGGACCGTACATCGAGCCCCATCCTATAAGCAGTATATCGAAGCGCTCTTCGCCGGTGAATTCAGGCTCTAGCAACTCTTCTTTTAGTTTCTCAAGCTTTCTTGCACGCTTGTCTACCATCTGGGTTCGCACGAGCGCCGATTCCGTAATACGGCCTTTTTCATCGTGTTCGTCGCTGTCTATCTCGACAAGATGCTCTGAGAGGCCGGGGATGAGCCTTGGTGAAATACCGCTTTCCGTGATGCTGTAGCGCCTGTATTCGCCTTCCGATTCGCCTCCCGTCTTTGCAATTTTGACTTTGTCCGTATCGAACGGCTCTATCGTTGCACTGCCGTCGCACAGGTATTGGTCTGCCAGTATCAGTACGGGTATCTGGTAGCGTTCAGCAATATCGAAAGCACGTGCTGTTTGATAAAAGGCGTCTGAATGATCCCTAAGTGAGATGACCATCCTTGGAAACTCACCTTGAGAAGCTGATATCATGAACTTTAGGTCGCCCTGCTCCGTTCGTGTAGGCAGACCTGTTGCCGGCCCGGGACGCTGCACGTTTACAACAACAAGAGGTATCTCCGCTATACCAGAAAGGCCTAAGGCCTCGACCATCAGCGAAAAACCGCCGCCAGAAGTGGACGTCATCGAGCGTGCTCCTGCATATGAAGCGCCGAGCGCCATGTTGATCGCTGCTATCTCATCCTCCGCCTGTTCTACTACTATATCCGCTTCTACACTCTTTGAAGCAACATATACCATTATCGCTGTGGACGGCGACATTGGATATGCTGTATAGAACCGAAGCCCCGCCGCTATCGCGCCAAGACCGATCGCTTCACTGCCTGTTATCAGCATGTTCTGCGAAAAGCCTCCGCCGGTGTGCCCGAAGCGTTTATCAACAAGTTCATAGCCCTTGCGCACCGCTGTTTTATTAATATCAACGTACTGCTCTTTTAATTCCTGAGTTAATACTTCGTCAGCATGCTCCAGACTCTCTCCAAAGAGCTTCAAGACTGCTCCAATGGCTATCGTACCAGAGGCCTTCGGGTTCCCGAGCTGTTTCGCTATGTTGTTCATTTCGAGCTTTATAATATGCTCTGATTCTTCTTTTACACCTGAATCACACAGTATGAATCCCCCCGGCAGGAGATCTTGCATATGGAGCCGCACGGTATTCTCATCGAGAGCAATTATACCGTTGAGACCTTGAGTATGCGATTGTATCTTTTGTGAACCAAAGCGCAGGAGCACAAAATTATGCCCTCCTCTTACTCGTGACATGAGGTCTTTTGTGATAAAAACGCTGTAGCCCGACTTCTTCAGTATCTTTGCGAGTGAACCGGCCATTGTATCGAGGCCCTGACCGGCTGAACCGCCTATCAATAGATTGTACACGTCTTTGCCTCCTGTATGATTTTATAGTATTATGATACATCAAATAGAACTTTTTTACAAACGTACAACATGCCGAAAAAACCATAAACATAGCCTATAAAATCACCGGAATCGCATACCTGAATTTTTGCTTTAGGGTGAATTATCTATGCCCGCATTCCTTCTATTGTTCTAATTTCACCCATAGTTATAACTCCTTATCCTTCAAAAGCATTTTTCAGGAATATAAGCGACTGCCTTATATTCTCATCCATCTGCACTTCGTCTGCGCCGTTTGAAAGGTCTCGCCAAACTTTTATGTCTTCGCCGACTTTGCCGCCCATCTTAACGAACGGTTCCATAACTACGCCCTTATCGAAACCTATGTCATGCAGAGCTTTGCCTATCTCATTCCACGGCAGCGAGCCCTGCCCAGGCAGCTTCCTGTTGCCTTCGCCAACGTGCAGATGACCCAGCAGATCTCCCGCAGTACGGATCGCATCCGGTATGTTATCTTCTTCTATGTTCATGTGGAACGTGTCAAGTATCAGCTTAACGCTGTCTGAACCGACATCATTACAGAATTGTACGCCCTCTTCGCTGGTGTTGAGCACAGTCGTCTCGAAACGGTTTACTACCTCCAGACAGAAGTCGATGCCGTGGTCTTCCGCAACCCTACCAAGCATTTTAACGCTCTCTACTCCTCGATCCCACATACCCTGCTTATCAAGGTCGTCAAAGGCGCTAGGCCAGTACGTATACATGACGCCTACCAAAGTGCGTGAATCTATCTTGTCCATAGCGCTCATTATATCTGAGAGGAATTTGATTCCGGCTTCACGCACGGCAGGGTCTTTTGAGGCTACGTCTTTGTCTCTTGGGGGGCCTATGTTGGATGTGATTATAATGCCGAGATCTTTTGAAACTCTCTTTAGCTCATCAAGCTGAGTATCCGACATAGTAAGTAAATTGCCTGCGCCGACTTCGAGTATATCAAAGCCTATATCTTTTACCTTTTTAGCGTATTTTATATAGTCTCCCATCCATTCTTTTGTCCAGTATGCGAACAACGTACCGTATTTCATGTTCTTTCCTCTTTTCTTTTATATAAATCTTTTGTCTATATCGAATGCTTTGGGCGCTGAAGCAGGCTCGAAAATAACCATCTGTTTTAAATTATCTACCGCTTTGCTGAGCCCTTCTTCAGTCGACATATATGAGTCTTCATGCTCTATGCTGATTACATCATCGTAGCCGTTTGCCCGAAGTGCGCTCATGATATCGGCCCATTCTTTCAGACTGTGACCAAAACCTACAGTTCTGAACTGCCAGCCACGTCCGTATGCTACGCCGAAACTCTGCATGTCTGTAACTCCGTAGTATGAAACGTAATTAGGATCGACTGCGGCGTCTTTAGCGTGAAAATGATAAAGGCAATCTTCCTGCGTTAAGTACCTTACAGCCTGCACAGGGTCTATCCCCTGCCACCACATGTGACTGGGGTCAAGATTTGCTCCGATGGCTTTGCTGCCTGTTCCCTTGCGCATCTTAATCGCGGTGTACGGTGAATGTACAGAGTATCCGCCATGCATCTCCATAGCTACTTTCACGCCTTTTTCTTCAGCATACTGCCCCATCTTTGTCCAGTAAGGAAGCAGCTTTTCTTCCCACTGCCATTTCACGACAGTCTGAAAATCTTCAGGAAACGGTGACACAGGCCAGTTGGGATATTTTGAGCCTTCGCTGTCGCCCGGGCAGCCGGAGAACGTTACAATGCGGTCTATTCCAAGCTCGCTTGCAAGGTCTATAGACTCCTTTATGTCCTGATGATATGATTCCGCCAAGTCCTTTTGGGGATGCACCGGGTTGCCGTGGCAGGAAAGGCTGCATATACTCATTCCTCTGGAATCGAACTGCGCTTTGAAGCGCCTTAATTCATCCTTGTTTTTGAGTAGCTCGCCCGGGTTGCAGTGTTCCTTGCCTATAAAACCGCCCGAGCCTACTTCCACACGCATCACCCCCTTGGCTTTAAAGTTATCGAGAACTTCGCCCAAGGGTTTATCTTTATATACTACTGAAAAAATCGAAAGATCCATGTCTTGCCTCCGTTTCTCTATTCCTTCTTTTCTTTGCGTATCAACAAAAAATAATTTCGCCTGTTTTAATATTGTCGCTGTATTTTAATTTCACTTGTAAAACCGCAGTTTTTGTTATCAGGTATGAGCTACTTTCAGCCTACCCTTCTCTTTGCGGGTTTTTATCAGCTCTTCTGTATAGCGTTTATCGTATGTGCAGCAGCCGACTTTACTCTGCTGAATAAGCAGCTCGAGGCAGTTGTCGCAGACTGTGCAGTAATGTATCTCGTCTTCTCTTCCTTCCATGAGCTTTAGCGGCATCAGCGGGTCTGCAAGCGACTGACGCCCAAGGCCGACCATGTCCATAACACCCGTATCTATGCACTGTGCGCCGTAACTGAAGAGTGAACTCTTCTCCGGCTCTACCGCACACAGGCCGTTTTTGCCGTTGCGGAATATACTCATATTGGAGCCTATCAGAACAGTTTCTTTCTTGATGTTTTTGTTGAGCTCTTTTGCAAAGTACTGGTTAAGATATGCGTAGTACGGTATGTGCTTGTCTACCTGTGTCAGGCTTATCGTTATCGACGGGCTGCCTGCGCTCTGTATGAAGTACTGCGCTCCGCGCTCTTCGAGACCTTTAAGCAGCGCTACCGGCTCGGTCAGGTCGATTATCGGAGAATCCGGGCCTTCCGTACCGAATCCGCCCGGGAAGCCTTCCCATGCCGATACTTTTGATCCGATAAGGAAGTTCTTATCGTTGACTTCCTTTGCAATGCGCTCGTAAAGGTCGAATGCAAAACGTGAACGGTTTTCCCACGAGCCGCCATATTTCCATTTGCGGTCGTTGTAGGGTCGCAGTATCTGGCTGCCGAGGTAACCGTGACAAAGCTTCATGTCTATGCCGTCCGCACCTGCGTTGTGAGCTATCTTTGCAGCAAGCACGAAATCATCTACAATTTTGTCTACTTCTTCTTCGGTTAAGAGGTCTCCGCCGTAACCGTAGAGCGGTTTTACCGTTACTCTTCTTGAGAACTCGGGGTTGGAAAGCTCGCCCGAATGCGTTAGCTGGAACACAAACAGCATGTCCGGATTTTCCGCTTTGACTTCCTTAACGAACTTCGTCAGCGCTTTTTCGTTCTTCGGCATAATAGTCATCTGGTTGTCTCTTGAGCGGCTCTCTCTGGTAACTGAAATAGCTTCGAGTGACACAAGGCCTGCCTGACCTTTTGCAAGAGTCTTATAGCGCTCTGTGGTAATATCCGACGGATTGCCGTTTTCGTCTTCGTCGTTGCACTCCATCGCCTGTATGAAGAATCTGTTCTTCGCCTGCCTGTTTCCTATTTTTATAGGGCTTAATAATATATCTTTGTAATCCATGATTCTCTCCTTATTTGTTTATATATACTCTTTGCGTAAGCTCCGGGCTTACGAATATCTTGATTATATTCTTGTCCTTTCTTAGTTCCATAAGCGCATCTTCAAGCTCTTCAAGCGGCACCGCCATAGTAAAGAGCTGTTTTGGCTCTATACGCTTATACTTAAGCAGGTTTATGACGTCGCCCCAGTCGTTGCCTATGCCTGCGCACGAACCGCTGACTTTCTTTTCACCAAGAACAAACTCGAAAGGCTCAAGCGATGCAGTCTGGCCCTGCGGAGCTACTCCGAACGCCTCTAGCTTGCCGCCGCGACGCAGCATCTTGAAGGCCTGCTCGTAAGTCTTTGGTGAGCCGACAGCTTCGAGGACGTAGTCTGCGCCAACGCCGCCTGTGATCTTCATTACTTCCTGCACCGGGTCTTCTATCTCATTTATATCAATGGTTATGTCTGCACCCATCTGCCTAGCCATCTTCAGCCGCTCCGGGCTGTCTCCTATGACTATTACAGGCGCTGCTCCTCTTAGCCGTGCTAAGGCTCCGTGCAAAATACCAAGCCCGCAGCCTATTACCACGACTGAAGAAGAGATCTTTACATCCATCCTCTTCGATGCTTCAAGAACTGCCGTCATCGGCTCGATAAAAGCTGCGGAGTAGTCGTCGACTTCTTTTGGTATCTTGTAGCAGTTCTGCCACGGCGCTTTTACGTATTCTGCAAATGCTCCGTCTGTATGGATACCAAGCTGCGTGAAAGTCTCACACAGAAGATGGTCTCCGCGTCGGCAGAAATAACAAGTTCCGCACGGCATGCAGATGTCTACCGATACCCTGTCTCCTATTTCCAAATCTTTTACGTTCTTACCTTTTTCCTCTATAACACCCCAGAATTCATGTCCTGAAATCATGGGCAGATATTCTGCAGCATAGTCGCCCTTGTAGATTTTCCAGTCTGTTCCGCATATTCCGCACATTTTCACTTTGATAAGCACTTCAGAATCGTTGATTTCCGGAACGGGAACCTGCTTTAAAACCATTTTCCCCGGTTCTTCTATCACTTGAGCTCTCATCATCTTACTCATTTTCATACCTCCTGTTTTCTATCTTTATTACGTTACTTTACTAATTTTTATAGCGTGCCCGTGCACGTAACGGATAAATTTTATACGGTGCTTCTCGTCTGTATGTCCACTCTTGTCCTGATAAACTCGTATTCCGGCTTTTTCCCGGCTATCAGATATTCAAAAAGTATCTTTATAGGCTGATAACCCTGGAAGAAAGGATCCTGCCCTATAGTGAAATCTACGATACCTTCTTTTAGCAATGCTACTGTCTTTTCGACGAGGTCGTGACATATCACTCGTACGCTCTTTTCCCTGCCGAGCTCTTTGAGCGCATCGCAAACACCGCCAACACCGCCGCCTGTAATATATATCCCTTTTATTCCGGGATGATTTTTAAGCATTTTAAGTGTCGCATCATAGGCCGTTTTCTCTTTGTCTTCGTTTTCAATTATATCCAGCACTTTGATTCCTGATCCATATTCTCTTATACAGGTTTCGAAACCTGCCAATCTGTCTCTATGGCAGTCAAGCGTCTTAAGACTCGTTATTATAAAAACCTGCGCATCTGTATCCAAAACTTTAGCCATCAGGTCTGCCGCTACTCTGCCGCCTTTGATATGGTCCTGACCTATATAGCACATGCGTTTAGATTCTGCGAGGTCGGAATTGTATGTCACTACCGGTATCCCAAAATCTGTTATTTCGTTCACCTTTTGCATGACTTTATCGCTGTCGATACAGAACATAGAAATAGCTTCTACACCTTTTTCCACAAAGCTGTCCAATATATCTATTTGGTCTTTATCCTCTAGCGAGGGAAGCACCCTAACGTCTATATTGAAGCCGTAATCTGATATCTCCATGGCTGCTGTTTTTACGCCCTGCTTTATATCTTTTACAAATGGGTTGTAGTCGGGCGCTATTATTACGCCTATCTTTTTTTGATTGTTCTGCCCGGCAAGCGCCTTGCCAATAAGATTGGGTTTATAATTCAAAGAATCGGCAACTCTTTTTACTTTTGCCCTTACAGGAGCACTGACACCCGGTCTGTCGTTCAGTACTTTATCGACCGTTCCGCGTGATACTCCCGCAATTTCTGCGATCTGCCGCATTGTTACTTTCATTCGTTTCTCCCATTCACGAGCACGTGCTCGTTGATGTTTAATTAATGTATTCGACCTAAAAAGGAAATGTCCTGCCTGTTTTATAAAAAAAGCGTGCACGTGCTCGTAAATTTATTTATTTTCTGACATTTCCGAGATTTTCGTTAGCTGAACACTGATCTTCAGATTACATACGCTATTCAGGGTTTTCTTGTGCCCCAATGATTAAAAATATTATGATTTGATATAAAGCTGTATATTAAAAAGAGCAAATCAATGCTCTTTTTATCACTTAATGATTAACTGTATTTACGATGTTTTTTCGATTTCCTTTTTGCTCCAGTAGTCTTTTATCGTTTGCTCGTACACTTTTTCAATCTTTTCTATGGACTTGGAAAGTGTATTGTTTTTTGCCGCTTCGATATATTTTCGGGACATCTCTTTCTTTTCATCAGGATGCTCTATCCAGTACTCTATTTTCTTGCACAGGTCCTGCGGGTTTTTATTTTCGAACAGGCTTCTGTCGTCAAGCGCAAAGAACCTCGTTGCACTGTTTGGCGAGTTTGCAATGACAGGAACCTTTCCGCATACCAGCGCCTCCCAGCAGGCTATCGCCTCTATCTCTATCTCGGAAGCATGCACATAGAGATCGAACATGTTGATGATCTTTAATAGGTCGTCCTTTTTATAGAAACCGAACGAGGGTTTGAGCCCCAGCTTTTTGGCAAGGCGTTTATATTTCCTTTCCTTTGGCCCTTGTCCGCAAAACACAAGCTGTATATCCTCCTTGTATTTTGACATCGCAACTGCTCTTATAATCAAATCCTGACGCTTTTCTGCTGCCAATCTGCCTACCATACCGATAATGAATTTGCCCTCGTATTCCTTGGGGCGCTCTACTTTTATTGTCTTGAAACCTTCGTCAACGCCGTTTGATATGACGTGTAGCTGCCCTTTGTAATTATGCTTTTTTAGCTGGTCTGCTATGAACTGTGTCGGGCAGTGTATGTGGTCGAAGTACTTATAGAACATCCTGTTGTATCTGCCGTAGATATACGTAGCTATTATCGGGAATCGCTTGAACCCCAGGTTGTACGTTACGTTTTCGGGCTGGCAGTGGAACGCCGAGAACACCGGAATATCCATCTCCTGAGCGATTTTCAGCGCAGTGTATGAAAGCTTGAATGGCATTATGAAATGAATCAGATCTGCACCTTTGAAAGCCTCTCTTACTACCGGCTCATCCACCCGGGCAAACGTAAAACCGTTAGTTTCCACGATATTGTTGATGAACGGATACACCTTGGTCTTGACAATATACTTGTCTTTCTCGGGCAAGCCTGTTGACACGACTCTAACTTCGTGCCCTCTCTTGCGCAGGGTCTCGACATAGCGCGAAGCCCATATCGCCGCGCCTTTGCTGCTTTCAGGCGCGTCGTTCTCGCTGTCGTATTGGTCTATTACCATTACTATTATCATTGTTTTTTTATAGAGGGCTAAAGATAAAAAATATAAATAAATATGATTGCGGTACTGTTTCTTTGCTCCTCTATCCTTTCGGCCTCCTTTATATTTATTTAGCTATACCAGAATCATTATGATTCGAGCATCGCTTTCATTGCTTCGTGTGTTCTTTGCCGTAGATCCTCCAGCCTCTGCTTTTCATCAAGATCTTTGTCCGGAATAAGCGGGCTGCCTATTATTACGCTTATAGACGGTTTCTTCTTGAAAAGTTTGAAAAAGCCTTTGGGAGCACGCTGTTTTATTACCATTGGAAGAACGGGAACATCTGCATTAACCGCAAGATAGAACGCACCTTTTTTAAACGGGCGAAGCTGCGTATGCCCCGGCCACAGTGACGCTTCAGGATAAAAATGTACTATCCTCCCCCTCTGCGTTTCCGCCTGCATTGCGCTAAAGAACTTCATGAGCGCTTTTGGTTTTTCGGGTATCGGCACAGCACCCAGAACCTTTACAAGAAAACTGACTCCAGGTGTCTGGAAATTACCTTTTATTGATGTCATGCTGGGCTGCCTTGGGAAGAGAGAGAAAGTGAGCATCGGAGCGTCCAAGATGTGTGCATGGTTTGAAACGCTGACGGCTCCGCTGTTCAATTTCTTTAAATTTTTATGACCTTGAACTTTAAAGCCAAGTATTATTTTTGTTATAGGATAAAATATAGGAAAAATTATAAGGTATCTGAACAAAAATGAGAAAACCACAAAGAAGACATTCCTGTTTATATATTTATAGTTTTCGCTAATTTCGAACTCCTGAGTTTGGGGTAGATGGATCTTATGGGCATCTGTAGCAATCGTTTCATTTTCCATTAAACTTCCCTTTCCCTGCCTTCTAATTTTATTAAAACGCAGCAAAAAAACAGCTTTATAAGAAATCTGTGAATGCAAAAACAAGCCGCTATAGCAGTCACATTAAAGCTATTCAGTTTTTAATTAAGGGCAGTAAAGTAAAAGACTTCTGATAAATAAAAAATATATAAAATAATTGCGTTGCTTTCATAACCTGCCCTGCAGTCATTATATCATATTTAAATGTGAAGTTACAATATACGTATACTGCAGTAGTTACGCTGATAATGCTCAGTTATTACTCTTTGTCTATCTCTCCTGATTGGACAGGCTGTTCTCAGCAGGGGCCATTATTTTATCGTACTGATCAATCTTTCTATTGAGACGCTCAAGCGTCTCCTTCATATCCTGCATTCTCTCTAAGAGCTGCCTTCGCTGTTCTATAAGTAGATCTTTTCTTTCGTTCTGAGTAGATTCTCCTTGCTGACACAGTGCAACATATTCTATCAGCACCTCTACGGACAACCCCGCACTCCTCATACATTTTATAAATTCTACCCAGCTGCAGTCATCATCGGTATAATCTCTTCTGCCGCCAGAAGTGCGGCTAACATCAGGAAGCAGCCCTACTCGCTCATAGTAGCGCAGCGTATGTGATGTTATCCCATATTTTTCACTTACTTCTGCAATGGTCATAGTATCACCTCTCAAATAACCCTATCACGTTTTTTTACAGCAGCGCTATTCTTCCAGTGCTTCTGCAACCTGCGGCATCCACTTCGCTATTTCTATATTTTGAGGACAGTTTTCCTCGCACTTATTACACCCTATGCATTCAGAAGCCTTGCCGTGAGTTCTTGTAAGATTCTCATAATATACTTTTTGCAATGCAAACCCGCCTTTGTAGAATTGCTTATATGAGTTAAAGAGCTCGAAATATTTAGGTATCATTATGTTTTGAGGACAAGCCTCTATACAGTAGCCACACGTTGTACAGGGAATTGCTATTGCATCGTTTATTATATCGACGACCTGTTTGATTATGCTTTCTTCCTCTTCTGACAAAAGACGGAAATTTTTCATTATATCCATATTGTCATTTAACTGCTGCATATCTGACATACCGCTGAGCACCATCATCACACCAGGCCTGCTCGCTGCAAAACGAATAGCCCATGAGGCTATTGACATGCCCGGCGCATAGTCTTTGAGCAGTTTTTCAGCTTCTTCCGGAAGGCTGGCAAGAGTCCCCCCCTTTACCGGCTCCATTACGATTATTGGTATGCCGTGTTTTCTTGCCGTTTCGTAGCACTTTCGTGACTGTATGCTTTCGCTTTCCCAATCAAGATAATTAAGCTGGAGCTGTACGAAGTCGAGCCCCGGATGAGCCGTCAGTATTTCGTCGAGCAGAGCCGCGTTATCGTGGAATGAAAACCCCAGCTTCTTGATTTTTCCCTGGTGCTTTTTCTCCCGTACAAACTCGATGCTGTTTAGGTCCTGTGCAATTTTATAGTGCTCTGTGCTTAAGCTGTGAAGCAGATAATAGTCAAAGTAGTCAACCCCGCATTTTATGAGCTGTTCACTGAATATTCTCTCGTGGTCTTCAGCGGTCTGCAGCTCCCACATCGGCATCTTTGTCGCTATAGTAAACGCATCCCTTTTGTGCCGCTTAACTACTGCTTCTCTTATCGCCGTTTCACTTGTGCGTGCATGATAGGGATATGCTGTATCAAAGTATGTGAATCCTTCTTTTATAAAATTGTCTGCCATACTTTTAAAAGCCTGCATATCTATACTTGACGAATCATCCGCTTTTTTGAGTGGCAGGCGCATACAGCCAAAACCAAGTTTATTATTCTTCATTGCGCTCTCCTTTAGTGTAAATTTAAATATATCTTCCGGCCCTCATTACAGGCATAGTTTTTTCTTGATATAATAAAGCATAACACTTAGAGTTGGCTCTAAGTCAAGCTTTTTATCTTTTTTTTAGTAATTGCCTAGTATTTGCATACTTGTCAGGGAGCTGATTGCTGCCCTGTATTTGCAACAGCTGTAAACAAAGATAAAATTTTAATTGTTTTACTTGATTTTAACACTCTATGATTATAGAATTATAAGGTCATGATTCGATAGCGACAACCTTTACTTACATATATAAATATTTGATAAATGGTAACGCAGTACCTGAAGAAAGATGAATCGGAACAGGGATAATTTTATTTTGTGCGGGGAATCCACGATGCCAAAATCGGGAAACATCGATTTGCCAAAAGGATATCGCAAAAAAGTTGAGCAGCTTTATAACGATTATAAAGGGCTTATGTTTTATACCGCCATTAAAGTCGTTAAGAACGAAGATACTGCAAAGGATATCGTCCACTCGGCTTTCCTTAGAATAATCAAGCACATTAAAAAGATAGACGAATTTACAGCTGAGGAAACAAAGGGTTATGTAATATTTATTGTCAAAAACCTTGCCCTTGATCATATAAACAAATTTGAAAACAAAAGAACAGTACCGCTTGAAAGCCTTGAAAACTGGCTAGCCAGCGAAAACGCAACAGAGAAAAACGCTCTGCTCAACCTTGACATCACGAACATGATAAGCCATCTTGAGAACCTTGACCAAAAGTATTCTTTTGCAGTTTTTCATAAGTATGTGCTGGGATATTCTGACGCTGAAATTGCACAGATGTTGGGAATAACCGTAGCTAACGTGAAGGTGAGATGTCACAGAGGCAGGATGATGCTTGCGGATATGATTTCACGAGGTGAGTTTAATGAGTGAACATCGTTTTGACGAAATGATAGATTCATACATCAAACATGCAGGCAGAGAGATGCTTCTGAAGCTGGCCGAAGAGGCGCCGTCCGAAGAAGAACTTGCGCAAGTCTGCGATGCCTCGGACGCTCTAGACAAAATGATAATGGCAGTTATCGACAAGGAGGTAGAAAAAAATGGCTGCGCAGGCTTCTGTCTGTTGCAGGCAAAGCAGCAGCGATCTTCTTTATATTTGTCACAATCTGCGCCTTTGCCATCTCTTATTCTAAGGATCTAAGAACACAATTCGCCGGCTTGTTTATAGCTAAAAACGAACTATCGTTTGATTATGACTTTGCTAAAGAAGCAGGCGGAAACCTCACCCGATCTTCAGAAATCAAGGACAACATTGCGCCCGGCTTTCTACCTGCGGGCTATGTGCTCGGAGAATCCAGCGCAGATGGTGTCTCTGCCATCAGCAGATATTTCAACAGAGACGGAGAAATTCTTACTATAGAGCGTTTCAGCACAGGTACATCGAATGGGATCGATAACGGAAACTCAAGAACATATGAAACCGAAGTTATGGGCAGACAAGCGCTTATAACGGAAAACCCGGATGGTAATTGTCTGTTCTTTACTACACCGCAATATGAATACAGAGTGAGCGCAGATTTGGATGCCGAAGTTTTGATAACTATTGCTGAGAGTCTTGAATAAAATCAATAAAACTCGTTACATTTTTAGATGCTAATCGTTTTTGTTTATATAGGGTACATGTCGATTAGCTTTTTATATACTTTCAAAACGGCACACTTTGATAGTAAATTTAGAACCATCTAACCAAAAGGGCTGCGGGAGAAATCATATTCCAAGCAGCCTTTTTCACTTCAATTAAGATTTTCATTTTATTCATTCAAAGATAGTTCAAGCTTGTTTAAATCTCTCTTCAACACAAAATGCGAAAGAACACCTACGAGCAAATATGAAAACACCAATGAAACGAATATTGCTGCTATCCCAAAGTACCTGGACGACAGCACGGCAAGCGGAACGTATACCACAAGCATCTGAACAAGGTTTACCGCAGCCGCTTTGACCGGCTTGTATATGCCGTTGAGTGCGCCGTTGACTACCTGAACTATTCCCATGAAAGCGTAGCCAATCGGAATGATACGCATGTAGAGAACGATAACGCTCACTACGTTTTCGTCGCTGGTGAAGAGATGTGCAAGCGGCCTAGCTATAACTGCAAGAAGTGCATATATGGATGCTCCGTATAGCAAAGAAAATTTCTCACTTGAGGAAAACGCTTTCTTAATCCTGCCTATTTTCCTAGCTCCGAAATTCTGACCAACGAAAACAGGTATTATCGCTATCAGTGCATTTATCACGCTTATGGAAAAGAATTCTATCTTCGTTGCTATTCCGTAGCCAGCAACTGCCTGTGTCCCGAAAGTCGCTATAAGTCCCGTAATAATACCTGCACCGAAGGGGATTATCGATTTTGCAATAGCGTTCGGTATGCCTATGAACAGTATCTGCTTCCATGAACTAAAAACCTGTTTTATTCGAACTGCTTTTAGTGTTATAACCTTTTCTCTCTTTATCAAAACGTATAGCGAGAAAACAAAAGTCGTAGCTCTGGCAAGCACCGTCGCGAGGGCTGCACCTGAAACTCCCAGTTCAGGGAAAAAGCCGATGCCCATTATCAAAAGAGGATCAAGAACAGTATTTATACCGGCAGCAACAAGCATGACTATGCTCGGCGTTTTGGTGTCACCCAAGGCTCGGATAGCATTGTTCCCTATCATCGGTATCACGACAAATGGGATGCCTATATACCATATTCTCATATATTCCTGTATATATGGCAAAGTAGTGCTGTCTGCGCCAAGCAGCGTAAACAGCGGCTTTATAGTGAGCAGCCCTATTGTCATCGTCGTCATTGCTATGACCAGACCAAGTGTGAGGCTGTCGGTGGACAGGCGCTTGACCTTATCCTTTTCCTGCTCCCCCACCGCCTTTGATATAACTGCGGCTGCGCCTATTCCTATGCCAAGGTTAATGCTGTTGAATACCATTACGACCGGGAATGTAAACGAAAGAGCCGCTATCTGAAGAGTCCCAAGTTTACCTACAAAATATGTATCCGTTAAATTGAACAGCACCATACCGAGTATGCCAAGTATCATCGGAGCTGCAAGCTTGCTGAGAACTGTATTTACTTTTTCATTAGTTACATCAAGCCTTCTGTCTTTTGCCATGTCTGCTTTCCTCTCTGAGCGAATTAACGTAGTTGAATGCATTTTCCTCCAGCTTACCGAGCAGCCCGTACAGTTCACTTAGATGAGTTTCATCGATACCCTTCGTAAGTATTTTAGTAATGCTGGCAAGGCCCTCTGATATTTTTGGCATAAGCGCCCCGCCTTCCTCTGACAAGAACGATTTTATTATTCTCTTGTCTTCGTCGTCCCGGACGATATAGATGTAGCCGAGCGCTTCGAGCTTTTTTATTGCCCTATGCGTATTAGCGCGGTCTATGCCTACCTGTATACTTAAATCTCTCTGGTTTATGCCCGGGCTTCTTGCGATATTGACCAGAAAAATGTACTGGCCGCTGCCAATACCATACTGCTCAAATTTCCTGTTTATTATTATGCTCTGGCAGCGATATATCGATGAAATATATTTACCAATAGACTGTTTATTCATTTCAAATCCTCCGTTTTTTGTTGCGTTCGCAACAAAATTATAGCACGAAGCTGTTGCGTTCGCAACAATTGTTTTGATAGATAAAATCCTCGCTCACTAATAGTGCTTTTGAATTATTGAAAAAGTTATTTGGATTCTGTAATAAGACCGCAAAGGCCGATTATATAGACTTGAATCAACGCTTCTATAGACCCGGAATTGTCACGAGCAGAAGATTGGATAGCTACACACATGTTCAATAGCCTTAGCAGCTCCTGTGCCGCTGTCAGCGCTTCTTCTGCTGATATCATGCCCCAGCTGAGCTGGTCGAGAAGATGCGCATAAAGTGATGTATATGTAACTAAATTATTGTCTTTGTCTATTCTTGAAAGTTTCTGTGCGAATCCGGATACATCTGAACCGTTTTGCATAGCAGTTTTTCTAAGCGTTTCTTCGGTAACGCCGAACCTGTCCATTCGTCGCAAAATGCTGTGCTGGCGCTCAGCGCACATACCAGTCTGAAGAAACAACGCTTCCTTTACCGCTGCCATTACCGTGCGGCCTATGAGCTCGCCGAGCTTACTGTGCTTGCCCGCCCATGTAAGCTTGACCTTTGAACTTGTATCGCAAACGACTATCGTACCGTCAGTGCCCGATCCTGTCGCTATGCCGCTTGAATATCTACTGGATGCAAGAAGCTCCTGCAGCGCCGCTGTCTTTGCCTCAGTAGCTGTTACCAGTACCCGAGTAAGCGCACCGTCGTCGAGGTTCGCTTCTATAAAAAGCATAATATTTATCGTTCCGCATACCGATTCGAAATCTCCGTCAGTTTCGTGCCACATCGCCGGGTCTCCTACACGCCCGCCGTTAATATCTATTCCTGCAGTTGCAACCGCCGTAACTGTAGTATCCTTGTATGTTTCGCTCTTTATAGATGCGTTTTTCATAAAAGCCGTCGTGCTGAGACCGGCAGAGCTTTCGGGACATAGCCCAAGCTCTATTGCAGTCAGCTTCATATGTTCCTCATATGTTGGCGCTTTCATATCACAGACTACTCCGCATTCCTCGCTGCAGTCATAGTTGAACACACATTTTAAGTCTTCAAGCATGCCGCCGTTATACGCAGCAGTGCTGAGCACTTTACGTTTGCCTGCAAAGTGTGCGATAAGCACTGTTTTTTGTCTTTCTATCGTATCTCCATTTGAAAAACGATGTATTATCATAAATGCCTCCGTGAACTCTGTTTTAACTCAAACGCCGTTTTCTAATATTTCGTAAACAGCCTGCATATCAAGGCTGGTACGCAGTGCATCCGCAAGCTTATCGTACTGAAGCTGTTTATAGTCGTATGCGCTTATTGATGCAGCAGATGCTTCTTCAGAGCTGCTGCCAGCCAGCATACGAACGAGCGCTTCGCCGAGGTCATCGTCAAAAAGACCGTGGACATAGCATCCGAACACACTGCCTTTTACAGAGCCGTCTGGCATAGAGCCATTAAGCGTCGCAAACGCAGAAGCGCCCTTGCGAAGGGTCGTCTTCCCCATGTGTATTTCATAGCCGCTGAACTCTGAGCCGGAAAGCGGTTTGAATGCGCCATCAAGCTCCATTACTTTTCCATGAGTCTGCGTCCGTGTCTTTGCTGATGCAAATTGCGTATCGACATCCAGCAGCTGCATACCCGTCATGCTCCCGCCGCCTTCAACTCCGTCCGGGTCACTAAGCGTCATTCCCAGCATCTGATATCCGCCGCATATGCCTATCACCGATACGCCTGATGACGCAAGCTTTTTCACTGTAGCTTCGAGACCGCTCTGCCTTATAGCCGCAAGGTCTCCCATCGTGTTTTTTGTGCCAGGAAGTATCACTGCATCCGGCTGCCCAAGTTGTTTTACGGAGCTTACGTACCGCAGACCGACTTCCGGCAGGCGTGAAAGGGTGTTGAAATCCGTGAAGTTCGAGATATGAGGCAGACGTATCACAGCAATGTCAATGAGACCTTTGCTGCTGCCAGAGAAGCGTTCGGTCACGCTGTCTTCATCGTCTATGTCTATATCAAGGTATGGCACGACGCCCAAAACCGGAACGTCTGTCAGCTTTTCGAGCATATCAAGCCCGTCTTTTAGCAGGTCTATATCGCCGCGGAACTTATTAATTACTGTTCCCTTTACACGCATACGTTCGTCTTCTTCAAGCAGAGCCAGTGTTCCGTAGAGGCTTGCGAACACGCCGCCACGGTCTATATCGCCGACAAGAAGAACCGGCGCATCTGCGATTTCCGCCATGCCCATATTCACAATATCGTCGTACTTTAAGTTTATCTCGGCAGGGCTGCCTGCGCCCTCAATAACTATTATATCGCAGCTTTCTGCAAGCTTGCCGTACGCCTCTTCTACTATACTGCGCAGTTTAGGCTTTATATCGTAGTAGTTCTGAGCGTCCATGCTTGCATAGACCTCACCGTTCACTATGACCTGGCTGCCTGTATCGCTGGTAGGCTTTAACAATATCGGGTTCATAAGCACCGACGGCTCAATGCCTGCCGCTTCTGCCTGAACCACCTGCGCACGCCCCATCTCCAGCCCTTCTTTTGTGATATAGCTGTTGAGCGCCATGTTTTGTGACTTGAACGGAGCGACGCTGTATCCATCCTGTTTGAATATGCGGCACAGCCCTGCGGTTACCATACTTTTTCCTGCGCTGGACATTGTGCCCTGTATCATTATCGCTTTTGCCATCAAGCGCTCCCTTCCCGCGAACTTTCCAGCAGCGCTTCAATCAGCTGTTCATTTTCTGCGTGTGTACGTACAGCTATCCTGTAGTAACCTTCCGAAAGGCCTTGATAGTTGCTGCAATCACGGATGAGCACACCTTTGTTTCTCATACGCTGAGCTAATTTCGAAATATCCGAATAGAAGAAGATATAATTTGCTTCTCCGGAAAGCTGACCAAAGCCCAGTTCAGATAATCTTTTCAGCAGATACTCCCTTTCTTCACACACTATCTTCCGGGATTGCCGCACATAGTCCTGCTGTTTAAGTGCAGCTATACCCGCCGCCTGTGCAAGCGAAGAAACCGCCCATGGCTGTCCTGCATTCCTTAAATCCTCAAGAAGTTTTGTGTTGGATGAAAGGCAGTAGCCAAGGCGCACACCCGCCATGCCGTACAGCTTAGTGAACGCTTTTAATATTAAAAGATTGTTGTATCTTGATAAACTGCTGGTAAGGGTATGCTTGTCCGGCTCATCAAGAAAGCCAACGAAGCACTCGTCTGCAATCAGCAATGTGCCGAAGCTCTGACATTTTTTTAATATGTCTTCTAGTAATGAATGGCTTACTGTCAGTCCCGTTGGGTTGTTCGGGTTGCAGATGAACAGGATATCTAAGCTTTCATCTATGTCATCAAGTATTTTTGGTGTTATTGCAAAATCGCTTTTACTATCAAGCATATAATGCCTTATTGTACAATCTGATGCAGCAAATGCTGCTTCGTATTCGGAAAAAGTCGGGGCAGTAACGAGTACTTTTTTTGGCTTTGCAGCAGCAAGTCTGTATATTATGTCTGCCGAGCCGTTTGAGCACAGTATGTTTCCGGCTTCTACACCTTCGTATTCCGCTATAGCGTTTCTAAGCTGCCTGCACAGAGGATCAGGATAGGCGTCAGCTTTTTCCGCAGCAGAACAGATCGCGCTGCGTACCTCTGCGGGTATGCCGAGCGGATTGCAGTTTGCCGAAAAATCCAGTGGTTCTCTGCCATATTCCGTACGGAAGCTTTCTATATCTCCTCCGTGTATCAAAGCCATATTATAAGTCCTTTCACTGCAACGCAAAGCACAAAGCACAGCGATGCAGTCCAGTACATAAGGCGGTTTGCACGCCGTATGTCTTCCGGCTCTATCTTTCTGGCGCTGTCTCCTATACTCGGCTTATGCACCAGCTTGCCAAAGTAATATGCATCACCGCCGAGCTGAATGCCTAGAGCGCCTGCACACACCGCTTCGGTATGAGCGGAATTCGGGCTCTTGTGGTTCTTGCGGTCCCTGCGGTATATACGCCACGCATTTTTTGCATCACAGCCGCACAAGAATGACGAGACTATCATGAGCAAAGCCGCTATTCGTGCCGGTATGAAGTTTGCAGCGTCATCCAGCCTTGCCGCCGCCCTGCCGAAATACAGATATTTATCGTTTTTGTATCCCACCATGCTGTCCATAGTGTTGATAGCTTTATAGAAAACGCCTGCCGGAGCTCCGCCGACTGCCATGAACAGCAGCGGCGCTATTATTCCGTCGTTAGTGCTTTCAGCAACGGACTCGACAGCAGCACGTGCAACTCCCTCTTCGTCAAGGTTTGCAGTATCCCGCCCGACTATCATACTAAGCTCGCTGCGTGCAGCAGACAGATCGCCATTTTTCAGAGGATAGTATACCTTCATACTTTCTTTCTGCAGCGCCCTTGCGGCAAGGCACTGCCAGCAAAGCAGCCCTTCGAAAGCAAGAGCGGCCAGTGGGTGTATAAGCCAGGACAGGTATACCAAGCCCCATGATACTCCTAAAGAAAAAAGAGGCAGAAAAACTACAAGCGCTATCCCGCCCCAAAGCTCGCCGCCTTGCGTCTTCGGGAACAGCCATATCAAGAAGCGCTCCAGCAACGATATCATCCTGCCCATTCCCACAACGATGTGCGGAAACTTACGTGGATCGCCAATTATGATGTCCAGCGCAAACCCGAGCGCCAGTGCACCAAGATGTATCATATGTATGGCACCTCCAATGGTACACAGTCATTAAGGACAGGCTCACCGCCGTCAAGCGAAAGCTGTGCCCTGTATCCGCTGCCATTTTCTGAGTACCAGCCGTAGTAGTCACACTTTGGCACGGCAAACGCATGCATTATCGACATCATGCTGCCGCCGTGAGCAACTATTATTATTCTGCTTTCGTTGCTGCTTTTTGCCTGGTCCACTATACTTTTAAAGGCATCGCAAGTTCGTTCGCTGAAACCTTTCATATCTTCTCCGCCGGGGCACGGCAGAGTGCAGCCGCTGTCTACCCATGTGCGGTAATCTTCGTCTTTTTCCATCTCTCTCGCCGTCCTGCCTTCAAAGACGCCGAAATCCATTTCCCGCAGATCATTTATCTTCTCTATCTGTGCGTTCGGAAAAAGTATATGTGCCGTTTGCATCGCGCGATTCATAGGGCTGCAATATACTTTCTCTGCTTTTTCATAAACACCCGCATTTTCTAGCTGACGTCTGCCTTCTTCGCAAAGAGGCTCGTCTGTTTTTCCTATGTACCTTTTTTCAAGGTTGCCTGCCGTCAGCCCGTGACGCAGCAGAATCAACTGCATAAACTACCCCTTTATCACGCTGACTATGCCGCACTGCATCCGGACAACACTCTGCGCTTTTTGTGCAAGTTTTACACACAGCCGTCCTGTCACTTCCCTTGCTATGCGCTCTTCCGCCGAAACGGGCACCAGCCCGCAGCCGACTTCGTTGCACACAACCACTTGCTTTTCTATGAGCTCATAAAATATCTCGTCTGCTCTGCCCGGAGCTTTTGCAACTATATCCTGAAGATTATAAACAACAGGGCGCTCGTCTATCACGCCGTCCGAGATGTCTGCATCTTCGTAACCAAGCTGTGACTTAACATATTGCCGTTTTCCGGAAGCGTAGCCGCCTATAACCAGTATCATAAAAGCACCGCCCTTTGAATTATCACTATTGCAGCAAGCATTGCAGCTTCCGAAATCTTTATAAGATAACCCGCTATGTCTCCGCTCATTCCGCCAAAACTACGTTTTGACATGAAGAACACATATACCATGCATCCAATAGTTGCGGCTATCATACCGCCGCCTGTCAGAACATCTGTCCACAGCATACCGGCCGCGCACAGCGCCAACACTGTGCAGAGAACTACAGTTGATATTTTTTTACCCGATGATTCTTTGAATGTGCTGAGCAAACCGTCCTGTGAAGCCGATGGAAAGATTACTACAGCACCGCCTGCTATTGTTCGGCTCATAACATGAGCAAGCCCAAGCAAAACAAGCGCCTTTGTATCCATCATAAGCTCTGCAGCCAGAGCAAAATAGACAAGCAAGTATGCTATAGCGCTTATGACAGCAAACGCACCTGTGTGCGGGTCCTTCAATATCTCACGCTTTTTTTCAGCTGGCGCACGGCTCGCAATAGCGTCCGACGTGTCACAAAGCGCTTCCATGTGGATGCCGCCCGTCACTGCTATCGGTATAAGAGTTATACCGGCAGCAAACAGAATAGTGCCAAAACCGAGCAGGTCACTCAGCCAGAACCACAGCCAAAGAAACAAGCCTATGACAATGCCCGCAAGCGGAAAAACACACATCATATAGCGCATGTTTTCCTTGCTCCATTCCACCCTTGGCATAGGTATGCGTGTGAACATAGAAAGCATCAGCGCTGTCGTTTTGACAAGCCTCATATAACTTCTCCTTTTATGGCTACGGGAATACCACAGACCACTTCGATAACGTTATCAACGCTTTGTGCGGCAGCAGCGTTCACAGCCGCAAGCACATCCATATATTCCTTTGAACCGCCGCTGTAGTCTGCGCCGTCCGAAAACACATCGTTTGTTACTATTATAAGGTTTTCACACTGTTTCTCAAGCGAATATATGCCTGCTTTTATCTCCGATATACTTTTTTGTTTCGCGCCGCCGTCTGAAAACATCTCGTTAGCGACTAGATTGCCAAAGCATTCGAGCAGCACCGTTCCTCTCTTAGGAACAACAAGCTCTGACAGCCCGGTATATCTTTCTATTGTTTCAAAGCCTTTGCTGCACCGCATCGTGCTGTGACGCTCAATGCGCATACGGCTTTCAACATCACAAGGTATCAGCGTTGCTATATAATACTTTGTGCCCGGACAACCTGCTGCAAGGCTTTCGGCATATTCGCTTTTCCCGGACGCTGCTCCGCCGATGACCAGTGTTTTCATGTCACATCCCTATATCTGCAAACGTCATAAGATCGTTGTATACTTTGAGCGCCATGTCCAGCAGAGGCATGACTGCAACTGCGCCCGTGCCTTCTCCCAGCCTCATGTTTGCATCTATAAGCGCCTGCTGACCGAGCGCATCAAGCACAGCTACCGAAGCAGGCTCAGCTGATTTGTGGCTTGGTATCAGAGCATACTGTACCGCAGGGCAAAGCCGAAGAGCGCAGAGTGCGCTCACTGAACTTATTATACCGTCTATTATAACAGGAATACGATATAGCGCGCCACCGATGAACACTCCGCACAGCCCTGCTATATCGAAGCCGCCGAGCTTGCTTAAAACGTCGAGCGCATCGTCTGCATCCGGCTTGTTCACTTCTATAGCGCGCTCTATAGCTGCTTTTTTCTTGGAAAGCCCTTCGTCCGAAAGTCCTGCCCCCCTGCCGGTCATCACATCCACCGGGCATCCGAGCAGTACTGAAGCAACTGCGCTTGAAGTTGTGGTATTACCTATGCCCATCTCTCCAGTAGCTATCAGGCTGTATCCGGCCTCTTTGCAGTCCCGTACAAGGTCTATTCCTGTCTGAATAGCCTGAATTGCCTGCTGCTTTGTCATAGCAGGCCCCTGGCTCATATCATTTGTGCCATCGGCAATTCGCCTGTCTATAAGTCCGTCTTCTTCTATACGAGTGAACATGCCCATGTCTACTGTTATCACGTCTGCACCGACAGCTTTCGCCATGCAGCCCACTGCGGAGCGCCCACGCGATATGAAGCCTGTCATTACTGCAGTTATCTCTCCCGGAGTCTGAGCTACGCCCTGGGCAAGAACGCCGTTATCTGCACTGAGCACCAATACAGCACGCTTGTCTATGTTAATATCGGCATCGCCCGTAAGCGCCGCTATCCTTATTATCATATCTTCCAGCCGTCCAAGGCTGCCAATAGGCTTTGCAATGTTGTTCCAGCGCATCTGGGCTTTGTCTGCCGCTTCGCTATTCGGCCCCGGTATTGAATTGTTGAGTTCATTAAAATCCATTCGTTCCTCCAAAAATTTTATTGCCATTGTGATAGCATTTGCTGCATCCATTCATATACGTCCATTGAATATACGGACTTTAGATTCTCCCGGGTCAGAACCTTCTCTATAGCCCCGGAAGAAATTATTTTGCCTTTGTTAAGCAGCAGCGCATCTGTGCCGTATGCGCGGGCAAGGCTTAAGTCGTGCACAACTGACATTACGGCGCATCCTGTTTTTTTCGTCCATTCATGTATCAGCCCGAAGACCTGTTTTTGATAAACAAGATCAAGATGATTGGTCGGCTCGTCAAGTATTAAAAGCTTTGGCGACTGTGCGAATATCTGGGCAAGGAAAGTCCTCTGCAGTTCTCCGCCCGAAAGCGTCAGCACCGAATGTTTTCGGAAAGGCTTCATGCCTGTGAGTTCAAGCGCATGCGCTATGAACTCGTCATCCTCGTCACTCGGAGCTGAAAACAACCCTTCAGAATATGAGTATCGCCCCAGCCTTACTACTTCCTCGACTGAAAAAGAGTAGCCGACGTTGTGGCTCTGTGTTAATACGCCGATATTTCTTGCTATTTTCATAGGCCTGCAATGCGCAACGTCCTCGCCCTCGAAGAGAACTTTGCCGGTGTATGGCACACCCTGGGAAATGGCATTTACTATTGTGGATTTGCCGGCGCCGTTAGGCCCGACTACCATGAGCCACTGTTTTTCTTTAAGTGAAAAGCTTATCGAATCTATTATAGTCAGGCTGCCAAACCGGACTGTAACGTCTTTTACATCCAGCATAGCTTATTTGACCTTTCTTCTTTTATAGAATATGTAGACAAAGACCACTGCACCGATAAGTGAAGTGACTACGCCTATTGGAAGCTCCAGCGGGCGCAGTATCACACGTCCGATAAGATCTGCCAGCATCAGGAACGTTGCGCCCGAAAAAAGTACAGACGGAAGCAGTCTTCTATGATTCGGGCCAACTATCATCCTTGTCATGTGCGGCATCACGAGGCCCACAAAGCCTATCGTTCCGCCTATGGAGACACAAACGCCTATGAGCGCAGACGCTGTTATCATTACGACCAGTTTAACTCTTTTTACGTTTACTCCGACGTGACGTGCGTTGTCTTCACCTATAGCAAAGGCATTGAGTTCACGTGAATAGCGCAGTATCAGGCCGCCGAACAGAACCAATGCGACTAGCAGTACGAGTGCATTAGTATAGCTGCTGCCTTCAAGAGAGCCCATAGTCCAGAACATTATATGCTTAACTTTGTCGCTTGCAAAGGTGATTATAAGACTGATTATGCTGTGGGCGAACATGGTGAATATAACCCCGATCAGTATTATGGTATTCGTAGAGAGTGAATAGTCGAGCTTATATGCGAGTGAGAGTATCAAAAGCAAAGACAGAAAAGCAAAAAGCATCGCCATCACCATAGTTCCGGCAAAGCTGATGCCGGGTATTGTCACTCCAAAAGCTATAGCTATAACTGCACCGAGTGAAGCGCCTGATGAGACGCCAAGTGTTGAGCCGTCTGCAAGCGGGTTGCGCAGCAGGCCCTGCATAGCGCCGCCGCATATTGACAGCGCAGCGCCTACAAGAGCAACGCACAGAACACGTGGCAGACGTACAAAAACGATTATCGACTGAGACACCGGTTGACCGGTAATCGCATTCCATATCGCTGTAAGTGTATCTTTTACAGGAATATTTACGCTGCCTACGCAGACGCAAAGAATTATCGTTGCTATTGTAACGACACCGAACATACTGTATTCGAAGATCCTAAAACCTTCTGACCTTTTTTTAATTTCACTCATATAGTTGCCTTTATATAATTTCGCTTAAAGAAATTAGGGAGGCGTCTTTGCGCCCCCACAGATGTCAGTTCTTTATGCAGCGGAATCCAGCGCATCGTTCTCGTAAACGAACTCATAAAGCTGTTGTATCGCCTCTGCCAGACGCGGACCCGGCCTTGAGATCTCGTTCGTATCCGCATTCAAGATTGCACCGTTTTGTATTGCTTTCATATCCTGCCAGCCGTCACGCCCTGCTATCTCTTCTTCGGGCGTCGGGCCTTCTCCGAAGTACATCGTTATTGTCACGATATAATCCGGATCACGCTCTATGATCTGTTCCTGGGAAATCTCGCCCCAGCCTTCGACATCCGCAAAAGCATTGGTCAGCCCGACCATTGATGCAAGTTCGTCCATGAACGTTCCTGATCCTGCCGTCCAGAGACCGTATTCGAGAGGCGAAACTTCGAAATAGACCGTTTCTTCTCCGGTACCGGTAACTTTTGATGCTATGTCCGCAAAAGCAATCTTCATGCCTTCAATCACCGTAGCTGCTTCATCGTTCTTGCCTGTAACTGCACCGATGAGCTCTATTGCTGTGTATACGCCTTCGATGTCATGAGCATCGCTCACTACTGTCTTGATACCTGCGGCTTCGAGCGAAGCTATCTGCTCCTCTGTCTGTGCCATAGTGCTCATTATTACAACCTGCGGCTCCAGAGACATTATCTGTTCTATGTTGGTGTCTGCACCTGACTGAACCGCAGGGATGTCAAGAACCTCTGCCGGATAGTCACAGTATTCTCCGCGGCCTACGAGTGTGTTCCCTGCGCCTATAGCGAAGAGTATCTCGCAGTCGGAAGGAGTTAGCGCTACGACCTTTTGCGCCGGTGCATCCAGCGTAATTTCGCTGCCGGTCATGTCTGTTACTGTTATAGCGGTTGAAGTTTCCTGATCGTCTTCCTGCTGATCTTCCTGTACATCCTGATCGTCTTGCTGTGTCTGTTCATCGCCGGGCGCTGTGTCTTGCGCATCGCCCGTGTCCTGTGTGTCCGCAGTATCCTGCGCACACCCTGCAAGCCCTGCTATTAGCAGCAGCGCCAGCAGCATTGCAATAATTCTTGCTCTTTTCATACATTTACCTCTTTCCTTTTGTTGTATATGAATAGTCTGAAAGGAGCGCACAAAAAAGGCTGCTCCCCCAAGATTGAGGAGCAGCCTTTGGAAATTTAGACTGATTTTTGACTTTCCCAACCCCAGGAGTTACTGTGTAGGCAGGTCTCCCGACTTAGCTTCACCCTACTCTGGCGCCTTCCCGTTTTTCAACAGTGGCTCTTGCCGTTTCGTCCGCTTCACGGTTACTGGGATAGTCCGGAAATCTCATCCGTGTTCCCTTGGCATCTTTTTGATGCCAGCACAATTTGTGCAAATACACAAGCTATTCATTTACTGAAATATATCATAATAAATACTGCCAGTCAATGTCTTGTATTATTTTATGATTTATTGTATTTATCGCTTTTTGGTTGGTATATTGCTGCTGTGATTCGCTTTCGATAACTTCGCAAAAAAATATAAGCCGGAGAAATTAACATACCTCCGGCTTTTGTAAATCTTATGGAACAGCTTTCTTTGCTGCATTGTTTTTATTTCGTAGGAGGCGTCTTGGAAAACTCTCATTTCTTGCAAGGGAGGAGAGAAAAACCAGTCTCGACGCTGCGCCGTTCCATCAAATTTATCAACTTTATTTATAGGTGCATATTATCACAAATCAGAACGGGTTCTCTGATTTGTACAGAGTCCCTGCGGGCAGATTCGTTCCTATATCTTTTATTCCCAGCATCTTCATGACTTCAAACAGAACGCTTCCTGTGTGTTTATATGCCATCGAAGCGTGATGCGGGAAGCCTTTTTCTATAAGCACATGCCTGTAGAACCTTCCCATTTCGTTTACTGCTATTATGCCTATACCGCCGAAAGACTTCGGGTCTATGTTCAGCACTTCACCCTGTGCTATATAGCTTTTCAACCTGCAGTCTGCTGTGCTCTGAAGCCTGAACAGTGTAATGTCTCCTGAGACAAGAGCGCCGTCGAGTGTACCTCTTGTTATATCCGGTTCCGAATCCGGCTCTAGCAGTCTGTGCATTATAAGCTGGTGTTTGAGCTTTGGCTTCTTAAGATAGCAGCTTGACGTATTGCCGCAGTGGAAACCCATAAACAAATCAGAAAGCTTGTAGCCTTTTGCAGCGACTTTGTTAGCTTCGTACATGTCTTTTGGAACGGTGTTGTTTATATCCAGAAACGCCGGAGGCATCTGCGTTGCACACGTTACCATATATTCGCTAAGTGCGCCGTATATGTCTGCCTCGCAGGCAACGGGTATGCCCCGTGCAGCCAGTCTTGAGTTGACATAACACGGAACAAAGCCGAACTGCGTCTGGAACGCCGGCCAGCACTTGTTTGCAAAAACAGCAAAGCTGCTTAGACCAAGGTTGTTTTCATACCAGTCCATAAGCGTCAGTTCATACTGCGCCAGCTTATTCAGAACGCCGGGGTGCATATTACCTTCGCCGAGCTCCTGCTCCATATCTGCTGCGACCTGCGCTATTCTTTCATCGCCATCATGCTCGTTGTAGGCTGCAAAAAGGTCCAGCTCGGAGTTTTCCATTATCTCTACATCGAGGTCGTACAGCGGTTTTATCGGTGCGTTGCACGCAACAAAGTCGTACGGCCTTGGCCCAAAAGAGAAAATCTTTAGCTGTTTTAGCCCCAGAAGCACCCTCGTGATATCCGTGAATTTTGCTATCTCTGCAGCCAGCTCATCCGAAGTGCCTACAGGCGACTCGGGGATATATGTCTTTTGACTGCGGATGCCGAGATTGTATGAAGCATTCAACAGACCGCAGTAAGCGTCTCCACGACCATCGAAAAGGTTGTCGCCGCTCTCTTCCGCCGCCGCTACGAACATAACAGGGCCGTCAAACTTCTGCGCCATCATAGTTTCAGGTATCTCCGGGCCGAAGTTGCCAAGATATATGACGAGCCCGTTTACGCCTTTCGCTGCTGCTTCACTAAGCGCAAGCGCAACGTCATTCTCGCTCTCCACTGTAACAGATATCTCTTCTATTTCGACTCCAGCTGCGGTGCAGGCTTTTACAACTGCCTGTCTTCTTTTCTCGCTTAAGTCTATCACGAAACAGTCTCTGCTGACTGCAACGATCCCTATTTTAGTTTCAGGTATATTCACCATCTTTATTTCTCCTGACATCCGCTTTTCTCTATGCGAAAAGCTCTCTTAAGAACTTGAGCCCATCCTGCGCCAGCTGTTCCTGGCTTTCTGCAAGAGGCCTCCATATCGCAGCAGCTTTCGCTATCTCTACAACTCCCGGAACGAAAGACTCTATAACGGCTGCTCCGTCGTAGTTTATCTCTTTAAGGGCGTCTCTAACGCCCTTCCAGTCCTGATGACCTGAGCCGGGTGCTCCCCTGTCGTTTTCACAGGTATGCAGATGCCCGAGCTTGCTTCCCAGCCTTCTGATAGCGTCCGGTATGCTCTTTTCTTCGATGTTGCTGTGGAACATGTCTATATGTACTTTATAGACATCGCTTCCTACATCGTCTATAAGCGCCGCTGCCTGGTCCGCAAGGTTAATCATGCTTGACTCGAACCTATTGAGAGGCTCTATGCCTATCGTCACTCCTGAGTCGGACGCAACAGTGCTTATTTCCTTAAGGTTGTTTACGCACCATTCCCACTCCTGCTTTTTCTGGGCTTCGGACAGCCTTACTGTTTTGCCTACCGCTGAATACACCGGCCCGGAGAACAGGCTGCAGTCGGTAGCTTCCGCCAGCTTCACACAGTCGGTGATATATTTCTTGCCTATCTTCCTGATATTCTCGTATTCGTTCGAGATGTCTCTTGTCTGCCCGAAAGCACCGCAAAATATCGCTGAGATATCGTTGTCTTTCAGATGCTTTTTAAGCAGCTTTGGGTCTATCAAGTCTACGTTATCTACCGCTATCTCTATCGTGTCAAAACCCATCTTTTTTATTTTGGGGATAAGGTCGTATGTACTGTTGTCGAACGGCGACACAAAGACCCATGTATTTACACCAATGTTCATCTGATTTTCACCAATCCTGTTTATAGTTTATCGTACTCCGGTATAAATACTCGCTCGCCACCCTTTAAAGCGGACTCATGAGCACAGATACCTGCACTTGTTATGTTTGCGGAGAACACAGCATCTACATGCGAATCTCTCTCTTCCAGTATTGCGTTCACGAACTCGTCGACAAGATGCGGATGTGAGCCGCCGTGGCCGGAGCCCTGTATAAAGGACACATGATTCGGATCGTCGATTTTCTCTCTCTTTGTGAAAGCTGCGATCTCTTTTGGCAGCAGTTCATCAGTATCAGGTACATCTATACGCCTTGCATCCTCGCCGCCGTCGAACTGAGTGTGTCCTTCGTCTGCGATCTGTTCCCATTCGAACGACTTTTTGTCGCCATATACATCAAAGCTTTCCCTGTACTGTCTTACCGTTTCATAAAGTGCACGGGTCGCTTCAGCTGCTACATTCGAGTCTTTTAGCTTGAACGTTGCTGTCTCTACCGCAAACGGCGAACCGTACTTTGCAGCCTTGTCTTCGCTTATCGAACCAGAACCGTGACACACAACGGATTCTGCCATAGAATTTGTTATCGTAAGGAGCGGGCCTATAGCGTGCGTTCCATAGTGCATTGGCGGGAACCCAAGCCAATATTCCGGCCATCCTTCAAGCCCCATATCCTGAAGGTGCGAGCCTCTTACGAACTGTATACGTCCAAGCTCACCCGATTCGACGAGTTTCTTCACATAGAGGAACTCACGGGTATACACGGCTGTTTCCATCATCATGTATACTTTGTTCATTCTGTTTTTTGCTTCTACTATCGCTTTGCACTCTTCTATAGATGTTGCCATAGGAACTGTGCACGCAGTATGCTTCCCTGCGTTGAGTGAAGCAAGCGTCTGCTTTGCATGCTCGAGTATCGGCGTTACTATATGTATAGCATCGATATCATCTCTGGTTAAGATATCATCAAAATTCGTGAATCTGTATTCATCTTCTATGCCAAACTGGTCACCGATTTCTTTTACTTTGTTTTCACTTCTTGCGCATATCGCTACTTTATCTACGCCAAGGTGCTGCTGATAGATCGGTATGAATTCTTTCCCGAATCCTAACCCAACCAATGCGACATTAATCTTCCTGCTCATACCAAGCCCTCCTGTAATTTATATATTCAATCGGGCTAAATGCCCTATAATTCTCGCTCTTAATAGTTAACTGCTTTAAAATCGTTCTAAATAATAATCTTTATGATTGCTTTTGATTTAACACTAACCCCATCGACGCACACGTTGGCAGTGATCCCCGATAATTTTTACTTAAGGCTGCCGCCCTGCGGCAGCCTTAAGCCTTTAATTTTCCAAGTTGAAATACTTCGTTTTACGTTACTCTGTTACTCTAACTCTGGCTGCTAAAACTCCCACTCTTCGAATACAGGGTCGCTAAGGTCATATACGAAATCGCCGTTTGCTCTTCCTGCAAGATATGCATCCATGTCGTAAGGAACGAGGTTTTCCATGTGATCCTGCGTATAAGGATTCAGTGAAGAATATACATAGTGCTTATAGTCTTCGCCTGCAAACTCTGCTTTGATCATCTGGAATACGAGGTCTGCTTCGAGTGTAGGTGTCTGGTTAACGTCCATTGTTACAAGACCGTCTTCTACCCATTTCCAAGACTTTTCTTTACCGTTGGAAGAGCCGAGCCAATAGTTGCTCGGGTCAAGACCCGCATTTTCCATTGCCTGTAACGCACCGTCAAGCATTTCATCATTGTGTACATATGCGCCGTCGAAACCATCCGGTCCGATTGCAACAAGCGCTTCTTCCATTGCTTTCATAGCGCCCTGTGCAAACCAGTTGCCATAGCCTGTGAAAACTACTTCAACGTCTACGCCTGCATCTTCATAAGCCTGAAGGAAGCCGATTGTCTGTCCTGCAGCTGTTCCCTGGCCCTGAACGCCTTCGATCATGATGACTTTTTCAACGCCGTAATCGAGCGCTGACTGACCTGCGTATGTGCCTGTCTTGATCCAGTCATAGCATGATGCGCCTGTCGGCTCGAAACCTTCGATAGCATCCGGCTGGTGTGTCAGTGAATAGAAAGGTATTCCAGCTTCTTTTGCTTTCTTTGCTACTTCTGCGCCGCTTGCCGATGTTGTCTGAACGCATACTATAGCATCAACTTTCTGGTTGATGAAGTTCTCTATGGAAGAGAGCATTTTAGCATCTGTTCCATCGCCCATGATCTCGAGTACTTCCCAGCCTTCCTGTGTAGCAAGAGCGTTGAAAACGTCCCATCCTGCTTTGTAGTAGTCGTCTGCTGCAGCTTTGAAGTATCCTACCGTCATTGTTTCTGCTGCAGGTTCATCTTCCTGTACATCTTCCTGTACGTCTGCCGTTGTATCGTCCGCAGCATCGCTGTCCGCTGCTGCATTGTCCGTAGTATCCGCTGCCGGTGAACAGCCGATCATCATTACCAAAACAGTTACAATACTAAGTGTTAAAATTAAAACTCTTTTCATTATTTCCTCCTCAATAAAATCTTTTCTTCAACTTGGAAGTTATGTAATTGCACAAACTATTGACCATTATTTTCGTCACAGCTTATGACAAATATATTACTCTTTTTATGCCTGTTGCTTTCTCCTAAGCTTGCTCATTACAAATGCCGAGAAAGTTCCTGCTACTACCGACAGTATTATGATCAGGCCTTTTATCATGTACTGCCATTCGCCCGGGAGCTTTAGCATGCTCATTGCGTTTCCTATTGCGCCCAACATTATTGCACCGAAGAATGCTCCCCAAGCGTTTCCTTTGCCGCCCGACATCGCTACTCCGCCGATAACTACTGCTGCGATCGCATCGATCTCCAGCCCTGTACCGCCGGATATCAGCGCCACGCCCAGCCTTGCGTTTAATACGCATGAAGCGAGGAACACAAGCACACCGTTCATCGTATATGCGCTCATCTTTATCCTTTTAACGTTGATACCTGAAAGGTATGCCGCCTCTGGATTTGAGCCTACTGCGTATATCCTTCTGCCGTATCTTGTGAACTTCATCAGCGCCCATATCGCTACCGTTGCGGCTATGAAGAGCACCACGTATATCGGTATACTCAGGTTGAGCCCGTCAAACTTTGCGCCTTCGATAAGATTCGTTTTAAGGAAATCGAACTGCCCGTTTTCCAGACGAACCTCACGTGAGCCGCACAGCAGGAGCGCTATGCCCTGGAACATTATCATTCCGCCCAGTGTTATTATGAACGACTCGACTTTTGCTCTTGAAATGATAAACCCAAGGAATGATTCCAAGAACACGCTGACTGCCAGACCCATCAGGAGAGCCAGGTATATGTTTATGCCCCAGTCGTTGACGCTTTTCGCCATAAATATCGTGACCAGCGAAACCAGCATTCCGACAGAAAGGTCTATGCCGCCGGATACCATGACCAGCGTCATGCCTATCGCCAGTATCCCGGCAACTGCTATCTGCATGAATATATTGAATATGTTGTTAGGCGTGATAAATGACGGCAGCGTTACTTGTCCGCCTATAGCTTCACCAATAAGCTGTATAGCAACTATCAGAATGACAAACCCCAGCAACATAGTTACTATCATAGAGTTTTCATGTTTTTTGAATATCGACTGTTTTTCTTTGGGCATTTCACCCTGCGAATTTTTCTTTGGGCTCATATTTTCGCACCTCCAATGGATTCTTTTAGAATGTTCTCTTCAGATATCTGATTCTGAGACAATTCCGCTTTTATCTCTCCGTCTTTCATTACTATTATCCTGTCGCTCATGGCTATTACTTCAGGCATATCCGACGAAACCATGATAACGGCTTTCTTCTGTTTGAGCAGGTCTACCATTACCTGATATATCTCCTGCTTTGCTCCGACGTCTATTCCTCTTGTCGGCTCATCGAAAATGAATATATCGCCGTCTGTATTGAACCATTTGGCAAGCACGACCTTCTGCTGATTGCCTCCCGAAAGGTTGACCACCTTAACCTGTGCGTTCTTTGCTTTGGTTCTAAGTTTCTTTATAAATTTTTCGCCTATCTCATTTTCCTCTGAAGGCATTACTATAGGCTTTTTAGCATTTACGAGGTTTGCTATTATAGTGTTCCTCGCAATCGTGTGCTTTAAAAACAATCCCGTATGCTGTCTGTCTTCAGTTATGAAGCACATTTTTTTCTTTATAGCATCCGTTGGGTTTTTAAGGTCTGCTTTCTCACCGTTAATGAGAATCTCTCCGTTTTCAAGAGGCGCAGCCCCGAACAATACGTTCATAAGCTCTGACCTGCCCGAACCGACCATTCCGGCGACTCCCAATATCTCGCCTTCATGGAGCTGGAAGGATACGTTCTTTGCTCCGTTGCCGCTGACATTCTTTGCTTCGTAAACGACTTTTCCTACCGGGATGCGCTCACGTTTGTAGAACGTTGAAGCGTCACGCCCGACCATATCTTTTATCAGCATCTGTTCGTTTATATCTTCGCTGTTATATGTGCTGATTTTTTCGCCGTCACGTATGACTGTTATCCGGTCAGCGATCTCGAACACTTCGTCAAGATGGTGCGAAATATATATTATCCCGATACCCTTATTTTTAATCGTCCGAACGATATCCAGCAGATGGTCTATATCTGAAACTGAGAAAGAAGCTGTCGGCTCATCCAGTATTATCACCTTCCTCTGGAACACTAGCCCCTTTGCTATCTCCACCATCTTCTTTGCGCCGCTTGAAAGGTCTCCCACTATCATTTCAGGGTTAAGACCACAGTTGAGGTATTCAAGAACCTCTGCTGTCTTCTCTATCATTTCCTTTTTTTGAACAACGCCGCTCTTCTTTATCTCGAGCCCTGCGAATATGTTCTCGTATATACTAAGATGCGGGAAAACAATGTGTTCCTGATATATCGTCTGGATCCCGAGAGACATTGCATAGTGCGGATTGAGGTTAACTTCCTCTCCGTCAAAATAGATATGCCCTCCGACGTCCGGGGTATATGCCCCCGACAATATTTTGATAAGTGTTGACTTGCCTGCGCCGTTTTCACCGCACAAACAGTGGACTTCGCCCTCTTTTAAATCGAAATCGATCTTGTTCAGCGCCTTTACACCGGGGAAAGTCTTAGAAATATTGTCCAGTCTAAGCACTTCTTTTCCTGGCATATAATCTACCTCCTTGCTGGTATCCTGCTTGTATAGCTACCTAGTATTTTTAGTATTTTTCCAAAATACTATCAATTTCTTTATATTACGGCACTACAATAAAACTCTCATCAAATTCATGAGTGCTTCAAAAAAATCTCTGCTAATGCAAAAATGTGACTTCGCTGCCTGATTTCTATGCTGTTTTTGCTGTCCTTCAGCCTCGTTTTATTGAATGACCCAATTCTACATCAATTAACAAGGCTGTGCCATAGATTAAATAAACAATAATTTATATAATATTGATATTTTTTAAAAGCCTGTTATAATAGGCTTTATAACTGTTTAGGGAGAGAACTGATGAAAGTAAAGAACATATCGTTGTTGATGGATATTCAGGACGGAGTAAGCGATTGGAACAAACCGTTTATTATGCAGAACGAAAAAGAACATTCGGTCTATATACTGCAGAAAGGGAGTCTTGAGCTGAATTTCGGATTCAGCCACTATCTTGTTAAGCCGGGTATGATAACTGGAATATTCCCAGGTGAAAAGTATTCTGCCAGTCTTAGATCTGATGATATATACGGGTACAAAATCACCTTTACATTAAATAAAAAGGAAGAGATAAATACACTGTTCAACAGGGCTTTTTCCAGTAAAAAGAGCCTGCCCGTATCTGATTACGGTATGCAGTTAATTGAATTTCTTATTTCTCTTAACAGCCTGCCTTTCGAGCAGAAGCAAAAAGCAGAATCTCACATGCTGTCTACTTTCTTTTATCTGTTGTTCAGCAGCAACAAGCAGGAAGAGGACGTTACGGATAAAAACAGGAAATACGTTGAGCAGACAATATCCTATATGAACAGCCGAATATACAGCAAGTTGTCTCTCGAAGACCTTGCGGCGCATATAAACATATGCAAGCATCACTATTTAAGGCTATTTAAAAAGGTGACCGGAATGCCGCCTATGACTTATTTCATAAAGATGAAGGTCAATAAAGCTGCTGAACTGCTAACTACCACTCAGATGTCGATAAACACTATCGCCGAAAAGCTGAACTTCAGCAGTGATGCACACTTTAGCAGCGTATTCAAAAAACACACTTCAGTGCGCCCGACTATATACAGGAAACATCACCTTTTATATAAGGAAAGATATATGGTGGATTCAAAGGAATATAACAAACAAGCTCATTCACTACTCCAGACCATTATAGACGCTTCTCCTGATATGATCTTTTATAAGAATCAGGACAGCGTGCTCCTTGGCTGTAACACTGCATTTTGCCGCATCATGGGGCTTAGCAAGTCGCAGATAATAGGAAACACCGACTGGGATCTTTTCCCGGAAGACGAAGCAAGGTTTTATCATGAGATAGACATGCATGTTCTTGAGATGGGCAAACCGAACCGTAACAAAGAGTGGATGACCTTTCCTGACGGAACTGCAAAGAAATTTGAAGTTTATAAAGCGCCGTTTTATGATAGCGTGGGCCAGGTAAAAGGGATCCTTGGCATCAGCCGTGATATAACGAGCGAAGACTATACAGAAAGCACATCTGCATAATTAGTTATTCAAGATAATAATAAACGCCCATGCCTTTAACAGCACAGGCGTTTTTATATATCAATTAGTATGAACCGCTTTCTTCATTATCCTGACGTCTGCGTCTAATAAAGAATATAAGCAGTACGACAAGCGCAGCTGCCGGAATTATCAGAAGCCATTGCCATGCAAACGCAGATGCTGCTGCCTCCTGCACAATAAAGTATATCTCCAGCTTAGTTATGCCTTCGAGTTCTATCGGTATTCCGTCTTTCTGAAGGTCATTTTTATACTCCTGCATTTGCGGCTGACCGCTGTCATCCTTTATGAACTCAACTTTTGTACTGTATGCTGAATCCAGCCTCTCATCGATTATGAAAATAGTATGCTCACCCGGCTCAACGTTCTCGAACAGGAAGAATCCTTCGTCATCAGTATATGTCTGCATCGGGTCAGAGTGCAGTTCGACAAGAACACCAGCTATCGGGTTCCCTTGGGTGTCAACAAGATAACCCGATATTGTTCCAAGCGCTCCGGCGCCTCCCTGGTCTTCAGAGCCTTCACCGGCGCTTCCTTCCTGATCGTCGTCATCTTCGTTCTGCTGATCATCATCGCCTTTCTGGTCATCATCTGACTGGTCATCCCCGTTTTGCTCATTCTCGTCGTCTGAATCACCAGAAGCATCCGGGTCATCCGAGTCGTCCTCATCTGGATCATCCGGAACAGAAGTATATTTAATGGTATCGCTTATTGTTTCGGTCGTTTCGTTGCCTGCCTCATCTTTATACTTTACATAAACAGTTTTCGTACCGTAACCGCTGCTTAGCTTGAACACCACACTATCTGAGTATGTCCGGTAACTTGCACCGTCAAAGTTCTCATCTTCGCTCACCATCATCTCACTTACTCCCGTTGCGGAGAGAGTCAGGGTTACGTATCTGCTGTATGTATAAGTTTTACCTTTGTTTATAAGGATGCTGGTATCCGTCGGTGCCAAAGTATCGCTGACGATACTTAGCTGCACCGCTGCTGTGTTGCCGTTTTCTGCGATATCGGTAGCTTCGTCTTCTGCAATATCGACTGTGACAGTCCCATCTGCATAAGGTGCAATATCAGCTGTATACGTCGTTCCGCTTCCGCTGAAGTTACCGGCGATTCCGTTGCCAACGGTAATATCATCCAGTTCAAAACCAGTCACATCCTCGCTGAATTCGATCGTTATCGTTATCTGCACAGTCTTCGTCGGGTCCGGTTCAGCCGTTGTGATTACTACTGTCGGCGCTGTCATATCAAGTCCTATCGTGTCACTTACTGCGACGGATTCGTTGCCTGCGGTGTCCTTAAACTTTACATAGACGGTCTTGGTACCGTCGCCGCTGCTCAGTGTGAAGCTCTTGCTTGTGGCATATGCTTCATAGCTTGCACCGGAAAAGTCTGAGCTTTCGCTGATCATCATCTCGCTGGCACCCGTTGCTCCAAGCGTGAGTGTCGCTGATGTAATGTTCGTATATGCGGCTCCGCCGTTGATGCTGATGCTCGTCCCTGTTGGGGCCGTTGTATCGCTGACGATACTGAATTGTGTTGCCGCCGTGTTTACATTGCCCGCAACATCGATAGCAGCGATTGCCGCTATGTCTACAGTGACCACGCCGTCGGCAGAAGGTGTAATATCAACAGTGTATGTCGTTCCGCTGCCGCTGAAGTTGCCTGCGCTGCCATTGCCTACTTCAAGGTCGCTGGCTGTAAAGCCCGTTACAGCTTCGCTGAACGTGATGGTGGCCGGTATCGGCACTGCATTCGTAGGATCGGTCTTAGATGTCGTTATCGTAACAGTCGGCGGAGTCGTATCAAGAACTATCGTATCGCTTACAGCTTCTGACTCGTTACCTGCTTCGTCTTTATACTTCACGTATACTGTTTTCGTTCCGTTGGCGCTGCTTAGCGTGAAGGCTTTGCTTGCAGCATAAGCTTCATAGCTTGCGCCGGAGAAATCCGAGTTTTCGCTGATCATCATCTGATTGGCGCCCGTTGCTCCAAGCGTGAGTGGCACCGATGTGCTGTTCGTGTATGCAGCTCCGCTGTTGATGCTGATGCTCGTTCCCGTCGGCGCTATCGTGTCGCTTACGATGCTGAGCTGGACATCCTCGGCATTAAAGTCTATGTTGCCTGCATCATCATATATACTTTTTAAACTCACTTTAAACGTCACCGCACCGTCAGCGGTTGGGTCTATATAATACGTATAGGTATTTCCCGAGACGGAGTAATTGTCGATAGTTCCGTTATATACCAGATACGGTGTGGATGTCACATGTTCGCTGAATGTAACCGTAAACGGAATAAGCGCTGCATTCGTCGGGCTCGTTTCAGTGCTCGTTATAATTGCCGTCGGCGGCGTTGTGTCTAAAATAATGGTGTCACTAATAACAGACGTTTCGTTGCCCGCAGCGTCTCTGAATTTTGCGTATACTGTCTTTGTGCCGTCACCGGTGGTTAGTCCGAATGGTTTATTTGCGGCATACGGTTCATAGCTTGCACCGGAAAAATCTGAGTTTTCGCTTAGTATCACCTCACTGGCGCCTGTTGCAGTCAGTGATATGGTTACGGCATTGCTATTTGTGTACGTAGCTCCGCCTACTATGGCTATGCTTATGCCAGTCGGCGGTTGGGTGTCGCTGACGATGCTGAACTGCGTTGCCGCTGTGTTGCTGTTGCCGGCAAGGTCCTGAACGACTGCGCCCGGTACGTCAACGGTTACTGTGCCGTCGGTAGAAGGCGTGATGTCGGCTGTATACGATGCGCCGCTGCCCAGCAGATTGCTTACTGTACCATTGACCACAGTGATATCGCCAAGCGCTGAACCGGTAACATCTTCGCTGAATGTTATTGTGACAGGTATCGGAACTGCGTTCGTCGGGCTTGACTCGCTGCTAGTTATTGCGGCTGTCGGTGCGGTAGTATCTAATGTAAACACTAGCGGTGCGGATGCAGGCTGCCATAGCTCGTCTGCGCCCATCTGCCGTACGGTGACAGATTTGCTGCCGTCGCCCGTTACCGTGAAGCTGCTGCCGCTGCCGGACATCCAGCCGCCGCCGTTGATGGAATACTGCCATGCATATTGCCACCCTGTAACATTGACCTGGCCATTTGACGTGATATTATCGGAATCACTTATCCCAGTATCGGCTGCAAGCTCCATAGAAAGCATCGTTGACGTATCAAATGTAGGTGGAGGGAGTGTCGGGTTCGTTCCCGGGTCTGACGCAGTAGGCGCTGCACCCCGAAGTCCGAAATAGATATCATCGACACCAAGGTCATTATATTGCTGCGTTTGATCATTAAGCAGCCGGATATAGTAAGTACCTGCGGTGTTGAACTGTCCGTCTGCATAGATCGAATGCCAGATATTTTTCTCATTGGTAACCCATGCCACGTTTGTTGTACCAAGATTTGCCCAGTTCGTTCCGTCGCCTATCTGGAACCTTACTCGCGGAAATCCGTTGGTATCTGCGGTAAGTGACATAAGATATGCTTCAAAGCGGTACGCAACTCCTGCTTCCACCGTTATCGGGGAAGTGGACTGCCAAAGCGTTTGCCCGGATACTAAAGCGCCGTTTGCTACAAAATATTTACCACTGCTTGTACCGTAGGTATGGTCATATACTATTGAAAACGCGGGGTGGACTTCCTGTGCATATGTGACGACGGCATAGGTGCCTTCCGTTTGGCACTCGCCCAAAAAACTATATTCCGATGTAAAGCCTGCATATCCGGCCTGAAAGTCACCGTTATATATTTGGTTTTGCGCAATAACTATTTCAGATGTGTTGGAGACTGCTGCGCTTGTGCTGCCGTCTACTGTCTGCCGTGCTTGTATCATACCGACGGGATATGTCCCGTCTGAAAGCACAAAGCTTGTTCCGGCTCCGGCGCTCCAGTTGGCGCCGTTGTTGACTGAATATTCCCAGGTTGCGCCTGCTTCCAGCCCTCCGACATTCATCTGTCCGTTGCTCGAGATATAGTCACCCGAGACACCAGTGTCTTCCGAGAGCTGAAGAGTTGGCGCCGATGCAGCAAAAACCGAATACGGGAACAACACAAGAACAATAGCAGCAACTAAAACAACGCTAATAACTTTAGCTTTTTTCATAACAGACCCCCACATATATTGTGATGCTTATTATTTTTTTGTTAATATCTTATATATTAAATGCATTTTGGCTATTAAGCATAAATATAAATTTTAATATAGATATAGGAATTGTATCATATTATTATACAAAATACAGCAATATATTTGTTATTTATAAACGAATTTAAGATTATTTAACCATATGTTCTATGGATTTCTTCAATTTTTTCTTCATACCGCAAAAAAACTTTTACAATGTTGGGATCGAATTGTTTACCCGATTCCTCTTGTATGATTCTTAATGATTCCTGGTGGCTCTTTTGTTCCTTATAAACTCTTTTCGACCTAAGAGCATCGTAGGTGTCAGCTATAGCCATTATCCTTGCAGAAAGAGGAATAGAGCTTTCTTTCAGTCCATATGGGTATCCTGTCCCGTTCCATTTTTCGTGGTGGCTTTGCACTATCTCCAGCCCGATCTTGAAAAATTCGTTGTCCGGGCATTTCTCTTTTATATCCATCAGGATATCTGCTCCTATCGTTGTATGAGTTTTGATCGTCTCAAATTCAGGCTCTGTGAGCCTGCCGGGCTTTAGAAGTATTCTGTCTGGAATACCCACTTTGCCGATATCATGCAGGGGGCTTGCGCTGTAGATGTTCTCAATAAAATTGGGAGTCATATAATCTTTATATTCAGGAAGCTGCCTTAGCTTTTCAGCCAACAGCCGGCAATATTCGGACACTCTGTTAACATGATGCCCTGTATCATCATCCCGAGTCTCGGTTAGCTTCGCTAATGCGTATATCGTACTAAGCTGTGATTCTTTAAGTTCATTGTCCTTTTTTATTATGCGATCAATATTCTTTTTATTTTTGTCAGAGTAATAACCAATTACTAATGCAACAGCTACATATATAAAAGTCCTCAGCACCCAGTTCAATGTCCCCTGCATCAGGTTTGTGCTGACATCCAGAGGCATAAAAGGGCCGATGAGGAGGCTGCTGAAAAGCGCATGAATTGCGGCGTGCGTTTTCCCTTTAACCGAAGCAATGGCTGCAATGGGTATATACATCAGATTTGCATACACCATTATTGTGCCTCCGGTATAATATACAAGTATAGCAATTAGTACAGATGAAAGGTAGCAAATAAAAAGCATTATAATATTTTTGTGCCTGGTATCTTTATTTATCAGCCTGGCAAAAGCCTCGGAGAGTTTGTTTTTCATTTGAGCCAACCCCTTCCAATATCTTATCAGTAGGAAAAATCAGCTTCATAAATTCATATCTATCATATATAATGTACCAATTTATTCAAATAAAAGCAAGTGGCACCATTAAAGTTAGAATATTGATTAGTAAACATAAGAAAACAGAATTATATTCACACTTTGTCCAACATAAACAGAGTTATACATATCTGATTACCGTTTAAAACAAAAAACCGAGTTGAACCCGGTTTTTTGATATGTCTATACACAAGATCTCTTACAATTTATTCTTACTTTTTACCTATGCTACCAAAGGCCATGTACGCTGTCCCTTATGTATTCATCATAGATATTTCGAACTTTCTCCATAACATCGCCAGTAAGCGCCGGCATGTCTGAAGTGTTAGTATTCTGTGTTACCTGCTCTTTATTCTTGCCGCCGGGGATAACACAACTAACTGCATCAAACATCAATATCCATTTCAGCGCAAACTGCGGCATACTCATGCCTTCCGGCAGAATCTTTTTCAGCTCTTCGACCGCTTTGAGCCCGATATCATAGTCTACGCCTGAAAAAGTTTCTCCTTTATCAAAAGCTTCTCCGTGTCTGTTGAATTTTCTATGATCATCATCTTCAAACTTCGTTGAAGCGCTCATTTTGCCTGTCAGCATTCCACTGGCAAGCGGTACTCTGGCTAATATTCCTATATTCTTTTCTTTTGCTGAACTGAAAAACTCATCGGCAGGCTTTAAGCGGAACATATTGAATATTATTTGAACGGTGCACACATTATCATATTCTATTGCACGCATGGCTTCGCTTACCTTTTCTACGCTGACACCCAGCTTTGCAACTTTTCCGTCGTTTATAAGCTTATTTAACTGACCGAAAAATTCATCGTTGTCGTATACCTCTGACGGCGGGCAGTGCAGCTGCAAAAGATCTATGCATTCCACACCCAGATTCTGCAGACTGCGCTCAACAAACGCAGTTATATTGCCGATGTTGTAACCAGAAGCTACATGAGGATCAAGACGGCGACCCGCCTTTGTTGCGATATATATTCGCTGCTTTTTACTTGAAGCAAGTTTCCCGACAAGCCTCTCGCTGCGCCCGTCTCCGTAGACATCCGCTGTATCGAAAAAGTTTACACCCTGGTCAATTGCTGCTTCGAGAGCAAGCATGCTGTCTTTATCTTTTACCGTTCCCCAAGTACCTCCGATTGCCCATGCACCAAAAGATACCTCCGAAACTTCATACCCCGTCTTTCCAAGCATTCTGTAATTCATTTAGAACCTCCCTGACAATTAGTTGATTAATAAACTATATAATAGAATGTTCGACAAATATGTCCTTTTACCTTGCGGCAAATGCTAAAAAGCTTCACAGAATATCATTGTTAATTATATTGTACTAATATAATCTAACTAAAACGAAAGATGTGTTGACAGTTAGGGTATGGTTATCTTACCATAGAATGAGTAGAACTCGTATATTTTAAAGGGAGGTATAATATGACTGATAGTAATAATAACTGTTCAAAAAAAAACGGAAACTGCGCTCCGGCCGGCGCTGTTTATGGTCTTGGCTTCATCGGAGCTGCAATATACTATATCTCTGTTGCCACCACATTTTGGATAGGTGTATTAGGGTTCCTTAAAGCTATTGTTTGGCCTGTTTTCCTGGTTTATGAAGCGCTCAAAGCTTTAGGGCAATAGCCTAGTTCCCATAACAAAAATTCAGTGATTACCAACAGCATCAAGCCGTTTGGCTGGTGCTATTTGTTGTTTCTGCGACTTTGCTTATCAATCTGCGCTATATATATAAAGCTAACTGATGCCTTATATCTATTCTCTTAAAGCCGCTTTGAGTTCTGACACAAAACCGGATATTGAAGCAATAAGCTCATTCCTAGTTTTTGCTGCAGCCATTTTCTTTACCACTGCGCTGCCGACAATCAAACCTTCGGCGTACCCTTTGAGATTCCTTACATGTTCCGGCGTTGAAATGCCAAAACCAAGTACCCTTGCAGTATCAGTATGTTTTTTCACTTCACCTAGAAAGCTGTCAAAGTCTGTGGAAAAATCGCTGCGTACTCCCGTTGTACCGGTAGAAGTCACGCAATATACAAAACCGCTGCTGTCTTTTACAATACCTTTAATCCGTTTTCCGGAAACAGGAGTTACTAGAGGTATCATATCTACATCGTATTTAGCAAAAACATCCCTGTATTGCTCTCTTTCCTCCATGGGCAGATCAGGTATCACAAGACCGTCAACCCCAGTCTTTTCGCAGTCGGCGAGGAACTCCTCAACTCCGTACTGAAGAACGCAGTTGAAATAGAGCAGAAACGCTATCGGTACCTGCGTTTTCTCACGCAGTTTTTCGACCAGAGCCAAAATGTCCGGCAATGTTATGCCGTTACTCAGCGCACGTGCAGCTGCCGCTTGATTGACCGGGCCGTCTGCCAGAGGGTCGGTGTACGGTATCCCAAGCTCGATTATATCTGCTCCTGACTGTTCCAGCTTAAGAACAAGGTCATAGGTCGTATCTATATCAGGGTCTCCTGCAAAGAAAAACGGTACAAGCGCCTTTTCGCCCTTCTCTTTCAGTCCGGCGAACTTCTTTGATATCCTTGTCATTTTATATCTACCCCCATGTGCTTAGCTACTGAATATACGTCTTTGTCCCCACGCCCTGAAACGTTTATTACTATTATATCGTCTTTGTTTGTTTTCGGTATCATCTTATATGCATATGCTATTGCATGCGAACTCTCCAGAGCGGGCATTATCCCTTCTGTTTTGCACAAAAATTCAAATGCTTCCACTGCTTCGTCGTCTGTGACAGATTCGAACCGTACACGCCCCGTCGCGAAAAGGTGGGCATGCTCCGGCCCTATACCGGGGTAATCTAGCCCCGCTGATATCGAGTGGACAGGCATTATCTGACCGTACTCATCCTGCAAAAAATATGACTTCATGCCATGCAGCACACCGGGGCTGCCTTTTCCAATTGCCGCTGCGTGGAAGGGCGTATCGACTCCTTGCCCTCCGGCTTCAACTCCTATCATCTTTATATCTTTGTCGTTTATGAAAGGATAGAACAGGCCCATTGCGTTGCTGCCGCCGCCTACACATGCTATCAAGTAGTCCGGCAGCCTTCCTTCTTTCTTCATTATCTGCTCTTTCGTCTCTTTGCCGATTATGCTTTGGAAGTCACGTACTATCCGCGGATACGGACTTGGCCCAACGACCGAGCCTATGACGTAATATGTATCTTCGAAGTTTGCTGCCCAGTCACGGATTGCTTCACTAGTTGCGTCTTTCAGTGTAGCTGTGCCTGTATGCACAGGGACAACCTCTGCGCCGAGCAGCCGCATCCTGAAAACATTGAGCGCCTGACGCTGTGTGTCCTCTGCTCCCATGTATACAACACACTGCAGATCGAACAGTGCTGCAATAGTAGCCGTTGCCACGCCGTGCTGCCCTGCTCCCGTTTCGGCAATGATACGCTTTTTGCCCATGCGCTTTGCAAGCAGCATCTGCCCTATTACGTTATTGAGTTTGTGCGAACCTGTATGGTTTAAATCTTCCCGCTTCAGGTAAACTTTGCCGCCGCCGAGTTTCCGAGTCATCCTCTGCGCAAAATAGAGCGGCGTCTGCCTGCCTGCATATTCGCTGAGGTAATATTCCTTTTCAGCAGTAAATTCAGGATCCTTCTTGTATTTATAATATGTTTCTTCGAGCTCCAGCAGCGCATTAACCAGCGTTTCCGGTACGAACATGCCTCCGAACTCCCCGAAGTATCTTTCCTGTTTCATCTTACACTCCTCACGATTTCAATAAACTTGCTTATCTTCCCGGCGTCCTTAATGCCATGCGTTTCCACTCCGCTGCTGACATCCACTGCATAAGGGCCTGCTATTTTTATCGCTTCTTCAACATTGGATGCACTTAGCCCCCCTGCCAACACTATTCTCGCCTGCCGGGATGCTTTGTATGCGATATCCCAGTTGAACTTTTCTCCCGTTCCGCCATAGGTTTTGGGGTCGTAGGCATCAAGCAGGTATGCGTCCGCTTCTGTCTTCACCATTGCTTCAAGGCTGCTCTCATCCTTTACCCTTATGCCCAGCCATATTTCGCCTTCTATAGTACTGTCTATGTCATAGCCATCCTGATATATTTGAACAACATCGAGGCTGCACTCCCTTTTTATCATGTTTATGACATCAGGTCTCTCATTTACGAATATACCCACCCGCTTTATATCGCTGCTGAGCTGACTAATCAGAGCTTTTGCCCGCTCTAAGCTAAGCCGCCGTCTGCTGGGTGCGAATATAAAACCTGCATAGTCCGGCCTGTATTCATTTACAGCTTTTACGTCCTGCGGACGCATCAGCCCGCATATCTTGACCTTTGCCATGTCAGACGCCCGCTTTCTTTATCGCAGCAAGCTGCTGACCAATATCCTGCGCTTTCATCAGCGACTCTCCGACGAGCACTGCATCTGCTCCGAGGCTGTGGACAAAGCGTGCATCGTCCGCCGTCATTATACCGCTCTCGCTAACAATCGTTTTGCCGGGCGGTACCATCTTTATGAGTCTCTCAGTCGTTTCAAGAGAAACCTCGAACGTTTTTAAGTTACGGTTATTGATCCCTATTATCTCCGCTCCAGAGTCTATAGCACGCTGCATCTCTGTCTCATCATGCGTTTCGACAAGTGCGCACATACCAAGCATCTGTGCAGTTTGCCTGCATTCCCGCAGCTGACTGTCTGAGAGTATCGCAGCTATCAGAAGTATTGCATCTGCACCGATGAGTTTCGATTCGTATACCTGCCACACATCTATAATAAAATCTTTGCGAAGAATAGGTATTGCAACTGCTTTTTTAATATCCTTCAGATATTCACTGCTGCCAAAGAAAAAGTCTTGTTCCGTCAGCACAGATATTGCGCTTGCTCCAAAAGTTTCATACTCCTGTGCTGTTTCTACCGGTCTAAAATCTTTGCTTATAATACCCTTGCTGGGAGAGGCTTTCTTAACCTCGGCTATCACTGACAGCCCCGGATCTTCAAGAGCATCTTTGAACTTCCTTAACTGTGCCAAGGGTATATCCACTGCTGTATGCGCCAGTTCATCAAACGGCAGACTCTGCATCGCCTGCTCCAGACGTATTCTTTTTTTTGCTACAATATCATCTAATATCATTGATTGACCTTTCGCCTATGCGTTGGTATAGCTTATCATCTGCTCCAGCTTTCTCTTTGCGCTGCCGTCTTCTATAAGCGCTGAAGCTTTGCTGATGCCTTCCTTTATTGAGCCTGCACCGCCGCAGATATATATAGCTGCACCTGCGTTGAGTATCGTTATATCGTGCGCCGCTCCCTTTTCGCCGCCGAGGATGCTGCGGATAATCTGAGCGTTTTGCATACTGTCTGCTCCTTTTATTTCACACGCCGGGGCAAGCTTCAGCCCCAGGTCTTTCGGCGATATGGTGTAGTTCTTTATGACACCGTCTTTGAGTTCAGATACATACGTCTTGCCGCAGACGGTCATTTCATCAAGTCCGTCTTCGCCATGCACTACCATTGCACTCTTTATACCAAGACCTTTGAGCACTTCCGCAAAAAGTTGTGTCAACTCCTTGCTGTATACCCCGAGCAATTGATACTGCGCGCCCGCCGGATTAGTGAGCGGACCAAGCATGTTGAAAACTGTGCGCACGCCGAGCTCCCGCCTCACCGGAGCTGCATATTTCATCGCACCGTGAAAGCGCTGTGCGAACATGAATCCGATACCGATGTCATCTATACACTGCTGAACCTTATCCGGCGTTATATCTATCTTTACGCCCAGAGCTTCGAGCACATCTGCACTTCCGCTCTTGCTGCTGACCGACCTGTTACCGTGCTTTGCGACTGATATGCCCGCTGCGCTGACGATAAACGCCGCCGCAGTCGATATGTTGAACGTGCCGCTCGAGTCTCCGCCAGTGCCGCAAGTGTCTAGCAGCGGCTCTGACTTCGGTGTTATTCTTTCCGCTTTTTTCCTCATGGTCTTTGCAAAGCCTGTTATCTCTTCTACAGTCTCACCCTTCATGCGAAGCGCTGTAAGAAAGCCGCCTATCTGGGCTTGTGTTGCGCTGCCGCTCATTATGTCGTTCATCGCCTGCTCGGCTTCGTCAATGGAAAGGTTTTGTCTCTCCAGTATACTTTTTATAGCTGCTTCTATCATGATTTACCCCTACATTTCCAGAAAGTTTTCGAGTATCTTTATACCATCCGGAGTTAGCACAGATTCGGGATGGAACTGCACTCCGTATATCGGCAGAGTCTTGTGCTGCAGCGCCATTATCTCACCGTCAAACGTCTGCGCAGTTATGGCGAGATCTTTTGGTATAGTCTTTCTGTCCACCACCAATGAATGATACCTGCCAGCCCTTATACGTGTAGGCATGCCAGTAAAGAGCTTGCCGCCGTGGACGTTTATATCATATGCCTTACCGTGAACGAGCTGTTCTGCGTGTACTATGTTGCCGCCGAACGCTGCGCCTATTGCCTGATGCCCGAGGCACACACCAAGCACAGGTATATTTTTACCGAAACTCAATATTGCATCAATGGATATGCCTGCGTCCTGCGGATAGCCGGGGCCGGGTGACACTACTATGTGGGTCGGGTTAAGCTCGGCTATCTCGTCGAGCGTTATTTTATCGTTCCTGTATACTCTGACATTTTCGTTTATCTCGCCGATATACTGGTACAAGTTGTATGTGAACGAATCATAGTTGTCTATAATGATGATCAAGATATCTCACCCGCCTTTTCGAGCGCTTTTATCAGCGCTTTCGCTTTATTGAGCGTTTCTTCATGTTCAGTCTCAGGCACGGAATCTGCTACAATGCCTGCGCCAGCCTGCAAATATGCCTTCCCGTTTTTGAACACCATAGTGCGTATCGTGATACAAACATCTATATTGCCATCGAAGCCGATATAGCCTATACTGCCGCCGTATATGCCGCGCTTGTTCTTCTCAAGCTCATTTATTATCTCCATCGCACGCACTTTCGGGGCGCCGGACAGCGTTCCTGCCGGAAGCACCGCTCCCAAAACGTCGAAAGCGCTGTGCTGCGCCTTTATTGTTCCTTTCACATTAGACACTATGTGCATAACGTGGGAGTACTTTTCTATGTGCATCGGGTACTCGACCACAACGCTGCCAAACTCCGCTACCTTGCCGATGTCGTTGCGTCCAAGGTCAACCAGCATCGTGTGCTCTGCAAGTTCTTTCTCGTCGCTCAAAAGCTCATCTGCAAGTTCGTCATCTTCCTGCTTTGTCTTTCCTCTCGGCTTCGTACCTGCTATCGGACAGGTCTCAACGACATCCTCTTCCAGCCGAACAAGCAGCTCCGGCGAAGAGCCGACTATTACTGCATCGGGCAGCGATAGATAATACATGTAAGGTGACGGATTAAGAGTTCGCAGCACCCTGTATACATCGAACGGCGCTGCTTCGGTATCCATCGTAAGCCTCTGGGAAAGCACTACCTGGAATATGTCCCCGTCGTATATGTACTGCTTTGCTTTTCTTACAGCCTCGCAGAACTCCGGTTTTGTAAAGTTGCTGGTAAACTCTACCTTTTCTTCGTGCTTTTTAACAGCGAATTGTTTTACATACTCCGCTTCCAGTTCAGCGCCTATCGAATGCAGACGATTAGACGCATCTTCATATATCTGCTCCGGGTTTCCGTTTATATGCGCATTTACTATTACCATTACCTTTTGCTTGAAGTGATCATAGACTATCACTTCGTCGCAGAACATAAGATAGCAGTCGGGAGCGCCGACATCATCCGGCGGGGCATCCGGCAGCTCTTCTATATAGCGTACTGCATCGTATGCAAAGTAGCCGACAGCGCCTCCTGAGAACCTTGGAAGCCCTTCTATCTGCGCATATTTGAACCCGGAATAAAGCTCTTTTAAGTATTGCATCGGATTGCCCGAAAGCTCTTTTGTTTCTCCGCCTTCTGTGATAGTTATATTATCTCCTGCTGCGGAGAAAGTCATATATGGATTCCTTCCGATAAACGAATATCTCGCCCACTTTTCTCCGCCCTCAACGCTTTCTAACAAAAAGCTGTTCGGCGTTTGTGCATAGCGAATGAAAATGCTTATCGGCGTTTTTGTATCCGAATATACTTCTCGTGTTACCGGAACTATATTGCTGTCTTGTGACAGTTTTATAAATTCTTCTTTTGTTGGATAAATCAAAAAACTCTTCCTTTCCACTGTTCCGAAAAGAAGAGCTTATTATGTATATACATAATAAAAATAAAAACGGTACGCAGAGGCGCCCGTCGATGTGGCAATATTCGCTCTACTCTTCTCTTCTAATCTTAACTATTCTAAACTCTTATTCTCTGCTCTGATGATTGATGAATTATAACACGGATGATAATTCCTGTAAAGCTAAAACTTTTTAAGGCAAAAAAACAGACCACTTTTGATCCGCACTCATAATAAAAAACACCTTTGATAGAAGATCGTATCAAGCGGTACGCATATATACATATATACATATATCGCATACAGAGAATAAGACTACAGGCGGTAAGTCTTACGGGACATATAAAAAAGAAACCCCGCGCTGACTTCACTATCATTTCTCGTCGTACAAGGGTTTTAATAAATATCGTATTGTTAACTAATCCTTATCTTTTACTTACCGCTATAAAGAGAGCGGGAACAGATAACCATGTTAAATTTTCTTCTGGCGCTCGCCCCAGTTGAAAAATGGCGTCTTTGGACCGTTGCCTATTTCAAAACCACCGCTTATCACGAACTCGCTGCCTGTAACGAAACCTGCGAATTTGCTGGCCAGATAAAGACATGCGTAGCCTACTTCTTCCGGCTTGCCTCCGCGACCCAGCCACTGTGACTGGTTGCAGAACTCTACATATCCTTTGGGGTTTGCGGCACGTCTTTTTTCCTGCTCGAACATCTCTGTTTCTATGTGCCCCGGAACCACCACATTGACACGCACGCCGTTTCTTGCTTCGTCTATCGCAAGAGATTTAGTAAGCGATATTATTGCGCCTTTTATTGATGTATACATGACAGAGCCTTCCTGCCCCGTCTTGCCTATTACGCTGCTCATGTTTATTATGTTACCGCCCGCTCTTCTTATATAGGGCAGTGCATACTTACATGCCATGAACATAGATATAAGGTTCGTTTTCAAAACGTGCTCGAAGTCTTGCGCTTCACATTCGTCTATCGGCCTGCGCTCCGGCAGATATCCGCAGTTGTTAATCAGGCAGTATATTCCGCCGAACTCCGCTGCCGTGAAGTCTATCAGCGCCTTTATCTGCTCGGGGTCTGAAACGTCACATTTAAAGAAGAGACATTTGCCTTCGCTGGAGCTGTCTATCTCTTCGGCGGCTTTGCTGCCCTCTTCATCTCCCCTGGCGCAGATGACAACATTAGCGCCAGCTTCGCAGAACACTTTTGCGCAGCCTTTGCCTATGCCTTTGCTTGCGCCTGTTATTATAACCGATTTTCCTTTTATATCGCTGCAAAATTCCATAATCTCACCTCTTATAGTCTTAGATCAATTCATTAATGTCAACTAACAATTTATGATTCATCTCTGCTTTCTGCTGCCAACAGCGTAGACACCTGCGCTGTAGTCTTCTATATCGACCATCGGATACACAGCATGTTCCTGATTCTCGAAGGGAAGTGATTTTAAGTTTGCGCTGCTTGCCCCAGGAGTGTCTACAATAACTGCCTGCTCGAACAAACCTTTGTACGGAGACCTGAAACCGTTTGCTGACTTAACAACGACAATATCAAAATCGTCCAGATTGAAGTCTAATGAGCGGTAGAGCTCCGGGTCGCAATTGTCCACAGAATTCTCCATGACTATGATATTCGTATTTCTAACTTTAAGCACTGCTGTCAGTCCCATATCAAACCGCTTCCCTGTATACATAGGGCCTTTGAATCTAAATTCATGCTCTGCACAATAAAGAACTTGAGCAAATATTTCTATCGGCTTGTAAAACTTAGTTCCCAGCTTTGCACCAACGCTGAACTTACCCTCATTCCCGACGCCTATTTGCTTTGCCTGCTGTGCTGTCTCGGCATCAACAACATTTACCAGCACTTTCATATCTATTTTGTTTTCCACGATGTATTTTATTATTGCGCTCGAATCGCCCGGAGAGCCGGCGCTGGGTGAATCGGCTGAATCTGCAAATATTACAGGATGCTGCGTCTTTTTTTCCACAGCAATCAGGAAAGCGCTTTCCGGCAGTACTAAATCCACTTTAAATTCATGACGCAGCTCCCATATCTTGTCCGCCAGTCTTGTCGAGAGCTCATCCGCTTTATCCGGATCGTTGTCTGTTATAACTATGCAAGCGCTTCCGATGTCTTTTAAATCAAGCCACGGCTGCATAAGGAACACGGATGCAGAAAGCACTTCTTCTTCAGTTTCACACAGACTGTTCATTATATGCTTTGCAGGGTATTTGTCCGTCATACAAGCTTCAGCGGGCAATATTGCAGGTATTTTTGAAGCCGACATTACAGGATTTATCTGACCGTTCAAGGTCATTATAACAAGTTTTGCTGCTTTTTTACCAGTCTCATAAAGGTCTACATGCGGATAAGTATGATAGCCTATCATTATATCTGCATTTTCTATCATTCTTTTTGTGATGTTTGCGTGAAGATCGAGCGTGACTCCTATCACCATTTCTTTGCCTGCCGCTTTTCGCACTTCGTTAAGCAGCCTGCCGGTAGCATCTTCATCGTCTGTAAGAACCATTGCGCCGTGCATAGCAAGAAGTATACCATCCGGTTTATATCTTTCTATATCAGCGATTATCCTTGATGTAACCGTCTCATAAACGCTCATCTCTACCGGCCCGCCGCTGATCGAAGAGGCAAAAATACTGGGGATAATTTGTGCTTCGTTATCATTAAGTACGTCAATAAAGCCGTTTAGTTCAGTCTGTTTGCCAGCAATATCGCCGAATATATCCGGGCCATCAATATATTGATTGGCTTTGAACATTTCGATTCCGCAAGTTATCGGTGAAAATGTATTTGTTTCCTGCAGGAATTCTGCAATCAGTATCTTCATTGGCAGCTCCTATCAGTCCTGAAGCAAAGGATCATCCGCTTTTAGCTCTATGTCCATTACTTCGTCCATGTTTTCCCAAAGCTTCCTGAAAGCAATAGCATATTTCTCCATTACGTCCGCACCGTTCGGCGGATACAGTGAATCATACAAAACTATTGAATCTGCGAATATCTCCTGTGTCACCCGGTAGTCTTCAGGCGAGTAGGAAACTGACTCGCCATTCCCGTACGGACATGACCACGGGCAGCCCTTGCCATAGCCTACTCTGTCTACAAACAAAGTCTGGAGCTGTACCGGCCGTGTATGCCATCTGCTTGCAGCCACGCCTTCCGCTATAAGCGCTTTTTGCACCTTTGCTCTGAATATATTCGGTTCTACTGATAGTCCAAGCTCTTTCGGATTGAAACGAATACGGTAGTAGTGGTAAACGCTGGTCTGGTCTTCGGGTATGTATGGCGTTGTAAGCCCCGGTAGTCCGCTGATAAGCGAAGTTAAGTATTCAGCGTTGTTTCTCCTTATCTCATTGTCGGAATCAAGATCGATAAGCCGTGAGCGTGTGAACGCCGCAGGCAGCTCCTGATATCTGTACATATACCCTATACCGGCAGAATTGTAGTCCCTTGGGACACCCTTCTTAACTACTTCTCCGAACAGACGTACCTGATTCGCTTTATTATGATACTCTTCGTTGTCGGTGTTAAAAAGACCGCCATCTGCACCCGGCAGGTTCTTGAGACCGTTGAGGCTGAATACAGACATATCGGCAAGCGTCCCTGCATTGCGTCCTTTGTATGTTGCACCATGGGCCTGGCAAGAGTCTGCAATAACTACTATTCCGTATTTTTTAGCAATTGCGTTTATCTCATCCATATCCGCTGTTATACCGTGCAGGTCTACCGGAATTATCGCTTTTGTCTTCTCTGTGATCTTTTCTTCAAGCTTGCTTGCATCCATGCAAAAAGTTCTTGGGTCTACATCAACGAAAACCGGGATCGCGTTGCATTGCACGACCGCCATAGCGCACGCAACAAAGTTGAGTGATGGTGAGATGACTTCATCGCCAGGGCCTACCCCTGCCGCCATCAGCGCCATGTTGAGCGCAGCTGTTCCGCTGTTGCACGACAGGCAGTATTGCGTTCCTACAAACTGAGCCCATTCATTCTCCAGTGCTGTCACCTGTGGTGCGTATGGTCCCCAGAAGACTCCTTCATCCATTGCCTGCATTACAAAATCCTTGTCTCTTTGAGTAACCTGCGGCCATTTTACATGCGGGCTTATGACCGTCTTGTCTGCTCCGTTGATAGCTAGTTTTGTCATTTTGATTCTCCTGTGATGTTTTTTGATTGGTTCTGACTTGCCGGGTTCGCAAAAATGAATATACTACATTTATCGTTTCTCTTCCGCAGCGCTTACAAAACAAATATTATTTTGCTATATATTTGTCTTTTTCGGCTATTTATACTCATATTTTGCGCTATTTATGTTATATCTTTGTCTTTTTTGATTATATATTCACTATTTCAAAATGTCAATAGTATTATTTTTATATTTACAATAACCAAATATTTATGTATTTTATTCTTGATTTATGCTTACTCCGGCTATATAATTGCTGTATAAAAGCTCAAGGAGAATGTTTTGTCTAAAGTCAATCTTATTTGGGTGGAATCTGATACTCTTCTTAACAGCATAGCTGTGAAACCGCACAGCCATGAATACTGTCATCTTTTCTATGTTTTAGATGGAAGCTGTGATTTTCTCATCGGTAAAGAACGATATTGCGCAGATGAAGGCAAGCTCGTTATTGCTATGCCCGGAGAGACCCATCAGCTTGAAGTCGTAACCAAGATTGCAAAAGTCTGTGAGATAAAATTTTCTGCAGAAAATGGAATACTTGGATATCTCTCAGAACTAAAATACCCCGTTGAAGCAGATGTGCACAGCAGCTTTTTTATACGTACTATCGTAGAACACGGACGCTCCCGGCTCAAATATTATCAGGAACTCAGCCGGCAGTATCTCGAAACCCTGCTTCTGCACTTGGCAGAGCCTATTCATAAAATACAGGCATCTTCATCTAACTCACAGCTCATCGATACTGAAGGTTTCTCGAAAGTATCTATAGATGTTATTATCTTCCTTGAAGAAAACTATTCTAAGCAGCTGAGCCTTGATTTGATTGCCGATAGCGTTGGGTTCAATAAGCACTACATATGCACTGCCTTTAAGAAGGATGTTGGCATAACAATAGTCAATTATCTTAACTACCTGCGGATACGCCATGCGGCAGAGCTTTTTTCTTACAGTGACGCCGATCCTCTTATAATATGCAACAAAGTCGGTTTCAAGAATTTAAGCCACTTTAACCACACCTTTAAGAGCCTTACAGGAATGCCTCCGGGGCATTACAGAAAAATGTTTCCGGTGGACGTAAACGGGAACCTAAAGAAGGGAAATTTCCTTGCGTCCAGTATAGATGAAGAAATCAAGAAAGCTTCTGAAGTGATTGGCTCACTTAATATCGACAAAAGAAAATAGCTTTGTTATAAAAGTCATCGTTTCTATAGCTCTCTATACTCGCTGGGAGTTACACCTACGTTCTTTTTGAAAACCGAGCAGAAATACTGCTGATCACTGAAGCCAACATCGCTTGCTATTTCGAAGATCTTGAGGTCTGATGATTTTAAAAGACGCTTTGCATTCATTATGCGCACGTTCCTTATGTATTCGTTTATCGTAAGGCTGGTCTGTTTTTTGAATATCTGTCCTAAATAATTGGCACTGTATCCGAACTCTTCTCCCAGCGAAACATAGTTTATATCGTTTCTGTACTCCTCCTGGAGGTATTGCTTTATCTTTTCAACTACGCTGATATCTCTGCCTGCCCTATTCTTTGTAACTTTGTCGAGCACATTATCCAGCAGCTTCTTTAACCAGCTTTCCAGCTCTCCAAGGTTTTTCTTGGATTTGATATCCATCATCGGATTGGAACTGGCGCTGTAGAACTCTGATATGTTTATGCCCTGATCTTCAAGAACGGAAATAAGAGCGGTAGCGTATTTATCGCAGAACATGTATACCCTTGATAAGTCGGGCTTATTCTTTGCTGTTCTTATACGCTCGAACATTTCATCTATATGGTCCAGTATCTTTTGTCTCTGCTCTGTTTTAACCAGCAAGCTTATCTCTTCAATATCAACACTCAAGTCTATTTCGCTAACGTTGTGTTCGAAGTCGCTGATGCAGAATATGTTGCCCGGACCCATAAGTATCTTATAGCGCAGCGCTGTTCTTGCCTGGTTGTAGGATGCTGCGATGTTCTTAACTCCGACAGCAAGATTGCCAAGCCCTATTGTCAACGAAACGCCAACTTTTTTTTCGACTGCTTCTTTTATCGACACGAGCGCGTTGTGTATAGTTTTGTGATCGTCTTTCTCGTCTTCACCGCCGTTGCAGAAGTATACGAAATCTTCAGTTTGATGATGGAAGAGGTATGCGCCGGCAAGTCCGCTTTCATCCATAGCCTCTTTTATAGTATTCTCTACAGTTTTGATGAAAAGCTGGCGTTCTTCTTCTTTTCTGAAACGTATATTGTCGTTCTGATTCTCTACCTGTATTAGCGCTACTCTGAAATACTTGCCAAGGTATTCTATGCCAAGGAACCCGGCTCGGTCCTTATAACCCTCTTCGTCAACTTCTCCATCCAATATGTCCATCAGAAAACGCTCAAAAATAAGAGCTCTGCTTTCTTCCACCTGCTGTTTTAAGATTCGCAGTTCTTCTTCTTTTTTTACCCTTTGTTCGAAGCGCTCTCTCATCTTGACGCCGATCTCTTTTAGCTCGGAAGGCACAACAGGTTTTAAAACAAAATCCATCGCCCGGTGCTGCATTGCTTTCTGGGCGTACTCGAATTCGTCGTGGCCGCTAAGGACCACAATCGCAATATCGTTTAGGCAAAGGTTCTCAAGCTCTTCAAGAAGCTCTATCCCGTTCATCTCCGGCATGCTTATATCAAGTATCATACCGTGAATCTCATTATCCTTTATTATCTGAAGCGCTTCAAGGCCGTTGACTGCGTTGAATACGTTAAAACCGCCAAGGCCTCTTATTACCCTTGTCACGCCTTCTCTGTATATCTGCTCGTCATCAACAACCAATAGGTTATACACCATCCTCTTCCTCACTCTCTATGACCGGTATGCGTATTTCCACCACTGTATAGCCATCCATTACTCCGAATTTCAGTCCGTAATGCTGTCCGAAATGAAGCTTTATCCTGTTGTTCACGTTTTTTAGGCCCACTCCCAAATCTGTATCTCCTATACCGCAAAGGGCTTCATTTAGCTCTTCCGCTCGCTGCTTGTTCATTTTGTTGCCGTTGTCGCTTATCAGGAAAACGAGGTCATCTCCTTCTCTTTTACCTCTAAGCTTAATGATACCTCTGCCTTTGATTGCCTTTATACCATGATATATAGCATTCTCTATTATAGGCTGGAGAAGCAGCTTCAAAGTATAGAAGCCCCTTATCTCCATATCTACGTCGTGCATGAACATCACATCGCCGTATCTTGTTTTCTGTATCTCCATATAGTTTATTACGTGCTCGACTTCTTCCCTTACTCTTATCATTTCTCTGCCACGGCTTATGCTTATCCTGAAGAATGAAGCAAGGGATTTTGTCACTTTTATAACTTCATCATTTCTTCCCTCGTCTGCCAGCCAGATTATCGAAGAGAGCGTGTTATACAGAAAATGGGGGTTTATCTGGAACTCAAGGCCTTTGAGCTCTGCTTCCATTTTTTCTTTCTGTACGCTAATAGTCTCCTGCATAGATTTCTTAAGTTTCTTAGTCATCTTGTTGAAGCTATCGCCAAGCTTGCCTATCTCGTCGTAGTTGTTTCCGGAATATGATACGTCAAGATTGCCCGTTTCTGCTTTTTTCATAACGCTGCTCAGTTCCCTCAAAGGATTTGTAACACGTTTTGATAAAAAGTATGACAGGAAGACTATAAATAAAATAACTGCGCCCACAATAGCAAGAGTTATCCTGTAGATTACCGCAGAACCGGCGTTCACATCTGACATAGGAACAATACTGTAATATGTCCAATCCTGCTTTGCCGATTCGCTGCTTATAACCAGCATTTTTCTCCCCTGCCAATTAAACTCAAAGTTTTTTTCTCTTAGGTTTTGTTCGCTTATATTAAAAGCCTCTGATGCATTTTGTCCAATATACTTACGGTCTGTATTGGTCAATACTATTCCGCTGCTGTTTACTATCATAAGCGACGCTGTACTTGATGGGAAGCTGTCCAGATATGCCGTTCTGAAAAGCATCTCGTTTATATTTATCACTACAAAGCCTATTGTTTCATTATCTTTTAAATCAGTTATACGTCTTACATATGGTATAATTCTGTTGTTGTTTTTATATTCCGGGTCTCCAATGAATTTGCTCATTCCGCCGTCTGCTCCACGCCTGAACCAATCATGTTTATAGTAATCATCTAGTGAAGTGTGTACATAGCTCTCGTTTGTGCACACAATACCGTCAAGGCTGTAAATGTACGTTGAATCTAAAAGATAGTTAAACTGGTCTCCATAACTGAATATCAGCTTCTCAATTTCAAATTTTAAAAAGTTTTCTTCGTAATCATCAATATTTTTATTTTGTGTGAAAAGCTTTTGTACATTAGCATCCAGTTTATACTTTAATGCGATAAGGTCTATCTCTTGGATTATATCTGAAACTTCATTATCAACAAGTATTATCTCTTCAGTACGCCTTGCGATCTCTTTCTCTTTAAGCACGTTACCAGATATGCCTGTGGAAACAAAGCCCACGATAATTACAGGTATCATGGCCAATGCTATAAACATGAGTACCAGTTTGTTGGATAGAGTTAGACCTCTGTTTACTTTTTTAAAGAATCTTCTCATTGAAGCCTGCCGTCAAATATTCTCCCGGAACCAGTATTATAGCATAAACTTCTGATGTATTAACAACTATTGATAATCTTCTTTATTTATCCAATCTCTCAGCTGTCAGGTAAGGTATAAACTTAGCAGCTTCTTCCAGCACCTGCGCCATATGCCCGTACATGCACGAACAATGGTGAGGGTATGGGCCTTCCATCAGCTTTCTTTCGAACAAAGGCCAGTCTTCCACCTCAAGCCATCCGTACGATTCCTTTGTCTTCGGTCCGTCTACTATTCTGCCCTGGCCGATACCGAGTCGGTATTCCCCGCCGTCTCCGTCGAATCTGCACGTCGTTATATCGCCTTTTTTGAAGTTGAACTGAAGGCTGGTTGCGGGAAGCGACGAGAGTATCCATGGGTCTGCTACAGGCACTTTCTTTATCGCGGGGTCACGCAGGGAAGCAGCCGCTGACGCGTGCCAGAGAAGAACTGCATTGTCATTTTCGGGGTGGCGTACCGTGAACTCGGGAAAGAACGAAGGACCTCTGTCTTTACCGGCTGCTTCCAGTATGACCGAGCTTACTGCTCCGTGTATATCACTTTCTGCCGCTATCGGCATAATCTCCTGTACATATGACTCGCCTATGCCAATGCCGTCGCCCAGAGCTTCCTGCAGCGACATGAATGACTGTATCGACCATGCGTCTATGTTATGCTTCTCTGCATAGCCTAACAGTACATCCCGCATTGCAAGGCTTCTTATCACACCTTCTTCATCTATACCGGATATATCATATATGAATGACTTATCTTTTATTTCTGCCTGATACAGCTTTTTGTTTTTATCAGCCATTTTCCTGATGTCTACTATGTAGTCTACCATATCGAACGGCAGTACCTGAACTCCGAATTTTTCCAGCAGTTCGCTTTCGTTGCAGATAGTACACCAGAAGAAATCTATCCTTGTGCCTATCTGGCCTATCTTAGCCTGCTTTAAATACTTCGCAGCCGACACTGCACGAAGGAACTTATCTAATCCTTTTATGAAAGGCTCATCTTCTACGCTGCAGTTCTCTATATAGCTGTATTTCACACCCAGCTTGTATAGCACTTTGCTGGATGCGAACATACCGCACAAGCTGTCCCGCAGCCTTGTCCCGTCTGAAAGAGGTGAAGCGTCACGCGGGCCCCACAGAAGAGTGGGCACACCAAGCTGCTTTGCGATGAGCCCAACTGCGCTTTCCGTACCAAAATTACAGTGTGGCACAAAGAGTGCGTCTATGTCTTGTTCTTTGAAATATTTCACTACGGCTTCAACATGGGAGTGATCTCTTACCAAGCCGTCTTCTATGATATCGTCTATATTTATATAATCTACCTTAAGTTCATCAAGCTTGTTGTATAAAAGCTTCTTCTGCGCTTTTGCATCATCGTGCGAAAAAACAAATTTGCCTATCGGGCAAACTCCCAGTTTTACCGTTCTTTCTTTTCTCATGTTCCCTCCTGATAAAATTACCTTCCTATTACTTTGCTGACCCGCTCTATTCTGCCCGGAACAACGTCCGGCGGGATCTGATCCGCCACGCCCACCATAAATTTGTTATCGTTCTCGAATGCTTTTAGCAGTTTCTCAAGATGTGCATCAAAGAACTCGTCAGAGTACTCTTTTGTAAACAGAGCGCCAGGCATTCCGCCTATTATAACTATATTTCCGGCTTCAGCACGAAGGTCTTCGATCTCTATATCCCCCACAGGAGCAGGAGTTACAGCTTCTGCTGCATCGAACCCGCAGCCTTCCAGCATTGAAAGGCAGGGTCTGAGCGTTCCGTCTATGTGAATACCTATGTATTTACCGGCATCGTGCAGCTGCTTTGTTCTTTTTTTATAATATTCTATGTTGAACATTTCGAAAAGCATCCTGCCCGTTATTTCACTCGAGAGGTTCTCTGCAAATTCAACATACTGTGCATTAGAGTCGCATATTATCTCGAAAGGCTTATCCTCTGCTGCCTGCATATCTGTCAGTATTTTTTCAAAGCTTTCCATGTCCTGTGCAAACAGGTTCACAGTCGTCTCTACGCCTGCCCAGCGCGCAAGCAGTTTTTGAAGAGGAGCAACAGATATGGGAGGAATAGCTGTGGGGATACCGTTGCCTCCCCACAGCTTATCTATATTATCGAATGCTTTTGTGTTTTCATGATAAAGCGTGTTTTCAAGTACATACAACATTAACTTGAGTTGTTCAAGGTCGTTAACGAAGTGGGAAGTATATGCCCATGAATACGTTGAGGGAAGATATTTCTGAACACTTGTTAAATCTCCATGAGGAGTTTGGTATCTCAATATCTTCTCATTGCCTTTAAGCTGCTCTGTATATTTGACACCGCCGCTGTATGAAATGTCCCAAAGATATGGAGGATAAAAGCATATCCCGACTCCTTTATCTATATGAAACCTAAGATAACCTTCATCGCCTTCATACTTTTTTTCCAGCATTCCGTCCTGCTGTAGCGAGAAGTAGTAATATGACAGGTCTCCATACCATGGAACTCTGTCTGGTTTTTCGCCTTTCAGTACTGCCAGGAATCTTTCTCTCTGTGTCATGATATCTCCTTAGTCACCTCACCGGCACACACGTCGGCGAAGACCCCGATATTAAGAAAATATATGCAGATATCTTTTATAAAATAAAAAGCTGTCTGCACATACTTTTTCGATAAATTTGAGCAGACCCGCTAAACTCACGGGTCTGCTCTTGTGTCTTACCTACTATAATACTATTCGCCTCTCCTTGCAACGATTGCTGCATAGTCAAGAGTATTGATGTTCGTTGCATCGTAGACTGATGAATGAGACATGTAATCTTTCGGAAGATCTTCGCCTGCAAAGTATTCTGAAATGGCTTTGAGCGTGTCTGCTGCCTGAACTGCCGGTGAACATACTGACATCGCCTTCATTATCGGGTCATCGTTTGCAAGCTCTTCGAAAGCTTCTACTGCCCAGGAAATCGTAACAACAACTGCGTCGCTGCCTGCTGCTTCAATAGCTGCTTTTGCGCCGGCGCCTGTGTCGTAGTTAACTCCGAAGAACAGGTCTACATCCGGATTAGCTGTAAGGATAGTTTCTGCAACTGCCATGGATTCTGTTCTTGCTGCTTTGCCGTCCTGCTGTGCAACTATCTCTACGCCTTCAAGCTCTGTTACGGCATCTATGAAACCGTTTGTTCTCTGTGCACAGACTATAGCGGACTGCGGGAAGTCTATGACTGCAACCTGAGCGCTGCCGCCAAGCTCGTTCTCTATGTAGTCTTTTGCCCACAGGCCAACGTTGTAGCCGTCTTCATAGAAGTCGAAGCCAACGTGAGTTAAAACTTTGTCTGTGTTAGCCGGGCCGTCGAATGTCAGCACCGGGATACCTGCTGCTACAGCATCTTCGATTGCCGGAACCATTCCGTCCGGATCTGTTGCTGCAAGAGCGATGATGTCTACGCCTTCGGTAACAAAGTCTTCGATCTGCTGCGTCTGCTTAGCCGGGTCTGCGTCAGCATCCTGGATTATGAGCTCATAGCCCAATTTGTCTGCTTCGTAAACAAAGCCAGCGTCAAGGTCCTTGTAGTATTCATCACGTCTGTAGAACAGCGATACACCAACCTTGATAGGATCTTCGGATACAGTCTCGTCGCCTGAATCTGAATCTGCCGTTTCTTTCTGGTCGCAGCCTGCAAATATGCTGAAAACCATAGCCAGAGCCAGTACAAGCACTAATAGTCTTAATGTCGTTTTCATGTTTTCCTCCTTTATTTTTATTCACCCGGAAAATTCCGGGTTGAATTATTGATTACATTGTTGCAAATTCCATTATTCTTTCCTGAGTAGCTTCCTGTCTTGTCACTTCACCTGTTATTCTGCCATCGTGCATAACGAGGACACGGTCACAAATACCTATTATCTCAGGAAGCTCTGAGCTTATCATTATTATAGCTTTGCCCTGGGCTGCAAGCTGGCAAAGCAACCTGTATATCTCTGCCTTTGCCCCAACGTCGATTCCCCTTGTAGGCTCGTCGAATATCATTATGTCTGAATCAACAGCAAGCCATTTCGCAAGGACAACCTTTTGCTGGTTACCGCCCGAAAGGTCGTTCACGTCCCTTGTCTCATTGGGCGTAAGTATGCGAAGTTTCTCGATATATTCAAGTGCGAGCTCACGCTCTTTTTTCTTGTTGATGAATCCGTTTCTCATGACCTTGTTTATTCCGGCCATACTGATATTTTCTTTTACACTCATGCCAAGAAGAACACCCTGGGTTTTTCTTTCTTCCGGAACAAGGGCTATCTTACAGCGGATAGCTGTTGCGACATCTTTAATGTTTATTTCTTCACCGTCTTTGTAGAACTTGCCCGAAGTCTTTTTATCCGCTCCGAATATGCATCTGGCTGTTTCTGTTCTGCCTGAGCCAACAAGACCTGCGATACCTAATATTTCCCCGTGACGAAGCGTGAAATTGATATCTTTGATTATCTTGCCGCGGTTCAAGTCTTTAACTTCGAATGCTACATCACCTATCTCGACCTGCATCTTTGGATATTCTTCTTCGAGGTCTCTGCCAACCATCATTTTGATAAGCTCTGCCTTGTTGACCTTTTCCACATCCGTAGTTCCGATATGAGCGCCGTCACGCAGCACGCTGACACGGTCTGCAAGCGCAAATATCTCTTCAAGCCTGTGCGAAATATATATTATCGTTACTCCGTTTTGCTTTAACTGTTTCAAAATATCGAACAGTATGTCGAGTTCTTTATCTGTAAGAGTCGCTGAAGGCTCATCCATTATGATAAGTTCTGCATTGTAGGAGAGAGCTTTGCATATTTCAACTAGCTGCTTTTGAGCAACGCTTAGGCTCCCGACGAGCTGGTCAACATCCATTACGGTATTAAGGCTTTCAAGAAGCTCGATAGCTTCCTGCTTTTGTTTTCTGTAGCTGACAAGCTTCAGCGCTCCGCTGGTCTTCGGCCTGCCAAGGAAAACATTCTCTGCAACAGACAGCGTATCTACGAGCTTGAGTTCCTGATGAACAACGCTCATCCCGAGCATCTGTGCTTCCAGCGGCTTCGATATGTTTACTTCTTCGCCTTTGAATAAGAACTTGCCGCTGTCTTGTTTTATTACGCCGGAAAGAATCTTTATAAGCGTAGACTTGCCTGCGCCGTTCTCTCCTACCAAAGCGTGTATATCTCCGCGTTTTACCTTCATTGAAACATCGTTTAAGGCAAGCACACCCGGGAAACGCTTTGTTATGTTTTGAATATCCAGTATATATTCACTCATTTTCCCGCCCCCGATTACACTTTGCTGTTGGCACGGCGTGTCTTGATTACGTCGAATGACACTGCGCCTACGAGCACTATACCTTTAATGATCTTTTGCCAGAATGAGCTAACGTTCATCAGCGTCATTCCGTTCGTTAACAGTCCGATTACTATTGCGCCGAAAAGGACACCGAATATTTTACCTTTGCCGCCGTTGATACTGACGCCACCGATGACTGCACCGGTTATCGCTTCAAACTCCCAGCCTATACCTGCATTTGGCTGTCCCGAAGCAAGACGTGAAGCAAGTATTATACCGGAAAGCGCCGCAAGCGCACTGCTTATAACGTATGTGATAGTATTTATCCTCTTTACCTTTATACCTGACAGATACGCAGCTTCGTCGTTTCCGCCGACTGCGTATACGAAACGTCCGAACTTTGTTTTCTGCGCTACGAAATGAGCTATTACGAAAATAACCAGCATTATAATTACCGGTATCGGTATAACGTTGAACAGGAATCCCCTGCCGATGAATTTTACGCCTTCGTCAACAAGCTGAACAGGATATGCATTAGTAATAACATAAGTCACGCCACGGGCTATCTCCATCATTCCCAAAGTTACGATGAAAGGCGGAACTCCTACTCTTGTAACAAAGACACCATTTATCAGACCGCAGAATCCGCCAAGAATGATAGTGAATATTATAGCCACCGCTATCGGCAGCCCCCAATTGGTTACAGCCATAGCGAACATTATGCCCGTAAAGCCAACCATTGAGCCAAGTGAAATGTCGATACCACCGCCTACCATTGTATAGAAAGCGCCTATTGCTATGATAGCTATCATCGAGATCTGACGCAAAACGTTCATAACATTGCTAAATGATAAGAACTTGTCTGTCAATATCGTCAGAATAATAAACAGCGCTATCACAACGAAAAATATACCGTAATCTGTTACAAGAGATTTCCAGAATCTCCTCCCCAATGACGGCGCTTGAGCCGTTGCAGCTGCTTTGTTTTTGTCACCCATGATGTGTTTACCTCCCAGAACCAGTAATATTATTTAAATCAGTTTTGTTTTTAACACGATATAAATTCTGTTATTACACTGTTTTAACCTTTGGAAAAAATAACGATTGTTTTTAAATATCATTGAACCAATCTTTATTTCACGAATATGTAAGATTTCTATAGAAAATCTTCAGTTAAAGCCCGAAATAACATTAGTAACCCAGCTCTTTTTTGAGCGCCAGTGTATCAAGGCTGTGTTCTGTAAGCTGTGAAAGCTCTTTTAGCCTTTCGTTTACCATCTGTCCGAAACAGTACGGAAGATGATGGGCGTGCCCTCTATGTATAGTCACGCACTCATAGCATTTGCCGTGATATCTGCAAGCCTCGGGACACGGGCAGTGATCCTCCCCTGAACTTTTCACTTCTTTTAGAAAAAATTCAAGAAGCTCTTTGCCTTTTTGAGGATTTCCTTCAATAAAACTGTTCATGGCTTGCATGCAGGTTTTGTTTTTATCAATCATATGGCACCTCCCCTTTTGCTATTTGGATTGAATTCTATTGTTTTCAGTCAATGCCCTTTGTAAATATCAATGATAGTTTTAAAATTTCTGGGAAGATTGTCTTAACAGCATGTTGTTACTACTGTATCCTGATTTAAACGCGTCAATGATACAACGATTCTTTTCAAACTATTTTGCCACCATAGCTTGATATCGGCGATATTTTACATAATGTTTAGAGTTTTTATAAAACGGAAAGAGAGGATGAATAGTAAATTCCCCGCTTATCCGGCACACACCTGCCAGAGCAAAGAGCCCGAGGCATGCGCTGGATAATAATACAGGGAGGAAGAAATTATATGAAAAAAATTAGAAATTGCGTCCCACTAGGTGCTGGATATTGATCGGAAGGTCATTCAGCACTTTAACTTCACTACCATACTTACCAAGAGTCTTCTCTACGAGTACATAGTCCATCCCGGGTATCCTTATGTCGTTCCAGTCATCACCGAAGCCCCTTACAGCAACGTCCAGCATAGTTACTATCTGGCTGCCGAGCGGCTCATGGGAGTTAAGCGTTATTGCACCGTAGAACTCCTGACACTCAGTATAGCCTGCGTTGTGTGTGCCTGTATAAGGTTTGAGCACTGTCATGTCGATCTTTTTGCCCAGCCTCTTTGACACTTCGTCCGACCTTTCTGCAAAATAGTCAACAAGCGCCTGTTCCTGCAGCTTTGCCGGCAGATTGTTCTTTGCTACATCTATATAAGCCTCCAGCCCCCGTCTATATGCGCCTTCGGCGAATTCGAACCAGTACTTCTGATCGTCAGTAAGCTTTGACGGATCGTCTACACACACTACAGTTGCCCTCTCGCAGGATGTAAGCCCGTCCCACTTTGGAGCGACTCCCAGCGTTACATAGTCGCCCTCCTGAATTCTGCGGTTCAGCGCTTTGCCGATAAGAGTCCTGCCGGCTTCGCCAGACAATACCATAACATCGAAGCCCATTTGCTCTACACCGAGTTCCAATGCTATATTGTATCCCCACTGAGCAACCTGGGTCTCATACATGCCCGGTCGTATAACGCTTGCCATGCCTTCCATCATATAGTCACAGACTTTTGATGCAATCTCTATCATTCGCATCTCTTCGTCCGACTTTATGTACTTTATCTTATAGTAAAGTTCCTGGGCATCTACAACACAGGAAGCATCTCCAAAATAGTTTACGAAAAAGCGGTACATGCTCGTCGGAACAACCTCCGCCGGGGTCAGGAAAGCTATGTTCTTTGGCTTGCCACCGCATGCCTCTTCCAGCACGTCCTCCATCCTGAAAGCTTTTACAGGATATTCTTCGTCAGCTAGCTTGAGCATCTCTATCTTTCTGACTTCGCAGCCGGAACGTGGCGCAAGCTGCTCTGCGCAATAGCCGCCTTCCAGCCCTGCAAGCAGATAAAAACCGTTTTTACCAATAAGCCCGGCAACTGGTTCAATACTCATATTTGTGTTGCCGCCAAGATATGGGACATCGCCGCAATAGTGTTCGTCGCTGTACACGAAACCGCAGTCATATCCGTTCTCTATCAGCGCATCTATCACCTTTTTATGCCGCATTTTGAATTCTTCTTTGCCAATGCGGTATTCCTTATCAAACGCAGGAGCTTTTGAAATTATCTCCCCCACTATATCCGTCTGCTTCTTCCAGCTATTTAAATCAAACATTCTTTGCCTCCTGTTATATAATAGTCTATTCTGATATCATGACCGCCTTTATGACCGGCTCGTCTTTTAAAAATATATCTTTCAGTTTCTGTGTTTCTTCCAGCTTAAACTTGTGTGTTATGAGTAGTTCTGCGTCTATAACTCCCTTTTTAATAAGCTCATAGCTCAGCGGAAACAGTTTTGCCGGTTCTGCGAACACAGGTATTATCGAATTCTTGTTGAGTATCAGCCTATCAACGTCTATCAGCGCTTTTGACCCTTCTCCGAAATCCAGACCTATCACGCTAACCTTTGCTCCATACTGTGCAACTTTGAGCGCATCCGGCAGAGTGCTTGGCGGCGAAGTTACCATAACTGCTTCCGCTTTGCTCCCCAGCGCTTCCTTTACGCTTTTTTCAACGTCTCCATCCGAATAGACAACTGCATCTGCTCCCATTTTATATGCGGTTTCTTCTCTTTTCCTGTTACGCTCGCTGCCTTTTTTTGATCCGACACATACGACTTTGTCTGCGCCATAGTGTTTTGCAAGCTTTGTACACATAAGACCCAGAACGCCTATGCCGAACACAACAGCAGTGCCGCTCGGCGGAACTTCTGCTGCGAAGTATGTGTTTAGGCTGACTGCAAGCGGCTCCGTCAGGCATGCCTGCCACGGCTCTATCCCCTCAAATGGTATAAGCGCATTTTGGTGAGCTGTCAGATAGTCTCCCATACCGGACTGATTTCCCAGATCATAAAAGTTTCTGCACAGGTCACTGCGTCCCTGGTTGCACTGCCTGCAATGGCCGCACATTGCTACGTCTTCTACTATCACTGTATCGCCGGGTTTAAACCTTTCTGCGCCCGGCCCTGTTTCGACTACCTGCGCAGCGATCTCGTGCCCAAGCTGCGAATAATCTTCTGCTCTTTTCATCATATGGACGTCGGAACCGCAGACGCCGCAGGCGAGTACCTTTACCAACACTTCACCGTATGACGGCTTTCTTACATCGCTCTCAACGATTCGTAAATCAAAATACTTCTTTGCCTGCAAGCTTCTCATGCGCTATCCTCTCTTTGTTATATTTCATTTATCTTCAGTTTCGTCCAATACTGTGCCGTTTCACCCGGCTGTACCCATTCTATATGTTTACCGATGTTAATAGAGTTGGGCAACCCAATCCACGGCTCTACGCACAGCCGGCCGTCAAACCTTGAACAAACTGTCAGTACTTTGAACACACCCTGCGCTTCTATCTCTACTGCATAACCGTCTTTGCTGCTTTGAAGCACTGTATTGCCGGGCTTCTTATCAAAAAACACATAATCCGTTTCAGCCGTAAGGTCGGGACTGCCGCTCTTAACTTTTCCGTCTGAATAGTCGGTATATCTGCCAAAAGGTGCTGTAAGCTTTGCAGACCCTTTGTCGGTTACTGTAAAATAGCAGTGCCATCCGAAATAGTGCGGCATTTTTTTGTCCGACAGATTAGTAACATATGAGTTCATCACTACTTCGCCGTTCTTAATTTCATATTTGAGCTGCAGCTCGAAATCGAACGGATAGTGCGTTTCCTTCCAGCTAGGACTGTTACGGATAGACAAAGTCACGCTGTCTTCGCTTTGCTGTTCGACAAGAAAAGCGCAGTTGGTAACCAGCCCATGGAACGGCATATGGTACTCTTTTGCGTAAAGAGAATATGTATCGTTCTTTGTTTTGCTTGGGAACGGGAAAAGAACGGGATTACCGCCTCCCAGCAAAGGAGAAAGCGCCAGACGGTCTTCGTCCAGCGCAAATATTTCTTTTTCCTTATAAACCAGTCTTCCGAGCATACCGCCGTATTCGGGATATACCCAGCCTGTCAGGTTCTTATTGTCTGTTATCTTAATTTTTCTCATTTTACTAATTTACATCTGCATTAAGCGGGCCTGCAAGTTCTTTTATAAAGAACAGCTTGCCCGGCAGCGTCGGCATAAAGCTCGACGGAACCCAAATGCTTGGCCTGTGCCGCAGCGTTACCCACAGCGACATGCCCTGCCACATAAAACCTCTCGAATATGCACCGTCACAACCGCCGATTATCTTATCTGATTGCAGGAACAATCCCGGTCCGATAGTGTTTGCATAGCACGGAACAAGTGTCGTGCGGCTCTTGAAGCTGTGCAGCGCATTCTGTTCTATCGTCAGCGGGTTGAGCCTGGCGCCAAGCCGGTGAGTCTGTTTCTTCCACTGCGCTTCGCTTTCATACTCTCCGGCAAACTGCGGCTCCCAGAAAGCTATGTGGAACACCCTGCCTATCCCAAATACTGTCACCAGCATAGCACCCTGCTTTTTAAGCGCTTCTATTTTTTCACCGTATTGAGGAAGGTTATCTTTAGTTGCATAGTTTCTCTGGTCTTGCGGCACTGTAAGCTCTCCTAGCGGTCCGTAAAAAGCTTCTTCCATTGCATTCTGGAAAGAACCTTTATCGTCCGACGCTAAAGTAACTCCGTTTTCGTCGCTCCACTCATCCATATTGAATCCGTAAACATGACCGCAGCTTACGTTCCACGCTTTCAAGTAATAAACCGCCCAGCGGTACATACCCATAGGGCCTACCGGCCAGATAATCGCAAGTTTTTTTCCTTCGTCTCTTGCCTGTTTTATTGTAAGCGCTATTTCGTGCCCCATCATTACGCCAAAGACTGTATCATCGTCGCACTCGACCGGTGAAAAATCTTTGTTCCAGAAATCCTGACGGTCGAAAACCTGCTCCGGATTAAAAGAACAGCAATTGTCTATTCTTTTCAAATCCCACCCTGCCGGGTAATACCCTTCCATATTAGAGCCTTTTATTGTTGACATCATATCCATAAGTCTATCTCCTTTTAAGGCAGCATGCGGCTTGTTCTGAACCTCGGCCATCCTGCGAATTGTCTGAATCCTTCTGCATATTTGCAGCTTGCCTGCAGCCCTCTATATTTACTGCATGTCCTTGCAAAATCAAGAAAATCTATATGATCGTGCTCCAAAAGCCACTTGACCTGGCTTTCATGGCAGTCGATCGCTTCCAGCTTCTGTTCTATCTCTTCTGTGATATCTACGTACTCTGTCGGTATAAACCCTATGCCTGCAAGTGTGTCCATATAAAAGACGGGCGGAAACTCCGCAAAAGCTTTGGATACCGTTTCGAAATGAGGCACCGTACATACAAACGAAGCATCATATGCTATCCTGCTAGCCTCCATATGATCCCTCATGTAGTCGTCAGGATTATGTGTGATTATTACATCCGGTTTTGTGTAGCGTACTACCTCAACGACTTTCCGAAGTATCTGTTTGTCTGCCGACTCGACGCCAAAATCGCCTGCATCTATGTTTATGGCCTCTGCCCCGAGAACCTTTGCAGCATTTTCAGCTTCCTTCTCTCTTATCTTGCTGAGTTCATCCGGTTTAATCACCATATGACCCATGTTACCGTTTGCAATATGGCACATAAAAACCTTGTGCCCCTGCTTTGCGTATTTAGCAAGCGTTCCTCCGCAGCCGATCTCAAGGTCGTCCGGATGACTGCCTATCCCAAGTATATTCATTTAACACCTCCGTTACAGACCCCGTCCGACATACAAAACTTATACGCCGGGCAAAAGGTCCTGTTTATCAGCCGCACCACTCCACAAGAAAGTCATGTATAGCAAGTGTAACTTTTTCCATACTATCTATACTGACCCATTCATCCGGACCGTGCAGCATACCGCCCTCAGGCCCGAAGACACAGCTTGGCATGTCAGCATAAAGCGAGAATGCAAACATATCGCACGAGAACATCGCTCCGCACACCTTTGCCTTGTCAGTATATTTATCTGCATTTTTCTTAAGGATTTTAAGCCCTGAATCATCCGGATGAGCATCGCTTGCCCTGCAGAAATGAAACTCAAGCTCTACTTCAAGCTTATCCGGCTCGCTGAACCGCTGTTTTAAAAACTCTTTGAAACCGTCGAAAACTTCCTGCATATCTTCATAGGGATATGTCTGAATGACCAGCTCTATCCATGCGTCCGGCGGCGTAGTCAGCTGACCGTTCGGCCTTATATCGCCGGATTTGGCTTTTGTTATTACAAGCTGTACAGCTTGGGGGGTATCCTTCCAAAGCTCCGGCGTCACAGCTTCCGAAAGCCGTTCGCGTTCATACTCTTTGATAAGCTCGATTACTTCACCAAGCATATAAACGGGGTTAACAACCTTTTCACCGGTATACGGCATCCCTGCCGCGCCCTGAACATCCACCCTCAGGACTATGCTGCCGACGCATGCAGGGCATATATTGTGGCCGGTGGGCTCGAACAGCACCGCAAAGTCTGCATTTTTACCAAGCTGGCGTGCAGCAATCGAGCCTGCACTGCTAGCATATTCTTCGTCTACAACACTCTCGAAAAAAATATCGCCCTTTGGTGCGAAGCCTTCGTCTTTCAACATTTCCACGGCAACGAGCGCACATGCAAGGCCGCCCTTCATGTCGGCTGTTCCTCTGCCATATATCCTGCCGTTTTTTACAGTGCTATTGAAAGGAGGGCACACCGTCCATGGGCCCGGCTCGTCCGTAACAACATCCATGTGTCCGTTAAGAATAACGCTTCGACCGCCGCCGCTGCCCTTCCATTTCCCGAATACGTTATATCTGTTTTCGTAGTTCTGTCCTTTAATAAAAGCATCATTGTTCTCGAAATCCGGCGCATCACACGGTGATATATGTTCTACTTCAAACCCGAGCTTTTTTATCTGTTGCTCTATAAAATCCTGGCCGGGTTTTTCATCCCCATTCGGCGGCATGTTTATTGTCGGTATGTCTACAAGTGACTGCGTCAGCTCTACCAGCCTTTTTGTGTACTTCTCCTTCAATCAAATCACCTTCTAACGGCTTCATCCGGTATCGTTGTGAAACACTCGAAGCCAGACTGCGTTATGATAACTCCGTCTTCGAACCTTACGCCAAAATCATCGTCGGCGATCCATATATCAATATTGAAAACCATGCCCGGTTTCAAAACAAGTTCTCCCCTGTTGTCTACCCATGGACCTTCACATTCCTGCAGCCCCGTTCCGTGGGCCGGTCCGTATAGGTTGAGACCCTTGTAGCCTTCACGCTCCAGCCTTGCCTGGAACACATCATATACTTTTGCAAACGAGACGTCCGGCTTCATAAGCTCTTTTGTTTCGTTCAGACAATCGAGAGCGGTTTTGATCATTCCTTCTCTCTTTTTATCTATACTGCCAAGTATTACCGGCCTGCACATGTTGCCGCAGTAACCCTGATATTTCGCCCCGAAAGAGAGTTGGACAACATCGTCTTCCCCTATTATCCTTTCGGAAGACTTGCAAAGGCTCTGATACATATGCGGCCCGGATGTAACCCAAATAGGATATCCTGTCCCTTCAGCGCCGAGCGTATATATCTTTGATCTCCATGCTGCTTCTATCTCCCATTCACGCACGCCCGGCTTTATCATGTCTATAGCAAACTTCGCGGCCTCGTCGGTTATACGGTACGCTTCCTTTAAAAGAGCTATCTCGGTTTCCGACTTCTGCCACCTTACTTTCATAATGAGCTCGTCATCATACACGAACTGTGCACTTCGCGCTCCTTTTATAATATCCTGCATAATCTGGTATGGCATCGTGTTTGTGTTTCCGATTGCTATCTTGTTTATCTTAAAACGTTTTGATATCTCGTTAAATATCATTGTAAAGTCAAACGCATCTGTGGGCTTATCCCACTCAGGGGCACTTGTTTCAACATAAAGCGGATGAACACGAACGTCGTCTATTTTAGCGAACGTTTTTGCATACTCGTAGCTCTCCGGCCCACCTGTCAGGAAAATCGGCTTTCCTTCCTTGGGTATCACTACCCCTGCAAAGTCGAACACAGCCCAGAAATCCGTTAGATACCTGACGTTAGCGCCTTCGCACTCACAACCGTGAACGATATAGATGTCTATATCTTTTTGCTGCATAGCCTCCTGGACTCTTTTTACTCTCTCATCGTACTCACTTTTTTGTATGCTCATCCTTTCACTGCTCATATGATAAACTCCTTATATAATTATTCGATATTTATAAATCTTCCGTCGGCAGAAGATTTGTAGGCAGCATCAGTGACCTTGTGGCAGTATACAGCCTGCTGGGCATCGCATACCAGCGGCTTACCATTGACTATCGAATCCGTGAATGATTCTAGCTCGAATTCGAAAAGGTCTCCGTATTCACCTGTTATTATCTCTTCTCTTGCGACAGCAACATCCTGCTGGGCATCGTACTGTTTTTCTTCATCCTCGCTTATAACGAGCAGCCGTCCGCCGTCTTCCTGGCCAATTGTCGTCTCACCAATTATCCTCCCCCTGGTGCCAAAGAAGCTAAGCTGCCATCTTGCAGCAGAGTCGGGTATGTTGAAATACGCATTGAGGTTTCCAATCATTCCGTTGTCGTAACGCACCAATAGCGATGAAGAATCTTCAACTTCATATGAAAACCTTATATTCTCTATAAACGCAGCAACACTTTTGATCTTGCTGCCTGTAATATACTGTGTTAAATCGACCAGGTGCATGCCCATATCCATAAGCGCACCTCCGCCGGACTTGTTTTTATACTGTCTCCATGCGCCTTCTATCTCCGGATACCAGCATGTGAACTGCGCATCCGTGTATACGAGCTGCCCGATGGCTCCTCCGTCTATCAGTTCTTTTATTTTGCGATGCATGGTCGAAAAACGCATCATGAAACCAGCTGCGATCCTTACGCCTTTTTCTCTGCAGTAGTTAACTATTTCATCAGCCTCTTTTGCATTGAGTGCAATCGGCTTTTCAAGTAATATATCTTTTCCCGCATCAGCCGCTTTGAAAGCCTGCTGTTTATGACAGTAAACAGGCGATGCAATATAAACGGCATCGATTTCGTCATGCTTTAAAAGTGCATCTTCATTGTCATAGTAGTAGTCCACGCCGTATTTTTGCGCAATTTTCTGTGCTGTTTGAATACTTGCATCCATAACGGCCACGATATGCGTTTTTTCGTTTTTCATCATAGCAGGTATCATCCGCCTGTCTGCAATACCCCCGGCGGCTATAATACCCCAATTAAGCTTTTTCATAATACTTCTCGATTCTGCTGCAGATGCAGCATAAAAGAATTTTTGTCTGCTCTCCGGCGAACGCCGGAGAGCAGACATTTGTCATTCCTGTATGTTGACTAAGCTTATTCTTCCACAAATCTCATGAAATCGGCGATATTGTTCTGGTCGATTACTGAAAGTGTGATGTTCTGTTCTTTAGGTATATCCGTTGCGCCTTCGAAGTATTTTGCAGCCGTCTCCATGCTGAGGCTTACGATAGCTTCCGGTGATACACCTATGCACATCATGTAGTTCGGGTCTTTGTCGTTCAGAGTTGTGAACGGCTCTGTGCCCCATGCGCCTGCGCATACGATTTTTGTATCTGTGTTGCCTGCAGCTTCAAGAGCAATTTTTGCGCCGAATGCAGCATTGTCAACAGCAGCCCAGATGATATCGATTCCCTTAGCTATGTTGTTCGTTACTATATTCGTTGCACTCTCTCTTGTCTGTCCGAAATCCTGCTCGAACACATACTCAATGTTTTCTGCGCCAAGCTCTGCTTCCAGAGTTTCTACGAACTTCTCGGAACGAATAGCTGTGTGCGGAGCATCAAGCATAGCAAGGATACCAACCCTGACTTTGCCGTCGAGGTTCTCTTTGACATATTTAGCAGTATATTCGCCTGTCAGAACGCCTGTTTCTGCGTGATCCCATGCAATATGAGATACGAGCGGAGCCCAGGTTGTACCTGAGTCGAACGCTATAACCGGTATTCCGGCTTCGTCTGCTTTGTCAAGAGTTGCCTGGATGCCATCTGGAGAAACCGGGTCGATGAATATTACGTCGTATTCCTGATTGATGAAGTCTTCAACCTGTTTCTGCTGTGTCTCTGCGTTAAGGTCGCCGTTCTGGATATTCATCTCGGCTACACCATACTCTTCACCTATACGCATGAACTCGTCATAAACGCCTTTGCACCATTCATCATACAGAGTGATGTGCGCAACGCCGACTCTTTTTCCTGCCAGCGGTCCTTCCGGCTCAGTTGTATCACCAGTATCAGCAGCATCGCCAGTGTCAGCAGCATCGCCAGTGTCAGCAGCATCACCAGTATCAGCGGTATCGCCTGAATCAGCAACATCTCCTGTGTCAGTTGTTGTTGTGCCTTTGTCACATCCTGCAAATAATGCAGCAACCATCAAAACTGACAGCACAATCCAAACCAAAGATAGTCTTCTCATTTTTTTCCTCCTATATTTTTATTAGCAAGCAATTTCGCCTGCAAACTATATACAAAGCGCCATGATACTTTCCTGACTTGCTTCTTCACTGGTCATTTCGCCAACGATTCTGCCTTCATGCATTACCATTATCCTGTCGCTCATTCCCAGTATTTCCGGAAGCTCGGAAGATATCATTATTATTGATTTGCCCTGTCTTACTATTTCGTTCATCAGCATGTATATCTCGGTCTTTGCGCCAACGTCTACACCCCTTGTCGGCTCATCCATGAAAATTATATCGCTCTGTTTCATCAGCCATTTAGCGATAACGACTTTCTGCTGGTTGCCGCCCGAAAGGTACTGTGCCTCTGTTTCGAGAGAGGGCGTCGATATCCTCAATTTCTTTACATATTCAGCACCGTATTGGTCTTCAAGCTTTGATCTTACGACTCCGCCGACTATGATATCCTTCATGCTGACCATGCATATGTTCTCTTTAACTGCAAGTATCTGCACAAGCCCGCAGTCTTTACGGTCTTCCGGCACTAGCCCGAGTCCGTCGTCAATTGACGACTTAAAGCTGGTATGATTGATCGGTTTGCCGTATAGCTTGATTTCTCCTGCATCACGCTTATCTATGCCTAAAACAGCACGTGCTGTCTCCGTCCTTCCGGAGCCGACCAGACCGGCAAACCCAAGGATCTCGCCTCTTTTAACATGAAAGTTCACATCTTCGATAACGTTTTTGCGTGTAAGCCCTTTTACTTCGAGTACAGTCTCGCCGATAGGCACTTTCTCCTTCGGGTATTCGTCTACAAGTTCACGCCCGACCATAAGAGAGATAAGCTTTTTACGGTCGACTTCTCCGATAGGAAGCGTATCTATATGTTTACCGTCCCGCAGAACAGTAACTCTGTTTGCAAGGTCGAACACCTCTTCAAGTCTGTGCGAAATGTATATGATCGTTATGCCTTCTTTATTGAGCTTGCGGATTATACTGAACATGATCTCTTGTTCTTTGACTGTAAGAGTAGCCGACGGCTCGTCCATTATAAGCAGCTTAGCTTTAAGATTGATGGCTTTGCATATCTCAACGATCTGTTTTTTTGCTACGGATAGAGTGTTGACAATCTCGTTTGGTCCGATATCTATCGCCAGCTCTTTCATAAGCTCTTTAGTCTTTTGCTGCATAGCCTTCCAGTCGACCAGTCCGTGTCTGTATATCAGATGTCCAAGAAATATATTTTCCGCTACTGTCAGCGGCTCGGACAATTTGAACTCCTGATGCACTACGCTTATTCCTGCCTGCTGAGCTTCGTTCGGTGTCTTGAATCGTTGTTCTGCTCCGTCGAAAATTATCTTACCTGACTCGGACTGAAAGATACCCGCCAGAATCTTTATAAGCGTGCTCTTACCTGCGCCGTTTTCGCCGACCAGCGCATGTATAGTGCCCCTTTCGACCTCAAACGAAACATCATCAAGAGCTTTGACACCGGGGAAACTCTTATCAATATTCTCTATTTTTAAAATAACATTATCCATTTGAAATCTCCTCTTTACTGCCTGGTTCTGTTTCTTACCACGTCAATGGCAACAGCACCTATAAGAACGGCTCCCTTTAGTACAGATTGTATGAACGGATGGACATTGAGCATCGTCATTCCGTTGAAGAATAATGTTAAGAATATTGCACCGAACAGTGCCTGTATGACCTTGCCCTTACCGCCCGATAAGCTTATACCACCGATAACACATGATATAATGGCGTCGAACTCATAAAGGTAGCCGTTTGTAACAGCGGCTGAATCCAGCCTGGAGAGAAGTATCAGTCCTCCGAAAGCCGCAATACCGCCTGCCATTGTGAAAACTATAAGCTGATTCAGTTTAACATTTATGCCTGCAAAGTATGCCGCTTCAGCGCTTCCGCCTATAGCATAGACGTTACGCCCCAATCGGGTTCGCCTCGCTATAAACGCAAACAATATATACATAAAAATCATTATCACCACGCTGACAGGGATACCCCACTTTGAACCGCCTATGAAGCCTCTACCCAGCCATTGCATACTTTCAGGCATGGAAGGTATGGGAGAAGCGTTCGTGACAATTCTTGCAAGGCCCATGCCGATAAGCTGCATACCTAGCGTTGCTACGAAAGCAGGTATCCTGCAGTATGAAATGAGAAAACCATTTGTTGCGCCCATCATCATACCAAACAGCAGCGCTACTAGCACCGCCAGTATTACCGGAGAGTCCTGCATTTTCATCATCCACGCAGCAAAACAGCTTGTAAAACAAACTATCTGCCCGAGGGACAGGTCGAAGTTGCCTGTAAGCAGTATCATCGCCTGGCCGATCGTGACTATAGCCAGAGCTGATGCTTGAAGGAATATGTTCCTTATGTTGTTATAGGACAAAAAATACTCCGAAGAGAACGAAAAGATTATCCCAAGAATCAAAATTGCAATTACTATTGCATAGTTCTTGGAAAACGTTGATAACCCACCTAGAAATCTGTTGGAGCCTTTTGCCTGGGACGCTGGTTTTGCATTCATTCCACTTTCACCTCATAATTTATTACTTGTATTTTGCTGCAACATACGTGCAGATAATAACCTATAAGTTTACTGTAAAGGTTCCTGCCGCATTACACTTACTGATTCAGGTACATTAGTCGTTTTACTATTTTCTTTGCGATTTATTTAAGGCCGCTGTTAGATTTATTATTGCCTTTGTTGGTAATTTCAGTTTCTTCTTTCCCGTCAATCTCCATAAAGCTGTTAAAAACTTTTATTTAATAAGCGAAATTAATGCCTGTGATATACTTTGTTCCGTTGGACTAATATTACAAATAAAACGTAATGATTTGCAACTTCTCTATACTCTTTATTTTGAGCATTTTCTCAAGAAAACCTAAGTATAAGTTCAAAATGCTCCCGAATGCTCATAAATAGTTATTTTTTCATTGATGAAATTAATTGAATATTAGCTTTCCCGTGATTCTACGGCTTATATACGTCTATTTCGGCTTATTTATTACATTTTCAGACAGTAAATATTTATTTATTTTCACAGAGTAATTATTGACACGGCGGTACATTCTAATATAAAATATGTCTTGGCAAGCATTTTCCTTGACAAAACACAGCGTTGTGTACTTTAATCAATATATGTTGTTTTGAGCACATCAATAATCTTGCCGAAAGGACGGTTTTTTAAAATATAAAAGATGGAACATTTTTTTATCTCCGAAAAAGAACAGAACCGTTACCGCATACTAGTTAATATTATGCAGGCAAGCGAGATCTCTGCGACCGAAGTATCACAGCAGACTAATCTTAGCCCTGCAACGGTAAGCAGAGTATTCAAAGAACTTCGGGATAAAAAGATAGTTCAGTTCGTCAGAAAAGATAAAACAGACAAAGGACGCAACCCTGACCTTTATTCATTCAACTGGGAGTATGGTTTTTTAATACACTATTATATAATCAACGACAAGGTTACGGGGTATTTGGCAGACCTTAGCGGCAAAGTTCTTAAAAAGGTCAGTTTTGGTTTTTCTCCAAAAGATACCCTGGATGACTTTTTCTCGATAATCAGAGATATCAAAGCTCAGCTTGTTCAGCAGATACAGAACAAAGAGGGCAGCCTTCTTGCTGCAGGCTTTTCAATTCCAGGTGTCGTAAATGAAGAGAGTCGATCAGTATACTCCATACCGGACGTAGAGCAGCTGGATAATATTAAATTCTTCGACTACGCCGAGCGCATCTTAGGAGTTCCGGTAATAGCCAACAATGTATCATGGCTATCCGCCGTTGGAGAGAAGACACACTATTATCCATTTGCAAACAGCCTTGTATATATAGTATTCACTCACTATTTCGGTATAGGCGCAGGAATAATATATAAAAACGAACTCATAAAGGGAAGCATGCATTACGCAGGTGAAATCGGGCAGTCATGGTTTGACAGATGCTATTCGCTTGACGAGTATATAGAAGGCAAAGGACTTTTCGAGCATACTGCAAGTCTAAGGCATCTTTACGCAAGTGCTGAAAAGCTGCTTAGCGAAAATAAAGCTCCTATCCTTAAAAAAATTATGGACGAAACAGACGGCGAGAGCTGCGAGCTAAGTATGCTCGAGAAAGCAGCCGAAGCTGGTGACAAGGACATACAGGTCCTGCTTGAAGAAGCAATCGGCGAATGGGCAGGCATGATAATAAACATCAACTTCATACTAAACCCCGAATTCATAGTGCTTGGCGGGTGCATCTCATCTGAAAACAGATATATCTTTAATCTTCTTAACAACAGCTTTAAGAAAATTAAAATGTTCCAGCCATCTTTGCAACTGAGCAACTCCGGCGAAGACGCCCAGCTCTTCGGCGGGCTTCAAATGCTGATACAATATGCCAACGATGAGATTATATTTGAAAAAGCACTAAAATAGTTTTTTCAAAGAACAGAAAGCTGCTTATGCGGTTTTTTTATTTGTCTGCCGGAACAAGCACATCATCTCCTTTACAGAGCCGCCAATGGGCTGCCTTGTGTAATCATTTATTTTTTATTGATGGCCCTCGGAATCGTCTCCTTCATTTTTTTATATGGCAATATCCCATTGATAAATCTCCATAAATAAAAAAATAAAACCACCCCATATTATACTTGGAGTGGTTTAATATAATCTGTTTGTTTTTTATTTTTAACTCAAATATTTTTTATGCTACTTCTGCCGAAAGTTCTACTTCTATATTCCCTCTCGTCGCTTTTGAATACGGGCAAATCATATGAGCTTCTTTGACGATTTCGTCTGCTGCAGCCTGATCTATCCCCTTAAATATGCCTACTATTTTTGCGCTTAGGAAGTATCCTCCCGATTCGTCTTTGTCTATACCGACTGTAAGCCTGATATCCGGCAGCGGTATACTAAGTTTCTTAACTCGTATAACATGCTGTACCGCACTTCCAAAACATGCGGAATACCCAGCAGCAAAAAGCTGCTCGGGATTGACTCCGGGCTTTTTGCCGCCCATCTCTGCCGGCGGCTCCATGTTATAGCTGAGCGAGCTGTTCTCTACCGCTACTTCACCGCTGCGTCCTCCGGTTGATACTGCTGTTGTTGTATATAATGCTTTCACAGTTATGTCCTCCTCAATATTCTTTTCGTCTGCCGAACTCAGCCGACTCTACCCATTCGTTCGGGCGGTTGACCATTTCAATTATCTCCTCGATCAACTTGTAGTGCCCTTCTTCCTGCTCTATCAGGAATGAAAAGAGTTCTTCGCCTTCACCGGATTCTGATTGGAGCTTCTTATATAAGTCTATACTTTCCTGTTCTTTTTCCAGTGCACCTTTATATGCATCTACCTGTCCCGGAACATCGTTTTCCAGTTTAAACTCATCATCGCTGAAAACATTCTTTTCTGCTGTCTCTGTCTTTCCGTTAATCGAAGTGCTTACACCCTCTTTTTTATCCTGTATTATTTTTGCATGATGCGCTTCGTCATTTGCAAGCGACCTGAAAACGTTGTTCAGTTTGTTGCCTTTATTTTTCTCCGCTAAATCCAGATAAAATTTTTCTCCGTCATTTTCCATCTTAATCGCGTATTCGAGTACGTCCATTTTCGTTTCCTCCTTTAAAATGTTAGTTTTTAATAGTTGCCTTATAACTATATAATAATATGTTTAATTGCACTTAACATTCTGATGGTGCAATTATAAGCTTTAATCAGTAAAAACTATTCATCTATCTTCAAATTTTTTAGAAGACTCTTATACTCGCTTTCGCTTAACCCCTCAACATGTTCTATAACAGCAGCTATTTTTTCGTAATTTTCAATTGAAAACAGCACAGCATCGGGCTTGCTATTCTTCCAAATAAAAATCTTCCCGAACTGCGAAGCCTTCTCTCTGCAAGCTTTATAGTTCTTTATTATCTCGGAATTAGATACGATTTCTCTTGTGCGTACTTTTATAGCGCTCCCCTCCGTTTGGTATTATTTACTATTTACAGTATATAATCTTTGAATTTTTATGTCAACTTCCATTAGAATTATTTTTCAAATATTTATTATATTTTTTACTCGAATTTTACATGTAAATAGTCAGCCATACCAACAAAAAACTAGAGTCTAGACCGTTTTTTAATAAAATAACGGCTACTGTTTCAGCAGCCGCATTTTAAAGATATCCGCAATCATTTTTAACAGAGCAATAACAGCTCTTATTACCTTTTACTTAAATACTTTTCTTTTTTTCAATATCAGATAAACTGCAACTGCTATTCCTCCGACAGCCGCTAGACCGATAATGACCCAAAGCAGAACCGGCCAGATTCCGCCGCCCGCGGGGTCCATATCCGATACGTCAATCAATACGCCGTTGTCCGTCTGCACTTCGAATGTACCCAGCGGCGTGCCCTCTTTGTCTATCGGAATGAGTTGCACTTTCCCGTTGTCAATCACGTCAGCGCTCACGGTCAGCGTCAGCGTATCATCGCCGGTCAGCGACGCAACCGTTCCGTCCGGCAGCTGTATAGCCGTTGTGCCACTCGGCAGTATGTCGGTATTGAACGTGACTGTTACGCGCTGCCGCCTTCGTTTTCCTCGACGGGTTCCTGTGTAATCTCCTCCGCATCCGGCGTTTCAGTGCCGGTATCTGGAACGTCCTCCGTACCTCCGTCTGTTAACTTAGGCGTTGCTGTCGGTGTCGGCGTCGGAGTTGGAGCTGAAGTTGGTGTTGCCGTTGGCTTTGAGTCATCGTCTATCGCAGCTACTATAATTCTAAACGTAATCCCTGTCCGCTCATTGCCGTTGGTGTCCGCGATTTTGAACGTGAAGATGTCGGATGTCGTATTGCTGTCATCATGCGTATAAACGACGCTTCCTGCATCCATCTGTGCCTGAGTAAATACCGTCTTAGACAGCCTGCCATTATCGGGTCTGTCCGTTATACGTATATATGATAGTATCATTATCAGTTCCGGTATCTGAGGCCGCAATAAGCGCCGCTAAAGACGCCCTGCCGCCTTCACTTAGCGTCAGTCCTCTGTTCTTTATAATCGTCGGCGCCTGTGTGTCGCTAACGATGCTCAGCTGAGTTGCTGCCGTGTTGCCGTTGTCAGCAACATCCACGGCTGCGTCTGCTGCTATATCTGCCGTAACCGTACCATCGGCAGAGGGCGTAATGTCCGCCGTGTATGTCGTTCCGCTGCCGCTGAAATTATCTGCACTGCCGTTTCCCACTGAAATGTCACTAACATCAAATCCGGTTACATCTTCGCTGAACGTGATCGTCACCAGGATAACCGCCGCATTCGTCGGATCAGATTCAGTTGTTGTTATCGTAACCGTCGGCGCTGTCGTGTCGAGTTCAATACTATCACTGACAACATCGGACACATTGCCAACGGCATCCCTGTACTTTACATATACGGTCTTTTCACCGTCGCCACTGCTGAGTGTGAAAGCCTTGCTTGTGCAATACGCTTCGTAACTGGCGCCGACAAATGCGCTGTCTTCGCTGACCATCATCTCGCTGGCGCCCGTTGCATCCAGCGTCAACGTCACAGATGTGCTGTTTGTATATACATCTGCGTCGTTGATGCTGATAACCGTACCCGTTGGGGCAGCAGTATCTAATTGTATTGCGTCACTCACTGCCCAAGATTCGTTGCCGGCAGCATCCTTGTATTTGACGTAAACGATTTTTATACCGTCGCCGGAGCTGAGCGTAACGCTCTTGCTCGTCGCATACGTTTCATAGCTGGCACCGGAGAAATCTGAATTTTCGCTGATAATCATCTCGCTGGCGTCCGTTGCACCAAGCGCCAATGTTACAGAAGTGCTGTTTGTATAAACGTCACCGCTGTTGATGCTGACGCTCGCCCCTGTCGGAGCTGTCATATCGCTGACGATGCTGAGCTGCACATCCTCCGCATCGATATTCCTGTTCCCTGCATCGTCAGATGAAGAACGTCCATCTACTATAAATGTCACCTCGCCGTCAGCGATTGGCGCTATATAATACTCCCATATATTTCCTGTGATGGTGTAATGATCTACAGTGCCGTTAAAAAGGCTGTAAGCTAAGGAGGTTACATGTTCGCTGAATGTCACCGTAAATGGGATAAGCGCCGCATTCGTCGGGCTCGCCGCTGTGCTCGTTATCGTAACAGTCGGCGGCGTTGTGTCTAAAATGATCGTATCATTCACAGCAGACGTTTCGTTGCCCGCTGCATCTTTATATTTGACGTATACTGTTTTTTCACCGTCGCTGCTGCTCAGTGTGAAAGCCTTGCTTGCCGCATACGCTTCATAGCTGGCGCCGCCAAAAGCGCTGTCTTCACTGATCATCATTTCACTGGCGCCCGTTGCACCCAGTGTCAATGTTACTGAAGTACTGTTTGTGTAAGTATCCCAGCTGTTGTTGATAATTATACTGGCGCCTGCAGGACCAGTTGTATCGCTGACAATGCTGAACTGCGCTGCCGCCGTGTTGCTATTGCCCGCGATGTCAGTGCATACTTCCGCCGCCACATCGACGGCAACCGTGCCATCAGCCGATGGCGTAATGTCTGCAGCGTATGACGATGCGCTGTTCGTCGTAAAGTTTGACGCCGCGCCGTTCGAGACCGTGATGTCGCCAACCGCAAAGCCTGTGACATCTTCGCTGATTGTAAAAGTCACAGTAAACGGCGAACTGTTCGTCGGGTCGCCCTCGGTCGATGTTATACTGACTGTCGGCGCCGCCGTGTCATATTCGATACTGAACTGCGCAGCCGCTGTGTTGCTGTTGCCCGCCAAGTCGGTGCATACGTTCGCTGCCACATCGACAGTGACCGTGCCGTCGCCGACAGGCGTAATGTCCGCCGAAAATGACGATACGCTGTTTGCCGTAAAATTCGATGCCGCGCCGTTCGAGACCGTGATGTCGCCAAGTGCAAAGCCCGTGACATCCTCGTTGAACGTGAAAACAACGGTGAACGGCGAACTGTTCGTCGGGTCGCCCTCAGTCGATGTGATACTGACTGTCGGTGCCGCCGTGTCATAGTCGATGCTAAACTGCGCCGCCGCCGTGTTGCTGTTGCCCGTCGTGTCGGTGCATACGTTCGCCGCCACATCCACGGTAACCGTTCCGTCGGCGACAGGTGTAATGTCCGCAGAGTATGACGATGCGCTATTTGCCGTAAAGTTTGACGCCGCACCGTTCGAGACCGTGATGTCGCCAAGCGCAAACCCCGTGACATCTTCGTTGAACGTAAAAGTCACAGTAAACGGCGAACTGTTTGTGGCATCGCCCTCGGCCGATGTGATGCTCACACTCGGAGGTGTATCACCCTCAACTTCAAAGCTATACGGAAGTGGATTCAGCTCATATGCTGTGGTGTTGGTCGAATCAACATCCCAGTTGTCGAGGTTGCCTATCGCAGCCCTTAGCTCATCCGGCGTGCCCTTCGTCGTGGAGCCGTTATATCTGAAGCTATCCCGCTCCGTCGGCGTTGCATCCTGCTGATAAACCCAAATGGCATTGACGCCGTTCGTGAGTTGACCCGGCAGCGCGGATTTCGCCGCCGCGTCCGCAACGCCATCCCAGTTGCCTGTTGTGGTATCGGTTTCAACGTTATAATGGACACCTGCAATAAAAGTGGGGTCTGCATGCGGCCCCTGATAAAGAAAGACCTGATCTCCCCCATATGATATTACGGTGGCGTTGTTTTGAACCCAGATAACGGTACCCGGCGTCGCTGCCAGGCTCCCTGCTTCAATAATCCCGTTGTTTGTGGTTTTTATATGAATGATATCTCCCGCGCTCATTGCACTGCTCGCAGTCCATTGCCAAATGCCGTCTCCAATGTTATCCACAAAGTACGAGCCATCCCAGCCTTTGTCGGTGATATAAAACGACGTTCCCGCGGCGATATCGCGGAGCAGCAACAATGAAAACTCATCATCGCCGTCCGAATTGAGCCCCACAAAAACGATATCGCCCGCTTCGAGCGTAGTTCCTTCTGCTGATGCTGTGGCTGGAGAAAAGGCTATCGCGGCAAAAGCCACAATCAACGACAATAACACCATTGATAGTCTACGTTTCATAATGCCTCCCTTAATGGTAGAAAAACTGAAGATTTTATTATCTTTAATGGATATATATATATTACAATACTCTATAAGAGATAACAAGAAATATATCGCTTTATTGCTAGATTAAGTTAGTACGATAGCAACGAATTGCAACTAGCGCAAAACAAGAAATCTCTGCGTTATTTGCAGATTAATCTATAATAATGTGTATAAAAAATGCATCTCTCTTGCTTAATAGTCAATAAAATACCGGTTCTCTGTAAAAAAAACAACCAGTATGATGAATACTACTGAAGTATACTAACAAGAAGATTCATTGATCTGTAAATCGTATAATCTTCCGTTTAGCCTTTATATCATTGCTTTATATTCTGACGGAGACACCCCTACGATTTTCTTGAATATCAAGCTGAAATAATGCTGGTCAGTATACCCAACCAGATTAGCCACTTCATATATTTTCATGTTTGTAGTTTCGATCATCTGTTTTGCGTGCGCTATCCTTATTCTGTGGATATACTCAATCACATTTAACCCGGTGTCCTGTTTGAAAAGAAAACCGAGATAGTTTTTGCTGAGGTTGACATGCATGGCTATATCGTTTATCGAGATGTCTTTATCATAGTTTTTGTTGATATAAACCTTTGCCCTGTCTATTATCTTTGAATTGTTGCTGTCCGCATTATCTTTCAATTCTTCAAGCACTATTAGTATAAACTTTTTCACCGTTGCGACTTTTTCCGATATAGCGATATTGTTAAGAAGCTTTCCTGTGACTGCATAGTATTGCCCGTATTGTTTTCTATACGATTCAAAATCACTTTGCAGGAGCTCTCCCATTGCTGCTGTAACAATTCTTTGGAGCATCAGCTCTACTGCATATATGTTTGAGTGCTCTGCCTCGCTGAAATCTATTTTTGAAATGCTATCAAACAACTCGAGTATTTGTTTTCTTTCATTAAGCTTTAGATTCGAGCAGAACATCTCTTCGTCAAATAGCCTTTTTGCACTTATGCTGCCGATATTCATATCTGATATCTTAAGTATGCTCTCCCTGCGCAGAGAAAGGTTATATTTCAGCGCAATAAGAGCTTCCCTGTATGAAACCCTGATAAAGAATATGTCATCTACCGTCTCACCGATCCCGCCGCTGATGCTCATATAGGCATTGCTTTTAATATCATCAAACATGCCGTCTATGTCGAAATCCATACACTTGTCGCAAAGCATTATGCAGAATACATTGGAGTTTCTGGAAACGTAGTAAGCGCCCGGACATTCCGATATCCTCTTTTTTATATCATTTGCTGTTTTTAGCAGCCTTGCCTGATATTCTTTAGATGAAATCGCAATACCGCTTCTGTCAAACTTCACACAGACAAGAACAATCCTAAACTCTTTAGCCTCAAGAATCTCTCCAAGGAAGTCCTTCTGTATTTCATAATCTTCCTTTTCTATACTACCGTATACAAGGTCTTGCAGCAGTTTGTTTTTTATAATATCTTTGTTCTGTTCGACCTGTGCTATCAGCCTGTCATGCTCCTGCTGCTTTTCTTTCTTGTTTTCGATAAGACTCTTAAACTTACCGGCGATCTCTTCTATATCCTCGGGGTAAAGCGGCTTTACCATATATTCGGATACGTTATATTTCATTGCATCCCTAGCATATTCGAAATTGTCATGTGCACTCAATATTATTTTTACACTTTCGTCTCCGGCCTCTTCCAGCGTACGCAGCAGTTCTATGCCGTCCATTTTAGGCATAGCAATATCTATAAGCATTCCGTCGAATTCTTCGGTCTTGCACTTTTCCAACACTTCTATCCCGTTTGACGCAAACGAAACATCAAAGCCGTCTATACCGTCTAAGGCGCCCCCTATTCCGTCTCTTATTATAAATTCGTCGTCCACAACAAGGATCTTATACATTTACTAAAAGCTCCAGCCTTTTAATTACCGATCTGTTTGGTAGCAAGCTCCAGCAGGACCTCCTGTGTCGCATCTTTTGCCAATACCTCGCCTGTAAAAACCCCTTCTCTCATAACGAGAATCCTATCACACATCCCAAGCAGTTCTTCAAGCTCTGACGATACCATTATTATACCTTTACCCTGCTTTACAAGTGACGTTAAAAGCATATATATCTCTGCCTTAGCGCCGACATCGATTCCTCTCGTGGGCTCGTCAAACAGGAGTATGTCCGAATCCACCGCAAGCCACTTAGACAACACCACCTTCTGTTGGTTGCCTCCGCTTAAGTTCTTGACCTGCCTGTTTTCATCCGGTGTTACTATTCTTAGCGCCTTGATGTATTTTAGTGCAAGGTCTTTTTCCTTTCTGTCATTCAGTATACCGTTTTTCTTTATAAGCTTCACACTGGCTAGGCTTATGTTTTCTTTCACCTGCATATCAAGCACAAGCCCTTGGCTTTTTCTTTCCTCAGGGACAAGCCCTATTTTGTTCTGTATTGCGTCAGAAACGTTCCTTATCTTTACTTCTTCTCCCCTTATATATACCTTTCCTGCCGTTTTTTCGTCTGCACCGAATATAGCTCGGATAAGTTCCGTGCGGCCGGCTCCCACAAGACCTGCAATTCCTAATATTTCGCTCTGTCTGAGTTTAATATCAATATTTTCAAAAGCGCCCTGTCTCTTTATACCCTTTACTTCAAGCAGCGTTTCCCCAAGCTCAATATGCTCTTTAGGGTATTCATTCTCCAGCGTTCTTCCGACCATCAGCTCTATAAGCATCTTTCTGTCAACACCCGCTACCAGCCGGGTGTCGATTTTTTTGCCGTCCCGTAGAACGGTCACTCGATCTGCCAGTTTGAATATCTCTTCAAGCCTGTGAGATATATATATTATCGTAACACCTTGTTTCCTTAGTTTAATAAGCGTTTCGAACAGTGTATCCAATTCTTTATCTGTCAGTGTTGCCGAAGGTTCGTCCATTATTATAAGCTCGGAATTGTATGAAAGCGCTTTGGCTATTTCGACTATCTGTTTCTGAGCAACACTTAGCTTTTTCACTATAGTTGTTTCATCCATATCTGAATCGAGGCTTTTGAGTATTTCTCTGGCATTGCTGCGCAGCAGCCTTTTATCGAATAATTTAAGTTTTCTTGTCTTCGGCGGCCTGCCAAGAAAGATGTTTTCTGCAACAGAGAGCGACTCTACCAATTTTAACTCCTGATGAACAACGCTTATGCCGGCTTTTTGCGCTTCAAGAGGAGTTGTAAACGACATCGGCTCTCCTTTGAATTCAAAACCTCCCGAAGTCGGCGAATTCACGCCGGACAATACTTTTATAAGAGTAGATTTGCCTGCTCCGTTTTCGCCGACAAGAGCATGTATCTCACCGCTTTTCACAGACATGCTAACGTCGTCAAGCGCCCTTACACCCGGAAAATCTTTTGTTAAGTTATTTATATTCAATATATAATTATCTGCCATTTCAACTGCTCCAGCCCTATTTTTTGCTCTGCTTCTTTGTTTTATAGACATCAAGGACTATAGCTACGATCAGCACTACACCCTTTATGACCCTCTGCCAATAGGAGTTTAGATCCAGCATAGTCATGCCGTTTGTCAGAAGAGATATCAGAATTATTCCGAGGAGAACTCCGAACACCTTGCCCTTACCGCCGATTATGCTGACGCCACCTATCAGCGCTGCCGTTATGGCTTCAAACTCCCAGCCTATCGCAGCGGCCGGCTGACCCGAGCTTAACCGAAGAGACAGTATAATGCCGCTTATAGCAGCCGTAACTCCGCTGATAATATATGTTATCATTCGCACTCTTGTAATCTTTATACCAGAAAGATAGGAAGCTTCATCGTTTCCACCAACGGCGTAAACATATCTTCCAAACGCAGTCTTCTGCGAAATAAAATGCCCTGCTATATATATTAATATCATAACAACCGCAGGAAAAGGGATAAACCAAACGTAACCTTTACCGATGAATTTAATCGACTCCTCTACCAGGCCGATAGTGTACCCGTTGGTAAATACGTACAGCAGGCCTCTTATGACTTCCATAGTGCCAAGAGTCCCTATTAGCGCCGGAACGCCTATCTTTGCGATCAGCAGCCCGTTGAACGCTCCGCACAGTGCCCCGACAGCAAGCGATATAAATATAACAACGACCGGATTTATGCCCATTTTCGATATGCCTGTCGCCATTACCACAGTTATAAGCCCTACTATTGAACCGACGGAGATGTCAATACCACCCCCAACCATTACAAAGAAGATGCCTACTGCGATTATCGCTACCATTGACATCTGCCTGAGTACGTTCATTATATTGGTCATAGTCATGAACTGGTCTACCATCAGCGACAATATTATTATCAGCACTATAACTGCGAATATCAAAATGTAATCCGCTACGATGTTTTCCCAGATTCTTTTAACCAGACTCTTTCTCTTTGTGTTCATAGATATCTCTACCTTTCAACTTGAATGCATATTAGCGGCAGCTCCAGCTATATCGGCTGGAATCTCCTTGTTTATTATAATTCGGATTAAAGTCTGTAGTAATTGACAAACTAAGTATTTTGTACAAATATCAACGATTTACTTTCTTGTGTTTTTTACTACGGGTATCTTTATACGAGCTATCGTTATTCCGCCTTTCCTTACAAATTCAAGCCCGTATTCGCCTTTAAAATAATACCTTATCCTATCGTGCACGTTCTTTATCCCAATGCCAAACTTTTCGTCGCTGCTTGAAACCTTACCGGATATAAAATCATTTAGTCTCTCTGAGTGTTCCTGCGTCATTTTATCTCCGTTGTCAGAGACGTCTATAACGACCGTGTCCTGCTGCTGTCTGCACACTACTTTTATTATACCCCCCTGCGATTTGTCACGCACACCGTGGTATATCGCATTTTCGACCAGCGGCTGAACAACTATTTTGACTGTATAATAGTTCAGGCAATCCGGCTCAACATCAAATATGTATTTGAACTGATTTTCATACCTGAGCATCTGTATCTCCAAATAGCTTTTAACGTGATCCATTTCGTCTTTGATCGATATAAGTTCTTTATCTTTACTGATGCCTATTTTAAGCAACGTCGTAAGCGATTTTGTCACTTCGATCACTTTAGCGTTTTCGTTGTTCTTTGAAAGCCATACTATTGAAGACAGGGTATTGTACAGAAAATGGGGGTTGATCTGCCACTTTAGGGCGTTATATTCGGCAAGCCGTCTTTTTTCCTGTTCTTCGAGCACTATCGAAAGCGAATTATTTAATCGCTCTGACATGTTCTCAAAGCTCTTTATCAGCATGCCTATCTCGTCGTTATATTTATAATGTACACTGTGGATCTCCTGCATATCGTGAGTCTTGTCCATAACCCTTACAAGATTCGATATCGGCTTTGCTATAGTATTCGAAAAGGCAAGAGACACCACAATCGCAAGTACCAGTGCCATCGCCATAATTATTATTGATATCGTCAATATAGTGTTCGGCGTCTGCATCACAATATTCATCGGCATCAAGGATATGTATGTATAGCCTGTTATCGTATCCGTGCTTTGAACGCAGAAGTAATATTTATTATCTATGTGTGTCTTAAAATAGTTTTTGCTGCTGTCCGGGCCGGAATTGTCCGCTATGTCCTCAAAACCGCTGTTGATATATTTGTCAGTTCCGGAAGCTATGATATTGCGGTCTTCGCTCAGCATCATGACTATCATATTTGAGTTTGAATAGTACCTGTATGTGCTGCTTAATTTATTTTCATAGATATATACAACTACAGCGCCAAGATATTCTCCGGTAGCGTAGTCCTTTATCTGCCTGAAATAGGGTATGACCGCACTTCCGTTCCGTCTTATGACAGGCTGCCCAAGAAAACCAATGACGTTTTTTTTCAGATATCCTTCTTTCTGCCTGTACTGCTCCTTTAAAGCCTCTATAACGTCCGCTTCCTTTATGGTTGTAAACACGCTGTCAAGGCTGCCAAATATGCACACATCGTTTGTGTTTTCCAACACAGCCTGGCTGTAGAAGGCCTTTTGAATATCATACTTTGACTTTTCATAGCCGTTCTCTTCAAGCGTTGAAAGTACGTCTATTATTCTCTCATCACACGATATGCTTATAGCCGCATACTGCATGCTCTGCAATATATCGTTTGTGTCTTTTTGAATATTCTTAAGAATGAGTGCCTGCTTTTGCGCTTCGCTGTCTACTGCATAATTATATGATTGGTTGAAAGAAAGCACGCTTATTGAAAATGCAGTGAGCAAAACTATGGTAAGCACCCATAGAAAAATCTTTGTCCTGAGCTTTAGATTTTTATATAACTTTATAAATACTCTTTTTGTCAAAATTCATTATTATCCCTGTCTGTTTGATTGTCGTCTGCCGAAACAGGCTTTAATATTATACATCAAAATAACCGCATAAAGCTATCGGCATTTGCCGATAGCTTTTGCGATACCCCGGAGATTATTCTAATGTCACTCTTCTCTTGATGCGACAATATCTCTCCATCCGGATTCTGCTATATTTGTTTCGTCATATACATAGCAGTCCATGAACACTTCAGTTTCGATCGATTCGCCGTTAAGATAATCTAAAACTACATTGACCATTGTTGCCGTTTCTGTAGGCGGAGCGGGAATTACGAATGCTTTCATTATCGGGCTGTTGCCGTTTTCCATATTTTCATAACCCTCTGCATTCCATGCTATTGCTACTACTATAGTATCAGCTCCCATGTCTTCGATAGCTGCTGCTGCACCTGCGCCGGATTCATAGTTGATAGCAAAAACGACATCTACATCGCTCTGATTATCTGTCAGTATTGTTTCCATAGTTGCCATGCCGCCGTCACGTGTTGCACTGCCATCCTGGTGCGCTACCATCTCTACTCCGTCCATAGCTTCAAGAGTATCTATAAAGCCCTGTGCTCTCTGTCCGCACACAACCGCAGACGGGAAGTAATCGATTACAGCAAATTTTGCAGAGCCGCCAAGGTTTTCATTGATATATGCTTCTGCCCGTTCGCCCGCTTTTACGCCTTCTCCATAGAAATCGCCGATCGAGTATGCTGTTATGCCTTCTTTATTGTCTGTTACTCCGTCGAACATGAAGATAGGTATACCTGCTTCCATCGCAGCTTCGACACATGCATATGAGCCAACCGGATCTACAGCTGAAATAAGAATAGCATCTACACCTTTTGCGATGAAATCTTCGACCTGCTGGATCTGATTTGAAAGGTCTGTATCGGCATTCTGTATGTCAAGCTCAACGCCTAATTCTTCGGCAGCTTTTTTCATGCAGACTTCGATATCCAGATAATATTCATCGCTCTTATAGAACAGGTCTACGCCGATCAAATACGGATCTTCCTGCTCTTGTGAAACTTCCTGTGAATCCTGAGTATCCTGTGTATCTTGTGAATCCTGTGTATCCTGGCTGTCATCATTCACAGCGTCGTCCGTTTTGCTGCCGGCATCACAAGCGGTAAATAATGCAACGCTCATCAGAAGCGCCATCAGCAAAAATAAAACTCTAAATTTTCTCATCTTTTCCTCCTGATTAGTTATTTAACTGCTTTTCAGCAGCAATAAACATCTATTCCGGCAGCTTTGCCAGGCCTTCGATATCCCATGGCTCATCAAAGCCAAGACCACTAAGGTCTGCAATTATGCCCTTTTGTTCCGCCTCGTACATCCTCCATATCACCCTTAAGCTGTTAAGCGCCTGAACTGCACCGGTTTTTGGCTGTTCATTATTGAGTATGCAGTCTGCAAAATGTTCTATTACGGGTTTTGGCACGTGGCTCGTATCGCTGCACCTGAACACCTCTACAGGCGGATCTGAGACCTCGTAATAGTTTTTTGTGTTTGTCGATGTATGGTAATATATAACGCCCTCATTAACACACGCTTCTAGCATCCCGTTCTCGAAGAATATATGAACTGCATAGCTGTGCCTGGTCCCCTTTGCTCCCCAGGTTCCGAAATGATAGGCGAGCTTGCCTCCTTCGAATTCGAATATTGCGTTGCTTGTACCTTCCTTTTCCATCCATGGAGTACACAGCCTTGTTCCCATGTGTGCTCCCTTTACCGGTCTTCCGAAGAACCAGAGCAGAAGGTCAACATAGTGGCAGCCATGTGAGAAGAACTGGCCTCCTCCAAGACGCTCAGCAGACCTTATCCAGCTTCCTTCCGGGGCATATGTGAACTGCTCCGTCCAGATCGACGCCTGATATGCCTGTCCGTATACTCCGCTGTCGATGATCTCTTTTATTTTATTATAAATAGGATGGTATCTTGCCATATAGCCGATCATCAGTATAGCATCGCTTTTCTCATCCATCCTTATCAGTTCCAGGCACTCTTTCTCACTAAGCGCCATGGGTTTTTCCATAAGGACGTGTTTGCCGGCTTCCAGCAATTTCATACCCATTGGATAGTGCAGGTCGTGAGGAGTTGCAACGTAAAAAGCATCCGCTTTATCCAGAAGCTTCGTATAGTCTTCTTCAACATACTTAGCTCCCAGTGCCTCTGCCGTAAATTCCGCTTTTTGTCTGTCAATATCGCATGCCGCAACAACCTCGACCTTGTCACTTAGGGAGGAAAATATCTCAGCAAAGATATCAGAAATGAATCCGCATCCAATTATGCCTAACTTAACTTTATCCATATCAACCCTCTATAATTTACTGTTTATCAAATTATAAAGCTATACAGCGCTAATAAGAATAGACAAAATACTGTTTATGTTAAAATATTACGGTATTAAATTTGCGAAATGGCATCTTATAAGCAATCAAAAACAGCATTGAATTGCTGCTTTCTGTACAAAAAGACGAACATTAACTTTATTGAAAGCCACAGTTATGATATAAAGCTTTCCGCCGGACAAGACAGCCAGATTCAGAAATAATCATTTATGCTTTTTGCCCGGATTTTTTATTATGTACCGTTACTTCTTCTTCCCCATGCCAAACTCTTCATGCAGAGCTTTTACCGCCTTTTCTGCATCGCAAGTCTTTATAAGGCAGGATATCGTCATGTGAGAGTCTGCTGTTTGCAGGACCTCGACATCTGCGTCCGAAAGTGAGCGTATGATCCTTGCCATGACTCCAGGTATACCCCGCATGCGGACACCTATTGCCGAAACCTTGCCCAGCCCGGATATGATCTCGAAATCGAGGCTGAGCTTTTCCATTATAGCTTTGCACGCTTCGACTTTATCATCATCTATCGTAACTACTATCCTATCAGGGAATATATTTATTAGGTCTATGCTTATATCAGCATCTGCAAGTGCATTAAGCAAAGACTTTTCAGTTTGAGAACTCATCTTTTCAACTCTTAGTTGTGCCCTGTCTCCAATAAATACTATCCCCGAAAGCACATCTTCTTTATTAAATCCGGCTGCCGGCAGATCGGAAGATATGCGGGTGCCTTTCATATTACTCATAGTATTGCGTATTATAAGTGGAACATTGCTCCGCATAGCAATTTCAACTGCTTTTGAATGAATAACTTTAGCTCCGTGGTCCGCCATCTGAAAAACTTCATTATAGCTCATATCCGATATTATCTCTGCCTCCGGAAGCAGTCTTGGGTCTGCCGTCATGAGCCCGTCAACATCCGTATATATCTCAACAGCTTCAGCCTTGAAAGCTGCGCCCAATATTGCCGCAGTAGTATCAGAACCTCCGCGCCCCAGAGTGGTTACATCTCCGCTGTGAGTAACACCCTGGAATCCTGTTATTACCGGTATAACACCGTTTTCGAGAAAGCTGTATACACGGGTCGTGTCCACTTCGTAGTATGAAGCGTCTCCAAAGCAGTCATCTGTATATATGCCAGCCTGCCAGCCAGTAACGGCACGGGCTTTAAGCCCCCTTTGCACAAGAGAAGTTGCCATTATTACAGATGAAACGACCTCGCCGCAAGACATGAGCAAATCGTTTTCCCTCGGTTCTATCTTTCCCCCGCTTTCCTGTATTGCAAACTTAATGAGGGTATCAGTCGCATATGGGTCTCCGTCCCTTCCTATCGCAGAGACAATGACTATCGGCATATAGCCGCTTTTATGTGCTTCTGTTATTTTGTCAACAGCAGCACTTCTCACTTCTATATTTCTGAGTGATGTGCCTCCGAATTTCTGAACAAGTATCCTCATTCTTCTACCTCATTTAATAGTTTTATAGGAAATATCTATAGTATAAGATTAAACCCATCCAGCACTACTAGTCAATACCTGCTCATTTAAATCTCTAAAGAATTGTACAAATAGAAAGTGGTGAATATAAGCTATAACCTTCTGCTCTAAAGTTGACACTAAAAAGAAAATGATAATACAGTCAACTGTAGGTAGGAACATGTGGAGATGAATATTTAGTAAACAGTATAAACTCGCAAATTAAAACTTAAGCAGCATAATGCTCCGCAGGCTTCCATCAATTGTGTAATGAATCACTCGATTAAGATAAAAAATCCCAATAATTTTATTTTACTATTTGCATAGTCCGACGATTACTATATACTAATATTATACTATTATCAAGAATATCATTTGAGCAAGCTTAGACGAATATGATCTGGCACGGGGGGGGATTTATGATTGAGATCAAAAATTATTTCCTAAAACAGAAGATTATGACACGGGTCCTGATTAGTCTGTTGCCCGTTCTTCTTGCATCTGTTTACTTATTTGGTTTGCGTACGCTTGCAGTGCTGGCGGTAGTAACTATAACCGGTATTATATGTGAATACGGTATCATGCGATTGATTGACGGTAACAAAGCAAAGGTATCCGAGGCGCTATTTGTGACATGCCTTTTGTTTACCCTGACATTGCCGCCGTCTGTGCCGTTCTGGATTGCAGCTGTCGGTATAGCGTTTGGCGTAATATTCGCAAAATGTGTTTTCGGCGGTTTCGGCAGAAATATTTTCAATCCGGCGTTGGTTGGAAGGTGCCTTATCTATGTTTCATTCCCGGCTTATATGACTATTAGCTGGGCACAGCCTTTCAGTGGCTTTCCGGGAGGTTTTACAAACTGGAGCGGCGGCATTGATGCCATGACGTCCGCTACACCGATGATTTCATTGAACAAAGGAGGAGTCATTACAGACCATCTGCACCTGTTTCTAGGGAATATATCAGGCTCTCTTGGCGAGACAAGTGCTCTTCTTATATTAGTAGCTGCTGTTTATCTTATTGTGACGAAAACCGCTTCCTGGAAAATAATCGCATCGTGCCTAGTCTCGTTTACAATACTTGGTTCCATACTATATCTTACAGGAATAATTGCAGCAGATCCTCTGTTTTCAATTCTTTCCGGCGGCTTCCTCTTCGCAGCAGTATTCATGGCGACCGATCCGATATCGGCTCCGAAGCAGGAAGCATCAAAATATATTTACGGTGCACTTATCGGCATTGTTGCGATGGTAATAAGGGCCTTTTCAATCTTTACAGAAGGCGTCATGTTTGCGATTCTTATTGTCAACGCGTTCGTTCCGTTAATAGATAGAAATATCAAGATATTAAATGACAGGAAAAAAACCAGAAAGAAGGCGGCAGCATGAAAAGGGGACGCATATATACTGTTGTTTTCATGCTGATAGTCAGCGCATTTTTCACATCACTGCTGGCTGGCGCTGACATGCTCTATAAACCAAAAATTCAGGAGAACAAGCTGCTTGCGGAAAGAACCGCGATTCTTTACGTTTTTAATATTGATCAAAGCGGCAGCCCGCAGGAGATACTGAAGCGGTTTGATCAGAACGTCAAGCAGACGACGATAAACGGGGTTGAACTGTATGAATATACATCTGCAGACGGAAAACCGACAGCCTATGCTGTTCCTTTTACCGGAGCAGGATTATGGGGCAGTATTTCAGGCTATTTGGGCGTTTCAAGTGATCTGAGTGAAATAACCGGCCTAGTTTTTACAGACCAGAGTGAAACTCCGGGGCTTGGAGGACGTATCGACGAGCTGGCTTACAGAGAACAATTCAGAGGTCTTAAAATAACGCCCGGAACAACGCTTGCCTATGGGCAACAAGGCAGCGGCCAGATCGACGCCATTACCGGAGCGACTTTAACATCAAATTCGGTTATGCGCATCTTGAATGGACTGCTTCAGGATACCATCAGCAAACTGGAGGTGGCAGACAATGGCTGAGAGAATGAAAGAAGTCATCTCAAGAAATGTATGGAAGGACAATCAAGTGTTGCGGCAGATCCTTGGCATCTGTTCGAGTCTCGCAGTCACCAACCTTATGACAAATTCACTGGTTATGGGGCTTGGGCTGACGTTCGTTACGGCTTTTTCCAGCCTTACGATTTCGCTGCTGCGCAATCTGATCCCGCATAAAGTTAGAATGATAGTACAGACGTTGATCATTGCGGCTTATGTTATCCTTGTCGATATTTTTCTTAAGGCTAATTTGCCCGATATCAGCAAGGCTCTCGGTCCATATGTAGGCCTCATCATCACAAACTGCATCATCATGGGCCGTGCAGAGGCCTACGCTCAGAAAAATCCGCCGTTGCTTTCTATGGCGGACGGCTTCTTTGCAGGTATCGGCTATACTATCGTGCTTCTGATCATAGCCCTGTTTAGAGAGCTGCTTGGCTTTGGTACGATCTTTGGATTCAACGTGAATTTTGTAGGGTTTGAGACATGGACTATCATGGTTATGCCGCCTGCGGCGTTCTTCCTGATAGGCATATTGATCTGGATAACATCGAACATCTTTGCCCCGGGCAAGAGTAGAAAATCTTAAGTCGACAGGAAAGGAGCTGACACGGCTATGACAAACGGTATCAACCCATTGATAATATTTTTTGCATCAATACTGACAAGCAATATGATACTGTCGAATTTCCTCGGCATGTGTTCATATATCTCCATATCGGGGGAATACAAGACAGCTTCAAGTCTTGGTAAATCAGTTACTTTGGTTATGGTTTTCACAACAGTACTTAATTTCTGGATTTATAAGCTGGTAATCGTACCTCTGGGGCTGGAATATCTGCAGTATGTTCTGTTTATCATGATAATAGCGGCTTCCGTGCAGATAATCGAAATGGCTATGGACAGGCTGCTGCCTGACCTGCATGTCAAACTCGGCATCTTTCTGCCGCTAATCACAGTCAACTGTGCGATTCTTGGTACTACGTTGTTCATGGTAATCAGGAATTACAACTTCCTGCAGTCAGTGCTTTTCGGACTCGGCAGTGGACTTGGCTGGTGGCTGGCAATCAGTGCACTGGCAGCTATCCGTGAGAAAATGGGGAAGGCGAAACTGCCAAAAGGTCTTGAAGGCCCGGGTATAGCATTCATCATCACGGGCATTATGGCTCTGGCGTTTATCGGTTTTTCCGGTATCTTTTCGATAAACTGAGCAAAAGGGAGCAGCAACAATGGAAATACTGACAACAGTATTGAGCGTAACTGGGATATCAGTCGTATTGGCACTTATTATAATTGTGGCTGAGTACTTTTTTAACAATTATGGTGAATGCGTTATTGATATCAATAACGGAGATAAAGTGTTCAAGGTTGAGGGCGGATCTTCTCTGCTTTCAACTCTCTCTGCGCAGAAAATTTTTATTCCATCCGCCTGCGGCGGCAAAGCTACCTGCGGACTGTGCAAAGTACAGATTCTTGAGGGCGCCGGCCCTCTGCTGCCAACCGAAGAACCGTATCTGAGTGAGGATGAACGCAAAAATAATTATCGGCTGTCCTGTCAGGTCAAGATCAAAAATAATATCCGCATCCTGATACCCGAAGAGCTTTTCAATATCAAAGAATATATCACAACAATAGAATCAATCGAGCAGCTGACGCATGATATTAAAGGATTCCGGTTAAAACTGCCTGCAGGAGAAACAGTGAAGTTTAAAGCCGGACAGTATGTACAGTTTTATACCAAACCTTATGCTAAAATCAAAGAGAGTGTTTACCGTGCATATTCCATTGCCAGTGTCCCGTCGGATAATGAAGCAATTGAGCTGATTATACGGCAGGTGCCTGACGGTATCTGCACGACTTATGCACATACACAGGTGTCGGAGGGTGATCAGGTCAATATCAGCGGGCCATATGGTGACTTCTATCTGCGAGGTGACTGCAGTGAGATAGTCATGATAGCAGGAGGCTCCGGTTTGGCTCCTATCAGGTCTATTATCCTTGATGTACTCGAAAAAGGTATCGATATAAAAATGAGCTTCTTCTTTGGCGCCGTCGCCAAGAGGGATCTGTATTATCTTGACTTTTTCTACGATTTAGCTAAAAACCATGATAATTTCCAGTTCATCCCGGCATTGTCAAAGCCCGCTCCTGATGATAACTGGGATGGCGACGTTGGTTTGATTACCGAAGTTGTTGACCGTTATATTGATGACGGATCTGGCATGGAAGGTTATCTTTGCGGCAGCCCCGGCATGATAGATGCCTGTATAAATGTACTTACTGAAAAAGGTATACCGGAAGAAAAAATATATTACGACAAATTCTAAGAAGGAGGCCACAGCATGAAACAAAATCCTGAACTCAAGCTTATAGAGGAAAATATGATACCCGGGGCGCTTTCGGCGCAAGGCTTTATAGGTGATGACAGCCGCAACCTTACGGATATCCTTCGCGCTGACGCCGATTCTCTTAAACAGGCCGGAATCACTCAGGAAGAGCTGGCCGATAAAATGCAGGAGCTTACTGATTTTGGCATGCAAGGCCTTGGGCGTCCGGTTCCTATGGATGGCCGTTTTGAGATTGAAGTCGAAGATTACAGGGGCAAGCTACCCTGCCCTTTCAGGGATAACGCCAAGATAGACAAACGCCAGACTCGAGTCAGACGTCTTGATACCGATGTCGTTATGCGCTGGACGGATCTCAATATCCACATGATTCGCGAGCATGGCTTTTTTGAGGGCCATGGGAGCGCTTACCGTCTTGACCCTGTTGAACTAGGCAGATTTCTCGGAATGATCTAGAGGTTACAGTATCGAAGCCAGAAAAAACAGAGCTGTGGCTTTAGGTAATGTCTCCCCGACACCTTTTTAAATAAAATGATAATACTAATTTTCAGAATTAGATTTGCAACTGATAAAAAAGACAGTACATCCAAGTATATGAAATGATTTGCTTGGATGAGGTCAATTATAGATGTACTGAAATTCAACTAAAAGCTGAACATTTTTTATCCAGTTTCAATATATGATGGAGCCGCTATACCCAAAAGCAAACACCTTTGTGTTCTTGGGTGGATTAAGGGTTATGATAATATTGAAATAAATGTACCAATTATTCTTTGCTCAACACCCCTTGTCTAATACTAAACTATTCTTATCTGGGGGTGGTATCTTATTTGGAGGTATGCGTTTTGTTGATATCTGTTATATTATCAAATAAAATACTCAATGTATGCATTAATCATCAGAGATACAGCATCTCACAATCAGCCTCCTGTTGCCATGACTTGTGCACGTCATTAGCGTAAGCGCCATGCTCCCCTTATATTCATCAAGAGCATCTGTATCGTCCGGTTTAATAACTTCTGTTCCATCTACATAATACGTATAAGTACCGAATTGCGTATATAGTATTATTTCATCTCCTGTTTTAAGTTGATCTATTTTACCGAATATCGAACCATCTGCATAGTTGTGTCCGGTAATAACCATATTACCGTCTTCGCCCGGCATAGCCCCTTGATAATAACAGCACGATACTTTTAAAGCAGCATTGCTCGTTTCTGAAATTACAGGCAGCTCTAACCCCAGCTTATCTATCATAATAGTGCCTAGAACCTTATACCCTTCGTATGTTTTATGTATTGGAGTTTGTATTGGAGATGGCACCAGCTCATCAGAGGCTTGCTGTATTGGAGTCGATAGACCAGCCGTCTCTTCAGTCTCTACTGTAGATATGCTCTGCTTATATTCCTCAAGCAGCTTCTGCGCATTATCTGCAGCTATTTCACCTTGATGATATATAATATATCCGGCTATCGCTGCCGCTATAAGCATTACACCGGCAAGAGAAATCAAAACGACTGCAAGCCGCCTCTTAAATAATGTTTTGAAAAACATTCTGATATTATGCCAGTTCATCCCTGCCTTATCTCTCCTTTATATCCTGTTTATTTTTATCTCTAACTATAGTAAACAAATTCCGATATGTTTACAAGTAAAAAGACGCCGCTTATTTGCTGCGTCTTTTAATCTTACTTTATTAGCGCTACTTTTACTGCACAGTTTCATTGTTATGCCAAACACTCAAGTAAGTACTGCAAGCACTGCAAGTAAGTACACTAGTGTAAAGTCTTGACCTGCAGACGGCAGGTCGCTCTCTTTTATTGTCACGTCATATGTAGTACTCACGCCGTCAACCGTATATTTAAACGTTGATGAGCCTGCCTTAAGCGCTGTAAAATTTGCCGGGCTAAGGGTGTGTATGACACAACAACTTCTAAAGTGGATGGCGCTAGTACCACTTATGATGTAATGATTGAAGAAAGCGAGTTGCCGAGTACATGATAAAGCACATATGTGATTCGGGCACTTATCGGCGCATCGGGAATATTGCTGACTGCCGGAGCAATCATAAACCTGTTAAAACGTCATGCATAAATAATTAAAATAGCGCCCAAATTGGCATATAAAATGCTCTGACTAATAATCAGAGCTTGGTGGAACGTTCGCGCCCAAAAGTAAACATCTTTGTTTTTCTTAGTGGTTCTAGATACGGTGTCACTTTAATAAAAATTAGAGCAACGCCTGTTCCCTTAAGGATAAGGATAGTTTATTCTAGTTTGCTGCTCTTGGCTTCGGTAAATTCAATTTTTAAAATATCAACCAGCTCTTTGACGGATACTATTGAATCTGCAAGATAAGCATTCTGTCCAGCAAATGCGAACCCATGTTTAAAATTCCCCTTTTTTGCATTCAAGAGTGCCAGTGCAATACAGTAGGGACTTTCTTTATAGCTACATGTGGTTATACAGTGATACGGGCATTTAAATGGCTTTTTCATGCCTGCCCTTGTACTTAATATAAACCTATTGATAATAGCGCGCCCAGGTAAGCCCACTGGACTTTTAATTATTCCAATATCTTCCTGTTTCGCATCGATATAGCTCTTTTTAAACTCTTCAGAAGCATCGCATTCAACTGTCGGTACAAAGCGGGTCCCCATTTGGACACCAGCAGCGCCGAGCTTCATGATATTATAGATATCCTTCCCTGAATAAATGCCTCCTGCTGCTATTACAGGAATTGTCTTTCCACTATGTTCCTCTAGCTGATGCGCTTCTTTTATTACATCTGAAACAAGATTCTCTAAAGCGTAATCAGGATTATCTATTTGTTCCTGTTTGAATCCGAGATGGCCGCCTGCCTTTGGCCCTTCCACTACAAATGCATCTGGCACGTAATCATAATCATTTTTCCATTTGTGCGCAATAATCCTCGCCGCCTTTCCTGAAGATACTATTGGTACGAGCTTAGTATTGCTGCCGTCTTTTAAGAAGCCCGGAAGGTTAAGCGGCAGCCCTGCGCCGGAAAATATAATGTCTATTTTTTCTGCGATCGCTGTTTTGACCATGTCTGAAAAATTGGAAAGTGCAGTCATGATGTTGACACCGATTATTCCCTTTGATGCACTTCTCGCTTTTCTGATCTGGTCAGTTAGCGCTTTTATATTAGAGCTCTCAAAATTTGATGTAAAACCTATCTCCTGCATCCCTATACCTGCAGTTGCTATGACACCGACTCCGCCCTGGTTTGCAACGGCCGAAGCTAGACCGGATAGTGAAATACCGACACCCATGCCACCCTGAATAATTGGCAGCTCTGCTTTTAGGTCGCCAATAATAAGTTTTTTCATTTTTAGAATTCCCATAAATCTCTCTTTTTCTATTGGATTACTTTGCAGATTAACGATAAGGCCTTAAAATTTTAATATGATCTTCAAAAAGACAAAATGAATTAATAAAGAGATATAATAATTTTTTGGTATTAACGATCAATAATCTATTTGAACATAGCACACTTTACGCTTATTAGATATAGCAAAACTATGGTGTTCTTAGAAAGTTAATAATCGTGCCGGGATAGGCAGGCATAGCCTAGTGATTATGGATTACTATAAATGTAACCAAAAATATTATTTTGCAATACAGTACAAAAAGTTTGTTTTATGTCGTTTTTTCCTTATTGTTTTTTCAAAACACCGCAGCCTTTGCTCAATTAACGTTAATAACTATCATGCTGATTGTATAATTATTTGTTAAAAGTCTCTTAATAAAAAAAGCCAATCAGATTATTAACTGATCGGCCATTCTTCGTTCCACAGACTACGCCAGAAAAACGTTGACAGCTCTTACCCTGCTTTTGTTTTTTGGATCCGGCTCTGTATCAAAAGTTACTTTTTGTCCGTCAGACAAAGATTTATAACCTTGTGTCATAATTGATGAAAAGTGTACAAAGCATTCTTCTCCGTTATCATCATTAGCAATAAATCCGAATCCTTTGTCCGCATTAAACCATTTTACTGTACCATTATACATGTTGGTACCTCCTTTAATATTATATCCTCTGTAAATTAAAAACACATGTTTTTGTAAGCCATTAAATGGATGAATGGCTTACAAAAACATGTGAACTCAATCTGTACATTTAGAATACTCAGTTATAGTATCACGTATCAAGGTATAATGCAAGGAATATCCTCAACTCTTTAGAATGATTAAGACTTTTATACGGAGTCTGTATATACGCATGTTAATAACTCCGCATAGTTTTTATACGATTATAACATACGGAGTTTACTTTCTCTTTTCACCAATATTTTACACCAGTACCAATAAAATTATATATTAAGTTTAATAGCATATTCGCAAGTATGTCACTTATACCTCGTGAACACATCCTCGCCAATATACAGCTTGCCGTCTTCGACATTAAACTTTACAGTCTGCTGCAACAATATAATCCCCTCCCCGGTCTCCTCGTCGAAATCATATATACCAATAGTCTCATTAGTTACTCCACCGTTTATTACCGTATAAATAAATAAATGCTCCTCACTAAATTTCAGGGTGATATTTCTGTCTCCGGTTTTATACCATATGCCTGCAACACCGACTGCGTTCTCTGCAATGAAATCATATATATCAAAATCTTCGTCCTGCTTGGCAAATACGCCTGAGTCTTCCAATTCGATACCCTGCTCCGACGTTATAAACGATAGTTCCTGATCGCCCAGAGTTATTGTGCCCTCACCGTCACACACATCATATTCATACTCTCCTTCAGTTTCACCGCTGACTGTAAACAGGGATAAATTGCCCCTCTTCTTGATCTCAATAACCTGCACAAGCTCTTCATTCGACCATGCCCCAAGAAAACACTCTTCAAAAAATTCTTCTGAATCGAACTTCTCCTCCGCACGGGTAAAAATATAGTCCTTGTCCGTCGCTTCAACAGTCAGCTCATCCCCTTTAACTGTAAATTCGTCTTCTCCTCCGCTTACTGTTATAACGCCCTTGCCCTTACCTTTGTTATATTCATACTCACCTTCATAAGATCCGGCAAGTCCGATCTGCTCAACGATACCGCCATCATTAAACGATAGTACGATACCCTGTTGCTGGCTGTACCACTCGCCAGTTACGGCAGCCCCGGCAAAAAAAACGAAGTACCCAGCCGCCAATGCTGCAAGCAGTACGACCCCGCCTGAAACAAGCCCAATAATAAGTCCTTTGCGTTTCTTTTTCGGCTTCGGAGCCGCCGGCTGCACAGGTTGAGCTTCTGCTTGGTAAAATTGATTGTGTTTTTCAGGTGACTCCTGAGGAATTAAAAGCGGCGTGCCGCACTTTAAGCAAAACTTTGAGTCCTTTTCGTTATTGAATCCACAATTTTGGCAAAACATAACCGTTACCTCCAATATAATAATATTACCGCGTGATTGGCAATACAAATACATGATTTTGTTAAATCATCAAGCCGATCAGGTCTCTCGACCAGAAACAAAAAATGCGACCTTTTATACGTTAACGCTACTCAGTAAATGTCCAGTCTCCTGTCGACTCATTGAAATAAACATTGAATGTATGCACTTCGTTCGACTTGTCCGCCTGAAACTGCATTATCAGTATACCAAATGCTTTTTCATCTTCAGGAAATACTGTTACTGAAACCTCACTTCCGTCTTCCAGTTTAGCTGTCACCTCAAAATCTGTATAGCCGCTGTCAGCACTCCAGTCTGCTAATACCTCTACCAATTCCGCTGCTACAATTACTTTCTCCTGTTGTTCTTCGACTTGTTCTATTGCTTTTTCGGAGCAGCCCGATGAAAACAATACTAAAACAATAAACAGTATCAATATTGCTATATTCAATCTTTTCACTTTTCTTTCCCTCTTTCTTTTTTATCTTTCTGCGCAGTCAGTAATATCATTTTAGGCAAATCCTCTGCAGCTTAAAACGTATCAATATCGAAACTCTGATGACCAAGAAAACCCAGCAAGCACACTCAATCCTGATAATTCATGTACGTTATTAATATATTAAATATTTTTCCGTTTTCGATAAAAAACTGCATACTGAGGTGTTCAACAACGTACTCTTGCGAGCCGCTCGTTCTTATTTTTAGCCAATCCATAAGACTCAGCCCTAAGTCTTTTGCTATTGCTGTGTCTGGAAGATCAATTGTGTAGCAATACAGCTTTCCGTTTACAATTAGCGTATAAAAACTAACATTATATCTTTCCGGTGCGCTGCTGCTTAAAGCATCGCTGATGTCGAGAATTTCACCGGTACCCTGGTCCAATAAAAAGTACGGAGTTCCTTTATACTGCTTTATAACTTCTTCTATAGTGCTGCCTATGATTATCCCGCGCTTTGTAGAAAAGACATGCCCTTTATATTCCCCAAGTATGGTACCGTTATACTCTGCGTCTGTTAGGAAATTATAGGCCCCGCTTTGACCCTTCACTTCTATGAAAAGCTCACCGTTCTCATATACGTCATATTCTTCAGTTTGAAGAACTTTGCTGTTTCCCGAACACCCCGAAATTGCAATAACAAGTATCAGACAAAATAGTAATATGCCAAGTTTTTTCATCATTCCGCCTCCAAATAAATATTTTGAAATATTGCATCTTAAGTTTGCGTGTTGTATTTTAAAACATCTTGAATAATATATTGATCGAACCCTGCCTGTAACAGTTTTATCATGCTGTCCCTTCTACATACGGTCTAAGCCAGTCTATCAAAATTTCTGCCGTCCACTCGCCTTTATAAGCAAAATCATCCATACTGCCGGAAACAGAATCCGGGAATTTTTTTGGGGTCTCTCCGAGTATTGTCTCGGATGCAATTATATCGCCTGTAGCTGCTTCTCTTAATATTACTGTTCGCCGTTCACAGACTCGTTCTCCTTTTACACTATCCGACAACCCTCTGTAAACTGCAGTATCAATTGTAACCTCAGATATTTCTCCCCAGCAGAGCACCAGCTCTACAGATTCCGGGTCGTCGAGCGGTTGCCAATCAAGTGGTAAAAGTGCATTCCAGTTTTCAGGATCATCAGGATGATAGCCCTCGGCCGCTCTGAAAACTTCAAAAGACGCTTCGTCTGCTATCACAACAGGATGCGGGCCGAGCTTTACAGGGTCGTATGGAGCTGCATCTACTCCTTCTCCATATATCACCGGGTCGATATATTTGACATTTATTTCGACAAGCCCTCCTTTTATAACTATCTCTTCATCCATATATTTTGACAGAACATCTATTGTGCTGATATCTCCTATCCTGCACAGAGCGTTTAATGCATCATTTTCCATATTCCCATTGTCAAGCGCAGCTATAAGCGGTTCGATTGCTCTTGGGTCTTTTAGCTCACCCAATATCCATATTGCATTTATACTGATTTGTTCGTTCTTGCTGTCAACTGCATCAACCAGCTCATCAACTGCATCTTCACCTATTTCAATTAATGCGTCTCGTGCATCCCTGATCATGGTCTCGTTCGGTCCTTCATAGCCAAGCACACGAATCAATCCTTTTGTATCTTTTTTTCTATGAGATCTTCAATGTCCGGCTCGCCAGCGCATCCGAAAAGCAACACCGAAAACAAAAGTAAAACTAATAAGAGCAGCAGGACTCTTTTGCTAATAATCATTTTATTGCTCCTTATATACTTGTATAGCTATTCAACGCCTCTAAGATCGTAACCGCACAAGGCACAAAATACATGCTCGTTTGTTATCGCCGTTCCACACCTCGGACATTTTGGCCTTTCTTCCCTTTGCATCACTGGGGCGCCGCAGGCTATACAAAACTTATCCAGAGAAACCAGTTCGGCCCCGCACCTCGAGCATAGGCATGAGCTGCCTTCCCGCACTATATTCGTATACTCTTCCTGCTGCTCTTCTATGCTGGCAACGCTGACTGCCGGGGCAATCCCACTGTCGCTTTTCTTTATTATATCCGTTAGTATCCGCACAAACTCGTTTGCATTATTTATTATGGTCGTATAAAGCTCCGAATCTTTATCCATCGCTGTGCCTATGAATTTCAAAGTCACCGGCGGATATACATCGTTCTTGAATTTCACCAGAAGAATGATATCCTTGCTCCTCTGATTCTCCTGGCCGGCATATCCAAATTTAAGCAGCCCAATATTCTCCATGCCTGAATATACCTTTCCTGAAAGCATACCGTATTCGTACATTTCGAAGCCTGCAAGGTCATCGAATTTGTATATCACCGGTTCAGACTTGTTTGAATGTTTCAAACACCACAGACCTTTTGCTTCGTCCACGAATATACTGAATATTCCCGGCGAGAATTCGATATCGGTATTAAATCCTATCTCCTCAAACTTCTGCTTATATTTTTTGTCTGCCTTCTTCGTTCTTACTACAATTATCGGAACAGCTATTACTATTACAATAACCGCTAATACTATTATGCCGATCCATACAAAAAGCATAATCCACCTCCTTAGATTTCACTTATACATCTCTGAATGCATAAGTCATATATCTTAAATTTAAATCGTGGTGTATATAGTAATAAAAAGCGCAGTCATGCCAATTCCAAGTATCAAGGCAATAATCGCCTGCGTCCTGTTCGATTTTGTATATCTTGGTTCTCCTAAATCATTTTTCGCCCCTATTATCGAAGCTGCCAATATTATTCCAATCAATCCTCCCGCACACGCAAGCGCCCACATCCATAAAAGCCTCTGCCATGGCACTTTATCTTTCGGTGGTTCCGCTTCAACTATTTGTGTTTGATTTTGCCCGCATTTCGGGCATGTGAACTGTCCGTTTAAAAGCTCGTTTCCGCATTTTTTACAATATGGCATATACTAACCTCCTCCTATTTTTTAACTGATGTCTTATTGCCGCATTTTTAGCAAAAGATAGCATCAGGTGTAAGTCTTTCTCTGCAGCTGTTACAAAATGTATATACCGACTGCGGTAGCGCATAATTCGAATATACTCCCGCTGTTTTAAGTTTTATCTTCGGTTCGTTTCTTGACTTATAGCCCAGTATCCCTGAAATAAAGCCCATTATTGCAAGTGTAAGGAAGATAGCAAAAAAGCTTTCCATTCCTGCTTGAAAGCTTTCAATAAAGAAAGAGCCAATCGTTAAAGCGAAAAGCAATACAGAAGACACTATCATCAATACCCCTCCGATATCGCCACGAATAAGAACCATGCTTGTGCCGATTATAAATATCAATCCGAGTATAAAAAACATGATAATAGAAAAAACCGCTCCGGCAGTACCTATAGCTTCTTCTATATATATCGCAAGTAAAATGGTGCTATAAAGGCAGCCGATAATACCGCCTATTAGCCCCATAATAAAAGAAGTTTTTCTCATGATAAAAGCTCCTTGTATATTTTTTTTTACTGTCCTGGATTTCCAGATGCACAATAAAGAGCAGTAAAAAATTCTACCGTATGCATGTACTGGCAGTTGTCAGAGCTCATTGAGTTTATACAAAAGAAGTTGTAACTGGGAAAATTCTATAAATAACGTTACCTTAAAAATAATTATACCATATTAAAACACATAGTCAAATATTTTACTATGATGATTATACTATATCTTTACTTTTTGATTCAAAATAGTAAGGAGATACCTAATATTACACTACCTCAAAACAAAAAGTGCCGCATAAGCAATGAACATTACGGCACTTGCTTCTCGAAATTTGGCAGAACGACCCCCTAGGCGAGTTCCTTACGATATTATTTACCCTTGATATTTTGGATAATTGCTTCTGTTTTGTCAATTGATACTTTTCAAAAAGCTTTCTGTTTGATATCAAGAGAGAATCGGTTGTGCATCTTTCCTGACTTCCCGTGGTGAAGCGATCACATCCAAAAGCAAATACCTTTTTGTATATAATCGGATTTTGTGTGACTATGTCATCCATCCAAATATAGCTGGTGTTACAAATCTTCAACTTGGATTCTGTACACCTTAATTACTCATTATTCAAGGCTGTCCTTTTATCACTCGGTCTTATCCTCCTCTTCTCGTCTCCGAATAACAATCAATAATAAAATTACAGCCATAATAACGACAAAGACAATGATATAAACGAACAGCCAAGGAAAACTCGCCGGCTCCTGTACTTTTATAAAGCCAATAGCAAGCGCTTCATCCTTAATCGTAAGATTCATCAAAACATCCGTATTCATGTCCTTAACGCCAACAGTAGCCCTCGTTCCGTCTGTTTTGCCGCTCGAGCTGTCCTGAACCAGCTCTATTGTGACGGAGCTTCCGGTCGGGCTGTTAACAGCAAGCGTATATGTACCAAGCGGGATACCATCAAACTGGTATTGTCCGTTTTCATCCGTCGTGGCCGTCGCAGCCACATTGCCGTTCTCATCAATCAAATATAGCACGATACTTCCCGCAGGATTACCGTTTTCGTCCTTCAACACTCCAGAGATATTTGCAGAACCCGTTTCATCAGAAACAACTGCAACAGAATCAACTATATCAGGATCAGTCCCTGCCGCAACTTCGTCTTCATCCGAGACACCATCGCCATCACTGTCCGCTGCCGGGTTATCAAGCTTCCCGTCGCCGTCAATATCCGACGGCGTCGAATTCGGGTCATCCGGATTTGAACCCGCTTCCACTTCTTTTCCATCGGTTACGCCTTCACCATCGCTGTCAGCTGTTGGATCATCAACCTTGCCGTCGCCGTTAATATCTGATGGCGTCGAATCCGGGTCGTCAGGGTCGGACCCCGCTGCGATCTCGTCACCGTCGCTGATGCCATCGCCGTCGCTGTCCGCATTCTTATCATCCACCTTGCCGTCTCCATCACTATCCGATGGCGTCGAATCCGGGTCGTCAGGGTCGGAACCTGCTGCGATCTCGTCACCGTCGCTGATGCCATCGCCATCACTATCCGCATTCTTATCATCAACCTTGCCGTCGCCGTCAATATCCGACGGTGTGGAATCAGGATCGTCAGGATTGGAACCTGCAGCAACTTCGTCTTCGTCGCTGATGCCGTCCCCGTCTGTATCCGCAGTAGGATTGTCAAGTTTCCCGTCGCCGTTGATATCTGACGGCGTGGAATCCGAATCATCGGGATCGGAACCTGCATCGGCTTCATCCCCGTCGCTGACGCCGTCCCCGTCTGTATCTACCGAACGATCGTCCAGTACACCATCGCCATCCTTGTCGGACGGAGAGTATGCGGCGATATCGATTTTAAGTACGTCGCTCATGTTGCCTGCCGCATCCTTTTCCTTGATATATATATCCTTAGCGCCCGTTTTCAATAAGGTCAGGCTGACAGTCGTTTCCCCGGCTGTACAAGCTGTGCCCGTTCCACTTGTGTCAACTTCCGGTACAGAAGCGCCGTCCGCGACAACACTATAGTAATATTGCCCACCTTCATCGGATGTAAACTTTACAGTTGCTGCAGCCTCGCCCGTTCGCCTGGCGCTGCCATTTGAAAGAGTCGGCGAAGTCCTGTCGATAGCCGTACCGGTTACTGTGCATACTGTATCCACCATACCGCTCAGAGAAGAAATCGTTATTTCGTCCGTATCCTTACCGCTTGCGTCGTCTATTCCTGTTCCCGACCACGAGTAGGTATACAGATCTGTTCCTGCACCGACCGCCGTGATAACGACCGTCTTGCCGGAAAGAACAGCCGTGCCACTCGCTATCGCAGAGCCTCCCGCCGTTGCCGATACGGTACTGCCCGATGCCGTTCCGCCATCCGAAACGGCAAAACTCACCGTATAATAATTGACCGATATGCTGCTATCTGCACCGTTAATCGTAATATTCTCTGCAATATCCGTACCGCCAATATAGATAGCATAGGTTCCGTTAAGCACAGACGCCGAATATACACCTGTTACGCCGGTAGACGTCGCGGTGGCGATTGTACTGCCACTCTGCCGCAATTCAACACTGCCTGACGCAGCTGTGTGAGTCCCGTCCTTATATATACGAATTGTTGCCGTATACGGAATATCAAAACTAGCTGTGTTCTGTGCGCCCCCGACCACCGCAACCGCTTTAAGCGTATGCGGACCCTTTGCCAGACTGGACGGTATGGAATAAGTATATACGCCGGTTGTTGCGCTGGTTGTATACGTACCGACACTCACATTATCTATGAACAATTCAAATTTCTGCGAAAGCATGACATTGTCTGACGCATCTTTCAGCTCAATATCAGCCGTTGCGGGGCTGACGATGCTGTCAAGAGTGATTTCAACCGATGCTGCCGCCGCCCTGCTTAGCGACACAGCATAGTATCTCACAATTGCCGTATCCTGTGCGGATACAAGAATGTATGCCGTCGTGTCGCTTCCGGCTGTAAGCGAAATGGTATCCGCTCCTGTCACTTCCGCCGTATAATCACTATCTGAAAACAGATTGAAGGATGCCCCACCCGCCACGGTAATGTCGGAGCGCCCCAGTTCGGCCTTCGACTGGTCTACCGCTATGGCCCATCTTATGGCATTCGCCTTGCTTATCCCGTCGCCGCCGGATGGGGCGTTGTCTGTTTGCAGACACACACTTGTCAGACCCGCGTTGTCCGACAAAGTGCTCAGCTCTATCTCCGATCCGTAAACCGTCCCGGCGTCGTTTGCAGCGTATGCTCTAACATAATAGGTCGTACTTGCATTCAACGCATTCACGGTAGCCGAAAACGTACCCGAACCGGTACCCATACTGACTTTGGTGACACCATCCCCGCCAACAGCCGGGTTATGATTGGCAGAATAAACGATACCCCTTTCAGTATCTTCATCATTGCCGCTGTTTGTCACGTTACCGCCCAAAACTGCTGACTGCGACGTGACAACTGAAGCCGCAGATGTCGTAACCGCAGGCTTATCAATAACTTTTAGCGTACGGGCAACCTGCGGCGCCGCACTGTAGGTATCATCCCCCGGTTGATTGGCGGCGATTTCCGTCGTTCCTGCGCTGTGCAGTGTAACCGTTGATCCGGAAACCGTTGCAACAGCCGTATTTGACGATGTATAGGTGATGGGGAGGCCGGAGCTTGCGGTTGCCGCAAGCTCAAAGCTTGCGCTTTCCAGCGTTTTAACCGGCAGTTCATTAAAAGTAATGGTCTGAGTTTCTTTTGCGATTTCACCGCCGGTTTGCGCATTGGAATAGAAAATGAAATCGTCGATCAGCCCCGTATAGCCGTACCAACTGCCTACAAAATCGGGAAGGCCCTTGTCCGATCTGGACCATGCGGCATTCGTTCCAATCTGGTTATAGTTCATATGAAGATGCTGTGGTACACCCGTCGCTTCTCCGATAACTAACCCATCCAAATAGACTTTTATCGAGCTTGCTCCCGAAGTCATGACGACTCTGTGCCAATTTCCATCATTGACTACGTTGCTGGAAACAACAGTCATAGAAGTTCCAATCCACATCTCCGCATACAGTCTTCCGTTCGGAAGTATGCATAATATCGGAACGAACTCGTTTGGCGTGGTTTGATCCGCAGTCGTATTCTGATACCCGAACAAGCCGCCGTGCTCCGAACCCGTTGCCTTGAATCTCATCGAGACAGTAAAAGATGTATTATTAAGTATCATGTTTTGAGGAAGGTTAACCCAGCCGTTGCCGTTTAAACGTATTGCCTGGCCCGAATAACCCATGTCATATGTGACAGTTCCACCCGTGCTTCCGTCATTGCCGTTTCCGCTTGCGTCCAAAACATTTCCATCAAAGTTATAGTAAATAAGAATGGTGTCATCAGCGGCGCGGACCGGAATGGGGAACATTGATATCAGCAAGGCGATGCCTATAATTACAGCAAATATCCCATATTTCCATATGTCTCTCTTTCTTTTAGTGCTCATATTAGTATTCCCCTTAAAATAACGTTAAGATAGTTTTAGTCGAGTGAACTCAGTATGGACAACTCCACACGTTTAATATATAAAACGACCACCTGTGATTGTCTATATTTGTTTTACTTACATATGAAACAAAGCCCTTTCCAAAATAAAAAGGGTACAAGTTAATACTATCAATCCTAGCACATCAAAAGTACATCAATTGATGTTAAAAAAATGTTGAATTTGTAATTTATCGTCTATTTGTTGCTTAAATATCCAGTTATCATTTCCGCCCAGCTGTAGTTGTTCATAAACTCTCCCATATATGCATTCACGGCAGCAGAATCTCCTTTTAAAAAACGGTAATAATCGCAATCCACTTTAGATATATCTATTGAAATGCTGTTTCGTTTTTTGATGATGATGTTATGGGCTTCAGCCTTTCTTAACGTGTTCATCATGTCGGATATAACCGTTTGCATTTGGTTTTGAAGTGAACGATTATATGCCCTTGCTTCCCAAATGGCAGCGGCAAGCTCCGCAATCGTTACGCTGCTGCCGTTTTTGCTGACGATATACGCTAGCGCCTCTTTTGCTTTAGACCGAAAAAAGACAAGCAATTTGCTATCCACAAAAATATCAAAGTTGCCAAAGGTCTGGATGCGTACGCGGCTGGGTGGCGCAGATACCGGTGTGCGAAGATCATCCAGTTCTCTGCGGATATCTTCCGAGAGAACTGGCTTCATCAAATAGCCGCTGGCGTGTAGGCCATGGGCATCCAGCGAATATTGAGAGTAGCTTGTTACAAAAATAATATTGGTTTTTGGGTGCACGTCTTTAAATTTCTTTGCCAGATATATGCCGTTTATACCCGGCATCTCAATATCCAGAAAAGCCACGTCTGGCGCAAGGTGATCATCGCTGAGTACCATGAGCGCCTCAGAAGAATCGGTAAAACCAGCGACATCGCATTCCGGCAACACCTTTTTGATTTCCTGAACCAGACCTCTTAGCGCCAACGGTTCATCATCAACCACGATAATTCTCATTTTCTCTTCTCCTTCGGAATGTGCATCCGTACCATGGTCCCTTCGCCTGGTTTGCTTTCGATCTCCACGCTGCCTCCGCACATGGCTTGAACCCTCATACGGACGTTTTCTATCCCCGTGTGTGTTTTGCCGTCATCGATTTCGGGCGGGCCGAATCCTGCGCCATCGTCACTGACCTTTACCACAACGCTATACGCATCCTCATACGTACGAATCGTCACGGTTCCTCCTTCGGGCTTTTTAACTACACCATGACGAATCGCATTCTCCACGAGCGGCTGTACGGAAAGCACCGGAACAAAGAACTGCGCAGAGCCGATATCATATACTACTTTCAGTCTTTCACCAAACCGCATTTTTTCAATATCAACGTAGTTTTGGACATACCCCAGCTCATTCTCAAAAGGAATCAGATCGGATTGATTGAGCGATTCCATATTTGCGCGGAGATATCGTGTAAAGCTAATAAGCGCCTCTTCCGCCTTTTCGGGCGACTCCCGATATAAAAAACGAATGTCATTCAGCGTGTTGAAAAGAAAATGCGGTTGGATCTGGCTGAGCATAACAACCAGCCGGTTTTGCAGCAGTTCGTATTTAAGCTGCATGTTCTCTTTGTTTTTTCTCACATTAGACCTTATCACACGGACGAACTGATAAAACTGCAGCAGGATCGATAATAAAAACCCGTATTTCACGATCGACCGCGCAGGTATATTGATTAATAACCCATTGATAATTTCAATAAACGCAGATATAAATAACGGCAGCCACGATAGCAGCATCAGCCTAGCCTGCTTGTTTTTTAAGACCAGTCCATCATAGCCAATCAGCAGTATCAATATGATCACAGCGACAGCGCTCCATATGATCGCCATATTCTGCATATCAAAAAGCTCATATATCCCGAATATCTGAATCAGGATAACAGTCAGTAAGAGTAAAAGCGATATGCTGCCAAAAACGCCCGCCAGCTTTTTAGCTGCTTTGTTTTCCAAACAGGTATATGTGTAGAATAGAAACACTGCTGGAATGATATAGATCAGTATGATATCAAGCGTATTGAAAAGGAGTGGGTTCCTAAACAACAGAGTTATATACGGATAACCCCCGTCAAATGATATCCACAGCCCTCCTAAAATCGTTAAACATGAAAGCCAGACGCCACGTTCCATACCCGGCATTTTATAACATTTGGCAATAATGCTGAATATCAGCACGGCTATTCCGATGATGGCAAAAGCAAACCCAAAAATGATTAAAGGCATTTTCTCCTGCAGCAATTCATACAACTCGTAGCCATGCCCAAGGTATATGCAATTGAGAAAATCGTCAAAAACGTTTGTTACTCTGCCCTCATATATATTCCGGAGAATGATCTCGACATTGTCAAGCTCGCTAATCCCCGGCGAAACATAATACCCCCAGGTCATTCCGGCTGTTTTAGAGAACCTCGGAATGGAAGCTTCGTCACCAAAGCGGTACACCTCCTCGCCATTGATGCGAATACTTGCCCGGATATTATCAAGGCGCAGCATAAGAACCCATCCTTCGGGAATATCCATGGAAAAGTGTCCATTGATAGTTACGGTATGAAGCTGCTGATTTTCTATGACTGTATCTTCCGTCAGCTCTATTGGCTCTTGCCCATCCATGCTGTAGCTGCCGAAAATGTGAACCTGATCGGCAGTTTTAATTGATTCATTATTGCCGCCGTGTATCGTTAAGCAAATCAATGAAGCGAGACTGATGACGCATAAAAGTGCAAGTATGTAATAAAGGTATTTTAAGCGCATGGTGTTCTTTTTCGTCCATTCCATATATAGTCACTATTACATTATGTATGGAATAACTGCCTGCGTCAACTTCAGTTTTGAAATTTGCCTAACGCAGTTGATTCCAGCGTTTTATGGCATTATGAATTGTCTACTAATAGTGGTATAACCGGAATTATGTACAGCGCATGTAACAAGATAAAATTAAACCAGAGACATTACGAGCGTTTACGAAAATAAACCAAACCCGGATACCTCTCCTGCAACAAAGATACTTTGGGGATTTAATTGTTGCGGTGGAAGCGAGCTGCACCGTGTCGAATTGTGAATTATCATTTTGCACTTTATTGGTGGTTCGCTTGCCCCCCAAACAAACACCTTTGTGTTTCTGAGTGGGTTTGGAGTGACGATTAAATTATTCTGAATTCTTTATTCCAGATGCAACACTTTCGTTTTTTGTTTTGCGGTCAATATCGTTAGCTTTGTTATTATAAATATACCTGCCTCACAGGGCAGGTATCATGATCTCACGACGGTCAAGTGCATATATCCAACAATCATCTTATACCATAGGCACCTGTACCCCGGCTTTTGTGCCTAAAATGATCAAGGCAGCAAATACGGCTGCGGATACCGCTGTGATAGCAACAAACTCCCCTAATGTCGTTTCAAGCACAAATCTTAGAAACATAAAGTAGTATATCGCTTTCCAGACGAGGAATATGATGAAGAGTGTGCTGAAAATGAATGCCAAAGCGCTGCTTGAGTTATATATCCCCGGTACATTCAAAAGAAGGTTGAATAATATAACACACAGAAGGTTGGGTATATAGCTCAGGCCCCATGTTGAAGCTACCTGCCCGAGCTTAAGTCCTTTCTTAAAAGCTTTTGATAATAACCACATCAGCGTGCATACAGCAATGAAAGTAAAGACGGATACGACAAGCCCAAGAAACATACCGCCGATATCCAGACTGATATCATATCTGCTTTTGTTTGTGTAAAAATATATTATTGGAGAAATCACCGACCCCAGAACAGCAGTTGTCAAAACAGTGATAACTGATGCCGCAAGCCGGCCTTTCACCTCATTTCTGCTGATGACCTCAAGCGGAGCAAAAATCGATTTATATAGTACTGACATATCTATTCACCTCTTATCTTATAATCCCGCTTAACAAATTTATAAAGTTGCTGCCCATAATCGCCCAAAGCGATCCCGCTACAGGTAAAGCAACCACGCATGCAGCCCTTAGAGGTTTTTCAAAGAAGAACCTTTCAAAAGGAGTCAAAACAGGTTCTGCTTTGATTTCCATAGATACTACTCTGCTTAGAATATCCTCCTTGAGTCCTTCCGGCGGCGCTGCTTCGATATCAAGGGACTTAACCAGCTTCTTCAATGTATTATCTTTCATCATTTCTATCACTGCTTTCCAGCATTAAATATGCTTTTTCAAAGACGTTCTTTGCTCTTTGGAGTATGCCGTCTACAGCCTTTGCAGACCTGCCCAGCACTCCAGCTATTTCTTTAACCCGCAAATCGTCCATGTATTTCATAATCAGCGTATATCTGTACATAGGATTGATTTCATCCAGCGCTTTTAGGACACTAATACGTGTTTCGTTGCCAATCACGATCTCTTCAAGGTCAAAACCACTCGCTTTGTCGTCAATATTGTCGCTATCCGCTATCTCCAGCTTTTCCTTATATATAGCCTTGCGGTAGCTTTCCCGAAGCTTGTTCTTCGCTATCGAACACAGCCAGGTACGCCAGGAGCTTTTTTGATTAAACGAGTCTAAGGATATCCAGGCAGCAGCAAAAGCCTCCTGCACGATCTCCTCCGTAAGAGGGACGTTGCCCGCTGTACGTGCGAATACATACGAGTAAACGTATTCGAAATTTTGATTGTAAAGGCCGGTGAAAAACTCACTCCTGTTTTCCCGGCCCCGCCGTATCTCCATACTCATTCTATAGAAAACGTGTACTCAAATATTCTGTTGTCGCCATCGTACAGTTCAAAAGTATAACTACCGCTGGTCACATTCTCTTTGCTCAGCATGTACGTTATAACTCCTTTCGGCCCTGTGGGAAGCGTTCCTTTTTCCTCCGCAGCCACATTACCGTCTTTTATCCAATTGGCGGTAAATTCAGAGCCCTGCGGACACTCAACAAAATAAATTGCCGCATATAGATCTTCGCCCTGCGTGACACCCGCTTCATAATCCGCCTGATAGTCATTGAAGGAATTGGATACGATCAGATAAACTCCTTCGCCATGTGTCTTTGCAGTATCAGAATATGTGTCTGTATCTTTTATTGGTCGGTCCGCTAACATCATTCCCATAACGGGGCCGTCTCCTTTGTTTAAAAAGATAAACCCAAGAAATATTGCCGCTGCAATTACAACTGCCAGAACGATAATCGCTGCCTTTTTGCTCATTGGTTTCTTACTCATTTAGAATCTCCTCTCCATATCAGTTCTAATTTATAACAAAGCTCTTGTATCATTCTCCGTAATTTAGTTCATCCTGTTTAATGAATACCTTTATACCGGTTATTATAATGGCTGCAAGATAAATTACAAGCAGCAGCAGACCCCAGAGAAAATTAGCCGTTTCAGAATATCCGTTCAAGGCATTCATAATAAGTGCGGGTGAAATCATATAGATGATATTTACAGTCTGTTGCCCTAGCCCCAATAAGTTGTTCAGGCCGTCTACGATCATCACAAATAGTCTGGGCATCAGCAGGCCGCCAATCATAATGGAAGTTATCAGCGAAGCTTTTGATGATCTGAGTATTACTGAAAGCATCAGACCCATGAGGCTAAAAATCGAAAGAAAAGCTGTTATCGGCAAAATATATCTCAGTGCAAGAAGGCTTATTCCGATATCCCGGGACATGATAATATACACGAGCATTAAAACAAAGGTATAGATCAATGCAAATACACCCGAAATCAAAAAACTGGTCAATATCTTACTTAAATACACTTTCTTTTTAGATATACCCGATGTCAGTATCAGATCCAAGAATTTAGCTTCTCTTTCATTTGATATTCCATTATAACCGAGTGCAAGCGCGACTATAGAGCCAAAGAAGTTGAACGAGAAAACGGCCGCCATATAGAACATCTCTCCGGTTTCTTTTACCTGTCTCACGCTATCAGAGGTTAAAACAAACCAGAACTGAAAGAAAATCATGAAAAAAAGCAATATGAAAAACTTTTTATTTAAGCTGTTTCTAATATCTCTTTTAAGTAAAACCCCTGTCGCTTTCATATCAGGAATCCTCCTTTACAAGACTGTTGTAAAGCGTCTCTATCCCCTGCCGCCTTACGCTGAAAACCCTGACGTTTTTTTCATATAGCAACTGCAATACTGAAGGCACTTCATGTCTCTCTATTCCGGCGAAAACTATATCATTTTTGACTTCGAACTTCTTCTTTTGCTGTTCCGGTAAAGATACCAGAACCTTTTCATCCATACCTTCCGTCTCGATTTCATAAACAGTGCTACAAGCTCCCTGATATAGTAACTCGCCCTTTTCTATCACCGCAATGGTGTCACATAGATTTTCGAGCTCCATCAGGACATGTGAAGAAATGAATACCGTACACCCACGCTGGTTCAATACTTTTATGATCCCCCTGACCTGCTGAACACCTGATGGGTCAAGTCCTGCCGTGGGTTCATCCAGTACGAGTATCTCCGGTGACCCGATGGTAGTGACAACAAGCTGAAGCTTTCTTTGTTGCCCCGGAGAAAGGCAATTGATTTTCTTGGTTAGATCAATCTCCAATTCCTTCGCAAACTCTATATTTTCCTCAGCATCGCAGCCTCTCAGCCCGGCAAAGAAGTGCAATACCTCTCCAGCGTTCATATTATCACGGAACCTTACATTTTGGGGCAGGAAGCTTATGTTTTCCTTCACCTCCAGCGTCCCGGCGCTTGGCTTCATCAACTTGCATATGATCCTCATAAAGGTGGTTTTGCCTGCGCCGTTCTTTCCGATAAACCCGAAAATCTCTCTGTGTTTTACTGATATGGATAAGTCATTCAATGCCTTGAAATCCCCGAAGAGCTTGCTGATATTGCAGGTTTTAATCGCTAAATTTTCGTCCATCCCATCAACTCCTTCACCATGTTAGTTGCATGGAGCAGAAAAAACCCCTGCTTAAAAATAAAATTCTTCCTGCCAGGATAAACTTATTTATATAAATGAAATAAAAATATGACTCCGAAAACAATTAAGGGCAAAGAAAAACCATTTATGGGTGGGTTTGGAGTGATAATTAGTTTTATATGAATCGATTATGATAAAATCATCAAATTGACGTTTAAATTTGCAAGCCGAACCTGTTAACTCGTATTCATATAATAAGCAGTACTTCATTGAAAAACCTCTTTTGAGAATATATAATATCAGTAGATATTTTCAATTATGGGAATCCGGTATATATGAACACTATAACAAAAAATAAAAGGCAGCAATAAAGATATGAGTCAATCTAAACTGGATTTGTTTAAGGCCGCAATGCTTTCTAACAACTATGAAGAAATGCTTCGTCTGGATATGCGCCATATGTCGATGGTGCGTGTGGACGGCGTTCCTTATGAGTTGATTGCCTCTGATATCGCAGTAAAGTGTTCCGCAGAGTTTAAATTGAATTATCCCGAGAGTCTTCTTCGCCTTGCATATGAGATGTATCGCGGCGGGCTTGCAGATGAGTTTGATAGGCTGATGGAGGAGATTCGGGAGATGATACCTCTGCTTCAGATACCAGAATCACAGAAGAGGCATCTGCAGGGAGAATGGCTCATAGTATCTGCTTCTCCTGTGACACGGGACATAAAAGCTGTAATTGAGAAGTACGAACAGGCGCTAATGCTTATGCAGGGCCCGTCTAAAGTGATCGATGCTGCTGATTCGATAACGCTGGGCGTCCACGGGATGCCGGGCGTATATCTGCTCAGACCAGGGATGGCTGATGATATCCGTCCTATGATATCGAAACTGTCGGATTTGTTTTCAAGAATAACAGGAGAGCGGCTTTGCGGTATGGAAGAGTTGTACGACGGTTCGCTAGCCTACTACCGGGGCGATCTTGAGCAGGCATATGTATTGACATACAAAGCCATTTATCTGCTTGAAAAGACAAAGCAGGACGTCCTTAAGATAAGCGCCGGCGAACAGCTGGGGATGATCGCAACACGCCAGGGTAACGTCGACTGCTTTACGGACACAATTGAATATATGGATGCGGCTGAGTGCGGTGTAAACTATGAGGCATGCAGCCGTCTTGTATCGTTGATACGCAGCGGGCTTTTCAATACACTGGGAAGATATCAGGACACTCCGAACTGGCTCAAGACATTTTCATACGCTTCAGGTTCATACGGGACAGGTCCATTCGGAGATAAAAACATCGCCGGTAACGAGCATTTTGCGCCTGTTTCTTACGGTGTGGCATGCTGGTTTCACGTTCAGTATCTTGCAGAGAGCGGACAATATCTGCGTGCGGTTGCCGCACTGGAGATATTCCTTGAACAACTAAAAACCAGTGAAGGTGTACTTATACTGGAGCTTTATTTTACGCTGCTTGCTGCTTGCTGTCATATGGCTCTGGGAAGCAGGGATAAGGCGAAGGATTACGTTGACAGGGCTGTAGAGTTGGCACTGCCTGACAGATTTATAATGCCGCTCGGCAATTTTTCACAGCATCTGGACGGAATGGTGGAAAAAGAACTTTGTAAAAGAGACAAAAGTGCGCTGGCTCTGCTGCGGCAAAACAATGATTCGCATGTAAGAGGTATAAAAATACTGCAGGGCGAATATCTTAAAAAAGGGTTTCCAGAGAGCCTGACGAAGAGAGAACAGGACGTGGCACGGCTTGCTGCTAAGGGATATCACAACAACGAAATAGCAAAAAAACTTTCCATTACCGAAAACACTGTGCGTGCACATCTGCGATCGGTATTCCAAAAACTTGAAATAGACCGGCGTGCAGGGCTGGCGGAGAAGCTTACAAGAAAGGAAAGCTGATGACAAAAGAACTCAAAGCATACATTAGACTTGAAGCCACAGTTTCAGCGGCTTTCAACTTTTTCATAAACGGTATGATAGCCGCTCTTATATATCACAAAGCCAATACTGTCGCAACGAACATGATAAGCATCCCTATAGACCTTTTGCTGACCTGCTGGCTAATGTTTATTCTCTCCGCTTCCTTTTGCAGATCGAGCCTTAAACGCACTAATACCGCAGGCATACTTGAAGGTGGCGGTGCCTTGCTTAACATTCTGGGACGAATGATGCGCATGCCAATTTTGTACGGAATAATTCCGGGCACGATAACAGCCACTATTTTATCCGCTGCGGCTGTACCGCTTTTCGTTCTTTTAGGAGTAAGCGCTCTTCCGTTTGGATGGTACATTGTGTTAAAGACATTATTCGCTGCTGTCTTGGGCGGAGGTGTTACGGCCGTTACGCTGTATTCAGGCATGCTTAAAAGATAAAATTACGGAAAAATAGTCCATTCAGACGATGTGCAAAAACAACTCCCATCTTACAATATAAGGTGGGATTTTAATTATACTTTTCTGCGCTCATATCCCGAATCCTTGACCGATAAACAGGACAAGCTATCAGGAGGACTTCATATATGAATAAGAAAAAAGCATTGGCTTTGGTCATCACCTTTCTTTTGTCGATGACAATGTTCCCGATTGTGTCGATGGCGGCGGACTACAGCGACGGCACTTATGAATACACAGTGCTAGGGGACAGCACGCTCTCCATCACGAAATATAATGGCGGCGGCGGAGACGTCACAATCCCATCGTCGTACGACCCGGGCGGCGGCGCGATTGCGGTGACCACCATTGGCTTGGGTGCGTTTTCTGGCAGTGCAGTCACTTCGGTCACAGTTCCGTCCAGTGTAACGTCGATAGAGGGTTCGGCATTTGGCGGCTACCCCAACCTTATAAGCGTTACGCTCAGCGAAGGCCTGACTAAAATCGAAGGTATGGCGTTTGTTGGCTGCAGCGCACTTGAGACCGTTAACATACCGGCTTCCGTGACAAGAATAGACCCGCAAGTATTCAGAGATTGCGACAGTTTAAAGAACGTTACGCTGAGCGACGGGCTGACCATCCTCGGCTCGGAAATGTTCAATCGGTGCACGGCGCTTGAGTCCATTACGATCCCATCCAGCGTTAATTCATTTGGTGATAGTGTGTTCTATTATTGTACTAATTTGAAGAATGTCACACTGAGCAACGGGCTTGATACTATCGGAAGATCCATGTTTGTCGGATGCGCATCACTGGAGTCGATCACGATCCCGTCCAGCATTTCTTCAATATCCAATGCAGCGTTTGCGAACAGCGGTCTCAAATCCATCACTATCCCTGATACTGTGACTTCAATGGGCACGTACGTTTTTAATAACTGTGCCAGCCTGAGCAGCGTAACGATCGGTAGCGGCCTGACCACCATGCCGGAAAATATGCTTTCATTTTGTACTTTGCTGACATCAGTTACGGTTCCATCAAATATTACCTTAATAGATGATGATGTCTTTGAAGACTCCAATTCGCTGCAAAGAGTCGTTATCGCCGGCAAATCCGTCTCATTCGGGGAATATACCTTTTTGAGGACGAACCTCGCGTCGGATGGTATTTATGGCTTTTCCGGGTCGGCGGTAGAAACCTATGCAGGCAATAACAGCATCCCGTTCCATGCGCTGACCGAAGTGACATACGACAGCCAGGGCGGCTCGGATGTGCCATACGACTACGTCATATCCCAGGGCGATACAGTGAATGCGCCGGAGAACCCGATACGTACGGGGTTTTTTTTCGACGGCTGGTATCCGACGGCGGCTTGCGACACCACGGCGGTTACATTCCCGTTTACAGTGAACGCAGAGACGACACTGTACGCCAAGTGGACTCCGGTATATACCGTAACATTCAATTCCAAAGACGGCAGTGCGGTGGCATCGCAGGAAGTCATCGAAGGGAATAAGGCGACGGAGCCGACTGACCCGACGCTTTCCGGCCATGTGTTCGACGGGTGGTATACGGACGAGAGCTTTGCCACGGCGTACGATTTCAGCACGGCGGTGACGGCAGATAAGATACTGTACGCTAAATGGACGGAGCTTAGGCTTTCATCTTCCGTATCGGACGGCAAAATATATACGGGCGGCCGGATAATATTGACGCCCAGCGTAGACGACGGAACGTGGGATTGGGATAATAGCTTCTTTACGGCAACCTTTAATTCTCCGGCGACGTTTACTGGCCTGAAAGCCGGGACGAGCACCATCACCTACACAGTGGATGGCGTTAGTGTGAGCTATGACGTGACGATTGAGGAAAGCGCGCTGCCGAACACGGGACAGAATACATATGTAATTTGGGTTTTCATCGGTACTGCAGGAATATTACTAGCTGTCGGAACGATCATCGGGCTGCGGAAACGCCATGCATAGATAAAGAACACAAATAAACCGTCGCCCTGCTCAAGTGCTTAAGTAAAGTGATTTCTAAGCCGTATTGCCTCTTATCCTATTCGCCGGTATCGGCGTCGAGTGAAGATAGAAACCTCGTGATTACGGGCTGCAACTTCAATAACGACGCCCATATCGGTACTCTTGGAGATCATGTCACGTTGACTGACCAAAGCAGGCAGACGTATGTTTAATCGGTATACGGAGCCGACCACATCAAGCCCGTTGAACCGCAAAACTTGACGATTATGATAATAACCTGGTATTATAAACTATACTTTTTAATTTCTTTTTATCCAGCTTTAACAAATCAGATCGAATCCTTCGCAAATATCCTTTTTTATCAGTTATTCCATTTATTAATAATCGTAGCTACTATATTCAAATCTTCTTTAGTCAATGACGTGTGAATAGGTAAACTGATCACCTCTCTATGAATCTGCTTGGTTGTAGCAGGCTAATATTATTGTATTGACTAAGAGCCTGTTGTTAGTGAGGCGGTAATGGATAGTGAACTCCAGTACCGATACCGTTGTCAGCAAGGTGCTTTGCAAGCGCATCCCTGTCTTTACATCTAATCACAAACTGATGCCAAACGTGCGACTTTTTTCAGCAGGCATTTTCGGCAGTGTTACTTGTGGATTTTTGATATAACTAATATAATAATTTGCTGCAACTCTTCTTTTTTCGTTGTCGGAGTCAAGATATTTTAACTTGATTCCCAGAATAGCCGCCTGAATTTCATCCATCCTTGAATTTCGGCCGATATCAACAAAAACATCCTTTTTCGAAGCTCCATAATTTCGAAGCTGCCGTACTTTCTCATTTAGACCTTTGTCGTTTGTAACAACGGCTCCAGCATCGCCTATTGATATAAAAGAATCCTTTGGAAGGTCATGCACCATAAGCCCCGCATGCAAAAGGTCTGCCTGTGCACAAGCAATATTTCCGAGTATCAGATTTAAATAATGCGGAGGTGTTATTAACCCTTTTTTTATCAGATGTTTTGCATAGTTTATCATACCTGAATCAAAGGCTTCAAGCTCCGGCTTAACGCCCATAGCAAGCATTTTTTTGCATAGTTCAATAATCATCGACGGCTCGTTTATGCTGGCCTGGTTGTTAAAATTAAGTGAGCTGAGCATCAGACTCGCCATGTCCGGTTTAAGCTCCCCCTCAAGCTCTAAAACCTCACTTCTTTTCTCAAAATCAGAGAAGGCTCTGCCGCTTGTCGATACGCAAATAATAAGCTCAGGAGCGAACTCTCTGACCCCTTTTATTATTTTTGCATAGGTATCCTTTTTATAACAGGGTAGATGCGATTACTTGTCACGTGCATGCAGATGCACCATAGTTATCCCAAGCTTAAGCGCTGCCTTGACGTCCGCTATAATCTCACTTGTTATAACAGGCACAAAGGGTGTCTGCGATTTCTGCGGTATCATTCCGGTTGGTGTGAAATTGATAATGAGTTTATCTGCCATGACATCATTATCCCTTCGGCTTTATGATAGCCGATGATGCTGGCCGGATTGCCAACGTTTTTTGAAAAAGGCTCTGTGTTGCGTATAACAACGCTTCCGGCGCCAACAAGAGTTTCGGTTTCTATCGTAATATCATTTATTATTGTAGAGCCCATAGCAATATAGCTTGTGCTCCGGATTTTACTTTTGCCGCCTATGTTGCAGCCTGCGCCTATAAAACAATGGTCTCCCATTTCAAAATTGTGCCCCAAATACACGTTTTGCCGTATTATATTATTGTTTCCCATCACTCTTTCGAACCCAATATGAGATGGTCCAAAAATGATGTTGTTTTCTCCCAAGCTGATGATAGAATTAATATCTACATTACTGCTGATATAATTACGCAGCTTATATCCTTTATTCTTAGCTCTCAAATAATACTCTTCCCTTTTTCTCATAGAACTATATCCGCCAAGAACCGCCAGCATGTCATATTTATCCGGCGGGTATTCTCTTGTGATATTGCTTGAATCGATCTGTGGAAGCCCCAGAAAAGTTGAGTCGTTATAGTATTCTTTATCTACAACGAAACAAACAATATAAAATTGTTATTGTCTCTTGCATCATAAAAAAGCATTTTGCTAAAAATTGAATTCCCGTAAATAATGACTTGTTTCATCCCAAAATCCGTAGAAAAAATGATGGTTTAATATAAATTATTATAAATGTTTATTTGCTTAATTACAACAACATACAGGTTTTGTCCAAATAACAACTCATCCATATAGAGCATCTAGTACAAAAATTTGAATTCTAAATCTTGATTATTTCAGCACATCTATCTTTTTAGTATTTTTCTAGCCAACTGCCGGCCTTTTCTTATTGCTCTTTTGAAAATCATTTTTTTGTTTAATTCCTTTATTTCTTTGTCTCTGATTTGCAGCGCTTGCTCATATTTTTGAATTATTGTGTATATATCATTTTTTTCTTTTTTGAATACCCCTGCCTGCGGCGAAATATATGTTGCTTGATATTGTAGATCTCTATAAAACTCATTCTTTGCAAATTGGACAACCCAATATTCTTGCGGTTTAACATTTACATGTGTATTATCCTCAAAATCATCCGATGTTGAGGAAAAAATAATCGTATCGGCAAGTCTGCACAAATTTGCAATTGCCTTTATGCCGTCTTCTTCAGGAATATGCTCTAAAATCTCAATATTCGTTATCAGATCGTACTTTTTAGGTAAACCTTGCGGTAATTCGTCACATATACTACCGACATAACAAAACCCTTTTATATTGTCATCTGCCTGGCTTATCGCATATTTGGATATGTCTATACCGTAAGCATTCACTCCTCTTTTTCTAAAAGCTGAAACCAGATAACCAAACGCACACCCTGCATCCAGTACAGTTTCAGGGTTATAATCAGCTATGATCTTGTCAGCTATCCTGTCAAAAATACCTGACCACAACTCTTTATCATGATAACTAACACCTGCATAGTCTCTATAGTATTCTTCATTATACTGCTCACTCATATCATACTCCTTGTTCTATTGAATGTATTGCTTTTCTATAGCAGCGGCTTCTTCTGCTAGTTCCTATTTTCATAGTTACTCTTTGCAGCCTCACATTCAAACTTCTTTCGAAGCCTTGCCCTATATGCCTGCCAGACCCGCATAATTAACGGCACTTTTAATAACATTCTTTTAAAATTCCTGTACTTCATTCTGATTCTCATGGATAAAAATCTGTTCATCTGTCGAGCAAATGCTGGATCATTAAGCTTTTCAAAATAGCTCATTAATTCATCGTATCGCTCAGTTTCAGTTAAGTCTCTTCTTAAAGGAAAAGGGAACGTCAAAGCAGTAACTTTCTTTTTAGTCCCACAGGTAATTTCGCTCGCCTGCAGAAACTTCTTCCACATGTACAGATCGGTGGGGATGTTTTTATCCGGAGTTGTAGTCCACCCCTCCTCAAGCTTGCCGTATGCTTTTCTGGTATGTGCGGCAAAAGTCAATCCAAAATAATTATCGTTGTTTAACATGCGGTTAATAAATTTCTTTTTGCTTAAGTCAGCAAAGTGTACGATTGATAAAAATTTATTTGGATTTTTTATAGTCTTCGGATTTTTAACTGTGGCATTATAAGTATGCGTGAAATCAAAGACTTCTAATGCTTTCTCCATTGTTTCGATATGGTTTGGAAACCAAAGATCATCGTGGCAGCAATAACACACAATATTACCGGTTGTATTTTTAATGGCTTCATCCCGGTAGGGTTCACCCGTTCTTGGTGATTTAGGATATGCAAATACACTAATACGGGAATCTTCATTTGCCATATCCTTGAAGAACGCAACCATTTCGGGCGGAGACCCGTCGCAAATAATGCAAATTTCGATGTTCCTTACCGTTTGCTGTTGAACGCTTTTTATTGCCCAAACGGCAAATCTTGCATCTGAAAACGTGGGGATAATCACGGTTGCTATGGCGCTCATCTAGCCTCCTTAGATAATGTTTGGATAAGAAAAACTGTTAGATTCGGCCTGCGTCTCATTTTTTTCTGACTTTTTAGAATCAATGACTTTTTGCAGATAGTCACTAAAAATAGAAGGTCTGTGTTTTGTTCCTATATGCCTGTAGTTGCTACTGTTTAATCCGTTTAGCACCTCGACTCTTTTTGGGTGCCATAAAAAATCGTCTTCCATATATTCATTAAGATCAAGAAGCTCTGCTTCTTTCTCATATTTGCATTCAGGTCCCGCATAATTCTTACCATCTGCGCCAACTTGAATCAGGAAAAATGAACCGTGCAGTTTGTCAAAGTGCAGCTCTGCATCTGAATATCTTTCATAAGGTATCTGAATGTTTGAGCCGAAAGGCGCAACTTCCTTAAGTTTCTCAACAGCATCAATAACGCCCGCCTGGTTTGCTCTTTTCGGATATTGTTTATCCCAGTCGATGCAATAAGGATGAAAATACAACCAGTCTATCCCAGAGTTCAGAGCCTGCAGCCCAACAGGTTCGTATCTGTGATTTAATTCATGTCTGGTAAGCATCGAAGCGCCTATTTCAAGCCGGCTTCCTTCTTTTACAATACGGTTGCGAAGCGATTCTATTTTTTTCAAGGTTTTTGTAAAATGCTCCGTTTCTTTTTCCTGCCACTCGTACATCGATATGCGTATAGCTGTAGCGTTCTCCATAAGAGCGTCTTGAACTTGGGGTTTGTCAATATTCTCTCCGTTAGAAATAATGGCAATTTCCTTGAAGCCCTTTTTCCTGGCTGTCTTTATTGTTTCTCCGAAATGCGGTACTATCGTCGGCTCTCCGCCTGAGAAAACGATGCCCGGAGTCATCTGGCCTATTATGCTGAAAAGCCGATCCAGAAACGGAAGCTGTAATGTCAGACCAGGTCTTCTTGATACTCCGTAAGGGCATCCGACACAGTTCCGGGAGCAAAGCTGTGTTAAGTCGAGTTCAATAGTTGTCGGAAAAAAACGCTCTCCATTCAAATATGCTTCTACCTTCTGCTTTTCACCGGCCACTTTCGCAGGTGTAAATATTTTGTTTTTGTCTTCAAACATTTAGAGGCTCCTTAAATTTTTATTTATTATAATCATTTATTCAAATTTCTTAAGCTTGGATAATGCAGTAGCTATTTCCAAGGATTCGTCTAAGCCATAGCTTGGCTTTGTCCCGCCATTCAAATACGTTGCGAATTCTTTTAACTCTAAATACAAAGGAAATGTCGTATCTATCGGTATTTGTTTCTCACCATATTCATTTCTAAGTTTTATATGATCGTCGTATGCGTGATAAAGCTCTGCAGTCCCTTTACTCCCATGAATGCTAACTCCGCTTCTCTTGCTGGTGTGCCGGCAGTTAACAGACAAAACGGCTGCTGGGCTGTTACCTATCATTGCTGTAAAACTTACGGGGAGACCACTATCATCATTTACTATGTTGATTGCCCTTACTTTGTAAGGAATGTAACCCAGAATATGTTTGATAATCGTTAGGTCATGAACAGCAAGTGCGGAAAAAACATCACCGCCGTGCAGACTGTCAGGCCATGAATGTCTTTGGGTCATAATTTCCTTAATCTCCCCAATGATACCAGACTGTGCAACAACTCTCAAAGCTTCAATGCCTGGATGATAGTGCCACTTATGCATAAGAAAAATATAATCCTGCCCACCCAAACCTTTCAACCGATCATAGTCCTCTATAGATACGCACAGTGTTTTCTCTGAAAAAATAGGCTTCCTTTGCTTTAACAGACCGGCACAGATATCTGCAAGACTGGGTATCGGAACCGCAACCACATAGCCGTCACATTCAGGAAGCTCCTCATAATTACCGTACGCTTTACTGGCTCCGGCTTCAACTGCATATTGCATGGTTTTTTCTGTAATCGCCGCAACATACACTTCACAATTAAGAGACAGTAAATCTCTTAATATTAGTTTCCCCCATCTCCCGCATCCAATTAGTCCTATTTTACTCATCCCTACCCCCTGTATCTGCTTATCTCAATACAAATTACAGCAGCAATCACCTTATTATAGCATACTCAATGTTCCGAACCGGTTTTTATTATAGATAACCCTTACTTCTCGTTTTATCTATCACCGGTCTTTTTATTTCTTATCCTATCGGTTATGTTTCTAATGTATTGCAGTAAAAACATTCTGATATCTTTGCTCAATATAAGGACTATGCTACTATACAACACAACACAAAGAGTCCCAAAAACAAAGAAGTCTTCTATGGAGCCAAAACTGATCTGCTTCTTCACAAACATGAGTGCAACTGTTGTTGCTCCTGCGGCGACAGCCATAAATATGGTGTTCTTTATTATCTGATTCCAGCGTATATAGGTTCGGGCAATAAGCGCCTGTATTGCTGCATGAAGCAGACTTGCAATCAACAACGACAGTATACCCCCCGTAACTCCCAACAACGGAACAAGCGCTGCATTTAGTACAATATTTACGCTCAATGATATTAGAATTGACTTCAGCATTGCTTTTGTGTTTCCAAGCGGCCTTAAGATTAGTGAAAGCAAACTTTGCTCAAGCATAAATATGAAAGGATAAACCGCCAGAATCTGAAGCAACGGCGCAACAGCCGCATACTCCTCTCCAAAGAAGAATGAGACAAAATCATTGCCTACGACAATTATCCCTGAAAAAATAAGAATCGTTTGAAATGCCAGAATGGTAAATACCTTGACAAAGTAGCTTTTCATAGCGTCTAAGTTATTCGCTGCAACAAACTTTGATATTCGGGGAGCAACAACTGTAATCAGCGCAGAAGTCAATATTATTAACATACGAACAACCTTTAGTGCCTGATCGTATATACCAGTCATTGCCTGCCCAGAGAAACTGTAAATAAAGTATCTGCTGGTTTCAGCAAATACCATACTTAGTATTATTGGAACCATATAAGGAACAGCTTCTTTGATTACAGATAACTTGATCCACTTAAACGAGAAAATGCGAAGCGTTCCTGCAAATCTTTTGATTCCGAAAAACATGGACAGATTGCCAATAAAAGCGCTCACGATGTATATCAGAGCGTATAACACTATGTCGTCTTTCGTCTTTACCAATAAGAATATTAAAGCAACGGCAATAACTTTAACAAATATATTCCTTGAAATAGTTATCCTGAATTCCTCCAGCCCATTATAGAACCAACTGATATCAACTGTTGCATTCAATATTACTAATGCGTTTACAGCATAGATCCACCCAAGCTGTGAAGCACCTGTAAGCACCAGTGAAAAAATAAATGCCGGGATTAAAAACGTAATTGTTGTAGCAACCTGTGTACTGAATATCCTGCGAAATTTATCCAGCAAAATATCTTTTTCGTCATGCACCATTGCGATTGCTCTTGTTCCATAAGTTAGAACACCAAATCTTGCAACGATTACTATGACTGTAAATATCGACATTGCAGTTGAAAAAACGCCCATTTGCGCAGGTAAAATGATACGTGTAACATAAGGTACTGTAATTATTGGCACGATAACGTTCAGCGAGTTGTAAATAAGATTGTAAATATAGTTTTTAGTCAGCCTGTTTTTCACTTCTGTTATCCTTTTATCGTAATTTTTCCTTTTTCATCTAGATAAAAAAGTATTTTATCTTTTTGCCGAATTTCAAGAAGAAATATAACTTATGCCTGAAAATGCAATGCAAGTATTTAATTCTTCCTATTAATGAGCTACCACAAAATCTGCTATAATCCTTTTTGAATATCTGCATCCTTTTTGATACAGCCTCAAAGTTTTCATCTGTTTCATCAAAGAACACTGAATGTATCAGCTTAGTATCCATAATTAATATTTTCTGTTTCAGTGTTTTCATGTCTCTAATAAAGCAGTGGTCAATATAGTCAAGAAAGAACCTCTCATCATAACGATACCCGTTGTAAACATTTCGTCTGACAGCCATTCCATTATTTATTCCTGTTATGTTTTTCTGAGTGATCTCTTCAATATCCTTCGCTCTTCTTTCTTTGATTCCATTGATAATGCTTGGAGACATTAAACCATAATTATCATAAACCTGCGGCAAAAACACTGATGCTGTCTCATCCTCTCGCGCCGACCTTTCCAACTCAGCAAAGTAATCATCATCAACCTGCGAATCGTCATCAAAAAGGCAAACAAGCGCTTGGCTCTTCGGAATCGCTTCTAATGCTTTGTTGTATGCCTTAGCAAGCCCCATGTTGCCGTTCATGCATATGTATGTCCAGCTATGTTCCTCTGCGAAAACTTTATTATCATTATCTTGTGTACTGTTATCAACAAGAATAACGTTGATCCCCTTGATTTCCTCCAGACATAAACAAGTTATTGATGTTTTACATTGCTTGTTATAAATAACTATTACAACGTAGATACGGTTTTCTCTCAAATACCTTCCTCCTTATATATTTACCGTTTTACCAAAGCGTGCTTCAAATCATCTAAGATTCCCTGCGGTCCCATCAACTTTAAATAGTTTTTCATATGCAGCATGGCTCTTATGAAAATTATTATACCCGGTTTTGATACCATTTGGCTTCGCAGTTTTGTTAATTGCCGATATCTCATCAATGTGCGTCTTTTTGCAGGATCAAGATTCTCTGACCATTCTGAGTTGTAATAATAATCCGCTCTCTCGCACTCGCTTTCCGCATGCTTATTACTCTGCTCGTTGTCTGCCTTGAGCGACAACCGCTCTTGCAGCGACAACTTAATTATTCCTATCGTATTATTCTCATGAATTCGGTAACTTGTAAACTCGCTGTTATAAAAATATAGGCCGCCGATCAAAGAAGCAAAAATGTTCAATTCCCAATCATGCGGGCACATCCTTGAATAGTGCCCTAAAAACATTTCTTTGCATTCTCTTGATATTACGGCAGTGCACCCCGGGGATATATTGCGCCATATTATATCGTCAAATTCGAACTTTCTTAAGGTATTTGGTTTTATGCTGCCCCTTATCAGATTATGGTTAGCCCTGTTAAATCTTTTCCTTGAATATATCTTTTTGCCGTCCTTGTCAATCTCTCTAAATCCGGTGTTTAAAGCTGCTATATTAGGTCTGCTTTCAAGCAGCCCGGCCATTATCTTTATTTTATCTAAGTGCCAGATATCGTCCTGATCACACAAAAATATAATATCTCCGGTTGTGCTCTTTATCGCTTGAAAAAAATTCTCCTTATAACCAAGGTTTGATTTGTTTACGCAGAAATGCCAGCATGCCAGATTGTTCTTATCAATATACTCGCTGACTATCTTCGCTGTACGATCAGTTGAGGCGTCGTCAAATATGACCACTTCATCCGCCTTAAGTGTTTGATTTCTTATTGACTCAAGCTGCTCCAATATATAACGCTCTCCGTTATATGTTGTCATCGCTATTGAAATCTTTATCATAATTTGCCCTCCTGTTGAAACGGAGAGCCGCTGCTATTATGAACAGCCGTTGTTTTTGATAATTTAATTTTCTTTTGAAGCAGTCCAAAACAGCCGATAGCTATACTGTAACCTGAAATCCCGACCGAAGAGTTCATGTACGGATTGAAGTATGTTATGAAGATAAATACTACTAATCCGGACAAACATACCAAACCACAAAATGTTAGATCTAAATCGTCTGATAGTTTTCGTTTTTTCAGCAGAAAATATACCATATAACCTATCGGGAAATAGTAAAGCAGCAAACCCACAATACCCATTTTATTGAGTATGTCGTAATAAAAATATTCAACAAACCCATCATCTCGATAACTTATCGATGCGCCTAACCCGTTTCCGATAACCGGGCTTTTGCTAATCATTTTTTTTAGTTCCTTCAGTATCGTTTCCCGGGTGTTTTGATCTGAATCCTTTGTGCGCTCGATATACGTTTGCTGCATTAAGTCCTCATTGCTTGGAGTCTCTTCGTTCTGCAGATCTTGTTCTACGATGTCAATCGACAATGTTCTGCTTATTGCAAAGCGAAAATAGTTTGCTCCAAACAATACCTGCATTGCCATTATTATAGCGACCGCTGCCACACATGCCAGACCTATTGTCAACAATATTCTCTTCCAATAATGTCTGGCAAGAAATAAACCTAGTGCAAAAAACAGAACTATAGAAACAACAGCCGCCCCATAAAGCGAACGAGTAAAAGATAATAGTATTGCCGTAAAACATAATCCAATGCTGACGGAGTAGAGCCAGCTGAATTTTTTCTTTTGGCTTTGCAGATAGAGAATTATAATAATTCCGATAGCAAGATATGGACCACTCTTGAAGAATATCCTGAACATTCTTTCAGAAATGCTGTCGATAAAACCCAGTTGAAATTTTATTAAGGGTTCGTAGAATACGCTGAAGCAGTTATCATATAAAGAACATGCAATATTCAATGCAATTATAATCAACGCTTGCAGTATGGCTGCGGCAGCCATACACTTCAACAGGAAAATAATCCGCTCTCTGCTATTTAGAACCGCCAGTGCAACCGGAATCATCGTTAACCATGCAAACCCCTTAATGTCGCTTAATAAAACATCTGTCCGGTTTGCGTTTGCTATACCCAAAAATACCGAAACAATCAGATATACTGCAAACAAACCAAAGCTTATCAGCATTGGTTCTCTCACCCATTTGTTGAGGCTTTTTATCATGTACGGGGCGGCAAAGATAAAAGCAACCAATAAAAGAATCATACGGAAGCTGAGTGGCCCCATCATCAGCCAGTGTCCCCCGCCGCTTACGGCGCAGTCTATAATTATTAAACAGAAAGCGAAATAAGATACAATATTCATAATAGCTGCAGCTTTTTTCTTTTGGAAGGTTTCAGTAGTTTCCCTTAATATAAGTAGATTCATTAGAATTACCTAGCCCCAAATTATTTGCGCTATCTTTCTGCTCACGCCGTATTTGAATACTTTATTCTTTATCATAAAACAAAGACGTTTGAACTTGCCGCTATTATACAGTGCTGCGTATCCTCTGACAAGTTTTCGGTTTTCGGTATTAAGGCTGTCTCCGTAGGCAGCAAGAAACTGAGCAGCTTGCAGCGTCGTGCGTTTTATAGATAATTTAATATCTTTGCCGCTAAAAGCTTTTTTAAGCAGGTAACGGATGCTGCGTGTATTTTTTGCGCCCAGTGTGTTGTTCTCGTGCTGTCTGTATTTTATTGTAGCTTCCTCAATATACTCCAGTTTACCGAATGCTGAAGCAGTCAGTGAAAGCCACCAGTCGTGCATTAGTATCATTTCACTGTTAAAATATTCTTTAGAAAGCATTAGTAAACTTTTATTAATCATAATTGTACACCCAGTTGCTATATTTTGAATGAGCAGATTATTCAGTCCCGTTCTTTTTCCGCAAAGGTCTGAGTATTTCATAAACGAGCTTGCTCTTAGTTCTTGGCTCTCGTCCACTACTAAAAGATCTGTAAACACTAAAACCGGGCAATCGGCATTCGAAGATGATTCAAGCTGCTTCATTCGTTTTAAAGTAATTTCTATTTTATTTGGCAGCCAGACATCATCTTGATCGCATAGCATTACATAGTCCGAATCTGCATTGTTGATAAGATAAAAAAAGTTGTCTTTGGCAGAGCCGAATGATACGGGGCTTTCCAAGATTTCAATCTTATCAGTATGTTTTCTTTGGTACAACTTTAGTATTTTGAGCGTCTTGTCTTTCGAATTGTCGTCTGATATCAGTAACCTCCAATTCTTATACGTTTGATCAATAATCGATTCCAGCTGATCTGCTAGATATTTTTCACCGTTATAAGTTGCAAGCAGTATGGTTACAGAAGCCTTTTGCTTTCTTAAAGTTTCGCTCATATCTTGTCATTTTTCCATTTCAATGAATATTTTAACATTGAAATTATTTGTATTATAAAGTATTTTAAACTTTTTGCCCCCGCACGCTGCCAATAGTGATAAACGAAGAGATTCGGGTTATATCGCACACTCGAATGCGCTCTTATTCTCCTTGACAGATCTGCGTCTTCGAAATATAAAAAATATCTTTCATCAAACCCGCCCGCTTCTTTTAATAGGTCTGTTCTGATACCCATAAAGCAACCGGACGCAAATTCAATATCGAACGAGCTGTTTTCATCAAATTCGAGCATCTCGTATTCTTCTCTATATTTACGAAGCGGTTTAATATTTATTCTTCTCGAAATAAGTGATATTATCTTTGGGTCTCTTTTCGGCAGAACCTGCACCGTTCCGTCTGGATTAAGGACTTTTGGAACTAATATACCGACATTTTCATTTTTGTCAAAATACTCGATCATTTTACTGATTACATCCGAGTCGATAACAATGTCGGGATTGATTAAAAAATGATATTTAGAATCGATTTGGCTGATTGCTTTATTATGTCCTGCACCAAATCCCAAATTGTGTACATTCGAAATCACTTTTATATTATATTTATTGCTTTCTAAGATTTTTAAAGTATTGTCTGTTGAAGCATTGTCCACAACGTATATCGGCAAACAAATATCAGGAAGGTGTACATGCAAAGAATCCAGCAAATTGCCTATGTACTCTTCGCTGTTGTAAGTAACAATTGATATTGATGCTATATGCTTTGGCATATTGCCTCCCTGTTTCCCTAGATATTGTAGTGCGTATTAAAATATTCCAAGTATTTACCGCTGCGTACATTAGAAAGCCAATCATTATTTTCCAAATACCAGCGTATCGTTTGTTCTATTCCCTGTTCAAACGTATATGCAGGCTTCCATCCGAGCTTTGATGTGATCTTTTTGTTATCGATAGCATATCGCCTGTCATGCCCGAGCCTGTCTTCAACGTGTTTTATCAGATTTTCAGACCTGTTCAGTCTGTCTAGAATAAGTTTCACAATATCAATATTTGCTCTTTCGTTATTGCCGCCGATGTTATAGACCTCGCCGCTCCTTCCTCTTTGAAGCACTGTATCAATAGCATTGCAGTGATCACTGACATGCAGCCAGTCTCTAATCTGCATCCCATCACCATATACGGGCAGCTCTTTTCCCTTAAGCGCATTGTCTATCATCAAAGGAATCAGCTTCTCAGGGAACTGATAGGGTCCATAGTTGTTTGAGCAACGTGTTATGTTTACCGGAAGCTTGAACGTCTTGTTATATGCCCTGACAAGAAGATCTGCACTGGCTTTACACGCAGAATACGGGCTGTTTGGCGCGAGCGGTGTTTTTTCTGTAAACAACCCGGTTTTACCAAGAGCGCCGTATACTTCATCGGTTGAAATTTGAAGAAATTTAACGCCGTCCCGATATGTTGGGTAACCGAAATCGTCCTTTCCTGTCTGCCACGACAGCCTGGCATTGTCAAGCAGGCATTGTGTGCCAAAAACGTTGGTTCTCAGAAATATTTCCGGCTGTTTTATGCTTCTGTCTACATGGCTCTCTGCCGCAAAGTTGACTACATAATCTATCTTGTGTTCATCAAAAATTGATTTTATTAGAACTCTGTCCGTAATGTCTCCCTTGATAAAAAGATATCTATCGATAGATTCAAATTGTTTTAGGTTTTCCAGATTGCCTGCATATGTTAATGAGTCAAGATTAATAAGAAGCCACTCGGGATGTGCAGCTGCTATGTGTTTTAAAAAATTTGAACCTATAAATCCGGCCCCGCCGGTAACTAAAACTTTTTTCACTTATAAGAACTCCTAAAGCTGTGGTTTTATCTCATGCAGAGTTTTTAACTGCTTATCCTTGTCTGATAAAACGATTTGCTCGATACCTTCTGTCGGCCAATCTATACCTATATCCATATCGTTATAAATAATTCCGCTGTCATACTCGGGACGGTATGGATTCGTACACTTGTACGTAAATACAGCAAAATCTGAAATAACCAGAAAACCGTGCGCACAACCCTCAGGAATATAAAACATTCTTTTGTTTTGATCGGAAAGAAGCATTCCTTCCCATCTCCCATAGGTCGGTGAACCTTTTCTTAAATCCACTCCTACATCGAAGACGTTCCCTTGCAGTACCCTCACAAGTTTACCTTGTGAAAACTTTGTCTGGAAGTGCAGCCCGCGCAGAACACCTTTCTTTGAACGAGATTCATTATCCTGTACAAAATCCACATCCAGCCCTATTTCTTTGAATTCTTCTTTATTATATGTCTCCATGAAATAGCCACGCTCATCCGAAAATACTTTGGGCTCAATATATATCATTCCGTCTATAGATGTTTCGATTATTTTAATCTTTGCCATCCCTACAATCTACCTTTCGCAATATTCTCTAAATATCGGCCATAATCTGTTTTTATAAGCGGTTTCGCCAGTTCCTGTAGTTGATTGCTGTCAATATACTCCATTCTATATGCTATTTCCTCTATGCAGGAAACATATAACCCTTGTCGTTTCTGAATGGTCGCCACGAAATTTGATGCAGCCAGTAGATCGTCATGCGTCCCCGTATCAAGCCAGGCGATACCTCTTCCCAGCAGCTCTACATTTAGATCCCCCATCTCTAAATACACTTGGTTAACCGCTACAATTTCAAGTTCACCTCGTTTTGAAGGCTTAACTCTTTTTGCAATTTCGACCACTTTATTATCATAAAAGTATAAACCTGGCACTGCATAGTGAGATTTTGGGTGCGCAGGTTTCTCCTCAATTGAATCTACTGTTCCATTTTCGTCAAATCCGACAACTCCGTACGCACTGGGATTATTGACATAATAGCCGAAAATTGTGGCTCCTTTAGTAAGCCTTGTCGCGTTTTGAATACTTTGAGTAAATCCGTGGCCGTAAAAAATATTGTCTCCCAAAACCAGCGCACATTTATTATCACCAATAAATTCTTCTCCTATGATAAAAGCTTCTGCCAAGCCATTTGGCGCTTTCTGAACCTCATATGAAAAATTCATCCCTATTTCGCTTCCGCTGCCAAATAGTTTTTCGTATAACGGCAAATCGTTCGGTGTGGATATTATCAAAATATCTCTTATACCTGAAAGCATTAGTGCTGAGAGCGGATAATATACCATCGGTTTATCATAAATAGAAAGCAGTTGTTTTGTTACTGCTTTTGTAACCGGATAAAGCCGGGTTCCCGATCCGCCAGCTAATATAATTCCTCTCATATACTCCACCTAATCATCTAAGTTATCCAGGTATTCTTTAAGTGATACTTCCCAGTTCCGGAAATTATTCATTCCCAGTTCTTTTAATCTCGCATTTTCCAGCACAGACCATGCTGGTCGTTTTGCCGGTCTAACAAATTCTTTACTCGATACTGGTACAACTTCAATATCAATTTTTTTTAATTCAAAAATCTTTTTAGCAAACTCATACCATGTACAAAATCCCTCGCACGTTGCATGATATGTTCCATATTTACTTGCGCCTATTAACATAAAGATTGCTCTGGCTAAATCGACAGTTGAAGTAGGAGATCCATATTGGTCATCCACAATGCGAAGCTCATTATTGTCCTTTGATAGACTCAACATTGTTTTAACAAAGTTACTTCCGTTTCCGTAAAGCCAAGCGGTTCGAAGAATGTAATGTCGATCATGTATTTTCCTGATATACTCTTCTCCCATAAGCTTTGTGCGACCATATACTGTGTTTGGAGAGCATATGTCTGTTTCAATATACGGACGTGGTTTCTCATCCTGAATGATAGGATCACCCGAGAAAACATAGTCTGTTGATATATGAAACAAATCCAATCCATATTCATTGCATATTATTGCAATGTTTTTTGGTCCGAGCGCATTAGCATCAAATGCGGCTTGTTTAGAGGTCTCTGCTTCATCAACGTTTGTATAGGCAGCACAATTAATGATAGTTCCATAATTGCCCCTTTTTATAATATTTCGAACTGATTGTATATTCGAAATATCTATCTGCGGCAAATCGAAAGCATCAAATTTGAGTTTGTGCTCTAATAGGGTTTCACGCATTTGCCTTCCCAGCTGCCCGTTTGATCCGATTAATAAAGTTTTCATATTTTCCGCTCAATTATATCATGAAACATATAGAAATGTGCATCGGTTCTTATTTAATATATCAGTGTCAATAATTTATTGTCAATAAAGTCAACCCTTAAATCACAATAAAGATTGAGTCCTATCTAAAGGTTATAGATATTTGTTTACATCTACAATGCGCAATCCCTTGGAAATGTGAACATATCTTTATCAATGCTAGCGTAAACCCTTCTCTTGAAAACTAATTTATGATGACCTTTTCCCCAAATAAATTCGCACATGCTTTGGTGGTAGTACATTTTTTAGGTAAGCTTATTATATCATACTTTAACAATTATCTTTGGTCTGTTTTCACTGAATTCACAATCAACCTTTTGGATTATCTTTATTGAACGCTTTTTTTAATTGCGTATACAGTCTTGGGCTGCAGCCTCTAAGCATTCTTTTGATTTTTTTAAAAAATACTCTATTTTTAGGATTATCATTAATGAAAATATTTGTCTCCGCTGTTAAACTGATAAGATCTTTATATCTAAAGTTGCAGCTTTTTTCTAACACTGCTGCAATGCGATCGTTCCTCATTAGGTTAAATATTTTCTCACAACCCCATAATTTACTATAAGCTCCTTTCGAATCGATAGCTAAGCGCCCTAAAAAATATGGAATAGTATTTTTTTCAGGCTCTCCATACTTAATACATTCTGGAAAAATTTCAATAAGCAAATCCGGATCTTTTATTTTAAGATAGTGATCTAATATCTGCTTATATTCAAAAGCAGACCGGTTAATACTTCCAGGTGTCTCTGCGCTTACATTCATGTCCATGTCACGTATCCGAAATTTTGTAAGTTTTTCATCCAATATCTAGAATTGATGCTCAAATGAAAGTTTAACCCATAAGTCAAAATCCGACAACGAAAGAAGCCTCTTATCCTGATAATTAAAAGACTTATATACATCTTTTCTTATTAACACACTTGGATTACATAGGCAATTACCGTAATAAAAAAAGTGCCTTAGCCACTCTGTTGATGATTTATTTTCACAATCAAAAATATGGGAGTATTTGTTCAATGAGTCTTTAATTGTATAGCCTTTTTCATCAATGAATTCTACTTTTGTAAAAACAGCATCATAAGACTTGTTTTGCTCTAAAAACAATACTTGTTTTTCAAGCTTAGTCGGTGCCCATACATCGTCACTACACATATTTGCGATGTATTCCCCGTTGCAACTGCTCATGCATTTTTCAACAGCAACGTTCATACCTGAGTTTATGCTTAACGAATTGACTTTAATTCTTGAGTCTTTAAATTCCCTGATAATCTCTAAGGTCCTATCAGTTGAGCAGTCATCAACAATGACTATTTCATAATTTGTATATGTTTGATTTAGAACACTGGAAATACACTCAAAAATATACTTTTCATGATTATAAGATGGTATTCTTACACTGACCAATGGCGAGCAGTTCATTTGATCTGGCCTCCAGATAAAGCATAAAGTTTAAAATCCAGCCGATTAGAATCAAATATTACATCTTCAAGGTAGATTTTCTCATCCTTATCAATATCCCTTTTTAACCTAACATTATCTGCCAAACAAATTGGTATGCCTGGTGTCCGGTTTTTTTCATTGCAATTTTCAATTAGACCGTAACATGTATGACCACCGATACCATCAAGCACGCATCCCTTTTTAAGCTTCTTTTTTGCGTACGCAAAGACATTTGTTAAGAACCCAAACTCTGGTTGAAGAAGTGCTTCATTTTTTATAACGGCATCAACAACAGTAGACATGGATTCGATATGGCAAAGATGATAAGGTCTGTAAAACGTATAAAATGGACCATTCCCCATTTTATAATATTTGAGCATATCTCTTTGATAAGCATTATCACAATAACCTACAGTAAAAACACCTCCTCCAGGCTTAGCACCAAGTATATAGTCAACAATAGGTTTTTTATCTTTCCAAATTGCTCCAAAATCAAATACACTCTGCAAATTATCTATATTGTCACAGATAGGTCCGCTCATACCTGGAGTATCTGCAGACAAACCAATCGCATTTGAAATCAGTGACATCTCAATATTAAGCTTAGTGCCGTCGGTATATGAAGCACAAGCTTTATAATCAAGGTTTCTTTTATCCGCTTCTGGAATTATTGATGTGGGATTAGCATATCGGTCAAGATATCCTTTGATATTCCCAACCATTACAAGATCAAATCCCCAAAAAATAATCTCATCAATAATATGCTTTAGGGTACCGTACTGGTCACCATCACAACTTGTATATACTACGCCGTTCTGTTTAGCCAGTTGACAGAGATATGGGCCAAAGATAAGATCTATTTCTGAGTTCATTAGTATTAAATGCTTACCTGATTTTAAAATACTAACTGAAAACTCCCCACCATCGATAATAGTTCCGGTTGCTTCGATAACTGCATCTAGCCCGTTTGCAGTTGCAAGATCGTTCCCGTCTTCAAAGATTGCTATCTTCCCTTGCAGGGCAACTTCTTTTAATTTTGTTTGTTTGTTTGCTATAATATAATCAACATTAAACTCTTCAAGTAATCTACAGGCCTTGCCAATATCTATGTCACATACAGCTACTGTTTTTACTTTATCAGTAATTATAGATTGATAAATGAGGCCTTTCCCCATTGCCCCGAGCCCAATAATACCGATATAAATTTCTCTATCTCGATTTAGCATAGTCACCTTATTCAATATCAAATTTTTTAAGCAATATTACTTGTTTTATTAATATAGCATATGTTTCTTACTATATCAATGCAGCCCTATTTATTTAAGTATTCACCACTGCTTTGTTATTTGGCGGGTTTGGGGTGACTATTCAATTTTAAAAAGGCACTCCGTTATAATCAGCTGCTAGATGGTTACATGACCTCGACGTCAAAAGCCCTAACCTCCGGCAGCGCAATCGGAAGCATATTGGCAGTCACCCGAACCGTATTGAGCTTTGGGCATTCAATTAGCGGTGACAGATCGTTTATCGACGAATTATATAATGAAATTTCCTCAAGGTTAGGAAGAAAAGCAGCAAATCCGAGGTCAGTTATTTGCTCATCCCCGATTTCCAAATGTGTCAGCCCTTCCATATCGATTAGATCGTTGTACGTCATTTCAGACGGCTGTGTCCATCCGAGTATGTTATACACCGCGTTTTTCTCCTCCTTAGATGAAAAGCCCACAGGCAAAACGCTGCCGATAATATTACTGTCGATTGATATGACTTCCGGCGGCGATGCGGTGGGCATGGCGACTTCCGCCACAGGCTGCCTGGCGGGAAGCAGATCGTCAAACCAACCGTTATACAAGCCGTATAAAGAAACCGGAAGAACAACAATCAGCACGGCGGCAAGCCCAAGCATCAGGTTCCAGATGTTAAAACTTCTCTTTTTATCGATCGTATATTGATATCCGGTAATGCCGCCGCCGATCAATTCTTCGCCCAGCACATCACCATTTGTCAACACGTTTATTAGGTTTTCGTCAAACTTTAGGGCTTCCTTTTGCAGCAACTTATGCCTCGAAACGCTATCCAAACTTATTTGTATAATGTCCTTATCGCTGTCAATGGATGTATCCACTTCGTTATCGCAGTTCCGGGATAAAATTGAGTTTTCGGAAATAAAAACAATCACGGCTGATGCATTCTTAAGATGCCTCTCAATGTTGTGCGGCCACTCGCTGCCCGGCGCTATGCCTTCATCATACCATACCCGGTATTTCCTATCGTATAGCGCACGGATCACAGGAAGTACTTTCCCACTGTCCTTATGGGCATAGCTGACAAATATATACGGTTCGTCTCCCTCATACGCTCTTACATATCCGTTCATGTTCTGCTCCTATCTGCCAATAACAATTTTAAACTGACGGTCCTCGCCGACTCTTACGATTGCCGGATACATATCCTGTGTAACCATTACGGTTTTTAAATACACATTATCAACAAGGGGCTCAAGCGTTTTAACATGCGGGTTTTGAGATATATCAAGCGTTTCGCAATCGACATTCACCAGTGCTTCAATATCTGTAAGCTCCATATTTCGAGCAACCAGTGTTTTGATCTTTTTCCCTTGCAGCAACTCTATGATTGCAGCATCTTCATTTGAGATATCAAGATAGTCAGCCTCAGACATCTTCTCGATCTGGCCGGCTAACGAGTTTTCATAGTTGATTCGGTAAACGGTGATTACTGCAGCAGCCACGAGAAATAATACAAGAACTGACGCTAGCAATACTACCGCTGTCTTCTTTTTCCGTTCGTTCCGGGCAGGCACTTTTGCATCTTCACCTCGCATATCCTGAACAAAAATGTCCGTCTTAAGGATTTCCTCGCACAGAGCTGTTGTATCCTTATAATCACTCAGTCTGATGCCCGGTACGTGAGAAAGCTGCATATCGAAACCATAACCCAGCTTCTCATCATCAAGATATATGCAGAAAACCTTTTTGTTTTTACTCAGCGCAAAATTGATGCTGTTCCTGAATGCCATGCTTTTAAGAGCGCCGGCGGATATCAGGAAAACGGTCAATTGCGATGAAAAAATTCGGCTGGCTAACCAATCTGAATCTCCAATCGATTTGCTATCATGCGCGTCATAGCATACCCTGAATTGTTTGTCGATCAGTAAGTTGACAATTCCTGATGCGATTTGCCTGTCTGATTTATCAAACCTTAAGAAAATATATGGCATATTTCCTTCATAGGCTTGATAAAAAATACGTTCTTTCATAATACTCAATCCCCATAAATTATTTCAAAATCGGCTCCATCAAGCTGTGCCCCTATCATGTCTTTCATATCTTCACTAACAATCAGACGCTCCAGATTCGGCAACTCAAGCAGCGGCGTAAAGTCAGTAATATTCGGGCAGTCTATGAAAACGCTCTCGATCAAGCCTGTATGTTTTTCAATACCTTCAAGAGATGACCTACCCCCAGTAATACTACAGAGCCGAAAGTGAATTTTTGCAGCATTGATATTCTGTTGGTAGTATAGCCACCGGCGCCGGTGGCCGGTATCCAAGTGAGCTGTGAGGCCTTATTGTATTATATTCGTGCCTCCACCGCTCAATCAGGATTCTCGCTTCAAACATCGTATCAAACATTTCACCATTTAACAACTCGTCACGCATCTTACCGTTGAATGATTCTATATATCCATTCTCCCAAGGGCTGCCAGGTTCAATGAAAGTGGTATTCACCTCTAGTCGATTAAGCCACTCTCGAAGCTTCTTAGCAGTAAATTCACTACCATTATCTGATCGTATATATTCAGGAATCCCTCTGGAGCAGAAAGCTTCTGCCAGTTGTTCCTGTACTTCTGCCCATCTTATCTTTCTAGCTGCATATGTGCAGATACATTCTCTTGTATACTCATCTATTATATTTAAAATCTTATATGTTCTGCTATCTGTTGTCTTGTCAAAAACCAGATCATAGCTCCATACGTGGTTCGTATATTCTGGTTTCAGTCTTATACATGAACCGTCATTCAGCCAGAGCCTGCCACTCTTCTTCTGTCTTTGAGGCACTTTCAGCCCCTGTTCACGCCATATCCGTTCTACCCGCTTATGATTAACATGGAATCCTTCAGCTTGTAATAATGCTGTTATTCTCATATATCCATATCGTCCATATTTGCAGGCAAGTTCAATTATCCTGGATGTTAATATATCTTCGTCAGGCAACCTCTTGCTTTCATAACGCTGTGTGCTTCTATACTGTCCTATAACCCTGCACGCTTTTGCCTCAGAAATACTTAGGTTGTTCTGTACGCATATAATAGCTGCCCTGCGTTTGGCAGGGCTTAAAAGTTTCCCCGTGATACTTCCTTCAGAATCGCATTGTCCAGTGATAACTCAGCTACAAGCTTCTTTAACCTCAGGTTCTCTTTTTCTATCTCTTTCATGCGCTTTGCCTGATCGGTGCGCAAACCGCCATATTCTTTGCGCCAGCGGTAATATGTCTGGTCGCTCACTCCTATGCTCCTGATAGCTTCTGCTGCTGCTATTCCCTGACTGATTTTTACTTCAACTTCTCTTAGTTTGCTAATGATCTGTTCAGCTGTATAATTCCTTTTCGCCACTATTCTTCACCTCTTGGTTTTATTATATCAGCTGCTAATCACCACTTTCAATTCAGGTCAATTCTGTGGGGTAAGGTCAGCATATCTATTTCTTGCGAGATATATAAGTATTTCAGCTCGATAAATTTAGTTCCTAATATAATATTTTTTACTATATGAGAATGGAGCATTCATGTAGAATGCCCCATTTTCGTCCAAATAGCTAATAATATTAATATTTACTTATAACAGACCTTTACCAAGAAGCAGGCTCATACTCCTCAACATTTTCAGCAGTAATCTGCCCCGGATTTAAAAATACATGCCTTGGCACTTCTTTTCCGTTAAACCAATCTGCAACAAGCTTCATAGGAACTGCACCGCATTGCTCAAGCGACTGGAATACCATCACGTCTATTACTCCATCTTTAAGCAGTGTCATACCTGCTTTTGAATTACCGGATGATGCTACAACTACGTTTGACAAATCAAAATTTGCAATGGCAGCAGCTTCTTTAAGTGATGTGCCGAAGGTGGCGTCATCTGCCATCTCAATCATTTTTATCTGATCCCCATATTTAATAAGCATATCCTGAAGCATCTGAGTCGATTTTTGTGCATCAAAAGCCCCAGGTGTTTGGGTATCAAGTGTTGTTAGGTTAGTATAATTCTGTGCTAACTGTGCTTCAAAACCGAGGTATCTTGAGAAATAGGACGGATCGCCAGGCATGTGTGTCATATATATAACCCCACCTTCACCTTCAACCATACCACCTGCTTTATCTGCAAGAGCCTGATAGTTAAGCCAATCATCAACACCACTATAGCCAACTATATATTTGAACGCATCATTCGCAGGCATAGAGAGAAATGCGGAACACGGGATCCCTGCTTCGTTTATTTTTTTGAACTGCGCAGTAGATGCTTGCTGGTCAACCGGCATCAATAGAATATAGTCGGGATTATCATTAATAGCTTGGTCGATAATCTGATTTTGCTGGTTTAGGTCAAAATTAGGTGATTTAACAATCAGCTCGATTCCATAGATATCTGCGACCTTTCCAGCTGCTTCTGCTAAAGCGGTCAAAGAAGGGTGGTCTCCAGATACTATTAAATATACTTTTTTGCCCCATGAACCATCTTTTGGAGCCATTTATATAATCTCCTTATTTAAAGTATACGTTATCAGCATTTTTTCCCATTATCGCGCCTAGTTCAATTTCGTTTAGCTGAAGTAAGCTGCCATATAGCATAGGAAGTTGAATCATCTGTCTATAACTCGTTAGCATGCTGTTTCCCGGCATATCAGTACCCACCATGACCCTGCTCGGAGAAGCTATGCTAAGCGCTATATCAAAAAAACGTGCTCCTGATTTATACGGATATATCTCATTACTGAAATAAGACGTCAACGAAGCTGTATCAAACCACACTTTACCGTAATTCGCCAGAGCGATTTGTTCTTTCCATTCTTTCAATAGCCGCTCGTTTTCTAGGTATTCCAGCCGTGGCTGCCCCAAATGACATATCACAATCTTCAACTCAGGTACAGCATCTACAATTTTTTTAACACCAATTGTTTGATAGCTTTCTGTACCAGTAGTTCCTAAGTCAAGAACAAGAACCATGTCAAGCTGCTCCATTTTCTTATATAAAGGTATGTAGTCTGCAATATCAAATTCTTTATTCCAACCTGAAAATCCGGTAGCTACCGAACATTCTAGTTTGACAGCTTTGAAAAATTCTGCATTTTTATCAAAATACCCATATGCAGATTCAGAAAACGGTTCTAGATACATTGCTCCTGCAAGGCGTTCAGGATAAGACTTAACTGCTTTTATCACTAAATCATTCTGATCCCCGTAAAAACATCCTTGCAGCAATACTGCCTTATCAATCTTTTCTCGATCCAAATAATGTATTAGGGCATCAGATGAAAACTTTGTTGATTCACAATATGGAGGAAATACCTGAAATTCCTCATTACCGCATAGAACAGTCCCCCAAGAACCGTCTTTAGTTTGACCTTTTTCTATCCTGCCGTTCACCTTATCAAAAATATGGGTATGTGCATCAATTATCATTTGAATCCCTCTTCAAGGTCAATATTAAATTCTTTGCCTGATTCAACAATGCTCTTCCATGTCTCCTCTGCTACTTCAACACCTTTTTTAAGGCGTTCTTCTTTAATAGCGAAGTCTAGCTGACCAGGCATAATAACACCCTTTGAACCTTCAGCAGGTTTAGCTGATACAATATAATCTTTTATTTCCTCTACATAATCAATTATATAATTGTCATTTCCGAATATTCTTGGATTTATTGCGAGGATAAAAAATCCATTTATATATTCGTCTTTCTGGCCTTCAGGAGTCAACCTGACTCCGCTTAGTGTCGAACCCAGAAGCTCAACCATCAAACCAAGTCCAAAACCTTTATAGCCCATCATTCCTCCGAAAGGAAGAATCGTGCCTTTTGCAGGCTCGTAAAATTCTTTTGGATTGTTAGTTGGTTTGCCTTCCGAAGTAAGTACACAGTAATCTGGAAGTTCTTTCCCCGCCTGCATTAGAACACGAATTTTCCCTTCAGCTACCATGGAAGTCGACATGTCCAGTATTATCGGGTCGCCTTTTGACGGGCAAGCATACGAAAGAGGGTTTGTAGCTAATCTGCCTTCAGCTCCGCCAAAAGGCGCAACCCAATGACCATGTCGAGAGCTGTTTACAACAGCCATACCAAACAGACCAGCTTCCGCAACTTTCTGAGTATATGCCCCCAGTCTTCCTATATGATTACAATGGCGTGTTGTGCCGATTGCAATGTTGTTTAATTTTGCTTTTTCAATTACTATATCAGTGGTGGTTTTAGCTGTGACCATGCCATAATTCCAATTACCGTTAACAATAACGGAGTTGTCAGTTTCACACTGAATCTCTATTGGCGCACCTGGTTTTATTGTTCCTCTTTTTACATGAGGCAAGTATTCAGCTATCCTATGAAAACCATGGGAATCCAGCCCCATCAAATTAGCTTCAAGTAAAACATCGGCAACTACTAAAGCCTCTTGTTCGCTAGCTCCTGTAGCCATAAACGCCTTTTTACAAATCATCCTGATTTCTTCAGCTGAAAATATCATTTGTGTTCTCCTCTTTAAGAATTATATTTTTATTTTTTCAACTTCATAAATATGTCTTCAGAAAGTTTGTTGATATAATCAAAATCCGAACCGATTTGCAGCCAATCAACACCCATATCTAATATCTTTGAAGCATATTCTACATTTACACCCATTCCAAATCCTACTTGTTTTCCCGCTTCTTTTGTGCGGTCAATTTGTTACTGTCAAATAAAATTCCCTGCTTTTTGGCAAATAAGATTCCCTACTTTTTATTTAGTATTTTCCACAAAGATCTGTTTTCTGTGAGCTAAGCGGTAACTGTCGTCGGAAAATGAAAGCACCTGACATTTATGAGTCAACCTATCCAACAAAGCGGTTGCTAGAATCGAATCACCAAGAACATCAGCCCATCCGTCAAAACCCTTATTAGAAGTAATTACGACAGAAGTATTCTCGTATAAATGAGATATCAGTTGGAAGAACATATTGGCTTCTGTTTTCCCAACCGGTAGATAACCTAGCTCGTCAATAATAAGTAAGTCTGCTTCCTTGATCCACTTAAGACGTGCTGCTGAACTTCTGGATATCTCTTGTGTTTTCAGGATATGAACAAGCGTATCCATAGAGGAAAAGAAAACCTTGTATCCAATCTCCACAGCCTTGTTTCCGATAGCCAGAGCAAGATGTGTCTTTCCTGTTCCCGGAGGACCGATTAAGATCAGGTTGTATATTCCTTCAATCCAAGTAAGGGCGGCCAACTGATTTAACTGCCAGGTGGTAATCCCTTTCTGAAACTCTGTATCAAACGTCTCAAAGCCCTTGTAAGTCGGCAGACAGGCTTGCTTGATCCTTCGTTTCTTTTTATTCTCCTCTCGATATAAAACCTCATCATGCAGACAGTTCGCTAGGAAAGCCTCGTTGGATATTTGCTCATTTAAAAAAGGAAATGTTCTCCTGGACATATTCGCAAGTCCAAGCTGTTTTGCATATGTACGGATGCGTTCAACGTCTGTCATTACCGCTCACCGCCTTTACAGAGACTGGCGTAAACCTCTATAGGTCTCGTTTGGGCTATGACTACACTATACTTAACAGGGATAGTACCGCTACATTCAGCAGGCAAAGGTTTCAGTTGTTTAAAGTACTCCAATGTATCCCTAAAATCATTAGCCGATACGATCTGCCTATCCAGACAATACACGGCTGCACGATGGAGTTCATCTGCTGAATATATCTCTGCAAGTTTCAGCAGTATACCCAGCTGGTCTCGAACATATCTCGGTTTAGCTTCAATAATCTTCTCTACAAAACGAGTTCCTTCCGGTGATATGTATCCAGCAAACACTTTGTCTTTAATGCTTTGCAGTTTGGAGAACCTGTCCCGTTCCGGATGTTCATTGCGTACGCATTTTCCTACACCGTCAGCTATAGTATATTCATCAATAAATACATCGTCTTTTAAATCGTAAAACCGTACCCTATTTGATGTTTCATCAGCTTCTATCCGAACTTTTTTACCCGGCTCATAGGTTCCCTTGGGCATACAGTAACGGTTCTGCCGGTACATTACAACATTGTTTTTACGAACGATAGCAGTTGACGGTACATAAGTTGATTCTCCCAATTCCGGCGCAGATTTCAAATGCTGCTGCTCCTGCGCAAATACAACGGCAGGGACCATCTTTGTTGTCTCGTGCACTAATCCGTTTCCGGTCCGGTCCAACCACGCCAGCCCGTCGCTGTTGAGCCTTGCTATCCCGTGATAGATTCTGCAGGTCAGAAAGTTGTTTTTTACATACTTTACAACAGCTTCAATCTTTCCTTTACTTTCCGGGTCATTGCCACGACACAAATGGACAGAGAAACCAGCATAATTCTTGTAGTTTTCAAATGTTTCTGTATATATAATATCTCCGCTGTTTTCGCTGACAACCATTACTCTATCTTGATCATATACGATTTCTGTTGGCCTGCCTCCATAAAAGCGGAATGCTCTGTCATGTGCCTGTATAAATGTTTGTGCTGTAAAGGGTTCTAATTGAAAGCATACATATTTATATCGTGAGCAGCTTAATACCATTGCGAATATATATATCCTAACGGATTTCCCGTAGCTGTCTTTCATTACCTTTTGTCCCAAATCCACCTGAGCCTGATAGCCAAAAGGTAATTCAGGATTCTCAGCATACTGTCGTATTTTTACGGGTGCCGGTATACCTTCTTTCTCTCTAACGTTACTCACAAACAACCGAACTGTACGGTATGACGGCTTAAAGTCCGCAAAGTCTTCCCTAAGATTATCGTAAAGTATAGCTCCTGAGATTTCGGGATATGTTTTTAGTTTATCCAACACATACCCGTAATACGGATCCATGATTTTTGTTCGTTCTTTGGCTTCAAGCATGTATGACAGATATTCGCCCTCTGTCATGTCCCAATACTTCCTTACTGTTTTTGCATCAAGCCTAAGTTCCCGTGCTGCTCTTTGTTTTTTGTACCCCATTGTTTTTAGTTTCTGTATTTCTGCATACATCGTTATCCCTACCATTTCTGCCTGCCTCCATTTATACTCTCATTCGAGTATAAATGGACAAGCTCTTTTATTCATTAAGTAGGGAAAATTGTTTGCCAAAAACCGTCCAATATAGTTTACCAGTTACAGAAAATGAGTCGTCTAAGTTCTGGTTGTCAGTCATAAACGAGATGAAGAATAGAGGCGTACAAGATATCCTGATAGCCAGTGTTGACGGTTTAAGCGGCTTCTCCGAAGCAATAAGTGCCGTATTCCCTTAAACCGAGATACAGCGCTGTGTAATTCACCAGATACGAAACAGCACAAGATATGTGTCATATAAAGATTTAAAGCCGCTTATGGCGGATTTAAAAAGAGTATATACAGCCGCTAGTGAAGAATCTGCGTTTTCTGAACTAGAAAAATTCGATGAGAGCTGGGGCAAAAAATATCCTAAAATCGCAATTTCGTGGCGTAAAAACTGGGCTGAATTATCAACGTATTTTAAGTATCCCGACGAGGTCAGGAAGCTTATTTATACGACTAACACCATTGAGAGCTATAACCGTCAGCTCCGAAAGGTCACAAAAAATAAGGGCGTTTTCCCAACGGATGACAGCCTGTTTAAAATGCTGTATTTAGCCACTGTGGATATCACTAAGAAATGGGCTGGTCGGCGCAGGGACTGGGGACAAATCTATTCCCAACTATCCATTTATTTTGAAGAGCGTATCCCCGAATAACGAACACACCAATTAATACAGGCAAATCAAGGATCGGGCTGCGCCCTTTCCTCCTTGACATGCCAGTCTTAATTGGTGTACTGTAGCGAAGAGGGTTAAGAGTGAAAATACCCTTAACCCTCTTGATTTTAACTACTTGTGATTACATCCATTTTGGAGAATACACGGAGTTTGAAACATACCCAAATAATCTTTATTGCGGATGGTTCACATAATCAGCAACAGCCCGCTCGACAAGCTGATTCAGCGAAATATGATCGGACATGGCCGATAGTACAGCACGCTTATGCAGTTCAGGATTTATGCGCACGCTAAAACTGCCTTTAATAAGCTTTCTGCGGTTTCTTGCCTTGGCGTTTTCATATATTAAGATAATCCTCAACCGCTTCGATAAAGGCTTCTTTCAGCTCTTCTGTACTATTCCCCTCAAAGCTACCCACATCCGCTATCCCGGCAATCGTGCCAAAAAAGCAATTTTCTTCATCGCTATATTCTATGCGGGCATAATAGCCTTTGTATTCCATCATATTTTTCACTTTAGATCACTCCTATTGACTTTATGAAGCATAGAAAAATGTCTCGGAAACTTGTGTTAGTTCCGAGACATCTAATTCGTATTACTTGAACTGTATATGCAGTTCCTTGCCTAATCCGTTTGCTATGCGCTTGAGGTAAGCCAAAGACGGGTTATAATTCCCATTCTCGATTCGGCTGATATGCCCCTGTGGTATACCAGTTAACTCAGCCAGCTGTTTTTGTGTCAGTTGCCTTTCTTCTCTTGCCTGGATGATTTGCCGAACAAGCTCAAACTCCGGTCCGAGCTCTTTATACTCTTTTGCAAATTCAGGATTCTTCATCTGCTCTTTCAAATGGTCTTTAAGTCTCATCGGTAAACCTCCTTTCATAATCCGCCTTATACTTCAAGGCCTTGTTGATTTCTAGCTGCGGCGTGGTCTGACTCTTTTTGATAAATCCGTTTGTCAGTATAATCCGCCGACCGATAAAGAAGAAGTAGAATATACGTGAGATATCATTACCGGCTTGAATCCTCAATTCATGTACGCCGTCTTGCAAAGGACGAGAATACGGCATCTTGATTTGAGTTCCCAAAGATTCCAGCAACTCCAGTTCCTTAAACGCCTTCGCCCTCATCTTCACAGACAATCCATTGATAAATTCATATACAGGGCAGTTGCCACTCTCTGTTTCATAGTATATGATCTCCCACATACCTTTAGACGCTCCCTCTTACGCTCATATTATATGTCATATACGACATATTGTCAACTTTCAATACACATATCGCTCTGATTTTCTGGCTTTCACTCAGTCGTACATCATAAACTCTCTGGTTATTTCACATATGCGGTTTCTTCTCTGACTTTCGGTCAATATGTCCTCATCGGAGAAAACCATCTTCTTATCCAAGCATCTATAAATATTCGCCGCTTGTGCAGTAGCATCTTTTTCGAATTGCTCGAGATAGCTATCCAGCGTTCCATTTTTCTGCATCAGCTTATACTCAAACGGATTTTCTTCCTGCAGCCTTAATTCTTCGGTTCTTGCCCATTTATTCATAATAAACTCTCCGAAAACAGTATAATATTACTGGTTATTTATTAAATCTTGGATGAACAATTTTCGTTCCATCATATGGCAACGTACAGTTGGACTTAATATATATTCCTCTAACAGTATAAATCTTTGAACATGTTGGCTTGCAATTTTCATAATTAAAAATCGTAACATTATGTCCATCTCTGAAAAGGGAACTTGAATATCTTATACCGTCAAACCCAATAGATTTTATATACTCACTTATTATCTGTGCCGGTATATAATACTTTTTATTATTATCTACAATCCAAGATAAACAGTAAGTGATATTCTCTCTTAACGCATCTTCAAAAGAGTGTTTTTCTTCAAAATTCTGAGCGAAATCCGCAATCTTTAAAACCTTTCCTATTGAAATTTCCGCAATGCTTACTAAGGATTCAAGAGTTGGCTTTATTTCAACCATAGCTGTATATTCTTCTTCAGCTGTATATAAGTAATTAATAAAGACCGGATTAGTACGACCTTCTGTTATAATATTATTTGGCGGAACAAACGAGTCCTTTACGTCAAATCCCCAGAAGCCACTCTTTTCCCTCATCTTATATTGTTCTAATGCATTATCGTAATCTTTCAATGTTTTTCTACCAGTATCCGTACCACATTCTATATCATGATTAATAATATACATCTTGTTCAGAGTCTCATAATCGTCATAAAGCCTAGCTCGATACAATACTGTTTTTGGTGAAAGAATTAATGTGCTTTTATCTGCAATCTTAGATAGTTTATCGAGAAGCTTATGCTTTGAAAAATATCGGTTTTTATGTGTGACGGTATCGCAAAAATCCATAACTAATTCATAAGCCTTATGTTGATCATCAAAACTACAATACTCGTTCATTTTCTACCTCATTTGTATAGTAAAACGTATTCTTTACTCCTCTTTTCCATCTATCAAATTAGCAACAGCATCCACTGCTGCTGTATGCTTTTGATCAAACAGATGCGTATAGATTTTTTTAGTCGTTCCAACGTTGGCATGGCCTAACGCTTTACCAATATTGAATTCCTGCACACCTGCTTCATTGGAAATACTAGCGAAGGTATGCCGCAGTTCATGCAAAACAATCTTAGGCAAGTTGTTTTCTTTCAGGAATTTAGTAAACAACTCGGATATATAATTTGGACGATAGGAATGTCCATCCTCCCAAACAATCACAAAACCTGTGCCCTTCCACCCATCACCGAAACGTTTTTTATTTTCAGCCTGTCTATTATATTCTTCTTTGAGCACAGACAGCAAGCTGTTCGGGATATGCAGTCTGCGTTGCGAAGCATTCGTTTTTGTATCCTTTACTACAATTTCCGTTCCAACCTGTGTCATCGCACGATAAATGCATAGCGTATGTTTTTTAAAGTCAATGTCATCCCATTTAAGTCCACAAATCTCTTCTCGGCGAAGTCCAAGATACGCTCCAAGTTTCACTGCTGTTTCCAGCCGATTGCCCTCCACCAGCCGGAAAAGAGTCTGAAGCTGCTCCGGCGTATATATGCTGGCCTCATGCTTTTTCTTTTTCGGACGATCGACTCCTTCCAAAGGATTCTTAAGCATATATTCCTGCTTTACCGCAGCTTTTAGAGCAGAATTTAACAAGTCGTGATGTTTGATCACCGTATTTGGAGAGAGGTCCTTTTCTTCCATAAGCATTGTATAATATTTTTGTACGTGCATCGGTTTGAGCTTTTGAAGTTTCATGCTACCAAGAAACGGAACTATGTATCGATCAATCATGTTTTTATATCCGTATACACTGGTCTCAGCAGCCCTTGGAGCATACATGTTTTCCATCCAATAAGATAACCACTCTTTCAGCGTCATTACTCGTGGAATAATCGCTGAACCATCTTCCATCGAAACACTATGCCGAGCAAGCTGCAATTCAGCTTCTCGTTTTGTATCATAGGCTTTATACTTACGAACACGCTTATCGTTTTCGTCTTTTCCGTAGTCAAAACAAACTCGGAATCTGTTATTTACTTTTGAAATCGATCCGAACGGCATATTATCTCCTTTTATTAGTAGAGTCCAATTTTTCTAACCGCACTCTTTGCATTATTGTAAAGTTGATTCACATCACCACATATTTTTTCCGCTATCTCAATACTGAACGACTCCCATATTTTCTTCATCAGTTCATCATGATTCATGAAGCTTTCCTTATGATATCCTCTATTTGAGTACATCTTGACTAGCCCATTTTCTAACACTCTTGTTCCAATCCAATTCCGTTTGTGAAAATAGCCACACGCTTTTGCTTTACTTAATTCATATACGATGTCAAGTTTCGGTGATATCGATTCATTGTTCTGCAAAAACATATGGCATTCAATAGTGTCTTTATAAAGCTTACTTTCGACATATACCTTAGTCTCTTTGTAGAGTTCCTTCTTCCCCGTTTTCGTATTGTGATTATATGTGCTTACATCGAACGTCACAAACTTCGCAGAATGATGAAAAAATATGTTTATTCTTAAGCCACTATTAAATCGCTTTGAAAAGCAGCGAAAATAGTTGTTTTCATTATCAGATATATAAAGCGAGTATCCCTTTTTACCCAATTCACTTTCAATATTCGATGTTGTAACGAGAAACTCAATATATTTTATCCGCAACACCTTATCAAGCTTCAGACCATTCAAGTCTAATATAATCTGCTTATAATCTCGGTCTATATTCTTTAACTCTTTTAGTGTCTTTTCAGTATCATGAACTAATAAATTTCTGAGCGCATAAAAAATCAAGCCATTACTATTATATTTCTTATCGTATTCCTCCCAACCTTCCGATGCGGTATTGCACTTTATTGCGTTTTTCATTTCGCATTCAAGGTCGTTATAGATAGTTAAGTAATTATATAGGAATTTTTCTTGCAAACATGCTCTATAACACATATCAAACCCCCTTTGGATTTGGCTACAATATCTTGGCTTATTACCATTATACTACATTTGGCTACAATTTGGCTACAAGCAATTATATAAATTATCAAAAATCAATATATAGTATTTTTTGAGCAAAGAAAAACCACTATATATAGTGGTTTTTCATAATAATTTGGTGGAGGCGAGGGGAGTCGAACCCCTGTCCGAAAGTTCCAGTGCCTAATTTTCTCCGGGTGCAGTATAGACAATTAAGGTTTCCCGCACGGCCAGCCTGCTATACGATGCATGCCGTTTGGTAGCTTCATGATCCCTTCCTCAACTCAAAGCTTTGTAGAGGTGGTTCCCCTAGTTAATGATGCCTTGGATCCGACGGTTAGGGTGCCATCGGCAAGACATTACACTACTGCTTAAGCAGCAGCGTAAGCTAGTTCAGAATTATCTGCAACTAAAATTAGGTCCGGACTTTTAACGCAGATTCCGGATCTGCGACCCGCTTGTTAAGCTCCGGCAAACCCCCGTCGAAAGCCATATACGCCCCCACGAATGGTTGTGCCATTATATTATCAGCGCGACATTTTTCTTGCGAGGTCCTGCTGTCTTTTTGCATCACGCTGTTTTATATCCTGACGTTTATCATAGAGCTTCTTGCCACGCGCAACACCTATCTCGATCTTTACCAGTCCGTTTTTAAGATAGACCGTCAACGGTACCAGAGTGAGCCCTTTCTGCGCTACCATGGAGTAAAGCTTTATTATCTCTCTTTTATGGAGCAAAAGGCGCCTTGTTCTTGCTGGCTCCAAGCTCCATGAACCCGCTTTTTCATATGGGCTTATGTGCATTCCCGTTATAAGCGCTTCGTTGTCCTTAATTCGCACATACGCTTCTTTTATATTTGCCTTACCTTCCCGAATCGACTTGACTTCACTGCCTTTAAGCTCAATACCGGCTTCGTACGTTTCCTCTATGAAGAACTCGTGGCGTACCTTTTTGTTTTTAATAAGTACTTTTATATTATCGCTCACTTTTGCCGCTCCGTTCTTCTATGCACGTTCAAACTCTATCCTTGGCGGATAAACACTAACAGCCATCACACGTATTGTCATCTCGTCACCAAGGCTTATTTTTTTACCAGAGTGTTCGCCTTTTACAAAGTAAAAATTCTCATCAAAAATGTAGTAGTCGTCCAGTAAGGAAGACAATGGTATCACACCCTCAACTGTGTTGTCAAGCTCGACAAAAAGCGCATTTTTTGTGACTCCGCTGACAACTCCGGGGTATACCACGCCTTCTTTGCCCATCATATATTCCGCTTTTTTCATATCATCGACTTTTCGCTCTGCCTGCATAGCCGCACGTTCACGAAGACTCGACTTATCGCTTATATCAACTACCCTTTCTTCCAGTTTCTCAATATACTTATCCGTCAGCCTGCCGCCAAGATCATGCTTTATTATTCTGTGTACAGCAAGGTCTGGATAACGCCTTATGGGAGATGTAAAATGGCAGTAATACGGAAAAGACAGACCAAAGTGACCTATACACTGTTCAGAATATTCCGCCTTTTTAAGCGACCGCAGCATAATCTGGCTGATAATGTTCTCATGCTGAGTCCCTTTTATATCTGAAAGGACTTTTTGCAGCATCTTCGGATGTACATTTTCCAGCTTTCCTTTTATCGTATATCCAAGGTTCTTGTAAAGCAGCTCAAAAGCCTTCATCTTTTCTTCGTCCGGTTTTTCGTGAACCCTGTAGACAAACGGTATTTGTCTCCAGAAGTACTCTTCAGCTACAGTCCTGTTTGCTGCCAGCATAAACTCTTCTATAAGCCGCTCTGCGTTGCCCCTTACTCTTGGCATTACGTCTGTGACACGCCCTTCGGAATCATAAACGAACTGTGTCTCATCAAGTTCGAAATCTATGCTCCCCTTTTCTTCCCTGCGCAGCCGAAGCTGCTCTGCCAGACGCTCCATAACCTTTATATCATCAACGATATCTGCATATTTCTTCAGCAGCCTTTTATCGTTTCCTTCGAGTATAGAGTTTACGTCAGTATAAGTCATACGGTGAGTAGATCTTATAACGCTTTCATGAAGTGAGCCGCTTTGTATTCTCCCGTCAGAAGTTATCTTCATAATGCACGACAGCGTCAGCTTTTCTGTGCCTTCCGCCAGAGAACACGCTCCGTTCGAGAGCGGTTCCGGAAGCATAGGTATGACGTAGTCAGCAAGGTATACGCTTGTGCCGCGTTCCAGCGCTTCTTTGTCAAGTTTGCTCCCTTCAAGAACGTAATGCGAAACATCAGCAATGTGAACGCCAAGTTCGTAGCCGTCATCAAGTTTCTTTATTGAAACGGCGTCGTCTAAGTCTTTCGCACTTTCGCCATCTATCGTGAACACAGTTTGATCACGCAGGTCAAGCCTTCCATTTATATTTAGCTGCCGCCCCGCTGCTTCTTTTGCCTGTATCATGACGTCATCCGGGAACTCCTCCGGAAGATTGAAACGCTTGATGTAGCTTAGCATTTCAACACTGCTTACGCCAGCCTCACCCAATATCTGAGTTATCTCTCCTTCAGGGCATTCGTTTTTACCTGCACGCTTAACTATCTTTGCTATGACCTTCTGCCCGCTTTTTGCACCACCCAGATTCTTCTTTTGTATATGCACATCGTCCAGACGATCATCGTCAGGAATCACGAAGCTATTCGTTAGCAATCCAACTACTGTAAGCTCCTCGCTGCTGAGTATCTTTACGACGACTCCTTCCCGTCTACGATGCGTTTCTTCTTTTGACAGCAGGCGAACAAGCACAATGTCGTCGTTTAAGGCACCCGCTTTATTGTCCGCACCTATGTATATATCCTCCTGCGTATCATCATCACAGACCAGGAACGCAAATCCAAGGCGCTTAACCTCCAGCCTGCCCGTGAAATAACCGAACCTGCCGGGCGCAAAGATCTTACCCTTTTTTGATATAACTACTTGCCCATGCGCTTCCATATCAGAAAGAGCTTCCCGCAGACTTGCCGCAGGAGCTTTCGTTTCCCCTAGCAGTTCGTCAAAATCTATTTTATTTTGTTTACCGGCAAGTACCGCCGATACATTTTCTTTTATGTTCAATCTTTTTCCTTCCACATCTTCCTATTATATATTATATCACCAATCTGCTTTTTTTTACTAATAGCATATGTTTGTTTCCAATATTTTTACTATTTCCCATCTCTTTTCGTCCCGCTGCGGAGCGATTTATTGCATCAAAAAACGCCTCCCGCTGTTGTTACGAAAGGCGTTTACATTCACATAAGCTTATTTAGCGTCACTCTGCATCCGGCATCGTCAAATCTTCCGGCGGAGCCGTTTCTTCGACAGTCGGTGTATCCTGCGTATCAGGCGTAATCGTTCCCTGTTTAGGCAGCACATATACCTGCAGTATAACCAAAGCTACTGCCAGCACCATGATGCCTATAGCAGCAACCTTTGTAAGCTTTTTAAGCGTTCCTTCATAACTCTTAGCTTTGCTTTTTCCCATAAACTGCTCTGCAGCGCCGCCGATATCACCTGTGAGCCCGGCTGATTTGCCCGACTGCAGCAAAACGACTGCTATCATAAACAGTGAAAATAAACAAAGTACTATTAGGATTATAAGTATTAATACTCCCATTCCTACCTCCTAAAAATCTACAGCACGAGTATTCTAACACGCAGGACATCAAAAAGCAAGACAAAATATTCTGCAAATGCAACCTGCTTCTCTGCATCACGGCCTTAAATATATTTGACTGGCCACACCTTACTGAAGTGCCCTGCAACAAGGTCACACCATGAGTTCTTTCAGTATAAAAACCACAACTTCAGTTTTTAATCTTCCAAAAGCGATTTTATGTCTTCTTCAAGTTTCTTTTCGTCCGGCTTGTTCCCGCCATTTTTGCCGCCGTTTTTTTCTACGCCTCTGCCTTTTGTGTTTCTATTTCTTCCGCTGTCTCTTCTTCTGCCACCCAAATCATTATCTGACTCTGAAGCTTCTTTCTCATTCATGTCTTTACCGTTTTCGCCGGAACTCTGCCTTTGGCAGTTGCGCAGTTGTTTTACTTCTTCAAGATCGAATGTTTCTATATCATATGACTCATCGGGCAGTGTTATCTTTACCCGCACCTTTTCTGTTATGGCGTTGTTGTCTATCACCACTCCCTGACCGCGGGGAGTCTCTACCGTCCGGCCCGGTCTCGGCATGCGCCGCTGCGTCTCGCTGTAATGTTCGTGTTCATAGTTCAGGCAGCACATCAGCCTGCCGCACAAACCGCTTATCTTGGTCGGCGAGAGTGAAAGGTTCTGCTCTTTCGCCATTTTAATAGACACCGGGCTGAAATCACCTAAAAAGTATGAACAACAGCAAGCTCTGCCGCACGGGCCAAGGCCGCCCAGCATTTTAGCTTCGTCACGCACTCCTATCTGCCGCAGTTCTATCCTCGTTTTGAAAACACCGGCGAGGTCTTTTACAAGCTCCCTGAAGTCTACCCTGCCATCCGCAGTAAAATAGAACACTATCTTTGAGTTGTCAAATGTATATTCTACATCGACAAGTTTCATATCAAGCCCGTGTTCCTCAATCTTCTTTGTGCATATCTCCAGCGCTTCTTTTTCTCTTGTCTTATTCTCTTCTATCTTCTTTTCGTCTTTCGAGGTTGCCCGTCTTATAACCTTTTTAAGCGGAGCAACGAGATCATCTTCCTTTACCTCTTTGTCCGCAAGCACAACTTCTCCGTATTCCTGTCCCTTTGCTGTTTCAACTATTGCATAGTCGCCCTGTTTGAACGCTATACTGCCCGGCAAAAAGTAGTAGACTTTCCCTACTCTTTTAAACCTGACCCCTATCACTTTTACCATCTGTTCTTTTCCTCCAGTATGTCAAAAAGCATTTTTTCTGCAGCCAATCTAAAATTCACCGCAAAAGAAAAACGCCTTTCAGCCTCAAGTATAACCTTTATAATATTACTTATTGCGCCCGTTGTAAAGCGCTCTGCATTCATTTTTATGCTTTGTATGCTGTCGGGATTCTCCAATAGCTCTTCACTGCCAGTTTTCTGCATCATTGATATATCGTGAAAATATGACTGCATTATACCCATCAGGAAAATTATATCGTCTTTACTGCTCTCAAAAAAGTCCACATATGCACTTATAGCAAAGTTACTCTGTACAAGCAGCTTGTCGGAAATCTCGATGGCTTTGAGCCGCAGTTCAAGCATCTGTTTATCTTCATGGATACGCTTAGCCTCATCGAAAAACCCGCCGGAAAGTCCTGCTAGTATCCGTGCCCTGTCAGCATCCACACCAAGCTTGAGGGCTATCTTCTGCTGAATATCCGCTTCTGGTGAAAGATGAATGACCGAACATCTTGAAACTATCGTCGGCAGCACATTTGAGACTGACCTTGCAAGAAGCATTATTAAACCGCCGGGCGGAAGTTCTTCCAGTGTTTTGAGAAGTGTATTCGATGCAGAGGCGTTCATATCATCCGCCGCTTCTATCAATACAGTTTTATAGTTTGCATCAACAGGCTTTTGAGATATAAACAGAATTGCCGAGCGCACTTCATCTACCTTCGGAGACACAAGACGCATTATATCTATGTGCCCCTCACGAACTTTTTTACACTCAGGACAGCTCTCGCAGCCACTGTCTTTACAATAGAGCCGTACAAGAAAATCTTGCGCAAGCCGCAGTGCAACTGCGTTCCTTTCGCAGACAATAAGGTAGGCGCCAAGTATATTCTTTTGAGCTGCAGACTCCAAAAACTGCTGCTTCTGTACGCTGCCCAACTAGAGAACTCCGGCCTTTTTAAAAACCGGCATCAGTTTGTTCTTGATGAGCTCATGTGTTTCGAACTTGGTCCCGCTTGCATCAATCAGTATTAACTCCTCGTTTTTAGAAAGCTCTATAAAACCTCTGAAAACACGCTCGTGGAAGCTTATATCTTCTTTTTCTATACGGTCGCGCACCTTAAGCTCGTTCATACGCTCGAAAGCACGTTCCGGAGGAATGTTGATGAATACTGTTATATCCGGCATACACCCCATTATTGCGAAATCGTTTATTGCACGTACTTCGTCTACGCCCAGCTGACGGCCATAGCCTTGATACGCAAGAGACGAAAATATAAAACGATCGCACAGCACTACTCTTCCCGCTTCCACCGCAGGACGTATAACTTCATAGACGTGCTGGGCACGTGCTGCAGCGTATAGCAGCGCTTCTGTCTGTGCAGACATGTTTTCAACGTTACGGTCCAGCACTATGTCCCGTATGCGTTCTGAAACAGGACAACCGCCCGGCTCTCTTGTACTTAGCACATCCACGCCCTGTTCAATAAGATATTTCGTCAGAAAGCGAACTTGTGTGCTTTTACCGCAGCCGTCTGCACCCTCGAACGCTATGAATAATCCCTTCATCATTTATCCCTCGTTTTACTATTTTTATTCAGTATATGAGTTTATCTTAATGTTCTCTTTAAACTGTTGTATTCCCTCCGATTGTCTTTATGACTATTTGCCAAAAAGGCTTGCAAGGTCGGCAACACTTTGCACTATGATATCACAGCCCTGCTCAACAAGCTCTTGCCTCGTTCCATATCCATACAACACGCCGACAGAGTGAAAGCCCATATGTTTTGCCGCCATTATGTCATACTTGCGGTCCCCAACCATCACTGACTCTCCCGGATGTTTGCCTATCTTTTCTACTGCACGCTGCAGTACCTGCTGTTTGTGAAGTATCCCCAAGTCGTGCCTGGCTCCGTATATTCCGTCAAACAGCTTATCTATTTTATAGCTCTCTGTTATCTGGATCGCCTGCTCTTCAGGTTTAAGCGTAGCTAAGTATACCTTTCTGCCCGACTCTTTCATGCTTATGATTGCCTTGTCTATACCTTCATACATGGAACTCTCGAATATACCTATGCCGTCGTAATACTCTCTGTAGAATACATATGCTTGTGCGGCTTCATCTTCAGAAAACCCATGTTCCTCAACTAGATGCACTTTCACTGTCGGACCCACAAAAGCGTTGAGCTCTTCCTCATTTGGCTGATTTATACCTATCTTTCCAAACATGTACTTTACACCGTTCTTGCAGCTCTCACCCGATTCCGAAACCGTGCCGTCAAGGTCAAGAAAGATACTGTCTATTATGCCAACATCTAAGCCGCTTAAGTTTTCTATCATATAATCTCCCCGTATACGTCTATGGTGTCACTGATGCCTATAACTTCGTAGCCCTGCCGTTTGGCTTCAAGCAGATAGCCGGATATTTCGAACGATATCTGTTGGCCGGCGTGTACTACTACTTCTGCCGGTGGGAACACACAGACCGTGCTTGCGCTTGTCCTGCCGACAGCACGCTCTATGCGTACTTTCTCTATATTAACGTATTGTTTGTGTTTTGGCGAATATTTTGTAGCAAAAGGAAGACTGTAAGGCGAAAAATATATGTTCCTCGAATATGTCTTTTCTATCTTTTTAAGCTCATCGTAAAGAATGTCGAGCATATCTATGGTATCACCGACAGTTAAAAGAAGCAGTATGTTCTTTGTGTCGGCAGCTTCAACCTGTATGCCGGCAAGCTCCAGCTTTTTCTTTATGCTCATTCCGGTGTGTCCCGAAGCGCTTACATCTATAATCAGCTTCAGCGGATCCCGTTCTTCGTTCTCTGCAAGCTCTATGCAAGGGATGCTGAACAAAGGTAGTTTATTTATCATATCACGAAATACGTCTACTTCCTCAATGACCCTGAAAAGCTCCTGCTCTCCTTTATCACGCATAAAGGCATGAGCATAGTCGAGCGAAGCAAGAAGCAAATATGAAGGGCTTGACGTCTGCAGCTTTGTCAGCGAGCGTTTTATATCTTCGGATGATATAAGCGAAGACTTTCCTAGACATATGCATGCGCACTGGTTCATAGCCGGAAGCGTCTTGTGGGCGCTCTGCGTCCAGACATCTGCACCTGCATCCGACGGCGAAAGCGGCAAAAGCGGCGAATAGTCGAAGTGCGCGCTGTGCGCTCCGTCCACCAGAAGCGGAATCCCCATCTTATGTACGAGCCCTGCTATAGACGCTATATCGCTGCAAAGGCCGAAATAGTTAGGATAAGTCATGAACACCGCTGCTGCGTCTCTGTTTTCAAGCAGAGTTTTTTTAACGTCTTCCACGGCAGTCAGAGCCGGATAGTCGCACGCTCTTGACGGAAGGTATATCGGTCGGATATCAAAAAGAGTTATAGCGTTGGCAGCGCTTATGTGTATCCCACGTGGAAAAACAACCTTTTTGCCTGCGAACAAAGACAGCATAGCCAGCACACCGGTAGTCGAGCCGCCGGTAGTATAATGTACCGCCGAAGCGCCAATGAACTCAGCGTGCAGATCCTGCGATTCCTTTATTGCGCCGTGCGGCGACATAAGGTTATCAAGGCCGGTGAGCTCTGTTACATCGTATTTCAACAGCTCTCCGCCGAAAAATCCGGTGTCGCCCTTGTGGCCGGGCATACAAAAACGTGCCCTTGAATCTTCGCAGACCGAATATAGTGCGTCCATTATCGGAGTTCTGCGCTCCATGTTCTTCCTCCCCCCACTACCATTGTCTCTTTTAATCTATTCTATTACTCAAAATGTTTTTGCACAACCCTTTAATATTGAAAAAAAGTGTGAGATAATAGGTAGTACTTAAAAACAAGGAGCGCATGATGAATTATAAAGAACGTGAAGGCATGCTTCTTTTTTCGAAGGAGAGAATCGGCGGACCAAACAGGTACAGGCTGTATTTTACGTCGCTCGAAACGCTGTCGGACGAAGCCCCAAGGGTGTTCCGTCTGTTGGTCAGAACTCCTTTTACATTCAATAAGTTTGAGATAGGCAGAGTTTATAAACTCACTTATAACAAAGTCCACATCAAGAAATTTGAGCCGGGAGAAGACTTCAGTCTTCAGGAAACACACTTTGTAAAGCTGCTTGAGACCCGTGATCTTAAGTTTATGGATAAGAAAACTTCTGCAGCACTGCGTTCTGTAGACAGCCGTGACAGATACTATTCTTTTGAAGAGACCAAGGAAATGATAAACTATACTCCGGATTTTCTTTCAAGGGTCGCTATCGCTTTGTTCTCTTTCTTCCTGTCCGGCATAGCCTTTTTGATTCCTTTCGCTATGTATGCGGGCATGTTGTTTTTCCTTATCAAAGGGCAGCTTGCGCTTAGCGGCTTTACGCCAAAGTCTCTCGTTCTGCCGGTACTTGGTATAGGCGCACTGCCTATGGTGATTTTCATAATGTCTGCGCTTTACATGCTCAGCGAACTTGCGCTTATGAGAATAGAGTTCACAAAATGGAGCGTTCTCAAACGCTATACGCTTGCGTGGGGCGGCATGAGGAAAAGTATTTTCCTTGAAATGAGTGATTTTAAGTATCTGAAAAAATTCGCAATCATTGCGGCCAGCGTTCTTGCAGCAACAATAATAATCGCAGTGATTCTTTAGCCCTATTCGATTATACGTGATTTCATATATTCTATGAATTTCTCTGACGGCGAAAAAACGGCACCCCGTTTCTCGTCGTCTTTTATATATGTTATATAAGCCCGGCTTTTCCTGCCCGCTGCGAAAGTCAGCTTTTGCAGTCTTCCCTTTATATCCTGAGGCTTTTCTCTACCTATATATACTATCTGTCTTAATGGACACTCGAATATACGCCTGGGATTGCTTCCTATAACCCTGTCTACAGTGAAGTCTTCTTCATCTGCCTGATATTCATATTCCGTAAGCCATTTGCGTACTATCACTATTCCAAGAACAATAAGTATAATGTATTCTACATATTCCATAAACGAGGCCTGCATCAACGTGTTGATAGCCGTAGCTATTCCGTGCATCAGCAGTACAAGGCCAACCAAGCCAACTGTTATTAGTATACCGGCAACTACCGGAAGTTTTCTGCGTTTGTATCTTTCTTTCATATTTTCCTTACAGTTATTTAATTTGATACCTCATTATACGATATGGCTGCCCGGTTGTGCAAATTCGTTTTTTTCATGGACTGCAAGTATTTTCTTTGATTTGATGACACCCATATGTTATACTGTATTTGTTAATCTTGAAGGAAATTTCATCACTAATCCACATCTGCAGGAGCCGGTATATATTTTATGCTTACAGCACAAAATTTAAGGAAAAGCTATGGAAAAATCGAGTACCTTAAAGGTGTCAGCCTGGGCGTTGACGAGGGTAGTTGTCTTGCTGTAGTCGGAGAAAACGGGGCCGGAAAAACTACACTCTTAAAGATAATTGCCACAGCTTCACGTCCGGACAGCGGAAGTCTTTCCATAGCCGGAATTGACGCTCTTAAGTATCCGGGACATGTGCGTAAGTACATCGGGTATGTACCACAGGGAATAGCCCTTATGCCGGAGCTTTGTGTGAAAGACAATCTATATTACTGGATGGACAAGAAAGACGAGAGCATTTATAACGAAGTCATAGAGCTTATCGACCTTGCACATGTGCAGAAGAAAAAAGTAAAGAAACTCTCCGGCGGCATGCAGAGAAGGCTTAATATAGGCGCATCGCTGGTACTGCGGCCAAAGCTGCTTATAATGGACGAACCGCTGGCGGGAGTAGACGTGGAAAACAGAGCAAAAATGCTCGAAAGCTTCAAGAGGATGAAACAAAGCGGAATAACTATTATTTTTACTAGTCACTATTTAGACGGGCTTGGCTCTTTGGCTGATAATATGTTAGCGCTTAGAGACGGTGAGTGCACATACTACGGCAGTCTGGATTTTTCAGGTAATGAAAATGCTGACAGCCTGCCCATGGCCATCCGCTATTATACTTCATAACAGGAGGGATAACTATTATGAGTGATCAAAATAACAATCAGAACCAGCCGCAGCAGCCATATCAGGGGCAGCCATACCAGGGCCAGCCGCAACAGCCATACCAGGGGCAGCCGCAGCAGCCATATCAGGGGCAGCCATATCAGGGGCAGCCATACCAGGGGCAGCCGCAGCAACCGTACCAACCATATCAGCCATATCAGCCATATCAGGGCCAGCCGCCTGTTCCTCCGAAAAAGAAGAGCAAATGGTGGATCTGGCTTATCGTTGCAGTCGTTGTAATACTTGCAGTAGTTGCACTATTCGTCTTTGGAGTTATTGACCTTGGCGGAAAAAGGCCGGGAAACGAAGGTGCATGGGCAGCTTATGACTATTTCGATTCCAGAGAAGATGCTATGAAGGATATCCAAAGCAAGGTGTATAGCGACGTATCCGACAGGTTCGAAAGTGAAGCTTTCGAGATGGAGGGAGACATAAGTCTCGATTCTGAACTGTTTAGTGGGTTGATGCCTGAAATGGACGGCGTGAACATAGATTTTGAAGCGAAGTACGACTTAAAAGATTTAGGGCTCAAACTCGATTTGGGCGTTACTTCCGCTGATGTATATCTTATTGAGGAAGATGTCGTATTGAGCGTTTTGGGAGAGGCATACTCCATTCCTCTCGACCCAAACACCGATGTTGACCTCTCTGACGAGATGCCTCTGACCGACAGACTGAAAGCTCTCAATTCACTGGCTGCTGACGAAGACTTCAGCGACCTTATGGAAAAAGTAATGATGGAGCTTGCGCCTGCTATTCCGGACGAGCTTACAGAGAAAGATACAGTTGACATATACAGTCCACTGGAGGACGACGAAGTGGAAATGAGCGCTATCACTACCACGCTTGATAGTGAAGATATATACGACATCATCGTTGCCTTCGGAGAAAATCTTGATGAAAATGACGAACTTATCGACGATCTTCAGGACCTTGCGGACACTCTCTCGGAAGCATCAGGCGAAGAAGTCGATATCCAGGATGTCATTGACGACATGATAGACCTTGATGAAGACGAGCTTGCAGAAATCGAAGACATTGAGATATCTTGGTCAGTATATGAATATAAAGGCAAATCTGTTGGCTTTGGCTTCTATCTTGACGACGGAGAAGATGAATACGAATTTACTGTTGTTACACAATATACTTCGAACGCCGCATACATCAGCGTTATCTTTGATTACAACGGTGACGAAGCAGTCAACCTTTTTGAAGAAATGGTCTATGACGACGAGTATATGAACATGGAAGCGCAAGTCGAACTCAACATACCTGAAGACGAATATACCGAAGCTCAACAAATCGCTATGACTATATCCGGTGAGACCATACTGGAACAGGACAACAGTTCAGATTATGTATACACCGGCGAATTCAGCATCGAGCTTGATGCAGGAGACAGTCTTGCGCAAGCAGGGTACGAGGGCGACATCGGTATAGGCGTTGATCTGAATGCTGATATAACTTTCGGAGACGACCTTGGCATGCTTGAGGACGACAGCAACTGGGATGAAATATATGACATGGACTGGCAGGATATAAACAACCTTTTTAACAACCTCGGCAACTTCGGCGGTCTTGGCAACTTCGGTGCATTGGATGATTTCAGCGACTTTTAGAACAAAACTATCAAAAGGGCGATAGGACCTTCCTATTGCCCTTTTTTTAACACGTTAGGAATGCGGGAATATGAAAAAGCTATTGTTAATTGATATCAAACGGCTTTTACAGAACAGGGCGTCTGTCGCATTTACACTTTTAGTGCCTGTAGTGCTTGTCGTTCTTGTTTCGCTTCTTCTCGCACCTTACTTTTTTGACAGCACTATTGTTAATGAATACTTCGTGGCAATCTACAACGAAGACGGCCACCCTCTAACAAACGAACTGCTTAATACCATACTCAAGAACAAAGAGTTTGACAAACTTGTTGATGCTGTATTCGTATACAGCGACAAAGAAGGTTTCGAACAGATAGAAAATGGTGCAGCAGCATATATTCACCTGCCCGCAGGAATGCAAGAAACTATATCTGAAGACAAGCCGGTGATAATTGAATATGCCGGCAACCCCGAGCTTCCTCTTGAGGATGCTATATTGTCGGGGGCTATGGAAGCAGCGTCCGATCTTGTTAATTTCACACAAAACGCCTCTATAGTGCTTTTTCAAAACATCGAACCCGTAAACGAAGGTGCAGCCGACAAGCTTTACAGTGATATCGCAAGAAAATATTTTTATGAGGTCATGAACCGAAAAGCTATATATACGAGACAAAACGATGATATCTCTCCGTTCGGAGCGATGCTGCCTCTTGAATATTACGCTTCAGCACTTCTCGTGCTTTTTGCAGCGCTGGGAGGACTGCCCATCGCAAAACTTGTCAGCACGGACGCAAAAAACGGCATTTTGCACAGACAGCTTTTATCCGGCAGTCGTCCTTTAAAAGTTCTGTTATCGAAATGGCTGGCAGGCTCTCTGTTCATGCTTGTTCAGTTCGCCGTACTGTCCGGTGCTATAATGCTTGCTACAAACAGCATTTCATATTATGCCGGCAGCTTTCTTTCGCTGACAGTATGCGGAGTCCTGCTCTGTCTTTTTGCAAGTGCGCTGCAGCTTGCATGCGGGCTTGCTTTCAAGCAGAGCGAGGTCGGCTCTTTCATAACGCTGACAGCTCTCGCCGCACTAGGGGGATTGTTTATCCCAGCTGTATTTATGCCTAAGCTGCTTGGCAGCATCTCCGCTTTTACCCCGATATCTGCGGCGCTCAGGCTTGCGTCAATAGGTATGTTCAGTACTCAGTCTGGAGGAATAGCCGTTTCAGCCGCACTGCTTGCAGGCTATACCACAGTTCTCTTTGCCTTTTGCATGAGGCTGATGGTAAGGAGGACGGTATGAAGCTATTTATCAGAACTGTCAAATACCGATTAAAGCAGAACTTCACGTCAGCCGGAAGTATTGCTATGCTCTTGATAGCACTAGCTGTAGCCATATATCCTCTCGCAAGTATAAAAGAGGGAGAAAAGAACCAGCAGCCAGTATCAATCGGATGGATAGACGAAGACAACAGTTTCTATTCATCACAGCTTTTTGAAGCGACCGAATCTCTGGAGCTGCTGAATATAAGAACCGGTGAACAGGAGCAGCTTTTAGATGATCTGAGGGCTGGTAAGCTGGAGGCTGTGTTCGTAGTTAATCAGGGATTCGAAGATAAAATAACGAACGGCGAGTATGAAGACACGCTCAAAATGTATAAATCGCCCTATAGCTCTGTCGCCGGAGTGATATCCGAAGGCGTTGGCGCGCAAGTCATGCATCTGTGGCTGGCGCGGTATAGTTCTAAGGTTGCGGCGGAGTATGACAGTGCACTTGAAATAAAAGTATTTGACGAAGTGATGTCATACATGTTAAAACCAATTATGAATATACAGCGCATCGGCCCATCTGGAACGTATGAAGCGGCTGACCCGCTTGCTGATGCAGCAAATAAATCTGCCTTCTTTACAGCAGCAGTATGCGCATTGTTCATAATGCTCTGCGCAGTTAATGCAGGCGGGGCTGATTTCAAACAAAGGCTGGAATCACAAAACCTTTCGGTAAGTGGTTTCAGGCTGGCCGTCAGCATGGCAGACAGCATATTCTTTCTGCCGTGTATGCTGCCCGCTGCTGCGGCGTTTACAGCAGCCGGGGATTATACCAAAGCTGTATCTTATATCATTATGTTTGCGCTTTACCTGTTTGCTTTCGGAGGCATCGCATCTGCCTTTTGCCGTATCAAAAGCAGAACGATACATATGATGAGCATAACAGCAGCAGCCATAGTCAACCTTGGTTTCGGTTCTTTGCTTGTAAAGCTGCCAGAAGTCGGTATAGTTCCTATGTTCGCTTACATACTGCCGTCAAAATGGCTTACATCTTTAGACACCAGCGGCTTTTGGATATCCCTTGCCGGGCTGGCTGCAAGTGCAGTTGTATATAATTCTATAGTGTTCATTCGCAGAAAGCGCAAGAGAGAGGTGTAGATGAAAAAGCTTTTACTTACAGATTTTAAACGACTATTGCAGAGCAAGACTTCTATAATAATAACTATACTTGCGCCTCTCATACTGGTAGTGCTGATTTCGCTTACCATTGCACCGCTTTATTTCAACGATGTAAGGCTTGATTATTTCCATATAACTGTTCTTAACGAAGACACCGACCCCAGCACAAAGCTGATAGCCGACTCGCTTATTAAGAGCGACACGCTAAAAGGGCTTGTCGATGTGCAGTTTGTAGATAAAAAGCAAGAGGGCCTTGATTCGCTTGAGGAGGGAAGCGTCGCTTTCATACATATACCTCCGGGTCTGCAGGATTCCCTGTACTACGGCAATCAAGTAATAATAAACTACTACGGCAATAAGGAACGGCCACTGGAAAATGCGCTTTTGCTTGAAGCCTTAGTGCCCGGTATAGACCTGGTGAACTATTCGCAGAACGCCGTCAACGAGCTTTACTACAGCATAAAACCGATCGACCAGCAGCTTGCATCTGATGTGTTTTTCGAGACGTCGGCATATCTGCTTGTGCAAGGCATGGCAATAGACGACATTTATGCACCTACACAGGAGTTTTCTCCGCTTAGTGACATACTTCCAGTAGAATTTTATGCGGCTTGTCTGCTTATTTTATTCGTTGCACTGGCTGCACTTCCCATTGCACGCATCACCGAAGATGACCGTAAAGGCGGGCTGCTTCAGCGCCAGATTATCGGCGGCATTTCTCCTGTCAAAAGCTTTATATCCAAGTGGGCCGCAGGAACGCTGATGCTGTTCATACAATACGCTGTGCTTTGCTTTGCACTGCTTATGATAACAGGACGACTGGCGTACTTTGCTGGCGATGTGCTTATGCTGCTCGGATGCTCGCTTTTGTTCTGTGCGCTTGCCAGCCTTGTCATGATAGTGATTGCGCTTAATTCAAAGTCTGCTGTATACATCTCTTTGAGCGTTGTTCTTTCCCTGGCTGCTCTTGGAGGGTTGATAGTACCTTCTGCATATATGCCGGAAGCTCTGAGGACAGTATCCGGTTACACGCCATTCGCACCTGCGCTCAGAATGAGCCTTGCCGGAATGTTCAATGCAAAGATAGATAACACAGGAATATACTTTGCCGTGCTTGCAGCATATATAGCCGTGCTTCTCCCTATAGGAATTAGGAGCTATGCAAGGAGGCAGGGATGAGTATATTTTGGCGGACATTAACATACAGACTTAAAAGCAGCATTAAATCGGTAAGAGGCATCGTTTCGCTCGTACTGGCGCTCTTTGCCGCTATTATACCTTTCATAGGCCTTGGAACTCCTGAAGCGGCGATACCTATCGGCTGGATAGACGAGGATAATTCTTCATTCTCACAGATGCTGCGGGAACGTGTAGACACGATATCGCTCCTCTCTATAGACGAAGAGCAGGATGAGGACAGCCTGGTATCAAAGCTGCAGACAGGTCAGCTCGAAGGCGTCATGAAAATACCAAAAGGATTTGAAGATAAGCTGCTGGCTGGCGAATATGAAGACACGCTTATAATGATGACATCTCCCTACAGCACTGCGTTTGAGATGGTTTCAGAAAGCGTCAGCAGAAAAGCCATGGAGCTTTGGGTATCAAGCTATACTGCTTCAATTGCCGGAGACATAGCCGGGCAGCAAGCCTACGATACCGTTATGCGCAGTTCACTTGCAAATGACTTTGAACCTATACTGGTGCTGCAACAGCTGAGCGGAAGCACAGACGTGCCGGTCGACACTACAGAGCCTGTTGAGGAAGCTTCCTATAAATCGTTGTATCTTTTGTGCGCTTTTGCATGCTTCTATATGCTGGCTGGGCTTATAAACACCAGCGATATACCGTTTGAACAGCGGCTGCTTTCCCGTTCTTTCAGAATAGAAGAATATCGGATGGCTATTACATCTGCAGATGTGCTTTTGCTTCTGCCCTGCATTATACCCGCCCTTGCAGGGTTCATCGCTGCTGGAAGACCGGAGCTTGCTGCGCCGTTTGCTGTGTTGTTCGTGCTATATCTTTGCGCCTTCGGCGGCTTAGCATCATTTATTAGTAAGATAAGCTCCCGAACTACACTGATGCTTACAATCACGCTGATTGCTATAGTCAACTTGTTCCTTGGCTCTATGCTGCTGGATCTTCCTGCTGTTGGCTTTATATCCAAAGCATCATACATCCTTCCTTCCAGATGGATATCTTCTGTTGATACTTTGGGCGTTTGGTGGTGTATACTCGGCATGCTGTGCTGTGCTGTTTTTTATAACGCGCTGCCGTTTGTGTTCAGAAAGAAAAAAGGACAAACATATTAAAGGAACTTTGTTTATGGATTCTGTGTTGATAGCCCCATGCGGCATGAACTGCGCTTTGTGCCTCGCATACCATAGGAAGAAAAACCACTGCGCCGGATGCCGTATAGACGATCCAGGGAAATTCAAATCCCGCAGTAAATGCATAATATTAAACTGTGAAAAGCGACAAAACAGTGATGTTGACTTTTGTTATGTCTGCAATAGCTTCCCATGCAGAAGGCTGAAAGATTTGGACAAGCGCTACCGGACAAAGTATGGTATGAGCATGCTTGACAACCTTGAATATATCAAAATAAACGGTGTTGAAGCTTTTACGGAAAACGAAAGTAAACGATGGAAGTGTGATAACTGCGGTGAAATAATATGTGTGCACAGAGGATGCCTGAATTGCTCAGATAAAAAGTGTTGCTCAGATAAAAAGTGATGCTCAGATAAAAAGACTCATAGTGAAAATTAAACAGCTTTTATTATCTTTGCGGACTGTTCCGCTTTTTGTTTGCCCAGCGACTGCCCGGCTATGAAATCTGCACGGGATTTGAGAAGATGCATCGACAGCGCTATCGATTCAGCGTGGTCGAACGCAAGCCCTCCGCTCTTTATACCGGAAATCTCATTTATACGCCCGTTCGGGAAACCGGCGGATGCTTCTATAACTTTCGAACCTGTAAGTTTGTATGATATGGTTGTTTCTTCTTCGCCGATATCCTCTTTATAATCCGATATACGCATCCATTCTGTGTCGGCGGCATCGTCACCGGCCGAGGCGTTCATGTTTTGTTTGTCGGTGAGCGCAATATAACTCACCGTTATTACACGCTGGCGCGGGTCTCTTCCTAGTCTTCCCCACACTGCAGCCTGCTCCAGATATTCCACTTTTATATTTGTTTCTTCCATGAGCTCACGCTTTGCAGCAGCCGGAAGGTCTTCATCTATGTTTACAAAACCGCCGGGCAGTGCCCAGCAGCCCTTGTAGGGATACCCACCGCGCTTTATAAGAAGAACATACAGAGCATCATCCGCAGCACAAAACAGCGCCGTGTCTGCAGCTACTGCAGGGTTTTGATATTTTGAAGGGTCAAAGTCTTCAAGAAATTTAGCTTCCTCTTCGCATGAAGGTATATATGTCATTTGTTCTCCTTTTTAGGAAGATGCATATCCATCAATATCTCGTCATAATATATGCCGTTTATGTTAAAGAAATCCTTGCGCACTCCTATTCTCTTAAAGCCGAGCTTTTCATATAGCTTTATTGCACCGGAGTTCTGCGCCCTTACGCCGAGTGAAACTATGCTTATGCGCTCATGAGCATCTGCAAAAGCTATCAACTCTTTCAGCATGATTTCGCCTATCCCCTGCCGCCAGTGCGACTTTCTTACTGATATGCCCACCTCGCTGTTGTGCGCAACTCTTTTCTGCGGATGAGACCTTATATTGCAAATACTGACTATCTCTCCATCAGCTATAGCTATTATAAGAAGTGCGCCTTTATCTTTGTTCGCATTTTCGACAAAGCGCTTTTCCTGCTCTTCGGTCAAAGAGAGTTCTCCTTCGCCTATCAAAAGATTGTCACTCTCACCCGAAACTTTGTCGAGGTATTTGAGAAGTTGCACTGCATCATCGGGCTGCGGTCTCCTAATTGTTATTTCACTGCCATTTTTAAGTTTGATTTTCTTGGGTTCGTTGAAATACTGCATCGCAAGCCTCCATCAAAAAATAACTTTATCTATCACGCCGCCGCCCAAGCACTCTTCACCCGAATATAGCACGGCGTATTGCCCGGGCGTGACTGCACGCTGACGTTTTTCGAATTCTATAAGCTCTCCGCCGTTTTCATGCAATGTCACCTTCACCTTCTGGTCGGGCTGCCGATATCGGAACTTTGCCATGCATTCAAAAGAGTCCTGCGGCCTTCCTGATATATAGTTTATACCCGTTGTTACCAAAGCTTTCGAGAAAAGCCTGTCCGTTTCGCCCTGCTCCGCTATAAGGACATTGTGCTCTACGTCTTTGTCCACAACGAACCAGCGCTCTCCGCTGCCGTCCTTAGTACCGCCAATATTAAGACCCCGGCGCTGCCCCAATGTATAATATATTACTCCCTCATGCTGACCAACGACTTTACCGTCCGGTGTCTTTATATCGCCTTTCTGAGCCGGAATGAATGTCTTCAAGAATTCTCGGAACTTGCGCTCGCCTATAAAACATATTCCTGTGGAATCTTTCTTCTCTGCAACGTTAAGGCCAAGCTTTGATGCAATTTCACGAACCTGCGCTTTTTGCATATCGCCTATGGGAAACATCGCTCCCGAAAGCTGCTGCTGTGTCAGCATACACAAAAAATATGTCTGGTCTTTAGATTTGTCCGCAGCTTTTAGCAGATGCCTTTGCTCCTCACCGGAGAGCCTTGCATAGTGCCCAGTCGCTAAATGCTGTGCCCCCGTCATTCTTGCATAGTCAAGAAAAGCTGCAAACTTTATCTCTGCGTTGCAAAGAACATCCGGGTTGGGCGTGCGCCCCCGTTTATATTCTTCAAGAAAATAGGAAAACACCCGGTCGTAATATTCCTGCTCGAAGTTGACAGTATAATACGGTATCCCAATAGCGCCGCAAACGCTTTTAACATCTTCATAATCTTCGGCAGCGCTGCACCCCTGCCCGTCGTCCTGCCAGTTCTTCATGAACACTCCGAGCACATCATAGCCCTGCTGTTTCAATATATAAGCTGCTACTGCCGAGTCTACACCGCCCGACATTCCGCACACAACACGCGTTTTTTTGTTCTCTCTCACCGTTTCACCTCTTTGCGATAATTATACGTTTTGGCGTTTTTATTTGCAAGAGTTGCTCTTTAGTGTATAATTGCGGCATGAAAAAGAAGCTTACAGTATTCATTTCACTGCTTATAATTGCACTGTTTGTGTTTTGGTTCTTCTATCCTCTTCGCAGTTTCGCTGTGATGGGGTTCTATTCTGCAAGCCACGAAAAAGACAGTGTAATGAAAAATAGCGGTTTCGAAATAAACATGCCTACAGCAAAAGAATGGTATCCGTTTGTTATGACATATAATGCGCAGGGCTTTAGGAAGTACAGCGGCCTTGATGCTGATATGTCCATAATGTATAACTTCGGAGCATTCAACCTGCTTACACGTACTTCTTTGTTATATGACAAAAAGAGCAGTAAATATTCTTCCTTTTACGGAGCATATGTAGTAAAAGAAAATGATGGGGTTTTTGCATTTGATGAAACAGGCAACCTTGATATAGACGAATTGAGTCTCGCAGTAAGATATGATTACACCAAGCTGGTTATCGAAGACTTCGGCTGTGAAAAGCAGACGTTTGTACTTGAGGATTATCAGCTTAAGGAAGATGTAAGCTTTGCCGAGGCTGAAGGCTGGACTAGAGTCGATGCAACTCTTAGTTTAAACGGTGCTGCGCACAGCTTCGATGGATATAAAACGCCTTATCTTCAGTACGGAAGGCCTATGCAGGAATACGATACCGACTTTGAAGTAACCAAAGTTTACGGGATTGTATATGCGAAATATCTTGAAGAGTACGACTGTACGGTTATGGTTTATGTGATTGCGCCGAGCAGCAGTGCAGCACAGGAGTGCGACGAAGAAATTTTAAAAGAGACTACAATAGCTCCTCTATCCTAGAAACGGCGTTTTCAATAAGGTCTTTTGCGGCTTTGCCTTTGGTGCCCGCAATTAGTATTTTACAACTCGAGATAGGAATGAGTATCTTTACAGCCGGGCTTTCGGCTACAGCGACCGCAATTGCAGGAGTTATCTCACCAAGTATTCCACTTGCCGCTATAATACCTATGCCGCCCATTATCACATCAACCTTTCTAGCGTTAAACGCAATAGCGTTCTCTCCCGTTGCACAGTCCACGGCTCCGCTTTTTTTCATCGCAGATGTAGCGGCAGCATTCGTTCCAAGTGCAAGGATGTGAATACTCTCACCGTAGCGTTCATATAGACTTTTAACTATCGCAGCTCCAAGACCTCCGCCCTGTGCATCTATAACAGCAACATTAAGCATTAAGAAAACTCCTTCCTTCTGGGAATTATAACCTAAAATATCGTACACGGCAAATAAAACCATATGGCACAGTCAGCTTGCTGCCTTTTTGCACAATTGTTTTATAGAACCATGACATCTCTATGCATTTTCCTACAATAAACTCACATTATTGTGTATAAAGGTTGACTATCGTTTGCGTTATAACTTAGAATAAAAACATTAATATATTATCCAAGGTGGACAAATGAAGAGAATAACTTTTGTGCTGCTTGCCGCGGCAGTCTTATTATCAGCGGCATCCTGCGCAATGCTGGACAAGCTCACTCAAAAAGAGGAGCCGGAACAGACTATAGCAAAAACGGCTTTGCCTGTAATAACGTTGGAACCAACACCTGAACCAACACCAAAGCGTACCCCAGTAAAGACGATCGAGCCGGACCCAACACCAACACCGACTCCTTTTTCATATTATGCTCCGACGACGCTTATGACGTTTGAAGAACTTGTCGGTGACGACGGCGTAAGGGACAAGATTCCGGAGCCGCCTCCATCAGATACATATTATGTGGTCATAAATATAAAATATCAGCTTGTGCTAGTATACGAGAAAGACCGTAATGGAGAATATACAAAGCCGGTAAGATATATGAGCTGCTCTTCAGGCGCTGAAAGATCTCCTACCAAACTTGGAAGCTATGAGCTTGAAGGCAGACATGTACGCTTTGGGCATTTTGTAAATTTCGATCTATACGGGCAGTATTGGACTAGGATATTCGGCAGGACATATTTTCATTCCATAACGTATACCAAACGTAACGCACAGTATTATACTGAGGATGCTTATGAAGATATGGGCAGCCAGGCCTCGCACGCATGCATAAGGCTTTATGTCCCAGATGCCAGGTGGATATTCTATTACCTCGCACCCGGCACAACGGTAGATATAATAGAAGGCGAGGAGGACGAGGATATGCAGGCCATTAAAGACCAGATGATATTCCCGTCGCTGCCGGAGGAAAGGCCGGTTCTAAAGCCGGGAGAAGTGCCGCTTTCCGAGCCTATACGTACAGCCGAACCAAAGGAATAAGCAATACAAAACGGATATACAAAAGGTTCATTAAACTTTTACTTTAACAAAAACCGTTTTTAGGCTATAATATGGTTGATTTGATTGCAACAAAATCTATATGATTTTAATATTTAACAGGAGGAAGTTTTTATGCCATTAGTAACAACTACCGAGATGTTCAAAAAAGCTTATGAGGGCGGATATGCCATCGGCGCTTTTAACGTGAACAACATGGAGATCATTCAAGGAATAACGGAAGCAGCGAAGGATCTTAACGCTCCGCTTATACTTCAGGTTTCCAAAGGAGCAAGAGCTTATGCAAACAACACTTATCTGACAAAGCTCGTCGAAGCCGCTCTTGAAGAGACAGGCCTGCCGATCTGCCTTCACCTCGACCACGGTGATACTTATGAGATATGCAAAGACTGCATAGACTCAGGATTCACATCTGTCATGATCGACGGATCACACCATTCTTTTGAAGACAATATCAAAGAAACAAAGAGAGTCGTTGAATACGCTCATGACCACGGCGTTGTAGTCGAAGCAGAGCTTGGAAGGCTTGCCGGAGTCGAAGACGACATCAAGGTTTCTGCAGAAGATTCATCTTACACAAGACCGGAAGAAGTTCAGGAGTTTGTTGAGAAAACAGGTGTTGATTCTCTAGCTATCGCCATCGGCACAAGCCACGGCGCTTTTAAGTTTAAAGGCGAGCCAAAGCTCAGATTCGATATACTTGAAGAAGTCGAAAAGAATCTGCCTGGCTTCCCTATCGTTCTTCACGGCGCTTCCAGCGTTATTCCGGAGTTCGTAGAGATGATAAACACTTACGGCGGAGACATGCCTGGAGCTCAGGGCGTTCCTGAAGAAATGCTCAGGCAGGCAGCAAGAAGCGCAGTCTGCAAGATAAACATAGACTCCGACCTTCGTCTTGCCATGACGGGTACCATCCGCAAGTATTTCGCAGAGAATCCGAGCCACTTTGACCCGAGACAGTACCTAAAACCAGCAAGAGCCGCCATTAAAGAACTGGTTGCGCATAAAATTACCGACGTACTTGGCTGCGACGGCAAAGCTTAAGAAGTTTTAAAAACATCCGGCGTTTGCCTTTCTGCAGATGCCGGATTTTTGTTTTATTGGCCATGGCAGACTGTGGCCCTTACAGGAGGAACATGAAAAAGAAGATTTTGATAGTCGCCGCTGCGGCGATGTTTGTCTTTTTGTTTGCAGGCTGCTCAATTTTCAATATCACTAACAATGCAGACAAAGAGCCTTTGCCTCTTCATAACGGAACGACGACAGGTAACATACTCAACTACGGCTTTTCAGTAAAAACCGGAGACGAGCTTATATTCCGTTATATGTATGGAGACGCTTACCCTGCAGGCAGTACAGTGCGCTCTAATCCGGAAACTGGAGACAACAGTCTCGTTACAGATGACGGCGGGCTTTATATGAACCTTGTCGGCAGCACGCTTTATTACTGCAAAGCGGAAGGCATATTCCGAGCTGATATTGACAATGCTCAGCCCGAATTGGTTCTTGAAAAAGACGTTAGGCTGCTTCAGATATATGACGGCGTTATGTATTACATTGAGAACGACACTATTGACGCAAAAACAACTCAAGGAGAACAAACAGAATTTGAACCAATAGAAAACGCTGACAGCCTTAACGTATATTCAGGAAAGCTATATTATAAAAACACGCAAGACGGATATATATACAGCGCTGATATTGACGGCACAAACAGCGAAGTCGTAATAAAAAAAGAAGTGGTGATGTTCTGCATAATGGACGACGACATATATTACATCGACAGTATAACAGGATATATAGTGCGGCTTGGACTGGAAGGCAAACTGGCAGTCGCAATAGTCGAGTATTCATGCTCCGGATTCAACGTCAACCGATCCAACATGTATTATACAAGGTATATAAACGGTGAAAGTATATGCTGCAACGCAGATATAGACGGCGGCAACGAAGAGCGTTTAAGCGATTTTGGAGACTCCAAATGGCATATAGTGAATATGTACAATACCGGCTCGCTGATCGCTAAAATCGAAGATTTTGAAAACTAAAAGGGCCTGACGCCCTTTTTCTTTTCCAAAAGCTTATCCTTTCTTTCCTTTCTTTTTTGTCTGTTTCACTTAATAAATACTGCTCCGGAAGACATCCGCCGCTGTAAAATTAAGAAAAAAATAGTATTTGCTTAAATTTCTTTTTTTAATTGTATCCTCCCCTAAGTTTGTATAAAATTAATAATAACATCACATTCATCGAACGGACTTTTTTTAGAAAGGAACTTTACTGATCAAAATGAGTACTCTTATTCTAAACACGCAGGAAACAGAAAAGTATCTAAATGTTGAGATGGCCGTAGAAACGGTAGATTTTGTATTTCATGAGCTTGGAGCAGGACGGATAAACATGCCTCCAAAAACGCATACTGATATGTCCGGAGTGGGGCACGAGGCATGGTGCAACGCTATGCCTGCGTATGTACAGCAAAGACAGGTTGGAGGTATAAAATGGATCGGCGGATTCGGACAGAACAGAGAGCACAACCTTCCATATATAATGGGCGTTATCGTGCTGACCGACCCGGCAACCGGTTATGCAAAGGCAATCATGGATGCAAGGCTTATATCAGACTACCGCACAGGCGCATCAGCAGCGGTGTTTTCGAGGTATCTTTCAGCAAAGAACCTAAAAGATATCCTGATAGTCGGAGCAGGCGCACAGGGCCGTATGGCAGCCAGATGTCTTGGTTATGAGCATCCGGATGCCGGTATTCATTTATATGACCTTGATGTGCAAAGGATTGAAGAGTTCATCAATGCCGTTGAAGGCACACCGCTCGGAAACAGGCTGCACATCAGTACGGGGCTGGAGGAGACAGCCAGAAAGGCAGGGCTGATAGTTATGCTGACTACCGCAAAGTGCCCTTTCTTTAAAAACGAGTGGATACAGCCGGGGACCACAGTGCTGGGCATGGGCAGCTATCAGCAGGTAGAAGACGATTTTGCGCTTTCAGACGCAAAGATAATCACCGACTCGTGGGAGCAGGCAAAACACAGGGGTGAATTAAAGGAGCTTACCAAGAACAAAAGAATAACGGACAGTGACCTTTACTGCGAGCTGGGGCAGATAGTAAGCGGTAATATGCCGGGGCGTGAGCACAATGAAGAAAAAATATTCGGGCTGCCTATTGGCATAGGCGCCTATGACGTTGCAATAGCCGATATAATATATGAGAAAGCAACAGCAGGAAAAGACGGGCTTTATGTAAATATTCAACAACCATGATACATTTTCGGTATGCGGTAAAAACTACTTGCATTTTTCAAGCGGCGAATATACAATATACACGTTAATAAATACGGAGGTGAATACCATGGCATATGTAATCAGTGATGAATGCATCTCTTGCGGAGCTTGCGAAAGCGAATGTCCTTCGAGTGCTATCTCTGAAGGTGATACTCAGTACGTTATCGATGCTGACACTTGCATAGACTGCGGCGCATGCGTAGACGTTTGCCCGACAGACGCAATATCGCCTGAGTAAAAACCTTCCTTAAGGCCCGCATTCTTAAGGAATCTATGTAAACTTTAAAAAAGGTCCATAATCCGACCTTTTTTTGTTGGCTTTTTAATGAATGTCGTTGTATACCACTTACTGTAATTAACTGCACAGAACCCCACACTGAAAATCAGCTCAAAGTCAAAGTGTGAAAAAATTGGCTATGGTCATAGCAGAATTGACACTGCTAGGCTTAAAGTGTATTATCTTTGAGTAATAAAGTTTTAAATCTTTGCAAAGGAGTTTTCATCATGAAAAAAGCAGTAATGTACGGCGCCGGAAACATCGGCAGAGGGTTTATAGGAAAGGTGTTTTCCGAATCCGGAATGCAAGTCGTTTTCATAGACGTTGTACAGGAGGTTGTAGACAAGCTTAATGCCGACGGACAGTATCCCGTAAAAATGGTGTCCAACGAAGGCGACAAAGAAGTAATGGTCAAGAATGCAAGCGCAGTCAGCGGATTAGACAAGCAGGCGGTCATAGGCGAGATATTGAGCGCCGATATAATGGCTACGGCAGTCGGAGTAAATATATTGCCGAAGATCGCCGGAAACATCGCAGCCGGACTTGATTCTAGAGCGCAGGCTGGCAAAGCGCCGCTTAATATTATCATTGCAGAAAACCTTCTTGATGCAGACAAGTATTTAAGAGGACTGCTGGAGCAGGCCGTGCAGCCGCAAACAAGAGATTATCTTGACAACAAAGTCGGGCTGGTGGAAGCTTCAATAGGCAGGATGGTTCCAGTGATGACAGCCGAGATGAGAGGCGATAACTTCCTGCGTGTAGTCGTTGAGCCTTATGAAGAGCTGCCCGTAGACAAAGACGCTTTCGTTGGGGATATTCCGAAGCTCAATAACCTTATACCTTTCTCGCCGTTTGGGTTCTATATTCGCAGAAAGCTGTTTATTCACAATATGGGGCACGCAATATGTGCATATTTCGGATGGCTGAAAGGATATACTTTTGTTTATGAGTCTGCCGAAGATAAAGAGATTGCCGATAAGGCAAAAGCAGCAATGCTCAACGTAGCGCATGCGCTCAGCAAAGACTATGGCATACCTATACAAGAAGTCGAAGCCAACGTTTACGACCTTATAAGACGCTTTGGCAACCGTGCGCTCAAAGACACTAACGCAAGAGTTGGCGGAGACCCAAAAAGGAAGCTCAAGAACATAGACAGGCTGGTCGGAGCAGCGCTTTACTGCATTGAGCAGGGAATGAGCGCAGACGGCATCATACCGGCTATTGCCGCAGGCTATCTGTTCGACAACCCGAAAGACGCTTCTGCTGTAGAGATACAGCAGTATATAGCTGAAAACGGCATAGAAAAAGCTGTTGAAGAATACAGCAGCATAGACGGCGAGCTCAAAGACAAGATAGTAGCGCAGTATAACGCTATGAAAGCAGAGCACGCAGGCTGATATAAGTGTTATAATTAATAGAGTAACAGACAACGGCTGGCGGCTTTCAACATATGGGCCGCCAATCTTATATATTAGGATCATTGAAAAGAGGTTTTGTTGCGTAAGTACATATATATCGCACTCGGAGGCGCCGGCGGCGCTGTTCTGCGATATCTTGTCAAGTTAATACAGATAACAGACCAGTTCCCGGTAAACACACTCATAACGAACATTATCGGGTGTTTCGTGCTGACGCTGTTTGTGACTCTGTCACTGCAGATGGTAAGGATAAGCTCTGATGCAAGGCTGGGCGCAACTGTTGGGCTGCTGGGCGGCTTCACAACGTTCTCTACGTTCTGCAAGGAAACGGCATCGCTGTTTTTATCCGGTTCTGCCGCTTTGGGGGCGGTGTATTTCATTGCCACTCCCCTTCTAGGCATAGCAGCGGGGTATCTTGGCATGGCACTTGCCAACAAAATAATAAAGCGCATCTCGCTTGGAAAAAGCGGGGTATAAAGCTCATGAGCATATTATTCATTGTGATAGGCGGTGCGCTCGGAGCTCTGGCAAGATACACAGTCGGCAAAGCGATACAGTCAAGGTCAGACTCCGTAATACCTTTCGGCACATTTGCGGCCAACACTTTGGGACCGCTGCTGCTAGGACTGCTGATGGGGCTGCAGGTGACAGGAAACGCATATACTCTTTTAGGCGACGGGTTCCTCGGTGCATTCACGACGTTTTCGACCTTCATGTATGAGGAGATAAGTCTATTTGCAGACAACGAGAAAAAGAACGCAGTAATCTACATCACGGGTACGCTAATAGTCGGTATGGCTATGTACTTTGCGGGCTATTACATCGGCGGATTGTTTTAAAGAAAGGATAGTAATATGAATATTAACGGCAAGTGCAGAATAATGAAGGTGTATGTCAGCGAAGATTCTAAATATAAGGGACACAGTCTCTACCACGCCGTCGTGCTCGAGCTCAAAAAGCTGGACATCGCCGGAGTAACAGTCATGCGCGGCATAGAAGGCTATGGGCAGGGAAAGCGCATAAGTACCACAAGAATACTTGAGCTAAGCTCCAGTTTACCTATAGTGATTGAAGCTATAGATAAGCCTGAAAGAATCGACAAAGCGCTGCCTGTAATAGAGGAAATGGTGAACGAAGGGCTCGTTTTGGTAAATGACGTAGACGTTGTAAAATACGGTAAAAATTTAAGTAAATAATACTTAGCATTTTTATTGTTTTGTGTTATAATGTGAAAAGCTTACTGCGGGTGTAGCTCAGTGGCAGAGCTCCAGCTTCCCAAGCTGGCTATGAGGGTTCGATTCCCTTCACCCGCTCCAAAATAAAAAGACCGGACAAAATCCGGTCTTTTTATTTTGAAGCGAAGGGAATCGAACCGGAGCCTGCCGCTGCCTGCGGCAGATGAAGGCAGGCGACGTGGCCTGAAAGTGACCATAGGGAACGGCGGGATTCCCATTAAGATTGGCGACATCTTGCCAATATCGGTAAGCATAAACAGGAAAAATGTGGTCGGATGGCGAAATCGTTATCATGAGCAAATACAATGCCCTATGGGAATACATCCAGAATAACGACGCATCGTCAGTCAAGCTCTCTTTCGCTGAAATTCATGATGTCTTGGGATTCGAGATAGACCATTCTTTTTTAAACTACAAAAAGGAACTGCTCGAATATGGATATCAGGTCAGCAAAATTTCGCTAAAAGAACAGACGGTCGTTTTCGATAAGAAAAAGTAGATGCAAATCTACAATGAGATGTTTATATTTTCTGAGAACTAAAAAAAATTAAATGTGGTATATTGGTATAATTGTATATTATGGGCATACTGTAATGTGTTTTTACAGAATAAGAGGAGAAGTAAATGATTACGATTAACCGCTTAGAAGATAGTGATTTGCCATCATTGTCATCTTTGTATGAAGAACTTTCGGATAAAAAAACGGATTTAAATAAGCTGAAAAAAAGTTTTGAATGGATCAATTCTAATTCTGATTATTTATTAATTGGTGCCAAAGACGACAAAATTTTAGTCGGTTCACTCATGTCTATTGTCTGTCACGATGTTGTCGGTGAGTGTAGACCTTTTATGGTTTTAGAAAATGTCATTGTAAAAAGTAGTTGTCGTGGGAAGGGAATTGGTAAAAAGCTTATAAGCTATATCGAAAATTATGCTAAAAATAAAAATTGCTATTATATATTTTTTATATCCTCTTCCGAAAGAAAGAGAGCTCATCAGTTTTATGAGTCGCTTGGTTACGATATAGATATAGTAAAAGGATTTAAAAAATTTCTATAGATTTTTCAAATAATTTAGAATCGGCATTATAGAAAAAATGTGCAGTTAATATAGCAAAAACAATCAAAAGGATGGTATCACTCAATGACAGCAATCATCGGCGCTTGCCTCTTTGGAATCGTCGCAGTCATAACTTTACTTGCGGCTCTTAGCGCTCCGCTTGGCGAATTCACAATGGGAGGAAAACACAAAGTCCTGCCCGCAAAGTTGCGGATCATTGCTTTGGTTTCTCTTGTGATTCAAGTTTTTGCTATTCTGATTATATTGCAGGCAGGCGGTTTTATGCCGCTTTGGTTTTCAAAAATCGTTACAAAAATAATCTGCATATTCTTTGCTTCATATCTTGTTATTAACACAATAATGAATTTTCTGTCGAAAAGTAAGAAGGAAAAGTTTTTCATGACGCCGCTTTCGGCAGCAGCCAGTGTCTGCTTTTGGATTACTGCGTTTAGCATGTAGCTTACCGCTTATAAGCGCTTCCCTACTCCCTTCCCCTAAATAATATCAACAAAAAAAGTAAACTTTTCCCAGATGGCATTGACGGTTTTGCTGCCAGAAGGTATCATTGTGTTAACATATAGTTAACATAGAACTCTGACTCTCAAAAGGAACTGACGTGAAATTTATCAGAAAAAACATTGCGCTTATAGCTGCAGCCGTAACGATATTTACTATATTGCTTGGTCCTTCCACAGCATATGCCGCCGCATATTCTACGGATGTTCGTGTGCTTCTTTCCGTAGACAAAACAAAAACGCTGGAAATCGACCTTATCGGCGAATATACGCTTAAGGAAAACCCGAAGTTTGTTTTCGAATCTGACGAGGCTGTGATATCCATCGTCGGCAGCAGGCCTGTGATGACGTGCGGAGATGCTGAGTTCACCGCTTCTTCCATCACGCTGCAGAGCGGCGACTACGACGGAACTTCAGCATACATACGGCTGACGAACTCTAAGTACAGCGTGTGCACATACCTTGGTGATTTAACTTTCGACGTTTCTGAAGGCTATATACGTGTGATAAACACGCTGCCGGTAGAGCACTATCTTTACGGCGTTGTGCCGTATGAGATGAGCAACACCTTCCCCATGGAATCGCTGAAAGCACAGGCTGTATGCGCCCGAGGGTATGTAGTAGCAAACTGTTCAAAATTCCGCCTGCGTGAATATGACATTCTCGACACTTCGGCCGACCAGGTTTACCACGGCTATGCGAGCAGATATACTCGTGCTATCGCTGCAGTGGATGAGACGTTTGGACAGATACTGACTTATAACGGAAATATAATACAGGCATATTACGCCGCTTCGAATGGCGGACAAACAGAGCTTACCGGAAACGTATGGTCAAGCAACCTGCCGTATTACGTACAAAAGGATGATGACTTCGACCTTCGCAACCCTGCAAGCCTTGAAGAAAAATCTTTTATACCAGATGAATTCAACGCCGAGACTATAGAGCTTATGGATCCGCTTGTATATAACATGCTTCAATCAGGCGCAGACAAAGCAGCAGGCGGACATGTAACTCTGACTTCAACTGTATATATAAAAGCCCATTCTGCGATATACGACCCGCCCAGCCGCTCTTACACCAAAGCAGATGTTGTAATGATAGTGACCGGAGCCGACGGCAAACAAGGGCAGGTAATGTTTACCGTTTCGCTCGACGCACTTGTCAACACCGACGAAAATCCGCAAGGCATATTCAACGCAGGCAAAAGGACGCTGCGTGTGCGTGGCGCAGAACCCGGAACACTTGACGCGGACGGCAAACAGTATGAAGGGTGGTTCTTCACCAATAGAAGATACGGCCACGGCGTGGGACTTAGCCAGCGTGGCGCAGAGCAACGTGCCACCGAAGGACAAAGCTTTACAGATATACTGTATTTTTACTACGTTGATACTCAGCTTCGCAATATCGGCACTTTCGAAACAGCGCCAGCACTTTCGAGCAAAAAATACACTATCGATAAAACAGGAATAAGCGGCGTTGAACTGGGCACAAGCGTAAGAAAACTGTTGGCAGGGATATCAACAGCGGAAGGCGAGCTTAGCATGATATCGTCTAAAGGAGAGGAAAAGACAGGTTCCGCCGTATCAACAGGCGATTTCATAAGAACGATATATTCAGACGGAAACTCATATTTCGATCTTGCTGTTATCATATACGGTGATATCGACGGAAACGGGCAAATAACACAGGGAGACCTTGATGCACTAAGGCACCACTTGATGGGAATAAGCAGACTATCCGGAGTATACCTAGCTGCTGCTGATATAAACCACGACGGAGAAATCGACAGCTATGACGTACTTTTGCTTCTAAAGCATATTCAGGGCAAATACAGCATTGAGCAATAAAGGGGGAATACCTTTGAAAAATAAAAAAACAAAGAGAAAAATATTTACCGCACTTCTTGCAATAGCTTGCATGCTGGTTTTTCCGGCGGCAGCGCTGGCAGCAGATTTGGACGTGAGTGCGGATGCCACATCTGTTACAGAAGGTGATACTGTTACAGTGACTCTCACTCTTTCAGGCTCTCATATAGCTGTGGCCGATGGCGTGTTCACTTATGACCCATCCCTTCTTTCATATGTCAGCAGCAACGGCGGGGCATCAGACGGATATATCAACATGGTCTCTATGCAAAGCGGCGACTCTTCGTCGCTGACAACAGTCATTAAATTTGCTGCTATAGGCGCAGGCGAGGCAGTAATAGACTTTTCTATAGAAAACATTGTTGACTACGACGGGAATGACCTTGGTCAGGCTCAGGCAGGAGTTAGCATAGCGATTGCTTCTGACGGAACTGATACCGAAGGAACTGACGGTGTGACGCAAACGCCGGTTGACATCTCACTTACAGGGGTAGCCGCACAGAACGTCCTCGGCACAGATGCACAGATGTATATATGGCGTTCGCTGAGAAGCCTTTCTCTGCCGTCTGGGTTTACCGACAGGCAGGTAACTTATAATGACGAATATGTCGGAGGTGCAGGGATACCGGACAGTGAAGACATCATACTGCTGTATTTATCTGAAACAGACGGAAGCAATGCCGGCTACTATATTTATGACGAGAGCAAAGATGTTCTTTTCCCATATATCACAGTAACGTCTATTTCCGCATACTTCACTTTCATCTGGCCGGACGAACAAACACAGGTACCAAACGGTTTTGAAGAAGTAATGACGGAATTCGGCGAAAAGAATGTACCCGCTTGGCTGCCGCCGGGCTCTGACGGTTCAGTATATCTTGTTTATGTTCGCAGCGCTTCGGGAGAGGTCGGCTTCTATCTTTACAACGTTGAGGACAGATCCCTTCAGCGCTATATAGCTTTTGCTGATGCTGCGCCGGAGACGACTGTAGCACCGACGACTCAGCCGGAAACTGCAGCTGAAGAAGCTCAAAACGACCAGGAAGAATCAAAACCTGAAGAAGGCATCTCGGTTCTTGCACTGGTGCTTATTGTTTTATGCGCTGCTCTGGCTGTTGCAGCAGCTGTTTTTGCCGCACTTTATTTTAAGAGCTTGGCAAAACTAAAAAAAGAAAAAAAGAGAGGGCTTAAAGTCAAGGATGCAAACCTCTAACAATCAAATAATAAGAGCCTGTTAGGGCTCTTTTTTATGTTAAAATGTTAAATATGTGTTTACCTTCCTGCGCCCTGTTGTATTGGAAACTTATAAGTGTTAAGATAAGGTAATAAGTGTAAAAGCGGCATTATATGAATATTGATATCGGTGATAAAATAAAAAATATGAGAATATGCAAAGGGATGTCTCAGAACACTCTTGCAAAGAAGTCGGGAATTGCCCAGTCTACTTTGTCATATGTTGAAAGCGGGTGTAAGCAGCCGAAATTCGAGACTCTGCAAAGTGTATGCCGGGGACTTGGAATCGGCGTTTTTGAACTGCTGGCATATGATGGTATAACTTCAATGACTGATAAACTGAAGAAAGAACCGACAGCTGTGTCTTCGAAACACAACGAATCTGCGGATGTTATTGATAAGTCGCTCTATGAAAAATTCCTGATCAAGCAACAATAGCTTTAAGGCCGATCACGGCCACGGAGGGGTTATGGATATCTATATGTTGGTCGAGAACACAAAACCGACCGGTTCAGCGTTTTTATCTGAACACGGGCTTTCTATGTACTTTGAGTTCGCTGGCAAACGCATTTTGTTCGACACCGGCGCTTCGGATAAATTCATCTATAACGCAACTCTTCATGGTATAGACCTCTCCAAGGTCGATATCTGCGTGATATCGCACGGGCACTACGACCACACAGGAGGGCTTGCCCACTTCCTTGACATAAACAAAAAAGCAGTCGTATATATGAAAAAAAGCGCCCTTGATGAATATTACACCAAGAGGCTTATAAGGTATGTATTCACCGGAATAGATAAAAATTTCTTTAAGAAATATGGCGACCGGCTTGTTTTCGTGGAAGAAGATATAGAAATAGCCAGCGGACTGACGCTTGCCAACATCACAAAATACAGACACTATCCGGTCTATACAAGTTCAATGTACCGAAAGCACGAAAACAAGATGCTACCCGATGACCTCTCTCACGAGCTTTTTATCAATGTTAAAACAAAGCAGGGCAATATCGTACTGACAGGTTGTTCACACCACGGACTTATCAATATATTACGCACAGATCAGGACAAGTTTGGTAAAATCTACGGCGTAGTGGGCGGCTTTCACCTTAACGGGACCCGGATATTCGGAATCAGAGTAAGGAAGGAATCCAAGCATGAAATACGAGCTATCGGCAGGTTCTTTGAAAAAAACGGTATAAAGAAAATATATACCGGACACTGTACGGGAGAAAAACCCTGCGAAAAGCTGTGCATGCTGTCCAGAACCAAAAAAATGCAGTCAGGAGATGTGCTTAAACTATAGCTATGAACAATACTAAAACGAAGATAGTCGATATTGTAGCTGATATGGATTTCAGCAGAAAGAAACCTGTTTTAGCAAAAACAAAGCAGGAAACTGCTGCGCTTTGCCGAGAGCTGGGTGAAACTCTCAAGAAACTAAATAAGCTTCACCTAAGTTTGTGGTACGCTTCGCAAAACAATGATTACCGCTCACTGCCGCTGCAGGAAGCAAAAACAAAGCTGGCTCAAGCTGCGAAAGAGCTCGAAAAGCTTACATAAAAGCCCGGTTTGATCCGGGCTCTTTTAACGAATAGATTTTGACTTCTAAAACATGATACTTAAAGACCTATTTGTTTAAGCCATGCTGAAATGCTTTCGCTTCCGGCAGAGCTGCCGTAGCATAGAAAACCCTTTAAAACATCAGAACCCGGACACAGCTTTTTTATATCAGAGAACACTCTTCCTGCGCCTCCGCCTCCGTGAGTGCAGAACGGCACTATGGTTTTGCCTGTAAAATCAAACTGCGACAGAAATGACGTTACGGGAGGTGCTGTCGTGCTCCACCAGTTGGGTGACCCAACAAACACGTTGTCATAACCATTTATATCATTTATATGCAGCATCAGCTTCGGAAGGAAGCCTGATTGTATCTCCTTTTTAGCCTGCTTCACAACGCTGCTGTAGTCCCGCGGATAAGGGTCTGTTGGCTTGATCCTTACTATGTTTCCTCCAACGGCTTTATGTATCATTTGAGCTACTTCTTCTGTGTTGCCCGAATGTGAATAGTATACTATCAAGTTTTTATTTTCTATGAGAAACACCTCTCTTCTATTCTTGTTTGCAAGCATATTATCTAGTCACGTTTTGAACCGGCTACCGACTTGACGATATTTTTAAGACTAAATTCCCCTCCGAACACAGGCATCATGCTGGCACTACCGTAGTCTTTAATGCGCTCAATCTTTCCCAGCGCTTTCATGTCCTCATCTGAAATAACGAAATCCACATCTGAGTTGGTTTTCATGTGCTGTGAGTTCGCTGTCTTCGGCAGCGGAAAGCAGTCCAAGCTGCAGACAATAGCGGATGCTTAGCTGCGGAACGGTTACACTGTATTTTTCCGCTGTTTTTATTACCTGTTCATTTTTCATCAGTTCTCCGTGAGCAACCGGAGAATATGCCTCGACAAGAATGCCCTTATCCTGCGAATATTTTATAAGCTCTGTCGGCGTATTGCTGATATGCGCAAGGATTTGGTTTGCCATAGGTTTAACTGAGCAAGTCTCCAATATGTTGTCGATGTCAGCCTCTTTGAAGTTTGAGACGCCTATTGCACGCAGCTTGCCTGCTTTATATGCTTGTTCAAGCGCTCTCCACGCCTCACGGTTGCCCTCAAAGCAGCGGTCCTGCTTCCCGAATTTTGTCCATGGCTGAGGACTGTGGATTATCATCATATCTATATAATCAAGGCCCATTGCCTTCAGGGACTTGTCTATCAAAGATGTCGCCTTCTTATATGACTTAGCTTTGGCAGCAAGCTTTGTAGTTACGAACATATCGTCTCTTTTCACGCCGCATGTCCGTACGCCTTCCCCAACTCCGCTTTCATTACGGTATGCCTGGGCTGTGTCTATATGGCGGTAACCCATCTCTGCTGCGTCTTTTACAACTTGTGCAACGTTGCCGTTGCTTATGAACCATGTGCCAAGCCCGAGCTTCGGGATCGTCACACCGTTTGACATAGTATATTTTTCTTCTAAAATCATGAATAATCTCCTTTTGAAACTTTTTTCAGTACATTACTATTAATTTTCTTTGACTTTATTCTAAAAAGATGGTATCCTCTTAGAAGTTCAATTAAAGTCTACTACTTAAAGTTAACTTTAAGTCAAGCGTTTTTTAAAAAAGATTATTTTAAGGAGAAATCATGATATATACAGTTGGTGAAGTTGCTAAAAAACTTGATGTCGCCGCTTCAACCCTAAGATATTATGACAAGGAAGGACTGCTGCCGTTTATAGAACGTTCCGGCGGCGGTATGCGTATGTTTAAAGACGAGGATTTCGCATGGCTGGAAATCATCGACTGCCTGAAAAAAACAGGCATGCCTATAAAGGATATAAAACACTTCGTTGACTGCTGCATGAAAGGTGATTCCACTATTGATGAGAGATTGTCTATTATAAAATCACAGCGGAATGCAGTTATCGGTCAGATGAAAGAAATGCAGGAGATGCTGGATATGCTGAATTTTAAATCATGGTATTATGAAACTGCCAAAAAAGCCGGCACATGCGCTATTCAGAATTCAGTAAAAATCGAAGATATACCAGAGAAATTCAGAGATTTAGCCGAGAAGTACATATCTGTACTATAAGAATTTTTATTATATAAGCCAATCAGCAGAACCAGACGGTACCAGAAGGTATCGCTTTTTTGTATTGGGATTCCAACTGACGTTTGCACCGGTGGGGTTAATTGAAATATAAAAGGGAGCAGCACATTGCAACTCCCTATCAAACCAACTTTATCAGCCCAGCCCCAGGTCTAACGACATCATGACAAGAAACCCTATTATTATTCCTATTGTCGCAATATGAGAACCAGATTCAGTATGCCCCTCCGGCACCAGCTCTTCAACGACAACGTATATCATTGCGCCTGCAGCAAAGCAAAGCGCATAAGGCAACAGAGGGCGGAAGGCCATTACTGCCAGAGCCCCGAGCACACCGGCTATCGGTTCTACAAAACCGGAGAGCTGTCCGTAGAAGAAACTCTTCGCCCTTGACATACCTTCTCTTCTAAGGGGTATTGCGACGGCTGCGCCTTCAGGAAAGTTTTGTATGCCTATACCAAGAGCAAGAGCAACCGCCCCTGCAACAGAAGCACCGGGTATTCCCGCTGCTGCAGCCCCAAAAGCGACGCCTACAGCAAGGCCTTCGGGTATGTTATGAAGGGTTATTGCGCCTACTAGCAGTATGCTCTTTTTCCACTGAGTCGATATACCTTCTTTATGTTCGTTTTTACCAATTGAATGCATGTGTGGAAGAAGTTTGTCCGCAAGGAACAAAAACCCGCAGCCCAGAGCAAAACCTGCTGCTGTCACTATCCAGGTTGTCTGCCCTGTCGTCTGTGTCATCTCAATAGCCGGGCCTATAAGCGAGAAAAAGCTTGCCGCTATCATAACACCGGCGGCAAAACCGAGCATAGCGTCCAATAGCTTTTTATTAAGTTTTTTGAAAAAGAAAACAACCCCGGCTCCAAGAGCCGTTACTGCCCATGTGAACAGTGTACCGAAAAGAGCCTGAAGTACCGGTGGTTTATCTGCAATGAATTCCAACATATAGTTTTCCTCCCGCTTGAGACTTTTTTACATTATAGCAGACGGCCGGTATTATTGGAATAAACCCTCAGCCGATTTTAAAGAAATCTTTTATAGAATCTAGTATTTCCTGAACCGAAACTATTACTCTGCTTATGTCTTCCATGTTTTCGTTCAGTTCCTCAAGCCCTTCAGTTATTTCCGCTATGCCCTCATCGTATTTTGCAAAGCTTCCTTCGATATCTGCAATTTGCTGTGATATTTGCTCCGTGACTTCGTCTACCTTTGCTTCAAGCTCGCTGCCTATTACGGCACTGAGCAAAGCAAGATTTTCTTCGGTATTGTCCTCGCACGGCTCTATATCCTTTATCCTGCGCTCCAATACTATCTGCTGGTGCTTTATATCTTCGGATGAAAAATAAAAGAAAACACCCAGCCCAAGCGTGGCTGCAAGATTTACCGCTAGAAGTATAAGTAATATCTTTCCCATTTTACTGCTCATAATGTTACCTCGCTTAATTTGACTTATGTTCTATTATAGCACGAAGCAACCCTTATATAAGCAAAAGGCCGGGAACATAGTCCCGGCCTTGTCTGTTATTTTTTATCCTTTTAGTAAATGTTCTATCACATACATCTCCAGAGCCTCATAGTCACGGGCATCTATGCACTGCTGCTGATATTTCTTATCAAAGCTCTCTACCTTTGCTTCAAGCATCCTGGCTATCTTCAGGCTGTTCTCGAGGTGGCGGTAGCTGTCATCCTGTTTCTGTGTTCTTACTGCCTTTACATCGAGGCCTACATATTCTCCTCTGCTGCCATAGTTGTTATCCATCAACACTTTTATCTGGTTGAAACCACGCCTCAGATTGTCGACTGCAAACGCTTTGTCCTGATCATACTTCATGCCGTTCTGGTCGTTAAGGTGTACACTGAACAGTTTATCGAACGCAAGAGCAAAAGCTATCTCGTTTGCCGGGTCAAGACCCGCCAGCACTGCATGCGCAGTCTCAAGAAGTCCGCCTACACGGCTAGGGTCTATCGTTGCTGACGCAAGCGCCATCGTATGCCCCATCGTCGGGCAGAAGCTGATGTCTACAGGCTCGTTTGGTTTAGTCTCTATCATAATACGAATGTTCTTATCGTACTCTAGCATCTTGTTCATCGCGCCTATTATGCGCTGTGTGCTTAGAACCGGGTCTTTGCTCTCATACACATATGTACCTTCTCTTGCAAGCCAAAGTACTATATTCCTACAGCCGAGCGCTTTTGCTATGTCTATGCTGCGGTATGAGCGCCACATAGCGAACTCTCTGTCTTCCGCATTGTTCGAAGTATAGCCGCCGTCTATCGTCCTTGGGTCCATCCACAGCCTCGGCGCTACGAACTCTGCCACAAGACCATGGTCATCAAGTATCGTCTTTACCTTTTCCGCTTCTTTTATTATCTGGTCTTCGCTTAGCTCGTTCATGTTCGGCACGGCGTCATCGTCGTGGAACTGAATTGCGTCGAATCCTATTTCCTTATACTTTTTCACCTTAGTGACGAAGTCGATCTCGTCCCTAACCGGCGGCCCGAAAGCGTCCGCACCGCTGTGCACGTTCCAAGGACCTGCTGAATACTTGAATTTTGACATTGAAGATGCCTCCCTTGATATGATTTTCTGTATATTAAGATATTGATAACTGTATATTATTTTACCATTATTTGTTCTTCTTGTCTTTATTCTATGTCCCCTGCAATGTAAAAACAATACCAGTATTATATCAGCTTGAGATCTACACTGTATATGACAAAAAGAAAAAGCCCGCAGGCTTTGTTAAGCTGCAGGCCTCATGAAACCTTGAAATGCCGTTAATATTCGTCTTCGAAATAGTCTTCATCTTCGTCGAAGTAATCTTCTTCATCAAAGCCTATATGCCCGCAGTTGGGACACTCGTTCGTCCAGGTCAAACTGTCATAATCATACGCCTGGAGCTCTCCGTCCTTCTCTCTGCTCTCATACTGCATACCGCATTCATAACAACGAACCATAACAAGACTCCTTTCTTTTAAGCTTCTTATATTATTGCCATTACTTAAGATATTTATAGCAGAAATTTGTAAAAAGTCAATACTTTTTTTCCAGCAACAGACATGCTTTTTTCCAGCAGTTCAAAGGCATGTTTGAGGCATATATTTTTTGTTTATCTAAGCCGGGCAGTGTTTTATACTGCTAATTTTAAAATAGTGTTGTTTTTGTGCAAAATATGTGATAATTTTTGTATAGCCGCTAAAAAACAGACAGCAGCAAGAAAAACATTATGAGGATAAATGATGAACAAAACTGAACTGCTTGACAGATGGACAACCGTTCGTTCTGAAGAGCTTTATGGAGTTAAAAATTGGGGCAACAGTTATTTTTCGATTTCAGAAAAAGGAGAAGTCGTCGTTACTCCATATAAACAGCAAAAAGCAAAAATCAGCCTGATGGACGTGGTTTCCGGTCTTGAGGAGCGTGGCTTTGAGATGCCCGTTCTTCTGCGGTTTGAGAACCTTCTTGATTCGCAGATAGCTTTTCTTAACGAGTCTTTCAGAAGCGCAATAAAGGAACTTGAATATAAAGGGGAATACCGTGGAGTTTACCCTATCAAAGTAAACCAGCAGCAGCAGGTCATCGAAGAGATGACAAAGTTCGGTCAGAAATATCACCACGGTCTTGAAGTTGGCAGCAAGGCTGAGCTCGTCGCTGCACTTTCACAGATAAAAGATAAAAAAGCATGCCTTATCTGCAACGGATATAAAGACGAGGAGTTTATTGACCTTGGGCTGTATGCTATAAAGATGGGATTCAACTGCTTCTTTGTTATAGAAATACCAGGCGAGCTTGATATTATATTGGACAGGGCAAGGAAACTGGATGTTAAGCCTAATATAGGCGTAAGAATAAAGCTTTCATCCAAAGCCGGCGGACACTGGACGGAATCCGGAGGAGACCGCAGCATTTTCGGTCTAAATATCCCGCAGGTGATCGGTATAATAGACAACCTTAAAAAGAACGATATGCTTGGCTGTTTAAAGCTGCTGCATTATCACCTCGGTTCTCAGATACCAAACATTCGTGATATAAGAGCAGCCGTCCTTGAGGCCGCACGTGTCTATGCGGAAATAGTCAAAGAAGGTGCACCTATGGGATACCTTGACCTTGGCGGCGGACTTGCCGTTGACTATGACGGCTCCAGCACAAACTATACCAACAGCCGCAACTATACCGTTGACGAATATTGCCTTGACGTTGTTGAGACAGTCATGTCGGTAATGGACAAAGCGGAAGTGCCCCATCCTATTATCGTAACTGAGTCCGGCAGAGCTGTCGTTGCATATTACTCTGTTCTTTTATTCAATGTACTTGACGTTGCAAAATTTGAGGAGCATGAGCTTCCCGAAGACATTAGTGAAGATGCGCCGGAACTTGTGCGGAACCTGTATGAGGTCAATAAAACGCTGACATTGAAAAATATACAGGAGTGCTACAATGATGCGCTTTACTATCGTGACATGATCCGTGATATGTTCAAGCACGGTAAGATATCGCTGCGAAACAGGTCTCTTTCAGAGAAGATATTCTGGAATACAATATACCGCATTTTCAAGGAAAAACAGAAGCTGAAATCTATTCCAACTGCTCTTGAAAATCTGGAGAGCGCAATTGCAGATATATATTACTGCAACTTTTCAGTCTTCCAATCCATACCTGACTCATGGGCCATCGACCAGCTGTTCCCGGTCATGCCTATACACAGGCTGGACGAGATCCCCAAAAGAAATGCAGTTATTGCAGACATCACATGTGACTGCGACGGGAAGATAGATAGTTTTATCGACCAGCACGACATGAAAAACACGCTGCCGCTGCACGAGCTAAAGCCCGATGAGAACTATTATATAGGGGTGTTCCTCGTCGGAGCATATCAGGAGACACTTGGCGACCTTCATAACCTGTTCGGAGATACTAATGTCGTCAGCGTGAGACTGGACAAAGACGGCAGCTTCGAGTTTACGAACGAGATACATGGCGACAGTGTCGCCGACGTGCTCTCATATGTGGAATACGATCCGAAGATTATGATGGTCAACTTCCGTCAAACTGCTGAAGAAGCTGTAAAAACAGGGCTAATTACCGCAAGCGACCGCAAGGAGATAATGAATGCTTTCGACAGTGGACTTAGAGGATATACATATTACGAAAAATAACAATAGGAGCTTATTAATATGGGCAGAGCTTTGATAATCGGTGCTGGCGGCGTTGCCAATGTCGTTGCACACAAATGCGCACAAAACGATGATGTTTTCAGCGATATCTGCATAGCAAGCAGAACGCTTTCAAAATGTGACGCTATAAAAAACAGTATAAAGAATACTAAATCGAAAATTTCAACAGCACAGCTTGACGCTGACATCGTCGACGAAACAGTCGTTTTGATAAACAGATTCAAACCGGATATCGTGATAAACGTTGCACTTCCGTATCAGGACCTTGCTATAATGGACGCATGCCTTGAAACGGGTGTTGATTATGTAGACACAGCCAACTATGAACCCCCGGATGTGCCCAAGTTTGAGTATAAATGGCAGTGGGCATACAGAGAAAAATTTGAGAAAGCCGGAATAACTGCTCTGCTCGGCAGCGGCTTTGACCCGGGTGTAACAGGCGTATTCTGCGCATACGGACTTAAGCACTACTTTGATGAAATACATACCATAGACATACTGGACGCCAACGGCGGTGACCACGGGCATCCGTTTGCAACAAACTTCAACCCTGAAATAAACATAAGGGAGATCACTGCAAACGGCAGATATTATGAGAACGGAGAGTGGATCGAGACACCTCCGCTTTCCGAAACACAGGTATATGATTTTGACCAGATCGGTGAAAAGGACATCTATCTTTTATACCATGAAGAGCTCGAATCCCTTGCTATTAACATAAAAGGCATAAAGAAGATACGCTTCTGGATGACTTTTTCACAGAACTACCTTACACATCTGAACGTGCTTCAAAACGTGGGGATGACTTCTATTGAACCGGTTATGTTTGAAGGAAAAGCTATACAACCGCTACAGTTTTTAAAGGCTGTGCTACCCGACCCGGCTTCATTAGGCCCACGAACAAAAGGCAAAACAAACATCGGATGCATAATGCAGGGAACAAAAAGCGGAGTGCCAAAGACTTATTATGTTTATAACATATGCGACCACCAGCAGGCTTATAAGGAAGTCGGCTCTCAGGCTATTTCATACACCACAGGAGTTCCGGCAATGATTGGCGCTATGATGGTGATAACCGGCAAATGGAAAAAGCCCGGCGTATATAATGTTGAAGAATTCGACCCGGATCCGTTTATGTACGAGCTAAATAAACAGGGTCTTCCATGGCATGAGAATTTCTCTCCCGTTATACCGAAACAGGATTAAATAATGAACATCGATTTCAGTAAAATTGAAACACCAAGCTACGTGGTTGACAGACGGCTGCTTGAAAAGAACCTGCAAGTGCTGGGCAGTGTTCAGCAACGCACCGGTGCTAAGATATTGCTCGCTCTTAAAGGCTTTGCTATGTTCTCGCTTTTTGACCAGATTGGTAAAACACTACACGGTATAACTGCCAGTTCGCTATTTGAGGCCAGGCTTGGATATGAAGAGATGAACAAAGAAGTACATATCTTCTCCCCCGCATACAAGGAAGACGAATTCGATGAAATAATGGAATACTGCGAGCACATAGTATTCAATTCGTTCTCCCAATACGGAAATTTTAAAGACAGAATAGCTAACAGCGGGAAAAATATCGAATGCGGTATCAGAATAAACCCGGAGTATTCAGAGATAGAAACTGCGATATACGACCCGGCAGGACGGTATTCCAGACTGGGCGTTACTCTTGCTAATTTTGAAAAAGATAAATTGGACGGCATTTGCGGTCTGCATTTCCATTCAATGTGTGAACAGAACTCCGATACGTTGGAGCGCACGCTAAAAGTCGTTGAAGAAAAGTTCGGCAGGTTTCTGTATGATATGAAGTGGATAAACTTCGGTGGTGGACATCACATCACAAGGGCAGACTATGACATAGAAAAGCTCGTCGGGCTCATAAATGGAATTAAGGAAAAATACAGCTTACAAGTATACTTGGAACCGGGAGAAGCAGTTGCACTAAACACCGGCTTTCTGGTTTGTTCCGTGATGGATATCATTAAAAATGAGAAGGATATAGCGATACTGGATACTTCTGTTCCAACACACATGCCGGATGTTATGGAGATGCCGTACCGCCCGCAGATAATCGGTGCGCAAGAGCCGAACGTTCTCAAATATACTTATAGACTTGGAGGCCCTTCATGTCTTGCCGGTGATGTCGTGGGTGATTATTCACTTGACAAACCGCTGGAGCCCGGAGACAGACTGGTGTTTACCGACATGGCGCATTACACTATGGTAAAAAACAATATGTTCAACGGCATAAACCTTCCGTCTATAGCTATATCTGATGAAAAAGGTATTGAAGTCATCCGAAGATTTACTTATGAAGATTATCGTGACAGATTGTCTTAAACAAACTGAAAAATATTCTAAAGACGCTAAAAGCGTCTTTTTTGTAAACACATTTATAAAGTTGCGCAGATGTTCAAGGAGAAAAGTTAAGGATATCGAATATATATTGTATAGAAGTTTATTACAGCTGACATGAAAGGAGAAACGATATGGGCAAGGAGATATTAGATGGCGGCTTAAATGAGCTTGGTCAGATAAAACAAAAGCTGACGGAGCTTGACGGCTATAAAGAGCAGAAAAAAGCGCTTGATGCACAGGAAAACAAGCTGGAAAAAAGCGTTTCAGCTAAAGAAAAGGCTATCGAAAACGAAATAAACAAAGTTACAAAAGAGCGCAGGGCACAGGTCGAAGCTACGTATGACGAACAGATAGACAGCGTGCGGGCAACTCAGAAAAAGGTTCAGGCTAAAAAGGACAAAACAAAAAAAGCTGCTGTTGAAGATCGTATCAATACTGAAACAGCGGAATTCAAAAATGAGGACGAGGCTTTAAAGCTTGGCGGAAAGTCTATCTTTAAGCAGGAAAATATACCTTTTATGTACAACAACCGTTTGTTCTTTGCGCTGTATTTCCCAAGAGGCTTTGGCGACGTGTGCATCATACTACTGACGCTGGTGCTGCTGCTTTTTGTGATTCCTTTTGGAGTATATTATATATGGTTTTTAGATAAGAGCATTCTGTTTCTGGTATTGTTCTACGTTATTATAGTTGTTGTGTTCGGCGGACTATATCTTATCATCGGCAAAACGAAACACAGGCACCACGAAGCGCTGGACAGGGTACGTGAAATACGACGTAAGATATACGAAAGTAAACGTCAGCAGGCAAGGATAAAGAAAAAAATAAAGCGTGACAAGGACGAAAGCGGCTACGGGCTTGAAGAATATAACCGCGAGATTGAAGCTCTACAGAGTCAGATAAACGGTTTTTTGCAGCAGAAGAAGGAAGCGCTCAATACCTTTGAGAACGTTACTCGTCCAGATATCAAGCAGCAGATCACGGCAAGCAATCAGGCTGAACTTGACAACCTTAAAGCCGAATATAAAAAAGTATACGAAGAAGGCAGGGAAAACCAGAACCGTTTGAACAATCTTGCTATGCAGGTCTCCTCTGACTATGAAGGATATATAGGCAAAGACCTTCTCACCGTTGAAAAGATTAGCCAGATGGAGCAGCTTATTGCCAGCGGCAGTGCAGCTAATATAGCAGATGCTGCGGCTCAAATCAGACAGAAGTAATAACAGAATATATAAAATTATTTACCATTAAAAGCGCCTTTTCATCAGGCGTTTTTTAATTCTTCAAAACTTGTATACCAGCATGAAAATTGGGATTGATTTTTTTATTTTACTCTGCTAATATATGCGTGAAAAATATTATTCTCCATAGGAGGATCGAATATGCCAAAGACAGGCCAAACACCGGGTGAAGGCGTTTATGAGTGTATAAGCTGCGGCGAATATATCGAGCTTGAGTATTCCAATGATGAGCTGCCAGCATGCCCTTTCTGTAACGGTAAGAAATTCGAAAAAATTGAATACGATGAAGAATAGTGCAGCCATGCACTATTCTTTATTATTGAACAATGTTATGAGACAGGTCTTATTATCTGTCTTGCGTTTTCCAGCCTTTCAAAGAAAGACTCCATAATCCTGCGATAGAGTTCGTCACCGAGGTGCTTGTCTTCTATTCCGCTGTCTATGCTTGGATTATCATTGACTTCTATCACGTATGCCTCACTACCAATTTCTTTTAGATCTACCCCGTACAGCCCATCTCCAATCAAGTTTGCCGCATCAAGAGCTGTCTGGATGACCTTCTTCGGAACGGCTCTTAAAGGCAGCGTTTCAAATCCGCCCTCTTCTGCGTCCTTTTCATCGCTGTTCCAGTTATATATCTGCCAATGATCCTTTGCCATATAATACTTGCAGGCAAACAAAGGCTTTTTATCAATTACACCAATACGCCAGTCGTAATTCGTCGGCAGATATTCCTGAGCAATCACAATCTCCGACTTTTTAAACAGTTCCGTCAGTCTGTCCCTGCATTCGTTTTCGTCCTTAACTTTATAAACACCGATTGAGAAAGCGCTGTCCGGCTGTTTTAGTATTATAGGATATTTTAGCGACCTCATCTGCTCTTTGTAACCAGACTTTTTATTTAGCGTCCATGTTTTCGGCATTTTTATCCCTGCAGCCCGAAGTGACTCAAACAGATAGAGCTTATTTGAGCAGCGCAGTATCGACCACGGATCGTCTATTACCACGAGGCCCTCCGAATATGCGTATCTTGAAAAATCATAGGTGTAGTTGTTGACATTAGTAGTTGTTCTGATAAAAAGCGCATCAAACTCCGTAATTCTCTTATAGTCCTTCTTGCCTATTGTCTCTACATAGAATCCGAGAGACTCTGCTGCAGATTTGAACTTTGCGAGAGCATGCCCGCATGACGGCGGGTTCTTCTCGTTTTCATCGACTAGTATAGCCATATCATATTTATAGTTGTTTAGTGTGCTCTTTGCAAACCTCTTTTGCAGAAAGTATTCGACCGCAAATTTCTTTACAGCCTCACTGTTTTCAATATCTTTAAGTTTAAGCGCTGATACCTTTTTCAGCGTCCAGTAGTCCTTCTTTTCGAAGCGCCAGCAAAGAAGCGGTGCTTCATACAAAGAGCTCAGTGCGTTTATAAGATTTTGATATCGATGGTCAGGACATCGTCCAAACCAGCTCTCTATCGTCAGCACAGCTTCCTGCCCGTCTGCAAGTTCTTTTTGTATTAGCTCGAATATCTCCTCACCGATGCTGCGCACAAGAACGTTACTGCGAAAATCCATAAGACTGGTCGTATTCGGAAACACAACGTGGTTTCGTGCCTGAGCAAGCAGCGATACGTAGTAGCCCACCGATTGATAACCAAGGCTGCTACATAGGTTGAATACCCGCAAGTTTTTTATTCTTTGATAATACGCATCCTCTATATATGTGTTTGCACGTATATTTACGATGTTTGGTATGCCTTTGAAAAAATCCGTATCGAAGTCTGTGACGACCACACTGCTTTCCCTTTGGCTTCCCATAAGTGAAAGCGTCATCCTTATTGCGTCTTCGTTTTTTGCATAGTAGTCTACTATCACTCGGGTAGATTCAAACCCAAGACTCTCGTACCAATGAATAAGCGCAGTGTTACTAAGCTCTGCTTCAAGAGTGATTCTGCGTATACCGAACTGCTCTGCGAGAAAAACCGCGTGCTCAACAAGCTTTGTACCTACTCCTTCCCCACGGCATTCGCCGAGCACAGCTATCGAATATATCCTTATCTGTTTCTTATATAGCAAAAGAAAAAGCGCCCCGCAGTTCTTTTTGCCTTCATACGCTATATATACAAATTGATGAGGGCTCAATATGCTGTGTCTTAAAGACTTCCTTGATGAGCGGCGCCCTGATTTGAAGCTTGCATTCTCAAGCTTTTCGAGAAAATCGAGGTCTTCCAGCCCCGCCGTACGTATATCCACAAAGCTCCTCTTTCTGCCTAGGATAATGAATACTATATCCATCAAGCAATATAATTATAGTTGTAATCTCTACATTGTCAATAAAAATAATTTGGGTGAAAAACAGTATTGATACCAGTGCTTTTTTTAGTGTGAAAAAACACCTTCAGAATAGTTTTTTCTATTCTCTGATCAATATTAATATTGCAGCAGAACGCAAATACAATGTTCTCAAATTCAGATTATATAATATTTTATTGTAATCCTCTGTTATTTTTTTGGTTAAATTTGTTATTTTCGGTTGACATTATAGTTAGCTTGTCTTATTATGGTATATAGAATCATTCTAAATTTTAGATTTAATTTAATTATTATCGTGAAAGAAGGTATGCACTATGATATCGTTCGACCAGATTTCCAAACAAATTGTTCAGGCAGGGATAACCCCCTCTGTACAACGCATAAAAATATTGGAGTATCTGCATGAATGCCAGTGCCACCCTACGGCAGATAGAATTTTCAACGAATTTAAAGAAAGAGGGCTTGACGTATCAAAAGCCACTGTATATAACACACTTAATCTTTTTGCACAGAAAGGGCTGGTCAGAATTTTGACAACACAGGATAATGAAAACAGGTTTGACATCATCATGCATGATCACGGACATTTCATCTGCGAAAAATGCGGCGCTATATTCGATTTCGATTTCGATATCGATAAGGATGTACAGTTTTTAGCCGATCCTATTAGTGGCTGCACAGTTAAACAAAGGGATGTTTACTTTAAAGGCGTTTGCCAAAAATGTATTTCAGATATTAAAAATCAAGATTGAAAGGAGGAGATATTATGAGTGAAAAAGGACGATGCCCCGTAACAGGCGCTACTAGTAAATCTGTAGCAGGCGGCGGCTCGATGAACAAAGACTGGTGGCCAAATCAGTTAAACTTGAAGATACTTCACCAGCACAGCGGACAAGAAAACCCTATGGGAAAAGATTTTGACTACGCAAAGGAATTTGCGAAGCTCGATCTTGAGGCAGTAAAGAAAGATTTATTTGCGCTTATGAACGATTCGCAGGAATGGTGGCCGGCAGACTGGGGACATTATGGTCCTCTGTTTATAAGAATGGCCTGGCACAGCGCAGGCACTTATCGTATGGGAGACGGACGAGGAGGTGCTGCTTCCGGAAGCCAGCGTCTGGCGCCACTCAATAGCTGGCCGGATAACGTCAACCTTGACAAGGCACGCAGGCTACTCTGGCCGATCAAACAAAAATACGGCAAAATGATATCATGGGCAGACCTTATGATACTTGCCGGAAATTGTGCTATCGAATCTATGGGGCTCAAACCATTCGGATTCGGCGGCGGACGCATTGACGTCTGGGAGCCGGAAGAAGATATCTACTGGGGCTCAGAAGACGAGTGGCTGGGTGACAACCGCTATTCAGGTAAGCGTGACCTTGAAAACCCATTGGCGGCTGTTCAGATGGGGCTTATATATGTTAACCCGGAGGGGCCGAACGGAGAACCCGACCCGGTTGCATCAGGCATAGATGTTAGAGAAACATTTGCTCGAATGGCAATGAACGATGAAGAGACCGTTGCGCTGGTGGCCGGAGGGCACACTTTTGGTAAGTGCCATGGCGCAGGGCCGGCTACGCACGTTGGCCCGGAACCCGAGGGCGCCAGCCTGGCAGAGCAGGGACTTGGCTGGAAGAGCAGCTATAAAAGCGGCAAAGGCGGCGATTCTATCGGCAGCGGTATCGAAGGCGCATGGAAACCGAAACCTACTACCTGGGATATGGGATATCTCAAAGTACTTTTCAAATATGAATGGGAGCTCGTGAAAAGCCCGGCAGGTGCAAACCAGTGGCTTGCAAAGGACGTTGACGAAGAAGATATGGTAGTTGCCGCACACGATCCAAGCAAGAAACTAAGGCCGATGATGACCACGGCAGATTTATCACTGCGCTACGACCCGAAATTTGCGCCGATAGCAAAGCATTATCTTGAGAATCCGAAAGAATTCGAGGACGCTTTTGCACGTGCATGGTTCAAGCTTACGCACCGTGACATGGGTCCGAAAAGCAGATACCTGGGACCGGATGTGCCGGACGAAGACCTCATTTGGCAGGACCCTGTGCCAACAGCTGACTACAAAATGATCGATGAAAACGACATTGTAGAACTTAAAAAACAAATACTTAGCAGTGGGCTTTCAATATCGCAGCTTGTTTCAACTGCATGGGCTAGCGCTTCAACTTTCCGTGGCTCAGACATGAGAGGCGGAGCAAACGGAGCACGAATACGTCTTGCACCGCAGAAAGACTGGGAGGTCAATGAGCCAGCCAAGCTCAAAAAAACGCTGAAGGCATATGAGAAGATACAGGAGAAGTTCAACAAAGCGCAGACTGCAAATATAAAAGTTTCAGTAGCTGATTTAATAGTTCTTGGCGGCTGCGCTGCCATTGAAGAAGCGGCAAGAAAAGCCGGTATGAACGTAAATGTGCCGTTCTCTCCCGGGCGTACAGACACAACTACAGAGCTAACGGATGCTGAATCGTTCTCTGTACTCGAACCGAAAGCTGACGGATTCAGAAACTATCAGAAAGCAAAGTATGCCGTTTCGGCAGAAGAGATGCTGGTGGATAAAGCACAACTGCTTACGCTTACAGCCCCGGAGATGACGGTGCTTGTCGGTGGAATGCGAGTGTTGAGAGCCAACTATAAACAATCAAAGAACGGCATGTTCACCGACAGACCTGAGGCGCTTACAAACGACTTCTTTGTTAACCTGCTAGATATGAGAACGGAGTGGAAACCGATTGACAAGGACGAGGAACTGTTTGAAGGATACGACCGTAAAACAGGCAAGCTAAAATGGAAAGGTACACGTGTTGACCTTGTATTCGGTTCGAATTCCCAGCTTCGCGCCATAGCAGAGGTTTATGCGTGCCAAGACTCTCAGCGCAAATTCACAGAGGATTTCATTGCAGCCTGGAACAAGGTTATGAACGCAGATCGTTTTGATCTTTAAAAAAAAGTATAAACATGGCAGCGGGAAGGGTAAAAGAGTCAATTGTCTCTTTTACCCTTCCCGCTGGAAAGATAACATTTGATGCTAAAGACAGCAAAAAAATATATATTCATAGCCCTAGGTAGCCTGAGTGTAGCGCTGGGTGTTATCGGCATATTCATTCCCGTACTGCCCACTACGCCCTTTTTGCTCCTTGCCGTTTTCTTTTATCTGCGCAGTTCGAAAAAACTTTACAGATGGCTTTTACAGCATAGAGTATTCGGCACATATATCTATAACTACATCACATATAAAGCTGTTTTGAAAAGCACCAAGATATTCGCTGAAATATTTTTATGGAGCGGGCTTATCACTTCAATGGTACTGGTCAGCAGCTGGCATATAAGATTGCTGCTCTTAATTGTTGGTCTCGCAGTCAGCATTCACATATTAACACTAAAGACTATTGAGAAAGCAGAGCTTAAGAAATTTAATGAGCCCAGTGAAGCAAGAGAAACCTAAGAACAATAAATAACACAGGCATTATATAAGGAGGTTGAAAAATGAAGAAATACATATGCCCGGTCTGCGGATATATCTATGATGAAGCAGCCGGCATACCTGAAGAAGGAATCGCCCCGGGAACAAAGTGGAACGACCTTCCCGGCAACTGGATGTGCCCGGTCTGCGGAGCAGCAAAAGACGATTTTGAAGAGCAAAAGCAGACAGTCTCTGCTAAGAAAACAAGTACTGTTATTAACAACGATGTGAACCTCGGGGAACTGAGCGCAGGTATGATAAGCGCTGTGTGTTCTAACCTTTCAAAGGGCTGTGACAAGCAGTATAAACCGGAAACGGCAGAGTGTTTCACTAAGCTGGCTGAATATTACCAAAGCATCAGCGAGCCTCCGGAAAAGAAAGGGTTCGCCGGGCTTGCGGAATTAACCAAGCAGGACCTTGACTCCGGCTACACAGATGCAAATGCCGTTGTAAAAGAAGCCTCGGACAGGGGCGCAATGCGTGCACTCGTCTGGGGAGAGAAAGTCACTAAAATCGTCTCTTCTGCACTTGCAAGATACGAAAAGCAAAAGGATGCTTTACTCAAAGACACAAACATTCATGTCTGTGAGATATGCGGATTCGTATACATAGGTGAAGAGCCGCCGGAAGTTTGCCCTGTTTGCAAAGTACCAAAGATGAAGATTTATAAAGTCGGAAGGGAGGCAATCTAAATGCATGCTGTAAGAAATATAAGACTATGTACAAAGGACTGCCTTTGTCTCTATGTATGCCCCACCGGCGCTACTGATACTGAAAACGGCCAGATCGATGCGGCAACATGCATAAGCGGATGCAGGCTGTGCGTTGACGCTTGTCCGTCTCACGCAATATCTCTGGTGCCCGAGGAGTTCCCTCCTCAGCAAAAGAAGCAGCCTGCCGTTATGTCAGCTCTTCGCACTCTTGCCAAAAGCAAAGTAGAGCAGGAGCAGCTCGCTTCACAAATTGCCGCCAATTCAAAAGACCCGATAGAAAAACAACTGGCGCATGCAATCAGCACATCTAACCTGCTTATGGCAGAAGACCTTCTTCGTGAAGCAGGATATATGCTGCCGCAGAGCGAAAACGCAAAAGCTCTGCTGGAGTCTATGCTCAATAAAGAACAGCCCTCAGGCTTCCCAAAGGAAGAAGCTATCCGGCTGCTGGAAATACTATATAACGATAAAAAGGAGACTAAAAAAATGGGTAAAACAAGTGAAAATTTAATGGAAGCTTTTGCAGGTGAATCTCAGGCTAACCGCAAGTATCTCGCATATTCCAAGAAAGCTGAAAAGGACGGAAAGAAAAACGCTGCCAAGCTTTTCAAGGCTGCTTCTGATGCAGAGACCATACATGCTCTTAAGCATTTTGAAGTTGCCGGCAAAGTCGGCACGACCCCCGAAAACCTTAAAGACGCAGTAGCAGGCGAAACACATGAGTATAAAGATATGTATCCCGACTTTGTGAAAATTGCCGAAGAGGAAGGCAACAAGGCTGCTGTTATGACGTTCAAATTCGCTATGCAGGCAGAAGAAGTGCACGCTAGGCTATATCAGGAAGCGCTTGAAAACCTTGACGAGACCGAAGAAGTATTTTATTACCTCTGTCCGGTATGCGGCAACATCGAGAAGGCACGTCCTGACAAATGCAGGATATGCGGCGCTCCGGGAGATAAGTTCATCAAATACTAGAAAATAAACAAGCCTCCTGCTTGCTTCGTTGGCGGCGGGAGGCTTTATTTTTATTCTGTCACGCTTTCTCAGCCGTAAACCGGAGGCGTGCCTGCCCGATGACTTTTATTGCGGCATCAAGGCTCTTCCACCCTTCCACCTTAACCTTTTTTTGCTCCAGGTCTTTATATATTGTGAAGAAGTGCTCTATCTCGTCTAGCAGATGAGGCGGAACCTGTTCCAGTGAATAGATATGGTTCCACAAAGGGTCAGAAACGGGAACACACAGCACCTTATCGTCCCTGCCCTTTTCATCGTACATAACAAACAACCCTACCGGACGGGCGTCAATCAGACATCCCGGGAATGTAGGCTCATTCACCAGCACCAGCACGTCGAGCGGATCACCGTCTTCCCCCAGCGTATTCGGAATAAAGCCGTAATCGCTCGGGTAATGGACGGATGAAAAGAGCATACGGTCGAACCTGAGCATCTTTCTCTCTTCGTCGTATTCGTATTTGTTCCTGCTCCCTTTGGGTATCTCTATCAACACCTCATATACAAGATCGTTTTTATCCATATTATTCTCCTGATGTTTATTTTTTATCCGGCGCACGCTCAGCCGGAAATTAGCGCTTTTAAATTGCCGACCGCAAGCTCGCCCGCTTTTTTAAGCACTTCCTGCACCGCCGTATTGTCGGAATTGCCTGCTGCTATTACGATATAATATCCGTCCGAAACTATGTGCAGACCGGGAGTGCCTGTGAAGCATTCGTCTCCTATTCCGCTTATATCCGCATCGCTTGTATCATCAAGCCCCACCTTTGCGCTCTGGTATAGCTCTTCCGGTGTTATCGTGCTGCCCTGCGGTCTTGTCGCTGGCTGGGTCAGCGATATCTGGAGGAAACCGATGTCTCCCTCCTGCACATCGTAATAGAGAGTCTTCTGGCCTGAGGACTCCATTTGAGTTTTTTCTCCTTCGTCCACCATAACACCCAAGATATCCTGCGCTTCCTGTTTGCTGATGAGCTGTTCCGGCTCAATCATCACAGCGACCTGCTGCTCCTGAGAGGAATTATCCTGTTGTGTATCTTCCTGGGTTTCCTGTTGTGTATCTTCCCCACTGCCTGTATCGGCAGCTTTATCAGTACATGAGGCCAAAAACAATGCAAGCAATAGACTGACAAATATAAATATTATCCGTTTGCTCATATGTGTACCTCTTTTCACAAATCTTGCTATTATTATATCATATTTTTATTTTGCCGAGAATCCGAAACCCTTCAAAAAACCGCAGACTGCTGATTTTTATAACATATACGTTTGCATATCTCTTTATAATCTTGAACGGATATGGTATAATTAATTAGAATATTCGGATGGAAACAATGATACTGGAAATATATATGGATCGCTTTTTTCCAGAGGAGTTAACAGCGAAACCGGCCATTTTGTTAGGCTGGTTTTTTTATTCTTATGACTGTATATTCCGGAATCGAACGAGCATAGTAACGGCTTATACAATTTGATCAGAAAGGAGTGATTAAAAATGCTGAAACGCAAATCAACCACGGTTATGCTGTTAGTGCTTACCTGCATAATTATAACCTTTGCCGGATGTATGCAAGCCAGCGGTACAAAAGCATCCGGCGGTGGCTGGATTGATTCTGCATCTATGGTCGCAGGTGAAAAAGCGACTTTTGGTTTTACAGCAAGAATTGCTTCCGACGAGACGATCGAAGAAAATGTATATATAGCAAAAGGTGAATTCCAGCTGACAGATTCGGGAACTGGACAGGTTTTTCATGCAAAAGTTTACGGAACATATGTATATGGGGAAGCGGATGATACCTGCATTTTTGCAGGCAGTACGAGAAATGGGCTGACAGTCGCAGTAATGGCCTTTGACAAGGATCATGACGGTGTTGTGCAGGAAGGCGACGAGATATCCATAGAGATTCAAGACGATGAATACAACACGGTCTACAGCAACGGCGGTTTACTTCAAGGCGGTAACATAAGTGTCAGATAGTATCGCAATTTAGTAAATGGATTTGGACTGATTCCGGAATATCAGTCAGCCTGCACGGTAAAAAACAATTTGATTTCCTGGTCGAAATAATCTTTCAATAAGCTTTTTCATAATATAAAAGAATGATTATAGACTATAGTTCAAATTTTCATTTAACTATATGAAAGATGCTGATTTGTTTTTAATAATATGTTTATATATATAAAGGGGTATTTATATGAAAAGACTTGTTTTTTTATTAATATTTGTTCTTATTTTATTTTCAGGATGCTCAACACAGATCACTAATGAAAGTGCTGACCCAGCAGTTGCCGAGGCTGGCGCAGACAAAGCAGACACCTCTCTTCCTGCTGAAGAAAATCCTCAGTTGCCCTTAATTGATAAATTCGAGACGATATCCTTTGTTATCAAAGACAAATACTATACAAGAAGCGTTGTTCAGGAAGGTGCAGAATTCGTAGAAATGTTTGTCCCTGATAAAGACAGCTTTGTCCGCATCATGAACGAAGAAGATGAGCAGGAAGTGTACAGCTATAATTACAGAACATCAGAGTTTACATACGTATATTATATTGCAGATGAAAAAGTCATTAAGGTTGTGTATAATATAGATAAAGACGAAGTCGTTGAAGACGAGGACGATTTTATAGAGTTTTTAAAATCAGACGCAGTCGAGTTGAAAGTGTATTTCGAATATTTGATAGAAGAGGCTGGAATAGAAATAGATGAGTTGTAATCGGGAGACAGAGAAATGAAAAGAATATTGATCATGCTTTTAATAATAATATTGATACTATCGGCACTTAGCATAACTGTGTTTGCAGATGATACAGAGGACGGTGGTAAGCCTCAAGGTCCGCCTGATAAAGAAGAAGCAAGAATGGAAAAATGGCTTGCTAATAAAGCACGGATTGAAGAAAAAAAGGCTGAACTTGCAGCAAGAAAAGAAGCATTCTTCGCTTTGAAAGACCAGACAAAGCAACAGGTTGAAGAACAAAAAGCTCTTATAAAGCAGCAAAAAGCTTTTATCATCGAACAAATTCATCTAATTGGTGAGCTTGAGCCGGGAGAAAAAAAGAAGCTTAAAGCAGAAATCAAAGAGCTTTGGGAAGAAGTCAGAGCTACTCAAAGATATTTATGGGAAGTACGTCAGGCTGCAGGTGAACAAGCCAGAGAAATTTTAGGCAGAGTGGAAGTAACTGATACAGATGAAGGTGAAATTCCTAACGTTGATTCAATATTAGGCGAAATATAGGTGGCTGAGATAGAACACTAAAATAAACTATCCTCAAACATCAACAAAAACCCACCAAACTACAGGCGGGTTTTTTGATTAGATATATTAAACCATATGCAAAAGAAAACAAAACGTTAAAAATTGTTTCTGCCAATCTTATAGCGGTTTTTTTAGCAAAACTAATTAAATAAAATATAACAGATATCAAATTGTTGGTCTTAACTAAATATACTGTTTGCTTTGAATGAGTTGCCAGCGATAAAGTTTTCACGCTGATTTAGCGGCGCTGGATCTCCTTATATATGCTGATTAATCCTTATGCGTGACTTTTACGATCACGTTTCCTTTTTTATGCCCCTGTTTAACGTATATATGTGCTTCTCGAATTTCTTCCATACTATATACCCGGTCTATCACCGCTTTGATTCTGCCTTCATTCGCCAGTGTGGTCAGATATCCCAAGTCCCTTGCTTTAACATGTGGCTTCCTCAGTCCCATAGCCCCAAACCCAGTGCGCTTGCCCTTTTTCTTTCTGATAAGTTTTTTTATCATAATAGAAAGGTTCGGAATTGTTGTTATAAAAATTCCGTTGTCTTTTAAAACACTTTTACATTTTGAAAAATGAGCTTTGCCTACAGTATCGAAAATAATATCATATTTAATATTATCCTGAGTAAAATCCTTTTCTCTATAATCTATTGTTTTATCAGCGCCCAAAGACTTCACCATCTCAATGTTGTCTTTGCTGCAAACGCCTGTTACCTCTGCGCCAAAACACTTCACGAGCTGGACAGCAGCCGACCCAACCGCGCCGGACGCACCATTTATTAAAACTGAATCTCCTTTTTTAACGTCCGCTCTTTCCTTTAAAAAAGGTAATGCGGTCAAATATCCGTTGGGAATTGCAGCGGCTTCTTCAAATGTCATATTCTCCGGCATGGTTGCCAGCCCGCCATTTTCAGATATACATATATACTGAGCATAAGAGCCATACTTAGACCCGACGTCAGCATAGACCTTATCACCGTTTTTGAACTTCGACACAGCTTTGCCTGCTCCAACAACCACGCCGGCTAGATACTCTCCTAAGATTGGATTCCTGGGCTTAAAAATACCGTTGAAGCCGGGAGCAGACCTCGTATCAGGGTCTTCTTTCGCTACGGCAAAAGCATATATTTTTACGAGAACCTCATCATCTTTTGGAACCGGTGTTTTAACTTCGCTAATGCTCAAAACCTCAGGCGGTCCAAACTTATAGTACACAACAGCTTTCATTTTTCATCCTCCGATACATAATTATTGATATGAGCATGCTCTGATGTTCTCTTATCGTTCTTTCCCATTCTAAATCACATATAAATTAGAGTGCCAGCCAAGGTATAACTGCCGTTAAAGTCGAAACAGCTTTTAACTATAGTATTATCTTTTTTATATTACTGTATATTTTGATTTCGCAGGATCCTTATTATCCTATCATATACAGCTTTCACAATCCCCCATGATTTGCCTCCGCTGGTGTTCGCAAACAGGACAACTACCGCATCTATATCTTCATAATACCTGGCAATACTAGAGTAACCCGACAAAAGCCCGGTATGTTCATACTCATATACAGATGAATAAATAGCTTCTTCGCTGTCGGTCAACAAAGAACCATCGTTCAACGCTCTTAAAAAGATCCCGACATCTTCTGCTGTAGCAACCATTTCACTGCCCGGTGCTACAAAATCAAGCATTTTTACATCGCCTTCATAACCAATAACATACCCGCTGACAACATTATCAGCACCTGCTTCCTCCATAGAACTAAAAGTGTTGGTCAGCCCAAGCGGAACTAAAATCTGCTCTTTGATATACTTCTTATAACTATACCCAAGCGTTCTGTCAATTATCTTTCCAATCAATAAATAATTTGTATTAGAATAATCATACTTTGCATCAGGCTTAAAGTCAGCCGGGTCATCCAGAACAAACTCTAAAACATCATCAACATTCGTTATCGATTCATCCCACGGAAAATCTGGGGCTTCAATCCAATCGGGAATCCCGCTTCGATGCTGCAGAAGCATTCTAAGGGTGATACTATCCGCATTTTCGATTCTTCCGTCCACTTCAGGCAGCAGTACTGCAAGCGTACTATCCAGAGACAAGACTTGGTTATCAACCAACTTGACTGCAGCAACTGCGATATACAATTTGCTGATACTAGCTATTTTGAACAGTGCATTTGGGTCCATTGGCGTTTTACTTCCTCTATTCTGCCACCCTGCAGCAAAAAGAGAAGACTCATCTGAAGATTGAGACACGTAGACAATAACACCGTCCAGTTTAAACTCTGCTGCTCTTTCTACTTGTTCCTGAACTGTATTCGGCAGAGGTGAAATACGCACCATTAATATATCCCATGGTACGAAAACTACAACACAAGCGATCGACACAATTAATACTATTATTATGACTATTAGCTTTTTACGTTTCATTATTCCTTCTGAGCCCTTATATCCTTTTCAGCCTATAAAATCTATTTTTAGTATATATACAATATTCACAAAAAGCAATGAACACCACACTATAGACTCTATATTAAAACGCTGCACTATAAAAAGCCACAACCCGATTACATGGGTTTGTGGCTTTAATATCATTGAATATCGTGTTGAGTATTATCATATCTTTAAACATCATATAAACAACATTATTTAAAATCAGTCTTATTTAAACCATAAACTCGTTCTCCTATTATCTCATGTTTTAGAATATAAGCTGCAAGCTACCAACTTGGATTTCTCTTTTTTATCATATAAAAAAGACCTCCGATTGGAGGTCTTAAAACTGACTACTATTAATCGTCTTCGTCGTCTTCGTCGTCATCATCACTGGCATCATCGTCGTCATCATCGCCGGCGTCGTCTTCGTCGTCTTCGTCGTCATCATCGCCGGTATCATCGTCGTCTTCATCGCTTGTGTCATCCTCTTTATTATCGTCGTTTTCATCATCACTACTGTAGTTTTCATCGTCATCATCATCTTCGTCGTCATCGCTGGTATAGTCTTCGTCGTCATCATTTTCGTCGTCATCGTCATAGTCTTCTTCATCTTCTTCATCTTCTTCATCTAAATCCTTGAATTGGTCTTCGAAATAATCCTCGGCATCTTCAAAAAGACTTAAAAGCTCATTAATGTTCATGTCTCCGTAAGCTGCAGCAGTTTCTTGGAAAGTAATTCCTTCTTGCTGGGCGATGTAGTTTAGCAACATATATCTTCCTGCAGAATAACCACTCGAAACGGCTTCGTTTGAAGCTTCTTCGTCTACATTTGCCATTATTAGTTCAACTTCTAGATCTTTCTCTTCAAGAACCTCTTCAGTCGCTTTTTTAATAGTTTCAGCCAAATCCTCATCGCTGCTACCGGTAATCGTAACAAGAATAGTTGCTTTCTCGTCATATGTAATATAATTCTCATTTACAAAAGAAGTTATTATAATGTTCATAGCTTCTTTGACCATAAGACCTTCTACCGGATAATCTTCAAGGATTTCTGTTCCATCGTCGTTAAATGCTTTCACTTCGCTTACAATACCGTTTTGTACTGTGAATTGTATACTTGGATTTATGTCTATCGTTATCATGCTATAGGAAATTGCAGATGGTTCATCATTTGCTTCATCATTTGATAACGACCCTTGTGTTTTTGGAACACATGCTGTCAAGAAAAAGCTTAACGTTATTATCAGTATTATTGCTATTGCAAATTTTTTATTGATAATCATTGTTCCATTCTCCTTTTACTTTATTTAAAACTTAATTATACTATGCCAAGATTATAATACCTCAAATAATATATAAACCGTTTTAAAAATTCTCAAACAAAAGACCTTATTTAAAAACAAAACGCCCATTTTATTGAGCGCTTCATATTTTTGAATTATTGAATACAGTAATGTATCGTTTTGTAATTATCTCTTTGAGAACTGAGGAGCACGCCTTGCAGATTTGAGACCGTACTTCTTTCTCTCTTTCATACGTGAATCCCTTGTCAGGAACCCAGCTTTCTTAAGCAGCGGCCGCAGCTCCGGCTCTGCCTCTATAAGCGCACGAGACACGCCGTGACGGATAGCACCCGCCTGGCCTGTGTAACCGCCGCCCTTTACGTTGACGCTGATGTCGTATTTTCCGGCTCTCTCTGAAAGAACCAGCGGCGCCATAGCTTCCATACGAAGCGTTTCAAACCCAAAGAATTCGTCAAGGGTTCTGTTATTAACTGTAAATTTACCGTCGCCTGAAGTCAGGATAACTCTTGCAACAGAGCTCTTTCTTCTGCCGGTACCTAAAAATTGTACGTTTGCCATTTCCTAAGCCCTCCTTTTGCCTTCGAGTTCTAAAGCAATCGGCTTCTGAGCCTCGTTATCGTGCTCTGTACCTTTGTATACCCGAAGCTTTTTGAGCATCTGTTTGCCTATCTTGTTCTTTGGCAGCATACGGCGGACTGCTTCGTACATCAAGAACTCTGGTTTTGTTTCCATCATTCTTCCATACTTAGTCTCTTTCATGCTTCCTACATAGCCTGAATGGCTTCTGTATAGTTTCTGATCCAGTTTTTTGCCTGTAAATACTGCTTTTTCCGCATTTATGATTATAACATAATCACCTGTATCTACGTGCGGCGTAAACTCCGGCTTATTCTTTCCACGAAGAATCGCTGCGACCTGGCTTGCGAGTCTGCCGAAAACCATTCCGTCGGCATCTACAATATACCATTTGCGATCTACGGAGCCGGGCTTTGCCATATATGATTTCATAAGGCTGTCCTCTCCTTGTTTATTCTGATTTGTTAGTTGTGCCCAAATTATTCGGGGCTAGTGAACAATAAAGGCGCAAGGTACATTCTATACATTGCAGAGCTCTGTGTCAAGATATTTAAGCGAATTTATTGGATAATTGCAGTGTGCAGCTATGCTTTTTGCCCATCAAAGCGCTTTACAGACGCACCGGCAACCGCAACCACCGGAATAAGTCCGGCTGCAGTTATCAGCAGCGCCAGCCTCAGGCCTATAGCATCGCCTATAAAACCGATTAGCGGCGGAGCAAACAGTATTGCAATTACAAGCCCTATGTATATCAGCGAAGAAGCGGATGCGGTATCATTTGGAATGAGCTTGTGCGATTCCAGTACCAGCGCCGGAAAGTTCATCGCTGTGAACGTGCTGCCAAGGCCGATGAGCACGGCTGTTATTGCTACGCTGTTTGTTAAAAACACGCCTGTAAAGCATAGCATAGCAATACCATTGGATATAGCCATTATTCTCATAACAGGTATTTTATCTGCAAGAAGCGAGAACAGCGTGCGCCCTGTCAACAGTCCCATGAACAGCGAAGAGAGAGCTATTGCGCCACCCAGCCAAAAGCTGTACTCGCTCTTCATATAATCCGCAATAAAAATTATATATGTATTCTGCACAAAGCAGCTAAAAACATTTAATATAACAAGCGAAAGTATGCCTTTTATCTTGAACATGCGCAAGAGCTTGAGCATCCCGCCGAAGTTGTGCTTATTCTGCAGCATAGGCAGCTTCACCTGCTGCCATAGGCCTGTAACGAATAGCAGCGTAGCAGCCGCCATGAAAACACCCAGCCAGACGAACGCCTGTCTGTAACCGCCGCCGACCGCAATCGCAAGGAAAGGCCCTGCGGCCCCTGCAAGCGCCCACAGGCTGTGTACCAACCCCAGCCAAAGACTTATATTGCGCTTTGAAGTTTCACGGATAACTGTATTCGACAATGTATCTATTGTGTTTTGAGTCAGCCCTATCAAAAAGAACAGCATATAGAATACAGCGATGTATGTGTTTAACCCAAACAGTATCATCATAATCGAAAACAATATCATAGAAAGACTTGAAATCTTGATCGAATTGAACGCCGAGAATATGCAGAAACAAAGCACCAGCGAAAGAGCCATGCCAACTCCCTGCAGCGTAGAAAATGAACCTATCTGAGTAAGGCTTAGCCCGAATTTATCTCTTAACTGCGGAACCATGAACCCAAGGAGTGTCGAATAGAATGCAAGCGCCATCATCGGCGGATAGACAAGCAGCTGTTTATTGTTTTTAAGCATCGTTAACCTCTAAAAGTCTTTATTCTTCAAGCGCCCGGGATGCATGTCTTTCCGACTTCAGCATGTTCCAGCCTATTACAATTATCGGCAGAAGCACGCTTATACAGCACAGCATCGCTATCCTCATGTTCGTTACGTCCCCAAGCCAGCCTATTATAGGCGGCCCTATCAGCGAACCTGTAACAACGCTAATAAAGAAAAACGATGTTGCTCCTGTTGAATCGTTCGGGATTATTTCGTACGATTTCGTTATCATTATAGGTATGTTTGTGGAAATACACAAGGCCCCTATGCTCATAAGTATTATAAAAAGTATCATGTTGTCTATCAGCACCATTGCTGCAAATGCAAGCAGAGCAACTACGTTGGTTACCAGAAGAACTTTGTTTGCGGAAAGCCTGTGCGATAATTTACCATATGCCATCCGCCCGATGAACATTCCTATGAAGAAAACACCGATTATATATGCACCGAATATAGATTGTTTGCCAAGGTATTCGATATAGCTTCTTAAGAAAAAAGTGAAGCCGCTCCTTATTATGGTAGTAAGAAAGCCTATCACAAGCAGCACAGGCATACCCTTGTAGAAGAATGTTCTGAAGAGCTTCTTTGGCGAGCCTATCTTTCTTTTGTCTTCCCAAACGGGCATCTTAAGCCTGTCTTTAAGCCCAATAGCATAGATCACCAAAGAGCCGACTGCCAAAAATCCCAGCCAAAGCAGCGACGTTTTATAGTCATCGCTGAATATGAGCACGAAAAAGGGGCCTAGCGCCGCAGTGCCCGCCCATACGCCGTGAAGTATACCTATATAGTACCCTGCGTTCTTTATGCCGCTGTCCACAAGGAGAGAATTCGATAGCGTACTTGAAACACCTGTGAAGAGACCTATCAATATGAATAGCACATACATAAGTATTACAAACTGATTGAAGACAAGAAGAAACAGACAGGCCGCAAAAAGCACTCCTGTTACCAGAAACACCCTCGTTTTATTCATAGCGGAAACTATCAAAAAACATGTCAGCAGAGCTGCAAATGTGCCTATTGACTGCATCGTCGAGAAAAGCCCAACCTGAGCTGAAGACAACAGGAATTTTTCCTGTATCCTCGGCACAAGAAAGCCAAGTGCAGTAAAGTATACCGACATCACCATTATCGGAGGAAAAACAAAGAACTGCCTGTTTTGCTGTTTCATTATTCACCTCATACTAAAAGTATCTGATGATTATATCACGGAATTACACACTTCGTTTTTAAAACAGCTGCATACGTTAGAAAAACAGGTGTTGGCAAAGAACTAGTTAATTTTATTAGTGATATGTATTAGGATAGTTTAAAAGTTCTTTCTTACTAAGATGCACCTTCTAGCTAATAAAGTATCATTCTTTTGAAAACACATTCCTTACAGATATCTTTGCAAGTTCAGCTATGGTTTTTGAGATAAACTTTTTCGAATCGGGGTCAAGGTCTTTGACTGCCGCAATCATTACTGAAGCGTTCTTTACCCAGTTCTCTGAAAGCTCCTGGAAAGTTGATGCATCTGTTTTCTCCAGCACTCCGAACAGCACGCTTACAATAAGCCTGCGCTTGTCGTCTTCAAGAGTAGCAAGCCACTCGTTAAGCGCTTTATTACGTGCAAGAGCGCTGCTCTTTACGTTTTCAGCATAAATAAAATCGTCGTCCTTAACCTCCCAGGAAAAAGGATCGTGCTGCATTATTCCACGTCGGCTGCTCTTTACGACTTTATAGCTGTCATGGTGCTGGAGCAGCATTCCGACCAGTGAAGCCTCGGGAATAGTCGTATGTATACGCTCTTTTATATTTAGAAACTCCGGCAAATCAAATATTCCGTTTTTAAAACCGGGGCCGTCATGGTTAAACACGTTTATGATACGTTTTTGCACGGAAGACTTGCAGTATACAGAGGAATAGACAGCAAGGTTACCCCCTTTGGAATGACCGCCCACCCTCAGCTTTATACGCCTGGGTATATGCTTTGCGGCTGCCTCTATGTATCTTACACTCTCTTCCTGGGAAGGAACAGGGCTGACGAATGCCATGTTGAAATCTTCCTTCCATCCGACTATTGTCGTATCTGTGCCTCGAAAAGCAATGTATGCTGTTTTATCTTCAAGAAAGAACGTTACGGCAGAAAATTGCTTTTCAACCTCTTTATCGTTTTTATCGGCATAGAAATTTATTTTTATGTTCCGGTATCTCGGGCTTGCTGCAAGCGCGTAAAGAAAATCACGCTCATCCTGTGTTTCGTTCATATACTTAAACATTGAATCAAACATTTCAGCTTTGAGTATTTCGCCTATCCTGACACTGGCAGAGCGTTTTTTTACATCCGGAACCACACCATCAAAGCGGATATAACACAGCTTTGAGAGTATCAGGCTGTCTATCGGTCCAAACGGTCTATGCTCCATAGTGCTTAAATTTTTCTGCGCATAACCTATTATGTTTATCATCCTATGCCTGTCCTATCTTAAATTTTATATGGTATTAAGGCTTGTTATTTACAGCAATCATCATCGCCATAGAAACAGATATTGCCACAGCAGTTTTTTGCAAGATACATCATCGAATCTGTGTTCTTGATAAGCTGTGTCAGTGTCATTTGGGGTTCATATTTGGCTACTCCGATGCTTGCGGACATAACCATGTTTTTCTGGCTGGTAGGGCTTTCTTTAAGGTGTTCTCGTATTTGTTTACATATATCAGTGATGCTCTGTTTTGTCTCACCAACAAATAAAATACAGAATTCATCGCCTCCGAAACGAAACGGTGTTGAATTGTTCTCACAGCATTTTTTAAGTATGTTCGCAAACTCCTTCAGACAATGGTCACCTTGTGTATGACCGAAAGTATCATTGAGCGCTTTAAAATTGTCTATGTCCATCATAGCAAAATAATATTCACATCCAGTCTTGTCTTCCGCCATATTTTGAAACGCTTTTCTAAGGGCAGTCCTGTTGTATATTCCGGTAAGTTCATCGATCTTCAGTTTCTGACGAGTTTGATAATGCTCGATCTCCTTTTGAATACTTGCTTCATTCTTCTTTCTCTCAAAACTGATTACTACAATACATAAGAAATAGAAAAGAATCAGTATAAAGGTTGATATACACAAGTTCACTATACCTATTTCGCTTGATGCCGGGTTTATTTTGTCTGGATCCCAAACTATGAACAACTCTGAAACAGTCTTGGAAACTATACTCGCTACCGCCGTAAATGACGTAAGCAGATAATCATTGTAGATAACTGTAAGAAGAATAGGAACAGTGAAGATGATATAAAGTGAATAAAATATGCTGTGCGCAGTATAGAATACTAAGCAGGTTCCGACATAAAGAATCGAAATTACATAGGCTTTAACTTTTCTTTTAATACCGGGCATGTACATTACGACTGTTCCTATTATTATAAGCAGAAGATTGGCTGCGACCGGAGAAAGTATGTATTTAACTAAATAAACAGTGGTAGGAATTAAAACATCGCCTGAATCATACCATAAAACTGCTATAATAGCCTCAGCAACGAACCCTGCAAGCACAAGAGCAACAAAACTATAAAAGTGAATTTTCATCCACCTATTGTCTATCCTGTTATATTCCTTTTTTATCTCATCAATTATTGAATTGTCACTTAAACTCTTCATTTTTACCTCGGATTGAATTTAATCACAATTTCGTATAATAATACCACAGAATATCCTAACACGTCCAACCGTTAAATAATTTTAAAAGCTGATTGTTAAAAGTCATAAAGGTATTCCTGCAAAGCCTCAAACAACCTGCCCATATGTATACCATCAACGAAAGAATGGTGCGCCTGTACAGAGAACGGCATTAGTGTTTTTTCGCCGTTGCTGAAGTATTTGCCCCATGCGAGCCTCGGGACAGAATCGTCTTTATTAAAAGAAATGGTGTGAGAAACGTTTGTGAAAGAGATCCAGGGAATTGATGTTATATATACAAGATCGTCTCTCCCCTCCAGTTCTTCCTTTACGAAGCTTGCCGTCTGGCTCTGAGATTTTTGTTTTGCTGCTTTGGTGAAGTCTTCAATGCTTCCGCTCATCTGTGTGTATACCATCTTAAAGTTATCCGAGTCTTTCGGCATGTCTGAAAAAGCCGGATGAACAGTATCGTGAAGCACGACGCCCTCACCCCTTATTCGGTATTTAAACTCATCCATTGTGTTGAGCACACTCATTACAGCAAATATCATCGAATTATAGAAGGGCAAATTCTTTTCTCTGGTCTTTGCCAGAAAGTTCGCTATGTCTATGTTCGCACATATATTATAATGCGGATAATCCATTCGCCTAAAGAAATGATAGTGATCTGCTCTTGGCCATGTATTAATATCTATCGTCTTCATTATATCTCCTCATATCTGCTCTTCGAGTCATTGCTATTTACCGTACTTCTCCTCTAAATCGAGAAGACTCTGTTTCATTGCAAGTCCGCCGCCATAGCCGACGAGACTGCCATCTGCCCCAATGACACGGTGACAGGGTATGACTATCGCTATCGGGTTTTTGTTGTTCGCCATACCTACCGCACGAAAACCTTTTGGGCTGCCGACTGCCAGAGCTATATCTTTATAGCTCCTCGTCTGCCCATACGGAATTTTCTGAAGCTGAGCCCATACCTTTTGCTGAAACAGCGTGCCGGAAGGAGCTAGCGGCAGGTCAAATTCTTTACGTTTTCCGGTAAAATATTCATTTAGCTGCTCTATGGCACTCTCGCTCAGAGCACTTGGTTCTGATTTACTACTGTCGTAACACGAAGCGCCGACTTCTATACCGATTATCGCGCTGTCTGTATACGTTATTTTAATGTCTCCCAGACGAGACGGATAGACCGCAAATTTCTCTTTCATTTATAGTCACCTCTTGTTTCTCGGGGCATAATCCTTCATGCCCGGTATCGCACCCTGGGCTATCTCCCAGAGGTATAGGCTGGCAATGCTGCCATACGGGGAATAACGCCGACGGTATTTTTCAAAGAGCTTTCTATCTATATTCCTGTGGTGATATAGCATCCGCAGGCCTCTGTGAATTGCAAGGTCTCCGAAGCTTAGCACATCTTTTCGTCCAAGACTGAATATAAGCAGCATTTCTGCTGTCCAGACCCCTATGCCCTTTACAGACGAAAGCATTTCAATGACCTGATCGTCAGACATTGATGCAAGTGCCGCTGTGCTGAAACTGCCCGAATTAATCTGCTCTGCGAAACCAAGTATATACTTCGCCTTTTTATAGGATATGCCTATACTCTTTAGCTCCTCCAGCGGCAGTGCCAGCACGCTTTCAACAGTAACAGCGCCAACCTTGTCTTTAAGACGGTTCCATATGGTCGTCTGCGCCGCCATGCTAAGCTGCTGTCCTATTATGCTGTTAGTCGTCGCAGAGAATATATCCGGATCTATGCCGACTTCAACAAAGCCGATTTTTTCTATGGCCTGCTCAAGTGCGCTGTCTTTCTGTTTCAGATAACCTATCTCTTTTTCTCCATAGTCGAAATGCATAGCCATGTGTCCCCTGCTGTTTACTCTATAATATGCTTAGTATACGTAATTATACTATGTCTTTGGCTTCTGCCGCTATATTTATTTACGAATGACGTTATTTGTTTTGAAATCCTCAGCACCTTATGATATCATTTAGCCGAAATTGAATTCCCCCGATTTTAATTTAAGATAGGAGAATCATTATGCAGAAGAGATATCCGAAAACCCTGATGACGACAGCGTGCGTTCCGTGGACAAAGGATTTTAAAATCGACGAAGCTATGCTGAGGCGTGAAATAGACATTCTTATGAATGCAGGCTCGAAGAGCATATACCTCTTCGGCACGGCAGGAGAAGGCTATAGTGTCAACCATTCTCAGTATCTGGAGCTTGTACACATACTTAAAGACCAAACATCCAAAGACAAGAGCGTTATGCCGATGGTGGGAGTAATTTCGCTTTCTATGGCGGATGCTATTGATAAAATTGAAATGGCTGCCAAGGAAGGCATCACCGACTTCCAGATCTCGTTCCCCTGCTGGGGCAGCGTTACCAAAGAGGAATCTCATCTTTTCTTCAGATCCATATGCGGCAGATTTCCGGAACTCAGGTTCATGCATTACAACAACTTTATGCGTTCCAAGACGAAACTCAATCCGGACGATTATGTCGAACTTGCGCAGGAGTTTGAAAACCTAGTAGCAGTGAAGTTTATAACAAATTCAGTTAACGAAGTGCACCAGCTTGCGGCGCTTGATTCTCCGCTTCAGTTCTTCCTGCTGGATGGTCTCTACGGCTATGCAAGCCAGCTTGGCGAATTCGGTCTGCTGATATCTCTGCTCAATGTAAGCTATAAAGTTGCGCTTGAATATTTTGAGGCCGGAACAAAGAAAGATTTTGCAACGTGCTTGAAAATAGCCGATGGTTTCTTTAAGGCTCATAAAGTGCTTATGAAGAACTGCCCTCCGGGAGCAGGCAAGATGGACGGAGCTTGGGACAAAACATTCGTGAAGTTCTCCATACCGGAATTCCCGCAGTCGCTGTATCCGCCGTATGTAGGTTTTACAGACGAACAGGTGGCAGCATTTATAAATGAGACAAAACAGATTCTGCCCGAGTGGTTTGAATAATCATTCGTAAGGCAAAGAGCCGCATTAATGCGGCTCTTTTTTATTCCGCTTTTATCAGAGGCTTGTCGAAGAGTTTGTATAGCAATACAGACAAACCGATGACAAATATGTATATGCCTGCGTTTGCAAAAAGAGCGATGCGCAGGTTTGAAATATCACCGATGACGCCGATAAGCGGAGGCGCTATAAGTGCAGAAACGGCCACGCCGAAAAAGATAAGCGCAGAAGCCGCAGCAGTATCGTCACACGAAGTACCGCAGGCTTTTGCAAACATGATCGGCAAACTAGGCGCCATACACGCTGCCGAAAGAAAGGCAAACAAAGCTATTGCGGCCCCGCTGCTAAAGACCATCATAGCTCCCATCATCAAAAGAGACAGAGAATTAGATATTATCATGAGTTTATATAGATCGACTTTATGCGAAATCACCGCAAATATAAGGCCCCCTGCAAAGAATCCAAAGTACAGGCATGAGAGCGCTATCGCTCCGTATACCCCTGAACCTGTCGTACCTTCTGCGTATATTCGCACGAAATATATAAGCGGCATCTGCACAAAGCAGCAAAGAAGACTGGTCAGGAAAAACAGGAACATTCCCCTGTGTTTCAAGATATCTATAAGTTTTTTAATTGAACCCATCTTTGCTCTGTTTTCTACAAAAGGCAGTTTTATTTCTCTGCGAAGCCCAAACCAGAAAACGAGAGCAGCAAGTGCTGTTACAATGCCAGTTATAAGAAAAACTTTTTTGTACGTGCTGTCGATGAGCATAGCAAAAAACGGACCAATCACCCCGACTATTGCCCAGAGTGCATGAAGCAGCGAGATATACATTGCCGACCTTCTGCCTGAAATATCTGCAAGCAACGCATGTGAAAGCGTATCCGGCAGGTTCATCGAAAGACCTATAAAGAAAAATACGCAGTAAAGCGTAAGCAGAGGTAGGTCTGCCGCAAGCAACATTATGAAACCGGCCAGTGCAAGCGATCCGATGAGTATCAATCGTGATTTGTTAAGCCCTGAGAAAACGCAGAAGCAGACAACTATCGCTATTATCATACCAGCGGACTGAAGCGTAGAAAAAAGACCAACAGAGCTGTATGAAAGACCGTACGCTTCCTGTATCTGCGGAATAAGGTAGCCAAGAGATGCTGTGAACAGCGCCAGTATCATCACCGGAGGAAATACAAAAAGTTGTTTATATGACTTCATGTTCCACCTCTTCGTCGCTCTGTGTTTCTTGCAGCACGGCGATTATATCACGAAGAAATGACGGGTGTATACAGATACAGACAATATAATTATAAAAAAACTCATTATTTTTCATTGACATTATTTTTAGTTTAGAATACATTATAAGTATTAGTTCTATTAAGTATCGTCGGCAACAAAAACACACTTCGCCGGCAAACACACACAATATCATCAATCTTAATTTTAAGGAGAGTTCATTATGGACTATAAGGTTATTTCTCAAAAGGAAGAAAACTATACTACCCCTATCGATTCACCTGCATACGGACCTCAACCGACCATTTACAGGGATGTTGTTTTTGATTATGTATACTTTAAGACAGATCCTAAAAACATCGCTAAACTTCTGCCGGATTTCTTTAAACCGGGCAAAGACGGGCTTTGCAGCGCTTTCAGCATAAACGTGCCGTTTTCTTCATGCTACGGTCCTTTTTTGGAGATGGGCGTCGTAGTACAGGTAGAATGGCAGGGCAAACAGTGTTTCTATATGCCGGCGCTATACCTAGATAACGACAGCGCAATAGCCGCCGGACGCGAGATTTACGGCAGCCCCAAGAAGCATGCGCAGATGAGCTTTAAAAACAACGCAGAGATATTCACAGCCAGCGCAACAAGAGCTGATGTCGAATTTATGAAGATAACCACTAAAGTCTTAAGACCGGGCAATGCTGAAGATTTCCCGGCAGTGTTCCCTCTCTATAACCTTAAAATGATACCGTCTATAGAAGGCCCTTGGCCGGAGGTTAAGCAGCTTACCACCTGCGGTATCGACAAACCAGTTGAAAAATACTTTTATGAATGCGCGGGAACAGTAGAATTTGCGCCGTCATGCAACTCTATGATACATCTGCTTGAGCCTACACAGATAATTTCCGCTTCACGCTCCTGCATGGATTACGAACAGGGATGGGGCAAGATAGAACACGACTTTCTTAAAGACAAATAGCAGAAGTCAGAAACTTGTTTCCCGGTGAAACTTCGATGCACGAACGGGGTTTTACCTTCGCTGTCAATTCGTGCAGAAAGACATGGTTATAATATGCATCCATATACAGACGTTTTGCTAGAAAGAGGTAAAAAAGTTGCCGAGTGGCTGCTAACCCAAGTCGATAATGAAGGCAGCCTAATTCATGCTACAGATTTTTACGCATATACAAAATGCGTTTCAGCTCTCGCTATGGCAGGGCACCCCGATAAAGCTTCTCTTGTGCTTGGCCAGATAATTAAACGCTTCTATACAAGCGACGGTGATCTGATGATCGACGAGAAGACCGGTAAAAAGACCTGCGAGCCGTACACCAGCTTTTTCTCACAGTCATACGCAAACCACTGGGTCATTCTTGGCGCTCAGAAGCTCGGCCAGATAAGCACAGCAAACAAGCTTAATTCATGCATACTTGAAAACTTTTTCGATGAAGAAATGGGCGCTATGCGTTGTTCACGTATACCCAAGCTAGATCGTTATGATACGACCAGTGCCGCAACGGGTATACTGAATTTCCTTAATAGCAGACTCGATATAGCTGAAAGGTTGGGAGAATTCCTTATAAAAGTTGAGCAGAACCAACCGGAGCGGGACAAGATATTTTACACCAATGTAGAAAAACCTTTTACGTATGTAACACAGCCTGATAAAAAATACCCGAACTTTATAGGTGTAAAACCAAACACGCCCGGCCAAGCGGTCTGGATGACGGGCTACCCGATAGCTGCGCTTGCTAAGCTGTATGAGCAAACGGGCAAGAGCGCTTATCTTGACGGTGCCGCAAAGTATGCCGATGTGTATATAAATGCCGGTGAACCCGGCTTTGTCAGCGCAGGCTGCGGCAAAGCGCTGTGGGGTTTGTCGATCTTGTACAGACTTACTGGTGAAACGAAATACGACGAAGTATGCAGGTTTATTCTCCGGAATTATTTCACACAGCAGACACCAGACGGTTCTTTCCCTGTACCAGGGTTTGTGCCCAACGACGATATGGAAGGCTACAGTGTGATTTTCGATACAACGCCTGAAAACTGCCGTTGGTTTTATGAGGTGGCAGCAGAACTTAACGGAGTACAATAAGACAAAGGAGAAATATAATTATGGAACAAATGGTTAGACATGCAGCTGACAACAAATATCTGCATAAGGATTTTCACGGTATAATGAATTTAGGAATTTCGTACCTGCAGGAACAGTTCGGTGATGAAGCCGTAATCGAATACCTGCAGCAATATACGAGAGTTTTCCACAAGCCGCTGATAGACAAAATAAAAGCTCAAGGGCTTAGCGCACTTGAAGAATATTTCAAGAACATATTCGAGATAGAAGAAGTTCCCGGTGATGTAAGTTTCGAGAAAAACAACAGCGAGCTTATAGTTAAAATAGCAAAGAGTCCGGATGTTATACACATAGTAAAATCCGGTCTTACACCGGCGCCGATGCTTGTTGAAACGACAAGAGTGATCGGGCAGACGCTGGCAGGTGAAACAGGATATGGCTATGAACTAGACAGCTATGACAAACAGACCGGAGCAAGCACTCAGCGGTTTTACAAGGAGGCGAAATAGATGATATCTTGTACTGAATTCATACCGGCATACAGCGAGCTTTTCAAGTTTATAGAACAAAAAGGCGGCAAAGAAGCAGTCGTTAAGTATTGGGAGACAATATCCAAAGACGGGCTCGACCTTCTAAGAAAAGAAGCGACGCAAAACGGTCTGAGAGGCTGCTGGAACTATTGGTCACACACGCTGAACGAAGAAGCAGCAGACTTCACTATGACGCTCGACGAAGAAAAAGGCGAGTTCTCTATAGACATGCATAAATGCCCATCAAAAGGCAAACTCATAGCCACACCACATATAGAGCCATATAAAGACTACTGCGAACACTGTGACATACTCTACCGCAATGTGCTTGAGCCACTTGGGTATAAGTATGACATTGACCTTAGCAGATGCGACGAAGCGACGTGCAGAATAACAGTTACTGAAAAAGAATAATTCAAATAAATCTTATAAGAAGGCGGCGAACCAGGTTTGCTGCCTTTCTGTTTTTCCGGAACCCGCAAATAAAATCAGCCATTTTATGAATTTCTCAGATAATACAAATTGTTTACATCATTTGCAAACGCTTGCTCCCTGAATTAAAAAGAGATATTATTGAATAAGAAAGTATTTAAGGATGGATTATATGAAAAAGACCTCTCAAGCTGCTGCGCTGATACTTACAATAGTCTTACTTCTTTTACTGGCACCGACTTCGACTGCCCATGCAGGCGACCTTGAAGTGGTTGCAACGGCAAACCCAACAATTCTTTTCGACGGCGATGTTACAACAATTGAATTCACAGTTACGAACAACACCGGCTCCAGTGTGGATATCGACGGTTATACTATAGATGGTGTTTATGCATGGGTGAATGGACTTACTTTAGCTCCCGGAGAATCCCAAAAGCTGATCTCTCACCATACCGCAGATTTCGGTCAAAATCTGGACTATGGGTTTCGTGTCGAAGTCCACTATAACGGCTGGGGAACTGTTTACTCCAACCTCATCGAACTTCATATGGATTCGTATATAGTAGTTGACCCGCCAATAACAACGCTGGAGTTTGAAGTCAGTGCAAATAAATCTTCTGTCAAACTTGGTGAGGATATTATTTTCAGTGTTCGCACAAAGAACACCGGTAATGTGACTTATGAAGATTTTACACCTATTTTGGCTGCCGGTGCAGGAGATTTGATAGATACTTTCGATTTGGCACCCGGTGATGAAAAAACTGTCAGTTATGTGTTTACATGTTTTATTGACGGTACAATACCATTTGGATATTATTTCGACTATACCCACGAAGGCAATACCCGGAGGATAACAAGCCCTTCTGCAGCCGACTTCACTATTGCCTTTATCCCGCCCATGCTGTCTGTTACTGCAGCAGCATCAAAAACTACTATTGCCAGCGGAGATTCTTCAACAATAACAGTTAAAATCGACAATGCCGGTGGGTATCCATTCAAGAATGTGCAACTATTCGACAACAATGGTAAATTAGTCGAAACTTGGCCGGATATTGATGTGAATAGTTCTGAAACAGCTAATATTACTGTTTCACCTGCGGTAACTACCATATACTCTTATAACGTTCAGGCCTGGTATGGGATGGCTTATACAACTGATTCAAACATATTGAAAATGACTGTTGAAAAAGCGCTCCCAACGGTATCTCCAGTTTCTGTTCAAACGCAGAGTTCTTCCCTTTCTGAAGAACAAACGCCCGACGAAGCCAGTGAGAACAAGCCGCCTATACAGGCAAATGACGCAGAGCAATCAGATTATGACGGAGACTGGCGTGCACTGGAAGAAGAAACAACTGCTTCACGAGATGCGAGCGGGCTTAGCACACTTACTATTGTATTAATTGCGGCTATTGCAGTAGCTTTGATTGTAGTGCTGGTTCTTATAATCTATATCAAAAAATCCGGAAAAGCTAAATAGCTTACTTTGTTTTCTATAAACATATTTGCCTTATACATTCTTATACTCGATAGATAACTTATTTTAATCAGACATTCTTGTTCTTAAAACCATAAGAACATCTGTTGCCCATGCCTCTGCGGATATGATATAATCCAGTCATAAACGGGAGAGGTAAATTTACGTGTCAAACGACCTTTTTGAATTTACAAGAAACAAGACTGCTCCGCTTGCAGACAGGATGAGGCCAAGGAACATCGATGAATTTTTTGGTCAGGCTCACATCGTCGGCAAGGGTAAATTGCTGCGACGCGCCATAGAGACGGACAGCCTTACTTCGTCTATATTTTTTGGTCCTCCGGGCTCTGGAAAGACGACTCTTGCTTATGTTATCGCAAACTCCACAGGGGCTGCTTTCGAGAAGCTAAATGCCGTAACCAGCGGTGTAAAAGAAGTAAGGCAGATAATCGACCAGGCAGATTCGAGGCTGAGGATGTACGGACAGCCGACTTACCTTCTGCTGGACGAATGCCATAGGTGGTCTAAGACACAGAGCGACAGTATACTTCCCGCTCTGGAGCAGGGAACGATAAGATTCATCGGCTCTACGACCGAGAACCCGATGGTCAGCATGACAAGCGCTATAGTATCACGCTGCAGGCTGTTCCAGTTTTTTGCGCTTACAAAAGACGATATAAAACAAATAATGCACAGCGCTCTATATGACAAGGAACGTGGCTTTGGAGACCTAAGCGTCCATTTTAGCGAAGAAGCGATAGACCACATTGCTAATGTAGCGAACGGTGACGCAAGGACAGCACTCAATGCCATAGAGCTTGCTGTGCTGACTACACCTCCGCAGGAAGACGGCAGTATACAAATAGACCTTGCCGTAGCAGAAGAATCTATTCAGCGCAGAGCCGTAAGGTGCGACGATGAGGAATATTACAACATGCTCTCGGCATTCTGCAAGTCGCTCAGGGGCAGCGATGCTAATGCGGCGCTTTTCTGGTTCGCACGGCTCATATATGCAGGTGTTGACCCAAGGCTGATCGTGCGAAGGATAATAGCACACGCAAGCGAAGACGTTGGACTGGCTAACCCCTCGGCAATGACGCAGGCTTTAGCAGCTGCAAATGCGCTGGAATTCGTCGGCATGCCGGAAGCAAGGCTTTCTATAGCACAGGCTATCATCTTTATATGTGAGTCACCAAAGTCCAACTCGGTATGTACAGCAATAGACGGAGCGTTCCACGATGCAGAACACGCCTTTCAGGAGCCTGTTCCCGCGCATCTTAGAGACACACACTATAACGGAGCGTCGAGCCTGGGCAACGGCAAAGGATATAAGTATGCACACGACTATGAGCGGCATTATACGCCCCAGCAATATCTCCCGGACAACCTTAAAGACACGGTGTATTACGAACCGTCTGACGAGGGATATGAGAAAAAAGTCAAGGAAACACGCAGGTATATGCGCAAAGATGATAAATAACCTTCATAAAAATGTCATTGCGTAAGCTATGCGCAATTGGTATAATGAGTTCCATGGTTTTTCTATTGCGGGTGCATGCATAGGCTTTCCCAAGGCAGCAGCGCTACGCAGAACACGAGAAGCCAAATAAAACAACGAAGTCGGATATCCGGCAGGGCAAGCGCCCTTTATGGAATTCGAACGGAGGTAATAATGAAGATTCAAACCAGAGAACTAACGATCACTGCGGTTCTTGCCGCAATCTGCCTGATTCTTGGGCTTACGCCACTTGGGTATATCCCTATCCCGCCGATTGAAATAACTCTTATGTGTATACCTGTTGTAATCGGCACAGTTTCACAAGGGCTGAGAACCGGGCTAATAATGGGCTTTGTTTTCGGATTGACGAGCTTTTTGACGATATTTATAAGACCGTCTGCTCTAAGCCAGTTTTTGTTCAGCTTAAGCCCGTTAAAAACGATATTGCTGGTGTTTATACCTCGTATGCTTGTTCCGGTGACTACCTGGCTGGTATACAAAGCAATAGCTAAAGAATCAAAAAAGAGCATTAATATCGGAACCGGAGTAGCCGCTTTTACAGGTTCTATGACAAACACAGTGCTTTTCCTGGGAATGCTTTATCTGATATTCCTTCCGGAAATTGACCAGCTTTCAGCGGCATTCGGAGCAACACCTGAAACATTTTTCGGTGTGCTTGCAGGAATAGGTGCGGTAAACGGACTACCCGAAGCAGTTGTTGCTATACTACTATGTGTACCGATAGTATATGCTGTATCAAAAATACAGCGCAGACAGCGCAAAACTAAAACGGAGAACTAAATGATATTTGTAATGGATGTTGGCAACTCCAACATAAAATGCGGACTTTTTGAAGGTGGAGAACTGAAGAACTCCTGGAGAATGGCAACGAATCTTGAGAGGACTTCAGACGAATACGGCATACGCATCACTGCGTTCTTTGCACATGTCGGGCATGACGTCTGCGATATCGAACGAATAGTCATATCCAGCGTAATACCCTCTATCAACTATACTTTGCAGCACATGTGCAATATATACTTCGGTATGAAACCGCTGTTCGTGGAGCCGGGTATAAAAACGGGTATTAACATAAAATATGATGATCCCAAAGAGCTCGGCGCTGACCGCATCGTTGGAGCAATCGCTGCATATCACCTTTACGGCGGACCTTGCCTCATAGTCGACTTCGGCACTGCAACCACATTTGGAGCAGTAAGCAAAAACGGCGATTTCCTCGGCGGGTCTATATGCCCCGGAATAAAGATATCGGCAGAAGCGCTGACCCTTAACGCAGCAAGGCTTCCGAGGATAGAGCTCGTTAAGCCAAAGAGCGTTATAGGAAAGAGCACTGTGGAAGGAATGCAGGCCGGTATCATTTACGGATATGTAGGGCAGGTAGACTATATAATACAGCGCTTTAAGAAAGAGCTTGGCGAGCCTGTTAAAGTCATTGCTACAGGAGGCATGTCCAACATCGTTGCACAGGAATCTAAAGAGATCGACGAGATCAACAACCTGCTTACCCTTATCGGACTGAGCCGGGTTTATGAAATGAACAAAAACAAATAAGTGGGGTGGGCAAATTGAAACAGGTCAACATTGCGCTTATCGGGCTGGGAACTGTCGGGTCGGGCGTTTATAAGACAATAGAGATGCAGAAAGAACGCATCGAGCACAAAGAAGACATATCGCTTAATCTTAAAAAAGTGCTGGCTCTTGAGTATTCCATCGATATACCGGAAGAAAAAAAGGCAAAGGACTTTTATAAGGATATTATAGAAGACGACAGCATCGATATAGTAATAGAGCTTATAGGCGGGATAGACCCGGCAAAGCAGTTTATAATTGATGCCCTTAGTGCCGGCAAAACAGTCGTTACGGCTAATAAAGATCTTCTTTCGCAGTATTGGCCTGTGCTGAATGCCGCAGCAAGCAAAAGCGGTGCGGGCCTCTATTTTGAAGCAAGCGTCGGCGGAGGTATCCCCATACTGCGCACGATATGGGAAAGCCTGCAGGCAAACGAGATAACTTCGCTTATGGGTATCATAAACGGAACTACGAATTATATACTCACAAGCATGTCGGAAGACAAGCTAAGCTATGAAGAGGCATTGGCACAGGCACAGGAAAAAGGCCTTGCTGAAGCAAATCCAAAAAGTGACGTTGAAGGGCTTGACGCAAGATATAAGCTCTCGATACTCTCTTCCATGGCATTCCACGCAAGAGTGCCTGTAGACTACATATACTGCGAGGGCATAACGAAGATAGCTCAGGAAGACATAGCTTTCGGCAAAGAGCTTGGGTATACAGTAAAGCTGCTTGCCATAACAAAACGCAAGGGCAACACCATTGAAGCTAGGGTCCACCCTACGATGATACCCATGACCCACCCGCTTGCAAGCGTAAGAGGAGCATTCAACGCTATTTTCCTGCATGGAAATGTAGTAGACGACATAATGCTTTACGGACGCGGAGCCGGCGACATGCCGACTGCAAGCGCCGTCGTTTCAGACATTATATATGCGACAAAGCAGTGCAAGCACAGATACACTACGTTTTACAACGAAGAGAGCGTTTCTGATGAGCTTTCTTTCGATAACGACTGGGAGAGCGAGTACTTCATCCGTATTATAGCTCAGGACAGCCCGGGCGTACTAGGCAAGATAGCTGACGTTTTTGGCGGTCACAGCGTAAGCTTAGCGTCGGTTATACAGAAAGGGCACAACCTCGACAGGGTTCCTCTAATATTCATCACGCACAAGGCAAAGGAACTTTCTTTCAAAAAAGCAATCGATGAAATAAGCAAGATCGACGAAGTATTAGAAGTAGCTAATATAATAAGAGTAGAAAGATAAAGGAGAAGTTATCATGGTTATCAAAAGCCAGGACATGAAAACACAGAGCCGGCAGGAAGTAAGAGGCGGCAGCGGAACAGTTGATTTTCTGCATATCGTACCTGAAGGGTTCATGCCCGAGAAAAGCAGGTTGTTCTCCGTAATGATACTCGAAAAGGGATGCAGCATCGGCAGACACGGACATACAGATGAAACTGAAATTTATTATGTGCTGGAGGGCGAAGGAATCATCAACGACAACGGCACAGAGCAGCCTTTTAGAAAAGGAGACTGCAATGTGTGCGGCGGCGGAGCGTTCCATTCCGTATCCAATGAAAAAGACGAAACACTAAAGATCGTAGCAGTTATAATCAATGACTGACAAAAAGCGCAGCAAGCCCTCGGCGAAACATATACCGGGGGTTTTATTTCGTCCTTTTAGCTAAACAAGTTCATAATCGTTTCATTTTGTGATATTATATAGGTGTAAAAAGTATTCTTTACGTTATAACAAATATTATATCGTTATGATATTTCCGGGAACGCTTAATAAAGCAGACAGAGGTAATTATGCAAAACAAAGAATTATTTGAGTCGGATACCATATTCGCCTGTGCACTGAATGAAATACCCGACATGCTAAGGATTATTGACAAAGCAGGAAATGTGCTGTATGCAAACAAGGCTTTTATCGACAGGTTCGGCAACGGGCTGGGTGAAGTCTGCCTCAAGATTCCGAGCGCAACTGACGAATGTCCCTCATGCACGGCAGTTGAATGCATAAACTCGATGTCGAGACAGGATACTGTACTGAACGTTCGTGGCAGGGTTTATTCACTTAGCGCAAACCCCGTATCGTTTGAAGGACAAACATATGCACTCGAGATACTATCTGACATAACCATGGAAGCCAATTTAAAAGACAGGCTTATGGGTGCAAATGAGCGTATGATAAGCGACCTTGAAGTGGCACGGAGCCTTCAGCTTTCAATACTGCGCAACGAACTTCCCACCATCGACGGATATGATTTTGAAGCGGAATTCCTTCCCTGCGAAGCTCTTGGAGGCGATATGTATGACTGCTTCCTTATGCGTGACGGCAGAGTTTTCATGTATATAGCGGATGTTTCCGGGCACGGTGTAATGCCTGCAATGCTTACTGTATACCTTAGGCAAGAGATGTTCGCTCAATGCAAAAAGACAGGTATAAATCCAAAACAGGTGCTTTCAAACATGCAGGATTCTTTTGAGGAACTAAGCGTAAACCCCAGTATATATATAACGATATTTGCACTTGTGCTTGAACCTGAAACAGGAAATTTCGTTTACTGCAACGCCGGGCACAGCGTTACGCCGCTTATCGCCTCTGACACAGATACCAGAGAGCTGTTCCTACCGGGAACGCCTATATGCAGGTGGACAAATTCAGAGGAACGAAGCGAAAGAACCGATACTCTTAAAAAAGGGGAGCGACTGCTTCTATATACCGATGGTCTGGATGATGTGCATGTTGATATAGCCGTCGCCGAGGAACTGGGCTCGATGCTCAAAGACAAATCGCAGGACAACCAAGCGCTTCTTGATAATATAAAAGCAAAATTCGCTCAGAAAAAAGAAGACGACGTTACAATGCTTGTTTGCGAAAGAAAATAAAACGCTAACAAAAAAGGCCTGCTTTTAACAGGTCTTTTTTAATACTCTTTATTCAGTATTTATCTATATGCACCTTATCTTCCCTGAATGTTCTGTGCGGCCGCAGCTCTCTGTATGGATAACCCATCGATGTTATGGAGAAGGGCAACACGTGCTCCGGAATGTTATATATCCTGCTTATCTTAGCCATTCTGTCTTCCTTGGGATAGAGCCCCAGCCACACCCCGCCAAGCCCTTGTGCCTGTGCAGCAAGCAGTATATTCTGTGTGCTGGCTGCGCAGTCCTGTACGATAAACTCTTTCGTTGACGCTTTGTAGTTGGCAGTGTTGGCAAGCACAAGAATGGCTAGCGGTGCATTTTTCAGCATAGACCAGTATGGTACTATCTCTGAGACTTTAGCGCGCTTTTCGTCGTCTTTCATTATCAGAAACTCCCACGGCTGAGAGTTCATTGCTGAAGGTGCAAACATTCCTGCTTTTAAAATGTTTGTTATAACTTCCTCTGGTATAGGTTTATCCGAATAAGCTCTGTGGCTTCTTCTTTCTAAAATAGGTTTTAAATGGTCCATGGTTTACCTCCTGTATATTCTAGATATGAATCAGTTCGGTATCAGCATGTCCAGTGTGTTCAGAACGAACACAGCTGCGCTGCAAATAAAAAACGCCATCATACCAAAGTTTACAAATGCAACCTGCCCCCATCCCGGAGTCGAAAGCTGTGTGCTGCGGTGGATTATCCTTACTTTCTTTATACGGATGATGAACATAACAAGCCCTGCTATCGTAAATCCAAGTGCCGCCAGCCCAGTCAGCATCATTAGCCCTATACCTGAAGCAGCGGCATACGGGAAAATCAAACCTCCGAAAAGGTTTATCATCATGTGCAGTCCTATAGTCACAAATATCTTCCTTGTCCTTATATATATGTAACCGAGCACAAGCCCTAAAGCAACCGCGTAGAACACCTGCCCGAAGTTGCCATGGAACAGCCCAAACACAAGACCTGATACTATTATGGCCGGACCTTCTCCGTAACGCTCCATCCGTGTGATAAGAAGCTTTCTGAAAAAAAGCTCTTCCATCACCGGTGCAGCTATCACAACAAAAAAGCCATATATAAACACATTTGTACCCGTCAGCATCTCGTCAATATAGCTGACCATAGTGCTGTCTGTAAAATGCTGTATCAAAAAGTTTGTACCCATGCCTAAAAGATTGCCGGCATACATAAGAAAATAGCAGATAAAAAACAGCACCATGAAACGTCCGAAATTTATACCAAGCGGTTCTACATCCTGTTTTTGCATTTTCCTTATTATCAGGTATGCCGCAGGCATTGCGATAAGGTATTGCACGACAGAGCTCAGAAGCAGCTTTATCCATATAGGCTCTGATTCCGCTTCTCCAAAAAACCTAATCATCAGGAATCCAGACAGTTGCGCAAGGGCATAGCTTAGAAAAAACATCAGGAGAAGAGCTGCACCTATGCGTGAGAAGTCCCGTCTTGCCCCAGATATATTGTCCATCATCTTCTCCTGTTTAAAGTTATTCAGCGTCGTCGAATTGCTTTTTAAATGTCCACTGAGCATCTTTCGGAGGATCTTTTTCTAAATATATTTTCTTTAGTATAAACATTTTCAGCGTCCACGGAAGTATCTTTGAAGCCATATAGAGCGTTTTATAACCCAGCCCTACCGACTTGCGAATAGGCGGATTCTTCTGTTTTATCGTTTTAAGAGTCAGCTTTGCGCATTTTTCAGGGCCGTATGCTGCCATCTCGGAGCGTATCATCTCGTAAAGTGCCCGCTCAAAATACGGATTATACTTTGTGTACTTTGTTCTCTCAGTATAAAAGCGGCTGTCGGTAAATCCTGTTTTTGTATCGCCCGGTTCTATGCAGCATACACGGATGCCGTATGGTTTTACCTCCATAGCAAGTGTTGCACTAACCATAAACAGAGCGGATTTAACAGCGCTGTATGCACCTTGGAACGGTATTGGAAAACATGCTGCCATAGAGCCGATGTTAATTATAATACCGCTGTTTTGCTCCTTCATATACGGAAGCACAGCAGTCTGCAAAGCATATGTCCCAAAAAGCGGACCAAACTGGCCCATTACTTCCTGCGGGCTGGTTTCCTCCACAGCTCCCGCGATTCCGCTACCAGCTGCGTTAACGAGAACATCTATCTTGCCCTGCTCTTTTATAACCGTGTCAACCGCAGCGCCGATAGAATCTGCATCTGTCAGCTCAAGCGTAAGCATCCTGCAGAACGGTTTCACTGCTTCTGCATTTCGTGATGTTCCATATACCGTATAGCCCGCATTTGATAGCTGCCGAGCTATCTCTTCACCTATACCCGAGCTTGCGCCCGTAACTAATGCAACTCTTTTTTCCATAAATATATATTATACAAAACTCCTCCTGTTTGCAATATGTGTTATTTGGACAGATCTATAAGCTCAAGTTCTATTTGTCCTTTTTTCAGCATTGAAGTCACTGCGCCCCTGAATCGCTCTGATACTTCGGGGAAATCCACACGATAGTGCGGCCCTCTGCTCTCTTTGCGGTATTCCATCAGCGAAAGCAGCAGCATCGATATCTTTATGAATGAACGCAGCTTTGAAACCTTTTTAATATCTATTCCTTGTCTTAAGTGTTCCAGCGGACTGAAAGACTCCTCTATTTCCTCTATTTTCTCAATGCCTTTCTTTAGCTGTTCTTCACTGCGCACTATCGAACCACATTCCCACATTATCGTTTTTATCTGTTCCATCGCAGCTTCTATGTCTATTATTCCGCCGCCACTAGTGCCTATCTTTTCAATTAAATAGTCCTGCGCGAATTGTTCGCTTACATCCGGAGTTTTGGCTTCATTCACATATTCTGCAGCACTGTTTCCCGCTATCTTGCCAAAGACCTGAGTCGCAGCTATCGCTGCGCCGCCAAGGCGGTCTGCACCATGCGGTCCTCCCGCAGTCTCTCCGGCAGCAAACAAACCAATAACACCTGTTGATGCATTTTCATCAATGTATATTCCGCCGTTAAAACCCTGCGCATGAGGCAACATATCGAAACCTTCTTTTACCACATCTATACCTTTTGAACTCATCCATTTCAGCCACGAAGTAATGCTAAGACGCTTGTCTTCAAGCACGCTCTCAGGGTACTGCATGTGCAGACCACCCTCCGGGAAAGCACGCCCTGCACGCCACTCTTCTATCATAGCTATGTCCAAATATCGGCTGCAGTCGATATTTGTAAAAGGTCCGTGCTTAGCACGCTCTGTAAGGCACTGCTCCATGGTCACACCATCAGGAAGGTAGTCATATAAGAACTCTTTGCCGTCCTTGTTGGTTATCTTCGGGAAAGTATCGAGATTTTTCTCTTGGAACAGCGTTTTACTGACCGGCTTTGTTATCCCCGGTATAAACTGTATGAACTCAAGGTTGATAAGCCTTGCCCCGGCTTCTAGAGCCATTAGATATCCATCACCCGTTTGTTCTTTTGTTGCCAAACTGTATTTATAGAGCCCGCATGCTCCGCCCGTTGCAAGCACTGTCGCTTTTGCACGGATAAAACACAGCGAGTTTGTTTCGTCTATCACCACAGCGCCGCAGCAAACATCGTCTTTTACAACCAGACAAACGGCCGTTACATTCTGGCGAACTTTGACGCCGCTCTTCATCAGCTGTTTCCACATGACTTTTCGTATCTTGTCAATGCCGTAAGTTGCACTGCCGCGCAGCGTTTTTCCAAAACACGGTATCACGGAAGCATACTCACCGTCCTGCGTTCTATTGAACTCCAGACCGTAATCTTCAAGTTCATGGAAACGATTCGTTGCTTCGCCAGCAATGATTCTAGACAGCTTTGGGTCTGCTGCGCCCTGCCCCGCTTCTAATATCTCTTCCAGATATTTCTCTTCGCTGTCACCCTCGAAAAGAACACAGCACATTCCCCAACCGGGAACGCCTGGATAGAAAGTCGAGCCTGATGTTCCAAAAGACTGCTCTGAAACGAGCAACACCTCCGCTCCCCTGCCTGCCGCTTCCAGCGATGCTTTTATACCGCCGCCGCCTGAACCTATGACCAGAACCTGCGTATCAACACTATAGCTGATTTTCATATTACATCCTCCGTTATATCAGTCGATTTCTCCTAAATATTCTTCAAAGCACTGGCCGCTCTCTTCAATAGCAGCTGCGATCTCTACACCCACAAACCTCCAGTGCCACGGCTCAAAAATCACTTTTGTTATATCCTCTTTTCCTTTAGGATATCGCTGTATGAAGCCGTACTTGTATGCATTCGCATCCAGCCACTTGAAAGCGGCAGTATCTGCAAACCCGCTGTTTCGCCTTGGCCACGATGGCGTTACTATATCAAGCGCAAGACCCGCCTGATGTTCGCTTGTGTTCGGCCGTGCCGTAATCGTCGCTGCTTTGGTCTCTGCATCTTCGCGGCTGTAGTCTCTGTCGATATAATACTGCACTTTCTCCTCATAATACTTTGCCTGTGTATCGTAGCTGCGGTACGAATCTACCAATTTAAATTCTACGCCGTCTTCGGCTGCGTCCTCAAACATAGCTGTAGCGATTTCAAATATCCTCGTGTTTATCTGCCCGCCTTCGAAGTCCGAAAGCTCTATCTCATAGTCGTCAGGGAGAAGATGAGTCGGGTTAACCAGTATCTGCGCCCAGTCACCGGAAGGCACTTCTACCGAAGGCGAGCTTGATGCAACTGTATAGTCGCGGTGGACGTACCCTTCGATGTCTTTGTAGTATATGTGCACCCACTCACCGTCATTATCTATAACACCGGCCTGCTCACCGCCGGGAAACTGCCCAAGTATATCCGAATCGGTATTAGGTTGCTGCCTTATGTTCACAAAGTCCGCTGCTGTGCTTATCACCATACCTATATAATCGAATTTTGGAGTAGTAGTCGGCTGTGGTGTGACAGTCGGCACAGGTGTGGATTCCGGCTCGTCCGTCGGCTGCGGTGTGACGGTCTCTGTAGGCTGCAATGTAGAAGCAGGCGTTTGAATAGTGCTCGTCTCGACCTGAACCGTCTGCTGAGTTTTACTGCATGCAGATATAGAAAAAAGGAATATGATTGACAATATAATCAGAAGAGTTTTTTTCATATGTGTATTATACAGGTATTATAACCTGCGGGCAAGCTGCGGTCTTTGAGGTTTTAATAGATAATGTGATATAATTAAATATAATATAACGATGCTTTGGAGGAAACTGTTATGAAACATACACGTTCCTGCATCTTTGTCGTTTCAATAATACTATTACTGATTCTGTTTCCCGCCTGCAATATAGTCGTTCAAAATAACAGTGAAGAGCAAACTAAAGACACCAGCCAGAATGAGCCGGTAGAACAGACTCAACCGGAAGAGCAAACCAAACCGGAAGAATCGCCTGCAGACAGCACTGCGCCTACCGCTGCGCCGAACAATGACATGCCACAGCCAGAAGTAATCGAGCTTGGTTTGGACGAGATCATTTCCGTTGACCTTTACGGTACAGGAGACGAAACCATGCTGGAGCTAGCCTTTTCTAACGGACTGCTCGTATTACATGTCAGCGGCGACGGCTATGCTCACGAACTCTTGCTTGCAGAAATGCCGGACGGTTATCTGACAAGCGCATATTATGTTCACAGCTTCGACGGCTATCCGTTCGTTGTTGCCAGCTACGACTACATATCGGACGACTTCGAAACCAGCGCAGTCAGGTTTTCCGGCACTGAACCTGTATGCGATTTTCGGCTGCCGCTGTATGTTGAAAACATAGACGAGCTTGAGTTCAGCGCCTACGGATATTTACAAGCAGCAGGTACATGGGCAGCAGGCACTACAGTTTATTTTGTGGATGATGATATCGAATGGCGCGGCACCTATGTGCTTGACCAGCAAAGCCCGACATACACAGAACTCGAAGTCGCCAAGGAACTGCCAGTAAAGCTGCTTAACAACGGCGAATATGAAGACAGCGCTCTGCTTCCCGGCGCGCCTTTATCTTTTACCGTCACTGACGGCGATACTTATATGGAGTTTGTTCTATGGGACGGAACGGAAGGCGTATTCTATTTTGAGTGGAGCGGCGACTGGATTGAAACTATAGACGGCGTACCGGTCTATGAATACTTCGTTAATCTGCCTCAGTTTGGCTGATTCTAAATTCTTTTTACTGCATAAAAAAGAGGGGCTCTTTTCGCCCCTCTGCATGTTTTGATCCCTATAATTTTTCTACGCTGAACTTTGCTGTCTCGCCGTTAATATTCCACTCTTTCTCATAGCCGGAAAGCGTGTCCTCTATCTTATCGGCAAGCACTTCCCCGCCAATCTCTTCGGCGTTGCGCTCGACAATGCCTGCAAGCTTTTCGTTGCCTGTTACTGCTAGGCGGATATGATCCATGACCTCGAAGCCAGCTTCTTTCCTCATCGTCTGTATCTTGCTTATCATTTCACGCACGAAGCCTTCTTCAATTAGCTCGTCAGAAAGGGTTGTTTCGAGTATCACTCCCACTTCACCGTTCGTTTCAACTACATAACCTTCTTTGTGGGTAGGATCGATAAGCATGTCTTCTTCAGTGAGCTCTATAGCCGTTCCATCAGCGTTGAATGTGTATACTCCGTCTGCTCTGACTTTGTTGACAATCATCAAACCGTCGCCCTCTGCCAGATGTGTACGTATCTGGTTTAATAGCTTACCGTATTTTGGCCCTAAAGTGCGCATCTGCGGCTTTATATTATATGAGATGAAGTCAGCGGCATCCACACCGAAAATCACATTCTTTATGTTCAGTTCTCCCTCGATCAGCCTTATAAAGCTGTCCCCCGGGTTGTCAAGCCCGGCAACATACATGTTCTCTATAGGCTGGCGGTTCTTTATCGCCGCAGTGTTCCTTGCGCTTCTGCCGAGCACCACTGCTTTTAGCACAGCGTCCATGCTCTGTTCTAAGGCTTCGTCTATCAGAGAGTCGTCCGCTTCCGGATATCTGCAGAGGTGTACTGATTCCGGCGCATCTTTATCTACGCTTCTAACTATGTTCTGATACATCTCTTCGCTCATAAACGGTATGAACGGAGCGCACAGGCGGCATAAAGTCTCCAGCACGGTGTACAGAGTCAGGTACGCATCGACCTTGTCCTGCATCATGCCTGAATCCCAGAAACGGCTGCGGCATCTTCTAACATACCAGTTGGAAAGGTCATCCACGAAGTTGTCCATGTCTCTAGCGGATTCCGTAAGCCTGTAGTTGTCAAGGAACCTGTGTACGTTCTTAACAAGAGTATTGAGCCTGGAGAGTATCCATGCGTCCATTACGTTCTCGCCGCTCATTTCATACTTCATCGGGTTGAAATCATCTATGTCTGCGTACATTACGTAGAAAGCGTATGTGTTCCACAGCGTACCCATAAACTTGCGCTGTGCTTCACTTACGGCTTCGCCGGAGAAACGGTTGGGCAGCCACGGAGCGCTGTTGGAATAGAAGTACCAGCGCACTGCATCAGCGCCTTGGTTGTCGAGCACAGTCCACGGGTCAACAACGTTGCCCTTGTGCTTGCTCATCTTCTGTCCATCTTTGTCTTGAACGTGCCCCAGCACGATACAGTTCTCGAACGGGTTCTTGCCAAACACCAGCGTGCCTATAGCCAGCAAAGTATAGAACCATCCCCTTGTCTGGTCTACCGCCTCGCTTATGAACTGTGCCGGGAAGCGTTTCTCGAACTCTTCCTTGTTTTCAAAGGGGTAATGCCACTGCGCAAAAGGCATCGAGCCTGAATCGTACCAGCAGTCTATTACCTCCGGAACACGCTTCATCTTTCCGCCGCATGAAGGGCAGTCCATCTCTATATCGTCTATAAACGGTTTATGCAGCTCTATGTCTTCGGGAACATCATACCCTTTTTCGCAAAGCTCCGCCCGTGAACCTATTACTTCAAAGTTTCCGCACTTACACTCCCATACGGGAAGCGGAGTACCCCAATATCTTTCACGGGAAAGACCCCAGTCTATAACGTTCTCAAGGAAGTTGCCCATCCTGCCTTCCTTTATATTTTCCGGCAGCCAGTTTACTGCCCTGTTGTTCTGTATCAAAAGTTCCTTAAGCTCGGTCACTTTTATGAACCAGCTGCTCCGTGCGTAATAGAGCAGCGCCGTATCACAGCGCCAGCAGAACGGATAGCTGTGTTCATATGGTTTTGTCTTGAACATAAGTCCTCTTTGGCTCAGATCCTCTATTATGGCTGCGTCTGCATCTTTTACAAAAACGCCTGCCCACGGAGTATTCTTTTTGAACTTGCCGTCTTCTCCTACCATCTGTACGAAAGGCAGGTTATATTTCTTGCCGACTCTAGCGTCGTCTTCACCGAAAGCAGGAGCAGTGTGGACTATACCACTGCCGTCCGTCAGCGTAACATAGTCATCTACAGTTATGTACCATGCTTTTTTATCTGCTTCGCCAAAATCATACAGCGGCTCGTATTCTTTATACTCAAGGTCCGTGCCCTTGTACTCCTCTACTACTCTTGCACCTTCGCCTAGCACCGGCTCTACCAGCGCTTTAGCCATTATTATATATTCTCTGTCGAGTTCAACTTTTACGTAAGTTTCCTTCGGATTGACGCACAGTGCAACGTTTGAAGGAAGTGTCCACGGAGTCGTCGTCCATGCCATGAAATAAGTTCCGTCCTCGCCCTTCACCTTGAACTTGACGAATATGGACTCTTCTGTAACGTCTTTATACCCTTGGGCAACTTCGTGCGAAGAAAGCGCCGTCCCGCAGCGTGGGCAGTATGGCACAACTTTATGCCCTTTGTAAAGCAGCCCTTTATCCGCAATGGTCTTCAGCGACCACCATACAGATTCTATATAATCGTTCTCGTAAGTTACGTAAGGGTTTTCCATGTCTGCCCAGAAACCGACCCGGTCGCTCATTCTTTCCCATTCACCTTTATATTTCCAAACGCTTTTCTTGCACTCGGCAATGAACGGCTCTACTCCATATTCCTCAATCTGCTCTTTACCGTCCAGCCCTAAAAGCTTTTCAACCTCCAGCTCTACAGGAAGGCCGTGGGTGTCCCATCCCGCTTTGCGCAGCACATCATAGCCCTGCATAGTCTTATAGCGTGGGATGAGGTCTTTTATACACCTTGTAAGAATATGACCGATATGCGGCTTGCCGTTTGCCGTCGGCGGGCCGTCATAAAAAGTATAGGCAGGCTTGCCTTTGCTCTGCTCAACGGTCTTCTCGAATATTTTGTTTTGTTTCCAGAAATCAAGAACTTTTATTTCCCTGTCTCTGAAGTTTAGATCTTTTTCTACCTGTTTATAAAGCATCTGTTTCTCCCTTATATTTCTTAACAAACTTAAAAACGCCTTCTGCCCATTCTTTCGGGGCAAAAGACGTATACTCTTTCACGGTACCACCCAAAATTTACGGCGCTCATATAAAGCGTCCGTATCTCTTGCTGCGCTGTAACGTGCGCAAAACGTCTTCGCTTATCGGCTTATGCTTTGGGCAAAAACTCTTAGCAGGCGATAACCTTTCGCTCTCTTCGTCGGGGCTTGCACCATTCCCCCGCTCGCTGTGCGGTGAGCTGCGATTAGCCTTATCCTGCCGCTTAATATATATTAACCCTTATTATAAGGTAAGCTCCTATATTTGTAAAGCAGGTTTTTATGACACAGCCTGGTTCATCCTATCTCTGCTTCCTTTAAAAAAACAGAATCTTGCCTGTGCAGTATTCAACATTAGGATTAAACTATGCTTAATAAAATACTTGCATTACCTCAAACTTTGTGATATTATTCACATGTGATGCTGATGAGTGCATTCTTACCGGTGTCAATAAAACCGCAGAAGCTTGTACTGACGGACCGAGAAGTTCTTGACCGAAAGACAGTTGATACTAATCAGTATTTTCAAACCTGTCTTTTAAGGCAGGTTTTTTGCATATGAAAGGAGCAGAGATTGAAACGAATAGCTGTTATCAGCGCAATACTCGATGATCCTAAAGAAATCCAAAGCGAGTTCAACGAACTGATATCGCAGTTCAAAGGGCTCATAAAAGGACGCATGGGCCTTCCAATGCCGGAACACGGCGTTACCGTTATATCCATCACCCTCTTAGGAGAGCTTGATGAAATAAACAACCTTACTGGAAAAATAGGAAAAATCGATGGCGTTCAGGTCAAAACATCCGTATCCAAAAAAGAGTTTGAATAAAAAATGTTTTAAATTTGAAAGGAGCTTAATATGAAAAAGATTTTAGCTTTGATGCTCGCTCTGGTTGTGAGCACAGTACTTCTCGCTTCCTGCGCCGGCGCAGCTTTCGACGAGGATTCACCGGTTGCCGCTGCAACGCTTGCCGGCCCTACCGGAATGGGTATGGTTGCAATGCTTCAAGACCCGGCGTATGATATCAGCATATACACTGCGCCAGACCTTATAACGCCGAAGATAATAAACAACGAAGTGTCCATCGCCGCTGTACCTGCCAACCTTGCAAGTGTGCTCTATAACAAAATGGGCGGCTCTATAAAAGTGCTTGCAGTCAGCACAATGGGCGTACTGTATATCCTCGAAAACGGAGACACCGTAAACAGCCTTGCAGACCTTGACGGCAAGACTATCTATGCCACAGGCCAGGGAGCTACTCCTGAATACGTGCTGAATATGATACTTAAACAGAACGATATCAACGCTACCGTTGAGTTTATGGGCGCTCATGCAGACCTTGCTAACGCCATGGCAGCAGGTGATGTAACACTAGCTCTGCTGCCCGAACCTTTCGTATCGGTCGTGCTTGCAAAAAACCCTGATGTAAGCGTAAAGGTTGATATAAACGAAGAGTGGAAAAACGCAACAGGAACCGACCTGCCTATGGGCGTAACTGTAGTCAGCAATGCGCTCGCCGATGACAAAGCTGCAATGGAAAAGATTATAGCCGACTACTCTGCTTCCGTAGACTATGTTAACACAGACATTGACGCCGCAGCGGCAGATATAGAAGCAAGCGGTATAGTAGCTTCGGCAGCAATAGCTAAAAGCTCTATACCACGATGTGCAATATCTTTTGTTACCGGGCAGGACTGCAAAGATATGCTGGGTGCTTATCTTCAGCTGATGTATGATACGGACCCGGCATCCGTAGGCGGTGCTTTGCCGGACGATGCTTTCTATTATATGCCGTAAAAATATCGTTTAAAGAAACCGGAGCCTTATGTAAACCTTATGGCTCCGGTTTTTTATCGCCTGTGCACGCTATGTAAAGAATTGTAAAAGAAGCTCTGTCAGATTGACTTTTGATTGTGTATGCTATAGAATTATTGCGATAGTGGTAGTAGTATATATGCTCCAGGGAGGAACAATATTTTGAAGAAGATTTTATCAACAATAATTATAATCACGTTGGTCGCCGCATCGTTCACCGGCTTTTCAGGCACCGCACTGGCCGCTAACGATTCGCTGGACGTATCAACGACCACAACAGAGCTGCTTGAAGGCACTACCGTAGATTTCGCTGCAACGATCACTGCCGGCGATACAAACCTCGTAAGCTATAAAATCACATGCAATGGAAGCACCGTATGGGATTCGGGCGGCGCATCACTCGTCGCAGGCGATGTTAAAAACGTTTCATTTTCTATGGAAGTTACTACCGCAATGCTTGGCAATCCTATACACTTTGTTCTGGCTGCCGACTCCGGTACGGACCTTGCATCGGACGATGTAACGATCGCAAAAAAAGAGCCTACAATAAAGCTTGCATCTTCCGTTAAGGTAAGCAATAAACTTGCTCCAGAAGGCGGAACAGTTAAATTCACTTTCTCGCTTGAAAACCAGGGGGATGTCAGACTCGAAGATATCACCGTCACTGCACCAGAGCTAAACAGCGGAAAACCGCTTCGTGACGCTTTCGGTCTTGACCCCAAGCAGAGCTATGACGTTGTATATAGTTATACTATGCCGGGCAAGGATATCGTTATCAACCCAGTAGTAAACTATAAATACAAGGGCACAGCGCAGGAAAAGATTGTTATTGAGACGGTCTCACTTACTCTTGAAGAGCGGCATGTCGTTCCTACGCTTACCGTTGACAATAAAAACCCCAACGCTGGCGAAGATGTAACATTCACACTAAAGATTGTAAATGAGGGCAATGTTCCTTATTCCAATATGACCGTTCTTATGAACGGTGAGGAAGTAGACTTTCCTGCACGTTACTTAAACCCGGGCGACTCCTATTCCGAAGACTACACTATGTCATTCCAGATTTCTACCGACGTAGTGTTTAAGATTTCGCTAAAAGACCATACCGGCAATACCGTCTCGGTTAACTCAAACACCATATCCATACAGCTTCCGGTAGACCCGGATGCCATCAATGATAAGCTGACGTTCAACATCAGCGTAGACCGACCGGCGCTTACAAGTGAATCTACAGTAAACTTTACAGGCAATATAACGAATTCTACTGACTATACGCTTACTGACATTTCGGTGGATGAGCCGACGCTTGGCAACGTTTTTCTTGCAGATGAGCTTGCTGCTGCATCCAGCAAAAAAATAGAGTTCCCTGCCGACATCAACGAAACGACAACTTATGAATTCGTGCTTACTGTAACAGACAGAGACGGAAAGACATACACTGTAAATGCAGAACCGATCACTGTCACTGTTACATCAGTTGCCATAGAGGACGACGAAGAAGACTTTGACGATGCTGCTGAAGTTACAACACCAGGACAGGAGCTTACTATAGACTCCGGCGGAATCGGTACACTTGGTGCATTCGGCATAATACTAATCGTACTGATCGTGCTGATAATCGGTGTCGGCGTTGCGCTGTTAATTCTTTGGAGAAAGGGCGTGTCTTCACCGTCAAGAACCCCTGGCCCGTCGAAAGTAAAAGGGAACGGAAGAAAACCTGCTGTAAAGAAGAAAACCTTTAAGAAGCCGACCAGAAACTATAAGGACAGAAATAACTTTTAACCAACAGACAGGTTTGAAGCCGGAAATAGATTCAGAAATAATCAAAGGCAAAAAAAAGGCGGCACCTTTAAGTGCCGCTTTTTTATACACAAAATATAGTATTATTCATTCATTTTGCATATTTTTCATACAACGTGGGTTTTAGCCCAAAAAGTCCGCAAATTCAAGGGTTATCCACAATATTCGTGGATAACCCCTATTTTTCGGTGGATAAGTGCACCTGCCGAAGTTGTTACAACTTTATGTATTTTTTGTCTGCTGGGCTATATATGGTATGTCGCTAAAGTGTTCCCTCACTTATTTTGTAAAGGATATTCCTTTACCAGTCTCATTGGCGGCACATCTTTTTTTATCACCGCCGTGGATAAAATCTCTAACTATGCCCGGGCTAACTCCGCTGCTGTCTTTGCTGGTAACAGCTACTGTTTATCTATATAGGAAGCATATACGTATGCCGTACCGGCTTTATATGCTATCTTATACCAATTACCGCTTTTACCCGTTATCATGACAGTATCTCCTCTGGTTACTTTCCCTAGGACCGCATATGAAGTTGACGGCCCTTTTCGAACGTTTAGAATACCGGCGGTCACAGTGCCGTATTCAGCCGAAGATATACTTAGGTATTTTGCATACATATACCCCGTCCTGCCGCCGTATTTAACCTTATACCAGGAACTGCTCTGTTCTAGTATTTGTACTATATCGCCTCTTTTCAGCGTATCTATTACTTTATATGACGTTGACGGGCCTTCCCTGAAATTGAGAGTGGCTGCATTCACGGCTGCGTATACGGCATCTTCTGCGTCATTATCTTCGCCTATTTTGACATAGCTTGCATGTATATAAGCAACCGAACCGTTATAAAGTATCTGATGCCAGCTTGACGAATAATTCCTCTTTGTTATGCTAACTTCGTCTCCTTTTTTAAACTGTCCTAGTATGCTGTAGGAGGTTGCCGGCCCGCTCCTTATGTTGAGCACGGATGCTGTTATGACTCCCGTCGCTTCGACAGCCGGTGTGCTTTGAGTATCCACATATTTTGCATAAACATAAGCAACCTCTCCCTTATACCAAATCTTATGCCAGTTTTTTACTGGTTCCAGTTCTATTATGCTCACCGAATCGTTTTTTGAGAATGAACCAAGCTTGCTGTAGGAAGTTGCCGGCCCGCTCCTTATATTCAGTGTATTTACCCATACAGTTCCTGTTTTGATTATCTCAGGATCTGGCGACTGCGTAGGCGTAGGCTCTGCCGACTGCGTTGGTGTAGGCGTAGGCTCCGCTGTTTGGGTTGGTGTGGGTGTAGGCTCTGCCGACTGCGTTGGTGTAGGCGTAGGTTCCGCAGTCTGGATGGGCGTAGACGTAGGTTCTGCCGTCTGCGTTGGTGTCGGCGTAGGCTCCGCAGTCTGTGTTGGCGTTGGCTCCGGGTCAAGCGCTACATAATATGAATACACATATGCGGCCTCTCCGAAATAGTCTATCTTGTGCCACTTCTCAGTAGCAAAAGCCTGTGTCACATTCAGCCGTGTTCCAAGCATAGCTGCGCCGATTGCCGGATTGCTGGTGTCCGGAGTACTGCGTATGTTCACAGCGTAATTGCAGTTTATCACCGTTGCATTACAGCCGTCATCTTCCGGCATTTGAACTTCTTCACCATAGTCAGGCGGGGTTATAGAAAGCTCTTCAAGCTGCGTTCCCGGATAGTAAAACTGCAGTATCTCATCAAAAGTCTGTCCAGCCTTGGCACGTTCCTGCGCACTTCGCTGGCTCATGCCTATGCCGTGGCCGTATCTCCTGTGATATATGTTTATTGAATCGTCCGTTTCTTCAACTACGAAGAGCCTGAGGCTGGTATCTGAAAACGCAGTATAAAGACCGCTCTGGTCGTCGAACTCATGAAGGTCTATATCGAACTCTACTGTAACTTCTTCCTGAATGAGCGCTTCGCCCGTCTCCGATTCCTCTTCTTCAGTAGCCTGCCTATATGCGAGCACAGTCAAATTGACCGCAGCATTCTCAAAACATATACAAGTGTTCGTGCCTGTATAATCATTTACAAGGCCGTGATTCCCTTCGTGAGTATGCGGAGTTATGCTGTTTACAGTCTTTATTTCAATATCGCCGGTGACAGATGCGATATAGCCCTGCTCAGCTACCTTAGACAAAGCAGGTATCTTAATATAACGTTCTGCATTCGATGCCTGTGCACTGCTGCCCGTAACCATATCGCCCGATTCTCTGTATTTATAAGTTACGCCAGAGAACTCTTTGGGGAAGATGAGGACTTCCTGCTTGCTCCAGTCATTCATAACATCATACACGTCTTCTTTTATTACATGGTACGGCATTACCGTAGCGGAAGATGACCATATATGCTGAGGGATATCGACCTGTCCGCCGTTACTTGCGCTGTAATACGTCGGAACCAGCGAACCGTTGCACTTTAGCACCAGCTTTGCCGTTTCTTTAACCGCAGTGATAGCATTTGTTTTACTTTCGTCATATCCGTGATATACCTGGTTTGCAGAAGTGTCCACCATATCATAGCTTCCGCCGCCCATATAGCGCACCGCATAAGTCCTTGCAGCAACAGCCTGCACCTTCAGTGCTTCGATAGGCCAGGTAGTGCTCATCTCATAGGGCACTACTCCATAGAGATAGTATTCAAGATAGACGTGGTTTATTACGTCTATATGCCCTCTGTCATATTTAAACTCAAGGCTTCCTAAATATCTATTTGTTCCGTAGATAGTTGTTTTAAGTGTTGCATAGTTGTATGTGCCCTCGAAAGGTGCGCACTCACGCACAAATACGCTGCTTCCAGCATAAAGAAGCATCGTCCCCGCATATAACCTTACAACGCCGCCGTCCGCCTTTACGGTGTACGAGCCGGTGGAAAGTTTCAATGAAGGATCCTGCTCTGTAGTATAGTTACCAGTCAGCTGGAATGAAAATTCAGATGGAGTGCCTACTGATAGTTTGACACGCACTATAGACTGATCATCCGCCTTAGTTTCATTTGTAAACACAGCAAAAGCAGTCGTGATTAGAGCAACCACAACCAGTATCACGAATATTTTTTTAAGTAGCCTGTAACTCGTGACGTACATAATTGCCTTTTCCACCTCACTTGAATCGGGCAACGTATAATGAGAAAAAGAGCATACACCCCCAAGTTCTCTGTTAATACGTTAATTTCTACGCCGAACGTATAAATTCCTGCATTTTTGCCCATACAAGCCTTTTAGGGTGCTAAACTTGGCTTCATTATTATATATAACAGCAATATTGACTAATGAAACGGTAATATAAGCAAACAGGTAAAATCTGCTTTTTTTCGAGTGCAAACCATCTGCCGGTATGATAATATAAAAGCTATTAAAACTGCTGCAAAGAGTAGCATATCATAAAAGTTCAGGAGACTCTATGAAAAAACTCGTTTTAGCAATACTGATAATTGCTGTCTTGTTTACGGCTTCCAGCTGCGCTAACGACAGTACTAACTCGCAATATAAAGCAAAAGTCGTTGAATTGACGGATGACTCATACAGACAGGACGGTATGTACTACAGTTCCCAGCAGCTAACGCTCGTATTCACTGAAGGTCCCTTTGAAGGGCAGCAAGCGAGCGCAGGTGTTTTCATAGATGCTGCCAACTACACAGACATAGAGTTATATAAAGTCGGAGACACCGTCATCGTTGACGTTTTTGAAACATCGGACGGGCAGATAGATTATGCAAGCGTAGTAACGCTCTACCGTGTGCCGTATATCGCAATACTGGCAGCGCTTTTCATACTTTTAATAGGAATAATAGGACGTTTCAAAGGCATAAAAACTGTTCTGGCTCTCATATTCACCGTGGGCGCAGTCGTACTCGTGCTCGTTCCGCTTATAGCGAACGGATATGACGCTGTTCTTTCAGCAACGCTTGTATGCATCGTCGTTTCAGTAGTGACGCTGTTCACTGTCGGCGGGTTCAACAGGAAAGCGCTTTCAGCGGTTCTTGGTACTATAGGCGGGCTTATCAGTGCTGCTGTCATCACTATCATCTTCAGTGCACTTATGCGCATAAACGGCATAAACACCAGTGCCGTAGAACAGCTAATGGTAGCAGACACTGATGTCATTTTCAACTATCAGGGGATACTGACCGCCGGGATACTCATCGGTTGTATCGGCGCAGTCATGGATATAGGCATGTCCATATCCTCTTCGCTCAATGAAATGGCTAATATAGACAAGACCATCAGCCGAAAGAGGCTGTTTCATGCAGGAATAACTGTGGGCAGAGACATCATAGGCACTATGGCAAACACTCTCATACTCGCATACACCGGCGGCAGCATAATGCTTATGGTTGTATGGTCGGTATATGGAACATCATTTATCGACATGCTCAACCAGGGGTATATCGTTATTGAGATAGTTAAGTCGCTCTGCGGCAGCATCGGCATGGTAATGACCATACCGCTGACAGCATTCATCGCCTCGCACCTTGTCAGAATGGATCACCATTCGGAAGAGGAGGTGTTGAGCGCTGCTAACACACTTGAAGATATTCCCCGCAATAATAAGTAAAAGTATGCCGGATAAAAAGATATAGCTATATTGCGACTCAGCAATCTTCATATCCTTTATTGCTCTGTTTCGCCATTTTCTCGTCGCCAATAAACACCATTTCATAATCCAACAGCGAGCATCTTGAAATAATTGTGGTAATTGAATTAAATCTGCAATTATGATAAAATCAGTAATAATATGTTTTGGAGGTGATCTATGAATTCTTATAGAAAATATTCAACTCCGATAGTATGGAAAGTATTAATAACTGTGTTCATAATTGGTTTCTTGTTTACTTTCTTTGGAGTTAAAATTGTAAATGATAATTTTTTTAACAGAACACTGCTCATCGCAATATATTCATCTAACAATTCAGTCCTAGGGGAAATACTTATTATTTTACTTGTATCAGCCGCCTCTCTTGCCGGATTTATCTTTACCTGGCTAAACAGACAAAAGCTTGTTTTAGCGGCTACGGCAGTACTTATTGTAATTACGATTTACGGAGTAACAGTGGTTACAAACACTGTCTATGATTTTAACTTAATCTCCAGTTTCTTTTCACTTTCGGTTATAGGTTTGATTATTTTTAATATTCTGGCAGTCAAGTATACAAAAGAATCAAAAGTTCAGCCATCACAAAAATTGTACTAAACTATATATATGAATGCCTACAGACACTTCCCTCTGTTTAGCTAATGGAAGTGTCTGTTTTTATGCCCAACAGCAAATATCATACTATATAAGCAATAAGACGTCCTCAATCCTCTATCTTTATTACTAAACCTAAATAAACGATTTACGAGACGACAAAAATATTATATAATAGTCGTGTTCGGCATTTTTATGCCGCAACCCTACAACAGCACTTTATTTAAGGAGATATAAATTATGTTTACAATCGAAGTAATCAGAGGACGAGAGATTCTCGACTCAAGAGGAAACCCTACCGTTGAAGTAGAAGTAGGTCTGTCGGGCGGCGCAATCGCAAGAGCTGCTGTTCCTTCAGGAGCGTCAACAGGAGCTTTCGAAGCAGTAGAACTGCGTGACGGCGACAAGAGCCGTTACCTCGGCAAAGGCGTAAGCAAGGCCGTAGAAAATGTCAACACGACTATCGCAGACGAGATCGTCGGCATGTATGCGCTCGACCAAGCTGCAATCGACCAGGCTATGATAGACCTTGACGGCACAGAGAACAAAGCCAACCTTGGCGCAAACGCTATGCTCGGCGTTTCAATGGCTGTCGCAAAAGCCGCTGCTCTTCAGGCAGACGTTCCGCTTTACAAATACCTTGGCGGAGTAAACGCAAAACAGCTTCCCGTTCCGATGATGAACATACTGAACGGCGGAAAGCACGCTGACAACAGCGTCAACATTCAGGAATTCATGATCATGCCTGTTGGTGCAGAATCTTTCAAAGAGTGCCTGCGCATGAGTGCAGAGGTGTTCCACAACTTAAAGAAGGTTCTTCAGAAGAAGGGCTATTCAACAGCTGTAGGCGACGAGGGCGGTTTTGCTCCTAACCTTAAAGAAGACGAAGAAGCGCTTGCGCTCATCGTTGAAGCCATCGAAGCTGCTGGCTATGTTTCCGGCAAAGACTTCATGATTGCTATGGACCCGGCTGCTACAGAGATGTATGAAGAAGCTAAAGCAAAAGGCCAGGAAGGAAGCTACTACTTCTGGAAAACTGACATCATGATGAGCAAACAGGAGATAGTAGACTACTGGAAGCGCCTGTGCGACAAATACCCCATCATCTCTATCGAAGACGGCCTTGCAGAGGAAGACTGGGAAGCATGGAAGCTGATGACGGATGCGCTTGGTGACAAAATACAGCTGGTCGGCGACGACCTGTTCGTTACAAACACGCAGCGCCTCAAGAAGGGCATCGACATGGGCGTATGTAACTCCATACTAATCAAGGTCAACCAGATAGGCACGCTTACCGAAACGTTCGACGCTATCCAGATGGCTAACCGTGCAGGTTACACAGCAGTCGTATCGCACAGAAGCGGCGAGACCGAAGACGTGACCATCGCCGACATCGTCGTTGCTATGAACGCAGGACAGATCAAGACAGGCGCACCCAGCCGTACCGACCGTGTGGCGAAGTATAACCAGCTTCTGCGCATCGAAGAAGAACTTGGATGCCAGGCAGAGTACCCCGGCCTAAAGGCATGGTTCAACCTCAATAAATAAAACACAATTTATTTGAAACTAAGAGCCTCCTGTTATAAAATGGATATATAGCAGGAGGTTTTTGTATTTCACAAAATAGATTAATCAGATTAATAAAAATTACTGCAATCCGCAGGTAAGGCGGGCTTTGCCCGTTTTGCCTGCACTTTGCGGATTTGCGCCGTTTCGAGCAAAGCAAGGAATACCCCTTCGGGGCACACGGCAAGGCAAAGCGAACAAAGCCGGAATACCGTCGGAAAACCGAAGGTTTTTCGACGAGCTTATTTAACAGGAGGTTTTTATTATGCCGAAAAGTTATAAAATGGGCGTTATAGGCGTTGGGATGGGTGTCAATATGCTTCCGGTCAACGAGCGTGACGATATCCCGATAGAGGTCACTGCGATATGCGGCGGGCACAACACGCAGCAGATTGAAAAGCTTAAGAACGAATACGCTCTTGGCACGGCGACTACGGATTATATGGAGCTAATCGGGGACGAAACCTTAGACATCATAGGTGTTTTCTCGCCGGATGCGCTGCACTACGAGCACTGCAAGGCGGCCCTTCTTGCCGGAAAGCATGTGCTGTGCACTAAACCGATGGTGGTGTCTCTAGAAGAAGCTAAAGAACTGGTTCGGCTGGTAGACGACACAGGGCTAAAATTCATGGTCGGGCAAACGATGAGGTACGAGCCGCAGTTCGCATACTTGCGCAATCTTTTTGACGAAGGTGACTTTGGAAATGTGTTCATGGGTGAAGCGCACTATATACACGACATGCGCCCGGTTTATGAAATGACCCCCTGGCGTATAGAGATGCCGCAGGACATGATATACGGAGGGCTTTCTCACCCTGTTGATGCACTTAGATGGTTCTTTGGTGATGTTGAAGAGGTACATGCAATAGGCTGCAAAACGGACATGCTGAAGAGCCCGGTGACCGGCAAGGTATACGAAGACTATTCGAATTATATGGTGAATATAAAATTCAAGAGCGGACACATCGCGCGGGCGTTTGGGGCTTACGGTGTAGTAGAGCCGCCTCAGCCAATGATGGGCATAAACCTCTATGGTGATAAAGGAACTGGTACTGCAGAATTTGCAGATTTCCTGGGCGGCAAAGTTATAACAGTACTGGACGAGCTCGAAGACAAAGAGCCGGTAGAAAAGCTTTTCCCGCCCGAGACGGAAGGTGCTTTTGGGCACGGAAGAACTTCACTTAGATACCTAGTCGATTTTGCAGGTGCGCTGATAAATAACACAACTCCGCAGCCGAGCGTGAGAGAAGGCGCAAAGACCGTGGCTGCGTGCTATGCGGCATATGAATCTATAGTTACGGGAAAAGTCGTCAAAGTGTTCAACGAGTTTTGATTGGCTAATAAAAAATTATAAATCGCATTTTTTATATATTTCTGAAATTACATGCTGCTTTCCTTTGATATAAGAGTCTATATCTTGGGGATATTTCAATGCCAGTTCCTTTTTTATTCCACCATAAGTATCTCTTTCTTTATTATGGCCCCTAAGATAGTCCCTAAATGCAATATGGCGACGCAGTTCTTCGCAGTCTTTGTTGCAGACATACAAATTATGTGCCATCAAATGTGGTTTGTCAGTATATCTGAAAGCTTCTCTGCCATGTATGCCCAAGTCACCTTCGTGTAAATAGCCAAGACTTTCAAGCAGCATTTTGACCTCTTCAAAATTATTATCAATCACAATGTCAATATCTATAATCGGTTTTGCATGCAAGCCTTCTATTGATGTGCTTCCGATATGCTCAATAGAAATGATTTTTCCTGCCAAAACGGTTAAAAGCTCTTTTTTTATAATTATAAATTCCTTTTTCCAGACTGGATTATAAGCTTCTACGACTACACGCCTAGTTATCATCAGATATCTCCAAAGTTCTTGCTTTAAATGTTTATATGGTTAGTTTTGCTCCATATTCTTATTATACATATAAACCTTTGCTATGTTAATTGTTTTTATACTTATTTTAAACACAGGATAAAACATACTAAGCATTATTTTATTATGCTGTTTTATAAAGATTTGTTTAAAACAGAGCCTTTTCTTTTTAATAACCAGAACTCTATATCCATAGCATATTTTATATGGTATAATCCACGAATTGTTAAAGGATGAGTTATGGGTAAATTGTTATTCTCGCTGGCGATAATCGTCGGCGCCATGGTAGCCGGGCAGGCTTTTCACCTTGGCATAAAAAAAGAAAAAGCAAGAGAAATTACGGATAATGTGATGGGCAGGATACGCTCAGCAATCGTTCTTTTCGTTACCCCGGTTATATCTCTTGGCGCTTTCTGGATAGTCGATTTCAGCAACCTGTCGCTAATATCACTTCCTTTTATAGGAATTGCCACGCTGGGCATCGGCGTACTTCTCAGCATCGTTGCTTCAAAGACGCTCCGTCACAACAGGCTGCAAAAAGGCTCATACTTCTGCTGCGGCAGCGCTGCAAACGCAGGAACCGTCGGCGGGCTGCTATGCTTTGCTTTCTTTGGTGAACCGGGCTACACGCTTACCGTAATGTACTGCCTGTTGTTTACTCCCTTTCTCTATCTGGTTTCCTTCCCGGGGGGCGCATATTATTCTGACAAAGACACTTCGCAGAGCCTTATAAAAAGGCTTGTCAGCGACAAGATCGTAATGATATTTTTCGTCTCTATGGTAGCAGGCTTTGCTCTCAACCTTTTTGGAGTGAAGCGTCCGGCCTTCTATTCAACAATAAATGAATATCTCATACCTATCACTTCGTTTTTTCTTGTGATGTCGCTTGGGTATACTATGAGGTTTTCAAAAGTAAAACATTACCCCAAAGAGATAATCATAATGCTTATAATAAAGCACATACTTACTCCCGTGTTCGTCATAGGAATAGCGCTTGTCTTCGGACTGCAAAACTACGGCGACGGAATGTTGTTCAAAGCTCTAATCATACTTTCAGCTATGCCCGTCGGCTTCAATGCGCTTCTTCCGATAAACTTATACGGACTCGATATCAACCTTGGCAACTCCTGCTGGATAGTCTCGACGCTTACTTTAGTAGTTATAGTACCGGCGCTCTATTTTGTTATAACTGCAGTTTAAACCGGATCATCACGATAATATAAAAAATGCCGCAGAAAAACCTGCGGCAACAAAATGTATCGTTTATTATTCGAATGATTTCTCTACAAGCTCTTCAAGAGCCTCTATCGCTTTTTCTTCGTCCTTGCCGTTAGCAAATATGTAAATCTGTTCTCCCTGTTTAACGCCCAGTGAAAGAACACCCATTATGCTTTTGGCGTTTATCTTTTTGTTGCCCTTCTCCACGAGTATCTGAGAGGAGAACTTGCCTGCCACCTGTACGAACATAGCCGCTTTAGAAGCACGCAGACCGTCCGGGTTTGTTATCGTTAGTTCTTTTGCCTTCATAGATTAACCCCCTTGTCATTTTTAAGGTTTTCCGCTATAGTATTAAGCTTCCTAAGCTTATGGTTCACTCCAGACTTCGAAGCAGCTCCTAATATCTCCGCGAGCTCTGCAAGCGTTGCCTGCGGGTTTTGCAGCCTTGCCTGCGCCGTTTGTTTCAATGGTTCACTTAGTTTATCAAGGCCGAGATTCCGGTCTATAATGGATATGCTTTCCAGCTGGTGTACAGAGGCGTTTACCGTTTTTGTCAGATTGCCCGTTTCACAGTTCACCTTCCGGTTGACTCTGTTGCGTACGCTCTTTACTACACGTATGTTTTCTATCTTAAGTATCGTGGAGTGTGCACCCATCATCGTCAGCAGCGTTACGATAGCTTCGCTTTCTTTCAAATAGACAATATACGATTTCTGGCGCTGGATGGACTTAGCACCCACTCCCAGCTCATTTATAATATTCAACAAACTGTCTGCAAATTCCTTTTGATTGCTTACAAATTCCATGTGATAGCGTTTTTCCGGGTTAGACATAGACCCGCCGCCAAGAAACGCCCCTCTAATAAATGCTATCTTGCAGCAGCGTTTACTAAGAAAAGAAGAGTCGGCATCATAGTGTATACCATCGCTGCCGATAAGTCTTGTGTCCTGCGCTACCATCCTCGCAATGCTTTTGTCTATTAACATCGAGTATATATGGTTGTGCTTAAGCTGGTTGGTGTGCATTTGTGTGTTTATATGCGTTCCGTAAAGGTTTTTTACCAGCATGAAAATACGCCGTGCAACAGAAGCGTTTTCAGTGTCTATCCTCAGTGAAAAAGCGCCGCCAGATATGCTTATCGTTCCTGCGGTGTGTATTATGGCGGAAAGCTCAGCAAGCTCACAGCATTCGCCTGCAAGCTCTATTTTTGAAAGTTCGTTTTTTGCATTAGCAGAAAACGTCATTGCAGATCCCTTTCCATATCACGGTGTTCTATAGTTACGTGAAGCCCCTGATTTTTAAACAGTTTATATAGCTCCTCGGCTATTACGACGCTCCTGTGCATGCCGCCCGTACACCCGACTGCTATTATGAGCTGTTTTTTATCCTGTTCCAGATAATAAGGCGCTACATAGCTTACAAGCTCATTTATCTTCTCTATGAATATTCGGGACCTTGGGTATGAAAGAACGAAATCTTTTACTTCTTTATCCTGCCCGGTTTTTTCACGCAGCTCTTCAACATAAAACGGATTCGGTATAAACCTCATATCGAAAACCATGTCCGCATCTATAGGTATCCCGCGCTTATAACCAAATGTCGTCACTGTTATCAGTATACCATTGTCTTTCTCACTGCTGAATAGTTCCTGCATCACTTCGCCGAGTTTTTTAAGGCTGAATGCAGATGTGTCTATCTTAACATTAGAGAGGTCGTATATCCTCTTTAACTTACCCCTCTCTTTTGTGATGCCCGTAAGTATATTCCCGTCCTGTGCCATTGGGTGGCGGCGGCGTGTTTCCTTAAAACGCTTGACCAATGCTTCATCGCTGGCATCAAGATATATAATGCTAAGTGTTATATCTTTCATCTCATTTAGCTTCTTTATTGCGTCATATACATTGTCGAACATCTCACCCATACGAAGGTCTACCACCGCGGCAGCTTTTTTTATATCTTCATTGCCAAGGCACAATGCAGCAAACTCCGGCAGCATTGAGGGAGGCATGTTATCGACACAGAAGAAGCCAAGATCTTCAAGGCGCTTTAGTGCCTGAGACCTGCCAGCTCCCGACATTCCCGTGACTATTGTAAAATCCATTTCAATCCTCCCGTACGTTTACTACCTTCGACAGTTCAAGCCCCGCTCTTTCCACCAGCATGAGCGCATGTTCCGCCCGGCCTACACTTCCAGGGCTGTGAGCATCGCTTGACACCACGAATTTCACATCAAGGCCTTTTATGTCTTTTACATCCAGGTCTGTATGCTTCTCATTTATCTCAAACAGCGTACCATAATCGCTGCAGGCTTTTGCAAGCTTCTCGTAGTTTACCGGAACGCCATAACCCGGATGCGATATTATGTCTATACCGCCCTTTTGAATGGCCAGCATATAGCTTTGTGTTATTATCTCAACATCTCTGCCGGTGAAGAACTTCCATGCAGTCTTCAAGTTCCTGCACAGCGCCGCTTTATGATAACCAAGTATCACAGTATCGAATTTGTATCCTTTCGGCATATCCACGCTTCCGTTAAGTCCTACCAGGTTAAGTTCTATACCGTTGCGCACCTCTATCCGGTCTGCAAACTTCTTCTTTACCCGCTCTATCTCACTTAAATAATCATCAAGTTCCCTTTTCTTTATTCCGTAGAGCACGTGTCCTATTGAATGATCGGTTATGCTAACCGTTTCAAGCCGAGCATCAATGGCAGCTTTTACGTTGTCCCCTACGCTGCCTTTACCGTGACTGAACACCGTATGAGTATGATAGTCCGCAAATAGCTTCATGCTTCTCCGACCACCTTTACTTCAGGCTCCAGATGTATTCCGCTTTTTTGTTTTACACGCTTCTGCACTTCTGCAATAAGGTTTATAACGTCCTCCGGCGTTGCCCCGCCAGCGTTTATGATGAACCCCGCATGTTTTTCCGATACCTGTGCTCCGCCTATACTCAGGCCTTTTAGACCGGCCTGTTCAATGAGCGCTCCGGCATAGCCGCCTTCCGGGCGTTTGAACGTACTTCCTGCGCTTGGATATTCAAGTGGCTGCTTGTTTCTGCGTTTCGAGTTAAGTTCACTTATTTTGCATTTGCTTTGCTCCGGGTCGCATCCATTTAGGCACAGCCTTGCTTCAAGCACTACAAACGGCAGACGGCTCAAGACACTGCTGCGGTATGAAAAATCCATCTCTTCTGCGTTTAGTGTGACGATACCGGCAGCAGATGCCAGCACTACTTCATCAATATAATCACATATCTCCCCGCCGTATGCGCCTGCGTTCATAGCAACTGCACCGCCGAGCGTTCCGGGTATACCTCCGAGGAACTCTATGCCCCCCAGCTTTTTCTCGAGGCAGCGGCGTACAAGAGAAGAAAGCGAGGTGCCGCTTTTGACACTCGCCTGCGTTCCGCAAAATTCAACTCCTGAGAAATTGTCCGCCAGCTTCATTACGACTTTTCTTATGCCTTTGCTTGTCACCAGCAGGTTCGTTCCCCTGCCCATCACAAATAGCTCATCCTTGTCGACCAGTCTTAAAACTTCCAGGATCTCTTCGCTGGTTTTTGGAAGTATCATAACATCAGCAGGCCCGCCGAGCTTAAAAGAAGTGTGTTCGCTCATCGGCTCACTTTGCCTTACGTCTTCAACAATAGATTTTAGTTGTTCTAATCTTTCTTTATCCATACATATCCTTCGTATGTTTTTGTTAATATCGGTGTGTTCTAATATATCATTTTACGGCCCGTCATTGCCACAAATCTTCTATTAAGTTTACATTATGTTTCAGATTCGAAGTATTCTATAACTGCTGAAGCCGATCGTATATCCATTCCGGGTACGCTTACAAGATCGTCAAATGATGCTTTTTCAATATCTCCTATAGTATCGAAGTGTTTGAGCAGAGCTTTTGTTCGCGTTTGCCCAACATGAGGTATCTTCAGTAGAACTGAGTCTTCGACCTTGCTCAGCCTCAGCCCCCTGTGATAAGTTATAGCAAATCTGTGGGCTTCATCACGTATGCTTGTTAAAAGATTCAGCGCATTGCTGTCACGTTCGAGTATAATAGGATCGCTTTTTCCTACCACATAAACCTCTTCTTCTTTTTTTGCAAGGCTTATAAGCGGCAGATCTTCGAGACCGAGCGATGCAAGAGCATCGTATGCGCTGGAGAGCTGGCCTTTGCCTCCGTCAACGACTATCAGTGAAGGCAGCTCATCAAAGCCATCACTTCCTTTTAGTGCACGCTTTAAGCGACGAGTCAGCACCTCGTTCATCGACGCAAAGTCATCAGCACCCTGCACAGTTTTTATCTTGAATCTGCGATATTCCTTTTTTGCGGGCTTGCCTTCCTTGAACACCACCATCGAACCGACCGAATCCGTACCGCCTGTGTTGCTTATGTCGTAGCACTCCATACGGTCTATGACAGTATTTAGTCCCAGCGCCTTGCGAAGCTCTTCAAGCGCTCCGATTGTCTTATCAAAATCTCTTTGTATTCGGCTCAGTCTTCTAGTCAACGCTTCTTTTGCATTGTCCTGTGCCATGTCTACAAGCTTTTTATTATCGCCCTGTTTAGGAACGTATATCATCACCTTCGAGCCGCGCTTTTGTGTCAGCCACTGCGATATCAGCTCACTTTCAGAAGGCTCAATGTTTACATATATCTGTTTTGCTATACCGCCGACAGATGAATAGTACTGCTTTAAAAGATATGAAAGAACGTCCTGCGCACCCTCTCCTGCACTGTCCATAAAGAACCGCTCTGTTTGGTTCAGTTCGCCCTTTCTTACGAAAAACGCCTGGACAACGGCTTCGTTTCCCTGTTCGTACACTGCAAAAACGTCTTTATCGTTGAGGTCCGGAAAACCCGCTTTTTGTTTTTCAAACAATCGGTGGAGCGAATTTATCCTGTCCCTTATCTTCGCTGCCTTCTCATATTCCATGTTGTCCGAAGCTTGCTGCATCTCTTCCTTAAGCTGCTTTTCGAGTCCTTTGTATTTTCCGGACAGAAAGTCTGCGATTTCATTGACCATACGTTTATATTCATATTCGCTGACCTTGCCGGAACACGGAGCAAGGCACCTGCCCATCTCATAGTTGATGCACGGGCGGCTTGTTTTACTCAGGTCCCTTTTACACATGCGCACCGGGAAAGTCTTTGTCACTGTGTCAAGCATATCATGGAGTATATGAGAGGCAATGTATGGCCCAAAATATTTTGCTCCATCGTTGCTCACACGTCTTGTCACCGACACCCTTGGAAACTTTTCGTTGAAGTCTATACGGATATAGGGATAGTGCTTGTCATCCCGCAGCAGGATATTGAAATAGGGACTGTAGCGCTTTATCATATTCGCTTCCAGTATCAGCGCTTCTATTTCCGTTTGAGTGAGTATATAGTCAAAATCGGTTATCTCTGCAACAAGTGCAGCGGTCTTTTTATCCTTCCGCCCGTTGTTGAAATAGCTGCTGACTCTGTTTTTGAGCGCAACAGCCTTGCCGACATAGATCACTTTGCCGTCTTTGTTCTTCATCATATAAACGCCGGGAGTCTTTGGCAGCGTTTTAAGTTTTTCTCTTATCTCGTCGTTCATATCAATATCCCAAGTCTAACGCAGCCTTAAGAACATCGCCTGCAGCAGGAGCAGCGTGTCCAGAACCGCTTCCTGCACGCTCCATTACCACAGCTATCGCCAGCGGGTGCTCATCGTTTTCTATGAAACCAACAAACCAAGCATGCGCTTCGTTCTCCTCTTCTCCTGAAACTTCTGCCGTTCCTGTCTTCCCGGCAACTGTATATCCGTCAATCGCTGCTCTGGTGCCCGTTCCGCTCTGCACACATTTTATCATCATTTCTTTGAGCATCGATGTATCATTGATCGACCGGGCTGCTGTTTCACTATGCATCGAATACGTCGCAGTGCTTCCGCGCATTACTTTCAATAGAAGCTTTGGCTCCATCATTACACCGTCGTTTGCTATCGCCGAGGCTATCATACAGGCATGAAGCGGCGTTACTAGGTCGTGATACTGCCCTATCGCCGACCAAGAAAGATTTACTGGGTCGCTAGTCTGCTCATATACGCTTTTGCCTACTATAACATCGTCGAACAGCATCTCTCTGTTGAAAAGAAAATCGTTCGCCGTTTCTTCTATCCTCCTTGAGCCAAGTACCCTCGCAGCCTCTGCAAAATAGATGTTGCACGAATGCTCAATAGCACCGGAAAGGTCTATCTTGCCGTGTTCGCTCCAGCACGTTATGGTCTGTCCCTGCAGCGTCAGACTCCCCTCGCAGGTCGTCGTAAAATCAGTCATGTCATTTTCAATCATAGCTGCCGCTGTTATCAGTTTGAATATGCTGCCCGGCGGATACTGACCAACGAATGCACGGTTTACAAGCTCGCTCTCTCCCCCGCCTTCCAGAAAAAGCGTCATGTCGTCCGGATCAAACGTCGGATTGCTCACGCTTGTAAGTATCTCTCCTGTCTTATAGTTCATCACAACAACTGCACCGTTATAGTCTCCAAGAGTCGCAAGCGCCGCTTCACTAAGCTTTGCATCTATGGTCAGCACTATATCGCTGCCCTGACGCTCGCTGCCCGTCATAAGGTCGCCAATCCTGTCAAACGTGTTTTTGTCGAAGCCGTAAAGATATTTTGCAAAATAGGTCTGGGCGCCATACGTCATGCCATAGCTATCGCCGACAATATGTGCAGTTGACGTACGCCGCCCCTTATCGGCAATATACTTTCGCTCGCCTGCATTTGTATAAAGAAGCGCCCTGCCTGCACGGTCATATATATCGCCCGGTTCAATATTGGTCTGCATGTTGCGTATCCTTGGATTATAAGGTGTTACGAACCACCTCTCCCCATAGGTAGCAGTAACGAAACTAAGATATCCTATAAGCACGGCAAACATAACTATGAAAATTATCAGAAGTATATTTATGTTCCTCTTCAGCACGTTTTTCATATCACTTCACCGCCTGCTTTTACGATCTGATTTTCATCTCTCTGCCCGTTCTTTACCGCAACGCCTTCTATTATCCCGACAAGGCAAAGGCACGCTATAAGCGAGCTGCCTCCTGCGCTTATGAACGGAAGTGTAATTCCTGTCAAAGGTATAAGCTTTATCACGCCCGCTATTATTATGAACGACTGCAGCGAAAGCATACACGTTGCGCCGAATACAAGCAGAGCATCAAACCTGTTTGATGCGTTTCTGGCTATTATCATTCCGCGGATTATGAACACAAGATAAAGAATAATCGTTATTATTCCGAATATTATCCCGAACTCCTCACATATTACAGCAAAGATATAGTCGCTCGTGTTAACAGGTATCGCCTGAGGATAACCAAGCCCCAGTCCGGCACCGAAAGCACCGCCGGCAGCAATGGCCATCAGTCCCTGGACTATCTGATATCCTTGGGTCTCATAATAGCTCCATGGGTTTTGCCAGATCATCACACGTGTTTTTACGTGCGGTATCACATAATAGCTTGCGACTGCCCCTCCAGCTGAAACTCCGAGGCCAAGAAGTGTGAGAAGCGTGCGTCCTGTACCCGCAAAGAACACTATTAGGAACGTCCCTGCAAAAAGCAGTACCGCACCGAGGTCGTTTGACAGTACAAGCAGTATAACACATGCACCCACGTACAAAGCATAGACGATCGAAGCTATTTTATGCCTCTTCTGCGCAAAGAAATATGCCGAGCTTATTATAAAAAGAACTTTGGATATCTCACTTGGCTGAAAAGAAATCGGCCCCAGCTTTACCCAGTTTTTAGCGCCGCCTATAGAGTCGGCAAAAAGAAACGCAAAAGCAAGGAGCCCAAAGGAAGCCGCCATGAAAAGATAGTTTAGCCTGCCAAAATCGTGTGCGCCACGTATAACTAGAACCGTGATCACAAGCACCAATATCCCTATTGCAAACCACAAGCTCTGTTTAAGCGCTGTTTCAAAGTTGAGCCTTGCAAGCAGCACCATACCTATGCTTACAAGAAAGAAGCACAACACAAGTGTTAAACGATCTATGTGGCGAAACAGCTTTGCAATCAGGTTATATGATATCAGTATAAGCAGCCCTATACCAAAGCCAAACGCAAAAATACCGGCATCAAACCCGCCGTCCATGAACGACAATAACGTGCATGCCGAGATGCAGAAAAGTATCGTGAATGTTATAAGCGCTCCTGCGCCTCTTCTTTCAAGTACCATCAGTCATCTTCCTCTTTTACATAAAGCTGCGTCACAACGTTTCCAAAACAGATCATATCACCTGTAAAAAGAATAGCTGTGTCTTCAAGCGCTTTACCGTTTATAGTTATATCATCTTTTGTTATCCTGCTTATGCACACATCACCGTTTTCATCACGGTATATAAGAGCATGGACTTTGTCCACGCTCCTGTCATAGAGCATTATGTCTACCCGTCTGGAGCGGCCTATGGTGTTTTCTTCCATCAATTGGAGGTTCTCTCCAAGGATCTCGTCCGGCCCGGAAAGTACGTTTAAATAGCCTATGCTTAAATTAGCCAGACCAAGAACATAGTGCTTCTGCCTATATTCCTTAACGGAGATACCCACAGAGCCAACAAGCACTATGAATATTACGACCACGAACCAATACCTCATGGACAACGAAAAAGCTTCATACAGCATTGCTGTTACCTCACTTCGTTAATTGTATCATATTTTTTGCTTTTTATAACGAACAAGTTTGTAACACTTTCCCGTTTTCTATCTATATTCTATGGAGATTTTAACAGTTTTTTCTCCTCTTTTTAAGTTCTTCGCATAAACACTGAAAACAGGCTTCGTTAAAGTCTTTTTAACGGATATATGCCCTTATTATCCTCTGATTATATACGTCTGAAATTCAAAAAAGCTTGCTTTTGTTCCCTTTGCGCAGTTTGACAAAGTATCCTTACACTGCTATCATATATATTGTAAGTAGGAGGATATAATGTTTAACGAGGGTGACAAAATTTCGTATCCCATGCACGGTGCCGGAGTAATTGAGGCAATAGAAGAAAAGAGTTTTTTAGATGAAGTCAGAAGCTACTATGTACTTAGGTTTTCCGAAGGGGATATAAAGGTACACGTCCCTGTACATAATGCAGAAAAAGCAGGGCTCAGAGAAATAATTTCATCTGACGAGTGTGACAAGGTGCTTGCCTCTTTCAAAGGAGAGTGCGAAGAAGAAGAATCTTCAAACTGGAATCGAAGAAACCGTGAAAATCTTGAAAAAATGAAGTCTGGTGACGTTTTCGAGATTGCTTCTGTTATAAAAAGCCTGCTGAAAAGAGAGTCAATGAAGAACCTCTCTTCCAGCGAAAAAAAGATGCTTGGTACATCCATGCAGATTCTTGTGTCTGAACTTGCGGTTGCAAGCAACAAGAGGGACGAAGAGCTTAAAAAACTGATCGTAAAGATCGTATAGCGAAGAAACTCTGAACTTTTTTCTGATAATATTTAATTACAGAAAATTTTTACGATACCACAATTTCTGAGGTGAATAATGGGCAAAAAAATAGCAAGGTTTTTCATCGTATTGGTAGGTTTCTTTATCGGACCGGGTATAACAGCGCTTGTTTTTGACATAATGCAGAGAGCCGGTTATGAGCCGCTTCCAATGATATGGGTCTTTGTAATACATGCCGCATCAGCTATTATCACAGGGTTCATTTTTATATTTGTCTCAAAACCCATTGTTTCACAAATATTCAAATCTGCCGGAGAAGCCGATAAGCAGCTTGCCAAGCTTCCTGCTCATGTTCTTTTTCCGGCAATCTTAGGTCTTATAGTAGGCTTGGTAGTGGCTCTTCTTATTTCTACACTTATAAGCGGTATTATGGATAACTGGTTCAGCGAATTCGCAAGCCTTATAAAAGTAATTGTATACATTGTTTGCAGCTACCTAGGCGTGCGCGTTTTCGTTAGGCACAGGCCTCAGTCTCTCTCAGGTCTTTTTTCTAAAAAAAGCAAGGATGAAGAAGAGCATAAGCAAGGCAACGCTAAACCAAAGCTTTTGGACACAAGCGTAATAATAGACGGACGGATATTTGATATATGCCAGACAGGAATAATTGAAGGAACGATAGTTATACCCGAGTTTATACTTGATGAACTGCGGCACATCGCAGACTCTTCCGAAGATTTGAAGCGCAACAGAGGCAGACGCGGCCTTGATGTTTTAAAGCGTATCCAAACCGAGCTTGACCTACCCGTCAGCATAGTACGGACAGCTGTTGACGAAACAGCAGATGTTGATTCAAAACTGCTTACCCTTGCAAAAGAGATGGACGGCATTGTTGTAACTAACGACTACAACCTAAACAAAGTCGCTGCAGTTAAAAGCGTAAAAGTGTTCAATATAAACGAGCTTGCAAACGCAGTCAAGCCGGTCGTACTTCCCGGAGAAGATATGCTTGTCACTATAGTAAAAGACGGCAAAGAGCAGGGACAGGGAATAGCTTACCTTGATGACGGGACCATGATCGTCGTTGAAGGCGGAAGCAGCGAGCATAACAAGCCGATAGACGTAATTGTTACCAGCGTTCTTCAAACAGCGGCAGGCAGGATGATATTTGCAAAGCTTAAATAGCTTAACTTAATAATAAAACAGCAAAAAAATAAACCTGCCTGAAAAAGCAGGTTTTTTTCTGCATTTTATTTCTGCAGAGTAGCATATGTTTCCTCTTCCGGAAGTTCTTTGTAAATTTGTAGAATTGCGTCCTGAACCATGGCCCTGGCCTCCGAATTTATCGGATGCGCTATGTCCTTGTACTCTCCGCTTGGTGTCCTTCTTGACGGCATCGCCACGAAGAAGCCTTCCTGTCCTTCGATAATCTTCATGTCGTGTACTACAAACATGTCATCAAATGTTACAGAAACCACCGCTTTCAACTTGCCCATTGTTTCAATCCTTCTGATCCGAATGTCTGTGATTTCCATTGAATAACCTCCTGCTTTACGGTGTTGGGGTATTAGGTAAAGTTCGATATCGAGAAGGTAAAACCCTTCTTTTTAGTCCAAAACTGATGGTTACCGCCCCAAAAAGGAGCATATTTACTTCCTTAATTAATTTATTTTTCCATTTTATTGTAATTATCGATTGTGAATTGCCTTTACAGCGTTTTTTAGCTATAATACTCTAAGTAGTCAACGATAAGGAGTAATTTATGGCAAACGTATACGATGTATTGGAAGAGCGGGGATTTTTAAAGCAGGTTACGCATGAAGGGCTAAAAGAAATGCTTTCAAACGAAAGCGTGACTTTTTATATAGGGTTTGACCCAACTGCAGACAGTCTGCATGTCGGGCATTATGTTCAACTTATGGCGATGTCTCATATGCAGCGCTTCGGGCACAAACCAATAGCGCTGGTCGGCGGAGGTACAGCTATGGTTGGCGACCCTTCCGGGCGCACAGACATGCGAAAGATGATGACGGACCAGACTATTAATGATAACGCAGAATGCTTTAAAAGACAGATAAGTAAATTTCTCGATTTCTCGCCGGGCAAAGCAATCATGGTAAACAACGCGGATTGGCTGCTAAAGCTCAACTACGTTGAGTTTTTAAGAGACGTCGGTGCGCATTTTTCTGTAAACCGCATGCTTACTGCAGAGTGCTTTAAATCAAGGCTGGAAAAAGGCCTTAGCTTTCTGGAGTTCAATTACATGCTCATGCAGTCATACGACTTTCTAGTCCTCTTCAAACAATACGGCTGTTCTTTGCAGCTGGGAGGCGACGACCAGTGGTCAAATATACTGATGGGCGCAGACCTTATCCGCCGCAAAGAAGCTAAACCTGCATTCGGTATGACCTTCTCGCTTCTTCTGACAAGTGAAGGCAAAAAGATGGGCAAAACAGAGAATGGCGCAGTCTGGCTGGATGCAGACAAAACCTCGCCGTATGAGTTTTATCAATACTGGAGAAACGTGCAGGACGCCGATGTAAAGACTTGCCTCTCCCTGCTCACATTCCTACCTATGGATGAAGTGAACAGGCTCTCTGAACTGGAGGGGTCAAAAATAAACGAAGCCAAAAAGATGCTGGCATATGAAGTTACAAAGCAGGTTCACGGACAGCAGGAAGCTGATAAAGCGAAGGCAGCGGCTGAAACGCTTTTCGGCGGCGCTGACAAAGGCGGCTCTGTGCCGGAAACCGTTATAGATTCTACAGACGATCTGCTGCTGGTCGACCTTATGCAGCAGTGCGGGCTGACCTCATCAAGAGGAGAAGGCAGACGGCTGATAAAACAGGGCGGCGTGGCAGTAAATGACGAAAAGGTAAGCGACGAATTCCTTGCCATAACACCGCAGCTTTTCAAAGATGGCGAAATGATGATAAGGAAAGGCAAGAAAGTGTTCCACAGAGTTGTCCTGAAATGAAGACTGTAAAAGGGTGCACAGAAAGCACCCTTACTGTAAAAAAATCAAGATTCCTTGGGATATGCTGCCGTGTTCAAAGTGAAGAACAAGCTCAGCAAATTTTAGCGCAGCGCAGAAAGCAGCACTATAACGCTTCGCACAATTGTTTTGCTTATGTGCTTGAAGACGGCGTTATGCGTTATGGAGATGACGGTGAGCCGCAGGGAACTGCAGGCCTTCCCATGCTGGATGTTGTCCGCAAGAACGGGCTGAGCAACGTGATAGTCGTAATCACACGGTATTTCGGCGGTACGCTGCTCGGGGCAGGTGGTCTTGTAAGGGCATATACTAAAAGCGCAGCGGACTGCATTGAAGCGGCGGTCAAAGTTGAAGTCATCTATTGTAGCACATTTGAATGCAGCTTCGACTACAACACGTGGTCAAAGGCAGAGAAACAGCTTCATGACGCAGGTTTCATGGTGCATGATGTAAGTTTTACCGACAAGGTGACTGTGAAGCTTGGCGCTCACTCGGGCACAGAGCAGGCTCTGGAAAAGCTAGTGGCCGGCGTATCGCTCGGCAAATCTGAACTTAAACCTACCGGAACTTCCAAAAAAGAAGTTTTAATATAGTTTCATAGAGTCTTTCAAAGCGCCTGATCTGGCCCGGCGCTTTTTCAAGTTCCCGGCAAAGTGGTTTGCAACCCCTATTCTGCTGTGCTATATTGATTTTATGCAGGAAGAAGCAGCTCTCATAAAAAAGCGTATAAAGAAAGACGCTCTGATAAGAAAGTTTTGTTTCTACGGACTTTTCAAGAATCTTAAGTTCTTTGAGCCGTTTCTTATAATATACCTTCTATCAATGGATCTTTCGCTTTTCAGCATAGGCTTATTGTATTCCATAAGAGAGATAACCAACTATATCTTTGAAGTACCATCCGGGCTTTTCGCAGACCACTACGGGAAAAAGACCGAGCTTATGATTTGCTTTATCATGTATATAATCTCGTTTGTTTTTTTCTTCATCGGCGGAGAGTTTTATATATTATGCATAGCTTTCATCTTCTTCGGCCTTGGCGAAGCTTTCCGGTCGGGCACTCACAAAGCCATTATCATGTCTTACCTAGAAGAAAAACAGTGGTTTTCATATAAAAGTTTTGTATATGGCAGAACACGTTCCTTTTCAATGATAGGTTCTTCTGTATCTTCTTTTGTTTCTGTAGTATTTATTCTTGGGTTTAATAACCTAAGGCTATTGTTCTTGTTCTGTATCGTACCGTATATCATAGATTTTATACTTATTGCTACATATCCAAAAAGATTCAATGAAAAGCAGAAAAGCATTTTTTCATTCAGAGATTTCATTTCAGCTAGTATAGCATCTATAAAATCTATCACAAGAAAAAGAGAAACCGTAAAAGTGCTTTTGTCTTCATCGTTCTTTGATGCTATGGCAAAAAGCATAAAGGATTATATCCAGCCGATACTACAGGCTATAATACTTGCTTCTTCCGTAACGCTGATCAGCAGCCTTAGTAAAGACGACGTTCTTTCGATATACCTTGCTGCGATATACGGTATCGTTTATCTTTTGAGCGCTGCAGCTGCAAGACATGTGTACAGACTTGATAAAATCATACCCGCACGCAGGCTTATGGACATATATCTTGATGTCCTTGCGGCCGCTTTCCTGCTGCTTGCGCTGTTCATAAAAATAGATTCTGTATATGTAATTATTGCGCTTTACTTCGTTATCTTCATATTAAGGGATTCGCGAAAGCCTGTTTTCGTAGATGCTATCGGCGATTTGATGGATAAAAAAGAAAGGGTGACTACCCTTTCCATAGACAGCCAGATCAAGGCGCTGTTTGTGATTATATTTGCACCGCTGCTCGGTTTCATTGCAGACAGGTTCTCTATTCCTGTTATGTTTATAGTAATCGGAGTGGTTACATTCATAGTTAACCGGTTTGTCCATTCACGTAGAAAACGACCGGCACAAAATTAGGAGTACCCATTTCAATCGTATCTAGTATCAATAGCCTAAATCTTTAGAGAAATGCTGATAGTCTTTATCACCGCTCCAATCGCCGCCCCACCGCCAGCCGTTTTCGGTAAACAGCTTATAGCAAAGGTCGTCGTGGTCTATCATGCCTGGCAGCCCCAGCGTTCGGTCAAGAAACTGCCTACCCTCTTCTGGTACTACCCGCTCACCGTCGATATACGGGTTCTGGACCGGGTTTATGTCTATAGCAGCGCCGTAGCTGTGCATCGAGAGCTTGCTTGACCCTGTGACATAGCGATAATTAAAAGCCGATGTATTATTTGCCGCCATAGAAAGGTTATCGTCGCCAGGCTCTCCATAATCGTCCACCAGCTTAACACTTTCCAAAGGGTACTCTGCCAGAAAAAGCTCATAGAATATCTGTGTTACTTCCTGTGCAACCTGTTTGTTTACTATCAACTCTCCTTCGTTTACATCTCCGTCGAAATCATAATATAGCAGCTCAATATAGCGCAAATCATCATAGCCTATTATATCGCTTCCTTCTTCGGGATAACTCATGCCGGTTATACGCTGTTTTAATTCGTCTGTGAGCTCATAGTATCCAAAACCATCCGCAAGATAAACATATCCTTCCGGACTCGGTGTAGATGTCAGCTCAGGCTGCGTTGTTTTTACAGGTGTTCGTGATGGCGCTGTTGTCTGCTGCGGCGTTTCTATTGCTTCTTGAGTCGCTTGCGGTGTTCCCGTCTGAACTATAACTTCAGCAGGCTCCTGCGGCGTGTCACAGCCCGAAACTGTAAACAGAATAAATAATGCTATTGATATTGATATCGCTTTTTTCAATTGCCTTTCTCTTTCCTAAAGCCCGCTGCTATAAACCCTATCGCAGCAGCAGTAAGAATAGCCAGTACAAAGAACATAACAGCAAAAGGCATCACACCCCTCTGCACGTAGTAACCAGGGCTGACTATCACGGTATAAAGCAGCATCCCTAATGCCGCAAGCAGAAGAGGCTTGCCGGCTGGTTTTCTTAAAAGACTCAATACTGCAGCTATTATCAGCAGCAGAGCTGTGCCAAATTCTGCTATGAGATGGAATGTTATCTCGGCAGGCTTAGTCTCAAATTCTCCAACGCTGTCGGCAGCTATGAAAAACAGCCACATACACAACATTCCTATTCCAACCACAAGCGAGTAAACCGAAACAGCTTTTTTCATTGTTCTGCCTCCGTTATTTATAATTCTCCAATATCAGATTACCCCGTGTCTTTACAACCTCTATGGGATCAAAGAATCTTATGTCCTTATAGTCGAGCCAACCGCTGCTATTGTAGTCCGTTCCTTCTGTCGGCATATATCCGTATGGGTCACTTGTTTTACTGTCAAAAACACTAAGATGAAGATGCGAATGTTCTGAATTGCCCGTGCTGCAGCAAAGTCCGATTTTTTCGCCCGATTCGACTATGTCCCCTTCTTTTGTCATTTCGATTGATTCCGGCTGAAGATGACAGTAAGCCGAATAGAATGTCTTGTCTTCAAGGCTGTGCTTGATAACTATCACATAGCCGTTATCGCCCTTCTCTGCCGAGCTTATGACGGTACCTGCAAATATCGCCTTTACAGCTGTGCCTTCTTTTTTCGGTATATCTGCTCCAAGATGATAGTAGTCTTCTTTATATTCCCGGCCTGCAAAGGGCTGGGACACGGCGCTCATAGGAAAAAAGGGGTAGTTCCACGCCTGCGAAGCTTCGTCTGTACCCGAAGTACTGAATATGTCTTCCAGCTCTCCCAGCGCTTCGTCCACTTGTTCTGAAACCTTATCGTTTACCTGCTGTTTTATCTCTTCGCCGATTTGGCTGCCAATGTCCTCTAGCTGGTTCTCGGTCACTACGATTCTGCAGCCGAGCAATGGTATGCAGACGAGTGCTGTTAAAACAAGCATTGCCGCAATTTTATAAAAAGAACGCTTCATATCAACACCTCAAAAACATTCTATAACTAGACATCTATTTCTGCAAGCGTCTTTGCAGAACCTTTCCTCATCCTGCGAAGAAGCAGTATCAGCATCACTGCAAGTATCACGCCTATATAAGCAACAGCAACAAGAAGCGGCATTGGCAGGAATATGACCGGCAGCAGTATTACTGCAGAGAGGCCAACGCCAACTATCATATGAAGAATCACGTTTATGTTTTGCTTAATAGCCTGCTGTTCGTTCATCCATTCAAGTTTAGGATGAGCCACATCTATCAGTATGCCAGCCGTTGCAAGGGCGGCAGAGGCGACGAGACTGAGCAGCAGTGCTATCACGGCGCTGCTTGCGCTATAACCAAGTATGAACGCAAGCACGAATAAGAACACTATGCCTATTGCAGAGAAAATGAATGCATTTAAAAGCTTCGCTGAGAGTTGTTTATCTATCTCCATCGGAATGTATTTTGATACATAAAGCTCTTTACCTTCTCTTGAAACAGCTGTACTTGCCGTTGCGTTGGTAGAGGATATAAAAGAGCTAAGCGCAACGAATATCGCTATCATTATGCTTTGGTCAGCAGTGTCGGTAAAGGAACGCAGTTCGCTTACCTGGCCGCTTGAAAGCAGCATCACCAATATTATCACCGGCCAGATAAGGTTTACGAGTATGCAGTTCATAAAACCTATCGGAGACCTTACAAGCAGGCGCATTTCTTTTTTAAGGTATGCCACGGTGCTGGATGTAGTCTTCGTTTTTCCTGCTATGTCCGAGACTCCCTTTCTTTTTGCTGCCGATTCAGTTATGCCCGTCACTCCCTGGAAATATACAAGCTGACCTACACCAAGGAAAAGGGATGTCGCCGCTGCACAGCTCAATATAAACAGCATAAAATTGCCAAGCCCGGCAATAGAAGAACTGTATACCAGTGAATTCGAAGCGAATATCAAGCCCGGGAATATTCTGCTCATCAGCGTTGCTGTAGTCGGCTGTCCGGACATCATTGCGTTTATCTGCGCCTGCGAAATACTGCCCATTTTCTGCATGGCTATATTAAGACCGACCGCAAGGCCTATTATAAGTATGCTGCCGGCGAAGTTGAAAACCTGTTTGTTTTTGCCAAAGCTTGTAAAACGCATCACTATCATTACCAGCACACCGGCAATTGACAGACCGATGACCGGAGTTATCATCACCAATATTATACTATAGAGTATATACGGAACACCGGCTGCGCTCTTTATTCCAAACCCCACTAACACAGGTAGCAGTATATACGCCTCCATTATGTATTCATATACAATAAGCGTTATGAACTTAGCGCCCAGCACCTGATAAGGCCTAAGCGGAAGTGAGCGCAGCATCTCTATATCTTTCGCGTGATACATCGTGGACACGACATAGAAAACACCGAATATAAAAACTACTACACATGTAGCACCGAAAGCAAATGATATTATTACGTCCTGCAAGCCGTATATTGACAGTGAGTCATACATCTCGAAAGTCAGCGTCACCACAGAAACGCCAAACACGATAAATGCAAACCCCAGCACTATAGGAAGAATGTATTTTGAACGGTTCTTCTTCCTGTTCGACGCTATTCCGCCGCCGCCTTTCAACAGAGTTTTTGCAAGTATGAATATCTTACGCATTTTCAGTCATCTCCAGGAACATCTTTTCAAGCGAAGCCGATGAACTCTTTTTAAGACCGGCCATGTCTCCGGCGAAGAGTATCTTGCCTTCGTTAATGACTGCTAGCTTATCACAGACTTTTTCAGCCACATCCAAAACGTGGGTGGAAAAGAAAACGGTTAGGCCTTTATCGGCGTGTTCACGCATCATCGACTTAAGCTCGAAAGATGATTTTGGGTCCAGCCCGGTCATAGGCTCATCCAGTACCCAAACTTTTGGCTGATGCACCAACGCACCCATAATGACGATCTTCTGGCGCATACCGTGCGAATAGCTTTGTATCTTGTCCCCCAGCGCCTTTTCCATGCCAAAGCGTTTCGAGAGCTCTTTTATACGGCTCTCACGGTCTATTGCAGCAACTTCATACATGTCAGCCATGAACCCCAGGTATTCTATTCCTTTTAGCCTCAGGAAAACATTCGGGTCGTCCGCAACAAATCCTATGTTCTTTTTTGACTCTATGCTCATTGCCTCCAGCCCGCTTACGAGAACACTGCCGCTGTCCGGTTTTATTATACCGGTTATCAGCTTTATAGCCGTTGTTTTCCCCGCACCATTCGGCCCTAAGAAACCATATATACAGCCGTCCGGCACACTCAAGGTTATGTTATCAAGCGCTTTTATCTTGCCGCCGTATATTTTTGTTATGCCGCTTAACTCTATCATAAATACCTCCGGAAAATCCGCTTTAGAAAATTGTCTGTTCATTATACTATATTTTAACAGTCGGGTAAAGGAGGCTGAAACAAAACTGAACAACACTGGATATTTTAAAAGTTCAGTTGACATATATTTTAAATGATGTGAAAATAAAGCCAAATCAAGACAGGAGCTTATCAAGTATGAATGTTGTAATAGATACGATAATGAAAAGAAGAAGCATCCGGGCTTTTCAACCAAAGCAGATCGAGGACTCCGCACTTGAAGCTATGCTGGAATGCGCACTCAACGCGCCGTCCGCCTGCAACTCGCAGCCCTGGCATTTCACAGTAATACAAAATGCTCAGCTAATAAAATATCTGAATGATACTGCCTCGGCGCAGCTCCTTTCAGATGAAGACGGCTATTTTAAAAGCTTCGTTGAAAAATGCAGCAATCTTCTTTACGGAGCCCCGACGCTCATCATCGTATCGGGAAACAGAAACGGTGTCGACCCGCTAACAGACTGTTCGGCAGCGGTGCAGAACATGATAATCTGCGCCCAAAGCCTTGGCCTGGGCACGTTGTGGAACGGGCTTATAAACCATGCTTTCAAGCTTAGCGAAGCCAGAGCAAAAGCACGGATACCGGATGGTTATGATACATATTACGGACTGGCTGTGGGATATGCGCAAGAAGACTTTTTCCCCAGAAACAAAGAAATAATCCGTGATGGTGTGATAGATTATATAAAATAGCAATTCGTACAACCGACGCGCACATCAGTAGGTATCCCTATATGAAAAACGCTCCTGACAATTTGTAACGGAGCGTTTTCGGACTGCTGAATATACACTGTTTTATATTACTATCTTACAAATCCATAAGGCCAGTCGTAAAGACCTCCAAGGCAGTATATATTATTATATCCAAGATCATTGAGCGCCTTGCATGCGTGCTTAGCTCTTGCACCCGAAAGACAATAAGTTATTATAGGCTTTTCCTTGTTCTTTGGCAGTTTGTCCTTCATATATCCAAGAGACGAAAGAGGTATATTTTTGCTTTTGTTTATATGGCCCGAACTATACTCGTCTTTCTCACGTACGTCGAGCAGCATTACTTCCGGGTCTTCGCTCATTATCTTTTTAGTTTCTTCAGCAGAAATCGAGTTGTAACATTTGTTAAAAAACATAGGGTCATTACCTTTCTTATAAACTTTTATAAGAATAATAGCAGACTCCGAAACAAAGATATGTGACAAAATCACACAAGCAATATTTTCTTAATAATATGTAGTATTATTGATTCCAATCGGCCGCATTATATGTTATGCTTTGAACCATGGAAAAACACAGCATATTTGAAAAGAAGTCGATCATGATATTCGCAGCGCTCTTTTGCTGCCTTTTGTGGGGCAGCGCTTTTCCCGGCGTTAAAATATCCTACTCGCTTATCGATATCCAAAACGAGTTTCAGGCCATTCTCTTTGCTGGAATACGCTTCACTCTGGCTGGTCTTATGGTTCTTGTTTTTGCAAAAGCAAAGCTTAAAATAAAAATTAAACCGACACGCAAAGAGTTGCCGTTCATATTGCTTATTTGCCTGCTGCAAACGTTCGGAATGTACACTCTGTATTATATCGGAATAGATAACACCACAGGTGTTAAAGCATCTATACTCGTTTCGTCGAGCGTGTTTGTAGTCGTTATCGCGGCCCACTTTGTTTTCAAGACAGACAAGCTAAGCTGGAAAAAAATCATTGGTCTGGTGATGGGGTTTTCAGGCGTCGTGCTAGTCAATTTTTCACTGCTCGACAGCTCGCTTTTTTCTTTTAAACTTACGGGCGAAGGTTTCATCGCAATCTCCAGCCTGTTCGGAGCAGCTACAACGATTCTCATACGTAAAAATGCCGGTAAAGTCGACCCTGTAAAGCTAAACGGCTGGCAGCTTTTCTTTGGCGGTCTTCTCCTCTCGGCAGTCGGTTTTTCAGGCTACCCGCATCTTCCGGCTCTAGACTTAGGTTCGGGTCTGCTGCTTGTTTATCTTGCGGCGCTATCCGCCGTCGCTTTTACTCTTTGGTTCATACTGCTAAAATACCACAACGCCTCAACTCTTACGCAATATAAATTTGCCGTGCCGATATTCGGTTCTATCCTCTCCGTTATTTTCATTGCAGGCGAACATATGGGCGTCGAGATAATTGCTGCCATTGCACTGGTCGCTCTTGGCGCCTTCATCGTAAACAAACAGGATAGAAAAGACTCAACTAAAGTTGTGCCGAAAATAAAAGAAGACATATAAAAAGCCTGCACCATTAAATGCAGGCTTTTGTGTACCATGTCTGATCTGCTACTCATTCAATATCTTATCTGCTACATAAAGTCCGTGCGCTGCTGCGTGAGAGAGCGAGCGCGTGAAGCCTGCGCCGTCGCCCACTGCGTATATACCGCTGCAGCCTTCCAGCTCGAAGTCTTTGGTCTCCGGCCGTGCGGAATAGTACTTGCACTCTATTCCGTATAGAAGCGTGTCATGGTTGGCTGTACCGGGCGCTATCTTATCTAGCGCATGCAGCGTTTCGATTATGTTGTCTAGCTGTCGCTTGGGCATGCACAGGCTAAGGTCTCCCGGGACGACGTTCAGAGTCGGCTTGGTCGTAGACTGCTTTATACGCTGCTCATTGGTGCGCCTGCCCGCTTCAAGGTCACCCAGGCGCTGGACAAGAACGCTTCCCCCGCTTATAAGATTAGCAAGTGAGGCAACATATCTAGCGTACTCGATCGGGTCTTTAAACGGCTTTGTGAACCTGCTTGTAGACAGAAGCGCGAAGTTGGAGTTCAGCGTCTTCCTCTCGCTGCCTTTATAAGAGTGGCCATTGACAGTCAATACGCCGTCTGTGTTTTCCATTACGACGTGCCCCCGCTCGTTAAAGCAAAACATTCGTGTAACGTCACGGTAAAGCCTGCTGCGGTAGAGTATCTTCGGTTCATATATCTTCTTTGAAAAATGATCCCACACAAGAGCTGGAAGCTCTACTCTTACTCCTATATCCACCTGGTTATTAGTCATTTCTATGCCGTTTTTCCTGCACCAGTGGGCGAGCATTCTGCTGCCGACCCTTCCGACTGCAAAAATTATCTTGTCAGCAGTAAACTCACCGTCAGTAGTGGTCAGTTTATGCGTTTGTTTGTCAACATCAAGCACTTCCGTTTTCGTCAATATCTCTATCTTAGATTCAGTCTGCGCTACCATCCTTTTCATAGTTGCGAAGTTATCATCCGTTCCAAGGTGCTTAAGCTCCGCCTGCTGCATATGCAGGTCGTGTGTCAGGCAAAGGCGCTTCAAGTCGTCATCAGGCATATATCTTTCTTTTGTTGCACCAAAGCCAACAAGTATCGAATCTGCTTGCTCGATGTAGTCCTTAACTACTTTTTCATCAAGGAAATCGGTCAGCCATCCACCGTATTCCGTTGATATTACGTATTTACCGTCCGAAAAGGCTCCTGCGCCTGCCATGCCTTCCATTATTGCGCAGTATTTGCAATTAAGACAGGAATCTATCTTATTTGTTATCATAGGGCAGCTGCGTTCATCAAGCGGTTTGCCCTTCTCTATCATAACTATCTTTAAGCTGCTGTTACCGCTTATCAGGCGGTTGGCCGCCATAAGACCGCTTATACCGCCGCCTATTATGGCTATGTCGTACTTTTGCAGTCTGTTCTCCATATCTAATCTCCCTTTATTCTTCCACTCTGCCGCCAAGGTATTCTGCAAAGAATGATTCCATCGCCTTATAGAACATCTCACGTGTTTCATCAGAACTAAAACCGTGTCCTGTATCTTTGAGGACCAGATACTCGACAGGCACACCGGCAGCTTCGAGCGCCGCTACCATCTGGTCAGATTCGCTCTTTACAACACGTACGTCATTCTCACCCTGTGCTATCAGCATGGGTATTTCTATATCGTCTGCATAATAGAGCGGTGAACGCTCTCTCATGAAGTCTGCCTCAGTGTCCGGGTCTCCCACCGATCGTATAAGGTCCTGATATGACGTTGACCACTGCGGCGGTATAGACTCTATGAACGTCAGCAGGCTTGAAGGTCCGAACGCATCTACAGAGCATTTGAATACATCCGAAGAAAAGGCTGCACATATCAGCGCCTCATATCCGCCGTATGATGCGCCGTATACTCCTATCCTGTCAGGGTCTGCCCATCCCCTAGATACTGCGTAGTCTACAGCGTCAAGTATGTCCTGGTGCATCTTTCCGCCCCACTCTTTGTCTCCGGCAAGCACAAAATCTTTGCCGTAACCCGTAGAGCCTCTGAAGTTTACCTGTATAACAAGGTATCCCCGGTTTGCCAGGAACTGAACCTCCGGATCGAATTCCCACGTATCTCTTGCCCACGGCCCTCCGTGAACAAGGAGTACTGTGGGCAGGTCTTTATGCTCAACTCCGATGGGGAATGTTGCATATCCTTCGATTTTAAGACCGTCTGTTGCCGTGTATACTATAGGTTCCTTGTGTGCAAAATCATAATCCTGCAGTTCAGGACGTGAGTTATAAAGGAATGTCGCCTCCCGATTCTGCATATCATATACATAATAGTCAGAGCCCTGAACATCTGAAACGTATTCTACCAGCCAATACTCGTCCTGTTCGCTCGAGCCTATGATGTCGAATATACCATCGCCAACATTTGCTAGCACGTCGTAATCGTCCTGAAAACTTTCGTCGAGAATCGCCCACTCTATCGTTTCGCCGTAATAGTCTACTGCTACGACTTCTTCAAGTTCTAAATCCGTCCATGTGCCGTTTATATCGTAGTCCGGGTTGTTGTATACATCGTCTCTTTGTTTTGTCTGCACGTTATATGTTGAAAGAGTAGATGTGTTGCTGTGTGCTGTATCAAGGAAAAGTATGCGCTCGTCGTCCGGCATGAACCCATAAACGCCGCTTGTTCCTGCGTCTTCATATGTCCATGTGAGCTCTTCGATCGCTTCCCAGTCGCTTGCTTTGAACGCAGTCCCGGAACCAGATGGGTCTTTTTTCAGCCAGTAATGTATACCGGCTACATCATCCGTTGTACCAACGCATCTTAAAACCCCTTCATTATCAAACACATAGTCTACGATATCGCCCGGGTTTTTCAGCACAAGATCGTATTTGCCCGTTATGTAATTCAGCAGGTAAAGGTCAAAAAGGCTCCTGTCGAAATCGAATTTTGTTATATATATTTCTTTTTCATTAGCTGGGTTATCCGATACAAAACCACAGTCGTTTTCACCGGCCGGGAATATAGTCTTGGTATCACCAGAGTTTATATCCGATATATATATGCCGTAGTTCTCATCTCCCATATCGTCAACGAAAAAAAGTACTGTCTCTCCGTCCGGAGCAAAAAAGAATCTGGGGATACCGCCGGCTTCTCTTGGCCACTCAACAAGTTGTTTGTCTCCCGTTTTCCAGTTCTCTATTACGAAATCGTTATTATAGCGGTACATTATTGTCTCGCCGTCGTTTGAAAGCTGTATGTTTGCATATTGTGAAAATCCCATCAGGACATCGAAAGGAATTATACCATCCTGTTCTGAAGGCTCTTCAGTCGCCTGCTCGTCTTCAGCAGGAAGGTCTTCAAGCTGGTCCTGCATATCTTTTATCTGCTGTAATAATTCATCGCAACCCGACATAAGCAGTAACGATAAAATCATTATTGTTATTAGTCCGACGGTTATAAGTCTTTTTTTCATTGAGTTACCTCTTTCAGACGCATATTACCTGTTATTATACCATATTTCAAAGGCAGTATATACACTTTTTGTCTGCCGAACAAGCGGCATAAACCACTTTAAGAATCCCGCTCTGCATGGTATAATCAATCAGTACGCATTTTGATATGAGGTCATACGAATGAAAAACATCTTTTTTGCGATATTATGCTTTGTTACAGCTCTTATACTGCTTATCGCCCCAAATACAGATGCCAGTTTGATGGCTGCGGATGTTGCAGAAGAAACACCTGTAGTGAAGGCAACCCCAGAACCGGTCTTAGCCCCATCCCCGTCTCTCATTCCCTGGGTAGAGCCGGCGCCGACGCCAGACCCGACACCTCCGCCGACAACGACTTTGAACATTGCGGCAGTTGGAGACCTTATGTGTCTTTACGGACAGTTAACCAGCGCACGAAAGGGAGGCGAATACATCTTTGACGAATGTTTTGCACAGGTAGAGCCGATACTTAGCAGCGCAGATCTAACGATAGGTAACTTTGAAACTCTGGTTGCAGAGAGTTTCCCATATACAAAAGCTAATAGTTATACCGAAAAAACCATCACTCCTTCTGATGGCTCTGCTCCGTATACGACCACTGTAAGAGTGGGCGGCAATCCTGAGCTGAATGCACCTGAATCTTACTTAAAAGCAGTAGTCGGATGCGGTTTTGATGTGCTAGTCACAGCAAACAACCATGCATATGACCGCGGAAGCCAAGGTATAGTTGAAACTATGCGCAAACTTGACGAATACGGCATGCATCATACCGGATCTTACGCACTTTCCGAAGACAAAGTTCCGCTGGTAGTAAGCAAAAATGGTATCAATGTCGGAGTGGTATCTTATACAGATATATCTAACCGCAAACCAAAAAACAGTGATGCTTATATGCTGGATAGATACAATAAAGAACGGCTTGCAGCCGATATCGAAGCTGTTAAACAGGCAGGGGCAGAGTTTGTAATGGTATATATACACTGGGGAAATTCAAACACCCATAAAGTTACAAGCAGGCAGAAAAAGATGGCGCAGTTTATCGCCGATTCAGGTGCCGATATAATATTCGGGTCTCACGCTCACTGTACCCAAACTTTTGATACCATTGAAACACAGAAAGGAACTGTACCAGTGATCTATTCTTTAGGGAATTTTCTGTCCAGCATGGGCCGTACTATAAACAAAGACAGTGTTATAGTCAATCTGGTTCTGGAGAAAAACTATGCGGATGGGTCGATGACTATTAAAGAGCTTACGTATATCCCGACTCTTTGCAGAGACACCGGTGAAGGAGACTATGTGATCTTACCTGCTACTTACGAATATATTGAAACCAGCCCGTATGCGTCCAGTCTTGAAAAATCCAGACGGCGTACTATTGATGTTCTGGGAGAAACTGTAGCTATCCCTAAATAGGAGAAATATGAAAAATAATGAGATGACGTGCCCAGCCTGCGGTACAATGGGCGAAAAGCAGATAGGCAGCCGAATATGCACATCAAACATTGATGAGAAGACAAAGCGCTCGATACTCAACGGAGAATTGTTTTCATGGCAATGTCCGAATTGTTCAGAACGGTTTTTTATAAACTCGACTTTTCTATATAACGATGATAAGAAAAGATTCATGCTATATCTCGTGCCCGGATTTAAAGACGGCTCATATAAAGTACCAACAGTCATAAAAGCAAGAAGTGATTATGACACAGAGAATAGCACACTAAGAATAGTGCCTAGCTTTTCAGAGTTCGTCGAAAAAATACGTATATTCGAAGCCGGCCTTGATGACCGGATAGTCGAAGCAATAAAGCTTCTTTACATCAACATGCATCTTCAGGATGGCGGCAGTGAAGTATATGACATGGTTTTCGAGAACACTGATGAAAACGGCAGTCTTCTTTTAGGCGTATTTCTTGAAAACGACGATTATGAACAGGCTGTTCCTGTAGAAATATACAAGAACACTACCGAAGAGTTTGCCTCGATACTCCCGGAAGAAAAACATGATGAGTTTATCGTGGTTGACCAGGAGTGGCTGCGTAATATACTCAGCAGTTAAAATCGTTAAATCTATTGACGAAGCCGGGCATTACGAATATAATTATTGTCGGCTCTTGTTTTAACTAGCCGTACGATAGTAAAAAATCCATATCTGGGTGTAGCGCAGTTTGGTAGCGCACTTGAATGGGGTTCAAGGGGCCGGAGGTTCAAATCCTCTCACCCAGACCAACACACAAAAAGCCCATTAAATAGGGCTTTTTTGATACTTTTTTATAGTGTTTTTGATGAAAAAACAGGCTTTTTTTAGCTTGAAAATAACCTGTTTACTGCATTTTTACTGCATCAGAATTTGTAACTGGTAAACTATATTGGACGGTTTTTGGCAAACAATTTTCCCTACTTAATGAATAAAAGAGCTTGTCCATTTATACTCGAATGAGAGTATAAATGGAGGCAGGCAGAAATGGTAGGGATAACGATGTATGCAGAAATACAGAAACTAAAAACAATGGGGTACAAAAAACAAAGAGCAGCACGGGAACTTAGGCTTGATGCAAAAACAGTAAGGAAGTATTGGGACATGACAGAGGGCGAATATCTGTCATACATGCTTGAAGCCAAAGAACGAACAAAAATCATGGATCCGTATTACGGGTATGTGTTGGATAAACTAAAAACATATCCCGAAATCTCAGGAGCTATACTTTACGATAATCTTAGGGAAGACTTTGCGGACTTTAAGCCGTCATACCGTACAGTTCGGTTGTTTGTGAGTAACGTTAGAGAGAAAGAAGGTATACCGGCACCCGTAAAAATACGACAGTATGCTGAGAATCCTGAATTACCTTTTGGCTATCAGGCTCAGGTGGATTTGGGACAAAAGGTAATGAAAGACAGCTACGGGAAATCCGTTAGGATATATATATTCGCAATGGTATTAAGCTGCTCACGATATAAATATGTATGCTTTCAATTAGAACCCTTTACAGCACAAACATTTATACAGGCACATGACAGAGCATTCCGCTTTTATGGAGGCAGGCCAACAGAAATCGTATATGATCAAGATAGAGTAATGGTTGTCAGCGAAAACAGCGGAGATATTATATATACAGAAACATTTGAAAACTACAAGAATTATGCTGGTTTCTCTGTCCATTTGTGTCGTGGCAATGACCCGGAAAGTAAAGGAAAGATTGAAGCTGTTGTAAAGTATGTAAAAAACAACTTTCTGACCTGCAGAATCTATCACGGGATAGCAAGGCTCAACAGCGACGGGCTGGCGTGGTTGGACCGGACCGGAAACGGATTAGTGCACGAGACAACAAAGATGGTCCCTGCCGTTGTATTTGCGCAGGAGCAGCAGCATTTGAAATCTGCGCCGGAATTGGGAGAATCAACTTATGTACCGTCAACTGCTATCGTTCGTAAAAACAATGTTGTAATGTACCGGCAGAACCGTTACTGTATGCCCAAGGGAACCTATGAGCCGGGTAAAAAAGTTCGGATAGAAGCTGATGAAACATCAAATAGGGTACGGTTTTACGATTTAAAAGACGATGTATTTATTGATGAATATACTATAGCTGACGGTGTAGGAAAATGCGTACGCAATGAACATCCGGAACGGGACAGGTTCTCCAAACTGCAAAGCATTAAAGACAAAGTGTTTGCTGGATACATATCACCGGAAGGAACTCGTTTTGTAGAGAAGATTATTGAAGCTAAACCGAGATATGTTCGAGACCAGCTGGGTATACTGCTGAAACTTGCAGAGATATATTCAGCAGATGAACTCCATCGTGCAGCCGTGTATTGTCTGGATAGGCAGATCGTATCGGCTAATGATTTTAGGGATACATTGGAGTACTTTAAACAACTGAAACCTTTGCCTGCTGAATGTAGCGGTACTATCCCTGTTAAGTATAGTGTAGTCATAGCCCAAACGAGACCTATAGAGGTTTACGCCAGTCTCTGTAAAGGCGGTGAGCGGTAATGACAGACGTTGAACGCATCCGTACATATGCAAAACAGCTTGGACTTGCGAATATGTCCAGGAGAACATTTCCTTTTTTAAATGAGCAAATATCCAACGAGGCTTTCCTAGCGAACTGTCTGCATGATGAGGTTTTATATCGAGAGGAGAATAAAAAGAAACGAAGGATCAAGCAAGCCTGTCTGCCGACTTACAAGGGCTTTGAGACGTTTGATACAGAGTTTCAGAAAGGGATTACCACCTGGCAGTTAAATCAGTTGGCCGCCCTTACTTGGATTGAAGGAATATACAACCTGATCTTAATCGGTCCTCCGGGAACAGGAAAGACACATCTTGCTCTGGCTATCGGAAACAAGGCTGTGGAGATTGGATACAAGGTTTTCTTTTCCTCTATGGATACGCTTGTTCATATCCTGAAAACACAAGAGATATCCAGAAGTTCAGCAGCACGTCTTAAGTGGATCAAGGAAGCAGACTTACTTATTATTGACGAGCTAGGTTATCTACCGGTTGGGAAAACAGAAGCCAATATGTTCTTCCAACTGATATCTCATTTATACGAGAATACTTCTGTCGTAATTACTTCTAATAAGGGTTTTGACGGATGGGCTGATGTTCTTGGTGATTCGATTCTAGCAACCGCTTTGTTGGATAGGTTGACTCATAAATGTCAGGTGCTTTCATTTTCCGACGACAGTTACCGCTTAGCTCACAGAAAACAGATCTTTGTGGAAAATACTAAATAAAAAGTAGGGAATCTTATTTGCCAAAAAGCAGGGAATTTTATTTGACAGTAACATTTATTTACGCCATATCCTCTAACGCATCCCATAGGTCATTCTTATGCACTATGATTACCGTAGCACCTTCACTTGATTAGCGGAGTAAGCATTCATGCAAGCGCACACCGGATTGTGGGCGGCTATATAGGTTATAAGTATGGCTTAAGGGTTAAGGTGGCAGCATGAATAAGAATATAGCACAGGAGCCCCCAAGCAGAGATATTCTAGAAGCTTACTATAGCTGCGGATATATCCGCCGCCTAAGAATATTATTGATACTTTATACCTACAGTCTATCAATGTTCTTAAAGAAGTTATTAGACCGCCGCAAATAAAAACCTTAGCATTATTAGCAACTATTACATAAATGATTCTCATATATTATAATATAAGAAATATATGAAAAGGTGGTAATTTTATGTCAAATAAATTCGTTTTTCCACTTGAATCGGTGATTTATGCAAATGCAAAAGAGGGCACATGTCGTATAGAGCACACAAAAGTAATAACAGGAGAAGTAAACCAAGCTTATGTTGAAACCATGTTTGAATTAATGGGCGGAAGCTTGGATGACTTTGTCAAATTTTTAGAGGAGCATGATAATACTGAAGATAAATAAGAGCCTTTTTAAAGCTCTTATTTATATAATCTAGATCTAATCAGCCCACTTATATCGTATTTTTTGCTTGCTATATTGACTATAATCTAAAATCTCATCATTTTGCAAACGTCCAATAACGATATCTTTTAGTACGCCCTGGGTCTTTGCAAACTCCTCAATCGCATAAATTGAAAAATCTTCTTCAGAAATAAATTTATTATAGGCATCTGAATTTAGTAAAATATTTTTTGCATACTCATTAGCTTTTTGTTCAACTTCATTTGAAGATATAGTATAATCTATGAAATTCTTTGCACCAATATCTCCGTTAACAATGTGTCCAATTTCATGGAATAAGGTAAACCAAAATCTATCAGCAAAAGCCCCTCTAATAGTTAATGATAATGATATTGTATTATCATTATTTGTTCTTATATATCCTTGCACTGGAGCTCCTGTAAAGTTTTTTTCAATGCTAAATGCAATCCCACAGTTTGCAAAAATTCGTTGTAATTCATCTTGCATATCCTCAGGTTTAATAAACATCAATGATTTAATATTCGGAATACTATCCTTCAGTAATTGTATGTTGATTTCCTTATCTATTGAAAGCATTGAGGTCCTAATTTGACACAATCGTATCCAAGCATACAATACATATACATCAATTGAATTTGACTGAGAAATTCTAAAAGCTCCGCTAAATGCAAGCTTTGGGATATCATTCAAATTACTTATACAAAATAGCTTTCTCAACTCCATTACCTGACATGTTTTATTATGAGTTGGTTCTATTAATTCTAAATCTTGAATATACTTGATCACGTCCTTAAGCTGTGATAGAACTTGTATTTCTGAAGAATTTATATTGTTAGCTTCTTCATATTCCGCCATTTCACAATCATAAATAGCTTGTAAGTTAACCCAAAAGCTTGAATCAACACCTAAAGCATATTCTAATTTTTTGGCAAACGAAACAGAGATGCCTTTTGCACCATTAATTATTTTGCTAATATGAGCTCCGGTAACCCCGGTTCTATGGGCGAGCTCAACTTGACTTATATTTCTATCTTCTAAAACATCATTTAATGTTTCTCCTGGGTGTATAATCAATTCACGGGATAAGCCAGTTATCTTTTCCGCCATGATAATCTAATACTCCTTTCAATTCAACCGCTTTACAATTTCTTAATCCTTCTGGACTAAGGTCATCTGTTTCCGGCATAAACAATAAACTTACACTGCCCGTTATCTTTGCGCCATACCATCCTTTCTTGTTTTCATATAACGGGTGTGGCTTGCCACTCCCTACGCTCAAATAAACACTAAAGTCTTTAGCAGCCTCAAGTTGATTACAAAATTTCTTTATGGTTTTAGTTTTCTCAGGACCAATTTTCCTCTTCATTGCATTAAAATCCTTGAAAAAGCCCTCAACTTTTTTGTTGCAATAATTTAATTTCAATTTCAATAACTCCATAAAGCATAATTAACCAATTGGTTAATATCTAAATATATTATATTCTAGAATTCGCAAAAATGCAACTACTTAAATTATTTTTATTATTACTGCATTTTTACTGCATCATAAGTAGTAATAACTATAAAACTATGTACTTATTATAACGTATTGTAAAGCAGATATAGCCGATAAATCCCTTCAAATAGGCTTATTTACGGTTATCCCTAGGTTTTAGCCATCCATAGCGCACTTGAATGGGGTTCAAGGGGCCGGAGGTTCAAATCCTCTCACCCAGACCAAACAGAAATAATCCGAACCTTTTTCTAATTGGAGAAGGGTTCGGATTTATTATTTATTTCAATTGAATATTTTATGGAAATCTAATACTTATTAATAAGTCAATCTGATTGTTAAAGTTTTATGGCACATCTAACCCTCTTGCGATTAACATTTGGAACTTCAATTACAAAAATGCATTTTTGGGGAACCCTCAACAGCTGCTAATCACCACTTTCAATTTGTACAATTCTGTGGGGTAAGGTCAGAAAAACATCTTTTATCAAATCACTCTATATTGATACGGCTTCAATATCCTTATATCTTATTTGGGATATCTTTGTATTCATCTACGCATCCTTATATATACAAAGCTTTTTTAGCAGCCTGCGCTATCCTTTCTGGCGTAGGCACATTGGCGTCTTCCAGCTTTCTTGAATAAGGCATGGGTATCTGCGCTGTGCAAACTCTCTCTATCGGCGCATCAAGATACTTGAACACGGCATTCTGAACTTCGAATGCGATCTCTGCACCAAACCCGCTGAATTCGTTGGTTTCGTGCACAATGACTAGCCTCCCTGTCTTTTTTACAGACTCGCAAATCGTGTCAATATCCAGCGGCACGATCGTGCGTGGGTCAATTACCTCTGCATCAACTCCCTGCGCTTCCAAAAGCTTTGCCGCATCAAGCGCTTTTTGCACCATAAATGAAGTCGCTATCATAGTGACGTCCTTGCCCTGTCGCCTAATGTCCGCAACGCCGAACGGTATAAGGTATTCTTCGTCAGGAACTTCGCCCCGTGTTGCGTAGAGCATCTTATGCTCACAGAAAACAACAGGATTGTCGTCACGTATCGCCGTCTTTAGCAGCCCTTTAGCGTCCGCCGGAGTTGCCGGGCATACTACTTTTAGCCCCGGTACGTTTGAAAACAGCGATTCGAAGTTCTGTGCATGCTGTGCACCGTTGCCTCTGCCGCAGCCCTGCTGTACACGCAGAGTATACGGAACCTTTACCCTTCCGTTGCTCATATAGTGTATCTTTGCTGTCTGGTTGATAAGCTGATCCATAGCGCAGAGTATGAAGTCCACGTACTGCAGCTCTACCACAGCCCTTGCGCCGGATATGCTTGCGCCAAGCCCTGCACCTACGAAGGCTGCTTCGCTTATCGGCGTATTGCGTATTCTCTTTGTGCCGAACTCCTCTGTCAGACCCAGCGAGCAGCCGAACACACCGCCAAAGCATGCTATGTCTTCGCCCATCATAAACACCATGGGGTCTCTTCTCATTTCTTCCGCCAGTGCGTCTCTTATTGCTATCGAGTATTTTATCTTTGCCATTGTGTTCTCCTATTTATGCGAACAGGTTAGCCATCAGCTGTGAAACATCAGGGTCGGGACTTGCACCCGCAAAATCTATCGACTCCTGCACCGCCTTGTCCGTCTTTTGCTGTATATCTTTTAGCTGCTGCTGTGTTGCGATGCCCTCTTTGACAAGGTAATCACCAAACCTGTCGATGCAGCATTTTTCTTTCCATGTATCCACTTCTTCTTTAGAGCGGTATCCGCCGTAAGAATATGTATCGCCCGGCCAGTGCCCCAGCCACCTGTATGTCTTGCATTCAACAAACGACGGGCCTTCTCCTGCTCTGGCACGCTCAATCGCATCTTCGAACGCTTGGCCCATCTCGAATATATCGTTGCCGTCTACAGTGACACCCGGCATATTATAACCTTTGGCACGCACGGATATATCCTGTACGCTGCAGCTCTCCTCTGCCGTTGTAAACACCTGATACATGTTATTCTCACACACAAATATTACGGGCAGCTTCCATACCGATGCCAGATTCATACTTTCGTGAGTTACGCCCTCGTTCGATGCGCCTTCGCCAAAGAAACAGAACACCACGTTGTCAGTCTCTTTCATCTCCTTTAGTGTAAATGCTGCGCCCACAGCTAAGCTCGTGCCGCCTGCAACTATGCCGTTCGTGCCTAGTAGGCCGTTCTCTATGTCGAATATGTGCATAGAGCCGCCCTTGCCGCCGCATATGCCTGTGGCTTTGCCGAAAAGCTCCGCCATCATTTTATTAAGGTCGAGCCCCAATGCAACACAGTGCCCAAGACCGCGGTGTGTGCTGGTTGCGAGGTCTCCTTTTTTCATAAGCGCCGCAACTGTTGCCGCTATCGCTTCTTCTCCTATATACGGATGCAAAGAACCTGTTACCAGCCCTTCACTGTACAGCCGCACAGTCGCTTCTTCGAACGTGCGCATCCTTGCCATCGTTTCATATATCTTTATCAGTTCTTCGTTGTTAAACACTTTTTTCCTCCGATTTCGCATCAGTCCATGAATAGGCCGCCGTCTACATCAAGTATCTCTCCCGTAATATATCCGGCCTTCTCTTCCGATGCAAGAAACGCCACTGCTTTTGCTATGTCTTCCGGCTTTCCAAGCCCAAGCGGCGTTGCTTTTTCTATATTGTCTCTAATAGTCAGCATAGGTGTATCAATCGGCCCCGGGCTGACTGCGTTCACCCTTATTCTGTATGGAGCGAGGTATCTTGCGAGGTGTATTGTCAGCACATTCACTCCCGCCTTTGAACACACGTAGTTTGCCCCCACGTTCATACCGCCCGTCTTTGCTGCACCTGCTGTAACATTTATGATACAGCCTTTATTCTGTTCTTTGAACACGGGCACTATCTCTCTGCAGCAGATGAACGTCCCTTTAAGGTTGATGTCAATTACCCTGTCCCATGCTTCGTCAGTCACGTCTTCGATCTTCCCGATAAAAATGACTCCGGCAACATTCACAAGCGCATCTATTCTTCTGAATTCGCTTTTTATAGCTTTGATAGTAACAGCTACGTTTCCGCTGTCAGATATATCTATGAAAAAAGCTTTTGCGCTCCCGCCTTTTTCCGCAATCTCATCTGCTGTTTGCTGAGCTTTATCTACGTCAACATCACAAGCGCACACATATGCGCCAAGCTGTGCAAACTCCAGGGCTGTAGCTTTGCCTATACCGCTGCCAGCTCCTGTTATCATAACGATCATGTTATCAAATTCCATGATTATTACCTTCCTTTAGAAATGCTTTTGTTTTTTCTATTAGCTCCGGATATTTGCCGTAAGGCGCAAATGCCGGTGTGAATATACACAGCAGCTCCAGTGTTTCGTCACTGCTTGTATTTATACACTCATGCACGGAATCTTTCTTTGCATAGATGAAGCCGTTTGCAGGCACATACATCTCCTGTCCGTCAATAACCGCTTTGCCTGCGATGTTAAAATGTATTATTTCGTCGCAGTCCGGATGCGTGTGCCCTTCTGATATCCCGCCCGGCGGCACAGTCGCAGTAACTATATTTATACCTTTGGCATTGCCGATATCCGGAGAAAATACTAGCCGTATCTGCCGCTTGATTTCGTCTCCGAATTCTACATAGGGCATTTTGTCCGTATCATAAACATTCATTTCTATCTCTCCTCTAAACAAGCTCCATTGCTGCTTCGACGATTCTTTCACTGGTCAGCCCGTATTTATCAAACAGCTCCGAAATAGTACCCGACTCCCCAAAGCTGTCCATTATACCCACCATCTTCACAGGCACAGGATTATCACTTAAAGCTTCCAGCACAGCGCTGCCCACTCCGCCTATCACCGAATGGTTCTCTGCAGTCACCGCTTTGCCTGTTTTTTTAACTGACTCCATCACAGTCTGTTTATCAAACGGCTTTATCGCAGAAAGGTTTATAACTTCCGCATCTATGCCCTTTTCTTTAAGTGTTTGCGCTGCTTTTAAGCACCTTGGCACCATAAGACCGGAACCTATCAGCGTAATATCGCTGCCGCTTTTCAGTACGCTCGATTTACCAACTTCAAATTTATGGCCTTCAGGTACACACTGAATATCAAACTCTGCGACGTCTCCTCTTATCATGCGCACATAAACAGGCCCGTCTATTTCCATCATTGCTAGAAGTGCCTGCCTTAGTTCTGACGGGTCGGCTGTCTCTATTACAGTTATGTTTGGAATAGAGCGCATTATCGCTATATCGTTTACCGACTGATGCGTCGCTCCTGTGTTCGGTGTAGTAAGCCCGGAATAGCACCCAATGAGTTTTACGTTAGATTCCGCATACCCCACCTGTATGAATATCTGGTCGCACGCTCTTCTTGTCAGAAACGAGCTGAACAGCGGAACTATAGGTATAAACCCGGACCTTGCGACTCCGAAAGCAAAACTTATTCCGCTCTGCTCGGCAACACCCGTGGTAACGAACCTGTCAGGGAACGTGTCTCTGAACTCGAGTATATTAGTTGCTGTACCGGTTTCGCAGTCTATTACGACTGCCTTATCATTCTTATGTCCAATCTCAACGAGAGTCTCGCCAAGAGTAGCCCTCATGCCTTTTAGAGAAGCTCCGTACATTAATTTTTCACTCATAGTCCCAGCTCCTTCATGCATTTATTGTACAGCTCGTCATCAAGATGCCCTGCATGCCAGTTGATAGCGTCTTTCATCATAAAGGATATGGGCTTGCCTTTCAGAGTATCGGCTATTATCACCCTTGGTTTACCTGGTGCGGTTTCTAATCTTTTTGCCTTGTCAACCGCAGCTATTATCTGGTCTATATCGTGCCCGTCTATTCTTTGCACGTGCCAGCCGAACGCTTTCCATTTGTCTGTAAACGGTTCTAAGTCCATGACTTCATATGTCGAAGCGGATATTATGTATTTGTTGTAATCGACTATTGCGATAAGGTTGTCAAGGTGCTGCTGGTGAGCAAGCATTGCACCTTCCCAGGTCTGGCCTTCTGTACACTCGCCGTCTCCGAGAATAACATAAACATTGTAAGGAGGAATTTTATGTTTGTTCACCAGCTTTGACGCCCATGCCATACCGCATCCGTTCGAAAGCCCCATCCCAAGGGACCCCGTCGGTGCTTCGATGCCTTCAAGTTCCATATTGCAGTGTTCCTGTAAGCACCCGTTTACCCTGTTAAATTCATTGAAAAGCTTTTCACGCTCAAAGAAGCCCCTCCACGCCATTGCGCAGTACTGCAATGCAGAACAGTGCCCTTTCGAGAGTATAAGCCTGTCCCTGTCTTCCCATTGCGGTTTTTCCGGCTTTAGATTCAGCACGTGTGCAAACAGCACTGCCATGATATCGGCGCTCGAAAGCTCTCCGCCGACGTGGCTCGACTGAGTGCCGGAGTAGTATGTCAGTTCAATTACGTCACGCCGCAGCTGCAGCGCAAAATCTTCTATTTCCGCCTTTGTCATCTTTGGTTTATAAGTGCTTATAACAGGCAGCTTGCTTTTATTGTTGTATAACAAATATACGTCCTCCCATTGTTAAATAAAATCTATATTGGATAATTACCATGCTTTATAACGGTATTGATCATAGCATCTACATTTTCTGAAGGAACCCCAAATTGTAAATTATGGACTGGAGTGAAAATAAAGCCCCCTCCTGGTGCAAATATGTTTATTCTTTCTTTAACCTGTTCAGTAACCTCATCAGGTGAACCGTATGGCAATACTGTTTGAGTATCTACACCACCGCCCCAAAACACAATCTTACTGCCAAATTCATCTTTTAATCTTTGCGGATTCATATTAGCCGTATTAACATGTACCGGATTCAAAATATCAATACCTGCGTCAATGATATGCGGAATAATATTATAGATTGATCCACAGCTGTGCATTGCTATTTTAACGTCAAAATTTTCGTGAATATATTCTGTTATCAATTTATAATTAGGCTTATGCAGTTCTTTGAAAATATCCGGGTTGAATATCTCCGCTTTCTGAGATCCATAATCCGTACCCGACAATAATATGATATCAATATATTGACCAAGCGCCTGCAGGTAAAGCTGGCTATTTTCAATCGCACGTTCTGCGGTCGCATGTAATATCTCACCGGCATATTCCGGCTCTGCAGAAAGAATACAATACCAGTCACATACCGTGTGCCCTGCGAATATTGCGTTTGTCCCCAGCCCTCCTTTCAGAAAAGTCCCACAAAGAGAAAAATCGGTTAATTCGTATAGAGCTTTTGCTTTGCTCTCCATGATTCTTAACTCTTCATCCGTATAAAGCGGTATGGATGCTTTCCACTCATCAGGGTCCATGAAGTTCCAGTCACCGGTCATTTCTGTCGGCGCTTCGATGTCAAAATACAGACCACCCGGCGCCATTTGCGCAATATTTTTACCTGTACCACTCTGAATATGCAGGTATCCTTGCTCATCCTTAATCGGATTAAAATCACCTGGCATCAGTACGGAATTCCCCTGATAAGTATCCCAGAGCTTCCAGTTGTCGCTCCGAAATCCGAAAGGCTGAATATAGTTTTCAATAACCATTATGTCTGAGCTTAAGCGTTTGAGCATCGTCATGTCAGGAATCGCAAGCATCTGCCAAGGATCGTATACCCTCGGGGGCAATATATCAAGCCCGTAATGTTTTGCAAGCTGGCAGTATTCATCCACATGAATGCCAGTTACCTGCGACCCTCCTAAATCTATTGGGACACGATCCGGTTCCTGATGGGTGATCGTCTTTCTTACCCGTTCTCTTGAAGTCATTTGTTTTCTCCTACTTTTTTAGTAATCAATACGCCGTGCATCCGCCATCAACGGATAAGAGATGTCCTGTTACATATGAGGAAGCGTCAGAAGCCAAAAAAATACAGGCCCCGACAATTTCCTCAGGTTCTGCAAAACGCCCTATCGGAAATCTCTGCAACATCTCTTCGCCATATTCCGGCCTTTCTCTAATACATTGTTCTAAAAGCGGCGTCTTAAAAGTTCCCGGAAGAACAGCGTTTACTCGAATACCTTTTTTAGCCCATTCACAAGCTGCAGTTTTAGTTAACATCGCAACCCCGCCCTTACTTGCACAATAAGCGGCACTTTGCGGAATCGCAACCAGGCTTCCCAGAGAGCCAAAGTTCACGATACTTCCTTTGCTTTTCTTTAGCATTTCTTTCGCACAGTATTTTGTGAAAAGGAAAGTCCCGTTTAAATTTACATTTAGTACGAGTTCCCAATCGGCCTCATTAAATTCCTCCAGCGGCATACGTCTCGTAATCCCTTCACAATTTACAAGCGTATCAATACTTCCGAATTCCTTTACAGCCATTTTAACTGCTGCTATTACGTCATCCTCCCTAGTTACGTCCGCTTTTATCGGAACAGAATTATAACCAACTTCACATAAATCTTCGCTTAACTTTTTTACCGCTTTAAAATTATTATCCACCAAGGCAATATTAGCGCCTGCCATCGCAAAGCCTTTTGCCACTTCCATACCAAGCCCGCTCCCGGAGCCTGTAATAACTGCACAGTTGTTCTCTAATGAAAATTGCTTTAGCGCCGGAAAAGCAAGAATTTTCTGATCTTGAATATTCATAGAATCCACCTTCTTTTATTCATTTTTCGAATCACTCGGAATGAGTATAACGGCTACCATAAGTATTATTCCGTAAAGTATCTGCTGAACGCTTGTAGGAAGCTTAATTGCAGCCAAAAACCCAGTCAGAATAACTAATAGGCAAGTGCCTGCTATTGTCCCCAGATAGCTGCCTTTACCTCCCATTAGAGAAGCTCCGCCAAGAACAACGGAAATAACAGTTAAAAACAAGAACTGCTCTCCCATTCCTAAATAGCTTTGCCCTAATCTGCCAGTTAATAATATACCGCCTAAGCCTGCTGCAAATCCGCTGATAATGTATACGCTCATCTTTATTCTTTTTACTCTTATACCTGAGAAAAAAGCAACTTTTTCATTGTTCCCCAATGCGAACAACCTTCTCCCATAGCTTGAATAATGGAGCATTATGGTAGCTATTATTCCTATAAAAATCCAAACAAAAAGTAAATTTGGAATAAAGCTTGTTGAGCCAACACAAAAATCAGAGATCAAAGACGGTGCGACACCGCCTGGTGTTCCCTTAAGTAATACTAAAAGCGCACCTTGTAATACACCGTTCATTCCAAGTGTCATTATAATTGGGGGAATACCTAAATACGCAACACCGATTCCATTCAACAATCCGAAAAAACTGCATACTAATAGAATTAAGGGTATTATCCAAAAGAGTCCTTCATTGTTAGACTTTGTTATAAACGTGAGTAATATTCCCGCACAGTTTAAGTTCCATGGGATTGACAAATCTATCCCGCCTGTCAGGATAACGAAAGTCTGCCCTAATGCTAGTATCCCTATAATAGTTGCTTCGTTTATCAAGACCTTAAAATGGTGTCCTCTTCCAAAACCCGGTACAATAATCATAACAAGCAGAAACAGTATAACGGTTGCTAAATAACTAAAATATATAATTTTGTTATTATGAAACGATCTTTTAAAAGTCTTAATCATAACTCAAGCTCCTCTTTTTCTTGATAAGTGTTGAAATTGAACCTATGGCAACAGAGACTATTAGTAAGATTCCCTGAAGCAATGGTGTCCAGTATGAAGTAACACCTGCAAATACCAGAACATCGCTTATTATCTTCAATATAAATACGCCAACTATTGTTCCGGCCATGCCACCAACACCTCCGGATAAGCTTGTCCCTCCGATTACGGCGGCTGCAACAGACATCATGATGTTACTGTTGCCAACCGTTGGAGAACCTGTACCGGTAATCGCACTATATGTAATACCGGAAAGCGCTGCCATTAGTCCAGATATCATATATACAATTATCTTTGTTTTCTTTACTTTGATTCCATTAAAATATGCTGCTTTTTGATTGCTTCCTATTGCATAAATTGAGTATCCAAAGGGAGTATTTTTAAATAATTGCCATAATATTAGTATTACCGCAATAATTATTAGCGTTATTGGTAACCCAGCAATCCTTAAAACAAAAATATTTCGGAAATATTCAGGTATAAATCCTCCGTCTGTTTTCAATAACCATAAAGCAAATCCCCCTATGGTTGTCCATGTTGCCATTGTTGCAATAAACGGTTGCAATTTAAACTGTGCAATAAGGACCCCATTTAATAACCCCACAACCGCTCCAATTATTATTACTAAAATTGCTGTTGTCCATATGTTCCCAATTCCTGTTGCCATAATACATGTTGATAAGCTCATTACTCCGCCAACAGAAAGATCAATACCTCCGCTTATAAGGACGAGTGTCTGGCCCATTGATAAAAAAACCAAGGGTAACACCATGTCAGATTTTATTCCCAAATAATATAAGCTAATAGTTTTAGGCTTTAATATGCCCATAATAGTTATAAGCAGAATTAGAACAATATAAGAAATTAGTGTGTCCCACTTGATTTTCTTAAATTGTTTTATTCCATTTGATTTGAAAAACTTGCCGTTCATTATTGTTTAACCCCCATAGTTAAAATGTTAATAGATATTTAACTAACGCATTCACCAACTGATAATGTTAGAATCTTTTCCTTTGTAATGTTACTTCCAGACAAAGTTCCGGCAATTGTGTTGTCACACATAACCGCCACTCTATCACAAATGTTTACAAGCTCTTCAATATCTGTAGAATAATAGAGGATTGCATTGCCTTCTTTGGCCAGTCGCCTTACCAATGCAAATATTTCTGCTTTTGTCCCAACATCCACTCCACGTGTGCAATCAAACAATAAAAACACCTGAGGATTTAAAATTATATATTTACTCAGAAGTACTTTCTGCTGATTCCCTCCAGAAAGTTCCATAACTTTAGAATCCTGACTTGCACATTTTATTTTAAAAGTATAAATTGCTTTTTCTATTACTTCATTTTCCTTTGTACGCTTTATAAACCCAAACTTTGATAGATTGTCCATTGAAGGTAACGTTATATTTTCACCAATTGTCATTGTTTGTACTAATCCCTCTGTTGCTCTATCCGCCGGCACCAATGCTATTCCCTGCTTTAAAGAATTGTTGGGATTCTTTAAAGTTATTGGTTCTTCGTTCAATGTAATTTCACCGCTATAAGTTTGCAGGCCGTATAATGTATGGAATAAAGATGATTGCCCCTGACCTGCTAAGCCCCCAATTCCTAAAACTTCTCCTTTGAAAATCGTTAGGTTTATATCCTTTAATGCCTCTCCCGAATTCAAATTGCGTATATTTAGTAGTGAAGAATCTGTTTTATAACCAATTTTTTCAGGGAAATAAGCTGATAGTCTTTGACCAATCATCATGGAAACTAATTCCTCATTATTTGTATTCTTTACATTCCGGACACCAACATCTTTGCCATTTCTAAAAACTGTTATTCTGTCACAGCTATTATTTATTTCCTGTAATCTGTGTGAAATAAAAATTATTATCTTGTTTTGAGATGCCAACTGTTTTGATAGGTTTAAAAGCCATTCAACCTTATTCTCTGTTAATGCAGAAGTTGCTTCATCCAATATGATTATTTTAGGATTGCGTGTTAACACCTTTACTATTTCTATCATTTGCTGCTTTGCTAAAGATAGTTCCCCAACACTGTCCTCGGGGTCAATGCCTTCAATATTATATTTTTTTAGAATCTCTATTGTTTTGTTCCTTAATGCTTTTTTTGTGACTATACGGGTTTTTCTTTTCGGCCAGTTTTCAAAAAAAATGTTTTGTGCAACATTTAGATCCTTAATAATACTTAATTCTTGATATACTGTTCCAATACCTGCAATTATAGCATCTTTTGGTGTGTTCAATATGACCTCTTCACCATTAATATAGATCTTGCCTTCATCACATTTCAGTGCTCCGCTAAGTATCTTGATTAATGTGCTTTTCCCGGCGCCGTTTTCTCCTAATATTGCATGTACCTCTCCCTGAGAGGCAGAAAAATTAATTTTATCTAATGCTTGAACCGCTGCGAAAGACTTTGAAAGATTTTTAACTTCAAGATGCAACATACACCATCTCACTCCCCTGTATTTTTTATAACCATGCTATGTTTATATGAGGATGTGTTAGACACATCCTCATATAGCCTAATTCTTATTCTGATAAAACAACTTCGTTCGGTACTTCTACATCAAGGTCCGGTGTTGTCGGGAGCTGGAAGCCCGGTGGGAAATCCGGTAAAGCATTTACACCCATCTCTATCTGTACCACTGGCTCGCCAAAATCGTATGTATCTGGGTTCATCGCATACAACCCTAAAGGATATTCCATAAATTCGCCTAAAACATATTTATCTGATCCTTCAAGAACTTCCAATGCTATTTTTATAGCGCTTGCCCCAACAGACGGTGAACCATGAGTTATAAAGCCGTCACAATTATTTTCTGCCAGTGCTAAGAAGCTGCTGTTATAGCTCCATCCGCTTACTGGTACAAGCGGTCTTCCCGCTTCTCCCAATGCTTTAATAACAGGAGCAATATAGCCCTGAGTATATACGGCATCTATTTGCGGATTTGCTGCTATCGCAGCATTCATGCCGGCAAGAGTATCTCCCTCTGCAAACATCCCGTCGAACTCGTGTATGATCTCTATATCAGGATACTCGTCGAATATTTTCACCGCTTCCTCGTACAACGGCCCGGATCCCTTGGCACCCGGCAGGCCTCTGTCAACAACTACCTTGCCTGATCCACCTATCGCTTCAGCAAGATATCTCGCCTGATACTGCGCTGCTTTTCCATAATCCGGACCAATCAAGTACACATCCGGAGAATCTACAAGCTGATCAAAAGATACTACTACGATTCCTTGATCGACAGCACGTTTTATGGTCTGATTTAACGCAGTCGGGGAAGAAGCATCTATCAATATCGCATCGTAGCCTTCTAAAATCAATGCATCAATTGAAGCAGCTTGTGCTTCTGGTGTGTTTTCGCAATTGACAATCGTGAGCTCTACCTTGTCTTTATATGCATCAGTATTGGCAACATATTCAGCAATTTTCTGCATTTCCTGACGCCAGTCATTGCCTACGAATGAATTGCTAAGCGCAATCCTCCATACCTTCTGGCTCTCGTCATTTGTTTGGTCTGATTGTTCATCTGTTGTCTGATCTGCCTGTTCTCCCTCGTTCTGGTCTTCGGTTTGGGTTTGCTGCGCATCTGTCGGAGTACAGCCGGCAAACATAAGAGCTGCCACCATACCAAAAACCATTAGGAAAATAATTAGTTTTTTCATTTTCTCCTCCTGAATATTTAATTTTTGAATGGAAAATTAAATTCCCCATTCAAACTCATTTAATTCTTCTGCTCCATTTTTTGTAACCAGAATCACCTTTTCTATCCTGGCTCCCGTATTCCCGCCTTTTCCTGAATATTGTTGTGGTTCAATACAAAGCACCATATTCTCTTCTAATAATAAATCTTCGTAACACACAATACGAGGGGATTCATTTACTGCACAGCCAATTGGATGCCCGGTGTATGCTATAGCCTTCACGCCATTCTTTTCGAATGCCTCACTAGCAGCCCTGTCAACCTCGCTTAGTTTTACACCCGGTTTGATTTTCGCAAATCCTGCATCATATGCTTCTTTGACATATTTGAAATATTTCTTTTGTTCAGCATTTGGTTCTTTGCCAAAGACCACCACGTTTGAACAGTCACACCAATATCCATTTACTCTAGTACTAATATCCATTAACCCCATATCGCCAGGTTCGATTTGTCTATCTTTTGGCCCATTTGGATAATCAACAGAATTTGTTCTGGGGCCAGTGACCAACTCACCCGAAATAACTGGCGGCGCCTTCATTACATTTATCATAGCTTCATTTATTTTTAGCCATGCTTCAAATTCAGTCTCATGTTTAAAATCTCTCGCAATTTTCAGAAGCATTTCCTGACCTGCATCCTCAACCTTTGCTGCTTTACGCATAAGGTCTAGTTCTCTTTCAGTCTTAACTCTTCTTGCCTTTGCAATTACATTGTATACTTGTTTTATCCTGACATCAGAGAACGTATTTACTATTTCTTTATAAATTATGGCGGGCAGAAAACTTTCCTCTATGCCCAAGCAAGTACTCTGGCCCATCTCTTCTTTAAGTATATCTATAATTGTTCCGCAAACATTCTTTACTAAATCAACTGGCTTAAAATGATCAAAAATTACAAATGAATCAACTTCTTTCAGGAATGTCTGCCCTATTGCTAATTTGGAATAGAAGTTTGATACGATCAGTCTTGCACTTCTGTTCCTTGCATTTATGATTACATAAGACAATGGGAAACCCATTCCGAAATCATTTATTGCCCCGTACGGCAATGGTGTGTCAAAGCCACTGCTGTAAACAACATTCTCATATGAGCATAACAGGGCAACATCCATGCCGTTTCTATTCATCTCTGTATATATACGTTCAAGTTCTTTCATATTCTAGTCAATAACTCCTTTTAATTATTATTATCTTATTCGGCGCATTTTTGCATTCTCCTGCATGATTTTAAATTTTTTCGCTTATTTATGATTTTTTCGGCATTAATCCGCATATTTTTGGTTATATTTTCCATAAAACAATGACTTTATTCTATGTTCATTTATAGTTTGGAAGAAATGAGCAAAAACTGTACACACTATAATAAAATTATGTTATTATTGAGTTGCGTGACATTAAAGAGTAAAAAAAGTGAGCTAATAAATAATGCTGTCATATGAGAGGCTACAACTTATAAAACAAAAGCTATATGAACAAAAACAAGTTGATGTTGTTAGTTTGAGTAATCTTCTATCAGTTTCAGAAACGACTATTCGACGAGACTTAGATAAGCTCCAGCAGCAAGGTTTTTTAACTAAAACGTATGGCGGCGCCGTACTTAATTCAGAAGTACTTCCAAAAAGTTATTCCGATGTACTTGAGGATGAAAACTATAAATCTAAGATTTATATTGCAAATATTGCCAGCAAGCTTATAACTGACGATGATGTTATATTCTTAAGCGGTCCTATATCACAGCTTATTGCAGCACAGCTTGACAGCTTCATTAATCTTACCGTCGTTACCAACGATATAGCAATTGCAAATACATTATATTCTAATACCAGGATAAGATTGATCGTAATTGGGGGACAAACAAGTGCTTTCAGTTCTCTTTTAACAGGCGAACTTGCAAGCATTTGCGCCAGTTCACTATTTGTAAACAAAGCTTTTTTTGATGTACAGGGCGTAGATATTATAAACGGGCTTACAACGTCATATATTGATCTCGCTATCTTTTATAAAAAAATCTTCACTATCACGAACGAGATTATAGTTCTAGCAGAGCATACCCGTTTCAATCAGATCTCTCTTTCTAAAATCGGACCTATAACTGATGCAGATTGTATCATTACTAACCAGGAAGTTCTTGATGAATACAAGAAGTTTTGCTATGAAAAAAACATCAAGTTCTATACGAGTTTTAAAATATGATAATTAAGGTGATTTAATGTCAGGCAATATTATTGAGCTGAAAAAGGTTTGCAAGAAATTTAATCATATCAAAGTACTAGATGAAATTGATTTTACGCTTAAATATGGTGAAATCCACGTGTTGGTAGGAGAAAACGGATCCGGGAAAACGCTTCTGTCAAACATTATCTATGGAATAGAAAAGATAACCAGTGGCGAATTATTTTATAAAGGCTCATTAGTAAATTATAAAAATCCTCAGCAAGCACAGAAGCAGGGAATAATTATGCTCCAGCAACAGCCACTTTTTTATGATAATCAGGATGTGGCTCATAATTTATGGAGCGGCCAAGAACCGTTGCACAGAAAATTCTTCATGAACATTGTCGATCAAAAAAAATTATACGAAGACACAAGAGCAGCGTTAAAAAAAATGAATTTAAATATAAGCCCATTTGATCGTCTCGGTAATTTAAGTCGGGCTGAAAAACAATTATTATATACTTTAAGATTATTAATTCATCCTTACGATATCATAATATTGGATGAACCTTCCGAGTTGTTAGATGACCAGAGTAAAGAAACACTTTATAAACTATTACTCAATTTAAAATCTCAAGGAAAGTCGATTATCTATATAACACATCGCATAAATGAAATCAACCATATTGGCGACAGAGTGACAATATTAAGTAATGGAAAACGGGTTGATACGCTAAATGTGAACGAAGTGAACACACAAACCATACTAAGAAAAATGTTTGGCTCTATAAAAAGCAGAGTTTATCCTAAAATAATCGTCAAACCTGGCGGGGAATTGTTGCGATTGAAGAATATTTGTTATTCAAATATATTAAATAATATCAGTTTTACTATTCGAAAAGGCGAGATAGTCGGTTTAGCTGGTCTAATTGGTTCTGGCAGAACAATGCTAACAAAGGCAATACTAGGCGCCTTAAAGCTTGACTTGGGTGAAATATATATAAATGGAAAAAGAGTATATATAAATTCGCCAGCAGATGCAGTTAAATTTGGAATTGGATATATAAGTGAAGATAAGAATAATTTAAGCTTATTTGATAAAATGAATTTCCCTTCAAACTTTATAATTGGCAAAACCAAAGGTGAAAGAATATTCATTAATAATAGTACTCTTTTGAGAATTTGCTATTCTTTCATAGATAAGTTAGGAATAAAAATTGCCGATGCACATGCCCCAATCAGATATCTAAGTGAAGGGAATAAACAAAAAGTCGTCTTAAGCAAATGGCTGAATATCTATTCGAATATATTCATAATGGATGAAGCAACATTCAATTTGGACGTACCGAGCCGTGAAGATCTGTATAATATAATGAATGAACTTGTCCGCAATGGAGCTGGCATATTGTTCATTTCTTCCCACATTTCAGAGCTAATTGGTATGAGTGACAGAATTTTGGCAATATCTGAAGGCAGCATTGTGAAGCAGTTTTATAGTCAGAATACTTCAGCTAATGAAATTCTCAATACACTTACAGATAGCTAGAATTATTATTAAGAGACTCATTCAAAGTTCATGTAAACCTCCAAAAATGGTGTAAAACAAAAGTACCATAATGGAGGTTTAATATTAAATCCTCTCCAGCGAGTTTTAAAATTTCATTAATTACTTATTAATTAAACATAAATACTAAATATTCCCACATTAATCAACTACTTATTTTTGGATATTTTCACCATATTATCGCTCTCTGCTTTCCACTTCTCATACTCCCTCTGCCCTTCCTCATTATCAAAATACTCCTTCATTGCCGGAAGAATACATCGCGCAAAAGATTCTACAACATCATCAGGAATCTCTAGTTCTTTCGGTTTATCGGACATAAGTCTGGCTCCTGTATATCATTGCTATCTTATTATTCATTCTTTCCTCCATATGAAATTTTCAAGGTTCTCTTAGCGGCCTAAGCCGCTTGGCTTAGTCTTTTTACGTTCCTGTCTCTTTTGTTCTCTCTCCTCCCTTGCCTTCTGAAAGATGTCCTTAATGAGCTCTTCAACTTTCTTCGGCGCTAACCTCATAGCGTCAACATAGTTTTTCGTGCTCATAAACAACTTTTCAAACTTATCCTCTAAACTCCATAGCTGCTCAGTGACATCTTTAAGCTGCTGCTTTAGTGACCTTATAGTGCTACGGGATAAAACGCCTTCCTTTGCAAGCGATATCACCTCCTTGTAATCCTGCTCAGCAAGCGTCACCTTGCCAAACATCTTTTTCTGCCCCATATCATCAAGACTTTGAAATGATTTACTGCTCTGATGCGCTACATTTAGCTTTTCAGAAACAACTGTTAGCTCTTTCTGCTGCTCCTCAACCTGCTTTTCAATACGGACAAGCCTTTCATTGTCCTGCTGTATCTTGTAATCCAAAACGGATAAATGCTGAGTCGTGCTGCCACGCACTCCACGCTCAAAATCCTTGAACCCGGCTTTCTTCATATGCTCAAAGAACCTGTCCTGCAGCAGTGAATATGACGCTATTAACATAGCTTTACCGTTCTCTGCTATTATTGGTTTACCATTATCATCTACTGCTTTGACTGAAGCCCATTTTTTTGAATGACTTACCTGGTGTATAACCTCTTTGACCTTTCCAACAAGTTCCTTATCCTTGCAGCGCTTAGTCCATTTGATTTCTTTTTCTACAACGGGTATATATACTACATGCAGATGATAATGATAAACATCCCTTTTAAGTTCCTCTGAGAGGCTCCTGTTGCGCTCGTCAGCGTGCATAACTGCCGATAGGACGTATTGCTCGCCTCCGGCTTCTTTAACAGCCATCTTGTATGCTTCGGCAAAAAAGTCTTTTGCGTATTCATATCGTCCATGCTTATCAAAATACAGTGTGTTCACATCGAACACCATCTCTGCAAATACATCAGCATCTTGTTTTAATCCACGTGTACTTATCGTTCCTTCTTCCAGCAAGTTGTCAAAAGCCTGTGTATATGTGCCTTTGCAGCTTTTAAAACTGATATTTAGACCGCTTCTTTCAAGTACAATATCAGGATTGGAGTAAATTTCGTTCTTGCGCTCGTTATGACGTTCCCTTATAGAGAAGTTACTGCGTGGATACGCTTTATTTCTTACAACTGTGCGATCAACTTTGGTTATATCTCCTTACCTCCTTACGTTATCAATGCTTGGGATACGATCACTTCCGAAGGAAGTGTTTTACCCACTATGACACTTTCAGCGGAGCTGCAAAGATGCCAAGTGGGCGCTCCCGCGGGGCTCTGCGAGGCTTAATAAAGCGGCCTGCTTTGCAGCACTTAACCACCGGGATAAACCCGCTGAGAATAAAAAATGCGCCGTCATGGCGCATGTTTCTGCCGACTGTTGTTAAAATGTGAACCATCATGGTTCATATATCATCTAAAGACGATAACAGAGCTTCCGGCAGCTCGGATATGTTATTAGTTGTATGTAAATTTTCGGATTTACTCTTTGTAGTGGTAACGGAAAATGAAATATACTTCAGTTCTTCCTTAATGATTTGTCTTAATCTTTCCTCTAACCTGTTATCATGCCGTACCTTTAGGATACGGTCAACAACATATTCGCTGCGCAGTTTCCCGGATTGAGCATTAAAAAGCGCAAGTGCTTCCCGGTGACGGGGATTCTCCATATCGAATGTCAGATACCGTCTTTCCCGCATATCTTTAACCCAGTAAGAGCTTGTATCCCTCTGCGTTGGCAAAGCAGTCAAGGATAACTATGGTATTTATCTCGGAAGAATACAGCCTGTCCCCAAGCAGTTCTGCGCCTCCTCCTGCGAATACGATAGGCAGCTTTAAATCAAGCCCCCGTTCACGAAGAGAGTTTAAAAGCTCCTTCAGGTAGCGCTGCATACGGCGTTCTACAATCAGGTGTATTTTTTCTTTTTCAGCGTGTTGTATCGTTCCCTGCATAGCATCGGCAATAAGCTCATCTGAAAGTATAATGTTCTCCTGCTGCAATTCGCCTCGAATATTATTAAAAAGCGTAATCGTACCCATACGCAGGCTGGCGCAGCTTCCTCTATCTACCTTGAAATCATGCAGCGTTAAAACATCAACCGTATATCCTCCAATATCAACAAGCGTGATGTTGTTGTATTCCTTTAGCTGCTGATAATACCTGCATAATGCTGCATGCCCCTGGGCAAATACTTTGCATTCTTTGATTCTACAGAAATAGTCATTGTCTTCAAAGTTAAAGCAAACATCTTCCTTAAGGAAGTATTGACCAAATGCTTTCTTTTGTGCTCCATATATGTCAATAGGGAGACCAACGCCAAGTATCACATCAGCTGAAGTTGTATCTGCTTTTTTCATCGCATCTGCGATAGCTGGAAATGTTAATATAAATGTGTCTTCCTCTTTAGTTTTGTCCTGCTGGAAACTCAAACGTTTACCACCGACAGCGTAAAATGATTCATTATAGAATAGCTGCATATCACTGGTGATAAACTCACTGTCGCTCACGGTGAAACCCGATGCGTACAGCATTCGCTCCGATGATTTTGTGTTGTAGTTACCGTTGTCAATTCCGATTTTAAGTTGCGTCATGTTTTTCTCACTTTCTTTGTAATTTTTGGTTAAATAAAAACGTCTTCCCAAAAGGAAAGACGATGTTTCAATAATTAATTAGCTATTACGAATTATGTTAGCTATTCTTTTTTATCTTTGTAATCAAGATATAGTTCTGCGATTCTGTTAATACGCTTCAATACTGCGCTATGTGTACTGTAACCAAGCTCATCTGCAATTTCCTGGTATGTGTATCCATTAACTCGCATCTCAAGTATTTCACGGTCACGAGCGCTCAGAGTTTCATAAAAGCGCTGAGCGTCTATTTTGCTGCATGAAGCTTCTTCGAAGTCTGCGCCTTTGTTTGTAATGAAATTACCAAGCTCTGCATTCATGGTATCGCTGCTCTGTTTATCTATAAGCTGATCAAGAGAAACAGTTTTAAACCTTGCACGTGTATGGTACCATTTGCGATAGAAATCTATTTTAGCGTTACTGTATCGGTTATCATAATCTTCGATGCAGCGCATTTCCTTTACTGTTTGTATACAGGGAATTAGGTTGTTCTTATTTATACCGTAAATACCTATTCTCAGCATTATGCTTTCGAATTCATCTGTATTTAACCATCTCTGTTCTTTCTTTGCTGATTTTACAAGACCCTGCGGTGTAATACCGCTTAGATTTTCAAAAGCTTCTTCCCATATATACGTAGCGTGAGCTAACCGCCACATTGAGTCATATCCTGAAAAGCATTCCATATATGTTGAAATTCCAAATGAAGGCCAAACGTAAAAAGCTGTAAGATCGCATACAGCCTGAAAAAAGAAGTCGCTGTTAAGCATTGTATACCATTGCTCTTGCTTGAAGATACCATGTACGTTTCTTGGCATATCTACAAGGCCGGGGCAGGTATCTACCAACAGTTCTTTTGGGAATAGATAAAAAAGCGGCAGATACTCAAAGTTATTTAGATTTACGACAGTAATTTTGTTTTGCTCCGGTTGTAAGAACTGTATTTTCATCTGCTTCTCCTGTTACTAAATATTAGTTGCTCTAATATATTACGTCAACAGGTGTCCTTATTTGTTCCCATTTACTTAACTTTTTTATAATTTATACGTATTGTTTTTTTAATTTGCGTTTAACTCTAATATCGAGTAGAATGTATTTATACAAAAAGGAGCAATGATTATGGATACAGTTGGTAAAAGATTAAAATCCCTACGCAACGCTACTGGTCTGTCACAAGCGGCACTTGCGAAAATAGCGGATTCAAATCAATCGAACATAAACAGGTATGAGCAGGATCAATCCGAAGCGCCTTTTAGCGTATTGCTTTGGTACGCCGATTATTTCGATGTATCCCTTGATTATATCTTTTGCCGTACCGATAGTCCTCACGGCAAGTATTTTGATTACAAGCCGGATAAGGTAAAGGAAAAGCTCAAGAACAAAGTTGAATGGAATGAATTTGTTGAAGCCTGTTTTGCAGAAGGCTCCCCATTAAACACACGTTTAAAGGAAATGCTTATAAAGATGGCTGGAGAGGAAGAGAAATGAACGGTGTAATATATGCCAGATATTCAAGTGATAATCAACGAGAAGAATCCATAGAAGGCCAGATTCGAGAATGCCAGGAATATGCCAATAAGCAAGGCATAACTATTTTCAAGACATATATTGATCGTGCATATTCTGCTAAAACAGATAACCGCCCGGAGTTCCAGCGAATGGTCAGAGACAGTTCTAAGCAACTATTTGAAGTGGTGATTGTATGGAAATTGGATAGGTTTGCCCGAAACCGTTACGATTCGGCGCATTATAAAAATGTTCTCCGTAAAAATCGTGTTAAAGTTATATCTGCAAAAGAGAACATCTCTGACGGACCTGAAGGTATTATACTTGAATCAATGCTTGAAGGTTTTGCAGAATATTATTCAGCCGAGCTTGCAGAAAAAGTTATACGTGGCATGACTGAAAACGCACTTAAATGTAAATACAACGGCGGTACAATAACGTACGGCTATACTGTTGATGCTGAAAAATATTATAAAATCGATCCGCTGACAGCACCGGTAGTGCTTGATGTGTTTAATAAGTATGCTGATGGTTATACTGTACAGCAAATAATAGACTATCTGAATAAGAAGAATATCTCTTCAGCTCGAAAAGGGAAAGTTACCTTTAACACGGTTACACACATGTTGCATAACAGAAAGTATATAGGGGAATATAAATATAGAGACGTTACAAAGCCAGACGGGATTCCGGCAATAGTACCAAAGGAGTTGTTTGATAAAGTGCAAGACCAGCTTAAAAAGAATAAGCGTGCTCCGGCCAGGCATAAGGCTGTTGATGATTATCTGCTCACTACTAAACTTCATTGCGGAGAATGCGGTGCATTCATGGTTGGCGAAAGCGGTACAAGCCATATGCGTAACGTCTACCGTTACTACAAATGCGTTAACGCTAAGAAGAGACCAAAACAATGTAGCAAAAAGACGGTTAAAAAGAAATGGATAGAAGATCTTGTTGTTGATGAAACAATTAAACTGCTTATGAATGATGCACTGTTAGAGCAGATTGCAGACAAGTTAATAGATATCCAATCAAAGGAAAACTCACAACTCCCACTTTTAAGAAAACAGCTTGCTGATACAGAACGAGGAATAAGTAATTTGCTTAATGCTATCCAGCAGGGCATTTTAACCCCATCTACCAAGCAGCGGCTGGACGAACTTGAAAAAAGTAAGAATGAGATTGAAATTGCTATCGTAAATGAAGAAACTCAATCACCTCTACTGACTCGTGAGCAGATATTATTCTGGCTTCATAAGTTCAGGGGAGTTGACGTGTCAAATAAAGAACAGAGGCAAAGGCTTATAGATTGTTTTGTAAATGCTATTTATTTATATGACGACAAGATGGTTATTACATTTAACTATAAGGATGGAGTAAAACACACTACTTTTGATGAAATAAAAAGTTCGGATTTAAATGCACTAGGTAGACCAACACATAAAAAGGTTCTGCTTGTCAGGGCTTTTTTGTTTGGTTTAAGTGATGAGGAATGCAGAGCCTCTGAAAAAAGAGTCTGCCGCTCTGCACTACCTTTTATATACTACGTAATTACTTATACCTAGCGACATTATTGCTTATATGGTTGGCGGGCCTCCCGCCTTCAAATCCTCTTGCCCAGACCAAAGCGGTTTGGAGAGTGGATTCTTGCCAGCCGCATTTGGCATGGCAACTTTTGCATAGGCTTTCTTATTATTTCTATCTACTACTCCAACAACTGGAGTTTTGTTTGTACCACGACCTCTCTTGTTTGAAGGTTTATCATCGTCGTCATGTTCATTGTTCTTTGTTGGCTTTCCACCAACGGAGGCAGCAATTGATACACTTAGCGTTTCGTATGGAATAAAGGGACCAGAAAAACTTCAAGAAGTTGACGAGGTATATGTTAAAAGAGCTGTTGAATATGTCAATACAACAGGTGTAGATTTTTTGGTCGCAGACTTGGGTACAGAACAGCAATCTACAGGCGTTGGAGGTGCAGTCTATTAGAAGAATCGTGCCGCCTCTCTAACCAAAGCACTTGGAAAAGACATGTTAGTATTGCATGGCATGTCCAGCTTTACGTACGAGCAAATTAAAACGCTGGGTAACGCCGGTGTTATAAAAACAAACATGTGGACACGTATAATCTGGGAAGCCGGGCAATATGCCGCTGCTCAATTGATGACACGCATGGAGAGTACAGGCAAGAAAAACGTATTTAATGATATTGACCCTCAGACCTATATCAATCATTGTACAGAAAAAGCAGCTGAAATAATGGAGTATGTGCTGGATTTGCTTAATTATAATAGACTTGGATGTTAATGATAAGCCCGAGGGGAGCCTTTAAAAATGAAAGGTCCCCTTGGCTATTCTGAAGCACTTTGGGTCGAACAATGAAGACATGCCAAAATCGGCATAAACTCTATATTGGTTGCATTAAACACGATTAGGGCTTTTTGAATGTATAATTTCCAGTCAAGCTAAATCGTTTTTTGAAAAATTTCATATTGATCCAGGATATTTAGAAAAACACTGCTGCCTTTTTCAATTTGACAGATTTGTTCCAACACCCCGCCTACTCCAAACTTATCTATAAGCTCTGAAACCTGCGGCTCCAGTGTTTTTTTATTAGTGCAATATTCAAGTACGTAGAAAAGCGTTGTGATTATTCCAGATGCACTGATTCCATAAGCGTCACATTCTAAAAGTGCGCCGACTATACGTTCTTTATTGCTTAATTTCCTCAGCGGATCCCTGATAAGGCGGCTTAATTCATCCAGCATCCCGGAGTTAGAATAGCGTTTTATAAGCGCTGCTTTATGCTCGTCGATCTCTTGTCTTGAGAATCCGAACTTTTTGATTAGCATCTGCCCCGATTCTTCCAGAACCTGATCCAGTATTTTAGAAATATACTCATCTTCTATCGCCTCTACGGTGTTAGTGTACCCCTTATACTGCCCAATATAACCAAGAACAGCATGCCCTAAGTTGTTCGTATATAATTTTCGGTAGTAATATGGCTTTACTTCGTCCACCATTTCAAAGTAGTCTGTTTGTTTTTCTAATCCGCTCCCGGTCAATCCACTTTTCTCCAATATCACACGTATGAACTGCTCGGTGATGATTGTCCGGTTGCCGTTTTCAGGTACAATGTTTTTCGTCATTCTCTCGATAGAAGTCTGAAGGATATGAAGCTCTTTCGGCATTTCATTTAAATTCAGCAGTAAATAATCCGTTATGACTCTTTTGAGCTCAAAATCGTTTTCCATCAATATTATATATAGTGGTTTGCTGAATTTGCGTTTTTTTATCCAGCCGGTCAGGGTGGGCAAGAATTTTTGCATGCCTATGCTTCCTATAGCAGTGCATATATAGTCTGCTTCGATTGCAAGTTCTTCGGCTTGCTTGTCTTGAAGCGATACGGCAGAAACGTTGCTGACAGTCTGCGTCTTGTTCGGCCTGTCATATTCAGTGCAAAGAAGCTCGTAACCTTTGTTCCTATCTATATCATCCACAACGCTGCGGTCTATGTCCGTAAAGACTGTGCGGCAGCCTATGCGGGAAAACACGTATCCGGCGACCGCCTTTCCGATAGCGCCTGCGCCGACGATCAAGCATAGCTTTTTGTTCATTAAGTCCATCAATCTACTCTCCCGGCTGTTTTGTTAGCACACTTTTATCTCTATATATTTATTTATTCTTTTCATCTCGGTTTGCGGCGCTTTGTCGTCTGTGATCATGCAGTCGATGTCCTTCCAGTTGGCATATGAGAACATATCACTGCGTTCAAACTTTGAGTAGTCCGCAAGCAGATACTTTCGCCTGCTTTTCCCGATAATAGCTTTCTTTATCCCTACCTCTTCAAATGAAGCTGAACAGGGCCCTTCTCTGCCTGCAAAGCCATCCGTGCCGAGGAAAGCAACGTCCACTTGTATGGTATTGAGCTCATCAAGCGCCCAGTCGCCAATAACAGCCATGCTGCTTGCACGTATCTTGCCTCCGAACAGATAAACTATATTGCTGGTCGGCGCCAGTACATACATTGCTGAAATGCTATTTGTGAATATGGTCAATGCGGACTGCAGCGTAAGAAGTTTTGCGACCTCAAGCGCAGTGCTGCCTGAATCAATAAAGATAGCCCCCCTCTTCGGGATGAATTCCATCGCATTTTTAGCGATCTTTATCTTCTCATCAATGCGTTCTGAAAGTTTCTGTATAAACGGCCTTTCAATCAAGTCACTGGAAACGATAGCCCGGCCATGGCTTTTTTTCGCAATCCCCTCTTCCTCCAGCAGGATAAGGTCTTTTCTGATTGTCTCGGTAGATACACCGAACTGCCTTGCCAATTCCCCAACTTTTGCCTGGCCTTCAGCAACAATGATCTGGGCCAGTTCATACCTGCGTTCTTCAGTCGGCTGTCTTGCCATTCAGGCCACCTCCTATCATTATCCTATATCATACTATCATTAGATTCCGAAAGCGTCAATAATATTTGCGATTTTTTGCGATATAAAAATTGCGATAATGCATCATTCTGCGATATATACGCTCGTTTTAAGTCATATTTTAATTATTTACGTCTTAATATTATCCTCTTGACAGCTTTAATATCACAATGTTATTATTGAAATATGTTGATTAATCGCATTTTTTTATTGCGATTATTGCGAATTTTGAAAATGATGAACTACAAAAAAAGTAGGGGGATTTCAGGAATGGCAAAAGCAATTATCATGCCCAGACTAGGACTTAACGAAGAGGAAAACCTTCTTGGCGAATGGTTTGTTTCCGAAGGAGATACCGTAAAGGAAGGCGACCCTGTTTTTTCAATAGAAACTGATAAATCTTCGATGGACGTTTTCGCAGAAGAAGACGGAACGGTTTTGAAGCGTTTCTATAAGGAATATGACATTATACCCGTCATGACGCCTGTTTGCGTGATCGGCAAGCCCGGCGAGGATATCAGCGATATCAAGCCCTCTACCGCACCTGAAGAATCGGCTGCCGAAAACGCCGACGTACCGGAAATAAAAATAGAGCCGGCGCATACTCCTGCCGCCCCGAAAGAACCAAAGGATGACCAGTCCGTGTTTTCGCCACGTGCAAAAGTACTGGCAGATGCGAACGGCATAACGCTTGACGACGTTGCGGTCAGCGGTGCTGAGAACCGTGCGCTGGAAGAGGATGTAATTGCTGCAATGAAAGCCCCAAGGCCGGCGGCGGCTAAACAGGCTGAAGCTAAAGCTGTATCTGCACCATCCTCAAAACCCGCAGATCTGATATTTGGAAAGCCGGTCAAAATATCCAATTTCCGCAAAGCTATTTCTAAAAACATGATGAACTCTATACTCAGCACCGCACAGACGACAACGCAGATGCGCTACAATGCGTCTAAGCTTCAAAAATACCGTTCGTGGCTCAAATCCTCGCCAGGAACGGAAAAGAATATAACTATAAACGACCTCGTTATGTTTGTCTCCGTAAAAACGCTGCAGGATTATCCGCAGATGAACGCCCACATGATTGGTGACGATGAGATGATCATCTTCGACAATGTAAACATAGGCTGCGCTGTGGATACTCAGAAAGGCCTGGTCGTTCCCACAGTAAAGAACGCACAAAGCATGAGCCTGCTTGAGTTTTCATCCTCTCTGGGAGCTATTATAGAAAAATGTAAAAACGGTACGATCTCCAAAAATGAAATGTCCGATGCAACATTTACCGTATCCAATGTCGGCAGTTCAGGAGTCACATATTTTACACCGATATTGAACCCCCCTCAGATTGGCATCCTCGGCGTCGGAACAATCGACTATGCAGTTAAAATGACAGATGAAGGCATACTTTATTACCCCGCTGGATATTTATCGCTCACCTATGATCACAGAGCAATCGACGGTGCGCCTGCAGCTTCATTTTTAAAGGCTGTATGCGACAACCTGGAAAATATTTATGACATTGCAGGAGAAAAATACTGATGAAATTATATGACATTGCCATTATTGGCGGAGGGCCCGCCGGTTATCACGCAGCTGAATATGCATCAGAAGCGGGCCTCTCTATACTTTTAATAGAAAAGAACAAGATCGGCGGCGTATGCCTTAACGAAGGCTGTATCCCAACCAAAGCTTTTCTTTACTCCGGCAAGACTTATCAATCCGTATTGCACGGAGATGAAAAAGGTGTAGGCTGCAGCAAAGCATCCATAAACCATTTGGAAGTGCTTGCAAGAAAAAATAAGGTCGTAAAGACACTGGTCCGTGGAGTCGAATCTGCACTTAAACGCAAAAAAGTGGACGTTAAATACGGGCAGGCAGCTGTTTCCGGTTCGCCCGGCAGCTTCAATATTGCTGTAGAAAACGATGCGTACCAGGCACGGCATATCCTGGTCGCCACCGGCTCCGTACCCATCCTCCCTCCCATTCCGGGGATGCAGGACGGCATCGATAACGGCACAGTGCTGACCAGCCGTGAATTACTGGATATCAAGGATATCCCCTCGTCATCGTGGGGGCTGGCGTAATAGGCCTGGAGATGGCTGAATATTTCAACAGTGCTGGCAGCCGTGTCACAATAATCGAGATGATGGACAAGATCGGCGGCGAGATAGAAACCGACGCCGCAGGAGTATTGCAGGACGAGCTTACTAAAAAAGGAATATCCTTTAATCTGAAAAGCAAGGTCATCTCAGTAAGCGGCGGCAAGGCCACCTTCGAGAAAGACGGCAAAGAACAAAGCGTAGCATATGAAAAACTCCTGCTGTCCGTCGGGCGAAAAGCAAGCCTTGAGGGCTTAGAGGCCTTAGGCCTGTATACAGAACGTGGAGCACTCGTGACGGACGGCTGCTGCGCAACGAACATAGCGGGCGTTTATGCCGCCGGCGATGTAAACGGCAGATATATGCTGGCTCACGTTGCCTACAGAGAAGCCGAAGCCGCTGTCAATAATATTTTGGGGCAGTCCGATACGGTCGATTACAACGCTGTTCCCAGTGTTATTTACACCGACCCGGAAATAGCCTGCGCAGGAATATCTGAGCAGAAGGCTCTTGCAGAAGGACGGAGCATTTCGGTACGTAGTGTCTCCGTTAACATGAGCGGCAGGCATGTTGCGGAACGTGGTTTGGGAGATGGTTTTTGCAAGCTTATCATTGATAAAAAACTGGACATAATCATCGGCGCAACACTCGTATGCACTTATGCTTCCGAGATCATTTATGCACTTTCGCTGATGATACAAAACAAAATACCCATCGATAGTATAAAGAAGACGATTTTCCCCCACCCAACCGTGTGTGAGATTATTAAAGAAGCTGTGTTCAGCAAATAATGGAGGTAATATCAAATGGCAAAAGAACTGTTTTTAGACCCGACTAAGCTTCGAGCAAAAGGTGAGATCACCTTTAAAAGCATTCCTTTAAATCAATACCAGAAAAGAATGAAAGATGTTCTCGGCGAGTTCTCAACGCAGGAGCTTGTTGATATGTTCCTGGACATGACTGTGATCCGTGAATTCGAAAGCATGATACAAACACTGCGCCAAACAGGAAATTACTGCGGTATCGAGTATAACTATGTGGGTCCGGCTCATCTTGGCGTCGGTCAGGAGAGCGCTGCAGTCGGCCAGTCGTTTGCGCTGGATCTCGACGACACTATTTTCGGTCATCACAGAAGCCATGGCGAATTGATATCTCGTGGTTTTAAAGCCATCCGTACGCTCGACGAGCCTGAGCTTGAAAACATAATGAAAGAATACGGCGACGGTACGCAGTACGACGTCATCCGCAGGCGTTTTGACCTTGATACGAAAGAGCTGGCCAGACGGTTCTACGTCTATGGTATCATGGCAGAGATATTCGGCAAAAAGAACGGTTTCGCACAGGGGCTTGGCAACTCTATCCACGCATTCTTCCTGCCATTCAATTTCTATCCCAACAACGCAATAGTCGGCGGTTCGGCTCCAATTGCCGCCGGAGCAGCTCTGTTTAAAAAGATCCGCAAACAGAAAGGTATCGTTGTTGCCAACTCCGGTGATGCATCAGTTGGATGCGGCCCGGTATGGGAATCCTTCAACTTTTCGTCTATGGGCCAGTATTATAACCTTTGGGATGATGAGTATAAAGGTGGTCTTCCTGTCCTTTTCAACTTCGTCAACAACTGGTACGGCATGGGCGGCCAGACATGCGGCGAGACAATGGCATATGACGAGCTTGCCCGTATAGGTGCCGGTATAAATCCGGATCAGATGCACGCAGAACGTGTGGACAGCTACAATATATTTGCATTGATAGATGCAACAAAGCGTAAAAAAGAGCTTATCCTGCAAGGCAAAGGACCGGCTCTGCTGGATACTATAACATATCGTTACTGCGGCCATTCACCTACGGACGCAAACTCCGCACGTACGCAGGATGAGATCGTCGCCTGGCAGGAGCAGGATGCTCTGATGGATTACGAAAAACAGCTGTTGGAAAATAAAGTTGCAAGCACCGATGAAATCGAATCCATAAAGCAATACGCACACCAACTTGTACTGGATATATTCAAAATCACCATCGACCCGAATGACTCGCCGTTTATGGATCTGGTCAAGCAGCCGGACAATATCGAAAAATATATATATTCCAACCAGCACATCCCCAAGCTGGCTGATGATGAGCCACAGGTACTTGGCGCAAAAGAAGACAACCCACGTATCCAGCGTTTGAAAAAAAAGAGCCGCACGGGCATCAAAGATGGAAAAGTGCTGCCCTCTTCGGCTGTCATACAAATGCGTGACGCAATTTTCGAGGCAATCATCGACAAGTTCTATGAGGATCCGACTCTCGTTTCGTTCGGCGAAGACCTTCGTGTTTGGGGCAGTGCATTCGGCGCATATAAAGACCTCGATAAATCCATCCCCTACCATAGAATGTTCAATTCACCAATATCTGAAGCGACCATTGTCAGCGCATCCATCGGCTACGCAATGATGGGCGGCCGGGCTCTGCCAGAGCTTATGTATTTTGATTTTATGGGGCGTGCCGGCGACGAAGTATTGAATCAGCTTTCAAAGTGGCAGGCGATGTCCGCAGGCCAGCTTAAAATACCTGTTGTCCTTCGCATGGGCGTAGGCGAAAAATACGGCGCTCAGCACTCACAGGACTGGTCTAGCATCTGTGCTCATATACCAGGACTAAAGATAGTATTTCCAACATCGCCATATGATGCAAAAGGCCTGCTAAACTCTGCTCTTTCCGGTAGCGACCCCGTCATATTCCTGGAAGCACAGGCGCTGGAAGGCATGGGCGAACTGTTCCGGTCCGAAGGCGTGCCAGAAGGGTATTATGAACTGCCTATCGGGGAACCGGACATAAAACGTGCAGGCGCTGACCTTACCATACTTACAATAGGCCGTACGCTTTACCGTGCGCTGGATGCTGCTGACATGTTTGAAAAGCAATACGGGATAAGCGCCGAGGTCATCGATGCACGAACCATAGTTCCGTTTAACTTCGAGACACTCTTTAAGTCTGTTAAAAAGACAGGTAAGCTGATATTAGCAAGCGATGCTGTCCAGAAGGGCTCTATACTCAACGATTATGCTCAGAATGTCACTTCGGCTTTGTTTAACTATCTGGATGCGCCGCCTATCGTTATCGGCGCCCGCAACTGGATATCTCCTATTTCCGAAGTTGCTAACCACTTCTTCCCGCAGCCTTCATGGTTTATCGACGCTTATCATCAAAAGATTAAGCCGCTGCCGGGATATCAGCCGACACAGTCGTTTGCCACGACAGAAATGATCAGACGTAACAAGCTGGGTGTTTAGCCATACAAATGCGCTCTAGACTAAAGTAGTTTTCTTTCTCCTAAATAAGCCAAAGCCCACTTAATTCGGTTGGCTTTGGCTTATTCTCATTATGTTACTTTAGTTGTATTGAACGTATACTAACGCCGATATTCGAGCAGGTCACTTACCGCTTTGCGTTTAGGCATTGCGGGCTCCTCTGCCGGGAAGCCGACAGCCACTATGGCCGAAAGGCTCTGCCCGTCCGGTATCCCTGCCACTTCTATTGCCTTTTGCTCATCGTATATTCCCATTATGACCGTAGCCAGACCTTTCGAGTATGCCGCAAGGCAAAGAGTCTGCACAGCTATGCCTGCGTCAAAACTCTCCCAGTGTGTTTCCTTGCTCGTAGAGAATGAGCCGTCCCTCTCGAATCCGGAACGCCCTGTGATAGTTGTGACCAATATAAGTGCAGGTGCATTGTGCATAGTTTTCTGATTGTATTCAAAATCCATGACACACTCGTCCGCAAGCTTGTTTATAAGCTGCCTGTCCTGTACCAATATATAGCGTGTAGTCTGTGTGTTTTTCCAGCTTGGAGCATAGGATGCAACATCAATAATTTCTTCTAGCATCTTATCATTTAGTTCTCTCTGCTCATACCTTCTTACACTTCGTCTTCCCTTAACACATTCAATAAAATCCACCTTTTTACCTCCCCGTCTTATCTTCACTTACTATTAAAATTCGGCTTGCGTTTCTCCACAAATGCAGTCATCCCTTCATGTGCATCCCCGCTTTTACAAAAGCATTCTGTCCAGCAATCGTTTTCAATTAGCAATCCTTGTTTAAACTCCATTGCCAGCCCTTCATTTATCGATTTCTTGGCCAGCTTAACCGCTTTCATGCTTTTGCTGATAATCTTTAGCGCAAGGTCACGTGCTGTACGCATCAGCCCTTCAGGTGCAACAACAACATTAACAAGACCGATCCGCAGAGCTTCTTCAGCGCTTAACATGTCAGTCGAAAAAATCATGCGTTTTGCGTCGCCATCTCCTACAAGCCGTGAGAGCCGCTGCGTACCCGAAAACCCAGGGATAAGTCCAAGATTGACCTCTGGCTGTCCAAATTTCGCTCTTGAGCTGGCAATTCGGATGTCGCATGCCAGTGCAAGCTCGTTGCCGCCACCGAGTGTATATCCGTTTATCGCAGCAATAACTATCTGCGGCAGTTCTTTAATTTTCAGAAATACAGTCTGTGCTAGCTTTGATATCTCCATGCCTTCTTCTTCACTCATCTCCTGCATTTCCGAGATGTCGGCTCCCGCCACAAAAGCCCTTCCGCCTGCTCCACGTATGATAAGCACTTTTACAGATTCATCGTCTTTAAGCTTGTCTGCTATAACGCCTATCTCACGAAGCGTTTTTTCGTTCAGCGCATTTAACTGCCGGGGCCGATTTATTGTGAGGTATGCAATCTCGTTCTGCACATGATAGAGCACGTTCTCCAGTCCAATATACTTGTCTGTCGAAGGTGCATGGTATGTAACTCCCTCCTGCTTAGCTTTCTTTATTGCTTCCTTTAGCTTTGGCAGTATAGCATGAAGGTCGCCCACTATGCCAAGGTCTGACACACCGAAAATCGGCGCTGTCTCATTTTTATTTATAGCAATAACTAAATTTGAATTTTCCATACCAGCCACGTGTTGAATCGCACCGGATATACCGCAGGCGATATAAAGATCGGGGCGAACAGTTTTTCCGGTCTGTCCTACCTGGCGTTCCTTCTCAATCCATCCTGCGTCTACAGTCGCACGTGAAGCTGACACTTCACCGTCAAGCAGTTCGGCAACGTCTTTGAGCAGGCGGAAATTTTCTTTGCATCCTACGCCACGCCCTCCGCTGACCAGGCATCTCGCCTGTGAGATATCCGACCCCGACTTTTTCTTTTTTATTATTTCCAGCAGCTGTACGTCCTTGTCTTTTTCCGAAAGATCTATTTTAAACTGCTCTACCTTTCCTTCTCTGTCCTGCTGCCTTTCCATAGGCTGCATAACACCCGTGCGAACTGTCGCCATCTGTGGCCGGTGGTCTTTGCAGCGTATAACAGCCATCAGATTACCGCCGAACGCAGGCCGTGTCATCATCAACAGCTTTGTATCCGGGTCTATACTCAAACCCGTGCAGTCGGCGGTCAGGCCTGTTTTGATACGTGCGGAAACACGTGGCGCAAGATCTCTGCCGATTGACGTTGCACCGAACAATACTATCTCAGGCTGACGGCTACGTATAATTCCGCTGACAGCCTTAGTGTAGGTCGAAGTCATGTATTCCTTTAATACAGGATTATCTACGATCAATACTTCATCTGCACCATATTGTATGAGCTCTTCTGCGTAATGTGTTATTCCTTCACCCAAAAGCATTGCTACGACTTTCTGCTTAAGGTCAAACGCCAGTGAGGCTGCCTCACCCAAGAGTTCGTAACCCACGCTTTGCAGTTTCCCATCACGCTGCTCTATAAATACAAATACGTCTTTACTCATGTTATCCTCCCTAAATCAGATGGCCTTCGTGCAGCCTTGCCATAATAGCGTCCACAGCCTCATCCGGTGTAAGCCCTTTAAGCACGGCTCCCTGCGTTTTTGGCTCTTTAGTGTAAGAGCGTACCACATTTGTGGGCGATCCTTTCAGCCCTATTGTTTCAGCGCTCAGAAGATTCGAAAGAAGCTCATAGTCCATCAACTTAACTTCTTTATTTGCAGCTTCGGTAATGCCCGATACCGTCATGTATCTCGGTTCCGCCAAATCCGCAATGGCTGTTAAAAGACACGGCAGTTTTACACGCAACCTGTGATGTCTATCCTCGTACTGTCTCAGGACTACAAGCGAATCTCCGTCCGGCGTGACCTCTTCAACATAGCTTACCTGCGGTATGCCAAGGTGCTCGGCGATCTGCGGCCCAACCTGCGCCGTATCCCCGTCAATAGCCTGCCGCCCTGCTATGATAAGGTCAAATCCTATCTTTTTCAAAGCCGCTGCAAGAATCGTCGACGTAGCCAGAGTATCGGAGCCCCCAAATTTTCGGTCGCTTACCAACACGGCGTCATCACAGCCCATGCTAAGCGCTTCCCTAAGGGCAATTTCTGCCTGAAGCGGACCCATAGACAGTGCGGTCACGCTGCTGCCGTCGCCCAACTCGTCCCTAAGTCTAAGAGCGGCTTCGATACCGCTTTTGTCGTCAGGGTTTATTATCACAGGAATCCCTTTCCTAATCAGTGTATTCGTTTCAGGATCTATTTCAACTTCGTTTGTATCCGGCACTTGTTTTAAACAAACTACGATCTTCATGGTTTTATGCCCCCTTCTTCTTAGATATCATAGAGCCAGCGATCACGATCTTCATTATCTCGCTTGTCCCCTCGTATATCTCCGTGATTTTCGCATCCCTCATCATACGTTCAACAGGATATTCTCTGGAGAAACCGTATCCTCCGAAAAGCTGTACACATCCACGTGTTACATCGTTGGCTGTTTCTGAAGCAAACAATTTACACATAGCCGCCGCTGAATCGTATTCCTCACCGTTGTCTTTCATCGTTGCCGCACGCCAAACTAGCAGCCTTGCCGCATCGACCTTCGTCTGCATTTCAGCTAGCTTGAACTTTGTGTTCTGGAACGCTATTATAGGCCTGCCGAACTGTTTTCTTTCCTTCACATACTGTAGCGCCTCGTTTATCGCTCCCTGCGCAATACCAACAGCCTGTGCTCCGATACCTATCCTTCCGCCGTCCAGTGCGTGCATAGCGATATCGAACCCAAGGCCTTCACGCTTCAGCCGGTTCTCTACAGGGACACGTACATTTTCAAACGAAACTTCACAGTTTGATGCAGCACGAATGCCCATACGTGGTATATTTGCACTTACGGAAAGCCCCGGTGTCGTCGCTTCCACGATAAACGCCGAAATCCCCTCGCTTCCCATGGCCTTGTCCGTCACCGCAAACACTATGAAGATATCTGCGAACCCGGAGTTTGTTGTAAACACTTTAGAGCCGTTTATAACATACTCGTCGCCGTCAAGCACAGCGCTGGTCTGCAGCCCTGAAGCATCGCTCCCCGCATTTGGTTCGGTCATCGAAAAGCAGCCGATTTTACGTCCGTCAACAAGAGGCCTTAAGTATTTCTCTTTCTGCTCTTTCGTACCGTATTCGTATATACATGTGCAGCAAAGAGAGGTGTGAACAGAGATCGTTATGCCTGTGCTGGCATCGACTTTGCTTACCTCTTCCATACACAGCGTATACGTCAGCGTATCTGCGCCTCCGCCGCCGTACTCTTTCGGAAAGGGTATGCCAAAAAAGCCAAGCGCTTGCATCTTCTTTATGAGGTCTTTGGAATACTCCTCCGCTTCGTCCATATCATGTGCGAGCGGCTTAATCTCAGTTTCAGCAAACCGCCTAAATAATTCTCTATACAATTGTTGTGCTTTGCTTAGCTTAAAGTCCATATAATTATCCTTTCTGTGTGTTGTCAACCTGCATCGACAGTTCATTCAAACACATTATACTTTGTATGCAAATTATTTTCAACATAAATATTTTATAATATTAATTTTTCTTGACGTAACTATATATGAGAATATATAATAGCATTATGAAAATTGACGAATGTATTAATTATCTGCTTACACAAGCACAGTATAAAGTAAATTCTTTGTTTAAAAAAAACCTGTTGGAATATGATATAACTCCGGCACAATATGTATTGCTGTATCATCTGTGGAACAAAGACGGCTTATCACCTTCCCAGCTTTCAAAATTAAGCGGCCTTGACGCTTCCACTATAACCGGGTTGCTGACCCGCATGGAAAATAAGAACCTAATTAAGCGCAAACATAGTAAGAATGACCGCCGAGGCGTAAAAGTCTACCTTTCTCAGCCGGGCGCAGAGCTTGAAAGCTCCATCGGCTCGGTCATCGAGAAGAGCAACGAGCTTGCGCTTCAGGCACTGGATCCAGCAGAACAGAAAGCCTTTAAAGTCTATCTTGAGCGCATCGCGAAATAGCAGCCAGCCAAACCTCTGTCGAGATCAAAATTGCAAATCCATTAAAAGTATTGTCTTTTACATGTATACAGCCGTACGATAAAGCTGCTTTCTTATACCTGCATTCTGAAAATATCTTTATTATTCCGATATAACAGCTTATATTTTTCAAAAGCATCATCGTATACCTTGACGTTCTCTTTATCCGGCAGCGTTATCTTCTGATTGAACTTCACTATATCTTCACACGCCTTTTCAAACGATTCATATATCCCCGCCCCGACACCGGCCGTTATGGCTGCTCCTCTGCAAGCCTCCTCTTTGCCCTCGATAGTGTATATCGGCGCATCAAAGATGTCTGACTGTATCTGCAGCCAAGCGCTGCTTTTTGCACCGCCTCCCGAAGCAACGATGCGCTCCATGGGGATTCCCATTTCCCTGAATATCTCCAGTGTAAGCCTTAGAGACATCACAACACCTTCCATAGCGGCTCTTATCATATGCTTATAGTTATGCGTCAATGTCAAATACCTTTTGTAAAGGGGATTGCTCTCCCGTGAGATACGGAATGATAAGCCCGAGGAGAGCCTTTAAAATTATTGGCTCCTATTTTATTACAGGGTAAAAAACTACCTTTTAGTTTATTTCGATAGAACTCATATATCTCTTCGCAGACACTCCAGTAATGTCTTTAAATACCCTGGCAAAATATTGCGGATCACTACACCCTACACAACAGGCTATTTCATAAATCTTTTTATTGCCAGCTTTTAATAAATCTATCGCCTGTTAAATTCGGTAATGACGTAAATAAGCCGAAAATGTATAACCCGTTTCCTTTGAAAAAAGATTCGATAGATACTCTGGCGTTACACTAAAATCGTTAGTAAAATCAGTTAGACAAAGCTGGTATGCATAGTTTTTATGAATTTTTTTCATCATTTTCTCTATATAATATGAAAATTGCTGTTCATTATTTTCATCACTCTTTTCCCTATGTAATTGATTGTATATCCTGTTCAGCGTTTTTCTGAGCTCATTTATTGTAATAGGTTTAAGAAGATACTCCTTAACGCCTAATAAAATCCCCTGTTTGGCATATTCAAAATCTTTAAACCCACTTAGAATAATAAACGAGGGGTACACTCTGCTCTCAATAACTTTTTCAATCATTTTCAGGCCATTCATTCTGGGCATCTTAATATCTGTTACAACAATTTCCGAGCGCAGTTCAAGAATCATCTTTAATCCTTCATAACCATTTTCAGCAATACTGTCTACACTGTAATCTTCATTTAAACTTGGGATCATATCGTATAGTCCTAATCGTGTTCTAATTTCATCTTCGACAACAACAATTCTCATCACCTTTCATCCTCCTTCATATTCAATAGGAATTTCCAGTGAAAAAAGCGTTTCATATAAAGGCCTTTAAGTGTTTGCTTTTTTCTTCAGTTACCGTGACAACCTCTATTGATTCTGTTTAATCAATAGTTGTCTTTCGGCATATATGCCCAGCACATCCACCCAATTGCTAATACTGTCACTGTCACTGTCGATACCGCCGTCTATCTTGATGCCGATCTTGTCCCCTATGACCGACTACACGAACTTAACGTCCTCGACGGCCGCCTTCTTGCCCGTCAGTGCGTTGGATATCTTGATATAATATACTCCACGCCGCACTGCACTACCTTTTATATGCTACATAATTACTTGTACCTAGCGACATTATTGCTTATATGGTTGGCGGGCCTCCCGCCTTCAAATCCTCTCACCCAGACCAAGCACATAAAATAGCCATTGCGTATATCAAAGTAATGGCTATTTATTTGCATCAACGGGTATTAAATGAAGTGGTAGCTTTATGTTGCTCTGCGATTCAATTTACTTTCTGCGTTTTTAGTTTTATAGTAGATCAGGTTTAATTGACATAGTATGTGGTTTAATATAGAATAATAACAATATTGACAATATGTCCTTATATTATAAAAACCATACAAGAAAGTGGATATAAGGCAGGGTGCTAAACTTACTGTTGTAAATAAATAGCGGGCGGATAGCAATGAAAAGTGTAGGATATTGGCTTTTGGTTGCTTTGTTAATTGGTCTGTCCGCTCCCGTCGTTCTTACGATATACGACACTGGATTCTTTTAAAAACAAAATGATTATCTAGCTCGAACAAAGAAGAGCTTTAGACATAAAACTCTACATAAGGAGCCAACTGATATGATGAAAAAACTACTATGCTGGGTACTGGTTATTGTACTTACGATTTGCTTCGCACCAACTGTACTGGCTGTGGATACAACTCCCGCAGACGGTTATAATGACCACGATTATAACCTGCTGCAAACCTTTCTTAACCAGCCTTCGGCTACAGCGGGAATGACAAATGGTCAGTCTTTGAATCCGATTTATGACCCCAACAATCCAGTTACATGGACAGGTGTCACGTGGAGTACAGACGCTGAAAAACTCGTCACAAATATCTCTTTCAATTCTAAGGGTTTTGCGGGAACACTGGACATGTCGAACTGTACCGCACTAAAAGGAATCAGCTGTTCTAATAACGAACTGACATCGCTGGATGTATCGGGTGGGTCTGAAATAACATATCTCTACTGCGGCGAAAACACACTGACATCGCTGGATATATCGGGTTTAACAAATTTAGAATATTTAGAATGCAACAATAATGCGCTGACTTCACTAGATGTATCTAATATGTCATCATTGGATTTTGTTTATTGCTTTGAAAACGAACTGACATCGTTAAATGTATCGGGCTGCACCGCACTTACGCAGATCAGCTGCTCCGATAATGCGCTGACAGAGCTGGACGTAACCGGCCTGACTATGTTGAGAATGCTTAGCTGCTCCAATAACATGCTGACTTCACTGGACGAATCGACCTTAACCTCGCTGCAAAATTTAACCTGCCGCAGTAACCCGCTGACATCGTTGGACGTATCGGGTCTTACCTCCTTGACCGTTCTAGACTGCTCCGATACCGGCCGGACAGCGCTGGATGTATCAGCACTAACAAATCTTCATTATTTTTACTGCTCAGATAACGCGCTTACAGAGCTGGACGTATCTGGATTAAGCGGATTGGACGAGTTTGACTGCTCCAATAACGCGCTTACGGAGCTTGACGTATCAAACTTAATCTGGCTGCAAGAGTTTGACTGCTCCGGCAACGCGCTGACAGAGCTTGATGCAAGCTTGACTCAAGAAGAACGCTATGATGAGGCTTCGTTTAACGTAAGCTTGTCTAGCTCGGAAGATGATCCGTATATCAACACTGTAGGTAATCCGCTTTCGCAAATCACTGTCGATATTGACGGTACTATTATAAGTCTTGCAGCGACCAGCGGCGGGTATGTGGAAATCGACGGGGATAATTACGAGTTTATCGCTAAGCCGCAGGCTTTAGCTAATTTTCTAAACTGGACTGCTGAAGACAGCAGCGAAGTGGCAACAACTGAAAAAATAGCGTTTAATTATGATACCTCATATAACCTGACAGCAAATTTTGAGATTACTGTGGTGCCTGTCGGTATCAGCTGTACCAAAACGAATGCCACCACATATGGCGGCTCAGACGGCAGCATAACAATCACTGCCTCGGGCGGTAACAGCGGCAGCTACGAATACTCGATCAACGGCGGCGCAAGCTGGCAAGCTTCCGAGTATTTCAGCGGGCTTACTGCAGCCACATATGCTGCGGTCGTACGCGATGCTGTTAATACATCTAACGTTGCCACGCAGAGCGTTAAGGTGTGTCAGCCGGCAACGCTTTCATCGTCTGTTCCGGGCGGAAACATATATATAGGGGGACGTATTACACTTACACCCAACATCGACGGCGGAACGTGGAACTGGGACCATGAATATTTCACTGCTACGTTCAACAGCCCAGCGACGTTCACCGCACTAAAAGCGGGTACATCCACCATAACCTACACTGTGGATAACGCAAGTACGACCTATGACGTTACCATAGAGGATTCTGACCTGCCTTCTACCGGTCAGGACTTCACAATGATTTTCATTCTTGCCGGACTTGCAGTTATCGTTTTGGCAGGCGGAGTTATATTAAAAGTTCGCAGCAGAAAGCAGAATTAATAACATAAGCTTAAAAGACGTCGCAAATAAGCGGCGTTTTTTTATTGTTTTGAAGCCCACTAAAAAGCAATCCGGCTTTATATAAGTGGTGGTATTAGTATATGGTTATCACTGTTCAGCATTATATTTAGCGTACCATCAGGACAGCTTACATACCATTGACATATCCTCTTTATAAAACGAACCTCCGTCAGTAGTGATATCATGGCTTGAATAACCATTCGTAACAAGTTCCTTTACAGTTGAGTAGCAAAAATCCATCTTGGCTGCTCCGTTTATTATCAATACGCATATCTTGTAAATTTTGCAGAAATTCTGTTGGGACGCAATGTACTATTTTAATATAGTACTATATTTATAATCCAAAGCGATTACATGACTAATTAGAGTCTAGATCACCGATGGAGTATTACAAGCTTCTCTTTAGCTAGTAAGCCTTCCATATTTTTTAGTTTAAAGGAACACTTAACTATGACCTTTTCCAAAAGATCTCTTATGTATAATAATTTAACTTAGTCTGAAATATTAAGCGCATTATATGATGACAGATTTAATCCCATCGATTATTTTACTGCATCAATAAGACATTTAGCATATATATCATGCCCTTTTTGAGAAACATGCCAATCGTCAAAAAAAAGTTCGTCTTCAGTTATTTTACCTTCATCAAGCATGAGGGTCATGGTTTTATTAGCATCTGCAAATATTATTTCTTTTCTTCTTACCGCCAGCTGCCTCATCGCTTCAATGTAATCTCCGTAATAATGCCCGCCGCTGAACTGAGTACCGAGTATAGGACTGACAGACAAAAGTATTACCAGTGTTTCCATGACATTTGCCCTGTCTATAATCTCGTCTAAATTTTCTTTGAATCGCTGTACCGTCACCTCGACAGGGCTGACCGGATCAACAAGCCAGTCATTTATTGCAAATTCCACCACAAGTATCTGCGGTTTATACCTTTCAACTGTCTGAACAAAATACTGTTCGAGATACTCAGTCGTTGTTTTGCATCCGAAGCCGTAATTGATATGATAGGTCGTTTTTCCGTCCTGCTGGCGCTGAGTTTTTATGTAATTACCAAAAAGCTGCGCAAAACAGGGGATATGATCTGGGAGACGTCTTATTTCCCCACCCAGAACCGACGGCGGTTTCAAGGCATCTTTTGCCCCGATTGCGCCCTGTCCATATGTATGACTGTCTCCAATAAATATAGTCAATAATTCTTTGGAATTGTTAACAAGCTCTTTGAATCTTTCTTTCGGGGACATGTTTACACCTCAACATCAGTCTTTAATAGTAAGGATCGATCACTCGTACTTGTATTGCTTCGTTGACACACACACAAACGGCAAGCTGTGTAAAAGCGAATAGTAAAAACAATATTACAGGAATACTGAATGGAAACAACACGATTATACCTGCACTTAAAATCGCCATTCCCGCTAGAACGAAATTCCTTTTAAACTCAACAAAAAGAAATATAAATGAATTTTTAAGCACAGCTCTTATTGATAAGTTTACTAATGCAGTCAGTGCAAACGAATAACTGGCCAGTATATATATCAAAATTAAAAAAACTGTGAGCAGAGCTAAGCCGTAACCTGCTACAAAACCTTCGAACAGATTAGCTAAATTCACAGATAAAAAATATACCAAGAATCCAAATGCAGCATAAAACAGCCCCAAAACAAAGCTTTGCAAAAACTCAGATTTAAAAGCTTCAAAAAAATCCGAGAAAGTATAACAATATCCTTTCCTGACAAGATTTAGAAGCACCTTATTTAAGGCCGTTACAGCGGAAGGGATCGTAACTACAGGAATACAAAACAATATAAATATTAAATTCAGTGATATTAATTTAAAAAAATGTGTTTTTGCAATAAACCAATAAGCCTTGAATCCTCTCTCCGGAGGCGGCTGCTCAACTCCTTTGCCGGGTTTGAAATAGAAATCCTTTATTTTCTCTGAAAACCTGCCCATTATTTATTCTGTGCCTCCTTTCTAAAATCTGTCGGTGATAAGCCCTCATGTTCCTTGAATATCCTGCAAAAATAGTTTACATTGCTATATCCAACTGTCTGTGAAACATCCTTTACGCTCAGCCGTGATTCACGAAAAAGCTTCTTTGCCTCTTCCATCCTTTTTCGGATTATATACTGGAGCGGTGTTATATTCTGCCGCTGATTGAAGAGATATATAAGATGCTTGCTGGATATATAGAACTTACCTGAGAGTCCGTTTACACTTAGCTCTTTATAATAATTCTCATCTATATAATCCTTCACGAGCAGGAATGTATCACTCTCATTCTTAAAAAGATGAACTGGCTTTGCGTTGTATATAAGATACAATTTTCTTGAAAACACCTTTATGAATTCCTGTAGCGACGTCGCCAGTGATAAAAGACATATGAGCCGTTCTCTGTTTTGGAGAAGTATCTTTTGCTCCGTCTTCGGATAAAGCGGAAGCAGGGCGTTTATAGTCGAAAGTGTATACATCTGCAGATACGACTGGCAGTCGTTATTCAGGTATGCGTGCCTGAATGCGTTACTCACGATCCTCTCGATTTTTTCTTCTGTGTCATTTTTGATTGATGCAGGCACAAAATTTCTTACCTGCATGGCAAGCTGCGATTCTTTCCACACCGGGCTCGCCGGACTGCAGCATTGAATACAGGAACTGTGCCATGCTTTTATATTGCGTCTTAATTCATTAGTCATAAGAGAAGCAACACTGCCAAGCTTGCAAAGCATTACCCTATCAGGCTTGTGCACTATAGTTATGTTCTTCGGTGCATACTTTTTGTTAAACGCCTCGACTATGTCCTGAGCCGTCTTGCCCGTATCAACCGCCCACTCATCAGGAGCATCGACTATAAGATATGCTTCGTTGATTACTCCACCGCCTGCAGTATAATATTCATTTTCGATGACCTCGCTGAAAAGCTCATCGATATCAAAGTTTAAAAGAAAAGAGCTGATAGAATTATCCAGGATCACCTCGGCTCCATATTCAAGCCGGTTTAAAATACATACTTTAAAAATATAGGCCATATCTCTACCGTATGCTTCGTCAATATCTCCGTCTCTTTGATCTGCAAGTTTGTTTCTTATATAATCCCTCTTATGTTTATACTCCTGGTGATATCTCTCGTCTAATATTTTCTTAAGGACGTTATTCAGTTCATCCTGAGTAACCGGTTTATTCAGATACTCCTTGACACCAAGTCTGATGCCCTTTTGAGCATATTCAAAATCTAGACACCCACTTATTAATATAAAGTCAGTTTCCGGATTTGTTTTTTTAACCATACTGATAAGCTCAAGCCCGTCTATCCTCGGCATACGGATATCGCTGAGAACAAGATCGGGTTCTAAATCCCTTATCATCTCCAAAGCGGTTTCCGACTGCAGCGCTATACCTGCTATATAGCAATCTAGTTCTGAGTCTTCAATTTTTTTCGCCAGATTTTCAGCGAACAGCTCTTCATCTTCAACAATTATGAGCTTCAACTTCTTTTTATGCATCTTTTGATCCAATGCCCTTCGCTCCCCCTACTGTAACAGTCGTATCTCCCTTTACACTGGTTATACTGAAAATAAAACCTTTATCATATATCAGCGAAAACCTAGAGATAATATTCGCCAGACCGACGCCCCTGTCACTGCTTCTGTTTTTGTCGAATTCGTTTTTCCCGCCGCTTCTGTAACTTTCGATCGATTTCAGCTTTTCCTCAGTAAAGCCGAGCCCATTATCATGAACTGAAATTTTATATATGTCACCGTCCACCTTGCAGCCCACTTCAATATTGAGGACATCATTAGACATCCCATGCTTTAAAGAATTCTCTATCAAAGGCTGAACAACCATCTTTGGCATGATTAAGTTCATGTACTCATCAGGAACATTAAAATGACATACAAGCCTCTTTTTATGTCTTATCTGCATAAGGCTGATATAGTTATTTGCATATTGTATCTCTTCTTTCAACGTTACAAAACCGTCAAACTCATCCATAGTATATCGGAGCATCTGGGAAAGCTGATTGCACATTTTATAAACTTCTTTACACTTGCCCTCCTCTGTAAGTATCTGTATCGATGCCAACACATTATTTATGAAATGAGGATGCATTTTGGACTGAAGCGCCAAGACCTTGGTCTGCATCTGCTCACGCTTCGCTTCCATGTATTCATTGATAGAATAATTAAGTTTAGAGCGCATCTCATTAAACGTACCCCTTAGTTGCTCGTATTCACTGTAGTTTCCTGTGCTCTTATTGACTGTCTGCTCTCCCAGAGTTTCAAGTGCAATGCCCCCCACTTCACTTTGCAGTGATTTAAGCGGCTTTGTTACACTCTTTGCAACTAAAAAAGTAACAACAAGTGTGACTCCCATGAATAAAAGAGTAATCGAAACCACAGTCCATATAACGCGCCTGACCGGTTTCATGTATAACGTTTCTGGTTCTACAACAAGAACGGTCCATTTTGAATAGTCCGATATCTTATAAGAAACCATATCTCCCTTGCCATCTATATAAACGGTACCTGCGCTGCCAGCAATGCTCAGTTGTTTAAACTTCTGATCGCTTTCCTCGCTATTATAGGGAAAGATTATTTCCTTATAGCTATCAAGAACAAAAACCTCTATCTGGGAATCCTTTTCAAGCTCCTCTACTACTTGAAAGAAAATATCATACTGCTGTTGTATTTCCAGCAAAGCTTTTTTATTTCTGTTCTGAGTAAAGTTAAAGCAAGTCAGTGTCCTTATAGCCAGACCGCCCGGCGTTTCGACAGCATCAGTAGTAAACGAACCGATCGAAAGGTCTTCAAGGATGCTGTCTGTTTCACTTATGCTTTGAGTTTTCCGAACCGTATTTTCGCCTATCTCAGTCGTTATCTTAGAGCCGTCATCACCATACAACCCTATCATTTTAACCTGCGGAACGGAGGTGCCTAAAACATGATACATCATATTAGAAACTTCACTGAAAGCTTCTGATTTCTCCCCGATATCGCTTACCGTGAGATAATTGAAATAGTTATTCAGCATCTGGGTCGAATATAATATCTGCCGCTTTGCAGTTTCCATATTTTCAAACTCACTGTCCAGCTCCATGGAAATGAATGAGGCCGTTTGGGCAGAGTCGGATTCTTGTTTTTTCTCTATCGAATTTGTCAACGATATTGCAACAGCAACAGAGATTGTTATAGAAATCAGAAGTATTAAAAGCGAAAAAGTAATGAACAACTGCCTTTGTATTGGGTATGAACGAAACCTGCTTATTCTCACATTTCCCTCCCAGAATTCTTCCGGCGTGTATCAACTTTTTCGCTACGATATTCAATTCATTATAGCATAAATCATTCTCTTCATCACCCTTTTACAGAGCCCGAAACCATTCCGTCGATTATATAGCGCTGTCCGAACAGATAAGTCAGTATGACTGGAAGAGTCATCATGAACACTGCACAGAATACATAGTTCCATTCAGTTCTGTAATAACCGAAGAACCTATATAGATTCAGTGGCATTGTCCAGTAATCACTGTTTCCCAGGAAGAAAAGCGTTTCCTGCGCATTATTCCAAACATTGAACGTTATTATTATAAGCACTGTAAATGTGCACGGCTTAAGCAGCGGAAAAACTACCTTCCAGAAAGTCCTGAAAGGCCCGCAGCCGTCTATTGCCGCAGCGTCATCGAGCTCAACAGGTATTCCTTTAATAAACCCGGTATAAATAAATGCTGCAAGTGACATCAACGTTCCTGACAGCACCAGAATAAGCCCCGGCCTTGTATTAAGCAAGCTTATCTGCTGTAGAAACAGAAATGTGGTCACAAGAGGTACCGGTTTGATTATCCCGGCAACTGTAAAAATATACAAAGCCCTGGTCGAGCGCTGTTTTCTCCTTGCAAGATAAAAGCTCATCAAGGCAGAACAGAAAAGTGTTATAGTCACAGTCGGAACTGTGATAAGCAGGCTGTTGAAAAAACCTTTAAGTATTAATCCGTCTCCCCAAACAACAGCATAGTTTTCGAAATGCCACGTCTCTGGCAGATTGACAGTGATACTCATGGCCTCTTTTGAAGTCTTAAGTGACGTCATAATAATAAGCGCAAGAGGTACCAGAATGAACAATGCTCCGATCCAGAGAAGCGTTCCTATTGTAAAGTTGCCTATCCTTTTTCTCGTCTTTACCCCGATCATAATTCCACCTCGCTTTTTGTCATAGCCTTGATCAACGGTATGCCTAGTATAAGTATGATAACTATCAGAAGCAGGCTTATCGTTGCGGAATATGCAAACAGCCCTTCTCCCATATATTTATAAGCCAAAGTCATCAAGGTCTGCGATGAATTGCCCGGTCCGCCTCCTGTAAGGAAGTTTATGACTTCAAACCCTCTAAGACCGGTGGTAAAATTCAGAACGACTGATATAGTAAGTGCAGGCCTTAGAAGTGGCCATGTAATATTTTTAAACTTCTGCCATGAGTTCGCTCCGTCTATCTGTGAAGCCTGGTAATATTCATTTGGTATCGCTTGCATACCAGAAAGGAAAATAGCCATGGTAACGCCCGAATGCGCCCATACGCCCAGCAGTACACAGCACCATATAGCCAACTTCGGATCTGCTATCCACATAGGCGGATGCTCGATCCCAAGCAACCCAAGCACATTGTTAACCGCTCCACCGTACGGATTAAGAAGTGCCTGAAATAATAATCCGAGTGCTACAGTGCTGATAATAGTCGGGAAAAAGTATATCGAACGTAGTATGTTTTTCCCCCGCATTTTTCTGTTCAGGGCGATAGCAAGAAGCAGCCCTAGTCCGGTTTTGCCTATTGTTGTACCAAGAGCATACATAACCGTATTGCCAAGAGCTGTAAAAAATTGATCATTCTCCAGCACTCTTCTAAACTGCTCAAACCCAATGAAAGAAATATCATTGACCTTTATTGACCAGTCAGTAAACGAATAGTAGAAATTTGACAAGGTTGGATAGATAGCAAAAACCACGTATAAAACCAGACCGGGTATAATAAAATATATCGGGTATTTACTTTTCATAAATGCGCTGACTTTGCTTTTTTTAAGTCTCACACTATACCTCCAGTTGTTGTATATTTAAGCTTTGGGGACGCTTTAAGCGTCCCCGTAAAAATTCCTGATTTGTAACTTTATTAATCTAGTTATTATACGTGCTTACCAGCCTTCCAGCCCTTTGCCTTCGGCTATAATTTTTGCTGCATCATCAAGTTCATCTAGGAACTCGGATGCATTGATATCTCCTAGCATCAGTTCTTGCATAAGTGCCCTTGTTTCCATCTCCGGCCAAACTGTTATTGAGCTGTGCACACCCGGTTTTGCCCTGTTCTGCTCTACCCAGTACTTAAGGTCCGCAGAGAATCTGTTGCCTTCCGCTTCCACATCTGCAAAGAACGAAACTCCGGGGTTAAGAGACATGTGTATTTCCTGCTGCTCTTTTGAACACCACATCTCCACAAACTCTATCGCTGCTTCAAGATTTTCAGACTTCGCATTCACGCTCATGCCAATACCTGCAGAAATAGGCATCCCGCCCGGGTCATCTCCAAGAGGCATAGGCATCAGCCCAAGGTTGGCATCCGGATATTCTGAAAGCAGATTTATTGCCCAGTCACCGGATACAGCAAACGCACACTGCCCGCTTCCGAGACGCTGGCAGGTTATCTCCATTGTTGTAGCCAAGAAGTCTTCATTCATGTACCCGGCGTCACGCAGCTGTTCAAGTTGCTCAAGAGACTGTTTGAACTCAGGAACATCTGCAAATTTAATCTGGTTAGTGCTTATACCTTCCTGAAGGTCTTTTACACCTTCATCACCGAGGATATACCAAAGTGCCATCCAGTTATTTTTGAAAAGCATCGTTGCGCCCCATTCATGGTCGCTTGCAAGTTGAAGGCTGAATGGTATATATCCCGCCTCTTTCACCTTCGCACACGCAGCCATTAGCTCATCAAAAGAAGTCGGCAGTTCAGATACACCTGAAGCCTGCAGCACATCCATGTTATAACCAAGACCGTAAGACCCAAGCGATTGCGTCGGAGCCTCAGGTATCATACCGTTTGACCACATAATATTTTCTTTTGCGTTTTCAGTAAGTCTTGAAACCCAGTCGCAGTCTTTGAAATCATAGAACCATTCATGCGGCCAGATCACTTCGGTAAGCTTTATGCCGTCGGTACGGAATATATCCGGTCCGGAATTCCCCTGCATTTGTGTGTTGATTATTGTGTTGTACTCAACTGCAGGATAGTACTGTATGTCTATTTTGTTCCCTGTTTCTTCCTCGTATTTGGCCAGGAAATCCTCAAATCCTGCCCAAACGTTTTCCGTTGCCCATAATATCTTAAGCGTAACGGGCTCTTTTGTTTCAGCTGAATCGTCACCGGCATTATCTGCCTGTGAGTCATCTTGCTGCGCTGTGTCCTGTTGATCCCCAGCATCGCTTGCTACGTCAGCTGCGTCCGGTGTTTTATCACAGGAAACAAGTCCAACCAGCAGAACAATTGTTATAAGGACAATAAACACTCTTCTTAGCATTTTTTCCAATCCTCCTTTATTTTTATGGTCATGACCAAAGTGAAAATATTTCAATATAAATTATAATTCTATTCTGTCCAGTATCCTAGACATGTTTTCTCCCAGTATTGCAGTTATTTTATCATCACCTATTTCAAGAGAAAGTAGTCTTCCCAGTTCAAATGCAATGTCGTGCGGTACTGTATCACTGCCGTATACGACACGCCGGTAATCTATTTTTTCGAGCGACTCGCTCCATTCGATGTTTGATACGAAAGTACCGCAGAACTCGAATATACAGTTCTGCTTATCCTTCTCTCCAGCGATCATCTCACATTGGCGTCTTCCTTCATTTGTTCCGCCGCTATGCCCTAGCAGAAAAATTGCATCCGGATAGTTTACTGCAACATCGGCAACCTGCCTTGCTGTCCCGTAGCTCCCCTCCCATGTATGTATAAGTATAGGAAGCTTGTGTATGTTAGCATACTTCATCGCCTTTTCGAACTTAGGCGAGCTGATTTCTACCTTTAAGTACTCCGGTAGAAATTTAAACCCTTTAAAATATCCCCTAGAGAAGAAACTATCGAAAAGCTCTTCATTATAGCTGTCCGCATAATAAGGGTTATAAACCAGATAACCGTTGAACTTATCTGTATCCTCAAGCAGCAGACTTTCTATTAGCTCGTTGCCTTCAACAGGCTCCCCGAAAAGAGCATTCTCTGGACAGGACATATACTTATCAATCCCGAATATTTCGCTCTGCTTTTTTAATACCTCTATCTGTTTCTCAGGGTCATTGTCCCTTAGATACCATCCTCTTGCAAAGGGGCCGATGTGTCCGTGCGCATCGATCACCTTCACACCCGCCAGAACGCCTTTCCCGTCAATAAAATGGTTCCAGAAACTGTTACCGACTTTATTTTCTATCTTCATCCTGCCTGCCTTTACAGATTCCCTTATGCTATCAGAAGAAATCAGAGAAACAAGGTTATCATATGCTATACTGTCTTTTTGCTCCTGACTGATGCCCGCATACGCAAGAGCCCCTATTGCAGCTCCGGAGTGCGATTTTGTTCCAAGTCCGAAGACAAGCCTGTCTTTGCCAATCTCATTGGTTATAATCTCGATTGCGTCCCTGTTGTGCAGCCACGAGGTGTCAAGATATATGTTGCCTGCTTTTTTCATAGCATCGACTATTACCGACATGTGCCACCAGATAGCCTGCTTTATTATAAACTTTATACCGGGGAACATGCCGCACAGTTCAATCAGTTCCCGCAGATCCAGCAGGCCCGCAAGTACATCGCTCTTTGATATCATCTCTTCGGCATCGATCAGTACAACAGGGTTATATCCTTTAAGTTCTTCAAGAACACGGCTTATTTCGATTATCCTGAACCTGTATGTCTTTGGATATAATATAAGGAAAGCAGCTCCATCTTTGGAAAAGCTCAGTTTCAGCTGGTCCATTTCACCGTTTGAATATAGATTTGAAGGCGCTGCTGCAAACGCCGGGATTATTCTATCCTTTAATCCTAATCTGTCTATGTCCTCCGTCAGCATCCTATTTCCGCAGGTTGTATTTAAGTCTCTGCCCGCGACATGATAGGCTATACTCTGACAAATGCCGAGCCTGTCCATTTGCGCCACTAAATCCGAAAGATAAGGGTAATCTGCCTTTTCATAGGCGCCCATTCCGTATTTTCCATTTACATTGATATAAAAACTGCTTTTCATTATGCGACTCCTGCACTGTAACTTAGATTAATACTAACTGAAAGCAAATTATTATTCTATAAAAAAAAATACGAAGTTCTTTTTGTTAAAGATACAGGTTAATATTGTGCATATTTTAATAAATGAATCCAATATATAATGAATTGCATAAATGATTAGGCACACTTACTCCTCTTAAAATAGGTTTGCCAATCAACAAAAGGAGGCAGAACACCGCTGCTTGCGGTGCGGCAATGTGGAGACTTGTCGTAATGCGGAATATCCCTTTAAGCGGATATCTGCGAGGCAGTACAGGGAATCCTGTCCTGTTAAAGCAAATAATATGGCGCATGTATTATTAAAGAACGTAAAAAAAGTATTCGACAAAGATATCGTAGCTGTAAATGAATTCAACCTGGAAATTGAAGATACCGAATTCATCGTACTGGTGGGTCCTTCCGGCTGCGGCAAGTCCACAACTCTAAGAATGATCGCAGGGCTTGAAGAAATCACAGAAGGTGAGATTTATATTGATGATGTCTTAGTCAACGATGTTGCTCCAAAAGACAGAAATATAGCCATGGTGTTCCAAAACTATGCGCTCTATCCTCATATGACTGTGTATGAAAATATGTCCTTTGGACTGAAGCTCAGGAAAATAAAGAAAACTATAATTGAAGAAAAAGTCCTTGAAGCAGCAGATATACTGGATATAAGAGACCTTTTAAAGCGCAAACCTAAAGAACTGTCCGGAGGCCAGAGGCAGCGTGTGGCGATAGGTCGTGCAATAGTACGTGACCCAAAGGTCTTTTTAATGGATGAGCCTCTTTCCAATCTGGATGCAAAACTCAGGAACTCTATGAGAACAGAAATAATAAAGCTTAGACAAAGGCTAAATACCACTTTTGTTTATGTTACACACGACCAAGTGGAAGCAATGACGCTCGGAGACAGAATAATAATTATGAAAGACGGTATCATACAGCAGATAGGTTCTCCGCAGCACCTGTTCAACAGCCCAGCTAACCTTTTTGTTGCAGGCTTTATCGGAGCGCCTCAAATGAACTTTATAAATGCAAGACTTTGCAGGCACAGCGGCGTTTTTTATATACATATGCTGGGTAAAGAAATCAAGCTTCAGGACTCGGTACAAGAAGTACTTTCCGCAAAAAACCAGACGGATACCGAAGTCGTTGTAGGTATACGCCCTGAACATATCAGCCTTGCAACCATTGAAGATAAAGATGCTTTCAGAGCGACACTCGAAGTCTCCGAACTTATGGGAAGCGAAATATATCTGCACATCTTGACAAACGACACCGAAATAACGGTTAGAGCACAAACGGTCGATCTGCCTAACGAGTTTGTATCAAGCCACACCACCAAAATAGATATCTACTTTAAGCTGCCGCCACGGTTGCTTCATATATTTGATAAAGACACTCAATGTAATTTAATTTTATAACACACAAACAGCTTTTACAGCTGAATAAATACCCTTTTTTTCATCCTTATTGAACCCAACCGATAAAGAATATTCATGGTTGGGTCTCTTTTTATAATCATTGATCTATCTTAACCGGTACACCAGCTTATATCTATTGGTCTTACCCCGATTTTGTATCCAGTTTTCAAGTTGGAATTTTGCTAGGTATGAGGGTAACTCGAAAACTGGCCAGAGCATAATGTTATTAATTTCGGCTATTACATGGAAGTAAATGGATGCAAAATTCAATCTTTAAATCATAATCTGTTGGAGTTAAGTTCTCTAGGGAACTGTGGGAGCGAAATTCATTGTGATCCGTCCACCATGAACCCCGCTCCCGTAAATCAACTAATTGCTTGCAGTATTTACTATAGTCTCGACTTTTACTTTAGTAATATCGTTACAACTGATTTTAAATTTTATAATAAATCCTCCAATATACTAATATGTATCGTACCATCTTCAAATCCTCTCACCCAGACCAAACATACATAATCCAAACCACTCAATGCGGGTATCCCCCGTTGGTGAAGGGTTCGGATTTGTTTTATATATAACAGAGAGCAGGTGCTGTGCTTGCGCTTTTGCTTTTGGCAGTATACAATTATAGGAAGATTAATTAGCGTTTATTCACATGTAGGGGGTATTATGTAAACGATGAAAAAGCGGACTAAAATTCTTCTTGCTTTGCTTATTATTATCATCATTTTAGTGGCATCAGAACCTTTTACGCACTTGTTTCACCGAATTGCAGACAATCTGATCTACAACAATTATCATCACTATCTTTCCTGTTCTGACTTACCAGAATTAACCGAAGTTGAGAAAACAATTGAACAGCATAAAGATGTAGTAGAGAAAATTAAAAGTATTGATCCTGAAAATGTTGAATTTATTATTGATTCCTGGACGTGTCCAGGCAAGGCGAGTATCATTATTTATTATGCTTCCAGAGATCAGAGGTCCCAAATCGATAAAATTTTACCGGATAAAAACTTTTTCGGAGTACCTATTTCATTAATTAATCGTTGAGCGTTACCTCATATGGCTGTTTTATGCTAATCCGTGACACCCTTGTTTCGATGATACTTCCCTTGCCTGTAATACGCAAGTTCTGGTGTTGGCGGGTAAACGTTATAAGTAGATAAAAACAATGCTTTTTGATCGCCAATACCCCGATGAAATGGGGCTTTTCTCGTAAATACTGTATCACCACTCGCACCATGTCAGAGCAATGTCCACTTAAAAACCGCAAACAATATTGCGGTCTTTTTATATCTTACTACCCCTGAATATTAAGGATTACATTTTATATAGAGATATCCCTCATGCTTCGAAGTTACATTAAAGTCATCTGCGCAGCTATAGTGCAGACTGATGATGTTATAGATGCCTTGATGTAAAATACGCTTTAAAATTTAGCATGAAGTAAAACTGTCTGATTATCTATCCTTCTTTATCGGAGAGATAATAAATCAAATCGTTTCTGGTGATGATCCCTTTCAGTATGCCCTCTTCGTCGGTCACCGGCAGTCGGTTGACCCCGTTTTGTTTCATAAGCGTTGCTGCATGATGCCACGTGTTGTTTTCTTTCACTGTAACGATTTCTTTAGACATAATATCTTTTACAGCGGTATCCATGAATTTCTTTGTTCTTTCTTCATATGAATCAAGTTCAGCTGTCTTTTTATTTGGATACAGCCAGGCTGAAAACCCGACCAACGGAACAAGATTCAGCTTTTCAGAATAATTATATAAGTCTCTGGAAGATATCATGCCAATTACTTTATTGTCATTATTGACTACAGGTACGCCGCTAATTTTATTTTTATCTAAAATTTCGGCAACGTCTTCAAGCGTATTGTCAGGGTTTACACTTACCACTTTTAAATTCATCATCTCGTAAACGTGTGACATGTTGATTCTCCTCTCTCTATATAATTTTTACAATATAATGATATCACATTTACAATCTACATTCAATTTTCATACACTTACGCGATGGCAAAGGCTCACTTTATAATCTGGTTTATTTTCCTCTCTTAGACGCTAATAACACCTAAAATGTGGTATAATAATAATAGAAGGGAGGTGACGCATATGCCAAAAATATCTGAAGTTATGAATACCCATGTTTTAAGTGTTCACCCGGATGATACACTTGAAAAAGCCGTAAAGATCTTCAAAGAAGAAAAGATAAGCGGACTTCCTGTTATTGACTTTGAAAACAAAGTCGTTGGAGTGATTACCGACAGAGACTTACTTAAATATTCTGAAGATCTGCAAATGATACCTTTAAATTACATCTGGATGACACCTTATGTATATCTGCAGGATAATGAAGATTATAAAAAAACAGCTGATGATTTTTTAGAAACGAGAATCAATGAAGTAATGTCAAAAAGAGTTGCAGTTGCAAACGAAGAAGATTCATTACATGATGCAGTGATATTAATGAAGAAAAAGGGTGTGAACCGTCTTCCTGTAGTGGACGATGATAAAACTCTTAAGGGCATTATCACTCGTACCGATCTATTGAATTATCTGGCTGAAAACAAAACTTTATTATAGATCTGATTGCACTTTATCCTGTACCCTGACCGGCAAATAATTGAATTCATCTGCTAAAGCGGTCTGTTTATTGTACTCTCTTTTCTATAAAGTAACTTATATAACTTTATCTATCCTCATTGCATTAAGCTAACCATTATAAAAATATTCAAAGCAATAGATTTTTTTATTGGCTTGGTATATAATTAACTGCATATCAAAAGGATCATCAAACAATTTACATGAAAAGAAGCAATACATGAAAAAAAATTACCTTATTCGAATCACAGCCGCATTAGTTATTATAATTGTTGCTGCCGGACTTATATATTTTGCATTTGTAACGGCAGTGCCAGAGCTATTCCCGCTGTTGCAAAACGGCAGTGTTACGGATATTGAGAACTATCTGCGTTCAAGCAACAAGCTGACAGGGCTTGTTTTTACAGCGCTTCTGCAAGCAGTCCAGGTTTTTTCCGTGGTGCTTCCGGGTATGCCGATACAAATTGCCGCAGGCATAGTATACGGGATATGGCGCAGCTTTTTTGTTTGCCATCTTTCTTCAGTAATAGCCAATGTTCTGGTGTTTGCTGCTGTAAGACGATTCGGCACAAAGATGGACAAGCTCGTTCCAATAGAAAGGAAAGATTCCAGACTGGATTTTCTTCTTAAGTCTGACAGCCCTGCTTATATGACAGTCGTGGCATGCCTTATACCCATACTGCCAAACGGTTTTATACCATACGTGGCTGCAAAAACCAAAATCAAAACACTACAGTTTGCACTTGCAGTTTACTTTGGCAGCTTCCTTCCGGTTCTTGTTCTCTGCGCTGTTGGCAATAAGATACTTAAAGGCGGTTATATAATGTCCGCAGTCCTTTTCCTGTCTCTCTGCCTCGTTGTCTTTCTGCTTGCAAAATTCAGAAACAAAGTGCTCGGCTTCATCGGAACGCTTTCCGCAAAAAAGCAGAGAATACGTGAGAAAAACTAAAGCTATCTTTATTTTTTTTCGCTGGTGAATACATATCTTAATTTGCTATTAATAAAGATGTTACATACAAAAAAAGTTCTACTGTTCGGACTATCCCCGATTTTTTAGCACTTAGAGAAGATTCATAAGTTAAAGAGTAGTTTTTCGAACTCTATCGGCGATTTATCCCCTTCTTTTGCAGGTATATACGTTATATCTACTGCCCAAATCTTGTTCCTTTCGCTTACATCGAACTCATGATCTAGGTGGTTATTCTTCTTTTCCAATAGCCCGATCTTGTATTCGATATCAACTCTTGGATTACCTGAACCTTTGAATGCTTCTTCACCAGGGCCTGCCCCAGCGTAGCGAAGGTATAGTTTCTATCTCCTATTTGATTGTATTCTTATCTTCTCTTCAGTATCAGCTTTTAAAGGGAAGTCCAAGTGAAAGGCGATGATAATATTACTCCTGCCCGTAGTAGGCATTTTTACCGTGCTTTCTTTTAAAATGTTTTTCAAGCAGTACCTCCGGCATATTTGCATCCGGATTGAGCGATAATGATATATATGCCATTTCTGCTGTATACTCCATTACTGCAGCGTTCTCTACCGCTTTTTCGGAAGTGCTGCCCCAGCTAAACGGACCGTGGTTCGCAACTATAACTGCGCCTATGCTCAGCGGGTCTATCTGGTTTTTGATAAATGTTTCAACTATGACTTTTCCCGTATTCTTTTCGTAGTTTTGTTCTGTTTCCTCGGCAGTCATGTTTCTGGTGCAGGGGATATCGCCATAAAAATTATCAGCGTGCGTAGTCCCCAGTGAAGGAATGCTCTTACATGCCTGTGCCCACGATGTCGCCCATTTTGAATGCGTATGCACTATTGATCTTACTCCTTTAAACGCTTTATAGAGCTCAATGTGAGTAGCAGTATCTGAAGACGGATTTCTGCTGCCTTCAACTGTATTTCCTTCGATATCGACTATAACTATATCGTCTGCACACATAGATTCATATGAAACTCCGCTCGGCTTAATTGCTATCAGGCCCGTCTTTTCATCCAGCACACTTACGTTTCCCCATGTAAACAGTACAAGTCCGAGCTTAACAAGCTCAAGATTCGCCTTCAGGGTTTCCTTTTTTAAATCTTCCAGCATTTTCACCTACCTCCAGACAACGTCACCGAGTGCGAGCATGTTTCTAAGCTCCGGTATTGACGTGTTTTTGTTTATGTGTATGAATTCGATTCCCATGATTTCCGCAAAATCTCTCATGTGCTCTGCACTGAGGTCATATGATATCACGCTGTGGTGCGTTCCTCCGCAGAGTATCCATGCTTCGTTACCCGTTATCATATCCGGCTGTGGTTTCCACATCACGCTGGCTACCGGCAGGTTTGGCATCTTCTTCATAGGCGCAATTGCATAAATATCATGCACTATCATCCTGAATCTTGCTCCCATATCCACTAGTGTAATAAGTATAGCGCTGCCCTGCTTGCCTTCGAAAACCAGTCTTGCCGGATCGTCCTTCCCGCCTATTCCAAGTGGATAAGCCTCTATCTTAGGCTTGCCGGAAGCGATTGCCGGCGATATCTCCAGCATATGCGCTCCAAGAACTGCTTCACTGCCCGGTTCAAAATGATACGTATAATCCTCTATGAACGAGTAGCTTTTGCTAAGCCCCTCAGACATCGCCCCGACTACAGCGCCCAGCGCAGCTGTTTTCCAGTCTCCCTCTGCACCAAACCCATAGCCCTTTGCCATAAGGTTCTGAGAAGCAAGCCCGGGAAGCTGCTCAAGCCCGTAGAGGTCTTCAAATGTGTCTGTATATGCACCAAAGCCGCCCTCTTTTAGCATCTGCTCCAGAGCTATTTCCAGCTTTGCCTGATATCTCACCGCCGCCACATTATCTGTGCTTATTTCATATTTACTGCTGTATTCTTCTATCTTGCTGTGAGTTTCTTTTTCAGTCACAGCGGCTACACGCTGTGCAAAACCGCCGGTAGCATACGTATTGACGCTCCATCCAAGGTCTTTCTCCGCCTGCACTTTGTCGCCCTCTGTGACGGCAACATACCTCATGTTGTCGCCAAGGCGCATAACCTTAAGCCTGCGGCTTGCCATTGCCCCCGCTGCGCTTCGCATCCAGCCGCCCACCCGCTTTCTGAACAAGTCATCTTCCCAGTATCCGCAAATAACCTTGCGCTTCAACCTCAGCCTTGCAGTGATAAATCCGTGCTCCCTATCACCATGCGCAGACTGATTCGTATTCATAAAGTTCATATCTATCTTATCAAAAGGCAGTGCTGCGTTGAACTGTGTGTTTATATGCAGATACGGCTTATTCAGAATACTAAGCCCGCCTATCCACATCTTGCTGGGTGAAAAAGTATGCATCCACGTTATGACTCCGGAACATTCTTCGTCACTGTTCGCTGCAATGCACACGTCCCTTATCTCTTCGGGAGTGGTGCCGACGCCTTTGCAGACAACTTCGAATGGTATAGCTTTATCTTCGTTGAACCCTTCTGTCATTATCTGCGCGTGCTCAGCAACTTCTTTTAGAACCTGCGGACCATAAAGATGCTGACTGCCTACTATAAACCAAAATTTATTTTCCATGAGTTTTCCTCCTTGCTTTTTAGCTGTTTTTACTTTATAGAATCTACCGCTGCACGCTCTACGATAAGACCCGCTTCATAGCTCTTCAGAAACTCCTCAAACCCCGCTTCGTCCGCAGCGTCCGGCTGTACTGAAATATATTCCGCATCTGCAAACACCCTCTCAGAAAGGTAGTCCGCGAGTTGCTGAGCTTCCTTATTGTTCATGTATGCCGCAAGCACAGCCATTCCCCACGGCCCGCCTTCCGCCGCCGTAGACATTACGTTGACCGGAGTTTTAATAGCTGCTGCCATTATCCTTTGCCCTACTCCCGGTACCTTGAAGAAGCCTCCGTGTCCTGTCATAGAGTCGAGCTCCACCTTTTCTTCGTCTAATATCTTCATGCCTATCTTGAGCGAAGCGCATGCAGAGCAAAGGTGTGTCCTCATGAAGTTTTCAAGACTGAAGTTTGCATCGGGTGTGCGCATGAATAGCGGCCGTCCTTCTGCAAAGCCTGTGATCTGTTCTCCCGAAATATAGTTATACGACAAAAGACCTCCGCAGTTTGCATCGCCTTCCAAAGCCTTGTTATACAGTGTAATATACAGCTTGTCCATGTCAAACTGTGCGCCCAGCACTTTTGCCGCATCCCCAAGCAGCTTCACCCATGCATCAACGTCGCCCGTGAAGTTGTTGCAGTGAACCATCGCTACAGGTGCTCCGGATGGTGTTGTCACCATGTCTATCTCTTCATAAACATTAGACAGAGGCCCTTCCAGCACAGCCATCGCAAATACGCTCGTGCCAGCGCTTATGTTGCCACTGCGTTTTCGCACACTGTTCGTCGCTACCATTCCCGTCCCGGCGTCACCTTCCGGCGGGCACATAGGTATTCCGGCATTAAGAGTTCCCGACGGGTCAAGCAGCTTCGCGCCTTCCTGCGTCAGAGTACCTGCATTTTCTCCCGCTGGCAATATCTTAGGCAAAATGCCCGAAAGCTTCCACGGATAACCTCTGTCCTGCGTAAGCTCGTCAAACTGTTTCATCATAGCGCTGTCGTAGCTCTGCGTTTTATCGTTTATAGGGAACATTCCGGAAGCATCGCCTATTCCCAGCACCTTCTGCCCTGTCAGCTTCCAGTGTATGTAACCGGCAAGTGTCGTCAGATAGTCTATTCGCGGCACGTGTCCATCTTTTTCTAGTATCACCTGATAAAGATGAGCAATGCTCCATCTTTGCGGTATGTTGAACCCAAGTAGTTTTGTCAGCTGCTTTGCCGCTTCTTCGGTGTTGGTATTGCGCCATGTTCTGAAAGGCACAAGCAGCTTGCCATCGCTGTCAAAAGCCATATAACCGTGCATCATCGCAGATATACCGATGGCTCCAATGCTCTCAAGCTTTATGCCATACTTTTCAAGCACATCCTCAGCCAAGTGCTTATAGCAGTCAAGAATACCGTTCCATATATCATCCTGTGAATATGTCCATAAGCTATCCACAAGCTTGTTCTCCCACGTATGGCTGCCGGACGCAAGCTGATTATAGTCTTTGTCAATAAGCACGGCTTTTATCCTGGTCGAGCCAAGCTCCAGTCCAAGATACGTATTTGCACTATCTATTTCTTTCCTGCCATTTTGCATAACCCAAATCCTCCGATATGTTATTTTATAATTTTCACTAAACGTTTATTTATCTTAGTTAGTAGTTCTTTATGTGTTGCAGTACAAAAACTCACTACAGGTTTTTACACGAATTCCTGACAATCAGCTCCGGACGGTACATCATCTGAGGCTTTTCCAGCCGTCCGTCGAGCATATCGATTATATATTTGGCAGCCTGCCTTCCCATGTCTTTTTTAGGATGTCGTATCGTAGTCAAATCAATATTAGAATCCAGCGCTGTTATACAGTCGTCATAGCCCACTATAGAGATGTCATCAGGGATTTTCAGTCCTGCATCTTTTATAGCCTGACCTGCCATTTGTGCACACTGGTCGTTATAGCAGAAAAACGCTGTGGGATAGTCCTTTTCCCTTATCAGCGCCTGTGCAAACATATAGGGGTAGTCGTACATATTCTCTGTCTCATATTCACCTATATATAGATCATCAACAGATATTCCGTACTTTTTCATTGATGCTATATATCCTTTTTTTCGGTCCACTCCTTGTTTATCATCGGTCTTGAATATACCAGCTATTCTTTTATGTCCCAGCTGTATCAAATACTCAGTCGCTATCGTTCCGCCCTTTAAATCGTCTAAAAGCACGTAGGAGCTGTCAAAATCGTCATAAACGGCATTTATGAACACAGTTTTGATTCCCCTGCTTTTGATATCCTCCAGAAGCTTGATGTTTTCGTTTTGGCGTGCGCTTTTCGTCGGCTCGATTATTATCCCGACAACATTGTGTTCCAATATGCTTTTAAGATATTGGGCTTCTCTCTCCTTTAGGTTGTTGGTGTTAGACAGAAGCATCATATAACCTTCGTCCGAGAGAACCTGCTCAACACCTGAAATTATACCCGGAAAGACATAGCTCGATATGTAAGTCGTTAGCACCGCTACTATTTGTTTGTGTTTTGAATCGATTCTGTAATTGCTGAAAGTTCCCTTGCCCTGCTCTTTATATATGTAACCTTCACCGCTAAGCTCGCCGAATGCCTGACGGACGGTCTGCCTGCTGACTTTGAACTTTTCCATCAGGGAATGTTCCGACGGTAGTTTTGCTCCATAAGAAACAATATCTTCGATCAGTAAATTCTTTATATAGTTTTTTACAAGCTCATATTTCGGTATGTCCATATTTATTATCCTTTGGAAAGCAACTTGTCATTACAAGTATAATACAAGATGTATCAGCCAGTCAAGCGATCAGCATTTCCGAATAATATATCCATCTTAAACTTTAAAATATCTAACAATAAGAACTTTCTATATACTGTTTAACGTATTCTTTTCAGCATAATATTGAAAAAGCAATATAAAATATTGCTTTTAAAGTATTAACATATTCGATTTGAAAACGATATCATACCCAGCTGATCAGTAAAAACAACACTGCACAATTATGAAGATAGCGAATAAGCATTATTTCAGCAATCTGCTATTCGTTCTCCTGCGAGCCATACTCATAATAAGTCCCGCTTATTTTCTCTGTCGATGTCCCGGCAGTCGAAGTTTTATAGGAGCCGCTGTATAGAATAGTTCCGTTCTCGGCAGAAATCGCAACATCAAATTCTATAAGATTATTCGCTATACTGCCGATGGTCAGCTGAAGAACGTTACCTGTGCCCAGCTTTTCATCAAGTTCGCTTTTATCCGGAAGGTTTATGTTCAGTGTAACGACGTTCTTACACGAGTAATCCGAAACATAAATAGCCAGGTCACCCATAGTCGTGAAATAGAATTTCTGCTCTTTTTCCTGCACCAACCGGGCAGACATGTTTCCATATTCCAGCCTTGCTTTATTCGTGCCGTCAAGGTTCATCCTGGTGGTGCTCCAGGTCTGTATACCCGTTTCTTCCAGATCTACGTCATTGGAGTCAATGTATATATAATCTCCTATGATATCATAATTAAACCCACGTATATCAAGGCTGATGTCTGAGCTCTCGTCCTCCATTTTTCTATGCAGCGGCGGGTCTTCGCTATATTCAACAACGACCGGATCGTTAACGTCAAGATAATATATCCATCCGTCAAACGTAACGGACATATAATCTTCTTCCTCCTCAACCGGATCTGGCTCATCAGTTTCAATAAGCTCTGTCGTAGCTACAGGCGTCCGCGAAGGCAAAACTGAAGCACCTGGCGATGTTCCGGGCCCATCAGAAGAGCTTTCGTCTTTTGAACAGCCCGCAGCAAACACGGCAACAGCTACGATTACCATGAAAACAATCACTATGCTCTTTTTTATAGAAATACTTTTTTCAGTCTTATCATTCTTGCTATATTTTTTAATCATACTTTGCCTGCTCCAATATATGCCTCAAGTTTGTCTGCTCTGGCAAAAGCTTCAGCTATACATGCCTGCTGAGCTTCGTCTACACGGCCGGAAGAGTGGATCTTGCTGCCTCTGAAATGCATACAGACCTGTCCGTCCATCCCGTTATTATTAATCGTTCCGGAACCATGCACATATCCCATAAGCCCCGCAGCATAATATTCTCCGTCAATCTTGATCCATACCGGCCTTCTTACCGGGGTCAGCTCTCCGCCCCAGGCCTTTGTCATTGCAGCTGTATCAGCTTCTGTCATAGGTTCAACATCTGCGTGCCAAAGCGCAGTCACTCCGCCAAAACGCTGCATCTTCCAATGGATGCCTGTCCTTACATCTATTACTTCAAAAGCTGTGTATCTGACGACTGTATCCTCCATTTTACCAAACCAGTCACAGAGCCACACCCTGCCGCTCTTCTGCGGTTTTATCGGTTCCATATCTGTCCTGAAGTTGTTCCACAGCTCGACCGCAGCATCCGTACCCAGCAGCACGAGAAGTGTCTGCGGTCCCGCTATTCCATCCGCCGCAAGGTTCACAGAAGCCTGAAACTTTGCTACAGCCTGTTTTGTACCGCTTCCATAAACTCCGTCTGCGGCTTTGAAGTAGAACCCTTTTCGCTTCAGGGCCATCTGCACTATCTTTACTGCCTGCGCCTGCATGCCGTATGACATCGTAGTCAAGTGTGAGTTTGTAGACAGTGTGTATGTAATAAACTCTGCACTTATAAAGCCTTCCTTACCCGAACAGCTTACCTTTATCCATTTGTCCTGGATGCTTTTTGCAGTTACCTGCGTCCCCTTGCTTAATACTGAAATGATCTCTCCTGAAGTGCTCGGTTCGCTTCTGAAATTAACTCCCGAAGAATTAAGTTCAGCCTTTAGGTTTATCGTTACTATCCTATGTTTATGGACGCAGTTTTTTGGAACATAACCGTTGTTCGAGTCTATTCTGATCTTATATAGATCTCCGTATGCGCCGATTATCGATACCTGTGTCTCTGCCGCCAGGTTCAAGATCACTTCACTCGAAGCGTCAGTGTCTTTTCTCATATCAACGTCTTCAATGATCACAGCCGAACAATTAATGCCAGTTATCATTACGTCTATGAAATCTGCTCTTGTATAGCCTATGCTGTCCTGATATTTTATCTTATACCAGCCAAGGGCTTCTGTTCCGAGCACACTTACTTCTTCCCCGAGGTTCATTGTCCCGATCACCCCGGAAGCCGTCGACGGCTGCTCTCTTAAATTAGTGTCCTGCGCGTTAACAATGCCTGTTTTCGCTACACCTGCACTTGCTTCCGGAATATCAAATGCAAACACCGACAATATAAGTGCAATGGTCAACAGTAAATATATAAATCTATTCGTTCTTTTAAACATAATATCAATGCCTTCCGTCTCTGCCTCTCGGCTGCTGGCTGCTTCAGGTTTTTTAAAGCTGCTTAAGTTCTGTCGCCTCTTTTTCGTAATACATTCTTAATAATTATAGTATCTTGACCGTCACTTGTCAAAGGTCAGTACACACTTTGTATCTCTGATGCAGGTATTAGTCTTGTGTGCTCTCACAAATATAAAAAAGAAGAGCATTCAACGCTCTTCTTTTCGAGGAAAATTATAATGCTCTACTAATTTTCAACAACGATAACATTGTCAGTAAAGTAGTCATATTCTGCACCTGTCAAAATAGAATATGCACAGGAGTATTGTTTAACATACAGCATCATCCAATCATCGAATACTGTATCCGGATTTATCCAGAGAACAGTCTTTGGCAAATGAAGCTCTTTTAAGTTCACGCAGCCGCTGAACGCATTTTCGTCTATATATTTTAAGTTAGGCGAAAAGACAAATTCACTTATTTTTGTGTTGGAAAACGACTCTTCGCCGATATATTCAACTGAGTCCGGCAGCGTTATTGACTCAAGCCCCGAGCCATTGAAAGCGCTGCTCCTGATTGCTCTTATTTTCCCTGGCAGGTTTATATTCTTAAGCCCGATGCAGCCGTTAAACGTGTCACTGTATATAAGCTGAATATTTTCAGATAACCGAACTTCGCAAAGGCTGGTGCAGCCAATAAATGAAGCTCTTCCCAAATGTATAACGCTGTCAGGAATATTTATATTTGAAAGAGCTATGCAGTCTTTAAATGCATAAGCTTCAATCGATCTTAATCCATCATTTAGTATAACTGTTTTAAGAGAAGTGCAGCCTTCAAATGCATAGGCGCCGATACGTACAGTGTCGTTCGGCAATTTTATAGATTCGAGTTTTTCAAATCCGCTAAACATTGAGGACGGGAGTCCCGTTAAACTGTCAGGCAGCGAAATTCCTGTTATGTCTTTATTGTCTTTGAAAGCAATGCTTTTTATAGCTCTCACCGGCATGCCGTCTATTTCTCCGGGGACTGCCGGCGTTTTGGAGCTGCCATTATATTTTACGATTGCGACTTCACCGTTATCAACTACATAGTCATAATCACCGCTGGTTTTTTCGTCTACATATCTGGCAGCAGCATCGACCATCAACTCTCGCACTTTGTCCTCGTCCAGCGCGCTGCCCCGCTTCTCAAACGGCGCAGTTCCTGAATACGTAAAACTGCTTGGTGGTTTGCCGCCCTTTACTGTGCCGATCGTTTTCACCGTTTTACCTGACGGGCATTTTTTTATCTTAACGCTTGCTTTCTCTTGAATACCTACAGTGCCGCTGTCATAAAAGCCTGTAATGCTGTCCCAGAACTCTGCCACTACTATGTATTCGACTTCGTCTACGTTTTGCGGCACTAGCTCCTGCGGCAGCCAGTCCATTAGTCTTGTGCATATATTATAGCTGTCCCCTTCTCCCTGATAGGCAAACAGCACTTTCCCATCTGCATTATTTCCGCACATTTCTATCAGTTCATCGAGTTTACCGGAGAACGATATACCATCTTCAAACAGATACGAAGGAATATGTTCACATGACCGGAATCCCATCCCTCCTATATTTCTGAGCTGTCTTGAAGCACTATATGCATTCAGGAAACTGCTAAGCGAAGCTTTATCTGTTGCCTTTTTATTATCCATGGCGAGCTCACAGATATAATATGTAGTAAGATCTTGAGTCTCCTGATGCGAGTAGTTTTCCGTCAGTCTGACAAGCTCATCAAAATCTTCGTTTAAATATGCGTTGCAGATAGCAAGCAGCTCCCCGGCCTGTTCGTAACCTTCAGGCAGCAGCGCAAGGGTTCCTGCCGCAAAAGAAACACTGCCGTCTTTTAGGTATTCAAATGCAGCCAGATATAGACCTTTGCAGTATAAAGGCTCTGCTATGCTTTTCGTCTGTTCATTTTCAGAAAGCACTTTTAAATCCGAAAGCGTGATAGAACTTGTGCTTGAAATACCGTCCGCAATTCCTTGAGCTGTTTCATGAAAGTCCAGCAGCGGCAAAAGCATATCAGCTTTTTGCGCACTGTCTTTAAAAGAACCAAGCTGCGAAAACATGCTTTGCGCCAGGTTATAGTTCTGCATACCGAAAGCTGCAGAAGCATTCTGATATTCTACACCCAGCTGACATGTTTTAAGATTATCTTTGCTTTCGAGAAAATCGTCAAGCTCATAGAAAAGCAACAGAGCCTCTGCATAATTCTCCTGTTCCATCAGCAAGCTGGCTTCGTTATACTTCAAATGCTTTTCACACTCAACAAGAAGCTTATCCGAATCTTTGAAAGAACCAAGCGCGGTAAACATAACCGACGCTGATGCAAAATCTCCTTCGTCAAAGAGTTTTGACGCCTGTTCGTAATTGTATTCGTTTGTATATTTCTGCATGTATTTTGGGGAATCCTTATAGTCACCTAGCTTCTCGAATATGTCTGCTGCCTGCTTATATTCATGCTGCCTGCCAAGCTCCAAAGCCTTGTCATACTGTACACTCGGAATGATTACTAAAAATGTTATTACAGCTGCAGCCGCCAGCAGCAAAGCACACCCTGAAAGTATACCTATCAAAACACCTTTTTTCATTTTCTTTTTTGGTTTTTTTACGGGCTTTTTCTTTATTCGCTTTTTTATAATTTCTTCCTTTGGCTGCTCACTCGACACAGGCGTTCCGCAGCTTGGGCAAAATGCTTCGCCTTCCAGCAGTTTTTGGCCGCAATTCTTGCAATAGGACATAGTTATACCCCTTTCAATCTGTGTACTATACAAATATAATTGTTCGATCAAGGCGCAAATAAATAGATTGATAATTCTGATTCATAACTGTTTTTATGCCTGAATAATTAAGCTTTTCGGATTGAAGTTTAGCAGTAAAAAGTCATTGACCCAAAACAATTATATCATCTTGGCATACGTTGTCAAACAAATGCTATTATTTATTCATAGTGCAAAAGCGACACTTACCAAAAACAATCCGGAAACCTGATTATTATAAGTCATGACCACCCGTAAAACGGGTGGTATGCACAAGCCCTATAAGGGCATGTTACCGGCCAGCGCCTAAAGACGCTGGCTTTCACTTTGTTCAAGCCTCCACTGCCGTTGCCTCTTTTGCCACTCCTAAAGGAGTATTTGTACTACCAGCTACCCCTTAAAAGGGTTCTCATACTCTTTTACACTCAGCTTATCTAAAGCTATGTCGTGTTTCTCCTGCTCTTGGATATATTTTGTTATTGTTGCTTCATTTAACCCTACTGTACTAACATAATATCCTTCTGCCCAAAAATGCCTGTTGCCAAATTTATACTTTAAGTTTGCATGCTTATCAAACATCATCAGTGCACTCTTTCCCTTCAGATATCCCATAAAACTTGATACGCTTATTTTGGGCGGAATACTCACCAGCATATGTATATGATCCAGCATTAGATGTCCTTCCAATATCTCTACACCTTTGTATCTGCATAGTTGCCTCAATATCTCTCGCATACTGCTTTTATATTGATTATATATTGCTTTGCGCCTATACTTAGGTGTAAATACTATGTGATATTTACACATCCATTTTGTATGTGCTAAACTATGTGTTTTGTTTGCCATTAAGTCACCTTTCCTTTCTTGTTATAGAGACTTGAACATCCCTATACTACTGGTTTGGTGACTTTTTGTATAACTTTTATCGCTCACCCGCATAGCGGGTGGTTTATATTTCGCACGCTTTGCGTGCTCAACTGGCTAAAGCCATAATTATAAAAGGCAGGAAAGCTTAACTGCTCTCCTGCCTTTCTGTTTTTATTATATAGCTTTCAAAGCTTTGTCCATTCTTCGCTTAGGGTCAGCTTTAAGTTTGCTCTGATACACGAACGCCTGACTGGTCAATCCTGCCGCCGCATTGTTAGTTATTATTCTATGCACTGACGCATTTTTGCGGCTGCCTGCGCAATGCTCATATCTTTAAGGAACAGCCCGGAAGAACCAAGAACATAGTTGTCTGCACCTGCTTGCTTCATCTTGATCGCATTTTCGAAGCTTACGTTGCCATCTACCTGCACTGATTTATCCTGCATTCCAGCATCGTCCAGCATCTTTCTTACCTGTGTTATCTTCTTTAATGTATGCGGAATAAGTTTCTGCCCAGCGTAGCCCGGGTTTACGGTCATTATAAGCACGAAGTCCAGGTCATCAAGAACGTTCTCCAATACACATACAGGTGTTGCGGGATTAATGGCAACTCCTGCTTTTGCGCCAAGCCCGCGCAGGCGTGCAAGCAGCCTCTGCAGATGGACTGTAGCTTCCGCATGAACCGACACCCAGTCACCTTCGCATATATTGAAAAAGCCTATCTTATCCTCCGGTTTTTCAACCATTAAATGAATATCAAATTCAATGCTCGTCCTGCCCCGCAGACCGTCTACGAAGCACGACCCAAGAGTATAGTTCGGAACGAAGCTGCCATCCATTATGTCGAAGTGAAGAAGATCTATTCCCGCTTCTTCCATCTGCCTTAAGTCCCTGCCGGCATTCAAAAAGTCTACGCACATCAGCGATGCGCTCATCCTGCTTTTCATGTATCCTCCTTTAAGGCTTAACTATCATACGCATTCCTCGATGCGCTTCTGCAGCGGCGAAAGCTTCTTTAACATCATCAAGCGTGAATATCTCGCTTATGAACGGCTTCACATTTATAGTGCCAGATGATATCAGGTCTATAGCCTGCAGATGATGTATAGGCATAGCTCCGTGTGCGCCTGTTATCATAAGTTCTTTATAATGTATCACATTTGTGTCTATCTCTACCTTGGATTTGTCTTTTGGCAAACCGCCGAAGAAGTTTATCTTTGCACGGTTCTTAGCCATGAGAATCGCTTCCTGCTGTGCCGCAGGGTTAGGATTGGCTGTGAAAATAACATCTGCACCAAGTCCATCCGTCTCTTCGAGTATACGATCTATTGCATTCTCTTCGCTGGAGCATATGAACACATCTGCATTGACTGTTTTCATTGCGAGTTCCAGCCTGGGCCTGCTTCTCTGAACAAGTATGGTCTTGCTTGCTCCCATCTTTTTCATGACTTCAATTAGCATACAGCCTATCGGCCCTGCTCCTAAAACTACGCATACGTCACCCAGCTTGACCGGGGTAAGTTCCAGTGCATTGAGCGTGCACCCCAGCGGTTCGGCAAGAGCGGCTTCCTCCCAGCTCATGTTGTCCGGGATCTTGTGGACCGGTCCATAGTTGACAACGATGCTGTTGAGCGGAATGTATTCCGCAAAACCGCCCTGAAACTGGTATCCCATAGCATAGTTTATCTGGCAGTTGTTGCCTATGCCCGCTTCGCAGAAAGCGCACTCTCCGCACGGCACATCCGCACCTACGGCTACTCTGTCGCCCACCGCAAATTTTGTCACATTTTTACCGACTTCGACCACTTCTCCCGAAATCTCGTGCCCGATTATTGCCGGATACTTCACCCTGTTGTTGCCCGAATGGAATATACGGATATCCGATCCGCACACAGCACAAGCTTTTACCTTGAGCATCACTCCGTTTTCATCTATCTTCGGGTCTTGCACATTCTGAACCGACATTTCGTTAAGTCCTGTTACCACAGCCGCTTTCATTAAACATTACCTCCGTTATAAATTTTAAACTTTATTCGTTTATAAACATTACCTTGTTGAAAAACTCTTTTCTGTCTCTTATCATCTCGAACGCTTCATTGCACTTAGAAAAAGGCAGTCTGTGTGTTATAAACTGCGAGACATCGAGCTTGCCCTGCGCCATAGAATCTATCGCAATCTGCCAGTCGTTTTTCTGTCTGTTATAGCTAGAGTTCCACGTACCGAAGAGAATGAGCTGTTTTCGAAGAATCTCCCAGTAGTCCTTTTGGCCAACCGGCATGTCACCTATCGGGTTGCCCATCAGCACGACTTTGCCGAGCGGCTTTGCAGACTTAAGGCAGCCCTCAAGCGCCGACGCAGCGCCCGAGCCTTCTACACAAAGGTCAGCCCCCCTACCGCCTGATATATCCATTATCTCGTCTAAATATTTGTCATCTCTGCTGTTTAGAACATATTCGTATCCGATCTTCTTAGCAAAGTTTATCTTGGTTTCGTCTATGTCCAGAAGTATTATTTTGCTTGCGCCCTGCGCTCCGGCAAACGCCGCCAGCATTAGGCCAATGGGCCCAGCTCCAAAAACTGCTACAGTATCACCAAGTTCAACACCTGCTGTCCCCAGCGCATGCAGCGACACCGCAGCCGGTTCCGCCATTGCTGCCTGCTCGTATGAGAGCGAATCAGGAACCATTACAAGATTCCACACAGGCACAGAGATGTATTCCGCGAAACCGCCGTCGCTCCTCGAACCAAAGTAATCGTAGTCTCTGCACGATGCGTATTGGCCTATCTCGCACATATCGCACTTCCTGCACGGAAGCAGCGGAAAGACTGCCGCTTTTTTGCCGAGCAGCGCTTTGTCCGCACCTTCGCCTGTCTCGACTATCTCTCCCGAGAATTCGTGTCCGGGTATAGTCGGAAAGTGGTATGTACCTTTCTTGAACACTCTGCCTATGTCGCTTCCGCATATGCCGGAAGCACGAACTTTAAGCAGCACTTCACCCTTTTTAGCTTTCGGAGTCTCTACATCCTCATACCGCAGATCTCCTACGGCGTGCAGCACACATGCTTTCATTTTTCCCCCTATTATGTTTCCTGCCAAGCAGGAATGATCCTTTTTTTGATTATACATGTAATCTGTTTTTCTTTCAATCAACCGTAATACTGGTATATACCGGCTGTTATATCCGCATTACTGCCTTCCATGCATCGTGGAAAGCGTCGTATATCCGCCTTGCACTCTTGCAGTCTCCTATCATAAAAGTTTTGTCGGCTATGCCTTTCAGTTCGCTTACAGCCTTGTTTCTTGCGCAGAGTCCGGTTGCGATAACTACACTGTCCGCCTTGATGCATCGAGCGTCATCATCGCTGCTGCAAGCGACCTGGTCTTTCTCTATTCTGTCCACCTTATATCCGCAGAGTATCTCTACGCCCGCTTCTTCAAGATAGTAGAGCAGCGATTCCTTTGAGCCCGGTTCATGATCTCTTGCGATTTCATCAAGCATTTCGAGTATGACAACCTTTTTACCATGCTGCTGCGCCAGCATAAGAGCTGTTTCTGTTCCGATCAGCCCTCCGCCCACGACTACAACATATTCACCCAAAGAATCCGGCTCGAGCAGTGCCTTATCTGCAAATACAGCATACTGTGAACCTTCGATATCGTGCTCAATATAATCTGAGCCTATCGCAATTACCAGTACATCCGGCTTTATACTTTCTACGGTTTCTTTTTCCACCACAGTTTTCATCCTTATATCTACTCCGCTCTTTTGGAGCTGGCGTTTCTGCCACTCTAAAAGTTCCTGCACCTTATCCTTGAACTCCGGCACGCTGCCTTCGATAAGGTGTCCTCCCAAAGTATCGCTTTTCTCCAGCAGCGTCACTTTATGCCCCATAAGGTCAGCAAGTCTTGCCGCCTCCATGCCTGCAATCCCACCGCCTGCAACCAGCACGTTCTTTGGATCGTCTGCTTTCTTTATTTCGAACTCACGCTCTCTTCCGCACTCAGGGTTTACTTCGCATCGCATTGCACAGCCTGTATAGAAGCGTGATATACAGCCTTCGTTTCCTCTGATACACGGGCGGATGTCTTCAATCCTGCCTTCTGCAACCTTTTGCGGAAGATACGGATCTGCTATCAGCGGCCTCCCGAAAGCAACTATGTCCGCCTTGCCTTCTTTAAGCGCCTTTTCGCCCAGCTGAACATCAAGAGAGCCCACCGTTATTACTGGAACGCTTACTTGTTTCTTCATCTGCGCAGCCAGTGGAACGAGATTTGCATGCGGTCCGTAGAGCGGGACTATCGTGCTGAAGTTCGATGTTTCATATACTCCTCCGGAAACATGTACGTAGTCTATGTATTCCTCCAGAAGCTTGACGCTCTGGCATGCCATATCTATCGTGAATCCGTTTTCTATGAAGTCCGAACCGCTTATCCGCATACCGACTATCATATCGATGCCGACTCTTTGTCTTATCTTTCTTGCAATGTTAAGGGCAAACCTTGCACGGTTCTCTATGCTGCCGCCGTAAATATCCTGCCTTATGTTGCTGTATGGTGAAAAGAAAGAAAATACAAGGTATCCGTGTGCTCCGTGGATCTCTACTCCGTCGAAGCCCGCCATCTTTGCCCTTACCGCTGCAGCAGCAAAGCTGTCTTCAATCTGCTCTATCTCGCTTATTTGAAGCGCACGGGGCATCCTTTGTGTCACTTTGCACTCCAGCGCTGAAGGCGCTACCGGCACAAGACCTGTTGCCGCCGCATTCGCCTGTCTGCCGCCGTGACTAAGCTGAAGTATAGCAAGAGCGCCGTTGTCCTGTATCGCTTCAGCCAGCAGGTTCTTGCCCTTTATCAAATGGTCGCTGTAAAGTCCTGAGGATATCAGAGAAGACCGGCTCTCCTTGTCATCAATAAATGTATTTTCCACAATAAGTGCCGATGCTCCGCCTTTTGCCCGCTCGGCGTAGTAGTCTATCATATCCTGCGTAACGTCGCCTGCCGGAGTGTTCAGCCTCGCTTCCATCGGAGACATGACCATTCTGTTCTTCAGTGTCCTGCACCCAACTTTTACAGGGTTTAAAAGCATATAGCTACTCATAATATACACCTCGCAGTTTGATACTAAAATTATATCATCTCTGAGTATTATTAAAAAGGCGTGCAAAAAAACCTAGTATTATTTAATATGCCATCAATAAAAAAGGCCCTGCAAAGGCCTTTATTCGTCGAATATCTGTTTTGAGATGTCACGGATAACGTCTATCTCGAACTCAAGTGCAAGAATTTTTTTATATATCTTTTGTATTTTTTCTTCCGGAATGTTGTAGTTCAGGAACGTGTCTTCAAAAGAAGTAAACGCTTTGCTTATCTGCTTTGCCATCGCAATATATTCCTGACTGTGCGAAGAGCGGAGCACATTTTTAAACTTTTCCATATCTTTAGAAATAAGTTTTATTACGTCTTTTTCAGTTCCCAGCTCTTCTATGGCAAGCGGGTAAGGCTTGATGCGCTCAAGAAAATAGTTGCCTTTGTAGTTTACATTATAAGCGTATTGCAGCTCCAGGTCACCAAGGCTAAAATCTACATAGCAAAGAGTCGAGTTTATCACGTTCACCTTTGCGCCAAGCTGCTGTAGCTTTATCGTCAGTTCAGATACTTCTGCCGTATCAATAATTTTTCTCATCATTTCTCAAAACCTCTCTATCTTATACATAGAATATAAGCAAGTATGCTGTAGCCAAAGCAACGGACATTATCATTATCGGGAATCCTACTTTAGTAAACTTCATGAAGCTTACCTTCTCACCATGCTTTGAGAGCATACCGCTGGCAATAACGTTCGCAGAAGCGCCGACCAGTGTGCCGTTTCCTCCAAGGCATGCGCCAAGCGCAAGCGCCCACCACAGCGGAGTTATCGGTATTGCGGAAATAACTCCCAGATGTTTGATAATCGGTATCATCGTTGCCACGAACGGGATGTTGTCGAGGAATGAAGACAATATCGCAGAACCCCAAAGTATCAGTATCATCATTAAAACCGTGTGCCCGCCCGTCATATTAAGCAGACCATCTGCAAGAAAGCCTATAACTCCGACTTCTTCAAGTCCACCTACCAGTATGAACAGCGAAATAAAGAAAAATATAGTCGGCCATTCCACGTCGAGTAATATTTCTTCCGGATCTGCCCTGCTTATAAGCAGCAGCAGCGCCGCCCCGCTGAGCGCTATCGTTGCAGACTCGAACTCAAAGTATTGATGAAGTACAAAGCCGACTATAGTAAGACCAAGAACTATGGTACTTTTTACAAGAAGTTTTTTGTCTTTTATAGCCAGCTTTTCATCCATGAGCATAATTTTTTTACGCTTTTCTTCGGATATGCTCAGGGATTTCTTATACATCAGCCTGAATATGAATATTACTACTACCATTACAACAACTATTATCGGCCCAAGGTTTGTAATGAAGTCGATAAAACCAAGGCCGGATGCACTGCCTATCATTATGTTCGGCGGATCGCCTATTAGTGTCGAAGTTCCGCCAATGTTGGAAGCAAGAACAAGCGGCAGTACAAACGGCACGGGATTAAGTTCTAAAGTCTCGGTTATAACCAGCGTTACAGGCACTATCAGCAGTATTGTGGTAACGTTGTCAAGAAGCGCAGAAGCCACTGCCGTCAGTATAGAGAACACAACAAGTATCTTCCACGGTTCTCCCTTTACCGCTTTAGCTGCTTTTATCGCTACATACTCGAAAGCTCCCGTTCTGCGGAGTATATTAACGAGTATCATCATACCTATTAAAAGGCCAATGGTGTTAAAGTCGATGGTTTCGATAGCCTTCTCCTGCGGCAGTACCTTGAACAGAAGAAGCAAGACTGCTCCGAAAATCGCAATTGTAGTCCTGTTTATTTTCTCTGATATGATAAACGAATAGATAACAACAAAAATACTGATTGCTACGATGATATGATATAATTCCATTTTTTTACCTTTATAATAAAAGTCTAAGCTTCTATTTACCTGTATCTATTCTGTATGGTTCAAGATCTTTCATAAGATCTTCACATTCATCGCTATGTATCAATACCCTGACCGGTTTTGTAAGGTCTAGACAGAATATACCCAATATCGACTTTGCGTCTATTACGTATCTTCCCGACTGCAAGTCAATGTCGCAGCTATACCTGTTTGTGATTTTAACGAGTTCTTTTACATCTTCGTTAAGTGATAATTTGATTTCGAATTCTTTCATGTTTATATCCTAACCCCTTGTTATGAAAACAAGGAAAACTTGATCTTTGATGTCGGTAAGTTTAGCACATTGGCGCCGGATTTGCAACTTTTGCTGTATAAGTACAGCCTGCTTACTGAACACCTTGATTTTATGTAAATTTTTAGCACTGTGTCCACACAGTTTTTTATTGTTCTTACATCATAGCGGTTTGTCGGATAGCGCCCTTTTCGCACTTGTTGCCCCATGAATCCAGCAGCTCATCTCCACGGTATATGCAGATTATCTCGCAGTTGTTGGGACACCGCCTGCATTCCACGCCTTTTGTTATAAATTGCAAATCTGCGATGCTGAACTTAAAATCGCCGTTCGCATCTGTTTTTTTTGCTAATATAGCAACACCTAGTGCACCGATAAGATGACTGTTTGGGTCGACTATCATCTTGCATCCTGTTGCTTGTTCAAACGCTTCTATAACGCCAACATTTTTGCTTACACCGCCCTGAAATACTATAGGGGCTGTTATCTTCTTGCCCTTACCGATATTATTTAAATAGTTTGCTACCACAGCATGGCAAAGACCTGCTATTATATCTTCTTTCTTATGCCCCATCTGGGCTTTATGGACAAGGTCTGATTCTGCAAAGACGGTGCATCTTGCCGCAATTGACGTTGGTTTCTTTGACCTAAGAGCAATTTCCCCAAAATCTTCTACGCTTACGCCAAGCCTCTGCGCCTGGCTGGAAAGAAACGCACCCGTGCCTGCAGCACAAAGAGTGTTCATAGCATAGTCTATCACAAAACCATTGTCGAGCAGTATAATCTTTGAATCCTGACCGCCTATCTCGAATATGGTACGTACATCAGGATAAAGCGACATTGTACCCACCGCGTGGGCTGTTATCTCGTTCTTTACAACTGCTGCGCCAGTCATTGCGCCAATGAGTTTTCTTGCGCTTCCCGTCGTACCGACCGCAGCTACTCTTACTTCGTCGCTTAGCTGGCTTGCCAGAGAGGGAAGCAGCCTCTTCACAGCGCCGATAGGGTCTGCCTGAGTCCAGAGATATTCGCTTGCCAATATGTTATTGTTGTCGTCTATCACGACTCCTTTTGTTGAGATGGAACCGATATCCAGCCCTAAGTATGCTTTCATTTTGCTTCCTTTCTCATTATGACCATATCATAGAACGCCTCCAGACGTGTTTTTATTCCCGTCTCGCTTGTCTGCGAATCGTAGCTTAAATATATTATCGGTATCTTATAGTCGGTGCTTATATTCTGAAGCACAGGGATAACGTCTATCTCCGGAGTACACCCGAAAGACTTTACGTGTATTATACCGTCATATTTCTTCTGCGCAAAATGCAGCGCACGCTCTATAGTCATCATGCACGTTGCGCCCATGTTATATTCGCAATAACCCTTTATCTTATGCTTTATTTTATCTGAAGGGTTATGCAGTACAGAGTTCGAAACGTTCATCCACCTGTCTACTTCCATGCCCATTTTTGCAAGTTCTTTTTCTACATAGTGGTTGCTGAAAGGCACCATTATAGTATAATATTCGCCAATGATGCCGACTTGCAGCGGATTTTCAGGCTTATCCGTTTCTATCTCTTTAAATCTTTTCTGGTATTTCTGGTTTGTATCATAAAGCTGTTTGTGTGTTTTTACATGCCGCAGTTCTTCCAAAAAATCTTTGTGCGCTTTTTCAAATTCTCCGGGGGTTTTCTCAAATCCTACGTTTCGGCGTATGTAATCCTCTGCAGCATCGATATATTCTACCATCTTGAGCACCGTAGGCAGTACCTTCGCTATCTTGGCAAGCGACATATCCGGGTTTATAGATTTTAGCTGACTGTAGAACGTTAGCGGTTTTGTAAACTTTGCAGCTGCCATGTTTATAAACGTTACATCGTAGCCTAAGTCCTTCAGTATCTGCTCATGAAGCTCACCGTAATAGTCGAGACGGCATGCACCGCCTACCTGCACAAGCGTGTTTGCCCCTGCTTCAATGGACTCTATATAGTTACCTAGGTTATATTTGAAAGGTGAGCACACAAAATCCGGGCTGTATCGGCTGCCCAGCATAAGCGTACGGTTTGTTATCGCGGGCGGCACAACGTACTGAACTTCAAGACCGCCTGTAAACAGCACTTCAAGCGGCACGCAATAGCTGCCAAGATGAGGGAACGATACTTTAATTTCTTTCAAATTCTTTCTCCCTCTTAAACTTGATTATATCTATGAAGCTCTCCAAGCGCGTCTCCAACCCTGCCGTTCCTTCCTGTCCATCTAACAACAGATTTAGGATAGGCTTACCTTTAATACGTCTTATCACTATTTCATTGACGAGTGAATCCGGTCCGCAGGGGAACGTGCTCATAAGAATTATACCGTCAACACGATCACGGTATAGCGCTATTGAGCCCAGCAGCTCTTTGCTGAACATCCACGGAAGCGTCTCGCTTAGATCATGCGAGCTTGAAAGCGCCGTTCTCTTATCCACTTCACAACCGAGTATCGGCACTACGTCCATGCTCTTCATTATATTCAGAACAGGCTCTCCCACGTATTTGTCATATATGTTGTATGGATGAGCAATTATAAGTATTTTTATTTTGTCCGACTCAAGAAGCTTTTCCTGCTCTTTGGCCGCTATCATCTCTCCTGCCTTTTCCGCCTGTTTTGCGCTCCAGTATGCAAAAAGGCTGCGCTGTCTTTTTTTGCCCAGCTCATAGCCCATTTTAACAAACGCAATTGGTTCGTTCTCCATGTTTTTAAGATCGATATTGTAGTTTAAAAGATCAATCCCAGTGTCCCGATATGTGTTTTTCACCATATCATATACACCCTGAAAACGTGTACAGACAGTACCAGCTTTGCCGTAGCTTGCTATGCGCGGTACTAATATGCGATCACACCGTTTATACAGCCAGTCGATGTGTCCAAGGTATATCTTTGAAGAAAGGCATGATTCATCCACCGCAAGGTGAGAGCCCGCTGCCACAATATCTTTGTTTGTATCCGGGCTGACTATATACTCCACACCTATGGAACCAAAAAAGCTTCCCCACAGGTTTGCATATTTAAAATATAGAAATGCTTTAGGTATACCTATTATCATAACTATCCGCTCTAACTATAAATATATTTTATTTGCAGTAATAACAGTATATAATATTCGGTACTGTATACGCAATATTGATTCATACGAGTTTTCAGCCAGTATCAATATAACTTCAACATTTTATAAAAGTATTATCGCCGGTTTTAAATCCCTTTTTATTATATCACTTTATGATTTCTATTGTTAAAAAAGACCGCCCGGAAGCGGTCAGTTCATATTATTTGCCCTAGGCTTTTTTAAGCTTTGTTTTCTTCGCAATTATTATCTCACCGGCTCTTTCAAGAGCGAACTTAGCCGATATGGGCCCTATTACGGAGTATATAAATGTTGAACAAAGTATAACTGTCCGAATCTGCGAAGCATACTCCGGAACTGCGTTGCCTGCAACGACTATCAGTCCAAGGGCAACTCCGGCCTGAGGCATAAGAGTCGGCCCGAGGTACCTGCGTATCTTTTTTTCCTGCTTTGTAATAGTTCCTCCAAGCCAGGCTCCTGTTACTTTTCCAATAACTCTGGCAACAACGTATATAACACCTATAAGCCCAATTGCGCTAAGTGCCGAAATATCAAATCCGGCGCCTGATATGACAAAGAATATCATAAATATGGGAGGTGTAAACGCTGCGTTTATCTTGTCAATACTGTCTATATCATCGAATATATTCACAAGTACTCCACCGAGAGCCATACATGAAAGCAGCTGCGAGCCGCCTACCAGCGTTGAAAGCCAGTATGTTAAAAGTATACCTGCCGTTATTATGCATATCCTGTTCGAAGCTTTCTTGAACCAGCGGAACAGAAATTTCATTATAAAGCTCACACCGCCGCCCAGTGCAAGCGAAATCGCAATTTCATAAAAAGGCTTGAGCACTGAAAGCAGTGTGACTGTATCGCTTGCAGATATCATATTTACAGCAGTCGTAGCAAGTCCAAATCCAATCAGCGCTACTGCATCGTCTATTGCGGCTACACTTAGCAGCATTGATGTGAGCGAGCCTCTTGCTTTGTATTGGTTTATTACCATTATGGTCTGTGCCGGAGCAGTCGCTGCCGCTATAGCCCCCAGCATTATAGCAAGCTTCATATCCACCCCAAATATAATCAGCACTCCTGTCACTAATATTATAGCGCCGAAAGATTCTGCTATTGCAATTATTACGGGCGCTGCGCCTACCTTTTTGAAATATTTTAAGCTGAATTCGCTTCCAATTGAGAATGCTATAAAACTAAGGGCAATATCTGAAATGACGGCAAATCCATGCACCATACTTATTGGTATTATGTTTAACACTGAGGGTCCTAAAAGAAGTCCTGCTATAAGATATCCTGTTACATTAGGCAGTTTTATAAGTTTACAGAGACGACCAAATATTATTCCCGCAAACAGTATAACCGCAACTTCAAAGATTATATTACTTTCCAATTGCGCAGATTCCTTTTGTGAAGTCGAGCGGCAAACTGAAAACTACACCTGTATTTTCTTTGGTCAAGTCACCGACCACATCTTCTATAGCTTTGACTGCATCGTCTAGCTGGTCGTCATTTATTGCAGCCAAAATCACTTTACATTTTTCTCTCTCAGGTGTTGCCACCGAGCGCAACATACCAAGGAACGGTATCTCATCTTCGCTGTGGTTATTGTATAACAGCGTTGCCATTCCGACACCATCGAGTACCGTTGCTCCGCATATATCCCTGTTCGCAAACTCAGTCAAGACCGGATCTAATTTCTCCGTTTGTTTCAATATAAATATTAAAAGTTTCATAACTTTCCTCCCTTAAACAACTTTTGATTATAGCACTGCAAAATACCATATACAAGCTTTATCGCTCTAAACTCTTCTTTTTAATTTTATTAACTTTAATTTTAAAAATATATTATATAGTTAATTTATTTTTGATAATACCTAATTATATAAGTTTAATTTGGTTTTTAGCATAATATAATTTTTATAGCGCATATTCTTTTGTTATTAGATATGTAAATGTACTCCAATCAATAGAATCTTGACGATGAAAGTATATCGTGCTAGTGTATCTATATAATAATGAAAATTCTTGCAGTATGTTTTTGCCATCAGAATCTTTTATCCAATATCGTAAAAGAGGGTGTTTAAATGTCAATGCACAGAAAGCGGAATAAAAGCCTCGGCTTGATGGAACTTGTTGCTATAGCGCTTGGCGGAATGGTAGGCGGAGGTATATTTACCGTTCTTGGCATTTCTGTTTCGATAATCGGCTCGCTTACCCCTGCAGCCATTTTCATTGGAGGCGTCATCGCTCTTCTTGCTGCTTATTCATATATTAAATTAGGCGTCTATTTCAAGGATGAAGGTGCATCATTCTCGTTTGTTAAAAGGACGTTCCCCAGTTCTCATTTTGCACCTTCGCTTATTGGCTGGCTGGTTATATTCGGGTACATCAGCACCCTTGCGCTTTATGCATACACATTTTCTTCATATGCGCTGTCCGGTTTTTCAATTGCCCAGGTCGTTTGGATACGAAAGCTTGTTGCCGTTGGCATAATCAGTATATTCACGCTTGTAAACGTCTGGAGCGTTAACGGCATGGGCAAGATAGAAGACATCATGGTATATACCAAGCTAGGGATACTTCTCATTATATCGTTCCTGCTCATAAAGTCCGGCGCTCCTCAGTTTTCGGGATTTATATCTAATCTATCTTCCGACTTTAAAAGCTCTGGTGTAATGAGTGTGCTTATCGTAGCTTCTATAACTTTCGTGGCCTATGAAGGCTTCCAGCTTGTTGTCAATGCTGTTAATGAAATGCGCAGACCGGATAAAAACATTGCTCGTGCCATATACATTGCTATTGTGCTTGCAATATTACTCTACCTTGTAATATCAGTCGGCGCAATACTCGCTATACCGAAACAGGATATAATAAAAAACAAAGAGTTTGCACTTGCCTCAGGCGCCGGTAAAATACTTGGAAGCTTTGGCTCTAACCTTGTTATAATAGGAGCTATACTAGCTACGAGCAGCGCTATCAGCGGTACGCTTTTCGGTGCGTCAAGACAGATGCATGCCGTAGCACTTGACGGATATTTCCCCTCACCCCTTACAAAGCTTAGAAAAAACATACCGGTAAGAGGAGTCTTGATCATGGCTGCTGTTTCCAGCCTGCTTATACTAGCCGGAGGACTACAGCTCATACTTGAGTTCGGCAGTATAACATTCCTTGTTGTTTCGCTAATGATGGCACTTACCAACTTTAAGATGCGTAAAAAAACCGGCTCTTCTCCTGTGCTAACTATAATAGTCATTATTGTTCTGACAATTGGCAGTGTACTTATACTTTATTATGAATTCAAATATGACTTAAAACAGATGCTTTTCATCATAGGTCTATATATCGTACTGACTATATGTGCTTTTGTATTCGCAGCCAAGAAAAAACGCAGCGGAAAAGAGCTCCCTCCAAACTCTAGCAAAATATAAATCGTTACTTCATTGCCTCGGTTTTTGTAATTGAAGCGTAAAAAAAGAAGACGCTTCTATGCGTCCTCTTTTTCTTCGTATCTTGCCGGCAGCATGATCGTGAATCTGCTGCCCTTGCCTTTGCTTGATTCAACGCTTATACCGCCGTTTATCTTCTCCAGGTTCTCCCTTGCTATATACAGCCCAAGTCCGTCGCCCTTTATATCCTGCCCATGACCGCTGCGGTAATAAGCATCGAATATCCTGTCTATTTCTGCTTCGTTTATGCCTTCGCCGGTGTCTTCAATAGTTATGCTGATGCTTCCGGCAGACGAAGAACAGCCTACTTTCACTCTGCCGCCGCTGTCCGTATATTTATATGCGTTGGTCAATATATTGTATACAGCCTGGCTGAGTTTATGTTTGTCTGTAAAAAGCTCCTGCCGCTCGTGCAGGGAAAGCTCAAGCGTGATATCCTTCTTTTCGAACTGGGCTTTAAGACCATTCGTGAGCTGGCGTAAAAGAGCTGCAATCTCAAAGTTTTCCGGCTTTGGTTTTTCTGTGTCTTCACCAGCGTCTATAATACTGCTCATGTTAGAGATTATCGCTGTTATATTGTCTACCTGCGATTCACAGACTTTTATCTCTTCCGGGTTGAGTTCCAATACACCGTCCGAGAAACCTTCTAAATGTGTTTTAAGCACAGTAAGCGGCGTTCTTGTCTGGTGGACAAGCTCGTCTATCAGTACCTTCCTGCTCTTGTTCTTCAGCCGAAGTTTAGAGTCGAGCGACTCAAGGCTGCGCTGTATTGTGTTTATCTCCCTTATACCCGTCTGCTGTGTTTGCGTTTGAGTGCCAAGCTCTATGTTCTGAGCCATCTTAGCAGTTCCGGTCAGCGCCCGGCTCATCCTTCTGCTTATCACTACACCTACGACAACAGCAATTACGAGAACTATGGCTATAGAATAAAGGCTGTTGTAGAAAAGAGATGAAGTAAACATGCGGGTCGATGCTGAATTTTCCACGGAACTGTATCTGGTTATATTTAGCTGACCAATCAATTTGCCGTCGTTATATATCTCTACCGAATCTGTTTCGCTGTCCGCTGCATCATACTGACCGGAAAAACGCCCCATCATCCTTGAGCCCATCATCATATGTTCTTCGCTTCCGACTTCAACGACCAGTCTGCCATTTGTATCATACAGCTTTATCTGAGTTATCGGATCGTCAAGACGAGTTTCGAGCTCCATTGACGCCTGAGCTAATGAGAAATCTTCCTGAAGCAGCACACCTTTTGAATACTGCGTTATCTCATCAACATTGGTTTTGTAATTTTCTGTAAGATAATCTCTGAAATACCTGTCTGTGAGCAGGCTTAGAATCACAGCGTTAACAACCACTGCAACCACTGCCATTGTTATCAATATTATAAGCCACATCTTACGTATCGTCATCAGTCGTCTCCTCCGAAAATATAACCCGCACCGTATTTTGAAACAAGCATCTTTGGCTTGCCCGGGTCATCCTCTATCTTATGCCTTATACGCTTGATATAGCTGTCTATGTTCCTGTCATACCCTTCGTATTCACTTCCAAAGGCAAGTGTTATAAGCTGCTCTCTAGATAATATCTGGCCTTTGTTTTTGAATAGTACTTTCAGCAATTTATATTCCACTGAAGTCAGTGTTACTTCCTCATCATTCTTATACAGCTTCATGCTTTTTGTGAGAAGCTGCAAATCTTTATAGCTGTATACGACTTCGCCGGTGCCGTGGTATGTACGCCTCAGCACTGCTTTTATACGCTGCATCAGCTCTCTTGCGCTGAACGGCTTTGCCACATAGTCATCCGCACCCGTATCGAAGCCTTTTATCCTGTCCGTTTCCTCATGCTTTGCGGTGAGCATTATGACCGGTACTTCCGACACCTTTCTTATTTCCTCTAGCACCTCGAAGCCGTCTATGCCAGGCATCATGATGTCCAGTATAACAAGATGGCAGTCGTGACTGTTGAAATATTCAAGAGCTTCAAACCCGTTTTTAGCTGCAAAGTAACTATACCCCTCTTTTTCAAGATACATCGTTACTATTCTGCTTATCTCTTCCTGGTCTTCCACTACTAGGATATTGTATATCACGCTGCCACCCCATATTTATGAGAATGTCTTTCTTTTAATGCCCGTGCACGCTTATTACTTCGCTAAGCTCTCCGTGCCACGTATGATACCATACGTCGCCTGTAAATCCGTTTACGCTCATCATACCAGCCTCTTCGCCGTTAAGCTGTGTATGGAAGGTATAGTAGCCGTAAAACTCGTGTCCTTCTCCCGAAACTGTATAACCGTTCTGAAGATAATCCTCTGCTATTCCCAGTGCTTCATTGAATGTGACCGTATTGCGCTGGGCGCTGTCGTTCTGCACAGTTGCCTGGTCTTGATAGCTGTATCTTCCCATCATTCCTCTACCGTTCATGATACCATAATCGGAAGAAGTGTGCATTCCGTATTTTGTGTTCCACATCATGTTCGGGCCCATCTCAGGATATACATATCCTGTGTATGGATTTACCAGCAGTTCAAAAGCTCCAAGACCGGTATCTTCCTCAACTATCGAGTAATAGTATTCGCTGTCTTCAAACACGAATATATCGCTTATAGCCAGTTTTTCTTCAAAACCGTCGATATATTCATTTACATTCTGCTCCAAAGATTCAAGCGCCAGCTTTTCGCCTTCTTGTGTGCTCTGATAGTAATACCCGCCCATCATGCCGCGGTTGTTGTAGTAGCCGTCGAAATCTCCGTCGGTATCACAGTAATATCCGCCACGCCAATCGTCGGCGTCGTTATCATCACTGTCCTGCCATGCGCCGTTGTTTGCCGCATAACCGTTCTGTGTATCGTCATTTGCTGCATAACCGTATCCTGCGCTTTGTCCGTTGTAATAGTAGTAGTCGCCGTCACAGTCAGTGAATGCCGTGTTCCTGGCTGCTGTGTCATTCCCAAAATAAACTACCGCTCCTATTATCCCTGCCGCCACTAATACTGCTGCAGCGATCAAAAGTACTTTTGCCGTTGTCTTCATCATATTCACCTGCCTTCGTTAATCACGTTCTTGCGCATTGTATACTCTTCAAACGTTATCTCGCCTTTAGCGAATTTCGAATCGAGTATCTCAATCGCTTCCAGATTTGCTTTTGGCACGCTTCTGTTTTTTGTTATCAGATAGATAGCGGCTGCAAGCGCAACTACCACTCCAACAACTATAAGCCAGAACCATACACTGCCTAAAACGCCGTGTCCCCACAGCATACCATCATAAAAAAATCTTCCCGAATGCATCATTTCCTGTTTCCCCCTATCCTTTCATTGCTTCTTTCATTTTTCTATAAGTCTCTTCGTCGATCTCTCCGCTTGCGAACCGTTCGTCCAGTATCTCCTGCGGGCTTTTCCTTCCCGGCATTTTGAAGCTTTTAGAGTTCCTTGCCGCAAACCATATGAATATACCTGCTCCAATCAGTAACAGTAAGAAAATATACATATTCAAACCTCCATTACTTATTTGATATCTTTATTATGAAATATAAATATGGCAGAAATATGATTGGGAAAATTTTTTTAATAAAAAATCTCCGCCGAGTTTAGCGGAGATACCAGAAGTTTGATTCGAAAAATTATTTTATCTTGAGCAGCCTTGCATTAATCGCAACGATGACTGTACTCAGCGACATGAGCACCGCACCCACAGCTGGGCTAAGGGTTACTCCGGCGCTGTATAGCACCCCTGCAGCGAGAGGCAGCGCCACAGCATTATACCCTGTAGCCCATACAAGGTTCTGCACCATCTTTCTGTATATAGCCTTTGATAGTTTAAGTATGTTGACTACGTCATTCGGGTTGCTTCTTACAAGTATTACATCGGCTGTCTCTATGGCTACGTCTGTGCCTGCTCCTATAGCTATGCCAAGGTCTGCCTTTGCCAGCGACGGCGCATCGTTTATTCCGTCTCCTGTCATTGCAACTGTCTTGCCTTCGTTTTTAAGCTCTTCTATCTTCTGCGCTTTTTGCTGGGGCAGCACCTGTGCTATGACTCTGTCTATCCCTATTTGCCTGCCGACATAAGCGGCAGCTTTTTCGTTGTCGCCAGTCAGCATTATCGACTCTACGCTCATTCTTTTCAGTGTGTCAACAGCCTGTTTTGCAGAGTCGCGTACTATGTCTGCAAGCGCTATCATTCCAAGAAGCTTTTCTTCCTGCAATACGAACGTTACAGTCTTGCCTTGTGATGCAAGCTGCCCGAACTTTTCTTCATCGAAATCTATATTGCTGCTCTGCATAAATCCGGGGCTTACCACCATTATCTGCTTGCTATCTATCTTTGCGCCAAGCCCTTTGCCCGGCAGCGTCTTATATTCGCTCACCTCTTTTTGCTTAAGCCCCTGCTGCTGTGCTTCTTTTACAATGCCCTTTGCAAGCGGGTGCTCTGAATTGACCTCTACTGAATATGCGACTGTCAACAGTTCCTCTTTTGATACGCTAGCTTCTATGATATCAGTTACTCCAAACTCGCCTTGTGTCAGCGTGCCCGTCTTATCAAATACAACAGTATTAAGTTTTCTTGCATTCTCAAATGACGCACGATTTCTTATGAGCAGCCCGTTTTTTGCTGCGATGCTGGTCGAAACGGACGTAACCAGCGGTACCGCCAGCCCCAAGGCATGCGGGCAGCATATAACTATAACAGTAACTGCCCTTTCGATCACGAAGTTTATATCTTTTCCGATAAACGCCCATACTAGAGCAGTTATGATACCTGCGCTCATCGCAATATAGAAAAGCAGTCTGGCGGCTTTGTCTGCAAGCCTTTGAGTACCCGACTTTGACTCCTGGGCTTCTCTTACCAGCTTTATGACCTGTGAAAGGAAAGTGTCTTCTCCTGTTTTACCGACTTTGAACTTAAGTATGCCTTCTCCGTTTATAGCCCCGCCTATGATCTCGTCCCCGGTGCTTTTACTTACAGGAACGGATTCCCCTGTTATCATAGCTTCATTTACGTCGCTGCTGCCTTCAAACACCTCTCCGTCTATAGGGATCTTTTCACCCGGCTTTACAAGCACTTCATCGCCCTTTTTCAATTCTTCGACAGGTATTTCTGCGGTCTCGCCGTTGTCTTTGATAAGGTGCGCCTGCTGAGGCATAAGCTTAACAAGTTCATCAAGAGCTTTGGAAGCTCCCATAACTGATTTCATCTCTATCCAGTGGCCAAGCAGCATTATCACGAGAAGAGTTGCAAGCTCCCAGAAAAAATCGCTACCCTTTAGAACGAATACCGTCAGGGAACTGTATACATACGCCACCGATATCGCAAAAGCTATCAGCGTCATCATCGCAGGAGCTTTTTTACCAAGTTCATCTTTTGCACCTTTAAAGAAAGGCTTGCCTCCGTAAATAAAAAGCAGCGTTGCAAGTGCAAAAAGTATGTAGGAGTCTCCCGTGAACCTTAAGTCTATCCCTAAGAAACCTTGTATCATCGGCGAAAGTATCAGCACAGGAACGGTAATTATCAATGATATAAAGAAGCGTTTTCTAAAATCTTTTACCATCATTGCATGATGGTCGTGTCCGGAATGGCCGCTATTCATATCGTGACCCATATGTTCATGGCTGCTGTTTCCATGGCTCATATGCTTATACTCCATATGTTCATGTTCGCTGTCGTCATGGCTAATATGCTCGTGATCCATATGCTCGTGACTGTTATCAAGTTCGCTGTGCATATGTTCCATTTTCTCTATATGCCCGTCGTGCATATCTTCATGGCTGTTTGTCTTGTCAGAATTATCGTTCAAATATAACACCCTTTCTTTTTGATTTCACAGCTCAAATTTTACCTGTTATATATTATTATATAGGTTTGTCTGCAATAGCACAAATCCAGCGGTGCAATATAAAAAGGCCTCCGTTTAAATTGCGGAGGCGTTTTTATCAGCATTTTATTGATTCATGTTCAACAGTATCCACGAGAGCGCCTGAGTGCCGTAAACAAGCGCTTTTTCATTTATATCGAAACGGCTGGAGTGCAGAGATATGCTCATATCCCTGTGCTCTGGCTCCCACGACTCTTCGCTTCTGAAATCCGCACCGACATAGAAGTGAACCGCCTTGCCTCCGGCGTTCTGCACAGCCTGCATCATCCTCGTATAGTCTTCGCATCCACCATCGTTGGGTGAAGCATCTTCGTATATTTCGATGTCTCCAAGCTGAAGAACCAGTTCCTTTACCTTCTCTATCAATTCTTCATCGCCCTTTGCCGAAACTGCTTTTCCTTTAGGTATAACCTTATATTCACAGCCATGCATCTTTGCACCGTTCTCTATTATCTTCAGCGCATGCTCATATAATTTATTATTGATATCATCCGTTTCCGCTCTTGTCTCCGCCATCATATAAGCATATGGAGATATGCTGTTCCTTGCTGTTCCGGCTCTCATTTTGCCGACGTTTACACGAGTGAAACCTGCAGAGTTCCTTGGCAGTGCATAGAGGTTTTGTATTATAACAGCGGCTGCAAGCATCGTATTTATACCGCCCTCCGGGTGACAGCCCGAATGCGCTGCCTTTCCGAAAAGTTCTATATCGAATTTCTGGCCGCTTGCCCATTTCTTTTTGAAGTTGCCTATGCTTCCTGTTTTAAGTTCGCTGCTAAGATGCGCCGCGAACACCGTTGATACGCCGTCCATTACGCCGGCACGCACCATTGGCTCTGCTCCCTGCACGCCCTCTTCCGCCGGCTGGATCACCAGTCTTATAGTTCCTTTTATGCTGCTTTCAAACTGCTTCAGCACCTTTGCCACACCGTATGCCATCGAAGCGTGTCCGTCGTGGCCGCAGCTGTGGCACGCATCTTCGTGCCCGGAAGCATATCCTAAATCGGACGGTCGGTAACCCTCCTCCTGACACTCCGCGAACGGAAGAGCATCGATATCGAAGCGCATTGCCGTTATAGGCTCACCGCTGCCTATCTCTGCGACAACTCCTGTATATCCTCCCTGCATAGGTTTCAGCCACTCCAGCGGAGCTCCTTCATCCAGCGCTCGGTTATAACATGCTTGCAGTTCTTCGGCAGGCGGAAGGTTCTCACGCTCTCCCGCAAACAGCGCCTTGCCTGCTGTTACTCTGAATCCGAGATCGCTGAACCTCTGCGCTAATATGGAAGCCGTTCGGAATTCCGTCCAGGCTTTTTCTGCGTGTTTATGAAAGTCTTTACGAAGCTTTATAGCTTCACTACCGGCAGCTTTCGCAAATTCGGTAAATTCATGTTTGTTCATCTTCATTCTTTGTTCCTCCTTGTAAGTCTGCTTACGACAAACGAGTCTATAAGAAGCTGGGTTATATGGTGCAGCACAAGCACAAGCGGCGCAAGCAGATATGACGGAAAATAGCTCTCCCATATAAGAAGCGATGCCGGCAGTGTTTTCTGTGTTGATGTGAAAAGCACCGCTGCTTTACTCTCTTTGCCTGCTTTAGTCAGTTTAAGATACAGCATTGATATCAGAAGCATAATTATATGCAAACCTGCTACAATCAATATTACGAGCAGCGCAGTGCTCACATTTTTCTTTATATGCTCCGCTGCTGCTGACGCTCCGGACAGTACGATGACCAGCACAACAAACATTGAAACGATTTTTCTGTACGGAGATATCCTCTCGACCTTTTTACCCATCAGTCTGCGCAGTATCTGTGCAAGTATTATGGGTAATACAAGCGCTAAAAGCAGCTTTATTATCATCTCGCCTGCACTAAAAGATACGGGTTCACTGAGCGACAGCGTGACTTTGAGCACAAGCGGAGTCAGCACAGCAGATGTGATGTTGTTTATTATAGTTATTATAAGCGCCAGCGGAACGTTGCCGTTTGCACTAGCGGTAAACACGACCGCAGAAGCCAGCGTTGACGACTGCGCCGCCAGTATCATGCTTCCTATAAATATATCTCCCTGCGTTGTTTTGATCGCAAACATCAGAGCTATCGTAACCAGAGGAAATATAAGATAGACTGATAGAAAGCTGAATATAATGCTCTTCCAGTCACGAAATCCGTCCTTTATATTAGTAAGCGACAGTCCAAGTCCGGACGCAAACATTGCTATAAAAGTAAGGTAAAGAGTTATGTTCTCAACCTTTTTCACAAGCATGCCCGGACCGGGTACGAATATTGAGAAAACAAGTACAGCTATTATAAGCAGTATGAAAAGGTTGTTTTTTAGAAACGCTTTCATCAATATTCTCTCTTTCTAGAAAAGTGCAAAATATTTAAGCAGGAATATCCATACGAACATCGTCCCGGCTGAAAACAGCGTACTAAACACTACAATATGTGCTGCAAGGTCCGCGTCTCCGCCCATCTGCTGAGCCATTATAAACGATGCTGTTGCAGTAGGCGCAGCTATTGTGCCCATAAGCGTTACAAGCTCCGGTCCGCGAAAACCAAGCAGTACAGCAAGACCAATGAAAACAGCGGGAATAACAACAAGCCTTCCCGCAACACTAATCACTATGTTCCTGACAGAGCCTTTGACCGCACTGAAGTCTATATATCCGCCCAGAAGTATAAGCGCCAGTGGAATAGCTACGCCGGAAAGGTCCGAGAGCGGCTTTTCAATAACCCTAGGCAGCTTCAGCCCAGTGACCAATGCTATTATACCAAGTATCGACGCTGCAACGAAAGGGTTCTTTATAATATTGAGTAAAATCGCTTTTGGGCTTAGCTTCTGGCCATTGAAGACTTCCAGAGCAACTACACCCAACGAGTTGTAGATTGGAACGACCACGGCTATTACCATGGTCATGAGACCAAGGTTCTCGTCACCGCACAATGCAGAGATTATCGGTATTCCCAGCATAAGATTATTGCTGCGGAATATCCCCTGTACCATCGAGCTTCTTTTAGGATTGCTTTTTTCTATCCTCGGTATTATTATCATACACAGTATAAAGGCGCTTATAACATAGCCAGCGGCAAAGAGCATAACCGGGCCATTAAGTGCCTGCTCTATCGTCGTTTTGTATAGGTTATTGAATATCATCACAGCAAGGAAGACCTTGAATGTGAGCTCTATCATTTTCTTTAAGGTATCGCCTGCAAAAAAACCGAGCCTCTTAAGAAGATACCCAAGGCCTACCAGCAGAAAAACAGGCGTTATAACTCTTAAAGATAAAGTAATTGCTTCCAAACTATATTCCTTTCTTTAGCTTATAAAATTTATATGATGCTAAGCCCCGCTACGCTATAAGCGCAAGGTTCTTCAGCACAAATATCCATAAAAATATCGTCACAGCGGAAACACAGGTTCCAAGAACGATTAACTGGGCAGCAAGCTCTGAGTCGCCGCCCATCTGGTGCGACATTACGAAAGTTGCCGTACCTACAGGAACACCGACTACCATCAGTATCGTCACCAGTTCGATATCACGAAAACCGAACAGTATTGCAATCACCATAAATATTACAGGGGTTATTATCATCCTGCCAAGCAGACCGACAAGCAGCGGCTTGATGTTCTTTTTTATCTGTGAAAATTCAAAAAACGCACCAAGTGTGATAAGCGCCAGTGGCGAGCCTACTTTTGATATGTCGCCCAGCGGTTTGCTTATAACATACGGCATCTCAAAATCTATCGACATAGCGGCAAGGCCAAGAACACAGCCTATTATAAGCGGGTTTTTAATGATGTTGACCAGCATCTTTTTTACGTTTGATTTGTCTTTGCCGTATAGCTCCAGCGTTACCACACCCAGAACGTTTCTAATAGGCACAGCGACCGCAACAACTATTGCAATTATTGCAGTGCTGTCCTGTCCGTATAGACTTGTTATTATCGCAAAGCCGAAAAGCATCGTGAAAGCACGAAACCAGCTTTGTATAAGCACGCTTCTTTTTGCATCCTGTTTTTCCAGTCGTGGGATAATAATAAGACTTAGCGCAAATATAACTATAAGATACGCCACAGAAAAGATTATCACTCCGGTGAATTTTGTCTGGCTTAATGACGCATCGTAAAGGCTGTTGAAAATCATTATTGGAAACAACACGTTGAAAACTAGATTGTTTAATTTCTCGATAGTGTTGCCGTCGAGTAGTTTTATCTTCCTTAGAAAGTAACCAAGTGCTATGAGCAAAAAAATAGGGATTACTACTTCAAAAGATGTAAAAAGTCCTTTCAAAATTCCTCCTTATAACCTAAGCAGCGTATTATATTTTAGGCCGGGAAAGCCAATCTTCCCCGGCCTTGTGATCTTCTGTTACAAATTGAATTTCTCTACAGCATCCTTGGGGCTCATGCCTCTCTTAACAACTTCTATAAGCGCCTTCTGATATGCTATAGGGTCTTCTCTTTGGATTGCGTTTCTGCCGAACACAACTCCTTTGGCACCATCCGCTATCTCATCCGCAGCAAGCTGAAGTGAATCTATCGGGTTTGGTGTGGTGTGTCCGCCGAGTCCTAATATCGGTATCGGGCAGCCTTCAACAACATCCTTGAACTTATGCGTATAGAATGTTTTTATAGCGTCTGCACCAAGCTCTGCGAGTATCCTTGTACCGCGAAGCACCTGGTCGTGCATCTCGTCTTCGGATATGTTGTCGCTGTCGTTCGGGAAGTATTCGCCTATAACAGGTAACCCATACTGTCTTGCTTCGTTGCAGAGCTTTGAATAGATTTCAAGGTTCTTGACATCCGTTGCTTCGCTTCCGGTTTTGAGCGTAAGCGATACTAGTACTATCTGTGCTCCCAAAGCAACTGCATCTTTTACACTGAACGCCTGTGTTGTAAGAGATTGATCATATCCCCATTCAAAACAGAACACCGTGCTCCAGTTAAGACGAACCACCGGTATCGGAGCTCCTTTATAATCGAACGTATCGCCTATGTTTTTAAGCATTCCCGGGCTTAAAAGCACTGCGTCTAAATCCGGACTTATTTTGCCTGCGGCCTCTTTTATGTTCTCCATACCCGGAATAGGACCGTCCATATAGCCGTGGTCGATTGCGATTATAACAGCGTTTTCCCCTTTCGAGAACAGCCTGTTTAAACGAATGTCTTGTCCTGTCATTGTTCTTTCCTCCTAAGTTATATTTGATTAATATTTTAAGCAATCATCTTTGAAATTGCTGTTTGTCTTTTTAATACTCTCCAAATTCCCTGGCAGCTTTTACAAACTCAAACACCTTGTCTTCAGGTGTGTTTTCGTTGAAGTAATCTGTTGCCGCCATTATGAAGTTGCCTCGTTTCTTTACTGTTTCCATCATCCTTTTTACTGTGCTGCGTATTTCCTGAGTGCTGCCATAGCGAAGAAGAGATATTTGGTCGAATCCGCCTGAAAGCGTTATCTGCTTCGGCATTACACCAAGCGCATATTCAAGGTCTGTATCGCCATACGGCGCCGGCGTCAAAGACTCATACATGCTCATGCCGATCTTCGGATAAAGCGGCAATAGATGGGAAGCATCTCCGCAGTTATGATAGATTGAGTACAGCCCCGTTTCGTTTATCTTTGCGAAAAAAGCTTTTTCGCTGGGAAGTATGTGCTCTGCAAAATAGTCAGCGCCTACAACTCCTCCAGCCGCAACGTTACCGCCGCAGGAAACCATATCTGCACCGTTTTCCTGATACTGCTTTATTACTTCAAACATCCTCTGTCCGAAGTAGTCCATCATTTCGTGGTAAAACACCGGGTTAAGATATGGGTCTAGCAGCAAATCGTCAAGCTTTCTGTGCATACTTACCATATTGAAAACACCCTGTGCCCATGGTGCTATGCATCCTCTGTCACCCAGGATTTTGCGTGCTCTTGCAGTGTCGCTGCAGTCATACTGCGGCACCGGCGGCTGATATTTCACAAACTGCGCAAAGTCGTCCTCGTTCTTTATGAAGTATTCCACGCTGGCTTCAACGATTTCAAAAGGCGTATTTTTACGGTATTGCTTTATCTGCCGCAGCTGCTTTTCCGGCGTAGTTATGACGGTCATCACATCATAATTACCGTCATTCAAGTCTGTGCGCGTGTCCGTGACCTGCCATTTTTCTGAATCCAATGCAGATTCGTCAAGATAATTGACCGTGCTGTTTCTAAAAATGATATCAAAACCGAAATGGTCGTAAATCTCAATTGTCTTTATGACCCTGTCCATGTTATGTTGTCCGAAAAACTCGTCAACATAATTGACGTTTATAAAAGGTGCCACGGGAACCCTGCTTGTTTTCTCGCCTTTTAGGGTCTGCAGAATAATGTTATCCATAAAATCTACGCCTTTCAGAGCAGACGCCGTTGTCCGCCCTTAACCAATGCTCTCTCTATATTTCAGAGAGTTTACCCTAATTAATTTACTATGCCAGTATCTCAACTTCAAAGCCCATCATTTCACCAAATGCGGCAATCTCGCATACATCAGCATCATAAACAAGCGCTGAGTGGTGAGTTCCGCCTATCTGGCTATAAGCCTTAAGGTAATCTGCAAGAGGCATCGGCGGTTTCATCCATCCTTCTGTCGTATAGCGGTAGAGCCCGTATTCCTCTGCAATGCCCTCCATATAAACCGGGGAAACGACTAACGTATACTTACCGTTATCCATAGGAGCAAGGTTTATAAAAACTGCTTCTCCTTCACGCATAGCGCCAAAAGCGGCAACCGTATTGCCCGCACTTGTGTATGGGAACGGTTTGTCGGTTATGACCGGCTTTGTTGCGGAAAGATCCATGTTCATTTCGCCCATATGACTCATAAGGATAAGGTCGTTTTTCCAGCACGGACAGAACGTTTCTGTAAATGTAACGCTCCTGTATGCGCTCATCAATGCTCCGACCAAACCGGCTGTCAGTACATCACCCTCGCCTGCGTAACCAAAACCGCTCATCATAGCTTTGCTTATCTCGAGGAAAGGCATCTTTGCTTCTTCCATAGAAAGGAAATTGACTGTGTATGAGTCAAGAGCATTGTCCTTTGCCCATCTGCGGAGCACAAGGCCCATCCTCGTCTGCGCTCTGTAGTTGTCAATATCGCAGACTTCTATAGCAAACCTTTCAGCATCTGCCCTTATCTCTTCATCAATTTCCTGCTCTGTAATTCCGCTGTTATATTTCTCGTAGTCTTTTTTAAAGTCGAAATAGACTACTTCTGAACCGATATCGTTTTTCATGTCTTCGTCTGTCCTGAAGAAGTCTCCCATGCCTTTGAACGCTCCGCCCATAGACCCTATCCTGGCTGTCTTTAATGATTTAGCGGCTTTTGCAGCACGGCAGCATCCTGCACATCGTGCTATCACGTCTGAGTGAAGCAGATGCCCGGCCTCGACAAAATATTTGACGCCCCTGCGTTTTAGCAGGTTGCACATATCCATTACACCGTGTATGCCGTGGTTGGGTGTGATATCGGTTGGGTCCATTCTTACCGACATGTCATATGTAATAGTCGTATCGCATACTACCACCGGTACTCCAACCGACACTATAGCGTCTATAGACTCAAGCGAAGGAGAATATGCAAGATGGTATGTCATAAGTACATCCACGTCCTGCTCTTTGAACATCTCTGCCGCTGCTTCAAACTCCGGCTTGATGCGGCATACGTCCGCTTTTATAACTTCAATCCCCTCTGTCTCCAGCATTGATATAGCAGTATCCATACATTTTACTGTCTCGGAGCGATCTACGCCGGAATCATCATACAGCTTGATATACAGCGGCAGAAAGCCGACCTTTATTTTTTTCATAGTTCCTCCCCCAGGCCGCTTACAGCCTATTTATAGATGCTTGCACGGGCATCGTTCAGTATCTTTCGTGCGTTATTGTAGAAGGCATCTTCGACATCCTTCTTTGAAAGCCCTACGTTTGCAGCCGCACGCTTAAAAGCCAGTATCTCTTCGTACATAAAGAATGTCAGCTTTTCCCCCTCTTCCTTCGAGACCTCACGCAGATGCGAATCCTGCTTCGGGTCTCCGTACAGCCCCGGCGGAATTAGGTTTATGTATGTGTTGTTCTCCTCTATACGGCGCATCCTCATTCGGAGTATGGGCATATCGCTGCCAAACATCACATGCTGCGGGCCCGCAGATTCAAGCATCTTCGTCATTGCGAACTCGCTGGTATTCGCACAGAAATCGTACAGTAAGTCAGAAGCCTGCGAAAGTACTTCAAATGCGTTGCCGACGTCGTTTTTATGGTATGCACGCCCGATGTGGGCGATTATAAGCTTCAAATTGGGGAACAGCTGCTTTATCTCCAGTATCTGCGCAAGGTTGACCGGGTCTTTCAGCCTGCCGTGTCGTGGTATATGCAGCATTATAATGCCGCCGAGTTTATCTATCACTTTTAACTGATGTTTCGGGAAAAAATCGAATATCCTTATCTCAGCTTCGGGCAGATAGCTCTCTGAAAATGTGAGATAGGACTTGAGCCCCAGAAAACCACCCTGCAATACTTCTTTCTCTATCTCTTCCGCACCCTGCCTCGGCGAAGAGAAATACAGCGCCGGGAAGCCCGTTTTCTCTGCGCTTTCGCTTACATAATCGTTCCTTGCTTTCAGGTACTCAATATTTTCAGAATCGTCTGCACCGCCCGTGAACATCAGCGGCGTAACTTCTTTGCCGGGAAACATCAGCTGGTAGGTCTCGATAAGATCCTCAACGCTGTTGTCTGCGGCGACTAGCGCCGGCCATTTGACTGCCCTTCTTTTTTTTACCGCTTCAGGGTCTAGCCTATGGTCACTAAGTCTCCAGATATGCGTATGAATATCTATCATCTTATCCGGTAAAAAATCTTTTAACTGTTCTTCATAAACTCTTTTGTCAACGTCCGTAACTGTAAACAAGCTCATTTAGTTTTTCCTCCAAAAGCTGTGCTTTTATCCTTTTACTGCGCCTGCAGCAAGTCCTTTGATGAAATATTTCTGCAGGAATATAAACATTATCATGATAGGCAGGGCTGCAAGAAGTATACCCGCAAACGCAAGACCGTATTCGCTGTTTCTGTCTCCAAAGAAACTTTGGACGGCAACCATCAGGGTCGGAGTATACGAATCGTTCAACACCGTTAAACTTAACAGATAGTCGTTCCAGATGCCTATGCCTGTACGTATGGCGCACGTCGCCGTAACGGGAGCAAGCAGCGGCAGGAATATGTTGAAGTAGACCCTGAACATAGAACACCCGTCTACATATGCCGCTTCCTCCAGTTCTTTGGGCAACGCCCTTATAAATCCAGTATACAGGAACACAGCAAACGGAAGGTTCCATGCCGCCTGTATGAGTATGCCGGCCCAAAGCGTGTTATAAAGATGAAGTGTAACAGTAAGTCTTATAAGCGAAATCAAAACGCCTATAAAGGGAACGACCATCAGTGCAATGAGCGCGCCATAATATATCCTAAAGCCTTTTCTGTTTATCCTTGCCAGTGCGAAACCGGCGATCGATCCAAACAATATGACAAGTATAAGACCGCCTACTGTTATAAGACCTGTGTTTTTAAGTGCATTGAAAAAGTCCATTTTTTCCACTGTTTCAACGATATTGTTAAAGGACATAGTTTCAAATGTCATTTTCAGCGGAAACTTTACTATATCAGTACGTTCTTTGAATGCGCCTATGATAAAGTAATATATCGGTATCCACACGATTACCGTGCTTATCGCCAATATAACTTCACCTATGACCTTTCCTATTAGGCTTCCTTCTCTGCTGGTCTTTCTTCTTCTTCTTTTTCCTGTGTTTGTATCTATGTTTTTAACTTTACCTTTTTGCATCAGTAAATGTTCTCCCTTCTACGTAGTACGAACAACTGAACAAGCGAAATCAGTGTTATGACTATAATCAATATAACAGACAAAGCCGCACCTATACCCATAAGGTTGGTCGCTTCAAATCCATAAAAATATATTCGTTGTGTCAGCAGCCTCGTAGAATATCCGGGAAGACCCAGTGAAATAAACCATGGCAGCTCATACATTTTAAAAGCCGCTATTGAAGTTGTAAGCACGTTTATAGTGATAGCGGGCGCCATCATGGGTATTGTTATGTTTCTCCGTATCTGCCGTTTGCTTGCTCCGTCAATACGTGCAGCTTCATAAAGCTCATTTGGTATGCTTTGGAGACCGGCTAAGAATATAACGATACACAATCCCATTAGCAGCCATACCGCAGCAATTATAACTGCTAAATTCGTCAGCCAAGGTGTCTCCAGCCAATTGACCCTCTCGGCTCCGAAAGACACCAGAGTCTTGTTTATAACACCATTTGTATAATGGTACATTATACGCCACAGTATTCCGACGATAAGTGCACTAAGCAGTGCCGGAAAAAACCACAGTGCCCTCATAAAGCCCCGGTTGATATATCCTTTGCCCCTCTTGTCAAGCGCCAGAGCGACAATAAATGCTACACCGACTGTCAGAATGGTAACACCAATTGCAAATACTATTGTGGCAGTGATCATTTCATTGAAACCTTCTGTTTGCGGAACGGCTTTGTAATTATCCAGGCCTACAAATGTTAAGTCTGACGCATCGGCAAGGCTTGCTTCATTAAAGCTATATATTACAACGTTGATGACCGGAACTACTATGAACATTATAACCAGAATCGTACACGGCAATAAAAACAGCATTCCTGTCAGAGTACGTTTTGTTTCAAATTTAGTTCTGTGCTTCTTTACTGTTCCTGCTATTTGTTCCATAGGAAACTCTCCCTCGAATTTACTTGCTTACGAACGGTTCTCTGTGATAAAAACTTTTTATATTATTACTAAGGGGAGCATTACGCTCCCCTCTAGTAACGATTCATGTTTAATTATTCAGTTGCTCTGTTTGATGTTGCGAGCGTATCAGTCATTATCTGTACAGCTTCTTCAGCAGTCTTGTTGCCACCGATAACGTCTCTTATAGCTGTGCAGGCAGCATCTCTGAACGTTTCTGTCCAAAGGTTGAATCCCATCAGTACAAACGGCGCTTCATTCATCGGTCCTACAACTGCTTTGATAGCATCCGGAAGAACGATCTGGTCTTCTGTAAGCGTTGTGAGTACAGGAACCGTTCCACGTGCGTTCTGAACTATACTGAAGTTCTCAGGCTGCATTACCCAGTTGAAGAATAATACACGAGCTTCATTTATAGCTTCGCCTTCGTCTACAGCAGACAGTCCCCATGCAGTCTCAGGAGATATGGATATCCACACCTGCTCGCCCGGATCATTGAACGGAACGAGGATTACAGCTGCTGCATCGTCGCTGCCGGCAGCAGTGTTAATGCCATCGCACATTCCTGAAGCAGTCCAGTTACCGGCAATAGCCATAGCAGCAACGCCGTCTGTCATAGCAGCAGTAACGTCGTCTTCAGTGTTTGACGCACTTCCCGGAACAAAGTAAGGAGCTATTGCAGCAAACTTAGCTGTTGCATCCGTATATGAGCTAAAGTCAATATCGCCAGCCTTGAATCTCTCTTCATAGACGCCCGGTCCCCATTCTGGGCAAACTTCGTTTGCGATTATTCCTTCATATATCATCCAGCAAGTCGTTGTTTTGTCACCAGCTACTGTCAGCGGCTCATAATCTGTGTTGGCTTCGATGTCTTTGCAGCACTGTACGAGTTCTTCAAAGTCAGCAGGAGGAGCATCCCAGCCAGCTTCATTCAGAGCGGCCATGTTTACATAAAGGCACGTAAATGCAGCGCCCTGTGTAAGGCCGAATACCTTCCCGTCACGTGTAAATGCATCAAGATATGCTTGCGGAATATTCTGTGTTACTTCCAGATCTGAAAGGTCTTGGATCAGCCCGGCATCAACTGCATCGTAGCTGACCTGTGTGTTGTCTACAGATACGATATCAGGAATATCGTTTGCAGCCATACGGCTTGCAAGGAACCCTTCTTCCGGGCCTGTTCCAACTTCGATAACCTCTATCCACGGATATTCAGCTTCGAACTTAGCTTTCATGTCCGGCCACTGATCTACCCAGCCGTTACCAACCATGAACGCTTCGATGGTAACTTTTTCTTTGTCCTGCACGTCGTCCGACGTATCTGCAGTATCTGCAGTATCATCCGATGTATCAGCAGTATCCGCAGTGTCGTCAGCCGTATCTGCCGCAGTGTCGTCAACAACATCCTTAGTACATCCGGCAAATGCTGCAATGACCATGCAAAGAACCAAGAGTAGTAGCAATAATCTCTTCATTTCCTTTTCCTCCATTTTTTATTTTTGTTTATCGAGACGATAAACTCCGCTTTGCGGAAAATTGTTTATTATATTGTTTTAGTTATATTAACTTTACGACGGTACGCCTTAGTAACCTGTCGCGTTATGATATTAAGATTTCAGTATGTTCTTCTATTAACAAACATTTTGATTGAACTAATCATCTCGTGATTTTTCGTGCCACTTTTCGCTGTAAAAAGCCAATTTTATATTTAAAACGTAGTATATTCCACTGTTTTTAGTGTTAAATCGCATTCTTGTCAACACTTTTTGAATGAGTCGTCACCTTTTAATCTGTGACTTTGCATTAATTATAGCTCACAAAAACACCCATAGTCAATAACTTTTTAGTATTTTTGAGCATATCCATCAAAATAGTCATTTTTTTATCTATTTTGCTCATTTTTATTGACAGTATACGCAAAATAGTTTATCATATTAGCATATTTAGTTCAAAATCTCTTTTATCACATTCAAGAGGAACCTATGAGCAAGCTGATTGATCGTGAAAATTACATTATGAAGATGCTCCTTGCAACCGGACGGCTTTCGACGGCCGAAGTCGTTGAAGCTCTTGACGTTTCTGAAGCCACGGTAAGAAGAATCTTTGTTAATATGGAAAACAAAGGTAAGATTGTACGCAATTACGGCGGTATAATACTTCCACGCACCATACCCGAATACAGCTTCGAGACACATAACAAGGAAGCTGCACAGGAGAAAAAGATAATCGGCAAGCAAGCTGCTTCTATAGTAGAAGAAGGCGATATTATATACCTCGACTGCGGAACAACTGTATTCAATATGTCGCTCTCTCTCGACGAGCGGATAAGCAAACACGAAATAAACAACATTACTATAGTGACCAATTCGATTGCGAACGTACTCGTATTGACACCCAGTATTTCCTGCCGTGTTGTTCTCATCGGCGGAATGTACAACGGATCAAGGCGTGATTTCAGCGGGATACTGACAGAATCTTATCTGCAGTCTTTCCACTTTACAAAGTGTTTCCTTGGAGCGGACGGGGTTTCAAACTCTATGGCGGTTACCTCTACCGAAGTCGAGATATCACAGCTCAATAAATCCGTAATGCAGCGTTCTGACAAGGCTTATATACTCATAGACCGCTCAAAGTTCGGTAAAAATTCGTTTATATCGTATGCAAGCCTTTCGGACGTGACCGGCATAGTAACAGATTCGCAGCCTTCAAAGAGCCTTATCGAGTCGTTGGAGGCCCCCTATATAAAGATATATTATCCGGAATCAGCTAACGATGAATATATAAAGAAAGGCGCTTTCGCATGAAGTCGCCGTTCGTAACTTTGCGCAACGGCATATTAGCACCGATGAATGAATACGGCTTCAAGCTTTTTGCCGGTATCTTCATCTCCTACGGATGGACGCTGTTTGGGCTCAATCTGTTAACGATATTGCTTTGTGCTCCGGTCATAACAGCGCCTGCTGCTATATGTGCTCTTAACCGTGTACTTATGAAACTGACGCTGGACGGAGAGTGCAATATAAAAAGAGAATACTGGGCGGAATTCAAGAGTTCTTTTTTTAAGGTGCTGCCCTTTTTTTCTATAGGAACAGCTATTTCTGTTTTACTGGGCATAGTGATTTATATTCTTCTTTCGAACGAGACACTGGATCTTGGCGGATATGTGATACTTGCGCTTTGCGTAATAGCCTGTATATTCATTTATCTTGTTTTCACATACGCCATAGCGCTTTTTGTATCGGTCGACTTGCCGGTGGGAACAAATATAAAAAATGCATTGCTGCTTACGCTTTCGCAGCCAAAGCGTGATTTCTACATTGTAATTATGCCGCTTGCTATAACTGTTATATGCGCTTTGTTTTTTCCGTATACTATAGCAGTTTTCCTGATATTGATACCAGCTTTCACTTCACTAATCAGCAGCTGCATCATTAAACCGGCGCTTGAAGAAAAGATACTTTTGGCCGAAGAGGAATAGATAACTTTTCGGATTTATATTTCAAAAATGGCCGTCTTGTGTCAACTCCACAAAATTGACATGATGACAGCTATAAAAAAAGGAGGAATACCCGCCTGACTTGCGGTGCAGTAGTGTGGAGACCTGCTGTAATGCGGCCATGACGTATGCGCATGGCGGCGAGGCGTCGGATTGCGAAGGCAGCGGCGTTAAAGTCAATAAGAAATGGCAAAAGTAACATTCAAGAACATCAAGAAGGTATACCCCCATGTAGGGAAACACAAAGCGCAGAAACCAGCAGCGACTGATGATGAGAAGCCGGATCTTGAGAAAACCGAAAAAGGCGTTGTAGCCGTTCAGGAGTTTTGTCTCGAAATCAAAGACAAAGAATTCGTCGTTCTTGTAGGACCGTCCGGATGCGGAAAATCAACAACTCTGCGAATGGTCGCAGGGCTTGAAGAGATAACCGAGGGCGAGCTTTACATCGGTGACAGGCTTGTTAACGACATTGATCCTAAAAACAGGGACATCGCAATGGTCTTCCAGAACTATGCGCTTTATCCGCACATGACTGTTTATGGCAACCTTGCTTTTGCGCTTAAACTGCGTAAAGAGAAAAAAGATGTCATAGACAAGAAAGTTAAAGAAGCTGCAGAGATTCTTGATATAACGGAGCTTCTTGAAAGAAAGCCAAAAGCGCTTTCAGGAGGACAGAGACAGCGTGTTGCCATAGGACGCGCCATAGTTCGTAACCCTCAGGTGTTCCTTATGGACGAGCCTCTTTCCAACCTTGACGCTAAACTGAGAAACCAGATGCGTGCCGAGATATTGAAGCTAAGACAGCGCATCAGCACAACGTTTATATATGTTACCCACGACCAGACAGAAGCTATGACGCTGGGCGACAGAATAGTAATAATGAAGGACGGCTTCATACAGCAGATCGGAACTCCGGAAGAGGTGTTTGACTGTCCGGCGAACATGTTTGTCGCAGGATTCATAGGTACGCCCCAGATGAACTTCTTTGATGCAAAGCTTGAAAAGTCCGGCGGGAAATATTATACGGTTATCGAAGGCATGAAGATTGACCTGCCTGAAGAAAGCCAAAGAGCACTTGAAGCAAACAAAACTCAGGCTCAGGATGTGACTCTCGGCGTGCGTCCGGAACATATTATAGTTACGGATGATGCAAGCGAAGCACATATAACCGCCACGATTGACGTTTCAGAGATGATGGGAAGCTCAATTAACCTTCATGTAAAAGTCAAAGACCAGGATGTCGTAGTTATCGTTCCTACGATGAAGATAAAGGGCAACCATACCGAAAACTTTGCATACGGCAAAAGCATTAATATCTCTTTCGCCGGCAAAATGGTTCACCTGTTTGATAAAGTCAACGGCGACAGCCTGCTGCAATAACACTATAGTCATGACCACCCGTAAAACGGGTGGTCATGCACAAGCCCTATAAGGGCATGTTACCGGCCAGCGCCTAAAGACGCTGGCTTTCACTTTGTTCAAGCCTCCACTGCCGTTGCCTCTTTTGCCACTCCTAAAGGAGTATTTGTACTACCAGCTACCCCTTAAAAGGGTTCTCATACTCTTTTACACTCAGCTTATCTAAAGCTATGTCGTGTTTCTCCTGCTCTTGGATATATTTTGTTATTGTTGCTTCATTTAACCCTACTGTACTAACATAATATCCTTCTGCCCAAAAATGCCTGTTGCCAAATTTATACTTTAAGTTTGCATGCTTATCAAACATCATCAGTGCACTCTTTCCCTTCAGATATCCCATAAAACTTGATACGCTTATTTTGGGCGGAATACTCACCAGCATATGTATATGATCCAGCATTAGATGTCCTTCCAATATCTCTACACCTTTGTATCTGCATAGTTGCCTCAATATCTCTCGCATACTGCTTTTATATTGATTATATATTGCTTTGCGCCTATACTTAGGTGTAAATACTATGTGATATTTACACATCCATTTTGTATGTGCTAAACTATGTGTTTTGTTTGCCATTAAGTCACCTTTCCTTTCTTGTTATAGAGACTTGAACATCCCTATACTACTGGTTTGGTGACTTTTTGTATAACTTTTATCGCTCACCCGCATAGCGGGTGGTTTATATTTCGCACGCTTTGCGTGCTCAACTGGCTAAAGCCATAAACATGAAAAGCCCGGAAGGAAACTTCCGGGCTTTTATATTACATCCAATTAGTTTATCCGATATTCTTTCTGCTGCGCTCAACGTCGAACCAGAACTCAACGCCATCTTTCACATTACGTGCGCCGTAGCCCATGCCTGCAGCTTCCTGTATTGCTTTTACAACAGAAAGTCCAAGCCCATAGCTGTCGGGTACCCTTGTTCTTGAGTCATCCAACTTGAAGAAGCCGTCCCATAGGCTCTCACTCTTTGCCGGGTCTATGTGCTTTCCGGTGTTAAATACAGTTATTCGTATACAGTCTTTATCCAGCCTGACTGAAATCTTGATTTCTTTGTGTGAATCGCCATACCTTGCAGCATTCGATATATAGTTTGCAAGCACCTGTTCAAACCTTACAGGATCGAACACACCCAGTCCGCTTTCACTAAAAGCCAGAGAAACCTTCAGCCTGTTCTTCTCTATATAGCCATCATACTTTTCAAGAAAAAGCTTTACCTGCTGTTCAACGTCGAGTACTTCTTTTCGCAGTTTTGCCTGCCCACTCTGCATTCGGGAAAGCTCAAGCATTTCAGTCAGCAGCCTGTTCATCTTAGCTGCTTCGTCCGCTATTATCTTAGAATACTCAGCGCTCTGTTTAATTGTGCTTAAATGACCGCTGCTCATTTCCTCGGAATATCCGGTTATTAGCGACAACGGTGTACGAAGCTCGTGTGATGCGTTTGCTATAAACTTCTTTTGAGCCTCTATATCTTTCTTTAGCTGCTCGTTCTTCTTCTCCAGCTCCGTAAGAGCGCCTTGAAGCTCTCCGGCAAGTATATTTACATTCTCACCCAGGCTCTGAAGCTCGTCACCTGTTTTTACTTCGCACCGTTTATCAAAGTTTAGACTGGCTATTTCACTGACCGTTCTTTGTATCTCTCTTATAGGTTTGGTAAAACGCTTTGACATCCGCAGTACAACGAACAGCAGTATTATCAGCGATAGCACTGTACATGCCAGCAGTAAAATGTTTGCCTGACTGACGCTTTCGTTCACTTGTTCAATCGGCTGAGTTATAAAAATAACTATACCGTCATCTATCTCACGGTAACAGACCATAAGCTCGGTCTTTCTGTCGCCAAGCATGGATACACCAATGTAAGTACCGTCCGAGAGCTGCTCAAACTCCGTATTATTTCCGCCCGGTGTATGCGGATCGTCCTTTGGGTCCGGCCATTGGTTGGGCGTATCTATCTGCCGGTCATCCGGACGGGCCATTAAACCTATCTCTTCTGATGAAGAAAACGTGATGAAATCCTGGTTTTGTATTACTACGTCATATGACTTTCCGTTGGACAGCTCCGCTATATCTGAAAGCCAAACATCTATATCTGCTGTATAGTCTACTTCGCTATAATCATCAAGTGCTGACAGCATCGTGTTCCTAAGCGTGAAGCGGTATAATGGGCCAAGCAGCAAAGTATTCGACACGAGTATAAGCGCAGCAAAACCAAGTATCATAAGAATAACGTATATGAACAGACGCCTGCTTATATTCATCTTCACTCATTCACCTCAAACCGGTAGCCATAGCCCCTTATCGTGGTAATGTAGGCCCCGCAGTCTCTTAATTTGCCTCGAAGACGGTTTATATGCGCATCAACAGTACTTGCCGTGCCAAGGTAATCATAGCCCCAGACATTTTCTAATATCTGATCTCTACTTAGTGAGATGTTCTCATTCCTTGAGAGGTAATACAAAAGATCGAACTCCTTACGGTTGCATATGACCTCGTCGCCGTCCACCCATACCTGCCGGGCAGCCTCGTCGATATTGAGCCTTCCGAACTTCTCTTTTGAACCATGTCTTTCACTTCTTCTTAAAAGCGCTTTTACCCGGGCTTCCAGCACCATCGGTGTAAACGGCTTTATAACATAATCATCAGCACCGCAGTCGAAGCCTTCTATCTGGTCATAATCTTCGCCTTTTGCAGTAAGCATAAGTATAGGGCAGTCAGAAAACCCCCTTATCCTGTGGCAGCTTTCAAAACCGTCCATAGCAGGCATCATGACATCAAGAATGATAAGGTCCGGCATAATCGCCTTTGACATTTCCACGGCTTCCTGCCCATTCTTTGCCTCAATGACCTCAAATCCACGGTTCTCAAGTATGATCCGCAGAAGATCACGTATGCGTGTCTCGTCATCTACGACTAATATTTTCTGTTTTTGTGTTTCTGTTTTTTTCATATATTTCTTTTATCTCTCTTTTGTATTATACCATATACCTGCTGTTTAGGGCAGCAGCCGCAGTACGGATATCGCACCGCAGCCCTGCCTTTATCATTACTCGTAGCGAAGCGCTTCTATCGGGTTTAGCTTGGAGGCTTTGATAGCGGGGTAGATACCAAAACCGACGCCTACTACGAGAGGAAATGCTACTGCGAGCAACTGCACTTTTGGCTGGACGCTCACCTGCGTCTCCATCAATGTGCCGATAAGACCCGAACCGAACTGGGCAAGCAGCACACCTATTATGCCGCCTATACCGCTGACGATTATAGCTTCGATAAGGAACTGAGGCAGTATATCCTTTCTTGTTGCTCAGATAGCTTTTTCAATTCCTATCTCACGTGTTCTCTCCATTACCGAAACGAGCATTATGTTCATTTTGCCTATGCCGCCTACCAGCAACGATATCCCAGCTTTACCTCCAAGCATCGCTGTCCGGGATGCTGTGACCTCGCTCAAAGATTCAAGTATACTGTCCTGGCTGCTTATACTGTAGCCGTCCTCATCATCCGTAAAATTAAGCATATAGTTCTCAATGTTCAGCTGCGCTGTCTCAACGCTGTCTGACGAAGCTGCACTTGCATATATCGTGAAGATCGTTGTGTTCTTTATCTGCCTTTGGGCAGTCACAAAAGGTATCATAACAAGCTCATCACCGCTGCCGCTCTCATCATCACCCTGTTCTTCAAGAAGTCTGATTATCTCATATTTAACTCCGTCTATCGAAAGGCTCTTTCCAACTACGTCATAAGAATTAAAGAGTTCAACCGCAATGTTCTGCCCTATTACAGCGACTTTAAACCTGTTTGAATTGTCTGCGTTCGATATAGATCTGCCTGACACAATCTCATATTCACGAATGTCCTGATAGTCAGGCATTACACTTTCAACTTTTATGCTCTCCATACTGGTGTTGCCGTTATTTAACGTATATGAGCTTGATATGTATGGTGAAACTGCTGCCACACCACCAAGGCTGCTCATTTTTTCAACATCTTTTCTATTTCTATAAACGCCATGACGTCTCACCTGCCTTTTCAAGATTAGTCTTCATATTAGTTTCCGCCCATGCCGCTCGGAACTCCGCCGCTTGGACGGTCGCCACCTGCACTTCCCGGCTGAAAACCTCCCGGCATCTCCTGCACAGCTTCCATCATAAACATATCGAAATCGCTACTTGAATCTGATTCAGTCAGAAGAACACCCTCACCCTCTGAAAGACCGCTTTTTATCTCCACATAGAATGCATTCTGCAGACCTGTTTCAACGGCTCTTATCTCCCCGTAAAGAAGCTCGCTCCAGTCGGACAACACATTTATACCTAGCGAAGCAGCGTCCTCTCCAAGATAGTCCGCCAGCTCTGTATAATCGCTGTCCATTATAAGTTGCTTTATTGTTTCGATTTGCTCATCCGAGCGTTCCAATTCTACCATAGCATAGCTTTTATTACCTGAAGTCCTTACGGCGTCAACTGGAGCTAGTATAACGTTTGAAGCTTCCTGAGTTTTTATCTCGCAGTTAAGCGTCATCGCCAGCTTGAAGCTTTCGTTGTCATCGTCATCCAGCATAACATTTTTGACCCACCCGTCTGCAGGAGACTTGATACTAAAACTAGTCGTTACATTGCCAAGCGTGTCTATACTTATCTGAGTCTCTGTTATCTGCTGCTCCAGTTCTTCAAGATAGTCTTGCATGGCTCCGGTGTCAAACGTTGCAATTGTCTGCCCGTCCGATATTGTGTCACCTTCTTCTGCAAGCATTTCGTCAATCACTATATATTCTGGCGCTTCAAGGCCAAGGGTCTGTGCACTCAACAAGTTACCGCTGCCTGATACTGTAAGTGATATATCCTCTATTGTAGTTTCTCCTGCGCTTGGCTTACTGTTGAATGCTTGATCCTGCTGCGCTTTGCTAGTTATTCCAGCACAGATGAAATAAGCTGCAAGTACAGCCCCTACTATAATCGCAATGATTATTAGTCTCTTAATCCATTTTTTCTTATCGTCTCCTTTTGCCTTGTCCGGCTTACTTTCATATTGTTCCTGTTTATATTAAAAAAAAGCTTTTACAGCACAATATTAAAAATATGAACAAACTGTAAACAAAATCTCTTTAAAACTTCATTTACATTTTGTTCATATTCTTGTTAGCAAAATGACTGGTTGTGCTTTTATATTAGGGTTATCGGAGAACAAAGGAGGTGACCCACAAAAAGGTTTGGCACTTTGAAAGCAGCGTTAACCGATATCAAAGCATTGAATCGGATTTGCACAAACGGCACAAAACATCAGGAATATCCCTTGCCGTAACAGATCAGTCCACATACTATTAGATCTCGGAAAATGCAACTGTGCCGTATACGCCGATATGCCAATACAGCAAAACAAACAATAAGCAGAATGTTTTTCAAATTTAAAATGTGAATCGTAAACTCGCTTTTAAAGACGGATGCGTACAAATCACACCCGTCTTTATTTTTATAAAATAAAACCCACTGGGCTTAGTGCTCCCGGCGGGTTTAAACCATCAAATATGTTATTCCAGAAAATCTTTCAGCTTTAGCATCTCTTCTTCAAAATCCGCCGGTTGAACTATCGACATTCCCTTATATCCCCCGATATCAAATTTGTTCGGATAAGTAAATTTCTGCAGTTCGGTGCTCTGCATGCCTAGTATATCCGTCCCGATATCTATCATCTTCGTAAGAGGAATGTCCGTCCTGACATATTGCGAGAGTGTTTCTATTAGGTCGGGCAACTGACCAACGCTCATAGATTTTGCTTTATTGAAAAGCGCAGTCAATACTATCTGCTGCCTCGAAACCCTTGCGGCATCACCGTTTAAACCGTCGAGCCCGACTTTTCTGATTCGCATATATGCCACAGCCTGCCTGCCGTTAAGATGCTGCATTCCCGAAGACTTGATATGCGAAGCCTTGCCACTTTTGTCGATGCCATTTATTTCGTCAATACTCCAGTTTAAGTACTCTATCTCTTTGCTTTCTATATTTATATCTACACCGTCCAGAGAATTTATGATATCTTCCATTCCAAAGAAATTTACAACCATATAATAGTCCGGCTTGATGCCGAAATTTCGCTGCATCGTGTTGTAAGCAAGATCTGTACTGCCAAAGTGATATGCAGTGTTTATCCTGTTTTTATCGTGGCCTTCGATCTCAACCAAAGTATCGCGCATAAATGAAGCCAGCTTCACCTCTCCGCTGTCTTTATCTATTCTAAGCACTATCAAAACATCTGAGCGGCCTGTAAACTTCTCGCTGTTTCTGTTGTCAACACCAATAAGCAGTATGTCTGTAACGTTCTTGTCCTTGCTTATCTCTTCCACCTCACCGCCAACGAACTCTACCTGCTCAAGATTTTCCGCTCCTGGGTCAGTCTCATATTCGACTTTCATTTCACTTTCATCAAAGCCAAGGTCGCTCCACACCTTTGCCAGAGAATCCAGATTAAAATAGTCCACCAGCAAATATGCACCGAAACCAAGCAGCAGTATTATCAGTATTATAAAAACCGCAAGCATCGCCTTGAACTGCGGCGAACGATTTTTTTTCTTTTTATATCTTACATCTTCTATTTCCATACATAACCTTCCATATTATCAAAATATAGCTGAATTCTAGTCTTGAGTATAACACATTCAGCAGAAAATAAAAACACTCCTTTAATAATACGTACAAAGTCGCTATAAGCTTTAATAAAAACAAAAGACTGCGGCATAATCACCACAGTCTTTTTTGATTTGTAATCTTTTTTATTTGTCTTCCAGCATCTTTGTAACAACGCCGCTGCCGACAGTTCTGCCGCCTTCACGGATAGCGAACCGCAGGCCCTCTTCGATAGCGATCGGAGTGATGAGCTTGACTTCCATATCGATATGGTCGCCAGGCATAACCATCTCTGTGCCTTCCGGAAGAGTGATATTGCCAGTAACATCAGTTGTTCTGAAGTAGAACTGAGGTCTGTAACCGTTGAAGAACGGAGTATGGCGTCCGCCTTCTTCCTTCTTCAAAACGTAAACCTGACCCATGAAATGTGTGTGCGGATGAATCGATTTCGGCTTAGCAAGAACCTGACCACGCTCGATCTCGTCTCTCTGTACGCCACGGAGAAGCAGTCCAACATTGTCGCCGGCGATAGCCTGGTCAAGAAGCTTCCTGAACATCTCTACTCCAGTTACAACAACGTCTCTTGTCTCTTCAGTCATACCAACTATAGAAACTGTGTCGCCAACTTTGATTGTTCCTCTCTCAACACGGCCTGTAGCAACAGTACCACGGCCTGTGATAGAGAATACGTCTTCAACCGGCATCAGGAACGGCTTGTCAGAATCACGTTCCGGAGTCGGAATGTAGCTGTCAACAGCGTCCATTAGCTCATATATCGACTGGCAGTCAGGATCGTCCTTTGCGACCGCTCCGTTTGTTACAGCTTCAAGAGCCTTAAGGGCGCTGCCCTTGATTACCGGAACTTCGTCACCGTTGAAATCATATGCGTCAAGCAGTTCTCTTACTTCCATCTCGACGAGCTCAATGAGTTCTTCATCGTCAACCTGGTCTGTCTTGTTGAGGTATACGATGATGTACGGAACGTTAACCTGACCTGCGAGCAGTATGTGCTCTCTTGTCTGAGGCATCGGACCATCAGCTGCAGAAACGACGAGTATAGCACCGTCCATCTGTGCAGCACCGGTGATCATGTTCTTGACATAGTCAGCATGTCCCGGGCAGTCAACGTGAGCATAGTGACGGTTGTCTGTCTCATACTCTACGTGAGCGGTATTGATCGTTATACCTCTCTCTTTTTCTTCCGGCGCCTTGTCGATTTCGTCATACTTGGTTGCTGTCGCCTGGCCGCTCTGGGCAAGAACTGCAGTTATTGCAGCAGTCAACGTCGTCTTACCATGGTCAACGTGACCGATAGTTCCGATGTTTACGTGCGGCTTATTTCTCTCAAATTTTGCTTTTGCCATTGATCTTTCCTCCTAATCAATCTTTTTAATTTACTTAGTTTATAGTTTTATGTTAAACGGATAACGCCATTGCGCTAAAAAACCCCGTTGTTACATATTAACCTATTATCTTTTCCGCAATGCTGCTTGGCACTTCGTTGTAATGCGAGAACTGCATTGTGAATGTGCCGCGACCCTGCGTTCTGGATCTTAGGTCTGTCGCATATCCGAACATCTCGGACAGCGGTATCTTCGCACTTATAACTTGTGCTCCGGCACGCATCTGCGTACCTTCTATCTGTCCCCGTCTTGAGTTAAGGTTCCCCATAACGTCACCGAGGTAGTCATCCGGCACCACCACTTCTACTGCCATTATAGGCTCGAGAAGTACAGGTGAAGCCTTTCTCATCGCTTCCTTGAAAGCAAGGCTACCAGCAACCTTAAAAGCTATTTCAGAAGAGTCCACTTCATGATATGAACCGTCTACCAGCGTCGCTCTGAAATCCATGACTTCAAAGCCGGCAAGTATACCGTTCTTTGCAGCTTCCTGTATACCGGCATCAACATGAGCTATATATTCCTTCGGAACAGCTCCGCCGACTATCTTGTTGACAAATTCATAACCGCTTCCGGCTTCGGTCGGCTCAACTTCTATTATAACATGGCCGAACTGTCCTTTGCCGCCTGTTTGTTTCTTATAGAGGCCTTCGGCTTTTACAGCCTTCCTTATGGTCTCACGATATGAAACCTGCGGCTTGCCCACCTTTGCTTCAACTTTAAACTCACGCATCATGCGGTCTACTATTATCTCGAGATGCAGCTCTCCCATGCCGGCTATTATAGTCTGACCGGTCTCATGGTTGGTATAAGTCTTGAACGTCGGGTCTTCTTCAGCCAGCTTTACGAGTGCCATAGTCATCTTTTCCCTGCCCGCTTTTGTTTTTGGTTCTATAGCCACTTCTATAACCGGCTCAGGGAATTCCATTTTCTCCAGGATTATCTGGCGCTTGTCGTCACACAACGTATCGCCTGTCGTTATCTGCTTGAAGCCAACAACGGCTGCGATATCGCCGGCGTGTACAGCATCAATCTCTTCACGGGCGTTTGCATGCATCTGCAGTATCCTGCCTATGCGCTCACGGCTCTGCTTTGTCGAGTTATATGAGTATGATCCGGTTTTGAGCGTCCCGGAATAAACACGTATGAACGCAAGCTTGCCAACGAACGGATCCGCCATTATCTTGAATGCAAGCGCTGCGAACGGCTCATCATCATCCGCCTTTCTGACCTCATCATTACCGTTTGAGTTCTGCCCGACTATAGGCGGAACATCAAGTGGTGACGGCATGAAATCTACTATAGCGTCAAGAAGCGGTTGAACGCCCTTGTTGCGATAGGAAGAGCCGCAAGTGACCGGAACTATGTCAAGGTCAATAGTAGCTTCCCTTATAGCAGCGACCAGTTCTTCGTGTTTTATCTCTTCGCCTTCGAAATATTTCTCCAGCAATGCGTCGTTATGCTCGGCAACAGACTCGATCAACTTTTCACGGTATTCGTTTGCAAGGTCTTTCATATCTTCGGGTATTGCCGCTTTCTCGGACTTTGTGCCGAGATCATCTATGTAGACCAAAGCCTGCATATCGATAAGGTCGATTATACCCTTGAAGTCGTCTTCCTTGCCTATCGGCAGCTGTATCGGAACCGGATTGGCGTTAAGACGGTCTTTCATCATCTGGATGGTGTTGAGATAGTCCGCACCCATTATGTCCATTTTGTTGACATAGGCAAGCCTTGGCACCTTGTACTTGGTAGCCTGACGCCAAACTGTCTCGGACTGAGGCTCTACTCCGCCTTTAGCGCAGAACACAGCAACCGCACCGTCGAGCACCCTGAGCGATCTTTCGACCTCTACAGTAAAGTCAACGTGCCCGGGTGTGTCAATAATGTTGATGCCATATCCACGCCATTGTGCTGTAGTCGCAGCAGAAGTAATGGTTATCCCACGCTCCTGCTCCTGCTCCATCCAGTCCATAACAGCGTCGCCGTCGTGGACCTCTCCGATCTTGTATGTCTTGCCCGTGTAGTAAAGCACACGTTCGGTAGTCGTGGTCTTACCCGCATCAATATGCGCCATAATTCCTATATTTCTTGTTTTTTCGAGCGGGTACTTTCTAGGCACTCTCTTCCTCCATTTGTTCTGACCGTTCCAAAATGTTTATGCCGGCCGCTAACTTTTCAGTCTCCATCAGGGTTTCACCGGATAAACTCTGTTTCATGCTTTTACCACCTGTAATGAGCAAATGCCTTGTTGGCCTCTGCCATCTTGTGCATGTCTTCACGTTTCTTAACGCTTGCACCGGTGCTGTTATAAGCATCCATTATCTCTCCGGAAAGACGCTGACTCATTGTCTTTTCGTTTCTCTTTCTTGTGTTTAAGACCATCCATCTTATGGCAAGTGTCTGCCTTCTCTCCGGCCTTACTTCCACAGGCACCTGGTATGTCGCACCACCCACTCTTCTTGCTTTAACTTCAAGAACAGGCATGATGTTCTCCATGGCCTTATCAAAAACCTCTAAAGGTTCCAGCCCCATTTTTTCTTTGATTATATCAAAGGCATCGTAACAAATCTTTTGCGCCGTTCCTCTTTTACCATCCAGCATGACCTGATTGATAAGCTTTGTCAATACTATGGATTTATATATAGGATCCGGCAAGACTTCATGCTTTGGAGCACTACCACGTCTTGGCATGTTTTCCTCCTTCTAATTACTTCTTAGGACGTTTAGCGCCGTATTTGCTACGGGCCTGTTTCCTGTCAGCTACTCCGGCGCTGTCAAGTGCGCCTCTGACTATATGATATCTAACGCCCGGCAGATCTTTTATCCTGCCGCCTCTTATAAGAACAACACTATGCTCTTGCAGATTGTGGCCGATTCCCGGAATGTACGCAGTACCTTCAAGGCCGTTGACCAGGCGAACTCTGGCAATTTTTCTAAGGGCAGAGTTTGGCTTCTTTGGAGTCATCGTTCTCACCGTGAGACAAACTCCTCTTTTCTGAGGACTTTGTTTCAGGATTGGAGCGGCGCTCTTTGTAGTAGCACTCTTTCTTCCCTGTTTAACCAATTGGTTAATTGTAGGCATGTCAGTATCGCTGCCTCCTTTCTTTCATTTGTTTTTATTGTAACCCCTTTGCAACCCAAGCTATAAGGGGATGTCTTTTATTGCCGTTTTACAGCGGCACATGCACTACCGACTTGTATGCCGCTTGCACTGCCTATCTGCTGCATAGTATGTGACATGTCATATTCTATGCTGTGTTTTTCACAAGCTTCTTTTAGCTTTTCTATCAGCGGCTCGTCAGCATCCTTTGCTATATAAACCTTACCGCCCTTCAAACTCTCTGCCTGTTTGATCACCTGCTTGGATCCGACAATCCGTTTTTCTGCATCAAACAGATCTTCTACAATACCCACAAAAATCATCCTCCATGCGGACAAAAGCCATGACGCACCTTAAAAATGCGCACAGCAGAGACATTTTAACACCCGTACCCTTGCTTGTCAATGCTCTAAAAAGGACGTTTGTTCAAAATCATCTTTTAGCGAACTTTTAAGTTCTTTTAGCCCTTCTATCTTATGGAGCACCGTCTTTTTAGAGAAAATAAACCTCGTTACTCCCGGATTATCCTGTATGAGGAACCATCCGTCGTCCTGCATCTTTGCACAAATAGGTATCTCGAATATGTTAAGATAGGTCTGCTTGTTCTTTGCCTTTATATACTGAGCAGTTGCAAGCTTGCCCACTATATAGCCAAGCAGCAAGCCGCCAGCGACAACTGCATACGGAACAACTGAGGCCGATGCATCAAACCTTGACGAAAAAGACGGCAGGCTCACTATAACTATCGCTATAGCCGTCAGCAATAGAATACTGATCCACCTTATTCCTTCCGTCAGTCTGAATGTCCTGCGGCAGTCTTTACATATCGATATATTCAAAGGAACCATAGAACCTATTCTTCTGCGCACTTTTTTGCCTATTCCGAAGAACATCCCCTTCATCGTCTTTGGCTCTGCATGTCCAAGGTCGGTAACAGCATAGCCTGCACGCTTTTTAGGGTCTTTCCTGCAGAACTGGCACTCCTCGCCGGACAGTTCGTCAAAATCGTCCGGCAGAAGCGAAAGCATAACTTCAAAGCTATTGAGCGCTTCTTCTTTAGCTTCATCGTTCTTCAGCGAATTTATGTAGCAGCTGCCACAGTCCTTATTGAGCCACTGACACAGCGGCGAATCTGTAATTGCACAGTTTTTATTCTTCGGCATGGTTCCTTCCCCCGGTGATTAAAGCTCCAGATTTAAATCATCCGATGCTTCATCGCTATAGTCTGCGAACAGGCTGGAATATTCAGCGCCGTTCATCTTTACGCCCTCTACAATGTCCTCGTTCAGTATGTTCTTTATTACTTCAATATTCTTATATCTTCTCATTCCCGTACCAGCAGGTATGAGCTTTCCTATTATAACGTTCTCTTTAAGACCAAGCAGAGGGTCGCTCTTGCCTTTTATAGCGGCCTCGGTCAGCACTCTCGTCGTCTCCTGGAAAGAAGCAGCCGAGAGGAAAGAGTCGGTCGCAAGAGATGCTTTCGTGATACCAAGCAGCACACGCCTAGCAGTTGCCGGCTTTTTGCCTTCCTTTATCATCTCTTCATTAGCATCGTCAAACTGGTATATATCTACCAGTGAGCCAGGAAGCAGTTCTGTGTCTCCTGCGTCCTCGATCTTACACTTTTTAAGCATCTGGCGAATTATTACTTCTATATGCTTGTCGGATATCTCAACACCCTGCAGACGATAAACCATCTGCACCTCTTTTAAGAGATATGCCTGAACGCCCTTGGCACCCTTTATCTTCAAAATATCATTCGGGTTGATAGAGCCTTCAGTCAGCTCATCGCCGGCTTCTATTGTCTGGTCGTTCTGTACTTTTATCCTTGAGCCAAACGGTATAGAATAGCTTTCCGCCATTCCGTCTTCGCTGGTAACTGTAACTTCCGTCTTTTTCTTGTTTTCGTCGACAGTTATTTTACCGGCTATCTCACTTATTATAGCAAGACCTTTCGGCTTTCTTGCCTCGAAAAGCTCTTCAACACGCGGAAGACCGTGTGTTATATCGCTTCCTGCAACACCGCCTGTATGGAACGTTCTCATCGTAAGCTGAGTACCCGGCTCACCTATAGACTGAGCAGCTATTATACCTACAGCTTCGCCGATGCTTACTTTCCTGCCGTTTGACATATCTGCACCGTAACACTTTGCGCATACGCCGTGCCTTGTCTTGCACGTCAGCACCGACCTTATATATGCGCCCTTGATGCCGGCAGCTTCTATCTTATTACAGTGCTCATATGTTATGTATTCATTAGCCTTTACTATAACATCGCCCGTTTCCGGATGAACTATATCTGCTGCTGCATGTCTTCCGCCGATACGGTCAATAAACGGTTCAATGACTTCTTTGCCGTTTTTAACATCTTCTACCCATACTCCGCTTATAGCATCGCCCTCGCTCAGACAGTCTTCTTCACGTACGATAACATCCTGGCTGACATCAACCAGACGACGTGTGAGATAACCCGAGTCGGCCGTCCTAAGAGCGGTGTCGGCAAGTCCTTTTCTTGCACCATGCGTAGATATGAAGAACTCAAGAACTGTAAGGCCCTCACGGAAGTTTGCACGGATAGGTATCTCTATGATCGCACCCGACGGGTCTGCCATAAGTCCACGCATACCGGCAAGCTGCCTTATCTGGTTCTTAGAGCCCCTTGCGCCCGAGTCCGCCATCATGTTGACCGGGTTATACTGTGAGAGCCCTTCTATCAGCGCATCTGCGACCTTGTCCGTCGTTTCTGACCAGACTTTTATAACGTTGCTCTTTCTCTCCTCGTTTGTGAGGAAACCACGCTTGAACTTCTTCTCTATATCAAAGACTTTCTGTTCGGCAGCTTCGATGAGTTCTGCCTTTTCCTTAGGTATCTTGATATCGCTGACGCTTATGGTTACAGCACCTAAAGTAGAGTAGTGGAACCCAAGACGTTTTACTTCGTCAAGTACTTCCGCTGTTTTTGTTTCACCGTATTTCCTGTAACAATATTCAACAATCTTTCCAAGCTGCTTTTTACCAACAAGGAAGTCTATTTCGAGCATAAACTCGCTGCCTTCCTGCGTTCTGTCAACAAACCCAAGATCCTGCGGTATAGCTTCGTTGAAAATTATCCTGCCCGGTGTTGTCTTTACAAACTTGCTGACCATCTTGCCGTTAACTTCTCTTGTAAATTTCACGTTAACCTGCGCCTGAAGGTCTATAGCGCCTGTATGATACGCAAGCTCCGCTTCGTCCTCGCTGGAGAAATAACTGCCGCAGCCTTTAACGTCATCCCTCATTATGGTCATGTAATAGCTTCCTATAACCATATCCTGCGTCGGGCTGACAACAGGTTTGCCGTCCTGCGGTTTCAATATATTATTGGCCGCTAGCATTAGGAAGCGGCATTCAGCCTGTGCTTCCACTGAAAGCGGTACATGAACAGCCATCTGGTCTCCGTCAAAGTCTGCGTTGTACGCAGTACAAACGAGTGGATGAAGCTTTAAAGCCTTGCCTTCTACAAGAACCGGCTCGAAAGCCTGTATTCCCAAACGATGCAGCGTAGGTGCACGATTAAGAAGTACCGGATGATCCTTTATAACGTACTCAAGCACACCCCAGACTTCCGGGCGTACGCGCTCTACCATTCTTTTTGCGCTCTTTATGTTGTGAGCCATGCCATCTTCAACAAGCTTTTTCATAACAAAAGGTTTGAAAAGCTCTAATGCCATCTCTTTTGGCAGACCACATTGATACATCTTAAGATCAGGGCCAACAACGATAACGCTTCGGCCGGAATAGTCAACACGTTTGCCAAGCAGGTTCTGTCTGAAACGGCCCTGTTTGCCCCGAAGCATATCGGAAAGCGACTTGAGCGGACGGTTGCCCGGCCCTGTGACGGGACGGCCACGCCTGCCGTTATCGATCAAAGCATCTACCGCTTCCTGGAGCATACGCTTCTCGTTCCTGACAATGATATCAGGAGCACGCAACGTCAGCAGTCTGTTCAAACGATTGTTCCTGTTTATAACACGACGGTAAAGGTCGTTTAAGTCGCTCGTCGCAAACCTGCCACCGTCAAGCTGTACCATCGGCCTCAACTCCGGCGGAATTATCGGTATACAATCGAGTATTATCCACTCCGGCTTGTTGCCTGACTGGCGGAACGCCTCGATAACTTCGAGTCTCTTTATCGCACGCACACGCCTCTGGCCTGTACATGTTTCAAGCTCTTCTTTGAGCTCTTTAGATTCTTTATCAAGGTCGATATCCTTAAGCAGAAGCTTCACGCCTTCTGCACCCATCTTTGCCGTGAAAGATTCTTCGCCGTATTTTTCCTCTGCTTCACGCAGCTCTTTATCTGAAAGAAGCTGCTTGTACTCAAGTGGAGTATCGCCGGCATCCGTTACCACAAAAGATGCAAAATAAAGTACCTTTTCAAGCTCTCTCGGAGACATATCCAGGAGCAGCCCCATACGTGAAGGTATGCCTTTAAAATACCAGATGTGTGACACTGGAGCTGCAAGCTCTATGTGTCCCATCCTCTCACGACGTACCTTTGCACGAGTTACTTCAACTCCGCACTTATCGCAGACTATACCCTTGTAACGTACCCGCTTATAACGTCCGCAGTGGCATTCCCAGTCCTTTGTAGGGCCGAATATGCGCTCGCAGAAAAGACCGTCTTTTTCAGGTTTGAGCGTCCTGTAATTAATGGTCTCTGGTTTTTTTACCTCTCCCCTTGACCATTCTCTGATCTTTTCCGGGGACGCCAATCCAATCTGAATGGAATCAAAATTGCCTAGTTCGAACAAATAATTCCTCTCCTCTCGTATGTCAAAATCTTAAATAATCTTAGTCATCGTCCTCATTTTCATCCAGAGCATCTTCTATGTCTGCTTCTATGAGGCTTTCCAGTGACTCGACCTCAATATCTTCAAGGTCTAAGTCTTCGTCATCGATCTCTTCTTCATCTGCGTCAATGTCGTCTATCTCAAGATCGCCAAGGTCAACATCATCAAGGTCGATATCATCAAGGCCGTCAAGATCCGGTACATCCATCTCATCGAAGTTGAGTTCTGAGAAGTCGATTTCTTCGCCCTTGCCGCCTTCTGCAGCAGCGCCGGCTTCCTCGCCCTCTATGTTGACTTCAAGCCCTGTCACTTCATCATCTATGCTTTCTTTTATGGTAAGTTCATTACCGGCTCCGCCCATGACTTTAACGTCCAGCGACAACGCCTGCATTTCCTTTATGAGCACTTTGAACGATTCAGGAATACCCGGTTCGGGTATATTTTCGCCCTTTACTATTGCTTCATATGTTTTAACACGTCCGACAACATCGTCCGATTTTACCGTTAATATCTCCTGCAGAGTGTTTGCAGCGCCGTACGCTTCAAGCGCCCAAACTTCCATCTCTCCGAAACGCTGTCCGCCGAACTGCGCTTTACCGCCCAGCGGCTGCTGAGTAACCAGCGAGTACGGTCCTGTGGACCTTGCATGTATCTTATCGTCTACGAGATGATGAAGCTTGAGTATATACATATAACCGACAGTTACACGGTTCTCGAACGGTTCACCGCTCCGACCGTCGTACAGCACCATCTTGCCGTCCGGGTTTAACCCCAGCTCTTCGAAATATTTCATTATCTCTTCTTCGGTTGCACCGTCGAAAACAGGTGTGGCTATATTCCACCCAAGCGCCTTTGCGACGTAACCAAGATGAACCTCCAGCACCTGCCCGATGTTCATACGGGAAGGAACGCCAAGAGGATTTAGAACTATATCGAGCGGTGTGCCGTCCGGCAGGAAAGGCATATCTTCTATAGGAAGTACCCTTGAAATAACGCCCTTGTTACCGTGGCGTCCTGCCATCTTGTCACCAACGCTTATCTTTCTCTTCTGCGCTATATAACACCTTACCAGCTTGTTGACACCGGCAGTGAGTTCGTCTTTGTTTTCTCTCGTAAAGACCTTAACGTCTACTACTATGCCTTCTTCGCCGTGAGGCACACGAAGCGAAGTATCCCTTACTTCCCTTGCCTTCTCACCGAAGATAGCACGAAGCAGCCGCTCCTCCGCAGTAAGCTCGGTCTCTCCCTTTGGCGTGACTTTACCAACAAGAATATCGCCCGCTTTGACTTCTGCACCGATGCGGATTATTCCACGCTCGTCAAGGTCTTTGAGTGCATCCTCACCTACGTTCGGTATATCTCTTGTTATTTCTTCCGGCCCGAGTTTTGTATCTCTGGCTTCACTTTCATATCCTTCTATATGTATGGAAGTGAAAACGTCATCACGAACGAGACGCTCGCTTATGAGTATAGCGTCTTCATAGTTATAACCTTCCCATGTCATGAATCCGATAAGCGCATTTTTGCCAAGCGCCATCTCGCCCATTTCTGTCGAAGGGCCGTCAGCGATTATATCACCCTGCTTGACCTTCTCGCCTACCTTTACAATAGGATAGTTATTTATACATGTTCCCTGGTTCGAACGTGAGAACTTGATAAGCTTATATTCACGGATCCTGTCTTTTTCTTCTATTATTATCATGTCTGAAGAAACGCTTTTTACGACACCGTCTTCATAAGCAAGCACAGTACCGCCAGAATCTTTTGCAGCCTTGTGCTCCATACCTGTTCCGACTATAGGCGCTTCCGGCTTTATAAGCGGAACGGCCTGACGCTGCATGTTTGATCCCATCAGCGCACGGTTGGCATCGTCGTTTTCAAGGAACGGTATCAGCGCCGTAGCAACTGAGACAACCTGCCTTGGCGAAACGTCCATGAGGTCAACTTCGTCCCTGCCTACCTCTACGATCTCTTCAAGGCGGCGGCACATGACACGGCTGTGTACGAAGTGCCCGTCTTTCGCTATCGGCTCGTTAGCCTGAGCAACAACGTATTTATCCTCTTCGTCTGCCGTAAGGTATATTATGTCTTTTGTAACTATTTTATTCTTTTTATCTATCTTCCTATATGGCGACTCTATGAAACCATACTCGTTGACACGTGCGTATGTTGAAAGAGAACCGATAAGACCGATGTTCGGGCCTTCGGGCGTCTCTATAGGGCACATCCTGCCGTAGTGAGTATGGTGAACGTCACGCACATCGAAGCTCGCACGCTCTCTGTTAAGACCGCCCGGTCCAAGAGCAGACAGTCTTCTTTTGTGGGTAAGCTCTGCAAGCGGATTCGTCTGGTCCATGAACTGTGAAAGCTGTGACGAACCGAAGAACTCTTTTATAGCCGCAGTTACCGGTCTTATATTAATAAGGTTTGAAGGAGTTGCAACATCCATATCCTGTATAGACATACGCTCCCTCACGACACGCTCTAATCTGGACAATCCGACACGGATCTGGTTCTGGAGAAGCTCTCCTACAGATCTCAAACGCCTGTTTCCAAGATGGTCGATGTCGTCAGTCGAACCGATACCGTATTTGAGGCCCATCTCATAGCTTACAGCAGCCATTATATCGTCTACAATTATATGCTTTGGTATAAGTGTATTTATGGAAGCTTTAAGCTGCTTTTTAAGCTCTTCCTTGTCGGGCTTCTTTCCGCTGCCGTATTCGTCCATTATTGCCTTGAACGTCGGGTAGTGGACTTTTTCGTTTATGCCCGCTTCTTCTGCATCAAAAGGCAGAAGGCTTGAAACATCGGCAAAGTTGTTGCCGACTACTTTGACTTCCTTCTCACCTATAAGCAGAGTCACTCTATTAACACCGGCGATCTCTATCAGCTGTGCTGCTTCTCTTGAAATGACTTCGCCTTTTTTAGCAAGCACTTCTCCGTCTTCGCTTACTATGTTTTCTGCACTAACAAAGCCCTCTATCCTTGCGGATATGCAAAGCTTCTTCGTATATTTATATCTTCCGACACGTGCAAGGTCGTATCTTCTCTGGTCAAAGAACAGAGAGCTTATAAGCATTTTAGCGCTTTCGACCGTCGGCGGCTCGCCCGGACGCAGTCTTCTGTATATCTCTATTAGACCATCTTCAGTGCTTTGCCCGCCATCTTTTTTAAACGTCGCTGCAAGAAAATCTTCATCGCCGAACAGGTCAACTATCTCCTGGTTAGTTCCGCAGCCCATAGCACGAACGAGCACCGTCATCGGGAGCTTCCTTGTTCTGTCAACACGAACCCAGTAGCAGTCGTTTGAATCGGTCTCGAACTCCAGCCATGCACCACGATTTGGTATGACCTGGGAGCTGTATAGCATTTTGCCAGTTTTGTCGATCGAATAGCCGTAATAGACACCAGGACTCCTTACGAGCTGGCTGACTATAACACGCTCTGCACCATTGATGATGAATGTTCCTTTTTCCGTCATAAGCGGAAAATCGCCCATGAAAACTTCCTGCTCTTTCATCTCACCCGTCTCTTTGTTTATAAGACGGACGACGACCTTAAGCGGAGCAGCATAGTTCACATCACGTTCTTTGCACTCTTCAACATCATATTTTGGATTGTCATCAAGATAGTAGTCTACGAATTCTAATATCAGATTTTCCGAATAGTCGGTTATGGGAGACACATCATTTAGCACCTCACGAAGCCCGAACTCTAAAAAGTTTCTGTAGGATTTCTTCTGGATCTCTATAAGATCCGGCATCTCGAGAACCTCTTCAATGCTGGAGAAGCTCATCCTATTTCTCTTACCGATTTTTTCTTCGTGCACCATAGATTTAATACCACACTCCTATTATGCTAAACTTAAATTTTTTCTATTTCATGGGACAACAGCGCATTGTTGATGTCATTTCATAGATTCGTCTTTTCACCGTACTGCCAAAGGATTTGTCTGCCTGTATCCACGTATAACCGCTTTCAAAAATGGACGCAATTATCCAATTTTGACTCTGCTAACGCAGTCTACAATAATACTACAAATAAATAAGAATGTCAATAACATTTTTGACATCTTAAAAGAATGTTAACTATGGTTATCATTTCAATTTCTAAGGATTTATTGTTTTTTAAACGGCTTCGTATGTGCCGTATCAATAAATGCAATGTAATTATCTTAAACTGTAGCTGCCAAGCGTGCTCAGCGCTTCTTTTTCCTTTAATATCACGTCGTAAAGGCTGATACCCAAAGTGTTGCAAAGCGCTGCCAGATAGAACAGTGCACCGCCTATTTCCTTTTCAACAGTTGCCTGGCAGTTTTCGCAAAGTTTGCCGTTTACCTGCGTGGACAAAAGCTTTGAAAGCTCTTCTATGCTCGCTTCGTCCGGAAAAGACTGTTTCTTGCCGTCTATCTCTATACAGCCGCACTGTGTCACAGCTTTTATAACGCTCCTGTTGACTCTTCCAGAACTCGTCTGTATCTTTGAAACGATATCAAGAATACTGCGGTTACGAATAAGCAGATCATTAACCACATTCTGAAAATCTTCAATATGGATATCATTTATAGAGTTTCCCATCACGTACCTTCTTTCACATCGTCTCAATCTACTTACTATTATATATCTATCCGCCCGAATGTCAAAGGCTGTTTTAGTCTGTTCAAAGTATCTTTACAAAACGCTCTGTCTTAAGTGATCTTATTCTTTACTAGAATTCTATTCCACGCCTTGCTTTTACGCCCTTGTCGAAGTAGTGTTTTACCGGTTCCATCCGGGTCACAATGTCGGCAAGCTCAATAAGCTCCTGCGGTGCGTTTCTGCCTGTCAATACCACTTCAGTTCTTTTTCTCTCATTTATAATACGTTTTATCTGTTCTGTCTCGATTATACCCAGCGACAGCGCACCCAGTACCTCATCCAGAACGAGCAGGTCAGTTTCACCCAGCCATCTGAATATATTTGGAAGAAAGTCCTGCGTCTGCTTTTTAACATCACGTTTTTCTTCATCCGACATTGCGTTAAAAAATTTTTTACAGTCTGACACACGAAAGAAATCTGCGCCCATTTTTTTTAATATGTCCATTTCTCCCGTCTTGCGTCCTTTAAGGAACTGCACGAACTTCACGCTTTTGCCGCTGCCCAGAGCACGCACAGCCAGCCCTACAGCAGCAGTCGTTTTTCCCTTGCCGTTGCCAGTATATATATGTACATAAGATTCTTCCATAATACCATCCCGTATAGATTTATTCCTATACGGATAATAACATATTAAAACGGTATGTTCAAACGTGGCGGCGAGCGTTTTTTTATGTTATAATTACGCAGGAAAACCGAAAGGAAACACTCATGGCATTGTCTATCACACCGCTGTTCTCCGGCTCGTCCGGGAACGCCATATTAATAAGCACGCAAAGCACAAAAATACTTGTTGACGCCGGAGTTTCAGGCAAGCGCACCGAACAAGCGCTCTCCAGCATAGGCGTGAGTGCAAGTGAGCTTAAAGCCATACTCATAACACATGAACACTCCGACCATATACAGGGAGCGGGAGTACTTTCAAGAAAGCATAACATACCTATATATGCGACTTCCGTCACATGGCAGGCGTCGAATGGTAAGCTAGGCGAAATAAAATCCACTAACATAAGAAAGATATCAAAAACCGACTTTTTTATAGACGACCTTCTGGTCGAGCCGTTCGAGACACCGCACGATGCTGCAGATCCCGTCGGTTACTGCCTTTCATGCGGCTCAAGAAAAGTTGGCATTGCGACAGACCTTGGACACTTCCCAAAGAAGATAGAACACCGGCTTCATTCGTGCGATCTTGTTCTTCTTGAATCTAACCACGACATGGACATGCTGCTCAATGGTTCATATCCGCATAAACTCAAGCAGCGCATAAGATCCAGGCACGGACATCTTTCCAACGACGATGCTGCACTTGCAGCTATAAGACTTGCAGCAGCAGGAGTATCTTCTATCTTGCTTGGGCATTTGAGTCAGGAGAACAACAGCGCGAAGATCGCTTTCCGCACAGTAACTGATGCGCTCGTAACCGAAGGGTTTGTGCCCGGGCGTGATATAAACCTCGGCCTGGCGCTTAGGGACAGCGTCACCGGGGTGTTCAATATAAAGTGATATGTCAAATGTAAATATAATATGCATAGGAAAACTTAAAGAAGAATATTTTAAACAAGCTCAGGGCGAATACTCAAAGCGTCTTGGCGTTTTCTGCAGTCTCAATACAATAGAAAAGCGTGAATATACGCTGCCGAAGAACGCTTCACCGGCAAACATTGAAAAAGCGTGCGTCGCAGAAAGCGAAGAGCTTCTCTTGGCTGGTAAGGGATATCTTATTGCGCTATCGCCCGAAGGCAAACGTATGACGTCCGAAAAGTTTTCACGGCTGCTTAGCGAAAAAACAGATGCAGGCGAGGTTTCTTTTTTCATAGGCGGCTCACACGGACTTCATGAAAACCTCAAGAAAAAAGCGGACCTGGTACTTTCTTTTTCAGACATGACTATGCCTCACCAGCTTTTCAGGATCGTGCTGCTCGAACAGATATACCGTGCGTTCATGATTGCCTCCGGCAGAACTTATCATAAATAATAAAACCGTATTAAAAAAGCGCCCTGCATTAGAGCGCTTTTAGCATTCAGATATCGATTAAATAATCGTAATGTTCTCTGCCTGCGGTCCTTTTTGTCCCTGCGTTACATCGAAGGAAACCTTCTGTCCTTCTTCAAGAGTTTTGAATCCGTCAGAATCGATCTTGGAATAGTGAGCGAATACGTCCACTCCGTCTTCTCCGCAGATAAATCCATAACCCTTGTCCGCATTAAACCACTTTACTGTACCTTCCATTAAAAAAGTACCTCCTAAAAAAATTAATCGTTAAATCCTTGCAAAACATACTGAAAACTTTTTAAGGATAATACTTTATTGTAACACCTTGCAAAATCATCGAACATTTTTACAGTAACTTAATCAAAAAGAATTTATCATTAATTATGGGTTTTGTCAATTGTTTAAACAAAAAAGACGCACTTTATACATATACGTCCGTTTAATATAACACCGGTAAAATACCGGCTTAAAACAAATCCAGCTCGTCTTCTTCGGATATCTGTTCACGATGAATATCCGCTCCAACGCTCTTTAGTTTGCTCTCAATATGGTCATAACCACGGTCTATATACCTGACGCCCGAAATCTCCGTTACACCGTCTGCCATCAGCCCCGCCACCACAAGCGCAGCGCCTGCGCGAAGGTCCGTTGCTCTTACAGGAGCGCCCGTCAGTTTCTCTGCACCTTCCACGACACATACTCTTCCGTCTATCGAAACGTTGGCGCCCATGCGGCGTATTTCGTTTATATGCTTGAACCTGGATTCAAAGATATTCTCTATTATGATGCTTGCGCCTTCCGCCGTGCTCAAAAGCACTGTAGCAGGCTGTTGAAGGTCGGTCGGAAAACCGGGATATGGCAGCGTTTTTATGGTTACATGCTTTGGACGCTGCGGACAGGTGACACGTATTGTATCGTCGCCCTCTTCCACGTTCACGCCCATCTCCATAAGCTTAGCTGAAAGCGCCTCCATATGAGTTGGTATCACGTTCTTTATGGTAAGGTCTCCCCTTGTTGCTGCAGCAGCTATCATGAGCGTGCCCGTTTCTATCTGGTCGGGGATGATCGAATAGAAACATCCGTGCAGTTTTTCTACACCTGTTATGCGAATGATATCCGTTCCTGCGCCTTTTACTTTTGCTCCCATGCTGTTAAGAAAGTTGGCTAGATCTACAACGTGCGGCTCTTTTGCTGCGTTGACAATAGTCGTTTTACCCTTTGCTTTTACAGCCGCCAGCATTATATTGATAGTCGCCCCCACGGAAACGATGTCGAGGAAAATATCGGTACCGACAAGCCCGTTTGGTGCATATGCTTTGAGCATCCCATATTCCGTCTTGACTACTGCACCAAGCGCCTCGAAGCCTTTGATATGCTGGTCTATAGGCCTCTGTCCAATAGCGCAGCCTCCGGGCAAGCTTACCTCTGCCTTGCCAAAACGTCCAAGCAGCGCTCCTAACAAGTAGTATGAAGCACGCATGCGTTTTACAGCATCGTTTTCTACTACCCAACTTGACACCGCACTTGCATCTATGCTCATGGTATCGCCGTCAAAACTGGTTTTAGCACCCATTTGGCATAAAAGGTAGTCAATCAGCCTTACGTCCTCTATATCCGGAAGGTTCTCAATATCACACTTCCCTTCGCAGAGTATAGTGGCGGGAAGTATCGCCACGGCTGCGTTCTTTGCACCGCTAACGGTAACTTCCCCAATCAGCGGCTTACCGCCCTTTATAACAAGCTTTTCTCTCATTTATCTATTACACCTTTGCAGGCGCCTTTGCCTTTCTTATTTTAAAATCGCACACTAGAGTATAACAAAAAAAACTTTTTGTATCAACTGTTAAATAAAAACGTCTCCGGTCTGCTGATTTTGCAGTATGTAATAATATATACGTCCAGACGATACAAAAGCTTAAAAAAATATTTTTTCACTATCCCAAAGAGGTCCGGTATATGGTATTATATTGTTACATTTACGGAGGTATTTTTCTATAATGCAGCTCAAACTGAAAAACAAATCTGAGAACACAATAGTGTCCAATGAATTCATACAAAACAGCATGGGCGCACCCGCAGGGTTTGTTGCTGCTTACCTTTACGGCCTCATGTATTCGCAGGGACACGAAGCCATTGACCTTGGTGTTTTCAGTGCACGCCTTAGGATGCTGGAGAGCGATATCATAGAAGCGTATGAATATTGGCAAAAGAAAGGCTTTGTAAAGATACTCAACGGGAGCGAGCTTTGTTTCGAGTTCGGAATATTCAAGAAGCTCGATAACGTTGACGAGCTTTATTCCGAAAGCGAGTTTTTTCAAGATCTCCAAAACATCTTTGGTTCAAGACAGCTCTCACCGGCAGACTATATTAAACTACTCGATTACAACACGGTTTTTTTACTTCCTAAAAAAGTCGTGCTTATGCTTGCCCGGTACTGCGTTGATAAAAAAGGGAATCGTGTTTCAATAACCTATCTTGACAGGGTGGCAAAAACATGGGCCGAGGAAGGCATAAATACGCTGGAAGAGGCCGAAAAACGCATAGAGCGCAGTAAGCAGAAAGACTCCGGAATACTCGAGATTTTGGAGCAGCTTGGCATAACGAACCGCCGTGCAACTAAAGACGAAACGGCGCTGTTTGAAAAGTGGACCCGGCAGTGGGGGTTCACGCTGGGTGCTATACGCACCGCATGTTCACACACGACTTCTTCACGCAACCCCAGCATGAAATATCTTGACAGCATACTATATAACCTTAAAGAAGAGGGCAAGACCACTTCCAGAACTATTAGCGAATCGAAAACCGTGAAAGAAAATATAACAAAGGATATTCAGAAGATACTCAACGCTATAGGCGAAACCAACTTAAAGCCGAGTGCAGAGCATATCTCTTTATACCAGAAATGGACAACGGCTTTTGGATACGACATGGATATAATCGAGAAAGCGGCAGCGCAGGCAGGCAAGCGCGGCCGTATGCCTGTAAAATATATCGACGAAATGCTCACCGACTGGTTCAACAACGGTATCGAGACGCCTGCTCAGGCGGCTGACTATATACAAAAGCAGCACAAACTTGACAACAAGGTTTCCGCTGTTCTGGACGCTGCCGGTGTAACAAAAATGCATATCAGCGACGCACTGCGACGAAGGTATTCAACATGGAGCGAAGAGTGGGGAATAAGCGCAAACGCAATACTGCTTGCCGCAGAGATAAGCTCTCTTGCAGGCCAGCCGATGAGTTATCTCAACTCGCTGCTTAAAAACTGGCATGAAAAAGGCGTAAAGACAGTGACTCAGGCACAGAAAGAGACTCAAAAGCGAAAATCCGCCGGTGATTCAGTCGGCTCCAACAAACGTCCGACTGAAAACTACGACCATCTGGCAATAGATCTTTTTTCTGACGAAGGAGAATAATATTGAGCATAACGGACGTTTTGGCACAATACAGCGAGATAAGACAAAAAAACAGCGCAGAGCTTGAAAGAAGACGGCGTCAGGTTTACTCTGCCATCCCGGAGATAGAGCAGATAGACAACCGTAAAAACGAGCTGCAACTCAGTATGATTGCGCACGCCATCGACGGAGGCAGCGCTGACATAGAAGAAATAAGGCACCTAAGGGAAAAAAAGAACTTATTGCTTTTAGGCGCCGGTTATCCTGCCGACTATCTTGATCCTATATATTCATGCAAAGCCTGCCGTGACACCGGTACGCTCGATAATACAAAGAGGTGCGAATGTTTTAAGAAAAAGGTGCTGGAAGACAAGCTGGACGCAGCACGGCTGACAGACACCGACATCAGCTTCGAACTTTTTGACCCGCTGGTGTTCGATGATGCGCCGATACAGAATGGCAAGTCTCAGCGGGACGTCATGCTCAAAGTAAAACACATCACGCAGAAATATGCAGACTCATACCCGCACTGCGAACCTATACTTCTATTGTCCGGCTCGACCGGCCTTGGCAAAACCTTTATATCAAAGTGCGTAATGCGTCGTATAATAGAGCATGGGCATACGGCGGCGTTCTATACGGCATACCGTTTGTTCTCTCTGTTCCACGGTGACAGACTGGGTGAACCGGTAGACCTTACTCCTATATTCGAAGTGCCGCTTCTTGTTATCGATGACGTGGGCACAGAGCCTATGACCAGAAATGTAACTGTGGAATATTTCTTCGACCTTATCAACGAACGTACAGCGGCAGGATTGCATACCGTCATCGTAACAAACCTTGCGTTCCATGATTTGAAAGAACGTTACGGCGACAGGATACACTCAAGGCTTATGGACAAAAACACTGCACTTAAAATAATGTTTGCAGGCAGCGATATAAGATATTAAACAAAATCGGAGGAATAATGAAAAGAAACGAAATTGAACAGAAGTATAAATGGCGTCTTGAGGACATATATAAAACTGACGAGGCATGGGAGGAAGATTTTAAAAAACTGCAGGGCATAATGCCTACGCTGAGCAGTTTAAAAGAAGGGCTTACAAGCAGCGCATCCAATCTGGCGGCCGCACTTAAAAAGCTTGATGAAGCGTCGCTGTTGTGCGAACGCCTTTTTGTTTATGCCAAAATGCGCCGTGACGAAGACAACTCGAACTCTAAGTATCAGGCCATGACGGACAGGGCGATGTCGCTCTATGTCGCAGTTTCGGGAGAAGCTTCTTTCGTAGCCCCGACTCTGCTAAAAGAAACCAAAGCAACTCTTGAAGGTTTTATAAAGGAAGAAGAAGCGCTTGCCGACTATGCCTTCATGATAAGAAATCTTATACGCAAAAAAAAGCACGTCCTTGGCGAGAGCGAAGAGAAGATACTCTCTATGAGCGCGGACTTTGCTTCGGGTGCAAAAGACATATTCACAATGCTCAACAACGTAGACTTAAAGTTCGGCACAGTTAAAAAAGACGGTGAGGAAATACAGCTGAGTCACGCAAAGTACATCGCTCTTATGCAGGACAAGAACAGGCAGGTAAGGAAAGACGCATACGAGACTTTTTATAAAAGCTTTCGCGGCAGCATAAACACAATAGCCGCTGCATATTCAACAAGCGTAAAAAAGGACGTCTTCTATTCCAAAGTAAGAGGATATAAGAATTCATTGGAAAAGGCGCTTTTTGCAGACAATGTACCTACGGTGCTTTATGAAAGGCTTGTTAGCGTCGTGCACGAAAACCTTCCCATAATGCACGAATATGTGGACACAAGGCGCAAGATCCTCGGCCTCGAAGACATAGCTATGTATGATATATACACACCACTGGTAGAAGACACCGACGATAAATATACCTTCGAACAAGCGGTAGATATGGTCATCGAAGCGCTTGCTCCTATGGGAGAAGAATACCTGGGCTTGCTCGGTCGCGCCCGGGACGAAGGGTGGATAGACGTGTTTGAGAGCGAGGGCAAAACGAGCGGAGCTTATTCTTGGGGTCCGTACGGCACTCACCCTTATGTTCTTTTGAACCACAGGAGCGACCTTGACAGCGTGTATACTATAGCGCATGAACTCGGTCATGCGATGCACTCATATTATTCCGAGGAGTACCAGCCTTATCCGACAGCAGGCTATACCATATTCGTTGCCGAAGTTGCCTCCACAGTAAACGAGATACTGCTGACGATGCACCTTCTTGACAATACCTCCGGCAATCTTAGAAAGTATGTGCTCAACCATTATCTTGACCAGTTTCGCACGACTGTGCTAAGGCAGACAATGTTTGCACAGTTCGAAAAAATTGCACATGAGATGTGCGAAGAAGGCCAGCCTCTGACGCAGCAGACCCTTTCCGAGAAGTATGCGCAGCTCAACCGCGAATACTATGGCGATGCTATGAAAACTGATGATACGATAGCGTTTGAGTGGGCACGCATACCGCATTTTTACAACGCTTTCTATGTTTATAAGTATGCTACCGGTTTCTCTGCAGCAGTAATGATAGCAACCGGTATATACCAGCACAAAGAAGGTGTATTGGAAGCATATAAGGAATTTTTGAAAAGCGGCGGAAGCAACTATCCGCTGGAACTTCTTAAAAAAGCCGGAGTTGATTTCATGGATGGAGAGCCGATAGAAAACTGCATGCGTACTTTTGCGCAGATACTTGAAGAATTCAAAATAGCCATGGAGGTTTAGCTATGCATGATGTTCGCCGTATAAAACAGGGCGAGCTTGCTGAAGCTCTGGAGCTAATACGCAGTGTATTTCTTGAGTTTGAAGCGCCTGATTATCCGGAGGAGGGCACCAAGACTTTTCTTGAATTCATAGAAGAAAAGAACATCCGTAAGGGAATTAACAACGGTGAGCTTAAATTCTGGGTATGCAGCCGCAGACCGGGTATCGTCGGCGTTATTGCAATGAGAAACAGATGCCATATCTGTATGCTGTTCGTACATAGAAACTTTCACCGTCAGGGAATTGCAAAAAGGCTTGTATATAATGCCCTTCTGGACATGGGCATAAAAGCAGAGATAACAGTAAACTCTTCACCATACGGCGCAGTTTTTTATCGTGATATTGGGTTTGAAGATACAGATGCATTAACAACAACCAACGGAATAAAGTATGTGCCTATGAAGGCAAAATGTTCCAAGATCATTAGTAATATCGAAAATAGCTGTAAACAAAAATAAATAAGTCAAAAAACACCGCCTTTAAAGCGGTGTTTTATTATACGTTTTTGTCAGCTTTTGCTCTGCTGTTCTGTTTCAGGCTCTTCGTCTTTAAGTGACACTACCACGCTTCTGTATGGATCTTCGCCTTCGCTGTAGGTGTAAATATCTTTAAAGTCCTGAAGAGTCGAGTGAAGTATACGCCTCTCGTAAGGATTCATCGGCTCGAGCACTACACGTTTGCCGGATTTCTGCACCTTGTCCGCAAGCCGCGTTGCCAGCCTGCGAAGGGTGTCCTCACGCTTTTTACGATAATCTTCTGTATCCAGCATCACCTTAGTATACTCTTCCTTGCCGTTATTCAGTACAAGGCTGGTTAGGTACTGAAGTGCGTCCAGAGTCTCTCCACGCCTGCCAATAAGCATGCCCATGTTTCTTCCCGACATATCTATTTTGAGTATACCTTCTTCGATAACGGAGCTTAGCGCCACCTTTATACCCATCTTTGTGAACATACCATGAAGGAAAGCTTCCGCGTCATTCTGAGGTTCTCCGATTTCAACATCTTCTTCGTACTTTTTCTTTGGAGGTCTGTTATCGTACCTTGGCCTCTGGCTTTTCTGATAGTCTTGCCTTGGAGTATGCTCTTTGCTTTTATAGGAATCATCACTGCTTATCGATTCTGCAATGTGTTCTGCAACTGACGATTCCGGCTTCTTTGTCAACTTCACCTTTGCACTCTTGAAAAGCGAGCCTCCCTCGTCAAGAATCTCTATTTCAACTTCGTCTATCGACAGGTCCATTTTCAGCAAGCCGCTGAAAACAGCTTCATCGACTGTTTTGCCTTTGCACTCTAAAACATCCAATTAGCTCTCCTCCTTGATTAAGCCTTCTTTTGCTTTATCATCACGTTTCTTGTATATGAGGTTCAGTACGAGCAGCTGCGCCAGTGCGTAGATGTTTGCAAACAGCCAATAGACAGAGAACGCTGCGTTCGAAATAACACATATATATATTGAGAACAGCGGGAAGAAATACATCATTATCTTTCCCTGCCCGCCCTGTTGAGTGGGGTTTTGTCCCATCGAAATCTTCTGCTGCAGGAATAATGTACCGCCGGCAAGTATCGGAAGTATGAACCATCCGTTTTTAAAACCGGTCAGGTTATTTGCGTTAAGAATGTTTGCCACCAGCCCGTCATATGCAGACGTTGCCTGAAGGCCTGCTGTTGCATCGAAGTTAACAAGCCCCCCGCTCTGCAGCATGTGCAGTGACTGCGGATTGATGTATGAAGAGTTCTGCTGCAGAAACTCTACGAACTTCTGTCCTGCCGGCAGTATGTCATGAAGGCCGGAATCCGGCTGCCAGAAGTTATGTACCCACAGCCAGCTAGGAAGGTCGTAAGCAGCGGCGCCCATGTTCTGGGCGTTTAATATGAACGTTACCGTCTGTTCTGCCGCAAGCGCTCTCATTGCACCAAAGAAAGCAAAGAATATAGGCATGGTTATAAGCATAGGCAGACATCCTGCCAGCGGCTTAACACCTTCCTTCGCATACAGCTCTTTCTGCTTCTTCTGGAGCTGCTGCGGATTGTTCGCATATCTTTTTTTAAGTGATTCAAGCTTTGGCTGAATCAACGCCATTTTCCTCGTGCTCTGTTTCTGCCGCAAGTCAAGCGGCAGTATGAGAACCCTTATCGCAATCGTTACGATTATAATGGCTACAGAATAGTTCTGAACAAAACTGAAAACCCATTTTAAAACGATGACAAAGAATTCTGAAATAAAATTATTACTTAGAAATTCCAATAATTACTCCTCCGTTTCTTAGAGCGGCCTCTTTATAATAAACGAATATACCGCTTATAAGAGTTCCGCTGAAAAGGAATATGCTTTAAGGAACAGGATCGTAGCCGCCCTTGCCAAAAGGATTGCAGCGAAGCACTCTCCAAACGCTCAGCGCAGTGCCTTTTAGCGCACCGTGCTTCTCTATAGCCTGTATCGCATATTCCGAACATGTCGGTGTAAACCGACACGAGCTTCTCGTGTAAGGTGAAATCGCTTTTTGATAGAACCAGATTATCGCCTTTAGCACATGTTTCATTTTATGTTCTCCAAAAGCCCCGCTCTTTTAAGCAACCCTTTCATGGACGATAGTATCTCCCAATAGCTTAGACTTTGTACACCCTGCCTCGGGATAAAAACCATCAGGCTCTTTTTTGAAACATCGCTTAGTATAGAAAAGAACGCTTCTCTCATTCGTCTTTTAATCAGATTCCGGATCACGGCATTACCGACTTTTTTCGATACCGAAAAACCCACCTTTAAATGAGGTGTTTTGGTGTTAACATATATAAGCACAAAATACTTATCGGAAACAGATTTACCTCTTCTGTATACGTACCGAAACTCTTTATTGCGCCTAAGCGAATATTCACTCCTCAAAATACCTTCCATCTACAACACCCCGGCTAAGCTTTGCTTTGCCAGGGAACCCGGTAAACAGGCAAAAAATGCCGATTGTTACCGGCAATGATTTACCTTTATGCAGACAGCTGCTTTCTGCCTCTGGAACGTCTGCGCTTCAAAACGTTTCTTCCTGCTTTTGTCTTCATTCTTTTTCTGAAGCCGTGTTCTCTTTTACGCTGCCTCTTCTTTGGCTGAAAAGTCATCTTCATGGATAATTCCTCTTTCTATTATAAGCCGACATGCGGCCGAATTTGTATAGTCAGACAGATACATTATATTTAAGTCATGAAACGTTGTCAACAACTATCGTGCCCGCCGATATAATGCTCAAGGTTGTTCATTATACGATAAATTCTTCTTTTTCGCAATAATGAATATTGTTATATCTTATATTCCCCGATAAATGCAAACGAACAGCCAGTCTTTTCTTGACACCCTATTGCCCGTCATTTAAAATTAGTTATCGCATACTATAATAAGGAAGATATTTCTAGCAGGAGACTTGGAGAAATAATTTATGCAGGAAACGAGAACACCGCACAGCCAGCAATTAGCACAGGTTTACAGCAGTTTTTCGACGACTAAAGACGGCATTTCCCAAGCCGAAGCCGAAAAAAGGCTGGCGCAGAACGGTGAAAACAAACTGACGGAAGGGCAAAAGAAGACCCTTTTCTCTATTATCATAAGCCAGTTTAAGAACCTTATGATAATAGTTCTTCTTGTCGCCGGAATAATAAGCGCAATAGTCGGCGAAGGCCCGTCTGACGCTATTATAATATTTGCTGTGATAATACTGAACGCAGTGATGGGTACCGTACAGGAATCTAAAGCAGAAGCCGCTCTTGAAGCTCTCAAAAAGATGTCTGCACCAAATGCAAACGTTATAAGAGACGGCAAACCCGCGTCGGTCGCAGCAGCCAGCCTTGTCGTTGGGGATATAGTTATGCTTGAAGCCGGCGATTTCGTACCTGCGGATATTCGCCTTATTTCGACTGCCTCGCTCAAGATAGATGAATCTGCGCTCACGGGCGAATCCGTACCGGTAGAAAAAAATGAAACACTGGTGCTTGATGCAGACACGCCGCTTGCCGAAAGAAAGAATATGGCGTATTCGGGAACAAGTGTCACATACGGCAGGGCAAGCGGTATTGTTACCGCTACCAGCATGGATACACAGATAGGCAGCATAGCCAAGGCTCTAAACGATGCAAAACAAGGGGAGACACCGCTTCAGAAGCGCATGAACTCGCTGTCAAAAATACTCTCTATTGCTGTTTTGATAGTAGCTGCAGTCGTCTTTGCCATAGGCTGGTTGACCGGGAAAGACCTCCTTTATATGTTTCTGGTCGCTGTAAGTCTTGCAGTTGCGGCGATACCCGAAGGGCTTGCTACAGTTGTAACTCTTCAGCTGACTATGGGCGTTCAGAAGATGTCCAAAAACGGCGCTATAATTAGAAAGCTTCCGGCTGTCGAGACTCTTGGCAGCACCAACGTTATATGCTCTGACAAGACCGGTACTCTTACACAAAACAGGATGAGCGTTCTGCATAGCTTCTATAACAATGCTGAATTCGAAACAGGCAGCGAACAGAAAACACAGGAACTTGAACTATTATGCAAAACTTTTCTTTTGTGCAACGATACCAGAGAAGTTCAGGAAGACGGCAGCAAAAAGCTGCTTGGCGACCCGACAGAAACTGCTCTTTATAAATTCGCAGCCGATAATATAGATAAAGACGAAACTCTTTCCAATCTGCCGCGGGTGTTCGAGATACCTTTCGACTCACAGCGCAAGCTTATGAGCACAGTCAACGGGGAAGCAAATCCTGTTCTTTATGTTAAAGGCGCTCCTGACGAACTTTTGGCAAGATGCACCAGCATAATCATAAAAGGAAAAACAGAAACGCTGGATGATGAAAAGAAGAAGCGCATACTGGCACTGAACGAACAGTTCGCCGCAAAAGCGCTTCGTGTACTTGCGGCTGCATACAAGCCTCTTGACAGCATACCGTCTTCACCGGACGGGCTGGAAGAAAACCTCGTTTTCATAGGCCTTGCAGGAATGATGGATCCTCCAAGGCAGGAAGTTAAACTTGCTGTTGATGAATGCAGAAGCGCAGGGATGATGCCTGTGATGATAACAGGCGACCACAAAACAACGGCTGTCGCTATAGCGCAGCAGCTTGGCATACTCACCGAAGGCAAGAGAGCAATCACTGGTGCGCAGCTTGATAAAATGAGCGACGAAGAGCTAAGCTCTGAGATAAACGATATATGCGTCTATGCACGGGTAGCTCCGGAACACAAGGTGCGCATAGTTGACACGTTCCAGAAGCATGGCAATATAGTCGCCATGACAGGCGACGGAGTCAATGACGCTCCGGCGCTCAAAACCGCAGACATAGGCGTTGGCATGGGCATCACAGGCACAGAAGTTTCCAAGAATGCTGCCGATATGGTGCTGACCGATGATAACTTTGCAACTATTGTAAAAGCCGTAAAGGAAGGAAGGCGGATTTACCGCAACATAAAAAAAGCGGTACAGTTCCTGCTTTCAGCTAATCTTTCGGAAGTGCTCACCCTCTTTATAGGAACGATGCTTGGAGTTGCAATACTTCAGCCGGTACAGATTCTGTGGGTGAACCTCGTTACCGATACTTTCCCTGCGCTTGCGCTTGGGATGGAACCGGCACCCGACGGTATCATGAAGCAGCCCCCGAGAGATTCACGCAAAGGCTTCTTTTCCGGCGGTATGGCTTTTGAGCTGTTTTTATTCGGAAGCGTTATGGCTGCGCTGACTTTGGGGATATACTTTTTCTCTTTGTACAGATTCGGCAGCCCGGAAGTATCTATGACTATGGCGTTTGTTACGCTGGGGCTCATACAGCTGTTCCACGTTTTCAACATCCGCTCATCTAATCATTCGGTGTTCCGCAGCTTCTTTAAAAACAAATGGATGCACTTTGCATTCATATTATCCGCAGCGCTGCAGCTCATAGTTGTACTGGTACCGTCGATCGGTGTTTTCTTCAAAACTGTGCCTCTAAGTGCAGACCAATGGCTGATGGTAGCTATAGCAGCGGCAGCAGTTGTACCGATAAGTGAGTTGACAAAGCTCGTAAAAGCCGTTATAAGAAAGACAAGGAAAATAAAATGAACCATAAACATATTAAAGAAACGCTTATTGAATATTGCAGGAAGCTTTATGACCGAGGGCTTCTTCCCGGCATAGACGGCAACATATCTATGAGGGCAGACGATGAGACGGTAATCATAACGCCGTCCGGTGTGGGCAAAGATATAATCCGGCCCGGCGACCTTGTAACGATGACCATGTCCGGCGAAGTCGTCGGAGGGGGTAAACCGTCTACCGAGGCGCCTATGCATATTGCAGCATACCAAAAAAGCCCGGGCACAGGTGCAGTAATACATATGCACAGCCCTTACGCAAATTCGTTTGCGATTGCAAGGCAGCCTATAGACACCAAACATGCGCCATTTGCACATTTTCACCTTGGCGAAGCAGGCTATGTTGAATATAGAACGCCAGGCGGGGCAGATTTCCATGAAGCCGTTGCCGCATGTGTAGAAGAGGGACATATAGCAATAGTGCTGGAAAGCCACGGAACAATGGTGCTCGGGCAGGATATGCCCTCTGCATTTGCAAAGGCAGACCTCTTAGAAAACTACGCAAAGATGCTTATAAACGCTAAAATACTGGGCGGCGCCTATAAGCTAAGCGACGATCAGCTACACGATATTGTTTCCGGCTGATCGAAGAAAGGATCTCTTATGATCGATTATCACATACACACCAGCCTTTCCACAGACTGCAATATAAGTATGATTCAAATGGCTAAAGCTGCATCTGAAAAAGGCCTTAGTGAGATATGCTTTACCGACCATATCGACTTTGATTTTCCAAACGGTGAATATATGGTCGATTTTGACGACTATAAAAAACAGTTTAAAAAGACTATCGCAGCCTTTCCCTCTATTAATATCAGAAAAGGCATTGAAGCCGGCATCGAGCCGCAGAGCTTTCACAGATATGCTCAGCTATTCGCTGGTCAGGAGCTAGATTACGTTGTAGGCTCCGTACACGTCGTGTTCGGATACGATCCCTATTTTCCTGCTCTGTGGAACGACTACAGCAAAAAGGCTGCTTTCGACGAATATGCCAGACTCTCTGTAAGGTGTCTTGATGCTATAGATGTTTTCGATGTGTTAGGCCATCTTGGATATATCGGCAAGTACTGTCCGCATGAGGAAAGGCTTTTCAAATACAACGATTATACAGATGTTGTCGATACTATATTAAAGAAGCTGATCGAGAAATCGAAAGGCCTTGAAGTAAACACCAGCGGGCTTGTCCGGACCGGCGATTATACTCCTGAGAAGCCCATCATAGAACGCTATTTTGAGTTAGGCGGAGAAATCGTTACAATAGGTTCTGATGCGCACTCTGCCGACAGTGTCGGCTTCGCCGCCAAAGAAACTCTGGAATACCTAAAGCACACGGGTTTCAAATACGTATGTGCGTTCGATAAGAGAAAGCCTCGTTTTATCCCTATTCCATAGTCATGTCGTTGAAAAAAAGGCGTTTGTCTGCTATAATCGGATAGATTAGGAGATTTTGATTTGGAGAGTAGTTTACGCAGAAAAAAGCTTATTGGCAAGCTTCATCCAACACAGGTTATCATCGCCGGATTTTTATCACTTATAGTGATCGGCGCTGTTCTTCTGTCTCTTCCTATGGCAACCAAACCCGGGCATGAAATCGGGTTTCTTGATGCAGCTTTCACATCAACTTCAGCCGTATGCGTCACCGGCCTTGTAGTCGTAGACACGAGCACAGCTTTTACGTTGTTTGGCCAGATAGTGATCATAATGCTTATACAAGTGGGCGGTCTTGGATTCATGACTATAACGTCGTTTGTTTTTATGCTTGTAGGACGGCGCATCACCCTGTCGGAACGAATGATAATCAGGGAATCTCTGAACGAGCTTCACCTTTCCGGGCTTCTCAGCATGATACAGAAAATATTAATAGTGACTTTTACAACAGAGCTTGCAGGTGCGCTTATATTTGCTACCCGGTTTGTACCGATGTTCGGTGTGAAGGGGCTTTATATCAGCCTGTTCCATTCGATATCCGCATTCTGCAACGCAGGATTCGATATCTTCGGGCAGTATTTCGGCGAGTTCTCCAGCATAACGAGCTTTGCATCCGACCCTGTAATCGTGCTCACAACTATCGCTCTTATAATCGTAGGCGGCCTTGGTTTCGTGGTTGTTTGCGATGTTTTCGACTTTAAACGTATAAAACAAAAACACAGGCTGGCAAGGTATTCTAAATTCGTTTTGATAATAACCGCTATACTGATAGTTTTCGGAATAGCTGTCATTTTTCCGCTGGAGCTTACAAACCCAAAAACTCTTGGCAGCAGCGAACTTTCGGCAGGTACAAAAGTATTAAGCGGCCTGTTCCAGGCGGTGACCCCAAGAACGGCAGGCTTCGCAACGATGGATCAAAACTCTATGATGCCTGCAACCAAGCTAGTGACTATGCTGCTTATGTTCATAGGCGCATCTCCGGCTGGTACTGGCGGCGGCGTTAAAACGACCACCATCGCAATATTGCTGTTATTTGCTCTCTCCGGCATACGTGGCAAAAAGGACGTAAGGCTGATGGATAGACGTATAGCCAGGGACACTTTGAAACGCGCGATAACCATTGCGACTCTCGGCATGGTTTTTATATTCGTGACTTTCTTTGCGATGTTAGCTTTAGAGGAGTCTAATGGAGGCATGTTTAACTTTGAGAATATACTCTTTGAAGCATTCTCTGCTTTTGGTACAGTTGGGCTTTCATCAGGCATAACGCCTATGCTGAGCACCGGGAGCAGGATAATAATAATGTGCTCTATGTTCGCAGGACGTGTCGGTCTTATGACACTGACATTTGCTCTTGCAAACAGGGCGAACGGACAGGAAGCAAAAGTACGGTATCCTGAAGAACGGTTCATGGTAGGATAAAGTTTTTGATAAATCCAAAGATGCTTTAGTGCACGAAACAAAAGACAGAAGGATTATCTGCGTGCAGGAAAGGAATGGTCATTTATGGACAATAAACAATATGTAGTGATAGGAATAGGGCGTTTCGGAAGGAGCATTGCCACGTGTCTTGCAAGCCTTGGTAAAGATGTTCTTGCCGTTGACACTGACGAGAATATAATTGCAGAGATAGCCCCGTATGTTACGCACGCAGTACAGGCGGATTCCACAGATGAAAAAGCGCTCAAGGCGCTCGGCATAGACAACTTTGACGTAGCCGTAGTTTCTATAGGCGGCAATCTTCAGGCCAGCATACTTGTTACTATGCTATGCAAAGAGCTGGGAGTTAAATACGTTCTGGCAAAGGCACAGAGTGAGATCCACGGCAAAGTGCTGTATAAGACCGGCGCAGACAAAGTCGTCTTCCCGGAGCGTGATATGGGCATCAGAGTTGCGCACAACCTTTCGGCGTCGAATGTGCTCGATTACATGGAGATTGCCGGAGACTTACGCATAGTCGATATAGTTGCTATTGAATCATGGATGGGCAAAAGCCTTATCGACCTGGATTTTAGGCAGCGCTATGGCGTCAACGTCATAGCCATCCGTCATCAGGACGGCAATATGAACAACTCTCCTATGGGTACTGATATTATAGAGAAAGATGATTCTCTTATTGTCATAGGCAAGAAAGAAGCTATCGAGAAGCTGGAGGTCGCATCAAAAGTATAGAATGTCCGGAAAATATGATTTCGACGAAAAGATAAACAGAAAAGGGACCTATTCATCCAAGTGGGACGCACGGCAGAGGCTTATCGACTTCGGGCTGACGGAAAGATACGACGACGATACCATACCTCTTTTTGTTGCCGACATGGATTTTGCCTGCCCTCCCAAAATAATCGAAGCCCTGCATAAAACCGCCGACCATAAAATCTTCGGATATTCCGTTATCCCTGACGAATATTTCGACGCAATCATCAGCTGGTGCAATCGGCGTTACGATTGGAGCGTTACAAAAGAGCAGATAGTTTATACCTGCGGTACAGTGAACGCTCTTTATTTATCCATTCAGGCTTTTACCGAACCCGGCGACGCAGTTATAGTCCAGCAGCCTGTCTACCCCGCCTTTACAAACGCAGTAGTTGATAACGGCCGTACGCTGCTAAACAATGCAGTAGTGAACCACGATGGATACTACACGATAGATTTCGAAGATTTCGAGGAAAAGGCAAAGCAGGAAAACACCAGGCTTTTCTTTCTTTGCAGCCCGCACAACCCTACAGGCAGAGTGTTTTCGCCGGAAGATCTAAGGAAGCTTTCAGATATCTGCAAAGCAAACGACGTTCTAATTGTTTCGGACGAGATACACGCAGATATATTGCGGTGCGGCAGCAAGTTTTACCCCCTAGCGGCGTTAGCGGAAGACGATTCGCACATAATCACATGTACAGGAATAAACAAGACATTCAACACAGCGGGTCTGCACTGCTCCAACATCATTATAAAAGATGATAAGCTCCGAAAAAGATATCTGAAGGAACGTGGGCACAGTGCACCTACGCCGTTTGCTATCTCTGCACTTATTGCTGCATATAACGAATGCGAAGACTGGCTTGAAGAGCTAAAAGCGTATCTGGATGAGACGCTTGAATACGTAGACAGCTTTCTAAAGCACCATATGCCCAATGTGAAGATGACCGTTCCCGAGGGTACTTATATAATTTGGATGGACTTTTCCGGTTATGGAATATCTGACGAGGAGGTGCACCGGCGTATCTACAGCGAGGCGAACGTGCTGTTGGAGGACGGGTTCCGTTTTGGTGACGGCGGCAACGGGTTTCAGCGGATGTGCATACCCTCTCCAAGGCCGGTGATAGAAGAAGCTTTTGAGAGGATAGCAAGAGCTTTTGAAGACCTTTAAAAGTTAATAATTGATCCAAGAGCTTTAGAAGCTCTTTTTTTATTCCTTAAGAGAAAATTTATATCGTTTTTCGATAATTTTATATTGACATGGAATAATGCATATAATATACTTAGACAAAAATAATTACTTTCTTTTAAGGGAGGCTATTCTTATGAGCGAGCAGAACAAGGGGCAACAGACAGGCAGCCCCAACTATACCCCTTATCCCCCACAGCAGCAGTATGAACCACTCATGCAGGCGACAATCAGAAAAAATATGACAGGCTACTTCAAAGACAGAAAAAACACCGTAATAGCTATATGGTTTGCTGTATTGATAGGTGCTGCTTTTTCATTTCTCGTCGTTGAGTACAGGCTGAAACTAAACCTTTTCCTTTTTTACATAGTACTGCTGGCTGCTACCGGCTATATAATGCACAGAGACGATAACCTTAAGATTAAACCCTTTATATTCTTCTCTGTGTGTTTTCTTTCTATAGCGTCTGTGTTCATGCGACTAAGTTTCCCCGGTTATATTGTTATTGCCGCATTACTTCTTCCCGTGCTCTATGTGCTGGTAACCGTCTATTCATCAAAGCAAGAATACTCTTCTGAACTAAAAACGATACTCTTTCGGGGTGTTTGCTCTATTGGCTTCGTGCACGAAATAATCGTTGCGCTGGCTTCACTGAAGCAGCGGGACAACACAAAGAAAAAACAGCTTTTACATGTACTTATCGGCATTGGCATCACAGCCGGACTGCTTATAATAATCATACCAATAATGCTGAGCGCAGACGAGATGTTCCGAATAAAGCTGTCAAACATATTCGGCGACACAAGCATCGGCATGTTCGTGCTCAAAACAATGCTTGCGGTATTCCTTGCAATGGTGATTTTCGGATTCTTCTTTCTTATCACAGCTAGGAAGACAAACGAAAAAAATGCTGCTAATAAAAAAGAGCTGCCTGCAGTCACTACCATAATACTTACAATAACTGTTGCACTTGCGGCGCTTTTTACTTTCTTTGCTGTTGTACAGTTCCAATATCTATTTATCGGCGTGACTGCCGATCTTCCATCAGATTTTATACCTGCGCAATACGCAAGGGAAGGATATTTCCAGCTGGTGGTGCTCTCTACTTTAAACTTTGCAATAATACTGACCTGCATTTTCTTTTCTAAGAAGGGCAGCCCGGGCGCTATAAAAGCAGTCAAAGGCCTGCTCGCCTATTTCAATACACTAAACATTTACCTTTTGGTTTCTGCAGCATACAAGATGAGCCTCTACCAAAGACAGTTCGGACTTACTGCAAACCGTCTGCTCGTATACATACTCCTTGCGTTCGAAGCAGTACTAATAATAGGCCTGATGGTGAAGATATTCATAGTAGATATGCCTTTCTTAAAGCTTGCCGTATACTTTTCTACTGCATTTTTTGCCGTGGTCAGCTTTGTTAATACAGAGGCAGTTACTCTCAACGCCAATATCAACAGCTTATATGAAAGCGGCGATTTCGATTTTGGTGATATAGAGCATCAAAGCGCAGATGTCAGCAGAGTTGTATACACCTTTTTTATTGAGAATCACGATGATTTCAGCAGCGATGAACTAATTAATATTGAACGATATTTCGAATACAGGAATGACATTTCCAGTGTCCGGTCTCTTTCGGAATATAAAGAAAATTTTCAAAATCGAAACTGGCGGGAATACAACATTTCCGATCATAGAAAGTATGACTTAGGATCAAAGCTACTGAATGAATATTACTAAAAACGGTATAAATTCTGCAATATATAACGGTATAACCTGCGTTTTCCCGCTCCAAAACCTCCATATTGCGGGAAAATGCAGGTTTTATTAGTCAATGTTTCATTTTTCCTTTGCCTTCTTGTTAAATTGTAAACTCTGAATATCTATTATGCAATTACATGGACAAAATATTTCATTATTTGATTGTTTTCTATTGATTTTTTCAATATCAGGTAGTATAATGGCATGGCTAGTAAGGATTTTCATTTTCCTTATTATAATAGAAGACGAAACAATGGCGTTTCATATGCCCTCCGTATTAATCTGTATTTAGCGGATAATGAGGTTTAAGGGCTATTGGCGTCTTGTTTTCTATAGGACAGAGAAGTTTGCAGCCACGTGCTGCTTTGTATCCAAGGGGGATAATAAATGAAAAAAGAGGGGCAAGTAAGGATACCGTCCGGCTGTGCCATAAGCGGTATACTTAACCGAAAGGGCAAGCGTTTTTCAGGAGAAACTATAATAACATCCATAGAGCTAATGCGAGACAGAAGCAACGGCCTTGGAGGGGGATTTGCTGCATACGGAATATACCCGCACTATGCAGATCTATATGCGCTGCACATATTTTATGACAACCTTACAGCAAAAGCACAGAGCGAGGATTTCATTAATCGGCATTTCGATATCGAGAACGCCGGCAAGATACCAACACGCAAAACAAAAGGCATTGAAGATGCACCGCTTATATGGCGCTATTTCGTAACGCCCAAAAAGTTTAAATTGCAGGAAAGCGAACTTGACGAACGCGAATACGTTTCCAGATGCGTTTTCAGGATAAACAGAGAATATGAAGGCTCATACGTCTTTTCATCCGGAAAAAACATGGGCGCTTTCAAAGGCGTCGGCTATCCGGAAGACATAGGCCGTTTCTTTATGCTTGAGACCTATGACGCATACCTTTGGACTTCACACGGAAGATTCCCGACAAACACTCCCGGCTGGTGGGGCGGCGCTCATCCGTTCACCCTGCTCAACTGGTCTATCGTTCACAACGGCGAGATATCTTCTTATGACGCAAACAGGCGGTTTGTAGAAATGTACGGATATAACTGTACTCTGCAGACCGACACCGAAGTGATCACGTATATATTCGACCTGCTTCTAAGGAAACACGGGCTTAGCCTCGAGCAGGCCGTAGACATAATGGCAACTCCGTTCTGGCGAGAGATAGAGCTGAAAAGTGAAGAGGAAAAGAAGAAGTATGAAGCTATAAGAGCCGTATACTCTTCCGCACTCATCAACGGTCCTTTCTCGATTATCTTAGGGTTCGACGGCGGTATGCTTGCACTAAACGACAGAATAAAGCTAAGACCGCTTATTGCAGCTGAAAAGGGCGATAATCTTTACGTTGCCAGCGAAGAAGCAGCAATAAGGATAATCTGCCCCGATCCCGACCGGGTATGGTCGCCAAGCGGCGGAGAACCCATCATAGGACTAGTGGAGGATGCTAAATGAGCTTACAACTTGGATGGCCGGATTATCTGGTCGAAAGAGATGAAAATAGATGTGTAAAGTGTGAAGTGTGTGCAAAGCAGTGTGCCAACGAAGTTCACCGGCTTGATACCGACCTTGACAAAATGATCGCAGACGAGTCTAAATGCGTCAACTGCCACAGGTGTGTTGCGCTTTGCCCGACACGCGCGCTTAAAATAAAAGTGAACGACTTAGAGTTCAAGCCAAACGCAAACTGGACAAGCGCTGCTATAAAGGAAATATACAAGCAGGCAGAGACCGGCTCCGTTCTTCTTACAGGCATGGGCAATCCAAAGCCTTATCCGGTTTACTGGGACAAGATGCTTATAAACGCTTCTCAGGTCACCAACCCTTCTATCGACCCGCTTCGTGAGCCCATGGAAACGGGAGTCATTTTGGGAAGAAAACCTGAAAAGCTGGAGTTTGATGAGAATGGCAACCTTAAAACCAAGATGCCGCCGCAGATAAAGCTCAGTGTACCGTTGATGTTCTCCGCAATGTCGTTCGGTTCTATCTCGAAAAACGCTCACGAAGCGCTTGCACGCGCTGCAACAGAGCTTGGCATAATGTATAACACAGGTGAAGGCGGTCTGGCTAAAGAGTTCTATAAATATGGACCAAACACTATCGTGCAGATAGCATCAGGCAGGTTCGGCGTCCATCCGGAATATCTGAACGCCGGCGCTATGCTGGAGATAAAAATAGGCCAGGGCGCAAAACCGGGCATAGGCGGACACCTTCCGGGCGAAAAGGTCGGCGAAGCGGTCAGCAAAGCAAGGATGATACCACAGGGCAGCGATGCTATTTCGCCTGCTCCGCATCACGATATATATTCGATAGAAGATTTGCGACAGCTTATTTACTCGTTGAAAGAAGCGACCGGATATACAAAGCCGGTTTCAGTAAAAATAGCAGCAGTGCACAATGCTCCTGCTATAGCTTCAGGCATAGCAAGGGCCGGAGCAGATATAATAACCATAGACGGCTTCAGAGGCGGTACGGGCGCCGCTCCGTCACGTGTACGCGACAATGTCGGTATACCTATAGAACTTGCGCTTGCAGCTGTAGACCAGAGACTGAGGGAAGAAAGCATACGTAACGATGTATCGCTGGTCGTCGGCGGAAGCATAAGAAACAGCGCCGATATAGTAAAGGCTATTGCACTTGGTGCAGACGCATGTTATATAGCTTCTTCAGCACTGATAGCAGTTGGCTGCCATATGTGCCAGAACTGCTATACCGGCAAATGCAATTGGGGAATAGCAACACAGCGTGAAGACCTTGTTAAAAGGCTCAACCCGGATATCGCATACAAGAGGCTGGTCAATCTTATTACCGGCTGGAAGCACGAGATAGAAGAGATGCTGGGCGGCATGGGTATAAACGCCATCGAAAGCCTTAGAGGCAACAGACTGATGCTTCGCGGTATCGGGCTTACCGATAAAGAACTCGAGATACTCGGTATCATGCACGCCGGAGAATAAGGAAGGAACGAACACAGATCATGAAAAAAGTTTATGCAGATGAACAATGGTGCCTTGGCTGCGGACTGTGCAAAGTATATTGCAGAACTTCGCATTCGGTCACTAAAGATATTATAAAGGCTCACAATTTTGAAGAGCATACACCGGTAGAGCGCATGCACATAGAAACCGGGGAGAAAATCAACTTTGCATTGCAGTGCAGGCACTGCGACGACCCTAAGTGTGTATCGGCCTGCATAACCGGAGCAATGAGCAAAGACCCTGATACAGGCCTTGTGACCAACGAGACCGACAGGTGCGTTGGCTGCTGGACTTGCGTGCTTGCATGCCCCTTTGGCGCTATAGTGCGTGACGAAGGCCACAAAAAAGTTGCTGCAAAGTGTGACCTTTGCGCAGAGCTTGGCGAACCCGAATGCGTAAAGCACTGCCCGAACAATGCCCTGAAATATGAAGACAGAGGTGAGCAGTAATGAAATATGTCATTATAGGAAACTCTGCCGCTGCCGTCGGCTGCATAGAGGGAATACGAAAAAACGACGCTAAAGGTTCTATAACCGTTATTTCGGACGAAACGCACCACGTTTATTCACGTCCTCTTATATCGTATTACCTTGCCGGTAAAGTAACTCCTGAAAACATGGTGTACCGTAAAAAAGACTTTTACGAGAAAAACAACGTTGAAACCATTTTCGGTATTAAAGCCACAGCGATAGATCCAAAGAAAAAAACAGTAACTCTTGAAGACGGCAAAAGCGTTGAGTATGACAAGCTGCTTGTTGCTACAGGTTCTTCTCCTTTCGTTCCGCCGGTAGATGGACTGAAAGACCAGAGCAACGTGTTTACTTTCTTAAAGTATGACAGCGCGCTCGGCATAGATAAGCTTATCAGCCCGGACGCAAAAGTCGTGATAGTGGGTGCTGGGCTTATCGGCCTTAAAGCAGCGGAAGGGCTTGCCCCCGTTGCCGGAAGCGTTGATGTAGTTGAGCTTGCTCCAAGGGTTCTGCCGATGATACTCGACGAAGACGCGGCACTTCCTGTACAAAAGCGCATGGAGGAAAACGGAGTAACATTCCACCTCGGTATAGTGGCAGATAAAGTTGTCGGAAGCGGCAAAGTCGAAAAAGTCATTCTTAAAGACGGTACACAGCTTGAATGCGATGTTCTTGTCATGGCAGTAGGTGTACGCCCGAATGTTGCGGAAGCAAAAGGCGCCGGAGTTGAAGTGAACAGGGGTATTTTGATAGACGATAAAATGCGCACGAATGTAGCTGACATCTACGCTGCCGGTGACGTTACCGAAGCGGTCGACCTTAACACCGGCGAGCGCAAGATAATGGCTCTGTGGCCAAATGCATACGCTCAGGGCAAGGCGGCAGGATACGACATGAGCGGTGCTGAAAATGACTTTGCCGGTGTGTTCCCGATGAACGCTGTAGGGTTCTTCGGTCTGCCGATAATAACAGCCGGAATACAAGACGGAGAAGGAACACAGCTGCTTTCCAAAAATGAAGGCATTATGATGAGACGCTTTATTGTCAAAGACGATAAACTTGTCGGCATGATACTGGTCGGCGACGTTGACAGAGCGGGTATATATACTTATCTGCTTAGCGAAAAGATACCGCTTTCCAGCCTTACCAAGAAACTTACGGATGATAACTTCGGACTGATGGCATTTGAATACGAAAAGATGAAAGAACGTCTGTCGCAGTAAGACGTGTATAAAAGGGGATTAATTGATGGAATTGATTGCAAAAGGTCTGTACTACAGCGATCTTAACGAAAAAATAAAAGAGCTTGCGCAAAAGCCGGGCGAAATAGACATAAAAGAAGTCTGCGGACACAGATATATAGGCTGCGGCCTTAAAAGCCACACTAAGCTGAACGTATATGGAACGCTTGGCAACGACTCCGCATGCTATATGGACGGAGCTGTACTCGAAGTGTACGGCAACGCTCAGGACGGCATCGCAAACACCATGAACGACGGCAGGCTTATCATACACGGCAGCTGCGGAGATATCATAGGCTATGCTATGCGCGGCGGCGAGATGTTCATTGAAGGGTATGCAGGATACCGTGTCGGTATACACATGAAAGAATATTACGACAAAATCCCTAAGATCGTCATCGGCAGCAAAGCAGGAGATTTCCTCGGCGAATATATGGCGGGCGGCAGGATAGTCGTTCTGGGCCTCGGTCTTAAAAAGGATGAGCCGGCGGCAGGAAGGTTCTTCGGAACAGGAATGCACGGCGGCAAGATGTTTATCCGTGGCAGCGTCAACGAAGCGCTGATGGGTAAAGAGATAGCAAGCGCTCCGCTCGACGATGAAGACAAAGAGTTCCTTAAAAAAACCATAGCGGATTACACCGAGCTTTTCGATACCGACACGAGCAAGATAAAAATAGACGAATTCAAAAAATATCAGCCGAAGAGTTCAAGACCATACGGTAATATGTATGTAGGCGAATAAGACAAAAGCTTCAGCGCAGATGCACTGAAGCTTTTTTTATTACATGATAGCCGCATCAAACCGCAAAAAACAGCCTTGTTGCGAAAAACGCAATTACAGCAAGTATTAACTCAACTGAAAACCCTAGCAAAAACGGCCTTGCGCCTATATCTTTGAATTTCCTGAAATCCACACCCAGTCCTATTCCCGAAAGAGCAAGAAGTATTATGAATTTCGAAATCGAAACAAGCACGTCGCTTACGGCTTCTGTGAACACGCCGAAACTGTTCAGCAGAGCAAGCAGCAGGAAACCGAGAATGAATGTCGGGAAAGTTTTTATGAAATTGAACTTCTTTTGCTCTGCTCCCTTCGCATTTGAATGTCTGTTGAAGAAAAATGATACAAGAAAAACCACCGGAACTATCATTATATTGCGAACCAGCTTAATCGTCGTTGCCGTCTCGCCCGCCGCATCGCTGTATGAAAAGCCTGCTGCGACGACTTGAGATGTGTCGTTTATTGCTGTGCCTGCCCATGCGCCGAACCAAACATCCTGCATACCAATCGCCGTACCTATGAGCGGATAGACAAGAACCCCTATCACACCAAAAAGCGTAACGATCCCGACGGCCATAGCTATCTCTTCGTCTTTGGCATCGATGAGCGGCGCTGTTGTAACAATAGCCGTATTCCCGCAGATACATACGCCTACTGCTATCAGTATCTTTCTTTTAAGCGGTACGCTTAGGAGCCTGCCTATAAGGAAAACAAGCCCGAACACTATGCATATCAGCCCTATTATTATGAGTATGCCTTTCGCACCGAGTGCCGCCATCTGCTTGAAACTTATTCCTGCCCCCATAAGTATTATAGCCAGCTTCAATAGCTTGCTTAGCCCCAGCTTAATACCTTTCCCGAATATCTCTTTTTTAGGTCTGAATATGTTAGCTATAAGTATGCCAAAAATAACGGCGATAAAAACCTTGCCTATATAGCTGGGAAGATATTTTGACAAAAAGGTTGCAGCTAGCGCTATTGCAAGCAGCAGCAACAGTCCAGGAGCATATTTCTTTATAAACCCCCAGCATTTTTTAAAAAATTTCAAAACGACCACCTATATCCTCATATAATAAAAATCAGGTGCAGAGAGCATACACCCTTCTGCACCCGGCAAGATAATACTATTTATCGAAGAACTCTCTTTTCTGATAGGGAACCATATGCGCCTTAAACTCGGCAAGCCTTGTCACTCGGGAAGTCCAGCCGGTATTGGTTTCAAGTGTGCTCTCCATTATAGGCAGGAATTCATGAACTTCGGGCATCATAGGTATAAACGTCTCCGCATACGGTATATCTATCCTCGTGCCCCAATAGCCGTCAACCGACTCGGCACGTTTTCTTGCATAGTCGCCGTCATACCGCTGGCTGGCAAGGCAGTCGAGCGCTTTTACCTTTTTGTCTACAACGTCTGTTATGTCTACATACACCCTCCACTGCGCATAGAAGCTGTGCGAAGTCATCCACGGTTTGCCGTTGAGCGAGCCAATGAAAAAGACCTGCTTTATCTGGTGCGGAGGCACTTTCTCGTCACGTGTCCATCTTGCGCCTGCCGCTTCGTATCCAAGCAGTGCAATCTGCCCTACTATAGGGTGAGTTGTCAGCAGCCCTCCGTCCTGCATCGGATGGTGCGTAATCAAAACATCCGGCTTTAGTTCTCTTATAAGGTCCGCAACCTTCTTGATGGTCTCTTCTTTTATAAGCAGTATGTCGTCTTCTTCTTCGAAGAAGCGGATATCAGTAACTCCGAGTTCTTTTCCTGCCGCTATTATCTCACGTTCTTTGTATGCACTGATAGCGCCGGAGTCCATATTCGCAAAAGTCTCGTTTCTTTCACCTTCACTCTTTCTTTTTTCATCTGTAAACAGCGCCGCATGGCTTCTCGTTCCGCTCGTCATCAGCGCAATTGTTACTTCATCGCCACGGCGGGCATGGTGGCAGAGCGTTCCGCCCGAATCATCAAACGCATCTCCCGGGTGTGCGCATATCAAAAGTATCTTAAGCTTTTTCATCAAAGAAAACCTCCTTTAATAATATAGCTTAACTATAACCAAACCCCGCAATGAAATAAATATTGCGACCTGCCATGTTTTTTGCTTGTGTGTCATAATATATTATAAAAACACTTGTATAAGTGTACCAGATGGTACTATTCAGATATTACATTGTATACTGTTCTACGACGTTTTGTTTTTTGTAATCTGCCGGAGTTATTCCTTCGTAATTTTTAAAAGAAGTGCTGAAGCTTATCCGAGATGAATACCCCACTCTGAAAGCAATATCTTCTATCGACAGCTTTGAGTTTGAAAGCATGTCTTTTGCAGTTTCGATGCGTGTAATGGTAAGTTTTTCTCTGAATGTAATACCGAAGTAACTTTGTATAAGCCTCTCAGTCTGCCGGTTGCTGAGGTGCAGTTCTTGTGCAAGTGAATCCAGCATTTTGTCATCCTGTAGATTGTCCGCAAAATACTTTTCTATTTTTATTAGATCGCCCAGTCTCGGGTCGTCATCAGCGTTCTCAATTCTTTCTTTTCTAATATATGCCTGCTGCATGGAATCCTCGCAGATATGCATATTAACATTCCTAAAACAGTTTGTTATAAGGAGAGCTATGAGTGATTCTATAGCTTTGTTACAGCCTATTTCCTGTTTGTTCAGTTCGTTTTTTACCTGCTCGATTATCTGGAAGGCGTTGTGGCTGTCACGGCATTCTATAAGAGAGAGCTCATTTAGACAATCTAAAACTTCCGCAGCCCGTCTCTGTCTTTGCCTGCTTTCACTGTCCGTTTTTTGTTCAAAAGAGAAACGGAAGCTGTAAACTACGTTATCTTTCGAATCTTCGTATATGACACTGTGATATTGGTTGGGCCCAACGATTATCATGGAGTTTCCGCTGATGTCTTCTTTTTTGCCGTCGATGCTGAACTTGCCTTTTTGCAGGTTTATCAGAAAGACTTCATAAAACGCATGGTTATGTCTGCTTGGCATAAGCAAGTGTTTGCTTGAAACAGTACTCAAGTTTATTATGACGTTCATCCGGCAGCCGAAAAGATCTGTCTCAAGAAAGTGCCCGCTGAAAGGTTTTGTTGGATATGGCTTCATATTCTCCCCTTATCAGTACGTGCCTCTGCCGTCTAGATTTAAGGTGTTGTTGTCGGTGTAGTTTCCGGAGTGGTCTCCGGCGTAGTTGTCGGCATGGTAGTCGGTATAACTGTCGGACTTGGTTCCGGCGTCGGCGGCGCCTTTATCAAAGCCTCCAACTGCTTTGTCAGCGTCTCGAGCGCTTCTATAGAAGCGTTCATCAGATCTTCGTCTTCAAGCGCAAGATCAAACATCGCCTGCTTCAATACGTCCTCGATATACTCATAGCCCTCTGTAACGGATGCAAACTCAAAATATTCAAGCGGATCCTGCCCCTGCCCAGGCTCAACCAGCGTATACACTTCCGAGAGAATATTCTGATTGTCTATCAAAAGCTGCTTTACCTCTTCGATATCCTTTGCCAAATTGATACGGGCCATATCGAACTTGACATATTCTATGCTGTAATCCCAGTTTATCTTCGGAGATATGCCAAATATCTCTTCAACGATCTGTTCAGTATATGTATGGTCCAGTACATAATACTTTGAAGCGTTGTATGCCGCCATATATTCGCCTTTGAGCGTATACCTGTTAAACCCAGTTTCAAGGTCGAAGTCCAGCGCAAAAAGGCTGATAGCCACTATCTGCTCAAAATTAAGATTGGTCATTATCTGTGACTCTAGCGCTTTATACATCTCGGGCACTTTTGCAATAAGCGATGAATCCTTCATCTGGTTGAAGACTTCAACCAGCAACCGCTGCTGGCGGTCTATCCTGTTTATGTCAGAGCTGCCGGTAACGCCTTTTCTAAGGCGCAGGTAGTCGAGTACCTGCTGTCCCGTAAGATACTGATATCCCTTTTCAAGATGACGTCCGTTCATAGTAAACTCGTAGTCAACGTCGTACCAGACGCCGCCTATTATATCTACTATATCCTTTACTGCCTGCATCTCTACAGCAATGTAATAGTCTATAGGAACACCGCCGAGGCAATCGCTTACCGTCTGCATCATGCAGGCAAAGCCGTTGTCTTCTCTTCCTCCGGCACTCATATATGCTCCGTTTATCTTCCACTTTGCATCGGTATAAGCTATGTCAGCATAGCTGTCTCTGGGCACTGATATCATATCAACCTTACCGGTTTCAAAGTTGACAGACAAAAGCATTATCGTATCCGTTCTAAAGTCCGTGCGGCCTTCTCTTTCTTCACTGTAATCTATGCCCGTTAAAAGCACGTTGACACGGTTTTTCATAAAGTCTTTATCTGCTTCCAGCTCTAACAGCTCTCTTGGTGAAAGGGTGACTGTAGGCTCTGGGGTCTGCGTCTGGGAGTCGGTCTGTAATACAGCATCCGGCGTTTGCGTTTGGACTACAACGATATCCGGCGTATTATCGAAAGCAGAGACCGGGTTTATCACCGTACGGTATATGAATCTCGCCGCTAAAACAAGTGCAACAACAAGCAGCACTAAAAGACAGTATATCAATATCTTCTTTGCAGTTATCGGCGGTTTAAACAGTTTTGTCTTTTTTGTTTTTTTGTCAGCCTTCTTTGGCTCGTTTATATTATTCATTCAGTGGATATAATAACACATACCTTAAAATTTTTCACTAGAAATTTTTTCTTTCTATACCATAATCATTATTAATATATGTATTGATATATAAAAAATAAAAGCCCTGTAATCAGGGCTTTTATTTTGCGATTCAAATGTTTGCTTTTCGCACACTATCACTTCATTAGAAAGAATCTTTATAAAGCTGGAAATATGCTTTTGGATGTGCGCATACCGGACATTTTTCCGGAGCAGTCTTGCCAACGAACCTGTGTCCGCAGTTAGTGCATATCCACTCTACCGGCTCATCTCTCTCGAAAACAACCCCATTGTCGATATTTGCTTTTAGCGCTTTATATCTTGCTTCATGTTTTTCCTCGACTTTGGAGACGCCCTCAAAAAGCCTTGCTATCTCTTCAAAGCCTTCTTCCCTTGCCTCTTTTGCCATCGTAGGATACATCTGTGTGTTCTCATAGTGCTCACCCGCTGCTGCTGCTATAAGATTCTCTGTCGTGGAACCAAGCTCGTTTAGCGCCTTGAACCACAGCTTTGCATGCTCACGTTCATTGCCGGACGTTTCCATAAAGATGTTTGATATCTGTACATATCCTTCTTTTTTCGCTACAGATGCAAAATATGAATATTTGTTGGTTGCCATGGATTCTCCTGCAAAAGCATCCTGCAGATTCTTTTCAGTCTTTGTTCCTTTTAAGTCTTTCATACGGTACCTCCGCTTATACTATTTGTCTGCCCACAGGCTGTGTACGTTGCAGTATTCATATACTTTGTCGATCTCTTCAGCCTTCATCTTGAATTCGGCTTCCGCTTTATCCTGTCCTTTTGTCCTTGCGATGCCTCTCTTGCCGTCTTTTCTTACTACCTCAATAAATGAGATGTAGTGTTCTTCAGTCATCGGATGAGGTACGCTTCCCACCTTGATTATAACGCTGTCTCCATTCGGCACAACAACAGGAACATGCTTCTCTGTGCTCGAATCAGCAGTTTTTGCTTCAAGGCGTTCCATCTTTTGACCGCAGCAAACAAGTGAGTCTTCTGCACCTTCGTGTAAGATACTTATCACATGTCCGCATAAATTACAATGGTAAAAATCTCCGTATTTTGTCATAAATCTGCCTCCTATTTTTATTATAATTTTGATTTTTAGTGCTCATTATCAGTAATCATTATTAATAGTATACACCCGCTGTTCATCATAGTCAAGTCAAATATGCAAATTTTTCCGTTATTTTTTATACCAGATATCCAAATTCTCTTTTATAATATCTCCTTTAGTGATATTCTTATATATATCCTCTTTATAAGGAGAATGTTAAGCTATGAAATCAAAAGCTGTTTTGCTTGTTCTTCTCTGTTTATTGCTTGCCTTATCATCTTTTGGCTGCGGAGAAACGATCGACTTCTATAAAAATGTACAAACAGATACACAGGACGACGAAAGAGACGATGAGCCTGACCGAACTGAAAGGCCAGAGCCTACGCCTGCGGCTACCGCTATACCTGTGCAAACACCTACACCAACACCGACAGAAGAAAACTATGACGGCTGGACGATAATGCTGTATCTTAATGGTTCTAACCTTGAAAGCGACGCAGGCGAAGCCACAACCAACCTTATAAGCATTCTAAGCGTTCCCCTTCCCGAAAATGTCCATATGATCATCTATACCGGAGGAACACGGGAATGGCAGAACGATGTTATCAGTTCTCAAGAAAACCAGATCTGGGAGGTGGACAGCGGGGAGCTCGTGCTGCTTGACAGCATAAATGCTGTCAGTATAGGCGAAAGCTCTACGCTTGCCGGTTTTTTGCGCTATGGACAGCAGCTTTATCCAAACACACGGCGGGCGCTTTTCCTGTGGAACCACGGCGCTGGCAGTATAGCCGGTTTTGGAGTTGACGAGCTTTTCAACGAAGATCAGTTGTATTTGTCCGAGATAGATGATGCTTTTGCATCCAGCTTCGACGGTCAGAAATATGACCTCGTCGGTTTCGACGCCTGCCTGATGGCAAATGTGGAAACTGCGGCAATACTCGAGCCGTACGCAAAATATATGGTCGCTTCAGAGGAATCTGAGCCGGGCGGCGGCTGGGGCTATGAATATATGCTCGGCTCGCTTGCTTCCGACCCTTCAATGAACGGGCTTGATTTTGGCACTGCTATATCCGACGGATACTATAACAAATACAGCAGCACAGAATGGGAAAGCATGACGACCTGTTCGGTGATTGACCTTAGCCTGATACCAGCACTGGAAACTGCGCTTGGCAATTTTGCTTCGCAGCTTACAACAGATATAAGCAATCCTCAAACGCTCTCAGCAGTTGCTTCTGCACGTCAGCGCTCTGAAAAATACGGCGAGGCGCCGGAGTCGGTTCCTTTCGACCTTGTCGACCTTTATAACTTCGTTGAACTCCAGCGGGATTTAAGCCCGGCACTTTCGGACGAGCTTATGACAGCAATTGAGAACGCAGTCGTTTATGAAGTCAGCGGCTCCCAGCGGATATACTCATATGGCCTTTCCGTATACTTCCCATTCTCTGCAGTTGAATACTTCCCTTACTGTCTGGAGATTTACGGAGATATAGACTTCTGCAGCAGCTATCACCAGTTCATTGCAGACTTCGCCGCACAGCTTTCCAGCCAGTCCTACCTCAGCTTCATACCGGACTATGACCCCGAGCTTGAGGAAACTGGCGAGCAAGACATGGATGCAGAAGAGCCTCTCTATTACGTACAGCTCACAAACGAAGAGATGGAATACATGAGTTATGTATACTGCGCCCTTGGCTGGGCAGTAAGCGACGATGTTGTTATAGACCTTGGTTTCGACAGCGATGTTAACATAGACTTTGAGACCAATATAATATCCGACGATTTTGACTGCTCGTGGACCGGCCTTAACGGCAGGCTCGTTTCACTTTATGTTATGGAAGAAACGGATGAGTATGTCAAATACAGCATCCCCGTGCTCTACAACGGCAAAAAAGCAATCGTGACGGGTTCATGGATATGGGATTCTTATAATGCTGAAGGAGGATACTATAAATATACCGGTATATTCTATGCCAACGAAGATTTCTCTGCTCCCAATACGAAATTCACCATCGAAGTGAAGCCGGGAGATAAAATAACTCCGACTTTCAAAACCCTGTTCACAGACGGATACCAGGGCTATTATGAGGGCGAAACATTCACAGTAGACAGTGACGGACTCTATCTTGAGCTGATATGGCTGCCCGATGGCGACTATTATTATGGCTTTTTGTTCATCGACAACTACGGCGAAGAGCACTATACAGACTATACGCCTATCGAAGTTTGGACGGAGTAGGAAATCATCTATGCTGATCCGAAGATATAAAATACAGGATACCGATGCTCTTAACTCGATCTATCACGATACAATACATAATGTAAACAAGCAGGACTATACCCCGGAAGAGCTGGAAGCTTGGGCGCCTTCCGGGCCGTATACCGAAGAAAATAGAAACAAAGATATTGAGCGTTTTGAGCGCATCAATCCTTTCGTAGCCGTGGAAGGCACGCAGCCAATCGGCTTTGCTGAACTGGAGGAAGAAGGGTATATCAACTGCTTCTTCGTACGTCAGGACAGCATAGGCAAAGGTGTCGGCAAAGCGCTGCTTGGCGCCTGTATCGCTGAAGCAAAGCGGCTTGGTTACCGCCGTGTGTTCGCAGGCGTTAGCATCACCGCCCGTCCGTTCTTTCTAAAACAGGGCTTCCGAGTAGTAAGACCGACTCTGGACGACGTTCGGGGAATTAAAATGAAGTTTTATGAAATGGAAAAAGATATAAATAGCCCCCTCACACAATTGTATGAAGGGGCTTCCTTTTTCTTTATTTATTCCTGTGCGCTCAGCGCCTTTGTTTTCTCATCCATTATCAGCGCATCTATCATCTCGTCCATGTCGCCGTCCAGAAAAGCTTCCAGCTTATAAAGCGTCATGGATATGCGGTGGTCTGTAACCCTGCCCTGCGGGAAGTTGTATGTACGGACACGCTCGCTTCTGTCACCCGAGCCAACTTGGCTCTTCCTGTTCTGCGACTGTGCCTGCTCCTGCTCCTGCTTCGCCATGTCGTATAGCCTTGCTTTGAGAACCTTCATAGCTTTGTCTTTGTTTTTGAGCTGAGATTTCTCATCCTGACAGGTAACGACAAGTCCGCTCGGTTCGTGCGTTATACGCACTGCGCTGTCTGTAGTGTTGACGCTCTGTCCGCCGTTACCGGATGAACGGTACACGTCTATTCTAAGGTCAGCCGGGTTTATCTCTATATCCACGTCCTCCGCTTCCGGCAGCACCGCTACAGTCGCCGCAGAAGTGTGTATACGTCCGGAAGACTCCGTCTCCGGGACACGCTGTACCCTGTGTACACCGCTTTCATATTTAAGCCGTGAATAAGCTCCCTTACCGGATATCAGCAGAGTTATCTCTTTTACGCCGCCAAGCTCGGTTATATTCGAACTGAGTGTCTCCATGCCATAGCCTGTACGCTCTGAATAACGGGTGTACATCCTTAAAAGGTTTGCACCGAATAAAGCAGCTTCGTCTCCGCCAGTGCCTGCCCTTATCTCCAGCACGACGTTCTTGTCGTCATTGGGGTCTTTTGGAAGCAGTAAGAGCTTCAGCTCCTCTTCGAGCTCTTCGTTCTTTTCTTGAAGCTCGCCTATTTCTTCTTTCGCCATTGCAACGATCTCTGAATCATCGTCTTCAAGCATCAGTTTTAAATCGGCAAGCTGTGCTTCGTTTTCTTTGTGCTTATCATATTTCTGCACTATTTCTGAAAGCGATGCATGCTCTTTTATGAGCTTTTTATAAAGCTCCTGATTTTGTACCGTCTCGCTTTTTGAAAGCTGAGTCTCCAGCTCTTGAAATCTTTCTTTGTGTGCCTGTAGTTTATCAAACATTCCTTATCTTCCTTTAACGGCCGCAACTATCCTGTCACGTCCCTGGTAATCTTTTTTACAATCTATCTGTATAAAGCCGCCGCTTTCGAGCAGTCGTATAACATCTTGCCCTTGTCCTGCGCCTATTTCCAGCACCAGTGCTCCGCCCTCATTTAAATATTCCGGCGCATCTTTCGCTATTATGCGATAGAACTCAAGGCCGTCTCCGGATTTGAGCGCGCCTGAAGGTTCATAGTTTTTTACGTCATTTGAAAGCTCTTCATACTCTTCGTCACTGACATAAGGCGGGTTGCACACTATCAAGTCGAAGCTCTTGCCCGCTTTATCAAACATATCGCTGATAAAAAACTTAACTGTAGCTTCGTTTTCCTCTGCGTTTTTTTCAGCAAGCTCTATCGCTTTTTCGCTTATATCTGCTGCACTTACTTCTGCTTCTGTTTCTGTCGCAATCGATATCGCTATGCAGCCGCTGCCTGTGCACATATCAAGAACTGTTTTATATCCTCTTTGCCGTACCAGCTCTATCGCTGTTCCGGCGACCAGTTCAGTTTCTTTCCTTGGTATCAGCACGTCCGGAGTTACGGACAGCTGCGTATATCTGAAGTATGCTCTGCCGGTTATATATTCAACCGGGGCGCCTCGTCCTGCTTCATCAGCCATTTTCAGAATAGTGCTCCAGTCCTTATCTGAAACTTCTGCGAAAACATCGCCGGCTTTTAAAACATGACCGATCAGTACATTTGCCTTTGCCTCCGGTTCCGGGATTTGCTGAGACGCCAGCAGTGAGCTTACCGCCCTTTGAGCATCAAGCGCTTTCATTGCTTCCTGCAGCAGCCGGTTCTTGCTTTGGTACTGCCTGCTCCGCTTCTTCGACGGCAGCAGTTTGTTCCGCTTCTTCCTTCTTTGGAGATCTGTCGAAGCTTTCCTTCATCTCTTCGAGCTCTTCATCGCTCTTTTCACCCAGCGCCGCCTCGAATGCAAGTATTGCAACCTCAAGCATAGCGTCATCCGGCTCTGCCGTCGTCAGTCTCTGCAGCTGCATTCCCGGCCACCTGATTGCTCTGAAGAAAAGACTCTCTCCTTTTGCTGCAAACTTCAGGAATTCGTATGACACTCCCGCCACAAGCGGAAGCATCAGCAGCCTAAGACCTATCCTCGCAAACAGGTTGCTGCTATGTCCGAGCAGTGAAAACAGAACTATCGAAATTATCATGACAAGGAACAGATAGCTTGTTCCGCACCTCGGGTGAAGGGTCTTGTACTTACGCACGTTTTCGACTTTGAGCTCTTCTTCGTTCTCATATGCGCTAATAGTTTTGTGCTCTGCACCGTGATATCTGTATACCCGCTTGATATCCTTAATAAGTGAGATCACAAGCACATAGCCAAGGAATATAACAAGTCTTATACCGCCTTCGATGAGGTTGTATACCACCTGTCCGTCCTGAATATTATATATAAGACCGGCCAAGAATGACGGCAGTATAAAGAATATGCCGACTGCCAGCGCCAGCGCCACTATAACAGCAAAAACCATCGCAACGTCCATAGCATCCTTGCCGGTTTTCTTTGCCACCATCTTTTCAAATTTACTTGGTTCATAGTCTGCTGACTGCTCGTCATACATCTTTGCAGATTTAGTAAGCGTTTTTACACCAAAGCCCATCATGTCGATAAGATTAACAACTCCTCTAATTATGGGCAGCTTTACAATCTTGTTTTTGTTTGATGCAAGGCTTATCTTTTCTTTTGTATACTTCACTTCGCCGGATGCTTTTCTTACAGCGAGCCCGCATACAGTTTCAGAGCGCATCATGACGCCCTCTAGGACACCCTGGCCTCCGATATTCGTTTTTCTCATATACCGTCCTCTTTCCCTATATTGCAACCAGTATACTATATATAAGAGACATAGTAAAACAGACCGAATACTCGGTCTGCTAAAGTTTCAAAAAAGTTCTTATTTGATGCCGTATCTCTTGTTGAACCTGTCAACACGGCCGCCTGTATCAACCAGCTTCTGCTTGCCTGTAAAGAACGGATGGCACTTTGAGCAAATTTCGACCTTCATTTCTTTGTCGACCGAGCCTGTTACGAAAGTCTCGCCGCATGCGCATTTTACCGTACATTCATGATACTCCGGATGTATACCCTTTTTCATTGTTCTCACCTCAATCTATATAAACATTCTTGTATTTCGAAGTCGCAAAGAACATTATAACATATAGATAAGAAAAATCAATAGTTAATTTCCAGGCATTCGCCTGTTTACTCTTCGCACTGCTGCTTTACAAAAAACATGAGTGCTAAATCTGCGCAGTTTCCTCAGGTTATGCTATCCAGCCTGTTTCATGGCTTTCGCCTGTTTACTCTTTGCACTGCTGCTTTGCAGAAAACAGGAGTGCTGAATCTGCGCAGTTTCCTCAGGTTATGCTATCCAGCCTGTTTCATGGCATTCGCCTGTTTGCTTTTAATACTGCTGCTTTACTGCCCGACTATCTCATTATATATGTCCTTACCGACGATTTCGCTCCACCTGTCGATTATCTGTCTCCACAGTTTGCCCGGCTTTCCGTCTCCGATAACATTTCCGTTAATCTTTACCACCGGACCTATGCAATAAGGCGAAGTTGGGACAAACGCCTCCTGAGCATTTGCCACGTCATAAGCAGTTATATCGTCTGTAACGAACTCTATTCCCATCTCGCTGAGTATCTCCGTTACGGTCTGCAGGCTTATGCCCCACAGTATGTTCGGCGGCTTTGGAGATATCACTTTCCCATCCTTGTAGATAAGGAAGTTCGAACCTCCCGTCTCTGTTATGAAGCCGTTTATGTCAAGATACAGCGCCATTGCGCCCGGGTCTGCAAGCGCAGCTTCCTTGCCGCCCACCCACATGTGCAGCCTGTTGCGGTTCTTTATCTTGGAAGAAAGGCACTGCGGCGGAAAGTGTCTGTGAGCCGGCGTCACGCAGTGTATACCTTTTGTAAAAATTTCGCTCCAAAGATGGAACGGCATTGGGAACGTGTGCTGAACATACGTACATTCAAGGTCTGCCTGCAGTCCTGCGCCTCCCGCATAGACTGTGTTAACACCGCCCGTGATGTAATAGATGATACCCCATTCGTTGCCGGGCATAACCTTGCTGTTGTGCTCAACTAGCTTTCTGGATATCTCTATCGTCTCCTGTTGCGTTTGCTTTGGTTTAAGATAAGTATACTTGCACGAGCGATACAAACGCTCTACATGGGCCTCTATGCGAAAAGGCTCCCCGTTGAAAGTGCGTGTGAAGTCTGTAACAGCCGCTCCCAGCACTATTCCAAGATCGAATACCGGAAGCTTGCATTCGCTGTGCGGTATATATTCTCCGTTAAGATATGCTAATAATTCTCCCATAATTACCTCCATAATATTATAAGAAGTTCATCCGGACCAATTATATTATTTGTGTGGTTTGCGGACAATACTGCAGCAAGCCGACTTAATACATCTGCATGTCCGTATTGCGAAAGTTATTCAAGACCTGGGTTTTTGCTGTATGTATTATCCGGCTGATGGTTCTCTATGTATTCGATTGCTTCGGCTGAGCTGCCGCATACTCTGAAAAGTCCCAGCGTTTCGGGAACGGCAAAGTTCTGGGCCGTTGTTTCTTCGAACTGCGTCATAAGGCTATCGTAAAAGCCGTTTATATTCATTATCACAACAGGTTTGTTATGATAACCAAGCTGCTTAAGCGTTATTATTTCAAGTATCTCTTCCAGTGTACCAAAGCCGCCGGGCAGTGCTATGAACGCAAACGAGCGTTGTTCCATAATGGCTTTGCGCTCTCTCATAGTACGTGTAGCTATAAGCTCATCGCATTCTTCATAAACTATGCCGGGGAAATTGAGCGAATCGGGTATCACTCCTGTCATGCAGCCGTTGTTTTTCTTTGCCTGCCTGGCAAGCTCTCCCATCAGGCCCTGTGTGCCTGCACCAAAGACGATGCCCCAGCCTTTCTTAGCTATATCTGCGCCAAGCTGCCTTGCCGCTGTTTTATATACGCCGGCAACGCTGCTGCTGCTGGACGCAAATACGCATATATTATCCATAACTATTTCTTCAAATATCCGCCCCTCACCATGCTGACGTCGTTCACGGTGATCATTGCGTTCTTTAAATCTTCCCGTATCAGCACGAGCGCCTTCTTTATTCGCTTTCTTTTAAGGTGCAGCAAAAGTACATCCCTTTTGCCCTGCTTTCCTTTTCCCTCCATTACCGTTACAGCAAAATTGTTGTCTCGAAGCTTCTTTGCAAGCTCTTCAGCCACGTTTACATGCGTCAGGTTGTCTTGCGCTATTATCACCTGTATTGAGCTGAAGCCAAGCGCAAGGTTTTCTTCCAGCGTTGCTCCGATATATATCCCGACCGCCGTACCGGTTACGTAGAAAACGACTTTAAGCAGATCCTGCTGGAAACCTATTAGAACTGTGCTGGCGATAAGCAGCCAGATGGATACATCAAAAATGCTGACTATCGATGCCTTTAGCCTCTCTCCCCTGTTTACGAGTATGAGCCAAAGAACGCCTACAGTGCCTCCGAGGACCTTGCCAAAAAATATGAGCGCATACAGCAGCACTTTATGATCGTTTAAAAATTCCATGGCACTTTACTACCTGCTGGTCAGATACCCTCCTGTCATAGACCTTATATCATTCACTATTATGACAGCGTTCGGCATCTGTTTCTTTATTGTTTTTACGGCTTCGCTTATTCGCCTTCTTTTAAGGTGCAGCATAAGTATATCCCGCAATCCGAGCTTGCCCTTGCCGTGCATCACCGTTACTGCAAATCCTTTATCCCTCAAAGTCTTTGCAAGTCTTAATGATTCGATATCCCCCACCATGTTGTCCTGCGGCACTATAACCTGCAGTGACGAGAGACCGAGCGCCAGTTTTTCCTCAATTATTGTGCCTATATAAGTCCCCAGCGCCGTAGAAAGAACATATATTATGCTTTTTAAAATGTCTTCCTGAAAACCGACGATGACAGTACCCGTAATCGTTATCCAAAGAGCAGAAGCTATGCCCATCACCAGAGTGGATGCCAGCCGTTCGCCCCGGCTAACGAGTATTATCCACAGTATACCTACAAATGTCTCCAGCAGCCTCCCGCCGAATATCAGTAGATATATCCAACCGCTTTGTGATGTTAAAAAGTCCATATCACCCTCACCCTCATCGGTCGTTCTCCAGATACCCGCCGTCCATACGTTTTACTTCGTTCTCAACTATTATGGGATTTGCCAGAAACTTTCGAATTATCATTTTTGCTTTTGGTATTCGTTTTCTCTTCATATGCAGCAGCAGCACGTCCCTCTTTCCCCGGCTTCCTTCACCGTCGAGTATGGTAACTGCAAAACCTGCGTCACGCAGCTTTTCTGCAAGCATATCCGCTGTGCTTATCTCTGTAGCATTTCCCTGGGGAACTATGACCTGTATGGAACTGAGGCCCAGAGCTATTTTGCCCTCTATAATACCGCCAAGGTAATTGCCTATCATTGACGCAGCGACGTATACTATTACTGGAATAAAATTGTTGTCTCTCATTCCAGCCAGAACTGTGCTGGTAATGACAAGAAAAATCGTCATCTGAACCAGTGTTAAAAGTGCTGCGCTAAGTCTTTCGCCACGGTTTAGCATTATCATCTTTACCGTAGCTATCATATTGTTTATTACTTTGCCCGTAAACACCATAACGTACATCCATACGCCGTGGTGCACTAAAAAATCCACACTACACCTCTCTTGCTAATTCTATTTCTTAGTTATGTAACCGCCGTCAATAAGCTTTACATCGTTTACAGTAATAACGGCATCCTCAATCTTCGATTTTATAATTGATATCGCAGAAGGTATCCTGCTTCTTTTCAGATGCAGAACAAGTATGTCACGCTTGCCTTTCTTTCCTCTGCCCTCCATGATAGTCACAGCAAAGTTGTGCTCACGCAGCTCTCCCGCAAGCTCCATTGCAGCGTTGTTTTCCACAAGGTTGTCCTGAGCGACTATGACCTGAATAGAGCACAGTCCAAAAGCCAGCTTTCCCTCTACCACAGAGCCTACATAGCTGCCGATAGAGCATGCGAAAACATAAACAACGCTTTTCCATATGTCATCCTGGAAACCTACGAGAACCGTGCCGGTTATGACGAGCCAGATAGACACTTCAAGAAGTATCAAAACAGAGCCCTTTGTCTTTTCACCACGGCTTATGAGCATTATCCTGACTGTGGAAACTGTGACTTCAACAATCTTTCCGAAGAAGATCATCACATATACCCAGACACTTGTCGATGAAAAAAAGTCCATAAGCATCGTCCCCCTGTTATGGGTGGATTATACCACAGTGTCAATACATTGCAAGCTAAATATAAAAGTTTTTGTATTGCATTATTTTTTAGCAGTAGCCCGTCAACCTATAATGGCAACTTTACCGCTGGTACCGTCTACGCTTATAGTATCGCCCGTCTTTATTTTCTTTGTGGCAAGAGGTATATTTGAGACAAGCGGCAGCGCAAACTCCCTTGCAACGACCGCCCCATGAGAAAGCGTCGAGCCAACCTCTGTGACCAAAGCGCCTATCATGCTATAATAAGGCGACCAGCCTATATCAGTGAACGAAGCGACCATGATCTCCCCCTTTTGCAGCTGGTTAGCGTCCTCTAAGTTCTTTACTACCCTTGCCTTTCCTATAGCCTTTCCACGGCTGATAGACGTTCCCATGAGCACATCTGCACCCGCTTCGAATACCTCTTCCTCTTTTGGCTTTGGTCTGCCAATGTTTATCTCTTCGAATTTAAGCTGCATCTGTTCGTCCAGCAGACGCCTGCGGGCTGTCGCCTTTTTGACCAGAGCCGTTTCGCCTTGCCTTATCAGGCTGCCAAGCTCTTCATGCGTCAGGAAAAACACAAGGTCACTGTCCGGCAATACGTTTTCCTTTTCTAGAAGGCTTCCAAGGCGCCAGTAAGCTTCCTTGAATTTGTCCAGAACCAGTATGCTTTTCGACTTTGTATACTCCCTGTTGACAACGCCTTTTCTTGCCTGCCCTATCAGATATTTAACAACGTGTTTTAATATTCCTTTCCTGCCGCTAAGCAGCTCTTCTATGTTTTTTTGATAGCTCTTTTCCCTGGGCTGCTCGTGCCCCCCTGAAGCAATTACAGACTTCAAAAAACCGCACAGCACAACATCGTCCATATGCCACGATTTTGAGCGCATCTCCGCCTCGCGAATCGCTCTGTGCCCGTGGCGCTTCATGAAGTGCTCTAGCGCATATGCGCTGTCGCCTTCGCAGATTTTCAGATATTCCGCCAGTTGTTCTGCGGTATAATCTTTCGCCTCCGGGTTCTCCTCCAGCAGCGCTTTGGCTACCTTACGAAGCGAGCGGAGTATATCGACACTCTCTATGCCGTCTATGTCTTCCAGCACGCCAGCTATAGCTTTGTTTATATCATCCGGCTCCATTCCGTCTGCTAAAAGTATAAAGAACAACGCACTGTTCATCGCGCCCGAATGGGCGGAAGGAATATAGTGCAGCCAGAAAGCCTCATCAAGCAGGTATTTAACGCTGTCGATAACTTCATACTGCTCGGCTGAGTTTTGTTTTTGCTCTATAACTAAACGCTCTGCTAACTTGTTTAGCTTCTTGCACGCTTTATTCGTTTTCATCAGCATAGAGAAATATTTTCTTGTGTTGAGCGTTTTTCGCAGCTTGCCTATCTGCGGCAGCGGCAGCTCCGGCGCTTCTTCGATTATCCTGCCGCATATGGCTATTGCAGTGCCGTTCCTGTCCGAAGCCAATACGCTGTCGGATATACGCTGGCAGGTAGTTATGTTTATAAAAAGGTTGTTTCCTATGCTCTCTATGCACGAGCCCTGCGGAACATCGTCAAAATCCTTTGCGCCGCCTGCAACGATAATCATCTTGCGAAATCCGTATTCTATGCTGTATATACTTGTAGAAAGCGTAAGCGGCGTAACAGCGCCGGGCATCATCTCTCCGATATTGCATGTAGTCAACACGTGGTTTTTGTCTATGTCCTGCGTATCAAGCTCAAACGGATCAACAATTTCGGTCACCGTAATAGGCCGTGCTTGCAGCCAGAAAAGCTCTCCTGAAGCAACCGCCCATTCTGTGTCCAGCGGCATACCAAGCTCTGCGCTCGCTTTCACAGCTTCGTCCGCTATACGGCGCACGAGCTCGGCGCTCAGCAGATCATCCCCCTGCGCTTCTTCTGAATCTTTTTGCACTATGTATGTGTTTGCCTGCGCCTGCCCCGAAACAAGGCTTTCGCCAAGCCCTTCAACGGCTTCAATGTGAACAAATCCGTCGTCACCGTCTTGCTGGGTAAAGCATACGCCGGAGACATCCGCATCTATCATCTGCTGGACTATGACGCTCATCTTTTCGCTTTTTGCTTCACTGAAATAGCTGCTGTAGCTCTGAGCGGTTTCACCGGTTAGCGAACTCAAACACTGCTTTATCGCCTTTTTCACCTGCTGTTTGCCTTCCGCCCCAAGCACAGTCAGATATTGCCCTGCGCTGGAAAAGTCAGTTCCGTCCTCCGCAGTTGCCGAAGAGCGAACGGCCACTCTTCCCATGCCGCTCTTCTCATAATAATCTGCAGCTTCCTGCACGTTTATCTCACTGTCAATATCTATGATTACAAACCCCGGAGCGGCCTTAAGACCGCAGCTGAAAAGCTGGTAGAGCCCCTTTGCTTTTCCGCCCGCTTTTTCAAGACCGGCGGAATCTATGGAATCAAGACTGTATATCTTCATTGCCTGCCCTCCGCCCTTTCAGGGTCGTCGTTGTAGCCAAACTCCAATATACCTCTGCCCTTCTTGCCGTCCATCTCGAAAGTTCCTATTCCTTCATAGACAGTATAGCCTCCGAAATGAAACTCGAAAACGAGCTCACGCCTGCAGCTTACTTTAAGCTCTTTCCCGCCCAGCAGCGTTGCGCTGTATGTGAACTGCTCGGGCACGCCGGACGACGGCATATCTCCGCCCAGCTTAGCTTCCTGCACACATACGATTTCATCGGTAACGTAATAGCCTGTCTCCAGACGATTGACAGCAGGGTAGCTTACCATGTTTGCGTTTAAATGGCTGCCGTCTTCAAACAGCCCCATCAGCCAAAAATGTTTGTTCATATACTTCCAGTCACGCTTGCCGAAAGAGTGGTCACGCATCGCCGGCATAGCAAGCTCACTGTTTTTTGAATCTATGGATACCGAAAGGATGGCTTTTCCCGGCTGTTCGTAATGCACCTGATTGTTTTCGTTGAGAGCGCTGAAGAACTCTCGGCTCCACTTCTCCCTGGCTATCGCCTTTGCCATCACGCTTGAGTCAAGATGGTGCCCGAACTCAAATATTTCGTCCGTTGCACTGAACTGCCCCTTTATGACAGCATCCGCTTCTTTTCCTGTCTGCATGTTGGTAAGCTTCCCGGAAAACGAAAACTCCCATGTTTTTTCCGGTTCTATACACTTAACGAAAGAAGATGGCTCTTCGTTTTTGAAAAGCTGTTTTTCGTTTATATAGGAATTGCCGGCCGCGTCCTTGTATGCGAGCCAGACTTCCGTTGAGTCCGTACCTCTCTGCCCGTGGCGCAGCAAAAGACTGTTCCCGGCCATATCGTGGCAGGAAAAATAATAGCTGTTGTTAAAAAATTCATCTGCATCGGGAGGTGTTTGAAAAAGCTCTGCACTTAGCGCATCGAACGGCTGCGCTTTCTTCCTCTTGTCAAGAATGCGGCAAAAAAGCTTCTCTTTAAGACGCCTTGTTAATTTATTCATTTATGATCTCCAAATATAAAAATATAAGTGCTTAACGGAAGCGCTGCTTCCCCTGTTTTTACATTATACAATGCAGGCAAATGCATTTCAACTTTGAAGCATCACTATATGTTATAATAAGCTATAAAAATATGGAGAAAAATATGACCGGTAAAATAATAAACGAAATGATAAAAATAAACGGACAGGATACAAAAAGAATAGACCATGCTCTAAAAGTATTTGGTATTGCCAAAAGCATAGCAGAGCAGGAAGCCCTTGGCCCTTCAGAGCTGCAGACTCTTGAGATCGCTGCCGTCTTGCACGACATCGGCATACGCCATTGCGAGCAGACTTTCGGGACATGCAGCGGAAAGATGCAGGAGCAGTACGGCCCGGCAATTGCACAGGAAATAATGGACAAATATGATATTGCAGAAGAGACAAAAAAGCGTGTACTTTTCCTTATTGCGCATCACCACACTTACACGAATATCGAAGGCATCGATTACCGCATATTGATAGAGGCAGATTTTATAGTTAACTACGCTGAAAACGATTTTAGCAAAAACGCTTTCACAGCTGCGTATAATAAATATTTTAAAACTGATGCAGGCAGGCAGCTTGCAGAGCAGATGTTTGATTTCTGATGATTATAGGATTTTAGGTAATCAAAAGCAGCCCTGCCTTATTTAAAAGCAAAGCTGCTTTTCTTTTTTAGCTTAAATCAGCTGCAGAGTGAAAGCGCAACGTCTGAAGCGCTTGCTGCATCCGCTGTATAGTAGTCTGCACCAATTGAGTCTTTGAAGTTCTCTGTTACCGGAGCGCCGCCGACCATGATGCTTATCTTGTCACGCACGCCCATTTCTTTCGCTTTTTCTACAACGTCTTTCATAACTCCCATAGTAGTAGTAAGAAGTGCGCTGCATGCTATTATTCCTGCTCCTTCGTCTATGGCTGTCTGAACGAACTTTTCAGCAGAAACGTCTGTACCAAGATCAATAACCTCTATGCCCTTGCCTTCAAACATGATCTTAACAAGGTTCTTGCCGATGTCGTGAAGGTCTCCCTTGACTGTACCCATAACGGCTTTGCCTTTTGCTTTGTTGTCTGTTGAAGCAAGTGCAGGTTTAAGAACGTCCATACCTGCGTTCATAGCTCTTGCAGCAATGAGAACTTCCGGCACATAAACTTCGTTGTTCTTGAACTTTTCGCCGATGACTGACATACCGGAAAGAAGGCCTTCCTCCAGTATCTTCTTTGCATCTTCACCGTCATTCAGAGCCTTTTCAACCAGCTCTTTGACTTTTGGCGCCCTTCCCTGTTGCAGAAAAGAACTCATTTCTTCAAAAATACTCATTTTGTTACTCCTTATTGTTATTATTTATTTAAACTTTTTATTTTTGTTCCCGGTATTTACCCGGCGTAGTGCCTGTTATTCTTTTAAATACCTTGCTAAAATAGCTCTGGTCGTCAAACCCGCACAAATATGCCGCCTGCGACAATGATATATCGCTCTGCTTTATAAGCATCTTTGCGGCTCGTATACGCACTTCGTTTATATATGAAGTAAGGCTGATGCCTTTTTCTTCCTTGAACATCCGGCTTAAGTACGAAACGCTGAAGGACACATGCTCGGAAACGTCGTTTAGAGTGATACGGTTCATATAGTTGTTGTTGACGTATTCCATGACCTTTTGAATCGTCTCTGTGTGTTTGGCATCCGGAGCCGCAAACACAAGGCCGGTAAAACTCGAGAGCATGCTGGCAAGCCAGTTGCTTAAGTCCTCAACATTCTCAAAGCTGCTTATCTCGCTAAGATAGTCCCTGTTGAGCCCAAATATCCTGCTTGGTTCCGCTCCGCCTTCGATAGCTGCTCGGGAGAGAAGTACCAAAAGCTCTGTAACCCTTGCTTTGATTGCTTCAAAATCTGCCCCCGATGCGAAGAATATTGCTCCCAATATCTCGTTCAGAGCCCGCTGCGCACTTTTTTTATCTCCGGAAGTTATATAGCGCTGCAGCTTCTTTTCAGTATCTATAGGATATTCACAGTTATCGTCCGCCTGCTTCATATTCTGCATTGCAGAAAAAATCTCGTTATATCTTGCGCTGGTCTGCTCGGCCAGTCTGATATCTTCGCTGTCCATATGGCGTGAAAACGCTACTACCATCAGCAGCATGTCCGCCAGCGATGAAACCCTGTGCGGTTCAATGTAAGGGAGCTGCTTGGCACACTTTACGATCGCTTTGGTATCGCCGGAAAAGAGCCCCGAAAACTCATCGTCCAGGTAGTCTTCTATAGGCACCATGGTAAACGGCCCTGCCACCAGTCCGTATTTTACAATGCCTCCGTCCAGCACAGATGCCGCAATAAATGCAGCCCCTGCCGGGCATAGAAACTCGTATTTGCCTCCCCAGCGCACCGACTGATATGTCGCATACTCCATCAAACTGTCACACTTCGCACGCTCAAACTGTTTAATCTGTTTATTATGACACTCTGTACAAAAACAGTAGCCGGAGCATGGAACACAACCCGGATTCTTTACATCTACAACAAAGCAGTTTATACCGACAGCTTTTTCGAACGTCTGAAGAAGCGCCGTATCAAGCTCTCTCATCCTGCACACCTTTTCTTATTTGATATTATGATTATTCTAACATCAAACAAGAATTATGGAAAGGATTAGCTAGCTTAAGCTAATCCCTTTTTTACCAGGTATGCTTCAACGAGCTTTTCCAAGTCTTCTTTTGGCGGTATTATGCTTACGTATTCGGCAACGCCTTCTATGCATATCGTTGGTATATTGCCTACGCCTAATGTCAGCATACACGCTACAGACTCTTTGTTCTTTATTTTATGCTCTTCGTACTGTACCTTGTCTCCAAACTTTTCTGTAGCGGCTTTGACAGCATCCATCATATACTGGCACGGTGCGCAGGATTCCGAGTCAAGAGTTATAACGTCCAGCGTTACCTTATCTTTTATAGCGTCGTAGTCCGGCTTGTCCCATGTTACGCCTTCAAGTGCATCTTCATTCGCTATCAAATCAAGCGGCTCTCCAAGCACTCTGCTGGTTATTGCCTTAACGTTCTCCGGCGGAGTATCGAAAGGCATATCGCAGCCCGGCGCAAGTATGTATCCCTTGTTACCGCCGATATCCATGCAGTTGTCTGCATCCTGTATATTGTCTGCCGGAGTACCGAACAGCATCGTTACCGTAAGTTTTATGTTACCGCCGAACGAAATCCCATACTTGCGGCATACATCACGTACATATTCCAGCGGTATGTTTTCGTCTATTGAGACATTCTCCGGCTTGCACCGGCACATCTCTTCAATGTTATTCTTTGCGCTTCCGCATACAAAGAAAGAGCCCGGTTTGCCTTTGCTTCTGATATAGTCGAAAATATCTGTACAGTAAGGCGTTACGAACTCTGCAAATGTATCGGGTGAAATCTGAGACGTCATAGGGTCTACAACGGCGACGATATCACAGCCTGCCTCCACGTACATATCTATCGTCTTCTTTGCAACTTTTGTACAGAACTTCATAAGCTCTGCCATGCCTTCGGGATCATCATACATAGCGAAGAAAATATCGGTGCCCTTAAGATGCAGCGCCAGCGTAAACGGACCGGTTATAAGCGCATATACAGCCTTTTCGGGCAGCTCTTTGTAGATACGCTTCATAGCACCCAAAACCTGCGGATATCTTCCGTCCTTTTCCGTGGGGATTTTAAGATCTGCCAGTGTTTTTCTCTCGTTCAAAACATGAGAAGACACAGAAGGCGGGTTGTCGGCTGCCCATTTAAGACCGCAGCCAAGCGCTTCCGCTTCTATCTGAAGATCAAACAGCGCCGGTATCCCATCCGGTCTGTACTGCTTGTCCGCCTCAAGTACACCTTTAACTATGAGGTCTTCACTTTTAAAGAACTCCTCTGCAGAAACACCGATAAGCTTAGCGGCGTGACACCCTACAAAAGGCACCCATGGCACTTTATCAGTCTCTTTATTATAAATAGCATTTAATACACGTTGTTTTGAGTTCATTATTTTATCCCCTTGCAATCTTTTAACTCATTATATAGTCAGAATTTGCTTCGGTATTGTACATTTTTTGTTTTTTTTGTAGTTTCCGTGTTAAATATACCTAAGATTTTAACCAAATAATTTTGATTTATCTTGACTGGCATTGTGCTGTTTGCTATACTAGCAATGCTATATTTTTATTTGTTATGTATTTGGAGAGGTGTCCGAGTCTGGTTGAAAGTGCCGGTCTTGAAAACCGGTGATGCGCAAGCATCCGTGGGTTCGAATCCCACCCTCTCCGCCACCTACAGACGGCACTCAATGTGTCGTTTTTCTTTTATTCTGATTTTCAGGTCATACAACCTGTGTCATTTTATTTTGGTCCTTTTGTTCTTGCTGTTGAATGTAATCCTTCAACGCTTGAAAATGTTCAGTTGATATCTGACCAATAAAGTTGAAATGGATATCAACCCTCTGAAAATATTCGGTTCCTACCTTTTCTTTCTTGAACACTTCGATAAAGTCAATTAGCTCTACAATCGTTTCTCGGTCAAGGTCTTTAATGTATACTCGATTTTTGAAGCAATCAACTAAGTGCTGTATATTGCCTATATCGTCTTTGATTCTAGACAATTCAGCCTTTTGCTCCGCCAGCTTTTCAGACAAATCATTCTGCTTCTGCTCATACTGATTCATTAGCTTCTTAAACATCTGCTCTGAAATATTACCGTTTGCCATCTGGTCAATCAATACATCAATCTTCGGCGCAATTCCCTGAAGCTCTCTGTTTGTCCTGCGAATCTGCTTTTCAAGAAAGCTGTTGTTTTTCAACTTTATGTTACTGTTAATATCAATCAGCTTTTTTAGCAATTCATCTTCATAGATTGATGCTATGTTCGAAAACTTATGAATCTCTGCGAGTACGATGGCTTTCAGTTCATCATCTAAAATTGCATGATAGCTGCAGGCTGTTTTGCCCTGATTGCTGTATGTACTGCACCGATACTTGTAGTATGGCTTATACACAGTATTCTTTGAATAAGTATACGTCATCACCGCCTGACAGTCCGCACAGCGCACTTTACCAGAGAACAGAGCAACTGTCTTATCATCCCGTAATCTAGGCTTAGCGCTCCTTTTGTTGCGTTTGAGAATAGTCTGCACACGATTCCAGGTAATCTCATCGATTATCGGCTCGTGTGTGTTCTCAACAACTATCCAATCATCCTGCGGTATAACATCCCTGCGTTTCATCTTGAACGATTTCTTCTGGCGTTTACCTTGGCACATGTGACCAATATACACTTGATTGCCCAACATGCGAATGATGGTTGAGCTGCCCCAGGTTATAGCATCGCCTGTATAGGGATTCGGCTTATCGATTCGATTGAAGAAGTATTCTCTCGGTGTCGGAACTCCTTCTTGATTAAACGTATCCGCAATATGCCTTGCGCTATCACCTATAGAATATCTGTGAAACATTCGTCTGATGATATCAGCAGCTTCTTCGTCAACAATCAGCTTGTGCTTATCATTTGGGTCACGCATGTATCCCATTGCAGGCTGGCTGCCGATAAACAATCCCTGTTTCATCTGCGACTTCTTAACCGATTTGATCTTCTTTGAAGTATCCTTGGCATAATGCTCATTGAATATATTGCGAAATGCTACGAAATCATCTTCCTTATCGTTGTCATAATTATCATTTACAGCAATATATCTGACCTTATGCTTTGGAAAGAAATAATCCGTGTATTCGCCAACCTTTAAATAGTTGCGCCCAAGTCTAGACAAGTCTTTTGTAATAACCATATTGATACGTTCTTTCTCAATATCCTTTATCAAACGGTTAAATGCCGGTCGGTCAAAGGTAACGCCCGAAATACCATCGTCGATATAAATCTCTTCTACTTCCCAGCCCCTTTCTTTAACATAGTCCGTGAGCATACTCCTTTGATTTGAAATGCTCATGCTTTCACTTTCAGAATTGTTATCATCACGTGAAAGTCTTAAATATAATCCTACTTTGTAATTCTTCTGCATATTGTTCCTTTCTAATGAAAACAGCGCAGATTACGAAGTAGTTCAGCCTATGCTTAGTATACTCCGCAATCCGTGCCAAGTCCAATTATGATGCTTTAATTTTGTGTTCTATAACCTGCTCCATAGCATCGATAAACGATTTTTCTTTCTCGAAATAGCTGGCTACAATGAATGTTGTTTTTCCTATTTTAATTTGTGATATCATAAAATCCTTGCCGATTCCATATGTGTTTTCTTGCTTGATTTTTATATTGCAGTTTTTATCCAATTTTCTTTTACCTTTCCAATAAATTTTTCGCCATCTCTTTGACGGTCAGTCTCGGTTGCACATCGCTGTTATCTTGTTCTTCAAGCTCCAGAGTTTTCTTTTCAATATGATTATTCAATTCAAGAGCGGTATTGCATAAACGTATTTCTTTTCTAAAACTTCGTATTTCTTCATCGTTTGACGACAACCGACCCTCAATACTGCTCTTTACTTTCTCTAAACATTCAATCTCTTTCGCAGTCCCATATCCCATTTCTTTGAGATGGTTACTTGCTTTCAGATATTCATCATGTTCATCCTGCATCTCGAAATAGCCATCAAAATACAACCTATGTGGTTTCTCAAGCATCTTGACTTTTCTAAGCAAATCGAACGCCTGTTTATGTTTGTCTTTCTCGGCATGTAATTCTATCTTTGTCGCTTGTAACCCGTTGATTTTCTCATAGCATCTATCTTTATAATTCAGCACTTGCTCTATTGTTTCAATATTTCTGTCATGTACAAAATTAAATGTTTTAGTCATCTTCTCAAATCTAATTAAATCTTCCTTAAAAACATTGGCTGTATTATCAGGAACCTGATTCTTCTTGACCTGCCCAAGCAGATACATATAATGCAAACACAGCGCTTCGAAGCTGCCCGGCTTCACTTTTGGATATGGGTTAAACTCATGTTTTTTCTGCATATGGTACTCTACATCTTTGAACTCCAATGTCAGATTTTTGCCTTCAATTCTGTTTTTGATATTAACAAACGAATATTCATTTCCCAGCTTATATCCTCTGGAGAAATGTTCTCTTCCCATAGGTTTGAGTGATAAATATTTGCCTTGTTTGATTTCATAGCCTTTATGTTCCATCAGCATAAGGAAGTTGCCAAAATTAAAGGCTTGTTTTATACAGTCATCTATATCGTTTCTAATAATAGTCTGCCATGACGTTTTGCCTTTGTTTCTGGCAAGCCATTCTACATAGCTAACCGATTTCTTTTCTTCATTTTCTTCTATGATGGACAAACCATATTCCTTGCATAGCGCATCGGATATGCCTCGAATATCCCCATAGTAGTCTTTAAAATTGTTGCGATATTTCCTTCCGTCTATAAAAGACACGGAATTTGCTACCACATGATTATGAATATGATTTTTGTCCAGGTGCGTTCCGACAACGGCTTCATATTTACCAAAACATTTCTGCGCAAACTCGACGCCGATCTGATGAGCTAACTCCGGCGTTACCTCGTCCGGTTTAAAGGATTGAATGATATGATAACCTTGCACTTTGTCCGTTTTACCAAAATGCTTTTTGGTTTGCATCATATCCTGAAAAGCTGTTTCTTTATCACAGTTAACAGCACTCTCATACAATTTCTGCTCTCCTTGAATTTTATCTTTGTCCATTGCATACTCCAGCACATTGCCAAGCCCCGTCTTATCCTCATTCAGCACATAGCTTACACGCTTGTCCAATCGTTCTCGTATAACGATGATTTTAGTAATTGCCATTATCTAAGCTCCCGCATCTGCTGCCAGCATTTACGAATAAGAAGGATTACAGCGTCCAGCTTTTCTTCACTGATATATCCCGTTGTATTTGCCTGCCTTGCGATTTGGTTTATGTTATTTGTAACATTCGATAACAAACCGCAGATTTTATGATATTCCTCTACTGGAGCAGGATTGATTGCTAATCCGCTAATGAGCTTTCTGAGCAGAGCCGATTTGTTCAGTCCGCTGGTTTCAACCTGTTTATTGAGATGCTCCAGCTCTTTATCGTTCAGCATGACTTTTATCATGTTGCTCCTTGTTCTCATACAATTCTCCTTTGCGAATTCTAAGCGGTTTACCGCCATCTAAGTGGGTTATAGGGAGTGGGAACTCCCTGTCAAGCGGGCATTTGTGGGCACATGTGCCATGCTTGCAAAGACAGTATCTCCAGCTTCTCAGCTTCAGTTCCCCTTTTGCTTTCATCAGATTTCTTACAGGCTGGAAAAAAATATCGCTCAATTTATCCGATTCGGTTTCTGCTTTAATAACCGTAACGATTAAGCTAATTTTTACATTGTTAGTTACGTTTTTATAGAGTTTATTTGTTTGGCACACACTGTTGGTGGCATGAATTTTAATTGCTTTACAATGTGTAATACGGATTCTCCAGTATATGACATGCCTTGGCGTCGCTATGGTGTACACTATGGGTGGCAATAGCTTTTCATGTATTACGATATGTACTACTGTTTGATTTTTTTTATAAAGATTTGAGATAATCATTGAATCCTCCGTTTTCTTCGTTCTTTTTTTCAGCCTGATTTGTTTCTCGTTCTTCCATTGCTTCTATCAATGCCTGCTTCATTAATTCAATTAAACGCTCGACTTCGTTGTATGCAATAATAGCGTTTCTGATGTATTCACTCTTGCGTCTGGATGGTAAGCTGGATAATATCTCTTCAGCTTTTTTATCCGTAAGCTTTTCAAGATTTAGTCTGATACTAATCACTTTACCTTTCATATTTCACCTCCAATTTCAATCATTACATGTTATTTTCGAATCCCTGTCCGACTACCATAAATACATTCAAAACTAAAAGAGCTGACCACCTGTATCGGCGTCAGCTCTTTGTTAATGATATGAAGTTTTGGCATCGTCTTTTTCGTTTCCTATATCTCATATTCCTCTCCCATTGTGATTGTTATCGTAATTTATATGCGATTGCTTACATATAGTATCACAAAATAATAATGATTGCAATAGTATGTTTATAGTAATTTGATTTTTATTGTAATCACATCGGTGCCGTGCTATAATAATCATATATCAAGCGATTGGAGCAGAGATATGTTTAACAGGATACTTAAAGAATTGCGTGACGAAAAGAATCTGACACAGCAGGAACTTGCCGATGAACTTGGAGTTGCTCGAATGACAATCAATTTTTATGAGAGTAACCGGAGAACTCCCGACATTCATTTTGCCGTTAAAGCTGCAAATTATTTTAATGTGTCAGTTGATTATTTGGTCGGAAACTCAAATTTGAAATCAAAACAGGATCACCGATATACTAAAGATCAAGTTGATAATCTGGAAGATATAATCTATCATTTACCGGCTTCGGCTAGCCAAGATTTACTCAGTAATCTATGTGAAGTGTTGAAAATCGCACATGAAAAAAGCATTGAAAGAGAAGTTCTATATCTTCTTTCAATGACCTCTTATCATTCAAAAATTATTGCCAATGCCAATCCCAAAGATATATTCAAAGCCGGATGTTCTTGTCAAAAGGAGTTTGCCGATATTGTTAATGACACTGTTAAACAGATTGACTTTGCTACTAAAAAAATATCAACATAAACTTCGATTCAGACATAACTCATTAGATTTCAGCTGAATCGAAATAATCTGTATCAATACGCTTAATATGATATGTATTTTCTATAGATACTCCAAGATTATTTTCAACCATCAAAGAAGTTAAGCTTTTCCCATCAATCAATGCTATTTTACAAGCATGTTGTTTTTTAACATATTCTTCAGCTTCATTAGAGAATCTAGCCGTAGTAAGGAAAGCACCTTTCGTTGCTCCTTGACCTGTTAAAGCTCCCACAAATTTTTGCAATTCAGGTCTCCCTACTGTTCTTGCTGGATCCCATTGTTTTGCTTGAACGTAGATTGTGTCAAAACCCAATTTATCCTCTTTAATTATTCCATCAATGCCTTCGTCCCCTGACTTGCCGAGAACTCTACTATTCTCTATTTTGCTGCCGCCATATCCCATAGCAACAAGTAAATCTACAACTAATTTCTCAAAAAAATCAGGCGACTGCCTTATGATTTCTTGTAACAAATCGTCTTCGAGCGTATTAGAAATTGTTTTATATGCTATATCAAGCTGCTCTTGCGGAGATTCTTCCAATTTATTAAGTGATACTTTATTATCTTTCTCGGCATTCTCATTCGATTTATTAATAAACCCGTTAAAAGATTCAAATTTACTTAAATAACTACTATCAATTTCATTTGGATTCTCTGCGATAACTTTTAAACCATCTTCAGTTATTTTATATACCGATCTTGTAGGCGATAATACAAGTCCTGCCTTTTTCAAATATGTCAATGCCCACCCGATACGATTTTTATAAACAAGCTGATTTCCACTCGGTAACCACTCTTCCATTTCATCCTTTGTTAACTGAAATTGAGCTGTGAAAACCTGATACATTTCTTTACGATGATGTTCTTTCGTATCGCTTAGTAAATTTAATATTGGTTTCATAAATTCATTGTATTTTGGTATGGCCATTTTCCCCTCCAACTACTTATATCTTACCCAGTTATTCTTACTCTATCGTGCATCATTCTAGATTATGTAAAATTAATTTTACTAACAGCCTCTCCTTCTAAAACGTCTTTGCTTTCATCATCTCTAAATATTTTATAACAAAGATATCTAATCAATAACGATGCTTTTTCAGCATCAGCTACAATAAATTTATTCTGACTATCTATTTCAATCTGCAGCATTCCTGCTATGTTTGTACGCTGATCTGCTTTAGATATTCTTTCCAGTCTCTCTTTATTCAGAGTAATAAAAGTCCTGGCTTGTGTATAACTCTTCGAAAAACCTTTAAATGCTTCTGTGTCATTAAATGCATCAACTAAAATAATCTCTTCTATAGCATGAGCTTTAACCCTTTTAAGTGTCCCCTCAACATTAAAGATCTTCTCAAAAGAATGATTAAACGCATATATGCTGCCAACATAATGGAAAAAATCAACTGTCAAATATAATCGATAAATATCATCTGAAATTAAATCCAATTCGTCTTTTTCAGTAGCTATATATGCTACTCGTTTTTTATTCGTTAAATCAATTATTGGATTCCCGCATTTAACAAAAATAATAGGTTTAAGTTCATCGTTATCAACTGGATGTCCAATTAATACATACCCCTTAACCTTTCCGCTGATCTTTTCATCTGATGCGTTTTCAATGGCAGTTTTAAATAACTGCCACTCTTCAGATAATAGATCGCTTTCAGTAGTAATGGTATCGCAAGAAACTTTCGTATTAAACCCGTCATACGCTTGGACTGCTGTTGCTTGATCTACCTGATATTGCTTTGTTATCGATACAAGGTTTTTTGCATACTCAGGTAAATACTCAAGATTTTTGAATCTAACCTTGTGAAAACTGAAAGGCATAGAGTTTCTTCTATCAATACTAAAAAAGTATAATGCCCAGTCATAGGAATTGCTCTCTATGGAATCAAATACGCAACTAATTTCTTGCTTGTTCATTTCTTCTCCTTTTTATGTAAATCTAAATAAATGTATTTCTCGAAATCCCAATATTTTATTTCGGTTCCTACCTTGCTAGAAAGATCTTGTGAACTAATAATTACACAATCTTCATATACCTTGGGTTTATCTGTTATCATACATTCAATATCACAATCATAAATTTTATGCCCTCTAAATTCCAAGAAAATATTCGTATAAACATTGTTATTTCTAATACATAGAAAAGCTAGTGTAAAAAAGTATATTACAAACAGAACAATAAATTTAAGATCACTGAAATCAAAAGCTATCATCGGCAAGATGTAGGCAAGCAAGAATTCTGAAGTTAGTTTATTTGCTTTCCGAGCCCTCATTATTTTACCTTTAGGCGCTACTTCAGCTTCTTTATGTTCTTTTATGAATTTGTTAATACCTACCATACTAGAAATTACAAGTATTGTAATGACAAAAATCATTACTAATTCTGTTATATTGTTAAAAATACATACAAATACAGTGTTGTTAGAATCAAGAGTATTTGAAACATTACCAAAAATAGTCCAAATAGAAATTATAATAATCGATACCCAAAGTGGCAAAAATGATGTTACAAACATATTCCACTTAAACAATTTACTCATATTTATTCCTCGCTACATTATCTTATTAAATCGGTATAATCACATTCCAATAATACTATTACTTAACCAGTACCCCCCATCAAGATTCCTAATGAGTATCTAGACAGCCTCTTTTTCACGTCTTAATAAATTGATTTCTTCCATGAAATCATCAACTAGTGTATATGCATAAAATTCATTAATTGCCAGCACTTCATCTTCAAGTTCAATTTCAATATCTGCATAATCCTTAAATTCTAAGGTTAGGAGGTGTTTTTTAAACTGATCAATTTCGTCTGTACAATCATATTCATCAGATGCCTGATAGTAATTATCAACAATATATGATTTTAACACAATTTGGATTATATAGTATGAAATTAAATAAGTACCTTGATTTCTCCCATTTAGAACTATATCAATATCAATAGATTGGATATATAAAATGTCTGATGGAGATAACCCCATAGTTTTAATTATTCTAGTAGCCTGTTCGACAGATAAGTAACTACTATAGCTATCAGAATCCCAGTATTCATGCAAAACTTTTAAAAAAGAATTAAAAACACTTTCCTTTGATTTATTATGAATTTGTTCAACATATTCAAGAACATTGTCAAAATGAGTTTTTACTTTATCTGCATTGTACTGAATATATCCACTAGCATGTGCACATTTATCCCTGGTATCAACAAAATTCTTAACATCAGATCTTCTATTCACATGGAATCTTAATACATTCATTGTATTATCAATGACATCTTTTTCTGGGATTTCAGAAATATCAAAAGTCTTTGCAACGTTACCGAAACGTGCATTGGCTTCGCATAATCTTCTGACTTTCTCATAATCATGTTCTTTTAGGCACCAGAACTGCCTGTAAATAAAGGACATGAACATCATATGAAACGCTAGGAGTGCGAATTGATACTTTCCGTTGCTAATATTTTCAACAAAAGCGTCCCGAAGATACCGAATATATTCTCGATATTCAGTATCATCCGATTCATCATCTGGATTGTAATCACAGTTTATAGGTAGAAAACTTCGTAATTTATCAATGTATTCTTCCATGCCTACTCCCCCCAAACCTCGGAAATCTTGTCTTTTATTTTTTGCTCAAAAATACCTATAAGTTGCTTGTTTGATTCAATGATTTTTTGCTCTTCATATATTTTATCAATAGCTTCTTTTTGCTTATCTATTGTCGGAATAGGTATTTTGTAAGAAGATGCAAAACTTTTATCAACTCGCCTCAATCCACCAGTTCCAGTAAGATGCTTTTCCCCCTCTTTTTTAAAATTATTGCTTGAAATAAATATATAAATCCATTCTGGCAGAACTTTATTGCTTGCTCTATAAATATAAAATTCACTTGAACCAAACCCAATATTATTATTCAAATTTCTAGCAATACCTGATTTCCCATTTTCAAAACAAGGTGTAACTTTTGCAAGTAAAACATCACCCTCTGCAAAATACGTATATCCCGAATATACTTCCTTCAGTTTTCGTGTTTCAGTTGGCATAAAAAACATTTCATTTTCGTTTACTACCACCATAGGCACAAAGGAAACTTCTGTATCACCACTAAGGTCTCGAATTTCAGATTTTTTCGGATTAAACTCACAAACCTCTCCCAGCTCGACCATCTCCCACTCGGGGTCAATCTTTATCATAGGTTTATAGTTCTCTACCACCTGTCTTGCGCCGTCTATAATTTTCTTATAACTTTCTATCTCTTCAACAATCTCCTGTTGAAAGGATAAAGGGGGAAGGGGGATTTTTATTTTTGAATATTGCGATATCCAATACCTCTTATGAGTACTGCTATCAAACGAAATGTTTTGCATAGTATAGTAAAGATATTTAATATCTGCTTTTCCCTCGTTAGCACTTAATATCTTCATAGCTGTTGATTTAACTTTGAATTTAAAATCTACAAGTTGTGTGGCAGTTGTAAAATCATCAAATATTATTACAGGTAATCCAGAAGAATATATACCTTCTATTTCGTTCGTATATCCTAAAATAAAACTTTTACCTGCTGTAAGTACGGGAATAGGATACTCATCCTTATATTCTACTGATTCAACTAAATAATTAGTTGGCTGTTCATATTTAAGCACTTCGACAAGTTCAACCATATCCCAATTGTGATTATGAATATGACTTGTCTTTCTATATCGTTCCCCTACAAGAACACAATCTTTATCAACTATTTCTTTTTTTGAAGCTAATGTTGAATAATCATTTTGAAATTCTTCTGATTGAATTGTTTCACCTGATATAATAGCCTTCTTATATTTCTGTATTACTTCAATTGTTCGAGGAATTTCACTTAACTTTAATTTTCTTCTTTGCGCTCCGAGGTCGAAGCCGTCGTTGTCTATTTTCACAAATAGGATATTGTCTGTTTGTTTTGCTATTGTGCGGTCAAAAAGAAGTATACTTGTTTTGACACCTGAATATGGATTGAAAACACCTGCCGGCAATGAAATGACAGCATACAAGTAATTATCCTCTATCAGCATCTTTCTAAGCTCTTTATATGCGTTAGATGTCTGAAAAATTATACCTTCTGGCACAATGATTCCTGCTTTACCGTTCGGGTTTAGATGCTCAGCGATATAGTCAACAAATAAAACCTCACTGCGCCTTGCATTTACTCTAAAACGGTTATGAGGATTGATTCCACCTTTCGGTGTCATGAACGGCGGATTTGCCAGAATAACGTCATATGTATCATCCCATCTTGCTTCACTCGTAAGCGTATCATAAATATGAATATGAGGTTCAGGGAAGTGGTGAAGATACAAGTTGACATTAGATAAACGCACCATGTCGGGGGAGATATCGTAGCCAGTGATGTTGGTTGTAAGCACATTCCTTTCATCTGGCGCTAAAGTGGAATTGCCGTTTTTATCTTTATTTCGGTTAAGGATATGTTTATATGCAGAAATTAAAAATCCTGCAGTACCGCATGCTGGATCAAGTATACTGTCGGTTTTAGCGGGGTCAACGATTTCAACTATCATATCTATAATGTGCCTCGGAGTCCTGAATTGTCCTGCATCTCCCTGAGATCCCATAATAGACAGGAGCATCTCAAAGGCGTTCCCCAAATCTTCGCTGTTGTCATATTTTAAATCATCTATTTCCTTTAAGAACATATTGATGGTTTCAGGATCACGAAATGGCAGATAGGCATTCCTGAAAATATCCCTGAAAAGCTGCGGGATATGAGGATTCATTGCCATATTTTCTATGCCTTCACGATAGAGATTTGAACGTTCTTCACCGCTTACCTGAGGTGACATGATATTGCTCCAAGCGTATTTCGAGTAATCCATTTTATTGGTTTTTACAAAAAAGGTTCTATCACCGCCCCATTCTCCGGTGAATTCCGTATCAATATCGTCCATAAACTTAAAAATCATGGCAAGGGTAATCTGTTCCACCTGCGTTTTCGGGTCGGGTATTCTGCCTACAAGTATATCTCTTAATGTGTTGATCTTTCTTTTCATATCAATATTCAGCATTTTAGCTCCTAGTATAAAAATTGGTTGGTGTTAACATTATCCTTTATATAATCTACTATTGAAAGCATATTGGTCTTGCCCAGCGATCTAAGCTCGTTAAATGTAAAACGCGGGTTTGTCGATAGATTCTGATATTTTTTATCTTCTATGATACGATTGATATCTTTACTTGTAAGATAGGCTTCGAAAAAATTCTTCATATCATAATATTTTTCGGTATTTATATCATGAGTAAGACAATAACCTTCAAACTCATCGTCGATTACTTCACGCCTAGATTTGAAATATGGAACGCTCCCAAATATCTTATCCAGTATTTCACGCAGGCTTACACGCCTGTCAACGTTAATAGATCGGCGAAGCTTTTCCAAATTAAAATAATCTTTTGGCTTATCAAACACATTATCTTGCAGATACCGCATAACCTCCTTGATGTTATCCTGCTGATATTGCTGTTTGACATAATCGTCTTGCTGCATCTTCTCCTCAAATTTCTCATACAGCTTGCGATCGATTTTCATGCCTTCGCTACCAATTTGCGTTTCTTGAATCGTTTTAAGAGGATCTGGAAGTAAATTCTCAAATCCATATCCTATGGTAACTGTTTGCGGTTCTCCGGCAATTCCCACTGACGATGATTTTCTCGGTAGTTTAATAACCTCGTCATAATTGAATTTCTCTTCAAAATACTCACAGTTCCCGAAGAAGTCAAACAACTTGAAATTATTCTTAGGTAAGGAATCCTTTTCTGATATACCATTCATTTTTTGAGAATGCTCAAATGTAAACATCCTCGTACCCCTTCCCTTAATCTGCACAAAATCGGTCGGCGAAAAAATCGGGCGCATTAGAACAACATTCAACAAATCCTGGCAGTCATATCCTGTTGTCATCATACCGACAGTAACACAAACCCTTGTTTTTGAACTTTTATAATTCTCAATGAACTTTGTCCATCCACTCAAATTGTTGTTTTGGAAGTTTACAGTATACTCTTGAACATTTGATATATCAGAAGTTATTTGCATCGCAAAATCGGAATTGTACTTCCCGGGATATATATGTTCAGCATATTCGTTGAGTATCTGAGTTATTTTAGCTACATGCTTTCGGCTTACTGCAAAAACAATGGTTTTACCGATCTCTCCGGAAACAGGATCATGCAAAGCATTTTCCATTATCGTTTTACAAAAAATCCTGTTGGTCTCCTCCGAGAAAAATCGTCTTTCAAAATGCCTGGCAAAATATAACTCTTCCTGATCTTCTTCATCTTCGTCGCCACCATTAACGATAGCATATCCCTTATCCGATAATAGTTGTGTCGTTATTTCTGTTCTCGCATCCACAGTTATAGGATTTATTAGATATGGACCATAAGGATCATTTGCTCCGTCTATAAGACTATAGCTGAATGTCGGCTCTCCGCTCTCACAACCAAATGTTTTATATGTATCAAGCAACTGCCTGCGTTCCCACGCTCTTGGATCATATGTCTGAATATTTTCGACATCGACATTTTTAATATAATTTTTGGGGGTTGCAGTTAATCCTAATTTATATCCTAGAAAATATTCAAACACGGCTCTGCTGTTACCGTTTATTGACCTGTGCGCTTCATCCGATATTATTAAATCGAAGTCGGTAGGTCTGAATATCCTTTTATATCTGTTGTTTGAAAGTAGGGTTTGGACAGTCGAAACAACAATTTCAGCTTTTCGCCAATCTTCAGGATTCCTTTTGTATATGACAGTGCGATAATCATTCTTAAGATAACTGACGAAATTCTTAAGAGCCTGGTTTTCTAATTCTAGTCTGTCTACAAGGAATAAAACTCGATTAGCACATCCAGTTCTTAAAAATAATTTTATGATAGCTGCAGAGGTGAGCGTTTTCCCTGTTCCTGTTGCCATTTCGAAGAGAGATCGTTTATTGCCCTTCTTAGCAGCTTTTTGTAAAGCTTTTATAGCGTTTATTTGATACTTTCTCAGGAACCGAATCCCTGTATCATCAATATATTCTGACCTCTGTGTTTCGTCTTGATATCTTGGATCATCTGCATATCTCGGAATTTGTGTAACTGCTATATAATCATCTTTAATATCTTCTTTATATAGCGCATACGGGTCTGCCGAGAATGTCTTACTATCTCTTAATGATTCATAACTTGGAAAACCTGCAACGATTTGCGGATTGCCTTTTTCAATATCCCAAAAGTAATGAATATTTCCGTTGGATAAGATAACGTATTTTACATATAAGCTTTTTGCATATTTTCTTGCTTGCTCTTTGCCAACCAATGGATTTTTATCCTCGGATTTAGCTTCCAACACAATATAAGGTTTCCCATTTTCATCAAGTAATAGAAAATCAATAAAACCGTTAGTAGTTTTTTCAAAGTCTTCGCCGTATTCATTTACTTGAGTTGTTGTCATTTTTACATTTAGTTCAACAGCAACATTTGCAGGTTTATTCCCCTCGTCAAAAAAACGCCATCCTGATTCTCTGAGTAAATTATTAATCTTGAGCCTTGCCTTTGCCTCTTTTTTCATGTATTTACCCCTTGGGTTGCTAATATGCCTATAATATTAGTTAATCTTTATATTCTTTCAGCAGCGCTTTTTACCACATTTAACAATCTTTGATTCAAAAAAATACGCTCTTTTCCAACTCGCTCCGATGTTAAAAATCCTTTATCCTCAAGTTCATTAAGGTATGTAACTGCGGTTTTTCTGGATACACCTAAACCTTCTTGGATATAAATAATCTTCGTATAAAACTCAAAGAATAATAATTCAACAAGTTCTTTTGAATAGAGCTTAGGTAACTCATTTCTCAAATCATCAACATAATGGCTTAATTCATTATGGATATTCTTCACCATCAGCAATGTTTCCTCTGCGGTCTCTTCAATTCCAGCTAAAATAAACAGTATCCAATCTTCCCAATTACCATTTGTGCTGACCTCTTTAATTAGCTTATAATATGCAGTCTTATTTCTTATGATATATTTACTAAGGTATAGTATCGGGCTGTCTAGCAAGCCTTTCAACACTAAATACAGAATATTGATGATTCTTCCGGTACGCCCATTACCATCATAAAATGGATGTATTGCTTCAAATTGATAGTGAATTATAGCTAGTTTCATAAGATGATCTATTGAATCATCATCAGTATTGATATATTGCTCAAGATTTTTTAGCAGAGTAATTATCTCGTCCTTACTTTCCGGTGGAGTATATACAATTTCGCCTGTTGCATCATTAATTAGCTTCGTGCCTGGCTGGGATCGAATCCCAGCATCATTATTCTCAATCTTTTTCTGAATATCAACAATTGCATTTATCGTAAGCCTTTCATTTGACTTTACGAATTCATATCCGTACCACAATGCAGTACGATAGTTTATAACTTCTTTACTTGCGCTGTTTCTATTTGAATTCTGAGCCATTGCTTTATATAACTCATCATGCGTTGTTATTATGTTTTCAACCTCAGAACTGTCTTTGGCCTCATTGATCGTAACAGCATTGATTAGTATATTTTTGTTTGGAATAATATTAGCATATCCATTCAATTCAGCCAACGCACGATGTGAGGCTGATAATTGCTTCAGTACCCGTGTTGTTTCTAATTTTCCTCTTGGTGGAAGAGGATTAAGCTTAAAATCCTTCATAAAGAACACTCCAAATCAATATGAAAACATTATATAGTAATTATTTACACTTTGCAAGAGGACATGGGTAGAAATTCTGCATTTTTTACCCATGTTTATTTTTCATAGGTAAAAATTGCTCATAGGTAAAATCGTTCATTTTTTACTCACATCACAATAACATAGGTAATTTCTTCTCACATCATAACCGTGATAGAATAAGCAGCCTGAAAATTAGTTCGCAGGCTGCTTATCAGCTTTACAGATTAGCAATAAATCAAATCTTGCTTTACCGTTTCCTCAGCAATATCAAATGCCTGCAGAATATCGATATACTTCGTAATACATTGCTTAACAAGCATATACTTCATCTGCTTTGCTTGAAGCTCAATCTCTTTGCAGTGACTAAACAAGTCTCCGGCTAAAAATAATTGCTCATATAACCCGGATTTATTCTGCTCAAGATATTTTAGCCGCATTAATCCATACGCTCCAAGCCTAGTATCTCCGTTTTTACTCTCAAGTTTTGGATACGAAATGTCACCTATTAATTCGTACTCTATGCTATTTTCGATTCTTTTTTTCATAATCAATACTCCTCAAAATAGTTTTAGCTGAACTACTTATATTCTACTATTTTCATTTTGAGTGCATCGATTCGGTGGCTTCTCTCTCCGCCATAATTTCGGATAGGACAGAATAATTACTTCCTGTTCGATAAAGTTTTAAAAGCACGTCGTTTCTGACGTGCTTTTATCTTATCACCAGATTAATTTGATTTCAAATATAAGCTAATATAGCTGGATATAGTCATCCGGTACTCCAGCTACATTTATTACTTAATTACTTATAACTACACCAAATCAAACATGAAAAATAAGCTATGCATCGAAGTATATGCCTGGTCAAATGCCAGACCATGGTTAGCAACAAGCGTGAGAACACCCATGCAGCCATAGTTTAAAGTTCCAAACTCAACCATCGTCATATCCGCTGCGTAATAGGTGCCTTCGTTATATCCTGCATTCCATTCCATAACATTAGGTGGGATTTTTAACCCAAGTGCAATAAACTCTTTTGAATCTGCAACATTGAGATTTGCCCAATCCTTATCTGCAGGCAGTACATCGGCGAACTGCAATGTGCCGCCGGGAGTAGCAAACATCGACTCAACTGTAACTCTGACAGGAACCAAGGTGTTATTAACCAGCGTAATTTCAGGAGCTATGATACCATAAGTATCACCGGTATTCGGATCAATCGAGTATGCAATTGTTGCTGGATGAGTCACCGAAACAGTCAACGCCGATATTGTTCCCTCAACCGGCACTGTCGCTGATGCATCTCCTTCTCCAGTTGTTATTGTGTCATCTGCAAGAGCCGTTGCTGTCGTTGCAGCCACTATCAGAGCAACAACAACCATCATCATAAAGACTTTTCTAAGTTTCAATTTCATTTATTACCTCCATAAAATATATATTTTTCCGTTAACCGGATGACTATCTAACTGTAAGATGAATTGAATATCCAGCCTTACTAAGAAACTCTTTTGTTTCGGTGTCATAGTAATTCAGATAAGCTGTTGCTTCATATTCACCTGGTTCTATGCTTTCAAGAAGCGACACTCCCGTAATATGTTGATTTGGATATATCGGTGTTGTCTTGGCAATAAGCACATCGTTCCAATAAACTTCCGCCTGTTGAATTACATCGTTCTCTTTTAAGTTCTCAACAATCCATTCGCCAATCGAACCAACTTCACCAGAATTAAAAATGATATTTGAGCTAATCTTGTCCGTTACAATTAGCTGCTGCTTTTTTAGCTCTTCAAGGATTTCTTCTTTACTTCTGGTCTGTGCTTCACCGTCGATTGAACTGCCCTCGTCTTCAAGAAGGACAGGTTTCGTTTCTGGTTCGGTAGTACTCTGGTCTTCGTTACAACTCTTTAACAGAAATAAAGCTATCGCTGCAATGGCGAATACAATTATCAAAATAATAATCACTTTCTTTTTCTTATTCCCGTTGTTTTCTTGTTCATAACGTTTGTTCATATCAAGCCTCCATAATATTTTTTAATATAAAAACAACCGACATTTCCGCCGGTCGTTTCATACTTTATTATCCTTTTCTCTATTAATTTAGATATCGCTTCAACTCGTCTTGAAACTTGAAGATAATTTTTATATTCTTATCTGCATCAATAACAATCTTTTCTACCAGGTCCCCAAGCAGCTCTCTGGTTATCACCAAAATACCTGAATACTTTATAAAAGCATTTGCAGCATCAGTTGAATAGGAATTCACGTTATCAATTTGAAACAAATCTTTATTTAACCTATCAATTTTCTTATCCAGCACATTTTGCTTTTTTTCGAATTGCTGTTTCATATCCTTGTAGTCTTCAAGTGAAATAACATCCTGCTTATAATCGCTGTATAGCCCCGCTTTGATTGATGCAATCCTCTCTCTTTCAATCGTCGAAGATTTTAATTCCTGTTTAAGCTTTGCTCTTAGCTTGGAAATCTCGTTACGCTTATTTTCTTTTATCGCTTTTTCCACATCAACGATAACGTCGATAAGTTTATTTATTGTTATAAGCAAAACTTCTTTGATTTTACTCTCAGAGACCAGATGATTTGTACAGGCCGTTTTCCCCAGCTTCTTGTATGTGCTGCAAATCATATGGTAATACTTCTTACCATTATGTGTAGAAACCGTACGCTGCATTACAGCATGGCAATCACCGCAGACCATGAATCCCGCCAAAACGGACGGCATAGTTTTTTGTTTCCGCACTGTAGGTCTTGACTTCTTCTCAACAATTGCCTGTGCTGTATTAAATGTTTCTCTATCAATGATCGACTCATGCGTATTCTCTACAACAGTCCATTTATCTTTTGGCAGCGGCACACGCTTTTTCACCTTGTGACTGTATGAAACCGTTCGCCCTTGCACCATGTCGCCGGTCAAAATGGGTTGTGTTATGATATTCCGTATAGCATTAGCATTCCACATTGTATCTTGTTTAACTGTTTGTCCATGCATCTCTTTGTAATGCTGCGAAGGCGCCAGGATATTATCTGTATTAAGTTTCTGAGCAATTGCATGAAAGCTCATGTAGTTCAGATACATTTCAAAGATGTTAACAATAATATCTCGCACTGATTCATCGACTATCAGCTGATGCTTGTCTTCATCAGAACGCAGATATCCGTATGGTATTCTTGAACCAACGAACTTACCTTCTTTGCGCTTCATCTTAAGGCTGGCTTTTGTTGAGTTAGATACCTGCCGCAAATACTGTTCGTTGAAAAGATTAATAAGCGGAATCTCAATGCTGTTCATTCGATTTGGGTCCGTATAGCTATCAATTCGTTCAAGCTTAGATATCAATCGAACGTCGTTCTCTGGGAAGAACACCTCAAGTAAATAATCACCTTCTATGTGTTCTCTGCCAAAACGAGAAAGGTCTTTTACCATCACGCAGTTAATATTTCCTTGCTTGATTTCTTCCATCATCTGCTTGAACGCAGGGCGGTCAAAGTTGCCTCCCTTCTTATGCTCATCCGCAAATACACGTACGTTAACGAGTTCTTTTTTCAGTGCATACTGCTTTAATATTTTTATCTGATTATCAATGCTATCATATAGCCCTTTTTTCTTCTCATTGTCTGTAATCCTAACGTATATGGCGGTATACCATGTAATATTATCTTGCAATGCCATCTGATACATTGAGCACACCTCCTTGCTCTTCATAACATGATCCAGCATGCTTTTCAATATAACCGGTTAGCCTTTGGAACTCATCCTTATGCTTGAAAACGATTTGAACCTTTTTGTCTTTCCCAACGTAGATACAGTCGATAAATTCTGTTGTTATCTCCCTGGATAAAGTGCTCAGATATCCGTTACTGATCATGCTATCCAGCCAGCCATACTGATTGCTGCGTATATCTTCCTCGGCTCGCTTTTCACTTTTCAAATTGGACATTTCTTTGTTCAACTGCTCAATCATACTGTCAAACTTATCACGCATGAATGTATACTCATCTTTTGAAACCGTACCGCTTTTCCAGTCCATGTAGCTGCTTAGCTTCATGGTTCTAATCTTTTCCTTTTTTACTGATTTCTCAATAATCAGCTTGTCATAGTCTATTGACATGCGTTGCCGCTGTTTATTCTTATTTATTGCTTCTATAACTCGTTTCATATCAACTAGCGTTTGAATCTGTATGTTCAAAGCATACCTTACAGCTACAACTAGCTTTTCTTCGCTTATACTGTGTGAATGATTGCAAACTTTCGTGCCACGTTGATTGTATCCTCGGCATTTGTAATATACATACCACTTGTTCTTATGGAACTTAGGATTTCTTATCATTGAGGATTTACACCCTGCACAGCGTAACATTCCAGAGAACAAATATAGTTCTTTGCTATACTGAGATGTTTTTGTGCATCTTCTTTTTAGAATCTCCTGCACTTTATCAAACTGTTCTCTGCTGACAATCGGTTCGTGCATGTCGTATACAACTATTTGGTCTTTTTCATCCAAATAGATTGGTTTTCTGTCCTTATAATTCCTCGTGGTTCTCCGCCGCTGGCACACCGCTCCTATATATGCTTTGTTGCTCAGCATACTGCGTATACCGTTTGGTCTCCAGCCTTTTGTGCTCGAAACAATATTATCGTCCCTGTATATCGAACCTGTCTTAATATAATCTCCCCGTGTCATTATTCCGAGCTCGTTCAGCCTTTGTGAAATACGTATGGTTCCCATACCTTCCAAGTACATATTAAATATCTTTCTTACAACCGTTGCAGCTTCTTCGTCAATAACCAGCTTATATCTGTCACTCGGATCTTTCTTGTATCCGAAGGGAGGTTGAGAAATATATTTGCCTTCTTTACGGAGCATGTTCTTCGTTTCTCTTACTTTCTTGGATATGTCCTGGCTGTTATGGTCATGGATAAGGTTTTTTATACGAACCATAAGCCCAAGCGCAGCGTCCGTATCTTTGAAGCTGTCCAGTTCATCTATAACGGATATGATTCTGCAATTGAACGTCGGAAGAGTATGCTCAAGGTATCTACCGGCTTCTATGTAGTTTCTACCGAAACGTGATAAGTCTTTTACAATAACGCAGTTGATGTTTCTGTTTTCAATCTCCCGCATCATCCTTTGGAAACCGGGGCGCTCAAAGTTCGTTCCGGTCCAGTCATCATCAATGAATTCTTCTATGCCTATAAAATCGTCATGCTCGTCGATGTAATCATTGAGCAGCTTTCTTTGATTAACAACGCTATCGCTCTCTAAGTTATCACCATCCATTCTTGAAAGACGGATATACTTTGCAACACTCCACACATTCTTTTTTTCAGTTTGTTCTCCCGCTTCTTCATTGACATAAAACTTTTTTCTTGCCATTACAAATACCTCCTGTTTTTTTATCAAACAGCAGGACTTTTAAGTGCCAATCAAAGCTTAGCACAATAATTTCAAATCAAGAAATTTGAGAACGTTTTATTTGCTGCATAGATGTTTTATGATTTTGCTTTCGAGTGAGTCGTGCCCGTCAAAGTCTAAAGTGACCTCTACATCGCAACACTTGAAGTGATATGGGTCAATAATTTGCTCTATAAAGCTCTTAACCTTATCCGATACAGGAAGGTCAGTGTTTATTTTTACATTCTGAATATCAATCAAATTACTATTCATAATTTTCCTCCTTCAATATTTCCAAAAGATATATTCATGCGGCACCGGTAATTCACAGATGCCGCATTGTATATGTCTTTCAGATTTTTTAGTCAACATTTCAAGCCGGTAGAGATAACCTACCGCATGGAGTTTCACCCGCCCATTTTTAAGGACTTCTATGTCCTATCGTATGACCGCCCAACGTTTGGGAAGTTTCAGCACCACACAGGTCATGGCGAATGCCGTCTATCTTTAACGGCTTAGGATATCCCAGACAAGGTTTGTCGCTCGCATTCTTGGATCGTCTATCCGGTTTACAGTTTGTCAGGGTCTGCCCCCTTGGGTATCACTGCAGAATGGTTTTGGCGTCCTTGTCTGTCGCTTTCGTATCTACGCTGCATGGCTTTCGTACTTGAAACGCTTTTTATTCAATTTTCAATGAACTTTCAAGGCATTACTTGCCTGCGGTTTTTCCATTTCGAAAAAACCCCTACACTATATAGCGTTGGGAGAGCATGTTTTTCACCCCCCTAGAAGAAATTTTTTAATATAATCAGTCTTTTTTCTACTTTCTTGATAGAACGCTGTACAGTTTGAAAGCTGCAGCCCTCTTGTGCAGCGATCATGTCGAGGGTGAAATCCAAGTAGTAATACTTGATGAATCTTCTTCTTTGAGCTTCGGAGCAAAGACTAAGCACAGAGTTTATAGCGTTTCGCATCTCAATACTTCTGGTCGCCTTGCCTGAAACATCTCTTGTGTCTTTAAGCAACATCGGGTTAGATGAATCTTTTTCAAGCTCCCCTTCTAATGAGATATTGAATGTGTTATAACAACGCTGCTTGTTGATCATTTCGTTGTCTTCTTGTTTCAGCATGTCTATATAACTGAAATGAATTGGACGGCCTTCTTTTTCCCATTCTCTTAGTTGTTGAAATAGTTCTTCAGTTATCTTTACCTGTGTCCCGTCTGTTAAATATGCTTTTCTGTAACTTGGTTTCATTTGTTTACTCCCTTCATATTTCCAAGCGATATTGAAGTTTCCAAACACTTCAAGGAAATCTGAAAGGAAGGTGGCGATCTGCTATTGTTTGACATGTAAACTCCTTTGGAAAACAAAAAAAGCCGCACAGAAAAGCACAGCTTTTAGACATAAAAATAGCCCCGCAATCAAATCTGACTACGAGGCATTAAAAATATCCTGTAACTATATATAGCTATGTTTGTTCATAGCGACTGTACCGCTCTTGCATAACTGCTCTTATTTTTATTAATTTTTTCTGCATTTTCTTTCACATTATCATTAGTCTTGTTTTACTTACATTTAAAAGTTTCTGAAGATTAGAAGAAGGCATATAAAACGAAAAGATCTTATGTTAATTTACCTTTTGATATTGAAACGATGGAACAGATACAATATTTTCGTTCATATATAATTAGAATACTTAATTAAAGCCTTCAACTTCTCAAGTTGTTTATTTATCATAGTACTTTCTTGCTAAAACCTGTATCGAATATTATTGCATATCATAATACAGCTGTTTAGATGGATGAAAGCTAATGAAACTGTAACTCGTATATCATTTCCAAATCAACTTTATTATCTTAGCTCACTGGTATTTCTTAAGCAATCTACCATAACTGCTAAGAATATCACCATGCCGCGTATAATTGTATATAAATATACGTTTGCGCTTGCCATGACTAAACCATTCTCAATCCCCATTACAATAAGAACACCCAAAAACGCACCTGGAAATATTCTACCTTTTCCCCCAAAGAGACTCACCCCTCCTAATACACATGCACTAATTACAAGGAACTCCTGACCGCTTCCATAGGTTGTAGTTACACCTCCAACCTGTGCGCCACCTACTAAACCTGCCAGGCCTGCTAAAGCACCGGATATTATGTAAACAAGAAATGAGTTTCTTTTAAAACGAATTCCAGCTTTAAGTGCAGCAACACTATTGTTACCCATTGCATATAAATGTCGCCCAAAAGCTGTATAACTTAAAACAAATTGCCCAATTGCAAGCACTATAATCATTGTAATCACTATAATCGGAATGATGCCGAATAAACGATACCGCGCAATAAAATCACCAACTGGGTTCATAAAATATTGCATTTCAATATTCGTTATTGCAAGGGTAAAACCTCGTATAATGAACATCATAGCTAAGGTAACAATAATTGGTACCATATGTAGTTTTGCAATCATAAAGCCATTTAAACAACCAATAATACCGCCAGTAATTAGTACTAACAATATCGCAGGGATGAGCCCTAGGCCAGCATTTGTGGCCATCGTAACTAACGCTGCAGTAAGATAAATTGTTGATCCAATAGAAATATCAATTCCACCGGAAACAAGAACAAAAACAACACCAACCGCAGCAATAGCAGGCGCAGAAGATTGCTGTAAAAGGTTAATAATATTTGCTATGCTGATAAATTCTTTGTTAAATATTGAAAATGTAACAAATAAAGCTACAAAAACCATATATAAGCCATATTTATAAAAACCATCATAAATATTAAATCTACTTTTTGTTTCACATGTTTTCATCGTTCATCTTCTCCTTTAATGGCCATTTTCAACAGACATTCTTGATTAAAATCTTCTCGCCCAATCTCCCCGCTGATTTTACCGTAACTCATGATCAGTATCCTATCGCACACACCCATTAATTCTTCCATCTCCGAAGATATAAAAAGTATTGCTGAGTTTTCCGTTACCAGATTGTTCATATGATTATAGATTTCATATTTTGCACCAACATCAATTCCCCGAGTTGGTTCATCCATTAAAAATACTTCCGGTGAATTAAGCAGCCACTTACCTATTACTACTTTTTGTTGATTCCCACCACTAAGCATACACGCTTCCTGAGAATCTTTATCATACGTTTTTATCTGTAATTGCTTAATAGCAAAGTCTGCTTTTATATTTTCATCCTTCTTAGATATATAATTTACAGGCCCTTTTAAGTATTTTAAGTGTGCCAAAACGAGATTGCTCTTTACTGATTTAGACATTAATAAGCCCTCGTCACGACGGTCCTCTGTAATAAGTGCAACTCCTTTTTGTATCCATTTTTCTGGACTAGGTCTGGATATTTTTTCGTTTTTAAAATAGACTTTCCCTGAATCAAAACTATCAATTCCAAAAATCGCACGAACAAGTTCACTTCTACCCGACCCCATTAATCCGAACAATCCAACTATTTCTCCTTCATGGAGAGTGAACGTTATGTTATTTAAAGTTTTTGCTTGGCACAAACCCTTAACTTGCAAAATAGGAGAACCTATTTTTTTCTCTTTATAGGGATATAGTTTACTCAACTCTCTACCAACCATCATTCTTACAACAATATTACGATCTAAGTTATCTCTTTTACCCTGACCAATTAATTTTCCATCTCTCAGCACCGCAATATCATCACAAATTCTGAATACATCTTCCAGCATATGGGATATGTATATTACTGAAACGCCTGAATCTTTAAGTTCATTAATAATGCTGAATAATTTTTCTTTTTCTTTGTTAGATAAAGAAGTTGTTGGCTCATCAAAAATAATGATTTTTGAACTTTTAGCAAGCGCTTTACCTATTTCAACCATTTGTCGAGTTCCCATCGGTAATTCACCAATCATTTGATTCGGACTAATCTTTTCGCCTAATCTATCCAATACTCCCGCAGCTTCTTTTCGCATTTTCCGATATGAAAGCGTTTTAACAGCATTCCTAGGAAAATTATCAATAAAAATATTTTCGGCAACTGTCATATTCGCAAACATGTTAAGCTCTTGATGTATAAACGCAATTCCATTTTCGATGGCATCTTTAGGTGCTGTAGGGTTATATTCTTTATTATCCAATAATATAGTTCCTGAATCTTTAGGAACTATACCTCCTAAAATATTCATCAATGTTGATTTCCCTGCGCCATTTTCCCCTACAAGCCCTAGCACACTGTTTTTCTTCAGATGCAAGTTTACGTCAAATAAAACCTGTACACCTGAATATTTTTTCTCAATTTCTCTTAAATCAAGTATGTATTCACTCATTTTATACTCTCCAATTTTATAATTCATCTGTTTCTTCTACGGAGTATATCAAGAAAAGCAACAGATATTATCAAAACTCCCTTAAAAACATTTATCACATACCACTCAACCCCGAGCAATTTCAAACTATTATTTATTACAACTATAAATAATCCGCCCAACACCGTTCCTATAATACTACCCTTACCCCCAGAAATACTGGTTCCACCAATAATAACTGCTGCAACAATATCCAGCAGCATCTCTCGCGCAAGTGCTGGCATTCCAGCCCCAACACGTGATGTCATAATTATTCCTCCAGTTGCCGCAAAAAGTCCACTAAGTAAGAACAATACAAATATAGTTCGCTTTACTGGAATGCCTGAAATAAACGAAGTCATATGATTCGTACCAATGGCAAATACCCGCCTACCAAACAGCGTATGATGTAATAAATAGTAAGCTATGCCACCACAAATAAATGTTAGTAATAAAGGAATGGGTATATACGCAATGCTTCCCTGTGCAATATCGTTAAAAACATTCGGTAAATTACCAATTGTCATAGATTGCGTAAAGTATAGTGCTAATCCACTAAATACTAGTTGTGTCGCCATCGTAGCAATAAACGAGGGCATTTTTAATTTTACAACCGCCCATCCATTTACAGCGCCAATTATTAAGCCTACTACAAGCATTCCCATTATTGCTATTATCCAATTGAAAGATTCGTTTACTATCCAGCCGTTATCCCTAGACATAATGCTTGCTCCGATTACACTACCTAGATTAATAGTGGCTACAACTGAGAAGTCAATTCCTCCATTCATAATTACAAATGTTAAGCCACATGCGATAATAATTAAATCTGCTGATTGAACTAAAATGTTCACTAGGTTTTCACCTCTTGAAAAACCATCAACAAAAATTATTGAAAACAATATAAATACAATGAATAAAAGATATATTGGATTTTCTTTTATGAACCCTTTTATAAATTCGAATTTGCTTTTCATTTTACCCTCACCCTTTTCGAAAAATAACGACTCTTTATTCTCTATTTGTCACAAAAAGTATCTGAAATAATAATATCAATTATTATGTTCTCTAAAGATCCCTATATAGCATTCCAGCTCCATATACCGGTGCATCTTCCCCTAGTTCAGCTCTAATTAAAATAGGCTTTATTAAATCCGCAGAATTCAAATAACACATATTTGAAACCAATCTTTTTAATGGACTAATTAATAGTTTTTCCTGCGAACTCAATCCTCCACTTAATATAACAGCTTCTGGCTGTAAAATATTTATAATATTGACGATTCCAATAGATAAATACTTGACCATTTCCTTAATTATTTCTTTTGCAGTATTATTCTCTTGTTCTGCAAGTTTAAAAACTGATTCTGTTGTTATATTATCAATTTCACCAAATAACTCTTCTGCTCTCTTTTGTATCGCATTACCGGAAGCATATGCTTCAAGACACCCCTTCTGCCCGCAATTACATTTCCTGCCATTGGGCGAGACAATGATATGTCCTAATTCACCTGCGGCATTACTCAACCCATTATATATTTTCTTATTAATAATAATGCCGGCGCCGATACCTGTTCCCAATGTTATACATACAATGTTTTTATAACCTCTCCCTGCTCCAAATAGAAGTTCTCCAAGCGCTGCTGCACGAGTATCTTGAATAAGTTTTATATCAATACCCAAGAATTCTTTAAAATATTCTCCGATTGGTTCGTCTTTCCAAAAAACATTTGCAGCATAAATGACCTTTGCGTTTTCAGAATCTACTGTACCCGGTACCCCAACACCAGTAAAAAATATTTGTTTCAATGTAATCCCGTTTTCATCAATTAAAGTAAGAATATTTTCACAAATGTATTTAACAAGATTATAACAAGATCCTCCCTTTATAATTAAATATTTATTTTTTATCTTTAACTTGCCATCATTTTTAAATATACCTATATTAACCTTGGTACCACCTATATCAATACCTAAGGAATATTTGTCTTTTGTATGCATTAATATTACCTCAATTAATTTTTCGTCTCGTATATCTTTACTTCAACATATTAGATATTTGTTGTACTAGAAAATCATTATAGTTTTGTATTATCTTGAGTTTATCGGATTCCCTATTAATAAGGGAATCCGATACAATTAAACTCGTTCTAACTATTTCGATGTAATGTTATTCCCAGTTCCCATAAGCGGTTTTGCCATATTGATCTATATTGCTCTGATCAATAATAAAGCCAGGATCGCCTAATGGACTGTCAAACGTCTTACCATTAATAATATCGAACGCCCCTTGTACACATTGTTCACCAGTACCATAAATATTCATGCCAAAGCACATTTCAATAAAACCGTCTCTTATCCCATCTAGAGAATTTTTCGAACCACCAAACGGCATAATGATTATATGCCCAGGTTCATCAATCTTGAAATACTTATCAGCCTGCTTGAGGGCTTGTATAGTAGGCTCAAGTAAATAGTCAGAATGCATGTAGATACAATTGATTTCCGGATTTGACTGAAGCGCATTTGTTGTTCCCGCAAGTGATTTATCCAAATTCCATTCTGTTGGAACTTCTTTAACCAACTCAACAACATCAGAATTGGCCTCCATTACATCTTTAAAACCATTAGAACGATCTACTACATTGTTATCCGCCAGATCTCCCACGAGCTCTAAAACCTTGAGTGTGAGTCCATTTTCTCTTGCGTATTCTACCATCCATTCCCAACCAGTCTTTGCTAGGATGTAGTTATCTGTCCCTACTCCATAGGCTACAGTTGCTTCATCTGTGCTAGCAACAGCGCGGTCATTAAAAATGAACGGCACGTTCTTTTCGTTGCATTTCTTAACCGCTTGCATAATAGCTTGGCTGTCTTTCGCTGCGCAGATAATTGCAGCAACACCGTTTGCCAGCATATCATCGATTTGCTTGTTCTGTACATTGGCGTCCCCCTGCGCTACTTGAATATCAAGTTCAACGCCCAGTTCATCAGCCTTGGCTTGCATCCCAGCAATATCTGCTTGCCAGAAAGGATGATCCACTGTGTCCATGGAAACTCCAATCACAATCTTATCTGCCTCAGGTTCTACTAAATCCTCTTCTGCAGTGTCAGTAGAAACTTCGGTTTCTGTGCTTTCATCTACAGTGCTTTCACTAGCTTGTGAGTCTTGGTTAGATGTACATCCACCAAATAGTGAAGCCATAAGCACAAAAACTACGACCATCATAAATACTTTTTTCATTTCTTTCCTCCTTTATTTGTTATATTACTCGGCATTTCTGCCGAAACTAATCATTAATTTCATTGAGCATATCCACACGTTTTGAATGCCTGCCGCCTTCAGGCTGCGCATTTAACCACTCATCTATAATCATCTTAGCAAGCTCCTCGCCTACAACTCTAGACCCAAGACAAAGCACATTTGTTTCATTATGCATCCGGGATAGCTTTGCCGAATATGGTTCGCTACAAACAACTGCTCTAATTCCCTTCACTTTATTTGCGGCAATGCATATTCCGACACCTGTGCCACAAAATAATATTCCCTTTTCAAAACGCCCCTCTACAACACCTTTTGCAACCATTCGTGCAAATTCTGGATAATTTACTCGCTCAGTTGAGTAACAACCTAAATCTTCATATGGAATTTCCATATCAATTAAGTACTTACATATTTTTTCTTTTAGCTCAAGCCCAACATGGTCACTGCCTAACGCTATCATATAGTTTCACTTCCCTTCACTAATTACATATTAAAATTTCATACATAAAGAATATTAGTTTTAGTCGTTATACGTGGTAAGCATCCCTTTTAGAAATTCGTGTTAGCATATAGCTTTGCAACACTGAAACAATATACTTTCCATTACTACTCAATACATCAATTCTTGTCTGCATATCTTCTTCGACATATTGTAAAATTCTTTTAAAGAAGTACCGTGTTTTCAACAGTTTTACTGAAAAATACAATGTCTTTAATATCTTGTATTTTCTATGTTTCTAGCTTTAATTATATAGAATATTAGAACATCCATTGATTTTGGTAATTCTCCATGCAACACCTGCAAGCTAACTGCCTTATTATTCTTTAACAGACTCAATCCTCCTTTTTTTCAATTCATAAACACTTCATAACTATTGCTTTTTTAAAAGTATTGATTTGCTCTTGACTGTCCAATACCCCAAATTCGATTTCAAAATGTTTTGTCTCTCCACCTTCAATCATCTCCAGCCGATCAGCTTCTCTTGCCGCACATCGTCCTTCCGGCATACAATTCCCGGGCTCTAATCCTAATACATAATCTTGATGGGCAAGCAATTGCCACTCTGTTAGATATGGAAGCTGTAGTGTATCAAACTTTAAATATGCGCCAAACCCAATTTTCTCATTCGCAATCATAACACAAGCCTCTTTGTTTTTCGTATTCAAAAAACTAAAGTTTTCCGGCATAAAGTTTTTTTGTGGCGGAAGAAAGGTGTTATAAATTCCTCTTCCTTTTTTAGCAAAGTCAGTATATGGTTCAACCCTGTCATAGTTCGAATAAATACGAGAATCTTCGCTGATAACTGGATATGCAAAATTCATATGATACAAAACCATTAGTGGTGTAGTTCTATCATCTTCATTTGTAATTTCATCAATTATCTTAAAGTTGCTTTGTCCTGCTTTCATAACTATTTTTCGTTCCATAGTTATGTTCTCTGCATATACCATAGCCTGTCTTACTCGTCCAGAAGCTGTAATTACGTATTCTTCATTATCCCATCTTTCATCTACGTTAACCTTATCTGCCGGAGTGCAATTTATCTGTCCGTGCAGTCCAAGATTTATTTCACCCAAAACGGGATGTATATCTTTACATGGCATACCTGCCTGAGTTAGTCCGCATGTCGTCAGCAACCCACCATAAAATAACCTCATATATTCACAATCCCCATTTTGAAAGAATTGCGGTGGCAATATACCTGACTTACTTACAAATCCAATTGGCATTCCGCAATATTTTGCTTGAGCAATATCCATTCCTCTGGACAATAAAACAGATAATTGGAAACCAGATCCGGAATACATATCCAATACTTGTACCCCTTTTTCTTTACCATCAAAATATTCATATTTTTTTGTACCTGCGTATTCATTGTAATTTGACAGATATGCACTCTTTTTTCTTGCTAGCAGTTCCATCCAATCAAGTGAAGACATAAAATATACCCCTCTAATAAAATCGATTCACCATTTGGTAAAAAATTATTTTGCTGACTCCCTAATAATTAACTCTGGTTTTAAAACAATCCTTTTATTTAACTGAGTTTTACCCTTAATCTGTTCAATAAGTAATTCAGCTGCAGTTACACCCATTGTATATTTCGGCTGTGCAACTGTGGATAACGCAGGTGTAACCATAGCTGCCGTATCAATATCATCATATCCCATAAGGAATATTTCATCACCAACTTTTTTTCCTTTTGATAGTAACGCTTTTAATGCTCCAATTGCAAGGATATCATTAGCAGCAAATACAGCCTTCACGTTCGGTTCTCTATCAATAATATTAATCATTGTTTCATAACCGCTAATTATACTTAAGTCACACTGATTAATAAAAGACTCATTGTAGTCATAATTTTTTTCTTTTAATGCTTTCATATATCCATTTAACCGATCAAAGTAAGTGCTAATCGTTAGTGGCCCTGATAAATAATGGATTGGATAACCTTTCTCTTCCAAAAGAAATTTTGTAGCAATATACCCACCTTCAACATTGTCAACTAGCACCATACTGTTTATATTTCCAACTTTACGGTCAACAACTATTATCGGCAATTCATCATACTTACTCAATATGTTTTGGTTCATACCTGTGCTTATAAACACCAAACCATCAATATCTTTACTAAATAAAACCTCAAGATACCTTCTCTCTTTTTCAGCGTCTTCATTTGTATTGCAAAGAATAATACTAAATCCACTTTTATATGCTGTTTCCTCAATACCTCGGATTATTTCAGTAAAAAAATAGTTTGAAATCTCGGGTACAATGATACCAATTGTCAAAGACTGCTTTGTGCGAAGACTTCTAGCAACGTGCCTAGGATTATAGTTAAGCTCTTTGATTGCCTTTTCAATACGTTCTTCAGTTTCTTTCTCTTTTTTTGTATTGTTTAAATAATAAGAAACAGCGTCTTCATTTGTATTGCAAAGAATAATACTAAATCCACTTTTATATGCTGTTTCCTCAATACCTCGGATTATTTCAGTAAAAAAATAGTTTGAAATCTCGGGTACAATGATACCAATTGTCAAAGACTGCTTTGTGCGAAGACTTCTAGCAACGTGCCTAGGATTATAGTTAAGCTCTTTGATTGCCTTTTCAATACGTTCTTCAGTTTCTTTCTTCAGTTTTTTTGTATTGTTTAAATAATAAGAAACTGTACTTTTAGCAACTCCTGCTTTTTTTGCTACATCTTGAATCGTTTTCATTGAACACCATTAATTTCTATAATCAGTTTTTTGAATCCTTCTTCTAAACAGAATTTAGAGAACCGATTTTCCTAATTATATAACACTTACAAAATAAAATCAACATATATTTATTCATTATAATTTTTTTCGATTCACAACTATGATGCACTGTTTAGCAACATTCTTAAATGTTCAATCCCTTTTTCCCGGCTCATAGGTTCCCTTGGGCATACAGTAACGGTTCTGCCGGTACATTACAACATTGTTTTTACGAACGATAGCAGTTGACGGTACGATTCCTTCTTTATATCCAAATACACTTGAAGACCCAGCAATAAATATATCTGCCCCTGCATTTTTCATTACTATTGCATTCTCAAAGCTCACATTACCATCCACCTCAATTAATACATGCTCCAGACCTTTTTCCTTCAATATGCTTTTTAATTGCTTAATTTTACTAATAGTCGAATTTATAAGAGTTTGACCTGCAAACCCAGGGTTGACTGTCATTATTAATACAGCATCTACCTCATAAATCAGGTCATTTAATAAACAAATCGGGCTCCCAGGATTCAGTGCAACACAAGCCTTTAGGCCCATTTTTTTAATCTGATTAATAACCCGCATAATATGTGGTGTTGATTCATAATGTACAGAGACCATATCCCCCTCATTAAATTCAAAATACCCCAGTTTAAATTCTGGATGTTCAACCATCAGGTGGATATCAAAAGGTATTCGTGTATACTTCCGTATTCTTTTAATTAAATCAGTGCCAAGCGTATAATTGGGTACAAAAGTACCGTCCATTACATCAAAATGAAGGTAATCTGCTCCACCTTTTTCTAAGCTAGTGATATCCTTTGCCAGTTCAATCAGATCTGCACACATCATAGATGGTGAAATTAATATCGACATACTCAAAACTCCTACATCAAATCGTTTACATAGCTCTCAATTTCTTTATTACTACTAAGGATCTCATTCCTATAATAAAATTATATTCTCCCGTTTTTCTATCCTCTGTAACCTTTCTCATTTCGGCCTTCAGACATACTGTTTCTCTGCTCAAATCCAGTTACATAGTCCTGTCTATTTATCTTTTGAAAACAGTTCGATTTTCATAGCTAATCGTATTCATTAACAATTTCGCTGGCAATATCAGCCCACTGCCACAGTCTTTTAGGCTCAAAACGAACTGTACTGATATCCTTGAGTATGATTTCCACGTTGCATCTCTTCGTGTTGTTAAGTTTAGTTTTTAGCTCTTTTTTTACCTCGTCAGCATTGAAATAAGGTGATGCAAATACCGAGGGTGAAGGTTTAAGCGAAACGACATATTTATCTTGCATAAGCTCTGCCGCTACCTTCTCGTCCGCCCATGGGCTGATCGAGATTTTCCTTAAATTCGGAATTTCTGATATTATACCTATCTTGTTATGTAATGGTTCACAGCATCCATAATATGCAAGACCAAATTTTTTCAGCCATTCTATTTCATAATCTACACCAAATTCTTTATGCATATGCGGAGAAACCGATCCAAATATCTGCGGTGTTGCTGAGCCCCATAGATTCTTTGTTTTAATATAGTTCTCATCGTAATCGTCTCCTGGGAGATCTTTTGTGTAACCGTATCCACCCGAACCGATGCGTACATTAATATCGTTTCTTGCAAGCAGACCGAGTTCCTCAAATTGTTTAATCCCTTCAATATATACTTGCATCGTCTTCTTGATTAGTTTATGCATTAGCTCAGGTTCAGTCGCTAAATTTAATAGCACATTGTCCGCATTCATCCAGAAAACAATGTCGTCCCATGGCGCAAACCAAAATCCTGTACATCCTCTCTGTCTTACTGGCAGAATACCATCGAATATGGTCTGGTAAGCTGTAAAAAAATCATTCGTTCTATCTTGATTAATACTGATTTTTGGAGATTCGATTTTTTCAATATCTTCTTCTGTAATTATTTGATTATGAAAATGTCGTGAAGCAATCTCTCGATCTTCTTCCAATTCTTGTACTTCTGCTTCTACAGAAATCCCAAAACCAGTATTGTTTAAAATGAATGGAGCAAAGAACTCTTTCTCCACAATCATGTCTCCCTGCATATGTTTCCACTGGTAAATTGTCCGACGCATTTCAGTTTCGATTCGTTGACAAACTATATTATTTGTTCTTAGAGTTAACTCATCTTCAACATTCATTTCGTTCCAGCAAACTTCGTTCATCCATATAAGTGGCCTAATTGTCTCAAGATCATTGAGCCGACGCCACATTTCTTTACGTTGATCGTTGATAGGGTCGTTTGCTATTTCAGCATAATGTTTCGCTAGCTCTCGAAGTACTTCGATATCGCTATCGTTTATATTTAGATTTGCATCATTTTGTGTTTCATGATTCTGAAATATAAGATACGGAGTATCTACAAATAAGCTTGACAATATCATTACCTTCCAATCTTTAATAAATTAATAGCTCACATGAGTTATATGTACTTTTCCGATGCTTTCATCATTATTTTTGTCCAATTTCCTGCTTTTTCAGGATCCCCGAATAATGTTAGATTATCTCTTAAACAAATCACTGCGTGGCAATCCTTTAAAATTTCGAGACTTTTCTTCATTTCTTTCTCTATCACTTCATTATTTTCATTTATAATCGTACATCTAGGTTTCCATGATAAAACATATTTATCTTTTATTTTTTCAGCAGCAACTAGTAAGTCAGCAACGTGACTTACTGATAATTCTCTCAAGTTTTGGAATGTATTAAAGATATTGTCCCACTTTTTATCATTTGGTTCACAACATCCGTAACTTGTTAATCCAAATTTATCACCTATTGGTTTTTGATAGTTTAATACAAATTCTTTGTGCATATCCGGCGATACTTCAGAAAATTCTTGAGCCATTAAATAACCCCATATATTTGTTAACTTTATATTGTTAGAGTCATAATTTGATCCTGGCAGTTTATCAGTTATCGCCAGTCCATTGGAGCCAAGTGGAGTATTGGAATGATCGATAAACTCATTATTATTAAGAAAAAGTAATCCCTCTGATTCTAATATTGATAAGTAATGAATCAATCCGTCAGTAATAAATTCCATTGCTTCATGAACAAAAGATGGCTCTAAAACCATATCATAAAAAATATTTTCCATACCCCTCAATTCACATAGCAAATCAATTGCACTAAGCCCCCACCCAGTTACATTATTATCTGTGTCTGAAGAAAATGGTCTTCCTTTTATGATAGTTAATATATCTCCAAAGATATTATTTGCCATCTCAAGTTTTTGCTCAGTTTCTTCATAGTCAATAAACTTTAATTGAGGCTTTCTAAGTTTTCTTAAATCGTTATACTCGTGAATGACTGGATGAAATGCCATTGCTTTTTTTCCATCACCGCTATATGGTCTTTCTCTATTCTCAATCCAATCGTTAAATTCATATACTATTGGTATATAAATTTTATCAGTGATTATCTCATCATCCTTGATATTACTCCATCTGTATATTTGTTTTAAAAAATACCATTCAAAATCTCTATAAAACGAATCCTCAATTTTTATTTCACTTTGCGGAATAATTTCAGGCCATACTTCTTCTGGCAGTGAGCATAGAACTAACGGCCTTGTTTTAACCAATGAATTCTTTTTCTTCCATAGGTCCTTTTTTTCCTCCCAAATCGGATCTTGAGAAATCTCTCTCACTTTTTTCGCAAGACTTCTTAGGTATTCTTTATCTTTACTTGATAACATATTTAAATTCTGACCTTTCAACCATTGTTTAGAGAACCGTTTTTCTTTCTGCCGATAAAAATTAATTGATTTCAAATGTTTTCCGTATAAAAACAGTTATAAAACCCAAACAACTACTATTAAAATCTTTATTATTAATAATATAATAAGAAAATCGGTTTTCTTTATTTATTGTAGTATTCGACAACTTTTAGAATAATCCTTCTTTTTTTATTAAAAAATATTTTTTCAACTTTAATATGTTTTGTAAACAGTCGCTCGTGGCACTCAAGTACTCTTAACAGTCATTTTCTATTTTCAATAGTTTGATTCTTTATCAGATAATTATTTGATTTTTATACTCATATAATAACTTAAGTACTTTATGATTTCCTATATTATAAATTTTTTTAAAACGTTATTTATTTTTGAATAAACTACCAGTTTATTTGGAGCAAATCCTTTATAGTAAAATGGATAACAAGTTACCAAAACAAGATTTGAGCCTGACATTACAGAAAACCTAAGCTCATTATCGTTATCAACAATTACAACTTTTGTTACTGTATAGACACAACTTGACACTTCATATTCAATTGTTATCTCATCCCCAACTTTTATATATTGAAGTATACTGAAATCAGTATCTCTATGTCCCATTAAAACACATAATCCATCTTCTCCAGGTAAAGAAGAGGATGGTAGCCAACCAATATTTTTCATCAGCGCCTTTTCATTCACATCAGGCATAATCGTATACTTACCTGTCTTTTTGTGAGTCTTAATTGTTAGTTCAGCAAAAATCTCTGGCTGTGTAATTTTATCTGTTGGAGTATCTATCTGCATCTTTTCGGTTGATGCAGGTGTTTCAGTTGTAATTGGTTCATTTTCTTGTTCCGGCTCATCCGAACGATCTTTTTCATTTACTGGATTGTTACCTTGGATTTCTGCAACAAATTGTTCTTCTCCAACCGAACTATTATGTTTCACTGTCAAATCAATACCCATTTTCTGATTGTCCCTTACATCAAAAACAATTCCTAAAACTGTACACACAGCGAAGGCCAAAATGGCCATCACTACAAAAATACCCTTATAATTCATTCTTTCCTCCTTAATCCAAAACGTGAGGCCTCCCGCAAACAACAATACTTGATTCTCCAAAAATCGGTCTATACACAACCATGCCACGATAGCTGCTTGCGTCTATTACATATCCATTACCGGCATATATACCAACATGCGTTATATCCATAAAGCGCCCGTTTGTATGAAATGACCAGAAAATTAAGTCGCCGATCTGCAAGTCACTTTTTGATATACATAAATTATTATTAACACAGTATCTCGCCTGTTCCGCTGCTGTACCTGCAGTAAAATGGCTAACACCTGCTTGCTGATAACACCATCTGGCGAAATAACTGCAGTCAACATAGTTCCCCTGTCCTCTTAATTGACGTGAATAAGGATGTCCAAGTCTTGTAAGTGCATACTCTACGATCACAGAACCCAGTTCTCCTTCTGGAAGCTCGTTAATCAAATGGGATAGCTGTTCAGGCGTTAATCCGTTGAAAGTATCCATTCCGCACAGCTCCATATACATCGCAATGTACTGAGGGGACATCATTTCTTCTAAAACTTTATATTGCTCATCCGTAAAATTATAAATCTCCGAGCCCTGAATATATGTCTTGCTCGTCATAGTTATAATAAGTGTTCTAATGACTTCAGGAGTTGGTTCAGGCGTTGGCGATATTTCAGTTGTCGATGCTGGAGCTTGAGTTTGAGCAGGATTTGACGTTGGTTCTGGGGTAGGTACGGGTTCCTCTTCAATCTCATACGTAATGCTATTCATCTGCCAGAATATATCCTTTAACGCTTCTATCTTTTCTGTATCCATGATAGCAACATCCATATATTCATCCGGATTGTCATTTATCGTAGATTTAACAGAAAACACAGCCAGAACATCTATCCAATTGGAAGGCGAATACCCTGATGACGCTGTTTCACCTTCTATGATAATTTCATCGATTTCACCAGCATCTATAATGATTTTATTGATAGCAGATGTGTATTCACCATTTATCTCTTGTACGACTTCGGAAAGAGTAGGCATTTCGCCATCACTCTCATTAGCAAATGCTCCAAACGGCGACGAGATCACCAGCATGATTACAGCTATGATTAAAATAATCACGATAACTATCCAGCCGCCAGCTGCAATAATAGTAATTAATCCCTTTACTGCTGCAACAGCTGCTTTCACAGCTGCAATCACCGCTTTAACCGTCGCTTTAACTACTTTTGCAGCTAATACTGCAGTTTTCTTTGCAGCCACTGCAGCTTTTCTTGCTGCTTTTGCTGATTTCTGCGCTGTTTTTGCAGCTGTCTTTACTCCTTTCTTAGTTGTTTTGATTGTCTTCTTTGTTGCCTTTGTTGTTTGCTTAGAAGCATTAACTCCTTTTTTCGCCTGTTTCCCAGCTTCCTTTTTGATTCTACTTCGAATTGCCTCGTTTGCTTTTCCAGTGATTTTACCACCGGCTTTTCTGGCAGCATATTCTGTTTTCTCCGCAGCCTTATTAGTCATGTATTCTTCAGGTCTATGAAACTTTTCTTGACCAGGCATTTGTTCTGTAAGTTTTCGATGTGTTCTTTTCACTTCGTGTGCAGTCTTGACTGATTTACTTACACCACTTTTTACACCGCCTAATGTACGAACAGATTTATTAAGCGTCTTTGGGGTGCTCATTTTTGGTTTTTGTTTAGGTGAATCCATGAACCTCTCCTTTCGTGTGGATACAAAAAAACACCGTTTCCGGTGCTTATTTGTATCTGCTTTTTCTTAATCTATTTAGTCATTTTCAACAACACGAGCAATATCTTTCCCGCATTTTTTACATTTTCCTCTAATAACAATCCCGTGCTTTTCATCACTCATTGTATAGTCAACAATAGTAGTTACATAACAATTCGAGCAAAACACATTGTCTAAAATCTTTCTTTGTATATCTTTAGGTATGTTGTTCCATTTTTGAAGCGCAGTTAAATCCGTCTTACTCATTGTCAAATACTCCTTAAATATCTATCGTATAATTCTTTATATTTCTTACTAAATACTGCTCATTATATTGAGCAAGCTTTGGTAGCTATCGACATCATGATATCTTACTTTACTAGTAGAAATTTCATTAAACAGCGTTCTTGCGCACGATATTTTCGCCTGTTCTATAGGTTTTAGATTTAAGCTATCCATAGTCCCTTTTGTTTCTGCAATAAAATATATATGTTTTACACTCCCCTCATTAAAAGCGATTGCCCAGTCAGGAGAATAGTTACCAACTGGCGTGGGTATAGCAAACCCTCTTGGTAGCTTTGCGTATACGCATACTTCTTCAGCTGTATCAAGGTCTTCCACAAACCTCCGCTCGACACTTCTTTCAGCAGTTCCATCGGTAAAAACATAATCTTGAATGTGTTTATTGGCACGAAAAGCTTTTTCAAAACTTTGTGAGGACTTCTCAGCAGTAAATATGGTGCTATCGTATTCACCATCTGTTTGATTATATGATATGTGCTCAACAATCATTGTGGCTTTCTGTTCGTTGATTAACTTAACAACCTTTGAAATAAATTCTTCCGGATTATTTTTAAACATCTCAAGCTTATCTATTGTTAACCTTTTTAAAATCGCAACAACAGATCTACGAGTCAGTACTGTTCCTTCAGCAATTTTACCAATTAAATCATATTTAATGCTGTTTACTTTTGAATGTTTCAATGTTTGGGTTCTAGTTTTTGCAGTTTTAAACGATTCCCCACGTTCAATCTCATGTTCGTTCAAATCATCCTTCTGTTGCCCTATCGATCTTGTATACTGCAACTGAGATACGAATAGCTTATCATTAATATGGGCAATAGATTTTTCAATCAATTCCTTGCTGTCGAATTCAACAGTGTAAGCATATTTATGATTGATATAATTCCAAAGAGTCTGAAACTCTTTCTTAAAGAAATTTTCATTGAGTTCGTTTTCTTTAACTTTTGTTTTATTTCCGTTCTCAATCATGCTGTCAAGTACGCTTTCATCAAATATACTTTGTACTAATATGTGTACGCCCTTTGCTAAGGGTTGAATATCATCCGGCAACTGTGCAAGATTACCATTTAAAAGGTCAGTTCTATATTCATCAGTTACATTATCATCAGTATCAATATAATCATTTTTAATTAGGTACCTATAAATATCTTTTGCTTGCCTTGCATCAATCATCATCGGTTGTTCATCAACCATAATGGTCTTACCTTCAAAGTATTCAACCGTTGCTTTTGTCGGTCTATCATATAGGTCGGCTTTAATATTTGACTGAAGGTCAGTTACAAAACTTTTATAGCTTTCACTTGCAATAACAGTAAGCATATTGATGTTGTGTACACTATCACCACAAGTTTCCACATCCATTCTATTACCAGATTGATTAACGCATAACCTCAACCCACGACCAACTTCCTGATGCTTCGCCGTTTTACTATCTGAATGCTTAAGGGTACAGATTTGGAATACATTTGGATTGTCCCATCCTTCTCTAAGAGCTGAATGAGAAAATATAAACCGAATTGGCTCCTCAAAACTAAGGAGTATTTCCTTTTCACTTAGTATCTTATCATATGCCGAGATATCATCAGAAAACTCGCTGCCTCTCTTTAACTTGCTATCTATAAATTTTTCTTTTCCAGTTTTTTTGTTTTTATCAATACTGAAATACCCATCGTGCACCTTATTAATTTCACTGCAATACTTCTTAAGATATTTTTGATATGGAGTATCCAATAATGTAGTACAATCATTTAAAATGTTTAGATATTCCTGCTCAAACATCTGCCCATATTCACCAAGCAATTCTTCTCCAGTTTCATCATCATACTGACGATATTTAGCCACTTCATCAATAAAGAACAGAGATAAGGTTTTTATCCCCATATTAAACAGCTTTTCTTCCTTTTCAAAGTGGGATAATATCGTTTCTCTAATCTGAATGCGGCGTATATCCTTTTCCGAAATATCGCCAATAACATCACCTTTTTGAATAACCTCTCCATTAGCAAATGTAACAGTTCCTCTAATGGGATCGATTTCTGAAATGATATATCCTTCTTTGTACTGCTCCATTTCATTAGAGATATAATACAGATTATCTCCTACACCCAGTATACGTGGTTCACGGTTAATAGATTTTTGATATGCAATTTCCATCTCTATACGAGCCATCGGCGGTTTCTTGCTTGATAAAATAATGCTTTCCAGGTACAAATACTTATCTGTCCCTCTAAAATTTTTAACCTCAAAGCCTTTTACTTCAATCTTTTTTACCAGACGTTTGTTATAAGCATCAAGCGCATCAAGTACATATATAAGATTGTTTTGTTTCGCATGTGTAGCTGAGTAATTCAGACTGAATAGCGGATTAAAATTCTTCAAAGCTTTTTGAGTAACTTTCCCGCCCATTTTCTGAGGCTCATCTAATATCAATATAGGTCTGTTTGCCTTAATAACATCAATAGGACGGCGAGATGCAAACTCATCACGCTTTGAATATATTATTCTCGCAGTTGAGTCACCTTTTCTGCCTTCTATGTTTTTTTCTTCGTTCATAGAAGCGGCGAAAGCCTGCGTATTGATTATCATTACATTGATACCTGAATTGCTCGAAAAACTATCCAAATCATTTAAATTAGAACTATTGTAAATGAAATAGCGAGCTTTCTTTCCATAATGCTCCATGAAGTGGTCTGTTGTTATTTCAAAACTCTTTTTCACACCTTCACGAATAGCAATAGACGGAACAACTACAATAAATTTGCTCCAGCCATACCGGTTGTTAAGCTCAAACATCGTCTTAATATAAACATAAGTTTTACCGGTTCCTGTTTCCATTTCAATATCAAGACTGCACCGACCAAGTTCTTTTACCAAGGATGACGATAGCTTGATATTATTAAAAGTCTGCAATTCCCTTATGTTTTTCAGCAACTGCTCATCTTTTAAAGCAACAAGCTCATTTTTAAAACCAGTATCATCCATTGGGTCATAATCATCTGGCATCTGCATTTTTGTTTGTTCTTGTGCTGGTATTTTTTGTTTACCTAAATCTCGCACATAACTGACTTTATCTTGATATCCTTGACCGTTAAATACTTTTACGACAGCCTCTACAGCATCTGTTTGGTACTGCTGTATCTTAAAATGAAATTTCATTCTACAGCACCTTCCTTACTGTATCCGGACTATATGTTGCAAAAATCTGCTCGAAATTTGTCGCAACGCTATCACTCGCATAACTGCTGTCACGAAATACCGCATAATATGGATGTTGCTGAGCAATAGCCTTAACGGTATCATCAGTTACATTATCATCAAAGCAAGCTATTAAAAATCCGTCTGCAACACTGTACACCTTCTTGCCATCAATAACACTTTCCTCAATTTTACTAGATAACAATACACCTAAATCAAGCATAACCTGAAATAATAAATCTTCAGGTGTTCTGTCTTCTTTGATATTATCAGTAAGACTATCAAATAGAGTAGGTGTATATTCGGTAGGATTGTAGTACACATCTTTCATGTTTGTGTTATCAAGTTTTAAAACACGGAAGCCTATGTCAGGTACTTTCTTATTCTCCTCATCAAGTCTCGGAGGTTCTTTTTCAATTTCTTCTTTTAGCATTGCTCCAGCACGGCGAATGCGCTCTTTTCCTATTTCACATATGTTTTTATAGCCAGCTTTGTATTGGTCGGATTTTGAATCAGTTCGCTCAGGTATTTGGACCATGATATATTTGCGATTTCCATTATCCTCAGAATTCAACTCCATTACTGCATGTGCGGTTGTTGCAGAGCCACTAAAAAAGTCTAAAATGCAAGATCCGTTGTCTTTATCTGTGGAATAATCAACCAAATCCTTCATAAATTCTACAGATTTAGGACTTGAAAAATCAATCTTCCCCATTAGTTTCCTATACTGTTTTGTTGCCTTATCAGTCGAATAATCGGTACCTGCCATTACTGACTTTGGTTTTATTCTCCTCAATTCACCATCAGACTCAAGATAATCAATTTCAAATATGTCATATCTTTCGCTAGCACCAACTTTTTTTGATACCAGTTGTGTAACTTTACTTTGTGCAGTTTCTTTACCCCATCTCCAACAACCTTCTGTACTATCTGACTTGTATGGATAGACCTCGACAATATGCTTTGTGGTTTTATTTAAGGAAACACTTAAATCTAAAGGGTTCACATAAAATGGATAGAACATATTAGGACGTAAAATCCTTGTATCCGCTCCTCCCCTTTTTCTCAACCCTAATAATCTGAATTTACCTTCCTCATTTTCATAAGAAAACTCTGTCATTCTAGCTTCAGGCAACTTAAGCCCTTGTTCTTCGAACTCTTGGGACTTCACATACATTAATAATCTCTCATTCGCACGAGCGATATACTTCTTATCATTTCGACCCTTTAAGTTATTGACGACTGTAATATCTGATATGAAATTTGTTTCCCCAAATATTTCATCACATAGCTTCTTCAGATTGTGATTCTCGTTGTCGTCAATACTAATAAATATTACCCCATCATCGGCAAGTATATTTTTTGCCACTTTCAACCTTGGATATATCATGTTTAACCAATCAGTATGAAACCTTCCATTGCTATCAAGGTTTTTGACAAGACGGTTACCCTCCTCATCAAACTGGCCACTATTATTTAGATATTCATCAGCATTCTTGGCAAAGTTATCTTCATATACAAAATCATTGCCTGTATTATATGGAGGGTCAATATATATCATTTTAATTTTACCAAGATATGTTTCTTGCATCAATTTTAAAACATCAAGATTATCACCCTCAATATATATATTTTCTGTAGAATCAAAATCAACACTGCCAGTACGTGTATATTCGCCTATAACTTTTCCTTCTTCGTCTTTAATTTGTGCAGGTTCATCATCTCGAACAGGTCGAAGAGTTCTTGCTATCGGTGCATTTGCGAGAAGGATGGACTTCCTTTTGTCCGGCCACGTGAACTGATAGCGTTCTTCGTTGCCTTCAACAATAACGGACGATAATTCTTGCCGTAGTGTATCAAAATCAATAGCATATTCTACTTCGCCTTGCTCGTTCTTTCTTTCAGTCAGGCAATTAGGAAATAGCTTGCCAATTTTTTCGATGTTATCATCAACCTTGTTGATTGAATGCATTTTTAGTTTGTCCATTGTTTGTATCCTCCTGTTATTTATCGTTTCTATGTTGATAACTAGATTTTATATCGTCAAACCATTTTGAGTTATCTTTATTTTCATTAATCTTATCAGCTAAAAACTGAAGAGCAATATCTGAAAATTTATGGGTCTTGCCTGAAGATGAAGTAGAAATCTCCATGTGGTATTTCTTTTGTCCCTTCATTTTATAGAACCAAATTAGAGAATACAATTGGTAACTTGTTATATTAAGTTTTCCTGCTAAATCCTTTTGAAGATATGGGTATTGAACGTCAGGCTCAATATCAGGAACTGGCACTTCTTCTGCAAGGTCAATTTTCCCTGTTACTTTTATAACTGGTCGTCCTCCAGTTTCATCAAAGCTACCTTCTTTGATATACTTTGCCTTTCGTAGAACTTGCATCACTAATTTTCTATCTATAGCAACATCTGCTCCATAAGGAGTGCTGAAGTAACCATTATTATAATTAATTATGCCCAAATTAGTAGTATCGCTATTTCGTATTGTTTCCATAAGTTTAAGAATTTGCTCTCGTTCCTGTTTTACTCTATCCTCAATAATCCTGCTCATCTCAGGATACTTGATTTTTTCGCTTCGTCCTCTGTATCTATAGTAAATATCACCACTGCTGATCTTTTCTGAGCTAATAGCTTTTAGCGCAATAACTGGCTTTGAGTATGATTCGGCAGTATATAAATACCCAATAGAGACATTTTCAATATCAACACAGCCAACTTCCCAAATCAACTCAGGAGAAAAATGAGCATTTAGCGATTCTGTGAACTTTTCTTGCTTTAGGGTTTCAAATGCTGGATTTACACCAACAATTTCTCGTGGACTATCTTTTATACCAAATAGGATGTACCCTCCATGATTGTTTGCAAATGCTGACATTGTTTTTGCATACTTCGCCCAACTAGATAAGCCAAATGATTCTTTATATTCTAAATCATTTCGTTCACGGCTTTTGACACGGCCATGTTTATCTGTGTTTGTAACAATCTGCGTTACAAAATCTTCGTGAGGCATTAGTCATTCTCCAATTCTTTTTTTAATGACTTAACTTGCTCTGCCAACTCAAATTTCTTCTTTGGCTGTTTTTCTACTCTTGCTTGCTTCTCAAGTCTCTCTATCTCTTTTTGTAATCTTTCTCTTTTTTCATCTAAAGCTATTTGCTGTTCCAAGGAATTACCATACTCGACCAGAACATTACCCACCTGAGCAACAATATTATTCCATAAACTATCAAGATTCAGCCCTTTTAGCTGGATTACAGCTTCTTCTGCTGGCTCCCACTCTGATTGGATTAACTTTGTATGATAAATTGCAAGCCTTATTTTATCTTCATAATTCAAAATTAGTAACATATTCTGGTCAATAAGTTTTGAAATCTGCTCAATTGTTTTTGCTGCATAGTCTTTTTGCTTCAGCGATACGAGTAAAACATAAAAAGCTGATACAGTTTCGCCTTTAGCGATAGCAGTCGTTGCAGGAGAGATTTCGTTTACTATAGAAATTCTCTTGATATCAGCATCAAACTTTGTTTTTGCTGCAGTATTCATATTGAACTTTGCATATATCGATTTTTTAGGGAGCTGCTTTGACAGCTCTGTTGATTTAGGTAATCCCAGCATACTTATATACTCCGCATCATTATTTGACAACCAAGAAACAAATTAGTTCAAAGTCATCAAGTCCTTTTATCTCGTTTGATATAAAGCTTACCTGCCCTCCGCTTAAGAAATTATCAATATCGCTTTCATCCTTTACTTCAATAATCGAAGCGATAGCTTGTCCGAGCAATTCGGATAGTTTTTGCATATCACTTCCATCTTTTGTTTCATTATTGAAATCTTTATATAATTCCGCTATCGGCTCCTTCTTTCCTTTGCAAATATAGCGCATCTTATCAAGCATCTCTTTAGGCGAAAGATGATCACAAATTACCTCGCCGTCGTTATTGATATATACCATATAAAATGGATGCAATCTATTCTGACTGTCGATATTTACGCTGTTAGAATGGTTTTTTAAAACATATATTACACCTTCCGGCACATCTTCATTGCTTGGAGCGACCGAGTGGAGCCCAAAAGGTGTTTTATCAAGGTCCGGATTGTTCTTAATATAATCCAATAAATCTAATCTGAACTCGTTTAAACCTAAGTCCATAATAGAAATACCACTGGACATATCTTCGATATCTACAACTTCTTCTTGTAACCGCTTAAGTTGCTGTTTGCGATATTCAAGGTCTGTTTTTTCCTCATTACTCAATAGATTATCATCACCGGTAGCTGTCATATCGACAATTTTCATCCTTGTCTCAACCTTAGCTTTGAGATTAATATATTCATCCAATGTGATATCCGGCCAGAAGTTAACAAGCTGAATGTATTCATTATCGCTCCCGATTCGGTCTATTCGGCCAAACCTTTGTATAATGCGCACAGGGTTCCAATGAATATCGTAATTAATAAGATAGTCACAGTCCTGCAAATTTTGACCTTCGGAAATACAATCTGTAGCAATAAGGATGTCAATCTCAGTCGAATTACCTGGCATTAATAACTCTTTATCCTTAGATATTGGAGAAAAACAAGTGAGTACAGTATTGAAATCTGAGCGTAGCTTTGGTATAGTGGTTCGTCCTTCAACCGATCCGGTTATCATTGCAGTATCCATACCAAACTCTGATATCATATATTTGCTCACATTATTATAAAGATATTCTGCTGTATCCGTAAATGCGGTAAAGATAAGAACTTTTTTGTTATCATCATTTATCGGATTATTAATTTTACTTTTTAGAATATCAAGCAGTTCTTGAAGCTTGCAATCATGTTCTGGAGTGATTTCTGCAACCATAAGGGTTAGAAGCTCCAGCACATCATTGTCTTTCTCAAGACTATTTCGCCATGAAATATAATCCATATCAGCAATATCAATCTTTATTTTTTTGCCAAAGGTGAACAATTCTGTACTGTTCTGATCGTCACCATCGTATTCATCTATATTTGATATGTCTACTAAATCGAGTTTTAAATCACTTTGGTTATCATAATCATTAATTATATTAATCGTGTTCTCTATCAGCTCTTTAATCCTCTTTAATGTTAAATCAAATGAATAAATTGAGCTTTCCATCCGTTTCATCAAATTGATAGCTGTTAAGCGTCTAATGCCTTGTTCACGATTTGCTTGAGTAAACCCAATGTTTACTTTGTTATCTTCATACATTTCTGCATACTTTTCCAGTTTGCTCGGAAGTATGAAATGAGTAGGTGTATAGATGGTAAGAGAAAGTAACATGAGCTGTTCAAATATCTCATTATAGTTAATAGCTGATTCTAAATCAGTCAAACGGGGATGCTTTGAAATAGGTTTAAGTCTTGTAGGAAACTTTCCGATTTCTGTTATATCATAATATTTTTCGATATGTTTACGAGAACGTGCAATCGTTACACTATCAAGCACTTCGAAAAAATCGAAATCAAGCATCCTTAGCAAATTAGCTGTTGTTCTATCCTGAGGCTCCCATTTGCTCCAAGTATTAAAAGCTTTCTGGGCATTTTTAAAAATATCATCTATTGAACGAGTAGTATTTAACTTATCGTCAATTAAATTCACATCGCCTTCATATGCTAGCTGTAACTGATTTTTTAAATCATTGAATCGATTATTTACAGGTGTTGCTGAAAGCATGAGCACTTTAGTCTTCACACCTTTACGAACTATGTTATTTAGAAGTTTTAAATACCGGTTTTCTTTTTCATCTTCTTCACCATTCAATTTTCCACCATTTCTAAAATTATGGGATTCATCAATAACAACAAGGTCATAATTCCCCCAATTTAAACGGCTAAGATCCAAACCATTTGATATGCCAAATGTTCGATTAAGGTCAGTATGGTAAAGCACATCATATCTGAGCCTGTCAGCTGCAATTGGATTATTTACATAGTTATCTTTATATGTATTCCAGTTGCTAGATAACTTTTTTGGACAAAGCACAAGAACTGTTTTATTTCTATTTTCATAATACTTGATGACAGAAAGTGCAGTGAAAGTTTTACCGAGCCCTACGCTGTCAGCTAAAATACAACCATTGTATTTCTCAAGTTTATTGATGATTGCAAGCGCAGCATCTTTTTGAAAATTATATAGCATATCCCAAATCTTGCTCTGTTTGAAACCTGTAGCTTCATTTGGGAGAACATCTTCCGAAACATCCTCAAGGAATTCATTAAAAATATTGTATAAGGTAACAAAGTAAATAAAATCTGGAGAATTTTCATTATATGCAGCAGTAATATTTTCAATCACTTCTTCAGTAACTACTTGGAGTTTCGTTGAATCGTTCCATAAATCTTTGAATAAATCAATATATGCATTTGAAAATGGAGCATCTGTTTTTTGCACCATATTATAAGCGTTATTCCCACGCTCACATCCTAAATCAACAGTAGTAAATCCGTTGATAGGCATATAGTTCTTATCATTGATATTGATAAAGCCCATCATGTTTTCGTTTGTGATGTTGGATTTAAACGTAACCTTCTTCTTTATCCAATCCGCACATTCTTTTGCAATAGCCTTTTGGGTAAGTTCGTTTCGAAGTTTTACTTCAAACTCCGTGCCATATAAGCTTCTCTCACGATTAAGACGAGGTATATAGAATTCCCTTTTTTCTCTTTTTGGCTTTTCAGAAATAAATGTTGGAGATGTAAAAATGAAACTTAGCTCATCAACGCTTTTCAACTCACTTTTAAGTTCTTGAAAAGCGTATATAGAGAAACAGGCGGCAGCAATAGATAATTTGCATCCCGCCTGAATTTCGTTAGAAAGATCATCTTTTAATGTTTTTCCAATATTATCGATAAGCTCCATTAGTAATTTTACCTCATCATAATTTTATCAAATATACAGTCCTTTAAAATGTACTTAAACAAATAATGAATATTATCATTTTTTATAATAAACCAAAATATCTTGAACCTCACAATCAAATAATTCGCATAATTTATCCAGAGTTCCGTAATCAATTCTCTCCATTTTATCATAATATAGTTTTGATATTGTGGTTCTTGATAACCCCGTTTTTTTATGTACGTCAATTACCTTATATTTATTAGCACCCATAAGTGTTGAAAGATTACATTTAATAGGCATATGAATTACCCCTTAACGAGTTATTAAATACAATTATATCATAATATGTCAGTATATCAACCACATATATGTGCATTTTGTATTTATATATAACTATATGCGGAGTAAAATAGCATCTGCCATTTTACTCCGCACTTTTTTATTACTCGAACTTGGTCGTCATTAATGAGTACAGTTTCGTATGTCTTGGAAACTCGTCCTCGAATGGCACGATACTGCCTGCATACTTTAGTAAACCAATACCAGCCTTTTCGTTATCAGTTATATGAGATAGCTGAGCTTCTGATATATTAATTAAGTTAGCCAGTTCAATCCTATCCGTTGGCGCTTGATTCATCATTAACAAAAACTCGCTGTTTGCCAGCATTGTTCTTGCTGTATGTGAAACAAGCAGATCGCTAACGTTTTGAGTTATACCTGTCGCACATGCTCCGTACTTCCGGACCCGTTTCCATAACTCAAAAAGAAAGTTGCTTGAGTATTCATTTTGGAATAGCAAATATATTTCATCTATGAATATAAAGGTACTGCGTTTTTTAGCTCTGTTTTCAGTAATTCTGTTAAATATATTATCCAGAACAACGAGCATACCTATCGTTCTAAGCTGCTTACCCAAATCTTTTATATCATACACAATATATTGACTATTTACATTAACGTTAGTCTGTCTTGCAAAGGTATCCAAGCTGCCATCGGTAAACAACTCAATGGCTAGAGCAACTTCACGGGCTTCCGGCTCATCCTGACGTAGCAGTTCCTGCCTAAACTCTTTTAGCGTTGGCGGCATCCCCGTAAATCCGTTAGTTATATATTCTCTGTAGACATTAGCTGTGCATCGGTCAATAATGCTCTTTTCTTTTGCATTAAGCTTCCCTGTACCTACAAGCTGCTCCACAAGTGAAAGTATAAATTCACTTTTAAGAATTATCGGATTTTCATCATCACCATACCCTTCACTCATTGCCATTGAGTTGATGTGATTTCTGCTTCCGGCTGATATATGGATAACCTCACCGCCCATAGAAAGAAAGAGGTTCCCATACTCACGTTCTGGGTCGATTACGATAATATCTACATCATCACGAAGCATGAGCGCAGTCATCTCTTCTTTTGCCTTAAAAGATTTACCGCTGCCTGAAACGCCAAGAATAAAACCATTAGCATTTAGCAGTTTACGCCTGTCAGCAAGAATTAAGTTTTTAGATATTACATTTATTCCATAATAGATTCCGGTCTCGTCTTGAATATCCATAGTATTGAACGGCATAAGCACAGCTGTACTTTCTGTCGTCAACGTGCGCCATTTGAATGGCAGCTTGTGCATACCAAATGGAAGTACGGTATACAAACCTTCGGTCTGTTGGTATGTCAATGAAGTAAACTGGCAGATATGTTTTCTCCCGATTGAGAGTATACTTTCCGTATCCTCATCCAGTTCTTCAAGACTGTCTGAAATGATAACAATCGTTACTGTCGCAAACAGCATACGCTGATCTCTGGAAGTCAGGTCATCCATAAACTCATGAAGTTCTTTACTTCTCTGTTCAAGGTCATATGGAATATCTGCTGTGAAATTGCCGTTGTTTGTTTGTTTTCTAGTGAATCTCGCTTTGTCAGTCTCAGTACCTAGTATAAGTTTGTTGATTATCTTCACAGCTTCATCAGTAGGGATAGGCAGCATGTCTATCGACAGCATCATATTCTTCGGCAAGTCCATAAACTCTGTTATCATGCTGTCCTTTATGAACGACGCAAATTCACGCATGTAGAAAGTACGGCAGTACTTATCGCCTATCTTAGTATAGTTCTTATCAAACTCCATGCTATCCGGGCATATATAATCCCTGAAATCATGTCCTTTGCGTATTGTTTGCTTCAAATCAAAGTGGTAATAGGTTTCTTCACCAAGTCTATAGAGGTCATGGAATATGCGCAGGCGCTCTTCAGCGTCCAATTCCAGAGTTCTGCTGGACATCTTGGACATATGTGAGGAAATATCCGTTGTGAGTCTAGAAAACAGCGCTCTGGCCTCAAGCACGTTCTTTTTTGATGAAGACACAGTGATGTATTTTTCCTGTACCATCGAATTGCTGGATTTTGTCGCCTTTTCCAATAGCATTTCATTATACTCTCGCCTGTACTTATCCAAGAAATTGTCCTTTTCAGGCAGTAATATACGTTGCTCAAAATCCTTTTTGTTTAACCGCCTATTATTGATCGTAATCTTGGTTACAGCCTCACTGTCAATGCTGTTAATCAGATCACAGTATTTCAGGAACATATCCATCTGGTCGTCTTTGGATGCTACACGATAGTTTATATCCGTAAACCGCATGGTTTTTGAAAAATTATTCCCCACTTTAAAAATGCCATCCTCATACACTTTCGTTATAGGGATGGCTTGCTGTACACTTTTTGGGATTTTCAATCCTTCTTTTTCTGCTTGCCTTATCTTTCTAAATGTATTAGACATCTTTTCGTATACCTCCGATATTTATTATGTTTGCAAAATTGTGTTGCCTTTTGTTTGTCTCCAAGGCATATTTTCTTTCCAACCTGTGCTGCTTGTATGCAATGAACATATAATTGTCGCTCTTGAAATATAGCTGCTTTGGCATAAGCCATTCAGATTTTATCCACGCCAAAATGAAATGTTCCAAAGTCATTTCGTGATATGTTAAAAATCCAATCAACGCAACGGGCAATGCAACTAATATACACACCCATGAAACACCTTCATTCCCTAGATATTGACGCAGTCCGAAATATGCAAGTACTGCAATTCCAACTGCAACCGCACTACAAAAAAACTGTCTCATTGACAGCCCGAAAAAAATTGATTCTTTATATTTTCTTACCTCTCTTGGTATTTTAATTTCCATTATATCCATAGTAACCGGAATTTATTTTTCATGGGGTTTTGTAGATTACGTCTAAAAACTCGTCATATCTTGAAGTGAATAATATGCTGGTTTTATAGATTTAATCATCTCCGGTTACATCCTCCTTTTGTTTTATTAACCCCAATATTTGTACAAAGCACAAAGCTCCGTCACCCTTGACAAACAGCCCTCAAATGCTTTCTTAGTCTTGCCGACGGTGAAAGAAGTGGATAATAAAGCCCTAAACTGCACCTTCGACATTCGAGTGTAGCATTTGATTGCTTCGGTTTGTAAAGGGTTCGCTTCGCCGACTATGTGCAATTCTTATTGCCTCTGGCTCTGAAATGGATAATATGATTTAGTAGAATAGTAATGTTCCTCATAAAACAAACAAAACTATTAATTGTGTTGACAGCCCTGCAAATGAACAAAACTAGTCTCATTTCAATTGTTCATTACAGGGGTTTTGTAGATTTTTAAATTGATGAACAAAACCCCGTTTCTGCCCGTTGTCAAAGGCTTTATTTGGTGCTTAGGGTTTTGTTCATTTCTTTCGAGTTATTTTCTCCTTAATCAAGTAATAATTTAAAGCCCCAACATCTCTTATCTTTAGAACGAAAAGCGTCCAGATAGTAAGAACACCGTCCAGACGCTTGTTTTTAAGATATGAATAGGATTATTGTGTTTTTTGTGTACAGAACGTGGCTTACTCAAGTCGCCGCTGGCTGAGTAATGCTTTTAGCTTTTTGTTCTCAATCCTCAAGCTTTCCAACTCAACAAGCTGATTAATAAGCATTTTCTTTTCCTCCCTCAATTTTTGGATTTCCTGCCTCAGCTCACGTTCCCTATCCCGAACTGGCGTATCCGGCATATCCATTTCGTGCGCCTGTACTTTTTTAATAGCCCGTAAACTCGAAATACGCTCACGCAGAGCAGGATTGTTGTAAAGCGTGGTCGTAGATACGCCGGACAATTCCGAAACCGGTTTGAAATTGATTTTTTTGTCTTTTGACCGTTTTAACGTCTCAATTGCTTGGTTCACTTTTGCTTCGGTATCGCTTTTCAGGGCGGCAGTATGTTTCAATAAACCACTAATATTTCGCTTTGATTTTTTACCCATTTGTTTGTTCCTCCAATCGCGCAACCAAAGGCTGCAAGCATTGATAGCGGGAATATTGAATCTGCCACTGCCGCTCATATCCCAGCTGTTTGGTCCGGTCCATTTCCCGCTCCATCAGTTCCAGTTCCTTTTTCAGAACGGGCAGAAAACTAATTTCCGTGACAAAGTTAGGACAATTGTAGAAAAAGCACCCGTCGCCGTTTGAACAGTTACCGCGTCGATAATCATAGAGGCATATGCCGCCGGGCAAAGGGTTGAAACTGAGCGATTCGGATAATTCCGTAATAACCGAGTCAATATCCGCTTCGGTTTTGCCGCGAAACTGCGCCGCCGCTTTCGACTTGATTTCATCAGCACGGATTCCGGCGATTTTTGCGTCAGGCGACAAAATCATCTGAGAATAAATCTCCTTCACCTCTTTCTCCTGCAACGTCAGGTAGTGGCATGTCATTTCAACCGACACATGAGCAAACTGCTTCATCACATATGAAATCGGAATTTTCCGCATAACAAGCTGCTTTACGAACGTCGCCCTGAATTGATGGGATTTTAGAGGATATAGTTCCCCATCAGCGCCGCGAATGTCACATCTGCGGATAAAAGTCCTGAGACGATGCCCGCTCCACGTAGTGGTGGTGGGAACAGTAATACCCTGATTTCTGACCAAAAACAACTCTTTCAAGCCACTTTCCGCCCTCAACACTGCTGTGTTATGCTCTAATTCCTTTATTACACCGACGACCAAATCGTTGGCGAAAACTCGATGAATAATCGACTCACCCTTAACCGTTTTAGATAGTAACACTTCAAAATATGCTGGAGCATCACACGGTTGATGCAGACAGCCACTTTTGATAGACAGCACCTCGTTGATTCTAAGCCCGGTCTGGCTCTGAATGATAATTCCCGCTCTCGTCAAAATGTTGTTCGTGTTGTACGCCTTGTAACTAATGGCACATCGAATAATTTCATCAAAGAGACCGTCGGGAATCGGCTTCACGTTTTTTGTGGTGTTTTCATCTTTTCCGGAACCCCATATCTCTCTGGCTGTTGCTCCCGTCAGCACGTCATAATCAGGCACCAGCCAACCTTTGATTTGCCCCACGCGAATCATATCCTCCACAGCGAAAGAAGCCAGATATGCTGTTCTCTTCGCAATTCCGCATTCGGATTTCAGCCACATTGCAAATGTCAATAGGGTTTGCGTAGTAATACTTACAAGCGAATGGACTCTGTTAATTTTACAGAACCGTATGAAATATGATAACGCGTTCCTGGCGACGACTGCGCTCTGTGCTTTTACCTGACCCAGTTTGTAGTATAGATACTGTTTGACGGTAAACTTTAGTTGAGCGCTTTCAATACCATCGAATTTCAGCTTTTTGCGGGATGGCGACAGGCTCTTTTGCGGGATAAGCGGAGATAAGTCCCAAATATCATCCCGAAACCGGCTATTACCAATCATAATGTCTGAGTCTTCTGTCTGCGGGATGCGATACAGGATGTCATTGTTCATTTTGTAGTTCCTCCAATCGGCGAATGATTTCTTTTAGAGCAAGCGTGGTTGGGATGAAGTGTTCAGCGTAGTGCGCCCCGAAAATATTCGAATCCAACATCTCCTGAAGCTCAAAATGCCGTTTGTGAGTATCCAGATCCTCCAGCGTTGTGATATATCGGCTGCACAGGTAGCACTTTTGACGACTCAGAAAATGTCCACATGGCTTACCATCCTTTACCGGAAGAGTGCAATAGCCGTCACTCAACCGAGCTTTGCCCTTACAGTTTCCCTGAAACCACTGTAGTTCCGATTTGTCTGTTATCTCCGCATTGCTGACTTGCTGAACATTACCCAAAACACCAATTTTAGAGAACATTTCAGCGCGGTCGGCATCTTTCACATCCGCATAATACTTCTTTGTAGTAGCTGGCGAAGCATGCCCCAGCACCTCCTGAATCACCTTGATGTTCGTGCCTTTGGACAGCATATCGGTAGCAAGAGTTCTTCGGAACATGTGGGATTTGATTCTGAAAATATTTCCGCCGTTGTCGCGGATGTCATGTTTTTCACTGAAAGCCCTGCACCATTTTGTGAAGACCTGTTTTGACACGGTAATGATCGGCTTTTTGGGTCTGCCGGTTTTGGGCTCATAAATAAACAGGTGATCTTCTTCTACACCCGTCGCTCTTTCACGGATTGGCTCTGTGAGGCTGAGCACGCGTTCAACAGCCCTTTTGCATTCAACGGGAACAGGCATGTTGTCCCGGCTCTTACGGTTCTTGTGATCGAACCAGGAGATGGTGTAGCCGGAAATTGGATGTTCGGATATGCAATTAGTCTGCAGTAGCAGCAAATCACCGACACGCATCCCTGTACACTCCAAAATGATTATGCCGTATTTTAGATAAGGATTATCCTCAGCTTTCAATGCCTCATTGATGGCCTGCAGAATTTCATCAGGGATAAAGTCGGTTTTTAGTTTCCCGTAAACCTTCCTGTACTCACTTCCGGTAAAAATTTGCTTTTGCGGCACGGCGTCCGATCGGAAAACATGGCACCAGTCCACAAGGGTTTTTAACGCCGAAAAGCAGTTACTTTGATAGCAATAGGACAAATTTTTACCTGTCAACGGGGACAAATAGACCCGCAGAAAAGAGCGGTAATCGTCCACAATGCTGTTACTTAAATCCAGTAATGAGCAGATCTCGCATTGACGGCAAAAGGTATCGAAATACTTAAAACGCCATAAAGATTCTCGCAGCCCTTTCGGCACTCTGTTCCCTGTTCGATAATTCGTCCAGATATACTCTTTAATTACCGCCTTGATTTCTTCACTTTCAAAGAAGGTAAAGTCAAATTTGTATTCCTGACGATAGTTTTGAGAATCCCTGTCGCTGTCAGTAAGCCGCCATACATCGGAAGATGGAAAGTTATTCACTTCGGTCACCTCCCGTCATCACGGAGGCAGCCCAGTATCGTCCTAAACTTTCAGTAATATAGGTGGTGCTGAGGGTCACATATTTCTGCGTTGTGGTAATATGCTTATGTCCGGCCAGTATCCGAACCACGCTGAAATCCATACCGCTCTCCACAAGCCTTGTGACAAATGTGTGGCGGGTATCATGGAATTTGAAATTGATCCCGATTTTCTTTCCGGCTCGTTTGAACACCTCATACAGTCCACGGTAGGAAATCGGCTTGTTTTGCTGATGGGGATGCTGTGTGGTAAAAACGTAGCTGTGTTCTGCTTTTACAGATGAGCGGTGATCCATAATATAGCTGTCCAGTTCTGCCAGCAGTTCCGTGGGGATATAGATGTCCCGATACCGCCCCTTAGACTTCACATGATGAAGCACGCTGATTTGGCTTGAAAAGTCCGGCACGGGAATGTCCTCAATTTTTAAGACTAACGCTTCGCTGATTCTTGCTCCGCTTTGAATCAGGAATTTAAAAATCAGCCTGTCCCGTACAGTCGGCAATACTTCATACATCTTCTGAATCTCGGTTGCGGTAAACAGGTGGACGTGATAATCGCTTGCCTTGATTTTGAAAATAGATTGTTTGGTATAGTTGTTTTTCCTCGTGTGATAAAGGAGGCCACGGAAAATACTGTTCGGGTTGTTCACGTCCTTGGTTACAACCGGGTTGGTGATACCGTTCATAACCGACTGATAGCAGTAGAACCCGTATACTGTCCCAATCATCCGGTTAATGGTGGCAGGGGCGCGCTTGCTTTCCACGTTCAGTGATACCATACGCTCGTCCGGCAAACGCAGGTATTCCACATACTCCCGAATCGTGGTTACATCAATTTGCTCATACTCCAAGTTGCGTTGTTCGAGAAACTCAAAGAAAATCTTCAAGTCCCTGGCGTATGCTTTAATCGTGTTCTTTGCCCGTCCACGAAGCGCTTGGTATTCCAGATACTCATTGACAGGCTGAACCAATCTCATGTGTTGATCCAAGAGGACGAAGCATGATCCCATCCCGTTGGATACCCTGTGTAGTTCCATACATTTACTCCTTTACGTTGTTGGTATGCCAATATTGATATACATACCAGTATAAAAGGAGAAAGCAAACAAATAGAGTAGTACAGGATAATTGTACTGACAGCAACCCTCATACACCATCATTTCAAGAAGTGTAAAGGACGATAGAAGCTAATATACAGAGGGATTTTTCAACCGCATGGCAGCTCTACGTCCTTTACACTAAAGTTATGAAAATAACATTTCCTTCACGATTCTGTCCGACATTTTCACTGTTCCTACTAAAACGAGCAAATTAAAGAGTAGGGTAGGCATCCAGCGCCTTGTCGCATTGCTGCGACAGGTTTCCAAATGCCCCCCTCCAAACCGTACGTACACGTCTCCGTGTATACGGCTTTCCAAAAATCAGTCCAGTTTTCCAGCGTGTAATAGGTCGTGACATGAAGCGCACAGTGCCATTGTTTTACGCTTTCGCGCAATCATTGACCGCTCCCATGCCGCTTTACCTTTTAAATCTTTAAGTTTCCTAACGTGATGAATTTCCAAATCCACATCTTCCGCACCGCACCACTCACACTTTTTCGCCTTTAACCTTACAAGAAGGCTGTTTGGGCTAGCATTGGCATAAACCTTTGGTAGCACATCGAAATTACCGACCGCGATGTCATCTTTTCTACCAAATCCTTCGTTATAAAACAACATCGTTTTAAAACCGGTCTTTGTCTCATATTTCACACCAAAGTCTTTACCAATACGATGTTTATCCTTGATTCTGCCGATATTTGTCCTATACTTAGCCGCAAACGTTTTGTACATACTGTACTCCATGATGTAACCAAAATTGCACAATACCGACGCATTGTTCGCAATCCTGTAATAGTTATACAAGCCTCTGATTTCGGCATTGTATTGTTTCAGGATTTCAAGGTCATCCAAGTGTACTAGATGAGTTCTGTGGATTGGTTCCCAGATTTCTTCGTTATTTTTGTTTGCATCATATTTGATTTGTAACGCACCGTAAGATATCAACCTATTCATCCACTTTTCCTTCGGCACATGGAGCATTATCCGCTCATTGAACACACGGCGTGTAACTCCATTTTTGTCCTTTTTAGTATCCTGTGACCGACAGGAGTAGATATCATAGCTTAGGAAACGCGCCTTGTTTTTTGCGTTCGTAATCAACGTTTTTTCCGCTGATAATTCCAGATGCAGTTTCTTTTCAAGAAATTCACCGACATCTGCCTTTATATCTTGTGCATCCTGTTTACTGCCAATCACGCCAATCAAGAAATCATCCGCATATCGAATGTATACGACTTTGCGGTATTTTTGATCCATTTGATCTCCTTGATAGACGCTTTGCATTTTCATACGGGTCTCCCGTATTTCTTTTCTCGCTTGCTCTTTCTCCGTTTCTGAGAGCTGATCCCATCTATCTTTGCTGTATTTTCTATAGCGCAGATATTCAAGATGACCTCTGTACTGCCCGTATTCGCGGTTTCTCCGACGTTTTCTTCCAGAGTTAAATCCCACTGCAATTTGCTCCATATGCTTGTCCAATTCTTGCAAGTAAATATTCGCAAGTATCGGACTGATAATCGAGCCTTGCGGTGTACCGGATAATGTATTATGGTAAACCCAATTTTCCATATATCCGGCCTTAAGAAATTTCCATATCAACCCCAGAAAATGTTCGTCTTTGATTCTGCGACGAAGCAGTCCCACCAAAACATGATGGTCAACGTTGTCAAAGCATCCCTTAATATCCCCTTCGATAAACCATTTCACACCGGTAAAACGGGTTTTCAGCTCCAGAAGTGCCGTATGACAGCTCCGCTTTGGCCGGAAACCGTGGGAGTGAACTGAAAAAGTTGGCTCGTAGATACTTTCCAGTATCATACGAACAACTTCTTGCAATAGTTTGTCGTTGAAAGATGGTATTCCCAATGGGCGTTTTTTGTTATTTGCCTTGGGAATGTAGGTTCTGCGAGCAGGATGCGGTTTGTAACTGTAGTCTTTTAATGATGCAATTAACTTATCAATTCGTCTGGTACTCATCCCGTCAATTGTCAATCCATCTGTTCCTTCTGTCAGGTTGCCTTCCTTTGCATAGATGTTCTGGTAGGCTTGCAGATAAAATTCAGGATTGTACAAGTTGCGATACAGCCTTTCATAGCCATAATCGCTGTAACACGCTTTAGATCTTAGACTTTCCAATACTCTATCGGGACTTCTCATAATGCCTCACGCACCTTTCCTTTCATTTGTATTGGACCGATTTTCTGCCGCCCTTCGCCATGTGAACGGTTTCCCCGTTCTCGGACTACTACGACGGCTCCGTTGCCATGCCGAATTTTCAGCGTCATCTTTCTTGGGTTTTCCCTTGAAATTTCTCACCTTGCGGCATTACGCATAGCTTCTTTGCGTTTCGGTTTAGGCAATCTCCGTTTAGGTTTACTGAACATAGCTTGTTGTGATGTCGGATGGGATTTTCGCCCGTTGTCCGCTTATTACGGTTGGTTGCCACGGATATATCGCGGTCGATGAGCTCATTACATCTTCCGCCGTGGCATGCGACTTCTCAATCATCCTTTCGCCGTTGGCTCGGCTATGCCCCCTTGGGCTGTCCTTCAAGCAGTATAGCTTTCATCCTTGTTCACAACTTTTCATCTTGTCGCTCAGTCGTGGGTAGATGATTTCCCCAACTTGCGACTTCACCAGCATGCTGCACTCCCCGTCAGGTTTCCCATATCGGATAAGCTGGTTGATGACAGCGCGGCGCGCTTGCGCCAGTTATACCTTTACGCTGCTGCCTTGCCAAAGGCAGAATTCCACATAAACCCGCGCACCGACTTATTGTCAGTGCTTACGGACGCACCGAGTTCGCCCATGTACGCCCAAACGATTTTACTTGCCGACATGCTCATATCTACGTTCGGCGGCGATGCAGCAAAGACCGAAAATATCACACACGCTAGCACAATAATTGCACCTTCTAGGCAAACTCCGGCGTAGCTTTTAATAAATGCCTTGCCTATAGATGACGTTCCTTCTCCAGCAAAACTGGATAAAGGTATGGGCGCTATAGCAGTATAAAGATAGAGTTTAAAAAAGCGTCCATATACCGTCATAAGCATCATAAATGACAGTATGATTATGAATAACGATCCAAGCAGGCTTACCGCCCATATTGGAATGCTTGCGAAAAAACCTAGCCCGTTTATTGCGTCAATCATTTCGCTTGGCAATGTTGCTTCTGATGCAATACCTACACTGCCGCCTGCTGTTTGTACGATTCCTTGTGTTATTGAAAAAATACTTGTTAATATCTCCATTCCCCAAGTAACCGCAGCCTTTGCTAGTGCGAAACGTATAAACAGCCTAAGCGCAACTTCAGGCCTTTTAATTTCCTGCAAGTTGGTTGTTGACTTTACCATGCCTACAACAAAAAACAACACTAACAGCGCATATCCAATTGCCTGAAGAGCGCCATTGATACCCACTATCACGTCCCATATACCGCCGCCACGAAAGCTTTGTGGAGATTGAGTTAGCAATCCCCATATCTCCGCCAGTTTTTCGTTCCATGTTTGCAGAGCGTTTTCAAGGTTATCTAATATCCCCAAATTTATTTCACCTCCTCGTAATGAACAAGAAACCCTCCGATTCAATAGAGAAAGAGGGTTCCTTGTTCCATTCCATATTTCAGCCTCCTGTAATAAGAGTCAGGATTTCTTTAGCGAACATTATCACAACGCCGCCAAAGAAAGTAAGAAAGCCGTTACTCCTTTGCGATGGATCATGAGACTTTAAACTCATACCTATCTGGACGATACCAAAGCCAACAAGAATGACACCAATCGCACGAATCATGCCGAAAATAAAATCAGACAAGTTGCTTACAACTTGCAGCGGATCTTCGTTAGCCGCAAATGCGGTTGTCGTTGTTAATAAAAAAACTGCCATTACGGCAGCTGCAATAAGAATACGTTTTGTTCTATTTTTGAGTTTCATAATAAATATTCCTTTCTTTATTCCAAGATTATATAGTGATGTGCATTTTCAAAGTCGAACTCTTTGAACGGTTTTGTTTCAACATTCCTATGCACATGGATATATGGTGAGCCTTTCCCATTTGTCGTTAAATAATTGTTCCTGTGTTTGACTATTTCATATTTCTTATCCCATACCGGCTTCGCTCCCCGTATAAAAAGCAATCCGTAATCGTTATCCACCTCCCTGATTTCATTTGGCAGTAAAAGTTCTCTGCCGATGATTTGCTTGTTTGTTGAATAAGAACCGTTTCGGCCTTTGTTGTGTCCGTATGTTCGTGATTCTATCGTGGCTTTACCGAGCATTTTCGAAATATAGTCATGCGTACTTTGCTCGTTGCCACCTAAAAAGAGCATGCTGTCGCAGTTACCGCTTATGGTTTCCCACAAATTATGGTCGCCTTTAAACATGCTTTTAAGCTGTGCTAAATTCTGCACGATAATAGAAGCGGAAATCCACCTTGAGCGCATAGTTGCAAGGCACTTATCAAATTCCTCTGGCAAAGCGACGTTGGGGAACTCATCAAGCATAAAATGCACATGGCAAGGCAATCTCCCGTCATGCTTATGATCCGCTTCATAATACAGCACTTGAAAAATTTGCGTATAAAGGAGACCAATTAGAAAATTGAATGTAGTGTCGTTATCGGGTATGACTGCAAATAATGCTGTCTTTTTATTACCGAGACTCGCTACATCTAATTCGTCATCGCTGGTAATATTCCTGATTTGCTCAAGGTTAAAAGCCGCCAATCTTACAGCACATGATATTAAAATAGACTTCGCTGTCTTCCCTGCAGCCTGCTTAAATACCGCATACTGACGAACAGCAATAGAGTTTGGCTTTTCGGTTTCAAGTGCCATAAACAACAAGTCTAACGGGCTTACATGCTGTTCATCATTTTCGCTTGCGCTTCCATGTTCTATCATGGTCATGACCATCCCAAAGTTCTGCTCCTCAGGCGGCGCTTCATTCAGCAGGTAAAACATAAGCGCTTGTAGCAAAGCTGTTTCACTTTTCTCCCAGAATGGCTCACTTTGAGCCGCTGTTTTAGGTGTTGTGTTACGTATTAGGTTATTAATGAGCTTAATCACATCCTTTTCGTCGTTAATATATTTGAACGGATTGTAATGATTTGACTTTTCAAAGTTAATCAAATCTACAACCTTGATGTCGTAACCTTCTTTCACTAAAAGATTGCCGACGGTTCTTAGAATCTCGGCTTTTGGGTCGGTAATGACAAATGAGCTGTTACACTGCATGATGTTCGGTAGCGCATAACCTCTGGTTTTCCCTGCTCCGGAACCACCGATGACAAGCGTATTCAAATTACGCTTATGCTTATATCCATCCAAACCCAACCGAACATGTTTTGTAAATAACCTGTCAGTATTCCTATCCTGCGAAAACTGTTTGCATACCGCTTTAGGACTTCCCCAGGAAGCACTGCCGTGTTCTTCGCCCATTCTGCGCTTTGCATAACTTGAATAATATGCGGCTATTCCGACGGCGTATATGAGACTGAACACAAGAACAAAATCCAAAGTATATTCATTCGTTTGGAATACCAGCGGATTTTCAAGCGCTTTTGTTAACTCCGGTATAAGCTCTAAGATTGATACACCGCTCTTATAGTTTGAAGAAAACAGTACCGCCAGCCAAACTACAGGAACATATAAAAAAAGCCACATCAGCGTGGTCAATAGTTTATTCTGCGGCTTTTTCATCTCTCCAAGCTCTTTTCATTCGACTTATACCTAAGTACCGTAGCCGGTTCAAACTCAGATTTATGATGCCAGTTACCATTGACTTTTATATTGGAATCCCCATCAATATCCTCAATAGTAAATGCACCATGTTCGGATTCAAACTTTCCGCCCTTTGAAATCTGGTTTTGGTTTTCGCCGTCAAATAGACTGATAACCTTATCACTTTTCTTATGAAGCGTAACACGCCCTAGCACATTGTCAATTTGGCAATCAATCTCACTTGTGTCCTGCTGGTTCCTGACGAGTTCTTTTCGCTCTCCATATAAATCTTTGATTGCTGCTTCCTGCATTTGACCATCCATTTTACCGCTCCTTCCCTTTTCTTGCTTTTGGATTTCTCTGCTTTTCACCGGTTTTAAAAGTATTTCTTTCAATCGCCTCTTTATGAGCGCTTAAATCTTTCTTGACTGAAGGATTCTCTTTCGATTTGAATTTTTCCAGATTATTTTCCGCTTTTTTAATCTCTGTACTTGCAGCCGAAACAGCCGTATCAACAAGTTCTCCAACATCTTTCCCGTCCAAACCGTTAACAGGGTCAGGGATACAATCAAAACGAAAATCACTGGTATCAACTCCGTATTTTACTGCCATTGAATACGCTATGCTTTCAGCAGTAAAGCGTGTATTGGCTCTGTCGTATTCTGCTCCTTGCAATGAATGTGCTTTTGCATACTGAGTTTCTCTGCAAAGTGCTTTATATGCTTCGCTGTCAGTAATATCATTTCGGATATATATTTTCTTATCTTCCGTGCTATAGAAACTATCTGTTTCTAAATCGCTCTTAACTTCAACAGGAACCGGCGAAGTAACTTTTAAGCGCTCAATCTCTGTTTTCATTTCCGGCGAATTGTCTTCAAGTACCACAGAATAGCTTGATCTCGAAATATTCCTGCCATAAGTTTCAGAAATATCATATACTTTAACATCTATAAAATTTCCGGTACGGTTTCCGTTTTCATATTCTGGCATGGTAATTAGGATTCCTTTGGCACCTTGTTTCGGATAGCGTCCCAGCTCACGCCATTTAGTTTTACTCATTACCGCAGAGGCGTTCGGATTCTGCTCAAATATACGCTGTTTATTCCCCTGAGAATACGCATAAAGCTGACTATTGAATGCAAGGTACGCTTTCCAGTTCTCCGGTGAAAGATTATCAAAATGACCTTTATTGATTTCTTTTACGATATTTTGAATATCAACCCTTTCGTGCTTTAAGCTGGATTTTTGCGTATTGGAGCTTGTCCGCTGCGGACTTTCTTTTTTTGGTTCTTCCTGTGCTTTCGTTTTTTCTTCTTTAGCAGGCTCGTGCGAAAGTTGATTATAATCCATCCTACCAAGCACATGATTGACCTTAGATATATCCTCTTTCTTGATGAATATATCAACAAATCCGTCATCAGCCCGAGTGTCTTTTATTGCTGAAAATAGAACCCCGTATTTAGTCGCCTGTACTTTGAAATCTTTTAAGTCTTCTCCGGCAAGCCTGAATATCTGAAGCTCCTTTCCGCTTTTTAAAAGCTTATTCAGGTTTGCTGCGCCTTTAACCTTTTTCTCGCCGTTATAATGAGCGTAGAGCGCAGTAGCAAGATTTTTAGCTCCGCTTCCGGTCAGCCTGACCATTACTTCAATACCGTCAATCAAAAGTTTTACAACTCTGTCTGTGGCATCACCGCTTACTTGGCTCATGTTGTTTCTCCTCTCTATGTTTTGTTGCTTCTCGCTGTTGTTCCACTTGCCGGATTTTCTTTTCAATTTGCTCGTTTTCAGCAAGTGCGTTGTTACACATACGAATTTCATATCTGAAATGGCGTATGTGATTTGCGTTCCGAGCGATAATTTCTGTAATATCACTCTTTTCTTTTTCCAGTTCATTTAACTGTTGTTCCGTTTTATATCCTGCTGACTTTAAAACTTCTAATGCTTCAAGATAATCGTTATGCTCCTTTTTCATCTCGGTATAGCCGTCCAGAAAAAGCTGATGCGGTTTTTCAAGCATTCTGACAATAGTCAGTGCCTTATATAGCTTTTCTTTCTTACTTGAGATGTTTTTGCTTTTCAGCTGGTCTTCTTTTAGCATTTCTATAGTTTGATAGCATTTCGCCTTGTAGTCTTGCACTTGTTCAACAGTATCGAGATTGCGGTCAGTTATGAACTGGTATGTTTTTGTCATCCGTTCGAATCTCAATAAGTCCTCCTTTAACACAAAAGCTGCCCTGTCAGGCAGCTTGTTCTTTTTTACTAAACCCATGAGGTAGAGGTAGTGGGCATATAATGCTTTAATTCCTTTTACATCGCCTCTGGGATATAGGCTGTTTTGCTTTCGTTTTGCGTAGTTATCCACCTCACTCAATTCCAGTTTTAAGTCCTTGCCTTCAATTCGGTTTCTTATATTGTCCTGGCTGTATTCTTCACCCAGCTTGTAACCTCTGGAGAATCGTTCCTTTCCATAAGGGCGGAAGGATATATATTTTCCTTGCTTAACTTCATAACCTTTATGTTCCATCAGAGTAATAAAGTTACCGTAACTATAAGCTAATTTCATACAATCATCGATATCAGCACGGATTAAGGTTTGCCATGATATCCTTTGGTTTTGGCGAGCAAGCCATTCCATGTAAGTTAAAGACTTTTTATTCTTACTAGGTTCAATGACTGATAAACCGTACTTTCTGCACACATCATCAGAGGCTTTCTTTATACCGTCATAAAAATCTGATTTGCTATCCCTATATTTACTGCCGTCAAGATAAGACACGGAATTAACTATGATATGATTGTGCAGATGAGCTCTATCAAGATGTGTACCAACAACTACTTCAAATCTGTCTCCAAAGCTATTCTCAGCAAACTCGCATCCAATTTTATGTGCAATTTCAGGCGTTGTTTCGCCCGGCTTAAAGGATTGGATAATATGATACCCAAGCCTTCTGTCTTTATTATTGAATGCTTTTTTAGTTTCGATCATATCCTTGTATGCCGTCTTCAAGCTGCAATTAATTGCCGTTTCATATACTGTCTTTTCGCTTACAGTTTTCTCTTTATTAACTGCATATTCAATACTGTTTACCAAACCTTTTGTTTTTTCTTCATTTAAAACATAATTTACTCGGCTATCTAAACGGCTGTTAATGACCAGTTTTTTTGTTACAGCCATTATCTTAATCCCTTTATGTACTCCCAGCATTTTTCAATTAAAAGTACTGCTGCGTCTATTTGATTTGGATCAATGTATCCTGTTGAATTTGCATGCCGAGCGATTTGGTTAATATTATTTGCTAGATTTGAGACTAAGCGATAGACTTTGAAGTAATCATCTGGCAGGCGGCTTTTGATTTCTACCTTTTTTATGAGACCTCTTAAAAATTCTGCTTTTGTCAATCCTGACATTTTTACCTGTCTTTCAAAATGAGTTGATTCTTTCTCATTCATATAAAACGTAAACGGGTGATTTCTACTTCGCATACCTGCCTCCTTTCTGTTTAATCTAAGCGGCAAAGCCGCAGCCAAGAGGGTGCAAGGGAGTGAAAACTCCTTTGTTTAACGGCGTTTGTAATAACAGACGCCACGCTTGCCGGTACAAGAACCTGAATTTTCAGGTTCCCAATAGATTGAGTTCTTTAACTAAAGAATTCATACAAACTGAAAAAACAATCCGCTGTATTTCAACTATATTTGATTGATTATTCGCTCAGATTTTTAATCAGATTGCATGAAAAAACCGCCCTGTCATACACTGTGGGTGCCAGCGTTTATTACTGGTGTACACTATGGGTGACGATATTGGCAGATTGGCAGTTAGTGGGATTTGTGTTCAAAAAATGTCTGACATAGTGGGTGCCATCTGTGTTCTTAGGCATACACTATAGACTGATACTTGTCAAGTGGACAGTTAAAAAAGAGAACTTAAGCGTAGTTAATTGCTTGTGCCCTATATTCCATTGGACACAAGCAATTAAGCTTTTCCTGAAATCTATTATTGTTGTAGAATTCAATATAATCTTCAACCATAGCTTTTAAGTTATCTAAGCTATGGAACCTATATAAGTAATACATCTCTGACTTCAATGTTCCCCAGAAGGATTCCATAGGGGCGTTGTCTAAGCATTTTCCGGCTCTCGACATACTTTGTATCATGTCCTGTGAATTTAGTCTAAACTGAAATTTCTTTGATGTGTACTGAAATCCACGATCACTATGAAAAATAGGGGTTGCTGTAGGGTTAGATGAAATAGCTTTATCAAATGTGTTAAATACAAGGCTAATGTCGTTTTTCAGACTCATCTCATAGGCTACAATTGTTCTATCATATAAGTCTAATATAGCACTTAAATATAGTTTTTGCTTTTTACCTACGACTTTAAATTCAGTTACATCTGTCAGCCACTTCTCATTAGGCAGGCTTGCGTTAAAGTCTCTATTCAATATGTTTTGAGATGTTGATTCCGGATCAGACCTTGTATACGCTACTTTCGGCGCTCTAATTACAGCCTTAAGACTAAGAAATTTCATTAGTCTTCTTATATAATTTATACTGTAATTTGTTTGATTAAGTCGATTAATAAACATCCGCATTCTGCGATAGCCCAGTATGTGGTTATATGCATTATCATATTCTTTTATCAATTCACAGAGAAGTTCGTCCTGTATTTCTTTCTGAGGTTTTACTCTTTTTTTGTATTTATAGTATGAGCTTCTTGGTATCTCTAGTATTTCACATAATAATGAGATACTATGACCTTTTTCATTGAAGTAGTCTATTGTCTGATATACGGATAGTTGTCTTATTCGGGATAGCGTAGCTTTTTCTCGAATTCTTCTTTTTTTTTAAGTATTTGCAGCTCCAATTCTGCTCTCTTTCGTTTGGACGTTTCTTCTTGGAGTCTATACTTTAGTAATTCTACTTCAGATAGATTAGATATATCTACTTTAGCTTTGCGTCCTCGTCTTTTGTACCTTAAGCCTGATTCGCCTTCGTTTAAATAACGTTTTGTCCATCCGTGCAGAGCACTATATGAAATACCATATTTATTGGCTGCTGCTTTATAATTCATAGAGTTGTTTATTATCCATTCAACGATCTCCAGCCGTTCATCAAAAGAGGTTTCCCTTCGTTTCATAGCAGTAGTATCTCCTTTTGGTTTGTCGTTCTTGAATTCAATACTATTACTATACATTTTAATCCATACTCGTAATGTTGAATAGGGTATATTATATTTTGCTGATACAATTTCTGCTGACTCAGGACTTACCAAGTAGTAATTTATGACTTCTTGCTTAAACTCTAATGAATATCTCTCAAAGCTATTAACTTCATCAAATGCGGATTCTCCGTGCTCTGCATATCTCTGATACCATCTCTTAAAAGTATTCTTACTACAGCCTATATCGTAAGCTATGCTTCTTAATGAGCCGGTTCCGTTTTGATAAGCTTTACAAGCTGATATTTTTTCTGCTTTAGTGAATCCCTTAGGCCTGGCCATAATGATACCTCCAATGTTGAACTATTTTTGTTTTTTAACTGTCTACTTTGGAGGTATCATATCACTATGGGTGGCAACAAGCTATCTTGTCATTCCTTGGGCTTGATTTTGTAGGTTCCGAGTGTTGTTCACACCGGAATTGCGAAGTGCATTGTCGATTTTCGCTTGTCCTTCACGTTGCTTGATACGGTTAAGAAACTGTACTTCGCTTGCATTGATATTGAGTGTTGCCTGTGGCTCTCCCTGTCCGTTGAGATACGCTCCAGCTCTTACCTTACCTTCAACACATACCTGAGAGCCCTGCTGTAGGTAGTCTCTACAAGATTCTGCTTGTTTACCAAATGCTGATACCTTTACAAACTCGGTATCATCCTTGTTGAATGGGTTGTTGATTGCGATATTGAAGTTACAATACTTCACGTCGCCTTTCTCGCCGTATTTTGGGTTTGTTGTCAGATTTCCGATTTCTTTTACTTTCATGTTTACCTCCTAATATTTTTTTATTTTTTTCCACATTGCTTATTTAATCTCGCACCTCCTCTCCTTAATTAATTGGCTAGCAAAATACATAAAAAATCAGCACTTTATATGCTGACCTATTTACTATATAACTATTAAGACAAGAACAGTGTAAATCTTGTATATGCATTATAAGAAAAACGACCTGTCATCACCAATTTATTATTTTAAGCACGGCTTCTTTTACTTTGAAGTAAATGCTGCACTATTTACTTGAAAAAAGGATGAGATCTTTTTATCAGTAGTATTAAAGACATGATTAAAGTCTTCTCTATCTGTAAGTCTGTATATTTTACCGTTGATGAGGTCTCTAAGAGAAGTACCCGCCGAATGAATTATAAAATCAGCTACTTCTACTCCAGATAATGCAGTTTCCTTATTCACAACACAATAATGCGTCTCGATCTTTGTATCAACACCATTCAACTTCTCAGCAAAATCAATCGTTGAAGCATATTCTTGAAGTTTTGGCTTTAGTCTTTCTGAATTATCATATATAACAATTATATTTTCAAACTCATACCATTTAATAATTTCAAGTACTCTTTTGCAAAAACTATAGAATACAACTTGCTCCATTTTAAGTATAGTATCAATTTGTGTATTTAAAGATGATATAGTTGTAAATCTTCCAAATTCATTTGATAAAAAGAAGTTGTTAATTGCCGTTATCTGTTTATAGGAAAAACTATTACCTGCTGCATGAAGCGGTTTATTCTTTAGGTTAAACATTTTAAGTTTCATCTTTGACCAAGGTCTATCGATAAGAATAAAATAGTTTTTAGCTAAAATGCAACATCCTCCTAATCCGAATATTGGGTATTTCGGGTCTTTTAATTGTTCGTCTCCTGTTTCATCAAGAAAAACAAGTGCTGAATTTGGAGAAACATTTATTACGGAACCATCGTCACAGTTGATTATAAAATCCCATTTATTCATTGATCTTTCTCCATAAAGAGTTATTTATATAATTACACCTTCCTTATACCGCAATTATATGGATAGCACAAAACTGCTAACGCAGTGGTTGTCCATCATTACAAAGTGCGTATACCTATTCGACTGCAAATTAGCAGTGGTTTTCTTTTCGTAGACAAGCTTCTAATATATTCATAGTACCATTGGTGCTAAAAAATATAAAGGAGCATTTTTACCATGACAAAAGAAGAGATACTCGAAAAGTTAAAACGTGATACCATCATCAGAGGTTTGAGCAAAAATACCCAAGACGAATATTACACCAAAGCAAAACTGTTTCAGGACTATTACGACAAACCTGCAACAGAATTGGATATCTATGATATTAAAAACTTCCTGTACTATCTCTTAACAGAGAAAGGTTTAACACCAGGCACTATCAATACATACAACAGCGGTCTCAGATTCCTATACAATACAACTCTTGAAAAGCCCATAGATGGCAACAAAATTCCCTGTCATCATAAAGTGCGCAGGTTTCCGGACATTTTAACCCGTGATGAAATCAAAGCCCTTCTTGATGCCTGTGACAATTTGCGAGATAAATGTATACTGATGACGATGTATGGCGCAGGGCTCAGAGTGAGTGAGGTCGTCCGTCTTAAAGTCTGCGATATTGATAGTCAAAAAATGCAGATATTTATCCGGAATAGCAAAGGCAGCAAGGACAGGTTTGCGCTTTTGTCACAGGCTAATCTGGAGATGCTACGTGAATATTACCAACAATATCGTCCTAAAGAATGGCTGTTTTACAGCCGAAATCACACAGGTACACATATCCATCCCCATTCAACACAGAATATTTTTCATAAGTATAAGAAGAAAGTCGGCATTACGAAAAATGTTACGACTCATTCTCTGCGGCATTCATTTGCAACTCATCTGCTTGAAGATGGGGTGAGTATTTATCATATCAAACAACTTCTCGGTCACGCAGATATCAGTACAACCTGCTTTTATCTGCACATTGTTAAGATCAGCGAGTTGAACGTTGTAAGCCCTCTCGATAACCTGTCAGAGAGGAGTACCGATAATGCCTGAAGTCCAAGATATATTTCTCGAATACGGTGAAGCATACCGTCAAAGTCATAAGCTGCCCTCCAATATCTTGAAAGCCATGTCGGCTATTGAACGCTGCCGAACCTTCGACTTAGGTGGACATGCGGATGTTTGTGATGATTGTGGATATACAAGAATTTCATATAATTCCTGCCGAAACCGCCATTGTCCTAAATGTCAGATGCTTTCTAAGGAACGTTGGATTGACGGGCAAAAAAACAACCTGTTAAATGTCGGATATTTTCATGTGGTCTTCACAATTCCAGATTCACTCAACACCCTTGCATTTCAAAACCAAAAAGAAGTATATGCCATCCTGTTTAAAGCCGTAGCCGAAACCTTAAAAGAGCTATCTGCTGATAAGAAATATCTCGGTGCAACATTAGGATTTACTTCTGTACTGCATACATGGGGACAGAACTTAATGCACCACCCGCATATTCATTGTATTGTACCGGGTGGCGGTTTATCTCGATCTGGTAAATGGGTTGCCTCACGCAAAAAGTTCTTTCTCCCCATAAAAGTATTATCTCGTAAATTTAGAGGCAAGTTCTTATACTATCTCAAACAAGCTGATCTCCAGCATCACGGGCAGCAGAAGCATTTACTCGATCCCTATTGTTTTAATGCTTTTCTTTCTCAACTTTATCAAAAAGAATGGATCGTTTACTGCAAACCGCCTTTCAAAAATGCTTCCAGCGTCGTTGAGTATCTTGGGCGGTATACTCACAGGGTAGCCATTTCAAATAGCCGTATCGTGAAATCTGAAAATGGCTATGTTAGCTTCAAATGGCGGGATTACAAGGATAATAACAAATGGAAGGTCATGACCGTATCCGCCCATGAGTTTATTCGTAGATTCCTTATTCACATTTTGCCCCATAGGTTTATGAAAATCAGGCATTACGGATTCCTCGGAAACCGAAACAAATCTACCAAGTTGGTTATTTGCAAGAAGCTGACAAACACGCCGATATGTCCATTCGTTAGAGCTTCTACAAACGAGCTTATTCTGAAAATCATTGGCAAAGATATTTCAAGATGCCCGCAATGTGGTTCACCCAAACTCAAACGGAGTCTGAGTGTTGGAAAAGCTCCACCGCTGTTTGCTCAAACTGCATAACCTTTATATCATTGCCTGTTTTGGGGAGGGGGAAACTATATCTATTTTACTGCAATATTCAGTTTTTACAGTACTTTTGTATTTAAAAGCACGGTTGTTTTTGTAGAACCACTCGATTTTACGGAGGATATGAATGATTGAAACCCCATAGTATGTGCCTCTATCCCCGCAGTTTCGTGCTATCCGAATTATTCAAAGTTAGGCAACCTCTTTGCTGAGTCCACCTGCAAAATTCTCGTTCATGTCTTCTCCAGGCTTGAACTTTTTTTGTGCCTAACTTCGTATAATTGACTTAGAATAATGGGAAAAACTAATAACTTTCCTCTTATTTTAATAGGTAATTTCAAAAGGTGTATTCAATTGCTCTACAGAGACTATTTCATATCTTGAAGTAAATGTAAATGGATATAATACTGGCTTGGTAATCAATTCATCTAGCCCAATAAAACGGTATTCTTGTTGCTTGGCAAAATCGGTGTGTTTACATAGGAGGTGTCTATATCGATTTTTATAGGTCATAGATATAGGTATGTTTTTCTGGATTACTGCATTATCATCACCAGTAGTTAAGAACATATACAATTGTAATGGATTAATTTCATAATCATAATACCGAATTTCATTACTAATAATTTTATGGTCTCTTATTTGTTCAACATCAGCAATAAAACTATCGGGCTCAAGAATAATCAAAGCATGTGTAGCATTTGGAAAATCTGTTTTTATGCAGCTTAATTTGTCACTGGATAATGATATTTTGTAGTTATTATAGTCTTTATAATCCACTATATCATCACTTCCGTATTGAGATGTACAGAATATGGGCATGTTATTAACGTCTTGAATGGATATAGTAATATAGCATGAGGGCAATATTCCTTTTAGTTCATTTGTATCTGGGTCAAGTAATTTAGCTCTTTCAACTTTTATTTTCATTTTTCCGTCAAGGAGATCCCCTTGACCTCTATTATGCAGAGTTTCTTCAATTTTGATATATGTTTGTGATGGAGTAAACCGTAAGTTTCCTTTAACAATTTGATATAAATGATCCTCTTCTCCATATTTTATCATAAATTTTGGCTTCATATAAACCTCCTTTTCGCATATGCAAACCCTTTATTTTTCTATCGGAGCATCTTCATATTATTGCTATAATAATGTTCAGGTCAAACATCTTATACCTTAATGCATTATGATCAAAATCTTCATAATAAGTAGTCCTATCAGTTATCGATAATATCTAAAAACTTTATTAGATTATAGAAGAGCAAAAATAGCTGCACGCAGTCTTTCCGAATAACGCTCCTAGTTAGCATGCCGTGAACAATAAAATTGCGATTGATAACAGCGGGTTGATTTTTAAAGTCTTTGCCGTCTTCAAATACCTTTTGAATGCACACAAAAAGGTTCTCATAAACTAACAACAAGAAGAACTTTTGTTTAATATTTTGTTCATCTTGAATATGTTTTTGTAACTTCAAAGAAGCTGTCCTACCTGAATATCTTTTCTTTGTTATAGGATTCCTGTCCTCGTCCCGCTGTAATCGAATCAGCTTTGAATCAATCATAGAAAAAATAATCATAGAACAAGACTTGTATTTTTTATTCTGAAAATCGAAGATAGCTTCTTCGAGATCTGATTTTTTAATACCCTTTATCTTGCAAAGTCTAGAGAAAAATCCTTCCATCTCTTTTGCTCCGCACAGAGCTAAAGCAGCTTTATTTGCATCCTTTTGGCTTTTTGGTGTTTGATTATAATAACCGAGAGTGGTATCTGGGATACATGTCCATCCGTATTCGCCCCATTGTTGGAAAGACTTGAGAAGTTCTAATTTTTTCTCCTCGCTGAAAGTCGGAATGTGAATGTCGGAAATGACGGTTTTTATTTGATCCCCAAATCTTTTTGCCAACTCTGTTAAAGAATTTGAAATATTAGCTGAAATTTTAGAAATTGTCTCAAATTCAGCATTGATTCCTGCGGAGAGTGCCAGCAAACTCTTTTGGACTCCTGTAAAATTATACTCTGGGATATTTATCTTTTGAAGAACTACGGCACTGTTTTTTACTAATCTTTTATATCTATAATCTACTGACAGAATTAGACGATAACAAATGTTTCCCTCTTTAGCAAATTTCATGTAGTAATATTTTAGGTCGTCATCTTCTTCAAGCAATAGATTTATGTATGATGCAAAAAAAACGTCATCCTGTGTTGCGATTTGATCCACTGAAGGACGTTGGCTTTCCTCACATGTAATCTTGCTATGAATTAATTTCGCAACGGCACGGCAATAGTCAGCATCACCGCTGGTCAAATACTCTGTGAACATAATCATATCATCTATCGATATAAAACATTCAGCTACGTACTGTTTACCGTCAATAATGAGTGTCGTTTTTATTATTTTCAACATTCACTCCTCCACTCATTCATTATTATTATCTACTATACAACTTTGTCTAATTTTCAACCCATTCCTTTTGCAATTTATCTTTTGGCGGTATTGTGGTTGACGAATTCTGAATCGTTCATTATTGCTATAATTATTGCTATAACTCTCATCTCAGTAATATGGATTTGACATTTCCGGAGTATAACCATGATGAGAGTTTCAAGTTTCCAACGCTAAATGATAATGTCATAGCACAAATTAGTACTCACACTTCAACTGCTAATGCTGCAATCACACGATCACATTCTTGGATAATAAAGTTGGGTATCATATTAAATGCTACAGGATTTATCTGGAATAGGTAGTCATTCTCTATGTGGTAGGTTTCGTTCAGGAACTTCCTCACAACATGGTTTTCATCCGTTGGATCAAAGATTAACCGATAAATCTGTAGTTTTTCATAATTACTTTCAGCTAAGTAGTAAAGCTCTTTCATTGCAGCTTGATCGCAAACCATGTTATATAGCGCATTATAGTCAAAATCGGGCACGTACTCTTGGATATATGCACAAGCATCTGCGATTTCCTCCGGTGCCATCAGGCGCTCTCGGCTCCCTATCATGGGAACTTGACGTTTATGAAATAGATTAGATAGAAGATGCCAAGCGTTCGTCTTTCCCTCTACAATTTCCGTCCGTCGCCGAAGATAAATCATCTTACAAACAGTATGCTGAACGTTTCGGATGTTCTCATTTGCCACTTGAACTGACGAAATGATATCTTCTTTTACAATCGCTCTTTCGGTAAGCTCTCCAGCATTATTTTCAATGAAAGCCGCTTGTGGAACATCGTTAAAGAAGTTTGGATGGTTGTATATGGTGTCAATCACTGGCTCAAAGTCATGCGTTAGCATAAGCACTGTTTTACCACGCAGACTATTGCCACGGATAAAGAGCATATCAAGTATCGCAAATTTCTTGTTTTTATCGAAGGATGAGATCGGGTCATCCAGAACAATCAAGTTGGCATTCTTGTATCGAGCATGGTACATAAAGAGAACGAGCGCAAAGGCATTTCTCTCGCCAAAGCTTAGATGTGACTTAACGCCGGATACTAATGTCGCACCCTCGCCAAATTTCAACTTCAGCTTGTAGGAGTGATCCTGCGCTTCATCAATGGAAACTGTATAACTGTAACCAGCATTACGCAGAAAATCATTGATTTGTTCGTTGTACTCCTGTATTGTTCTTTCAATTTCTCGCTTCTGCTGATTAACCGCACCCTGAAGTGTGCCGACCTCAGCAATGATCCGATCAACTGATTCGTTTATAATGCCTACTTTATCGAGCGTATATTGAGAGTTAAGATGCGTTAAGAATCGCATTTCAATCTTATAATTTTGAATTGCATTAGCAACTTGGTCAATGTCTTTCAGAGAATCGAATCCAAGCCGCTTTATTTGTTGGAGCTTACTGTCTAGCGTCTCTACCTGCTCCTTTATTCCAACAAGATACGTCTTTTGCTCCTCCGACAACCCTTGAACGCTTGTGGTTATGTCACGGACGGCTTCATTGGTCTCATCGTCAAAGTAATGGCCAAGACGATCAAAGAGATCGAGAATCTTCGAAAGGTGCTCGATGGTCTTTGCATCGTATTCAATCTTGATACGCTCAATCTTTTCGCGGTGTGGGACAAGATCACCAGCACAGAACGGGCATTTATCACCAAGTGCCATATAATCATGACCTGTGGCCTGCCATCTGAGCCATTTGGAATTTTGAGTATCTGTTAGAAACGCCGAATAGTCTTCCAATCCCTGAGGAATATTTCTGATGAGATTGCCGCCTCTCATGCCCTTGACCAAAGCTCCATTATTGGCAATACCAGTTCTTGAATTACCGAAAACGGATATGAACTCTCCAATATCCGCAATAAGGCTTTCAAGCTCCGGGTTATCATCGAAAATGGTACGGACGCTTGCCACCAGCCGGTTGATCGTAGCCAAGTGTTGTTCATAGTTTTCGGTCTTCACAAAAATATCAAAGCTGTTTTTCAGCAGTTCATCTTCCAAGAAGACATATTGCTCAACATATTTTTCATCGAAGACCGCGATATTCATATCATCAGGCAAACCGGTCAAAGCTGGCTGATGTTCAGGGTCAGTGTCCCCGATAAAAGCATAAGGAGTAAGCTTTTTCAGAGCTTCCTCATCATGGGTCGCTGAACTTTCGATTGCCTTTGCAATGGTAGACTTGCCAGTTCCGTTAATCGCATATTTGAGATTTAAGCGTCCTTCGGCAAGCGAAATTGTGCCGCTTGTTATATTGTTACAGTTGGAAATACGAACCTCCATGCATTCACTCCTTGTTCAATATAGAATCTGTTGCATAGCAATATGCTTTTTTAAGCTTGCGAGCTACTCTAAGTCTATTCAAAGATCAATATCGGCTTTATATCATCATAAACATATCTAAGCTTCCTATTATTGCTTAACTACGTCTATAGACTTACTAAGCATTATAGACATAATTGTTATACCTATATTTACAATATCAGCGTATATCATTATATATTAAATTACAATAAAATACCATGAGCGATATAAATATCAAAATTTCTATTACTATCGACTTCATCCACGAAGCAAATATTCGTTATAATCCTTTTTCTGCTCAGGTATATTAGATGCCACCATATAACCCTCATCAATTAGTTTGTTACCTATAAATCGACTAGCTGAAACTCCCACCTCGTCATTATCAAGGCATAATTCAATATTTCTTATCTCTTTATAATCCTTTAAATACTGCACCAACGCCTTTGGCAGTTTCTCTCTTGTTGACTTGGATACATAGACGCCACCAACAGATAAATAATGAACATCTCCAATATTACCCCTCAAAGTAGCAACAGAGAGCGCATCAATTGCACTTTATGTAAAGCTAAGCATTATGTAAAGTAAAATGGCCAAAAGCAGTAAAAATGCTGATAGTGGTTGTTTTTTGGAAGGATAATTATGAAGGTTTACAAAGCTCATGAAGCCATTTCATTAGTCCAGCATCTTCATGCCATGTAGAAGTCGAATCCGGAGTAATGCTTTTGTAGGCGCTCTCCAGCGCTGTTCTTTTCATTTCGGCATCGGCTCTGGCGTAAACCTCTGTGGTTTTAAGATCAACATGGCCGAGCAAATCGCGGATATAGATTAGATTAACACCTGATTGGAGCAGGTGCATTGCTTTACTGTGCCTTAAAGAGTGCGGCGAAACCTTTTCCGGCAATAGTGCGCTGGAATGTGCTTTTACGCTTTGGACGTATTTATCGAGGATATAGGCAATACCGGCTCGGGTGAGCTTTTGCCTCATCCGGTTACAAAATAAGGGAAACGCTTTCTTTTCAGGAGATCTCAAATATCTGTCGTCCATATATTTTCCTAATAAAGAAGCGGTCTGAGACATCAGCGGAACAATTCGAGCCTTTTGCCCCTTGCCAGTTAATTTGACGGTTGACGGGGCATCAAGACGTACATCGCCAACAACCAGATCGGCGATTTCTTGAACTCTAGCCCCTGTATCATAAAGAAGGCAAAGCAACGTTAAATCGCGAACTCCGTTGCTGGTTGCCGTATCCGGTTGTGCCAGAATCGCCTTCATCCCTTCAATAGAAATATACTGTATGGATGCTTTCGGTGCACGCTTAAATTTAACAGACAGAATCTGTTGGTGTAGCAGAAGGTTTTCTGGTGCTTCCATTTGTAAGTATCGAAAAAAAGCGTGTATCGCGGCAAGACGCTGATTGCGTGTTGAAATGGAGCATCCGCGTTCTTCCTCAAGCCACGTGAGGAACCTTTCGACTAGTAGCCTGTTAAAATGATTCAGAGATAATTTTTCCGGCGGCAGGCTCTCTTTTTCTTCACAGTATTTTAAAAACAGAGAAAAAGTATCACGATACGATTTAATGGTGTTTGTGCTCATACCTTGTTGACCGGGAAGATAGCTGCCCAAATATCCTGTTAGACGATATGCGAAATCAGTGGGCCTCATAAATCGCATACCTCTGGGAAAATAGTTCCGCAAGTTAAATTAATGGCTTCGACAATATCAGGATATAACTCTGGTGTTAGTCTGAGATATTGCCCGGTAGTTGTAAGCTTTGTGTGTCCCAAATAGGTTCCCAATATGGGCAGCGCACTGTAAATATCTATACCTCGGCGAGCCATTGCATCCAAAGAATGCACCGCAAAAGTATGTCTCAAATCATGGAGTCTGGGACCTTTTCCACGTCCTCCATGAGAAATTCCACTCTCCCATAGGATTGAACGGAACTTGGCATAGCATCCATTTGAGGACATTCTCTCTTTTCTACGATTCGGAAAGAAAAAATCTGTATCTGCAGAAAAATACATTTTGCTTGCATAATAGCGAAACACCTTCAACAGCGACGGGGAAAGCGGTATTAAACGCTCTTTTCCGAATTTTGATTTCCGAATATGTAAAACTCCGGTATGTAGATTTACATCGCGCAAACACAAATTAGAAACTTCAGATATGCGCAGTCCGCAGCCGTATAGTAACCTCATCCAAACCGGCGTAGTAATATGCGAATGTGGATGTTGTCCGACAAACGGTTGATTGTCCGCCGCTTTAAAAATTCTTTTCATTTCATCACGAGTAAAGATGTAGGGAACGTACTGCTTTGAGCGTCCCCGTTTTTGAGGGGGAAGGATATACGCATCATATCCCAAATCAGTTAGATAGATGGCAAACTGCCGAATAGCCGTTATCCGTGTTTGTTGCGTATTGGCGGACTCATACGGTTTTTTCTTAATCCATCCGTTTACAACTTCTCTTGTCAACACGGGTTTTGGCAGATTTAAACCTTCGGTGTAAGTGTCAAAAAGCTCCATAACCTCGGCGACAGTTGTATAGTTAAAGCCCAGCGAACGTTTATATGCAATAAATTTGTAGCATAGTTTCGCAAACGGCCCGGTAAAAGTTGCTTGGGATGCATCTTTCATACCGGAACCTCCAGCGCACATTGTCGAAGATGTTTTATATCAATTTTTAGATATGTACTTGTATCATTGGAAACTGAATGACCAAGTATTTCGGATATCACCGGCAATGGTATATTTTCTTCCAGTAATGTACTTGCTAGGCTGTGCCTAAGCGCATGAATGCCTCGGTTTCTATGTTCGGTTTTGATTTTTGCAATCTTTAAATACTTGCCCATAATCCCGTACATAGAATTATTGCAAGAGAATCCTTGAAACGGTGCTCTGTGATCCACAAATAGATTGGTCGAATCTGTATGAGGCCTTCCGTTTTTGAGATAGTCAACGATAGCAAATCCAACGTCTTCTAACATAGGAAGATTAACTATTTCTTCTGTTTTATTCTGTGTGAACTCAATATGCCCAGTATCCCATTTCAGGTTCTCCAGCTTAAGATCTCGAATATCTCCGGCTCTCATGCCGAATTTGACTGCGAGTAATAAAACAGCATAGTTCCTTTTCCCGATAGCGTTACCTCGATCAACTGCGTTCAATAACCTTGCGATCTCGTCCTGTGTGTACGTCGTAGGAACGTAATTGTTTTTAAGACAGCGAACATTGCGGATTAATAAGGACAGATCCTTCGGGTGATAGCCTTTTTCAAAAGCATATTTGCACAGTGCCCGTACTCTAATCAAAATGTTTCCAACCGTGCTCTGTGAATATTGCTGCAAGGAAGCTGTATATCCGTGAATATCCGAAATCCTCACATCGCCGAAATCTTTAACCCCCTGATGATCAAGATACTCCGCGAACCTCTCCAAATCATATCTTGTGCGCACAACTGTACTTTGACATACGCCTTGGCTATATTGGCAGATATGTTCAGTGAAAAGTCTTTCAAACTGTTTCGGCCATTTGAAATGTTTGCGCTTTGCGCTGCGGTAAATAACGCCATGAAGCTGATAGTCGGATAGCATCCGTAATGTACGAAGAACGGTGGCCTTATATCCGTGGTTTATATCCTCTTTGCTGATACCGTAATGATCTTTCGCAAAGTCTTCTCCAAGCCGTACAGAGAAAACCGATTCGCCATTCTTGTCCGCATATTTTAGCAGCTGATTCCATATCCACTGACTAGACCGCAACACGTAAGAGCTATATCCGTGCGACACTAAGAATTCTTTACATGCCGCAATCAACTCCGGTATGTTCATTTTGCGGTGGCAGATATGATCTCGTTCCTTTTCTTTATCCATAAACAAACTCCACCCCTTCCTTTTCGAGGATTATTATGTGAAGCTTTTTCCTGAATTATGTGTCTACAACTATATTTTCTTCTGCTTCGAAACATAAATACTAACTGCTCATAAAGCGCGTTATGTAAAAATTCACATAACGCGCTCTCTGTCACAATCAGCTTATCACTTTTATCTATTGCCGGCACACTGAAGCTAAAACGCTTATCACTCCCGGCAACTTCACCTTTAAACGAATTAGCCATGTGCTTCCACGTCCCACGCAGCGTAGCATATCTGGCGACACCTTTTCTGTCATATCCGACAAACACGGCATTATGATAATCTGCACTTTCATACAGAAGCTTATTATCAATACAATAATCGATTATAAAATCACTGATTTTGCGCAATCGAAGGTACTCAACAACTCTGTCATTATTTTTATATGCTTTCGGCAATAAAAACTTCTGTTTTTTATTATCCACTTCCTTTGTTGGACTGCTTTGATTTTGCTGCGCAAGTGTATCACAGCATAAATGCAAGACCGCATCCACAAAATCCATCTCTTTTACCTTTATTAGATACTGCAGTGCTGTCTTCCCACCGACTCCTCGTGAAAACCAATGCCATAATCCATTCTCAGAAATAGTCAAGCTGTCATGTTCTCTTGTGCAATAGTCATTCCCTTTCCTGACAAGCTCATGCGGCTCATAAAGCCGCATGTATGTCAGCAGATCAAGTTGTTTAGCATACTCAATCTGTTCTTTTTTTACTCGTGCCATAGCTTTACCTCTCATAACCAAATGTGTTTATGGATTTCTCCGTAGGGGTATCATCTTCATCGCCTATATCCTGTGTTTCTTCCTTTACATCCATAGCCAGTTCATGGTTGAGTTCATCAAGCCGAATCAGCTTCTGCTTAAGTTCAAACTCTTGGTTGAACGGATTCTTCACTTCCTGCTTTGCAACTTCAAGTTGTTTTTCCGTACTGCTCAGCTCATCAACCTTATACTCCAATAAATCAGGTAGACTCTTAATCAAGTTATCAATACGCTGTATGTTGCCGTGTACGTCGCTGCCCATTTCAATCCTATGGCGAATGCTGCCTTGCAGTTCAATATACGGCTGTTTGAATAGATCATCACGCTGAAGCAGAATATCAAATCCTTTATACTGCCCTACGGTATGAGATTCCTGATCCTTTATTGTCTTTATACTGCTTAGAAGAAGCTCTCCGGCATCTTTTTTCTCTGTATAGGTTTTACCGCCAATAATCATTGAAAACTCAGTACCTTCATATTGCTTTGCAGTTTGTATATCTACTTTTAAACCATTAATGCGCTGATTTATAGCACTGATTTTTCTGGGCAATGTCGTGGATATTTGCGTTTCATACCTGTACTTCTGATTACGGTATTCACTCTTCAATAGCTTTAACCTACTGACTTCCACATCTAGCTCCATGCGTTCCTTTATAAGCGGATTGCCGGTAGCCAATGCTTTTACCTCTGCATAAGAAAGAGCCGCTTCGTCTAGATCAGCGGCGCTTCTTACCGGGGCTTTGCTTGTCATTATCTGCCCTATAAATCGTTGTTTTTGTTCAATCAACTGGTAACTGTACGCATCAAAGGTCTGCTCGGTCACATACCTGTATATCTCAACCTCCTCGTTCATATTGCCCTGCCGCAAAATTCTACCGTTCCGCTGCTCCAAATCTGAGGGCCTCCACGGACAATCGCAGTGGTGAATCGCTATCAACCGTGTTTGGACGTTTGTACCTGCACCCATCATCTGAGTAGACCCCATTAAGATTCTGACTTCACCGCTCCTGACTTTTGCAAAAAGGCTTGCCTTCTGTTTTTCATTCTTTGCATCATGGATAAACACAATCTCATTTTCCGGTATACCTTGTTCAATCCATTTCTGTTTCAAGTCTTCATAAATGTTGAACTCTCCATTGCCTTTAGGAGTCGAAAGGTCACAGAAAACTAGTTGTGTAAGCTTATCACCCTTTGTTCTTTCCCAAATATCAAATACGTTACGCATTATACTATTTATCTTGCTGTTTTCTTCATCAGGCAGCAAAGGATTGGCTAAACGCTGGTCAAGTGCTATACGCCGTCCGTCGTTTGTAATGGTCAACATGTTATCTTCAGTCGGTTCCACATCACCATTTCTTACTGCGTCTGCCCGTTCTCCCAGCTCCATTATCATAGTCCGCTGTATTTCTGTAGGTTGTACAGATATATTTATTACTTCACCTGTTTTTAACTTTGGCATAGGTAAATCCAGCATATCATTCGTCTGCACATCAGCTACATTCTTGAACATACTCATTAGTTCCGGAAGATTAAAGAACTTTGAAAACCTTGTCTTCATTCTGAACCTGTTTCCTTCAGGGGAAAGTTCATATGCAGTTTGCGTTTCTCCGAATACGGATGCCCAGCAATCAAAATGATGTAATCCTCGTTTCCTCAGCTCATGCATCTGTAAATACCGCTGTACTGTATACATTTCGGTCATGGAGTTGGATATTGGTGTGCCGCTTGCAAAAGTAACTCCACGCCCTCCGGTCAATTCATCGATATACTGGCACTTCATAAACATATCTGTCGCTTTTTGCGCTTGTGTCTGTGAAACTCCGGCTACATTACGCATTTTAGTTACAAGGAATAGGTTCTTAAAATTTTGGCTCTCATCAACAAAGAGCCGGTCAATACCCAGCTCTTCAAACTCAATTACATCATCTTTTCTTTCCTGACTGTTCAGTTTAGCTAATCTAGCTTCCAAGCTCTTCTTAGTCTTTTCCATCTGCTTAACGTTGTATCGCAGCCCTGTTCTTCCGCTCTGCTCTTGAATCGCAAACGCTATTTCATCAATCTGCTGCTCCAACATTCGTATTAATCGTTCATTGGACAATGGCACTTTCTCAAACTGCGTATGCCCTAAAATGACAATGTCATAATCACCAGTCGCTATTCTTGAGCAGAACTTCTTACGGTTCTTCGTTTGAAAATCCTTTTTAGTCGCTACGAGTACATTTGCTGACGGATATAGCCTTAATGCTTCGGCTGCCAACTGCTCAGTTAAATGATTCGGTACTGTGAAAAGGTTCTTGTTTGATAAACCTAACCGCTTACTTTCCATAGCTGCTGCAATCATTGCAAAGCTCTTTCCGGCTCCGACTACATGAGCAAGCATCGTATTCCCGCCATAAAGCTGTCTGGCTACTGCGTTCTTCTGATGCTCCCGCAACTCGATTTCAGGATTCATGCCTATAAACTCTATGTGCGATCCGTCGTATTCACGGGGTCTGATATTGTTGAACTGTTCATTATACATTTTAACCAGAGCATTACGCCTAGTCTCATCTTTGAAAATCCAATCCCTGAAAGCTTCCTGCAGCAGCGTCTGTTTCTGTGTCGCCAGCATCGTTTCTTTTTTATTCAGTACATAAGTTACTGTACCATCAGGAAGCTCATTTCTATCAGTAATCCGTATGCTTTTCTGGTTCAATGTTTCTTCTATAATCCAGTAAGCGCTCATACGGTCTGTACCATACTTTTGAGTAGCATTTACACTTGTATCTGCTGACTTTCTGCTGATGTTCCAAGAACCGGTATGCTCAGAGTAATGAACATCAATGTCATATTGCATGTATCTTGGTGTATCCAGTGTCTCAAACATGAAGTCTTCAATATACTTTGTCGGTATCCATACAGTGCCAAGCTTTACATCAATATCACTAGCCTCTAAGTCTTTTGGTTGCACCTGCTGCAGCGCAGTAACATGATGCGCATAATCAGGATTGTTTTTTGCAATGATTTCAGCTGTTTTCAGTTTTGCACGAACATCGCCTGATAAATAATCGTCTGCTGTCTGCCATCCTTCATAAATATTGTCCTGGTCAGAAATAGGGTCTTTGAATATAATGCCTCTTAAGTCTTCAATAACCATATCCGTTCCCTTATTTGTCAGAGAGCATATGTACCCTAAATCTACTTTTCCTTTACGGGCAAGCGATACCGCAAGCGCTTCACTGGCAGTATCCACATGCCTGATTTCCCTGTACGGGCGAATGGTCTGTTTTGTGAAAATGTCCGCCTTGCGCTCAAACTCGCCTTCATCGTCAAGTATTTCAAGAGAGCAAAGCAGGTAATATGAGCTGTCTTCGCTCATTGCCATATAATTAGCACGGGTATTGATTCTGTCATATTCCTGAACAAAGGATTCATAGCTTTCGTTAAGTCTCTGCTGCAATCGTCTTATGGCGAACTCTGCTTCACCGTTCATCTGAGCATCTATCAAATCATTTAAAATGCTCCTCATCCCAATCATGCCTTTGATTCTATTCTTTGCTGTTTCATTTGTATCTACAAAGTTCATTCGTGAGTTTTCACGATAGTAGACATCTTCGTTCCTGATACAATAGCTATAGTTTTTAACATTCGGATCAGCAGGAATCGATGTGTCTTCAAACTCAGGTTCATCAATCATGTATTCGTTTTCTTCTATTTCTGCTTGAATATGACCTATCGCTTCTTCCAACTGCTCTGAAAGTACTGCACCTTCATACGGTTCACATGCGGTTTCATTCTCTTTACCGTACATGCCGATGCCCTGTGTCATATTACCCAACATCATATGCGGATTGTCCGCAAAGTACTGATTTACAGAGATATCGTCTTCTGTCTGTCCAAGATGCACCCAATCAGGTTCAATGTCGATTAGGCTTTCTCTTTTTTTAAGGAAGATAATATCCGACGTTACCTGAGTTCCGGCATTCGCTTGGAAAGCATTGTTTGGCAGACGAATCGCTCCGACAAGTTCTGCTCTTTGTGCGATATACTTTCTTACCGAAGAGTTCGCTTTATCTAAAGTGCCTTTTGATGTAATGAAGGCAATGATACCGCCGGGGCGCACCTTATCTATTGTTTTGCAGAAGAAATAATCATGGATCATGAAGTTAAGCTTGTCATATCTTCTGTCAGCAACCTTATATGAACCAAAAGGTACGTTACCAATTGCGACATCAAAGAAATTATCCTGGTATGCGGTGCTTTCAAATCCTATTACATCCACGTTAGCTCTCTGATAAAGCTGCTGAGCCATTCTGCCGGTTATGCTGTCGAGTTCAACACCGTATAGCTTAGATTCGCTCATAGATACCGGCAGCAGTCCAAAGAAATTACCCACACCCATTGCGGGTTCAAGGATATTTCCGCCGCTAAAGCCCATGTTTTCCAACGCTTTATACATTACCTTTATAACTACCGGCGATGTGTAATGTGCATTTAGTGTAGATGCTCTTGCCTGCTTATATTCTTCTTCACTCAGCAAACCTTTCAGCTCAGTGTATTCACTGCTCCAGCTGGGATTATCTTCATCAAAGGCAGAAGCCAGCCCGCCCCAGCCTACATACTCAGAAAGGATTGACTGTTCGTCCGCTGTTGCAAGCCTGTCTTCTGCTTCAACGGTTTTGAGCAGCCTGATTGCTTCAATATTCCGTTTATACTTTTCTTTAGCTCCACCGACACCGAGATTAACGTCTGTAATGTGGAAATTTATCTTCTTTTGTTCTTTTGGGTGTATTATATTTTCTTCTTTTTTCAGACTATCAAAAAACCCGTCCTGCTCCAATTCTCTTTCGAATTGATTAAGATACTCTTTTCGGAATATCGGGAAGCCGGTTCCTTCGGCAAATGTAATATCCCTAAGCTCAATCTTATTGTTTAAAACATCAAGGCTCTCTACAGAATAAGTACGGTCTTCAAGTGATACCGTCATTCCTTCATATAACCTGGATTCCGGCGTTTCTTCCTTTTCTAGGTACTCGCCTTCATTGACCAGATTTATAATACCGTCAGTTATTTCACTCCAAGTATAATGGAGCTTTTCATTATCCAGACCGTTTATAAATACATCTAAACCGCTTTCATCTACATGCCATTTGATTGTTTCTTCATCAAAGTGAACCTCGCTCCAGAAATCTCCATAGATGTTTTTAAGGTCATCTATAAGCAGTTCAATAGAAGCAGTGTCATTTAAAAGCTCATAAATTTTCTGTTTTCCGGTCTTTGATACGTTTCCTTGTTTAAGGATTTCTTTGAATAATGGCTGATAAGAGCTGTCATCAAGCAAAAGAGGATCTGTTGTATTATCTTTCTTGACAATTTGCGTATTTGCTTCTGTGTTAGCAGTTTCAGGTTCTTCATTACGCAAGTTTTCCAGCTCTGCCATACTAATGATGTCATGAGGTATATCAAATCCGTATTCTTTGCCGCCTTCATCAAAAACAATAGGAAGTTCAGACATTTCTTCATCAAAATAACGTGCTTCTTTCAAAACGTGTCCTTGAAACTCTATATTTTTTAACCACGTTGTAAGGAATGAAGTAAGGTCACGGCTGAGTCTTGGCAGCCATCTTCCGTCATCCGTATACACTTCCTGATACACACCGACATAATCATTTTGATAAGTAGCAGGCATAAGTGTTTTCACTTCGTTATCTACAATGAGCGTCATGTCCGGGTCAGCCATCAGGTCACCGTTTTGCTCTCCGTAATGTGCAATGGCTATCCTGTCTTCGGAAATCCACTCAATAGATAAATCCATGAACCCGTCAGCTTTCAATTTTGCATAACGATACCGTTTATCCATAACATGAGGCACTAACTCCATAAGGCGAGCATAGTTCATCTCTGGCTGTGTTCTGCGTTTACGATCCGTATTTTCAGACAAAGAAAAAGGAGCGTTTCCCGCTCCTATCATTTCTATATCCTGTTGTTCCGCCTGCTCAATCTTTGGTTTAGTCAGTGGTTTTTCATTCGGATATCGTTGCTTAAAATATCTGCCGTTGTCGATGAGCTCACCGATTCTTTTTGCTGCCTTTGACCATGTCAGGCTAATTGAGGGATTGTTGTATCCGTTGTTATGTATCTCTATACCTTTTGCACTATGGTCATGAAACCCGTGTCTGTCGCCTGTGAATATGAATGATCCACCTCCGACACCGTATTCATTTTTCAGAAAGTCGGCTTTTTCTTTGCTGGTATGGTCTTCAAAGAAGAAATTAATGATCCGCTGCTTGCCGCCCTCGAATCCGCTTCCGCTAAGCAGTACACTGTCGATATCGTCCTGCTCGCTTATCTCGTAAGGATCAGCTCCTGAATCACTTGGCTCTCGATTTCCATTGACATCGCTGCCCAACGGTTCTGCGGCGTGTTCTTCCTCATCTGCGATATCCGTAATGTTATCTGTTCTTTCGCTTCGTGCTCTATCTGCTGGCAGTGTGGATATAGCGTTCCCGTTAGCACCATCGTGTCGAATCTTCCGCTGTGATTCTTCTCCAGATACTCTTTCCTCATCAGTCCGAACTTGCCTAGAGGTGCGGTTATCTGCCCCTTCAACTGAAGGTCGGGTATCACTACCTCGTTCTTCTGTTTGTAGTTGATTTCCATATCCTTTGCTCCTTTCGATTCTCTGTTCACGTTCAATTGCTTTGACAGAAAGTTCAATTTCCCTTAGTATTGTTTCCGCCATATCGCTTGTTGTTTTTCCTAATTGTACGATAGTTTCCGGCGTATTGAAATTATACAGCTGAGAAAAATCAAAGTAGTTTTCGTCCGGCTCAAATCCGCATCTGTAAAGTACCGTAGCAATAACGCTTTCTTTGATTGTCTCTTCATACCACACTCTAAGATTCAGCTCGTCCACATCTTCAAGAAAACTGCCATACACTGCATATTTCAACTCATTAAGCAAATCTTCCATGCCATCATCAAGTAAAGTATCCGTGATAGCTTCTATAGTTTCTCTAAAGTTCAGCGTATCTGTATCAAGATTAAAACTGTCGGCAATATCAGCAACAACTTGCTCATTGAACTCATCTTTATACTGCCATACGAATGGCATTATCTGTCCATTGGTATCAGATATATCAAATACATAATGCAGCCGTGAATTATTTGAGCTCGTGTCAATCAAAGCAATCCCTTTTGCTCCACGGTTGACGTATCTATGCATTACGTTGTTCCAGAGCTCATAGCTCGCAACTGCAGTAGCATCCGGACGCTGGGCGTATATAAGGCAAGTATCACGGAAACCGTATTTATAATGGTTTGCCGCTGTTTTTAGGTAGTTGACCCAGTTATCTTTCCGGCTTAATTGCTTTAGAGTAGCGGATGCAAGTTCTTCAATATATTGTTGTTTTTCTGCCATAAATTCCTCCTTATATTTGGGTATAAAAAAAGAGCAAACTTAAGCAGTTTGCTCTTTATGGAAGCCCTATATTATATTTTTCTAACTAATCACATATAGTAATTACTATAGAAATGCATTTATTTTTTTCTAAGTAAAAGTCCTATAATTAAAAATACTATGCCAACTAAAAGCCACATTTCATTACCCTTCTTTTTGTAATTAAGTCTTTCTATTTGATATTCCAAGTGCTAAACCTAAAACACTAATTACAATGAGAGTTACACACAACCACCACGGTAATCCAAGAATGAATATGCCCAAAATAATCACAACTGCAATAATAGAACCAGCACCTGTTTCATTTAATGAAAAAGGGTAAACAACAACCTCAAAATCAGCTGCCATCTTCCCTTTGTCATAGTGTAATATGATTATACACTATTTTGATCAACATGTAAATATTGTTATTATTCTAACAATATTCCTTTTATGATAAGTTAAGCAGATACATATTATAATCCTTAATTAAGAAAGAAAATGTTGCGTTATAGAACCTTTGTTCGTATAATGCTATTATGGGTGTTATCAAAGAAATTATACACGAAGACTTTGTCAAACTCGCTGGTGGCAGGATAATTAAGACTCTATCAAGCCGAGGCGGTGTTGCGATAGGCAACAGCTCTTTTGTTATGCTGATGGGTTCTGAGTTCAGCGGCAATACATATATCGGCGGTCTAAAAGATACATCTGATTTTGCACAAATACACGAAGCTGGGCTAAGATACTATACTACCGTTTTCGTATATAATGACACTTATATTTTCAAAGAGGATGTTGAACTGTTTCTACCTGCCGATGCCGTAAAGATGAACCGTGGCACGTATGCGGTTTATATCGGTCATGGCAAAAGAGACAATTACATGTTATTTGCACGAAGGATAACCTGATGCTTTTGTTATTGCCTATATAGCTCAATATAGGAACTTATGGATTACATCTTCCACAAGGAGAATATCCCTGAGCTATAAGATCATCACGGTCTCCTGTGTAAAACTGTTTATTCTCCTCGTTCATCTGGTCAACGCTGGAACACCAAGGATGATGGAACTTGCCTGTATTAGTGTTGATTACATAATCATATTCGCTTGTAGTATTAGAAGCAGTCGGATTCGTAGTCTGAGTACTATTAGATCCAATAGAGTCTAAGGTGTCTGCGCCAGCATTGCGCTCAACCGAAAACGACACGGTTTTCCCGTCACTGGTACAAATTATATCTCCCTGCATATCAGTACGATATACCGTCACATCAGCGTCCCTAAGGCGGCTCAGAGTAGCCTCAGTCGGATGCCCATAGGTATTGTCTGCCCCTACGGATATAACGGCGTACTTAGGCATTATTTCACGCAGAAACGGATATGAAGTTGCATCATCGCTACCATGGTGTCCAACCTTAAGAACAGTGCTTGATAGGTTAAAACCAGCTTCTAGGATATCCTGTTCTTCTTCACGTTCAGCATCACCCGTGAACAAGAATGAAGTATTGCCATATACAATTCTCAGGACAATAGACGTGTTATTCGGTTCGTCTGATGGTATGATAGGACCTAAAACAGTAACAGAAGCACTTCCTAAGGTAAATGTATCTCCCGCTGATGGCACTGTGATAGACACACCCTGTTTGCTTAGGTATTTAACAAAGTTTGAAAAAGCCTTACTGTCGTAGGAAGTTACTGGTGCAAAAGCTATGTCTACCTGTGCGTAATTCAATGCCCCAGCCAAGCCGCCAACATGATCTTCATGAGGATGAGTACATACTATATACTCCAGATGTTCAATGTTATGATTTCTCAGATACGCATAGATCAGATTCGAGTCTGCTGCATTACCTCCGTCTATCAGCATGGCTTTTCCATCACACAAGATCAAAGCTGAATCGCCTTGCCCAACATCTATGAAGTGCACTTCAAATGATGAATCGTCGGGTAGCTCTTCATAAATATCTGAAGCTGATGATGTTTCTGGAATTAGAGGAGTTTGTGTTACTTGGCTGACTATATTATCTGTAATCTGGGGACTGATTTCTAATGAGTTTTGATTATTGGTATCTTCATAGCTGCATCCGTTAAACAGCAGACAAAAGAATAATGCTAAAAGAATTAAGCCTAAGTTTCTTATAATTAATTTGTGTTTTCTCTTGCTCATCTAATCAACCTATAGTAATTATAGCACATTTAATATTTTAAAACTTCCATCCTGTATTGCATATGTAGCTTACAATTTTTGCATATATAATTCTTCAAACCCAATTAATATTTCAATAAGAATATCGTCAAGATAGCCTAGCGCCGTTTTCCTTATTTCTTTCGTTATACCATAATATGCTCCAGCAATACTGCCTGCAATGGCGCCAAGTGTATCGCTATCTCCGCCTATAGAAATTGCGTTTCTTATAGCATCTTCAAAGCCTGTTGATTCCAAAAAAGCAGTTATGGCTTGTGGGACAGTTCTCTGGCATGTTTCATCAAAACTATATTCATCCCTTATCCCATCAAGTGTAAAATCTAAATCATAATAATGTTTACTAATATAGTCTCTTATTTCAGATATGCTGCTTCCGCTGCGTGCCAGATATATCGCAGCCGTGGTAGCTTCAGCTCCCTTTATGCCTTCAGGGTGATTATGAGTGACTTCTGTAACCATTTTAGACAGACTGATAGCCTCGTCTAAATCATTCGCAGCAAATCCGCAAGCACTTACTCTCATTGCTGCACCGTTTCCAAAGCTGTTATATGGGACAGGATTTTCTAAATATAGCCACTCTCTGAACATACTCGTATAAATGAGATATCGCCATATCCAGCATCAGGGTATAATTGTCCTAATTCCTGCATACTATTAATTACAAAATCGCCAAGTTCGCTCCATTCGCTATTACATTTCAAGATTGCTTCAGCTACAGCCAATGACATAATGCTGTCATCAGTTGCAAAGCACTTTTCTGTAAATAGGTCGAATTCCTTTGTTTTTATGTTGTTAAATTCAAAACGTGAGCCGACAATATCTCCAATAATCGCTCCGATCATATACTTGCCTCCATATTGATTCTTTAAATCACTTGATTGGTTATACCATGCTGCTTCCTATAATACTTCCTGTTTGGCTCAATCGCAGGTGCTTGACGGTTCGCAAACGGCATAAGCACTTTATATGAATTTTCATTTGATTTAGAACTTGCTGCTTCGTGGAATATTTTCAACATGATATCCTCGACTTTTCTCTGGTCTCTCTCGATTATCGAGTAATGAAATGACAAGTCCTTTAGATTCTCTAAAGCTTTTAACCAATGGCCCCCACAATGTCTGGACATCCCCCCCAAGACTTGATAATACAATTCACGTATTCTAACTCTTAGGGATCGATTTGTCTGTGCAATATATAGAATGGTTTCATCTGATAACCAGAACTCACCTAATCTATTCGATATAGTCTCTACAGTTGGAGCTTGATTATCAATTCGCATTAGAGATGCCCTGTTTATCCATTCGGCTATTGCAGTTAATGATACCGGGATAGCATCTAATGTAATTAGGCTGTTCGGTTCTCCGCTTAATGCAACCACATAAATACCTGAGCGCTCTTCTTTTGGCAGTTCGCCCCAGGCAATCTTACCATCTATTAGTAACCCTGCAGTTTTAAAAAGTTCAGATACTGTAATTGGCATTTGTATTTCTCCAAATATGAAGTTAGCATTTCGCACTCCACAAAATACTACCATATACTTTTGGCCAGTTCAATCTTACTCTTAGCTGCCAAATACTCATATGAAGCGCAAGTTTTTCAGTATATTATACTGCGCTATTACCACTCTATAACTTCTGGATATTCACCGATTCTTATATTGTTAACATCACAATCATGCTCAGCAGCATAATCATATATCTCCTGTAATATTTCTGCGTATTCTTTATTGCTATTGTAATTAGTTATCTTCCTGGTGAATTTTAGAAAGTTTTTAAGCCTCTGTTCTTTATCCAGTTTTAAATAGTCGATATTAGCCAGGTCAACATACTGCCGAAGAATATTTGTTATATAAATATCTTTATCGGTCATTGCTTTAAGCCACATTCTATAACTCTGTTCCGATAATGTATCCTTAACACATTCGGAAAATGCACTTTGAAAAGATCGGAGGACAGAGATGGTTTTATCCCACACTACTTTCGGATGAAGCATCTCACTGAAAACATATTTCGCTTTCGTGATATCCATTACTCTTAGGATTATCAGTTCATTTATTACAGCCATGCAAAAGAACATTTCAGGATACAAGTAATTACAAGAATAAATGACATTTTTATCAGGTGTAATTTCCCCACGTAATTTCATTGTTTCTTTATCCATGCCATTATCTATCAGTTCTATATTACGATCGCCTTGATATGCATGCCTAATATCATAGCTTAAGCCAAGCATACGGGTTGAGACGTTGATGTATTCTTTGTGCTTATCAGAAAACTCGTCAATTGAGATTTTATATAGAGCTTCGACAAGCTCATATAGATCATCAAAGCTGCCCGATATTTTTACGCCTGTTAGATTTTGAGTGTTTTCTATTTTTATCATAAATGTATCCTTAAAAATTTGTTGAATATACTATAATATAAGTAATTATTACGTATGCTTACCGTGCCATTCCAAATATTAGAACATCTTCAGTTGCTAAGTCTCCAATGGATATATTGACTTGAACTCTTTGTCATTCTTTAATACGCTATATAGCAAGTCTAATTTCATTAAAGTTACGAAAATAGCTGCAGCCCTAGCCTTACAGTTAATGGACTTGTTTTGGTTGAATTCTAAATCTGCAAATGCGTTATAGGCCTTAATCTCCTTTGATAAGCTCTCTTGTTCTTTTAGTGCTTTTAAATAAATCCAATCACAAAACAAAGATTTCGGTACTAGCGACCAGTTTTTGCTATAAGAATGCATTTATTTTCTTCTAAGTAAAAGTCCTATAATTAAAAATACTATACCAACTAAAAACCACATTTAATTACCCTTCTTTTTGTAATTAAGTCTTTCTATTTGATATTCCAAGTGCTAAACCTAAAACACTAACTACAATCAGAGTTACACACAACCACCAAGGCAATCCAAGAATGAATATACCCACAATAATCACAACCGCAATAATAGACCCAGCACCGGTTTTGTTTGTCGGGGAACTTTGCGTTACTTTATTAAAAATATAGAGTTCTGTCCAAGAGAACTTGCTTTTATTTTTAATTGCTCTCACTCCCTTCAGAGTAAACCATCTGCATTAAAAGTCCACAGTTATCTTTTTGTGGTATGCTGGGAATAGCTTTTAGTTTATCTTTTTGGCCAATCTTGGCAACTACAGCTAAACAGATCGCATCAAGAATATCATCAATCTGCGCATCCTTTTTGCTAATCTCACTTCCATATACTATTGCTTCTATTCCCTTGTAATACTTAGATAATACTGATATTCTTTTTTTAATTCCTTCTGGAGTCTTTTTGTTTTCGAAAATTGGGGTCCCATTAAGTTTGGAAAAGCAAATTTCTGGGTGGCTTTCTATCAGCTTATTCTTATATTCTTCATTATCTTTTAGAAACATGTCAATTTCTCTTATTTTAGGACAGATTGCATAAGACTGTTGAGACAAACCCTTACCCAGTACATTTTTGTTCATTTCATTAGCTTCTTTGTAACTTTCCTTATATACTGCTTGTCGGCATGGACAGTTAAAAATGCTTGAGGCTTTCTTTCCAAGTATCTTTCTTGCTTCTATTTCCGGTCTTATATCATTCATGTTTTCTGGAAGACCTATTGGCATATCAATGATTATCAATTCAGCATCTGCATTTTCTCTGCACAACATTTTTATTGAGTTGTAAATCTTAAAGCTATTCCCGCTGCTATCTATAGTAAAAGCTGCCCAACCAGCTCTACATCCATCAACTCCTACTACTTTAAAATTTGAAGTAAAAGATCTGGAACTTTCTTTTTCTAATAAACTGTAAAACAAAGATAAAAAAACGCTCTTGACTTTATCAATATTATTAAATGAAAAATCAAAAGTTGTTGATATGTGGGGTGCATGTTCAGAAATTCTAGTACCCATTAATTCCTTAAATTCATAGTATAGAAGTGCATCGTCAATTTCTTTTATAACCTTATGTTCGTTATCTGTAAGTTCTTTCAAATCGAACTTTGAATAAACAACATCTGATATCTTTTTTTCAATCTTATCATATCCGATAAGCTTATTCTTTACAGGTCTTGGAACATCAGCAATATATGCTTCTGCTGCATCGTGCAACAGGCATGCTAGCTGAATACTTTTTGATAGCCCTCTGCTTTTTGCCTCCATTGCACAATTGATAGAATGCTGCGCCACAGAATAAAAGTGTTTAAAATGACCATTTGCCCTGGTCATCATAGATAATGAATGTGCTATATCCTCAATGTTTATATCCTCTGGCTGAATATTAAAAGGATTCACCTCAGTCTTTGAGTATGTTAAAATACAATCTTCATTTCCTGGCATTCAAGCTCCCCCTCATATACCTTAAGCTAATCTTTAAACTAATTATACTCTTTAGCAGTACGTTTTTGGGGACTTATATTAGCCGCTTCATAAAGTTTCTGCCAAATTTTTACCATTGCATATGTATCAAGCTTGCAGTATTTTAACAACTGCTTTCTAATTTCTTCTCTTTCTTCTTCAGTTCTTTCACTTAACTGCGCATATGCATTCATTGCTTCACTGCCATTATGAACTCCTTCAAGGTTACCGTAATTTAATTCTTCATCGTCAGGAAAAAGAGCTGGCAGAACATTTTTTATAGAACAAGATCCCTTCATAAGCTTTGAATAATAGCTTTGCTGTTGAAAAGGTATCATCAAATCCTTTATGTTATCATGAATATTCATAAGATGGTCCGATAGGTTCTCATATTGATTTGCCAGTCTTTTTATAACGCTTTTTTCAAAGCTCATATTATAGGCTAAAATGCAAACATCTTTAGGAATATCTCTAGTCAAACTTTGTGCTAATTCTCTTCGCGGGTCAATACCCACACCTGCTAAAAACTCCGTATGTTTTAGCTCATCATCCATGCTCTCTAGGTAATGCAAAGAGTATTGAAAAGGTATTTGCTGATAGGGTGACTGACCATTAAACGTTGGTATTGCTTGCTGAAAAGTTTCAAAATCCAAAAAATATAGAGGGAAATTAAGTGTTCTCAAAAACATGTTGATTTTATCACTGTCAATGAAAGGTGGTAAATCATTTAATTCATGTATTACCTGCATTTCTTGCAACTTACTTAAACCAACATTAGCCAAAACGTCAATATAGCTTATATTACCCATTCGATAATTATTAAAGGCCTTTTTAGCTCTTATTCTTGCAATATCAAAAATGTTTGGAGTAGGGAGATGCCTTGAGCAATAGCCATAATAGCCGCAGGTATAAGGCTTAGTACACGCTTCACTAATATCCATTTCAGGTTCATCCGTTTGGCACATATATTCCGTTAGGAATTCGATACGATTGTCCACGTCGTCGTATAAATCTTTTGCTTCATCAGTTACATCCGAAATCGTAAACAACCTGTCAATATCCAATTCCCCAAACCTCACATAGCTATTATCAATATGGGCTATATATATATTCTTGACGTTATGCCCTAGTTTTTTAAGTACATAGTGTTGAAAAGCTACATCGTGCAGATATATATCTTTTATCTCAGTTGAGCTCTTCACCTCACAGATATCGACTCCATCTATTGAATTAGTAAAAATATCAACGCTACAGAACAGCCTTTTATAAGCAAAAGATGCCTCACATATTCTTGTGGCTCCCTGTTCAATTAGCTTTGCAGTATGATCAATCATTTGCTGAGGCTTGCCATATTTAACTTCTACGTATTCACCAAACAGCCCCATCGCAATGTCTCCAACCTCGTTACCACGAGCTAAAACTGCTTCGTCCAATACGCTGTCATCGAAAAAATCTTTCTTGTATTTGTGCATCCATAGCATCTTTGGACACTGTACAGCGCTACAGTATTTTGATTTTGATAGGTATAATCGTTTCATGACCTTATCCTTATATTTTCAATTTCTTCTCTACTTGTTTTATCAAGCGCCAATAAACCAAAACGGTACTTTAGTCTTCAAATTTATTTAAATCCAAGTCAATGATATCAGACTCATCAATAATTATATGGTGGATTTGGGCTTTTCGTTGTTTAAGATGTTCTACTTCATCATATTCCGGATGAATCTTATTCTTATACCACTTTTGGCACGGAGGCTTATTCTTTAACCAATGCCCCACAACATCAATATACTTTTTACACCATTCGCAGTTGTCAGATCCGTTTGAAAAAGTCCAGTCTATATACTGTTTTTGTTTTTCACCAAACTCTTTATCGGTAGAATCATAAGTGACACCATTTTTATCTTTAAAATACTTATAAACCTTCACACCGATTTCATCGTTAACAACTTCCCAAACAAGTTTGGATAAATCTTGTGAGTCAAAACTTTCCGGAGCGGAAACAATCCCGTCATTATACGACTCTATAATGCAGTCTTTATAACATTTCCAACATAGCTCAACCAGGCGATTGTCGTTATAGGTACCCTCTACATATTCATTTTTACTGAGATATTGAAATATCTTATCGTAAATATAGCATAATGCATCATCAATGTAACGTATATGTGACATTTAGTTTCCTTTCTAAATTTTATATACTTTTTTTTCACTGTTGTATTTGATCAGGATTTTATATCTCAAAAAAACGCATATTACCATTTTCATAATCGCTTTTTGCTTCAAATGGTATATCTTCACTTTGTTTATTAAGTATATTATTATCATTATAACCCCAATTCTTATTGGGGTTATAATAGTCCCCCCACATTACCCCAGTATGCCATTTCAGATTTATTTTTCTCCCCATCATATATTTTGCAGATCCAAAGACTGGGCAATTCCATACCATTGAAGCGCCTCCCATGCCATGCTTCACAGCATAAAAATCCCCAGATCCTTTACCTCTTTTAACAAATCCGTGTATTAAATTAAATACCATATCAATACCTCCCTCTGGTTTTTTGATTGGGTTATTCTTTCCCCCGCCTTTCTTTATTCCATAGGCATCATAACAAACAGCTAAATATATTTTTTTATTTTTAATTGTAATTATTCTTGAATAGTTTTCTTCTTTATCAAAAGGAAGAGCGTACTTAATTACATTTTTCTCTTCAGACGTTGGATAAAACTTCCTTCCTATTCCTTGGATACCATCTTCATTTACAGCAACAGCCAACTGCGACCTCATTAATTTGCTATCATCATCATAATCATAATCGAAACCAAAACAAACTGTTAATAAACTCATCTTTTCAGAAATATAATTTTTTACATATGTGGCCATTTCTACTAGCTCTTTTTTCGCACATTGTTTCCTATACTCAAAAAACCCCGCAGGAAGTATCAACACGTCTGTACTATTTAATATGACTTTATTAATAATTTCCTTCATTATTTCAAAACGCTGTTGATTATTATTCGTTACTTTTGCCGCTTCAACATCTGTTTTTTTTATGCTGCTCTTTGAATATTTTGTCGATTCAGAAGTTTCCTTATCGTTATTTTTAACTTCTATTGTACACGTAGCAATCTTTATTCTTTCACTATTCATTTCTATTATCGCTCCAATCCACTATAGTTTTTAGATTCTCAAACGCATCCTTATCCGTCCAATCATAGGCGCCATGCATAATACGTATTAATTTATATCCATTTTCAAACGCAGCAATATCCCTTACGCTATCATAAAATGCTCTTTGCTCATCACGATAATGCGGATCATTGTCTATTGCATGTATTGATTCACAGGCTTCGATCCATTTGCTTGCATTGTAGTATAGGCTTATATTATCCTTATAAGTCTCAATGGCTATTTTTCGGGGTATAGAGAAATGTTGTCTTTCATCGTATTCAATGATCAGTTTTTGATCTGCATTAACAAAATCACATTTTGGCTTAAATCCAGCTGAGAAAAACTCACGATTCCCGCGGTATGAAACAAGAGTCTCATAAACGGATTTTAGTCGTTCTGAAGAATCTAATTTTGCAATCATCCAGTCAAACGATTTTTCCGTTTCAATCTTTTCGCCATAATACTGTAACAACAATTCTTTTAGAGCGTATTTATGTTCCTTAACGCCTTTTGATGTAATCCTTATTCTATTCACTTGTTCTCCCTCTATCCATATAATTATTATACTTATATTTATATACCATCATAGCCAATTAGCCCCATTTTTGTTGCCAAAACAATCATATGTGCTAAATCACCTTTTTTCATTAGTAAAATATGCTATCTATAATTTTCTTTGGTTTCAAGCGCCTTTTGCCATATTGCACAAAGGCCATAATATGCTAAGCATGATGACATGTGTGATGCCGGATGAAAATAGTCCAATACGACAGTATTCCCATACATGCAAAAGCTATTTGGGCTATATTTGCCAAGCTTATAATCATATTTGCTTGGATTCTTATTGCAGATTTCATTTAAAAACCGAAAAGTATACCCGCATACTATTACTGTAGGGTTAATTAATTCTATTTGCTCTAATAATAGATCTCCATCTTTATTAGCATAATCTAGAAGGTCGGCTTCTATTGACTCTTTTTTACCATTGCTCTTTTTAATATTAACAACAGCAATGTTTTGAAGCTCTTTCTGAAAATCCTTACTATCCCATTTGCAAACCTCGTCATAGTCCGCAATCTTCTTGACAGTTGTATTCAAAATCCCATGCGTCCAAACAGCAACACGTTGCCACATCTTCGACCAAGGCTCATTATCATGCAATTTCTTTGCTAAATCATATTTAGGAGGATTTGGGTCATGATACGCCTCTTTAAGTAAAAACAAGATTCTCGTACTCCGTTTATACCACACCTCAGGATTTACTATTCCGTCTTTGTTAAAAGGCTTTTCTTTTGCATGATGTCCTCGCTTCTGCCAATTCGTAAAAAGCGCTTCTTGTTTATTTTTATACTCTTCTGCATTCATCATATATGTCTCCTATAAATAGTAATCGATGTTCCTAAACCCTTTCTTATAATACCCTTTTCTTCCAATGTATTCAATATTAATTGGGTTATAAATGGTTTTGATTATAGTATGATTGTCTTCCTTCTCCAGTTTGTATAATGCCCCACAATAATTTTTCAACTTACTGATCATTCCGTTTTTAACATCCGATGGCGTTATCATTAATAGTATTTGTGGGGCATACTTATGGATGATATTAGCTGCTCGTTTTGCGCTATCTTGATTTAACCTCGAAAACGGATTGTCTAATACCATCGGCACTTTGATAAATTTCACATGAGAAGAAATGAGTTTTACAACAGATAGCGAGAACGAGAGTCTCAATGCGCTTATTTCATTTTCCGATACAGTCTTAGTCAAATCAGTTTTGCCTCTATGATCAATTACAATTGGCTCAAAATCATCTTTGAGTTTCACGATAAATCTCTTATTACTATTTATTTGAATAAATGTCTTCCTCGTCAAACGTTCAAGTATTTTTCTCACTTTATTTGATACTTTCCGATAATTTTTTTCTTTTAATTTCTTATCACCAGCAATTACATCTATTAAAGATTTCTTAAAAATGTTATCCTCAAAATTACTCTTACTAAGTAATTTTTCTCCGTTGAAAAAGATAAAATCTTTAAGTTGCCATGGTATTATCTCTTGAAAGGTTTTTTGAAATATTAATTTTCCTCGAAATTGAACGTTATTTTCAATTTCACTAAATTGAACTTCATTTTTATCAATATATGAGTCAATTTGAGATTTCATATTAACCCAAACATTTTTATTAGCGAAATCCACACTTACATACGATCTAACAGTCGAATAGACTCTGTATTGCATAATAGCTGATAAATTTGGAATATGAATTGATGCATATCCCTCTGGCATTTTTCCATAAAATGAACAAATTAAACCTGCTATAAAATTGCTTTTTCCTGAGCCATGGTCACCAATAAATATGGAGACCTTATTCCGTTTGCTTCTTCTTCGTCTCAGACTTTTATTAATTTGTGGCAGATCTATCGCAAAGTTTTTTTGTTGATCTATACAGGCAAATTGAAATAAGTCTTTAATCTCTATGCGTACCATATATATTCCTCTTGATCCCCACTTTTTTAGAAAGAACTGATCCGCTCCGTCTAACCAGATGATAAGTTTATTTAACAATTTAAATAGTAGAAACTTAACTTTCATAAATATTAATGTTTATCTCCTCATAATCGATATTAATAATTAATTTCTCTTGCGCCTCTTATTAATACGCTTACGTATTATTATCATAGATTTAACTTTGTTTAGATAACCAATAAATTCTTTATCCTTTGGGTTAATTGATAGAACATAATTTACTTTCCCAAGTAAAGACTGTAGATACCGCATTTGATATACTCTGTTGCCTTTGACATATCGTAACGCTATACAATCGTTATGATTGCATTGATAAAGAATATGATTCTTCACACCGTACTTTTTTATAAAGTATATAATCTGGCGTAAACGCTTCCGATATAATTTTGGTGCTTGAATTTTTTTATTGACAACTATTCCTGTGATTTTATGCTGCTGCCCACGCCTTAATATTTTGGTTTTCTTCTCATTCAACTTAAATTCGCTCTCGCATAGAATAAATCGCAGTGTTTTAATCAAATGAGACGGATCAAAGTCACCAGAGAACGTCATATCATCTGAATATCGAGTATATGTAATGCCGTTTCGGCGGCAGTATTCTTCAATTCGTTTATCGAGCGGGTAGAATATAATATTGGATATTACTGGGCTTGTAGGAGCCCCTTGTGGCAGATGTCCGTTCAAACAACAAAGATTTGCTAGAAGAAGTGCTACGTTTTCTGGATATACTCCCATGAATACAGAAAGGATACTTTGAACTCTTGTATATATAACTTCATATCCGCTGAAAGGACCCTGTCCCCAAGGCAATTCGATTCGTTCCTTCAATTTTCCATATAATCTGATTGAATTGAAGAAATCACTGATATCAGTTTTTACTACAACTGACCTGTCGAGATGGTATTTTGCATTATCTATAATAGATGTATCTTTTTTTGTAAGCCTTGGCATTATCACTAACCGAATAACTACTGAGTATATGTTTAACGATCCATCTTTGAATAAACTTCAGATCTCTTTTAGGTGCGTAAATAGTCCGAAGTGAACCGTCTCTTTTAGTTATTGAAAATATATTATAATACTTATCAGGATTATTGCTCATGTCGTATAAATTATGCAATACTTGATTTGTTCCTTTTAGGGTATGAATATTATTAAGATTCTCAATATCTATTGTTGGATAACCTTTTATTGGATAGACACAATTATTATACTCTATATAATTTTTTGAACAGGTAATATATTCGGCTATGTTCCGGGGAACCAGCAAAGGTAGACATTCATTATTTATCATATTTATATACTGTTCTATCAGTATTTCTTTATCAGCCGTAATATCATGCACTTCATCCCATGGCCAATAATAAAAGTTACCTGTACATTTATCAAAATTCAAAGCTATCCTCGATTATAGAAATATTTTGCGGAAGCAATACTCAAATGCTATAGCTGCGAAGCAGCAGCAACGAACTCCGTTCGTTCATTCGCACTGCGAATGGCTTAAGATTAATAATTCAAGGCTTACGACTCGCAAGCCCTCCATCAAATCTACATGAATTTGACAGATTCGCTATTGCTCCCGCAGATATGAGTATAACAAAAAAGCTGTACCTAATATTGTACAGCATTAAGTCGTAAAATATCTATAAAGTTATTTCACTTCAGAGCTAAGATACTTCCTTACATCTGATATAAAGCTTTTATAACTTATCCGAGAAAAATGCCATGTTTCAAGAAATTTTATATTTTTACTTTTCGCAAAGTTAATAACAGCAAACTTTTTTCTATTTGAATCAAGAAAAAAACCCATTAATCGATTGCAACCAAATATAACGATATCTGGATTGATAAGTTCTATCTGCTTGAATAATAATTCTCTATCAAATTTAATAACATCTTTCAAGTTCGTTTTACTTTTTTTCTCTCCATGCCCCCGCTTATTAATATTTATAAATGCTACGTTTTCTAATATTCTTTTATTTTTATCTTTCAAATCTATATCAAAAGGACTTTTTATAATTTGATATAATTTTGTTATTTTCGTTAATAGTTTGTCCTCAATTTCATTATTTAGGTATCTGTATATCCAACCTCCTTCTGTCAAAAGACTTTTATTCCTACAAATCGCTCCAGTTTCATTCGTCTCTTTCAAAACAAATAAAACCTTCATTTTTTGAATATCGTATTTTTTTGGAGAAATAATTCCATCCCGAATTAAATAGTCTTTTCGTCCCGAATCAAGAGGGTTATCTTTAATATGTTGCTTCCAAATATCAAACAACTGATCCATTTGCTTTTCTCTTGTTCCTGACATCTGTTTTAACTTAGAGTCTATCTCAATCATAGTTATCGATACATATCTCTCACTTTCTCAAAAGTATCCTTTACTTGTCTCCTTAACTCCTTTGGTTTTATTACCTCTATATTCACTCCAAATTGCAGTACAAAATACAACAATCCTTCTTTAACACCTTTTATATGCGCTATAAAATACCCTTCTTCATCGGCATTTATCGTGACTTCATCTCCAAATCGTTCTATTATGTCATGAAGTATCCCATTGCGGCATCTAAGCGTTATTCGCTCTTCTTTTCCGGAAAACATATATACACGTTTATTAGCATAATCGGCAATATCGAAACCATTCTTATACTGCTCGAGCTCTGTTATTGAGAGTGCAGTCTCTTCTGTAATGGAAATGTCTTTTATTTTATCTATTCGGAAATGGGTAAGGGTTTCGAGCCAGGAAAAACGGGCAATAAGATAATAAAAATCGTTTGACCATATTATTCCGTAAGGACTTACTTTTCTGTTTTTGTCATCTCTGCAAACCATGTCTTTGTTTATATTATAATCAAGATACTTAAACTCTACCTGCCGGCCTTGTTCTATTGCTTCTGAAAGAACATCGATTGTCAAGAAAACGCTTACGTTGTCGCACTTAATTCTGTTGTTTATAAAATTGACTTTTTCCAGTCGTCTGTTGTCATAGTCGTTTGTTAGTTTTTTAATCTTTTCTATCAGTGCTTTTGAATGATTTTTTGATATAAACCTTGCTGCCAAAACTGCATCTACCAAGAGACGCAGTTCGGAAAACTCAAACTCCGCTTCCCTTAGGTAATAGCCTTTACCGTTTTCGGCATAAGTGCAGATATCATACCCGCCATCAATTACAGCTTCTATGTCTTCATACACCGATCGTCTGTCTGCAGAGATACCGTATATAGCCTTTAGCTTTGTTATAATTTCAGTTGAAGTTAAGGGGTGCTGCTCGTTTGAACATTTGCGAAGTATTTCCAGAACCGCTAAAAGTCTTCCTCTCGCATTTATCGCCATATTAGCTCCTGTTTTGCTTTGTTGTTTTATTATAATACCATTGTTAATATTTATCAATAATTGCATATTCATATTTTAATATATCAGATATGTTTGTACAGATTTTAGTACACCTTATTTGCTATCATTCTATTTAATAAGAAGATTAAACTACAATGAATATAAAAAAGTATTCTAGACCTAAAAGCTAATAAATATACAGACACTTTCCCAAGAGAGGATTCATTTTAACAAATTTAAACAACTATATGAATCCTCTCTACTTTTATTATAGCTGATATTTTCACGTTTTTACCCCACCTTATTTTTAGTTTAACAATTTTACTAAGTCAAATATATAAAAGCCGATAAGTAAATTCTTACCGGCCAATGCTCAATCCTAAGTTAAATATTCTCTATCCGTTTGCTCGCTTAACCGCTGTCAATGGTTCTCCAGCTATACGATATGCATAAGATAAATCTCGCTTATGCCAGCGCCTGTTGGACTTCACTTTGTTAACCAAAGTCACAATCCAGCTAACCACTACTCCGGCAACTATCACAGCAAAAAGTGCACGAGCCAAAGTTTCATTTGCACTGTACCAGTAACCAAAGAAACCGAGAATTATCGTAGCAAAAATTGCAGGAAAGATTAATCTTGTCTTAATCAAAGCCCATTTCAGTATCAATACTATAAAAATAATTACTCTGCTCAAAATATATACCATGATTTAATCTCCTTTATCCGTTCTTACATTCTTATCATAAATCAAGCAGAGTAATTATCAAAAAATGAGACTGTTTTTTATTTCGCACTTTGCTTTCTCTTAAGCGAACTCGCATATCCGCATGTTTTCCCGTTCTTTGTAGCAATTCTCTTGCAGTATTTTGCCTTAATGTAGTTCGTAGCGAAAAACCCGTTGCAGTAACCGCATCGCTTATACATCAGCTTCCGAGTATAGATTTGGGCAATCAGAAAACAGATGAGAGAGTAGAAGTCGCTCATCATATAAACCCTGCAAAGCTTATTCTCAATGAACACATTTTGAAAAATGTACTTCTGTTCGAATATAAATGCGAAGTCCTTCTCTATGATCTTAGGGATATTGTAATGCAGATGGTCGCTGCATTCTTCGAGCAGCTTTGAAATCTGCTCTTTCACTTTTCTCTCGATATCCAATACAGAATTACCGCAAATGATTGATTCACCGTACAGCATATCTACAAGGCAGTTCCCTATTGTATATAATCCCTTTTTTATGACTTTCCCGTTCTCATCCTTTATAACAAGAATCTCTATCTTGCCATTCGTATAATATGTAATTTTCATTATTATTTCTCCTTTTAGGGTATGAAAAAGGCGACTAAGACAATCTAAGCCGCCATATCTTCACACCGCTATCAATGTTTTCTCTTTGATCTGATTTTTAAGAACACCAAACCTCCGATTATGAATAGCAAAAGCGCTATTGCCAAAATCGATTTTAATTCCATCCATATGCCTCCTTTATTTTATTTGCTTCTTCACGCATGTTATCTGCCCACCCTTCAATGACCGAAAAGAAAGCTGTTACTATAATCGGATCAAACAGTTTACAAGAATTTTTACCGATATAATTGATAACATCTTCAATCTTCCACGCAGGCCGGTACACTCTGTCAGTAGTCAATGCAGAAAACACATCGGCAACCCGGATAATGCGGGAAGCAATTGTAATCTCTTTATTCTTCTTTCCGTGGTATCCTGAACCGTCATAGTTTTCGTGGTGATTAAGCGCAACCTCTGCTGTAAACTCACCCAAGTCTGTAGAGGCAGACTTCAAAATAGAGTAGCCTATAGTCGTATGCGTCCGTATAACCTTTTGTTCTTCATTTGTAAGCTTCCCTGGCTTGTTAAGGATTGCTTCGGGTATGTACTCTTTTCCAATATCATGATACTTTGCAGCAAAGCCAATCTGCGCAATATAAAAAGGACACAGCTCCAATTCCTGAGCTATGTCCATAGCGAATCCGGCCACCTCGCTGCCGTGTTCAGTTAGTTCCTTGTTCATTTATTTCTCCTAGTATATTGTATTTAGGTTATATTCATAGGCTAACCTATAAGCCTGATGTAGTATAATCTGCTTGATAAATTGTAGACTATTATTTTTCTCCTACAGCTTTTTAAAGACTGGTTCGAAAAGGATATAGCTACAATAATAATTAATATGGTTATGAGTTGGTTACTGCAGATCGATTGATCATGACAGGTTATAAAGAACTAGGTTACATGTGATTATTATTTGCTGGCGTTCGCTACAATTTATCAAATTCACTTTAGGGGTATGAATATGATTTATGTAGGCATTGATGCAGCAAGTAAAAAACACGACTGTTACATCGTCAGCAACGCAAACTTGCAATCGGAACAGTATCTTACTATTAACAATGACAGCAAAGGATTCGAAGAATTGAAAACGCTCATTTGTGATTTAATTAATAAGCTAGGTGACGATAATGTGCGTATAGGGCTTGAATCCACTGGGCATTACAGCCATAATATCCTGCACTACCTTGTCGGTAATGGCTTCGACACCATGCTGATAAACCCACTGCTCACCAATATGGAGCGTAAGGCATCGTCTGTTCGTAAAACAAAAACCGATACAATTGATGCCAAGTCCATTTGTATGTTTCTCATGCGAAACCAAGAGTTCAAACCCTATACCCTTGCATCATACCACAGCCGTTCTCTAAAATCATTATCAAGGCGCAGGATTTCTCTGGTTAAGCAATTGACCAAGCATAAGCAGGAGCTGCATGTTCTAATTACAACGGTGTTTCCCGAGTATTTGTCAGTATTTTCAAAGCTTCATATCAATGTTTCGCTTGAGATACTACAGAAATACGGCATTCCGGCGAATATCGCTAAGGCAAGAATCGACGGTCTGACAAACACAATTAGAAAACACTCGAATGGCCGCCATGGGCTGCATACTGCTACTTTAATCAAGAAGCTGTCCAAGACCACAATCGGTGACAAAGACGAACTCTACGCCATCCAGATTAAGCTCTGTGTAGAAATGATTCGTACTTTGCGCAAGCACATCAAAACTTACGAAGCTGAAATCCGCAAAATCATGGATGTACATTGCTCTGTCATTTTATCTGTCCCAGGTATCAGCTATGTGACAGGCGCCATCATCATCGGGGAAATCGGCGACTTTTTACGCTTCAAATCTCCGGACAAGCTGCTTGCATTCGCCGGTCTTGATCCCGGCGTCTACCAGTCAGGGAACTATGACGCAAACAAGCTTAATATATCCAAGCGTGGATCATCATATTTGAGATGGGCTTTTCATACTTCTGCATCACTTATTATTCATAATGACAGCACTTTTGCCGATTATTACGCCAGAAAACGCAAGGAGGGAAAGCATCATCTTGTCGCCCTTGGTCATGTTTCAAAGAAACTAGTCCGAGTCGTCTTTTCGATTCTTAAATACAACAACACCTTCGTTCCTCAAAATTAATCTTTAACCATATTAATTTTTCAAGGTTCTTCCGAGGTTTTCACCTCTTTTTGTCGTGCAACTATTTATTCGCCAATTTCTACTTGACTTTTATATAGTTGGCTTTTCTCCTCCGTCTGAGTACCATAAATATAACACCACCGATAACTAATACTGTTGCACCAATAGCAATGGGCACATTGTATTTATCTCTATCAAGCCCAAGCTTTACAAAAACCGAATTCGGTATAACTACTTTATAAGGCACTTGGATATTATTCATATCACCAATCGTAACTTTTACCGGTGCTGCAGGGTAATATCCCTCCGGTACTGTAGTTTCTTCAAGCCAGTAGTTTCCTAGCGGCAATCCGTATATTAAAGCCTTACCGTTTTCATCAACCATAATCTCGGTCACATCTCCGTCTTTATCAAGGCGATAACTGCCGTCTTCGTTCTTGGTGAAATACAAAGTGTTGAGCCCCAAAAAGTTTTTAACGAGAAATCCTGCTCCGGTCAGCGGTTCATTGGTTTTATAAATAACCTTATTAATCTCAAGTGTAGTTGGGCTGTTGGTCATCACAGTTTCACCTGTAATCTCTCCATAATCGTCAACTGAAAACTCAATTTCTTCTATAGATAAGATGTATCCATTCGGAGCTTTCGTTTCTCTGAACGTATATGTACCAACGGGCAAGTGCGTTACTGTGACCTCGCCGTTTTCATCCGTTTTGCCCGCAAATACGGTTTCCCTGTCTGCATTTAAAATCTCGATCATTGCATTTGCTACCGGTCTTTCGTCTACCAGATCAATCTTGGATAATGTAACTTCAGTCGGAGTATCCTCAATATTCGTTGATCCTATAATCTCGCCGTTTTCAAGAATCTCAAATTCAAATACTGTTTCATTAATTACATAGCCGACAGGAGCTGCTGTTTCAATATACGTATATCTACCTACTGGCAACTCATAGATTATCAGCTCTCCATTTTCGTCAGTATCCCCTTCACAAACGAGTTCTTCGTTCTCATCGTAGATATCAATATGCGCATCCGACAGCCACGTTCCGTCTGAATTATCCGTCTTGGTTATAATGACTACGGTAGGATTATTTTCGCATTCGCAGGTATAAACCATCGTATCGTCATCATCTATAGTGACTTCAAATGAGACATCTTCTAAGACAAAACCAACCGGTGCTTTAACTTCTACAACTGTGTACTTACCAACAGTCAGCAGTTTTGTTTCTGCATACCCATTTTCATTAGTCGTTATTGTATCCACCAGAGTGTCGCCTTTATACACTTCAAATACTGCACCGGCAAGTCTGCGTTCATTATCTCTGGAGTTTGTTTTTATGATTCTGATACGCTTCTGTATAAGCTCATCCGAAAACTCTATCGTGACTATTTCTTCACCGCTCTCGTCTATTGAGAAAGCCAATGGTGTTTCATTTAACCAGTATCCATATGGCGCTTTAACTTCGTGCAGCGTATAGTCCCCATAGATTAATGGTTCAGGGAGAGTAAGCGTTCCGGTTTCATCAGTAACGAATGTATCAATCTGCATTTCCCCCGGGTACGTAACTGTTTGAACAACCAAATCACCGTTTGAATCCCTTATCTGGAATTCTGCTCCTGCAATAGGTACAGTCTCACCGGTTTCGCTGTCAACCTTTATTATCTTCACCTTGGACTTGTACACTTCATTATCAACGATATAGCTGTACACCTTGCCGTTTTCATCAATCGTTACTTCAAACGGATCGCATCCTATAAACCCCAAAGTCGTTTTGGTTTCAGTTACTGTGTATGTACCATAAGGAAGCATAATACTTTGAGCTTTACCATCGGAATCTGTAACCAACGTATCAACCAGCTCGCATGTTGATTTCAGCCTTATTTCAAACTCCACATTTTCAAGCGGCGGTTTAGGATTATCCGTATCCCACTGTACCAAAGCAACATCTGCAAGCTTGGTTATCTCTATCTGTCCTTTGATCACATCGTTCGATATGATATAACTCAAATGATTTACATCAACATTTTGATTTGAATACTCAATTTCAACTGTATAAGCTGTATCATTGAGCAAGTATCCTACTGGAGCTTGTACCTCTTTAATAGTATATGTTCCAAGCGCAAGCGGTTGGCTTGTCGCTTCGCACGTATCACCGCAATCAAGCTGCGCTGTTAGATTGCCGTCGGAATCATATATTTCAAAAATAGCGCCGTTCAATGAAGCATCTCCCTGCGGGATATCGCCTGTTTCACTGTCTCTTTTCGTAATCGTGATAGTACCTGTCTGAGGTATTTCACTGACTTCAACATCATCATATACGACACTTACCGCCGGATCGGCATCGCTCAGTGTTGCTGTGAAAACTTCATCGTTTAAAGTATATCCATACGGCGCTATAGTTTCTTTTACAGTGTATTCACCTAACGGCAGATATCCGGTTTTGGCATATCCGTTGTTGTCGGTAGTTATTTCAGCAACGGTATTCCCTGTATCGTCTTTTACTTCAAATACAGCACCAGACAATGAATAGTCGCCCATTCCAGGATAAGCATTTGTTTTTATGATTTCTATATATCCAAGCGCATCTGAGTTGAATGTCATGCTTCCGCTCACCACCGGTTTTGTTGTATCAGTCACCGGAACAAGCACTGGCTGTTCATCTCCGTTTGTCTCAAACCAATACATATTAGATGTTGCCCTGGTATCATGCGCTTCAAATATATTGCTAAGAGTAATTTTTTGTCCGGCGTATGAAGTCGGAACAGATATGGTAAGCACATCACCATTACTTCCGGTATATCCGCTTATGGTCACTCCGCTTGGCAATTTACTGTTGTCAATCGAGTAATATCCGTTAATGTTACTGAATACAATTTTAAACTGTCCTGTAAGCCTGTCACCCTGATAGCTCAGCTTAACATTGCTTGGATTCGTTGAAATCGAAAACACCGGCTGTTCATTGTTTCTTGCTTTCTCTACAAGTGATACCATAAAATCATATGTTGCCTGCTGACCGCTCTTAGGTCTTACAAAGCCACGGGAAAGGGTCATAAAGTTATATCCGATACCTGCGCTTTCAGATAACCATGCTCTAATCGCATTCGCAGTTGCGTACCTTGCTTGGGTTGAAGACAATCCACCAGTTTTATATGGATATCCTGCCTTTAAAATCGCAAGCAGACCGTAATATGTAGTTGACGAATACAACGCTTGCGGGTCAAATGCGCTGTATGTTTCATCCCCGCTTGGTGAATCCGCTTTGTGATCTACACAGTATGCAACTTCACCGGTTTCAACTACCCAATGGGGCGGTGTATTTAAATCTTTCCAAGTGCCGCTGCTGCCATAGTATTCAAAATAAAAACCTCCGTCGGCATTTGATCCGCTTCCAATATGAGGGTGAGATGGCGGCGTAGCATATGCGGTTGTGAAAGACATTAAAATTAATATCATAATCATTATTGATGACATTATTTTTCTCAGCATAAAAGTTTTCTCCTCTCTTTCTCTTTAAGGTATATAAAAAGCCACCTGAGTTAATTTCTCAGATGGCTTGGATAGTTATTGTTATTTAATTTCTATCAGCTGCCTCTAACTACATAGAAAACGTAATCTCCATAGTAAACTGCCCCAATTCCGATTTTAGTCACTTCCTCTGATTGCAATTGAACAACATGATTAGCTGCCGCTCCGCCCATTGTAGTCCCTGACATGTATCTGCTTGCTCTACCTACAGCTTCAAACACATATCCGCCGCTGGCATGAAAAGCTGTTCCGCTTTCTGCCATGCTTACAGCATGGCTCTGGCAGCTTGAACTCATTGAGCTGCTATATACAGCTGGTTCAATACCGTTTTCTTCTCTTAGTCTATTAATCTCTGCCATTGCAGCATTGATGTACGATGAACTTACCGCTGTTATCTCCATCTCCGGTTCTTCTGTTGGTTGAACCGTTGGTGTTGGTGTAGGCATAACCGTCGGCCCAGGAGTCGGCTGATTTATAGGCTTTGCTGTAGGTGCAGCTGTGGGTTTCTCCGTTGGCTTTTGTGTTGGTTCGTCTGCTATCAGTGGCATTGGCGTTTCCATTGGTTCAGTAGTTTCTATCAGTATTATAGTCGGGCTAGGCTCTGATGTTGAAGTTGGTTCCGGCGAAAAAGTCGGTGACTGTTCCAATTGCTTAGGCATCTCTGTTTCCTGTATCGCTTCCTGCACAGATTGGTTTGATTCAATAGCTGGAATATCAGATTGGCAAGCTGAAAAAACAAATATTACTATGCTAAGCAGAGATAATATAATCTTTTTCATTGCTCATACCTCTCTCCCTGAAACTTGACCTCGTTCGCATAAAAGTAATACTCGTCCACATATCCGTGATAAATAATATCTTTATCCTCGATTTCAATCTGCGGAATGTATGCGTGGTAATCAAGCTCGTCATCGTCTGCCGCTCTGTAATGCAAACCTTTTATGTTTCCCTCGTTGTCCAGGTGTAACAAAGCCCATTCTTCACCAAAGTAATCTTCATCATCAATGCCCGAAATATCCAATATGGTTATAGCGTTCATTTTAATCACATCTTTTACTGACATGGCATTCTCCTTCCTTTGTGTTTTATTCAAGCGTATTACCTTAGACATCAAAAGTCATATATGAGCTTATAAAGTTTTCAAGTAATCAACTACAACATTATCTATACCATCCTTGTTGCTTGAAACTGATTGTATATCTTTTGCAGTATCTTCATGTAAAACTTTTCTCACCAGCTCAAGAACTTCGTCTGTATCATAGGCTCTGATGATTGCATTTACTGCATACTCGCTCTTTCTACCAGAGGGTAGGGCAGACAATATTTCAAATGCTTTTTTGTGGTTCAGTTTATCTAGATTCAATCGGATACTCAGTCGCTTTCCGTTCATTGGCTTGCTCCTAGAGCACGGGTAATCCTTTCGTAACCGATAGCATTCGCCTTAATATCCTCAACAATGCTCATAGCACAGACCCTGTTGTTGCCGATATTCTGTTTTATAAACAATGCTCCACCTCCAACAAATACAATTGGAACAGCAGCTACATCGAAACCGCTTTCTATAAGCGTTCGGAATATTCTGTTTACGTAATCTTTGCCTTGGGCAATAATTATGTTCTTAGCTTTTTCATCTAAACTGCATGATTGGTTCTTTAGTATTTGTTCTACTTGGGCAGCGGTAATGGAAAGGCCTGTACTTCGGCGCACTTCTTCAAGAGTTTTATCAATCATTCGTATAATGCCGAGCTCAAGGCTTCTGCATGTATCAGCGTTTGGAACACCGTTGTCTATCCGCATCACATCGACTGTCCAGCTTCCTATATCGCAGATAATAACAGATGGTTCTTTTTTCAGCCTGTCTATATAATCCGCAATAGCTGAATATCCTTGCGGATATACTCTTACGTCATCAATCGTGATTTTATATTCCTGACCTTCAAACTCAAATCTGACCGGTTGAAATGTAGTCCGTTTTAAGTATTTGATAAACTTATCTTTATCCCTGCCAAAGCTGGTTAAAGGAAGTCCTGCTGCTAGTATCACGTTTGCTTTTGTTCCGGCATTTCTGTGAAGCATCTCTTTTGCGATTGCCGCCAGTGTCAGAATATAATAGCTGTCATCCGAAGTCTTATCTCGTATCAGCGTTTGTCTCCCACTTCCGCAAACGTAGTATCTGCCGTTAAACTTCACTACATTCTGCATAGTGTACGGTTCTTTTTCGTACTCCGTTAATCCTGTAGTAAACACAGTATTAGCTGTTTTCATCATTCCATATCCATGATCGATTCCAATTATCATTAATCGCACCTCGTTTCATTTTTTTGTATATTTAATAGCGCCTTAATTGACGTTCTTATATCTGTCTCTATCGTTCCATAGCTTGTGGTTTCTGCGTTTGTTTTTGGGTGTGAGTCTTAAAGTATTCAGTTAAAGCTTCTTGGATTGTCTCCTCAAATTCCTTTGGTGTTGTATCAGGAGGAAAGAAGTCTCTTATTGCTTTATATGGAACTTTTATAGCTTTTGGCGGCTCATGGTTTTTCTGTACAATTATTTTATCAATTTTCTCATATGTAAGATTACCGCTTTGACTAATGCCTTTAAGCTTAGTTGCTTGCTTTACAGGGACGCCGTATTTCTCTTCACGAGAGAGAATATCGTATAACCATTCTTGCTGTTCCTTTGTAAGATATGACAGTTCTACTGCTGGTATGAATGCCAACTTTCTTTCATCTACTTTATCGAGAAGTTCGGGTAAAAGATTTGTTAGTCGTATATATCGTTTTATCTGATTGCGACTATCGCTTGAATTTTCTGCAACTATTTCAACTGACTTTTTACCAATAGACTTGTGCCCAAGTTGGGCACAAGTTAAATCCTTCCTTTGTCCTTGTGATTTTAATGCCTCCAACTTATATCGATATGCCCAAGCTTTTTCGGAAGGCAATATGGTTTCCCGCTGCTGTAGATTAGTATCAATCATTAAGATGGTTGCGGTTTCATCATCCATCTCTCGAACATTACATGGTATTTTATCAATACCTGCAAGTTTTGATGCCTGGACTCTGTTATGACCAGCAATGATTTCATACTCATACCTATTGTCTATAATTGGTCTAACCAGTATTGGAACTACGACGCCTTGCTCCTTAATACTGTCTGCTAGCCCTAGCATCTTCTCATTGTCATACATTTTGAATGGATGTTTTGGAAATGGTTTTAGTTTTGAAATTGATAAATGGGATAGAATGTTATCATCATTACCGATGACTTGAGTGTTTTTCATGATAATTACTCCTTTTTTACACGGATTTCTTAATTTGGCACTTAAAAATCCCGTTTTTTGAAGTTGATATGGAATAACTATTTTGTACCAATTTTATTGGACAGTCCGAAATGGTTATTCTTTATTTTACAGTAAAACTGCAAAATCATATAAAAACTCGAACCGTCCTTCCCAAAATAGGTTTTATAAATGCGCAAACTGCTATACTGCAATTTATGGATTAATAGCGATACAGCAAACAAGCCACACGTTCATGTGGCTGATTTTCAAATCGACTTAGTTGTTATTTTTGATGAAACAGTTCCTCAACCCTGACAGGCGTTAAGTTATTAAAACTTTGGTGAGGCCGCTCTACATTAAAAAAGTGCATATACTCATCAATGTGTGCTTTCATCTCTTCAAATGTCCTATAATAATGCTGATATACCTCTTCAGATTTAAATGACCTGAAGAATGATTCAGCCACAGCATTGTCATGCGGACAGCCCGGTTCAGAAAAAGATTGCTTAACCCCTAAATCTCTTAGCTTTTTTCTGAAATCGTATGATGTGTATTGAAGTCCTTGATCACTATGGAACATTAACTCTTCTTTCGGATTTCTTGATTCATATGCGTCCAGAAATGTTTTCATGACCAAGCTTGCTCTCTGATTATCTGCAATATTATATGCGAGTATTTTGCGTGAATATAGATCAATCACGGTGCAAACATAATGAGGTTCATAGTTCAGATTGACGCCAGTTATGTCGCTGACCCATACCTTGTTTGGTCTATCTGTTGTAAACTCTCTCCTAAGCTTATTCTTGCGAAATCTTCTTGCCGGCGAGTGATTGTAGTGCTTATTCTTCTTTCGGGAAATACATTCAAGACCCATTTCCTTCATTAGGCGGGTTATACGCTTCGACGTCGTTCTGTATCCTTCGTTTGTCATGATTGCTAATATCTTTTTAGAGCCAATACGACCTTTTGTTGAATTAAAAATATCCTTTATTATTGGTTTATACATTTCATCTTCTTTTTCTATCAAAGTCTGCTCAGGTCTTCTGAACTTGTAATGATAATATGTGGAGCGCAATATATTTAAAGCTCTACATAAAGCATGGACAGTGTATTTACCGTCAAGTTTTGCAATCGCTTCAAGTTTTTCTTTTCTGGAGGATGCAGATGTACATCTACACTCTTTTAGGATTTGATTCTCTATCTCGGCCTTCTTTAGCTTTTTCTTGAGCTTATATACATCATTAACCGTTATGAATGAATCATCGGTTTTCTTTATCACTTTAAATTTATTTAACCAATAATACATTGTGCTTCTCGGGATATCAAAATCTGTACATAGGCATTTCACCTTAAATCCGGTAGAGTACATTTCAGCCATCTTATATTTCAGCTCTTCGGCGTATTGATTCATTATCGATCCTTTATAAAATATTGTTTTGACTTACCTTACCCCACTTGAAACGGTTTGATCGGTATTGAAATACTTAAAAGCCCTGCTCAATACAGCATCGAGCAAGGCTTTGTTTTTTTGCAACATGTTAACTTGTTCTTATATTGCTTATCCTTCACTCCAAGTTAAATGGCAATCCCCAAGCTCCCATTCAATATCTAACCATAACGTATCTTTTTGGAAGAAAATATTCATCCAATCGCTATCGATAGACTCAGATATTTTCTGCCAGCCGTTTTTTTCAAGGTTCTCTGCATACTTATCAGCGACTTCACGGTCTACTCCGGTATATGTCACAACAGCACCAATAGGTGTTACTGCCGTTCCAGATATTGTTCCGGCTCCAAGCTGCGGCACGTTCTCCGGTGCATCTTCCGGCCATTCTCCACCGTTTACAGTAACTTGCGATTCACCATTGTCAACCGTTATCTCTTCACCATTACCATCACCATCATCGACACCTGCTTGCTCGTTCTGGTAGTCTTCATCAAATCCATCGTTGTTCGGCTCCATATCGTCTTCCCAATCTTGCATTTCATCGGAATCTGCATATTGCTCCTGACCAGTCATATCCTCAAATTCCTGCATTGCTTGTTCCATCATTTTTTGTTCCTGAGATTTGCAGCCAACAAAGCTGAATATCAAAAGAACAACGATTAATACGATTAGCGTCTTTTTCATTTCAGTAACCTCCCTTAAATTTGTTTTGAATAATCGCCTTTTTTATATTTCTCAACAGCCTGATCTTCACTTAGCACAGAACTGTCATAAAAAACACAGATCTCACCATCTTCGTCTATATACGCTTCTGTAATATCTGCTCCTTCTTCTTCTCCCATCAAATCTTCAAGCCGGTAAAAAGACCTTTCACTTGCAACATCTTCCTCGTCGAACAAAAACACTCCGCCGTTTTTAAAGAATTCCAACATAATACATTCTCCTTTTCATCTTAATTAATTGGTGAAAAAATAATAGTAATATAATCTGAATCAGCACTGTATACCAATTCGATATACAATGAGTCATCAGCATTTCTGAACTGCATAGAGGTTGTTTGTTTTTCCTCATCTATCATTATGTCTGAGACAAGATAACAACCGTTTGATTTCATTGTATCTATAATCTCATTAAACGCCTCATCGTCTATATCGATTATATCTGTAAGAATACTCACCTCTTCGCTGTCTTCAATCGGGAACTTGTCCAGCAGAGTATACTGCGTGTTTTCATCCAACCCGAGTATTTGAAGGTATTCAAGCAACTTTTGTCTGTCAGTCTCTGCCTGCTCCTCCTCTAAATCAGCCTTTGACTCCGACTCTTTTGGAGTCTGGTTATCTTGAGGTTCTGCTGTCGGTTCAGTTACTTCTACAACAGTTGTATCCATTTCTTGTACATTCTCCAAATTCTCATCCTCTGTCACTTGTACATTATTATTATCGCCGCATGCTGATATTGCTAAAATAAACAATAATATAGATAACGTTATAATTATTTTTTTCATCAACCCACCCCCTGTATCCATGGTATACAAAACGAAGTGAATATGGAATATTCACTTCGTTATTATGTATTCAGTTTGGCACAATTTATATAGATAATACTATCTATATAAGTTCCTGTAGTGTCCTGGCGTCATGCCCGAGAATTTCTTGAACGTCCTTATAAAAGTCGAAATGCTAACGTATCCACAGGTTGAAGATATATTTTTTATGCTTAAATTAGTTGTAATGAGCTTATTTTTTGCTGTCTCAATTCTTTTCATGTTAATAAAATCCCACAGTGTAATTCCATTTTGTTCTTTAAAGAATCGTCTCAGATAAGCTGAATTAAGATTCATTGCCTCAGCAATCATTTCTGATGAAAGTTGAGAATCTGATATCTTGTTTTCTATATATTCAACAAGACTTGCGTTAAGATTCTTGTTTGAACTGTTCTTTTTTTCTATATATTGATTTGCAACATATTGAGTTAAATCTATTAGGCCTTTAGATATGCTTTGATAGTCTTCCTGCTTAAACACCAAATTGAAATCTTCTAGAAGGTTTCTTGTTGCATCTGCACTCAATACATTTTCAGCACTTCTTATTATTACATTTGATATATTATATAGATAAGTTTTATACGAAAAATAATTCAGGTTGTTTATGCCATGGTCCCTAGTGAGTTCCTCGAGCACAGACAATGCCTTTCCCTTATCTCCTGATTGTATGAAACCGCCAAGTCGAATTTCATCTTCAGTTGATATTGTAATAGCTCCCGCTTCCCTGCTGCTGAGCGGCGGTATAACTTTCGGCGTGTTGGGAAGTATTTTTCTACTTAAACCTATAAGCGCATGATCATAACTCGTTTTAATACCATCCTGACCCATACCTTCCATTCCAACCGCAATCGTACCGCTCATGCTATCCTCAGATATTTGCTTTTTTATCATATCAACAATGTCTTCAGCTTTTGACTCAAATATCATAATAACTCGACCACCTTTGGTAACTACATGTTTTGATTTTGATACAAACGTGTTTGCTCGTTCCCGATATGTCTTAAAATATTTTTCATCATCTATTACTGCAACACAATAAACTCCGCCTTGATCGATGTCAATTAACGATTTTACATGCTCGGTTATGTCTTCATAACGAATATCTCCATCGAGTAGCATTTTCATGACATTATTCTTTATGTGTATATTGTGTTCTTCAAGAACGGCCTTTGTCTGCTGTTTCTGTTTATATATAAATTCTATAGCTCCCTTGATTTGCTCTAGCTCATTCTCATCGCTGGCAAATATATAGCTCGGCGTAATTTCTTTTGAAACATTGATAACCATTTCTACAGGTTTATATTTGTATCTTGTTATATAGTATGAGATCCCTGCGCCCAATAATATCGAGGCAATCAGTATAATAATTGCTATTCTTTGAATACGAAACTGCCCTGCAAAGTAATTCTCTTCATCTATCAAAGAAACGTACTTAATATTATTCTCTTCGGAATACATATAGACATATTCCATGTTTCCAGTCTTTATTATTTGGAATTGATCAATCTCTTCTAACCCAGCAGTTTCATATAATTCATTTGGAATACTACTGCTGGAAGTATATAAAAGTTCGCTTCCAGAAAACACACAGAAAGCGTTATTCTGACTCTGAAGATTTGCGTGTAAAACATCTTCTATCTGTACAGCGTCTATGACTGCACTTACAAAAAGATTATTAACCGCCTCTTCCGTATAAATAACTGTATTCGTACCGATTCTCCCATTACTAACAGGAAGTATTCTGTCAACCAATGATTCATCCGATATTGCTTCAACTATCGAAATTCTTTCATCCCCCGAAGTTGACGAATATACATCACTAAATATATTTCTATCCATTACTCCAGCTGAGCTGATAAATACATCTTGATTCTTAAAGTAGATTATTATTTCTGATATACCCTTTGCCGTTGAGTTTGTCTGTTTTATATCATCAATCAGTCTTGCAACGTCTCTTTCACTATCGCTTAAACCCAAGCCTGCAAGCGTCCTAACTCTTGGTTGAATAATATATTCGTTTACAGTTGCAGCTGCATAATCAAAAACGGAATTCACTTCCGCTTCAGTTCTCTTTAAATTACTAAGATACAGCTCATCAAGCTGCTTTTTTATGTGATGATTCGTATAAAAATAAACCCCTGCTGTAACTGCTGTCATGAACGCAAGAAAACAAAACTGTATAAGCAGCCATTTTCTAAACAATTTATTGCTTGTTGATTTAGGTTTCATCTACAACCTCTTGATAGATCCCCATAACCTCATCAATACCCAGCTCCTGCAGTTTCTCTCTGAGTGCCTGCACTGTAGTGGCGCTATCAGATAGACAATAATCTTTAAGCCAGCCAAGAAGTGTATCCTTATATACGCTGTTAAAAGACGATACTATTTCAGCCTGCTCCTGAGTTAAGACTATTGATGGAATCTGATGCTTGTCTGCTTGAGTGTCCGACCAAACAACTACCGCTTCCTTTTGGCAATCCAGTATAAGCATTTGTTCGAACTGCCTTTCGTCTCTGATATACGTACCCGATGCCAAGTATCTTTTAACCGAACTTGAAAACCCATCTTCATCATTTATTATACTTTCAGTATAATAAGGCTCGCCGTCAATTATTTCATAACTCTCACCAAGAATGCCAAAGTTGAAAAGCAGCCCGCCCTCTTCTGAATAAGCATAGTCAAGCAGCTTGGCCGTTGCTTCAATATCCTTGTTGTCACTAGATATATAGCAGCTTGAGTAAGGCACAAAAACCGGAGCTATATGTCCGGAGAATGCAGTATCTCCTTCTTCTAGCACCGGATAAGTAAGCGGTTCAAGTTCTGCTCCTGTGATGTTGCTCTGATAAGCTGCTATTGATGAAATATAATCTATATATATACCGACTTCGCCTCTTTTAGATTTTGCCACATATGTTTTTTGTGAGTCAGTAAAAATCCCCGATGATATCAGTCCCTCGTTATACCACTTCTTGAACTCAAGCATAAAATCAGCAAATTTATCTTCCATAGGGCCGAACTTAACCTGCCCGTGTTCCTGATAGAAATCCCAGCTGATGCCATATGCACCGATAAGAAAATTCGTATCAATAATTTTCCCGCCGTAGAATGAAAGGGGCGTTATTTTTAATTCTGTTTTAAAAGCTGTCAATACCTCATACCAGTCATCTACAGTTGTTGGCAGGCTTAATCCGAGTTTATCTAAATAGTCTTTCCTGATAAACGGGCCTATGTATGTTCTGATTTCTCTTTCCTGTTGAATTGAAGGAAAACAGAAAATGCGTTCATCTTTAGTGCTTATAAGTTTTTTGACTTCTGGATTTTCGATTAGATATTGCTTTAGATTTGGGCAGTGCTGCTCTATTATATCATTAAGTGGAATTATTACCCCGTCATTCAGCGCTTTTTCGACACCACCTGCATAGTCATTAACAAAATCATGCGTTATAATATCAGGGAGTGCTTGCTCATTTAGCAGAGCCAAAAAACGCTCCCTGTGCTCGCCTTTTGGCGGATGAATAAAAATAACCTCTACACCGGTTTTACTCTTTAGCTCAGTATAAACCTCAGAATCACCTGTGTTGTTTACATGTGAGTATTTGTTCTCACACCACCATGTAAGACTATCCGTTTCATTAAGTATAGCCGATGTTTGGTTGACACAACGTGCGGATATAACTAAAGCTATCGCCAATAAAAGAGTTACTATTTTTTTCATTCAAATACCTCTGAACTATTTTAACACAAACTAAGTGATAAATGTTATATAATTACTTCTGAGTAAATCCAAATTAGATTTCAATAATCAATACGCAGAATATATATATGGCTCATAAACTAGTACCTACAGTTCAATAGTTGATGCTTTGTTTATTTCTTTTTGCGTATGCTTTTGGAAGTATTCAGTTAAAGCTTCTTGGATTGTCTCCTCAAATTCCTTTGGTGTTGTATCAGGAGGGAAAAAATCTCTTATCGCTTTATACGGAACTTTTATTGCTTTTGGTGGTTCTTGATTTTTCTGCACAATGATTTTATCAATTTTCTCATAAGTAAGACTACCGCTTTGACTTATACTTTTCAATATCGTTGATTGTTTCACTGGAACTCCGAACTTTTCTTCTCGAGAGAGAATATCGCAAAGCCAGCCTTGTTGTTCTTTTGTTAGATAAGACAATTCTACAGCTGGAATGAATGCAAGTTTGCGTTCATCTACTTTGTCAAGCAGTTTAGGAATAAGATTTGTGAGACGAATATATCTTTGTATAGTATCGCCGCTTTCATTTGAAGTTCTTGCTATTAGGTCATCGCTTCTAAACTTCGCCGCAAATTGCGGCGAAGTTAAATCATTACGTTTGCCTTGTGACTTAATAGCTTCAAGTTTATACTTATATGCCCATGCTTTTTCGGATGGTAGTATTGTTTCTCGCTGCTGAAGGTTTGTATCAATCATTAAGATGGTAGCAGTTTCATCATCCATCTCTCGGATATTACAAGGTATTTTATCAACGCCTGCAAGTTTTGATGCATGGACTCTATTATGACCGGCAATGATTTCATACTCATACTTGTTGTCTTTAATTGGTCTGACGAGTATTGGAACTACAACACCTTGCTCCTTAATGCTGTCTGCTAATCCAAGCATCTTTTCATTGTCATACATTTTAAATGGATGTTTTGGGAATGACTTTAGTTTTGAAATTGATAAATTGGATAGAATGTTATCATCATTATCGATGATTTGAGTGTTTATCATTATAATTACTCCTTTTTTACACGGATTTCTTAATTTGGCACTTAAAAATCCCGTTTTTTGAAGTAATTATTCTTTTTAGTCCCGGTCAAAAAATTCGGGTATTAATCCCTTCGCTCCGCCATAGACAGACGGCACTCAATGTGTCGTTTTTCTTTTACTTTGATATTTGGTCATATGACCTGTGTCATTTGGGTTTGTTTTTCTTGTTCTTGCTGTTGGATATAATCCTTCAGCGCTTGAAACTGTTCAGCTGATATTTGTCCAACAAAGTTAAAGTGGATATCAACTCTCTGAAAATATTCGGTTCCTACCTTTTCTTTCTTGAACACTTCGATGTAGTCAATTAGCTCTACAATCGTTTCTCGGTCAAGGTCTTCAATGTACACTCGTTCTTTGAAGCAGTCAACTAAGTGCTGTATATTTCCTATGTCGTCCTTGATACGAGACAGTTCAGCTTTCTGCTCCGCCAGCTTTTCAGACAAATCATTCTGCTTCTGCTCATACTGATTCATTAGCTTCTTAAACATCTGCTCTGAAATATTACCGTTTGCCATCTGGTCAATCAATACATCAATCTTCGGCGTAATTCCCTGAAGCTCCCGGTTTGTCCTGCGTATCCGCTTTTCAAGAAAACTGTTATTCTTTAATCTAATGTTACTGTTAATCTCAATCAGCTTTTTCAGCAGTTCATCTTCATAGCATGAAGCAATCTTTGAAAACTTCTGAATCTCAGCGAGTACGATGGCTTTCAGCTCATCATCTAATATCGCATGATAGCTGCACGCCGTTTTGCCCTGATTGCTGTATGTACTGCACCGATACTTATAATACGGCTTATACACAGTATTCTTGGAATAAGTATACGTCATCACTGCCTGACAGTCCGCACAGCGCACTTTGCCGGAGAACAGAGCAACTGTCTTGTCATCCCTCAATCTTGGCTTAGCACTCCTTTTGTTGCTTTTGAGAATAGTCTGCACACGGTTCCAAGTAATCTCATCGATTATCGGCTCATGTGTGTTTTCAACAACAATCCATTCATCTTTGGGGATAACATCTCTGCGCTTCATTTTGAATGATTTCTTCTGGCGTTTGCCTTGGCACATGTGACCAATATACACTTGATTGCCCAACATCCTGATAATTGTAGAGCTTCCCCAAGAAACTGCATCGCCTGTATAGGGATTCGGCTTCCCGATACGATTGAAGAAGTATTCTCTTGGTGTTGGAACGCCTTCATTGTTAAACGTGTCCGCAATATGCCGTGCACTGTCACCAATAGAATATCTGTGAAACATACGCTTGATAACTTCAACTGCTTCTTCGTCAATAATCAGCTTATGCTTGTCATTTGGGTCACGCTTGTATCCCATTGCCGTTTGACTGCCTATAAACAATCCCTGTTTCATCTGAGACTTCTTAACTGATTTAATCTTTTTGGAGGTATCCTTCGCATAATGTTCATTGAATATATTGCGAAATGCTACGAAATCATCTTCCTTATCGTTATCGTAGTTATCATTAACTGCAATGTATCTTACCCTATGCTTTGGAAAGAAATAATCGGTGTATTCTCCAACTTTCAGATAGTTACGACCAAGTCTTGACAAGTCTTTGGTAACTACCATATTGATACGTTCGTTTTCGATATCCTTTATCAAACGGTTAAACGCAGGACGGTCAAAGGTAACGCCTGAAATGCCGTCGTCGATATAAATCTCTTCTACTTCCCAGCCCCTTTCTTTAACATAGTCCGTGAGCATACTCCTTTGATTAGAAATACTCATGCTTTCACTGTCCGAATTGTTATCGTCACGTGAAAGCCTTAAATATAATCCTACTTTGTAATTCTTCTGCATATTGTTCCTTTCTAATGAAAACAGCGCAGATTACGAAGTAGTTCAGCCTGTGCTAAGTATACCTCGTATTCAGTGCGAAGTCCAATTAAGATGTGTTTTTATTAGTAGGATAAAGCGAAATTTCCTTAAATATAAAAAGCTAAATAATGTTATCTTTCGATTTCATCTTTATCGTGATTTGGATATTTTTTATGAACAGAAATATCATCGACAATTTTATTCAGTGTGCTGAATTTTTGGTCATAATATCTACCAAAAGCTTCTTTTGCGAAGAAGTAGCTTGTCGCTGTCCTTTTTGCTTCGGGTATATACTTTTCAACAATATCAGTGACCGATTCAAACGATTTTATGTCTAAATGTTTCATTAGCCAAATGCTGTCTTCCATATCTTTTGAATTAGTTCTGGCTGAGGTTACTTTTAAAGCCAACAAACACTCAGCATCTATAGAATAAACTTTCAGATTTGAGTATTCTTTGTATATAGAAAAAGTCATTGTTTTATTCAAAAAACCTTTTACACCATCATTGAGCCAATCATCGTTCAAATCATGCTCAGAAGCTATCCTGCTAATGATTTTTCTAATATCTTCCGCCGGTTCGAATAAAGCATCAATATCATAAGTTGAATTTCTTGCATTATATATGCATGCTAAAGAAGCGCCACCGCACATGATTATCTCACCTTGTTTGCCTGCAGCTTTTAAGTGTATGTTTATTTCCTCAAAATATTTAAGAATGTCCTCTTTGCTTAAAAGTTTATTATTACGCATTTCAAACCACTATACTCTTGTCAATGTATTTTCGGTTACAAAGTAATTCCTGCTGCTGAACTCCAATGGAGAAATCTTTCTAAGGTGCTGCCTGAAATCTTCATCTTGAGTATCAAAAGCATATTTACTTTCTTTCAAATAATACTTATCTTTAAATATCCAATCAGGACTAATTAATTGATTATCATTACATAGCTTATGTACTGTAGAAGCCAAAAAACACATTTGCTCTCTTTTATCATATAAATACTCTGGCTCATCATTTATGAGTTCCTGTTTCTTATTACTATTTTTAAACTCATCAAGAAAAACACCCAGCATTAATTCAAAATCTTCTTGTTTAATCATTTCTACAAGTTCTTTAATTTGCATTTTATGGCTCCTTTCTTTTTTTATAATATTATATCATAAACGCAGTACATAAGGAAATCATCTTAATTCCGTTTTATCCCTTTATTGACTAAATCATATTGCATTTAGCTTATGCTCTATCACCTTCTCCATTGCAGCGGGGAATGTTTTACCTTTCCTGAAATAACTGGAGACGATAAAAACAGTTTTCCCTATTTTTATTTCTGATATCATAAAATCATCACCTATTCCATATGTGTTCTCTTGTTTTATTTTTATATCTCTATTTTTATTCAATTTTTTTACCTTTCCAATAAATTTCTCACAAGCTTTTATTCAGGCATCATCTTAATCCTTTTATATGCTTCCAACACTTTTCAATCATAATGACTGCTGCGTCCATTTGTTTTGGATTGATATACCCGTTTGCATTTGCTTGCCTGGCTATTTGATTTATGTTATTAGCAAGGTTTGCAGTCAATCTATATGTCTTATAGTAATCATCCGGCAATCGAGCTTTTACATCACTGCCTTTAATCCGCTTACGTAAGAACTCAGATTTGGTTAGCCCTGATAATTCTACTTGTTTTTCGAAATGCTCATTTTCCTTTTGATTTAACATAACTTTGGCAGTTATATTTCTAGTTCTCATAATATTTTCCTTTCTAATTACTAAGCAGCTTTGCTGCCGCTAAGAGGGTTTCAAGGGAGTGCTAACTCCTTAGCAAAAAGGCATTTGTGGACAACAATGCCATGCTTGCCGAACCAGAATCTCAAACATTTTAGATCAATTTTTCTCTAGCTCTCATCTGACTTTTTACAGGCTGGAAAAAGAAATGTACAAGTAATTTATACTTCGTTTTGGCTTCTGTTTGCAGTGAAGATGCTTGCCGAACCAGAATCTCAAACTTTACAGCTTAGTTTTCCTTTAGCTTTCATTAGACTCTTTACAGGCTGGAAAAAGAAATCATAAAGAAATTTATACTTCGTTTTGGCTTCTGTTTGCAGTGAAAATGCTTGAAGAAACAGTATAATTTTGGAGCGGTACCCACTATGTCCGACACAGTTTATATATTGCTGTATAATATGTAATACAGTTTCACAGTATTTGGATACTGCCCTCAGTCTTTCTGTGTACAATATGGGTGACATCCGTTTTTTCTGTAGAACACAATGTATTATTTTGCTTGATTCCTTAAAGTGATTTAAGATAATCATTATATCCTCCGTCTGTTTCATTCTTTTTTTCAGCCTGTATGGTTTCTCGTTCGTCCATTGCTTCCAGCAATGCCTGTTTCATCAGCCCAATCAAACGCTCGAAATTGTTATATGTAATAATAGCGTTTCTAATGTATTCGCTTTTGCGTCTGGGTGGTAAGCTGGATAATATCTCTTCTGCTTTTTTATCTGTCAGTTTTTCAGGGTTGAGTCTGATGCTTATCACTTTTCCTTTCATACTTCACCTCCAATTCCCATCGTAAGATGTTGTTTTCGGATCCCATCCCGACTACCATAAAATCATTCAAAACTAAAAGAGCTGACCACCTTTATTGGCGTCAGCTCTTAGATAATACTATGAAGTTTTGGTATCGTCTTTTTCGTTTCCTGTATTTCAAACACTTTTCCTTTCGTGATAGCCATCGTAATATAAATACGATTGTTTACATATAGTATCACATTGCAGCCGTGATTGCAATAGTGTATTTATATTAATATGATTTTTATTGTAATCATAGCGGTATCGTGCTATTATATTTACATCTCAAGTGATGGAAGTGAAAGAATGTTTAGCCGGATATTAAAAGAATTGAGAGACGAGAAGAATCTGACGCAGCAGGAACTTGCCGATGAGCTGGGAGTTGCTCGAATGACGATTAATTTTTATGAGAGCAACCGGAGAACGCCCGATATTCATTTTGCCGTAAAGGCTGCGAATTATTTTAATGTTTCTGTTGATTATTTAGTGGGGAATTCAAACGTGAAATCCAAACAGGATCATCGTTATACCAAAGATCAGGTTGATTCTCTTGAAGATATCATCTATCATTTACCTGCTTCTTCTACTCAGGATTTACTGAAAAATTTGTGTGAAGTTCTTAAAGTTGCGCACGAAAAAGGCATTGAAAGAGAAATGCTATATCTTCTTTCAATAACAGCATATCATTCTAAATTTATTGCTAATGCTGAACCTAAAAATGTTTTCAAAGCCGGGTGCGCTTGCCAAAAGGAGTTTGCCGATATTGTTAATGATACCGTTAAACAGATTGCATATTTTGCTACAGAATAATTAATAGACAACTCAAATATGTCCGCTATTCCTATAAAAAGCATTTAAAGCATACTTAAACTTTTCTAACGAGTGTTCGTAAAACATTTGATAACTCTGACAAAAGTAGTTTTTCATTGATGTATTATCATTAATCGGCTCTTTATGACGTTGACAGCCTCCACGGCAAATTGATTTATATTCACATCTTATACATTCATTCAACGTATTCCGAGATATCATAACAAAATCGTTCATCCTGTCACTTGTTAGCATCTCTTCAAAGCTATTATTTCTAATTTCACCTAATTTCCACCTATCCATTACATAAAAATCACAGGGGTACATACTTCCATCCGCTTCAAAAACAGTTCCTCTACTGCATATACCCCTCATATCACAGCTCTCAGGTAGGCATCCTTTGATCATATTGAGTATATTATCAAACATACGAATGCTGATATACTCGCCTTTTTGAATATCCAAATACCAATTGTTAAAAACCGTAATCAAGAATCTGCCATAACTTTTGGGTGAGAGTGAATATGGATTTTGTCCGGGTATTTCTTCAATACTATCTAGTACGGGAATAAACTGAAGATGGCGAAATCCTCTTTCCTTAAAGAACCTATACACCCTATCACCGTGTCTGGAAAGCACTTTTGTGACCACACACAATATATTAAATTCTACACAATTTTCTTTAAGTATCTTAGCAGTATTCATTACTCGCTTAAACGTTCCCTCGCCTTTGGCATCAATTCGATGCATGTTATGAATATTACTCGTACCATCCATTGACAATCCTACCAAAAAAGAATTGCTGCTTAAGAACTCAGACCACTGTTCGTCAATTAGCAGGCCATTTGTCTGAATAGCAAACTTCGTTTGAATATTGTTGACATTATATTTTTCAACAAGCTGAACAAATGTCTTAAAAAATTCAAGCCCTCTTAAGGTCGGCTCTCCGCCTTGAAACGCAAAAGTAATCGAATTATTCGCAAAAATAAAAGCTTTCTCAACAATTTGCTCTAATGTTTCTACGCTCATCATACCTAAAAAATGATGATTATCATTCAACCCTAAATCATGATAAAAGCAGTATTTACATCGCATATTGCACAAACCTGATGCAGGTTTTATTAATATTGATAGTGATTTATCCATATAGTTTCCTTATCCCAACTCATTGCACTATCAAATGATTATACCATAATTTGAATTGCGTTGTTCAAGCTAATCAAAATAACCAATATTACAGTAAACTTATACAGTATTCGTATGGTCTTTTCTGAAAGCTCTCTGTTTAAATACGAACCGAAGAGTCCTCCGATTATTGCCGCAGGTATCATTACAGCTAACATAACGTAGTTGTCGAAATATGCTGTCATTCCGGAAGCACCCTTAATAGCCAAACCAGAAAGTTGTGAAAATAGTATAACAAATATTGAAATTCTCGCTGCCTCTTTAATTTCAATATTGAAAACAAGTCGTAAAGTCGCAACGTTTATTGGACCTCCCCCTATTCCCAAGAACGAACTGAACAAGCCAAGCAGTAGTCCAACAATACCCCTGAATACAAAATTTCGCACTTGAATTTTAGGCAGGTACTCTTGTAAGAAGCAAAATACCATTAATATTATTAAAATTATTGACTGCACTAAAGTTACAGAGCCTAAGTCATACTCTTTCGTGACTATGGAAAACAATACGCTGCCTATAACTCCGCCACAGACTGCGCCAATAGTTATAAAAACAATAGACTTTGTGATTTTAAACCCCGAACTCATTTGCTTTATTGTGGAGACGATAGCCATGCTCAGAATAGTCACCGATGATAGAACATTGATCACAACAACATTGTAATCGCCTATTAAGTCCATGAGCGGCTTTATTATCACCCCGCCGCCTATTCCAGCAGTAGAGCCGATTGTTGTTGCAAACAGTGCTACTAAAAAATATAAAATCATTACCTTTTAACCTTTATATAATATGATTATCATAAACATCTACTAACTTCTTCTCTTATAAAAAATAAGATAAAAATACCGATTCGCTTGTTTGATTGGTCATTACAAAAGTATTTATATTACCGTATTCTTTCCCCATATGGATGTTTGAACAGTGTTTCGATCTTATCTATTAATTTATGACTCTTAATATCACAATGGATTATAAAATAATTCCTTAACCCTATCTCTTTTATTAGTTTCTGAACTTCTGATGCCGCTTCATCATTTGGGTTGTCATATTGTAAAGCAGCTACAATCCCTTTTATCACATTTTCAGGTTCTAGCCGCATACTGTAACAATACAACGCAGCCCCGATCAATCGATCGTTTTCTCCAAGCTTTCTTCTAGGGTCTTTCCCGACCCTCTCGACTGTATCACCCAAGGTGCGATTTGCAAAACGGTTTAAAAGGTCTTTTATATGTAAATTGAGTTTTGCTATGGATATGCCATATTCCTTACTCAGCGCCGATGTTGTTTCGTACATAGCGGCATATACAATTCTATGGATATCGTCATCTTCAACGCATTCATAAATATACTTGTATCCTTTTTGCCACCCCATGTAAGCACACATGGCATGCCCCATGTTATGCACAAATAATTTTCTTTTAATGTAGTAACCGAAAGGAGTATACGGAATGATATTGTTAATTTTTGGCATCTCGCCGATAAATGCATCCTTATCTACCGGAAGCTCGTCATACGGCTCCACCCACACCCTAAGGATATTGCCTTCACGCATCTCATCAGTCATAACCGGTACCATTCTTCCGATTGAAGCTTCGACAAGCCCGAGTTTTTCTTTCAACAGTTCTTTATACTCACTGCCCATTTCTTGCTCTATTAGTCTCCTAATATATTGATCCGCATCAATCATGTTCTCACAGATAATAATGTTCAGAGGTTGATTACTTTCTTTAAAGCGCTTTTTCAGCCCTTCACAGATAGGTTTAATAATCTTTGGGAGTACGTTTACGCCGACCGCAGTCGCCATAATATCTGCCTTTGCAATTTCATCTGCAACACGATCAATATCCATTCCGTTTATAGCACGAACATTGGTTACTGTCTCTTCCGTCTGCTCATTATTAAACACTATCTTAACAGGGTAAATGTTATCTTCGTTCAATTTATCGACTATGTCAACTGCGACATCAACAAAACAAACTTCGTACCCTGATTCTGATAACGTTTTTCCGATAAAACCTCGTCCTATATTCCCTGCTCCATACATTACTGCCTTTTTCATTATATCTCCATGTTGTTTACTAATACAGACTCCACTAATTTAGAACTATCACAATACTCTGCTTTTTTACTTCTCCAGGGAGAATATACACAAGCCCATATTCTTTTTGCTTTACTCTACCTTCAACAAAACAATTCGACGGTTCAATACCCATTACATAATCACCGTATCCGGCATTCTTCCACTGAATTAAATTCTCTAGCTCCTTAGGGTTTGTCCATATCTTTACACCCCTACCGAGCTTTTTATTGCATATTCCTGCAAATCCCATTCCATCTACTGTTCGTTTTTGCTTATAGTAATATACCTGCGGTTTAAATCCTTGCTGTGGATGGAAAAAACATAAACGTTCATGGTTTTCAGTACTATAAGTCTCTTCTCTTGGACGTATAAAATCTGCATTTGTTATAAACTCTGCATTTTCATCTAGCAGCGGATATCCCATATTAAAATGATAAAGCACCATATATGGTTGCTGCTTGCCTCCTCTGTTCTCAACTTCATCATTAATAAATATCTTATTGTCACCGATTGTAAGACGAATCTCTCTTAGCATCCACAGATTACAATCAAACATCCCAGCAATGCGCATATATCCTTTAAGTATTATTTCAGGTGTTTCTTTTGAGTATTCAATGTGCGCTGAAAAATTTTCAGCGGGAGTTGTGCTTATCCTGCCATGCAAACCTAATTCTCCACATCCATCCTCACAAGGGTTGCCAACTTGAGTCAGCCCACATGTAGTCATAAAACCTGCGGTGAACGTCTTCAACCAACCTGTACCCTTATCATCATAATATTCGGGCTTAACATAGCCTGTTTTGCTTATATATGAATAATTAATGCCTTTATACGAAAGCTTACCTATATCCATTGATCTGTCAGGCAATACGGTAAACATCAATCCTGCTCCGTTGTCAATGTCAACTCCACGCATTCTATCGCTTCTTCCCCCTTCTAAACGGTATTGTTTTACAGAAAAGAGCTGGGAGTAATCTCCGATATATTTATGCAATATTTCTTTTGTAAATTTCATAGGTGCCTCTTTAGTATCATGCATGTATCAACCATGTGTTTTTTTTATTATCATATGCGAAAGAGATAGGAGCGTTCTGTAGATGGTTTTTCTTCGGTTCACTTTTCATATGATCAACGATATCATTGAACTGCATTAATCCTCCAATTGAATCATACGCTTCGCAGCACAATGCGCCCGTTTTGCAAGCAAACCTTGCAGATGTATAGACATCCATACCAGAAATCATAGCCGATAAAAAGCCGGCTATCGTAGTATCTCCCGCTGCAAGTGCAGATTTAAAACTTCCAACATAATAAGTTTCTTCGAAAAACTCTTTTTCCGCCCAATCAACCACATTTAGTTTAATGTTACCCATGCTCTTAAAACTCTCTAAACTTGAGGTTTTTACATATATTCCTTTGCTGCCACATTTAATAACCGCAACTTTTGTACCAGTATTAAGTATCTTCTTGCCGAGTACAGGTAGCTTCGAAAAATCCACATGTTCAATAAAATTGTCCGTGCTTGCCAATTGCTTAACTCTTTGATACTCTGGCATATCTAGCATATATAAAGCTTCCTCTATGCTGGGAAGAAATACATCAACATAAGGAAGCGTATTCCTTAGAATTTGATCCCAATCAACCTTTCCCGAATCACTGTTAGTATCAGGAAGAGACATATCAAGAGATGTCGTTACCCCAGTTTTCTTTGCTTTCTTATATATGCTAACTAATTCTCTTCCGTTATCTTGATATACCTTTTTCATCAAAGGTGGATATCCAAAATGAAAAAGCTTTGCTTTTTTCACCTCATTATAATCAATATCAGTTGACTTAAATTCGTTATTGCCTGCGGGATCATGCAAAATAATTCTGTCAATACCATGAATTGATAATACTACAGAATATGATGTAGCAATGTTATCATTTATGGATATATCCTCACCACATTGTTCACGAACTACTTTGCAAAGAACATCCCCGAGTAAGTCATCGCCAACGTTTGCCATAGGCTTAACACGCATTCCAATTTTCTTCAGAGCAAAGCCTGTATTTGCCACTGGCCCTCCAGCACTGATTGTAATACCATCCAGATTAACAAGCTTACCCGGCACCAGAGTATCTTCAACTTTATCAAACTGTTTGTTTGGAAAACCTGGTGATATATCAAGACAAATATGCCCAGCAGCGACAACATCATATAAAAAATCGTTCATTTTATCCCCCAATACGTCTATCTTAATTCAAACTATTCTTTGATCTTACAATTTAGCATATTCATTGCATAGTGGATGAATCGGGTTCTCATCCTCTTCTATATCAGCAAAACGATTAAGTCTTTCGGCAAAATGATTATCCGTATTATCGTCGTTAACAGAAGATACCTCGCCTACAATTAAAGAACCTGCTCCTTTTTTTGCGCCAAAATTATGATACATATAGGGCGTTAGCGTAATGCTATTACCTGGTGTTATATCAATTGGCTCACCCGCTTTAAAATTTAATTTAACGCCATCGGAATAAACCGTTACGTCACTTTTGTAATCAATCGTATTATCCACATTCGAGTTATAAAGCTTTAACTCAAGTATTCCTCCACCTCTGTTAATAATATCTTCTGTCTTAGTATAATGGAAATGCGTGGGTAGCCTTTGTCCATCCTCTAAAACAATTAATTTTTCCGCAAAGGGGGTTCCAATCGTATTGTCATTTTGATCACCATTTCTAATGGTAAACAATATACTTCCAACGTTTTTAAAATCTCCAGAGCCGTAGTCGGTAATATCCCAACCAAGCATCGTTTTTCTGATCATATCGATTTTTTCTTTGTTTTCCTTCCATTCATCAACACTCCAATATCCAAACATGGGTAGTTTAATCATGAATTGATCTAATAACTCTTTAGACCAATTGATTGCTGCATTAATCTCTGATCGTTTCATTGTTTGTTCCTTCCTTTAACTTTAAATTAAAGCGACATTTTACGCCGCAAGTTTATATTTATAAAATCGTATTATTTTTTAATATTCCCCCGAAGTTCCGTAGGCGAAAGTCCGAACTGTTTTTTAAACGCATTTGAAAAATAAGATGCGTTAGACATCGCAACAATTTCACCAATTTCGGATATGCGAAGATCAGTTGTCTCTATAAGTATTTTTGCTTTTTTCATCCTTAGATTGTTCAAATAATCAATAAAGTTTTGTCCGATTTCTTTTTTAAATTTTCGTGATAAATGCTCCTCACTAATATTTACATATTTTGCTACAACCGATAAAGAAATTTGATTATGATAATTCTGAAATAGGTAAGTTAAAGCTTTTTCAATGTAATCTGTATATTTCTTTTTTTCCGGAACTACCTTGTAGAATTCATTGATTAAATGCTCTAAATGTATGATATTGTCACTAAGATTAATTTCCTGTATGTGGTTGTCTATATATATATTCATATCTTTACTTAATGTATAGATCATAAACGCAATTTCTGTAAAACATCTTTTAATAAATGATATGTCTTTAATTTTATTATCTTGTATGTATTGTAAAAGATTTGAAACCTCTTGAAAGGATACTTTTTTATTAACTGTATTATAAAGATCTATTATCTTGTTTTTTCTGTTGATTATCTCTAATTGGACTAGTTTTATTGTTGTTTTATCATTTATAAACAAACTTTCATCTACACTTCGAAAAAACAACTTTTGTCTCATATTAACACTCTGTTTTAATGCTATTACTAGTTTATTTTCCTTATTATAAATTTCACTATATCCTATACTCAGTTCGCTTACTGAACACGATTTAATATAATCAACTAGTTCTGCTATTTTTTTCTCAGCTTCTTGTTTGGGTTTTTTAAAACTTATAATATTAATAACGTTATTATCTTGTGTTGTAAACATGATAACATCATTAACAAATTCTTTCTTTTCAATTGTAAGCTCCTTTAGCAAGCTGTCTTTTAATGCAAAACATAGTACACAGTAGTTAATGTCTTTTAAGTTAATATTATATTTTCCTAGAAAATCATAAGATATCGTTGTATTATCTTCACTATATAGCAGACTTTTTAAAAAATTCTCTCGTAAGATAGCGCTTCGTGCTGTATTTAACTCAATATTGAACAAATCTTCGTGAATTTCTCGAGAATATCTATTTAGAAGATTTACAACATCATTCTTTATTAATTCATTTTTTAATAGATAATCAGAAACATCGTATTTTAATGCATTTCGTGCAAAATTAAAATCATCATGGCAAGTTAAAATCGCTATCTTTGCATATATGTTCAATTCTCTTATTTTCTTAATCAACTCTATTCCATCAATTATAGGCATAACAAGATCAGTAATAATTATTTCCGGCTTCTCATCTTCTATAATAACTAAAGCTTCCTGCCCATCCCGAGCTCTAAATAACGAAACTTCAATACCAGATTCATTAACACACATTTCTAACCAATCTAAAATCGGCGTCTCATCATCTACAATTAAAACCTTTAGCATCAATATCACCTACTAACAGTTTTTTAATCTTTATAATAACTTCGGTTCCTGAGTACTTTTTGCTTATAATCCTTATACCGTAGCTCTGTCCGTATATTAACTCTATTCTTGATTGAATATTCCTAAGACCAATGTGGCTAAAAACGTGCTTCTCCTTTACATTGTCCCAAACCTTACGAAGCTCTTCTTGTGTCATTCCTTGCCCATTATCGACTATTCGTAATATTAAATCGTCTCCCGAAGAATGCACAGAGATTATAATTCTAGCATTATTATCAGTATTCTTAAATCCATGAAATATTGCATTTTCTACAATTGGCTGCAATAAAAATCTAGGAATTATAATGTCATTTAAATCATCTTCAATACTAACTTCTAATTCAATAATGCTGTCTGTTCTCAACTGCAATAAAGAAACATAATCTTTGACATACTCAATTTCATCAGCAATACTTCCCCATACCCTGTCGGAATTAATTGGTGCCTTTAATAACTTAAGCAAATTAAAAATCATCTTCTCTGCTTTTTCATATTTACCCATTTCATTTAAACATTTAATTGAAAATAAGGTGTTATGCAAAAAATGAGGATTTATTTGAGCATTTAATACATCATTTTCTAATTTTCTTTTTGTCCGCTCTTCATGCTTAATCTTTGATATCAATCCATTTATTCGAGTCGCCATTTTATTATAAGCTTTACTCAAAATATAAATTTCTTGATAGCTTTCTTGCTCTTCAACTAGATATACGCTCTCCTTTATATTTAGGTTTATTTGATTTGCAATTCGCACTATTGGTTTCGTAACTTTTTTAGATATATAATAAGACACAATAACAAATAAGGTTAATGAGATTAAAAGTAATCCCAATGTTACGAATATGGATTGTCCATATGATTTTATTATTTCACTTGTATAAAGCTCTTCAACAATAGTCCATTCAGATTTAGGATCATAATAATTTGTCAACAATACACTTTTCATACTATTTTTCTTGACGAATAAGCTATTATTCTTACCATATTCATTATAGAACCAAGGCATATAATACAATTCAGTCCCCACAAGGGTTTGCCTGGAATGGCTTATGGCCTTTCCGTCTGAATCAAGAATATAAATAACATTATTATCGCTAAAAAGATTTATATATATGTCCTGTAGCGTTTTTTCAGTAATACTAATTACTATTAAACCAACATATTGTCCATCACCGTCTAATATCTTTTTTCCATATGAAGCTTTCATGCTTGCAATAGTCTCAATATCATTAAATCTTAAAACCCAAATTTCCTCTTCGTTACTGGATATATTGTTAATATACCAATAAGATCTCTTTACATTATTGACACTTTGTTCACTCTCTCCAGCAGTATAATATGTAAAACCATTGTTCAAAATAATCATAACCGAGATGTCAATACCTATTTCGTATAATAATTTTCTTTTTTCGTGTACGTTTTTCTCTAATCTATTAATTACCTCATCATACTGATCTTCTTGCATAATGATAAAGTCATTTATAAACTCGTCATATAGACTCTCAGCTGAAAAAACAGCAACATTGTTAACTAATTTCGCACGGTCTGATACTTGTTTAAGCAGCTCAAGCCGAGTTTTCTTCATAATACTCATTGTGTTTATAAATACATTTAATGAAAATACAATTAGAATAACTATAACTACAACTATATTAGTTATAGCAACTCTATTAAAGACAAACTTTTGCATTTCTTGTATTTTCGGTTTCCTAATTACAATCACCCTTTATCAAAAATAATGTATTTGAAGAAAACAATAAATTTATACTAAGAGCTATAAAACTAGGATAGCTCTTAGCAAAAAACTTAAACTTTTGTCTATCACCCAGTTTGTATTTTATCATACATGGATATAATATAGGGATGATTTTCATCATATTCAGTCAAAAATTTTGGATTATCTACTTTACCTATACTCCTATTATTTTCCCCAACCTTATTAGTAAATGCATCGCCTAAGTCAACACGTGCTTTTTCAACTTCCTCCATAAGTTTCTCAACTATATCAGACTTTTCATTAAATATATTTTTGCTTTCAGAAGGATCTAATTTTAAATCGTACAGCTCATATGCTTCTATATTATCATCAATTTCCGGTTTAGGAACTTTATCCGAACCTTTAACAACATCTGCTTCACTTCTTGAGAATCTTGGTTTAGAAACACGTAGTTTATAATTGTTAACACGCACTGCTTCAAGTGAATTTGCCATATAGTAATAGAAAGTGTTGCGTTTAGATTCCTCAGTCTTTCCTAAAATTAAATCTGATAAGTCTATACCATCTATGACTCTGTCTTTTGGCACTTCTGCTCCGCACATCTTAGCCAATGAAGTATAAATATCCAACGATGAAATTAATCCGTCAGTTTTTGTAGGTTCGATAGTTCCATTCCAATGAACGATAAACGGGACTCTTTGTCCTCCTTCCCAAGTCTCCATTTTGCCACCTCTTAATACTCCGTTACTTTCACCAAAATCATTTCTAGATCCATTATCAGATGTAAACATAATAATTGTATTATCATAGATCCCGTTTTCTTTTAAAGCATTTACAATTGCTCCAGTTGACCAATCTATAGCCATTACACAAGCACCATAATCACCGTTTCTTGATCTTTCCACAAAATACTGCGGTGCATAAAGTGGCAAATGTACATGCATATGCCCTAAGTATAAAAAGAATGGGTTTGTCTTGTTATCCTTTATAAATTCAATGCACTTTTCAGTATATCTTTCCGTAATACTAGTCTGATCCGGCTGCTCTTGTATAACGTCCTTTCCTTTTACAAGCGGTAATGGCGGAAAAATTGTGCTTGTTTCCTTTCTCCCCATATCATTGCTATACGGAATCCCGTAATAATCATCGAATCCATGATTTGTAGGTAAAAATTCAGGTTGATCCCCGCAATGCCATTTTCCTACGTGCATGGTTTTATATCCTATTTCCTTAAGTAATGTGGCAATGGTTTTTTCATTAGGATTCAATCCAAGCTCATCTCCCGGGAACAATACAACTTCACCATTAAATGAACCGAAGCCTATTCTTGGCGGGTAACATCCAGTCATCATCGCACCCCTTGAAGGCGAACAAACAGGAGATGCCATATAAAAATCTGTAAACAGACGACCACCATCTGCAAGTTCATCAAGATATGGAGTGTCATTCTTTTTAGAACCATAACAACCTAAATCACCATAACCCAAATCATCACAATTAATCAATACTACATTTGGTTTCATTCTATATCCCTTTCCTACCACCATTTGATAAGTTCCGTTACTTCATTTCGAAGTTTGATAAATTCCTTATCTACCACATTTCTTGGTCTAGGTAAATTATTTATTAATGTTTTCTTTATCGTAGCGGGTTTGTTAGTTAATACTAGTATTTTTTCAGAAAGATAAACAGCTTCTTCAATATTATGTGTTATAAAAATAACTGTAGTTCCGGTTCTTTCCCATAAACTTATTAATTCATCTTCCAGCTTAAATCTAAGCTCTATATCTAGCTGACCATAGGGTTCGTCCATTAACAATAATTCAGGCTCAGTTGCAAAAGCACGAGCTATAACAACTCGCTGTAGCATGCTGGACGATAGCTCATGAGGAAAATACTTTCTAAATTTTGTTAAGCCAACTATTTCAAGATATTTATCAACCATTTCTTTTATAACACTAGTTGAGTACCCTTTAATCTTTAATCCAAAAGCCACGTTTTGCTCTACATTTAACCACCCCATTGTTGATTTTTCTTGAAATATATAAGATAAATTATGTTTTTTCATGTCTACAGGCTCGTCATTTATGAGTATGCTACCTGACGTCGGTTGAAATAGCGTAGTCACACTATTCAAAAATGTAGTTTTTCCACAACCTGTAGGCCCTACAACACATAAAAATTCCCCAACTTTAACATCAAAAGAAACATCATCTAATACGTGTAAATCTCCAAATTTTTTGGTAAGATTTCTTACCTTTAATTTTATGTTCTTCTGTTCCATACTTAACTCTCCCTATCGAGTTTTGTCCATTTGTTTAGTTATCTCATCACGTAAATTCAAAAAAGCTTCGTCTGTGTAGTCTCTAGGCCTTGGCAGATTAATCAAATATTCTTGCTTGATTTTTGTAGGACAGTTAGTCAAAAGTACAATTCTATCGGCAAGATATAAAGCCTCTTCAATATTATTTGTTACAAAAACGACTGTCCTTTTTTCTGTCTGCCAAATCCTTACTATTTCTTCCTGCATAAGATACCTGGTCTGCGCATCCAGTGCACCAAACGGTTCATCCATGAATAATACATCCGGTTCATTGCAATATGCTCTTGCAATACCAACACGTTGCTTCATTCCTCCCGAAAGCTGATTAGGTACACAATTTTCAAATCCCGCCAAACCTACAAGTTCAATATAATATTTTGCTCTATCTTGCCTTATTTTTTTTGATACTCCTTGTACTTTTGGCCCATACTCAACATTTCCCATCACGCTTAGCCACGGAAACAACGAAATAGTTTGGAAAACTACACCTCTATCCGGTCCAGGTTGAGTTATAGTATGGTCATTGATTTTTACTTCTCCTGTAGTCGCTTCCTCAAGCCCTGCTAAAACATTTAGCACTGTGGTTTTACCACATTGCCCAGGACCAAATATAACAACGAATTCGTTTTCTCTGACGTCTATATCAATATTATCAATTACATGATTTACGCCTCTCTCAGTTTCAAACTTCTTAGAGACGCTACGACATTGTATAATTTTTTTTCCTAAAGTCCTCTCTTGTTCCATGCACATAACTTATCTTCAACTCCCCTCATAATTGTAGCAAGAGCAAAGCCGGTGACACCAATACCCACCATCCCCGCCAAGCCTTGTGTGATGTCGTTGATCTCCATACTAGATATTAAAATCCAACCCACTCCTTCACTAGATCTAATCATTTCAGCTGCTACAACAGTTGCCCAAGATGCAGCTAATGCACTATGTAAGCCGGCAAAAATGTGAGGAATGGATGACGGAATAACTATACTAGTAAATACTTGCCTATCACTTGCCCCCAGCATCTTTGAACACTTTACTAATGTAGGATCAACAGACTTTGCCCCGAAATAGGCGCTTAACGTAATTGGCATAAATGATGCAAGCGTTATAAGAAACCATTTTGATCCTTCACCTATCCCAAACCAAACTATCGCAATTGGTATCCAGGCTAAAGGTGGTATTGGTCTTAACACTTCATATATGGGTCTTAATATTGCTTCAAACGGTCTGTACCATCCCATTGTTATCCCAGCAGCTATTCCTAATAAACTACCGCCGATATAAGCCGGAAGAACACGAATCAAGCTCCATGCTATATGTCCTAACATTCGGTCTTTACCAATTGGTTCAACAAAACTTACGAAGAATTTTGTTAGAACCTCAACTGGAGTTGGTATGATCCCGTTTAATCTTGTTGAAAACATTACCCCTAGTTGCCAAATAACTAGAAACAGCAATATTGATATAACTGCAAAAAGAGTTTTTATTCCTTTTTGTTTAAATCTATTTATCATTGTTCAGCCCTTCCTTTTACAACTGCTCTCTCTAATAATGATAGTATTCCTGTTAAAAATGCTCCGCATAAGCCTATCGCAATCATACCAACTATAATAATGTCTGTTCTATATATACCTCTTGACTGTTGTATCATAAATCCAAGGCCCTTTGTTGAAGCTAACAATTCAGCTGCAACGATTGATGCCCAGGAAAGACCTAGCGATACTCTCAAACCTGTCATTATGAATGGAAGAGACGTCGGTATTGCTATTTTAAAGAGCATTTGTAGTCTTGATGCTCCTAATGTTCGTGCTACCCAAATATGAACGTCTTTTGTCTGCTTTATACCAGAATAGGAATTTAATAAGCATGGTATAAACGCTCCTATGAAAATAATAGCTACTTTTGAAGCAATCCCAACTCCTAGCATTATAATCATAAATGGTATCCATGCTACCCCTGGTATTGGTTTCAGTAGGTCGAATAGCGGTCTAAATAACATATCAGCAGCTTTATACCACGACATCGCAATTCCAAGAATAATACCTGTTACTGTTCCAATTAGATATCCGATGATCATTATTTTTAGGCTAGAAAGCGTATGTGCAATTAATGTTGCCCCATCAGGTCTTGTATCAGTTAGCTTGTTTATAAATGAGTTAAATACTTTCAACGGATCTGGCAGTGTTTTTGGCGGTACTAACTCTAGTACCGCCGTACACACATACCAAATCGAAAGAAAGCTCAGCAAAGAAATAATAGACAATAATATATATTTCTTACTTCTCTTTCTCATGGTATGACCTCCAATTAATCCTGACCAAATAGTTCTAGTTCTATCCCGTAAATTTCTTCAAGGAATTCTGGATACATACTAGTTAAGACATTTTCAAGTCCGTCCTCATCAAGTTTGCCATCTTCAAGATAAAACTTACCCATGCCTATCATTGTTGAGCCAAATCTATAAGAATCCATCATAAGTTCTTTTTTCCCTATGTAATCCTTATCATTGATTTCACCCCACATCATATCATCTGTATATTCTCGTCCATTATCATTATAGAATTTTTGAGCAAATTCTTTTAGAAGATCATCATCGTCATAAATGATATCAACAGCAGCATATGTTACTTCTAGGAATTTCTTAACATCATCTCTTCTTGCATCAACAACTTTTTTCCTTGCAACGATACCATCTGCAATCTCCATGCCGGAAACTGTTGTTAAGTTGCCTACTTCTATAAAACCTGCTGCTTCAATATCATAAACGAAGGGAGGTCCAAAACAAGCAATAGCATCACCCTCACCTGCGATAAACGCTTGTGTCGCTGGCGCCGGATCCATATGCAACATCTCAAACTCAGATCCGTTAACTCCAAACAGCTGTGCCCATGCGATAGCGTTGAACTGAGCAGCTGTACCGAGAGGACCAAGAACCGTAATGCCTTTTATCGTATCAGCACTGCCATATACGTCTGGATAACCTTCTACCTCTCCTTTATGCTCTAAAATAGGATTGTCAGGTCTTACATAAATACCAAGTCCTCTAACTGTCTTTACATTATCTCCGAGCCAATAGTTATCACCAGATGCCAATGCAAAAATCGATGCCATTCCGCTACCAGCAATATCAATCTGTTCTGCTGCAAGAGCTTCGTTTATCGGTGCTCCGGTCGGGAAAAGAACCAATTCAATATTCAGCCCCGCTTCTTCATACATACCGTTATCAATAGCATATTGAATTGGTACGCCTTGATGACCTGGCATTGTTCCAATGATCAGTGGCTCAGCATCCGCCACTTCCTCTTGTGCAGAGTTTTCTGTACCTGCTTGTTCTTCCTCGCTGACATTATCATCAGCAGTTTTTGGTTCTTGCTTGTCCGAAGATGAACATCCAACAAATGCAAATACTAGCAATAAAACCATAATTAGTACAATAAGTTTCTTCATTTCTACGTCTCCTTTATTTTTTTATGATATGATCACGCAGTAATTTTATTAGGTATGCTTGTATTAGACTGTTCCTTATTCTCTAACAAAAATATCTAACGCCTTACATATCAAAATCTAAAAAACTCTATCTATAATTTTAAATTCAAGATTAATTGCTTGATTATCAAGTAGGTTTTTATATTATCTTTTTTTAAGAAAATATACAATTTGATATAGTGACGAATAATATTATTATTTTGATTGATTTAAATATCAAAAATATACATCATTAGATTTAATATTAAATTTTTAATAAGTCTTGTTAATATTTTGATATAACTGAATATTTATTATGAATAAGGTACTCAGATATGAACTTTTTTATTGGACAGTTCATTCCTAAGTACCTTTTTAATACGCAATATCCCACTGTTTACGGTATTTCTAAGCAAAATGGCTTCGTTACTATGTCTAAATTATGTTGAAACAATCATCTAAATTTCATCGTGCAAAACACAAAATTTTTAACTTTCGAACACCTTTGTCCAAATCAATTACTCTTGCTGTTTATCATAATACTCCTGTTCATAGGCATCCGGCGACCTGTACCTTAGTGTTACATGTGGACGTTCGTTATTATATCTCTCAATATATGCCTTTACGCTTTCCTCGAATTCACGGATTGATCTGTAGTTTATTCTATATAATTCCTCCTTCTTCAAGGTTGCAAAGAACGATTCCATCACTGCATTATGACATGGTCTTGCACTTGGCGAAAAGGATTGCGTAACTGCTGCTGCGAGGTGGAAGAAACGACTGTGGGAAACACCGTAACCAACGATGATTTCAGCCTTTCTATCTGGGCAGATAAAAGCACATATAAAACAGATGAGCCTATAGAGTGTTATTCGTCTTTAACATATCTCGGGCAGGATGATATAAAAGTATACCACGCAGACCCGCTGGTTGTTTTCTATATCGAGGGTGGCAGTTTCAACGGCGAATGGGCCCGGCAGGATTCTCTTAACCTTACGGATTTCACAGCCAATGAGGAAATCGTTCTTCCGTTCCAAAAGAGCGGTGGCTGGAGTTCAGACGACCCGAACGCAGAATTCTTCAAAGAGTTCTATTCCAAGGATGAACTTATCCTTCCTGCTGGTGATTATAAACTGTGGACACAAGTCGAATATTCCACGGACGTGGACGACATAGTCGGCACGATGAACACGCTTGAAGTTTCTATATCTGTGCATGTAAAATAGCAGGTCTTTAATAGGGATTTGCAGCCGGGTGCTATGTCCGGCTGTTAATATCTCATAATATCCGGAATAAAGCGGATCGTGCCTTTCAAATTATATATAAACTTTTAACCACAAAACCACATCTTTAAAATATAAATATTGCAATTTATGTGATAATATCACACAAACAAACGAATTTCTGATGTATAAATTATATATAAATAGAAATTAGATTTACCCTAAGAAACTGAAAAGCTTTGAAAGGAGCGTGGTTATAATGAAGGTTAATGGTAAAACGGTAGTAGTGACCGGAGGAGGCAGAGGCGTCGGACGTGAGCTTGTTCTCCAGCTCTTAGAAAAACAAGCAAGAGTCGCCGCAATTGACATTGATGAAGAATCGCTCAATGAAACAAAGAGAATGGCCGGCAACAGCGAAAGGCTATCCATCCACACTTTAGATTTAAGAGAAGAAGAACTAGTCGAAGAAGTTGTGGAGGAAGTTAAGAAGATACACGGAAGTATAGACGGAGTTATTAACAATGCGGGAATAATTCAGCCGTTTATAAATATCAACGAACTTACGTTAGACCAGGTAAACAAGGTGATGAGTGTAAACTTCTGCGGAACACTGCATATGATAAAAGCATCTCTTCCAAGCCTGCTTGAAAGGCCGCACGCTCATATCGTGAATGTATCTAGTATGGGTGGATTCCTACCAGTACCGGGTCAGATCGCATACGGAGCATCAAAAGCAGCAATCAAGCTATTATCCGAAGGCTTGTATGCAGAACTGAAAAACACAAACGTAGGCGTAAGCGTCATTATACCAGGAGGTATAGCAACTGATATCGTAAAGAATTCAGGTGCAGGCTCTGATGAAGTTAGCAGTGATTCTGTAAAGACTGCAAACCTGCTTACTCCGCAGAAAGCAGCGTCGCTTATTATTAAATCTATGGAGAAAAATAAGTTCCGTATGTTCATCGGAAATGATTCAAAGTTCTTAAACATACTTTACAAGTTTGCACCAAAAGCTGCGATCAAGCTGATAAACAAGGCGCTTAGCAATAATTAAAAAGAGGCTTTTATTAAATCCCCACAGTAATTTTTAATTTCTGTATTTATATATCAAATACGAAATAATTTCATATGGTTTTTTAATCTGCGGCATACGCAGCTTTTTTTATAACACAAATCATCGTTACGGAATCAACTATATCCAAATGCTCTGCAAGACCCTGCTGCTTATAAAGATTTATCGCATAATTGTCTTTCGAAACACATAAGCTTATTTTTTTCCTATCGAGTACTGTACTGCATATTTCGTCAGCCATTCTATCATACTTCTGCATTTGCCTCTGTGCCTGTAGTCTTTTTGTACTCCAATAGCCAGTACGGGTATGCTTTCGTTAACATAGCCACGTGTGTTGTCTGTCTCTTTCCAATATCTGTACCAGGCGACGCCGACTTTCGCTGTTCCGACGCAAACAACATCTATGCATTCTGCTGTATACAATCTGAGAAATTACGCTGTTCCGGTTCTATTGGAGCTTTGTATTGCATATATATTATTTCTAAACCGCCTGTGTTATAATGATAAAAATTACAGTTCGAGGCAAGTCTATGTATTATCAGCAAAAAGACTGGATACTGCGGGAAATCGAAATGATGACACACTTTATCGTCGTTTCACTGTTTGGCAAAAACGTTGAGCTATACGAGCTTGAAAACGAAGATTTGTCAGAAAGCAGCAGCCCTCTGCATAAAGAAATTTTAAAGCATCTTGATAACAAAGACATATGCGGTGCAGAAGACTCGCTGTTCGATTACATAGAATCACATGGGACTCTGACAAATGATATGGCCAAAACCGCCGTATTCTTTTATAACAGCATCAACGCATGGACAGACAGTGAACTTGAAAAAGCAAGCTTTTCAAGAGAAGAGATCGCTCAGGGTCTTAAAGATATCTCAAACAGGCTCGGCCTGCCCGATATCACAATGCAATAAATTCATTCTATTAAAAAATGATTTTTTGTATTAAACCCAAACCATTATTTCTATTCATCACTTCCGCATATGCCAGTAAGTCTTTGTATATCCTTAATAAAATATCCCTGCGTCGTCTTTTCCAGCAGGCCTCTTTGGCACAGGCTTTGAAGCGTTCTGAGCAAGTGTCTGTAGCTTGTGCCAAGCACCGGCGAAGTTTCCGTAAGAGTCTCCTTGAAATATCCGTTTATACTGGTGTTCAAAATATACCTGCACAGCCGGGTTTCAAGTGACATAAGTATCGTTTGCGCACTGTTTCTGTTTGAGCGTGACAGCTTTTGCGATAATTCTTCGCTGACGGCGTTCATAAATTCTATACTGTTTTTCATATCGTTCTGATAGTGCACACGTGGAATGCCTATACAGGCAACGTCTGTTATAGCCTGCACGCTGGAAGCAGCATTCTGGCTGTCTGAAGCCATCTCTACCTCGCCAAGGATCACAAAAGACGAATAATAGCAGATGAGCAGCGTACTGCCGTTTTGCATTGTTATGAAAACTTTCATCTTTCCTTCCAATACAATAAATATATATGGGCTGGGATATCCCTGCTGAAGTATAAATTCGCCGCTTTCATATTTGAATAAAGATATATGTGACGTATCGACTTTATCAAGCCCGAAATCCTTGAGTATACTTATATGTTCTTTTTTAAGCTTTTCTTTTTTCATAACAATTTTCCTTAAAAACAGTATGACATATGTCATATGTCCAGTCAAATCAGAAGTGCTAACATTGAAAACAGGAGGAAACAATATGTATTACTTTTTGTCTATAATAGCCGGAATATTCATAGCCGTAATGGTTTTGATGAACGGAAGCTTGACCGAAGCTTATGGTTTATATTCCGCTACAGCGCTGATTCATATAATAGGGCTTGTTTTCTCCGGCATCATTCTGGCTATTAAACGCCAGAACCCCCTGCCAGGCAAAAGGCTGCGCTTTCACCTATACCTGGGCGGAGTCGTCGGCGTGCTCACTGTTGTCTTCAACAATATGGCATTCGGAAAGATTAGTCTTTCCGCCATTCTTGCACTAAGCCTTCTCGGGCAGAGCCTGACCTCGCTCGTTTTTGATAAGTACGGTTTCTTCAATATGCCAAAGCATCGCTTTGCAGCAAAGAAGCTTATCGGTATCGCCCTTGTAATGGCTGGTATATTCCTTATGATAATAGATTCTCAGTTGGATGCACTTATTCCAATTGCAGTGTCGCTGCTTACAGGCGTTACTATAGTTGTTTCAAGAACCATAAACGCTTCGCTTGCGCAGCAAACCAGCATAATAAAAAGTACTTTTTTCAACTATGGAACAGGCTTTGCGGTGTCGTTGATTATTCTCTTTGCTGCAGGAAGAAGTGAACCAATAATCACCCGGTTTTCATTTGACCCTAATACGTGGATATATCTTGGCGGGATCCTAGGAGTATGTATCATCACTCTGCTCAATGCCGCAGTAAGCCGCATCTCATCTTTTTATATGACTCTGCTGCTTTTTACAGGCCAGGTCTTCACCGGGCTGATAATAGATATGATATTGTCCGGCTCGCTTTGTCTCAACGACCTTTTAGGCGGGGCTCTTGTGACAGCAGGGCTTGCGCAAAACCTTATCGTAGACAGGCTCAGCAATCGCAAAGCTTCATTCAGTGCAGAAACAAAATCCAGGCCTACTTGAAATCTGTACCTATATCGATTGCAAAACGGCAGATATCATCGCCAGTAAGAACGGATTTTAAAAGAGTTACGCTCAGCTCTCTTCCCAACACCTGCTCGAATGGGAACTTTGCAAACCCTGCGCTGCAATAGCACCAGTTTTCCGGCACTTTTTTCGCTGTCAATATACTCTCCCTGACGAACGGGCAGTGGCAGGCATAATACCTTTTCATTTTGTTGTCCGTTTCTTTAAGATAGCTTACTATATCATATGGTATCTTAGTCACATAAAGCGTGCTGCCTTCCCTTTTGGCAGAAAGTATTTCCTGATTCTCCGCCACAAAATTTACAACTTCCTGTGTTATTATCTGTTCAAACCATACCTTGCCTTCGTCGCAGTGCTCCTGAAGCTCCTTAACTTTGCGTAAATGGCGCTGTTTTAAATATTCATCCATAGACGAAGCGGCTTCATATGCTTTTCTTTCAGCGTCCATGCTGCTAGCCGGTATGCCGTGGTTGTTGCCTGCAAGTATTTTTTCTACTTCGCTCTTTTCGAGCGATGTTTCCATCCGCTCCATCAGCTTGCAAATGAAGTCAGGCCGCTCTGCTGCCGGCGTACCCAGTGCAGGTTCTCTCAAATCTTCGAATATCTCATTTACTTTGCTTTCTCCGGCGATACTGTTCGTCCTAGACTTGATACTGTCTATTACTCCCACACCGCCAACAACTCTTGCCATATAAATGTATATGTCTTTGCGGCCGGTAAGATAAAAATATCTTGAAAGAGCAAGCATGCTTTGCTCATCGCTTTCACTCTTATTAGCCAAATCTTCAACATATTTTCTCACTTGCCTGAGCGGTGTATCTTCCAAAGTCATACCCTGTTTCTGAAGCCATTTTTCCAGACGTTCAACTGCTTTTTCAGCATTTTCAGTTTCATTTTTTCCGATACCTTTTTGTGCGTAGAATTTTCTTAAAATATCTGCGTTCATATCACACATCCAGCTCCTGTTTTTCTTTTAATTTCGGCAATAATTCTTTAATTTTGATTATATCATAAAAAAAATTTATGGAGAATATATTATGGAGATATTACCTTTGTTACGGGAGTTTTACGCAATTCAGCAAAGGATATTCCTTTTTTTTGCATACCATATACTGTTAAAAAATTTGACACAGGCCAAAACATAGTGTATATTGTTCAGCCATGGGCAGAAAAACCATGGTTTTTACGCATATTGCAGGGTAAGAGCGCCCGTCAGACATATGTCATCATTGCAGTCTTAATGGCTGCTGTATATAAAATTTTTATACTAAAGAGAGGACAAAGTTTGAGTAGAAAAATAAGAATAGTAACTATGCTGCTGGGAGGACTGATATTATTAAGCACTGCTTCAGGCCTGGCAGCCAGTAAGAACGAACCACAGACCAGCGGCACAACAACAGCGCTGTATGGAATGACATCAATAGATATGAACACCTTGAAAACTGAAAACGACAACAGCGCAGCGAAAGCTAAAAGCGCAGAGCCTGTTCAGGCTCAGGAACCTGCAGATTTTGTGCTTGCTAACATAGAACCAGAATCTTTCGAGAGCACATACAGTCCGGGTATACAGCCTGATGAAGCGTATACTCAGGGGCAGACTATGACAGATTCCACGCTCCGCGAAAAGACCTTAGAAGAACTTGACCATGAGATACACAACCCTGAAAACGTTTATTTGTACAGCGATAAAGAAAAGGCATATATCGCAAGGGTAGTGTATGCAGAAGCTAGAGGCGAAAAATTTGAAGGTCAGGTTGCCGTCGCATCTGTAGTGCTGAACCGTTTTGAGAGCGGCCGCTTTGGCTCTTCAGTAAAGAGAGTCGTTTTAGCCCGCAGCCAGTTCGCAGTATCAAAGAAATACAGCGACCAGGCATTCGCTGCGGTCGAAGAAGCGATCGCAAACAGAAACCTTTTCCCGGAAGACATGTACTATTTTCAGGCATCTAAGAACAAGCACTGGCGCAATTTTGAGTATTATGTACGAATAGGAGGCCACAGCTTCTATTGTGCGGCAAACTAAAAACTAAATAAGTATTAATTACAAACAATAAAAAACGTGCACTTGCTGCACGTTTTTTAACACATCATCATGGCAGATCTTTTCAGCCCTGCTTCATTATAAATGGGTTTGCTGTTGATTTTTATTCTTCGAAGAATTCTGTGTTAGCGCATTTTGGACACGGCGGCAGAGTGTCGCCATCGTCATCAAGCTTAACTTTTGTACCGCAAACGGTACATACATAAGTGCCCTTCCCTGGTCTCTCTCCTGTTCTTGGCATATTTAATTCTCCTTTCATTGTTGATATTGGGAATATAAATACGTTGCAAAAACGCGAGTTTTGAACTTATGTCTATTATTTTATAGTAATATTGTATTGATGTCAATCGATATGAATGCTTTAGTTTTGCGAAATGTCCGCTGCTTTCTCTTTGTTGAACGCTATCGTATATATACCTATGAGCACAAAAAGGATCCCTGCAATATGCTGCCATGCTATTTTTTCGCCCAGTACTATAAACGACAATACTACTGAACTTACAGGCATTATCCCGGTAAAGCCGGCTGCTACAGAAATCTTTACCTTTGACACACCGCTGAACCAGCAGATATATGCCATTACCGTACAAAACAGACCGTATATGATCAGCGGAACAAAGTCTGTGAATGTTAAGCCTTGAAAATCAAAATCCTGCCCCTGCACTACAGAAAAGGGCGTAAACATAGCAAGAGAAAAAGCTATTATTATCATAGTACTTGTAATAGGCTTATCGCTGAATGATATCTTTTTTCTGAAGATTGTAAAAAGGCTTTCACCTATTACCGCCAGAAGAACCAGTGCATTCCCCAATAATTTAAGCTGAATATCTGTGCCGGGTTTGTTTGGCTCAATGGTATTTATAAACACTATCCCAACGACGCATAATATAATACCACCCCATTTAACAAGACCAATCTTTTCTTTCAATATAATAAGTGAGAGCAAAGCCAGTATAGCAGGGCCTGTGCTGGTTATAATGCCTCCCTGCGATGCAGTAGTAAGCTTTAGTCCATACAGCAAAAACAGTCGGAACAGAAACATGCCCGTAAGCGACTGGAGCCAGAGGAAGAGAAGGTCTTTGCCCTTGATTCGCACTTTAAAAAAATTCCCTTCAAATATAAAAGCTATCGGAATTATCCCGGCAAGGGATATAAGCAGCGTGATGCCCTGCGAAAGAAACACCGGGAAAGTGTTTATCACCAGCTTTCCTACCACTACAGAAGAGCCTGCCAGAAACATCGCCATGAAAAGATATATGTATGCTTTCAGTTTCGTTTTCATATTAATCCCTTTACTTTTTCTCTAGGTTGTCATAACATTAGCATTGAATAGTGGTATAAAAAAGAGCCGCATTTATGCAAATTTAATAGAACCACTTTCAAAGGAGTTCTAATGCTGCATATCGATATCGATAAAGAAAAAAACGTTGCGCTATACAGGCAGGTCTATTCTGCCATCCGTACCCAGATACTCGAAGGCCGCCTCAAACAAAGCTTTAAGCTGCCGTCCACACGTCAGCTTGCGCAGTCCCTCGGCATATCAAGAAATGCAGTTATTGAAGCGTATGAACAATTGATTGCCGAAGGTTTTATTGAGTCCGTCAAAGGCTCCGGCACTTTTATCTCCGGCGGCGCTTTTCTGGAAGGATATAAACAAAAAGAACTTTCACCTGAAAAATCCATAATAGGACTGCGGTATGAGCCGGACGATGATATAATAGACTTTCGCACCGGCGTTCCAAATCTTGGGCTGTTCCCCATAAAGCAATGGGGAAAAATATACAAAGACGTTTGTGATAAAATCAATGCATACGATCTTGATTATTATGAACCTCGGGGCAGCTATAAGCTAAGGTACGAGCTGTCAAAATATCTCTTTAGGAGCAGAGGCGTAGTCTGTGATGCAGACCAGATATTTATTACGACAGGCGCTGCACAAGCTTTTACGCTAACGTCACGAATGCTGCTGGACGAATCATCACACGTCGTAATTGAAGACCCGATAAACAACGATATCTTAAAAATAATAATAGCCACTGGAGCACGTATACACTCTATACCAGTAGACGAGCAGGGAATCGTTACAAAAGCACTGCCCGAAAATGTCGATGCACTTTTGATTTTCACAACACCTTCTCACCAATACCCTACAGGCGGTATACTGTCCGCAAAACGGCGTGTAGAGCTTATAAAGTACGCTGGCAAATGCGGCGGATATATAGTAGAAGACGACTATGACAGCGAATACAGATTCTCCGGCTCTCCTATAAGCTCATTACAGTCGCTTTGTTCCGAGCGGGTGATATACGTCGGCACGTTCAGCAAGAAGCTCTTTCCTGCCCTAAGGATCGGTTACATAGTCCTGCCAAAAGATCTAGAGAAGCTTTTTGGACAAACCAAGCATTTGGAAGACCTGCATTCTCCGGTTCTAGAGCAACTGACCCTGGCAGAGTTTGTAAAAAGCGGAATGCTGGACAGACATATAAGCACATCACGAAAGTTCTATGCAAATAAGAGACAGCTGCTGGAGCAGGAACTTACAAAAGTATTTGGTGAAAATGTAAGCTTCCATGGAAATTCGACAGGCATACATCTGCTCGCTATATTCCACGGTTTTAGCTTCACACAGGATATGTTTGAAAAGTTCCCCGGCTTTGGATTCAATATCCATTCAATAGAAGAGCATACTATTAAAAAAGGGGAATATAACAACAGCCTAATGCTGGGTTACGGCAATCTTTCAGATGAGCAGATAGTCCTCGGTGTAAGCAGAATGAAAAAAGCATTCATTAAACTGTTTCCTTTACAATAAAAAAGCCTTCTGCCAGCATTTTTCTTTGCAGAAGGCTTTTGTTCTTATTCTGTTTTTTCCCCTTCCGCCGGATCATCATACTTTCATCTTCCGGCGAATCTTACAAGTGCCGCAACCAACAGCGCTGTAATTTTCCTCTTTTTCTTCCTGCACTGCCTCATCTCTGCTAAAAGATGCTCTGTGCACATTCGTTCACTCTTGCAATAAGAGTCTAGTTCATAGTAGTTATAAAATCCGTTACGTCGCATTTCTGTTTCCTCCAAACATTCATGTTTTTCCAGAAATGTGCCGGATTTTACTTTTTGGCATCAAACGCCTTTATTCTTGCTTCCAGTCAGACGCCCATTGTCCTTTCCATGGCAGACATTTGACCGGATCTTGAATCTCGTTTCATGCCATTTCGGCACATTTCATTTTTGTTGTTTATTGTATAATTTTGTTTTTTACTGATTTCATCGTTAAAAACCATATTCCGATCTCCTTTCTGTATTTGTCATCTGCCAGTTCCTCCGAATGCCAATATAACAGAATTGATATATTTTTTCAAGAAATTTCTGATATTGCTAAATAAAAAAAGGAATATGCTTGCTTTTCAGCATGATTTCCCTTAAAAAATAAACTATTCACTACCGGAAAAATTCTCTGTCTATTTTAAACTGCTGTTTTTATTTTTCGATGAATCCAAGAATACAGCCTGCCCCTGCTTCTTCACCTTCCCCGACATTTATTGAAGCAAGTATTCCATCAACAGGCGAAGGTACATCTACTACAGCTTTTTCAACCTCTGCTTCACAAACAACTTCTCCATTTTTTACCCGCTCTCCGAGCTTTGCTATCCAGTATATCCGCGCTGTCTTATACTCAAGGTTTATTTGCCTACGCTCGCAGGCACAGCGTTTGATATTAGTTTCTTTCGGCAGGTGTATCGGAACTCTCATTCTTGCTCTCCTTCTGCGTAATATTGACACAGTGCTTTCCTGCATTCTTCGTTCCTCTGGCTGTATCTGCACTTTGGCTGCCAAAGGCTGCCGATATCCAGCCCGAACTGCTCTTTCATAAACTTAGCCGTTGTCAGAACAGAGGTGTAGCACACACGCTTGCAGCATCTTGGTCCGCCGAGCTGTGCAATCTGCTCTAAGCACCTCGCCGTCAGCATATTAGCCTGAGCCCATGTCTTTACAGAATACGGGCTCGTATCCGTAAGCAGCGAAAGAAACACTCCGCTGCCGACAGCTGCGCCGCATGCACCGTACCAGCCGCAGAATCCGGCAAGCAGGTTTTTCGCCCTTTCCTGTGCAAGCTCTAAATCACGCTCCAATATACTTGGCTCATCGCCTCTCAGCCGGCGGTATACCGTCAGCAGAACTGTAGGCACGAGAAAATGATGCTCCGGACAGTGCATAGGAAAGTCTTTATCCTCCCATGCTTTTTCCATAAGCTCTATAGGCTGCATCCTAGTATCATATCCATCCATACATATGTTTTTTATATCATCATAAATCCGCTGCTTTATCTCGTATGCCATCTTTACTCCGCCATTTTAGTCGTTTGACCTGTTTTCACTGCAATACTAATACCATTCTTTGGCAGTTGCAATAAAGATGCGAATTGTCAATTAAAATATACAAAAACAAACAAAATAATCCATCCATATGATATAATTTGTTCGAGGTGAAGCGTTATGAAAAATGATTGGAAAAGCTTTTACGAATGGCTGTGCAGCGTTCCCGTAATAGAATCACACGAGCACCATACCGGCAAAACTGCGCCGTTTGAGGACGTGTTCGAACTCATAATAGACAACTACCTTGACACAGACATGCTTGTTGCAAATGAAGGCATACCTCCGCTTGAAACTATCCGAAGCAAAAAAACTTTTGAAGAGAAGTGCGAAGCTTTCCTTTCTATATTCAATAAAACCAAATATACATGTTATGCACAGGCGGCAATAAGTGCATTTCTTATGTGTTATGATGCAGATATACTGACTATGGAAGGTATTAAAAAAATAAAGGATATGCAGCCGCAGCGAAACCAGGCTTTTCACGATGCTATCATCAAGAGAGCTGGCATCAAAGCAGCCATCTGCGACCTTTATATGCTGGATGCTCTTGACTACGAAGAAGAAAGGTTTTATGCAGGCTGGTGCAAGCTGACGCTGAACACACCAAGATGGCATAAGATAGCCTGCTATGACGATGTTAAGCTTATAAACGATAAGAACTTCGGCGGTGTAAACATTTCCAGTCTTGACGATTTTTTAGCCGCTATGAACAAGTGCGTGGGCAAAGCTAAGAAGAGTGGTAAGTTTTATGCTCTTAAAGACCAATCGGCATATACGAGGGATATCGAATATAAAAACCCTTCAAAAGCAGAAGCCCAGTTCGTCTTCGACATCATCGTTCGTGACCAAAAGCGTGAGCTAAAAGAATCGGACGCAAGACTGCTGGACGACTACATATTCCATAGGATAGCAGACCTTTGCGCGAAATATGACCTGCCGCTTCAGATACACACCGGACACCTTGCCGACGGTTTCAACGATGTGAGACAGGCGAATGCAGCCAAGCTGACACAGCTTATATCCCTTCATCCGGATACAGTGTTTGACATATTCCACGGCAGCTATCCGTATATGGGCGAGTTTTTGTTCCTCGGGAAAAACTATCCGAACGTAATGCTTAACCTTTGCTGGCTGCACAGCATAGACACGGATTATTCTATCGAGCTGATGCGCCGTATGGTACTGACCTGCCCTACTACAAAAGTGCTTGCCTTTGGTGGCGACACATTCAAAGTTGAAACTCAGGTCGCATACCTAGACCAGGCAAGAAAAGCGATAAGCAAGGCTCTGTGCAGCCTTATCGATGATGAGCTGCTCAGCCTAAAAGAAGCGAAAAGGATTGCCACAGACTGGCTTTATAACAATCCCAACCGCATATATAAGCTGGGGCTTGAGCCTTATACCGCATAAAAATATTTGAAGAACAGCAGAGGAAACTACGATGAACATCAAAAAACTGATAAAAAACTGCGCGGACCGAAGGGACACCAAAACCAGCGAAATTGCAGAACTTAAAGAGCTGGCAAAAAAACCTGCGATCCAGAGAAAGCTGCTTGGCTTATTTATAGGAATGGATACATATGAAAAAAAAGAGCAGGAAGCCATGATAGTTTTGATGGATGTATTTATTGCTCTTGATTTAAAAAAAGTCGTACCTTATATAATAGAAAAAACAACCTATTACGATTCACATATGACATCCGATTTCAAGCATAAGATAAGAGAAGCTCTCTATGAGCTGCGTTCACCGGAATTCATTCCATTGTACATGGATAAGTTCAACACATGGGCATACGATGAAATTCGCAGAATACTCGTTGATTTAAAAGACGAGAGCAGTATAAAGCTTATAATAAATAAAAGAGAAAAAATAGACCTCCAAGGTTACGATGAGAGATTTCTTGCTGACAGGGCATCAAAATGCCTGTCCAAAATGTCTCATCCTTCGTCTGTTCCATTACTTTTCGAGGGAATAAGACCAGGCAAGCCGGGCTCAAAAAACACCTCCCTTTATCGTCGCTGGTGTGCATATACATTAAAGAACATGCAGGACCCTGCGCTCATCCCGCTGCTTGAAGAATACGTCGATGACGAAGATAAGTCTGTTTCCCATGCCGCAGCCGTCGCTATTGAAAACCTCCAAAAGCTCTCTTCATGATATTGTCTAGTACGTTATCTTTGCCTTAAGGACAACATTTTCATACGGCGCAATCTCGTTAAATTCTATACCATACGCTTTGTTCCGGATAAGCTGCGTCACTCTCAAGGTCTCACAGCGTGTACTCCAGCCGGTTGCCAGTCTTAAGAACTGGTTTATCCATGCGATGTTTTTCATTAGAGAATCCAACAAGATATTTAACAAAAAAACTATTGACACCAATAGTTAGTCATGGTAAACTCATCTTAGTTAATCAAGGTTAACATTTTTTTAAGGGGAAAATGTTTATGGCTTTATCAAAAGGAAGCGTGAATACGACATACATTATCAACTCGATTGATACTCATCAGGAAGATATGCGTGATTTTTTGTTTACCCTTGGCTGCTATCCGGGAGAAAAAGTCACACTGATATCTAAGCTTGCAGGCAACTATATAATAAACGTCAAGGATTCAAGGTACAGCATAGACCAGGACTTGGCTAATGCTATTTTCGTATAGGTAAATTTTTTTGATAATAAAGTTAGCCATGTCTAACTATTATAGGAGGTTATATAATGAAGATTGCTTTAACGGGCAACCCGAACAGCGGAAAGACCACGCTCTTTAATGCCATTACCGGCAAGATAGAGCACGTCGGAAACTGGCCGGGCGTTACTGTTGAGAAGAAGGAAGGGGCTGTAAAGCAAAGCCTTAACCCCGGCAGCGATAAACTGATTGCAGTAGACCTGCCGGGAGCATACTCGATGTCACCGTACACGAATGAAGAGAGCATCACTCAAGACTTTATACTCAAAGAAGCGCCGGATGTTATAATAAACATAGTTGACTCTACTAATTTAAGCAGAAGCCTTTTTTTTACTACGCAACTGCTGGAGCTAGGCATTCCTGTTGTCGTCGCTCTTAATAAGATCGACTTAACACAGAAAAAAGGTAACATTATAAAGCTTGACGTTCTCTCAAGATCCCTTGGCTGCTTCGTTGTCGAAACATCTGCAGCAAAAGCAAAAAATAACGGCCTTGCGCATCTTGTTGAAAAAACAGTCGAGGCCGCAAAAAAAGGCAAACAGAAAACGCCAAAAATTTACGGTCTGAAGCAGGCGCACAACAAACGTGAGTATAAAGCGGCTGACAAACGGCGGTTCGAATTCGTTAAAACCGTCGTTGAAGAAGCCGAGCGCAGGAAGATAAGCTCTCAGCAGCAGACTAGGCAGGACAAATGGGACAGGATCATTGCGCATAAGTGGCTGGGGATACCCATATTCATAGCTGTAATCTGGGTGATATTCTCCATATCGCAGGCGTGGCTTGGGCCCTGGCTTGCCGATACCTTCGTAGGATGGCTGGAAGCTTTTCAGGGATGGATCGCAGGGCTTGTCGAAAACGCACATCCGATAGTTTCAGCGCTCCTCGTAGACGGGATAATAGGCGGCGTTATCGCAGTAATAGGCTTTCTGCCGCTCATCATGGTCATGTTCTTCCTGCTGGCTCTGCTTGAAGACTGCGGATACATGGCACGTGTCGCCGTGGTCATGGACAGGTTCTTCAAAAAAATCGGCCTTTCGGGAAGATCTGTCATACCTATGGTAATGAGTACAGCGTGCGCAATACCCGGAGTTATGGCTACAAGAACTATCAAAGACGAACGCCAAAGACGGACGACAGCCATGCTTGCGCCGTTCATGCCGTGCGGAGCAAAACTACCGATAATCGCACTTTTTGCAGGCGCATTCTTTGCAGGCAACGCATGGGTGGGCACTTCCATGTATCTGCTCGGAATAGTAGTCATCCTAATAAGTGCAGTGATAATAAGAAAAATAACGGGTGACACCTCCCGTTCATACTTCATAATGGAGCTGCCCGAATACCGCATACCCAGCATAAAAAGAGCGACCATTGCTATGCTTAGCCGTGCCAAAGCATTCATAATCAAGGCAGGAACTATAATCCTCATTTGCAATGCAATAGTACAAATTCTCCAGAGCTTCAACTGGCGGTTCGACGTCGTTACAGAAACAGCGCCTCAAACGAGCATACTCGCCTCTATTGCCGGCCCTGTCGCAATATTGCTCATACCGCTCGGATTCGGACTGTGGCAGTTTGCCGCTGCGGCAGTCACAGGCTTTATAGCAAAAGAAAATGTTGTCGGCACTCTGGCTGTAACATTCGGTATCTCGAGGTTCATTAACCTTGATGAGCTTGCAATTGCAACGGATGCAGGAGCGGCATCTGCAACAGCGGCGGCATTTGGGATAACAGCTGTTGCGGCGCTTTCATACCTTGTATTCAACCTGTTTACTCCGCCGTGCTTTGCCGCCATAGGTGCAATAAGGGCAGAAATGAACTCCTCAAAGTGGACATGGGGTGCAGTCGGATTCCAGCTTTCGATGGGATATGTGCTTGCATTCCTAATCTATCAGATCGGTACGCTCATTACTACCGGAAACTTTGGCAGCGGTATAATAGGCGGCGCAATCGCCGTAGCGGCAATCGCAGCAATAGTTGCCTCGCTTATGGTTCGGGGCAGTAGAAAAACGGTACCCGGTGCTCAGGCAGACGGGGCAAGGGGGTGACAATAGTGCATTTATCAACATATATTGTAATAGGGATCGTAGCGCTTATAATAGCAGGAGTCGTAATCAAATTGGTATACGATAAGAAAAAGGGGGTTCATTGTCCGGGCTGTCCGGGCAGCGCCAAGAGCTCATCATGCCAGGGCTGCAGTCACTACGAAACACACACGTAACAAAAAAGGACAGGTTTGCCTGTCCTTTTTATTTTAACAAACTTATTTATCTGCAGTCTTGCCTGCAGTACCTTCGCCTTTTTCAGGAAGCAATTCGAAAACTTCCGACGGCGACCAGCAAACCGGACATACGGATTCATCCGGCAGCTCTGAAAATCTGGTTCCTGCAGCAACACCCAGCGGCGGTATCCCCGTTTGTTCGTCGTATACGAAACCGCACACGCTGCATTTGTACCTTCCCATATAAGCCGCCTCCTCCTAATATCTTTTAATATCAGAACTTCATGTTACGCAGCACTATCTCCGCCGCCTTTGAGAGCACTGTATTTTTGTGCAGCTTCCTTACAGCTAAAGCAGGCAGTTCCTGATTTTTGTTAAAATCGAGAGTCGGTTCTGCATTTCTTATCTGTTTTGCGAGCTTTGACAGGCTGTATATGCCATATCTGTCTATTCCCGCAGACTGTGCTGCATATTCCATCACTCCGGAAACTATGTCCTGATACTCTTCACCGTTTTTATGGCCTGTGAGCGCCGCAAGCTCTGGGATCATTTTTTCAAGCAGAACTCTGCGTGTTACCTGCCCTGTATACCCCATTTCCCCGGCTAGCTCCGCAAGCTCTTGCTGCGGCAATGCCAGCAGCTTATCAAGAATATCTGCGTCGTTTTTAACCGGCTCGATATAATACCAGTTTCCACGAAGATTTCTAAAGCTCCTCATCACATCGTAATATCCCATCTTTAAGTTTTCTTTGATGGTATCGTTGTCAAATATCAGTATTTTCCCAAGGTCTTTAGACGGCAGTATGTTTATAACATTTATATCGTCGTCTACCTTCCTTATGCGCCCCAGCCCGAATGTCCGCACAGCGATGATGTCTTTTATGCCCCGCCGCCCTAAAAGGTTTACAGGACAGTTGTCATAGAAGCCTCCGTCCAGATAGTATTTCCCGTCCAGCGGACGAAGCTTGAAAACCGGAAGGTTGGCGCTGGCCATAAGATAATCTATCAGCTTGCCGTTTGGAATATCTTCTTTGAATATCTCGACTGGTTTCCAGTCGGTAACGGATACCGTAACCAACCCAAGCTCCATGCCGGAGTTTCTTATCTTTTCTTCATCCAGAACTTCTTCTAGTATATCCCTTATTTTCTTTGTATCCAGCCCACGGCTGCTAATCATATCTTTTATGAGTTTTGACCACAGCGCAAGCATATTTTTTGATACCTGCTTATCGATATGCTTTTCTATGCTTGCTTTGTCGATATCGAAAAGCATTGATGTGTCCATCTGCTGCCACCACTCATAACCGGTCTCAAAATCTCCCTGCGCTATTATTGCACCATTGAGTGCACCTATAGACGTGCCTGCAACAGCGTTTATTTCTATGCCCAGCTCGTGCAGTGCTTTGTATGCGCCTATATGAAACGCACCCTTTGCGCCTCCGCCCTCCAGCGCAAGGCCGTATACTGGCTTTGCTTTCTTCATGCTCCCTCCTAGAAACATATCAAGCTTCTTATTTCATCTATTGTTTCAAGTTTTTCCGAATCCGTCATCTCGAGCCAAGTGCAATATTTGTCCATCACGTCCACCACATAAGACTCCCTGTATCTTGGCGGAGAAAGAGTCATAGGCCACATATGACGAAGTATGATATCTTTTTCCTTGTCCGATAGTTCAAAGCACTCACATGCCTTTTCAAGAGCAATCTTTGGGTGGCGTATACGGTGCATCTTCGGCTTGTTTTTATCGTCCTTAGAGTAAAGATAGAAATCGTGCAGCAGTCCGCCTCTTGCAGCGCTTTTATAATCAAGCCCAAGGTTTTTGCATGCAATAAAGCTGTAGTATGAAACAAATAAGCAGTGGTCCATACAATCCACTTCCCCGTGTTTTTTAAGTCCGGTCATTTTTACAAGGTTTTCGTTTATCAGAAGCTCGAACACACAGCACAGGTACTCGCCGATTATGCCGCTCTGATCGTCTTCCGGCATCAGCATTGACATCCCTTATTCACCTCACCTATCACAGCAGCAGACACTGGGTAAGGTCAAGCGGTTCATAATCTTCTCGGTCGCCATCTCTTAACAGTATCTGCACCGAAGTTCCGAAAAGCGCCCCGAAGATAAGCTTTGCGGAAGAGGCGCTGTCCTGTCTTTCCTGCCCCGGCTGCACTATTATCTCCTGCTCTATCATGCCGGAGAAATCTTCAAACATGCTCTCTATCTTTTGTTTGAACGAATCTACCCACATCGCCTGCGCAGTAAAGTCGACCAGCAAACGCATGAATTTAGGCTCTTTTTTTATAAGCTGACCGAAATATCCGGCTAGACCGGCAAGCTTTTGCTTTGCCCCTTTTTCTTTTCTCATGTTTGCTTTTGCTTCACGAAGATATCTTTCCATCATCATGTCTATTACTTCAAGAAACAGGTTTTCTTTTGTCTTGTAGTAATACGTAAGCTGGCTGAGCGCCGTGCCCGACTGCTTTGCGATGTCCCTCATGGATACGTTCGCATACCCGTTCTTTGAAAGGCAGTCATATGCGCTGGTGAGTATTTTTTCAGAAGGTTTTATATTTTTCAAAACTCCATCTCCTCATATAGTTCGTACGTACGTACTAATATAACATATATGTTATGCGCAGGTCAATGCACGCCGAATGTATTAACATCGTTTTAACAGACAAATTACAAGCGCTTAATCGAGAGAGGATATAATATGTCGTAAGACTATCAGCAGAAGGACATCATTGAAAGGAAACACACAAAGTGTATGAAGGAAAGGGAAAACACGGCTGATACGGCGCTGTTAAAAATACCTGCAGAATATTGCGGGACGGACGAATCCGGCCTTGGGCAACAACTAATGAAGATATTGACAGACGGCGATATCAAAACCTTGTTTCAGCCAATAATATCGCTTAATAACGGAGCAATTCTCGGATACGAAGCTTTGAGCAGAGGTCCGAAGGAAACTGTACTTGAGAGCCCGGAGAAGCTTTTTGATATGGCAAGGATATTCGGCAAGCTCTGGGAGCTTGAATTCCTTTGCAGGCTCAAAGCGCTGGAAAACGCAAATAAAAGCTGCCCCGGCAGCTTGTTATTCTTAAACGTAGACCCCGCTATAATCAAAGATGATAAATTCAAAAAAGGCTTTACAAAAGACTTCCTTAAAAAATACAACATGAGCCCCCAGGACATCATATTCGAGATCACCGAAAAAAATGCAGTAAGTGACTATTACAGCTTCCGTAAAACACTGGACAACTACAAAGAACAGGGATATCAGATAGCCATTGACGACACAGGCGCCGGATATTCCGGTCTCACGCTCATCGCAGAGATACATCCCCAGTTCATTAAACTCGATATGAACCTCATAAGAGACATAGATAAAAACGGCCTAAAACGTACGCTCATAAAAACATTTCACGACTTCTGCCGCATTACAAATATCAAGCTGATCGCCGAAGGAATCGAAACAAAGAGCGAACTCGATACCCTCATCGATATAGGTATAGAATATGGACAAGGCTATTTTATACAAAGACCCTCAAATAAAATATTACCTATTGAGAAAACAATAAAATCTCTTATAAAAGAGCGTAACGAAACAAAGAGAAGGCTTTATCTTTATCAGGCAGCAAATATTTCTGTCGGTTATATAAGCAGAAGCTGCGATCATGTACCCCCTAATGCTTCGGGTGCTCAAGTTTTAGAGGCATTCAATCGCTCTCCCGCCTTGCATGCGCTCCCCGTTATAGATAACCAAAGAGTTAGCGGACTGGTCATGAAAGAGAATTTCTTTGCAAAACTAGGTACGAAATACGGTTTCGCGCTTTATCTTAACCGACCCATCTCAAGTATAATGGACAGACAGCCGCTTGCAGTTGATTATGACACAAAGATAGATGTCGTATCAAAGAGTGCAATGACGAGAACGGATGCTCATCTATATGACAACATCATCGTAACCAAAAACGAAGAATATCACGGCATCATCACAGTCAAAGATCTACTGGAGAAAACCACAGAGATGGAAGTGAACCATGCAAAGCATTTAAATCCGCTTACCGGATTGCCGGGCAACATACTCATCGAAGCAAAGCTTACCGATTTCATAGAAAATAATGGTCCATATACCGTTCTTTATATAGACATAGACAACTTTAAGGTCTACAACGACATCTACGGCTTTGAAAGCGGCGACAATATGCTGCTTAGCGTCGCAAATATAATAGTAAGCTGCGTCTCCGGGCACTGTCCGGACGATAGCTTCGTTGGTCACATCGGCGGCGACGACTATGTGATTATGCTGCCCGGGCACCAGCCTGAAGAGCTGTGTAAAGCTATAATCCAAAACCACTCAACAAAGCTCAAAAGCTTTTATTCAAGAGAGGACTTCATGCGTGGATATGTGATAGCCAAGAACAGGCACGGCGTTGAAGAACGCTTTTCGCACGCTACGCTGTCTATCGCCGGCATCACCAACAAAAAAAGGCAGTTCGATAACATTTACGAGCTTTCAGAACACGCCACAAGGCTAAAAAAGAAATGTAAGGAAATATGGGACAACTGCATAATTATTGACTAAAATTCAATCTTTTTTTTGCTCGAAAAATATAAAGTAATTTTTTTTTATTCCTTATGTGATTTTGTCACTTAAGCCGGCTGGCTTTTTTGTTATTATACACGCAAAAGTTTTTATGGATCTATCCGATTCAGTTAAACACTATAAGGAGTTTTTATTAATGGATAATCAACTTGTAATTATTGCAGCTTCGGTCATCGGACTTTTTATTTTGCTACGTATAATAAAATCTTTAAGACGAGTCCATCCTAAAAAAGCTTTGCAGCTTCAGCAAAGCGGAGCGCAGATTGTTGACGTGCGGCAGCCTTCGGAGTATTTCTCCGGACACATCAAAGGCGCTGTCAACATACCTCTGAATAATATATCTAAAATAACAAAGAGCATAAAGAGAGATACCGATGTTATAGTATATTGCCTTAGCGGTTCCAGAAGCGGCTCAGCAGCCAGACAGCTCAAATCCTTAGGCTATACAAAAGTATACGACCTTGGCGGTATAGGGCGCTGGCCATACAGCAAAACCTGATATAAGCACTGATTTTGGCAGTCTGTACCATGCAGTGCAGATATAAGTTTTTAATCTATACCAAACAGCATAAGGAGCTTCTCCCAGAAGCTCTTTTTTGTTATATCCTGCTCCGTCGCCGCTTCTTCCTCTTTTACCTTTATAGCAGGGGTTTTCATTACAAACTGTACGGAAGAAACATTTGTATTTTTCGGGGAAACGAACGATATCACTTCGCCAGACCCGCCGGAAACAGAGCTTATCATTTCGTCGATCTGCTCGGTTATCTGTGAATCCATGCCGGCAGTCTCGCTGTTTAGTTCACCTGTGCCGTCTTTGAGTTCCCCTGTTCCTTTATAAAGCTCGTCCACACCGTCGCTTAGTTCATTTATTCCTTTGGCAAGCTCTGTTATACCGTTGCTGAATTCGCTCATTGCGCCGCTAAGCTCCGTCGACCCGCTCTTTAGCTGTCCGGTGCCTGCTTTCAGTTGCTCCAGTCCGTCAGCCAGCGATTTGCTGCCTGCTGAAAGTTCGCTTATGCCGCTGTATACAGCCGTGCATCCCCCCTGCGCTTCCACAACTCCTGCGGTGTATTCTATTATGCCATTATTCAGCTGAGCATACTGCAGCACCAAGCTATCAACGGAATCTGAAAGTACCGCCAGTGATGCAGGCAGGCTTGCAAGAGAAGCTGCCATGCTCTGCAGCCCGGAATTGAACACTGAATACTGCGTCTGCAGACTATAAAGCCCGTCATACAGCGCTGACGCATTTGTTTCCAGCGCTCCAAAATAGCTTTGAGTAGCATCTATGTGGGTGTTGTTTGCCTGTAGCGCCGTCTTTGCCTGCTGAAGAACTGCAATAGTGTCATCATTCCCCGGCGAACCTGAGAGCACCGATATCTGTGCGTCTATCGCAGATATAACTGATGCGTTGCTGCTCTTCAGCGCCTGTGCTCCAACCGCCGCATTATAGGTATCGTAGTCTGCAGCCGTCTTCAATGCCTGGGCCGCTGCTGTCAACTGGTTTATCGCCGTCATGATGTCTGCAGAAGCAGTTGTCAGCCCTGATATATCTTCCGGCGAAGGCAGTGCGCCCAGCCCTTGCTGCAACTGCAGCAGTGCGGTATAGACCTGTGCCGAGCCTGTGGTGATCCCTCCCGACTTAGAGGACAACTCGTCAAGCCCGGTACATACAAGCCCGAGGCCTTCATCAAGCGCGCCTATGCCCGCCTCAAGCCCCTGTGCTCCCGTTAGAAGCTCTGCTGCAGCTGAATCAACACCGCTCATATTAGCAGCAAGCAACGCCGCTGCGATTTCAAGCTCTTGGCTTGCGTCTTTCAGCCTGACAAGATTTGAAACCAGCTCGTCATCGACCGCAGTTTTTAAATCGCCTATCCCAGATTCAAGCTCACCTGCACCGTCGTCAATCTTTCCTATTGCATCCTGCAGAGTGGTCACGTCATCCAGTATTCCGCTTTCGTCCACGCTTATATCCATGTTTGCATAAAGTGCATTTATAAGTATCGCATCCATCTCGAAGTTTTGCGCATCTGCTGCTATCTTTAGCGTTTCTTCCGTTCCCGGCAATATTGTGAATGTGATCTGTTTGTTCCTTCCGGCATTTGCCATGCTTGCGCCTTCCGCTGTTATATCGCTGCAAACATCCGTATCAAGAGTCACCGCTACCTGCAGCGTCATGTTATCAAAAAAGCTGCTCTGTGCCGCAGTGTTCTGTTTAACGTCTATTGTTATCTCAGCTTTGCCCGACTTTCCTGCTATATCTTCCGCCGACATTTTCCTGCCATCCAGTGAATATGATATGTCAAAGCTCCACGGAAGCTGCGCGTCTTCAAGCGTTCCCTCGTAATACAGCCTGTCCTGTTCTGTTTCTATAGTTACTTTATCACCGCTCTGTTTTATCTTTTCTGTTGTAGTCAAATTGTTTACCGTCTTATAGATGCCGTAGTCGGTAACAAGACCGCTGCTATCCGGCCTGACTATGTTTACTACATAAACATCCTGAGTACTTCCGCTGCCGGAAAGATTGGCATATACCACCTCTTGTTTTTCCGGCTGCGCTTCAATAGAATAGCTCTGTATATTAACGCCGAAAACAGCTGCCGCTATCAGCACCGTACAAATCATCCTTATCAGTTTTCTTTTCATATATATCAGCCCTTTCTAAGCTTATCTTTCAGTCCAAGAGTGGTCTTTGCAATCAGCTTGTCAAACATATAAAGCAGCGCAGGCAGCAGGAACAGAACAAGTATCGCAGAAAAAACTGCTCCCCTTGCAAGTGTAAACCCCATCTGTCTTAGCAGCATATTAGACGATGTTAAACCAAGCATGGCTCCTCCCAGAGTCAGCAGCGATGCGGAAGTCAATATCGACAGCGTTGTCTTAGACACGGTTTTAAACAACGCTTGTTTTTTATCAAGCTGCCTTCTCTCCTCCAGATACCGGTTGGCAAAAAGAATTGCATAATCTACTGTAGCGCCGAGCTGTACAGAGCTGATTATCAGATATACCATAAAGAACATGCTTGTGCCGGTAAAATACGGTATTGAAAGGTTTATCCAAATCGACGCTTCTATGACCAGTACGAGAACAAACGGTAAACTGAATGACCTGAACGAGAGCAGCAGAACAAGAAACACAGCCGCCACAGCTATAAGATTGACTTTCAGCATATCTACGGTAACCACCTGTTTCATGTCATATGTGCCCGCGCTGTCTCCCACAAGATAATACCCGTCACCATAATATTGCGACGCCATGCTTTTTATTTGCTCTATTACAGTGAAGGTATGCTCGCTTTCTGCGGCAGTACTTATAGTTAATATTATGCGGCTGTAGTTCTCTGAGTCGAAATTTCTGACCGTATCTTCGTCCAGAAACTCCTTTGGTATCGTACTTCCGACTGTTTGCGAATAGGATATAACCCCTGTTATTTCGTCTATCTTTTTTAAATCATCACTCAGATTCTTCTCTGTTGAAATATCCTTCTTTTCTACGAGAAGCACCATCTGATTAGTCTGTCCGAACTTGTCCTCTATGAGCATCTGCTCTTCATACCCTTGTGACTTTTCTCCCAGCATCCTTGAAGAGCCGTAAAGAAAAGAATTGTTCTGCTGCGCCAGTATGCACGGAATAAGCACAACGATAGCTATCACAGTTGCAGGTATCCTCAGTTTATAGACTGCCTTGCCGAATTTTTTAAAGCTGGGCATAAAAGGGCGGTGGTGCGTCTTGTCTATCAGCTTCCTGAAAACAAGCGCAAGCACAGGCAGCAGCACCAGCACACTTATCATGCTTATGACTATAGCCTTTGCCATCACTATCCCCATATCCGCACCGATCTTAAAGCGCATAAGTATAAGCGCAGCAAAGCCGATCGCTGTGGTCAGCCCGCTGGCTGCAATCGACCCAAAAGATTTCTTCAGCGCCATTATCATGGCCTGGTCAGCAGGCAGGCCTTCGTTCCTGAAGTCAGAGAACCTGTGCAGCAGGAATATCGAATAGTCTATAGACACTGCAAGCTGAAGGATGCTGGCGGCAGCGTTAGTAACGAATGATATCTCTCCGAAAATTATATTTGTGCCGTTATTTATGAGTATCGCTATGCCGATAGTCGCAAGGAATAGTACCGGCTCTATATAAGAACTCGTCGTAAGCAAAAGTATTATAAAGCACAGCGGTATAACGAACATCATAAGGCGGCTTAGTTCTTTTTTGGAAGTCTGCGTAGCGCTCGATGTGTTAACTACACTGCCCTTCATTGCGCAGCCCGGCCCAATTATTTCTCTGGCTTGTGCAAGCGCTGAAATCCCTTTTGAAGAATCCACATTTACAAAAAACAACGCAGTGTTTTCCTTATAATAAGTTACGACCAGCTTTTGATCCTGTGTATTGAGCGGCACATAGATATCTGTCGCATCATCAAGCCAAATGACATCGTTGATTCCGTCCACGTTTTCAAGCTTATCTTTTATTTCCATAGCTGCCGCAATACTAACGTCCGGCGCCATAATCTGTGCATTGGGAATACTGCTTTCAAATTCGTCTTCAATAACCTCTAGCCCAATCATCGATGGCGTAGAATCCGGCATATAATCCATCATGTCATAGTTTACTCCGACGCCTCTAGATAGCAGAACACACAAAACACCTACAAGTATGAATACAACTATTATCGTTTTTTTATACTTTATTACTCCTGAGAAAAACTTCTGCATAACTTCTCCAAAATACACTTATTCAACATGAGTTGATTTATTAACTAGTTTCTATTATACTTCTAGTTGTTGGTTATTCCAATAAACAATGAATAACCCGAATGTATAATATTGCACAAAACAACGAATTATATACACATATTAGACACTTTTCACTGGAAATGTTGAAAAACAAAAGGAGAAAAATGAAGGATCAGACATTAGACCGCAGAGTCAGGAAGACAAAGAAAAGCATACGTGACGCCTTAACTCAGCTTATGCGCGAAAAAGGAGTAAAAGATATAACAGTAAGGGAGCTCTCCGAACTTGCCGATATAAACAGAGGCACTTTTTACACGCACTATAAGGACGTGTTCGATTTACTTGATAAGATCGAAAGCGAGATGTTTGAGGAGTTCAGTAGTGCTATCAGCAGCTATACCCCGAAAGATATCGTTGAACAGCCGGGTCTGATACTGAATCAGATATTCTTTTTCCTTGAAGAAAACTCGCAAATAGCTCTTTCACTGCTTGGTAAAAACGGTGATATTGCTTTTGTTGACAAACTAAGAGATTTGGTAAAATATAAATTTATTCACGAATGGGTAGACGACGGGCTTTTCGGACCAAACAAAGAATATTTCTTTTCGTTCACGATATCAGGTTTCGTCGGGATGATACAGTATTGGCTGGAAACAGGCATGAAGAAAACCCCGCAGGAAATGACGGAGCTGTCCCAAAGAATGTTGGAATACTATACCGAATATACAAAAAGATAAAACTAAAGCTTTTTCTTTCTTTTCATAATAGAGAACATTATTGCAATTGCAATCACAGCAAACAGCACCGCTCCCGATACTATCCAAACAAGACCTTGCACGCCTATGCCGCTTCGTTGTGTTTCAGGTTCTGCCGTGTTCTCCGGCAACTCCTCGCTGACATCAGCAGGCGGCGCAGGTTCAACAGTTGCTTCCGGCTTGTCTTCCGTTGCTTCTTTTACCTCTTCCGGTTCTTCTTCCACAGCTGTTTCCGGCTGAGGTTCAATATAGTTAGATAGGTTTTTTGCAGCAATGTTTTCCAGAAAATCTCCGCCGTGTATATCTATCCCCACCATCGAAAAAGCAAGGCCGAACTTGGTGCATGCATACTTTGAATCTGCCGATACCCTTAAGTTATATATGTGTTGTGATTCATGATAGCTGTAGCCGATCTTTGCCATTTCCATGCCGGTCTTGCCGCCAAAAGCATCCATCGGCTCATCCCACGGGATGTATATCTCATTCATTTTCAAAAGGTGCAGGTAAAGCTTCTTTATCTGCCACACGCCGTATTCCTCTGCTGACTCCGGGAACTGCGTTTCGTCAGCTGCGGCTTTCGCCGCTTTAAGCGCCATCGCTGACGTAAGCATATGTGCGCCGTGCCCGTATTCACCTTTTGGATCGTGCGTTATTACGACTTCAGGCTTATACTTTCGGTACAGTTCTACTATAACCTTCAGGGTCTCATCTTCTCCCCAGTTCTTTGCTCCTCTTTCGTACGTATCAGAAAAAAGGTCCGGAAAACCAACAAACTCCGGATAGTGGTCTATACCCATCGCCCAAAGCGCTCTTAGCGCCTCGTCCTGCCGCAGCCTTTTCTGGTGCGAGAGCCAGACACAGTTAACGTTAAGCCCAAGCTGTGCTCCGTAATAGGGAAGCGTTCCGCCATAGTAAAGATACTCATCGTCCGGGTGTGCCGAAATCAGCAATATATCGAGCTTATCATAAGGCTGCTGCCACACCTGCACATCATCCGGCAGCGGCTCTTCATCATAGAGTTCAATGTCACAAAGCGTACCGCCATCCGGCAGGCTTATATGCGCTTCTTTCGCACCGCCAAGATCTATATATCGGTTAAGTATAGTGTCTGAAAACTCTTCGCTGCGCTTTTGTCCGTCTTCAAGTAAAAACTCGATATTATAGCTGCACGGCACCTGCCACTTTAGCATTATGCCAAAAGCAGAGTCCGTTTCAAGCGTTATCACCTCTCCCGGCTCAAACGTTATGCTAGTAGTAACTTTACTGTCCAGAAGCTTTGCAGCGCTCTTTTCGCATATATCAAAGCTTACAGAATCGCCCTCTTGTGCGCCGGCAGTTACCGGCAGAGCAAGAAGAGTTACTATACATATAATAAAGAGTACATAAAAAATCCGTTTCATAAACGTTCCCTTAACCAAGGTGATATTTGATATCTAGAAATCAGTCAATTGAAACTATACACCCATAAAATATCCATGTCAAATCGCGCTCGTTCTTGCTAAAAAAAGCAGATTACATTATAATTATTTCTAACAATATTTGTTGGTTTACATTTTGGTGGAGAAGAAACATAATGAAAAAACTTTTAACTCTTTATTTAGCACTGGCATGCTTATTTCTTTTTACCCCTTCAACTGCTCTCGCTGATTCTTCCGCAGATTTTCTTTTTGAAGGTTACGAAGAATTTTATGAGCCGGATATAGCAAACGGGCCTTGGGTATATCATTCCGATGATCTTACTATATTTATTAAAATGTCATATGAGGACAAGAGACTCTGCTATATTGCGGATATATTTATACGCAACAATGAACGGGCATTCACCGGCTGGGCGCATATGGACCCGCCCGGCAGGTCTGTCGAACTTCCGCACATAATCGCCAGAAGATATAACGCTGTTTTCGGCCTGGTGGGAGACTATATTCCACACAGAGGCAACGATAAGGGCGTAAACATAAGAGACGGTGAAGTCTATTTTGATGACGACGAAGCAGACACGTTTGCAGTCCTGCCTTCAGGTGAGATGCAAGTGTACGAAAAAGGAACTGTAACAGCAGACGACCTTCTGGCGCTTGGAGTAAGGGACACCATCGCTTTCGGACCGATAATAGTAAAAAACGGCGAAATGACAAAAGCCGTTACGACTCACCACCTAAAGCCCGGTAACGTAAGAACGGGTATAGGTAAAGTCGAAAACGGGCACTATATTGCAATAGTGACCCGAAGCAGATATACGTTTACACAATATGCGCAGCTTTTCATGGACTATGGATGTGAATGGGCTTTCAACCTGGACGGTGGTCACAGCGCTGCTATGGTCATAATGGGCGAGCAGGTCAACGGTCATAGCCTAGAGACGCTGTACGCCGAAGTGACAGTCCGGCAGCGTCCTCTTTCCGATGTGCTCCTTCTTGGCACAAGCAGCCTGGTTCCCGGTCCGGATGAAGATGCATATTACAGCGGAAGCAGGTAATGCTATGACAGAAAAAAAAGAGCAAAACAGTGAAAAAGTAATTCTGACTGAAAAAGAAAAAAAGCCTAAGAAGAAACTTATAATATCACTTTGTGCAGTCGCTCTTATTATAATAGCGGCTTGCGTTATATACATACTTTTCAGAAACGATATCGCTTATGCAATAGCTGACTCCAAGCTTGAAAAAGGAGAACCGCAAGCCGCAAGGCAGATGTTCTATGAGCTTGGCAGCTTTGAAGACTCAAGCGAGCGTGTCATGCAGATAGATTACTCGGCTGCTTGCACAGCAATGCAGGCGGGCAGTTACAGCGAAGCAATAGAGATGTTTGAATCTTTGAGCAACTACAACGATTCACAGCAGCACATAGAGCAATGTTATATCTGCATCGCCGACTCTCAATTCGAACAGGGTGATTTTGAAAACGCCAGGAAAAATTATAAGGCAGGACATTGTGATGAAGGCATTAAAAAAACAGACACAGCCTGGGGTGACCTGCTTTTTTCCAAAAACGATTTTGAAAATGCCGCTGATAAATGGTCGGTATATGCGGGTGATCCGCAGATAGACGAAAAGCTGCTTAGCGCCGACTATGAACTTGCTCTCATCGCAGCAGACAATGGAGACTTCGAAGCTGCAGTGAAAGCAAACAGGCTGGCGCTGGACGAAAGAGCGGGCGTTGCGGCTAAGTCGCTGCTGTTTATGGACATAAACGAAACAACGCCTATCGCAGCCAGCGAGACTCATATAGCATACATCGACATATACGGCAAAGTACACGCCGACGGCGATAATGCTTATTCCCAGTGCGATGTCGAACAGTGGCAGGGAATAGTTTCCCTATGCGCTTCAGAGCAAAATACATACGGTTTAAAATATGATGGCACAGTCGTTGCCGCAGGCTCCAATGCATTTTCTCAATGTGAAGTCGATTCCTGGACGGATATAGTTTCCCTGTGCGCTTGCTCCAATGCAGTTTTCGGTCTTAAGGATGACGGCACAATAGTCTTTGCAGGCCCAGAGGGTTGGTATGATGCCGTTTCAGAATGGACTGATATCAAACAAATATGTGCCGGCACACAGCACATCGCAGCGCTCGACAGTACCGGTAAAGTATATGCCGCAGGCAAAAACGACTATGGGCAGTGCAGCCTGGGTGAAGTGGAAAATGTCGCCGGAATAGCATGCGGACCTATGCACACCGTTCTGATAGGTTCGAACGGCAATATCACCGCAAAGGGGGTAATCGGCGCTTTTGAGGATTCGCTCAAAGATATCTCGGGCGCAGTCAGTGCAAACTCCTCCTGGTCTCATCTCGTAGTGCAGCATTCAGATGGTTCTTTGAGCGCGTACGGAGCGGACGAAAGAGGTCAGTGCGCTGTTTCCGGCTGGACGGATATCGCTTTTTATACGGCACGGGCAAACTTCACAGTCGGCGTAAAAACAGACTCCAGCGTGGTAACAACAGTCGCCGGGCACAGCCTTGACTGGCAGGTTCTGATTTGGAAATAGCTTTTTTTAAGAATATAGTGTATAATAGCTTTTGGTATGTGGTGAATACACCTCTTGGAGTAATAAATGCGAATAAACAAAAGAAGTCGTGTATCTCACAGAACGCCGTATAACAGGAATTCAAAGATACACCTTGCTAAAACAAACATAAGCAGTTTCTTCAAACGATATATAAAAGCACTAAAAAAACGTAACACAAGAACCATCGTCTTCACATTAGGAGTGTTTTTAGTTTTTATCGTGCTTCCTGTCGTTCTTGCAGTCACTCTATCCGGTCCAAAACAAGCTGAAGCAAAAACAGACGATGTGCTCTCGCAAGATGCACAAGTCTCTTTTTCCAATCCGTCCGATATTTCGACGACCAGCACCGTTACGCCTACTGTAACTCCTTCACCCACTCCCGAGCCTACGCCTGTTCTGCTTGCAAACGGCGATGAAAACCCGACTGTTATAGATATTCAGGTACGGCTCATTGACCTTGGTTACCTTGATTACTGTGAGACCACGGAACATTTCGGCCCTGCGACAGAAGCCGCAGTTAAGCTGTTCCAGCGCCAGCAGGGAGAAGAACAGACAGGCATAGTAGACGACGATACTTTCAACAAGCTAATGAGCCCGGATGCAGAAACTTATATGCTTTATCTTGAAGCCGAGGGCGAGGACGTTCGAGCTATTCAGGACCGTCTTTACCAGATGGGATATATAAGCGATAAAAGCAATACAACCGGCTATTTCGGAGAGATAACAGAGCAGGCTGTAAAAGACTTTCAGGAAAACAACGGCATTTCTGCCGACGGCAAAATAGGTCCGATCACTTTCGAAACCCTCTACAGCCCTGATGCAAAAGCAAATATACTTTCCTTTGGAGAGGAAAGCGATGTTGTTTTAAAATATCAGGAGAAACTTGAATCTCTGGCTTACCTTACTACAGAGCCAGACGGAAAATACGGCAAAGATACTGCAGCAGCAGTAAAGCTGTTTCAGGAAAAGAACGGTTTGGTCGTTGACGGTTACCTTGGACCAGCAACGAGAGAACTTATAGACTCCGGCGACGCTCAGCCAAACGCACTAAGTATCGGAGATTCTGGCAACACTGTTCTAAACGTACAGAAAATGCTGGTAGCAGCCAACTGCCTTACTAGCTCTTCCACGACTGGATATTACGGAAGCGTCACCGAAGCTGCCGTTCGTCTGTTCCAGGCAACAAACAAGCTTTCTATAGACGGCAAAGCCGGAAAACAGACTATCGGCTTACTGTCAGACGGCGGATACAAAAAGGCCAGCGAACCCATAACGAGCGGAAGCGTCGGCTCATCACCGTCGGTCAATAAGGTTGCAGACTTGATAGCTATAGCAAGAACTAAGCTGGGCGCTCCATATGTGCGTGGCGCTAAAGGGCCGAGTTCATTCGACTGCTCCGGCTTTGTATACTGGGTAATCAATCAGGCGGGTATAAAGCAGAGCTATCTAACCACATACGGCTGGCGTTCTATGACTAAATATACAAGGATAACTGATATAAATGCATGTAAGCCGGGAGACCTTATTCTCTTCCACATAGATGGTCTTGGTTCTACCAAAGGACATATCGGCATCGTAACTACAGATACTCTTATGATACACGCTCTTGGAGAAGTCAAAGAAACGAGCTATAAGCAGACATATTGGAAATCGCGATTCATATGTGCTTTCAGGATATATTAAAAACAAAGGCCGGTTATAAAACCGGCCTTCTTTTATTTGTACATTTCGTCCACTATGGGTTGGATGTTCTTTTTGTTTGTGAAATCGACCGGCGTAGAATAGCTTTGAAGCATCCCTCTCTCGTCTGCAGTCAGGTTCTTTTTTGATTTAAGCTTAAACTTGAGCAGAATCATCAGCACCTTGTCAAATGCCGTTAGCCTGCTAAATTCAAAACCGCCACGCAGCATGAAGAAACTGATTGTCTCAAGCTGCTTTGTGCTGAAGTTCTTTTCCATGATCTGCTGCTTTATGCTCTCCCTAACAGGCGTTGCGCCAAGAGTGAATACAATTATCTTCTTACCAGCGAGCACATCAAGATTTTTTCTGATTATTTTTATACCGTTTATACCTGTAGCATAGAGCGCACCGCCAAAGACTATCGTGTCATACTCAGAAAGCTCATTTTTCTTAACTGAGCTTGCATTTCTAAGATCGGCTCCTGTTTCCTGTGCTATCCATTCTGCATATTTTTTTGTATATCCGGACTTAGATATATATATAACTACAGCTTTTTTCATAACAGGCCTCTTTTGTTTTTTTATATTCTATCATCTTAACCTGTCGCTATCAAAACTTTTCTTCTTAGACTTGACCTATCAAAAAAACCGTTTGATTTTGCTGTAATGTGTTTATTATAATTATAGGTGTGTTAATACATTTGACACTATCAACTTTTGAAAGGCATACATATGAAAAAAGTTTTTATAATAATGATAATAGCAGTTCTTATGCTTTCGGGCTGCGGTGATGATAAAAAAACCAGCACTACGCAAAATACTGATGCGGAGGCTGCTTCTACCCCTGTTCAGCAAGCCTCGCAGCCGGAAGAAACTCCTATACCTACGGTGCCGTCAGCAGAACAAACACCAGAGCCGGCACAGCCTGCCGCCACGCCGCAGGATACAGCTTCGGCACAGCAAACCAAAGAAGAGCTTGAAGAGCTCAGCGATGCCCTTGAAGGTCTGACAGGCGGAGATTTTTCTGACATAGACTACTCGGAATAAGCGTATCAAATATAGAAACAGGCTTGATTTTGCCTGTTTTTTGTTTGCAGCAAACTATCCTTGCTTTTAAAAGGATGTTCTTTTGATGATTTTATGGTAATATATGAACCAGAGAAAAGAACGGAGAGCCGCTATGAGCTATGACATATTCAAAATATTTGCCGCGCTGGACCAGCTTGATTCAAAGGACAAGGAGTTTTTTAAGGCACATTCAGTTATAAGACACCTTGACAAAGGCCAGCTTATGGTCGGTGACTATAAAAGATGCAGCGGTATACCATTTGTGCTGAGCGGCAGCATACGCCTTTTCAGAACTTCTGAAACTGGAAAAGACTTAACGCTGTATAAGATAAGAGCAGGCGAGATATGTGTGCTTGCTGCAGTCTGCGCATACGCCAACTTAGAATATGACTTTACAGCTGAAGCGCTTGAAGAAAGCGAACTCTGCGTTCTTTCCACAGAAGCTTTCAACCACCTTGCACAGAGCAGTCCGGTTTTCAGGGAGTTTGTGTTCTCTAACCTTGCCGACAAGCTTATCATGGCACTGAATACTATAGAATTCCTTCAGTTCCCCAGCATAGAAGACAAGATAAAGAATTACCTTGAACGCTCAGCAGGCCAAGACCTGGTCATCCGCACGACACATGAGACCATAGCAAAAGACATCGGCTCATCAAGGGAAGTCGTCAGCCGAAAGCTAAAAGAACTTGAATCTCAGGGTCATCTCATCATTAAAAGAGGCAAAATCAAATTAATCAAAAAAAATTGATGTTTGTGTGATAAAGTCACATTCTTATATCTCTATTTGTCGTATTCTAATATCAGAAAAGAGCAAAACAAACAAAAAAGGCTCGAGATGAAAGGATGATATAAAATGTTACAATTAACAAAAGATAATTTTAAGGCTACTATAGAGCAGAACGACAAACCGGTAATAGTTGATTTTTGGGCACCGTGGTGCGGACCGTGTAGAATGCTTACACCCATCATGGAAAACATAGATTCCGAATTCAAAGATGACGTTATCGTTGCAAAGGTCAACGTTGACGAAGAAATGGAACTTGCACAGGCATTTCGGATCATGAGCATACCGAACGTTATAATCTTCGACAAGGGCAAAGTCGCAGACAACTCTGTGGGCGTGCGTGACAAAAGCTATTACACAAACAATCTTAACCGCCTTATTCAGTCAAAGACAGCATAAGGAAGTTATAGAATGAACATCACAGTAAACGGATACAGCTGCCCTCAGAATCACCCTTGCCCGGTCATCGATTTCTGCCCGGCAGATGCAATAACCCAAGAGGGTTTTGGAGTACCGACAGTAGATCAGGAAAAGTGCATAGAATGCATGAAATGCACAAAGATTTGCCCAACGTTTTCGGTAGACAACAGCCAGTAACTCCTCCATCAGTACCCAATGGAGATGACTAAAATATCTTAACCTCCAAACACGAAAAAGCACGCCTCACGGCAGGGTGTGCTTTTTTGCTGCGTATGTCTTTTTTGTTCCGGATATTATATAAAGGCCTTTGGAGTCTTCCACCATATCTATGTCGAAAAACGGCTCGAACCATTTGCTCTCTATAGCAGCGGCCTGCAGCGCCACGCTGACTCCGTTCTCTTTTTTACCTTTGTGAACGCCGTTTACTATATGGCGTCCCTGTCCGTGCGCAAGCACAAACCTGCCTCTGTTACCCAGCACATCATATATCTTCTTTGCAAGCGCCGCTTTGTCAAAAAAATGCGGATATGCATTATAGATCACTGCCCTGTCAAAACCGTCTTCTTCAAGGCATAAAAAATCCTGCGTCGCAACTTCTAGCCGCTCGTCGCAGAACTTGCTTCGTGCAATCTGTGCCATTGCATCGCAGACATCAACGCCCATCAGCAAAGCCGGTCTTCTTCTAAGTATATGATCGAAAAGCACTCCCGTGCCACAGGCAATATCTACGATTCTTTGGCCTTCAGATATACCGCCAGCATCGAGTATGCTTTTTATCTTCTCCGGATCTTCGCTAAGATGATCGTCCCAGCTTTGCGCAAGGCTCCCGAAATATTCCCTTATTTTCTCTAAGCTCATTTTGTGTCTCTCGTATAAAAATATATATGATACCAATGATTTTATATCACTTTAACAACTGTTGTGTCAATTTTCATTTAGGCTTCGCCCGGTTCTATTCAGCTGAACCTCCGACAATATCACGCTGCCCATTATTATAATGCCGCCGATAACTATGTTTATCCTGAAAGCTTCGAATCCAAGAACTATAGCAAAAAGCGAACCAAACAGGCTCTCTGAAGACATCAGTATAGCCGCTTTAGACGGCTGGGTGATAGTCTGCGCCCACGTCTGCAGAAAATAGCATACGGCTGTGCTGAACACGCCGACATACGCTATAGCCGGAAGTCCTTTGCTCCAATCTATGCTAAGCGCTGAAGGCTTCTCGAATATAAAAAACATTGCTGTACCCAGCACAGCGCTTACAAAAAGCTGTACAAAAGTTATGCGTACAGGATCCATATCACGTGTTTTTACGCCTAGGAAGACGATATGTACAGCAAACCCTGCAGCACACAGAAGCAGAAAAACATCCCCCAGTCCGAAAGACACAAAACTGCTGCCTTTAGTATATGTCAGCACCAGCACGCCGATAAGCGTTGTAAAAACAAGTATGAACATCTTTGTCTTTGGCGCTTTACGCTTTGCTATCCATGCTGCGAACGGCACCAGTATGACGTATACGGCAGTAATAAATGCAGAGTTTGATACACTTGTCCTTATCTGTCCTAAAGTCTGCGTGAAAAAGCTGAAAAACAAAAGAGCTCCGGCGATCGAACCGTATAAAAACTCCCTGCCCGATATTTTTATAATACGTCTAAAACGCAGTGCAAAAACTATCAATGCGCCTATTGTAAAACGGATCGATATTATAAGAGAAGGCGGCATTCCTGAATCAAGCGAATACTGCACCGCAACAAAACCTGCTCCCCAAAGAACAGCAACAAACAGAAGTGAAATGTCAGCCAGCTTTATTCTCTTTTCAGGCAATATGTTTTTTGACACTTATGCTTTTTCCTTTTCAGACTTCGCACAATATCATACCACACGTAGCTGCCGTGTACCACAACTCATTTTTAGATACAAAAAAACCGCAGCGAAACCTTTTAGCGCTGCGGCCATAAGTTTCTATTATGTTATTCCTGCAGGCTCAGCTTTTTAAGAGACCGCCGCCTCATATACCACTTCAAAACCTGTACACCTGCAAAAACAACGACCATGGCTATAAGCTGTAAAAGCGAAGATATCATAACTACCTGAGTATCAAGAATATATCTTACCCATGCTAAGTTCCCAAAAACGTTATCCAACAAAATCACAAGACCTATGTAAGCTACGCCGTAGAGTATCGGGAGCAGCATCAGATACATCCGTTTCTCGCTGCGTATCGCTTTTTTCAGCAAAGGATATATAACGAATATTATAGGTACGAACATTATTACAAGCGAAAGCCCAAGTTCGCACTCAAAAAACGGCACTGTGCACAGCTCGCTGAAATAAAGAAGAACCTGTATGAAAACGACAAAGAATATGCCGTATTGCACCACCGAGCCAAGCTCGAACCAGAACGAACTGCGGTAGCCAAAAGAGCTTCGCACTCTTTCTGCAAATTCGCCTATATCCGTCCCTGTTACTTCGTCAGCGCTTCTGCCGCCTTGCTGTGCCTCCAGCAAGAGCGAAAGTACATCCTGCTTTGTTTCCCTCACCTCTGCTTTAGAGAGCTTTGCTCCGCCCAAAGCATCGCTGAACTTTTCATAAGCTTCGAAAAACTGTGCATCAAGCTTTTTTACGTATTTGCTTCTATGCAGCCTTCTCCACGTAAACAACCCAAAAGTCAATACGGCTATGGCTATCATTCCTATGATAAACCACATCTCCGCACTCTGCACCGGTTCTTTTTTGCTTGCGCCGACAGCATACAGCACAACCGTTATTATAAGCGCCGCCGACACCAGCAGCGATAGCGCAATCATCCAGACGGATTTTCGTGATACCTTCATACTTCTACCTCCTCAAGCACCTTTTCAACGATCCCGCTTGTTTTTCCCCAGCTCTCGATAAATCCTCCAAGAGCAAGCAGCCCCTGTTTTGTAAGTGAGTAATACTTCCTCGGCGGCCCGAGTTTAGAGCTTTTTTTCTCGAAGGAGATATCCCCTTTTTTCTCCAGCCGGTTCAATATGGGATATACGGTGGCTTCAGAAATGCCGGCAAACCCAAGTACACGCAGAAGCTCTACCACCCTGTATCCATAGCTTTGCTCTTTTGACAGCACCGCAAGAATACAACCTTCAAGTATGCCTTTTATCATCTGTGTGTCCGACGCCATGCCTGCACCTCCTCTACTATGTATCACATAGTATCTGGCTTAAGTATAGCATAGCTACTATGTATTGTCAAGTAGCGTCTCATTTTGCAATCCGTCTCTTTCGGTGGTATAATTTATATACATTCTTTATTGCTTGAGCAAACCCGCTTTAAACTAGATTAAAAAATATTATATTGCGCCGCTGTGCAGGAGGTAGTGTTGTGAAAAGATATCAATTCATAATCGTTTTAATTGTAATTGTCCTTGTCGTTTCGCTGGTCGGAATAGGAGTGTCTTACTCCGCTTCGCCGCCTTCGCCAGATGCGGACCAGCCCGGATTTGAGGGGCGTCCTACGTTTATTCCCATCTCTCCACTGCCAACGTTTTTAAGTTTCGTTGCAGACATCCCCGACCCAAACCTTAACGAAGCGCTCCATCAGGAGCTTGGCAAGCCTCTATCTCAGGATATATATTTCTTTGAGCTGGCAGGGCTGACAGGCACGCTGTATTTTGACAACAAAGACATTTCAGACGCACAGGGAATACAGTACTGCACGGGAATAACCGGGCTTAGCATGCAGAACAACAACCTTACATCCATGCCAGATTTCACTTATACTACGGGGCTGACAAATATCTCCCTACAGTACAATGACTTTACCGAGTTTCCCATGGGGCTTTGCAATGCACCCAACCTTTCTTCAGTGAGTTTAAGCAACAATCCCATCGCTTCAGTCGATGCTGGGATATCTGCTTTTAGCAGCCTAGATAAATTGTGGCTCGAATCATGCAGCTTCTCTTCTTTCCCGACGGAGCTTACCACTCTGCCTAACCTTACGGAACTGAGACTAAACGAAAATAATCTTGGGTCGATACCGCCTGGCATAAACAGTCTTAACGATCTCAGAGTTCTTTACCTTAACGATACCGGGCTAAGCACCCTTCCAAGCCAGCTATACACGATGTCATCTATCAAGACACTCAGCATCGATGACAACAGCATCGATTCTCTGTCTTCAGCAATCTCGGGTATGACCCACCTAGAATACCTGATGATAAGCAGAAACAGCCTTGAAGCGCTTCCTCAAGAACTGTTTGAGATCCCAAGTTTTATATCGCTGATAGCAAATGAAAACAGCCTCTATAGCCTGCCGGACAACATCGGTACCTGCTGTGCCATAGAACAGATAACAGCAAGGCAGAACCGGATAACAAGGCTGCCGGACAACATCGGCGACGCATCAAACCTCTATCTGTTGGATGTTATGGTAAACCGAATACGGGAGCTGCCCAGCAGCTTTGATGACAAAGCGTATGATTTTATAAACGTGGAGTTCAATTTCATCGATATGACACCGGGGACAGATTCACGTACGATAATGGACAACACGACCAGCTCCGCCAAATATTTCGAGCGGCAGTTAAAACCGATAGAAGAAGTGACTGCAACTCCCGGCGACACAAGCATACTTTTGGAATGGGACGCAGGAACGGATGGTTCAAGCAGCGGTGCTACGTGGAACGTTGACAGCTATAACGTGTATCTGAGCGATTCATACACTAAACTTGAAGAACTCCTGCCTACTGAGCTTTCTTATGAACATACCGGCCTTACGCCCGAAACGACCTACCTCTATCATGTGGGCGTAGACTATCACGTTGTTGTGCCCTCCCACAGCATCGACACTATAATACGTGCGTATACAGACGTTGAGCCGACTACTCTTGCGGCTGCAGAAGCCTCTGCTTCGCCAGCTGCAACTACAACTACAGAAAGCGAAACGCCGACTAGCGTTCCCGATGAGACCGAATTTGCGCAAGAATCTGAAACGCCAAGTGCTGTAGAAATAGATATGACTGATGATGACTCATCCGGGCTTCCGGTCTGGGCAATAATAGTGATATGCGTTCTTGGCGCAGGAGTTATAGCAACAGGCGTAACTCTCATAGTTCTAAAAGCCAAGGGAACTAAAAAGAAAGCTGATTTCCAAAAGAGAGCATAGCTAGTTTAGAAAACACAGCCTCCGGCTTAGCCGGGGGCTGTGTTTATTATATAATTTTCATTTATATGCTGCAGATAATAATAGTGATTATAAATCAGACTACAAATTCAAATGCTTAAATAACCTCTATCTGCGTCTCAGCAGTTTTCAAGCCTTCCGAGGAGAACCTCACTGTAACGCTTCCTTTGTCTATTCCGCTTCTAATAGCAGCTATCATCCTTCCGTTATACGTTGTAAATGACTGCCCTGTAAAGCTCTCCTGCGCAAACGGGTCTGCGCTGCCTATACCAGCAAGCTCGGCAGGACCGTCGACCTCAACTTCAATTTTCCTGTCGTCCAGCAGTTTAACTGTTCCGCTGCTGTCAGTTATATGGAGCGCAACGTAAGCAATATCCTGCCCGTCCGCCATTATTTTTTTATCTTCCGGCAGCACAGTCATCACGGTTTCTTCTGACGCAGATTTAAGTTCGCTGCGGGCGATCTCTTCGCCTTGCGCATCATAGCTGACCGCACAAAGCTCGCCCGGCTGGTAAACTGTCTCGAACATCGCTTTATTGTCCTCCAATGCCCTTGTTCCAAGCGACTTACCGTCTTGAATAAGCTCTACCGCATCTCCTATGCTGAACACTTCCACCTCTGCATTGCGCCCTTCCTGCCCCGTCCAAGACCAGCTTGCAACTGCGTCCGTTCCTCTCCACTGCCCAAGGAAATACTTCTCGCCTGTGTGGTTTACCGGTCTTACGCATATATACGGCTGCTTATGCTCATTCCAAACGACTTTGGAATAATATCCCTGGGCGCCTATCAAACCCGTAATATCGACCGAGCCCGTCCCTGAACTTACGCACGGGTATGGCTTATAGAAGCCGGATTTGTTCTTGCCATATACAGGGACGCCTGCGCCGGATTCTCCAAGATAGTCCCACGCCGTCCACATAAAATCGCCTATTAGCGCCGGTATCTCTTCCACCAGTCTCCAGTTGCCTGCTATCTTAGAGGGATAAGTCTCTGAACCGAGCATTACCCTATCGGGATTCCAAAGATGATGCTTCTCATATGCATGCGCACCGTAGTTATAGCCTACAATATCGACCGTTTCAAAAATCTGCTTTGCTTTCTTCTGTGTCCTCTTAGCAGAGCCCAAGATCTTCATCAATACCGGCATAAGCGTAATTAACATATTTACAAGAGCGCTTCCTGTAGTCTTCGAATCCTCTTCCTCAAGATAAGGATCTACTACATCATCCGGTCCTGTTTCAGATTTGTTGAAAGCTGACCCCTGCGCCATACCGATGAGCAGAAGGTTGAAGCAGTTTATCGTCGGCAGCGTCGGGTCGAGCGATTTTATAAGGCTGTTCATCTTTCGGCTTATCTCTATTCCTTCCGGCACTGCCGTTTCGGGGATCTCGTTGCCTATCGAATACATTATCACAGACGGATGGTTATATGATTTTTCAACCATAGATGTTACGTCCTTTTTCCATTCCTTATCGAAATAGAGGCCGTAGTCGTAGTCAGACTTTTTGCTTCTCCACATATCAAAAGTCTCGTTCATCACATACATACCAAGCTCGTCACATGCATCTAAAAATGCTTTGTTCGCAGGGTTGTGAGAATACCTAACCGCATTGAATCCCGCCTGCTTCAATATCTTGATGCGCCTCAATTCCGCTTTTTTAAAGCTGGCAGCGCCAAGCGGTCCGTGCTCATGATGTATGCATCCACCGCGCAGTTTTATGCTGCTGCCGTTAACCATCAGACCGTCTTTAGAGTTCCAGTCGATCTTCCTTATGCCCGTTCTTGTGCACACTTCATCAACGGTTTCCCCATCGTAAGTCAGCACTACTCTAACATCATATAGATTCGGGGTTTGCTCCGACCATAGCTTCGCATTTTCGACTGTTATCTCACATTTTTCACCCTTGCCTTCTGCCACGACTTTTCCGTCTTTTATTATCTGCGTAACAGTTTGCAGCGACCTATCGGATTTTATGTCTACGCTGACTTCAAGTACAGCCGGGTTTATTGATTTTGTAAATATCTTTACTCCGTCCGGTTTTATATATTCTTTCCCGCCTATATATAGATTAACGTCTCTGTATATACCGCTTCCTGTGTACCATCTCGAGTTCGGCGTCTGCGTATTGTCAACAACGACTTTTATTTCGTTGTCTTCCCCGGGTTTCAGTTTCCCGGTCAAGTCTATATAAAAAGCAGAATATCCATATATCCTGCCGCCCAGTTTTTCTCCGTTGAGAAAAACTTCAGATTTCATATAAACGCCTTCGAATTCTAATATCAACGTCTTGTCTTTATACTCGTCTTCACCAAATAGATTTTTTTCATACACATACTTACCGCCGGGGAAAAAGCCTGTATTGTATCCGTCCTTTAAACCGGCAAGCCTTTTTTCAAAAAGCATAGCGTCATGGGGCAGGTTGACCGTTTTCTTCTTTTCGTCTCTTACGTTATAGAATTTCCAGCCTCTGTTAAAACTCTCCTTTTTCATAACATCCTCCTGATATTATCATGGTAATATGTCGGTATTTGATAAGTCTTTAAAATGACTTTTCCATATAATATAGTTTATGTATCCATCAGAGTATTATTTTTCCTGTCCCGGCTAAAAAAATATGAGGGCGTGTGCGCCCCCATATCATGCTTGTTATTCGTCTATCAACACGGCCTTTATCCTTCTTACTCCGGCAGAGCTACTTTGCTCTTTCTTTATTTTGAATCTGCCAAGCTCTTTTGTGTTGCCTGCATGAGGTCCGCCGCATATCTCTTTGGAATATCCGTCAATGGTATATACCTTTACGACATTGCCATACTTTGATTCAAACAATCCTATTGCACCGCTGTCCTTCGCTTCGTCCACGCTCATCTCTTCGCAGACTATATCCACGCCGGCGTCAATGGCTTCGTTGACCATTCTTTCCACTTCGTCAAGCTCGTCTCTTTCCACCTTCCTGCCGAAAGAGAAGTCGAACCGCAGGCGCTCTGCTGTAATATTGCTGCCCTTCTGAGCAACCTCTTCACCCAGCACTTTGCGGAGTGCAGCATGCATAAGATGCGTTGCTGTGTGCAGTTTTGCCGTTTCTTCGCCTGTGTCAGCTAAGCCGCCTTTAAAGCGCTGTTCCGCTCCTGCGCTCGATAGCTTCTGGTGATTGGCAAATGCTTCGTCAAAGCCTTTCTTATCTACTTCAAAGCCTTTTTCATGTGCAAGCTCCAGAGTGAACTCTATTGGGAACCCAAATGTATCGTAAAGATGGAAAGCATCTTTGCCTTTTATAACATTGCCCTCAATACGCTGCTCCAGTTTTTCGAACTCTTTCAAGCCCTGCTTAATAGTCCTCTGGAAGCGCTCTTCTTCAAGGTTAAGTTCATTTATTATTTTGCTTTGGCTTGCAGCCAGCTCCGGATAAGCATCCTTATACTGATCTATAACTACCTTTGCTATTTTCTGAAGCGACAGCTCCGGTATGCCCAGTCTCAGTGAATATCGCACAGCCCTTCTGATAAGCCTGCGCAGCACGTAGCCCTGGTCTACGTTAGAAGGCGTTATTCCCTTCTCGTCACCCATCATGAATGTTGCGCACCTAACGTGGTCTGCTATTATCCTGAAAGAGCGTGTAGTGTCCATATCATCGCTATAACCTTTGCCCGAAAGCTCGGATATCTTTTTAAGCGTTCCTTCAAACACGTCTGTATCATAAACGGAAGGTTTTCCCTGTAGTATAGTCACAGTCCTGTCAAGGCCCATACCTGTATCCACGTTCTGCTGCTCCAGCGGTTCAAATGTTCCGTCTGCTTTTTTGTTATACTGCATGAAAACGTCGTTCCATATCTCCATATACTTCCCGCATGAACAGGAAGGGTCGCAGTTCGGTCCGCATGCCGGCGTTCCCATATCTATGAACATTTCGGTGTCCGGTCCGCATGGCCCTGTCATACCTGCCGGGCCCCACCAGTTATGTTTTTTGCCAAGGAAGAAAATATGGCTCTCGTCTACGCCGAGGCTCATCCATATCTGCGCCGACTCCGTGTCTTTGGGCGCATCTTCATCACCAGCAAAACACGTGAAATAAAGCGAGTCCTTGTCTATCCCCAGCCAGTCCGGCGAGGTCAGAAACTCGAAGCTAAACTCAATAGCTTCTTTTTTGAAGTAGTCACCAAGCGACCAGTTGCCAAGCATCTCAAAAAACGTGCAGTGAGAAGCATCACCCACTTCGTCTATGTCGCCCGTTCTTACGCATTTCTGTACGTTCACCAGCCGCTTGCCTTCCGGGTGCTTTGCCCCAAGCAGATATGGCACCAGCGGGTGCATCCCTGCAGTCGTGAAAAGAACAGTAGGATCGTTCTCCGGTATCAGTGAAGCCGAAGGGATTATAGTATGTCCCTTAGACTTAAAAAAATCCAAATACATCTGTCTTAATTTTGCGCTTGTAAAATCTTTCAAAACTATTCTCCTAAAATCGATTGTTTCTATGAATTATACACGATAGCAGCAACATGCGTCAATCACATACGTTCGCCTGCAGGCATTCGCCTGTTTACTTTTCGCACTGTTACTTTAGATAGATTCTCGTCGTTACCTCTGCGCAGTTTTCTCACTGAAATTAATTATATTGCTTTCACATCAGCAACAATAAAACAGCGGCAACATGCAAAACGACCAGCAGCGGTATGAACACCATGAAATACCAGTGCTTTGTTTTGTGCCGCACCAGCAGCATACCTGCCAGCATGCCGGCCGCTCCGCCAATTATGCTTATTGCAAACAGCGCTCTTTCGCTTATTCTTCTTCTTTTTTTTATTGCGGCTCTTTTGTCATAAACGCACATTACAAAAGCAGCAAAGCAGACCGCCGCAATATATATCCATAAATACTTTTCCATATCTTTAAAAAAATAATACAGCCAAGAATACTCTTTGCTGTATTATAATATATCGATCAAATCAATTCATTATTTACTGAGTGCATCTACAAGCTCTTTTCCAGCCTTTCGTGCTTCTTCAAGCTCGTTTTCGTCTGGCATAAGCTTTGCGCTGCATGTGCCCACGACATCTGCGCCGACATTCCTTAATCTTTCCGCCATATACTTTACGGACTCTCCGCTCCAGCCAAATGAACCAAACGCCACTGCCGGCTTTCCTTTAATAAGGTAAGTCGAGACGCTAGTCATAACGTCCCACACAGGCTTTAGCACATCCCTGTTCAGCGTTGGAGAACCAAGCGCAAAAGCATCGGCTTTGTGTATCATTGCCGCACTCTCGTCCTGATCTATAAGAGAAACGTCCTGCATCTGCACATCAAACCCGGCGTCACTAACTACCTTTGCGATCTCGTCCGCCAGCATTTTTGTGTATCCATAACATGTCACATAGCCTATAAAGACCTTTTTAACTTCGTTCTTTGCCAGAACTTCATTCGCCCACTTCTCATATCTGTCAACAGCATCCCACGGAGCTGCACGCAGTACCGGCCCGTGCGAAGGCCCGATAACGTCGATGTGAAGACCCCTTGTCTTTTTCACCGCATCAATGACATAGTCACTAAATGGCGCCATTATAACGTCGAAATAATATTTCTGAGAAACTATCATATCATCCGTAAGGTCTGTCAAATCATCAAATATGTTTTTAGCGCTGAAATGGAAACCGAAAACGTCTCCGGAGAGAAGAACGGCATCCTCGACAATATATGTGAAAATGGAATCCGGCCAGTGTAAAAAAGGCGCAGAAATAAATTTAACGGTTTTGCCGCCAAGGTCTATTGTGTCTCCGTCGCCTACTACCATACACTCAAATTTAGTATTTAGTATATTACGCAAAAATACGCTCGCCGGTTTTGAACACGCGACAACCGCATTCGGAGCAAGCTCTAAAAGCCGCCCGAGCGAACCGCTGTGGTCGGGTTCTGTGTGGTTGCATACGATATAGTCTATCTTAGATATGTCACATACGCTGGATATCCGCTCGATGAACTCATCAGTAAAGCCCTGCTTTACGGTATCCACAAGCATTGTCTTTTCGCTGCCCTGAACCAGATAGCTATTATAAGACGTACCCCAATGGGTACGCATTATAACGTCAAATATACGCAGGTCGGGGTTCTGCACCCCGACCCATGATATTCCTTTTACGATTTGCGTTGCCTTCATTATTCTACCGCTTCGAACATATCCTTAGCTGCTCCGCACATCGGGCATACCCAATCTTCAGGCACGTCTTCCCATGCAGTACCTGCAGCAACTCCGTTATCCGGATCGCCATCCGCCGGGTCATAAATATACCCGCATACTGTGCATTCATACTTAGTCATAGTAGTCCTCCTTATTCACCAAAGAATTCGTTTAATTGTTTAACAAGCTCATCCGAATTGATGCCATGAACAGCACTTGCCTCTTCAATGCTCTCGCCGGATGAAGCCGGGCAGCCAACACAGTGCATCCCACTCTCTAAGAAAACCTTTGCAGAGTCGATATTCATCGACAAAACCTGCGCTATCGTCATGTCTTTTGTAATCTTCGCCATATCCTCTACCTTTCAAAAATACTTTATGTGGTTTTGGTAAACTTGTGCCCGCAGGCAGAACATTTAATTTGAACTTTGCCTTTCCCCTTTGGCACTCTAAGCTTCTGAAAACAATTCGGGCATTTGAATACCTTATATAGTTTTCTCTGCTTATGTCTTACCTTGCTCCTATAATACCATGTTTTTGGTTTGTTAACCACTCTTAAAAACGCATAATTTTCTTTTCTTCTCTGCTCTATATTCCTGCTGAACATCCTAAATACAGCATAGGCCATTAAAACGAGTGAGATAATATACATATACTCCCATACACGAATAAGGCTTAGTATAAAAGCCACTATTGTAAGCCCGAATGAAAATTGATCCGGGCCGTTTCGTCCTATAAACATACGTCTAAACATATTTTGTCTTTCCTTCTGCCAACTTTCTATATCCCGTAAGTTATGATAAGCTCCGGCGTCCTTACTTTTTTATAGTAATCTATAAAGTCCTTAGTACTGTTTATATTGCCGGGAAGCATTATTCCGCTTCTTCCAATGTCTTCTTTGACATGAACATCGCTTCCCGCTATTTTCATAATATCGTTTTTATGCGCAAACTCCAGCGCCAGCTTGTTGCGTGAATCGTTCCTGGGCTGTGCGTTGAGCATCTCTATCCCGTCGAAGTACGCCGGGTTTTCCGGTGAAAGTCCAAACCTGTATGGATGAGCCTGAAACATCAAAAATCCGTTTTTATGCATAAGGCCGTAAAGCTCCGGTGTTGAAAGCTTATAAAACGGACCGTTTTCTTCAATGAACTTCTCGTCCGGTCCGTAAACCAAAAACTCAAACGGTGAATCCTCTGCCTGAACTTCCAGCCCCAGGAATACTTTTAGACCTACTTCGTCTCCACGCTTCTTTGCAGCCCTGTAACCAGCAAGGAAGTATTCTGCCTGCTGCTTCCACGGCAGACAATCCAGCCTGCGCTTGCTGAAAAACCTGGAATAGAAATGATCGGTTATGAAAGTCCCCATATAACCCGCAGCTTTAAGAGCGTCAACAGCCTGTGCTCCGGTGATATTTCCGCAGGGGCTCGTCTCTGCTGTATGGCAATGCGTTTCAAACTGATACAATTTCATCTTTATGCTCCGTTATCATAATACTAAAAATTTGTGTCGAAATCTTTAATAAGCATCTGTTTTCACACATTGTTTACAAAAGCTCCAAGCGCCGCAGAGCAGCGTAAACCGCTCTTTAGAATCGTTGCACAAAACTCTAATAAAGTATAAAATATATCAAGAGGAATATAAAGAGTATGACGCAAAAAAAAAGAGTTAAAAGCAAAAAAAATAGTAGTTTTATTGTAAAAACAGTAAACGGTATCGCTATTGCGATACATACTCTGCGGCGCCTTAACTGGCTGGGCAGAGGTATATTGATTGGCCTTGTTTTCCTTATAGCGGCAGCTATCACGCTTCCCATCGTTCTAAAGAAAGATACTCCGGCTGTAACGGAGCGCATCGAAGAAACCCCGCTGCCGGTGCTTACAAGCACACCGCCGCCTACACCAGCCACTACTCCTATACCGACAACAGAGCCGCTGCCCACCATAGACCCTGTGCTGCAAAAAGGAGATGAAAGCGAATATGTTCAGGCTCTGCAGGAGCGTCTTATGGAGCTTGGCTACATGGAGATAGACGAATCCACCCAGTACTACGGCTCGGTCACAAAATACGCTGTAGAACTTTTCCAGCGCCAGCACGGGCTTCAGCAGGACGGTATAGCCGGTTACGAGACCCAGAGAGTACTCTTTTCAAACGAAGCTAAGAAATATACGCTGCTGGAAGGAACGTCCGGCCACGACGTAGACGCAATGCAGCAGCAACTTGTAGACCTTGGATATATGGACACGGTGACCGGATATTACGGCACAGTTACCGTTGACGCCGTGAAGGATTTTCAGAAGCGCAACGACCTTTCCATAGACGGCAAAACGGGCGAGAAAACGATGGATGTGCTCTATTCGCCAAGCGCCGTCCCCAGCGCCAGCAAGATAATCGAAGAGCGCCGCTCTGCCAATATAAACGAAATGATTGAAGTCGCAAAGGCCCAGCTTGGCAAACCGTATATACTCGGCCGCTCCGGCCCCAGCTCGTTCGACTGTTCCGGCCTTGTGTACTATTGTTTGAAGCAGGCAGGCAGCACCCGTGGACGCTACAATGCAGCAGGTTATGCAGCGGTAAGCGACTGGAAGAAAATAACCAGCTATGACGACCTGCAAAAGGGCGATCTGCTTTTTTTCTGGAGCACTAGTAAAGGCAAAATAGGCCACGTCGGCATATACGTCGGCGAAGGTATGATGATAGACGCATCCTCCTCTAACGGAGAGGTGGTCTACCGTTCATGCACTTCGTCCTATTGGTTAAAGTGGTTTAGGTGGGCAAGGCGCCCGTGGTAATCATTAAGATTTTAGATAAGTCTTCTTGAACTTTTCTATCTTCTCTTTGCCAAATCCGTTCTTGATCAGATACTCTTGCGCATTTGTATAGTTATCATACAGGTGGTCTAAGAACTCTTCTATAGACTCCTGTTTAGATTCAAATAAATAGTCTGGCATGGTTTTGCCTGTCGCTCTGTTATAGTCTTCCTTGACCTTTGCAACAACCGGTTCCATAAGCTTTTCGGTAATCGTATAGTCCTCAACAATATCTTCTCTGCCCACACGAAGCAAGTCAAGGATCAGCGCTGCTATTACGCCTGTCCTGTCTTTCCCCGCAGTACAGTTGAATACGACTGCGTTGTCACTGTTCTCTAATATGATTTCAAATACATTTACTATGCTCTGCGAAGAATTATCTAATAGGTTTTTATATAGTTCCCCCATAGATTTTGGCATGTTCTTTTCAAACGTTTTGTGGTCCTGCGAATGTACATTGTCTATCAATGATATCTTATAATACCCCACTCCCTCAACGCCGCTAAGCCTGCTCTGTCCTCTGTGTATCTCAAAATCCGTCCGCAGGTCTATGACTGTGCGTATACCTTTTTCAAGTATCAGCTTTATATCATCTTCAGATAGCATCGCAAGAGAATTGGAACGATAAAGCGCCTCTTCTTTAACGTGCCCTCCGAAAGAAGAACTGTATCCGCCAAGGTCTCTGAAGTTCGGTGTGCTCTCAAGCTTAAAAGCGTTTTTGCCCATATTATACTGCCTCTCATATTTGCTTTTAATAATTGTATCATCATTACCACACAAGAAACAACATGATATATAGTTTTTACATATGTAACGTATGTTTCTAACTCTCTTTTATCCCGGTTTCTATACTCATAATCATTTTATTGTATCGGAAAATATTGTCTGGCGATATGTTCTTCCGGGTTTCTATAAAAGAGGTATAGTATAAAAAGTGCAAACCATTCTATTGGCTTTATTACAATATATGCAAAGTCTGCGTATATCGGTTTATGGATTTTCTTCGCCAAAGGACAGCCGACAGCATCATAAATCTTTCTTACAGCTCTATGGATCTTCGGTGTTTTTTTCTGCAGGAGTTCTTCAAAGGCGTTCGCAACGCATAGCTGCCTGTTAACTATTATCCGTTTCCCTCCTCTCATGCCCATTCTTATTGGTTTTACAACTCTTTTATGCCCTTTTGCTGCAGCCGTACACAAATACTCATAACCATATTGCTCTATAGCAGGCGCAACTTTCTGAGAAAACAACCAATCACTCGTTTGAGTAAAAGCTGTAATAGATGCATCAAATCTTTGCCCGAAAAGCACCAGAATTGCCGCAACAACGGCAAAAAGCGGAAACATCAATACAAAAGCAATTATAGGATATTTATTGCTTTTACTAAGCAAAGTATCGCACCATTTAAGAAATTTTGATTTGAATATCCTGTTCTTATGTGTTTTTGTTTCCTTGGATATTATTTCTCTTGTTACAGAAATCGAAAAAACTATAAAGTTAAGAGGGAACAGAACCATCAGAAAACCCTCAAATAGAAATATTGAATTAGCTGTAGCTATATGCGGCAAAATCTGTAGTATAAAAAGCAAGCAGAAAGCACTCCCCATATACATTGCAGCCATGCTTAAAACAGTCAGCAGGGGGGGGAGTTCGCCTTTTGATACCCTAAGCATTAAAAACCCGATAACTGCTATTGCAAAAAGGACCAGCAGTGATGTCCAGTTTGAAACCGGTTCATGATATAAAATCCCGAGCCAACCATCTGTTGTTGATTCATACCATGGCAGAGGGTTCCAAAGCATACGATAAAGTATGAACATCAAAGTCGGCCCTAAAACAAAAGTAATTATCTCCATAGCACGAGAAAAGAGCTTGTTCTTAGCAAAAAGATTCCGAATATTCATTACAGTCAAAAAGACAGGGAAAACTGCAAACAAGAGTGAAAATAAAATTGTCACTGCATCCATATCAAACTCCTTTTTGCTGTTTTTATTTATTTTAACACCATTAAGAGTATGACGCAAAAAAGCACTAAATAGTTCCTTATATAAATAAATCAGTCAAGAATACATGATGTTCTCTTGAACCTCATGAATCAGCAAATGTGCTTTACATATAAAGTCTTCATCAAGTCAACATAAGCTTGTGCATGATACCTAAATTCTGTTTTGCTTTTTTATTAGCATATAAGCATTTTAAAAAAGAACAGTTCTGATTAAGAACTGCCCTTTTTTATTTAACGTTTTTTATGTTGCTAAAAAGCTAACCTAATTGATCTGGTGTAACAATAGACCCTTTAGCTGCTTTGAGTTCTTCTAAGCGAGCTTTTTTGGTAGCTTGTATTTCAAAGTAAATTTCCGGAACATTTACTTCTTTTTTGTAAGCTTCAACCTGCATATCAATTCTTTCAATAAGTTTATCTACATAAAGTGAGAATTGCTTATCATATAGCTCTTTTGAATATCCTTTATCCGGCATCAATTCATCAAAAATGCCTTTGATTTCTTCAAATGACGGGATAATTCCGAGTGCTGTTTTGATTCCTGTGACTTCACCTTTTGCCAAACGTGCAAGCCATGTTAACCATGAGCGTACATCACGTTTTTCACCGATGAGTTTATTTGAATCTCCACCACGAGCTGCTTCTGTAAGGAAGTAATTCAAAGATGCTAAAACAGGCTTTGTTTTGAGCTTTGGATTTGTGAAGAATTTAAATTGACCCTCCATATAATCGCCCAATGCCCCTAAGAAGAACGGAGCATTTGCCCAAGGAGATCTTTTAATATCGCCTTTAGCGCCAACTTCTGTTGCTGTTGTTTGAGACGCAATATCAGCACCGAATGTTACACCTTCTTGCGGAGTCAAACTAGCCACAACCGGAGGCATTGTTTCAGGATCACGTCCGCTGTATGTAAATACGAGTGTATCTACACCATTCGGATCATCTGCAGCTGCTTCATTATAGTTGCCCAATTGATTAGAGCGAATTGTACATCTGGAATTCGGATGTGAAATAGGAATAACGTTTCCATTAGCATCTGTCTTTCCTTCCCACCATTCACCTTGGAAGTTTATTCCGCTCTTTGGTGTTTCTTCATCAGATCCTTCCCAATAAGGAACACCATCAGCAACACAGACATTTGACCAAATGACTTCAGAACCAGGATTTCTCAATCTTTCATAAAGAATTGGATCACCTTCTTTATTAACGTCTTTAACGATACCAAAGATTCCGATTTCAGGATTGATCGAACGGATTGTTCCATCTTCTGCTATCCAGATTTGAGCAAGATCATCGCCGATGAAAGTATCACCAGCCATAGCTGTTGTTGTTTTACCACAGCCTGATGGCGCAGCGCCATCGATCCACACGATAGAACCATCTTTCATCTTAATACCAGTAATGAACATGTGTTCCGACATGTAATCACCTCTGTGATTATAGATTGCATCATCATTCGCCAATCTGTGATGGCCTTTTTTGATTAAAGCACAATTGCCTAAGTATGATACGTTCCAAGCCCAAGTTTCAATATTTTTTCTGTCTGTCAAAACATACGCATTAGGCGTGTCTAATGTGCCTTTGCTATGTGTATTTGTAAAGAAAAGACCCATTTTTTCAACTTGCTTCTCAAAGCCTTTTGGAGAACATTTGTAAAGATTGTTCTGCTGATGTCCAAGATACCATGTATCTGAAATTGTTAAAGACGGATAAGCTGTTGGTGCGCCTACAGGTCCACGGATATAGAAAGCAACGAGCATTGTTTTTCCATCCATTATGTTTTTCATGTTGGTTCCTATAAGCTCATCAGCCTGCGCCCTTGGCATAGCTTTTGCAAGGGTAGATGTGAACATACCTTCATCTTCAATCGCATATGTTTGCTTAACAATACGGCCTTGCTCTGCCGGCGGGTCAAAGTGAATCGTATGGCCTTCCATGGCCAAAGGTAATTCTTCGCCTGTCTCTAAACACATCTTTTTGATATATTCGCAATCTTCTTCACTGCCTGAGTGAACGAAGACATCTTTAGGATTGCAAAGCTCGATTCTGCTTGCAATCTTGTTTAAGATATCAGCATTGCTGATCAGTTTGATTTTTTTTTGGTTTTCTTCATCACATTTGGATAGGATGAGTTCAAGCGCTTTGTTTTCTGACATTTTAATTCTCCTTTATATTTCACATTTTTTATAATAGTTTTTAATACATATTCTTATAATGTGCGTCCTAGATTGCATTACGAATCTTGATCGCATATTTTTCTGCTTCTACACCCGGTCGGCACCGGATACACATCGTTGCCCATAAAAGCCGTCTCTACAGTCGTCTTAATCGCAGAAAAATAAGGGCTGCCTTTTTGATATCGCTCCATACAAATCTCTCTCTTGTTGCCGTTTTCTCCTTAGTGCTTTTATAATTATTTTCATTACCTTACAATTAAATGAAAGAGAGCAAATCTCAACTTGCAATCATAGACAAATCGTAATCTCCCCCATTTTAGACTATTCTACATTTATTCCTATATTCCTTTTTTAATTCAAATGTTTTTTTTAATATTCTTAATTTCTTCACAAATGCGCTGAAAATCCGCTCTTGCAAGTGTTTCCGCTCTTGCTTTCTCGTCTATGTCCGCCTTTAGCATAACCTTCTCTGCCTGTTCCAGACTAAGCTTAAAGCTTTGCCTCAAATTGCTCCTTACCGTCTTACGCCTCATAGCAAACAACCCTTTTACTACCTCCAGGTAGTCTTTTGCTTCTTCGCTGTAGCTGCGTTTTACATCCAGCGAAAGAACGGCGGAGCTTACGTCCGGTTTTGGATAAAAACAGCCTGAAGACACAGTAAAGAGCATCTTTGCGTCCGCAAAATAGGCAACGGCAGCACTTATAGCTCCGTATTCGCTATCTCCCGGCGCTGCGCATATCCTTTGCGCTACTTCCTTTTGTATCATCACTGTTATTCGTTTAATATCGAGCCCGGATTCTAAGAGCTTCATTATACACGGAGATGTGATGTAATATGGCAGGTTAGCTGCTGCATATATATGCATACCCTTGGCAATCTCACCAATGTCTTTTTCTATATCTGCCTTAAGGAAATCCTGATGAAAAAGCGTAAAGTCATCTCTGCCAGCAAACGTATCTCCAAGCGCCCTGACAAGCCCTGCATCAATCTCATACGCAGCCACTTTTGCCGCTCTTTCCAGCAGCCTTTGCGTCAGCGCGCCAAGCCCTGGGCCAATCTCCAGCGCAAGAATCTCTTTTTCTTCCTGCATTTTCGGCAAAGAAGCATCTGCTATCTTATCAGCAATGTTTCCGTCAATAAGAAAATTCTGTCCAAATTTCTTTAGCGGAGCGATTCCGTATTGCTTCATCATTTCGTTTACTGTTTTAGGTGATGTTATATTCATACTCTCATAATATCATAAATGATTTTCACACACAAAAAGACTTATAAAAAAGACGCCCCAAAACAAGGACGCCTTTTATAATAATGTCTGCTACTTATTAAACCAAAAAAATGCCATGCCGATAAGTATCAACCCAAGGACAAGGCTGAATATCCTTGTTGCCTTGACTCCGAATACTTCCTCTGCATGTTTTCCTTTTTTCGTGTTTCTCCTAATTCTAAGCAGCGCTTCAAATATTATAAGATAAGCGCCGACTCCTATAAATACCCAGAATGTTATTGGCTGCATCGTCTCTCCTCTTTCTTCTTTGTATTATCACAGGCGTTCGCCTGGTCTCTTTTCGCAATCAGCTTTATATAGATTCTTAGCATTGCATCTGCGCAGTTGCTAACGTTACACTGCTGTCCATTAAACGTTCGCCTGGTCTCTTTTCGCAATCAGCTCCAAATTGATTCTCAGCGCTGCATCTGCGCAGTTTAACCTAAAATCACACTACTACGCAGCAAGAGTTCGCCTGTTTCCGATTCTCATTTACGGCAATATCTCCAAAAGGTTTGAGGCGACACTCAGTAAGCGCTCGCATGAATCCTCTTCAAACTGCGAACCTGCTCCTATGCGCGTCTCATAGCCGCCTTCAAGGAAAGCCTTTCTGTCTGGTATATAGCCGCTGTTGCCTAGTGTAAGACCCATCACGCCTGTCAGCTTATACGGAGAAGCCGCCTTTATCTGTTTGCCTATGCTGGAGAACACTTCGCCCGGCACTGTCACGAAAGCAACCTCGCCAAGCTTGACTGCCGCCATCCTGAATATATACTTGTCTCCCTGCTGTGGCTCCATCCCTATTATCTCTTTAGCATAAAACTCACTCGGTATGCCGTGCAGCAGCTCAGGTATCTGCCCGCCGCATGCTTCCCACTTCTCCTTCGCCCAGGTGATCCAGGCATCGGGTATTATTCGTTTATAAAGCGCTACGGCCCCGTTTACCACGGCAAGCGCGTCTTTCATCTTCTTTGCATCATCAAGCGCCTTCTCTACAAACCCTGCCAGCGCATATCCATACCGCTCAGCTTCCGGGAAAGCATCAAGATTGAAATTCTTGTAGTCAATGTGGTTTACATCGCCCTGAGTACCATTGACAAAATACACGACCGGTTTTTCCTCAAATGTCTTCCAGAGCGCCTCACGCAGGTAATGAACCCAGTCAGCAGACCACAGCCAGTCTCGCCCTACACATATTGCAGGATGAAGCGCAAAATTTACGATAAGCGACTGCCATGTTCCGTCTTTCCTTTTAAACCCGACTATAGTCATCTGCTTGTCCGGCTCTCCCGTCGCACATACGACTTCGCTCGGGTCCACTTTGTTCCAGTTCATTATGACTTTGCCGTCTGCCATCCTCAGCCTTCTGCAGAAACTGTAGCCTTCAACTTCGATTCTTGCGCTCCAAAGGCTTACTTCTTCTAAAAGCTCCGGAAGTTTCATGATTCCTTTTTCTATTTTTTCTTCAACGTCGGCAAGATATGCTTCAACCTTTTTACATTCCTGCTCGTCGTTCGCAAAATCTATAGTCGTCGGTCCTGAATGAGTATGCGTTGCCGAGGCAATGACATTGCCTTCGGGTATACCCAGCGCTTTAGCTGTTCGGCCGCATAATTTTTTGGCTTCAGCCGATTCGATACCGGCCCAGTCCATAACAAGGAATAGAAGTGTTGTATCCTCATGCTCACATAGAATAGCGTTGCAGTAAAGCGGGTCATGTACGCCTCTGCATTTGTTGTCCGCACGGATATTCCCGCATATCCCCAAGCCCAGCGGCGGGGTGATGTCTATCATTGTTGAAGCTGATCTCATCTCTTACCTCCTGTAGAAAAACGTAGATTTTAAAGAAGCTCAAGCAGGTTTACTGCTACTGACTCTATTCTATCACAGGAGTCCTGTTCATATCTAGACCCTCTTCCTGTCCTCTGCTCATATCCGCCCTCAATGAACGCTTTTTTATCCGGTATATAGCCGCAATACCCCTGAGAGAGCCCCAGCATAAAAGTTGTATCAAATGGAGACTTCTCTTTTATATTAAGCCCAATTTGGCTGAATATCTCTCCTGGCAGCGTAACCGCCGCAATGTCTCCGATAAGCACAGCCATTATAGGATATATATCCTTAATGCCCGCATATTGTTCCATGTTGATTATAGCATGGGCGTAATATTCGCTTGGTATACCGTGCAGAAGCTGCGGTATCTGCCCGCCGCATGCTTCCCACTTTGCCTTTGCCCAGTCAGACCACTCCTTAGGTATCTGCCTGCGGTACATCGCAACATTTCCTGATGCGATTTCCAACCTGTCAGTCATTTTCTCCGCCTTACCAAGTATGTCAAGTGCAAAACCGGCAAGAGCATTACCATAGCGTTCTGCCTCAGGGAATGCTTCAAGGTTATAGTTTTTATAATCGAGATGGTTTACATCGCCTTCCGCTCCGTTCGTGAAATGTACTACAGGTTTTTCATCGAAAGCTTCAGATATTTTCTTGCGCAGATAATATACGTAATCCGCAGACCACAGCCAGTCTCGCCCCACGCATATAGCGGCATGCAGTGTGAAGTTCACCATAATCGTCTGCCATGTTCCGTCCGTTCTCTTTAAGCCTATGACAGTCATCTGTTTGTCCGGGTCTCCCGTACCGCACACAACATCTGTCGGGTCAACTTCTATCCAGTTCATAACTACCTTGCCATCGGCCATCCTCAGCCTTCTGCAGAAGTTATATCCGTAAACGTCGTCGCTGGCGCCCCAGAGGCTGACTTCTTCCAAAGCTTCAGGCAGCTTACTCGCAGCCTCTACTATATCGTCAAAAGCCTTTTGCATATATGCTTCCTCTGCTTCGTTTCTGTAATCAAATCCTGATCTGGTTATTATCTTTGGCCCTGAATGAGTATGCGTTGCAGATACTATAACGTTCCGCTCGGAAATACCTACTGCTTCACCAGCACGCTTCCTGAGTATCGTAGCTTCTTCCTCGTCCACTCCCACCCAGTCGTTTACCAGAAACAACACGCTTGTGTCTTCATGCTGCATAAGCACTGCATTGCACATCAGCGGATCATGCACACCTCTCGCAATGTCATCATCCCTCACGTTTCCGCATATCGATATTCCTGTCGGCGGTGTAATATCAATCATCGTTGAAGCTGCTCTCATTTTCATCCTCCTGTTTGTTTTGTGATTTGCTTTTCTTCCATCAAGATTTCTTAATTATATTGCTGTGTTCTATTGTTCCTTCAGCTTTTCTCTGTCCTGCTGATGTCTTTATTTACTTGAAGTGCTTTTTTTGCATCTCTTTTTTCTTATTGCAATTTAATAATAGCAACTGCAAAAATACTTTGTGGTATTTTTCTATTATATAGCATGCACATTTTATCATAACAGTATATCTAAAGCAATACTTAAGGGTGTAAAATATGATTAAAATCAGTTCTGCCCTCGCTTCTATGCATATGTGCGGACTCTTCTTCAATAAAGTGAATGTTTGTAGCAATAATTACATTTAGTACTTTTTTATTACTTATTTGTTACAATTGTTTGACAAACCGTAAAAAGTGTTGTATACTCTACTCATGGTTTACAAGAAACCAATTAAAAACGCCACCACTACCAATAATATATTAAGCAAAGTGCCCCCGGAGTTTCCTCCGGGGGCACTTTGCTATTTGAGTATTTTTGATCATATTTCATATTGTGATTTTTATTGTAAATAAGCTGTTAATATAGTTTTGATTCAATTCATCAAATATATAATTTTAAAATCAGAAATACCTTTTCAGTAGTCCGGCAAAAGCTTTTCCGTGACGCGCTTCATCTCTTGCCATCTCGTGTACAGTGTCATGTATTGCATCAAGGTTTTGTTGTTTAGCAAGCTTAGCAAGTTCGACCTTGCCGGATGTTGCACCATACTCAGCCTCGACCCTTGCTTCAAGGTTAGCTTTGGTATCGGCCGCTACGACCTCTCCCAATAGCTCTGCAAATCTTGACGCATGATCGGCTTCTTCATATGCAATCCTCTTATAAGCTTCAGCAACTTCCGGATAGCCTTCCCTGTCAGCCTGACGGCTCATAGCAAGGTACATCCCTACCTCCATGCATTCTCCGTTAAAGTTGTTTGTAAGACCTTCGATGATCTCCGGGTCAACACCCTTTGCTATGCCTATAACATGCTCTGCGGCCCATGTCTTTTCTTCGCCATCCATCTGCTTAAACTTGATAGACGCAGCGCCGCACTGGGGGCATTTATCTGGAGCCGAGTCTCCCTCGAACACATATCCACAAACCGAACAACTGAATTTTTTCATTAAATCTACCTCTTTTCTTTTGAGTTTAATTTTTAAAATGGTTAGTTACACTTATTCTTTTTTTCGCAATTTTTACATTTACCGTAGCATATCAGCGAATATGTTTGTATATTCGCATCTATGTCTGAGACAAGTGTGGAAAGCCTGTCAAAAGCAAGTTCATCATGAACATCGCTAACGTTTCCGCAACCGGTACAGTAATAGTGGATATGAGGCGCGGTCTCTGCATCATATCTCTCCTCGGCCTCCCCGCAGGATATCTTTTGGATCTCTCCCCGCGAAACGAGTACGTTTAAATTCCTGTAAATTGTGCCGAGGCTGACGTTTGGTATCTGCACTCTGACTTTGTCATATACCCAGCTTGCCGTCGGGTGCGTGTCCGTTGACTGCAGCACTTCCAAGATTTTTTGTCTTTGCGCTGTTTTTCTATGCTCCATACTTTTCCCCTATCAGTAATGATAACTGTTATTGATAGTATAGCATATATCTTTAGTTTGTCAAGACTTTAAATGATTTTTTTATAAAAAAAGAAGCCGCCATATAGCAGCCTCTTTCACTTATCGTCATTCAAGCGGTCTTTGCTTTGTCCTGTCCTCGTCGTCGAATGCAAACTCAGCTCCGTCCTTTGGCTCCTCTGTTTTCTTTTTCAGCTCTTTGCTCGGCTGCTCGCTTGGTTCTTCCTCCGGCTTTTCTTCCTCTTTCTTTACCATCGGCGGAAGTGTCTTTCCTTCAAACAGAAGGCTGAACTCTTCCCCGTCGATGCGCTCACGTTCCATAAGAACGGCAGCTACGCTGTGAAGAAGCGGCTCATTCTCTTTAAGTATTTTTTCGGCTTTGTTATACGCTTCATCCAGTATCCGCCTTACTTCCTGGTCGACTTTAAAAGCAAGCTCATCAGAATAGTTCTGAGTATGCCCGATCTCTTTGCCAAGGAACAATTCCTGACTTCCGCCTAGAAATACAGGGCCGATCTCGTCGCTCATGCCATATTTTATAACCATGTTACGTGCAACTTCTGAAGCTCTCTGCAGGTCGCTTATAGCGCCTGTACTAACGTCACCGAGCACCAGCTTTTCTGCCGCGCGTCCGCCAAGCATCATCGTAATATCTGCCAGCAGCTTGCTCTTAAACACATGCATAGCGTCGTCATCCGGCAGCGTCAGTGTATATCCTGCCGCCATGCCTCTGGGTATTATCGAAACCTCGTGCACGTTGTCGCACTCCGGCTGAACCTTTGCACAAATAGCGTGGCCCACCTCGTGATACGCAGTGCATCTCTTGTCTTTCTCGGTGATGACCCTGCTCTTTTTCTGCGGCCCGGCAATAACTCTCGTTATAGCCTCTTCTATCTCAATCATGCCAATCTTCTGCTTCTTTGCCCTTGCAGTAAGTATAGCAGCTTCATTCAGCACGTTCTCTAAATCTGCACCTATAAACCCTGGTGTCCTCTTTGCAAGCACCGCAAGGTCTACGCCCTCGTCAAAAGGCTTGCCCTTTGAGTGCACTTTTAATATCTCTTCCCTTCCCTTTACGTCAGGGTAGTTAACAACTATCTGTCTGTCAAACCTGCCCGGCCTTAGCAGCGCAGGATCGAGTATATCTTTTCTGTTTGTCGCCGCAAGTATGATGATACCTTCATTTACCTGGAAACCGTCCATCTCGACTAGCAGCTGGTTAAGTGTCTGTTCTCTCTCGTCATGGCCGCCGCCCATTCCGCTTCCACGCTGACGCCCAACAGCGTCTATCTCGTCAATAAACAGTATGCACGGCGAGTTCTTCTTGGCATTTTCAAACATGTCACGAACACGCGAAGCGCCAACACCAACGAACATCTCAACAAAGTCCGAGCCGCTGATTGAAAAGAACGGAACACCCGCTTCTCCGGCAACTGCTTTTGCAAGCAGCGTCTTGCCGCCTCCCGGAGGGCCTACGAGCAATACTCCTTTTGGTATGCGTGCACCAAGGTCAATGAACCTTTTCGGGTTTTTAAGGAAATCTACTATCTCCTTAAGTTCCTCTTTTTCTTCATCCGCACCCGCAACGTCTGCAAATGTCTTTTTATTCTTGTTGCCTACCTGCATGCGTGCCCTTGATTTGCCAAAGGACATCGCCTTGTTTCCGCTGCCCTGCTGCTGCCTCATTATATATATAAAGACAACTGCTATAAGGCCTATAGATAATAGATACGGCCAAGACGTAGCAAGGAAACCAGGTTCAGGCGTCGGGTTGTTTTTGTGCGGTATATTTACCCCGCCGTAAAGCTCCATATCACTGCTGAATTTATCAAAATCCGGAACGTACAGATAATAATCGTATTCGCCTGGGAACTTATCCAGAGCCACCTGTGTGTCAGTTTTCACTGCATAAAGGTCATAGCCGTTAAGGTTATCGCCAAATGTTTCATACCTTAATATATTTTCTGCCTGCACTTCGTTCATGAAAGCATCATAATCTATTTCACGCTCGTCCACTCCGGTATCGGAAGTAAGCCAGCTTATGAGCAGTATAATCAGAACAAATCCAATTATATATATCAGCGGTCCACGTGCTGATTTTTTCAAATCGCTATCCTCCTAGGTTACTTTAATTGCCATTCTATCATAAGTGTTTTGCCTTTTCAATTGATAGGCTGTAAACATAATTTGAACAAACAGCGTCTATTTATATACTTCTTCTTTCAGTTCTCCAATATATTTTAAGTTACGGTAGTCTTCAGCATAATCAAGTCCGTATCCTACTATAAATACATCCGGTACATCAAAACCGACGTAGTCGGCCTTAAAATCGACTTTCCTTCTCTCTTTTTTGTCAAAAAGGCAGCAGGTCTTAAGCGATTTAGGGTTCCTTGACTTCAGCGTTTTTGTAAGGTACTGCAGAGTCAGCCCAGAATCTACGATATCTTCTACTATTATAACGTTCTTGCCAGATATATCCTCTTCAAGGTCATGCTGTATACGCACTACACCGCTCGATTCAGAAGAAGCACCATAGCTCGACACAGCCATAAAATTCATATGCACCGGCATGTCCATCTCTCGCACTAGGTCTGCATAGAACATGACCGCACCACGCAGCACTCCCACCATAAGAAGGTCTTCGCCCTTAAATTCGGCTTCGATTTCCTTAGCTAATTCATGCACTCTTTTTTTTATGACTTCTTCGGTATACAATACTCTTTCAATATCGTTTTTCACAGCTGATTCCCCCGATACTTTATTTTGATTATCCTGCTTGCCTGCCTTATTTTAGAACTCTCCGAAACACCTACACCGACTACCCAGAAAACTTCGCTCCCCTTTGCCATAATGACAAGTCCGTCACGCTTATGCAGCGGTACTTTCCTGTCGGAAAGATAGTCCGAAAGCCTCTTCCTGCCACTCATCCCAAGCGGGATTATGTAGTCGCCTTCCTGTCTCTGCCGAAAAACGCTGTCCTTCACCGTATCCGCATCAAAAAGCTCTGCATCCTCCGAATATTCCGGCTTTTCGTCCGGCCATAGTTCCGACGTTTCAAAAACGTATCCGCCGCTTTCAAAGCTGACGCCACTCTTCAGTGTCGCCGAATTATAATTATACCCCTTATCCGGGTTTTTGCCAATAATAAGTTTATCGTAAGCTACAGATGCAAACAGACCGTATTTTAAATCTACCGCCTTGCCGCTGATGCCTTTTGCGGCAAGCTCTATGATGCTGTCTATATGCACGTTTTCCACGTCCATAAGGTCAAAAACACCGGCAACAGCCAGACGTATTATACGCTTCTTCAACGCATCGCACTGCCGGGTAAAAGCTTCAAGGTCTATCCTCGCTTCATCTCCGACAAACTCCACGCAGCCGCTGTCCTTTGCCGCCTGCATAAGTGCAGCCTCGTCTTCGCTGAGCAGCCCAGCCGTCCTTGCTATGTTTCTCACAGCAGCTTCGTTAATCTCGCAAAGCCCCGGTAATATCTTCTTCCTTATATAGTTCCTCGTATAAGATATATCTTCATTTGTAGAATCCTCTACATATTGTATATCGCTCGCTTTGGCATACTCCTCTATCTCGCTGCGGCTGATTCCCAGCATCGGGCGGATATATTTGCCCCTTCTTTCGGGAATTCCGCCGAGGCCCTTGAGTCCGCTGCCCCGAGTTAGGTTCATTATCACCGTTTCGGCTAGGTCATCCATGTGGTGCGCTGTCGCCATCAGCCGCTGCGATGCGCTGTCAAGGAATTCATATCTGGCCTTCCTTGCTGCCGTCTCCACAGACACGCCCCACTCATCAGCAAGCGCAGGAACATCTATCCGCTTTACGACGCACTCTACACCCAGCCTTTTGCACTCCGCTTGCACGAAGTCCATATCGCCTTTGCTCTCGTCGCCTCTAATACCGTGCTCCATATGATATACAGCGACAGGGATATCAAGGCGCACCAAACAATGCAGCAGCGCCATAGAATCCACACCGCCGCTTACGGCAACTCCCAGCCTCTCGCCGGGCTTCAAACCGAGCTGCATTAACTTTTGTTTGATGATATCTTCCATATGTTAATATTTTATCAGTTAAAAGCTGCTTTCACAACTAAGATTGTCGTTTCATGCTTTCATCTGTTCCCTTTTCACTCAATTGCATTACAGCGCACTATTACTTTTTCTGGCTGAAATACACCGTCAGCACAGATATGTCCGCAGGCGAAACGCCGGATATCCTGCTAGCCTGCCCCACGGTCTCGGGGCCGACCTGTGTAAGCTTTGCCGCTGCCTCCAGCCGCAGCCCTTTTATCTGCTTGTAGTCAAATCCCGCAGGCAGCTTCTTTTTCTCGAGCGAAGCGAACCGCTCCACCTGTTTGTGCTGCTTGTCAATGTAGCCGCTGTATCTAACTTGGGTCTGAACCGAAAACTGTACATCCGGCTCCAGCTCCGCTCCGCATATCGGTTTTATGTCGTCGTAGCTTATGCCCTGTCTCATCAGAAGCTTGTCTGCTTTGATAGGCACGCTCAGCTCCTGCAGCCCTTTTGATGCAAGCATTGCGTTCGCCTGTGCAGGGCTGACGTTAGCTTCGCCTAGGCGCTTAACTTCCTTTTCTATAGCATCACGCTTTTTCATGAACATGTCGTATCTCTCGTCGGTGACAAGACCGACACGCCTGCCCATCTCCGTTAACCTTAAGTCTGCGTTGTCCTGGCGGAGCAGCAGTCTGTATTCCGCACGTGACGTCATCATGCGGTATGGCTCTATGGTGCCTTTTGTGACAAGGTCGTCAATAAGCACTCCGGCGTATGCGTCGCTTCGGGATAGTATAAGCGGTTCTTCGCCTTTCAGATACTGCGCTGCGTTTATTCCCGCTACCACGCCTTGGGCCGCCGCTTCTTCGTAGCCGGAAGTCCCGTTTATCTGACCTGCGCAAAAAAGACCGTCTATTCCCTTGATCTCCAGCGAGGCTTTCAGCTGCGTCGGTTCTATGCAGTCATACTCTATGGCATATGCCGTGCGCATGAACACGGCGTTCTCCAGACCCGGCACAGTCGCATACATTGCTTTCTGCACTTCCTCTGGCAGAGAGCTGCTCATGCCCTGAACGTACATCTCATTCGTCCATATACCCTCCGGCTCTATGAAAATCTGATGTCTTATCTTGTCCGGGAACTTTACAACCTTGTCTTCTATCGACGGGCAGTATCTTGGCCCCGTTCCATCAATCTTGCCGCTGTACAGCGGGCTTCTGCCGATGTTGTCTCTTATTATCTGGTGCGTCTTTTCATTAGTATATGTTAGGTAGCAAGGGTACTGCTCTCTGTCCACATTCTTCGACATGAACGAAAAATACTGCGGCTGCTCGTCTCCGTCCTGCACTTGCATCTTGGAAAGATCTAGCGTACGCTTGTCCACCCTTGCCGGAGTGCCTGTCTTGAACCGCTGTATCTTTAGCCCAAGCTCGGTTAAATTAAGATTGTCTGCGCCGAAAAGCCCGGAAGGGCCTGCCTTCTGGCTGTGTTCTCCTATTATAATCCGGCTTTTCAAATAAACGCCCGTGCAGAGCACAACCGCGTCCGTTTGGTATATCGCATCAAGCGTCGTCCTAACGCCCGTCACTTTCCCGTTTTTGACTTCTATACCGCTTACTTCCGCAGTTGCAATATGCAGGTTGTCCGTGTTCTCCAGCGTCCACTTCATGTTCTGCTGATACAGCTTCTTGTCCTGCTGAGACCGCAGGCTCTGCACCGCAGCCCCTTTGGAGGTGTTCAGCATCTTTATCTGCATATAAGCCGAGTCTGCACAAAGCCCCATCTGTCCGCCCAGCGCATCGACCTCACGCACAAGATGTCCCTTGCTCGTTCCGCCTATCGACGGGTTGCACGCCATCAGTGCAATTCCGTCAAGATTGAGCGTCAAAAGCAGCGTCTTTTTCCCCATGCGTGCGCCAGCAAGCGCAGCCTCGCACCCTGCGTGCCCTGCACCCACCACGACTATATCGTATTTTCCAGCTTTATAATCCATCTGTTACTTCCCTAAGCAAAACTTATCAAATATATTATCTATTATCTCCTGCGTTACCGTAACACCCGTTATCTCGCCAAGAGCGTCCCACGCTTCCTTTATATCTATAGTCACGCAGTCAAGGTCTGCTTCGTCAAAAGCTTCCATAGCGTTTTCAAGACTTGTCTTTGCGTGCCCGAGAATCATAGCGTGCCGCTCGTTCGTTATTACAACGTCCTGCGTTTCCATGATCTCCGGCGGATCGATAGCGCTCAGAACCGCATCCCCGCCTTTGCCCGAAACCGCACACACGCTTATCGCTTTCCTGCCCAATCTCTCCTGCACCTGCTCCGGCGTGATTTTCTGCTCTAAGTCGCTCTTGTTTATCAGCACCACTGTGTTTTCCCCCAGCGACTCAAACACGTGCATATCCTCGTCAGTTATTCCTTCCGAGCCGTCTACGACAAAGAAGGTTAGATCCGCCTTTCCGGCGGCGGCTCTTGCACGCTCAATGCCTATATGTTCCGCTTCGTCCTGTCCGTGCCTTATGCCCGCCGTATCCATCAGGCGAATGAGCACACTGTTTTTTATGAATGTATCATCTACCGTGTCCCTTGTTGTGCCAGGCATGGCCGTGACTATCGCCCGCTCTTTTTCGAGCAGCATGTTGAAAAGCGACGACTTACCTACATTTGGTCGTCCTGCTATAACGACATTATATCCTTCACGCAGCATCCGCCCAGATTCAAACGTATCCGCTGTTTTTCTTATCCTTGCCAGAGCATCAGTCAGCAGCGGCATGGCATCTCGCTTTATATCCGCTTCGATGTCCTCTTCAGGATACTCTATCCCCGCTTCTATTATAGACAAAGCATCGGTCAGCAACTTCTGAACCGCCGAGATCTTATCGAACAAACCGCCTTCCAGCTGTCGCAGAGCCGCGCTTGCCCCGGCAGAGCTTGTTGCCTCAATAAGCTCCATAACAGCCCCCGCCGCAGATAAGTCCATCTTGCCGTTTAAAAAAGCACGCTTTGTAAACTCACCCGGCTGCGCTATCCTTGCTCCCGTTTTCGAGAGAGCCTGCAGCACACCGGCTATGCTGACCCTGCCGCCGTGGCAGTGTATCTCCGCCATGTCTTCGCCGGTGTATGACTTTGGCGTACTAAACTTTACCGCCATAACGTCGTCGGCGTCTCTGCCCTGCTTGATTACTCTCCCATGAGTCAGCATTCCGGGCTCAAGTTTCGCAACGTCGCCGGAAAACACGCTGCCTAGCACAGCGTGCGCATCTTTGCCCGATATCCTTATTACGCTTATCGCACCGCCGCTTGGAGTAGACGGCGCATATATCGTATCCTTATCAAAATCCATTTGTTTCTCCATATGATTAATCAACAAATTATAATACCACAAAAAGTGGATTTTTGATATATTCTGTATTCATTACTATATAATCAATACGATCTTCACCAAAAACAAACGGTATGCATAAAAACCCCTAATTAACATTACTGTTATTATAAAAACCTATGAAACCAAATCGTCATAATAGGCACATTTTTGAATATTTATATGTTATCAGGGAATAATTATTTTTTTATCATTCCAAAACGAACTTCGCAAACCATGAAAAAACACCGAAAAAATGTATATATTTCTATAGCTTATACAAAAAGTTGTCCACGTTATCCACATTGTTGTCCACAAAGCCAGAAAACGGGAGCATTTGGGCAAAAAACGGAGTTCGTAAAATTCCTGCTTTAAATATAAAATGTATAAAAAAAACTACGGCCGATTTGCCTCTGAAAAAAAACTAATAAATATGCATTTTTAACATAACGGAGCAGGACAATCCTTCGAAACCTGTGTTATAATAGCTTGTACCAGCATGAATCTGGCATAGCAAATTTGTTTCGGGCGGTTGAAAATCAGTGAATGAAGAACCATCAAAATTTAAGCGATTCATAGAGCGTGTCCGGGAGGACAAAAACAGCAGCAGCAGCAAACAGCTTTGGAAAATAAGGCTGCTTTTCCTTGTGCCGTTCATCATTGCCGCAGCAGTCTTTCTGCTTCTCTCACTCCGATAGTTTTTATTTTCATAATAAATAAAAAAGCCTGCCCGTTTTAAAGGCAGGCGAGTATACTATTGTTATTTACCGTTACCCGAGAAATCAACATCCCCAAACCATTCAGGCAGCTCGATTGGCTCATCCGCCTCAAAATAGTCTAGCGCAAACTTTACCATCTGCGCTGCTTCATCAATACCCTTTTCTATCAGCTTTTTCATGTCTTCATACTCTTCTTTAGAAAAAAGCGTGTATTCTATCTTTTCAGGGTATTGCAGAGAATGCGTATCGAATTTTAAAAAGCGGCTGGCGAACCTGAGTGCGATCTTGCCAAAAAACCTTACATTATTAAGCGACTGTTTTGCAATTGCATAGTGTCTTTGTGCTTCTCTTACTATCGACGGAGTTATTTTCGTATCATATACTTCCTTTGCAGCGTCACAATACCAACCGCACACACCGTCTCCTAAACGGGAATATAATATCTCTTTCTTAAACTCATATTCGTCCGCTCTCGTTCCCCAGGTCTCCTGTGTTATAATGCTGTCCCACATAAACTCTATCCTGTTGTGCAGCGCGCTGTCCGTGCCGGATTTATCATAAACGAACGGATGGGCATTCTTGTCTATGGCATAATGGACCACCATACCCGCCATATAAGAAACGAGCTCATCCCTGTCATCTGCTTTATAGTTCCTTACGTACTCAAGGCCATGTTCGAAAAGCTCCCTTACATGCTTGCTATGCATGTCTATACCAAGAGTAAGGCTTAGCGTAGAGTTCCTCCATGGCTGGAAGTTCCTGAAAAAAAGAACGTCCGGTCCCTGGCTGCCAAGAAAAAACGCCATATCATTATTAATCTTTCCCTGCTCTGTTTTTTCCAGCACACTTTGTGCTGCAACTCTGTGTGTCAAATATGCCGGCATTGCCTATCTTTCTCCTTTATATAAAAAACAATTATTTTCGTGTGCTTCAACTGCGCCTACGCTCATCAGAAACGATTCGCAGATAGTGTCTCCGATAAACTTATATCCTTTTTTCTTTAAATCTGCGCACAGTTCATCCTTATCCGTAAACGAATATACATAGCGTACAAAGCTGCCTTTCCCTGGAAAGTTTTCAAGATGTTTGAGTGCATTGTACACCACGGCTTCTATTTTTCTTCTGTTCCTAATTATGCGTACATCATCAAGCATCTTCTCTATATGCGCTCCATCTATTGCTGCAGCTCTGTCTGGCTCAAAGCCAAAGAACCATTCCCGCAGGGCTTCACGCTTATAAAGCACAGTTCGCCATGAAAGCCCAGCCTGAAAAATCTCCAGGCACAGCTTTTCAAAAAGCTGCGTATCACTTTTCTTTTTTCTGCCGTACTCGGTGTCGTGGTATTGCCTTATCAGTATATCCGGCCCCTGTGCCCAGCTGCATCTTTTCACCGATACATTCTAACATATCTATATAAATAATTGTTAATATATTTTGTAAATTATGATATTATGTACATAATAAATTATCGGAGGAAGAACGTGCCGGATTTCAGAAGTAAAAAGGCAAAAAGCATCAAGCCGTATACAGCGGGTGCCCAGCCAAAAGAAAAGAATATGATAAAGCTAAACACCAACGAGAACCCTTACCCGCCTTCACCAAAGGCTGTTAGAGCTTATAAGCATTTTGATTCTGTGAAGCTAAGGTTATATCCCCGAATAGACGGCGGCGAGCTGCGCAATACAGTAGCCCGGCTTTTCGATATAGATAAGTCTTTTGTGTTCTGCGGCAATGGCAGCGACGAAGTCCTTGCATTCGCATTCGACGCTTTCTTCGACGGGGGCATAATGTTCCCGGACGTAACGTACAGCTTCTACCCGGTCTGGGCAGACCTTTTTGATATAAGCTACACAACTCTGCCGCTGCGTGAAGATTTCACAATACCCGTAGAACAGCTTAAGGCAAACGGCATAGTGCTAGCAAACCCAAACGCTCCAACTGGCATAGCCATAGGGATTGACGATATAGAAAAAGTGCTCAAGCAGAACCCCGAACACGTCGTTATAGTTGATGAGGCTTATGCGGCTTTTGGTGCACAGAGCGCCGTGCCGCTGGTGTCGCAATATCCTAACCTGCTGGTCGTGACGACGCTTTCGAAGTCACATTCGCTTGCAGGTCTGCGTATAGGCTATGCCATTGGGCAGCCGCACCTTATAACTGCTCTTGAGTCTATCCGTGACAGCTTCAACTCATACCCGATAGATTCGCTTGCGCAGGCAGTTTCAAGCGCTGCTCTTTCCGATACGGCATATTACGATAAGATCGCTGAAAAAATAATCGCCACCAGGAAGCGGACAGTGAAAGGACTACAGAAACTCGGTTTTTCCATGTTGCCGTCCAGCGCCAACTTTATATTCGTCTCTCACCCGGATATCGACGCAAAAGCTCTTAAAACCTTCCTTGAAACAAAGAGCATATTTGTACGCCACTTCGAGCTGCCGAAAATAAATCAGCACCTGCGCATTTCGATAGGCACAGATGCTGATATGGATACTCTTATCGGGACGATTGCGGAGTTTATTTCCAGGAGCTGATAAGCTCACTTACACCTTTATCGATACTTTCAAGCAGCGCCTGTGAAGCGCTGTTTGTTTTTTCGTTAACTCCGTAATAGAGCTTTATCTTCGGTTCTGTTCCCGACGGTCTTATGCTAAGCCAGCCCTTCTCCAGTGTAAACGTGATCATGTTCTGGTCTTCTGTCTCAAGGTGGTCCTTTATTCCCATAACCATTTGTCCTGCCACTTCTTTTGGAGGACTATTCCTTATTTTATTCATTATCCTTCTCGATTTTCCCGGGTCTTCCTCGTGGTATACGCTAACGACGTTTTCCTTATACCAGCCGTACTCTTCAAACAGCTCCGTTAAGTGCTCATACATGCCAATGCCTTTTTTGCGGCACTCACACATAACCTCCAGCATCAAAGCAGCAGCAAGCATGCCGTCTTTGTCAGCAACTTTATATCCCCCCATATAACCGCAGCTCTCTTCGAACCCGAATATAAAATGCCTGCCCAAATATTTGTTGTGAACAAGGTCTGAAAAATGCTTGAATCCTGTAGGCACAACTGCGCACTCTATACCAAATCTTTCAGCCATCTCGTCCACCATATGCGTAGACACAAACGAGCGAATGATATAGTCGCTTGCCTGAAGCAAACCCTTCTTTTTACGGCTGCGCAAAAGGTAATCCGTTATAATACACCCAACCTGGTTACCGGTAAGCAATACGTATTCACCTTTATCATTCGGAATAGCTGCGCCGAACCTGTCTGAGTCCGGGTCTGTCCCAAACGCTATATCCGCTTTTTTCTGTACTGCCATATCTATCGCAAGCTTCATTGCAGCGCTGTCTTCAGGGTTTGGCGTGCTGAGCCCCGGAAAATCCGGGTTTGGATATTTCTGCTGCTCGACGATCTCGTAATCGTATCCCAGCTTGTCTACGACGCCTATAAACGTTTTAAGTCCGGTACCAAAAAGCGGTGTATAAACCACTTTGACTTTTCCCGAGTATTCATTTACCATTTCTTCATCGTTGACCGCTTCAAGAAGACTGTCATAATACTTTTCGTCCATACTTTTATCAATTATCTTAAGCAGTCCGGCTTTCTTTGCTTCGCTCTCGTCCATTGTTTTTGCAGAGAAGTATCCTTCTACCTTGCTTATATTTTCTGATATCTGCGCACCAACATCGCCGAGGATCTGCCCGCCCCATGAAGCATACACTTTATATCCGTTGTAGTCCGGCGGGTTATGACTCGCCGTAACGGCAACTCCTGCACAGCAGCCAAGCTCACGAACCGCAAATGAAAGTTCCGAAACCCCCGTGGGTTCGCCAAACATATATGTCTCTATACCGTTTGCGGCAAAAACCAGCGCCGCCGCCAGTGCAAACTCGTCAGAGTAGTGCCTTGTGTCATAAGTTATAGCGATACGTTTCCCGCAGCTCTCGTTTATATAGTCCGCAAGGCCTTGCGACGCTTTCTTAACTGTATGTATGTTCATACGGCTAGTTCCAGCTCCTATCCTGCCGCGAAAACCCGCCGTGCCAAATTCAAGAACGGAAGAAAACCTGCTCTTTATTTCTTCTTCATCATCGGCAATATTTATTAAATCCTGCGCCGACAGCTTATCATCGGCAAACCTGACCCATTTCTCATATTCTTTTGCGTAATCCATTTATCTCACCTTCTGTTCTTTTGTCCTTGTGTTATTGTCCGTTTAACCATAAACAAAAAGACGTACTATACGTCTTTTAGTTTTCATCGTTTTTAAAACCTCTGCTTGGGTGTGAAGTTATATCCTTCTTTATCCCACACGCTAAGCCAGTTCTTGAGCTTATCAAGGAACATATCGTTCGTGGCCGTCTTTGACAGCATGCTTATAAGCTGCTCTGTGACCTCCGCCGTGTTGCCGCCGGACATCACTTTCCTTATAGCCCATATGCCATCGAGCTCTTTCTTGGAGAGAAGCAGCTCTTCACGACGTGTGCTCGACTTGTGAAGATCGATAGCCGGGAAGATACGTTTTTCAGACAGCCTTCTGTCGAGGTGTATCTCCATGTTGCCCGTGCCCTTGAACTCTTCGTATATTATCTCGTCCATCCTCGAGCCCGTGTCTATCAGCGCCGTTGCAATTATCGTAAGGCTTCCGCCGAATTCTATGTTTCTGGCAGCGCCGAAGAACCTCTTTGGCTTATACAGCGAACCGGGGTCAAGACCGCCTGAAAGCGTTCTGCCGGTCGGCGGGATTATAAGATTGTATGCTCTTGCCAGCCTGGTTATACTGTCGAGCAGCACGACAACGTCTTTGCCAAGCTCCACCATCCTCTTTGCCCGCTCTATTACCATCTCGGAAACACGTGTGTGGTTTTCCGGCTTTTCGTCGAACGTAGAGTAGACTACCTCGCCGTCGATAGAGCGCTGCATATCGGTAACTTCCTCCGGCCGCTCGTCAATGAGCAGCACGATGAGATGAGCCTCCGGGAAATTTGCAGTAATGGAGTTAGCAACCTTTTTGAGCAGTATCGTTTTACCTGCTTTCGGCGGCGAAACTATGAGGCCGCGCTGCCCCTTGCCGACAGGCGCTATCATGTCGATGAGCCTAATAGCCAGGTCTTTTGTCGCCTCCGGTCTTTCAAGTGTAAATCTCTCTTCGGGATGTATAGGCGTCAGCGTCTCAAACGCTCTTCTCTTTGTGCAGTTTTCCACCGGCCCGTCGTTGACAAGCTCTATATACAAAAGTGCATTAAGCTTTTCCGCATCTTTTGCCGGTCTTGTCTTGCCCTGCACTTTGTCGCCTGTTTTAAGGTTGAATTTCCTTATCTGTGCCATAGACACATATACGTCTTTGTTGCCGGGAAGATAATTCTCGCTCCTAAGGAATCCGTAGCCCTCCGGCAGGACTTCAAGGATGCCCAGAGCATCGCCGCAGTCGCCCTTGTTCAGTATCTCATTCACAGCGTCGTTGCCCGCTACATATTCAATAGTGCCATCTTCCTTGATGGGCAGCTCTTCGGGTTCTTCTTCGTCACCAGGCTCTTTTTGCTGTCTGCTTGAAATGACTTCCTGCTGGTATATCGGGATGTTGGTGTCTTCCTCATCAAAACTTTCAGGTTCCTGAGCTACCTGCGCTTCCTCCTGCTCCTGCTTTGCCTTTTTGTCAAGGTCGTAAAGCATGTCAAGAAGCTCGCCTTTACGGTACTTCGTAACCGAAGAAATGCCTGCCAATTTTGCTATTTCACGCAGGTCCATAAGGCTTTTTTCTTTCAATAAACTTATATCCAATTAACTTCTCCTTTAGTTAATATTAATTTCTTATTTTTTGAACAATAAAACAGAAAAAAAGATGGTTTTCTTTACGTTTGCGTTGGAATTAAATATACAAAAATTCGAACTCGTTCAATCTATTGCTATTATATAGCAACGCAAACGATGTTGTCAACAAAATTGAGCGTTCATATTATGAAGTATTTGAAAACAACATTATTTTAAAAAAAGATGTTTGAACCCTACCTTTACGGTTTATAAATCACTTGAGTGATAATAGTTTTATTCTCTGCGATAATAGCAAACCCGCACGAAAGGCGGGGACGCAAAGCCAGAGGTCTAAATCGAAAGGCTATGCTCCTTTTGACAAGATAGCTCGGCTGCCGAAGATCAGAGAGGTTTTTTTATCTCCCTTTGGCAGCCAACAAACTGCGCCAGTGCCCTGATCCGCAGGGCTTTTGAAAATATTGGGGAGGTGTCCAACACACACACAACGCTAGCGGCAATATTTACACTAATCGTTTGTTTTCGGACAAATTGAATCACACAAATATTTAAAGAAAAGATTATGCTACGGTCAAACTAGCTAATACACTCTTTTTGAAAGTAATTAGCAAACACAGCCATCCCCAGCATAAATGTTTTCAGCCGAAAAGGCGAAGGGAGCCACAGCGCAAGCTGTGGTTTTCCTTATGTAAAAATAAAGAGTTGCAATTAATTGTCAATTATGTTAACCTTGCATAAGAACTAATATTCTTGTTTTATTAGGTGTAATTATGTCTAAAATACCAAAAAAGAAGACTATTGAAGGTCTCCCTTTTTACTGCTGGGAATATCAAGGCCAAACTATAATTAAACACAAAGTTTTTGTTGATTACTTTGATCGCTGGGTAAAAATACTCGGAAAATATAATAAGCTTAATTATTTCGATTGTTACGGTGGCTGCGGCGCATATATTGATAGCGACAATAATATATTTTATGGCTCACCAGTGACAGCAGCTAAAATAATAAAAAACAATAAATTGTCTTTAGACCGAGACGTAAATCTTGTTGTAATCGAAAAAGATAGTGATGTTATAGATAATCTTAAAAAAGTTCTTGATCATGTTGTTACTGAAATCAATCCAATTTTTATAAACGAAAATTTTGATACCGCTATTAATAGTTTATTGGATGATTTAGAAAGTAAAGGAACAACATTAGCTCCGACTTTTTTCTTTGTTGATCCATTTGGCTATAGTATCAAAATAAGTACAATTGAAAGAATCATGAAGGTTCCAAAATCCGAAGTGTTTATTAACTTCATGTTTAATTCTATAAATAGATCAATTAATATCTCCTCTGAATCTGACAAGCTAAATATGTTGTTCGGCACAAAAGCGTGGGAAAGAATCAAAGCATTGAATGGTTCTGAAAGAGAGAAAGAAATTATTCGTCTTTATATTAAACAAACAAAGTCGTTTTGTAATTATTCTTATGCCTATAAAATGAAATTTCCTAATGCAAACAGAACATATTATTACCTTGTTCATTTAACAAATCATTATAAGGGATGTAGTATAATGAAATCATCGTTTGCAAAATATAACTCTGGAAGATTGGAGTATCCCGGGGAGCGAGTACAGAAAAATTCTTTTTTTGATTTGCCTGAGTACAAAATAAGTGTTATTATCGAGTATTTTAGAAAAGATTGCTGGAAAAATAAAAAACTATCATTTAATAAAATAATCGAACTAATAATTGATAAAACACCTTTTCTAGAAAAGGATATAAGAACAGCGCTCAAAAAAATGATTAACGACAAAGAAATTACTAGAATCCCAGTCACAAGCAAAAAAAACGGCACAGGATTACAAGAAAATGATATAATAAGCTTTGTGGAGAATAAGAATGGAAACCTTTGAAAGAAAATCAATGCTTTATAAAACCGGCGTAGAATACGGGGATTATACAATCAATCATGCTTTAGGCTGTTCTCATGGTTGCAAGTACCCTTGCTATGCTTTTTTAATGGCAAAAAGGTTTGGTAAAGTTAAATCTTATGATGAATGGATTAATCCTAAAATTGCTTCAAATACTTTAGAGATTTTAGATAAAGAAATTCCCCGGTTAAAAAAAGATATAAAAGAAGTTCAGCTATGTTTTACAACAGATCCTTTCATGCTTGGATATGATGAAATGTGTGAAATGAGCATTCAGATTATTAAAAAACTCAATTCACATGGTATAAAATGTACAGCATTAACTAAAGGAATTTTACCGCAAGAATTGTCTGCTTTAAATAAAACTAATGAGTTTGGTATAACATTAGTATCTCTTAATGAAAACTACAGGGAAAAATATGAGCCATTTGCTGCTCCATATGCTAAAAGGATAGCTGCTTTAAAACAATTACATGATGAAGGAATTAAAACTTGGGTTAGTATAGAACCATATCCTACTCCAAATATAATTAAGCAGAACTATGACGAGATATTAAGTGCAATATCTTTTGTGGATAAAATTATATTCGGACGAACAAATTATAATAAAGATATTTCAGCATACCTTAACCATAAACAGTTTTATAATGAGTTAGCTTATAAAACAATTGATTATTGTAAGGCAAATAATAAAAAATATCATATTAAAGAAAAAACCATAACAGTTGAGCAAAAGCCTTCTGCAATTGCTTTATAAATCTATCTTTAAACCTTGCATATCATCTGCGGGTTGTGCCGTGCATAGTGGAAAAGATACTGCTGGGCTATGCCGGCGTTTTCGCCGAACTGCGCATCAACGAACGCACGCAGGTCTTTGTCGTTCTTTCCTTTATATCCGTACACTCCGCAGAGCACCTTGTTCATCCAGACGTCATACGGGAAGGCCTGGGAAAACCCAAGCGAATAGAGGCACACGCAGTCCGCAACTTTCATCCCTACGCCGCAAAGTTCGGTCAGTTTGACCCGTGCCTGCTCATACGGCATTTGCCTTACCTGCTCCAGCGGAAACCCGCTTTCTATCATGCGTGCCGTCTTTATGATATACGGCGCACGGTATCCCGCACCGCACTGCTTTAGTCCTTCTTCGTCTGCGTTTGCCAGCGCCGCAGCCGTCGGGAAGTCGTATGCGTCTTCGTCGATACGCTCGCCGTACTTTTCACTGATGCGCTGCACTATTCCCATTATGCGCTTCACGTTGTTGTTCGCCGAGATTATAAACGAAATAAGCGTTTCAAACAGCGGCTGGTTTAATACCCTTATGCCCTGTGCAAAGCTCATCCCTTCGTTTAAGTACTTGTCTTTGCTGTACTGTTTCTTTATATCCGAATAGTCCCGCCCTAGGTCGAAATATTCTTCCCAGCCTTCGCCCTGCTCTGCGCCGTATATTACGACGCTGTCGCTGTTTTGCTCTGCGCTCACCTTTTTAGAGAGTGCAACGCCTTCAAACCCCTGCCCCGCTTGTTTCCACCTGAAGGACTGCCCGCACTGCAATATCTGCGAGAGGTCGAAGTCCTGCGCATCGTTTATATACATGTTGCCGTTTACGTATTCAATATTCATAAAGATAATTATACCATCACATCCGTTATTTTTCAGCACAAAAAAACAGGCTCCGCATATGCAAAACCTGTCTTGTTTGTTTTTCTAATTCTCGGCCGGGTAAACGCTGACCTGTTTCTTGTCTCTGCCCTTGCGTTCAAATTTCACGTTGCCGTCAATAAGCGCAAACAAAGTGTCGTCGCCGCCACGTCCGACGTTATTTCCCGGATACATCTTTGTGCCACGCTGACGCATCAGTATGTTTCCGGCCAGCACAAACTGCCCATCGCCACGCTTGACGCCAAGTCGTTTGCTTTCACTGTCTCTTCCGTTTCTGGAGCTTCCTACGCCCTTCTTATGTGCCAATTATCTCGCCTCCTTTTTCTAAAAGGTCTATATAAAACTTATTTCTCTTCCTTTTTAGCTTCAGTCTTCTTGGCTGTTGTCTTGGCAGTTGTTGCTTTCTTAGCTGTTGTAGACTTAGCTGCTGTTGTCGTCTTCTTAGCTGCTGTAGACTTAGCTGCTGTTGTTGTCTTCTTAGCTGCTGTAGACTTAGCTGCTGTTGTCGTCTTCTTGGCTGCTGTAGACTTAGCTGCTGTTGTTGTCTTCGCTGCTGTTTCAGACTTAGCTGCTGCAGGCTTTGCTGCCGCTTCGCTTGTGTCAGCCTTCTTGCCTTCAAGGTCTATGCTCGTTATCTTAATCTTAGTGAACGGCTGCCTGTGACCCTGCTTTTTACGATACTTTCTCTTTGGCTTATATTTGAAAACTACGACTTTTTTGTCTTTGCCGTGCTCAACTACCTTCGCCTTTACCTTAGCGCCTTTTACTGTGGGCGTTCCGATCTGTATATCGTCACCATCCGCAACAACCAAAGCGTCAAAGCTTACAGACTTTCCTTCCTGCGCATCCAGCTTCTCAACATGTACAACATCGCCTTTGCTGGCTTTGTACTGCTTTCCGCCGGTCTCAAAAATAGCATACATATAGCTTTACCTCCTCATCCCAGTCTCGCCATCATGGTACCCGCTTCTAAGGGCAGGATTTAAAAACCACTTTTGTGCGGCTCAGTTAAGAATAATACCACATCTGCCTGCGTCTTGTCAACAGAACACTTTGGCTTTTCCGATAAGCTTATCGGCTTCTTTTGAAGAGGTTATCTCAATAACATTATAGTCCGCAATGTGCATCACTTCGTTGGCCATTATATAGAACTTATAGCCCTGCATTATAGGTATTATGGGCGAGCCGGATTCTCTTCTCTTGTCTATATACTTTGCCACATCCGGGCTCACTTCGATAAGAAAATCTTTGATATCCGTATGCTCGACTTTTTTGAGGACGAGCCGTCTTATGCTCATCGCCGTAGTCTCTTCGCTGTTCACAAGGCCGCTGCCGCCGCAATACGGGCAAGGGCGCTGCACAAGGCTTGAAAGCTTGCGCCTCACCTTTTTTCTCGTCATCTCCACCAGGCCAAGCTCTGTGATTCCGAGCACATTTGTCTTCGTCCTGTCTTTAGCAAGCGCTTCTTCAAGCTCATCAATAACCTTTTGCTTGTTTACAACAAGCTCCATATCGATAAAATCAATAACGATTATGCCGCTAATGTCACGCAAACGCAGCTGCCGGGCAATCTCTTTAGCAGCCTCGCAGTTCACCTTTAGTATTGTCTCCTGCAAGTCGTTGTCGCCAACGTACTTGCCGGTGTTTACATCTACTACCGTAAGCGCTTCGGTCTCGTCTATTATTATATAAGCGCCGTTTTTCATCCATACTTTTTTCTCCAGCGCTTTATCTATCCTCGACTCTATTCCAAAATCGTCAAATATGTTGTTGCCGTCTTCATAAAACCGCACCCTCTCTTTAAGGTAAGGAGCTATGATGCCTGCAACGGCTACCACTTTGTCGTAATACTCACGGTTGTTTATGATAAGCTCGTCGACGTCGGGCGTGAACATATCACGAACAGTGCGGAACACTAAAGACTCTTCGGCATGAATAAGCCTCGGCGCTTTGAGTATCTCCGACTTTTGCTGTATGCGCCTCCACAATCTTTCAAGGAACCTGACTTCGCCTACGAACTCTTCTTCCGTTTTACCTACAGCCGCAGTTCGTACGATTATGCCCATGTCCTCAGGCTTAATGCGCTCCATTATCTCTTTTAGGCGGTCACGCTCTTCTTCGTTCTCTATCCTTCTGGAAACGCCTACGTGGTTTACCGTTGGCATAAGAACAAGCATACGTCCCGGCAGTGTTACGTGCGTGGTTATCCTTGCACCTTTGTTGCCGCCCGGCTGCTTCAGCACCTGCACCATTATCTGCTGGCCTTCTTTTACCATCTCTTCGATGCTTTTCGGCTGCAGATTAGGATATTCCGGCTTTTTGTCAAATTCGAAATCCGAGGTGTCCGCCATTATGTCTCCGGCGTAAAGAAATGCGTTTTTATCCTGACCTATGTCTACAAAGGCAGCCTGCATCCCGGGAAGCACGTTTGCCACCCTTCCTTTATAGATGTTGCCGACCAGCCTTTCGCGTCCTCTTCTCTCTACATGAATCTCAACCAGCTTGTCGTTCTCAAGCAGCGCAATCCTGGCCTCCAGAGGGCCGACATCCGCCACAATTTTTTTATTCATAAAAGGCTCCAAAAATTAATTTAAATATATATCAGGCAGTTTGGCTGCCATATTAACCAGTTATTCAGAACAAAAATCAAGCAAATCTGCCGGCTCTTTTCCCTTATGGGCAAAAAGCCCTGTGCGCTCTATGCTATATGTGCAATGTCCTGTTCGTTTTAAAATTTCATCAATTACAAACTCAGGCTTGAGCGACCCGGAAGGTGCCGCAGCAAGACGCATCTTTAAGCTTTGCTGTTCAGTTTCTATCCCAAGTATCATAGGGCGAATATCAAATTGCTTTTGCCTGCCCTTAGATTTTTTAACAGCGACGATGCTGCTTTGGTTCATTATATCACAAACTGCAGAATTTAACATGCCAATATCACAATTTGTAAAAGTAACTTCGTATAGCGCTTCACGCACTGCCGCCATAAGCTTTGGTGCATTTTCCGCAAGCACTGCTGCACGTATTGCTTCAAGGCCTTTTGGCAGCGCTCTGTTTAGCGCAAACACAAAAAGCTCCGGCTTTACTTCCTGCTTTAACACAACCTCAACACACTCTGCGCTGCTCTGCATGCCAAGAGCAAGAGCCGATGCAAACGACATCACATAATGCGGATTGAAACCTTCAGACATCTTTACAGGAAGCCCCGAGCGTCTTATCGCACGTCCGAAAGCCCGCTGCAGATCGAGATGCGAAATATACTTTGCCATTCCCTTCTTTGTAAACTGTATTCCCATCCTCATTTGCACAGCCCCGCTTTCTTAAGGCCGCACGCAGAACAAGTCTGTCTGCAGTCCGCAGTCGTTGCCCCTTCTTTTGCTTTTTCATATTCCGCCGCCAGGAATTGTTTTTTTAGTCCTGCGCTTATCATATCCCAGGGCAGCACTTCATCGGTCTGTCTTTGCCTGTTTGCATAAAACGACGTATCAATGCCGGTCTCTTCAAATGCGCTCATCCACCTGTCAAAATCGAACAGCTCTTTCCAGCTGTCAAAACCGCAGCCTTTTTCGTATGCTTTTTCCAGCGCTTTTCCCAGCCGTCTGTCGCCTCTTGCAAACACCGCTTCCAGCATACTTGTCCGTGCATCGTGCCAGTTGAACTTAACGCCTTTAATCTTTTTTAGCTCATCGCGCAGCAAGCCTTGTTTTCTCACCAGTTCTTCTACGGTGTCCTGTGCTACCCACTGGAAAGGCGTATGCGGTTTCGGAACAAAACAAGCAGCGCTGACCGTCATTCTGAAGCCGCCGTTGCGTTTTTCTTTTGGCACCTCGTAAAAAAGCTGCCTTATCTCATACACCATCTTAGCGATGCCCAGAACGTCTTCGTCCGTCTCTTCCGGCAGGCCTATCATGAAATAGAGCTTTACGCCGTTAACGCCCGCTTCGAATGCACTTTTTGCCGCCGAAAATATATCTTGCTCCGTTATGTTCTTGTTTATTATATCCCGCAGCCTCTGAGTTCCCGCCTCCGGCGCAAAAGTAAGCCCGGAATTTCTCACAGCGCCCAGCTCCTGCGCATATTCCCCGTCATAAGAATCTACCCGCAGCGATGGGACAGCCAGTGAAACGCCGCATTTCTCGAGCTCTGACGACAGCGTACCGACCAACCGTGCTACATTGCTGTAGTCTCCAGTAGAAAGAGAACTTAGCGAAACTTCTTCATGTCCTGTGTTGTTTATGCTGTTTATCGCCTGCTCTTTCAGCTTCTCTACGCTTCTTTCCCTTACCGGTCTGTATACAAACCCGGCCTGGCAAAACCTGCACCCTCTGGAGCAGCCGCGCATAAGCTCTATCGTAACACGATCGTGCACCACCCCAAGGTATGGCACGATAGGCTCCTGCGGAAAAGCACTGTTTTCAAAGTCTTCCACTATCCTCTTAGTAACGGTCTCCTGCGCCCATTCTTTGTTAGTTATGCTCTCTACAGTACCATCCTGTTTATAGCTTATATCATAGCCGGACGGCACATAAACGCCCTGCAGTTTTGCAGCTTTGATTAAAAACTCACTTTTATATGCACAGCTCTGTCTTAGCCTTATAAGCTCCGGCAATACTTCTTCGCCTTCGCCGATAACAAAAACGTCGATGAAATCCGTCATCGGTTCGGAGTTGTATGTACATCCGCCGCCTGCAATTATTACCGGCATCTCTTCGCTGCGCTCAGCAGCTTTCAGCGGCAGCCCGGCTAAATCTATCATCGCAAGCACGTTTGTGTAGCTCATCTCATAAGACAGGTTAAAGCCTATCATATCAAATTCACTTAGCGGCGTCTTTGTTTCCAGTGAATAAAGCGGCAGTCCAGCCTGCTTCATAGCGTGCTGCATATCCGGCCATGGGCAATAACAGCGCTGTGCATAAACGCCGTCCATCTGGTTGCATACATAATATAGTATTGCGCTGCCCATGTGTGACATCCCGACTTCGTAAACGTCCGGGAAACACATAGCATAATTAAAGTTTACCTGCTTGTCATCTTTTATGACTTCAAGATATTCACCGCCGGTATACCTTGCCGGTTTTAACACCGTCGGCAGTACGGTTTCGAGTTTTTGTATGTCTATCACTTAGCCCTTACGACCTCCTGCCAATATCCGTCTGGATCCTCCACAAAATAAAGACCCATCTTTTCGTTCTCAAAACAAATTATGCCCATTTTTTCATGCATCTCGTGCGCAGCTTCGTAGTCGTCCGTCGCAAAGCATATGTGGCTTTCGTTGTCTCCAAGGTCATAAGGCCTTGCCATGTCTTTCAGCCATGTAAGCTCCATCTTAAAACTGCCGTCCGATAAAAATACTATCGTAAAGCTGCCATCATCCGCTTCTTTTCTTCTTATCTCTTTAAGACCAAAAGCCTCTTTATAAAACCTGACGCTTCTCTCAAGGTCACCAACGTTTATATTCACATGGTCTATCTTAAACATAATTCTCCTTCTCTATACTATCCTTTCGCCGTTTCTGCTTACAGCATATACTTTTGTTGGTCCGTCTTCGTATTTTGCTGCAAATGCTGCTGTGTCTTCAAAACTCAAAAAATGAATGGGCACAAACGCCGCAGGCTTAATCTGCTCAATGAAAATATCAGCGCCTTCGTCATAATCATTTCCCATTCGTCTGTCCACAGGGAAAAACGCTATATCTATATCCCCCGTCCTGTTCTTTAAGTACTTAAGCTCCCTGTCGAAATACAGCTTCATCTGCCTTGTATACTTCTCGTCTCCTTCGTCTCTCCAGTGCCAGAAGTTGAAGTCGCCTGCATGATATATCTTTTTGCCCTCGCATTCTACATAGAAACTTCCGCCTATGTCCGTTGAGCCAAATTCACTCACCTTTATATATCCATCGCCGTACTTTTCCCCGCGCATCATCGTAGTGGCTTTTGGATGCTGTTTTTTCACAGTATCATCAAGAATAAATTTTATATTCTCGTTGCATTTCTCCCATCCGAATATAAGCGGGTTGTAGTGGTCGTGGTGGTTGTGCGAAACGAATACATAAACCCGTTTTGCCGCCGCAATATCATCGCTGTTTATGAATCCTTTTTCCATGCCCTCTCCAAAACCGGGCTTGTAGTAATCAAATATAAGCAGCGACTCTTCCAAAACGACGCATACCGCACTGTGATGTAAAAAATAAACCTGCATAATCCTTCCCCTGCGCTTATTCATCCCACCGACGCATACGTCGACGAGGCTCCCGATGTTAAAAACATTCTAACATAGCCGGCACTACAGCACAACTCACCACTTATCCGAATTTCATATAAAATATTTGAGTTTTAATTTAAGCAAGTTTCGTAGTAAAAAAACAGGCCCGGCATATACCGAACCCGTTTTTATAATTTTTATTAACAGCGTTACATCAACTGGCCTCGTATATCCTTTGCTCTTACGAGCCTGTCGATCGCAACAACATATGCGCCTGTCCTTATCGAAACCTTCAGGCTCTGAGCACGATCCCAAACTGAATTGAACGCGCGTATCATTATCTTTTCCTGAGCCCTGTTTATCTCTTCTATGTCCCACATGAGTGACTGTATGTTCTGGACCCATTCGAAGTAGGAAACCACAACACCGCCGGCGTTTGCCAGTATGTCCGGAACCAAAGTTACACCGTTTTTATAGAGTATCTTGTCTGCTTCCAGCGTTGTCGGGCCGTTTGCGCCTTCTACTACTACAGAAGCCTTAACGTCTTTAGCGATCTCTTCGGTAATCTGGTTCTCAGTTGCAGCAGGTATCAATATATCAACATCCGCTGTCAGCAGCTCTTTATTTGAAATGTGATTTACGTCCTTTTCGTCATAGTCTTTGAACAGCCTTGCCCTGCCGCCGTCAGCGGCATATTCCGCCAGCTTCTCAATATCGAGTCCTGTCTCGCAGTATAGGCCGCCGGATACGTCGCTTATCGCAACTATCTTTGCACCTTCATTAGCAAGCTCTTGCGCAGCAGTTGCGCCAACCTTACCAAAACCCTGTATAGCGACCCTTGCTCCCATAAGCGGTTTGCCCAGCCTGTGCATTATCTCTCTCGTCATGAACATAACTCCACGGCCTGTTGCACCGCTTCTGCCTAAGGAACCGCCGATATCGATCGGTTTGCCGGTGACAACTCCCGGAACTGCGTATCCGGCAAACATGCTGTAAGTGTCCATTATCCAGCCCATCACAGTTGCATTAGTATTAACGTCCGGAGCCGGTATATCTTTCTCCGGTCCTATGAGCGGAAGTATCGAAGCCGTATATCTTCTTGTCAGCCTTTCAAGTTCATCTCTAGAAAGCGTTGAGGGATCAACTGTTATTCCTCCTTTAGCTCCTCCGTATGGGATGTTTACAACAGCACACTTGAAAGTCATCCACGCCGAGAGCGCTTTGACTTCCTCTATATCCACATTCTGATGATATCTAATGCCGCCCTTGCAAGGGCCCTTTATGCTTGAGTGCTGTACTCTGTATCCTTCAAATACTTTAACAGTACCATCGTCCATTTTTACGGGCAATGAAACAGTAAGTTCTCTTTCCGGATGCTTTAACGTGATATACTCACTCTCTTCAAGCCCCATAACCTTTGCCGTGTCGTCGATAATCTTGATGACCTCTTGATACGGCTCATACTTTTTGCTCATAATAACACCTCTTTATCTTTATTTAACCGGTATCAGATATAAAATTTGCGGGAATCCAAGACCGGTCATTTTATTTTTTACACGTACAGTTTGTGCACGTTTGTCTTTCGTTTTTCTTACGTTTTTATTATATTAAACTTTCGTCTTTCCTGCAAGCTTTTTTATCAATGCAAAAGCTTACCAAGGCAAAAATTTTATTAAATAACGTTAAACAGCCCTATTTTTCGATTTTCGCGTCTATACCACACCATAAAGCGGAATTTTACCGTGCTTTATAAAGTTTTTACCTGTTTTTCTTTGCGCCTCCCAGACGTTCTTAAAAGCTTTGCTGTAAACCTGCTTTTACCAGCTATTAAGCGAGCTTAGAGAGTTCTATCACCTTCTGGCGAAGCATTTCCGTAGCGTTTACTATCTCTTCCTGGGTCGGGTATTTGTTGTTGTCTTTGCGCTCAAGGCGTATCTGTTCCCCGATAACTATTTTCGCACGGTGGAAAAAGCTGTACTTACCTCCTATGAATATTGGTATTATCGGCGTATCTGTTATCAGCGCAATTATTGCCACCCCCGGTCTGAACTTTAATATCTCTCCGTTTAATGATCTTACACCTTCGGGAAAAATAACAAGGTTTTTCCCACGCTCAAGAATGTTCATAGCGTCGTTGATGGCAAACATGTCCGTTTTAGTGCGCTCTATTTTTATAGCTCCCAGTGTTTTTATAAACCATGAAAACAATTTTGAATAGCTGAAAAGTATCGCAGCCGAAAGAAAATAGAACGTCTTACTCCAGAAGGTACAAAAAATAAGCACAGCATCCCATGTACTAGTATGATTGCTCATGAGTATAACGTTTCCTTTGAACCTTTTATTCTTTCTGCCCACTACCTTCGTCTTGAAAAAGAAAAACGGAAGTGTGGGCAGAACCTGAAGTTTTATAAAAAGCCTTAGCCACATATACTTATATTATCCGCTATGCCTGTTGTTTTATGTTCTTGACTCTGTTGACAAGCAACAGCGACACTACCATTGCTATTATAATGATAGGCGGCACAAGAAGTATACCGGTAGCGTCCGCCCTGCCAAGCATTATCTGCGCAACGTTTCCGATCAGCAGCACTCCGGCGAGCGAGCCGGCTATCTGGTTTACAACTCCCTGTACGGCAAGATACATTGCAGCTCTGTTTTTGCCGGTAACAGCCGCTTCCTCCGCTGCGATCTGCGCAGGGATGGCATATGGAACGGTGAAGAAAACACCGATGGAATAGCTCCCGAAGAACCCGGCTATCGCACCAAGGAGCACCGCCTGGTTCACCTCCGCTCCCATGAATGTAAATAGTGAGCCCTGGAACATCTTGATGCCCCATCCCGTCCAGGCAAATATGAATATACTCATTGCTATTGCAAACGTGACAAGCCCCACTTTAAGTGCAGCGTATATACTTCGCTTTTTAGTTATTGCGTTCATAATAAGCAGCATTATAGGCACGGGCGCAAACGCAGCTGCGTTCATCAGCCCAAGCTGTGCTCCGTTTACCTGTACCTGTCCGTCGATCACCTCTGTCAATCCCATCATATCGCTGGACATATATACGATACCGCCAAGAAACGCCTGCAGTCCAAAGTAAAGTACTGCATACATTGTAAGATATCTTGTGAACTTCTTATTCTTGATTGTCATCTTAAGAGAAGTCCATAAAGGAATCTTCGGTTCTGCATTAAGGTCATCTTTACCCATCCCTTTTGTAGATTTCTCTTTTATTATGAATACAGGAATAAGTATAGTCAGCATACTAGGCGCCAGTACAAGAATAGCTGTCTGCTTGTCACCAAAAACTTTGAACAATATTGGAACAAGCACATAAGCAAGCACATAACCCATAGTATTGAAGAATGTCTGCCAGCTTGCGACACGCACCTTAGCCTTTTCATCCGGCACTATCTCTGAAAGTGCAGACAAATATGGCACGGTGCTGAGAGTATATGCACCATAGAAAATTATGCTAAGCACACCTGCATAAACAGCGTTAACCCAGCTCGTTCCCTCTACAGGAGGACGCCACATAAGCACATATGCTACGATCATCGGAATGATTCCAAGAAGAATAAGAGGGCGTCTTCTGCCCCACTTGCTTCTTAAGTTATCCGTCCAGCTTGCAATAGGAATATCAATAAGTCCGTCAAACACTCTTGCAACCCAAAACAGTACTGTAAACAATGCAACAGGAGCAAAATTAAAAGCTCCGCCTTTCAGTTCTTCTACCGGGGGAAGATAGTAGGGAAGCAAGTAGGAGTTTGCAACCATAAGCATGAAACCGGTACCAAAACCACCGATACCATAAAGCGGCTCTTGCCATCTTTTAATTTGTTTCATTTCGGCCTCCACAATTTATATATATTTTTTAATAATACAAGTTATTGGTATGATATCACCTTGGCATTTGTCTTTCAATATGTTTAAGTATTATTTAGCACTTGCTTAACAAATTGTGCTGCATTTTTAACGAATATCTATTGAATTCGGCACATTCTATGGTAAAATAGTCTTTATATAATATCATGCTTTTTATCAGGAGATAAGGATGCAAGCCTACAGCAAAGAATTCGAATACCTAAGAGGGGATTTTTCCTATAAAAGAATTTATGAGATAATTTTCAGCAAGCCCCAAAAAACAGCTGCTCAGTATATTGGACAGAACAATAAAGTCCATAGTGTAACCTACGGTGAATACAACACAAAAATCGAGAACACAGCCCGTGCTTTAAGCGAAACTTTAGGCGGCAAGACCGGCAAGTTCGTAGGTCTTTTTGCTGCCAATTCGCTTGACTGGCCGACGCTTTTCTGGTCTATACTTCGAAGCGGAAACAAAGCGCTTCTTCTAAGTGTAAACGAAAACGAAAAGTCACTTCGACAACTTCTTCTGGAGGCAGGCGCCTGTGCCCTTATAGGAGATATCGACCTTGGCGGAATAAAATGCATAGCTCCGGATTCGATACTGGATGGCAAAGACTGCGGCCCGCTGCCTGAAAACTTCGGCGACAGCATTGCACTTTGCACTTCCGGCACCACCGGTTCGTCACGTATATTCGTATATGACGGCAGTGCCATGGCACACCAGATCTACAGCGCCAAAGGCTTTGTGTCTAAAAACAAAGACCTCATATACAAGGACTCAAGCGGCCCGTTAAAGATACTCGTTTATCTGCCTTTTTCCCATATATTCGGTTTCATAGCAAGCTTTTTATGGTTCTCATGCGGTCAGAAAACGCTTGTTTATCCACCCGACCAAAGCCCCGATTCCATATTTGAGACATGTCAGCGACTCAAAGTGACTCATGTTTTCTGCGTACCCCTTTTCTGGAACAACATAGCTACGGGCGTTATGAAAAAGGTGAAACAGGAAGACCCCAAGCGCCAGCAGCTTTTCGATAAAATGTGCAAACGCAGTCTGAAAATACAAACAATAGCCCCACGCCTTGGCAGGCTTTTTGTTTCCCGGTTCATGTTTAAAAAAATACAGCAAAAGCTTCTCGGCACATCTATACGCTTCCTCATCTCCGGCGGAGGCCATGTGCTTCCCGAAACGATGCGGGTAATCAACGCTCTTGGCTATCCGTTATATAACGGTTTTGGGATGACGGAAGTAGGTATAACTTCAGTTGAGCTTAGTTATAAGCCGCTGGTTAGAATGAAAAGCAGGGTCGGCAGGGCTTTTGATACAGTGAAATATAAGATAGACGGAGATAAAAAAGACGGTGAGATACTCGTTTCCGGCAGTTCGATATATTCAGGACATATGTCCGGCGGAAGATATGTAAAAAGAAAAGATGAATGGTTCAGAACAGGCGACATTGGTAACCTTGAAGACGGAAGCCTTTATATAGACGGCCGAATAAAAGAAGTCATCGTAGGTGAATCGGGCATAAACGTATATCCGGATGTAGTTGAAGACAGCTTTGCAGGGCTTTCCGGAGTCCAGCAGTACTGCGTTTTAAGCCTTGACACAGGCAGCTCTTACGAAGATGTTGCACTGGTGCTCGAGCTCACCAAAGAAGCAACACCGCTTGAGATAAGAAAAACTGCTCTCACAATAAACGCAATAAACCAAAAGCTTCCGCTGGAAAAAAAGGTAAGGATAGTTCTCGTATCAAGAGAAAAACTGCCTCTTGTAAATGGGATAAAAGTACAGCGTCAGCGCTTAAAGCGCAATATCGAAAACGGCAGCCACGAATACAGCGTGCTAGACCTTGAAAAACGCAACCTTATAAGCATGAAATACAGAGAAGTTGCAAAGCATCACGAGCATGATGAGCGCTTTTTAAAGCTCAAAGAAACCATCCGCGGAATCTTTGCAGACGTGCTGATAATTGACAAAAAGCAGATATCCGACAACGACCTTTTCTTTGAAGACCTCGGCGGAGACAGCCTAACCGTCATCGGTCTTGCAGCCAAGATAGAAGATTCGCTCTCTGTAACGATACCCTTTCACGAGCTTTCGGCTATGATGGATATAAACGTCTTCCAGCTAACCGAGATAACATACCGCCGCAAATACAGCCAGGAACCTTCTCCGGAGTCACTTGCTCTGGATGCTTAAACTTTGAGCCGCTTTGCAAGTGCCGCCATTTTACATTGTATCCTTTTCATCACAAACCGGTAAAGGAAGAATATTAGCGTACCTCCCGCAAAAAGAAATATATAGATATTATCTTTTATAAAATCCGTTTCAGGAATAAACAGCTTTGTGAACATATACATCACATAGAGTGAAGCGCAAAACCATACAAATGTGATCGCAATCATCACCAATTTGTTTATGTTGTACCTCTCTTCAATATACAGCGATACAGGATATGCCCCGAAAAAAACGAAGTACGGCAAAAGAAATATCACATTGAACCCGGTCGTCAGCAGCGAGAGAAGGCTGCATACTACGAATGATAAAAAACAGGCTGTCAGCGATTTCAACGGGAAAGTAATCATTACGCAGACCCCTGCGGCAAAGTACCAGAAAAACTCTCCGATGCCGGTATACGCACCGGCTGTCAGCAGTATCGTCCCCAGCGCCGCACTCACAGCAGCATAGGCTACAACTCTAGATTTTTCAGATTTTTTTGCCGTCATTGTCTTTATACCTAATAAAAAAACACTTAATTTTCACATGCTTTCATAGTATCATATTTTATAACCCATCACAAAGCAGCAACTCTAAAAATAAAAAACGGAACTTTTTACGAAAGTGTTACGTCTAAGAGTTATAAATCAAAAACAGGGGTGGAAATTATGAAAAAATTAGCTATATTGATGTTTTGTCTGGTCTTGCTGGTTGCAACAATTTTCGCAGGATGTGCCAGCCAAACTCCATGGGATGAGCAAACTGGTGATACTGCAGCGGATTCTGCCACAACGGAAGACATGGCAGACGATACTGCCGATGATTCCGCAGACATATCCTCGCTGGACGGAGAAACTGCATACGCAAAAGATGAGCCTGAAGACAACCCCAGCGATTCCGGACACTACTACGAAGAGCAGGAAGAAAACGCTTCAGACGAAGGCCTCTACTTCGGAGATGACAACAACGATTACAACTACCCAAGCAATACCCCCGACAACAATGAAGAGTACGGCGAATATGCAGAGAATCCTTTCCTCTCACCGTATGAAGCTCCGTTGTCCACTTTCTCGATCGACGTGGACACCGCCTCCTATTCCAACATCCGCCGCTACCTTGAAAACGGCGAACTTGTTCCGACAGACGCAGTGCGAGTCGAGGAGTGCATCAACTATTTTAACTACGACTATGACATAAACGAGATAGGCCCCATAGGCGTCGGCGTAACCATAAGCGACTGCCCGTGGAACGACGGAACCTATCTTGCAAGAGTGGCTGTTCGTGCAGACGAGCTCGACCTTTCTGAAACGCCGGACAGCAACATAGTTTTCCTCATCGACGTTTCAGGTTCTATGAACGATGCCGACAAGCTTCCTCTGGTAAAATCTGCACTGACGATGCTCTCGGGCAGCCTGCGTGATGATGACAGAATATCCATAGTTGTCTATGCCGGAGCTTCGGGCGTAGTGCTTGAAGGGTGCAGCGGTGACAACACCAAAAAGATAGAGCGTGCTCTTGCTTCACTCAGTGCAGGCGGCTCTACAGCAGGCGGAGCAGGCATCGAGCTTGCATACGACCTTGCCGAATACTACTTTATAAAGAACGGAAACAACCGGGTCATCCTCTGCACAGACGGTGACTTCAATGTCGGCCCGTCCACGCAGTCAGAGCTTGAAGACCTGATAGCAAATAAACGCAGAAGCGGAGTATTCCTTTCCGTACTTGGGTTCGGTGAAGGAAACCTTAAAGACACGACGATGGAAACACTTGCAGACAAAGGCAACGGCAACTATGCATACATAGACTCGCTGATGGAAGCAAAGAAAGTACTGGTTAACGAGCTGACATCTACGCTCTATACGGTTGCCAAAGACGTTAAAATACAGGTTGAGTTCAACCCGGCTGCAATAGAAGCGTACAGGCTGGTCGGCTACGACAACCGCAGACTGAATGCTCAGGACTTCAACGACGACAGGAAAGATGCGGGCGAGATGGGCGCAGGACATACCGTAACAGTATTTTACGAGATTGCCCTTAAAGGCAGCGGTGCAATAGACGAGCTTGTCTTCCAAAGCAACGACAACTCTGACAGCGCAGAGCCGGCAAGCGACTGGATGTACGTTAAAACAAGATATAAGCTGCCCGACGAAAACGAGAGCAGGCTTATGACCCTGATGGCAGGTGAATATGATTTCACATCTTATCCCGATGATGACTTTAGGTTTGCAAGTGCGGTTACAGAGTTTGCACTGATACTAAAGAACTCTCAATACAAAGGCGATGCCAGCTTCTCCAGCCTTATAGAGCGGGCAAGAAGCTCAAGAGGCAAAGACAACGACGGATACCGTTCACAGTTCCTTCAGCTTGCAGAGCTAGCATACGCAATGTACAATTAGTCATTGCCCCCATATAACACTAACTCGGCGGCAGGCAGAAAATGGCCTGCCGCTCTTTTTATACCTTGTCTTTGCGCTGCTGCCTGCACTATAATATAATCAAAGAAACGGAGAAGAGACATGCAGAAAAAAACCAACGCAATGCGGATATTAGAACAAAAGAAAGTCCCTTACAGCGTATATGAATATGACGGCAGCGACAACATGATAGACGGAGTTACCGTTGCGGGAATGATAGGAAAAGACCCCAGCCAGGTTTTTAAAACGCTTATAAGCAAGGGCAAAAGCGGAGCTTATTACGTGTTCGTGCTGCCTGCGGCAAAAGAGCTGTGCATGAAAAAAGCCGCTAAAGCAGTGGGCGAAAAAAACATAGAGCTCATACCGGTAAAACAAATAGAAACTATCACCGGCTATATAAAGGGCGGATGCAGCCCAGTCGGTATGAAAAAAGCTTTCGTGACGACATTTGATTCGTCAGCAGAAAGCCTGGAGAGAATAATATTCAGTGCCGGAAAACCCGGCCTTCAGTTAGAGATATCACCTTCAGATATACAAAATGCAGTCCGCAGCAGCTTTGCAGACATCTGCGAATAGTCTTACTGCTATTTTTCTGCACAGAGAGTGCCTGACAGAGTAGTCACCGCCTGTCCGGACATCAGCACCCTTTCATCCGTCACCTCAAGCTTTAAAAAACCGCGACGCTTGGAAAGCTGTTTTGCAGCCATATGCGTTTTGCCGAGCTTGGCGCTCCAATAAGGACCAAGGCAGCAGTGCGCCGACCCTGTCACCGGGTCTTCGTTGATGCCGACCGCAGGCGCAAAATATCTTGATACGAAATCTATACCCGGCTCATTTGCTTTTGCAGTCACTATAACGCCCTGAGTGTCTATTCTTTTCATCATTTCAAAGTCTGGGCTTAGCTTTTCAACAGTTTCACTTTCAGCCACTTCCACCAAATATTTTACTCCGTTTGTTCCGACATATAAAAACTCTGCATCAATACTTTTTAGAAGCGCTTCCGGCGGCTGCGTTTCTTTTGGCGGCAGCGCAGGAAAATCCAGCTGTATCCAATCAGCCTCTTTTTTTGCGGTCAGCAGACCGCTCTTTGTATGAAAGCGGATTTCATCATTTTTAACAGCTCCCGTTTCCCAAAGCCTGTGAGAGCTCGCCAGCGTCGCGTGACCGCACAAAGGCACTTCAACAGCCGGAGTGAACCAGCGCAGAGAAAACGAGTTTTCTTCCTGCTGTATTAAAAAAGCTGTCTCGGAAAGATTCATCTCCGCCGCTATTTTCTGCATCCATTCGTCGCTTTTTTCTTCCTTAAGAACACACACCGCAGCCGGGTTTCCGCTATAAGGGTGTGCAGTAAAAGCATCCACCACACTGATATCCATAAGCTTCTCCTGTAAACCAGCTCTTTTGCTGTTTTGTTTTTGATAGGGTATTGATTTTGATAGTTTTCTTATATCTAAACGGAGCTTACTTTAACTCGTGGTCAAGACTGAGCGCCGCTTTTATACATATCCTTATATCATTAAGACCTACACTGCCTTTAAAAACGCCCTTTTGTTTGTTAAGGTCGTTTACCAGCCTGTGCAGCTTTTCATGGTCGGCTTTAGCGACCTTCTTTGCACTTGTGAACCCAAGCTCTAAAAGAATCTGTGAAAAAGTATGGTTTACCCACCTTATTCGGGAAAGGTCTGCCAGCCTTACCATACGCAATATCTCTTCCTCTTCGACTCCTGTGCTCTGTGCAAGAGCCGCTCTGTTCTTTTTTGTAAGACCTTTGTCATATATATCTTTTGTAGTTTTTATCCCAATAGCACTAAGCTTGTGTAGCGTATCTTTATCTATACTGGAAAAGCTGCCCAATGCTATGGGCTTTTTAACAAGGCTTCTTATCTCACGGCTAAGAATAACAAGATACTCCGCAGGGATCCCGCTCTTTGCTGAAAGCTGCAATATCCTGCTCTTTGTTTTAAGAGCCAGCAGAAGAGTCCAGGCGTTTTCTATTCCCTGATATCCCAGCTTTTCAAAATGCTTGTCGATATCGTTTTTAAGCAGCATCCTGCTGGGAGGAAGGTATCCGGTTATAAGGTCATTTTTGTATTCAGCCAGACTGATAGCCTGAAGATTAATATTGTATCCCACTATAGCGCCTCGTTATCATATTTGCATTAATTATATCACAAATTTGTGTTATAATCTAAACTACAAACTGTAAATCGTATATATGCAGCCGAAAACTTATAATAAAACGGTGTACGGCTCTGATACGCGGTTTCTTTGAAGGATACAGCAAACCACTTTTCAAGGAGAATCCTATGAATAACATCAATGTTAAAACAGCACAGAGCGATTCTGACATAGAAATAATAGAATCTTTGGCAGAAAAAATATGGAACCAGCACTACACTCCGATAATCGGTAAAGACCAGGTAGATTATATGCTGGAAAAGTTCCAGTCCTGTGAGGCAATGAAGAATGATATCAAAAACGGTTATACCTACTACATAGTTTCTGTTGACTCTAAACCCTGCGGATATTGTGCCGTAAAGACTGACAACGGTGTTTTCTTAAGTAAGTTTTATGTGGATAAAGCCGCCAGAGGCAAGGGCGCCGGCAAAGCAATGCTAAGTGCTATAAACGAATATGCAAAGAATAAAAACTTGAAGCGTATATGGCTGACATGCAATAAGTATAATCCTACAGTAGATATCTATAAAAAGCTTGGTTACACTATTGCAGACTCGATAGTAACTGACATCGGCGGCGGTTTTGTTATGGACGATTACGTTATGGAAAAAGAGCTTTAGGAGAATAGAATGCCAAAACACAGCTTCCCGCCAGTCGCGGACGAAAACTGCCGGCTGCTGATACTTGGCAGCATACCCGGTGAAGAGTCACTAAGGCTGCAGCAGTATTACGGACACCCCAGAAACGCTTTTTGGCGCATACTGGACGAAAAACTGCCTGAAAAAACTTACAGCGAAAAATGTGCTTTTCTTCTTTCTCATAACATAGCGCTTTGGGATGTGCTGAAGAGCGCCGAGCGCACCGGCAGCCTCGATTCAGCCATTCGTGACGAAGTGCCGAACGACTTTACTCGCTTTTTAAAAAAGCACCCGAGCATACAAAAAATCTGTTTTAACGGAAAAAAGGCGCAGTGTTCGTTTCAAAAATATTTTACCGACCTATATCTTTCATACGACTGCGCTGCCCTTCCCAGCACCAGCCCGGCTTACACCCTGGCCTTTGAGAAGAAAAGAGAGATCTGGAGAAAAGCTTTATCTTTTGTAATATAACATACTATCTACCATTCATATACTTTTCCATTAATACGATTCTGACAGGCCCATCCATATATTCTTTTGTTATTTGAAATCCACACTTCTGATAAAAATAAATGTTGCGTTTATTTTCCGCCGGAGTTTCCAAAGACCAATAGCTTGCATCAAGCTGCTTCTCAATAAACTTCACTGCCATCTGCCCAATACCTTTGTTTTCAAACTCAGGAATTACACATAGACCTCCAAGAAAATAGTCCCCGTTCTCTTTATGCCTAACGATAATATCTCCAACAATTCTTTCATCCATCATGATTTTATATACAATGCACTTTTCGACAAGGTTTTTCATGCTAGTCATTGTGTGCCCGTAACCAGGACAATATCCATATTTAATATAATCATTTTTAAACGCTATATTCTGAACATCAATTAAGTCATCAATATCATTCATTTCGGCCATTACAAAACTAATTTCAGTTTTCATTTCGCTATTCTCCTAATATAATCTATTGAATCAAACTCCTGATCGCGTCGCCAAGCCTTCTTATACCTTCTTCTATCATTTCCGGCGAAGAGTTTGTGTAATTGAGACGCATCGTATTAACGCAGCCCTCATCAACATAGAAAGGATCTCCCGGCACGAACACAACGTTGTTCTGCGCTGCTATTTCAAACAGTTCTAACGAAGAGCAGCCTTTTGGAAGCTGCGCCCAAAGAAACATCCCACCCTCCGGCTTCGTTGTTTTAACTTCTTCCGGAAAGTATCTTTCTATCATATCCACCATGCAATTTCTCTGTTGTTTATAGAGCTCTCTTATTTTGCTTATATGCACGTCGATATCGTTGTCGTGCATATATTGAAATACTACACGCTGCGAAAAATAATTGGAGTGCAGATCCGCAGCCTGTTTTACTATTATCAGTTTTTCCATTATCTGCTTTTTGGCAGCTATCCATCCCAGCCTTATTCCCGGAGAGACTATCTTGGAAAAAGAACCAAGCAGCACAGCGTCATCCAGGAAGACCTTCATAGACGGGATATCCTTCCCTATAAACCTTAGCTCTCCGTATGGATCATCTTCTATCATTACCGTGTTTGAACTCTTGATTATCTGCGCAGTCTGCTGCCGTTTTTGCTCCGAATAAGTTATACCGGACGGGTTTTGAAAATTCGGCACGCTGTAGAAAAGCTTCGGATCATAAGCTTCAATCACCTTTTCCAGCATTTGAGTATCTACACCGTCTTCAAGAAGGTCTACTGCATGAAACTGCGGCTCGAATACGCTAAGCGCCTGAATAGCTCCAAGGTAGCCCGGGCGTTCTATTATTATATCGTCGCCTTTATCGATAAATACTTTTAATATGAGATCGAGCCCCTGCTGTGAACCGTTCGTTATCAATATTTCATCTGCATCAATCTTTATTCCCTGCCGCTTCATGTAACGCTCTGCAATATACTGCCTGAGAGGAAGATAACCTTCCGTCGTGCTGTACTGCAGCGCATTTCTTCCGTCTTCGCTAAGCACCTTGTGAGCAGCCTTGTCTATCTCATCAACAGGAAAAGAAACAGGGCTGGGAAGCCCGCCCGCAAACGAAATAACTTCCGGGTCTGCCGTTGCTTTGAGTATTTCTCTTATGAACGATTTCTTTATATTCCCCATTCTTTGCGCATATCTCATAATCTTATCCCGTTTCTTTTTAATTGTTGATTACAATAATATCACAGCGAATCAGTTTGTTGAATAAATTTCCAAACTTTTATTTTACTTTTTATATGCTATATGTTATAATCGCATTAACGCAACCGGTTGCGTATTTCTCAAGAGGTACAAAATGAGCAAGATCACTATATATGACATAGCAAAAGCGCTCGGCGTAAACGCTTCAACTGTTAACCGGGCAATAAACGGCAAATCTGGTGTCGGCGAAGAAAAGAAGCGTATGATATTAAGCTACGCAGAAAAACATGGTTATAAGGTAAACCAGGCAGCCAAAAGCCTTAACAGGACTGTTAAATTCGCGTTCGTAACAAAAAGCACTGTCGGCGTATTCGATAAACAGCTGACTCAGGGTATCAACGCAGCCTATTGTGAGCTCGAAGGATATAACGTCTCTCTTGATATATTCAACGCTAAAACAAACGACGAGTTTCTAAGCAAACTCTTCTCACTTCAAGGTTCAGATTACAGCGCTGTTGTCGTTCAGCCAATCAAGTCGGTCAAGCTGGACAGTATCTGCTCTGGTCTGCTGGCGGCAGGCATACCCGTTGCAACTGTAGTATCAGACATATCGCCGGAGTGCCGCACGTTCACCGTTCACCTTGACGGATTTATGGCAGGAAGCACGGCTGCAGAGCTTCTTAAGCTTAGCAGATGCAGCAAAGCCGCTTACTTTTGCGGAGACAAAGAATACAGGATACACCGCGATATGATAGACGGCTTCAAAACCTTCTGCGAAACAAACGGAATAAGCATTGCTGAAGTTTATGATGACAATGCAGAAACAGACAAAGCAAGAGACAATTGTCGTCATATGCTTTCTTCCCATGCTGATGTGCAGGGCATATTCATAGGAACGGCAAATTCTGTGCCAATATGCGAAGAAATAAAAGCTTCCGGCAGAGATATCCGAATAATAAGCATGGATGTGTTTAGAGAAATCTCCCAGTATATAAAAGAAGGAACAGTCAGCGCATCGCTGTATCAGCAGCCATCCAACCAAAGCTATAGCGCAATGAAAGGGCTGTACCGCCTTATTCAGGAAGAAGCCACATCTAAAGACGAGATAATAGCGCCGGAGATAGTGCTGCAGAGCACGATAGATAAATTCAACGATATGATATAACGGAGGCAATGATGACTAAAGCTATGCACGAAAGAACTGGCGGCGGGATAGGCGACGGAAACGGGCTTTCATGGTCGATAACGTACGCAAATGTTATCAACTCTTTGGAGTTTATGGTCTCCGAAGATGACAAAGCAACTCTGCAGGAGTTGGCAAAGAAAGTAGCGGAGCGTGCTAACCACCCATGCCAGCAGGAAAAAAAGCAGAGGTGGAAAAAACACCATTCGCTTGAAATAACGCAGCCTCTCATTTTCTGCGACCCGGAGGCGGCGTGGTATGAGCTTATACCTTCTGCTGCTCTTACATGCAGTACCCCGCTTGCCCGAATGTGGGAGATGAAGCTGCGCAAAGAGATCTTCTGGGCAGATTATATAAAAGACGACCGTATGGTAGAGCCGTCCTTTACGGTGCATCATGTCAGCACGAGAACTTCACGGGGGCTGGAGACACAGATCATCGGAGGCGGCGACGGTAACGCATACACTTGGGAATCTCCGCTCAAAGACGGATACGAAGCGCTGGATGAACTAAAATACTCTTCGGTAGTCGTTGACGCGCAGCGTACAAACAAACTGCTTAATCTTGCACACGATGTTTTCGACGGTATACTAACCGTGCGGCTGGAGGGAACATGGTGGTGGACTCTTGGTATGTCTTCAGACCTAATTTTGCTGCGTGGATTCGAGAATATACTCATGGACTTTTATGACCACCCAGACGGAGTACACGCTCTTATGGCTTTCCTGCGTGACGAAAACCTTGCAATGCTGGATTTTCTGGAAAGCGAAAACCTTCTCTCACTTAATAACGGAGGCGATTTCCACGGGACAGGCGGATATGGCTGGACGGACGAGCTGCCCTCTGCCGGTTTTGACGGCAGCCATGTGAAAACTACGGATATGTGGGGCTTCTGCGAAAGCCAGGAAACTGTCGGCGTTTCTCCGGAAATCTTCGAGGAGTTCATCTTCCCCTATCAAAATGAGATACTACAACGTTTCGGGCTGAATATCTACGGCTGCTGTGAACCTCTGGACACTAGATGGGATGTCGTTAAACGCATACCTAGGCTGCGCAAAGTTACCGTGTCGCCTTGGTCGAACAACGAAATTATGGCAGAGCACCTGCAATCAGACTACGTTTACTGCAAAAAAGTTAACCCTGCTCTTATTGCTGTTTCCGATGTGGATGAAGACGCTGTAAGGAAAGAACTGAGAGAAGTGTTCAATTCAACAAAAAAACACCGCTGCCCCACAGAAGTGCTTATGCGTGATGTTATGACACTGGCAGGCAAATCGGAAAACGCTGTTCGCTGGGTGCAGATCGCGCGGGAAGAAGCAGAAAGGTAGGCCGGATATCAACTCCATCCATACTGACCCATAAGCTCTACAAACCTGACTTTTTCAAGCAGCGTCGCTTTTACTTTGCCGTCTTCATCCTTTGTGAACTTCATAAGGTCTTGCACCAGCCTTGGTCCGACCGGCATCACGGCAACACCGCCGGGGCTTAGCTGCTCCAGCAGTTTTTCCGGTATGCTGCCCGCTGCCGCTGTAGTTATTATCCTATCAAACGGAGCATACTGATTCCATCCTTCACTCCCGTCACCGATCTTATAATCTACGTTATTGAAACCGAGTTTATGCAGTCTTTGCTGCGCTTTCACCGTCAGTTTTTTTATACGCTCGACCGTGTAGACTTCTTTTGAAAACTGTGCAAGAAGCGCTGTTTGGTAACCGGAACCGGTGCCTATCTCCAACACTCTGCAGTTCTCATCAGGCTCTAGCCACAGTGTCATTTGCAACACTAAACTCGGCTGTGATATCGTCTGTCCGAAACCTATCGGCAAAGGAGCATCAACACCTGCACTTTTCTTATATTCGTTGTCTATGAAAAATGATCTGTCAAGCCTGTTGTAGAATTTTCTAATACCATCTTCATTCATTTTTCCAACACCGCTTTACAAAGCTTTACACTGATTTGAATGATACCACAACTTTGCCTCTATATCAAAAAAAGCCCAAAGGATTAACTTCCTGCAGGCTTGAATTTCTACTGTTCTTCGGGAATAGTGGTAGGCTCGGGCATTGGTTCTGTTGTCGGTTCGGGTGTTATTTCCGGCGTTGGTTCAGGAGTCGGTTCGGGAGTCGGTTCGGGCGTCGGTTCGGGCGTTACAGTAGGTGTTGGCTCCGGTTCCGGCTGTGGTGTTGATGTCAAATCAGGTTCGGGCGCAGTATCCTGTATCCATATAAAGAAGTTTAAACCGAGCCTCCACATCTGACCAGCCGGTACTTCCTGCAGGAAGCAATAGCCTGCCGGTATATCGTAATCCGGGTTGTATTCATAAATCAGGCGGACTATAAAGCCTTCTGCAGTAAGGCTGGAATATGCCCGAGAATCCGACATTCCCACGACATTTGGCATTGGCTTTTTTACATCGCTGTCCTCTTTGAGAAGTTCTAGCTGTTCATCAGTATATATCTCGCTCAGTTCGTCCCAGTACCATGGAAACTTAGACATGTCTATGCCTTTATTGTAATATGCAACGTTAGATAGAAATGCATAATATTCTTCGATTGTTTGGCATCTATAAAGCTGTTTTTCCCATTCTCTGACCTGTTGCGCTGTCTGCACAACCGATACGCCGTCAATCCATAAAGCCAGCAATCCGCCACTGTATTCTAGATAGGAATCATCCTCTGGCTCAAAATGTATATCTTCGTCAGCTTCTTCGTAGTCAATTGCTGCGTACTCAATTGCTTCTGCTTCTTGATTTACCGCTAAGTAAGGTTCTTTTGTTGGTGTGATTGTCTGTTCAGCATCCGATTCATCTTCAATAGTTTGTGCTATTATCACAATTTCTTTTGAAGCCTGCTGAGCTCTCTCTTCCGCTTCTGCGCCAGGTATGCAGCATGCTGCTGTCAATACTATAATTACAGCCAATGCTGAATATTTTATCGCTCTTGCAATTACAGCCTTTTTCATACCTTTTCTCCCAAATAATACTTGAATTCATGCTACTATAATTTTGTATTATAGTCAACTTATGTTATACCCCACATGTTCATATTTAAGAGAATATCAAAAAGCCTGCAAGCGTAATGCTCACAGGCTCTTCGAGATAAATTATATAAAAATTGAATCCTGCAGCTACCTAATTCATTCTTGGTAACTTTCGTGCCATACTAATCTTGTAGAATCAATCGGAGTGTTAAGATACACAATTGTATCCAACAGAGCTATATATTCTTCAAGAGATTGTGTAGCATATATTTTTCTTAAAAACTCATCAACTTCAGCATTTGTCATGGGGACTGCGACACCATCTACCATCTTTGCTCCAACTGCTTGCGGCGGATCATCTTCTTCATGATCCGGGTCTTTATACATGGCAGTCTCATCCGGATCATCTAAAACTCTTCCTGATCCATCTTCAACCTGCTCTTCATCCGGATTTACATCCGGAGTAATAGTCGTGTCGTTTTCTTCGTTTTCTTCTATATCCTGATTTTCATCCTGACTAGCATCTTGTGTCGGTTTTTCAGTAGGCTCTTCTTCATCTGTTTCTTTTACTTCATCTATTTGTTCAGGTTCAATATTACTATCATTAACTGCTGTTGCCTTTATTTCAGTCTCAAAGACATTCGATTCATCAAGCATTGAAATGGCTTCATCATTCTCACTATATTCCTCAACAGTTACTTCAGATGTTTGAGTATTTTTGTTTGCAGATAATACTACATTTTCTTTTTCCCCTGTTATCGTTAAGATTATAATAACCGTTAGCACTGTTATTACTAAGCCAGCTATAATAGTAATCCTGAATCTTTTAGAATTTAATAATTTTTTCAAGTTGTCTCCTCCTAGCACTAATATTATAATATTACTTTATTTCCATCTTTTATGCAACAACCCCATTCTTAATTTTTTATTTAATATCAAGAAGCCTGCAAAGCATAATGCTCACAGTCTCTGTGCCAACCGGCACTAAATCTATTAATCCACAAGTCTAAGACTAAACATGCTACAGCTACTCATTCATGTCAAAAAGCTCATCATAATATTCTTCATTCGGTGTAATCAGCCACCCGGTTTTCCATTCATGCCCGTCCGTGACCATTGCGACAGTGTACGGTTCATCTGTAATTTGCTTATAAATATAAACAACATGCCGCTCATATCCGTCGCCCTTTATAACTTGCTTATAAAGGTACTGGATCTGTTTATTAAACTCCGACCGATTTGAAGTATCAAACGTATCTATATTTATAGAAACCTTATATTCTCCATACGTTTCACCGTAAAGAGTATATTCACTAACTTCATCGTCTACACTATAGCTGATATCAAACTTCTCGTCCATAGTCAAAACAACGGCAGCCACTGCTAGGATCACAATATATAATGCAAAAAATATATATGCCTTTTTCGGTCTCTTTTTTTGGGTCTTCTTGTCTATATACTCTTCCCAATAATATGCTTTAATTATAGGGTATGAAACAAAAACAATTGTGCCTGCGACTGCAAACATAGCACAAACTCCAATTATAAACGGGTTTGTATCAATATACAGTACGTTCCACATTATCCAGGCTCCGGCTCCTACAATAGCAAGTGCTGCAATAATAACGATAGCCATAGCTTTTCTAGTATTCATCCCATGCTCCTTTCACAATTGCTACTATTATACAGTCATGACTATCATATTTCAATTAGCATTCCAGTATGTATTCTGCTTAGCCAGTATAGATTTAGTAAAAAAACCGCAACAACAAGCGGCTTTTTAATTCAGCCGCTATCCAACACTCAATTGCGGGTATGTACTCTCTTGATCAGGAAATTTTTCGCCATAAATTCCGTTATTATCATTTAATTAAGCGAAGCACTTTTTCGCAATAGCATCGAAACAGGCATAGCCACTGTACATATAATATTTCATTTTTAGTAATATCACAGGTTTTCACATCTCTTAATACCCGCTCTAGTTGCTTCTTTGTGAATATTCGGCGCAGTCCATGATGAAAAGCATTCGAAATAAATCTATCATATTCGTGCCATTTTGATAGTTCTATATCCGGTTCTATTTTTTTCTTCAAATGAACCAGTACAATATCTACTCCTGGCCTTGGATGAAAATCTTCCCGTAGAAAATGATATACTATCTTGAGATCGAATAATGGCTTAACAATAAGCGACCGGTATGTTTCGCGAGGTCTGCCCATAAAACGCTTGGCCGCACCTTTTTCCATAGTAAACCATGCTTCGGTCGGCGGGTTTTTGCTTTCTGTAAGTTTTCGCAGTATAGCAGTGGTATGACAAAAAGGAATGTTTGCAAAGACTTTATATTCCCCGGAGCAAGGCAGCTGCCACAACAAAAAGTCCCTATGATAAAGCTCTAAATTTTTTTCATCCCTATATTTTTCCAGTAATCTTTCATATAATTTTTTATCAATCTCGACTGCTGTTAGCCTCCGACAAGTCTTTAATAGCAAACCTGTAATATGTCCTTTTCCCGGACCAATCTCGATTATATGGTCATTTTTATTAATCGTTGTTATTCGAAGCAACCTTTTTATTGTTTTATAGCTGGTCAGAAAGTTTTGGGATATATATAATGGCTGTTTTTGGCCATTCTTTTTTTTTTTTGACACAAAAAATACACCTCTTTTTATTCAGATTCAGGCATAAAAAGGCGCACAAAATAATCGGAATTTATCTACAATTCCTTTATTTCGCGCGCTTTATTTACGAATCCGAATAAAAGCATACATAGGTGTATCAAAATCTCCAAATAAGTTTTTTTAATTATATAAAAATCCTTTTATATTGTCAAATTTTATATTCTCTGCAATATAAGTCATGACCACCCGTAAAACGGGTGGTTTGCACTAGCCCTATAAGGGCATGTTACCGGCCAGCGCCTAAAGACGCTGGCTTTCACTTTGTTCAAGCCTCCACTGCCGTTGCCTCTTTTGCCACTCCTAAAGGAGTATTTGTACTACCAGCTACCCCTTAAAAGGGTTCTCATACTCTTTTACACTCAGCTTATCTAAAGCTATGTCGTGTTTCTCCTGCTCTTGGATATATTTTGTTATTGTTGCTTCATTTAACCCTACTGTACTAACATAATATCCTTCTGCCCAAAAATGCCTGTTGCCAAATTTATACTTTAAGTTTGCATGCTTATCAAACATCATCAGTGCACTCTTTCCCTTCAGATATCCCATAAAACTTGATACGCTTATTTTGGGCGGAATACTCACCAGCATATGTATATGATCCAGCATTAGATGTCCTTCCAATATCTCTACACCTTTGTATCTGCATAGTTGCCTCAATATCTCTCGCATACTGCTTTTATATTGATTATATATTGCTTTGCGCCTATACTTAGGTGTAAATACTATGTGATATTTACACATCCATTTTGTATGTGCTAAACTATGTGTTTTGTTTGCCATTAAGTCACCTTTCCTTTCTTGTTATAGAGACTTGAACATCCCTATACTACTGGTTTGGTGACTTTTTGTATAACTTTTATCGCTCACCCGCATAGCGGGTGGTTTATATTTCGCACGCTTTGCGTGCTCAACTGGCTAAAGCCATAACAAAAAGCCTAACAGCGTTATCGCTATCAGGCTCCCCGTTAAATGGTACTAATTATGAAAAATTGAATCCGGCAGCTACCTACTCTCCCGGGCCGTTACCAGCCAAGTACCATCGGCGCAAGAAGGCTTAACTACTGTGTTCGAGATGAGAACAGGTGGATCCCTTCCGCCATAACCACCGGAAAATGGTTAACATATTAATAATATTCTTTGAAAGAATATTGGAAACTGCAGACAAAGTAAGAAAAAGTCTTATCAAACAAATCATTAGTCTTAAAAACATTGATCTTTTTTTAATCGAGACAGGCGTCGAAATACAAGGCGGCAAGTTTACATAAGGCATGAGCGTATTGTTCATACGCGATTGTCTTAATGCAGACGCTGCCAACGCCGTAGTTCGTCGTCTGACGATGATTAAAATTAAATCAAGCTTTCGACCTATTAGTACTGGTCAGCTGAGTACATTACTGCACTTACACCTCCAGCCTATCAACCTTGTAGTCTTCAAGGGGTCTGATATGGAAATCTTATCTTAGAGGGGGCTTCACGCTTAGATGCTTTCAGCGTTTATCCTTTCCCAACTTGGCTACCCAGCCATGCCGCTGGCGCGACAACTGGTACACCAGAGGTTAGTCCATCCCGGTCCTCTCGTACTAAGGACAGCTCTCTTCAAATTTCCTGCGCCTGCGATGGATAGGGACCGAACTGTCTCGCGACGTTCTGAACCCAGCTCGCGTGCCGCTTTAATTGGCGAACAGCCAAACCCTTGGGACCAACTTCAGCCCCAGGATGCGACGAGCCGACATCGAGGTGCCAAACCTCCCCGTCGATGTGGACTCTTGGGGGAGATAAGCCTGTTATCCCCGAGGTAGCTTTTATCCGTTGAGCGACGGCAATTCCACTCTCATACCGCCGGATCACTAAACCCTACTTTCGTACCTGCTCGAGATGTCTCTCTCGCAGTCAAGCTCCCTTCTGCTTTTGCACTCTAATGAATGATTTCCAACCATTCTGAGGGAACCATTGGGCGCCTCCGTTACTCTTTGGGAGGCGACCGCCCCAGTCAAACTGCCCACCTGGCAATGTCCGGTGCCCGGGTCACGGCACACCGTTAGAGCCCCAGTATTAGAAGGGTGGTATCCCAAGGATGACTCCACTCAGACTGACGTCCAAGTTTCCAAGTCTCCCACCTATCCTGTACATCTAATACCAAAGTCCAATGCCAAGTTGCAGTAAAGCTCTACGGGGTCTTTCCGTCCTATCGCAGGTAACCAGCATCTTCACTGGTACTACAATTTCGCCGGGTCCCTTGTTGAGACAGCGCTCAAGTCGTTACGCCATTCGTGCGGGTCAGAACTTACCTGACAAGGAATTTCGCTACCTTAGGACCGTTATAGTTACGGCCGCCGTTCACCGGGGCTTAAGTTCCGTGCTTCGACCAAAGTCTAACACTTCCCCTTAACCTTCCGGCACTGGGCAGGCGTCAGCCCGTATACGTCCTCTTTCGAGTTCGCACAGACCTGTGTTTTTGCTAAACAGTCGCTTGAGCCTATTCACTGCGGCCATCCAGAGGATGGCTCCCCTTCTCCCGAAGTTACGGGGTCATTTTGCCGAGTTCCTTAACAAGGGTTATCCCGATCGTCTTAGGTTTCTCACCTCGCCTACCTGTGTCGGTTTGCGGTACGGGCACCTTTAATCTCCATAGCAGCTTTTCTCGCCAGCGTGAATTCAGCAACTTCCATACTTATTTTCTGTCCCCATCACACCCCAGCATTAACCGCGCGTACTTCACTACGCGATCTGCCTCAGTGCTTGGACGGGTTCTACCATCAACCCGCTTTGCCTATCCTTCTGTGTCACTGCGTCTGTCAAACGATTATCGGTGGTACTGGAATCTCAACCAGTTGTCCATCGCCTACAGCATTTGCTCTCGGCTTAGGTCCCGACTTACCCTGGGAGGACGAGCCTTCCCCAGGAAACCTTGGGCTTTCGACGATAAAGATTCTCACTTCATTCTCGCTACTCATACCGGCATTCTCTCTCGTGTTTCGTCCACCATTCCTTACGGTCTGGCTTCAGCCTAGCACACGATGCTCCTCTACCCCTGAACGTAAACGTTCAAGACACGTCTTCGGTGCACAGTTTTAGCCCCGGACATTTTCGGCGCATAACCACTAGACCAGTGAGCTGTTACGCACTCTTTGAATGAGTGGCTGCTTCTAAGCCAACATCCTGGTTGTTTGTGCAGTTACACATCCTTTTCCACTTAACTGTGACTTTGGGACCTTAGACGGTGTTCTGGGCTGTTTCCCTTTTGACTATGTGACTTATCTCTCACAGTCTGACTGCCGAGCATAATATACGGTATTCGGAGTTTGATAAGGTTCGGTAAGCTTTGTGGCCCCCTAGCCCATTCAGTGCTCTACCCCCGTATATCTTAATCTCGACGCTAGCCCTAAAGCTATTTCGAGGAGAACCAGCTATCTCCAAGCTCGATTGGAATTTCTCCGCTATCCACACGTCATCCCCTAACTTTTCAACGTTAGTGGGTTCGGTCCTCCACGGTATTTTACTACCGCTTCAACCTGCACATGGATAGGTCGCCTGGTTTCGGGTCTACTCCACGCAACTTATTCGCCCTGTTAAGACTCGCTTTCGCTGCGGCTGCGGCACTCCAGTGCCTTAACCTTGCTACGCATAGTAACTCGCCGGTCCGTTATACAAAAAGTACGAAGTCACGGCAGCTATGGCCGCTCCTTCTGTTTGTAAGCGTAAGGTTTCAGGTTCTCTTTCACTCCCCTCCCGGGGTACTTTTCACCTTTCCCTCACGGTACTGTTTCTCTATCGGTCATTAGGTAGTATTTAGCCTTGGGGGGTGGGCCCCCCAGCTTCCCACAGGATTACTCGTGTCCCGTGGTACTCTGGTACCAGCTACCTCACTCTAGTTTTCGTCTACGGGGTTGTTACCCTCTTTGACTGTACTTTCCAGAACTATTCGACTAACCTTTGTGAATGGATATTGCTGGCCCGCAACCCCGCAAACCCGAAGGTTCACGGTTTGGGCTGGTCCGCGTTCGCTCGCCGCTACTAGCGGAATCATTCGTTATTTTCTCTTCCTCCGGCTACTTAGATGTTTCAGTTCACCGGGTTCCCTCCTGCATGCTATTTATTCACACACAGGTAACTGGACATTACTCCAGTTGGGTTTCCCCATTCGGAAATCTGTGGGTCGATGCCTGCTTACGGCTCACCACAGCTTATCGCAGCTGACCACGTCCTTCATCGGCTCCTAATGCCAAGGCATTCACCTTACGCTCTTTTTAGCTTGATTTTGAAGATTTAAATCTTTGTTTTCTAAGACTTTCGCTCTAACTTTTTCGAAATTGTATGATGCTTTACGCATCTACCTTTAAAAAATTTAAAGTTTACTTCTTACTTCATATGCAGTTTTCAATGTTCTTTCGGCAACTTCGTTGCTTCCCTCTTTCGCAGTCTGCCGACTGTTACTTTCGGGCCTGTCCGGCACAACCCGTTAAACAGCTTTTTTTCTTAAAAACACACCCACTAGCCTGAGGTGTCCCCACTCTTTTGTGCTCCTTATCTCTCGATATTTCGCTCAAAGTGTGTGGTGGGCTCAAGTGGACTCGAACCACCGACCTCACGCTTATCAGGCGTGCGCTCTAACCGGCTGAGCTATGAGCCCCCATTTTAGGTGGTTCCATTCTAGCTCGCCTCTTTTAAACCTTTTGCTCTCGCTTTCGGTCTTGGTGGAGATGAGCGGGATCGAACCGCTGACCCCCTGCTTGCAAGGCAGGTGCTCTCCCAGCTGAGCTACACCCCCCCAGTTAGGGTTTTGTTTCTTCCTTGAAAAGTTCCAGCACTACAAGAGACACCTTCATTTAAAGTCAAGTCTCTTGCTTGGCATATCGCTATGCCCTTTGTCTAATGTACACCTTAGAAAGGAGGTGATCCAGCCGCACCTTCCGATACGGCTACCTTGTTACGACTTCACCCCAGTCATTGATCTCACCTTCGACAGCTGCCTCCGAGTAAACGGTTAGCCCACTGGCTTCGGGCGCTCCCAACTTCCGTGGTGTGACGGGCGGTGTGTACAAGGCCCGGGAACGCATTCACCGCGACATGCTGATTCGCGATTACTAGCAACTCCGGCTTCACGTGGGCGGGTTGCAGCCCACGATCCGAACTGGGGCCGGCTTTTTGAGATTCGCTCCACCTTGCGGTATTGCTGCTCTTTGTACCGGCCATTGTAGCACGTGTGTAGCCCAAGACATAAGGGGCATGATGATTTGACGTCGTCCCCACCTTCCTCCGAGTTATCCCCGGCAGTCTCATTAGAGTTCCCACCCGAAGTGCTGGCAACTAATGATAAGGGTTGCGCTCGTTGCGGGACTTAACCCAACATCTCACGACACGAGCTGACGACAACCATGCACCACCTGTCACTCTGCCCCGAAGGGAAGCCATATTTCTATGGTTGTCAGAGGATGTCAAGCCTTGGTAAGGTTCTTCGCGTTGCTTCGAATTAAACCACATGCTCCGCTGCTTGTGCGGGCCCCCGTCAATTCCTTTGAGTTTCAGCCTTGCGACCGTACTCCCCAGGCGGGATACTTAATGCGTTTGCTCCGGCACAGAGGTTGTATGTCCCCCACACCTAGTATCCATCGTTTACAGCGTGGACTACCAGGGTATCTAATCCTGTTTGCTCCCCACGCTTTCGTGCCTCAGCGTCAGTAAAAGACCAGTAAGTCGCCTTCGCCACTGGTGTTCCTCCTAATATCTACGCATTCCACCGCTACACTAGGAATTCCACTTACCTCTTCTTTACTCAAGTTCTGCAGTTTCAAATGCAACTCCCAAGTTAAGCCTGGGGATTTCACATCTGACTTACAAAACCGCCTACGCACCCTTTACGCCCAATAATTCCGGACAACGCTTGCTCCCTACGTATTACCGCGGCTGCTGGCACGTAGTTAGCCGGAGCTTCCTCCTTGGGTACCGTCATTTTTTTCGTCCCCAAGGACAGAGGTTTACAATCCGAAGACATTCTTCCCTCACGCGGCGTTGCTGGGTCAGGCTTGCGCCCATTGCCCAATATTCCCCACTGCTGCCTCCCGTAGGAGTCTGGACCGTGTCTCAGTTCCAGTGTGGCCGATCACCCTCTCAGGTCGGCTACCCATCGTCGCCTTGGTGAGCCGTTACCTCACCAACTAGCTAATGGGACGCGAGTCCATCTTTATGCGATAAATCTTTTACCACATCCTCAATCGAGGTCGTGGCCTTATGCGGTATTAGCAGCCGTTTCCAGCTGTTGTCCCCCTCATAAAGGTAGGTTACTCACGCGTTACTCACCCGTCCGCAACTAAGTCAATTTTCCTTAGTAAACTAATTCCAATTGCTTCGTTCTACTTGCATGTGTTAAGCACGCCGCCAGCGTTCGTCCTGAGCCAGGATCAAACTCTTATTTTAAAATATTTAAACCGCTGTTCCTAAAAACCGCAGCCTATTTTACAAACTTTCGTCTGTCTCTGACTCAACTCAAATTCTTTGCGTCTCTTTTGTAGTGCTGTATTTTTCGTTTTCAAGGTTCTTTTTGCCGCCCCCTTATCAGAGGCGGCTCAACTATAGTAACAAATCAGTACTACAATGTCAACTTATTTTTATTGTTTTTTGCTGTTTCTTTGCAGCTATCAATATTATTACCGGTTTATCTGCATTTATGCTTAAAAAAACAGCGTTTTTGCTTATTTTAGAGTCATATACGTGTATTTTTAGGATTTGAAAATTACAGTATTAAAAAAGCTGCCCTGCTAGGCAGCCTTTTTAATCGAAGATGTGTTGTTTATTTTCTTTCTTTCCTTATAGTAATACATACTAAGCGGCCACCATAATATCCCAAATGCCGGATACACGAACCATATCGTGTGCGGTGAAGTCATGTGGTTCACTATTATAAAGAAAGCAATTGTCACTACAGCTGCGCATACCGACATACCAAAATACATTTTCCTTGGTCCGAAGAACATTCCCATTCCAGCCCAAATCGCAGGGTAGACAAGATATGCCGACCAGAAATAACCAGGCGAGAAAAGCAGGTTCAGAGCTCCATAATATATAAGGAATAAAACGATGCTTATAATAAGGAAGTTTATTTTATAAATGTGCTTTTTGAAGCCTACGCATACAGGCCACCACACCACCGGGAATATAACATATAAATACCACGGGTGGATGCCTGGCGTTTTAAGATAATAAAATAGCACAGCATAGCCTATGATAACAACAGCGGAAACGATTGCAAAAGCCAGAGTCTTTGCCCTCTTTCCAAGCAGTGTTACAACGGGCCACCAGACAACAAAGAATATGGTTTGATGGAACCAGAGCTTATCTGGCGTATGCATAAAGTTTATCAGTGCCAGAAACCCTATAATGATAATGCTCATCACGACAGAATACGGCTTAGAATACTTCTTTGCAAAAAACATAGAAAGAGGCCACCACGCTATGACAAACGCAGGATAGTAGAACCATATGTAGAATGGCGAAGTAAGCAGGTTTACAAGAGCAAGAAATGCAGTCATGTATAAACTTGATACCACAGAGTAAAGTTTATATTTCTTGAGCCCGCACAACACCTGACTTAGCGGCCACCATATTACTGCGAATGCCGGATATATAAACCATACTGTGTTTGGCGACGAAACCAGATTGACTATCAAAAAGAATACTGATATATATATAGCTGCAATCACTGAAAAAAGCTTTGGTTTTTTTCTTCTTACTGTCAGCATAACAAGAGGCCACCACCATATCAGAAATACCGGGAATATAAACCACGGATAAGCAAGCGATGTAATAAGATTTACCAGCAAAAAGAACACCGTTACAAGTATGGCGCAAGCTATCGAAAACATGGTGTATTTTTTGTTGCCGGCAAAGTATACGCTGAGCGGCCACCAGGCAACTGCAAAAGCAGGATATATAAACCACGGATGCCCGAAATACGTTATGTAGTTTATCACAAACATCATTGCAGTTATGACCAGCGAGCTGATTGCCGCAATGATAAAGGGCTTCTTATTCATTCTTTGCCTTCTTCCCTTTATTCAACCATCTAAAGAACATAGCCAGCGGCCACCATAGGATTGCGAAGGTGGGGTAAACAAACCATATCGAGCGCGGCGAATAATAGAAATTGATGAAGAGCATAAGCCCTATCACAAGAGCACTTCCCCAAATCGAAAACCAAAGGTTGTTAAGATAATTAGGTTTCTTCTTTTTCTTCGGCATGGCTGCGCCAATAAGGTCCTTCTTGATTTCACTGACGTCGCCCAAGTCAACGATGCTCTTATTAATAGCGTCCTCTTCATCCTTGCCCGAATCAACTAAATCTGTGACCTTTTCTTCAAGGTTGGAAACAATTTCCTGTATTATGCTGCTTTTTTCTTCGCTGTCCGGAACATCGCTGAACAGTCCTTCAACATATTCTTTGATACTTATCATTTTTCATCCTCCATGAACAAGTTAATTATTTCTTTTGTGATTTTCCATTCACCGGCCTTCTCTTCGAAATATTCCCTTCCAAGAGCAGTGACCTTGTAATACTTTCGCTTCCTGCCGTGCGTGATCTGTCCGCTGTATGAAACAATATATTCGTTCTTCTCCAGCCTCTGGAAAACCGCATACAACGTCGCTTCCTTTATTTCGAACTGATTGTTAGTACGGCTGCTTATTTCTTTTGATATCTCATAGCCGTATCGGTCTTTTTCTATTATCAGCTTCAAGATGATGGCATCAAGATGCCCACGTATAATATCAGAACTAATCATTATATATCTCTTTACTTGTCTCCTTTCTCATATATTACTCAATTACATAGAGTAATATATCGCAAATTACTCTATCTGTCAAGGTAATTTTCAATAGTTTATATCTATAGATCAATCAAATTCTCAATATGCATGGCGAGCTGCTTTCTATTATGATAGAATTAACCCAAAAAAAGGAAAGTCAACTATGTTTAAACTATTGAAGCTGGAGATTGGCGATCCAAAGCTTGCCAAACAGTTTAAAGAAAAATTAATCCTTGAAAACAGCAAGCGTGTTATTATTTTGATGGCTTTTATAACAGTTTCTCAGCTTATATTCCTACTTCTTGATGCAGCAGGTGTGCTTCAATGGTCTTTAAACATTTTTTTATATCGTGCACTCGTTATATTTATATGCTCTTTATTCATGCTTCTTATCTACATATATAGAAGAAAAGAATTAACGGAGAAAACCATCCGTGATCTGGGAATAATCACAGTAACTTTAAATGTGATAATATCAATTCTGGGCATCTATTTTACGATATACATGTTCAGAACGGGTGGCTCCAGTTTTTCGGCTTTGCTGCTTGCTGCTTATCTTTTAAGCTTAAGCTACATACGCAAACCAGGCTTTTATACTATAGTTTGTCTTTCTGTTTTTTCCGCACTTAGCGTTTTTATCATTATCAGATTTGGAAACTCCTCATTGTTGTTTATAAGTGAATACCTGATAACACTCGTATTCATAGTTCTTTTGTGCATCGGCAGCTACCTTACCTACCAGCGGCACTGGAGCCTTTTCATGCAGGAGAGAAAGATAAGAGAGATAAGCGAAAAGCTGACACACATTTCCCAAACCGACGAGGTCACCGGTATATACAACAGGCGTAAAGCCTTGGATGAACTTGAAAACCAGATCGCCCTATCAAAACGTTACGGCAGCGTCTTTAGCATAGCGCTTCTTGATATCGACAACTTTAAAATGATAAACGACAGCCATGGGCATATAGCCGGAGACTATGTTCTGAAGAACTTTTCCGACTTTCTTAAGACCAACCTTCGGGAAACCGACATCTTCGGACGTTTGGGCGGAGACGAGTTCATCTTAATCATTCCTCAATGCGACGCCATGAGCGCCTATAAATTTGTTGAGCGGATCCGGGAGAAGATAGAAAACCACAGTTTCGATAAAAACGCGCACATGACATTTTCTGCCGGAGTGTGCTCTTATGTTCCGGGCCAGACTGTCTCAGATATAATCAACTGTGCCGATCGTGCACTTTACGAATCTAAAGACTTGGGGCGCAACCGGGTCAGCCTTTTTAAATCTGAAAATAAATAGTTTTTTTTACAATAATAACCACAAGCCGCAGCCAACTTCTGCGGTTTTTTTGTTTAAAAGTTATAATATCCAACTAATAACTTAATTATATTAATATCTATATTGATTATTTTAATATTTTTGTTGACATGTTTAATTTTTTATGCTATAAATATATCATAATTTGATTATCGAGGTGAAAAAATGAAACTAACGGCTCCCACTCACTGTCCCGTATGCGGCGGAGAGTACGAGATAACTAAGCTGACATGCAAAAAGTGCGGCAGTGAACTATGCGGACATTTTTCCGGCTGCGAGTTTTGTGAGCTAAGCGAAGAGGATTCCTTTTTCGTGCTGACTTTTCTCAAGTGCAGAGGCAGCATAAAAGATGTAGAAAAGCAGCTCGGGATCTCTTACCCTACCGTCAGGAGCAAGCTGGACAACATTATAAAACGGCTGGGGTTGAAAAGCACAGTTTCGGCTCAGGACCTTAAAGAACAAAGACAGGACATTATCGACAGACTGGGCAAAGGCGAGATAACCGCAGACCAGGCTGCCGAAGAACTAAGAAATTTATAATCGGAGGAAACCAAAAAATGAATGAAGAAATTTTAAAAGTGCTGGAAATGGTTAAAGAAGGAAAGATAACAGTTGAAGACGGCGAAAAGCTAATCGCCGCGCTCAAACATAGCGGTGGTGAAGAAGAAACCACCAAAAAAGCAGCTTCAAAGGGTAAATCGAAATATTCCATGCTGCGTATACGCATCGACGCAAAAGACCCACATAAAAAAGAAGACGAAGCAAAAGTGACAGTAAACGTTCCTTTGACACTCGCAAGAAAAGCCGCCGGACTTCTCTCCCTTGTACCGAAAGACACCAAGAGAGACCTTAACGAAAAAGGTATCGATCTTGATTCCATCGACTTAAAAGAGCTGATAGATTTATTCGAGCTTGGCGAGCTTGATGAAGAACTAGTAAACATTAAAGTCGGGGACGAAGAGGAAGGAGCTACGGTGAAGATCTATGTTGACTAGGAAAACAAGATTCGTGATAATCTATTTCCGCATCGGGTTTTTCAGGCTTCCAATAATACTTCCGATGAGGTGTCTGCACGAGGTCATCGAAGGATATCAGGATTTCTTTGCACCCTTCAGGATGCTGTGCGAAAAGATATGGGGTTATCTTTCTGTAGCCGAAGGTGCAATGCTGCTGGTCAAAAACTATGAGCCGCTGGACCTTGTCGACGTAGACGTTAAAAGCAAAAACGATGAAGGTAAAAAAGAACGTGTCGTCGTTAAGATAGTAACGAGGTAATCAAAATGATAAGAATATTCGTTAAATTTGCACTGTACTACGGAATCCTTGCCGCATTCATGGCTTTTGGATGGCTGCCCGAAGCTACCGCCCTTGCACTTGTAGGCGCTGCTGCGGTGCTGGTGGGTGTAAACACATTTGTTCGGCCGCTGCTTGTTACTGCCGCTCTGATGATAAATGTTATAACATTTGGTATAGCAAGTGTGTTTGCAAACCTTTTAAGCCTCGTGATAGCCAATGCAATAATCGGCGGAATCATGACGTCAGGCTTCTGGGTAATGCTGCTGATAGCTCTTGTGATAATGCTGGCCGATGATACTGTAAGAAACATACGGCAGGCAATAACAAAAGGCACCGAGCAAAACGAAGCTTAATATTGAAAGGAGTTTTATATGAAAACATGTATTATATCTTATTCAATGACAGGAAATAATGAAGCCCTTGCAAAAAGATTAGCAAGCAATATAAATGCGATTCATATATCTGTCAAAGAAAACAAGCGCACAATGGGAAAAACTATACTGGATATGATTTTTGGCAGAGTGCCCAAAGTGCAGCCGGAGGCAGCCGTGACAGATGATTATGACGAAGTTATTGTTGCAGGACCAGTATGGATGGGAAAAGTCGCTTCACCGTTGAGGCAGTATCTTCTTCACATCAAGAAAAATAAACGGCCGTTCAAGTTCATTACCATCAGCGGCGGAGCGTTAAACAAGAACCCGGGGCTTAAAAAAGATTTATCCAAATACGGCGGTGAAAAGCTGTTGCTTTTAAAGGATATGTATATATCTGATTTGCTAGGCAAAACCGATGCGGACACCAAAGATACCGGCGAATATAAGCTCACCAACAAAGATTTAGACGTGCTTGAGAAAGCAATGGCGCAGGAATTATGATCAGCCCCACATATTGAAAAAAGGCAGAGAGGATTTTCGCTTCCCTGCCTTTTAGTTTCTTTTATAACTCTAGAACATGCTGAACAGATTGAACTGTCCGAATATAGATACGCCGATGAGCGACACAGTCGCCATTATCTTTATTAGGATGTCGAGCGAAGGGCCGACCGTGTCTTTGAGCGGGTCGCCCACTGTGTCTCCTATAACGGCTGCTGCGTGTGCATCAGAGCCCTTGCAGTGGCCTTCTATTTTGTCTGACTCAATATATTTCTTCGCGTTGTCCCATGCTCCTCCGGAGTTCGCCGTAAACAGTGCAAGCATTATACCTGCAAGAGTAGTGCCGATAAGCATTCCGCCAACGAAGTTAGCTCCGAAGATGAACCCGCCGATAAGCGGTGATAGTATTGCTATAAACGCAGGGAACTTCATCTCTTTTAGTGCGCCTGAAGATGATATCTCTATACAGCGCTTTGTGTCTGGCTTTTGTTTCCCGGTTAGTATTCCAGGCATCTGCGAGAACTGACGCCTAACTTCACGAACCATGTTCCTTGCAGCTTTGGAAACCGCATCGATAAGCATTCCTGAGAAAAAGAATGGCAGCGCTCCTCCAATAAGCACGCCCGCAAGAGTAAGCGGGTCTATTACGTTGAGCACCATTTCTGTGTGTTCCGCAATGTTTGAAACCTGTGAATGCAGATATGATGCAAGCAATGAAAGTGCAGCAAGCGCAGCGCTTCCTATAGCGAACCCTTTACCGACCGCAGCAGTGGTGTTTCCGACAGAGTCGAGCTTGTCGGTTATCTGTCTTACTTCAGGGTCAAGCTTTGCCATTTCGCTTATACCGCCTGCGTTGTCTGCTATCGGTCCATATGTGTCAACAGAAACTGTAGCAGATACGAACGAGAGCATTCCTATAGCAGCCATGGTAACGCCGTATATACCGGCAACCTGTGACGCGATTATAGTAGACACAGCAAGTATCGCAACCGGAGCTAATGTAGATTTCATACCAACGCCAAGACCGTCAGTTATAGTAAGTGCAGCACCCTCTATCGAAGACTTTGCAATGTTTCTTGTCGGTCTGAAGTCATAGCTAGTATAATATTCAGCTATCATGCCTATAGCAATACCGCTGCCTATTCCGAGTATCGCAGCTATCCACGGAGAAAACGCACCCGCTTTGAAACCAGCAGCAACAAGTTCATCAGAAGAATATCCTTTAAAGAAAAGGATTGTGAATATACCAGTAACAACAACGGTTAGACCGGCGGAAACCCACGTAGAAATGTTGAGTTCTTTATGCGGCTTGTCTTTAACTTTTTTGAAAACGAGATACATTATTCCTATTACACTGGACAGAAGGCCTATTGCAACAAAAATGATAGGAAATTCTACAAGACTGGTTACCATTTTTCCTGAAATAACGTCTTTGCCCTCCAGGAAGAATGTATAACACGCAAGAGCAATACTTGCGACAATTGCGCCTACAAAACTTTCAAGAAGGTCGCTCCCAAGCCCTGCAACGTCACCAACGTTGTCACCAACGTTGTCGGCTATTGTCGCCGGATTTCTCGGGTCATCTTCCGGAATGTGCGCTTCAGTTTTACCAACAAGGTCGGCGCCCATATCCGCAGCCTTGGTATATATACCGCCGCCGACACGGTTGAACATCGCTATCAGCGAACAGCCGAGCGCATATCCAAGAACAGTCATCGTAAACGGAATGAAGTTGATCCCAAGCCAGTTCGAAGAAACGGTAAGCGCCTCGGGCTGAGCCTGTCCCATCACTTTTCCGAATACAACATATACCATGATAAGTCCGAAAACAGCGAACGCCCCAACGCAGAGCCCCATAACGCTTCCGCCCTGGAAAGCTATCTTGAGCGTGCTGCCAAGGCTCTTGGTTGTGCGTGCTGTGTTTGAAACACGAACATTCGCAATCGTTGCAATCTTCATGCCGACAAAGCCGGCCATTGCGCTTAGCAGTGCACCAAGCACGAATGCCACAGCTACATACCATCCTACAACCACGCCCAGTACTGCAGCAACTATCGCAGCTACGATAGCAATGACTTTGAACTCGTGTTTTAAAAAGGCGTTTGCTCCAAGCTGGATTTCTCCAGCTATCTCTCTCATCTCTTCTGTGCCCGGGTCACATTTCTTGACACGCAGATAGTTATACAGCGCAGCAAGGACCGCAACAGCAACAGCTACAAATATAAATACGACCATATTTAATTTTCAAATCCTCTCCTAAAATTAAAACCTTTGTCGTCGATAATACTACTTTCGGAGAGATATTTCAAGCCATAATAGTTTTCAAAATGTTAAATATTCTATACAAATAGCCAAAAAGCTCATTTTTATTGCCTGTTTTCATGAAAAACAAAAAAGGCCTTCCTGTTTTTTTAACAAAAAAAGCCTTTGGCTGAAATTAAATATTCATATACGCATCGAGCTGTCCGCCGCAATATTCGCAGTATCCGGCTTGTCCTTCGTGTGTGCACGGACGTTCGGCTGTACTTGCGCAGTTTTCGCATTCAAACACCATGATTCCCGGATGATAACCGCCCTGCACCGATTTCATTTCACATCCACATTCGCAGATATACCGCTGCTCATCATTTCTATATGTCCCTAACAGCTTTACGTCAGCCCTGTTCATTCGGATACCTCCGTTTGTTCATTTATAAGTAAAGTCTATCACCTGTCTGCGTGCTTATCAATAAAATCTATGAGATTTTACGTCCGCTTAATCAAGTTTTTACCTTACCTGGAACACCGCTGTTTTTCAACCGCTTTTTTCCTCTATATTTGCAATACGCTCATATCCGGCACAGTGTCCACCTTATATCCGTACATTTCTCCCTTGCCGCATAATATACAATAAATACTTCATTGTCATTTAATTTCGCGGCTTGCGGGCGCCCAAATGACCAGTCTACCCAGTCGTTATAGTTCTTCTCACCCTTTTTTCCGGCTTGAGTTTTTGCGGAATATATAGTCAGCTTATCATCACTAAAGCTTTCGCCTCCGTTACTGCTGACGAAAAGATCAACCGTCTTGGTTTTCTGGTCAGAGGTAGCAATAAGTATCCTTCCGTCACCAAGCTCCACCGGTGCAGACGGCATTCCTGCAATTCCTGTGTCGTACGGCTGTGTCCATGTCCTGCCCATGTCCGAAGAGCTATTAGTGTAAACGTTGACATATTCATTTACCCGGGTATCAAAGGTAGGGTAATAATTAATGAATCTGCCGCTATTTAGCACACATCCCCTCTGGTCGTTGTACCACAGCTTCATTTTTTCGTCGAGCGCAGCTGTCGCATGCCCTGGCCAGCTCTTGCCTCCGTCATAGGAAAACTTGACCACCGCCGCCTGCTTCCACTTGCTGTCGTCGTAATATGTCTTATAGTTTTCAAAAGGACACATAAGCGTTCCGTCCGGAAACTTATAGATATGACAGGTCACTGGAAGCTCGCAGGTATACGGCTCTTTTTCTATCTCGCCTTCCAAGCTCCAGCTCCTGCCGAAGTCGTACGATCTGTAAAGAAATGTTTTTAAGGGCAGCAAGCCAAACGTCTTTGGATTAACGAACGGAGCATCACCCAGCGTTTGCCTGTCCGTCCAAAAAACGCAGAGCGTTATCACACCTTCCTCAATCTCTGCCGGATAAGCTGACCACAGCGAGCCTTTTTTGTTCTGATAAAAGCAGTCAAAAGGAAAAACCGCTTTAGTGAACGTTTTGCCTTTGTCTGCAGATATACAGACGCCAATATTTGCGTCCGGCGCCGTCTTCTCACTTGTTGCTCTGAAAAAGACAAGTACCTCACCACTGGACATCGCAAGTACAGTCGGTATATAGTTGCCGCACGTACTTGTCCCCTCTGTTCCGTAAAACACCGTTCCGGAATCTATGATCTTCATAGTTTATCCTTTCAACATGTATACAGACGTCTGCTGTTTTTTACAATATAAAAAAGAGCAGCTTTTACACTGCTCTAATAAAAAACTCTAGTCCTGTGAGAACGGCAGAAGCGCCATTACTCTTGCATGCTTTACTGCCGAAGCAAGCATACGCTGGTGCTTTGCGCAAACTCCGGAAGTACGCCTTGGCTGAATCTTGCCTCTCTCGGTTATGAACTTCTTTAGTTTGTTCACATCTTTATAATCGATTGAAGTAGATTTATCTGCACAAAACGCACATATTTTACGTCTTGGTTTTCCTCTTCTAAAGTTTCTTCTTGGTCTTTCTTCAGACATAATTGTTCCTCCTTACCTTAATTTTAAAAAGGCATCTGCTCATCGTCAAGAGGTTCAAAATCGCTCTTCTCATCTTCAAACAAACCTTCGTCACTCGGCGGCTCAATATCTCGCATACCTGCGCCGTCGCCCTGGCCTTTCGGCGAAAGGAATTCAACATCGTCTGCGATAATCTCGGTTACATAGCGTCTTTGACCGTTATTATCTTCATAGTTTCGTGTTTGTATCCTTCCGAAAACTGCAACTTTCCTGCCTTTGGCAAGATACCTCGAGCAGTTGTCTGCAAGCCCACGCCACACTACAACAGGTATAAAGTCTGTCTCATCCCTGTTGAACTGTCTTGATACTGCGACGGTGAATGTGCACACAGAAACATCAGATGCTGTTTTTCTCAGTTCCGGGTCTTTTGTAAGATTTCCGATGATCATTGCTTTGTTCATAATAAACCTCTCTTTTTACAGCCTGATTACATTGTATCTCATTACATTTTCGGTGATGTTATAAACACGCTCTAGCTCAAGCGGAAGTTCGCCCGGAGCTTCAAATGTCATTAATACATAATAGCCTTCAGAAATGTAGTTGATTTCATAGGCTAGTTTTCTCTGGCCCCACTCATCAACACTATCGATTTTTCCGCCGCCGTCAGTAACGATAGACTTAAAGCGCTCTATAAGTGCGTTCTTCGTCTCCTCGTCAAGATTCGGCTTCAGAATGTACATACTTTCGTATTTATTCATGATCATACCTCCCTTATGGACTCTCCTGTCTTCATATAATGAAGACGGATGTGGCCCTGCGCTCATCTGCACAGAGCAAGAAAGACGCTACAACAAGTGATTATAACAAAAGTTCTGGTCAATAGCAAGGATAATATTAAACCAAACGCAAAACTATAACTTTACATCGCTTCCATATATAGGCTTACAGTCCTGCCTTCTATGCTGGACGAGCGCTCCTCTATATACTGCGCACCCATTCTTTCATAAAATCCTTTTGCATTCGGGTCGGCAAATATCCGCAAGCTTTCAATAGAATTGTTTTTACAATAATCTTTCATGTGCGCATACATTGCACTGCCTATGCCATTGCCTATGAATTGCGGCCTTACAAACATATGCTCCAGCCAGAAACCCTTTTCAACTTTCGTTTTACCCGCTATTAATTCCTGCTTGACTTCGACCAAGGAATAATAAGCCGCCGGCTCACCACTTGCTTCAGCAACGAAAACAGTATTGTTCTTAACATAGCCTTCGCTTATGGTAAGCTCATCTTTCCAGACATCAAAATACTCCTGTGGATAATCCCAGTATCTTTTCGCCGCAAAGGAAATCTGCGTTAGTATTTCATGTTCTTCAGGTTTTGCTTTTCTGATGTCAATTTGCATTTTAGACAACTCCTAAATCCATGTTCCATATTGCCGATTTTTAAAACCCCACCATGCCATAATCCTTCAGCCTTTTCTGCAGCCGCTTATAGTCCGGGCTGTAACGTGCAAGCTCGGCATAAAACGCCCGCGAATGATTAGCGTGGGTATAGTGGCACAGCTCGTGCATTATTATGTGGTCGATAATCTCCACTTCGCACCTCAGCAGATGCACCGACAGGCTCATAGTATCTCTTTTTACGTTTATGCTTCCCCAGCGTGTTTTCATATCTCGTACACTTATGCGGATAGCCTTTTCTGACAGTCTGCCAAACCCGGGCAAAATTGCGGCCATGCGCTCTTCAAACACCTTTTTTGCATACCGCTTCATCCAAGCTCCAAATGTGTTTTTACATATCTGCATATCCTCTGGATCTGTCACCTTGAGTGTAAGTACGTTACCGGAAAGCTTTGAATAATTCCTTGGAGCATTCTCTATGCTGAGCAGGGCACGGCTGCCGAGCAGTGTAAACATGTCACCGTCCTTATAGTCCTGCGGATATGACAACGCCTTGTGGTACTGCACCGTCGAAAGTTTTTCTTCAACGAAGCCGGAGTTTTTCTGTACAAATTGGCGGATCGCTGTATCGCTGACATGAAAAGGCGCAGACACTTCTACGACAGCATCGCCCGTCACTTTTAACCTCATGCTTTTCATATTTCTTCTTTTAACAGAGAACTCGATTTCTCCGGCATTTGTTTCGATGCTGTTTTTCATATATGCATTATAGCACAACCAGTGTAAGCTTATATACTATATAATGTAGAATTAATACCAGTGCAAAAAAGCGAGTTGACAATATCACGATACTCGGCTATAATAGCGGACATATTGAACGATGCAGACGAGAAGAGAAGAGTTTGAGAGAAGTAGAGCAAAGATGAGAAGAGAAATGGGCAATGCGGCCGAGGTTTTCTTCGGACGTGTTTTTTATTTAATCACTCTAGATGAGTTTATCAGAAAATAAAAACTGATATTCTTTAATTCAAATCTTTAGTCCGCTAATAAAATTTATTATATTTTTGGAGGAAAAAACATGAAAAAGACACTCTTGAAGAAACTTGCTGTCCTTACGATAGCGCTGATGATGGTATTCACACTGTTTGTTGGATGCTCTAAAGATGACAAAATAGTTATCGGCATTTCACAGATAGTTGACCATCCGTCACTTAATGTATGCCGCGAGGGCGCTATAGACAAACTTGCCGAGCTTGGTTACGTTGACGGTGAAAACATAACCATAGACTATCAGGACGCACAGGGCGAGATGGCAGTTGCGACTACTATTGCTCAGCAGTTTGTTGCAGACGGAGCAGACCTTATTTTAGCAATAGCAACGCCGACAGCACAGGCAGCATACGCAGCAACTATAGAAACTGAAATACCGATAGTCTTCTCGGCTGTTTCCGCTCCGATAGAGGCTGGTCTTGCCAACGAAGACGGCTCAAACCTCGCTGGCGTTACGGGCACAAGCGACGAGCTTCCTGTCGACGCAACTTTCCAGCTTATAAAGGCACTGGTCCCAGACGCTGTAAAAATCGGCATACTGCACAACACAAGCGAAGTAAACAGCGATGTACAGCTTGCCCAGGCACAGGCTCTTGCCCCGGATTACGGCATGGAAATCATCGATGCCGGCATAAGCAGCACAAATGAAATTGCAAGCGCTCTTGATACTCTTCTTCCGCAGGTTGACGTAATGATGAATTTGACGGATAATATGGTTGTTGCTTCAATGCCTCTCGTAGTACAAAAATGTAACGAAGCAATGGTTCCGCTTTTCGGTTCAGAAGATACGCAGGTCAGCGCAGGCGCTCTTGCATCAGCAGGCGTAGACTACTACGCACTCGGACAGCTTACCGGCGAGATGATAGCAAATATACTCGACGGAACTGCTGCGCAGGATATCCCGACCGCTAAGCTTACTGAACCAATGCTGATAATCAACTCCGACCAGGTCGAGCTTCTTGGAATAAGCGTTCCGGATTCTCTGACTGTCGAGTACGTTACGACTCAAGAGGCAGAATAATTTAGGTAATTAAAGGAGACAAAATAATTGCTGGATTTTCTGTTAGGAATACTTGAACAAGGTTTGATATATGCCCCGATAGTCCTCGGGGTGTATATCACCTATTCTATTTTAGACTTCCCCGACCTTTCTGTAGACGGCACGTTCCCGCTGGGCGCTGCAATAACGGCGATATGCCTTGCCGCAGGAATGAACCCTATCTTGGCGATACTGCTTTCGATATTAGCAGGTGCCGTTGCCGGTTTCTTCACCGGTGCGCTTCACGTCTATTTAAAGATAACCAATCTGCTCTGTGGTATTTTGGTCATGACCGCGCTATATTCTATAAATCTCAGGATAATGGGAAAGTCCAACATTGCTCTGTTTAACGAACAGAGTATTTTTTCGTCCGCACTTCCGGACATCGTTGTAATCATAATAATCGTAGTAGTAATAAAAGTTGTACTCGATTTGTTCATGCGCACATTTGCCGGCAAAGCGCTGCTGGCTGTCGGCGTAAATGAACAGCTCATTAAAACACTGAGCGTGAACACAGGCCGTGTAAAAATAATCGGCCTTATGATATCGAACGGCCTGGCTGCACTGTCTGGTTCTATGATGTGCCAGTATCAGAAGTTCGCAGACATAGGCATGGGTACAGGTACGGTCGTAATCGGGCTTGCTTCCGTAATAATCGGACGTGCGTTGTTTGGCAAAACACGCTTCATACAGGGAAGCACTGCAGTAATTATCGGCTCGATAATATATAAGCTGAGCATAGGCGTAGCTCTCAAACTGGGGCTGCAGGCTTCTGATATGAAGCTTATAACTGCCGTGTTCTTCGTTGTGGTGATAATACTTCAAAATGACGCATGGAGAAAAAGACTGGTAGCTCTTTTCAAAAGCCCGAAGGGAGGACGCAATGCTTAAACTTACCAACATATATAAAACGTTCGATGCCAACCTCCCGACGCACACAGACCTTTTCACAGGCTTTGACTACAGTGTCAACAAAGGCGAATTCATAAGCGTTGTCGGCAGCAACGGCTCCGGCAAAACCACGCTTCTTAACATAGTCGCAGGCACTGTCAGCTGCGACAGCGGCAAGATCGAGATACTCGGCAAAGACGTTACTAAGCTGGCTGAATACAAACGTGCCAGATATATCGCACGGGTTTTTCAGGACCCGAAGCTGGGCACATGCCCGACTATGACTGTTGCAGAGAACCTATCGATGGCGGCAAACAAAGGCAAACCATACGGGCTCAAAGTTTGTCTTAAAAAGAAAGACATCAAGAAATTCAAGGACGAGCTGACCGTATTAGAGATGGGGCTGGAAGACAAAGCCGGAGTGCTGGCAGGACAGCTTTCGGGCGGACAGCGCCAGGCGCTTGCGCTTCTTATGGCAAGCATTACCAAGCCGGACCTTTTGCTGCTGGACGAACATACGGCGGCGCTAGACCCGCGCACTTCAGCACACATAATGGAGCTAACACGCAAGATAGTGACAGAGAGAAACATAACCACGCTGATGGTAACGCACAACCTAAACTATGCTATTGGCTTTGGCGACAGGCTGTCTATGATGCACACAGGCCAGGTGCTTTTCGACGTCAAGGGCGAGGAAAAACAGGCGCAGACGATAGAAGGACTTATCGAGCTGTTCCACAAAGCGGGCGCAGGGGCTCTTAGCGACACCATGGCATTCAGCTAAAAACGAGTATAATAAAACCGCTTCGACTGAGGCGGTTTTTTTGATGGATTTTAGTTGTTTTTCCCTTCTTTTTTAGAATAATGATACAATCTTTCCGATAAAGAACCGCTATGAATCTCAAATAAATGATTATCATAATCATAAAAATATAATGATTTGCCTTCACCTTCTATTCTATTTCTTGCTGGTTTTATCTCTAAGCCAAGTTTTTTTACTCTTGATTCATACATAGAAAACTCTTCTTCAGATACGCTAAAAGCTATGTGGTCATAAGTTCTTTGCTGCAGCGATTCGCCTTCCATAATAACAAACCATTGGTTCTTTATTAAAAAGTATTTTTCTGGGCTTAACGAAAAGTTCTTTTGTCCACTCGAATAAACTTCCTCTGCATGGAATATCAGCTTTAATAAATTTGCCGTTTTATTTATGTCTTTAACTATAAGTGTTATGTGGCTAATAGCTTCATTCACTAATTGACACACCTTTCTTTATCCAAATTTTTAACTCTACTCATAAAATTCTATCTCATCTCCATTTATAATCCAGTCAATTCCACTTAGCTCATTTTCTTTAGGTTTTCTTACATTTTCAACAAATCTTTTTTCACAAGCACCAAATTTCGCAAAGTATTTTTTTGCCTCATTTAGCGAAGGACTATTTGCTCCTCCGTTGAAATCAGGTTTAAAAAGTTGGACTCCGTCATCTTCCCAAAAGCAAACTGGGCAAATATTAAATGTATTATTAATAGGCTCTTCAAATGTATAATATCCGCAACACGGGCATTTATACTTTCTCATATTCATTCCTACTTGGTCTCCATTCAGAGTTATAGTAATTTTACACAGCCCCTCGCCTGCCTACAGCTTCCGCTGCCAGCTCTATGCCCTGCGCCAGCCACCGTTGCGGCTCATCACCAAGAAGCACAGCCGCAAGAAAACCAGCGTTGAAAGCGTCGCCTGCGCCGGTGGTGTCCACTGCTTCCACCTGCTTTGCCGGCTGCTCATACTCACTGCCTTCATGGACTAGCTTTGCGCCCCTGCTGCCCATCTTGACAGCAACGCATGAAATGCCGCTTATGTCCTGTTGCTGCTTTAAGTAATTTTGCTCCGCTTCGTTGGGCAGGAGTATATCCACGTTTTGCAGCAGTTCTTTCAGCTGCGCTCTGTCTGCATTAGCAACCACAGGGCACGGGTCGAAAGCTATCTCTCCTTCGCACAGCTGAGCCGCTTTTATAACAAACTCCGCCTGCTCTTTAGTCTGCATCCAGTAGCCGGAGATGTATAGCATATCCGCACGCTCTATCTTCTTGCACAGATTGTCTGTAAGCTCCGGCACGTTTGCGGATGCGCCTCTGCTGGAGAGCATAGTCCTCTCGCCGTCGGCGTCCACCAGCGTTATTGTGAAGCCTGTCTGTCCCTGCCGACTTATGAACGACGTGTCAACGCCCTTGCACTCAAGATTCTTCAAGAGTGTTTTACCGTCTTCGTCGCTGCCAATACCGCTCACAAGGCTGACCGACAAATCAAAAGCAGCAAGTGCCGCCGTCGTATTGGCCGCACTGCCGCCCGTGTTTTTCTCATAGCTGTTTACTTTTATATCCTCGCCTGCGCCCGGCAGCCTGTCTATAAACATCAGGTTGTCCATCAGCGCATCGCCGATTATCACAATGCTTCTTTTCATTTTACATACGCCGCCGCTATCTTTGCTGCAAGCGCTGCGTTGTTTTTAACCAGCTGTATGTTGGAAAAGAGGCTGTCTCCGTTCGTTATCTGCTGTATCCGCTCCAGCAAAAACGGCGTTATCTGCTTGCCCTTTATTCCCTTTTCGTTTGCTTCGCTCACTGCTGCGTCTATTTTATCATCTATGTATGCCTTGTCCATGGAATATTCTTTGGGTATCGGGTTGGCTATAAGCTCACCGCCGGATAATCCCATCTGCGTCTTGGCTTTAAGCACAGCGGCTATCTCTTCGGGTGTGTCCATGCGGTAGTCTACGTTGAAGCCGCTCTGACGTGTATAGAACGCCGGAAGTTCGCTTACGCCATAGCCTATCACCGGCACTCCCTTTGTCTCAAGGTATTCCAGTGTCAGCCCTATGTCGAGTATAGACTTTGCGCCTGCGCACACCACAGCAACCTGCGTCTGCGAGAGCTCTTCAAGGTCTGCCGAAACGTCCATACTGGTCTCCGCGCCCCTGTGCACACCGCCGATGCCGCCCGTGCAGAACACACGAATGCCCGCCATCTGCGCTATTATCATAGTCGCCGCAACAGTCGTAGCGCCGTCCTGACCGCGCGCCGCCAGCACCGCAAGATCCCGCCTGCTCGCCTTGCTGACGCTGAGCCCCTTTTTACCGAGGTACTCTATCTCGTCATGGCTAAGCCCCGCTTTCAGCTTTCCGCCTATAACAGCTATAGTCGCCGGAACAGCGCCGTTTTGCCGCACGACGTCCTCGACCTCCAGCGCGGTCTGCACGTTTTTCGGATACGGCATCCCGTGCGAGATTATGGTAGACTCCAGCGCCACCACCGGTTTATTGTTTTCTAATGCCGATTGTACTACCGGCGATATTTCAAGATAGTTTTTCATGATTGTTCAATTCCTTTTGAGGCTTTTAATAAAGACAATTTTTCAGAAGCATTTCCCCATCTTCCATTTAGCATATTTCTAATTTGCTTAGTATCTGAAAATCCAAGCTCTCGTAAAATATAATATTCAAGCATATATAATAAAGTCCTATTATATATAGATATTTCTTCTTCATTTAATACTCTTCCGTTTGATTTTATTGCTTCATCATAGTGTATATAATAATTTCTTGTTTTAGAAATTACATTTGGGAAGTCCAAAAACTTAATATCTCCAGTGTCAAATATTATTTCAAATTCTGCTAGTAATAAATCAGCTAATCTGCTTTCTAGAGTAATAAATTTACACGAGTTCGCCATAATAAATTTTGTGTCACCATCTATAAATTTTTCTGGGCGGTCTTTTAAAATCACTAACTTTATTCTTTTTTTAAATTCTTTAATACTATTGGTGATAAAACGTGAATGATATGTTTCCAGAGCTTGTACAACATTTAGAAATATTCTAATTGTAGACATTTCCTTTGATTTTAATATTTCTAAATATAAATCAACAACAGGTTCAAGAAGATCGTATTTGTCGAAATATTTTTTAAAGCTATCATTTTCGATTAGCGCTGGAAGCATAATCCATGTCCAAACTCTTTGTATATTTCCTTTGGTTCCCTCATCTTTCTTTAAGTCATAACTAATGATGTCAATTGCTCTATCAAATCTTTTTTCTCCATATACATCATAAATGTCTGTTGACCATCCTGTTAATTTGGTTAAATGTATTTTTCTTAATGTGGAAAGCTCTATTAATCGGTTAATTCTTCTAAATATATCTTCAAATTTTTCAATTGCTTCTTCTTTTTTTTTAAAAATAATTTCTATATTACCATTTTGTTTTAGTCTTATTTCTTCTTTTAAAACCTGTGTAAAATGAACAGGCAGCATATTACCATATACAACATATTTTACGCTAAATTCCTTATTCTCAAATAGAATGTTTTCTATATCATCATTTTTTATAAGCTCATAATTTTCGCCAACAGCATACCCTGATATATTCCCCCACTCAATAATATCCGACAGTTCATAAACCACTTTATATAATTTGACATAATTAATGTCTTTTCCACCAACTCCATTAAAAAGATATTGAGCAAAGTACGTATAAACACTTTTTCCTTCTGATATAAGATCCTCCATTTTATTTCTAGAGCAATTCACTAATGAGAACTTATATCCCGTATTAAGTTCCCCGCTTAAAAATCCAATGTTAAAAGGTAATTCTAATATGCTTGCAAAGATTTTGTTCATACTAATTTTAATTAGAACTCCACCTTGGTTTTCATTTATATAAAGGTCACATTGGTATTCCTTTTTATTATAAACTACTATTCCACTTCCACTATAATTTAAATTCATAATTTACTCCATAAATAATACGTTTCTTCTTGATCTTACTACTTAAAAACCCTCACTAAACCTGTTTCTTAATAGTATCAAGCTGTTATTTAATATAGTAATATATTATTATAATCAATTTTTATAGAGTCTTTTGTTTTATATAAAATAATTTGCTTAACTTCAACTTCTCATATGCACTATCCCTACCCTATCCTATCCACCTTCATATATTCCCTCAGCCCTTCGAGCACGGTCACGCTGCCGCAAATCAATCTTTTCCTATCCTCAAAGTTCTCGCTCCAAATAAACCATATCTACCAGTTGAACGCCGCCTTCAAACATGGGGTGGTCGTAGTTGTCAGTGAAAAAGTTCTTTATCCTGTGTGAAGTCTTAAAGCCGTGTTTCTCGTAAAACTGTATTATCCACGGAACGTCGCCCGTTCCCACAAGCATTGTTCTATATATATTCTTATAATGTGAAAATATGTAGTTTAGCAGCTTGCCTGCATAGCCTTTGCCCTGATATTCTTCATATGTGGCTATATTCTTCAGTTCGCAGACATCGCCGCTTTCCTGCGTAACCACGCAAACGCTTTTCAGGCCGCCGTCGTCGTACAGGGCGAAAAGCTCGCCCCGCTGCAAATATTCGTCTATCATGGATTCCTGCTCATCAGCCAGCATGAGCAAACCAAGAAAATCCTTTTTATTGCTTTTTACGATTTTGACTTGCATCAATTATATCTACCCTATCTTGTCTACCTTTATATACTCCCTCATCCTTATAATTACCCAATGTAATGTACCCTTATTTCACGATCCCTTTAAATAGTATTTAATTAAATCCTTTCGAAACTTGGCAAGTATAGCTTCTTCGCCCATGGTTATATGATACAAATCACTATCCTCAAGTCGACTTTTCTTTGCCTCCTCATAGTTGTCTGCAGATTCAATAATATACGACTGTAAACCGCTAACATAAACAATATCATGATAATGTCCTGTATTATTGTTTTTGTAAAACTTACTATCACCAATATATGTTTTCTCAAAACCCAATTCTTCCAGTACTTTTTCCATCTTATTCTTTATTATATCCATATTATTCAACAAATCTATTATAAGCCACTATCCTACCCTATCCTGTCCACCTTCATATATTCCCTAAGCGCTTCGGGCACCGTTACGCTGCCGTCTGCGTTCTGGTAGTTTTCGAGGATCGCCGCCGTTGTCCTGCCCACTGCAAGGCCGCTGCCGTTAAGCGTATGAACAAACTCCGGCTTAGCGCCCTTCTCACTGCGGAAACGTATACCTGCACGCCTTGCCTGGAAATCATGGAAATTTGAGCACGAAGAAATCTCGACGTATCTTCCGTAGCTCGGCATCCACACTTCAAGGTCGTATGTTTTCGTGGAAGTAAAACCAAGATCGCCCGTGCACAGGTTGACCACCCTATACGGCAACCCAAGCTTCTGCAATATTTTTTCTGCGTCTGCGGTCAGGGCTTCATGCTCTTTTGCGGAGTCCTCCGGTTTGCAGAACTTAACGAGCTCTACCTTGTTGAACTGGTGCTGGCGGATAAGCCCTCTCGTGTCACGCCCTGCGCTGCCCGCTTCCGACCTAAAACAAGCGCTGTATGCTGTGTAGTGCTTTGGCAGCTCGTCCATTATGCTGTCTTTATACATATTCGTGACAGGCACTTCCGCCGTCGGCACAAGGAAGTAATCGCTCCCATTAAGAGAGAATGCGTCCTCTTCAAACTTTGGAAGCTGTCCTGTGCCCTGCATGGAATTGCGGTTCACTATGAACGGCGGGAACACCTCTTCATATCCGCTTTCCAGCGTGTGCGTGTCTATCATGAAGCTGATGAGTGAACGCTCCAGTCTGCTGCCCAGCCCTTTATAGAACGTGAACCTTGCTCCGGTAACTTTCGCTGCCGTTTCGAAGTCGAGCACACCCAGGTTCGTGCCTATGTCCCAGTGCGCTTTTGGCTCGAAGTCAAACTTCCTTGGCTCTCCCCATTTGCGCAGCTCCACGTTGTCTTCGTCGCTGGCGCCGATAGGAACGTCGTCCTGCGGTATATTCGGCGTAGAAAGAAGCATGTTGTTGAGCTCGTCATCCAGCAGCGCAAGCTTTGCATCTATCTCTTTAGTGTCGTCCGACACCTTCTTCATATCTTCAAGCAGGCCGCCTACGTCTTTGCCTTCGCGCTTCATTACGGGTATCTGCTTTGACACCTCGTTTTTCTTCGCTTTAAGGCTTTCAGTCTCCTGTATAAGTTCACGGCGCTTTTCGTCGATCTCCATCATCTTTTCGACAGCGCCGGTCACGCCGCGTTTTTTAAGCCCCGCTATCACTTCTTCGGGGTTGTTCCTTATTTTCTTGATATCCAGCATTATAGTTTCTCCCAGCATCGTTTTGTTTGCACCTATTATCCCATAACTTGGGATTCTAAGCAACCAAAAAGAGCTTTCATGAAAAAAGCACTTAGTGCATATGTTGTTTAGCTAAGCAGGTTTTTCACAAAACTTATACAATTTCAAGTTCTACGGATTTCTAGGCTCTCCAGTATAACCTCCTGCAGGAATCTTTCGGTTATCGGGTCATACATCCTTGAGTTGAGATAGTAGTACCCTGTTTCATCGTCGTACTGATAACCAATATATTGAATGCTCTGAAAACGTTAACAACATATTTCACTATGCGGAGTTTGCCTCAGCTATTATTCTGAATATTTTAATAAGAACTATGTATTTTTTTTATAAAATAACACCCTTTGCTACATATCTCGGCCCCTCAAATAATTTAAATTTATTTCCGCTTTTTAAATTTTCCTTTGGGGCACCCTCTGCCAGATACTTTATTAGTATCTTACAATTGCCTTCATCTTCCGTTTTGCCGACTATTATATCTGAACTCCAAACTGTATCATCACTAAAAACATCCTCTCCTGAAAATTGGATTTGTGGCCCATAATGAGTTCCCTCGCTAATAGGTTTATCTTTCCTAAAGCCATCCCAAATAATTGTTGCATTAACCCTCTCTGGGTCATTCAAACTTCTATGAAGTGCTTTTTTATCGATCAGCCTTGAAGAAACAACTTTAATCTTGGCACTTCCTTTTTTATTATTATCCTTCACAATTATTATCCTCCTTACGGTAAAAGTGAATTTAAATAATCTAGATCAAAGCAATATGCTGTTGCTCCCGACCTATCAAGATTAGGTGCTGTAAAGATATTATTTAGTGAACTAGTTGGCACTTCAATTGATGTTATAATGCTATATTGTTTCGGAAGTTCCATAAGGTTTAACTATCTCACCATTGCTCCCTATTCATCCAATTCATGTCTGTATTTAGTGTTTAGCACTGGTATTTTTTTGACTAATTTATCATCGCTCCAGATATCCCAATTCCAACCTCTAGTTATGTTTGCAGCTGACAATAACCACCGCTGACCTTTTGGAGGAAGTATATTTGCCTCGATCATTTTTAATAATTCTCTCATTTCAGGGATGATAGTCCTCTCAATCTGTTCAACAGTTGCCTGTCTTGAATTACCTTTTGCAATTTCTTTCAGGTCTTCTTGACATATTGACAATACTTCCTCGACATCTTGCTTGAAATCAATTCGAGAATAATCCATCCTGCTCCTCCTGTCCCACTAAATCAAATACCAAGTCATCAATATTCTTTACTCAACATCATTATCCCATAATTTAGCATTTTAGGCAATAAAAAAGAACTGCAGCCATGTGCAGTCCCTTTGTGATTTCTGTTTGTTTACATCCTCTCCGGCGCTCCTACGCCGATGAGAGAAAGCCCCGTTTTAATAACTACTCCTGCGCAGTGCGCCACAGTCAGCCGTGCTGCTGTTGCCGCCTTGTCGTCGTCGATTACGCGGTGCTCGAAGTAGAAGCGGTTCATAGCCTTTGCTAGTTCCGTTATGTGTTTGGTGATAAAATACGGCTCGTTCTTCTCGCACGCTTTTATGACGACTTCACCAAAGCCCTCCAGTAGCTTTGCCACCGCAAACGCTTCTTTGTTGTCTATGGCCTGCCAGTCTTTTTCTGCGGTAAGGAAGTCAAAATCGCACCTCTTTTTAAGGCTCTGGCATCGTGCGTAAGTATACTGCACATACGGCCCTGTTTCGCCGTCGAAGTTTAGCACACGCTCGAAGCTGAACGTAGAGTCTTTTATTCTGGCTGTACGCAGAGCGTCAAACACGACCGCTCCCACGCCTACAGTTTTTGCTACGTCGTCTTTGCCCTCCAGCCCTGGCGATTTTTCTTCTATGATAGCCCGTGTTTTCTCCACCGCTTTTTCCAGAACCTCCTGCAGAAGCACAACGTTGCCCTTGCGTGTAGAGAGAGTGCCGCCCTCCAGCGACACCATGCCGAAAGAGACATGCTCTAAATCCTTCGCCCAAGTATAGCCCATCAGCTCGACTACCTTGAACCACTGTTTAAAGTGAAGATCCTGCTGATACGCAACAACATAGAGGCACTTATAGAAATCGTAAGTCTTTTTGCGGTAGAACGCCGCAGCGAGGTCTCGTGTGGAATAAAGCGTAGCCCCGTCAGACTTTAGTATGATACACGGCGGAAGCTCATCCCCGAGGCGCACAACATACGCTCCTTCGGAAAGCTCCAGCATGTGCTTTTCGTTAAGCTCGTCTATGACTGGCTGCATCTTGTCGTTATAAAAGCTCTCGCCGTCATAGCTGTCGAAGTGCACGTCCAGCATATCATATATGATCTTGACTTCTTTTAGCGTCAGTTCCTTGAACCAGTTGAAAATACTAAGAGCCTCTTCGTCTCCGTCCTCGATTTTCTTGAACCACATACGTGCTGTGTCATTCAGGCTGTCGTCTTTCTCAGCTTCGTCATGAAAGCGCACGTAGAGCTCCAGCATAGCATTGATGGAGTTCTTTTCAATGTCCTCTTTGTTGCCCCACAGCTTATATGCTGTGATGAGCTTGCCGAACTGCGTGCCCCAGTCGCCGAGGTGGTTTATACCAATCGAGTGGAACCCTAGGAAGTTATATATCTTATATAATGAGCTGCCAATAACAGTCGTCGAAAGATGTCCGATGTGGAACGGCTTAGCTATGTTTATCGAAGAATAGTCTATGCAGACGTTCCTTCCTTTGCCTATATCAGCGCTGCCATATTCCTCACCCTTCTCCAGCACATCGCCGAGCACATCTTCTATAAAGCTCTGGTTATCAAGGAAGAAGTTTATATATGCTCCGACCACTTCGGCCCGGCTTATGCCTTTTGGTATCTCCAGCTTTTCCGAGATGTCCGCAGCAATAAGAGGCGGCGCTTTGCGGAATGTCTTTGCCAGCCTGAAACACGGAAACGCATAGTCGCCCATGCTGGTGTCCGCCGGCACCTCGATCATCGCTTCTATTTCATCCGCAGCCATATCCGCAGCTTTTGCTATTGCCTGTGCTATTATCTGTTTATAATCCATTCGTTTTCCTTCTCTTAATGATCCTTTTATATAACCAAGCTACTATACCATAGCGCTCATATATTGTCTATTCTCAGGCGCTTGTTTGTTTCCTTCTCGCAATACAACTTTATTTGTACCGATAGCCTAGCGTCTGCGTAGCTTCTTTCAGTGAACTTACGCTGTGCTGCAGATCTTCGTCTGTTTTACACACCACAGCTTCTTATAGCATCTTATGGCAGGCTTGCCGCTTTTTCCATAAGCACTGCCGCAATAAGTTTTGCCTTGTCCCACACCAGATTGTCGAACTGTCCGTCGCCATGCGGAAGGCTGCTGCCGTCAGATGGCGTAAGCTCTATGCACAGTCCCGGCTTCGAATATTCCTGCCTGAACCAGTTTTCGAAGCCCGCTCCATACACTGCAGGGTCTTGCGATACTTCCATTTTTCCATAGCCGGACACTTCACAGACCGCATCCGCAGCTTCTTCTGCATTCGGTACGCTGTCCACAGTTCCGCTGTCCGCCCAGTAAACAATCTCTCCCTTGCTGTGGAACGAAGCCGCAAGAGCAAACCCGGTTTCTTCACAAAGCAGCATCAGCGCCTGCACCTCCGGCTCGGAGGCTGCGCTGTAACCTTTGAACATCTCGCTGCTCGGCACTTGAGTGTTCTGCTTTTTCTCTTCCCAATAGCACGGATACTGCCGGTTTAAATCAACGCCGTTTATGTTAGCTTTCCACTGCGCATATATGTCTTTGAGCATAGCCATAGCTTCAACTGATTGCTGGTCACTGACGCTGCCGATTCCGTTTATGACGAGGTTCACCCCATCCGGATTAAGCATAGGAACAACGTATACACTCACCTGCTCCAGCAGCTCTTCAATATCATATCCTTCTATACTTTCCCCCTGGGCCGCAGCATAAAGATATTTATCGACAATGTTCATAAGGTATGAAGACGTAATATATTCACGTGCATGATGAGCGCCGACGAGCAAAATCTTTTTTTGTCCGCCGCCCATCTTTATAAGCGCCAGGTCTCTGCCTTCAACTGAGCTGCCTATGCTTGACACTTCGATATACTGCGGATACATCTGTTCCAGCTTAAGTATATCTTCCTGCATGTCTTCATAGTCATACGCCTGATATGGGTCTACCGTATAACCAAGCTGTATATCAGTTTGTTCAGGTGCGTCCGGTGTAACCACCGGCAGAGTCTCTTCTGTATCGGCTCCATGCGCTGTACACCCGGCTATCATTATTATTAAAGTTAAAACCAAAGCTGTAAATATTTTTTTCACTGTCTATCCTATTCTGTCAAATCAGTATTTTTATATATACAATAACTCGTTCCCTGTCCGAACTTGCCCTTTTCTTCCGATTCGCATATCCAGCCGCTCATCTCGTCGAGGTTTGGGAAATACGTATCCACTTCATACTCTTCGTCGAGCTTGGTAACGTAAGCGTATTTACAGTACGGCAGAAGCAGCTTGTATATCGAAGCGCCGCCGGATACGAAAATCTCGCCGTGCTCTTTTGCAAGCTCCAAGAATTCGTCCAGCGAATGCACGACTTCCACATCTTCTATTGTCTCATACTTATCGTAAAAAACTATCGTCTTTCTGTCTTTCAGCGGCCCTTTGGGCAGGGAAATAAGCGTAGTGTATCCCATAACCACCGTATTGCCGACAGTCAGTTTGTTAAAGTTCTTAAGGTCTTCTCTATTGAACACCATCTGGTCGCCCTTAATACCTATGCCCCAGTTTTTATCTACCATCACAACTGCGTTCAAATTTGCTCCCCCTATATCGACACTTCCATGTCGTAGTCAAAATCATTATATTTATAATCTATCAGCTTAAAGCTGTCTCTCGTAAACTCATAAAAATCGTCTATGTTTTTATCAAGCTCCATCTTTGGCGCTTTATACTGCTCGTTCTCTATCATCTTCTCGACTATGGGTATATGCCTGTCGTATATGTGCGCATCAGCAATCACGTGCACAAACTCTCCCGGTTTTAGTCCGCTCACCTGCGCAAACATGTGCACCAGCATGGAGTACTGACATACATTCCAGTTGTTTGCCACCAGCATGTCCTGCGAGCGCTGATTGAGTATAGCATTGAGTTTTCCGTCCGTCACATTGAAAGTCATGCTGTATGCGCACGGCTGAAGGTTCATCTCCTTAAGGTCTGCGTGGTTGAACATATTACATATTATCCTGCGGCTGTTCGGGCTGTTCTTTAAAAGATAAAGCGCATAGTCTACCTGATCAAATTCGCCTTCCGCAAAGTTATATTTCTTGCCCATCTGATACCCGTACGCCTTGCCTATGCTTCCGCTTTCGTCTGCCCAAGAATCCCAAATGCCGCCTTTAAGGTCGTTGACGTTATTGCTCTTTTTCTGCCATATCCAGAAAAGCTCATCAACTGCACTTTTAAGATAAGTCCTGCGTATCGTCAGTATAGGAAACTCTTCTGCAAGGTCATACCGGTTGACTATACCAAACTTTTTTATAGTATATGCAGGCGTACCGTCTTCCCACTTCGGGCGCACAGCCGCACTTTTATCGACCTTTCCCGATAGAATCTGCCTGCAGTTTTCAATAAAAACTCTGTCTGCTCTGCTCATAGATGTTCGTTCCCCTATCCAAACTTATTATTACAAGTATACCATCAGTCAAGCTGAAACAAAAGGGTGTTGACGATGGTCATAAACTCTCTCATATAACTTGTTACTAAAACACGCAGAGGAGTATGACACGGTATCCCATACCCGGTTATGCCCCTGTTCTCTGCAACCAACTGCGCTCTGAAAATATGAAAATCATTCGTAATTATAACCGCTGTTTTTTCAAGACCCGGCGCATACTCTTCCATGACTATTGCAGACTTTGTCATGTTCCCGTGTGTACTGTAAGAATCCGCTTCTGTCAATATCCTTGCTTCGTCAATACCCACATCTACAAGATAGTCTCTCATCGCATATGCTTCGGCAACCGGCTCTGTTTCACCTTTGCCTCCGCTGACAATACAAACCACGTCTTCATGCTTGCTCAAATATTCATACGCTCTATCCAGCCGGTTCTTCAGCGAAAGGCTCAGCCGTCCGTCCGGAAATATTCCTGCGCCGAGTACTAAACAGTAATTTACGTCTTCATCAGGCTCCGGCAGGTTCGCATATACTATCACTATACCCTCTATAACAAGGAAAATTGCAATACCTATACACACTATTGCAGTAACTATTACCCGTATCCACTTTATTTGAATTAGTTTTTTCTTCCGTTTAAGTTTAACAATGCTATAGGCTATGAAAACCACACCAACCATAGCCGGGAATACCGTGCCCAGTGAAATGCTCGTGGAAACTGGCAATGCAACAAGCGTCGCCGCCACGCCAAGGAAGCCCATGATCAGCACCAAAATAAAGAATGCTTTTTTGAGTTTGTCTCTCTTTGAAGAAGATTTCATATCAGGTATTCTAACATTTAACAACTCTTTTAGCAATCGACAACGAGCACAAACTTCAGTTATTAAAAAAGCCCTTCTTGTCAGGGCTTTGATTGAAAATCATCATCGTAGTATATTTGTTTCAACACAAGCCCGCAGGCTGGGGCTGTTGCGCTTGCTTTTCGCCTGTCTTTTGCCCGCATTATATCTGCAACGTCCTCCGGCAAAAGCTTGCCTTTCCCCACGTCAAGCAGAACTCCGGCAATTATCCTCACCATATTATATAAGAAACCGCTGCCGGTTATCTCTATGTTTATAAACGGCGGCTCATGAGTTATCTCAAGGCTGTGAACAGTCCTCACCGTAGTTTCCACTTCACTTCCGCTGGCGCAGAAGCTTACAAAATCGTGAGTACCTACTATTTGTTTTGCAGCCCGATTCATGGCATCTACGTCAATATCGCCTCTTGCATGTGCGCTAAGATTGCGATAAAGTGCCGAAGCATGCTCTGCATTATAGAAGGTATAGACATATGTCTTTGCCTTTGCGCCGAACCTTGCGTGAAAATCTTCGCTTACTTCGCACGACGAAGCTATCCTTATGTCATCCGGCAGAAATGTATTGAGCGCATAGCTTATCTTCTCCGGCGGTATAGTCGTCTGTGTATCAAAATGGACAACCTGCCCCAGTGCATGAACGCCGGCGTCCGTTCTCCCGGCGGCATATACGACTGTCTGCTGTCCTGTCGCTGCAGCTATAGCTTCTTCGACTACCTGCTGCACGGAAAGGCCGTTCTTCTGCCTCTGCCAGCCGGCATAACCGCTGCCGTCATATTCTATTGTCAGCTTGATACGCATATATGCTTCCTCTAAAAACCGAAGGCCATAAACGTGATGAGCCCGGCTACCACAGCAGCCGAAATGAAGTCACGATAGTGCAGGTGAAGAACCTTCATCTTCGTTCTTCCTTCACCACCGTTATAGCACCTTGCCTCCATAGCAAAGGCAAGCTCGTCCGCACGCCTAAAAGCGCTGACGAACAACGGCACCAGCAGCGGCACCATGCCTTTTGCACGTTTGATTATATTCCCGCTGTCGAATTCTGCTCCCCTTGCTGTCTGCGCTTTCATTATCTTGTCAGTCTCTTCAAGCAGCGTAGGTATGAACCGCATCGCAATAGTCATCATCATTGCAAGCTCGTGCACCGGGAACTTTATTATTCTCAAAGGTTTCATAAGGCTCTCAAGCCCGTCTGTAAGAGCAATAGGCGATGTTGTAAGCGTCAGCATTGTGGTTGTCATAATAAGCAGCACAAGCCTGACTGCCAACCTTATTGCGTTTAAAAGCCCCTGCTGCGATATTTTTATTATCCACCACGAAGCTATTATATCCCCTTCGGTATAGAAAAATGTATTGAGTACAAACGTCAGTATAATAATGAACCAAAGCGGTTTTAAGCCCCTTAAAACAAACTTAAAGCTTACTCTGGAGATTATTATTACAGCTATAAGAAAAGTAAACATTGCAACATAGCCTATCCAGGTATGTGCAAGGAATATTGCCACAATAGCGGCGATTATCAGTACAAGCTTCATCCTCGGGTCTAGCTTGTGTATAACGGAATTCCCCGGAAAATACTGGCCGAGCGCAACATTTTTTATCATTTGCCCTCACCCGCTTTCTCTGGGCCCATCATATAAACAAGCTGATTAAACAAATCGCTCTGCTTTAGGTAGCTGCTGCTTATATCAAAGCCTTTTTGTTGTATCAGTTTTTCTATTTTTATGGTGCACGGAACATCGAGCCCAACTTCCTGAAGCTTTTGTGCATACCCGTAGACGTCTCTCGGCAATCCGTCCATCATTATCTCCGCTTCGTTCATGACTATCACACGGTGCGCATTCTCTGCAAGGTCATCCATAGAGTGAGTGATAAGAATAATTGTCTTGCCTTCGCTGTTCAGATGGTTTATCAGCTTCATAAGATGTGCTCTGCCCTGAGGATCAAGACCGGCAACAGGCTCATCAAGTATCAGCACATCCGGGTCCAGCGCAAGCACTCCGGCTATTGCTACCCTGCGTTTCTGTCCGCCCGAAAGCTCAAACGGGCTCAAATCTTTAACAGCGTCAAAATCGAGCTCCATAAGCTCCATTGAATGGCGTATACGCCTCTCTGTTTCCTCCTGCGAAAGGCCCGCTTTGGTAGGCCCGAAAGCTATATCCTTATATACGGTCTCTTCAAAAAGCTGGTGCTCCGGGTACTGGAACACTACGCCGATGTGCCGCCGTAATTCTTTTCTGTCATAGCCCTTTTCGTTGATATCCTTGCCGCCGATCAACACCTTACCGCCGGACGGCTTTAAAAGACCGGCAATAAGACCGATAAGCGTCGTCTTACCAGAGCCGGTATGCCCTATTACGCCTATAAACTCTCCAGCGTTTATTTTAAGATTTATGCCGGAAAGCGCAGTAGATTCAAACGGCGAGTTCGGCATATAAGTATATGACAGATCTGCCGCTTCAATAGCAACAGTCTGCGTTTTTTTAACAGGTTTTTTTTCATTAAAGGGCTGCGCATTTCTTTTTAACTGGAGCTGTGCAGCAAAATCCTCTATGCTGACGGGACATTTCAGATAATCATAGCCCCTCTTTTTAAGCTCATGATAAAGCTCTATGTGAGGCGGCGCCGAAAGCCCCGCCTCATCTAAAACTTCTCTGTTGTCAAAAATCTCGGCGGGTGTTCCTTCCGCCAGAACACGCCCTGCGCTCATTACTACCACCCTGTCGGCAAAAAGAGCTTCTTCCATATAGTGAGTTATAAAAACGATGGTCTTGCCTTTTTTGTTAAGCATCATAGCCGTTTCCATAACCTCGCCCCTGCCTTCCGGGTCAAGCATAGCGGTAGGCTCGTCAAATATTATAAGCTCCGGATACATAGCAAGAACACCGGCTATAGCTACACGCTGTTTCTGCCCGCCGGACAGCATATGCGGCGCACGTGTCTTATACTCGCTCATATCAACGATCTCTAGTGCGTCATCAACACGCTGCCTTATCTCTGCGGGCGGCACACCGATGTTCTCCGGTCCGAATGCAACATCCTCTTCAACAATGGTAGCAACCATCTGGTTGTCCGGGTTTTGGAACACCATTCCTGCCCTTCGTCTTATCTCCCAAATGTTGTTATCGTCGCTCGTGTCCATACCGTCCACAATAACGCTGCCCGCCTCCGGTTTGTACAGCGCATTTATGAGCTTTGCAAACGTAGACTTGCCGCTGCCGTTATGCCCAATGACAGCAACAAACTCACCTCGCTTTACATTTAGCGTAACGCCGGTGAGTGCAAACGTGATCTTTTCGTCGTTCACATAACTGTACTTAACATCTGCTGCTTTTACTATATCCATTATGCCTCCAAAATCGGCGATTCATTTAAGTCTCAGCATACTTCCAATAAGTCATAGTTCTTGACAATAGTGTTAAAAAAACAATAAAAGGCTTCAGAATTAAAAATCCAAAGCCTTCAAGGTTATAAGCTAATATTATGCTGTCTTAGACAAGCTCTAAGATAGCCATCTCAGTGCCGTCACCACGCCTTGGACCCTTTTTGATTATGCGTGTATATCCGCCGCCTGTGCCAAGATCTTCAGCCCGCTGACGGTATTTCGGTCCTATCTCACGGAACATCTTCTCTACGAGCGGATGTTTTACCTGCTTTGTACGTTCCTTGTAGTTGTACTTGCTTTCGCCGTCCTGTTTAAGCTCCTGTATGTCGTAAAGATATGCCATCATCTTACGTCTTGCAGCAAGCTTGCTTGGTGCGTCGTTTTCGACTTCCTTGTTGAACTTTTCGCCGTCTTCAATGACGACCTTTTTCACAGTTACAGTCTTGTCATACTCTCTTGCAGCAAGTGTGATAAACTTTTCAGCTATGCTCCTTGCTTCTTTTGCTCTAGCCAGCGTCGTTTCAACTCTTCCGTTCCATAAAAGGCCCGTTACTATGCTTCTCAGCATCGCTTTTCTCTGATCCGACGGTTTATTCAGCTTTCTATATCCAGCCATTTCTTCCTCCTACTCACTGCCGTTTGAAGCAACTGCGCTAGAGCAAGCGCAAAGCTACCTGTTCAGTGAATTTATTTGTATAAAGTCTTATTTTTAACTTCAGTCGTCAACCCGCAGGCCCAGCCCAAGTGCCGCAAGCTTCTGCTCTACTTCTTCAAGGGACTTTCTTCCAAGGTTTCTGACCTTCATCATCTCTTCTTCGTTGCGCTTGATTAGCTCTTCTACTGTGTTTATACCTGCGCGCTTAAGGCAGTTGTATGAACGTACTGAAAGATCAAGCTCTTCTATGGTTATCTCGAGCACCTTTTCCTTCTTGTCTTCTTCGGGCTCTACCATTATCTCAACGTTCTGAACGTGCTCTGTAAGTCCTACGAACTGCGCCATGTGCTCGGATATTATCTTTGCAGCAAGCGATACGGCCTCGTCCGGTGATATAGTACCGTTTGTCCACAGCTCCAGTGAAAGCTTGTCAAAGTCGGTTATCTGTCCTACACGAGTGTTCTCTACGGTGAAGTTGACTTTCCTTACCGGCGTGAACAGCGAGTCTACCGGAATAACGCCTATAGGCATATCATCCGTTTTGTTCTTCTCTGCAAGCACATATCCTCTTCCACGCTCTACCGTTATCTCCATATAGAGATTAGAGTGTTTATCAAGCGTCGCAATGTGCATGTCGGGGTTTAGTATCTCGACATCAGCATCGGTCACAATATCTGCCGCCGTTACATCCTTAGGTCCCTGCGCATCCAGTATGAGCGTTTTCGGCTCTTCAGTATGCATCTTGACTGCAAGGCCTTTCAAGTTTATAACAAGGTTGACGACATCTTCGCTTACGCCTTCCATCGTGGAAAACTCATGCAATACTCCGTCTAGTCTGATCCTTGTTACAGCTGCACCCGGCAGGCAGGAAAGCAGAACTCTGCGAAGAGAGTTGCCTATAGTTGATCCGAAACCTCTCTCCAGCGGTTCCATGATAAACTTGGCATATTTGTTATCACTCGTTTTTTCTACACATTCAATATTTGGCTTTTCTATTTCTAACATATATAACCCTCCCGTTATAGTTCGAGTTCGAAGGGCAACCGTTTAATCGCCTAACGCCGCCTGTTCGCCAAGCCTACTACTTAGAGTAAAGCTCTACGATCAGGTGCTCTTCTATAGTAAGGTCAATGTCTTCCCTCACAGGAGCGCTTAGCACTCTGCCGGTAAGATTTGCATTGTCCATGCTGAGCCAGCTTGGCATCGGTCTTGCTTCACTTTCTCTGAGCTCTTTGAATCTCTCTGTGTCCTGACTCTTTTTACGGATGGTGATCTCGTCGCCTTCACTTACGAAATATGACGGTATATCTACCTTGTTGCCGTTGACAAGCACATGACCGTGCATAACAAGCTGCCGAGCCTGTGCACGCGATTCGCCAAATCCTAAACGGTAAGCAACGTTGTCGAGCCTTGATTCGAGAAGCATCAAAAGGTTTTCACCAGTTTTGCCTTTCATACGCTCTGCCAGTAAATAATATTTTTCAAACTGAGATTCAAGCATACCATATGCCCTTTTAACCTTCTGTTTCTCACGAAGCTGAAGGCCGTATTCGCTCACCTTGTTACGTCTTCCTTTTTTTTGTTCTCCCGGCGGAGTCGGGCGCTTTACAAAAGCGCATTTCCCGCTGTAGCATCTGTCGCCCTTAAGGAAGAGCTTAGCACCTTCTCTGCGGCACAGACGGCATACGGAACCTGTATATCTAGCCATATCTATATTTCCTCCTTATACTCTCCTGCGTTTCGGCGGACGGCAGCCGTTATGTGGTATCGGCGTTACGTCCTTGATGAGACTAACTTCAAGACCAGCGGTCTGAAGTGCACGAATAGCAGCTTCCCTGCCGCTGCCCGGTCCTTTAACATATACGTCAACGAACCTAAGACCATGTTCCATAGCGGCCTTAGCAGCCTTTTCAGCAGCTACCTGTGCAGCAAAAGGAGTACTCTTCTTGCTGCCTCTGAAACCCATGCCGCCGGCACTTGCCCAGCTAAGCGCATTTCCGGCAGTATCAGTCATTGTAACGAGCGTATTGTTGAACGAAGCCTGAATGTGCGCCTGTCCACGCTCGATGTTTTTCTTTTCACGACGTTTTCTCGTCTGCTTTGGTTTTGCCATTCTTTATACCCTACCTTTTCTTTCCGCCTGCACTGCGTTTGGGGCCTTTTCTTGTGCGTGCGTTCTGTTTTGAGCTCTGACCTCTTACAGGAAGGCCTCTTCTGTGACGGATGCCCCTATAGCACCCAATCTCAATAAGACGCTTGATATTCATGGTAGTATCACGTCTTAAGTCACCCTCTACCTTAAGGTTTTTTTCTATATATTCTCTTAATTTGCTGACGTCCGATTCTGACAAGTCTTTGACTCTGATATCGGGGTCAACACCAGTTGACGCTAATATGTCTTTTGAAGTTGTAAGGCCTATACCGTAAATATACGTCAGGCCGATCTCTACCCTTTTATCGTTCGGTAGATCAATACCAGCTATACGTGCCACTTAATAACACCTCCGAAATAATTTCTATATTAAAAGCTGTACGGATACCAGAGCACATTAAGCCCTGCAGCCGCTCCGATAAGCTTGCTTACCCTTGTGTCTGTTTGTGCTTGGGGTTCTGGCAGATAACCATTACCTTGCCCTTACGTTTTATAACCTTGCACTTTTCACAAATCGGTTTAACCGACGGTCTAACTTTCATTTTGCTTTCCTCCTTCTAGTTCAGCCTTTGCCACGCCATGTAATACGTCCACGTTTCAAATCATAAGGCGATATCTCTACTGTCACCTTGTCTCCCGGCAATATCCGGATATAGTGCATACGAAGTTTGCCGGATATGTGAGCAAGCACTTTATGCCCGTTCTCAAGCTCTACTTCAAACACAGCGTTTGGAAACGCCTCCGTAACTCTGCCTTCCATTTCAATTACGTCGCTTTTTGACAAACCAGCTCCTCCTTCTACTGCTCCTGGCCGCTGCACGACTTAATCGCACTGCGAATCTCTGCATCAAACACTTTCGCCGACTGTTTAAGTTTTTCCGCTATGGACTCTAGAACAGTTTCCGTAAGCCTTAAATGCTTGAGTTTCTTCTTCTTCGGGTGATCTATCTTTCTTAAGTCACCATCTGCAATATATACATATTGAGCATCAATAACACTCAGTATTATAAACATCCTGCCGGCATCCCTGCCTGCACTCGAAACGGCAACTCTTCCAACTTCTGCCGGATACGTCACTGGTTTCACCCCTTCGTCAGTATCTCAGGCCCGTTATCGGTCAGTGCAATGGTGTGTTCATAGTGGGACGAGAGACTACCGTCTTTTGTCTTCACAGTCCATCCGTCTTCCATAGTAATCGTGTGCCTCTTTCCCATGTTTATCATAGGTTCGATGCACAGCACCATTCCTGTCCGCAGCTTCGGTCCTTTACTGCCTGTCACAAAGTTCGGAACGTTCGGGTCTTCGTGAAGTTGCTGGCCGATTCCATGCCCGACAAGCTCCCTTACCACCGAAAACCCGGCTGACTCTGCCGTTTTCTGTACTGCAGCAGATATGTCCTGTAGTCTGCTGCCCTCCTCGAATGCTTTCATTCCCGCATAAAACGACTGCTCTGTTACGTCCATCAGCCTTTGTGCTTCGCTGCTTACTGTTCCTACAGCATACGTCTTTGCGTTATCTCCATGATACCCTTTATATTTTGCACCGAGATCTATACTTATTATGTCCCCTTCTTCCAGCACTCTTGTGTCCGGAATGCCGTGGACGACCTCGTCGTTTACCGATGCGCATATCGTAGCCGGATAACCGTTGTATCCGAGAAACGAAGGCTGTGCGCCGCACTTTTCAATGAACTTCTGTGCAATCTCGTCAAGCTCTTTTGTAGTAATTCCCGCTTTGATGTTTTCTCCAACAATAGCCAGCGCCTGTGCAGATATCCTGCCGGCATCTCTTAAAAACTCTATTTCACGCTTTGACTTGAGTACAATCATTGCTGCTCCAGTACTCCCATTATAGTCTGCGTGATTGTATCGATGCCACCAGAGCCCACAACGTCGTGCAGCACACCTTTTTCGGTGTAATACTGTATCAAAGGCTGTGTGTTCTCCTTATAGACCCTGAGCCGTTCAAGAACTACTTCTTCCTTGTCATCGTCCCTTATAATTAGCGGGCCGCCGCATTTTGGGCAGGTCTTTAAGTCGGAAAGCATTGACACATGATACGTTGCGCTGCAGTTTTCACAAACCCTTCTGCCGCACAGCCTGTGCACCAGTTTATCGTCCGGCACAAACAGGTTTATCACCTTGTCGAGCTGTGTTATCTTGTCGAGCGCTTCAGCCTGCAGTTTTGTCCTTGGGAAGCCGTCAAGCAGAAACCCGTTTTCAGCATCAGGTTCAGCTATTCTCTTTTCAACCATAGCCACCATAAGATCGTCTGGGACGAGCTGTCCGGAGTCTATGTACTGTTTGGCTTTGAGCCCAAGCTCGCTGCCTTTTTTTATCTCTGCCCGAAGCATATCTCCGGTAGAGATGTGAGGTATCTCATATTTTGCCGCAATTTTCGCTGCTTGTGTTCCTTTGCCCGCACCGGGCGGACCAACAAACATCCATTTCATAGCCCTACCTCTATTTCAGGAATCCTTTATAGTGCCTCATCATCATCTGCGACTCTAGCTGTCTTGTCGTCTCGAGTGAAACGCTTACCATGATCAGAAGGCTTGTTGCACCAAACGGTGAACTGAAACCCGCCAGGGCACTAAGACCCGTCGGTATCGTCGCAACTATTGCCAGGAACAGTGCGCCGAAAAGCGTAACACGTGTCAGTATCTTTGTAAGATAGTCTGACGTCGGTTTGCCTGCACGTATGCCCGGAATGAATCCTCCGTTCTGCTGCAGATTCTTCGCTACATCAGGCGGATTGAACGTCGCCTGTGAATAGAAGAATGTGAAGAAGAATATCAGCAGTGCAAACAGTACAAGGTACAGCGGTTTGTCCGCTCCCATTATCGCTTTATATCCCGTCATCTGCGAGCCGAAAAGCTGGCCTATGATGGTTGGGAACTGTATGAGCGTCAGCGCAAATATAAGCGGAAGAACGCCCGACTGGTTTATCTTCATAGGAATGTGTGTAGACTGTCCGCCGTACATTTTTCTTCCTATAACACGCTTTGCATATTGCACAGGTATTCGTCGTTCACCCAAATCGACGAACGTTATACCTGCTACTATCACTATCGCTGCTACCAGCACAACTCCTACTGTAAGCAGTGTCGTCTGCGTATAATCCGGATTAAGCGCATTCTGCACCAAAGTCTTTGCCGACGGATATAACCTGCTGACTATGCTTATGAAAATAAGCAGCGATATTCCGTTTCCAACGCCGTTCTCCGTTATATGTTCACCAATCCACATTATCAGTGCAGTACCTGCCGTCAAGCACATTACTATCGTTATATACGACATTATCGTCGGTATGCCTTCCATGGCAATAACGTATTTTTTATAGCTCAGCAGCACCGCAATCGACTGTATAAGACCCAGTGCAACTGCAGCATAACGTGTGATGGAAGCTATCTTCTTTCTTCCTTCCGGGCCTTCCTTTGAAAGCCTTTCAAGCGGCGGAAGCGCCATAGTCAGAAGATTCATAATGATAGACGCCGTAATGTATGGCGTTATACCAAGAGCAAACAGCGAGAAGTTAGACAGCGCACCGCCTGCAAACAGGTCAAGAAAGCCAGCTAACGATCCCTGCTGGATATCATTGCCCAGCGCTACTATATCCATACCTGGAACCGGTACATGCGCTCCGATTCTGTAAACAAGGAGCATCATAAGGGTATATAGTATTTTCTTTCTTATATCCGGAACCTTCCATGCATTTCGGAGCGTACTAAACATTATTCATTCACCTCAGCTGTGCCACCAGCGGCTGTAATTTTTTCCTGAGCCGTCTTGGTGAACTTGTCGGCTTTTACCGTCAGCTTTTTTGTGATCTCTCCGTTCCCTAAGACTTTAAGCCCGTCATTAAGCTTTCGGATGACCCTTTTTTCCTTAAGAAGCTGAGCAGTAACCTCTGTTCCGTCTTCGAACCTATTTAGGTCACTCACATTCACTGTGGAATATGTCTTTGCAAATATATTTTTAAAACCACGTTTTGGCAAACGTCTTGCAAGCGGCATCTGGCCGCCTTCGAATCCGGGGCGTACTCCGCCGCCGCTTCTGCTATTTTGGCCGTCCTGTCCTCGGGTAGCGGTCTTGCCCATGCCCGAACCGGCGCCTCTGCCAACACGCTTTCTTTTTCTTTTTGCGCCAGCAGCTGGCTTTAATTCGTTAATTCTCACGACTTGGCCTCCTTCAAGTTTATGCGTCAAGCACCTTGACAAGGTGCGTCACTTTTCTAATCATGCCCTGTATGCAGTCGTTGTCTTCTTTTTCTACAACTGAATTGATTCTCTTAAGACCAAGAGCTTCAAGCGTAGCTCTCTGATCCTTTGAATATCCTATAGGGCTTTTAACAAGCTTTATCTTTATTTTATTCGCCGTTGCTTTAGCCATAACAATTCTCCTTACTTAAGATGGTCTACGCTTACACCACGCATTTTTGCGTACTGCTCTGCTGTTTTTAAAAGTTTAAGACCTTCTATAGTAGCCTTAACGCAGTTTGCAGGTGTGTTAGATCCCTGCGACTTCGTTTTTATATCTTTGACTCCGGCAAGCTCCAAAACTGCACGGGCAGGTCCTCCGGCTATAACACCGGTACCTTCAGCAGCAGGAAGCAGCAATACTTTGCCTCTTCCAAATACTCCAAGAACCTCGTGAGGTATCGTCGTACCTACTATAGGAACTTCGATAAGGTTGCGCTTTGCCTTCTGTACGGCCTTTGCTATAGCCTCCGGAATCTCCGCTGCTTTTCCAAGACCTGCGCCAACCTTGCCCTTTTCGTCTCCAACTACGACAAGCGCTGTAAAGCGGAAGTTTCTGCCGCCTTTTACAACCTTGGCAACACGGTTGACGTAAACCAGCTTCTCTTTGAATTCTTTATCTTCTTCCTTCTTGAAGTTGCGTCTGCCACGTCCCGGGCCTCTGCCGCCGTCATTTTTTCTATCATTGCCTTTAAATGCATCGTTTCTCTGCACCAGATCTTCCTCCTTCTAAAACTTGAGTCCGGCTTTTCTAGCGCCGTCAGCCAACTGCTCTACTCTGCCTGTATAGACATAGCCGCCTCTGTCAAAGACAACTTCTTTTATGCCTTTGGCTAATGCCCTCTTTGCAACACTCTCGCCTACTATTGCAGCGGCTTCTTTTTTATTCTTGCCCTGCACAGCAGCCTTTATGTCTTTTTCCATAGTTGATGCACTTACTAGCGTCATACCTTTTTCATCATCTATCACCTGAGCATAGATATGGCTGGTGCTGCGGTATACGTTTAGCCTTGGCTTCACAGCAGTACCGGATATCTTGTTTCTTACCCTTAAGTGACGTCCCTGTCTGATTTGGTTTTTATTCTTCTTATTAATCAATTTTCACGCCACCTTTCTACATTCCGGTCTTGCCGACTTTGCGCAGCACGACTTCGTCCCTGTATCTTATGCCCTTGCCCTTATACGGCTCCGGCGGACGAATACCTCTTATCTCTGACGCAACCTGTCCGACTACCTGCTTGCTGATGCCCGAAACTTTAATTATATTCGTGCCCTCAACATCAAGCGTAACACCGTCTTCGGCAACCTCTACGGGATGCGAATATCCAACGTTGAGAACGATCTTGTTGCCGTTTTTCTGCACTCTGTAGCCAACGCCGACAACTTCGAGAACCTTTGTGAACCCTTCGGTAAGTCCTGTCACCATATTGGCTATAAGTGCACGTGAAAGGCCGTGCATCGCCCTGTCATTTTTATTATCCGAGCTCCGTTTAACTTCCACAACACCGTCGTTTATCTCAACTTTTATGATCGCCGGTATTTTTTCCGTGAGCTCGCCTTTACTGCTTTTCACCTTTACAATGTTGCCATCCTCCAGTGTAACGGTCACGCCGGAAGGTATTGTAATCGGCATTTTACCTATTCTAGACATTTTTTTCTCCTTCGCACTTATAGGCGCTGTTGTTCGGCAGCGCCCTGCAATATACAGTGCTCAATATAGTTACCAGACGTAAGCGAGGACTTCTCCTCCGACTTCGCCTTCTCTTGCATCTCTGTCCGTCATAACGCCTTTGGACGTAGAAATGATAGCAACACCAAGACCGCCGAGCACCTTCGGTATGTCGTCCTTCTTCGCATAAACACGAAGACCGGGCTTGCTTATCCTCTTAAGTCCATTGATGACAGACTCCTCTTTCGCACCATATTTAAGAGTGATCTTTATGATGCCCTGAGGGCCTTCATCTATATTCTCATACCCCTTTATAAAACCTTCCTTGAGAAGAATCGCCGCTATGGCTTTCTTCATGTTGGAAGCGGGCATATTAACAGTGTCATGTTTTGCTCCTAGAGCGTTGCGAATACGTGTCAGCATATCCGCTACAGGATCAGTTACAGGCATTTGTTTACCTCCTTATAATATAGACAACAGCCTACCAGCTTGCTTTTCTGACGCCGGGTATCTCGCCCTTGTATGCGAGTTCCCTGAAACATATACGGCAAATTCCATATTTGCGCAGAACTGAATGCGGTCTGCCGCAAATAGAACATCTTGTATAGTTCCTGGTGGAAAACTTCGAGCCTTTTTGCTGTTTATTTATCATCGCTTTTTTAGCCACTTTATTACCTCCGGTCCTAAAGGTTCTTAGCGCTTGAACGGCATACCGAGAAGGCTTAACAATTCCCTTGCTTCCTCGTCGCTCTGCGCAGTTGTTACTATAATAATATCCATACCGCGGATCTTATCTACATTGTCATATACGATCTCCGGGAACACCAGCTGTTCCTTGAGACCCATCGCAAAGTTTCCTCTTCCGTCAAACGAAGTGGGAGAGATTCCTCTAAAGTCACGAACTCTTGGAAGCGCAACGCTGAGCAGCCTGTCAGCAAACTCATACATCCTGTCTCCACGAAGCGTAACCTTAGCGCCGACTTTCATTCCTTCACGGACTTTAAAGTTGGCAACGCTCTTCTTTGCAACGGTTACTACGGGCTTCTGCCCTGCTATAATGGTAAGGTCGTCAACAGCGGAGTCAAGCCCTTTAGCGTTGTCCTTTGTGTCTCCGAGCCCCATGTTTATAACTATTTTCTCCAGCCTTGGAACCTGCATAACGTTCTTATAGCCGAACTTCTTAGTCATAGCGGGGATAATCTCGCTATTGTAAGTATCCTTTAACCTTGGCATCTTCTCTTTCCTCCCTACTTGTCAAACGTTTCGCCGCATTTTTTGCATATACGGACCTTGCTTCCGTCATCGAGCACTTTGAACCCAAGACGTGTAGCTTTGCCGCATTTACCGCAGACAAGCATTACTTTGCTGGCGTACATCGCAGCTTCCGAATGTATAATACCGCCCGGTTTACCCTGGCCTTTCGGTTTTTCATGTTTTGTCGCCATGTTGAGTTTCTCGACAATCAACTTGCCGTTTTTAGGCTCAACATGCAGAACTTTTCCGGTCTTACCCTTTTCCTTACCGGAGATAACAACGACCTTGTCGTCTCTTTTAATATGCATAGCCATATCTTTATCCTGCCTTCCTATAACACCTCAGGTGCAAGAGAAACTATCTTCATATAGTCTTTTTCTCTAAGCTCTCTGGCAACCGGTCCGAAAATACGAGTACCTTTCGGCTGTTTATTATCGTCTATAATCACGGCTGCATTATCATCAAATCTTATGTAAGATCCGTCTTTGCGTTTAATGCCGTAGACGCTGCGTACTATAACAGCTTTTACAACTTCCTTCTTCTTGACAACCCCGCCCGGAGCAGCCGTTTTTACGGACGCTACTATAACGTCTCCTATATTAGCAGATACCCTTTTTGAACCGCCAAGAACTTTGATGCATTGTATCTCTTTGGCACCGGAGTTGTCCGCAACTTTCAAGCGTGTTTCGGCTTGTATCATCTTTCTTGTCCTCCCTTAAATAATGGTTACTTGGCAGCTCTCACTACCTTGACAAGTCTCCATCTCTTATCCTTGCTTAAAGGACGTGTTTCCGTAATCAAGACCTCATCGCCCACTTTAGCTTCATTGTTTTCATCATGCGCCTTATATTTCTTTGAAGACTTGACAGTCTTTTTATAAAGCGGATGTTTTGCTTTACGAACAATAGAAACAACTATGGTCTTGTCCATCTTATCGCTTACGACAACGCCTGTTCTTTCTTTGCGTATCCCACGTTTTGTCATATCAACTCTCCTTAACTGTCAGCTGCTGCGGCAAGCTCACGCTCACGAAGCACAGTCTTGACTCTTGCAATATCTCTTTTTGTCTGTCTTACTACCATAACGTTTCCGAGCTGCCCGGTAGCATTCTGAAAACGCAGGTTAAAGAGTTCTTGCTTAAGGTCGCCGAGTTTACCCATCAATTCATCATTTGTCATCTCTTGCAGCTTGCTAGCTTTCATCCTGCTCACCACCTGTTTCTTCTTCGCCCTCAGACTCTACGCCTTCAGACCCTTCACCTTCGACCTCTTCCATGATGTCATCAAAGGTCGTCTTAAAGCTTATCTTAGAGAACGCTACTTCATCGAAGCTTTCGTTTTCTGCAATCTTGCACTTGATAGGAAGCTTATAAGCCGCCAGCCTAAGCGCTCTTTTGGCTATTTCTTCGGATACTCCTGCGATCTCGAACATGACTCTGCCCGGTTTTACTACAGCTACCCAGTATTCTGGTGAGCCTTTACCGGAGCCCATCCTGGTCTCGGCCGGTTTTTCTGTTACCGGCTTGTGAGGGAATATCTTTATCCAAACGTGTCCGCCACGTTTTATGTATCTAGTCATGGCGATACGAGCAGCTTCTATCTGGTTGCTCGTTATCCAAGCGGGCTGTGTTGCCACAAGACCGTACTGTCCGTAATTGACCTTGTTGCCCTTGTTGGCTTTGCCCTTCATCCTGCCACGAAAAACTCTTCTGCGTTTAACCCTTTTTGGCATTAACATTTTTGCTGCCTCCTTCTGACGCTTTGAACTTGTCTCTCAAAGGATTGCCAAGTATTTCGCCTTTATATATCCAGACTTTGCAGCCTATCTTTCCGTATGTTGTGTTTGCTTCAGCAAAACCGTAGTCGATATCCGCACGAATTGTCTGCAGCGGAATGCTGCCATCGTGGTATTTTTCGGTCCTTGCGATCTCAGCGCCGCCAAGACGCCCAGCACACATAGTCTTTATACCAAGGGCTCCGCCCTTCATCGCTCTTCCGATGCACTGTTTCATGGCACGACGGAAGGAGATACGTCTCTCAAGCTGGCTTGCGATGTTCTCTGCAACGAGCTGTGCGTTTATATCCGGTCTTTTAACTTCTACTATGTTGAGCACAACAGCTTTGCCTGTTTTTGCAGCAAGCTGTTTCTTTAACTCTTCAACTCCCTGCCCGCCTTTGCCGATTACTATGCCCGGCTTTGCGGTATGAACTGTGACCGTCAGTTTGTTGGCTGCACGTTCCGTTTCTATCTTTGCAACTCCGGCAGCGTAAAGCTGTTTTTTAAGCTGCTTTCTTATTTCATTATCTTCTTTTATATACTCTGCAAATTCACCTTTTCTGGCAAACCAACGTGCATCCCAGTCTTTTATAACGCCGACACGCATTCCATGAGGATTAACTTTCTGACCCATTTACGCTTCCTCCTTAACTGCACTATCCAGTATTATTGTTATATGGCTGGTTCTCTTACGGATCCTTGAAGCCCTGCCTTGGGCTCTTGGTCTATATCTCTTAAGCGTAGGACCCTGGTCAGCAAATACTTCAGCAACATAAAGGTCATCACGAAGGATTCCAGAATTGTTCTCTGCGTTGGCAATAGCAGAATTTAAAAGCTTTTCAACCACAGGGCTTGCGGCCTTGTTAGTGTTTTTCAGTATCGCAATGGCTTCGTTCACGTTCTTGCCACGAATAAGGTCTAAAACCAGCTTTACCTTTGTGGAAGAGATGCGAGCGAATTTTACTTTTGCCGTCGGCCTTCTATCTTTAAGCTCTGCTCTTTTTTGCGCTTTTTCTCTTTGACGAGTTGCCATATTAAACTTCCCTCCTTAAAACTACTTGGCAGCAGACTTTTTATCGCCTGCATGCCCACGGAAAGTCCTTGTCGGTGCAAATTCACCAAGTTTATGACCAACCATGTCCTCTGTCATATATACCGGCACGAACTTCCTTCCGTCGTGCACAGCCAAAGTGTGTCCTACCATGTCCGGGAATATCGTCGATGCCCTGCTCCATGTCTTTAACACTTTTTTCTCATTCTTTTCGTTCATCTGCTGCACCTTTGCAAGCAGCTTCTGATCTACGAACGGACCCTTTTTTACCGATCTACTCATACTAATAACTCCTTATTTGGTTCTGCGTCTTACGATATATTTATCCGACTGATTCTTCTTCTTTCTAGTCTTATATCCAAGTGTCGGCTTGCCCCAAGGTGTAACAGGACCCGGTTTACCGATAGGTGATTTACCTTCGCCGCCGCCGTGCGGATGGTCGTTCGGGTTCATGACCGAACCACGGACCGTCGGGCGGAATCCCATGTGGCGTTTTTTGCCGGCTTTGCCGATAAATACGTTGTTCTGGTCTATGTTGCCAACCTGTCCGATTGTTGCCTTGGCTGTAAGAAGTATCATCCTTACTTCCCCGGACGGCAGACGCACCTGTGCGTATTTGCCTTCCTTTGCCATAAGCTGTGCAGAGTTGCCTGCGCTACGGACGAGCTGTCCGCCTTTTCCCGGCGATAGCTCTATGTTATGTATAAGAGTTCCCATCGGGATATCCTTAAGGAAAAGCGAGTTGCCCGGTTTGATGTCGGCACCTTCGCCTGATACTATGCTGTCGCCCACTTTCAAGCCGTAAGGCGCCAGTATATATCTCTTTTCACCGTCTGCATAATTAAGAAGCGCAATGTTCGCAGTCCTGTTCGGATCATACTCTATTGTAGCCACTGTTGCAGGAACGCCGTCTTTATTTCTTTTAAAGTCGATTATGCGATACTTTCTCTTTGCACCGCCGCCCCTGTGACGAACGGTTATGCGGCCGCCGGCATTTCTTCCGGCTTTGCGTTTTCTAACATCAAGCAGTGACTTTTCGGGAGTGGTGCATGTGATCTCTTCAAATGCACTTACCGTCATGTTACGTCTGCCGGGTGTAGTTGGTTTATACTTTTTAATCGCCATTGTCTTGCTTCCTCCCTTTAACTACTGTGCAAGCGAATCGAAGAACTCGATAGTCTTAGAATCGCTGGTCAGTGTTACAAAGGCTTTCTTCGTTTCAGCACGTCTGCCTTTTGTATATCCCTGACGTTTCACTTTGCCGATTTGGCGAAGAGTGTTTACATTCTTTACCTTTACGCCGAATACTTCTTCGACAGCATCCTTTACCTGAGTCTTTGTAGCCCTTTTGTCGACGATAAACGTGTACTTTTTAACAGCGAGATCGTCATAGCTTTTTTCGGTAAGCACCGGCTTTAAAATAATATCTCTAGCTTCCATTTAAGCAAAAACCTCCTCGACCTTCTTTACAGCATCTTTCGTTATGATAAGCTTGTCATAGTTAACAAGGTCATATACGTTGACGGTGTCGGCAGTTAAAGTTTTGATATTCCTAATGTTGCTTGCAGCACGCAATACAGTGTCATCTTTGGTCTGCGTTACAATGAGTGCCTTCTTTACATCAAAACCCTTTAATATTTCCGCCATTATCTTTGTCTTTGGTGCATCCAGCGCCAAATCTTCAAGAACAATAATGTCGTTGTCAGCAACCTTCATAGAAAGGGCGCTCTGTATAGCGAGCTTCCTGACTTTCTTGTTTATCTTCTGGCTGTAGTCCCTTGGCTTTACAGCAAATGTCATGCCGCCCTTTGTCCAAATAGGAGAGCGTGATGAGCCCGCTCTGGCTCTTCCTGTTCCCTTTTGTCTCCAGGGCTTGATGCCGCCGCCTCTTACTTCGCTTCTTGTAAGAGCGCTTTGCGTTCCCTGACGTTTGTTTGCTAACTGGGCTACAACAACCTGATGCATAACGGCTTCGTTTACTTCGATGCCGAATATTTCATTTTTAAGATTCATTTGGCCGACTTTTTCGCCGTCCTTCTTATATACCGATACTTTAGGCATTTGTTTCACATCCTTTTCTTCTGACCGCTTTGGCTACGACTGCTTTACAGCTTTTGTTATAGATACTAGGCCGCCTCTGGCTCCGGGTACTGCGCCCTTGACGAGCAGTACGTTCTTGTCGACATCGACGCCGACTATCTTAACATTCTGTATGGTAACTGTCTGCGAACCGCCGTGTCCCGGCATCTTCTTGCCCTTGATGACTTTGCCCGGGTCTGCACAAGCACCGATCGAGCCCGGAGCCCTCTTGTTATGGCTGCCGTGAGTCATAGGACCTCTTGCAAAACCATGCCTTGCGATTGTTCCCTGAAAGCCTTTGCCTTTGGATGTGCCTTTTATATCGACGACATCGCCTTCTTCAAAGACGTCCACTTTTATTTCCTGACCAAGTTCAAATTCGTCTGTGCTGTCTACATGATACTCTCTAAGCGTGCGCTTAAGAGGAGCGCCGGCTTTCTTTATGTGTCCGGCAATCGGCTTCGTGACGAGCTTTTCCCTTATATCTCCGTATCCCAGCTGAACTGCGCTGTATCCGTCAGTCTCAACTGTCTTCTTCTGCATAACGACGCACGGACCTGCTTCAACAACCGTTACCGGTATAACAGTACCGTCTTCCATGAAGATCTGCGTCATTCCAAGCTTTTTACCCATTATCGATTTCATTATCACACACCCCCTAGAGCTTGATCTCTATGTCTACACCAGAGGGAAGGTCGAGTCTCATCAAGGCATCCGTCGTTTTGGACGTTGCTTCGAGTATATCGATCAGCCTCTTATGTGTTTTGATCTCAAACTGTTCTCTGCTATCCTTATATTTGTGCGGCGCACGAAGGATCGTAACGATCTCTTTCTGCGTCGGCAGAGGTATAGGACCCGCTACCTTAGCGCCTGTACGTTTTGCTGTCTCTACGATTTTACCTGCCGACTGATCGATCAGGTTGTAGTCATACGCCTTAAGTTTGATTCTGATTTTTTGGCTTGCCATTCTTTGTTTCCTCCTTACGCCGAGCGTTTCCATATACACGCTGCCGTGTGTGTCGTATAGCTTTTTTACGGCATTTTCTGCCGTTTTGTCCGCTTCCGCCGTACTTACACCGCCGGAGCCATTTTAATGAAACGCCGCCCAGTTTCTTTTGGACTTGCGGTCTTGCTATAGTTATCCGGAATGCGTTTTTTTCCGGTAACCTATCGCTTCATCCCGCTGATAATTACGCCCGATAAGAGCGCAACGGACGTATTATATAATAAACTTTGGGTAAAAGCAAGTGTTTTTCAATACTTTTTTATGCTTTTTTTACGGTCACTAAAAAGCTTGTTTTTCTTCACTTTCTTCTATATATTATATAGGCAAAAGCTGCTAAAACCAAGACGGCACATCTAGTGTTGTCTCTGCTCTCAGACCACCATATGTTCCTGTTTTTTATAATTTTCGAATATACCATACGATCTTTTGCTGTATATGGCTTTCTTATTCTGCAAAAAAGAATGCTTTAATCAAGACTGAAGAAACAAATTAACAGCAAACCTATGCTTTTAAACTCCTTACAACTATATCATTGATACTCATATTACCGTAAGCTTTTACTGATTAGCTATACTGAAACAGTATATCCTGACTGATTTAAAACCAAAGTTGAATACCCCGGCTATTAATGCTATCATAGTAGCATCGTTTTTTACTTTTCTGTTTATGCAGCTTAGGGGTTTATATAATGTTCGATAGAAAACTGCTGATTCCAATATCTCTTGTGTTTCTGTTTGTGCTTGCACTTCTTATCCTTCCCGCGCTTGACACAAGCGCAAAAGCTCAGCCGGAAGTGCAGACTTCTCAGAACACAAGCGAACTCACGCAGCAGACCGACAGTGAAACACAAGTTAATTATGAGCTTCTGCCAAACTATGAGATACCGTCTTCGGGCGAATCTTTCACTGTGTCCGAATCCTACCTTAACAACTTATGCGCGCTGTGGCCGCTTTCATATGTTTCAGCAGATGAGTTTGGTCAGCTTTCCGTAGAATATATTGATGCAGACATGATAAAAAACAGCTCCCATCTAACTTTCATTTTTATCTCGGAGCTTGATGAAACCGCCGCCGCTAAAAAATACTGCGAGGCGCTTTTCGGCGAATCTGAGTCACCGCTGTTTTCCGGCATCGTAACGGCAGATGACGAAAGCGGCATCGACGCAGCATTGGATATTACAAACTCAGAACAGGGCACGCTTGTCAGCATAAGCTTTACTATTGAAGACTGGCTATGCATTACAGACGCACTGTGCGAAGAAAACCCATGGCTAGACGGGTTCGTTTACCCGGGGCTGGAAGATAATATGCTGGTAACGGAAGGTATAACGTATACTGCACCTTCAGGTATAGTCCAATACAAAGTATATATGCCCACTCCTGAAGTTAAAGCACAGGCTTTTGAATGGTACAGCGGCTTTTCAGATTTTCCAGGCTTTACTGCCGCTACGCTAAACGAAGAACAAAACTTCTTTTTTAAGCAGGACGGATGTAAATTCAACATCTGTGAATACATGGATTCTCTGATAAAGATAACCGTTAACAGCACTTTACAATAGGTTCGTTTTTTCAGAATGATTAACATATATAATTTTCAGGAGTGTTTCTGTGTCAAAATTCATTTCCACAAATGAACTTGATAGTTTTGGATTTCATGACGCTTGCTTTAAATGCATTTCCCGGCAAGTCAAAGACCTGCTGTGGCAATTGAATCATGTAAACGTTTCTGCAAAGAACTCTCAAAATTCTTATCATAAATATATGGAAACCGGAATATTTGATCTTATATTCTATGAGTGCAGCATAGAGCAAATCAATTATTTTGGACAAAAGTCATATGATAAAGAAGGAAATCTATTGAGCCACTCATCATAGTCTTCATATCTGTCGAGCCATCCCATCCCGTTTATTTCGGAGCCGGATTCTATGAACTCCGCCAGATAATCAAGCGCATCATCTTGCCTTTTTTTGCTTGGAAACTCTAAGTAAAGTCCGCACATACAGTCCACCTCCTTTTGATAATATTATAGTATTTTAGCATATCTTTATGCTTCCGGCACTGCTGTAATAACTGATTTATTAATAACGTCTTTTCTGTGAACATTATTTATTTGATTATGCATAATATTGGTGTCTATGATATAATACATTATACAAAGTACATAATTCTATTAATGATATTTTATCTGGAGGAAAAAGACATGGCAGGGTTGTTTGAGTCGATAAAGCTTGTAACGATTATATTGTTCTTTGCAGGTATGGCGCTCATTACAGTAGAGCTTTTCATACCCGGCATCGGCATATTCGGAGGCCTTGGCGCTATATGTCTTATTCTTGCCATCGTGTTTCAGGCCAATACTTTTTTGCAAGGGCTTGTTCTGTTCCTGATAATAGCTGCAATAATTGCTATTCTTGCTCTTGTTGTTGCGCGAAGCTTTCGAAAAGGCCGTCTTTACAGAAGCTCCCTTGTACTCAAAAACGAAGCCAAGAGAGAAGAAGGCTATGTTTCCAACGATGACAATTCATCGCTGGTCGGCAAGAGCGGCGTCAGCCTTTCTATTCTGCGCCCATCCGGCAGAGCAAACATTGACGGCATGCACGTCGACGTTGTTACAGACGGAGAATTTATTGATGCAGGTGAAAAGGTTGTTGTTGTCGCATCAGTCGGCAGGCGTATCGTAGTTAAAAAGGAAGAAGAATGAAATACTGCCCCGTATGCAAAATAGAATATTCAGATAAAGCGCAGTTCTGTAAAAAATGCGAAGCGCACTTGCTTGAAAAAGAGGACAAACCAAAAGAGGTAAAGACAGACTATAAAAGGCTTTTAAAGATATGTCTTTATACCGGCGGTTTTATAATATTTATAATGATACTTTATTATCTTTACTATCTTCTATTGACATAGAACCGCTTTTATCAGCGGTTAAATAAATAAAATTAAGGAGTATTACAAATGGAAATCTGGGCAATTATCGTGATAATAGTAGCAGCGTTCATATTCCTGGTACTTTTCTTCAGCTTCGTTCCTGTCCGCCTTTGGATAGCAACAAGGGCAGCCGGCGTCAAGCTGAAAATCGTCTCACTTATAGGAATGCGCTTAAGAAAGATACCACCGGCACGTATAGCGAATCCTCTAATAAAAGCCGTAAAGGCAGGCATAGACATGAATACCGATATGCTGGAGCAGCACTATCTTGCAGGCGGTAATGTCGACAGGGTCGTTGATGCGCTGATAGCAGCTCAAAAAGCTGATATTCCGCTCAACTTCAAGCGTGCAACCGCTATAGACCTTGCCGGACGTGACGTGCTGACCGCAGTTAAAATGAGCGTCAACCCTAAGGTCATCGAAACTCCTGTCGTTGCAGCTATAGCCAAAGACGGCATCGAGCTTCGGGCAAAAGCACGTGTCACAGTTCGTGCCAACATCGACAGACTTGTCGGCGGCGCAGGCGAAGAGACTATAATAGCCCGTGTAGGCGAAGGCATCGTTACCACTGTCGGTAGTGCAGAAACACACAAGCAGGTTCTTGAAAACCCGGATCTTATCTCTAAACGTGTTCTTTCAAAAGGCCTTGATGCCGGAACAGCTTACGAGATATTGTCTATCGATATAGCAGACGTTGATGTCGGAAGAAATATCGGCGCCCAGCTACAGATAGACCAGGCGCAGGCAGACAAGAAGATCGCACAGGCAAAGGCGGAAGAGCGTCGTGCAATGGCTGTTGCAAGAGAGCAGGAGATGCAGGCAGCAGTTCAGGAGATGCGTGCAAAGGTCGTAGAAGCGGAAGCCGAAATACCAAAAGCCATGGCAGAAGCTTTCAGAGACGGAAACCTTGGCATAATGGACTATTACAACATGAAAAATGTTATGGCCGATACTAAAATGCGTGACAGCATAGCCGGAGCAACCGAATCAAAAGACGAAACGGGGCCTGTTCAGGAATAAAGAAAGGCTAAACATATGGAAACCTGGATAATTATATTAGTTGTCGTTATTGGCATTATCGTACGTGTGTTAAGCTCCATGGCGAAAAAGAAGGCCAAACAGCAACAAGACGAAAGAAACGCCGGAGGGGAAGGAAGGGCAGCTCCTGCTCCACCTCCCCGTCCCTCTTCGATGAGCGACATTCAGCGTGCATTTATGGAAATGAGCGGTTTAATGGAAGAACCGCCCAAAGAACCGCCCGTCAAGGCTTACAGCGGCAGTGCAGGCAAGACTGTACCGATGAATTCAACCGAAAGCCGCACCGTAAGGTCTGAAAGTTTAGGTTCGTACGAAGGTGCTTATTCAACTGAGGGCCAAAACGGAACGACTGAGGGTCTAGGCTCCTATGAAGGGGCTTATTCAACTCAAGGCCGCAGCGGAACATCTGAAGGTCTAGGGTCTTATGAAGGAGCCTATTCGACTGAGGGCAAAGCCGGAAAAACAGAAGGCATAGAGTTCCATACAGCAGGCAGTCATTCGATTGGCAACAAATTTGCAGATGTAGATTTGACGACACTTAAACCAGACCTTGAAGAAGATTTGAAGTCAAGCTACGCAAGTATTACTGTTGTTAAACAAAGAAAGAATCCGCTGAAGCTTTTTGAAAACAAAAACGATTTTACAAAAGCGGTGATCTATTCTGAGATATTGAATAGAAGAACACGGTAGATAGTTTTCATAGTCAGGACATTGTGATGCGAGGTACGAGAATATGAAAAAGCTATTGAGCCTTTTACTTTGTACTGTTTTGATTTTTGTGCTTACTGCCTGCGGACAGCCTTCTCTTAAAACAGAGAGTGCACCATCTGTGCAGCTCGAACAAACACAGCAGGTTCAGGAAACAGCGAAGCAGCCTTCCGGCGTTGAAGAACCGTTACAGGCCAGTGTTTCATGGTCTGTAGACATAAACGGAACCGCAGCAAAAAGCGAAGACCTTGAAGCTGGTCTTGAATCAGTTTATATGCGTGTCGGCTGCACACCCTCAACTGGCTACCGCATGGCAGATTTAATCGAATTTGCAGGCGAAGGCGAAAACATCACCAGCGTTACAGTAACATTCGAAAACGAAAGTTACGTAAGCCTAAGCAGCGAAGACCTCCAGAAGGAGGGAACTCTGCTTGTTATTGCAACGGACGACGAACCGCTTGCAAAACCTATGCTGGGGTACGAGGATCTTATATACATGGTTCCTGTAGTAAAAATAACTGTAAATCACTAAATAACACGGCCGGGCGCAATGCCCGGCTTTTTATAAGGAGTAAAAAATGGCAGCAGACCTTCTTCATCCGTGGAACGAATACGCCGTTCCTTTTAAAATCATAGATAATCTATATTTCGTCGGCAATGTTGCGTCATCCAGCCATCTTATAGACACAGGCGACGGGCTTGTACTTATAGACACAGGCTACCCTCAAACGCTGTATATGCTGATCGAGTCTATATGGGAGCTTGGGTTCGACGTGAGGAATATAAAACATATACTGCATTCCCATGGGCACTATGACCACCTCGGCGCAACAAAGGCGCTTGTTGAAATTTCCGGTGCAAAAACTTGGATCGGAGCGGCGGATGCGCCTTACGCTGACGGCAGACAGAAGCTGATGACATGGGCAAACGAACTTGGCTATGAGTATAATGAGCAATTCGAGCCGGATTTCCTTATAAATGACGGAGACGTGTTCGAGCTGGGCAATGTTAAAATCGAAATGCTCAGCACCCCGGGGCACACCCCCGGGACGATATCATTTTTCTTTGATATGCATCATAAGGGAAAAACTCTCACCGTCGGTATGCACGGCGGAGTGGGCACAAACTCTATGCGTAAAAGTTTCCTTGAAAAATATTGTCTTGATTTTTCGTGCAGACAGGATTTCTTTGCCGGAATAGAGAGACTGCAGCAAAAGAAAGTAGACGTTTTCATAGGGAACCACACATGGAATAACGATACCATAGGTAAGTCTGAAAAAACGACTGAAGAGCATAACCCGTTTATTGACGAAGCTACATGGCCGCAGTTTCTGCTTAATTGCAAGGCTAATCTGCAGGCAGAAATCGATCAGAACGGCTAGATATAGTCCTGCAAAATTAGTTTGCAATAAGCTAAATATTACTAACTTTTGAACATATTAAAAGGAGCTCTTCAAAAAGGCTCCTTTTTATGTTATAATTGCTGTGCCTGCTGTTATAGAACAAATAATAGCACTATTGCCGCTACTGCTACTGCCACTATTAAAGCTGTTGCTACCTGAACGACTTTGTGACCGTAATTCAATGCAAAACCAACGCCGAATCTGCTGGAAACAAGTATGCTCTTGTCTTGCTTGTTATAGTAAAATATCTCAAGCTTCCAGTATTCCGGCAGCTGCCTGTTTATAGCCTGCGTGTTCTTTTCTCTTTTTCTGAATAGTCCCATTCTACCTGACTCTTCTCTTATTTCTCGAACGTTCTTACTCTTACTACTCCGCTGATTTTTCTTATATTCTCAGCAAATTCGTCCGGTGCTTTTTCATCAAGGTTTATAGCCGTATACGCAACGTTGCCCTTAGACTTGTTTACCATATCTGTTATGTTTGCACCCATCTCCGCAACCATTGCCGTCATCTTGCCCACCATTCCCGAAGTGTTTTCATGAATCACAGCTATACGGTATTTTCCTGTAAACGGAAGGATGCACTCCGGCATGTTAACGGAATTGACTATCTTGCCCGTTTCGAGGTATTCCTTAAGCTGTTTTGCCGCCATCAGAGCACAATTCTCTTCAGATTCAGGCGTAGACGCTCCAAGGTGAGGAACGCAGATGACGTTATCGTTCTCAAGCAGCTGCTCGTTCGGAAAATCGGTAACGTATTTGCCCACTTTGCCGCTTTCAAGCGCTTCGTAGAGCGGATCGTAATCTATTAGTCCGTTCCTTGCAAAATTTAGTATTATAACACCCTGTTTCATCTTTTTAAATTCTTTTTTACCAAGGAACTTCTTTGTTTCGTCCATAAGCGGTATGTGTATAGTGATATAGTCCGCTTTAGCAAGCAGGTTGTCAAGGTTCATTGCACGGCTAACATCCTGAGAAAGCCCCCATGCAGATTCCACTGAAATATAAGGATCGTAGCCAATGACATTCATGCCAAGACCATGTGCAGCGTTTGCCACCATGACCCCGATAGCGCCAAGGCCGATAACACCAAGTGTTTTTCCGGCCAGCTCCGGCCCCACGAACTGCTTCTTGCCCTTCTCGACCAGCGGCAGTACCTCGTCGCCTTTGCCTATCAATGTCTTCACCCACGAAGTTGCTTCAAGTATGTTCCGGCTTGCGATGAACATTGCTGCCAGCACAAGCTCTTTTACTCCGTTGGCATTTGCGCCCGGCGTATTGAAAACCACTATTCCTTCCTGTGTGCAGCGCTCTATGGGAATGTTGTTGACTCCCGCACCAGCTCTTGCAATCGCTTTCAGGCCGCTGGGAAAAGCCATATCATGGCACTTTGCGCTTCTTACAAGTACAGCGTCAAAATCATCAAAATCGTCTTTTATCTTATAGTTCTTTTCGTCCAGATACTTATAGACCGCATCTGAAATCGGATTAAGCTGTTTTACCTTAAACATAATTCTCTCCTCATCTAAGCTTTTTTCTCAAACTCTTTCATGCACTCGATAAGTGCATCAACGCCCTCCATCGGCATAGCGTTGTATATGCTCGCTCTCATACCTCCGACACTTCTGTGTCCTTTTATGTTTACGATATTATTTTGCTTTGCAGATGCGATGAACTTCTTATCAAGCTCTTCGTCTCCCGTGACAAACGTTACATTCATGATAGACCTGTCTGCTGGGTCTGCCGTACCCTTAAACAAGCTCGAATTGTCAAGATAATCATATATCTTTGCGGCTTTTTGTATGTTAGTACGGTACATTGCAGCAACTCCGCCGTTTTCAAGAAGATGTTCAAACACAAGGCCTGCTATATAAATAGCGTAAGTAGGCGGTGTATTATACATAGACCCCTTTTCTGCGTGCGTTTTATAGTCAAGCATCGTCAGTATGTTGTCCGGCGCTCTTCCTATAAGGTCTTCACGGATTATAACTAACGTAAGTCCGGCCGGGCCGATATTTTTCTGCGCTCCCGCATATATAAGACCGAAATCGGAAACGTCTATAGGCTCTGAAAGTATACTCGAAGACATATCTGAAACGAGCGGCAGGTCTCCCACCGGCGGCAGGCCTATATACTTCGTTCCGTATATAGTGTTGTTCTGCGTTATATGCACATAGTCTGCAGGGTCTGCAAACATTGCCTCATCCGTCTTTGGTATATACGAAAACTTTTTGTCTTCGGAAGACGCAGCAATTATTACTTCGCCAAGCTTTTCCGCTTCAGCGATTGCCTTTTTGCTGAACGCGCCGGTTTTTATATAATATGCTTTTTTATACTGCGTCATAAGGTTTAAGGGTACCATATCAAACTGAAGCGATGCCCCGCCCTGCAGGAAAAGCACTTTATAGTTTTCGGGTATTCCCATAAGTTCCCGAAGGTCACTTTCCGTTTTGTCTATGATAGCCTGGTAGTTCGCAGACCTGTGGCTCATCTCCATGACCGACATTCCGCTGTCTTCATAGGTCAGCATCTGGTTTCTTGCTTTTTTAAGCACTTCCTCCGGCAGACACGCCGGTCCGGCACTAAAATTATAAACTCTCATTTTTTAGCCTCCCGCTTCAATATTAAAATTTATTATTCACCCCACCGACACAAACGTCTGCGGGGACCCCGACATTTAAACAAATAATATTCACCGTTTTAACACGCTAAGTATTATATGTTATTTTTTTAACAATTGCAATAGACTCCGTATTAGTTCATTTTTTCTTAAGTTTTACCGTTCCGTTTCTTACATTATAAACCCTGCCCAATGTGCTTTTTACCGGCACCGCAGATGTTATAAAACACTGCACTCCCTTGGCATACCCAAGCAGCGCATTCTGACGCGCATAGTCCAGCTCACTGAAAACGTCATCCAGCAGAAGTACGGGCGTCTCCTCAAAATCGTCCATAGCTATCCGCAGTGTTGCAATCTTTAGCGAAAGCATCGCAGTCCTTATCTGCCCCTGAGAAGAATATGCTTTTATCTCGCTGCCGTTTATAGCAACCGATATATCTTCTCTGTGAGGCCCGTGCATGCAGAACCCCTGCTCGATCTCGGAAGAAAGGGCGGAGCTCATTTTTTCAAGCAATGCGCCGGCAATATCATCTGCTGAAACGCTGCATCTATATTTCAGCGATAGTTCCTCGCCTCCGGAAAGATGCTCGTGCACTTCCCTGGCCTTTTGTTCCAGCCGTTCCAGGAATTCTCTTCGTGCCTTTATTATCTTTTCGCCGTGTGCAGAGAGCTGTTCGTTGAATACTGAAACGAGCTTTGCCATCTGTTCTGGCTTCATTCTGGATTTTAGCAGCGCATTTTTCTGCATCAGTGCCTTGCCGTACTCCTGCAGCTCGAAAAAGTATGCCGGCCTTAGCTTGCTTATTTCCATGTCTATGAACCGCCGGCGAAGCTGCGGAGATTCCTTTAGCACCTTTAAGTCCTCCGGCGAAAACACTACTGCTACGAAGTTTCCGAAAAGCTCTCCCATCCTTCGTACCGGCTCGCCATTAACTTTGAGGCTCTTTTTACCGTCACGCATGATAAGTGATTCCATTACAAGCGTGCCCTGTCGTTTTTCTATAGTTCCTTTTATGTATGCACTGTCGTTCTCAAACCTTATGCATTCAGCGTCCTTCTGAGTCCTGAAAGACTTACCGAAGCTTAAAAACCCGATGGCTTCAAGCACATTCGTCTTCCCTGCGGCGTTCTCTCCCTCAAGGATATTTATGCCGCTGTCAAACTGCACATCCAGATGTTCATAGCTTCTGTATTTTTTTATCAGCAACTGCTTTAAATGCACTAAAACTCCCCTTTATGCCGCAGTATAGAACCACACGGCTCCGTATACATTTATTATAACACCAAGCACCGCCAATACAACCGGCAAAACGGCAGCTTTGCTCTGCAGTCCCTTTTCCTTCAGCACACGGTCTTCTGATATAATTACAATCATGAACGGCAACATATCTACAAGATACCTGCTGCCAAACTGCCAGCCGCCCATAGTTCTGTGCGCAAGCATAAGCAGCAAGTGAGCAGCAAGGCACGCCAGATATATAGCCTGCTTTGCGCCAAACTTCTGTCTTGCCATGCTTACAGCCAGCAGCACATATGCCGGGTTTACAAGGAAAAACAGCGTTCCGTTGAATTTCGGAGGCTCCAGCACACCGTTTGTAACCGTGGGCAGTTTTAGTATCTCTAAAAAGTTTTTTCCTATATAAGAGATGCTGAACTGCGGCTCCTGCGCAAACTCCGGCAGATAATTGTGTCCGAACTCGAATATGCTGTCAAATCTAATATAATTATACGCCGCTCCCAGAGCGCCCATAAACGCAAGCGGCAATACGTATTTTATGCATGAGCAAAAAGTTCTTAAGCTTCCTCTGCCAATGTCTATGTTTTTATACAGCAGGTATAGCATAAGCGGAAAATAAAGTATCTGAAACGGCCTGCACAAAAAAGCCGCTCCTAGAGAGAGGAAAGCAAAGTACCACGCTGTTTTCTTAGTTGATGTTATAAGGTATACAGCAAGCGCCGAGAAGAAAAAGCCCTGCACCTGTGCAGAAAACCACACCCATCCGGTGACTGAGAGGTAGAAAAGGTTGCTTCCCAGCACCATCAGCAGCGCAAGAACAGCGCTATTAAAATCGCTGTAATCTTTTCTTTTGAATATGAAGTAAACAATAATGAAACTGCCAAGTCCAAAAAGTGTATTAACAAGATTGTCCGGCGTTGCAAGGCCGAATATAGGATATAGAATGAACTGTATCACGCTCGGAAAAGGCGGAAAGCTTACAAAAAACTGTCCTTCATACTCCGCGATCTCCAGCCAGGATACGTTTTCGGGAAGGCTTGCTGCGCCGTTCCACCACTGCTGGGCCTGACGTGTGTACGAATCGTAATCGCTGTGCGAAAAAACACCCTGTCCTATAATTGAATATAGCACAACATAGCAAACGGCGAGAAGTAAAAACGCCCATAAGAAATGTATTTTAAACTTCGTTTTCATAATTTAAGACTTAAGGTAGATGTGAGTACTGGGCGCTTTTCCGGATACTATATCGCTTATCCTGTTTGCCGCACTCGAAATATATACGTGAGTACCAAGTTTTGCCGGTCCAAGAGAATATTTTAGCTTTGCCCCTGCGCCGTTTGCGCCTTCACGTGAAGCGCCGCTGCAATAACTTACCGCCTGCATCACGTTCTGTTCAAGCTCCTGCGGTGTTTTGCCCGTAACTTCTTTTATAAGAGAATCTTCGTTTCCACGCTCTTTATATATTCCGTTGACCGAAGTTAATATGACGAGTTTCCTCGCCTTTACGAGCATAGCAACAATAGATGCCGTTTCGTCGTTGTCTACGCACTCCACAATGTTATCTGAACCGTTACCCATCTGTTTTAGTTCCATCTTGCGGTTTTCTTCGCTGGAAACCGGGTCGTTATAGTTGATTATCGGTATGGCGTTCTGTTCCGGCGCGCGCAGCAGAAATTTCAATATGTGTTCACGTTTTTCTTTGTCGTTGAAGTGGCTGTGCTCTACCAGCAGCTGTCTTACAGAATATTCCGGACTGATGAACCTTCGGTAGTTCGTCATAAGTATCGCCTGGCCTTGTGCTGAGTAGTCCGTCTTTACGTCTTCTACATCGCCCTGCGCTTCATGTCCGTTCCTCATTATATAGTCGAGTCGTCCTATTTCAGTAGCGCCGGAGCTTACAAGAAGCATACCCGGTTTTAAAGCTTTGCCAAGCCTTGAAAATATATTATAGTCAAGGTCTCCGTCTTCGCTGTGAATAAGCGCCATAGACCCTATCTTTACTATCATTTCATATACACTGTTTAACATCTTTGTCCTCTGATTTTATTTTTCTATTTCTTTTTCCGGCTATCGAAAGCAATTTTGAGCCTTTCCTCCAAAAACTGGCTGTTACCAGTCACCTTAAGCTGTACTATCAGCGCCAGCAGAGCAAGCACCATAAAAACAGCAAAGAAAATGTATCCGTTGTGCTTTATTACGCTTTCAAGCCCGGCTATCAAGCCAAGTCCGTTTGCATAATCTGCATGCGGGGCAAGCACAAAGAACGCTCCTGCTGCTCCGGCAAGCCCTGCACCTAAAAGGCTTGTCGCTATTATAACGCCCACACGCCTGTATGCAAAGCTAATGAAGCCGACTATTATCAGCACCGTAATAAAAACCGGAAAAGCAAATGGTTTTTCTATAAGTTTGAAAGCGATCAAAACAAGATATGACAAAAACCCTGCGCCAACTGCTCCTGTGAAGAATGCGGGCAGCCTTAAGAAAAAGAACAGTATGACATATGAAGCCACGGCCGTCCCTCCGTAAAAAAGCGCCGAGATAAGCTCGTCCTGCCTTATGTATCCGCCAACCAGCAGGTATAGCAGCACTTCAATCACCACCATGCCGCACACGGGCAGCAGAAACCTTGCGAATTTATAGCCTGCTATACAAAAAACAAGCCCGATTATTAATATCGCAATAATGTTGATCTGTGTAAAAACTGAAATCTGCATTTTTTACCTTCCCTGAAAAAGTATCATTTTCATGGTTTGTATTATACATCATAGCGCCGGGCATATCAATTGATTATGCCAATCTATATTTAGTTATACCACCTAGCCTGAGATTCAAACATATGTGCATACTCACCCTTTCTTTTAATAAGCTCTTCGTGAGTACCGTCCTCCACTACCCTGCCTTTTTTGAGCACAATTATTCTGTCGGCTATCTTTGCGCTGCCAAGCCTGTGCGTAACGATAAACGCAGTCTTGCCTCTCGAAATCTCAGCAAACTGCTCATATATCCTGCTCTCTTCGATAGGATCAATAGCAGCAGTCGGCTCATCGAGTATTATAAGCTTGTGCTCTCTGTAATACCCCCTTGCTATAGCAACACGCTGCCACTGTCCTCCAGAAAGGTCAACGCCGTCAAACTCACGGGAAAGCATGGTATCAAACCCCTGCGGATACGTATTGCTTTCATAATCCACACCCGCCTTATTTGCGGCAATCACCATATCGTCCGCACCATGCTCACTGCATGTATCGCTTAAAGTTATGTTATCCGCAAGGCAAAGCTGATACCGCTGATACTTCTGGAACACAGCCGATATCTTCTCAAACAGCGCTTTAGGCTCGGCATCTGCCGTGTCTACACCGCCGTACTTAACACTGCCTTTCGTAGGCTGGTATATTCCGCTTATTAACCGCATCAACGTGCTCTTGCCTGCTCCGTTTTCGCCGACTATCGCTATGGTGCTGCCTGCATTTATATTAAGATTTATATCAGTTAGGCTTTCATAACTGCATCCCGGATAAGTAAAGCAGACGTTTTGCACAGCTATATCCGCTGAAGTATCTATTGTTGAGTTTTCTCCTGTCCTCTCCGGCAGATCCATAAACTCGAAGTAGTTCTCTATGCTTCCAAGGTTTTTTGCAATACCGCCTATTTCTTCATAGAGCATCCTCTGCATAAAGAAAAACAAAGTACCCATAGAATGAAACACTGCAACGAATACACCAGCTGAAATACCCCCGTTTATGAGAAGTATTATAAGCAGAATTAACACACCGTAATACCCTGCAAGCGTTATTATGTTCATGTACAGATCCATTAGCCCCGTTCGCTTATCTGCTTTCCACTGCTTTTTATTTAGAAGCGAAAGCGTATCTTTATATATCTTTTTATGAAACTTAAAAGCGCCGAGAATGCGAGTCTCCTTAAAAAACTCCCTATCCTTCATACACTTTTCATAGTATTCATACTTCCTGCGTGTCGGTGCGATGTCTTGTTCAAGCCGGCGATACATTTTTGAGCGCATCACCTGCGAAGCAACCACAGGTACGAATATGAATACAATAACTAGGACAAGATATGGATTAATTGAAAAAAGTAAAATTGACATAAATGCAAAGTAAACAGAAGACTCTAAAAATAGACTTGAAAAAATAATTTGAAAATCAAATGAATTCTTAACGCCTTCACTTGCTTTATTCATCATGTCGAACAGCTCAGGGTTCTCAAACTGCACTGCGCTTATATTCGCTGCCTTTTTATTCAATTCCTTTGTTCTGAAGAGTATCATCTTTCTTTCTGCTGTTTCGCCTGTATACCATCCTAAAGAGTTTAGTATTTCGCTTCCTAATGCCGCACCTCCAAGCAGCAGCAGCGGTACGATAACACTGTTTCCACTTCCTTCTACTGCTGATTCAACTGCAACAAAAAAGTTTTTATTAGCCAGCGTTATCAATCCTGCAAACACTCCTGTAACAACATTTAATATCAAGAACACTGAAAAACGAACAGGTATATATCTGAACGATTCTATCACAAGCTTTCCAAGTATCTTGGGTATCGTATATTTTTTCTTCATGCGTACCAGCTCCTCTGCGTTTCATACATAACTGCATATTCGCCTTTTTGCTCCATAAGCTGCTTGTGTGTTCCCTGTTCGCTAACGACTCCGCCGCTTATAACGAATATCTCGTCCGCCAGAGTGCACGAACCCAGCCTGTGGCTGATGAGCAATGTGGTGTTGCCCCTGCTTATCTTCTCAAAGTGCTCATACAGTCTGCTTTCACTGACTGGATCAAGGCTCGCTGTCGGCTCGTCGAGTATCTTGAACGGCGCAGGGTTATATATCGCCCTTGCCATCGCAAGCCTCTGCCACTCTCCGCCGGATATATCAGCGCCGTCTCTTTCTATCTTACCGAGTGGTGTATCAATGCCGTCCGTCAAGTTGTCAACTGCGTCACCAAGCCCGGCAAGTTCAAGCGCTTCCTTTATCCTGTTTTCATCAAGTCTGCTTATATCCCCGATAAATACATTGTTTTTTGCGCTCGTTTGATATTTCGCGAAATCCTGATACAGCACAGAGAAAAATCCTACTATCTCCTGATGCGTATAGCTTTTGAGCTCTTTACCGTTTATATAGATGCTCCCTGTATATTCTTTGTAAAGCCCTGTCAGCAGCTTTGTTATCGTCGTCTTGCCCGCTCCGTTCGAACCTACAAAGGCATAATTACGTCCGCTCTTCATAGTAAAATTGAGCCCGCAAAGTATCTGCTTCTGAGTACCCGGATATGCAAAGCAGACGTTCTCAAACCGTATCTCGTCTACAGGCGTTGCCTTTTCAGCCGGCGGCTTGACTGAGCCTTCGTCCGCCTCCAGTTTCAAAAACTCACCCAGATCTTTTAAGTACTCCATTCGTTTTGCCATGTCATCCATATGCATAGCAAGCTGCCAGCTCATCGAATACATAAGACCAAATATCGCTTTGAATATCGAAAGAAACATACCTATAGTAATCGTTCCTTCAATTGTCGGGTTGATAAGAAGCCCCGCCAGTGTCATAGATATTATAGATGTTGAAAAGCTGCCCATCTTAGAGCGTATCTGCCACTTCTTAAACGCTTTTTTCCAAAGCACGTACGCTTTTTTGTAAAACACCTCGTACTGCTCGTTCATCTTCTCTTCATATCTGAAAAGCGCACGTTCTTCAACATTGTCACGTTTCTGCATAACGTCGGCAATATATTCGTATTTCCGCTCATACTTAGAAACTTCTCTGTTAACTTTGTACTGCGATCTACCAGCCTTTATTGACAAGATCATAAGCGGCACACTAATAGCGAGTATAATAAGCGCAGCCCACCAGACCTCTATGAAAAGCACGCATACGATACCGGCAACTCTTACCGTCACATTGACAAGGTTTCGCATAGCAACAAAGCATCCGAACATCTTCTCGTCTGCATCTTCACTTACACGTTTGATAAGGTCTTGCGATTCTGCATTCTCAATGTATTTATAGTCGAGCTTTGCACATCGCTCCGCAATCTCGACCCTATAAGTCTCCTTTATTTTAAGTTGCATCCTTATCTTCGCAAAATCTGTTGCTTTTAAGTTCAGCCAGTCGAACCCGACGGAGAATATAACCATCCCGGCCGGAAACAGAGCGGTACTTATATCCGCATTTCCCTTTGCTACGAGCAACGCACTGTCTATAAATTTTGCTGTGAAAATTATCTGGAACGTAGGAACAAGCGCATAAAGCACTGTTGACGCCATGATAAGCAAGCCCATGAGTTTGCTGTATGCAAAGGGAAGCCTGAAGAGGTCTAAAAAAACATTGCGAACTTTCAATTTCATAATTATCCTCTTTTAAGTTTCGAAAAAGTCTTTTTACTGGATTTGTTCCAAAGATTAGCCTGTTTTGCTTATTAAGATTATGGGCAAATAAAAAACATCTTGTCGAGGACGCCCTTCGAAGCAACACAAGCCACCAGGGACTGGCCCTGGAATACTAGTTTCAAAGACTTTCGCCAGGGAAACTAGCTAATAGCTCGCATACCTTGATGAGTCATAATCGTCCTCCATAAGATGTGACGTTACCATATTTTATCATGCATACAATTTTTGTCAAGCTTAATAAAGATTTGCATATATAAAAAAGCAGTTCAAAGCGAACTGCCTTTTTATTCAATATCGTTACTATTCTTAGAACTCTAATCCTGCTGCTGTCATCTCGCTCTTCATCTTATCAAGTTCGTCCTGAGAGAGCCTTCTCTGCGGAAGAACAGGGTATCCTGCGTCGAAGCCCTTCATCCGCAAAACTGCTTTGCCGCTTCGTACAACACCGTACTTAAGCATTATCTTAATGATATGGTTGACTTTATACTGAACATCCTGCGCCGCATTTATATCACCAGCTTTGTAAGCATCGTATATCTTGCAGTACATGTCCGACATTATGTTATATGTTCCGCCGATACCGCCGTCCGCTCCCATCATCAGCCCGCAAAGCAGTGTCTCATCCGGGCCGTTGAGCATGTTTATGTCACCGCCGTTTATTTCCTTAAGCTGTCTGAATGTATAATAATCCGCAAGTGTGTACTTTGCGCCTATAACGTTCGGTATCTCCATTACCCGCTCAATGAGGCCGGTAAGGTCTGCAAACACTCCTTTGGCATATACCAGCACCGGAAGGTCTGTGTTGTCCGCTATCATCTTATAATATCCGTAAAACTCGTCTGCATCATACGCATAGAAGTGTGACGGAGGAAGCGATGAAAGTGCGTCCACTCCCGCTTTCGTTGCGTGCCTTACAAGCTCCAGCGTATCGTTCATGTTGGCAGCACCTATGTGGTCGATTATAACGCCCTTGCCTTTTGCTGCGTCCACAGCCGTTTCAGCCATGTTCATGCGTGTCTCTTTTGGCAGCGGCAGGCCTTCTCCCATAGCGCCGCAGATATAAAAACCGGCACTTCCGTTGCCAAAATGCCAGTCCATCATCTCTCTGACTGCTTTTTCTTTAAGCTTCTGGTTTTCATCGAACGGGGTAACTATGGCAGGCATAATACCCGTAAATTTAATATTGCTCATCATACTCTCCCTGCATTAATGCAAATGATTTGCTTTAGCAGAAATTTTCCGCAAAGCCAAACTGATTGTACTGCACACGGATAAAAAAAGCAATTGCAAATCATTATATAAATCATAAACTGATTAAAATAACGCAAATTAAGGCGATAGCTTAATTATCCCAAGCTTTTTTGCCGGGCTGCGCGTTTTAGTCCGTTGGCCTCAAGACCAGCATCGTTATAGGCTGCCCTATCCTTTGTTTTCTTAAGTTGACTTGCGGTCTGAATGATATCCTCCCCGTATCCGCCAGCTTATGAACATCTCTCCTGCTGACTCCCAGTTTATCTTTTATAAGCCTGTCCAGCCGCAAATCGAGCCGGTTTTTTGATCTTATAACAACCTCTATCCCTCCGCCAATCAGCTCATCTTCACATATGTACTCTCCAGTCACTTTATATTCAACACTGCTAAAATCCGCTGCCGCTCCGTTCTTCCTTAGAAGCTGCGGATCAAAACTGCAGTCAAGCGCCGTCTGAGCGTCGTTCTTTATGTATTTTTCATATAGCTGCCTGTCCATTTTTTTAATGTTCTGTCTCGAAACCACGCTCATGTTCCACGTTGTCCCGCAGACTGCACATTTATATATCAGCCAAACATCTATGCTGCCCTTGTTTGCGTTCACCCTGAACTGCCCGCTGCACACAAATTCGCTCTTTTTTGCGCAACCATGGCAGTGCCTTATTACATGTGGTGTTCCCAAAGGAACTGCTTCCCACACTATTTTTCTGTACCCTTCACTCATCTAATATCACCCTTTCTTGTTTTTAGGCTTATAAAAAAAGCCCGCCAAAGACCTACCGCATTGATAAGGCTTATAACGAGCCGGGCAATATAAATGAAAAAAACACGGCATAACGCCGTGTCGGTTGCTTTCGTTTATTTATATATCGTATGTAAAAACAGCTATCAACAGGGTAATGTCTTCTTTAAGCATACGGCAAAAAAACTTGCCATCGCACCGTATGCTCAATCTCTTAAATTTTAATCAATCCCTATTGACAACTGTGCCGTCATATACTGGCTTCCTTCCTTTTTAATAGAGAAAATATACCACAGTCATTTTCGGCTGTCAATTGCTGCCTTCGGCTTGGTTTTCAAAATAATATTTTAAAAACCACAAGCGCTTTGCTACTTCACATCACACAATCATGACCCAATTATCTATCGGCTCAAATCCCAGGTTTAGATACACGCTTCCGGCCTTAGGGTTGTCGTAAAACAAGCATAGCGTTTTGCCTTCGTTCAGCACATCTTTGCACAGCTTCGACAGACAGGCGCTCATCAGCCCACGGTTACGGTATTCCTTTGCTGTGGCAACGCCCACCACCATTGCCGACTGCGAATTCTCCGCAGTCGTCTGCGCAACGCTAAGCATTTTCCCGCTGCTGTCCTCAATGAAATATGCCCTCCCGGACTTGTCCTCTATCCTGTCCTCGATCTCTTTTTTTGTCGACGGCCTCTCAAACTCTTCGATATCCGCCATCAGCGCCTCTATCCGCCCGGCGTCCTTTTTAACTGCGATTTTGATATCCTCATCAGTCTCTTTTAGCTCTTTATCATTTGTCAGTTCGCAAAAGTACATGCTTTTATATTTCCTGCCCGGCAGCAGCCCGATATAATTTTTCAGGATTCGCTCTAAGCCGGAGATCATCGTATTGCCTTCATAATCTTTTATGATTTGCCTAAACCCGGAGTCATCAAAGCTCTCTTCTTTGAAATAGGGAAGGAAATTGTCGTTATAGCGCAGCAACACGCCGTCCATTATGCCCTGCTCGTTAAAGCTGCCCCAGACTTCCTGAAAATCCTTGTCGAACCCAAACAGTTCGATATCTCCCAGAAGAAACAGGTTGACTGCCGGCTCTGCGCTGAGATATTCCATAACCTGTTTCCTGTCTTCTTCTGCTAGTTTTCTTATCATAATAACTGCCTTTCTATTGCAACTGTTTTTTCTCTTTACAATCTAACGCTTCTATGACTAAAGAATCTATACGCTTCACAAAATGCGTTTCTTACTATTTACTATCAATCCTGGTCACTGCTTCTTAACCGAATACTCCAAACTGACAGCAGGGTCCGATTTTATCTTCTCATAATATTTTTTGAATGATTCACTTTCGTCATATTCAACCAGCTCAAGATGGTTAAGATCCGCAGATCCCTCTGCAGAATAATGCACAAAATAGTAATATGCTCTATATATATTTCCGTTCTCATGCTCAAAGAAAATGATGCTGTCTGTATCACCCTTAAAGAATTTTTTCACATAAACATGATAGTTCCCGGACTCAAGAATCTCATCCATGTTTTCATCCATATACATTCGAATATTCCTTTTTGTGCTTTCCACCCATTCACTATCCATTTGTTCATATTGCGGCTTTATGATCTCATCTATGCGCATCGTATAGCGTCCAAGATAAGTTACATCTTTATAAAATTCGTAAGTTTCTTTCTTTGGCCCAAAACTTTCCAATATAAAATCAGACTGTAAACCCCATTCTGTTATCCGAATTCCAAATGCATATACTTGAGGATTCTCCTCTGTAGATGATGGGTACAGCATGTTATTTATCACAATATATACCGTCATTTCTGGAAAAGAATAACCTACGTTTTCAGGATCAAAATACAAATCATATTCCACATCTTTGTGAAGAATGAGTTTTTTGTTAACAATTAGATTATTACGCACTATATCTCTATCATCATTACTATAATCATAAGCCTCAGTATCATACATCCTATTGTTAAAAGTATCCTTGATCCCCGCATTGATTTCCTCAATTGAAAACGTTCTTCCGTTTACTGTAACAGAATTTGCGACGTCAGGCTCCGTTTCTTCAGGCTGCGGTGTAACTCTAGCTGTGTTAACGACATGTACTTCCTCATTTTGCTCTGCACCAATAGGACTGCACGCACTCGGCATCATAAGAAAAACCAAGCATAAAGCAACCTGTAGCAATCGTTTCATACCTTCCTCCAGAATATAAAAAAACCAGCACTGCACAGTAAAATAATACCATACAGCGCCGGTTATTTAAATGTTTTGTTTTCCTGCTTACCGTTTCACAAACCAGCGTATCTTATGCTTACCGAAAGTCCGCCTTGGCTTTAGCGTATACGGGTCATACCACAGCCCGGCGACGTGCCCGTCTGTGCGCACTATCATCCAGCCAAAATCCCAGCCTACGCTCTCATACCTCATCGGTATCTGCGGCTTTACCCTGACCAGCGGATGGCTCTCTGCAAGCATATAGTTCGTTTCTGTGTAAAAATACATCGGCCCTGTCTGTATGAAAAGCTCGTGCTGGGGCGCGCCTTCGCACAGCTCGTCGCACATTCCGCTAACCGCCACTTTTATCTCCGCCCCTTCGCTTGCTGCATCCGTCAATGTTTTGAGCGAGCCGGAAATGCATCTGCCCTCTTCATCGTTTGAATAAACTTCACAGAAGCACTCGTTAGTATAAAACTTATAGCTGTAAAAGTCATAAACAAAATTATTCGACGGCGCTGTCGTGTCTTCGTCAGCGCTGCCAAGTGCGTGATAATATTCTTCCTTGCAGCCCGCTTCCGTTCCGCCCTGCTCCGGCCCGCCTCCGTCGAGGAACGGCCGTGCGATAGCCTGCGTCCCGTCGATGTTATACATAAAGAACGACATAGACGCCCTTGGCCCGAACTCGCCCGGGAGCTGCGCCGGCTGCCGAAGTGTCATTATCCCTGCGCACCACCGCTCTTCTATCAAGTAAGTCGCCCTGAATTCCGACACTTCCTTTATAAGCTCGTTATTAGTTGAAGCCGTGTCTATGTGCTCGTTGTGTCTGAATTCCGTGTATATCCTAAGATCCGCACCGCTGGCAATGCTGTCAAGAAGCGCCTGCCGGCTTCCTTCAGTTATATTCCTCTGCTGGTCAAGCTCTAAAACACTTTTATACATGAGAGCCTCCTATTCAAATTCTATAACTACGCTATTCACCCTAGGCGTTCCGCAGAAGCACTTTGCCCCAAGCGTTAGTCTGTATTGCATGAATCCGCCCTTTATCCCCATCCCGGATATATCATCGCCGCTGCGTATCGGGGAGTCTCCGATTCCCTTCCACTCACTATTTTCAAGTTCTTCTTTCGTCTGCGCATGCCTAACGTGCATATACACCCACGTTTTTTGTGCGTTTTCCGCCTGCCAGTGTGCCATTGCCGCAGTTTTATCTTCCGGCACTTCATAGATTTCTGAATAGTAATACTCTTCATCCCCCCTGTCCATTATGTTGCCGGGGTCTACGTTGCACATACCGTGCGGCCCTAAGGTAGGCAGCTTCGTTACGTTGTCCTGGCTAAGCCCGCTGGGACCGCCCCAGTAAATGAGCGAAGTTGAGTAATGATCACCGTGGTTCTTATGGCATGCTATTGCAAGGTCGGTATACCCGTTTCCGTTAAAATCGCCCGCAATGCATCCGCTGCCCGAATGGTTAAAAAGCTCCTGGCGGTTCTTTATGCTGAACGTGCCGTCATCGCTCCCGAAGTACAGCTGAGACAGTATATCCCTGTGCCGGCCGGAGTTGTAAGCAGAAGAATATATGTCGAGGTTGCCATCGCCGTCAAAGTCGGCTATAGTGTTTGCGTTAGAACAGTATACAGGAAGCTGTGTTTTTCGTGATTCTTTGAAGCCTTCCGGACCGCCCCAGTATATAGTTATGTAAGACTCTTTTGTCTCGTTCTTTTTCGTTGCCATATGCCCCGAGACGACAAGGTCAAGATATCCATTGCCGTTAAGGTCGGCTGCGTTTGCGTTGCATGCTCCTTCCGCCGCCAGCCGCTGCATCCTTTCCGTAGAAAAACCCTCCGGCCCGCCCCAAAGTATAAAAGCCTGTTTTCCGGTTATCTGCGGCACGAATATATCCAGCCATCCGTCGCCGTTGAAATCTGCTGTAAAAAGAAATCTTGCCTGCCCAAACTCCGTCTCTGTTTCGTTGTTGCCTGCAAAGAGCTCACTGAAGGCATCTCCTTCGCACGCAGGTTTTTTAGGCTCGTAGCTGTCCGCTTCGGGACCAAAAACTATTCTTTGCGGATTCTGCGTATCATAACCGTTCTCCCCGCAGCGGAAAATCAATATCTCTCTGTTGGAAAAACCGCCTGCAGCCATATCGAGATATCCGCTGTGTCTGAAGTCTCCAACACAAGTACCATGCGCTCTTGTGGTCGGGATAACTATTTTGTTGTTTCTGTCCGGTCCTTCCGGTCCGCCGGGATACAGAAAAGAGCCGGGGTCCAGGTGTGGCGCATTTTCCGCACAGTTCGTTACTACTACATCAACGTATCCGTCATCGTTATAATCATACATCAGTCCCTGCACTGCCGCCCAGCCGGGCAGCTCTACACACCGCTGCGGGTCAAATCCGTCATCGCCGCCAAGGAATATGTATATGTCCTCATCGCCGCGCATCCGTCCGCCTTCGTGGTTTATGACTATTAGCTGCTTTGCTTTGCCCGCCTTTGTCTTCCCGGCAACTATTCTCATTGCATCTTCGCTCTCTATTTCGCACAACTGTTCATAGCTTCTGTCGTTGCCGAATTCAAGTATCTTAGAGCTCGTTGAGAGCATCACGCTGTTGCCACCCTGACATACAACGAGCTGGTTTTTTCCGTTACCTTCAAGGTCTGCCACAAGCATGCTCTGTGCAGACTGCGTTTCAAAAAGTGTCTTTCTGTTGTCACGCAAACCATCCTCTGCACCCCAGAATACTACCGACTGCTCTTGTTTATTCTTATCGGTACACACAGCCGCTGCTATGTCATCATATCCATCACCGTCTAAATCTGCAATATCGATACTTACCGCGCCCGGACAGGCAAGCTCAAGCTCTTTTTTCGCGCTTCTGTCAGCAAACGTCCAGAAAACTATATTGTCTTGCTGCACACCAAACGCCATCTTCTTTCCTGCAACCTCATGTGTGCTTACTCTCCACTCACGGCTGGCCGGCACTCTTGCCTGCGTTGAAGTGTTTCTCTGCACCTTTACCGCATCATCCTTAACAAACATAGTCATTTCTTTTTCACTAAGCCCGCTTCTGCTTCCCCACAGTACGCAAAGCGAATCGTTGCGCATCTTAATATAAAGATCGCAGTACCCGTCGTCGTCAAGGTCTGCTGCCGCAATAGAAGTTGCTTCGATTTTTATATCATAAAACTGTGTGGAAGTTATACCAAGTTCAGTATTCGGAAACACTCTTATATAGTCATGGCATATAAAAGCAACGTCGTTTTTACCGACTCCTCTAAAATCCCCCGCCGCGACGCTTATCGCATTAGGCGCCGGCAGCTCCATACGATATTTTTCACTGAGACCCTCTTCACAGCCAAAATATATATATGCCGTTATATCAGTATGCGTTCCGTTGTTCTGGCACGCCACTATCAAGTCATCGTAACCGTCGCCCGTAATATCGGCTAGTACTGCATCATAAGAGCCACCGGATGGTAAACCGTAATATTCGCTGTTTTTAAGCACTGAGTTGAAAACATAAAGGTCCGGGCGTTCGTTCATACTCTGGCTGTTTGCAAACAGAAGATCAAAATAACCATCGCCGTTAAGATCATAATTATATATCCTCTGCAGTACCCCTTTTTTTGAAACATACAGATTCTGGCCTCCGTTTCCAAACTTTCCTTTTGAAAAGCCTTCAAAGCCTTCCTTCTCCCATTTCATATAAGTTTTCCTCCTAAGAATTCATACATGATATTATTTTGTTTTGCCGGGTGGATAGTCATTTTTCTTTTACCTATACAATTTATATAGATACATTTTCAAGTGTTGATTTAAAAGCTTTTCAAACACAGAACAGTATACAGCTTATAATCGTTTCGGACAACACATACAGCCCAATTTATTATTTACTTAAGAAGGTGGGAATAATTGCTAATATTTAACGGTGATAGAGCAGTTTTTCTTTGTTTTATCATAATTGTTCATAGAATTTTTTTGTATTTGGTATTGTTTTACCAATCATTTAAATATAAAATCATTATATAGCTTTTATATAATACACACAATGAAACTTATAGATTTGCTTATGAATAAAGTAGGTTGAAATATTGACGTATTTGTATTATAGTATATGTTAGTCTGCGCTCAAGTGCGCAATGTTAGTGGTGGAAATACACTTTAGGGGAAAATTAGAATGGGATTGTTCGAATTTAACGATGTTGGTATCGATCTTGGCACGGCAAGTGTCCTTGTATATGTAAAAGGAAAAGGAATAGTACTTCGGGAACCGTCCGTAGTAGCTGTTAACAGAAATACCGGTGAGCTTTTGGCAATAGGCGAAGAAGCACGTATCATGCTGGGAAGGACGCCTGGCAATATCGTAGCGGTAAGACCGCTACGCAACGGTGTCATATCCAACTTTCACGATACAGAGCGCATGCTCCGCTACTTTTTACGAAAAGTTATCGGAAGAAAGCTGTTTTTCAAGCCGCGGGTCATAGTTTGTGTTCCTTCCGGCGTAACTGAAGTTGAAAGAAGAAGCGTTATAGACGCTACCGAAGAAGCGGGAGCCAGGCATACCGGCCTTATTGAGGAGCCTATGGCGGCAGCGATAGGAGCTGGTATCGACATTACTGCGCCTTACGGTAACATGGTCATAGATATTGGCGGCGGTACTACGGATATAGCCGTTATATCACTTGGCGGAATAGTTATCTCCGGTTCTGTTAAGGTAGCAGGCGACAGGTTCGATGAATCTATCGTGCGCTATATGAAAAAGAAACACAACATGCTGATCGGCGAGCGAACTGCCGAAGAAATAAAGATAAACATTGGTTCTGCTTTTCCGAGGAAAGAGCAGATAAATATGGAAGTCTCCGGACGAAACCTTATATCCGGCCTTCCAAAGACCGTGACTCTTAGTTCAAACGAGATGATAGAAGCTCTCTCAGACCCTATCAACTCTATTATGGAAGCACTGCACAGCGTACTGGAAAGGATCCCGCCGGAGCTTTCCAGCGATATCGCTGAAAACGGCATCTGCATGACAGGCGGCGGTTCTCTGCTTTACGGACTTGACAGACTGCTGAGCGAAAAAACCGGGATTCCGTGCTATGTAGCAGACGACGCAGTATCATGTGTTGCGATAGGCACAGGCATGGCTCTTGATAATGTTGATCTTTATTCGAACGGAACAGTATATGACTACAGACGGGGAGATTATTACGATAATTATTAAACGCCCGCTTTTTTAAAAAGCCACATTTATAAGGGAACACTTGACAGCGAGAGGTATCAACCGTGGATCTACAGGAATTTAAACCGGAAGAAAAATCTAAAAACAGCAACAGCAAGATAATCAAGATTCTTTTAGGCGTACTTGGCCTTCTTGTTGCTGGCGCTGCTGTCTTTTTTATACTGCTAATGGGTATCATTAAAAATGATGATGCCTCTTCTTTATTTGTTGTAGATTCTGTAAACGACCAAAATAAAACTCCTCAGCCTACACAAACATTAGCTGCTTCTCCCAGTCCCGGGCAAACAATAACACCACAGCCTGGTGATATATTCTATAACGGCGAGTGGTATGATAAAAACGAAAATATAGTCAACATACTTTTTCTTGGGATAGATACTGATGCTTATAGACGAATAAACATGATGGGTTACCGTAGCGATGTTATCATTGTCTGTGCTATCGATGTTGAAAAAAATACCGCAACTCTCATTTCGATCCCACGGGACACACGTACAACTGTTCAAAAAGTTGACGAAAACACAGGTGAAATTACCGAAGTACTTGAATGGAAGATAAACACCGCCTATTCATACGGCGGAGGACTCGAAAAATACTCATATCCCAACGCTATGGCATGCGTCCAGATGTTCCTTGAGCGTAATATTAAGCTTGAAGAACCGCTCGACTTCAAACTAGATATTCCTGTTTTCCATTATGCCAGCATGGATATGGACGGTATACCGCGTGTCGCATCATCTGTCGGCGGAGTTCCGATAAAATTGGAAGTCGGTATACCAGGTGTCGGATCCAAAGGACAGACAGTCAATCTTAAATATAAAAATGCCGTACTATACCTTACTGACCGGCACGATGTTTCCAGCGGAGACATTGACCGAAACCGCCGTCAGCAAAAGTTCTTGATTGCTCTTGCTAAAAAAATAAAAGATATGGATGCTCCGAGTATAATCACCAACCTATATGACGACCTTAAAAAATATGTTCATACCGACCTTGACACTACTCAGATGCTCGACCTTGCAAAAGTGCTGATGAAGACAGACATTGACGCTATCGAGCTATATGCTATACCCGGTGAAGGAAAGAAAATTAACGGAACGTATTTCATGCTGCACGACGAGCAGGCGACTCTTGATATACTGCTTGATGTCTATTATACAAAAGTCGATTAAAATCTCCTATCCAGTTTTACTATAGCATGTTCATTTTTAAAGCAAATAATATAAAATAATTCTAATAATAGCATTTTTTTACTTCCTTTTATTATCATTTCATTACAATTTTATTATTTTTAAACGCAGCATATTGAATCCTTATTACCTCTGATATAATATGAATTTGTTATACTAAATAATTATATGGAGGTATTTTTTTATGAACGCACCAGGAAAAGGAATGTTGAAAGTAGTAAGCATATTATTCATTGTTTTCGGAGCGATCGCTACTGTTCTTTCCATTATTGCAGTATTGGGCGCAGGCCTAGTCGCATCATTGGCAGGAACATCTGCTACAATGATTGTGGTCGCAGCTATACTATTATTAGTCAGCAGTGTTGCTGAACTCGTGATAGGCATCATGGGAATCAAGAAAAGTGGAGATCCGTCTAAAGCTATGTTCTTTATCGTTACAGGTATAATTCTTTGTGTCCTTACTCTTGTAAGCATGATCATGAATTTCCAAGTAACAAGCTTGATTGGTTTTGTTCTTCCGGTACTCTATATCGTTGGCGGAGCAATAAACAAAAAAGCTGCTGCAGCTCCGGCTGAATAAACATTTAACAATAAAAAACCCGGCGAAATTGCCGGGTTTTTTGTTGCTCTAAATTCGTTCCTGTATTTTCCTTATGCTTGTTGCTTTTAGCCTTTGTATGGCGTAAAATATAAGTATAAAATATCGAAAAAGGAGAAATAATATGATATGTTCTAACTGCGGCACACCAAACGACGACACAGCTAAATTCTGTTCATCGTGCGGAAGCCCGCTTTCAGCGCCACAACAGCAGACACCGCCACCGGCCGCTCCTCCGGCTGCACCACCGGCCGGAGCACCGCAAATGGCACCTCCCCCGATGGCAGCTCCGGGAACTGTTCCTCCACCGCCGCCAATGTCGGCACCGGGAACAGCGCCTGTCACACTGGCAAAACCGTATAAAGCAGAGTACATCATGGGACTTATCGGTTCGATCGTTGGCATCGTTATGTTTTTGATTATGCTTATTGTGGGACTAACAACCTCAGGTCTAAGTTATTACGGCTATGGCTACGGTTTTGGCGGTGCACTTATTGCGCTAACTATTGTCGGTAGTATATTCGCTTTAGTTGCCTTTATACTGGGTTTTGTCGGAACTTCAAAAGTAGGTAAAGGCGACGGCAAAGGCGGAATAACGTTGATAGTTGGCGGCGGTCTTGGGTTCATTGCAATGTTCTTTGGATTATCCGGATGGTTGTCTTTATTCTTCTGGCCTCTTCTGCTTGCGGCAGGCATAATGGCGCTTGCAAGAAGGAAGAAAGTCGAAAGCGGCATGTATTGATTTTTATCAAAAAAGCCTGTGAAAACAGGCTTTTTTTGTTTGTAAATATCTTGAATATTGGTCTGCAATGTTCTAATATGTAATAGGCAGCATTTTTTATACTGCATCACAAGCTTGATACAAATTGGATTTATCATATTAAATTATAAAGGAGACACCACATGTACTGTTCAAAATGCGGAACCAAAAATGACGACACATCCTCTTTCTGCTTCTCATGCGGCAGCCCACTGCGCCAGGCAGTACCTCCGCAGCCGACAGACCCGCAAATGCCTGCACCGCCGATGGCTGTTCCCCGCACCGGCCCGGTATATGTACCAAAACAACAAAAGCCTTACAGGGCGGAATTCGCAATGGGGCTGACCGCCGCAATAATCGGCGCTGTTATATTTGCAATTCTTGCAATACTCAGCGTTGCAGAACTTTTAGATGAACTCTACATTGATGACTACGATTACTACGCATATGGTATGGTTACAGTTTCTGCCGTTTTCTGTCTTGTTTCTTTTATACTCGGATTCATCGGGTCTTCACAAATAAATAATGGTAATCTCAAAGGCGGTGTTCTTCTTATTATAGGGAGCGGGATTAGTTTAATATGCATGTTCTTTTCACCCTACAGTTTCATGACTTTGCTATACTGGCCCCTTCTGCTTGCAGGGGGTATAACGGCGCTTGCAAGAAGAGCATCTCTTCAGAAAAGCGGAGAATATCCAAGCTAACAGCTTAGTCAACTGGATCTTAACAACAAAGGCGCCCGGGGAATTTTCCTCTGTGGCGTTTTCTTTCCTTCTTTTAAGCTTACTGTTTTTGCTTAAGGGCTTATATAAAAAAAAGAACACCGGCTCTTTTACCAATGTTCTTAATATCTTAATTATTCAGTCTCAATCTTCAAGGCTCTGTATCCACATGTCTACCTGAGCATCCGAAGGCATTCTCCAGTCGCCCCTGGGTGATAGCGAAACGCTTCCCACTTTCGGGCCGTCCGGCATACAAGAACGTTTGAACTGCGAAGCAAAGAACCGTTTATAGAATTTTTTAAGCTGCCCCGAAAGCTGCTGTTTTGTATACTCGCTGTAGGCCGCCTGCGCAAGAAGCAGTATCTTCTCCGGCGACATTTCAAACCTCAGCACATAATACATGAAAAAGTCATTAAGATCATATTTACCTATCTGCTTTTGCGTATCCTGCCGCTGCTCGTTTTGACCGGGCGGCAGAAGCTCCGGCGACGGCGGTATTGCTACTATCTCCTGAGCGATTTTATGAAGCTGCTCATTGCTTTGCGAAACGTAGAGCACCATTTGTTTTATAAGCGTTTTAGCAACTCCGGCATTGACGCCGTACATAGATATCTGGTCTCCTGCATATGTACAGAACCCAAGCGCCAGTTCGCTTAAGTCTCCAGTACCCACGACTATGCCTCCCTCTTTGTTGGAAAGGTCCATGAGCACCTGAGTGCGCTCTCTTGCCTGTGCGTTCTCATAAGTTATGTCCGGCGTCCCGTCGTGTCCTAAATCTTCAAGGTGTGCTTTTGCTGCACTTACTATGCTTATCTCTTTGAGTTCCGCTCCTGTCGCAACCGTAAGCCGTCTTGCAAGGTCCTGAGTAGCATCGGTGCTTCCAAAACCAGGCATTACAACACCGAGCACAGCTCCGTTTCCCAGCCCCGCTCGTTTTGCCGCTTCAACGGCTACCATAAGCGCAAGTGCGGAATCCAGACCGCCAGACACGCCTATAACAAGGCGTTTTATATTAGTATGCCTTATTCTTCTTTCCAGCGCTGTAACCTGTATATTGAAAACCTCTTCACACCTCTCATCTCTCTCCGCTTTGCTGCCCGGAACAAACGGCGTTCTTTCTATGCTGCGAAATTTCGGCACAGTCTGCTCTGCGTCAAAAGCCACACGCCTGTATGTTTTCTGCGGTCCCCAGGTTATAAAGGTGTTCTTTAGTATCCTGTCGTGAGACATTCTGTGCAGGTCGAATTCCGTAATAGTCATCTGTTCTTTAAACGAGAACCTCTGTGAATCGGCAAGTATATATCCGTTTTCCGCAAGTATGCAATGGCCGCCAAAAACAGTATCGGTCGAAGACTCTCCCGGCCCGGCAGATACATATACAAAACCGCATATATACCTTGACGACTGCTGGCGTATCATCTCCCTGCGGAAGTTTCCCTTGCCGGCAAGTTCGTTGCTTGCAGATATGTTCACGAAAAGCGTCGCACCCGACATAGCCTGATATGCATGCGGCGGAAACGGCACCCAAAGGTCTTCACAAAGCTCTACCCCCAGCACAAGCTCTTTTATCTGTCTGCATTCAAATAGGATGTCTGTACCGAACGGCGCCTGCTGCCCTGCAAGTGTAACGCTGCTGTCCGATATATCCATGCCGGAAGCAAACCATCTCTGTTCGTAATATTCGCTGTAGTTTGGTATAAAAGCTTTTGGTATTACGCCGAGCAGTTTTCCCGACTGGAAAACAACAGCACAGTTATAAAGCTTGTCTGAAACGTGAACCGGCATACCTACTATGCCAAGGACTGATATATCCTTTGTTTCCTCCAGCATCTCGCCAAGGACTTTTTCACCCTGCTCTAGAATATTACGCTGACGAAAAAGATCGCCCAGAGTATACGAAGTTATGCTAAGCTCTGGAAAAGCAGCAATGCTTACCCCTCTCTCATGAGCATCCTTCATCATTTTGACGATTCTGTTTTTATTTGTTTCGAGGTTGCCAACTGCCGTTTCGGGAACGGCCGCCGCAACTCTGACTAGTCCGCTGTTCATCAGCTTTCCTCCACCAGTTCATAGTAATCTATAAGGCCCCATTTATCTATCAAGGCTTCCAAAGTCCCGTCCTGCTTCATCTCAAGTATCACATCGCTTACTGCGCTGCAGAACGTTGCCAGAGATTTTCGTGTTTCAATGCAGTATTCATGCGGCATGAACCTCTCAGGCAGAATAAGCATACCTTTTTTACCGAACAATTTCAAGTATTCACCGCCTGCACACAGCGCCGCTATGTGTCCGTTCGAAAGTGCATCCACGGCTTCAGGATAGGAAGCATATTTTTTGACGGAAGCGCTGATTCCCTGAGATTTTAAATATAATTCCAGCTTTGTTTCATCTTCGCTGTTTTCCCGTGCTGCATACGTCCCTTGAACGTAGCCGACGGTTTTCCCTTCAAGCTGCGCCTGGCTGGATATCCCACCTTCCAAGACGAGGAATCCGCCTGCATCAGCATAGAACGCTTTCGAATATTCGATGCTGCTTGACTCCTGATATACAGAAGCGCCAAGAGCCATGTCAAGCTCACCGCTAGTTATAAGTGCATCCTTGGTCTGCGAATTCACATCAACAAGCGTTATTATTATATCATCATCACCAAAAAGCCGCTCCAGCACTATATCGACAACATCCTTCTCAAGACCTTCATACTCTCCTGTCTGGTTGTTGTATGTGCACAGCGTTCCAAGATTGCCGTTAAGTCCGATGGTTATCATTCCCGAGTCTTTTACTGCATCAACGGCCTGCTGTTTTTCAGACCTCTCCCTTGCACCGGAAGTCGTCAAAGCAAGAACCACAATAATTATTATCGCTGCCAGTATGGGTATCACAATTTTCAGATGTTTTTTTTTGATAAGTATGAAATGCTTAAAAAGTTTCAAATCAGTTCACCGTGACTGGAAACAGCAGGGGAAGCCGGAAAGAGCCTCCCCTCCAAAACCAGTGTATTCCTTTGCTAATATGCCCCCTCTGCCCGCACATGCAGGCATTACATAAGCCGTTGTAAACGTACCAGTCTACTTTTCATATAACCAAGCAAGGAATACTAATCTCGCAGACCCTTTTACGGCCCCTCACAAGCCAGAGTCTCCTTAAGAACACTAGGGGCATTGTACAACATCTGGTAGGTTATTGCAATAGTAACCACCAACAATTAGCTATCCCTGCTTATATTTTTTTTTAAAATGTCCGTCTTTTTAACTGCTTTATTCTTCCGTTTCCTGCATTTTATCCTCTTCCGGGGCGCATTCGCAGCTGTCTTCCTCGTCCTCCGGCGGAACTATAGCAATACTTGCTACTCGGGTGTCTTCGCCAAGGTTCATCAGCTTGACTCCCTGAGTATCTCTGCCGTATTGCGATATCTCTCCTACTCTGGTGCGGATTATCACTCCCGCATCGTTGATCATTATTATATCTTCCGTTCCGTCCACTATATCGAGCGAACACATATTACCCGTTTTCTCGGTTATATGCAGCGTTTTTATTCCTATTCCGCCGCGCTTCTGTGTCTTATATTCATCAATCGAAGTACGTTTGCCGTATCCGTTGTCCGAAATTACAAGCACATCTGTGTCCGGTTTGACTATATCTATACCAACCACATAGTCGCCTTCACGCAGCGTTACGGATTTTACTCCCATCGCTGTGCGGCCCATGTCTCTTACGTCGCTTTCATCAAACATGACAGACATGCCCTGCTGTGTTCCGACAATAAGTTTATCTTCGCCGCAAGTTTCCAGTACACCGATAAGCTCGTCGCCTTCACGCAGGCCAACGGCTATAAGCCCCGTCTGCCTTATGTTCTTAAACGCTCCGACAGTCGTTTTCTTTATAAAGCCATTCTTAGTCGCAATCACCAGCATGCTCTCGTCGCTGAATTCTGATATCGGGAACACAGCCGAAACCTTTTCGCCTGCATCAAGCTGCAGCAGGTTTACTATTGCTGTGCCTTTTGCTGTTCTCGAAGTCTCGGGAAGCTCGTAACACTTCCTGCGGAATACCCTGCCCATGTTTGTAAAGAACAAAAGATGATTATGAGTGCTCGTTACCATAACATGCTCGGCAAAGTCCTCCTCACGGGTAGACATACCGGTAACTCCCCTGCCGCCTCTTCTCTGGGTTCGGTAAGTATCACACTTTAATCGTTTGATGTATCCAAAGTGAGTCAGCGTCACGACCATTTCCTCTTCCTGTATTAGCTCGTCAAGGTCGATGTCTTCCGCTGAATAGGTTATCTCGGTACGGCGCTCGTCCGCATATTTTTCCTTTATCTCCGTCATCTCTTCTTTGATGATGTCAAGGACCATCTGCGGAGTTTCAAGTATGCTTTTAAGATATGCTATACGCTCAAGAATATTGTTATACTCGTTTACGATCTTCTCACGCTCTAGGCCAGTCAGTCTTTGCAGCCTCATGTCGAGTATCGCCTGCGCCTGTTTCTCGGAAAGTGTAAAACGCTCTATCAAAGAAGCCTTTGCTGTAGGCGCATCGGGCGATTTTTTTATCATGTCGACTATTTCGTCGATGTTATCAAGCGCTATTATCAGCCCTTCGAGTATATGTGCTCTGGCTTCCGCTTTGTCAAGTTCATATCTTGTTCTGCGGACGATAACGTCTTTCTGATGCTCTATATAGTGGTAAAGCATCTCTTTTAAGTTAAGAACTTTTGGCTCGCCGTCAACCAGCGCCAGCATTATCACGCCAAATGTATCCTGCATCTGCGTATGTTTATACAGCCTGTTGAGTATAACGTTGGCATTCACGTCGCGCTTAAGCTCTATGACGATACGCATTCCGTTTTTGTCACTCTCGTCACGTATATCGGATATTCCTTCAATGTGCTTGTCCTGGACAAGGTCGGCTATCTTGGCGATGAGCGACGCTTTATTCACCTGATACGGAAGCTCGGATACTATGATACGCTGCCGTCCGGCCTTAAACTCGTCTATCTCTGCCCGTGCCCTCACAACTATCCTGCCTCTTCCGGTATGATACGCCTGGGTTATTCCGCCGGTGCCGATCACGATACCGGCAGTCGGGAAGTCCGGCCCTTTAATGTGCTCCATCAGTTCGCCCACGGAGGCATCAGGATTATCTATCAGGCAGACCGCAGCATCAATGGTCTCTCCAAGGTTGTGCGGCGGAATGTTGGTCGCCATGCCAACGGCTATACCGCCCGTTCCGTTTACCAGAAGGTTAGGATATTTAGACGGCAGCACAGAAGGCTGCATCAGCGTTTCGTCAAAGTTCGGGTAAAAGTCTACAGTGTCTTTTTCTATGTCACGCAATAGCTCCATGGAAATTTTGCTGAGCCTTGCTTCCGTATATCTCATTGCTGCAGGCGAGTCTCCGTCCACACTGCCGAAGTTTCCGTGCCCCTGCACCAGCATATGCCGTGTTGAAAAATCCTGCGCCATCCTTACCATGGAAAGGTATACAGCGCTGTCGCCGTGAGGATGGTACTTACCCAAGACGTCACCGACTATCCTTGCAGATTTTCTGAAAGGTTTGTCGGGCGTCAGCCCCAGTTCACTCATAGAATAGAGTATGCGCCTGTGGACCGGCTTTAATCCGTCACGGACATCCGGCAGCGCACGGTTGATGATGACCGCCATTGCATAAGATATGAACGATGTCTTCATCTCTTTCTCGATATTTATCGGTACAATTCTTTTTATTTTCTCTTCCAAAATAATTCTCCTATACGTCAAGGTTGACTACGAGCTTTGCGTTTTCTTCTATGAACTCACGCCGTGGTTCAACTGCATCACCCATAAGTATCGTAAATATCTCTTCTGCTTCGATAGCGTTATCGAGCGAGACCTGCAGCAGTATCCTGTTGTCCGGGTCCATGGTAGTGTCCCAAAGCTGTTCCGCATTCATCTCGCCAAGCCCTTTATAGCGCTGTATGTTTACACCGTCTTTTCCTATCTCCGCAAGGTATTCATCAAGCGCTTCATCGCTGTAAAGATATTTCTCTGTCTTTTGTTTGCTTACCTTATACAGCGGCGGCTGTGCTATATACACATGCCCGGCGTCGATAAGCTCTCTCATATACCTGTAGAAAAACGTCAGCAGCAGTATCCTTATATGACTTCCGTCTACGTCAGCGTCTGTCATGCATATAATGCGGTTATAACGCAGTTTCTCTACGTCGAACTCTTCGCCGATTCCCGCTCCGAACGCCGTCGCCATCGCTCTTATCTCCGTATTGGCAAGCGCTCTTTCCTGTCTTGTTTTTTCAACGTTTAATATCTTGCCCCTCAGCGGCAGTATTGCCTGAAACCTTCTGTCCCTGCCCTGCTTTGCGCTGCCGCCGGCGCTGTCTCCCTCAACTATGAATATCTCACACTTGTCTGCATCCTTTTCGCTGCAGTCTGCAAGCTTGCCCGGAAGCGCCGCGCTCTCCAGCGCAGACTTTCTTCTTGTAAGCTCTCTTGCTTTCCTTGCAGCTTCCCTTGCACGCTTTGCCGTGAGGCATTTTGAAAGTATATCCTTAGCCGTTGACGGGTTCTCTTCCAGAAAAGCTTTGAGCTCATCAGATATAGCACCGTCGACAAGGGTTCTTATCTCGCTGTTGCCAAGCTTTGTTTTCGTCTGCCCTTCAAACTGCGGCTCTCTTAGCTTGACGCTTATAACAGCAGTCAGTCCTTCTCTTATGTCCTCACCGGAAAAGTTTGCGTCGCTTTCTTTTACTATATTGAACCTTTTTGCGTAATCGTTCATAACACGTGTAAGGCCGGCTTTGAACCCCATAAGGTGTGTGCCGCCTTCATGCGTAGGTATATTGTTTGCAAATGTATGTACGTTTTCGTTGTATGCATCGCTGTACTGCATCGCGATCTCTACCGTAGAGCCGTCTTTTTCTGACTGAAAGTATATGGGTGACTCATGCAGCACATGCTTGTTCTTGTTGAGGTATTCAACAAACGAAACAATACCGCCCTCGAAGCAGTAGTCGTGTTCCTGCCCGCTGCGCTCGTCTTTGAGTATTATCCGCACGCCTTTGTTAAGGAAAGCAAGCTCCCTCAGCCTTGTACGCAGCACGTCGTATTCAAACTCAACCGTCTCGAATATGTCCGGATCCGGCCAGAATGTTATAGTCGTGCCTGTATCCGATGTCTCACCTTTTATCTCAAGTTCGCTGGTCGCATCGCCACGGCTGAAACTCATCTGATGCTCTTTGCCGTCGGTTTTTATCGTTGCGATGAGCTTTTCTGAAAGAGCGTTAACTACAGAAACACCAACGCCGTGCAGTCCGCCCGAAACTTTGTATCCTTCCCCTCCGAACTTGCCGCCTGCGTGCAGCACAGTCAGCGCGACCTCCAGCGAAGACTTGCCCATCTTCGGATGCATGCCAACAGGGATTCCCCTGCCGTTGTCCGTTATCGTGGCGCTTCCGTCTTTGCCAAGAAATACTTCGATCTTGTCGCAATACCCGTTCATAGCTTCGTCAACAGAGTTGTCGACTATCTCGTAAACGAGGTGATGCAGCCCCCTTGTGTCGGTGGAACCGATATACATTCCCGGCCTTTTGCGCACAGGCTCAAGACCCTCTAAGACCTGTATCTCGTTGGCCCCGTAATTGTTTTTTTGTTCGTCTTTAGACATAGCTACTCCTAATAAATAAATTTATAAAACTTTATGCTTTTGAGCGTTTCAACAATGTCGCCGGAGAAATCGGCGAATAGTATAAAAAATATTTCTCGAGGAATTTCGATATTACAATGGACTTTATACCTGTCTCTTCCAGATAGAAGCTGTGGGCGTCGCTAGAAAGTTTCTTTAAAAACTTGCTCGTATCATCGTTTGCCAGTGCTTCTTTATAATCAAGTATCATAATTATGTCCTTTTTAGGCACAAGCGTATCTTTACCAATATATAGCAATTCTTATATCCTCACAATAGTTTTATATTAAAACCTACTATATTATTATATACAAAGTTGGGCAAATTGGGAAGAGTTAAAACGTAAATTTCGTGAATTTTAGAGCAAAGAATGATTGCACGCATACATAAAAACGGTTATACTAAAAAAAACAAACCATAGGAGCCGGTTAATGTCCAAAGTAAGACGAATATATGTAGAAAAAAGAAAAGGGTTTGATATAGCCGCAAAAAAAGCGTGTGCGGATTTTCGAACTAATTTAGGAAAAACGAACTTAAAGTTCGTGCGGATATTAAGCCGCTACGACATACAAAACATAACCGATGAGGATTTTGAAGCGGCAGCAGGAACGGTCTTTTCCGAACCGGCTGTCGATTCTTTGACTATAGGCGATTTTAAGAAAAACGAAGACGATTTATCTTTTGCGATAGAATATCTTCCCGGGCAGTACGACCAGCGTGCCGACAGTGCAGCGCAGTGCACCGAGCTCCTCACAAGAAACGAGCGTCCGCTTGTAAAGTGTGCAACCGTTTATATACTTGGCGGCATAACGCAGCAAGATCTGCATGATATAAAAAACTACGTTATCAATCCTGTTGATTCACGGCAGGCTGCCGACGATATTCCAGAAACTCTTGAGGATATCCTTCCCGAACCGGACGACGTCGAGATAATGGACGGCTTCTGTGAGCTTAACAGCGACGGGCTTGACGTATTCATATCGCAGTATGGTCTTGCGATGAGCAGCGCAGACATGAAATTCGTCCAGGAATACTTCAAAAACGAGGAAAACAGAGACCCGTCCATGGCAGAGATACGTGTAATAGACACCTACTGGTCGGATCACTGCCGTCATACAACATTCCTGACAAAGCTGAACGATATAACTTTTGACGACAAGCTCTGCGAAGAGCTGTTTGGTGAATATAAAAAATCCCGTGAGTTCGTTTACGGCGAAAAAGCTCAGACTCGTGACATCAACCTTATGGACATAGCCACTATATACGCCAAAGAAGCAAAGAAAAAAGGCTTGATGGCAGACTTTGACGAAAGCGAAGAGATAAACGCCTGCTCAATAAAGCAGAAAGTAGTGGTCGACGGCAAAGAAGAAGACTACCTCATTATGTTCAAGAACGAGACGCACAACCACCCGACGGAGATAGAACCGTTCGGCGGGGCGGCGACCTGCCTCGGCGGAGCTATACGAGACCCGCTGTCCGGGCGCTCATACGTATACAACGCGATGCGTGTAACAGGAAGCGCAGACCCGAGGGAAAAAATCGAAGACACCATGCCTGGCAAGCTACCGCAGAGGAAGATAACTCGAGAAGCCGCTCATGGCTATTCATCATACGGCAATCAGATAGGCCTTGCCACCGGGCTTGTAAACGAGATATACCACCCCGGCTACAAAGCAAAACGTATGGAGATAGGCGCAGTTGTGGGCAGTGCACCCGTCAAAAACGTCGTCCGTGAAGTTCCGCAAGAAGGCGATGTAGTTCTCCTGCTCGGCGGTGCGACTGGGCGTGACGGCTGCGGCGGAGCGACAGGTTCATCCAAAGCACATGACGTAAGCTCGATAGACACCTGCGGCGCGGAAGTCCAGAAGGGTAACCCGCCGGAAGAAAGAAAAATCCAGAGGCTGTTCCGTAATCCTGAATTTTCAACGCTTATAAAACGCTGCAACGATTTCGGCGCAGGCGGCGTATGCGTAGCAATAGGTGAGCTGTCCGACAGTTTGACTATAAATCTTGATAATGTACGCAAGAAATACGAAGGACTTTCCGGCGTAGAGCTTGCGATATCCGAAAGCCAGGAAAGAATGGCCATTGTTGTAGACGTCAAAGACGCAGATAAAGCTATGGCTCTTGCGGCTAAGGAAAACCTTCACATAAACAAAGTTGCAGACATAACCGACGACGGACGCATGATATTAAAATGGCGCGGCAAAGAGATAGTCAGCCTAAAGCGCAGTTTCCTTGACACCAACGGAGCAGTTGCAAACGCCGACGCACACGTTTGCTCACCGCAGGATGATATTTTCAGCGAACCTTTTGAAGGCGGCTTCAGGCAGCGCCTGCAAACAATGATGAGCGATCTCAATATCTGCTCACAAAAGGGACTTATAGAGATGTTTGACTCCACTGTCGGAGCATCCAGCGTCACTATGCCGCTAGGCGGAAAAAACCAGCTAACGCCGATACAGGCTATGGCGGCAAAAGTCGCCGCTGAAGGAGAATGCAGCACGGCAACGCTTTTCTCATACGGTTTCGATCCTTACATGAGTGAAAAGGACCCTCTGCTCGGCTCAGTCTATGCAGTGATACTCTCACTGGCTAAGCTTACAGCAGCCGGCGGCGATGCAGACAGAGCATGGCTTACGTTCCAGGAATACTTCGAACGCATGAGCAGCGATCAGTCCTGGGGCAAACCGTTATCCGCACTCCTCGGTGCGTGGTGGGCGCAGAAAAACATGGGTGCTGCTGCCATCGGCGGCAAAGACTCCATGTCCGGAACTTTCGAGAATATCCACGTTCCGCCGACACTCTGCTCTTTCGCTATATGCACGCAGGATTCGGGCACAGTGATTTCACCGGAATTCAAGCAATCTGGCAGCCTTATATACCGTGTGCGTATTGGCAGAAACAACAACGGCATGCCTGACTTCGAAGATATAAAGCAAAAATACACTCTGGTCAGCAAAGCAATCAAAGACAAAAAGATACTTTGCGCATACGCAGTCGAGCGCGGCGGCACCCTTGCGGCAATTGCAAAGATGAGCCTCGGCAACTCTATAGGTGCAGTTCTCAATGACTATGCGCTGGATGAGCTCTGCAACAAAGCATACGGCGATATCATATTGGAGAGTACAGACTTAACGCTTGGTTTCGAGGTCATCGGCAAAACGGGCGGCGATACACTAGCTATGGGCAATGAGTCGATTTCACTGACAGAACTGCAAAGCGGTTTTGAAGCTGCTCTAGACGGCGTTTTCCCGGCGTATTCCAGCACAGAAGAAACAGCACCTAACAAGCTTTATACAGCAAAGAACATTTACACATACTCAGGCAAAAAGACAAAGCCTAACGTAGTCATCCCCGTGTTTGCGGGAACAAACTGCGAATACGACTCCGCAGACGCATTCCTGCGTGCAGGAGCAAGCGTAGACGTACATGTAATGCGCAACATACACCACAGCGATATAGACGAGAGCATGGACGAATTTGCCCGTCTTATTGATAACAGCCAGATACTCATGCTTCCCGGCGGATTCTCCGCAGGTGATGAGCCGGACGGCAGCGGCAAGTTCATAGCAACTGCACTGCGTGGCCCCAAAGTCAAAAAAGCCGTTCACGGACTATTGAAGCGTGACGGCCTCATTCTCGGCATATGCAACGGCTTCCAGGCGCTGATAAAAGTCGGCCTTGTGCCGTACGGCGAAATAGTCGACATGCGAGATGACAGCCCGACGCTTACGTTCAACAACATAGGCAGGCATGTATCCACACTGGTGCGCACACGCATTTCATCCAACGCTTCACCTTGGCTTGCAATGACAAACCCAGGCGATATCCACACAGTTGCGGTTTCGCATGGTGAAGGCAGGTTTGCCGCTACAGAAGAGGAAGCGAAACGCCTGCTGGAAAACGGTCAGATAGCCATGCAGTATGTTGACGAGAACGGCATACCGACGATGGGCAAAGAAAATCCCAACGGCTCGCTTTATGCAGTTGAAGGGCTGCTGAGCCCGTGCGGCAAGGTGCTCGGCAAGATGGCTCACTCAGAGCGTTATACTGCAAACACGTTCATCAACGTACCGGGCGAAAAAGACCAGCATATATTCGAAAGCGGAGTTAATTATTTCCTTTAAAACAAACGCAAATATGTTATCATTAAGACTGGATATTATATCCAGTCTTTTTATATGGGAGGCTTTATGAGATTCTTATACTGACGGGACAAATATAACCGGCAACACAGCAGGTTTGTGCAAGCCTTTTATCGGCAAGCTTAAAACCAACTAAGCAGAGGTTGACTATCACACCGGAAAGCAAAGATATCCTCCTGCGCATAGACTGCTATCTGCCAGAATACAAAGTAAGAATATGGCTGCGCGAATACTCGAAGCTCAATTGCTGAAGAATGTCCATCGCACGTCTTTTAGCTTACATCATATATTTTCAAACAGTGGAAGTCATAAGAGAAACGAAGATTTTCACTAAAAAGTTACTTAGTTAATAATCACGCACAACAAAAGAGAATACTTTAGCCGTTCTCTTCATCATATTACTATTTGTTTTTTTCAATGAACCTTATAAACGCCCTTGCCTGTTTTTCAAGCTCCGATGCGCTCACCGTAAGCTTCAGCCTGCCGTCTTCGTCAGTCTGTTCCTTGGCATGCGGAATCGTCAGCCTGGGGTAGTTCATCAGCTTCACGTTGAGCAGGCTAAGAAGGGGTATAATGTTTTCCTGCGCCATTGACGTTCCGAAAGACCCGGGTGTTATCCCCGAAAACGCAGCCGGTTTTTTAGAGAGCACTCTTCGCCCTTCCTCTCCATCCGGCCGGGAAAGCCAGTCGATAAGATTCTTTAGCACCCCGGGCAGCGAATGATTATATTCCGGCGTGAAAAACCATATGCCGTCAGATTCTGCTACGATGTTCCGTACACGCCGCACAGACTCCGGCGGAGGATACTCCATGTCCTGACTTAGCAGCGGAACATCCGTATATTCCATTATCTCAAAGTCCGCAGCTTCTCCTACCGCTTCTTTAGCCGCCAGCGCAAGCTGTCTGTTGTAAGATTCTTTCCTGAGTGACCCTACTATAGCTGTGATCCTTATCTTGTCCAATCTTATTCCCCTTATGTAGTAATTTAATCGTGCTTTATAAAAGTGCCTGCTCTTAGCTCATCAAAAGCAATTGAGAGCTCTTGCTGTGTGTTCATGACTATAGGGCCTCCCCAGGCAACAGGTTCATGCAGCGCTTTTCCGGAGAAAAAAGCAAACCGAAGGTCTTCTTCGTCTGCAGCGGTTATTTCTATGCTGTCTCCGTCACCAAACAGCACTGCCGAAGCTTTTGGTACACGCCGCCCTTCAATTACCGCATCTCCTTCAATAAGGAACACAAAGACGTTCTCATCCGGCTTCGTCGGGATCTCTATACTGCTGCCCGCAATCAGCTCAACGTCATATATAGACGCCTGTATGTGGTGCGGCACTACTCCCCTTTTGCCCTCAAACTCCCCTGAAAGCACACGCACCAGCGCGTCTTCCAGCTTTACTTCTGCAATCATGTCCGGCGTTATGCCGAGATATTTCGGCGCCGTCATCTTTTCTTTTCTTGGCAAATTTAGCCACAGCTGGAATCCCAGCATATGTTCAGATTTCTTTGGCATCTCCTGATGCAGTATCCCTTCTCCTGCTGTCATCCACTGGCTTTCACCAGAGTTTATCACACCTTTGTTTCCAAGGCTGTCTTCGTGCTCTATCTTACCGTGAATAAGGTAGGTAATAGTCTCTATCCCCCTGTGCGGATGCATCGGAAAGCCCGCAATATAGTCCGCAGGGTCGTATGAGTCAAAGAAATCGAGCATCAAAAACGGATCAAAATCTTCCACCGTCCTGTTTGCAAGCACACGAGTCAGCTTGACGCCGGCTCCGTCCGATGTGCTGTTTCCATGCACTATTTTTTCAATCTTTCTTTTATTCATGCAATCCACCCCCTAATTGGTATTGCGTCCTATTCAAACAGATAACTCGTCATAGAGATAGCACCCATAACACACGAATCGTTGAAAACACTGACTTCGTCCACTTGTTCAGAAGCGCCTAGGACATATAAAAGCGGCGCATAGTGGTCTAGCGTATTGAATGCCAGTGCTGCCGGTTTCCCTGCATTTTCATAGTTTATAACACCAACAAAATCTTTGTCTACGATGTTTCTTTTTATATAACCGTCAAACTCCTCTGCCCAGTCATATCCTCTCTCAGAATTCCAGTCCAGCCTGGAGAGGTTGTGCACTATGTTCCCACTGCCGAATATCAGTACACCCTCGCTGCGAAGGCTCTTTAACCTGCTTCCCATATCAAAATGCTGCTGCGGTGAGGCGTCCCTGTCCACGCTAAGCTGGAACACAGGGATATCCGCTTTTGGATACATCCTGTGAAGTACGGACCACGTCCCGTGGTCGAGTCCCCACGAATTGTCTATGCTCACACTGCTTCCGATCAGCTCTTTTGCTTTGTGCGCAAACTCCGGCGAGCCTTTTGCTGCGTATACGATTTCATACAGCGGCTGCGGGAATCCGTACATATCATAAATAGTTTCCGGCTGCTCTTCGTCAGAAACTCGCGTTCCTTTGGTAAACCAGTGCGCCGAAACGCTCAGGATAGCTTCCGGCCTTGGCAGCTTTTCCCCGAGAGCTTCCCATTCTTTGGTGTATTCATTGTTTTCGATTGCGTTCATCGGCGAGCCGTGCCCGACGAACAAAACGGGCATTTTCATATATTCGACCTTCTTTCATAATTCAATGCTTTGTACACTTATATTATACCACCATTTTTTGTATTTGCACAAAAGAAAGGCTCTTTTTTGGACAAAGAAAAAGCACATCACGTATTTCACGTAATATGCTTTATGTGCAAAAAGCTACTTATATTTTTCGATGACCTGCCTCATCGTTTTGTTCACCCTGTCAAATTCCTCTTCTGTAAGGCCCATATACGGCGGATGAAGCTTATTATCAAAATCAGGGTCTGCCACTCTTTCTATAGATTTATCGTAGGCAGAGTCTATGAGCGGCCGTCCTATGAACGAGAAGCATCCGCTTGCCTCCCTGTAGAAAGCGTCGCCGCGTAGCAGCGTTTCATAATCACCGTTCTGCCCGGCTTCAAAATACTCCCATGCAAGCTTCATGTTTATTGAATAGAACGAGTTTAAGAACCCGAACTTTCCAACCATTGCACCGAAAGTATATCCTCCGTCCACAAGATAGAACGTTATCGGACACTGCGCATTGGCAAGCGCATATATCTCTGCCATGTTCTGCGTCGAATATTTTGCTGCCACAAGGTTTGGCACAAGCTGCGCAAGTTTGACATATAAATCGGCAGTCACCAGCTTTTTAGAGCGTGGACCGTTGTTATAGTGTATAAACCTGCAGTCCGGGAACCTGCCGCATACCATTTTGAAGTATTCAACTACCTCATCATCAGACAGCGCACCCCAGCACGGCAGTGCGATCTGAAAATCCCTGCATCCGAGGCTCTGCGCAATGTCTATCCTGTGAATTATCTCTTTAGCAGACGTGCTTATCAGCCCGACCATCGGCATGACGTCTTCGCCGTCTTTGCATACGTCAAGGAAAGCTTCAACTACTCTTGTGAATGTGTCTGTATCAAGGGCATACCCTTCACCTGCCGTGCCCATTATATATATGCTCTTTGCGCCCCCTTCAACGAGGTCTTTTACGTGTACTCTGAACTTTGCTTCATCGAAATCAAAATCGTCCATCCACGGTATACACGCAGCGCACATCATAGTCAGCGGATATCTTTTTTCCATTTTCTAATTCTCCTCTTCTTTGTATGGTATTTTCGGAAACAGCTTCATAGCATTTTTATACAGTATCTTTTTCTTGTCTTCGTCGCTGATGAAAGCGCTGTCTACCCTTGCCCTCTGCATCGGGCTGAAATAGCACGCTACATCCGAACCATACAGCATCCTGTCTGTACCTATCATATTCACGGCCGTTTCGAGCAGCCTTGGTGTAACGTTATTAGAGCTTGATGTGTCAAGGTATACGTTGCCGTGCTTGCTTTGCTCTACGGCGTACACCTGATGAAACGGGTCTTCATCATATCTGCAGCCAAGATGAGCGACAATGAGCGTCATTTCCGGGCACTCGTCTGTAAACTCCAGAAAATCTTCCGGTTTGCTTCGCTCCTGTCCGGAATGAGTCATAACAACAGCGCTGTGTTTCGCTGCAAATTCGATAAGCCTTTTGCCGTGCTGCTTGATGTGATATTCGTGCATCTCCGGGTGTATCTTTATGCCAAGGCACTTTGGTTCGCCAAGGCGTCTTTCCGCCTGGCGGAACGTTTCTTCAAAATCCGGATGGACCACCACCCATTGAAATACTCTTTCATTCTCATCTGCAACTCTTGAAGCGTCGTCGTTTGCCTTGACTGGGTCACAGTTTTTCGCTGGCATCTCAAATGCCTCCATAGGCGATACTATAGTGTATGCCACATTTGCCTGCTGCTGACACTTCAGAATATAGTCTATATCTGCGCTGCAAAGTTTGTTGATGATAGGAGAGACCGGTGTTATATACTTTCCGAAATGTGCGTGTACGTCGATTGCTTTTACATCTTTGATAGACATGATCTGCCTCCTGAAATAGTGTGTAAGCGTTAAGGGTTCTGCTGATGTATGGATCCATTTTTCAGCGGTGCTTTTGCTCTTCTGTGGCAGAGCCTACCACAATGAAATTAGTGTGTCAATAACAATAGGGCGATAAAAAGTCTTATTTTCAAAAAAAATTGGAAATTGTCGGTTTTTATGCAAAAAGAGTATGGTTGTCAAATTTATTTTGCAAAAACGGTGTGTTTTTATGCAAAATTGATACGGTTTTTAAAAAGTTTTTGTAATTCTCCTGTCAGAAAAGATCGTCCAGTTTTGCTTTAATAGACAAAAGATCGGCGTAAGAATCCTTCTTCCAGTCTTCGTTTCGAAGGAGTGCCGCAGGGTGGTATGTCGGCAGGATATGAAAGCCTTTCACCTCGTGCCAGATTCCCCTGTCTTTGGTTATCCTTATGTTTTGTCCAAGTATATATCCCGCAGATATCCTTCCCAGGCATACTATTATTTTCGGGCGGATCATTGCAGTCTGTGCCCGCAGATATCCTATACATTCCTGTGCTTCTTCCGGCCGTGGGTCCCTGTTACCCGGAGGTCTGCACTTCAGTATGTTCGCAATGTAGACATCGTCACGTCCAAGGTCTATAGACGCCAGCATTTTGTCGAGCAGTTTTCCGGCTTTGCCGACGAACGGCCTGCCCATTTCGTCCTCGTCCCTGCCCGGGCCTTCGCCTATAAGCATTATCTTTGCCCTAACGCTGCCTTCGCCGAAGACTATATTCTTTCTCGTTTTGTGCAAAGAACATTTTTCGCACTGCATCACTTCTTTGTGTATCTCATATAGGTTGTTATACTTTGGCATCTGTGCTACCTCGTTTTGAAAGTCTATATCATTATAACACACCTATCAATATTTTCCACAGGCTTTGCCTGTTTACTCTTCTCACTGTTACTGTTGGTTTAATCTGCAGAGCTGTTTCTGCGCAGTTGCCTGCATCAATCTCACTCCATGCGACACTCTGACGTTGTCTGTTTACTCTTTGTACTGCTGTTGTATTTGCTGGTTTGGTTTTTTTGAATATAAAAAAAGCACTGGCACCCACCCTCTGAGCACCAGTACCTTCTATAAAATATGTAAAACCCTGCTAGGGGTGTTTGACAAAAGCCAATTAGCTTTCCCCCATGCTTGTTTTTCTACAACGCTAAGCTTTGTTCCGAAGAATATTATATGCTTTAACACCTTAGATGTCAAACGGTTTTTAAGCATTTTTATAAGTTTTTTTGCATAGTTAAAGCATACATTTTAAAGCATGTAAAATGTCTTTCAATATAGTCTAAAATGGAGTCGTGCTCACAAAAAAGTAGAGAGCAAGCACAAACAATATCATTCCTATTCCGATAAGTTTTTTCATATCGCCGCCTCCTTTTGTTTGGTTATATTTTACTTATAAACTCCTTCGCTGTATCATAAACGACCGTTTACATTTCTTAACATTTTCTTAATATCGTGTTTTTTGGCTGTGTGCTGCGTCTTCAATATATTATTTGCAAACCGCGTGCTGCGTGGTTTATAATCATTATATCTTTTTAAAGACAAATCTTTAATGAAATGAGGCTGCTTATGTATATTATCAAGAAGGCTGCGGCAGCATTTTTTTGCATAATGCTAATGGTGTCAGCCTCCGCCTGTTCATATCATGTCAGCGATGAAAAAATGGACGAAATAGACGACAGACTGGAGCTGCTTGACGAGCTTAAAGAACAAAGCTATGATCAGTTAGAGTCGGGGATCAGAAAATATTTCGAGACCGATACATTCCGGGGCATACCCTACGGCTCTTCCAGAAGTGATATCATTAGCACAGAAAAACTAACTCTTCTTGCAGAATATTCAGACTCATTAAACTATTCGTCTACCCTTTACTATAACTATGAGATGACACCGGTATATTGGTTTAACGACAGCGGACAGCTTTATTGCGGCAGCTATCATATGACCACCGACCTTAGTTTGGATGATACCATCACAAAAATGACAGCTACATTGACGAAGCTTTACGGAGAGCCAAGCCTCGCCGATTATTATGACAGTATCTTCAATACTATCATCCTTTTAGATAACGAAAATATAGAAGACTACGTAAACAGCGGACAGGCAAGCTATTTTGCCTGGTTCTCATATGCCGATATCGACGTAGAGTTAAAGGTGGAAGTAGACGATACCAGTCAGAGCCCTGCCGAATACTTTGTTTCGGTCTATTATATAAGCTCTTTCTACAGCTATTAGCATATCCGCAAAGGAGCATCAATGAAAATAACAAAAAGCGGAACAGTATACGATGGTTCACAAAACAAAAACATAAGCAGCTGCACCTTTCCAGGATTGTGCGAGCTTGAAGACGGAAGTTTGCTTGTTTCTTTCAAAGGTTCGCCAAAAAAGGTTCCGTATAACACCGGTGAATGCGGCTATACATGCATCTCCGGCGACGGTGAAAAAGCTTTTGCACCGCCTGTAAAGATGTTCGAGCCGCCTATTGTGGAAGGCAGGCCTACAACCATACGAACGCTTTATTACCTTGGGCTGGAGGGCGGCAATGTCCTTGCTGTGTTCAACGCAGTGGACGCAAGCTGTGATGAGCTTGAATATTATAACGAAGAAACAGAAGGAATAAAAGACACTTATATAATGTATGCTCTGTCAAAGGACAATGCACAGTCTTTTTCGCAGCCGGTACGCTTTGAGTCAGAGCTGTTCGGGGACGTTCCTCTTCCGCTAACCGGACCGCCTTGTCTTCTCAAAGACGGGAGCATCGCCATTCAGTTCGAAGTTAACAAACGCTACAGGGATGAAACACCCTGGGTGCACAGCTCTGCAGCAGTCTTCTCTAAAAACGGCGGCAAAACGTGGACAGATGAAGTAAAAATAACACAAGACCCTGATGTTTACTATTGGGACCAGCGGCTTTCCTGTCTTGAAAACGGCAGCCTCTTCGACCTCTTTTGGAGCTACGACCGCAAAAAAGCGCAGTATATTAACATACATGCTGCAACAAGTTTGGACGGCGGCAAAACATTCAGCAAGGTTTTTGATACCGGCCTTAGCGGCCAGCCGGGCAATACTGTAAGCCTTGATAACGGCAAGATGTGCTGTATATACATCAACCGTGATACTTCGCCAGTAATCAAGATTGCAGTCAGCGAAGACGGAGGCTGGACTTGGCTGGACGAGCTTACAGTCTACGGATCGCAAAAGAAACTTGAAAGCTCTGCAGGACTTGATATGAACGATGCATGGGCACAGATGGGGGCTTTCAACGTTGGACATCCCTATCTTGCTAAACTAAGTGACGGCTCACTGATGGCATACTATTATTCAGGCCCGGACACACACAGAACGGATATACACTGGGCAAAGATAACGCCCTAGAAGGAGAAAAAATGATAAGCAAAAACGAAGTACTCGACACCATTAAAATGATAAGCAGCCAGCACCTTGATGTGCGCACGATAACAATGGGTATAAACTTAAACGATTGTATATCGTCTGACGCTAAAGTCTGCTGCGACAATATAAAAACTAAGATAACGACAAAGGCAAAGAACCTCGTCAGCGTGGGCGAGGACATTGCGCGTGAGTTCGGAGTGCCTATAGTCAACAAGCGTATATCCGTTACTCCTATAAGCCAGATTGCTGCAAGCAGCGGACTTTCAGACTATTCATGCTTTGCGGCTGCTCTGGATGAAGCGGCAGCGGACACCGGTGTGAATTTTATAGGCGGCTTTGGCGCACTCGTCCAGAAGGGCGAGACAAAAAGCGACACTGTGCTTATAGACTCGCTTCCCGATGCACTCAGCAGCACACAGCGTGTCTGCGCTTTCGTAAACGTCGGCGGAACACGCACAGGCATAAACATGGACGTAGTTGCAAAAATGGGGCATATCATAAAACAAACCGCACAGCGCTCAGAAAATAACGGCGGCCTTGGTTGTGCAAAGCTGGTCGTCTTTGCAAACGCAGTAGAAGACAACCCATTCATGGCGGGCGCTTTCTGCGGAGCGGGCGAACCGGACTGTGCAATAAACGTTGGTGTTTCCGGCCCGGGCGTTGTCAAATCCGCTCTCGAAAAAGTTAAGGGAGCGCCCTTCGATGTGGTTGCAGAAACTATCAAAAAAACAGCTTTTCGTGTCACGCGTGTAGGCCAGCTTGTTGCAAAGCAGGCTTCGCAGCGCCTGGGCGTAGACTTTGGTATAGTAGACCTTTCACTTGCTCCTACTCCGGCAATAGGAGACAGCGTGGCTCGCATACTTGAAGAGATCGGCGTGGACGTATGCGGTATGCACGGCACGACGGCAGCGCTTGCTCTGCTGAACGACGCAGTCAAAAAAGGAGGCGCTATGGCGTCTTCGCATGTCGGCGGACTTTCAGGCGCTTTTATACCTGTCAGCGAAGACGAAGGCATGATAGAAGCGGTCAAAAAAGGCGCGTTGGGACTTGATAAACTTGAAGCGATGATCTGTGTATGCTCTGTGGGTCTCGATATGGTAGCGGTTCCGGGCGAAACTCCTGCCAACGTTATATCTGCAATTATAGCAGACGAAGCGGCTATAGGCATGATAAACAATAAGACGACTGCCGTTCGAATAATCCCTGTTCCAGGCGGAAAAGTGGGGGACGTTTTTGAATACGGCGGGCTTCTTGGCAGCGCTGTGGTCATGGACGCAGGACAGTCCGGCTGCGAAAGGCTGATAAACCGTGGCGGCAGGATACCCACGCCTCTGCAAGGTATAAGAAACTAACGATTTAGCAGACCCTGTAATCTTGTATGACTGGTAAAATTATGATATCATTGATTATCTGATTCCGGAGATTTTTTATGGATTATCTTATCAAGGCAGATATCTACATATTTTCATTCATAATACTGGTTTTTCTGCTGGTCTATTTTGTTATGAACGCTCCTTCGAAATCACCTTCAAAGAAAATCTTCATAGCTATTATAATATCTCTGCTGATAAACTCTGCACTTGCTGCAGTTGCCAGCATTCCGGACGGTATAGACGAACCTTGGGCAGTCTCACTTAATAAGTGGGCGCAGTCACTTCTTTTAATGTTCTCATACCTTCCCATAGCAGCATGGCTTTCATACGTTGACTACCGGCTGTTCAACAACTTTGACAATACTAAAAAACACGCCTTCGTATATCTTGCCCCTTTCTTTTTAAGCGTAGTCATGGTAGCGATAAATCCGCTGACAGGCGCTATGTTCACAGTCAGCGACGGTAATGTACTGACACGTCAGGCAGGTACAATCATAGTAACAATAATAATGTATCTGGAGCTTCTGGCGCTTCTATATATCTCTCAGCGTATCAAAAAGCGAATCAACACAAGGCTTGTCAAGGTTGTTTTTCTGTTTATGCTTTTCCCGATAGCAGCAAGCGTTTTAGAACTGTGGCTGCCGAACGTCAGGCTCCTGTGGCCAGCATTTTCGTTCTCTACGTTTATGGTCTTCCTTGTGCTTGAAAAAGACGCTATGCTAAAAGACGCGCTAACCAAGCTGAACACCCGTGCCGCCCTTGAAACACGTGTAAAACAGAAGCTGCGCCGGCACGAACCTTTTTCTCTGATAATGATAGACCTTGACGATTTTAAAAACATCAACGACACTTTCGGACACAAATCCGGCGACGATGCCCTTATGATAGTAGCTTCTATACTTGAAGATTCGGTAAAGCGTACAGACATGGTATGCCGTTACGGCGGTGATGAATTCCTTATCCTTGTTGAGTCTCAAAGGCCCAACGCAGCAAGCTATGTAAGTGACAGAATAAAATCCAGAGTCAGCGCTTTCAACAAGAAAAAGGTCAAGCCTTATATTATAGCTATGAGTTTCGGTTTAAAATTCTATAACAAGAGCAACGTCAATTTAAAGCAGCTTATGACCGAAGTTGACAGTCTTATGTATACGGATAAACAGAAAAATAAAAAAGCAATGATGGTACAGGAATCGGCAAACACATGATTAGCTCTTGACTTTTCCTCTCTCAAAATATAAAATAGCGTTTGCATATGCACCCGTAGCTCAGTAGGATAGAGCGTCCGCCTCCTAAGCGGAAGGTCGCGCGTTCGAATCGCGCCGGGTGTGCCAAAACCGCAGAAAATAATCTGCGGTTTTTAATATTTCCTTCCTAGTTGCTCTTTTTCTTTTCCTGCAAATGTCTTTTTGCTTCTTTTCTCAATTAGTTTCTTATGATATAATCACTGCTTAGAAAACCAGCTAAAGGAATCCTTTATATGAACGACATAAAAGTCATTGATGTACATGCGCATGTTTTCCCGAAATCGGTAATGAAGCGTGCGGTAAAGAATATTGGCAGCTACTATTCCCTTCCGATGAGATGCGACGGCTCGGTAGAAACGCTTATCACAGTAGGAGAAAAAATCAACACCGTCAAGTACGTTATCAATAATGTCGCGACCAAGCCAGATCAGACGGAGTCAATAAACGACTTTATAGCTGACCTGCAAAAGAACGACAATAAGCTTATCGGGTTTGGCACCGTCCATCCCAAAATGAAATATATTGAAACAGAGATAGAACGAATCATATCTCTTGGTCTGCAAGGTCTAAAGCTCCATCCAGAATTTCAGAACTTCAACATAGATGATGAAGCGCTGCTCCCGGTTTATGAAAGAGCGCAAGGGAGTCTTCCTGTTCTCATCCATCTGGGAGATGAAAACGTTACATCCTCTTCGCCGGACCGCCTGGCAAAAATACTTAAACTTTTCCCGAATCTGAAAGTAATAGCCTCTCATCTTGGTGGATACACAATGTGGGACGAGTCTATAGAGCACCTTTCCGGCAAAAATGTATGGTTTGATACTTCAAGCTCTCTTGCATTTTTAAGCAAACAAGACGCCGTTCGCATTATCCGGTCGCACGGCACAGATAGAGTGATGTTCGGCACGGACTATCCGATGTGGCTGCCGGAGCAGGAACTTGAGCTCTTTTTGTCTCTTGGCTTATCGGATGAAGAAAATGAAAAAATACTATATAAAAACGCAGCAGAATTTTTCAACTTATGATGTAAAAGTTTCTGCTTGAACGATAGCTTTTTTTATTGTACCTTTTTATGTGCTCTTTTTTTATGCAGACTGCGTTGCAGCCTGCCTTTTGTGAACATCAGCACAAGATATACAAAAGCGCTGATTATAACTATGCATACGCCGGAAGGTATGTTAGCGTAATAAGCAACTGCCAAACCTATAATACAAAACACTAAGCTTATCAGCATGGAAGAAACAACGACTTTGCCCACCGTTTTAAAAAACAGCTTGGCAATAGAAACGGGTATCGTCATTAGCGCAATTGTAAGTATGATGCCGACCACTTTGACAAGAACAATTATGCCTACAGGTATCATAATATATACTACCCATTCAAGGACCTTTACGTTTATCCCCCTTGCCGCAGCATATTCCTCATCAAACATATACAGCACCAAATGATTGTAGAGCATAAGGAACAGTATGACCACTGCGGCGCTGAATGCCGCCATATAAATTATCGAGCCTGTTGAAACGGAAAGTATATCTCCGAACAGATAGCTCGTCATGTCGGGCATGTATCCGGGCGCTAATGATATGAACAGTATGCCAAGAGCCATACCGAAAGACCACAGTATTCCTATCATGGTGTCTGCTTTAAGTTTAGTGTCTTTTGGCAGCCTGCCAATAGTCGCTGATGCGGCAATTGCAAAAATCAGCCCTCCCCATATCGGTTCAAAACCAAGAAGATATCCAAGGCCAATTCCGCCGAACGATGCATGGGCTATACCGCCTGACATGCTTACGAGCTTTTTCTCTATAGCAACTGTGCCGATTATGCCTGTCACTATGCTTGCAAGCATCGCCGCAAAAACGGCGTTTCGCATGAACGTATAGCTAAATATCGCTTCTATCACAGCAGTATGCCTCCTTTCAGCAGTTGCTTTAGTTCTTCCGGCCTGTCAAACTCACGTGCGGCCTTGTTCACATAAACAGCTTTATCAGCTATCTCTGTCACTGCATTGATATTATGGCTGGCGATGATAACTGTTTTATTTTTTTTCAGCGTACCCAGTATAGCATAAAGCTCTTTGGCTGCATCGATATCCAGGCTCGCATCAGGCTCGTCAAGTGCAATCAGGCTTGCATCCGAAGCAATTGCCCGAGCTATCACCGCACGCTTTAGCTGCCCTGCCGAGAGCTGACCTATACTCCTGTTCTCAAATCCTTTCATGCCTGCACGCATAACTGCGTCAGCTGCCCTTTTTTTCTGATCCTGCGAATACTTTGCAAATGGCTTTACCGCTTTTGGCAGAGTTCCCTGAAGTACAAGCTCCTCTACAGTCAGAGGAAACGTCATATCGAACGAAGGGTTCTGAGACACATACCCGATCTCCGTACCGTTATAAAAGCTAATGTTTCCGTCTTCGGGCTTTAGCAGACCCGTCAGCAATTTCAGCAGGGTGCTTTTGCCTCCGCCGTTCGGCCCGACAAGCACTGTTATTTCGTTTACAGCTAAAGAGAAGCTTACACCGTCAACGGCACAAACTTCTCCATAACAAAACCTTACGTTATTGAATTCTACCAAAGCGTTGCTTTTCATTATCATCCGTCCTGCGCTATAAGCGCATCGGTAAAATCACTAAGCCCCTTTATATAATCTTTTGAAAGCGGTGACACCTTTGCTACCGTTCCGCCTATCTCCTGTGCAACCGTCTGGGCCTGGTTATCATCAAACTCGTCCTGATAAAAAACCGTCCTTATGTCATTTTCAAGTGCGAAACTTATTACATCCTGAAGCTCTGCCGAGGTCGCCTGTTTTCCGGCTATCTCTATAGCCACCATCTTTAAACCATAGTCGTCCGCAAAATATCCGTACGAGCCATGATAGATAAGAAAGTCTTTTTGCCGTAGGCCTGAAAGCTTCTGTGTTATTTGTGCATCAAGAGCCTCTAGCTCAGCGATATAATCTGCTGCGTTTTTCTGATACGTCTGCTCATTCGCACTGTCTATCTTCGAAAGCTCATCCGCAATGGTCTGTACCATTACGATAGCACGCTTTGGCGACAGCCACAAGTGCGGGTCTGTAGAGCTTGCGTTTTCCTGTGCTTCATGCTCGTCTGCACTGAGCAGCGGATACTGCTCTGCCGCAGCCGCCCGCAGATCTACTATTTCTATATCACTGTTAAAGTCTTTCACCTTTGGGAGTATGTTTGACTGCTCTGCCGGCATCTGCAGCGTGAAGTAAACTGCCGCATCGGAAAGCGCCTGCATCTGCGCTGCCGTCGGCGAGAAGTTTGCCGGGCTGTATCCCGGAGGTATCATAGTCACGATGCTGACCAGATCTGCTGCAACTGCTTCAACAAAAGCCTCCTGCGGAACGATGCCCACAGCCACTGTTATCTGCGCACTGCTGCTGCTTTCACTGCTCTGTGTTTGACATCCGCTGAAAGACATTATTAACACTAATGATATAACGATCAGCAATAATCTTTTCATATAAAAGAAACCTCCTTATTGCAATCGCCTTGCAATAAGGAGGTTATCATACTAAAACGCTTTTTGTCAAGCATTGTGAAAATCTACATATTATTTCTTGGCGCACTTTTCACACCTGCCGTAGACTTCCAGCTTGTGATGTGTTTCTGCAAACCCGTTCTTCTTCGAATACTTTTCCCAGTAGTGGTTAGAGCACGGGAAACGTACGATGCTACCGCACTGCGTACAGATAAGGCAGTGGTGGTGTTCCCGCTCAAACAGCACAAAACGGTTTATACCATGTTCATCGTTCATAGATTCAACTATACCGTGATCTAGGAACTTCTGTATGTTCCGGTATATCGTTGCATTGTCTATCTTCAGTTTTTCAGGCAGCAAGCTGCCGACGTCTGCAACGGACAGCATCCTGTCCTTATTGGCTATAAAAACATCGAGTATAGTCTTGGTCTGGGAGGTTAGCCTGCAGCCCCTTTGCCTCAATATATTGTATAACTTGTCACTATCATTCATAACACAAAGCCTCAAATAAATATGATACTCATTATATAACTGTTGAAGCATATTTACAAACAGGCATTGCTGGATTTCTCTTGTTCCATTAGCAAATCAACCCCGGGTCGTTTTTTCTGTGTCTGCGCAGCTGCCTGCCTGCGGCCTGAAATTAACTTTATCCGCATTCAGCACTGGTCTATACCACTTCATAGTGCCGATAAAACCGGCTTATACCGGCTAAACGGCTATATCCCTGCGCCTGTAAACAGCATATGACAAAACAGCGCACACTGCCATAAACAATAGGCTGACTAGAAGGCTCAGCTGGTCTATACCACCTATCAGCACCTGTGACGGCACAAAATAGTTAAGCGGCGACACCCACTTTAAAAACTGCATTACACCGAAGCTAGGTATAGTGCCGAGTATATATGTCAGAAAAAACACCGCCACAGCAACTGACAGAGCATTGCTTACTTTTTTAAGCAGCGCCGACAGCGCAAATCCAAGAAACAGATATGTGCTGCCTGCTAAGAAACCGCCCAGCATAACAGCCGCGGCAGATGACAAGAGCACGGGTATATCCTGTCCTTCAGGACTGACCACAGCGAGTACAGACATCGCAGCAATGCTTAACACCACAAAATACATAAGGTATTGCAAACATGCTGCACACAGCTTGACGGCAAGTACGTTTCCCCTTTTCACAGGTTTAGACAGAAGAAACTCTATCGTGCCTTCGCTGTGCTCCCTCGAGAGTGCGCCGGCTCCTGCTATAGCTCCGTATATGCACGCCGCCATAAGCACAAACTGGCACATAGCAGCAAAATACTGCGGCAGCTGCCTTATGTCCTCGCTCGAAAGGTTAAAAGCGTCTATGAGTTCTTTTGGCATAAGCGCAAGTTTAGCATTCAGAAGCTCCATGAAATCCGAGTTCATCATCGTCGGGTACAACGCCAGCATAAGCGCAAGCAGGGCTGCGCTCGCCCCCGACCATATGGCAAGCTGTTTACCTCCCCGCCTAATATCCATTATAAAAATATTCATTATACTCTCTCCCTCTGAGCCGTACCATCACCGCTGTAGTAAGACATAAAAACATCAGACAGCTTTTCTTCCTCTATAAGTATGTCGTCAAATTCAAGCCCGCACAGCATACTGCGCAGCTTTTGCATATCATCCGAGCGGTACAGGAAAACGAGTGAATCCTCTCCAGCCGAGATGACCTCTGCCCCTTGCACTGCGCTTCCCAGTCCTTTTCCTTTCAGCGTGATTTTTTTGCCGGTGTCCGCCGCCATTGTTTTCAGTGAGCGTACGTCCGCTATCCTGCCTTCCTTTATGATCGCTGCACGTCCGCAAAGCGACTGCACCTCGTCCAGATTGTGGCTGGAAAGAAACACAGTTGCCCCTTTGGTCTGCTGTTCCCGGAGCGTTTCGAACAAAGTCCTGCGTACCAGCGGATCAAGCCCGCTTGTCGGCTCGTCGAGTATGAGCAGCTCCGGCCTTGACGATAGCGCAGCGACTATTGCCGCTTTCTTTTTGTTGCCCGACGAAAGCTCTCCCATTTTTTTACCTGGCTCCAGCCCGAACCTCTCAATAAGCTCTTTTGTATATTCCGCGTCGGCAGTCTTATAGAAGCTGTCCGAATACTTGAGCATCCGTTTTACCGTCAGGTCTTCATAGAACCGGACTTCACACGGCACATACCCCACGCTGCGCTTTATGATGTGCGACTCCTTAACGCAGTCGTGCCCCAGAACTTCTGCGCTTCCGCCGCTTGGGAAAATCATGCCCATAAGCGTCCTTATCATCGTAGACTTGCCTGCGCCGTTCGGGCCTATGAAACCGAATATCTCGCCGCTGCGCACAGTAAGGCTGACGTCTTCTATTCCCCTGTTCCTGCCGTAAAACTTAGTAAGCCCCAGCGCTTTGATCGCCTCCATTGCTTCCTCCTAATACTTTCTGTTTAAAATATAAACGCTCACTTTAAGCGTTCCGCCAATCACTATGGAATAGCCGAACACTATATACCCTATGCTCTCCGGAAGCACGAATGCCAGCACAAGCAGTACTGGCAGCAGAGACACAGCCGTCAGACCGCAGAGCGCAAACGCTTTAGTCAGAACAAGCTGCTCCATCTCATCGCTCGAAGCTGCATTGTCCCTTGTACGCCACCTGTAAAATAGGTATAGACCAATCGGTACTGCTCCTGCGGCAACGTAGCCCAGTATCCTCAGCAACCCGCCAATCCGCGGAACATAACCGGCACAGATAATATAGGCAGCAACAAAGAGCTCCGAAATAATAATGGTATAGACCATGTATGTCCGCCTTAGATTGTTTGTTTTTTTCATTTGCTTCTATCCTCCTCAAAAAGGAATATTCCCTCTATCGGTTTTTCGAATATCTTAGAGAGCGTATATGCAAGCCATATTGACGGATCATATTTTCCTGTCTCTATGGCATTTATGGTCTGCCTCGAAACGCCGGCCTTCTCTGCCAACGCCCCTTGAGTCAGCCCCATTTGCTCACGCAGCTCCCTCACCCTGTTGTTCAATCTACCGCCTCCTTATATCAGGACAGTCACAGCACGTGTCCTGTCAAGTTCGCTTTACACACAAAATATAGCACCAAAAGTTCTGCTTGTCAAGCTCGCTTTACACCCGAGCGCAAAAAAAGAGCGGTCGTTTTTCAGCCGCTCCTTCTAATTCATTTGTCTTCATGCCTGCATTATCTTCGTGTTCTCGTCTGCATATGTCTCAACACAGTATCCGTGGAAACCGCAGTTAGGGCAAGTCAGCTTCCTTGTCTTTGGCGTGTGGTTTGCGAAGAAGAACTGTTTCAGCTTCGGACGGAAGACCGTGCCGCACTCCGGACAAATATAAGCTGTGTTTTTGTAATACATGCGGACCATCAATATAGCCGATAGAATGACCAGCGGCATCCCTGCGGCAAACGGCCACCATATTCCTTTGAATATCCAGAGCAGCAACGTACCAATCTGAATCAGATCCATTATTATGCCGACTACCAGCATCCATCCGTGTACCTTTTTTAAATTTTTCTTTGCGTTCATGATTTGTTCTATGTCCTGTATAGATTTGACGGAGATAGCCTGCGTACTACGAATGTTTTCTTTTACGACCTCTATAGCCCTGCGCTGACGCTCCATTTCTTCCATCTCGGTGTCAAGCTGCTTTAGCTGCTCGTCCAGCAAAAGACCAAGTACATTACCGGGGTGCTTGCTGCTCATCACTCCGGCGATAGACTCCAGCGAAAGCCCGAGGCTCTTGAAAAGACAGATCATCTGAAACTTCTTCAAGTCGTCTTCCGAGTAAAGCCGCCTTCCGCCCTCGGTAAGCTCCGCTGGTTTTAAAAGGTCTTTTTCGTCATAGAACTGCACTGTCCGCACAGACACTCCGCACAGCTTTGCCATCTCTCCCGTCGTATATTGTGACATAGATTTTCACCTCCATGATGCAAGCTTACATCATCACGTTACGTTACAAGCAATACCTCACGTTACGTGATTTTTTTGTTTTTTTAAAAATTTTTTTAAACATCTGTTTTTTGCAAAACTACACAAATATTATATCACAGCTTTGTGCCGACTATACAAACCAATATCCGTCTCCTTAAGATTATTTTAATACTTTTTAAACAATGAATTAATAACTGTTTAAAACACAGCCGCACTCATACATGATATCCTACATAGTAAGCATTACTAATGATTAATCCATATCATCTTTTAGAAGAAAGCGGAAAATTCATGTTAGTAAATATTCTGATCACCGTCGCATTCATAGCTTTTCCGGCGCTGCTCGTGTGGCTGGGCACCAAGTTCGCAATACTGCAGAAGATCGGTCTCGTTCTTTTATGCTACTTTGCGGGCATAATCGTCGGCAACACCGGCATACTTCCCGAAAGCTTCACACCCTTTCAGACGAACATACAGGACATAAGCGTGGCGCTGGCGCTTCCGCTGCTGCTGTTTTCGCTGGACGTGAAACGGTGGCTGAAGATATCAAAGACTGCGCTGGTCAGCATGCTTCTCGCCGTGGTCTCTATAGCCGTGGTCACGCTCGTGCTTCAGCTGACGCTTGCCGCCAATGTAAAGGACGGCTGGAAATACGGCGGCATGGCAACTGCGCTATACACAGGCGGCACGCCCAACCTGGCTTCGATAAAAACCGCACTCAACGTTGACAGCGCAACATACATACGTTTCCACACATACGACACTGTGATAGGTCTTTTCTATCTCATCTTCATGGCAGTCGCGGCAAGGTTCGTTTTCCAGAAGGTGTTCCGGCTAAAACCGTTCAAGGCTCTGCAGAAGCAGGACGACGGACAAACGTCTGACATCAGCGACGAGTCACTGAGCGCATACGGCAAGATGTTAAAGCCATCCAGGCTGAAATGGCTCGCTCTTGCGCTTTTGATATCAGCGGTCATACTCGGCATAGCCTTTGTAGTCGGGGGGCTGTTCCCTGCAGACTTCAGCACGGCGGTCACTATACTGCTGATAACTACGCTTGGAATAGCAGCTTCGTTCATCAAACGTGTGCGAAACATAAAACACACCTTCCAGTTCGGCATGTACATCATCTATGTTTTCTGTTTCGCCGTGGCGTCTATGACAGACTTCAGAGTTCTCATGAACATAGACTGGACTATCCTTCTCTATGTCATCATCTCCGTCGCAGGAAGCATGGTTATACATGCACTGCTGTGCAAGCCGTTCAAGATAGACTCGGACACCATGATAGTCACTTCCGTCTCGGCAGTTTGCTCTCCGCCGTTTGTGCCCGTCATAGTCAACTCGCTAAAGAACCGACAGGTGCTTATAAGCGGACTTGTCACAGGCATCATCGGCTACGCAATCGGCAACTACCTCGGCATAGGAATAGCGATGCTTTTCCGGATGTTTGGCTGAAAAAAAGTATAATTAAAAAGAGCCGCTTCTGCGGCCTTTTTTTATATCTGCTTTTCGTAATATCGAAACCGTCTATATAACTTCCCGCCTGCGGTGACCACCGGCCTCCAAGACTTCTCGTTGTCTTCCGCTATTGCCGAAGCATCCCCCCACTGATAGCCCTTTTTAAGCCCGGCTTCCATTATGGCAAGGTAAGCCGCAGACACCGCCGCCTTTTTCTCATATTCCTTCACGCAGAACTGCATTATGATGCGCATGCCCTTTATGCGCTTCTTCCAGTACAGCAGCTTGAATATCCCGAACGGCAGCAGCCGTCCTTTCATGTGTATGAGCGCTTCGTTATAGTTGGGTATGCTCACCACGAACGCAAGCGGTTTTCCGTCGTTTCTTCTCACTATATAAACAAGGTCCGGGTCGGCAAGCGTTTTCATCTCCTGCGCTGCGTGCTGCACGCTCTCCCACGTGGGCAGGCCGCTGCCCCAGTCCCTTGCGTCCGAGCCTTTCAGTATCTCGTGTATGTCTTTTAGCTCTTTGTCGAGGTTAGAAAAGTCTATAGGGTACGCCTCAAAGCCATAGCGCTTTTTTGCAAAGCTGACTACCTTGCTGAACTTTTCGAGCGGCAGCGACTGCGGCGTTATCAAGAAGCCCAGCATGTCTGACTGCTTGGTCATGCCGAAGCTTTCGAAGACGTCTTTATACCACGGCGGGTTATATGCCGCATAAAGCACCGGCGGCGAATCGAAACCGTCCACCAGCACACATCTGTTTTCCTCTCCGTTGGCAGGCGAAAACGGCCCCTTCATATACACAGCGCCGATGCCCTTCAGATACTCCTGCGCCGCCTGCATAACTGCCATACCGCTTTGCTTATCCGCCGCCTCGAACAGCGAAAAATAGCCCCGCTTTTCGCCTTCCTGCTCCGATTCTTTCTCGTTTATCCCGGCAAGCACCCTTGCGGCAGGTCTGCCGTTTCGGTACGCCATGAAAAAGGCGTGTTCACTTTTCAAAAAATTGTTTTTGGAAGAGCTGAGCATGCTCTTCATCTCGGAAATGAGCGGCGGCACCCACTTTTTATCGTCTTTATACAGCCCGAACGGGAGCCTGATGAACGGCTTTAATCTGCGCTCATCCAGCCTTCGTACTTCTATATTCATACATCCTCCACCACTGTGTTTTTTTTATGGATATATGATATCAGATTGGAGGAAGGGGGGCAAACATGTTAGTTTCTTTTAGTATTATAAATTCGTTATTTTTATAACAGTTCAGATGATGCTACGATAATAGTCTCTGCTATAATTCTCATTAATGGAATTTCTTTTGAAAGTGCTTTCTCGTCTTTAAAAGGTCTATAAGCAGTCTTTTCTTTTGTTCTCCAATCATTAGACTTGCTATGAACTAGTGAATTCCTTGTCTTATAAATCCTTGCTGCAATTTTACTATAAATCTTTTCATCTGCTAAATTATTGAATATTATTTCATCTCCCTTTGAAAAACAAACCTGGTTTTCTCTGTAATATGCAACTAATGTATCATCATAATCCATTAAATCATCTCTTAATTCTTCAATTGGCACAAATTTCTTCAAAGTTAATGCAAGAGCCTCTTGCTCATTAACTTCATATTCAGCATTATTATTCTTAAGTTTTTTTTGGACTATTTCGATAACTTTTGCTATATCCTTAGTTCTTCGAACCGAGAAACGAGGACTTGAAATCTCAGCTTGAACTTTGTTAATCATATCTTCTTTATAAACAGATTCATAAAAATGTTCTATTATATGGTAATAACAAATAAATTCGATAAAAGGATCATTAGATGATAATCCCATATGATATTGATTTGTTAAATCTATAATATACTTTCGTTTGGGTGGTTCAATATAATGTTGTGAATTAATTCTTTTCGTTCTTCTACGTATAAACAAAGGATATATATCTTCAAGATTAGTTTGAGGTTGAAATACTAAAGACATATTGTATGCAATATTAAAAAGAAATGCATTTGCATATTCTTTATATTCTTTAATAGTCATTTTTTCTTCACTAGTAATACAAAGAGTTAGTGGAAATCTAAGAGTTGTCCGAATTATGTCTTCAAAAGATGGTTCCTTATCTTCATCATATCTTCGCATCACCCACGGTCTAGTAGCAAATCTGCTTTTGTTCTCAACATTATTAATTGACTCAATCATAATTTGAAATGATGGTTTTTGAAACGAGTAGTTTATTTTATTCTCAGTATCCTCAATTTTAAGTTCCTCTAACCTTCTTCTTGAAAAATTGCTGCCTTTTTCTTCCACAATACATTCATAATAAAAATCGCTATATAAAATGTTTTCCTTATTATCAAAAATTAGTTGGTTATTTATTCTTTGTTCAAAATCAACTAATTTAAACTCTTTTTTGGTTTCATTTGCTTTGTAATAGATTACACTGTTTTTTATCTCCATATCAATATGCCTTTTTAATCTTTCGGGAAATACCTTTAATAAATCTAAAAAACAATTCCAATTCATAACAAAATACTCCTATTATATACATTTTTTACATTATATCATCAAAGAGCTATCATAACCACTTTTATGTTTTTTTATATAATATTTCAGAACTTTTTAATATAATTTATATAAGGAAATTTTTTATTTCCTAAACGTAGTCCTTTCCCCTACCCCCCCTCTTCCATCAGCTTCGCACGAAAGCTCATGCTCCTCACGGTGTCGATGTCGTCGAACTTGATGATATACGCCCCCTTGTCCGTGTCTATGTCTACTATGACGCCGCTGCCCATTATCTTGTGGGTCACCCGGTCGCCCGGCTGGAACTGCTTTTGCTGCGCCGCCGCTTCCAGGCCCGCCTGGCTGTTTTTGATGTACCAGTCAGATTCCTTTATGAGGCTGTCTTCAAGCTCCACGTCATAGGCTAAAAGGTGTTTGTCGATGTTGAATATGAAGCGGGATGGGTACTGATACGAGCCGTCAAAATTGCGCCCCTGTGCGTCGGATAGGAAAAGCCGCTCCTGCGCACGTGTAATTGCCACGAATGCGAGCCTTCGCTCTTCCTCCATCGCCGCGGAAGTCTGCGTCTTTTTAGACGGGAATATGCCTTCGCTCAGGCTGCACAGGAACACGTTCTTGAACTCTAATCCTTTTGCTGTATGCACCGTCATAAGCTTGACGGCATTTTTGCCCGAAGCCGCGTCTGTGTTGGTCAGCAGCGCCACATGCGAAAGGTAGTCTTCAAGGGCAAGCTCTTCCCCGCACGACGTTTCATACTCATATATAGACTGTTTAAGCTCGGCAAGGTTATCAAGCCGCTCCTGACTGCCCATTGTTCTCAGCATTTTTTCATATCCGCTCTCTTCGAGCACTGCGGAAAGCAGCACAGACACAGGCACGTCTCTGTATCCTGCGCTGAACTTTTCTATAATGGCAAGGAACTGCTTTGCCTGTGTGTTCTTGAATATATCATCGTCGATGGTGCGCTCAAGAGCAGTGTAGAGCAGGCAGTGGTTTTGCTCTGCGTATTCCTGCAAAAAGCGCATGCGTTTCTCGCCTATGTTGCGCTTTGGCACGTTGACGATCCTTATAAACGAAAGGTCGTCCCGGTATGCTATCAGCCGCAGGTAGCTTAGAACGTCTTTAATCTCCATGCGCCCAAAGAACGGAACGCCCGAATATATAGTGTAGGGCACTTCTTTTTTGAGGAAAGCCGCTTCAAGCGTGCGTGTAACGTAGTGCGCTCGGTAAAGTATAGTCATGTCAGAAAGACTCACGCCCTTGTCCGCAAGCTCTATTATTCTGTCCGCTATCCACTCTGCCTGTGCGTCGGTAGTCTTTGCGTGGTGGTAAACCGGCGCTTCGCCGTCCGCCAGCGTGTGTATGATGTCCTTTTTCACCCGCACCTTGTTCTTGCCGATGAGCGAGTTCGCAGCGGCGATTATCTGCGGGGTCGAGCGGTAGTTCTCCATCATCATTATTGTGCGAACGCCCGGGAACTCTTTGTCGAAGTCTAGTATGTATTTGACGCTTGCCCCACGCCATGTATATATAGTCTGGTCGGGGTCTCCCACAATAAACAGGTTTTTGTGGTAGCCGCACAGCACCTTCATCAGCTTATACTGCAGCTCGTCAATGTCCTGATATTCGTCCACCATTATGTATTCGAGGCGTTTTTGCCACTTAAGCTTTATCTGCTCGTTTATATCGAATATGTGCAGTACGTATTTAATAAGATCGTTATAGTCTAACCCAAAGCATTTCTTTTGCTGATAAAGATAGCCGTAGAATATGATATCGTCCGTCTGCGTAGAGTCAAGGTACATCTGGTGCAGCTTCTCTATGGGCATGGCTATCATGTGCTCGAAGTACCTTGGCTCTTTTATTATCTTGCGTATTTCTATCATATCCCGGGCTTTGGCAAACGTCTTGTGCCGCAGCGTAAGTTCTCTCTCCTCATAAATTATCTTTAGCATAGAGTCTATGTCGGAGTTGTCTAGCACCAGGAAGCTCTTTGGGTACTGCACTGCGTTGCTGTCTTCCTGCAGCACGCTGACGCAAAAGCCGTGGAACGTGCTGATATATCCGGTGTCGTTGTCGCCCGTCAGGCGGCGTATGCGCTGGCGCATCTCGTTTGCAGATTTGTTGGTAAAAGTAACGCAAAGTATGCTGCCCGGCATTATGCCGATCTCGTTAACGAGATACGCAAAACGATGCGAGAGCGCCCTTGTCTTGCCGGAGCCCGCCCCTGCTATCACACGTATAAAGCCTTCGGTGGCGCTTGCCGCCTGCCGCTGGCGCTCATTTAGCCCCTCTAGCACGCTTATCATACTTCTTCCGCCTTTGCTGTTCTAATCTACTAATTTTATCACAATATCATGTCAAAACACAGGCTTTATATGCCTTTTTTCGAAAATTAGTTCTGCGTAAATTCTTAAACTAACAATAGTGAGCCTATGCTATGTTTTCATGTGCAAAAAAGAGACCGTTTTTAACGGTCTCTTTGTTATTCGTTTTTCGTGTTTTCTTTTTATGCGTAGTCCGGCTCTATCAGCCCAAAGTCTCCGTCGTTCCTCTTGTAAAGAACATTTACTTCGTTTGTTCCTGCATTCCTGAAGACAAAGAACTGATGTCCCAGTAGTTCCATCTGCATCTGCGCTTCGTTTACGTCCATTGGCTTTACGACAAAGCGCTTAGTACGCACAATTTTGGGCATTGTCTCCTCTTCCAATTCCTCCTGATACTCATAGGCGTCTTGGTCAAATGCGCTCTCATGAAGTCTTTTCCTGAGTGCCGTACGGTGTTTGTGGATCTGCTTTTCAAGCTTGTCTACCACACTGTCGATCGAAGCGTACATATCGGTCGTTGCCTCCTCGCCTCTCAGGACGACTCCGTCAAACGGTATCGTGACCTCTACGATATGCCTTGCTTTCTCTACAGACATGGTAACGTGCGCTTCAGTGTCTTTCCAAAAATACTTATTTAGCTTAGACACCTTCTTTTCCACCATTTCCTTTAGGTACTCAGATACATCCATGCCTTTCCCTGTTATAATGATGCGCATATTCCTGCCCCCTTTCTATGTGTTATTAGCCCGGGTAAAGGGCAATTAAATTTTTTAAAAATTATTATTTGTAGATAAATACCTCCGTTCATCTATCTTTAAACACTTTATTATGTAATTATTCTATAATACCCAAAACTTTTCCTGCATCGAAATGCATGATACACACTATATTCATAAATTTAATCTCTCGTTCATAAATACAGCTTTTTTTAGGCAATTTCGCTTAAAACAACCTCTTTAGCTAAGCTCCAGTGTATAGTTTATCTCAACGTTGCCTTTTACCAGTGCAGAGACCGGGCAGATCTTTGAATGAGCCGCTAAAAGGGCATCCTGCACTTCCTTTTCCGATGCATCTGATTTCACTTTAACGAGCATATCGATGACCTCAAAGCTTCTTGGGTGCCGCTGCCGTCTGGTTCCGTCAGCGCTGATGCTGAGTTCGTCCACCTGATGGCCGTAGTGCTGCAGCATAGCCGTAAGAGTTGCGGCAAGGCAGGCGCAAAGGCTTGTCAGAAACAGCTCCAGCGATGTCGTTCCGTCTCCTTCGCCGTGCGGCTTGGAATAATCTATTTTAACTTTGTAATTATCTCCGGACGTTCCCTCAAACTTTAGTCCGCCTTCTTCCAGCTTCACACTGGCTTTTAAGTTTTCAAGCATATTAGGACTCCTTCGTTTAATATTTACTTATATTATACCAAAGCTTTTACAAAATAATTAGAACATTATGTTAATAATTTCTTGTTTTTTTATTTATATATCAAAAAAACCCCGCCGGAACTGCTTCCATTGGGGCTTTTTATTCATGTTATGCTGATTTTACGGTGTCGGTGTCGGTGTAGCCACCGGCGTAGTCGTCGGCGTTACTACCGGAGCAGCTTCTGCACTGATGTAAAGCGTGATAGCCTCTCCCATTGCCACAGTTGTGCCCACCGGCACAGACTGCTCATAGATCTGCTCGTCATAGCCGCTGACCTCATCTTCGCTCTGCACAAAAGTTATAGTAAACTGTTTGTCGTATCCTGCGTCAAGAACTTCCTGCTGCGTCATACCGTCAAAGTTTGGCACCTGCGCTTGCTTCGACGGCGTATATTTAAGTGTTATAGTCGTTCCTTCATACACTTCTGTGCCTGCCGCTATGCTCTGGCTCCAAACCTCACTGGGCAGCCTGCCAGAGCTTGCCGCTTCAGTAAAGATTGGCACAAGCCCGGCCTGCTCGCACATTTGCAGAGCTATCTGCCGTGTTATCACGTCGCCATAGCCAAGCCCGGCCTGCGCTACGAAGTCCGGCACATAAACAAGATCGCCTTTAGACACGGTTATCCTTATCGTAGTCCCCCTGCCAATGGTCTTGTTCGCAATGTCCTGATAAATAACAGTTCCTGCCGGTGCATTGTTCTGCGTATAAGTGACTTTTATCGTTATCCTTGCATCAAACTTATTAAGTTCGTTCGCCCACGCTTCGATAGCGTCCCTTGTCTGCCCGACGTAAGAGCCTATCACTATCTTGTTGCCCATGGAATAGCAAAGCTCGAGGAAATCTCCCTCTTCATATAAAGTTCCCGCATCTATGCTCTGTGAAATGAACTTTCCTTCCGAGCGGCTCGAATACCTCTCGTTTATGCTCACAGGTATGCCAAGCTCTGCAGCAACGCTCTGCGCCCTCTCCTTGGAATAACCGCTGAAATCGGGAACCGTGATCTTCTTTCCTTTAGACACGACCAACGTTATACTGTCTCCCACTTTCACCTTTTCTTCCGCTTTGACGCTCTGCGATATTATGCTGCCTTTGGGAACATAATCGTCATAGCGCTCTTCAACAACAAGCTCTATACCATTATCGTTTGCAAAAATGAAACCTTCAGAGAGCGCCATAGTCTTAAAGTCGGGCACTGTCACCTCGGCAACAGCTTCTTCCCTTCCCTTAGAGACAATAACGTATATCGGCGTATCCCGCCTCACTTCATCCACTACGGTGTCATCGTTTATCTCATATCTTATGACATAGCCCGAAGCAACATCGGCGCTGAATTCAGCGGTGATGCGCACTTTCGTCATATAATTTTGCTGCGCCCATTGCTCTACCTGTGTTTTTGTCATGCTAAGAAGGTCGGGAAGCTCTAGTGTCACGCTTAAATCGTGTCCTTTTGAAACGGTGATCTTAAGAAAATCACCCTTCTTTATCTTACCGCCCTCCGGGATACTCTGGGTCATCACCCTTCCTTCTTCAACATCGTCGCTGAACTGTTCATCTATCTGCAGTTTAATGCCTTTTTCGTTTGCCCAAAGCTGAACATCGCCCTGTTCCCATCCCTCGAAGCTTACAACAGATGCACCGCCTCCAAGAACGAGCACCAGTGTTACTATCAATGCCGCCGCCAAAACAAGCCCGATAATTATCCACAAAAGCGTTTTTGGCTTTATGCCGCTGCTTGAAGGCACAGAAGGCTCGCTTTTCTGCGGTTTCTTAAAGCCGCTTTTCTCCTCATACTTCATCGAAGGCTTTTTTTCAATTGGTTTTTCTCCGACTTCATCTTTTTTATTATATCCGCTAAGAAAGCTGTTATTTTCACTCATCAGCCTGCGCCTCTCCTATTTAGTGATGTCGCTCTTTTTGAACACCCACACTGCTATGAACGTGAATAGTGCGCTAAAAGCGAGCATCATTATTATACCATATGTCAGACTGATTGGAACGCCCCTGTCCATCATGTTTTTAACAGGCGACCAGTCCGAAAAGAACGATGAGATCTGTATGTAGGGCAGCGGAGTATAAGCTATCCAGTCCGCACCTCTGCTATATGCAAGCCCGCTCATGCCAATAAGGCTTCCGATAAATATAACCGCGGGTATTATTACCGAAACAGCCATGTTTTTCGTTACTGTTGAAAGCATGAAGGCGCTTGTATATCCAATCAGTATCGTGATTATGCACGCAAGGAACTTTGGCACATAGTATGCAAAGAACCCGACCTGCCCCGTCGCTGTAAAATTCGGGAATCCAAAATCCGCAAAGCCGTATACTATACCGTTTGTTATTATGTTTAGTATGCTGCCCGCTGTATATATTGCAAGCGCAATAGCAAGCACAGCAACGAATTTGCTCATTATGATCTTGACTCTCTTCTTTGGCCTTATCATAAGCAGCCTTATAGTTCCGCCGGAGAATTCTCTGGCGATTATCCATCCGCCTGTCAGCACTGCAAACAGCGCTACGAACACTGAATACCACAGGAACCTTGCAGTATTGCTCCTTGCGCCGTCACGTACATACTTCATGTCCGGTTTTTCTGCATCCAGCGAATTCTGCGCAATCAGTATGTTCTCATTAGCCTCGTCTATCTGCGCCTGCATTGCTTCCTTATACTTTTCGTATGTCCCGTATTCCTGCGTTAGATAACGGTCTTTAGCAAACTCTTCCTCTGTAACGATATTTATATACAGAAGCTGATTGCGGTTGCCCTCTATGTCTGAGATAGCGGAATTCTGCCATGAGCCGTCTCCGGGGATTATCCCCTTCTCACGCCTGTATTCCCAGACCGGTATATTGTTTGTTTCAATGAACTTGATCTGCCTTTTCAAATCCTCAATTACATAGCTCAAGTTCTCTTCCTGTCCGGGGTTGTTGACTATCGTCTCTTCATACATTGCGATCTGTTCTTCATAGTTTGCAATGTTGTCCTGCTCCATCTCTATCCTAAGCGTTGTATAGCCGTCAAAATCACTGTTCTCTATTATATCGTACATTTTTGTCAGCTTAGTTTCGACAGTATCCAGCGCTGCCAGCCTTTCTTCCGGTGTTATATCTATGTATTTTTCATTGAACTGCGCTTCATCAATGCCTCTGCTGTACTGAGCCACCTCAAGAAGCTCTTCCGGATCCGTATCTGCGTGTTCATAAATAAATTTATCAAAAATATACTGCTCTGTCTGCCAGCCTAGATCCGCTCGATAATCCTCATATGAAGTAATAACAACAGCAAGCCTCAGATAATGCTCTATCTGCATGTCGGTAAGCTCAAGAAGCGTATCCAAAACTTGCGGACTCGAGAAATCTGAAGCGTTAAAATACCCTTTTTGGTCATCAAGATTCCTAAGATTCCAGAAAAACGGATTATTGCTCGTAATCGTTATGCCGTTTATCGTTATAGTTTCGCTATTCTCGTCAAACTCCGGCGCGTATGCTGAAGAAACCTTCATATCATAGCGTAAATCTTCATAAATTATCTGGCCTCCTGGATATACCTGGTTCCCGTTTGCGTTGTTTATTATTGCAGTACCAATAGGATATAGCACAGCAATGGCGATCATAACTATGCCGATGATAAATACAAATTTCGATCTTAATACATTTTTTATCTCAATCAACGTCTGTTTAATAAATTTCATGTCAGTATCCCTTTCCGCTACCTTATCTGCGTCTTTGTTCCGGTCGTCATAGAAATGAAGTCCTGCTCTAAGCTTCTCTGAGACCGGTTGACCGCATAAATACCGATATCCATGCCTACAAGGTGTTTTACAATACCGGGGATCTCCGTTCTCTTCATGATGAGCGATACGCTGCCTTTTTCTATCTCGCAGTTTGCGTCAAGTTCCTTAAAATAGGCAAGCGTTTTTTCATTGTCGTCCGTAACAAAGTTATATTTATATATATCGTCTTCAGTTTCTTCCTGAACCTGCTCTATGTTCTTTTCGCCTATTATGACTCCGTTGTCTATTATTACGATACGGTCGCACATAAGCTCCATCTCGGAAAGCAAGTGGCTGGATATAAACACGCCTACATCAGCTTCTTTAGAAAGATACTTGAGTATATCGCGCAATTCTTTGATGCCGATAGGGTCTAGTCCGTTTGTAGGCTCGTCAAGCACAAGCAGCTTAGGTTTATGCAATAGCGCCTGAGCTATACCTATCCTCTGGCACATACCAAGTGAATAAGTTTTTACTTTGTCGTTTATGCGCCCCTTCATCTTAACGAGCTCTACCACTTCGTCTATGCTGTTTTTGTCTACGTTTTCATACATGGATGCAAAATATTCAAGGTTTTGCCTGCCAGTCATCCATTTGTAGAGATCCGGGTTTTCCACGATTCCGCCGATATTGTGCATAGCATTCTCAAATTCTTTGACAACATCATATCCTGAGACGGTTATTTCGCCTTGGGTTATGGAGAAAAGCCCCATTATCATTTTAATGGTAGTGGTTTTACCGGCACCGTTAGGTCCTAAGAACCCTACGATCTCTCCGCTGTTTACGGTAAGGGAGATGTCGTCAAGAATTTTTTTCTTTTTGATTACTTTACTTACACTGTTGATTTTTAAAAGTTCCATTTTTATTTATGCCTTTCATTTTTTACAGACTACGTTATTAGACGAAACGAGTTTTAGATAAGTTCCGTTTTTTACAATACTTTTTTTGAGAAAATTTGTCAATTCCTTTTTGCTGTTTATATACTGCCGGATTGAACATTTCATGCGTTTGTAGTATTATAAACATATAATCTTTTCGGGAGGCTGCAATCATGAACAATGTCAGCAATCTTATAATCCAGGTCGAAGGAAAAAACATGTATCTGAATGTTTACGACGACAGAGTTGAGCTATATAAACCAGCCACTCAAAAAGTGTTTTCATTCAGGTACGAAAGCATAAACCGGGTAATGTTCCGGCTTACATCCTCTGCAAACACCGGTTTTATAAAGGTAAGAGCCCAAAACGGCATGTTCGACTTTGTCACCTACAAATTCAAACGTGAGCCCTACGACCGGGTAGCTTTCCTTCAGGGCCAGCTTACCGCAGCAAAAAACGAGATAGACACACGAGTAAAAGCCGCAAGAGGACTTTCTCCAGGTTCTACCGTAGTTTCCTATTATTAACACGTACTAAAGACAAAAGACCTTTTAATTTTTTTTAAAATCTTTTGCCCAGCACAAATGCAGTTATCTACTATTAGCGAGGTTTTTTAATATGAATGAAAATGCTGCTTCTGAATTCAATCCGGAAAAAAGTTTTGTAGGCATAAAAAATATACTTGAAATCGACAATAACAGAAAGCTTTTCAGGATAAGGCCCCGGCATTCAAAAGGAAAAACTGTTGTATACAGGTTTGCCCATCTTAACAGCGCCGAGCACTTTAAGGTCGAAAACGATGTAACCGTTACAAAAACCAAGCCAGGTAGTGTATTAGGAAGAGCTGCGGTTGGAGGCCTGTTTTTCGGCGGAGTGGGTGCTATAGTCGGCGGCACGACTGCAAAAAAGACATCAGTAAACAAATCTAAGCTGAAAAGACAGTATATACGGTTATACTTAAACAATTTCGAGAACCCTTCATTCGATTTCAATATAAAGTGCACTACTGATGGGAAACGAATCGCTGAACAGTTATTCGCTGCTTTGCAGTTTATTATAAATTCTACTCTTGAAAGCGAAAGAAACGATATAAACTCTTCGGGAATAAAGCCGATAATTATTTAATATCCGTTACGAACTTTGTTTTTGCACAAAAGAAAAGACCCGGAGGTATAAACCACCGGGTCTTTTTGTAAACTAATCGCCGTGCACCCGTGAATCGAAACGATACAACACGAGGTATCGTGGCAGGTTGCTCAAGACAGACTGATCCGAGGCACATAGAAGATTCTGCTTACTGCTGCTTCCGTCAGGACCTGACAGGATTCACAGATTTCTATTGCACGGGGCCCATCTCTCAACGCCCCTTACCGCTTCCATACCGTACTGCACCGTGCCTCAACACGGGAATCCGACCCTGCTATAGCGGATTGCAGGCTACAGGGCACCGCTGACTCCCCATCTGGCACGGCAAACTTTAAAGGCTTTGCCTTCGGTATTAATCTTCGCTTTTAAACGAATTTAATCTAAGACATTCACCTGTTTTTACTTATAATACTCCTGCCGAAGGACACACTGCGTCCTTTCCGGCCCGACGCCTATCATACCGACAGGTACGCCAGTCTCGTCTTCTATAAACTCTATATATTCTCTTGCTGCGGCCGGCAGGTCTTCATATTTCCTTACGTCTGAAATATCGCCGCTCCAGCCTTCAAATTCTTTATAGATCGGCTTTGCTTTCTCTAGGTCGTCAAGGCTGGCAGGATAGTTATTTACTACTTTGCCGTCTATCTCATAGCCAACGCATACTTTTACCTTATCTATCTCTCCGAGTGTATCCATACGAGAGAGCGCAATTGATGTTATCCCGTTTATTCTTACAGAGAAGTTCACGATTACGAGGTCTAGCCATCCACAGCGCCTTGGACGTCCGGTAGTTGCGCCATATTCGTGACCGCGCTCCCTAATGAAATCTCCCATGTCGTCAAACAGCTCTGTTACGAACGGGCCTGCTCCCACTCTGGTGGTATAGGCCTTCACAACTCCAACGACTTCCGTCAGAACCTGCGGCGGCAGCCCTGTACCCATGCTTACTCCGCCCGATGTCGGATGCGAAGAAGTAACATATGGATACGTTCCGTAGTCTATATCTAATAGCATGCCCTGTGCGCCCTCAAACAGCAGCTTTTTGTCCTGTTTGTAGTAGTCATAACACACTTCTGACGTATCGCATATAAACGGCGCCAGACGCTCTTTATAGCCGTTGAACTTATCAAGTATCTCGTTATAATCCAATGGCTCATGTCCGTATATCTTTGTAAGCAGCTCGTTTTTCTCATCGAGCGCTGTTTTCAGCTTGTCCGCAAAGTGTTCTGATACAAGATCGCACATCCGCAATCCTTTTCGTGCAGCTTTATCGGCATAGCACGGGCCGATGCCGCGCTTGGTTGTGCCGATTTTAGCATCTCCAGCTTTCTGTTCGTCTATTCCGTCCATTATATTATGGTACGGCATGACCATGTGCGCTCTGTCGCTTATTATCAGGTTTTTCACCTTGGTGCCCTGTGCCTCAAGCGTCTCAATTTCTTCAAGCAGCGAACCCGGGTCTATTACAACGCCGTTGCCAATAACGCACAGTTTTGAATCATAAAGCGACCCCGCCGGAATAAGATGCAGCTTGTATGTTATATCGTCAACTATAATCGTGTGGCCGGCATTGTTACCGCCCTGATAGCGTACGACCATATCCGCTTCTTTTGCAAGGAAGTCAACGAACCTTCCTTTTCCTTCATCTCCCCACTGTGCTCCGAATACCGCAATTCCTGGCATTTTTTTATCTCCTAAATCCTTCATTAGAAACAAAAAAGCAGGGGCATAGCCACTGCATTGTCCTAGCTCATATTAACAAATAATCGACTTTACGTCAATACTAAGTATTCCTTTGCAGCGTTTGCCTTTTTCATTTTACGCAGCCTTCTTTATTCGCAATGTCACATTATGATAATTTGCAGGACTTCCATTATTCAGTTCTCTGCAGTTAGCTTCACTATTATTATATATCTATACATGTATCAATTTTTGTTTTGAATTTCCTGTTTGGTGTTATAAGATTATTATATATTATATTATAGAAGGAGAAAAAATGAAAAAAGCACTAATTATCGGACTGTTAATATTTGTACTACTTCTTGGCGCCTGCACAGGCCTAACTGGTTCTGACGGAACAGCAGCCAAAGACAATGAGCTCAGCAAAACCGTTGAAACACCTGACGGCGCTTTCAGTCTTACTCTACCGGAAAACTGGACAAACAACTCTTTACGTACCGAAGCTGAAATGAACGATCTTGATATGGTACTAAGCTATACTGATCAGGATATAACATATGTAGATCTTTATTTCTTTGACAGCGATGAGTACGACTATAGCCTTGATGATGCTCTTGATTATAACCTTGAATATTTCGGCGAAGGCTTGATAGGTGATTATGAAGAAATGAGGCTTGATGGTATGGATGCTATCTTTTTTGAGACCTCAATGAAAGATATCGGTATAGACGGCCAGGAATATAATTATCACGGTTATTATTACATGATAGAGGCTCCGGACGGTATTGCAGAAATAGATGTATACTATGTTCAGGAAATTCTGGAATCAAAAATCATAAAGCCTTCACAGGAACAGCTGCTGTTTCTACAGGACATTGCCGAAAGCTTTGAAGTGAACTAAAAGTCTCTCTGATTCAGCATATATAAAATTGGTATAGACCAACAATGTGCGGTCTATACCAATTTTTAATTGGAATATTTATTATTCTCCGTCGGCAAGTCCCTGCATCACTTCGTTGATAAGCTCGGGTGACATCTGTCCTACCTGTCCTCCGGCAAAGTTTCCCTGTGCATCAAAGAATATATTTGACGGAAAACCGCCAATACCAAAATCTTTGATTATCTGCAGATCATTGTCGAACATGACCGTCAGGTTCTCATATCCAAGCTCATTGAACCATGTTATGAAGTCTTCCTGCGACTTCTCTCCTGCATGTTCAGGGAAAACTACGCTGAGAACATAGTAGTCATGGTCCTCTCCCGCAAATGTGTTCATGTCTTCCAGCCCGGACATACACACACTGCACCAAGAACCCCAAACTTCAAGGTATACCGGTTTGCCCTCGTAGTCGGAAAGTTTGTGTACGTTTCCGTCCACATCCTCGAATTCAAATGCGTAGTGCATATCGTTTGAACTGCCGCTGTCCTGAGTATCCTGATCCTGAGTATCCTGGTTCTGCGTATCTGGTGCCTGTGTGCTTTGCGCTGCGCTGCAGCCCGCAAAAACTGAAATCACCAGAAGTACCGCCAATATCAGTGCTGTTTTTTTCATTAATTCACCCTCCTAAAGCGAAACAATACCAAAGCTGCTGAGTATAAGCAGTACGCCCATTGCGATAAGTATTAATCCGCCTACTATCTTTATAATATTCATGTATTTGTATATACCACGGATCCTGCTCAAGAGAAGGTCCGAGAATATCGTGAACACAAGGAACGGTATAAGCAGCCCAAGTGAGTAAACAGCCATGTATAAGCCGCCGATAACTGCGCTGCCCTGCCCCGCCGTCATGGCAAGAACTGCTCCGAGTATCGGCCCCACGCAAGGCGTCCATCCAAGACTGAACGTAAACCCGAGTATGAACGACCCTAAGATCCCTTCCCTGTGCTTTTTGGCTTCCACCTTTTTCTCTTTCATTAAAAAAGGTATTTTTATTATCCCTGTCTGGTATATACCAAAGAGTATGACTATGATTCCGCTGACAAGCAGTATTATATTTTGATATCTGCTGATAAGCATGCCTATGCTGCCAAACGCAAAGCCCAGTATGACAAAGCTTGCACTGAGGCCAAGAACAAACATAGTGACACGCAGAAGCGCCTTTAAGTTAAGCCTTAGTTTTCCTATCATTATCGGCTTATCGTCTGCGCTTGTTAGCAAAGTCGATATAAAAACCGGTATTACCGGAAGTATGCACGGAGAAAAGAATGAGACTATCCCCGCTATAAAAACACCACCTGCGTTTAATGCGTCTATCATAATCAGCTGCTCCTTTTTTGCTATTATATACTATATTGTTGTTTTAATACATTATCTTTATGCAAACAAAGCGTGAACAAACCATGAAAATCGTTAAATTGTAAACTATGTTTAATAGATATTCTATGTACAAACAGTATTTCTTCTAGTAGAATGTTCATAAGCTGGTTTGGAAAAACAGTCCATTTTTTTATTTTGGAGCGTTTATGTACTATTTCATATTCAATCCCGCTGCCGGAGCCGGCAGATCAAAAAAGGCACTGCAGGTGCTAGAGGAATATTGCCGTCTCAAAGGTGTTGATTACAAAGTCGACTATTCCGAATATCCCGCCCATTCTATAAAGCTTGCACAGGAAGCTGTCGGCAAAGGCTACGACGGTATAATATCTGTCGGCGGTGACGGTACTATTCTAGAAATCGCCGAAGCATTAAAAAACACTGATGAGATTCTTGGCATCATACCGGCAGGCACTGGCAATGATTTTAAATATGCTATTGGCGTTCCGCAGGATACACAGAAAGCTTTTGATATAATACTTGCAGGAAACAAAAAGCGGATAGACATTGGCCTGCTAAATGGAGAAAAATGTTTCCTGAACATTGCCGGAACGGGCTTTGACGTCGATGTAATAAAGAACACCAACCGTGTACGCCGCTTCATAACAGGAAGCGCTGCATATTATATTGGTATAGTCCTTTCACTTTTCGGATATAGATTTGCTAAACTCAAACTTACGATAGACGGAAGAAAAATTGAACGAACGGTGCTTCTTGTGGCAGCAGCCAACGGCAGATGCTATGGCGGTGGACTGTTTGTTAACCCAAAAGCAGACCTTTCCGACGGGCTTTTGAAATTTGTTGTCATAAACAAGATAGCAAAACCCAGAATATTGATTGAACTTCCAAAACTGCAGAAAGCTCATCCGGAACAGGTAAAGGAACTTGAAGAGTTTACATGCAGTGAAGTTCTTATTGAAAGCGAAAGACCGCTTACCTTCAATGTTGACGGAGATATCTATGGCAGCACCCCCATGTCCATCCGTATTCTAAAAAATGCGCTGAATGTATTCTGCGCACCAGAATAAACAAAGATGCCAAAGCTCCCCTGATGTGTTATAATAGGACTGCCTTTTTAGAGGACACAGGATGTATGCAGGAGCGCTAATATGTACGAGAAGCACACAAAAAGACGCATTACAAAAAAAGCCATATTTGTTTTTATAGGCATATTTATTGCTCTTGCGGTACTTGTTACCGGAATAATACTTATAACCAATAAAAAAGACTTAAGTGATACCATTGTTTCACTTCCTTTCAGCGATTCTGATAACTATGTTACAGTGGGTAATAACACAATTTATATCGAAGAAGACTACTTAAAATGCCTCAATGCGTCACAAACAGAATCCTGGCAGATACATCTTCTGTCTTCGGGACTTGAATTGACATCAAGAAAAAACAAAATTGCAGTGTCTGGGAACGAGCTTCTTCAGGTAGTAGATTCCCAGGGTAAACAGTATTTTACGACAAAAGTGACCGGTAATATACTCTCATCTCGTGTCTGTGACAATAAGGCGGCAGTCTTTGTCCAGCAAACGCTTGCCGAAGATGTTCTTTCTTATATCCTTGTTTTTGACATGACGGGCGATGTTATATATCAATTGGAGATCACTGATAAATACATACTTGACTATGGCTTCGATTATGACAGCGACCTTCTATATCTGCTTGAACTCGACACGACAGGCGTTGTGCCCATTTCAAGGATATCTACATACAGGCCGGAGACCCAATCTATGACCGGTGTAAAAGAGCTAAAGGACCAGTTGATAAAAAGCCTGTATATTATAGATAGTACGGTCTATGCTCTCGGAACCAACGAGCTTGTAAAATACACTTCGCTGGGCGAGAACGAAAAAGAGATCATTGTATATGGCTGGATGCTTGAGGATTTCTATCTTCAGAATCAAACCGACCCGAAATTTATATATATACCAAGTAATACTAATGAAAACGGTATTGATATTGTTCGAATCATACGTTCGAACGGAAGTGAAGTTTCCATCAACCTTCCGCCGGATGTTTTACGTGTGATATATATGCAGGAAAAGGTATACTGCTTCACGAACACGACTATATATGCTTATACCAGCAGTGGTAAGTTTCTTCGCAGTTTCACTCTGCCTCATGAGATCGATGATGCGGAAAGAGCTTACGACGGATATGTATTTATCAAGGCGGACGGCACAGTGTCTCTGCTTCCGCTTTCATAGCAGCAACGGAGGAAACCTATGAATCTAGTCAGCTTGTTTCTATTAATACTAATATGTTTTACAATGCTCGAGGGCGTCTATCGCGGTTTTTTGCACTCTATAATTAACCTTGGAGCTTTCTTTTTATCGGTTATAACCTCGTTTATATTCTCTCCGTTGATATCTTCAGCTGTAAGGGCAAATGATAAAATTTTCAGTTTTCTACTGTATTACACTGAAGGCGCAGAAAAAATTGCTGTTTTCAAAGATACAGGACTTCCTGTTGCAACGCTGTCAACAGATAAACTTCAAAGCATAATTGCGCAGTCAAACCTTACTGAACCATTTGGTACGCTCATACATCAGAACGTTACAGCTTCAGCTTTTTCTTCTGAAGGACTTACCACTATCGGCGAATATTATAACATGACTATTGTATGTACAGTTCTTAATATATTATCGTTCCTGCTCATGTTCCTTGCTGCATATATAATCTATACCTTTGTTCTCGGAATGATAAACTATACTATAAAATTTCCTGAACTACGGCAGTATGACAGGTTTTCCGGAGCTTCTTTCGGAATCATCCGTGGCTTTATGATATGTTTTCTTATTATAATGGTTGTTCCTGTTGTGTTCCTGCTGCTTCCCGTTGACCAGATTTCAGATTATTTCTATGCATCAAAGCTTGGTATGTTCTTCTATAACAATAACTTCTTCCTTCATATTATAAGAGGAATAGCGTAAAAACCCTATAAATGTTTCACGTGAAACACTTGTCTTCTGTTTCACGTGAAACAAAAAAAGAGACCTTACTTTGTCTCTTTTTATTATTCTGTTATTTATCTCTGTTTAGAAAATCATATATGCTCTGCAGTTGTTCTGCATTGTAATAGCTTATCATTATTTTGCCCTTATCAAGGTCTCCGGAAATCCTTACTTTAGTCTCTAATGATGCTGAAAGCTGGTGTTCCGCCGCTTTTATTTCAGGTTCCTGATATATCTTTTTCTTTTCCTTTGGCTGCTTGCGGTTCTTCGCTTTTTTTATCATCGCCTCAGCAGCCCTTACTGATAGTCCTAAGTTTACTATTATTCCTGCAAATCGGATTTTTTCACTGTCGTCTTCCAGCGCCACCAAAGTCCGTGCATGTCCGCTTGAAAGATCACCATGAGCTACCATCTGCCTTATTGATTCCGGAAGATTTAATAGCCTTAACGTATTTGCAACTGCACTTCTTGATTTACCAAGTCTTTCAGAAAGCTCTTCCTGTGTCAGGTTGTGCTCTTCCATGAGCAGCTTCATAGCGTCCGCTTCTTCAATTGGGTTTAAATCTTCCCTCTGCAGGTTTTCTACAAGAGAAACCTCCATGTACTCACGCTTTGTATAGTCTTTTACTACAACTGGTACTGTAGTAAGACCTGCCATCCTTGAAGCACGATATCTTCTTTCTCCTGCAATTATGATATACCGGCTGCCGCTTTTCTGAACTATGATCGGCTGAACTACGCCGTAAGTCTTTATAGACTGCGATAGTTCTCCCAATTTTTCATTATCAAAAGTCTTTCTCGGCTGGTCCATATTCGGATCAATATTATTTACGTCTACTTCAAGTACGCTGCCGTTTTTTTGTGTATCATCCGCAATCAGTGCATTAAGTCCTTTTCCCAGTCTCTGCTGTTTCATTATCGGCCGCCTCCTTCATCATATTCAATAACTTCATCCGCAAGGTCGTTATAACACTTTGCTCCGTAACATGCCGCATCATACTTTATTACCGGCAAACCGAAGCTTGGAGCCTCGCCCAGTCTTACGTTCCTTGGTATTATCGTTCTATATACTTTATCTCTGAAATACTTTTTTACTTCTTCAACTACCTGTATTGAAAGATTTGTGCGCCCGTCAAACATAGTCAACACAACTCCTTCTACTTCCAAAGACGGATTAAGCTTAGCTTTAACTAGCTTTATGGTGTTTATAAGCTGTCCTAAACCTTCGAGTGCATAATATTCGCACTGTATAGGTACAAGTATTTTATCTGCCGCAGTTAGTGCGTTAAGCGTTATAAGCCCTAATGACGGCGGGCAGTCCATGAAAATATAATCATAATCTGCCTTTATTTCTTCAAGCGCCCCTCTTAATATGTGTTCCCTCGCCATAGCCGAGACCATTTCTATCTCCGCCCCAACGAGGTCAATATTTGCAGGTATTATATCCAGTTTTTCTATCATTGTTTTCATTACAGTGTTTTTTGCTTTTTCGTTGTTTACAAGAATATCGTATGAAGACTGTACTAATGTAGTTTTGTCTATTCCAAGACCGCTTGTTGAATTTCCCTGCGGATCAATGTCGATTAAAAGCACCTTTTTTCCTTTTTCAGCCAGGCATGCGCTTAAGTTCACGGCAGTCGTCGTTTTCCCGACTCCGCCTTTTTGATTAGCTATGGCAATAACTTTTGACATTCAAAAGCCCCCTTTAAGTATGTACTTCAATTATAAATCATATCCCGGCCAAATAAAAGTACTCTTTTTGTTTACATAAAGTTAATTGCAGCCAGAATGCCTATGTGATATTATCAAGATATCAACTTATAGTTATACGGAAGGATTCAAAATGAAAAAAATACTTGTTATTGGTGACTCCCTTTCAAAAGGCGTCATCTTCGACGAAATCAAAAATAAATATGTGCTTCTAAAAGACAGTTTTATCAATCTACTCTCAGATATCACCAGTGCACAGATAATCAATGCTTCCAGGTTTGGTTCAACAGTCAAACAGGGCAAAGCATCATTAGAGAAGAAAATTGCAGAGTGCGACCCTGATATCGTAGTTATTGAACTGGGAGGAAACGACTGCGACTTTCTATGGGACGATATTGCAAAAGAACCTCTAAAAGACCATATACCAAAGACCCCGCTTGAGCTTTTTGAAGACACAATAAACCAGATGCTAGACTATATAATAGCAACAGGCAAGATTCCTGTTCTTTCCACGCTTCCCCCGCTCTATGCGGACAGCTACTTTAAATGGTTCACTCAGAATGATACTGAAAAAGGACTTAATATATTAAAGTGGCTGCGTGATGTCTGGAGAATCTATTGGTGGCAGGAAAGATATTCAAACAGCATACAGTACATAGCAAAAAAAAGAAATGTCAAGTGTATCGACGTGCGCAGAGCTTTTCTGTCAAGAAAAGAATTCAACGACTGTGTCTGCAAAGACGGAATACATCTAAATAAAAAGGGACATAAGGTTGTTTTCGACGAAGTTGCAAGCTTTATGAAAGAAAATGCTGCTTATCTTTTAAAGTAATGAAACTGCACCTTTCAAAAAAACAGGTCATTTGGCTTATTGTTCTTTTGACTATTCTTGCAGCTCTTGTTGCCTTATATTATATTGGCAGGTCTTTTGGCCTGTTCACTGTTTTCGAATCTCAAGAAAGTTTAAAAGAATACGTTTCTTCTTTCGGACCTCTTGCTCCTTTTATATTTTTTGTTATACAGTTTCTACAGGTCATAATATCACCGATCCCAGGCAATATTACAACCCTTGCTGGCGGTGTTATGTTTGGCTTTGTTAAAGGCTTTATTATTTCTGTTGCCGCTGTTTTTCTCGGTTCAGTTTGCGCTTTTCTTCTTGGCAAAAAATTCGGCAGACCTCTTGTTGAAAGAATAGCCAGTAAAAAAACAGTAGACAAATATATGGATAGCGTATCTTCCCGGCAAAAGATAGTTCTTTTTCTTATGTTTCTATTTCCATTCTTTCCGGACGATGTTCTTTGTCTGGTAGCAGGACTATCAGCAATGAGGCTTCCATATTTTTCTATTTTAGTATTAGTCACCCGTCCATGGGGACTTCTTTTCTCAGCGCTGCTTGGTGCCGGTATGATATCCATACCCGTTTGGGCATGGGGTGTCATAGTTGCAATAGTAATCGTACTGTTTATCTTTTTAATAAAATACGCTCCTCAGATAGAAGAGCGTATAAAACAATTAATTGATAAAATTGCTAAACATTTTGCTAGATAGTGTTGTTTGTTTTAACTGGTAATACCATATATAGATAACTACTGCCGCTTACCGGTCTTATAACACATGGGCTTATCGGTGTATTCAAGTCAAAAACAACTTCATCATCCTCAACTTCTTTGAGCACATCCAGAAGGTATCTGGAATTAAAAGCTATATCAAGATTTTTACCTGTTAAGTTAATATCAAGTTCTTCCCTCGCTGCACCAACTTCTGAATTTGATGTTATAGTAAGAGTGTTTCCATCAATATTCAGATTTACTACATTTGTCTTTGTTTGTCGGGCAAGTATGCTAGCACGCTCCAGGCTGTTATGAAGCTCCAGCCTATCAACGATAAAACGTATTTCAAAGCTATCCGGTATTATATTTTTATATTTAATATAGTCTCCCTGCAGCATTCTTGTGTTTATCTGCGTTTCATCGCATACTATACTCAACATTCTGTCACTAAAATATAGTTTTACAGTCGTTTCATCCGCAGGAAGTATTCTTGCAGCCTCTCTCATCGATTTTGCGGGCACTATTACTTCCCTGTGTTCTATGCTGCTGTTTATGTTTTCTTCCCTCACAGCCAGTCTGTATCCATCGAGAGCCACCATTCTTGTCTTATCTTTCTCTATTTCCACAAGGATTCCCGTAAGTATTGGTTTATCCTCGCTAACAGAAGTTGCAAACACTGTCTGGTCTATCATAGATATCATTTCTTTAGACATCATCTGAATCCCGTTAGTGGCATCATATTCTGGGAAATCCGGGTAATTATCCGCATCCATATAGAAAAGTGTTGTCTGTGAATGACCGCATTCCATATAAACTTTGTTTTCTTTTGTATACATAGTTAGTTCGCAATCATCAAACTTCGCCAATATCTCGCTAAGAAGTCTGGCAGGAAGAACAAAACTGCCATCTTCTATAACAACAGCCCTTGTACTGTTTTTAATAGAAAGAGTATCGTCACTTCCGTAAAGTACAATATTGTTTTCTTCCGTGCTGAAGAGAATACCCTCAAGTATATATACCGGGGATTTAATTGCTACAGCCTTGCTTACTATGTTCACGCTTCTTTGAAGCTCGCTTTTCTGACAAACTATCCTCATAATGAATCTCCTTTATATGCGCATTAGCGATAATGTTAACTATTACAGATTTAGTAGTATTAGAAGCAGTAGTATATGTTTATAACGTGGATAAGTCCTTTTTTGTGCACTACTGCAGCAAATACTGAGGGTATAACTTACATATCTATTCTGTATAGTTCGTTTATGTTTTGTTTATACCGTGTGTAAATAAAATTTTTCAAAGGTTCTTTTTAAAAATACTAAACAGCGGCTTTTCCACCTATTCACGCAGACTTGTCACAAAGTCATCCACAAGTGTTTTTACGTCTATCTTTGTTTCGATTTCTTTCTCTATTTTTTCATACGCATGCTTAACTGTCGTGTGATCGCTCTTTCCATAAAGCTCAGCAATAGACTGATAAGACATATCGCACAGTTTTCTCGTAAGATACATTGCAATCTGGCGTGGATATGCTATGCTCTGGTTCTTTTTATTGCTGACGATCTCAGCTTCGGAAATCTCATAATATTCACATATAAGCTGCAGTATATGGCTTGGTGATATCTTTTTATTGGTCGTTGTAGTAAGAAAATCACGTATGGCTATTTCGGCCTCAACAAGGTTCGGTGATTTTCCGTTTAATATAGTATATGCGATTATTTTGTTGAGAGCACCCTCGAGCGAGCGTATATTTGAAGAGACCTTTGTTGCGATGAGGTCGAGTATCTCCGGGCTTACTTCGCATTTAAGTGCATCCTTACTTGTAATGTCTTTGACCTTGCGCTGCAGTATTGCAAGCTTTGTTTCATAATTCGGAGGCTGAATATCTGCTATCAGCCCGCCTTCAAATCTTGAACGCAGCCTCTCTTCCAGCTTTGCCATTTCTTTCGGCGGTTTGTCCGAAGTCAGTATTATCTGTTTGCCGTTTTCATATAGCTCATTAAAGGTATGGAAGAACTCTTCCTGGGTACTCTCTTTGCCGGCGATAAACTGTATATCGTCTATTAATAGAACGTCCGCTTTTCTGTATCTTACTCGGAAATCCTCCGTTTTAGCTGTACGTATAGCGTTTATAAGCTCGTTTAAAAAAGGCTCGCTCTTAACGAAAACGACGGTTGCCAGATTGTTAGTTTGTTTTATATGGCTGGCAACTGCCTGCATAAGATGAGTTTTGCCAAGGCCTGTTTTTCCGTATATAAAAAGCGGATTATACGACTGCCCCGGCTGGTCTGCAACTGCACGGGCGGCTGCATGTGCAAATTCATTGGAACTGCCAACAACGAATGTATCAAATGTGTATGTTGGATTGAGCGATGAATCGCTGTTTTCATGGGCAGGCTCTTCTGGCGGCTGCGGTGCGATTTCAATCTGATCGCTTTCTAAAAGAACGATGCTGATTTCTTCTTCTTCGTGTCCCAGCAGCTGGACAGCGGCAGAAAGTGCGCTTGTCAGCTGTTCGAGATATTTTTTTTCTATGAGGTCTTTATGGACAGCGTTCTGCGTCTGAAAGTAATAGACGGTACCGTCTCTTCGGATGGGCAATAGGGATTTTATCCATGTGTCATATTTAAAACCGGCAAGCTCCTGTTTTAATATTTCTAATGCTTTTTCCCAAATATTATTAAAAGTTTCCATGCCCAGCAACCTTTGTGTGAATTTAGCGGTAATATGCACCAGACAAATACGATCTGATATGTGTACACGAACACACCACGAATAATGCGGCTTCGATCCACGAACCCATCCACATTGTGTGGATAACACTAATACCCCTAGCAGGATTATTCTATCATTTTCACACGCGCTCTTCAAGTTGCAAAAGTATTAAATAAGAGTTCCTGTTAACATGAAACGTTATTATCATGTTATGGAGAAAAAACAGGCTTTTTGGTACTTTGTCAAAAAAACATAAAAAAAACACACCTCAAAGCAAGAATAAGATGTGCATAATTTATTTCTATTGAAAGACCCTCCTTGCAAGTATGAAGTTGCGGTCATAATATCCGCTAATGTCGGTTATCTTTACGCAACTGCCACTGGAACTTGCGTGTATAAACGTATCATTTCCCAGATAAATGCCCGTATGGCTTATGCTGGACGAAGAATCGGACTTGAAGAATAATAGATCCCCCGGCTCGATGCTGTTTTTATCTATCTGCTGCCAGCTAGAAACCTTGGAAAAACCGCTTGCACTGTATCTGCTTGTCGATACGCCCATATATTTCAGAACGTAGTATACAAAGCCGGAGCAATCAAAAGTGCTGGGCCCCTCTGTAGAATAGACATACTTTTTACCAAGCTGCTCTTTTGCAAATGCAAGCATTCTTTCAACTTCGTCTGTTTCCTGTTGTGTGGAATCCGGAGCATCGCCGACGTCATGGCTTTGCTGGCTTGAATCATAAGCTTTTGCATCGTCAGAATAGAGCACAGCTCTTGTGTTTTTACCTGCCATGCCGTCTGATGAAAGACCATTTTGATTCTGAAATTCTTTGAGCGCATTTGTTGTTACCGATCCAAAATATCCGGTTATACTCTCATAAGAATAATATCCAAGCTCCTGTAAACGCCTCTGCAGCGCTTCGACGTCTGCTCCCCTGTCGCCAGGATAAATACAGAAATATTTTGCGTTTCCCGAATATAGCAGATTCAGCGTCTGCGGTCCTGCAACACCGTCTTCGATAAGGCCATTTGTTTTCTGGAAACGCTCTACGGCCGTTATTGTTACGGGGCCGTAAAAACCTGTTATGCTGGGGTAATCGTAATATTCAAGCTCTTTAAGCGCTTGCTGCAGCTTTTCGATTTCTGTTCCCTTGTCTCCGGGATAAAAAGTGCCTACAACGACATCATCATCTGCAACAAAACGGTCGCTCGGTATGCTGTATCCATTCCCCATAAGCATCGCCAGTGTCTGCGGTCCGGCCTTTCCGTCCACAATGAGCCCTTTGTCGCTTTGATAGTCTATTACCGCTTGCTGAGTTATCGTTCCAAAATATCCTGTAGATGCTGCGCTGAAATATCCAAGCTCTTTTAACTTGTCCTGCAGCTCTTTAACATATTTATCTTCATCACCCAGCTTTAATATCTCGTAGCGGTCCGCTGCAAGTGCGCTGAGTGGAAAAATGCATATTATTAATACCAGTGTAATAAGAAATAATGCCCGCCTGAACATCAAAATAAACCCTTTCGTTTGCTATACTAAGTATATTATATTGTAGAAGTGTCAAAAAAAGCAAATCCTATATACAACTCACAGTCATCAAAATGACTATTATGTTTAAATTATTACAATTATATTACGTCAATGTTAATGGTTTATGGTTTTTCGGCAATTTACTAGGTTTTTCGTAAAAAAAGATGATAAATCCTGTTAAATACTTAAAAATGTTGCTTAATACTGGAAAACAGGAACAAAGTTTCTGAAAAAAGGACTTACCTATCCACGTTTTCCACGGGTTATGCACGATATTTATACAAAACAAATATAGATGGTGTATAAAAATTAGCAAAAAACATTTGAAGACCAGAAAATAAAAGGCATATTATGTTAATAAAAGGAATATTATTGTAAAAATAAGACTTTTTATTCGTAATCCTGCTTTAAAAGGCCAAAATACATAAGATCGTGAACGGCTCCCATCCTTATTACATGCTGTTTGAGCACACCTTCAAGCACAAATCCGTTCTTTTGCAGGACCTTCTGGGACGCTTCATTACCGGCAAATACATTTGCATACACTTTATTTACTTTCAGCACACCAAATGCATAGCCGAGGATCATCTGTACAGCGCCTGTCATACAGCCTTTGTTCCAATATTCTTTGCCCAGCCAATAGCCAAGCTCCGCACGTTTATGCTCCGGCTCATTTACAAGACCTATAACGCCTATCATTTTTTTATTGCTGACAATTGCAAAAACATGCTCTTTTTCTGTCTTGCTGATGTAGTCTAGCCAGGTCCTTGCATCCGAAACGGTATACGGATAGGGTATAAGCAGAGCCATCTTTGCTATGTCACGCTCGTTGGCAAGAGCTGCAATAGTCTCTATATCGCTTTTTTCTATCGGGCGCAAGCTTAAGTTCATGCAGTACTCCTATTTTATGATATCTCCGATACCTTCAAGTATATACTTTGGTTTATATGAGAAATTGAGCATGGATTCACGGCTGGTAACACCGCTGAGCACAAGCACAGTATCTATTGCCGCTTCTATTCCGGCTACAATATCCGTATCCATCCTGTCGCCGATTATTGCTGCGTCCTCTTTGTCTACACCAAGAAGACTGAGGCCGTGGCGCATCATAAGCGGGTTTGGTTTGCCGAGGAAATATGCCTTTTTGCCGGTTGCCATCTCTATCGGTGAGATAAGCGCCCTTGTTGCAGGTGCTATCCCTCCGTCTACCGGGCCGGTCGTGTCGAAGTTGCAGCCTATGAGCTTTGCGCCGCCCATCACTAGCTGGGTTGCTTTTTCCAGCATCTCGTAGTTATAAGTCCTTGTTTCGCCGAGGACAACATAGTCCGGATTGGTGCTGTTCATAGAGAAACCGACGTTGTACATAGCATTTGTGAGCCCGGCGTCGCCTATGACATATGCGCTGCCTCCCGGGCACTGTTTCCTAAGGAAACTCGCCGTCGAAAGAGCGGATGTGTAAAAGTGCTTTTCCTCAACATCTATGCCAAGACTTTGAAGTTTGAGCTGAAGCTCTTTTCTGGTCTTTGAAGAGTTGTTCGTTAAGAACAGAAACTCCTTTTTTTCTTTCTTGAGCCAGCTTACGAATGGTTTAGCGCCGGCAAGCAGCTTGCTTCCGTGGTATATAACGCCGTCCATGTCGCATATAAAGCCCTTTTTATCCATCAGTTCTTTCATTTCATACCTACCTATATAATATATTTAAGTTTATTATATCACTTAAAAGGTGATTAGCAAGCAGAGCTTATGTGCCTGTTGTAAAAACCTTCTCTTATAAAGTATAATATATTCTGCGGTAGTGTTGGAAATAAAAAGCGTAACCTTATAGGAGGACAAAATGAAATTTTCTAAAATGCACGGCCTTGGGAACGACTTCCTTGTGCTTTTGGACGACGGGAGCGGCAGGGACTACAACGCTATTGCGCCGAAAACCTGCGCAAGAAGAACGGGCGTGGGTGCGGACGGCATAATAATCGTGCTGCCATCGGAAACGGCAGATATTAGGATGAGGATAGTAAACGCGGACGGTAGCGAGGCGGAAATGTGCGGAAACGGCATCCGCTGTTTTGCAAAGTTTGTGTATGAAAATGATATATTAAAAAAACAGGAGATGCAGGTGGAAACGCTTGCAGGTATCATCAAACCAAAACTTAATATAGAAAACGGCATCGTGAAAAGTGTGCGTGTTGATATGGGGCGTCCTTCTTTTGACAGGCAGAGCATACCGATGAGCGGCAGCGGAAGCTCTTTTGACGTGCCGGTAGACCTTGGAAAAATAAGCGTAGATGTTTCGGCAATGCTGATGGGTGTGCCGCACAGTATAGTATTGACTGATGATATAGAAAGCTTTGATACTGCTTTTATTGGCCCGGCAATAGAGAAGCACGAGCTTTTTCCCAAGAAAACCAATGTGAATTTTGCACAGGTGATAGATAAAGAAAATATTAAGGTTAAAACATGGGAGAGGGGCGTAGGCTTTACGCTTGCATGTGGGACGGGCTGCTGCGCATGCGTTGCCGGACTTTATAAAAAAGGACTGGTGGCAAACAAAGTTACCGTTCATGTAGCGGTAGGAGAGCTTGTTATCGAAGTGATGCAAGACGGGACTGTTATGATGACCGGCCCGGCAGAGCTTGTTTATACCGCAGAGCTGAAATGAAAAACGAGGTCCGTATAAACGAAGGGACGAGGCTTCTCTCAGATATATTCGCAAAACACGGACATAAATTATATCTGGTCGGCGGAAGCGTAAGAAATATGATGCTTGGTCTTTCGCAGGGCGATATTGATGTGTGCTCCGCTGCTTTGCCCGAAGAAGCGGCGAAGTTCTTAAAGCAGGAAGGCTGTACTATAATAGAAAAAGCAATGTCACTTGGCACCATAGAAGTGCATTTGAGGCAGGGCGGCAGCAAGTATATATTTGAGCACACGACGCTGAGGCAGGATTATTATCATGAAGGCGGTCAGCACAGGCCGTATAAAGTCGAATTTACAAAAGACATAGAAAAAGACGCAAAGCGAAGAGACTTTACCACGAACGCACTATATCTTGATATACATACCAAGCAAGTTTTTGACCCAACTGGCAGAGGACTCAAAGATACGAAAGACGGCGTACTTCGTGCTGCTGCAGACAAAGCTATTGAAACGCTTTCCGACGACGGGCTGCGCATAATGAGAATGGTGCGTCTATACAGCGAGCTTGATTTCAGTATTGACGATGAACTGCTCGAATGTGCAAAGAGCAATGTTTCGCTGCTTGACGATATTTCTGCAGAGAGAAAGCGGCAGGAGCTCGAACGAATACTGCTGGCGGATACGAAATACGGCAAGGCAAAAGCGCACCTAAAAGGATTGCTGCTGCTAAGTGATATAGGCGCTCTTGATTACGTCATTCCTGTTATGGAGCAGGGCAGGGGAATAGAGCAGAAAAAGCAGTATCATACTCATGATGTTCTGCACCACGGTATATATTCTTGCGGGGCTGCTCCGCCCAATCTGGTGCTGCGGATGGCAGCGCTTTTGCACGATATAGGCAAGCCTGTCTCACTGAGCAGGGCAGGGAATATGTATGACCATGATAAGTATTCAAAAATACTGGCGAAAAAAGCGCTTGAAGAGCTAAAGTTCAGTAACAAAACAAAAACGGCCGTACTTACGCTTATTGAAAATCATATGTTTGACCTCGAAGGCAGGGCAAAACCAAAAACGATAAGAAAAAGGGCTGTAAAACTGGGAAGGGAAACTTTTGAGATGCTAATAGCGCTTCGGTGTGCAGACATCGCCGGCTCAGGAAAAGGTTTTACAGGTTTCGGCGCTGCGGAAAACTGGAAAAAAGAGCTTGATATAATGATTGAAACGAAAGCTCCCTGGACGGTTAAAGACCTTGATGTCACCGGCAGTGAACTCATGGACGAGCTAAACATAGCTCAATCTGAAGAAATCGGCAGGATATTAAAAGAACTGCATAGTTATTGTGTTTTATATCCTAAGACAAACAAAAAGAGTCTTTTAATAAGCAGAGCAAGAAAAACATTAAAAATGACTAATTTGTTACAAATATGACGATAATATTAAATAAGCACTTGAAAAACTCTCTGGTTCGTTGTATATTTATTGTCAAACGATAAATAACTGTTTTTCTAAATATAAGAAGCAGGAAAAAAATATGCCGGCACCAAAAAAAAGAAAAAAACCAGTGTTTATAAACTGCAAAGAGAACGGTTGCGAAGCCCTTATCAGCTTTGAAGTTGTTGGCGAAGACGAAAAGGGAAGCAAGGCTCACAGCTTTGACGCAACGGTACACTATTTTGAAAGCGGCGAAGGCAAGCCTTTGATTCTTGTGCACGGAATCGGGCAGTCTCTTTTTGCATGGCATAATAATATAGATTTTTTTGCACATAACGGATTTAGAGTGCTGGCACTTGACCTTCCAGGCTACGGATACAGCACACATCCGAACATATATTACACTGTTGAGGAAACAGCAAATATAATCAAAGCTTTTATGGATGCACTGGCAATAAGCAAAGCGAGCATAGCTGGGTTTTCGACCAGTGCAGTAAGCGCAGCGGTGCTTGCCCAGCAGCATCCGGAGAGGGTAGATAAACTTATTCTTGTATCTCCGGGAGGACCGAACGATGCTTATCCTTTTTTGTTGCGGGCTTTAACTACCAAACCCGGTCAGATGATGTTCAGGATGAGGTTTACGTTCCAGACTATGGAGAACCTGTTAAAAGAGCTCTATTTCAACGAACCGCTTGTTACGCAGAATGTTGTAGAACAGTATTACGAGCCTTACAAAAACAAAGATGTCAGAGACACTCTAATTATGTCTATGCTTCATTTTGAGAATCCTTTCGATGCCTCCGGGCTGCATGGTATTAAAAAAGATACTCTTGTTTTTTCCGGGCAGAACGACCCGATACATTCGCAGCAAACAGTGCAGATGTTTGCAAACATACCGGGAGCGCAGCACAGACGGCTGAGAAACTGCGGACACTTTGTAAATGAAGAAAAAGCAGAAGTCTTCAACAGCGAAACGCTTGAGTTTTTGAATCAAACGGAAGCAGGCAGGGTATTCGTGTGATTTTTAAGCGGGATTTCTGTTGGAAGAAGAACAGATATATATATTTATGGTACTAAATGCGATAGTATCGGATATGAAAAGCTAAAAGCGTTATAGCAATAAATATGACCGCAGTGCGGGTAAATCATAAAGGATAAAAGAGCGGTGCAATTCAAAGTTGTTTTAGCATGAAACTTTTGATATAATGCAGTTTGAGAGATTGATAAGAAGAAGGGGCAGGTTATGTTCGATTCTATAAGAAGAAACCGCAGAAGAAAAAATATGAGCAGAAGAAGCAGCCGCATAAGACAAAGAAGGCCGAAAAGGCTTGATTTTGCACCTATCCTTAAGATAGCCGGACTGGTTGCTGCAGTTGCAGGGCTTGCCTGTCTTATAATATTTCTGATAGTTCCCTGGATAAAGGGAGATATGGTCGGAAAGACGGAACCGTCACCAACACCGCAGTCTACGGTACAAAACACTCCGGAACCAACGCCGATAGCAAGCGAAGATATGAGCGAAGGCGCCTTTATACTTGAGATAGAGTATAAGTCGATAAACGATCCGTTCGTATATGGGAATGAAGTTGTTTTTGCGACCGGGAACAGGCTTGAATCTGCGCCGGATGTTAATACTATTGCTGTATATGACATGACAACTAAGACAACTACGGAAATGCCGGGTATCGAGCTTAAATACTCAAGTCTTTTTGAACCAAAGATTAATGATAAATTTATTGTATACCTTGACTGTAAAAGCCAGTACGGCGGAAATGTTTGCGGATATAACAGAGAAACGGGCGAAATGTTCGTTATGCGTGAATATCTGTACGGAAAACCAAAAGTCTCGCTGGCGGGCGAATATGCGGTCTGGATGCAGGAGACCGGACAGGCAAGAGACATACTATATCTGTACAACTTAACGACAGGAGAGAGCACAGCTATAGAGGAGTTTAAGAACACACCGCTTTCGGTAAGCGCAGCGCATATGTCAAAGGATGCGATAGTATATGTCCAGCCGGAAGGGGAGAACTATGTGCTGGACGGCTCGTCTGCATCTACAAATGCAGAGATAGTTGTGATGCCGCTGACGGAAGGCGGAGACAAGCAGCTTGTAACGTTCCTGCCGGGTACTTTCGTATATAACCCGAAAATAACGGGCGATTATATAGTATACCTTGACAGCACAGGCGACTATGACAGCCAGCTTATGTATTGCAAGAAGAACGGTGACACGTATACTCTGCCTGAATTTATTGTTGACGGGATACTCAATTATGACGTGGGCGATGGATATGTTGTTTATACGAAAGACAACTCAATCTATATATATTATTTCGAAGATGGTTCAACCGGACGTATTTCAGACATCAATACCCGTTGTATGCTTGGCTCTGCAAACGGTAAAGGTGTCGTCTGGTACGATTTTACTGACGGATTTGATTCAGGAGTGAATGTAGTACAGTATATAACAGTGCCTTAGACAAATAAAAAAATCTACAATGCAAAGCCTGCTGTAAAAATCAGCGGGTTTTTTATTGCATAGAAGGTAAAAAAACGAGCGCTTGTGAGCGATTATATGTGATAGGCTAGCATCATCAAAGGTTTGTCCGGACAGGGCAGGCCTTATTTTTATGTGCTGAGCAAGAATGATTTGTTAGATGGGCGCTGAAAAAACAAAAAGGAGGAAAGAGACATGGCAAGACCAAGTGATTATAGGCATGGGTATAGGAAGAATACAAGAAACAGACAGAAAAAAGAAAATAAGTTCTATACAAAGCCAAATAATGGTGGTATACTCAATAAAAGGATGCCGGGCATAGACGAAATAAGACAGAATATTGAAGCTGAACAGGCAAGAGCGCAGGAGTATGAGAACGAGTGGCTGGACAGCGTGGTCAACAACGCAGACGAGCAGCAGATGAATGCTGCAAAAGCAAGGGCGCAGGAAGCAAAGAGCAGCGTGAAGAGCTGGAACGAAAAGCTGAGCGAAGCGTACGGACTTGGGGATGACGGATACTGGAACCGCGGCACCAGCCAGCCAGAGACGCAGCAGTCAGCACAGATGAAGACAAACCCGGCGCATGCATACGGAATAGTGCAGTTCGGCACTAAGGCAAAGCTGACGACAGTGCCCGGAGCAGCGGGCAGCGCAAAGGGCAGGCAGATAATGCAACTGCAGGATACGCTGGTGCACAACCCGGGCATGAGCGACAGAGAAAAGAGCCAGGTTCAGGAAAAAATAAGCAGCTTGACTGCAGAGAAAAAGGTGCTGGACTGGAAAGATGCAAACCCCGGCACACCGACCGTTGAAAGTTATGAAGCACAGAAGAGTTATTATGACAGACTGTGGCAGCAAAATCAAGATGCTATCGTAAACGGACTTGGTAACGGTACTCTAAAGCAGGGAAGCGATGAATGGTATGAGCTGTTTAAGAAAGGCGATAACCTTCTGGCAATGAAAGATGCTTATAACCGCGGCATGATGGGGCTGTTGGATGGTGATAAGGCACAGACGGCGGAGGAACAGGCAGCAGCAGGTGGAGGCGGCAGGAGGATTAGCCTTGATGCGAAGGACGGAGCTGTGTATACGGAACAGCCGGGGATGGATGATGGAAACAAAGGTACTAGTACTTATATTTCAGGGGAAGACTTTACTGAAAAATTAAAGAGACTGAATGATACAATGGAAGCAAAAAATAAGCTGGCTGAGTATTTTAATACAAAGCTTTCAATAACATCTCTTGATGATCCTGATTATAATACTTATATAGAAGGGTATAATCGAAATTTGGATGAAGTTTCAAATATTATGGAACAAATAAATGCACTTAGAGAGCAAAGGGGGCGTTCTGTTTATAATGATCCCATATTTAATATGACTGGAATAATTAATGATCAGAATGCTTTAGGTAATATGCCATATGGCTCAAAAGGCACTGCGTCGGGCAATGCTTGCGGGGCGGTATCAGTACAAAATGCATTAACACTTTTGGGGGAAGCTTCAAATTTTGCAGATGTTTACAGCTATTTTAACGATGATAGCAAGTTGAATTTAGGCAGCATGGCTGGAGGAGAATTGGGAACAAGTCCTATAGCGGTTATGGATTATCTTAAAAATCAAGGGCATAAAACAAATATCAGCGACTTTAAGGTTGATTCTTTAGAAAAACCGGGAACGTATATTTTAGTGTATGGATGGCAAAACGATTCTGGCAAAATAAATGCGCATTACATGACAGTTACCAGTGATGGCAGCTCGGTTAAAACTTATAATGGTGATAACGAGTATTTTGTTGGGGAGAATAACAATACTGGGAATAATAATGCAAATCAGTTATTAGATATTGTAGAGGATAATAGTATGATTCAAAACAGTGACAATGTACTTCTTAATAGTATATTTAAAACAGATGAGATTTCCTATGTTGGAATGCCATTTAAGAATCAACTTCCACAGCTTATCAAAAACTTTATCTCGGGTGATAATGTTGGATACAGCTGGTTAATAGAAATAAACTGATAAGGAGTGAGATATGAAGAAAGTAGTTAAAATTGTGCACCTTGGAGTTATTATATCTTTGACGTTTATATTAATGGGCTTTGGATGTACGCCCATTGGTGATGTCTCCGGAGATGTATGTGATATTAAAATAGTTGAATACAAGCCAGATACGTATAGTAACTCAGGCCAGATGGCAGTGTGTTTTGATAATAAAATATATTTTGTTTCGCAGGAAAAATCAAGGCTGGGTATCTATAGTATGAGCCAGGATGGAACAGATGTCAGTTTTGAATATCCTACGTCTAAGATGTCAAGACTTATTATAACAGACAGGGCTATTTATTATGTAGGTAGGAGCGACGAAGCTTTTGATAATCAATGGATATATAGCTTATTTAAGATAAACCTTCAAGACGGAAGTATAATACAAATAGAACCTAACTTGGAATATTCGGATTTAGTATATGATGCGTATGTGTTGGACGATGAAAGAATCGCTATGCTCGAGACAAAAAATTTAAATTCTTCAATACCTGATGCTGAAGCGCTGAGTTTTTCAGGCATTAAAGCAGAATATGACGATAGTTGGGGGAATTGTTTTTATCAAAAAGATGACAAGTTTGAATATAATGTATACTTTGATAAAGTTGGTAGATTGTACTTTTCATCAGCAGATTATGGCAGTAATGAGTATTTCAAAGAAGCGACGGTTGTGGATGCTGAAACAGGTAATCAAGTTATGAGTTCAATATCACATACCAGGAAAAACTTTGTTAAACTTCTGGGTACGGATAACGATATATTAATATTCGGAGAATATAATAGTCTTATTTTCGTAGACTTTAATTCAAAAGAAAAAGAAAAAGAATTGAACTTGTTGATATGAACAGCAGGATGTGGATTGATTATATTTTCAGATTTTCTGACAACTATATTGTAGTAGCAACGAATGACAATGATAGGATAGAGTTGTTTAATGTTGATGTCGACAGGTCTGAAAGTGTGCAAATGATGTCTTTTAATAGTAAAAGATTATTTCTTCATGCTGAAGAAGACAGAATATATTATGCACAGGGGAATAAAATAATATGTAAGATCGTAAGCGAAGATGGATTAGGCAAAATTCAATTTGAGATTGAGATGCCGAAAAAAATTGTAAAAGGCAACTTGTTTGAGATTGCTGGAGAATGGTTGTTTATATATGAAAGGTCTGATAGCGTGAGACCACATAAATTATTGTACCGAGTTAATCTATTGACAAAGGAAGTTGTGGATTTGAGTTAAACAATGAGCATAGGATAAAAGGATTATAAAGGCAGAAAGCTATTATAGGATATCATTAACGGCCAAAGCCAGCGGCAATTTCCAGCGCAGCAGGCAGTGCAAAGGGCAGGCAGATAATGCAGCTGCAGGACACGCTGGTGCACAACCCCGGTATGAGCGATGCCGAAAAGAGCCAAGTTCAGGAAAAAATAAGCAGCTTGACTGCAGAGAAAAAGGTGCTGGACTGGAAAGATGCAAACCCCGGTACACCGACGCAGGAGAGTTATCAGACGCAGATAGATTATTACGACAGGCTGATAACGCAGGCGCAGGACGATATGGTGAATGCACTTGGCAGCGGTAATGTCAGCACGGGTGATGAGAAGTGGTATGAGTATCATGACAAGGTTGACGAGCTTGTCAAGCAGAGAGATGCATATAACCGTGGGATGATGGGGCTGTTGGATGGTGATAAGGCACAGACGGCAATGGTAACAGCAGGAGGAGGCGGCAGTAGCGCAGGTTTTGATGCTAACGACGGAGCTAATTATATTGGAGAAACTACGCCCGGTGTGAATGATGAGGAAAATGCAGATGAGGGGATAAAGCCATACCTTTGGTCACAAGATGAGAGCTCGGATAATACAACAGACCTGTATACAAGTTTAGCTGATGAGAAAGATGCGGAGAAACAGGCTATAATTGCTGAACTTGACGACCAGATGGCAGAAGAAATAGCGTTAGCAAATGAATTAAGACAGGATACATACGAAAGGGCGTATAAATATTTTGACGAGAACATAGACATTGTTGGAATGAGTGAAGCTATGATAGGACAGATATCGTCTTCACCGGGTATTGATGCTTCGGGATTCTCGGACGAGGAACTGAAGGAGGCGTTTGCGCAGAGTACATGGGAATTGGATGATGCGTATGATGTTTCTGTAGATGATATTGTTGAGGATATTAGAGAAAAGTATGATGGGCTGAAGGAAGATGCATTAGCGAATATAGATGAGAAGTTTAAGCCGTATGAAAGAGTTGTCGATGCAGGGTTTACTGACTTATTAACAATTACAGATATGCTTGAGGATTCTGAGGTAAAAGATGTAGCTTCGATAATGTTGGGACTCACGAAGAATGAGGATGGCGCTTTTAGTGACACATCTTCGTGGTCTGAAGTAGTATTCATACCAGACGAGGAAGCGGCAGATGAGTTTTACAAGAAGTATGTTGATGATCCTGAGGCTCTAGCAGAATTGAACAATAAGGCACAAGGTTGGGAAGTGAAAATACTTGCATTACCTATTGTACCTGCATTACCACAATTCGGCCTTGTGTTAGAAGGCGCTGCGTGGTTAGAAGAAGCGATTGATGTTGCGGATATTGTAAACAATAGTACTCACTTAACTGACAAACTAAACGTGGGATCATACTATGTTAAGTATAATACCAGTTCAACATTTAATGGAATGGGAAGTACTAAAAAAAATTATACTATATTAAGTGAAGTAAATGAGAATGGGAATTTAGTTGAACCTCCTCATCTTTATGCGTATGTAAACACCTCAACAACAATCCCTACGATTTCGCCTAATGGGGGTCAGCCATATACGAACTATGATACCGATTACTATGAATATGGCAATTAAATTTTAGATTATATGTAGCTGAGGGTTTTTTATAATGAACAAATCGTTTATTGAATTAAAAATTGGTAAAAGGTATATTCTGAATTAAAAATAAGGGAGAAGAAATGATGGATATTATTCAAATTAGTGTAATAGGGAATGCACTTGTATTATTGATAATTGTGGGTATATTATTTTTTGGAAGGAAAAGTGGCTGGTTTGCACTATTGTTTGCATTGTTTGGTTGTGTAGCAATTGGATTTTCAATATGGACTGATTTTGAAGGTATAACTATTGCTTTAAACAGCCTTTCTGCCTTGATGTTTTTAGCGTGGATAATAGCTATTAATCGAAAAGGGGAAGGAGGGCACAATGACAGCAGTGATAGCTAGCAAGGTAATTGTAGGATTATTGATTATACTGGCTCTGGTCTTTGTTGCAAAGAAAAACAAGCATGATAGATTTATAAAGATACTATCAGTCATAGCTCTCTCTTCATGGTTGGTGCAAATATTAGTGGAAATATATTTTTATGGGCAAACTCTTGAATTTAGCTTAATGAAAATAAACTATGTTTGGTGGATAATTATCGTATTGAGCTCCATTAGGATCGTAGCATTTTTAACAATAGGTATTAAGTTCAGAAAAATGATGGAGCACAAAATAAATAAGGATATTCGCCAAATTCAGAAGCGACTAATAGAAAGAAAAAGGTTGCTGGATTTAAGAAACGAAGAGGAGAAAAATGAAAATAAATAAGTATATAAAATAGCACATTTTCATAAAAAAAGAATTATTAGTGGCAGTGGCAAGTATAGTCGCTCAGTTTTAAGAATAAAGTAGGAGTTTGTGAACAACCTGGATATAACCGATTCTGAGAAGCGCCAGACTCAGGAGAAGATAAACAACCTGACAGCGGATAAAGAAGTGCTGGACTGGAAAGATGCAAACCCCGGCACACCGACCGTTGAAAGCTATGAAGCACAGAAAAGCTATTACGACAGACTGTGGCAGCAAAACCAGGATGCCATTGTAAACGGACTTGGTAACGGTACTCTAAAGCAGGGAAGCGATGAATGGTATGGGCTGTTTAAGAAAGGCGACGACCTTCTGGCAATGAAGGATGCTTATAACCGTGGCAAGATGGGGCTGTTGGATGGTGATGAGGCACAGACGGCGGAGGAACAGGCAGCAACAGTTGGAGAAGACGGCAGAAGCGCGAATGATCAGACTGTGTCAACACCGGGGATGGATGATGGGGAAGAGGGAAATCATACTACCGGAGACTCAAATGATACTACTGAACCTAATCCAAACAATCTTGAGACATTAAAAGATTTAATAGAAAAGAGCGACAGCGAACATACAGGGTGAATATGTATATATCACAGAAGAACAATATGAAGCAATTAAAGATATAATTGAACAGAGTTTAGAAGAAAGGCTTAATGAGGGTATCCCGGCTCCTAGTGATATTAAAGAGGCTCAGCAACTGTCTGCTTTAGAACAAAATCGTGAGTGGTCAATAAATTCTGATCTATGCGATGCGATCATCGTTAATGTTGATGAACCTTATGTAAATGTAGATATAGATCGTATGAAGGAACTAGCTAATGGCGATGAGCCTCGTACACCTGAAGAAGAAGAGCTTTTAGCGAAGATAAATCTTGGAATAGGTGTTCGTATAGATATCAATGGTTCTGATTTTGCGGCTTTAAAAGAACAGCTTGGAGCTTACGGAGCAGCACAATTCTTAGCAGAGTATGTTCAGGACAATTATGGCGAAGATGTTTTGGACGATCGTTCGGTTAATGGTTTTATTGCAGAAGTATACATTCATGACTATATTAACACAATGATTCCGGATAATTTTGATTATTCTGAAATTGAAGATAAACAACTGGCAGAAGCTTTAGAAGCATGGAAAAGGACTGGTGTAGAGTTAAATATTGCCTATTTTCACGATGCTAACAGAGAAAGAGGAGAGCAATTAGCAGATTTATTGGGTGTGCAAGTTACGGGTATTTGGAATGAGAATGTTTTAAATACTGCGGCTAAAATGTGGATGCTAAACGATTACAGGGATAGAAGTGGTATGTGGGAGGCAATAAAGCTGGGGAAAAAGCTTGAGCTTATTGAAAAATATGGATTTGAAGAAGCAATGGAGCATTTCTAAATAAGGAGAATGGGAGTAAATTATGAAAAGAATGAAATTAGTGATAATTTTAATAGCTGTAGTATTTGTATTTATTACAGGCTGCGAGAACAAAGAAAAAGTTCAACCATATTACTCTGAGCCAATTGCTCAATTAGTCCACGATGTTCAAGAAAACGGGGATAAAATATACTATATAAATCCACTTGACGATAAGCTGTATGTACTTGATGAAGAAAAGGAAACGAGCAGTATTTTGCTTGACCAGAGGGTTTGGGGATTTTATATAGATAAAGAAAATATGATTTATATTGATAGAGAAAGAAGCTTAAGAAAATATGATTTGTATAATAAGACTGATGAGATGATGGTAGAGTACTTAGATGGATATTATATTACCGTATATGACGATCGGATTGTCTCGAGAACACAAGGTGCGATAAAGATAACGGACTTCAATGGACAAGTTATATATACTTCGGATGAAGGTTATGTTCATAGCTATGTTCCATACAAAGATAAAATCTGTTATACAATAGAAAGAGACCGCTTCTTTAATCCCAATTCAATAATGCTGATGGACCTGAACGGCAATTTTAAGGAAAAGGTTGAAGACCGGTTCGCTTACAGGTTATGGGCAAGTGGGGACTGGATATATTATTTAGACGAGGCATATCAAATTGTGAAATTAAATCCGGAAATAGAAGAAAAAGCGGAAAGAATGGAAATGGTAGATTTGTTCAGTTGGGGCATAGGGGACGATTTTATAGTTAGCACTAGTCAATCGGACGGACTATATGTCTGCGACATAAACGGTGAGAATAAAAGAACAATTGAGGAAGAAAGGTATAAAATATTGGCTGCAGAGAACAACATTTTTATTTACACAGAGGCAAAAAGCGAGGATAAGGAAGCAAATAATAAGGATATAATCATTTATGATGTTGATACAAATATCAAGAATATTATTAAGCCAGAGGATGATTCAGCTGAATTTATTATTAGTGACAGCGTTATTTATATAGTTTTCGGGCATTCAACAGATGATGGCGGATACATTGAAACAAGTGGCGGTTTATACAATTATAATGGCGAATTAGTATATGGATTTTAACAGTTGGCTATTTTAAGCTTTTACAGGAGCTTTACGGTATTTGTAAGTGTTGCCTAGGTGAACATCTTCCGTTGCGGCATTGGGCGGATTTTTGTAAAGCACTATATATAAAAAGTATGCGTATCAAGACAAGGTGGAAGAGCTTGTAACACAGAGGGACGCTTATAACCGCGGCATGATGGGGCAGCTTGATGGTGATAAGGCGACGACTGCGAACTTCTGACTATACTAATCTTATTTATATAAAAATAAAAATAAAAACCCCTACCGAGGGGTCTTTTTCTTTTTGGTTATTATCTCGAGCTCCAGCGTATCGAAGCTGACTGGTTCTATGAAATCATCCGGATAGAATATCGTTCGGCGGAAGTTCTTTACTTCTGTCTGGTGTTTTCTAAGCATGATAGGCTTTGTCAGGTCGAAACACTCGCAGATCTGCATTAGTGCATCTTCAAAGGTTTCCGCTGAAACTGTTGTGTCCTGCCTTATCCTGTCTTCAATTTTCAGCATTCCCCAGACTCTCATGTATGCAGTCCGCACAGCTTGACTATGGCATTTGCTATTATTTCTGCGTTCATCATGAACGATTCTATATCTATGTATTCGTCCGGACCGTGCTCCAGCTTAGGCTCGCCTGGGAAAAGCGGCCCGAAGGTGACTGCGTTTTCGAAAGCACGGGCGTATGTTGCGCCGCCTATAGACATACAGTAGGCTTCTTTGCCGGTGACTTCCGTGTAGGCTTCTTTGAGCTTGGTCACTAGCTCGCTTCCTTCGCTTACGTGATGGGAAGGAAGTGCGTGTATAACATTGATTTCGAAGTCTCCGAAGTGTTTCTGCAGCTTTTCTTCAATTAGCTTGCGCTGTTCGGAAACGGGATACCTTATATCTAATTCGGTTCTGAGGACGCCATTCTTAGCATTCAGCGTGCCAAGGTTGAAAGTCAGCCTTCCGGAAAGCTCGTCAGAGAGGTCCAGCTCTACGTTTTCGCCATGTGTCATAGTGCCTATCTTTACTGCCAGTTTGCCGACAGCTTCTTCAAGTTTGCCGTTTGCCAGAGGCAGAGTGCCAAGATACGAAAGCAGGCAGGCGGCAGCGTTGATGCCATCGTCCGGGCGTGAGCCGTGAGAGCTCTTGCCGTGGGCAGTTATGCGCACGTATTCACCGTTTTGCTCGGCTTCAAGTTTTCCGCCGATGGGGCAGCTATAGCTTGAGATGCTCTTGTTGATTATATCAAGCGGAGCAGAAAGGTCTGCATGTGCACTATTTGGCACTACATTAGGCCTTGTCCCGGCTTCTAATTCTTTGATATAGATTCCTTGAGTGCTTGGCGTATATCCGCAGCTCAGCTCAATATGCATAAGTCCTTTTTCTGTATTGATGACGGGATATTCTCCGTCGGGTGAAAAAGCGATGTCCGGCAGCTGCTCGTGTTTCTTATAGAAATCCATGTCGCCCCAGCCCGATTCTTCATCGGTACCGAATATAAGGCGTACTCGTTTGCCAAGCTGTACGCAGTTGTCAGAAAGTGCATGAAGCGCAAACAGTGCAGCTATTGCCGGGCCTTTGTCGTCTATAGCGCCGCGGCCGTAAATTTTCCCATCTTTCTCTATTCCGCCAAAAGCGTCCATCGACCACCCGTCGCCCTCTGGAACTACGTCGAGATGAACGAGTATAGCAAGCATTTCTTCAGCAAACCCGTATTCCACATATGCCATTTGTCCAAACAGATTGACACAGTCAAGATCCATCCTTTCGGATTCGCTCTGCACAAACATTAGGGCATCAAAAATACCCTTGCCGTACGGCATATTAAGCTGCGGCTCTGACTTAACGCTCTTTATCTTGATAAAGTTTTTAAGCGTCTCGATCATCGCTTCACGATATGGTTCAAATGAAAAATCCAGCATATTTCTCTCCCTTTGTGTTTCCCTTTATACCCAATTTACGAGCCCAAGCACGTATCTGTCGAGTAATACGAATATTCCTAAGGCTGCAACATATATTGCAAAACCGTATAGTTTTCTCTTTTTTATTATAGCCAGCATGAAACGCACTGCAAAATATCCGCTTGCCGCTGCAAATACCGTTCCTATTATCGTCGGCAGCCAGTCTACCACAAGGCTGGTGTCGACGGCTATCTTGGCGCCCTGAAGGACAACCGAACCTAATATGACAGGTATGGACATAAGGAAGGAAAAGCTTGCTGCTTTGCTTCTGTCCACTCCGCAGAAAAGGCCGCCGGCTATCGTAGAGCCGGAGCGTGAAACTCCCGGCATCATTGCTACTACCTGCATGAAACCCATTGCTATGCCTGAACCAAGCCTGACTTCATGCTTTTTTGCGCTGTGTTTCGAGATTAGTTCCGAAACAGTCAGTATAAGCGCAGTGAGCAGGAATCCATAGCCAAGGTATACGCCTGAAAAAGCGCCTTCGACAAAGTCACTTAGGAAAAACCCAAAGACTATTGCCGGTATAGTGGCGACTATAAGGTAGAGCATTTTTTTAAACGGACGCCGAAACAGCCCGATTATCTCTTTGAACATAACTGTGACCACAGCAACCAGAGTGCCGAGGTGCAGCATTGTGTCGAAGAAGAGCTGAGGTTCGCTGATGCCAAATATATTCTGCAAAAGGACAAGGTGTCCGCTGCTCGAAACCGGAAGGAATTCAGTTAGTCCCTGTACGATCCCGAGAATGATAGATTCTAATATGCTCATGCCCGTTTCCTTTCATACCGTTAAACACATATTATATCAGCAAAAACGGGATTTGCAAGCCCAAGTTATGTAAATGCCACCTTTACTAACATTATTATAACACTAAATTTATATTATCGCATAATGATTGACTTTAATAACGCCAAAGCTATAAAATTGGAATATTAAGGGGCAAGGGAGAGCCGATGTTTTTTGATCCGCTGTGGATGTACTTAAAAGCGCTTGCCGTTACCGTCGTTGTGGAGATAGGTATGTTTGCGCTTATAATCTCTAAGAAACCGCTTAAAATTACTGCAGCGGCATGCTTCAATATATTGAGCCACATACTTTTGCATCTTTTCTTCACTCTTATGGTAAGAACGAGCTTCGGCTATAACATCTGGGTCTATATCGCAGGCGAAGTGATGGTGGTCCTTTTCGAAGCGGTGCTTTACAGATTAAGTAGTCTCATACCAAACTTCAAAAAAGCGCTGCTCTGGTCTTTTGTATTCAACGTCGCTTCAATTGCCATTGGGCAGCTTATCAATCTTCTTCTTTAGACCGTTTAATATTTAGCAATATTGAGACAAACCCGGTTGCAAGGAGTGCGCATCCAAGTGCTATCCATACCCAGACCGGTACAGCCGGCTTTATGGTTACACTGTTCACGGCGATTTCAGGCGTGGGGGTAGTGGTTGGCGAAGGCATAGGCGATGCAGTTGGTGTGGGCGCCAAAGTTTGTGACGGTGAAGTGACAGGTGAAGTAGTGGGCTCTGGTGATGAAGTTGGCGCGGGAGTGGGATTTGGCGCAGGGGTTGTTAATTCATTGATATTAAAATAGCTAAGTGACTGTATATAACTTAACTCTCCGCCTTCAGGCTTAAAATCACAGTAAGCACTCCAAGTGTATAAAATATCATCTTCAACATAACCAATAATAAGATATCTGGTTTTATCGGTATTTGATAATGAACATTGTAAAGTCTGATTACTGCTTAACTTAGTAAAGTTTGATAAAGAATAGTGATAATCATTTATATCATTGAAGTCGACATAAAAACTATCAAAATCGTTTCCTGATAAATTGGTTATCGATAGAATATAATGGTCGTCACTAAAAAAGTCTTTAACTATAGATATTTCAAGGTCTGGTAGTTGTTTTCTGGAAAAAGGCTGTACTTTTGTTGACTGTATGCAATAATACTTATCGTCTAATTTAAACAGAGCTTGAGTCTTAATTTCAAGCTCATCAAAATCTGTATCCTTTTTTATAATTGCATATCCTTCAATTGTGTTTTGAATTTCCTGAAGCGGTTCAAGATCTTCAATTATAAAACTATCAAAATAATCTATATTAACATAAACATTGCTTATTTTATAATTATATTTGTTCGTTAGTTTATAATCGGTTTTAATATTAGTCCCCAAAAATTTATCGATTTGCGAATAGTATTCTTTATCGCTGTATTTCGAGTTAAACTCTGTAAAAACCCAAGGCTGCTTTTCCTCGGATTCAAAGCTAAGGAACTGAGAGCCGTCAAGAAGGTTTGTTATTTTTACAGGGGTCGAGTCTGACTCAAGAAACCAATAGTTCCAGTAATCATCATCAACGTTTTGATATGAATCGTAATTTATTATAATATTAAAATCGGCAAAATATTCATTTTCGATCTTATACCAATAAATGTCTTCTGCTATTTGTGCAGAGATATCTACAATAGCTTTTTCTCCTGGAGCTAAAGTTAAATCGCCGAAAAAATCTTCACCTGAAAAATTTGATTTGTTGTAATTATTATCATAAAAAATATCGACAAGATAGAAATTACAAAAAGTCTCTGATGAATTGTTTTTCAGAGTCAGGCTGAAGTTAAGTTCCCCGCCTATCTCTATTTCATTTTTCAATAGTTTATAAGATAAAGAAAGGTTTTGATTTGTATCTTCATAGCCAATCGCATCGTTCGCAAAGCTGACGCCTGGCAGCAGACATAAAAGCGCTATGGCAAAACAACAGAACTTTTTAAACATAAACGTCTCCAAACTTTATTATACATGGTTTATTATACCATATATAAGAACTGTGATAAACGTTTATACTATCTAGATATAGTGCCGATTCCGGTTGACTTGCAACCCGGGTGAGTATAGAATATAGGCACACATATATTAAGGAGCAGGATCAATGGAACTCAAGATCATAAAGACGGACAAACTAAAACCAAAACCGCAGGATGAAAGCAAGCTTGGTTTCGGCAGGATTTTTACCGATTACATGTTCACGATGAACTATGAAGAGGGCAGGGGATGGTATGATGCGCAGATAAGGCCATATGAAAACTTCAGCCTGTCGCCTGCATGCAGCGTGCTTCACTACAGCCAGACCATGTTTGAAGGTATGAAAGCATATCACACGCAGGACGGAATAAACCTTTTTAGACCGTGGGACAACTTTGCGCGTATGAACAACACTGCAAAGCGTATGTGCATGCCGCAGATAGACGAAGATTTTGTGCTCGAATGTTTAGACGAGCTTCTGAAGATAGAAAAAGACTGGATACCGAAGAAGCAAGGAACTTCGCTTTATATCCGCCCGACCATGATAGCAACCGACCCATACCTTGGCGTTAAAGCCGGGAGTGAGTATCTTTTCTTCATAATACTTTCTCCGGTCGGAGCTTATTATGCTTCCGGACTTGAGCCGGTAGACATATACGTTGAAGACGAGTATGTTCGTGCGGTAGTCGGCGGGACGGGCTTTGCGAAAACAGGCGGAAACTATGCGGCCAGCCTTCTTGCAGCAGAGATCGCACACGACAAGGGCTTTGCACAAGTGCTTTGGCTGGACGGAAAAGAGAAAAAGTATGTTGAAGAAGTGGGCTCGATGAACATATTCTTCAAGATAAGAGGAGAGCTTATTACAGCGCCTCTGCTTGGAAGCATACTTCCGGGTATAACGAGGGACTCTGTCATCAAGCTGGCAAGGGACAAATTCGGCGTGAATGTGCGTGAAGAACGGCTGACCATTGCTGAAATTTTTGAAGAGAACGCTTCGGGCGGCCTGGAAGAAGTTTTCGGCACAGGAACGGCGGCGGTCATCAGCCCCGTGGGCGGCATGACCTGGGAAGACAAGAGCATAGTCATTGCTGACGGCGGCATGGGAGAGCTTACAGGTAAGCTTTATGACACACTGACGGGCATGCAGTACGGAACAGTCGCAGACGAGTTTGGCTGGATAAAGACTTTAAAATAGCAATAACGAAACAAAGCGGCAGGGAACGGTTCCTTAGCCGCTTTTTTATATTGGTTGAATTAACAAAATTCTCATGATACACTAAGTATTGCAGTAACGATAATAATTTAAAAGGCGGTGAACCGTCCGGCCTCTTAGTGCTATAAGTTTCAGGTAGTATAAGTAGTTGGAGAAAATCTTAAAGCCTGCTTTCTGAATAATCAAGCAAAGCTGTGCGGCGAAAACCGCAGGGTGTGTTTTTGGTTATAAGACAGTGGGGCTAGTAGATTTCTCAAGCTGCTTTTTTGTTTTGCTAAAAAGCAGAGAACAAACAAACCATCGTTACTGCATATATTATAAAAGGAGAAAACTATGGAACTTAAAGACACTATTGGATATTGCAGCGATATAAAGCTGTATGGAAAGGGAAGCGCTGTTATGTGGACGGACGAGTATATTTCGAAACAGCTTTTAAAGGCGCACCTTGATCCGGACACCGACACAGGCAGCAGGAACAAAAACAAGATCGAAAAGCTGTGCAGATGGATAAAGGATAACTTTGGTGAAGGCCGAAAAAAACTGCTTGACCTTGGCTGCGGCCCAGGGCTTTATACAAGCACACTTGCTCGGCTTGGGTTTGAGAGCGCCGGGATCGATTTCTCAAGAGGGTCGATTGAACATGCTAAAGATACTGCAAAGAAACAAGGGCTAAAGATAGACTACAGGTGCATGAACTATCTGGAGCTTGGCGGAAAAGAGGAGGAGGATATAGTCATAATGATATACTGCGATTTCTGTGTGCTGTCAGCAAGTGAACAGAAGGCTCTGCTTGATATGGTCTATCGAATTTTAAGGCCGGGCGGTGTGTTTGTGCTGGACGTCCATAACGAAAGCTTTGCAGAATTAAAAAAGGACGCAAGAACTTGGGAATGCTCGGATAGCGGCTTTTGGAGAAAAGATGAGTATATGAACCTTTCATTGACGAAGAACTACCCGACTGACAGAGTGGTGCTTGACCAGTATATAGTTATTGATGAAACAGAATTTGAGGTTTACCGTTTCTGGACTCGCTGGTTCGAGGAAAGCGAAATGATGACGCTGCTTGAAGAGCACGGATTTTGCAATGCGGAAAACTGTGCAAATATGCTGAGAGCAAAAGGCGACGCTGTTGAAGAAACGATAACATTTTATGCTGCATATAAGTAGGTGAGAAAGACAGGCCGGCTTCTGCCGGCTTTTTCTTTCTAATAAAAAAATCGGTGCAGCATTTTTTAGTGAAACAAGAAGGTAAATAAAAATGCCGAATTTAAATTTATATTTATTTGTTTGTAAGAATGCATCATGTTTTTATCTGCAAATCTTAAGATTGTGTTGCAGACGCTTCAGTGCATGTCAGTTTCATTGACTATTGTATGGTTTGTATGTAAAATAAATGATAGGATTTAGGACATCGCATCATCCTAAAAAGGATTAAGGATTTCATGGTCCGCTTAACAGTATAATTATAGTAATGGCTCAGGCCGATATTATTGCGGCAACCATTGAGTCGTTATCGTTACATAACAATTTTGAAAGTGGGACAAAGAGAGGTTTTGGACAAAACAAAAACAAAAAAGCTTGGTACGGCGCTGGTATGCTTCTTCATATTTTTTGCTTTGCTAAGCATGATAGGATATTTACCGGAGAGTGAAACTGGAAGCGCTATGTCGCTTCTGTATCTTCCGGTTTTTATAGCTGCACTGCCTCTTCTGCTGGTCTATGTATATGTTAGCTGTGGTTATTATTATGGCACTGCGGTTACGGTAATAGGCTTTGGAGCTGCAGAGCTTATCGGTGTATCGGTTTCTATTTATCTTGCAGCGGCATTTATTCCACTGGTGCTGACGGCAAGCTATACTATTGTAAGCCATAAGCGATTTAGAACAAGCGTGATACTTTCGGGTATCGCTGCGCTGGCAGGAGCTGCACTGGTTTTTCTTATGGTAAACGTTGAGTCCGGAATGTCTGTAGTGGATTATTCGGCGGAAATGCTGGGGCAAAAGCTCTCGACATTGACCGATGAAGAGGTGACGTTCGTATACAGCGCTGCACGCTATACAGACCTTTTGAGTGGTGCGGTGACGCAAACTGCGATAGACGCTACGCCGACGGCAGATGCGATACTGAAAATGCAGGAGATATTGAAGCAGCAGCTTAACATATCCATAGTATACATAATGATAATATATTCTATGGGTGCGGGGTATCTTGCATATATCATCCCAAGGGCAGTGACGAAAAAACAGGGAAGGTTTGTTGCGCCTATACCAAAATTCATGGACTATGAACTGCCAAAGAGATTTTGGCTGGGGGCCATAATACTGACAGCTGCAGCGTTTATAGGAGACACCTATGATGTGAGAGGCTTTGATATTCTGCTGTTTACGGTGTTTAACGTATTCATATTTGTATTCATGGTGCAGGGGCTTGGCTTATTAATGTTTTTTCTTGATAAGCAGAATGTAAGCAAGGGATTAAAAGTGCTTTTAATAGCGGTATCACTGCTGTTTCTATCGTCGATAGCGCTTCCGTTAATAGGGCTGTTTGAGAATGCTTTCGGATTCAGGCAACGGATAAAAAATGGAAAGGAGCAGGCATAAGTGAAAAGTAAAATAAGAATTTTTACGCTGGAGTTTATATATCTTTTGGTTGTGCTTGCAGTCCTTTGCGGCGTTGCTTTTTATGCTGATGTCAACATCGGCATTGCTGCTGCAGCTTTTTCTGTGATAGTGATACTTTTATTCATTGGGTTTGCGCAGCTGAGACGAATCGACAGGCAGAAGATAGTATATGATGAGCTGAAAAACAATGAGAGCCTTTCAACATATGTAAACACCGCAGCTATACCCACAGCACTGACCAGTCTTTCAGGCAAGGTGCTTTGGTGCAACCTTGCTTTCAGGCAGATCGGCGGATATGGTGCACTTGCAGGCATAGGCAGAATGGTAGAAGGTATAGATGTGCCGGACAAAGATCTTATGGTAGAGATAAGAGGCAGGCACTATAAGAAAGAGCTGTTTTCCGTTAAACATAAAAAACGCGAGATGCTGATATACAGGCTTGTTGATACCGAAAGCATGGTGAAGGCCAGTGATCTTTACCAAAACTATCTTGGAGTTGCCTGCTATATACAGATAGATAACTATGATGAGCTGTCTACAGAGATATCACAGACTGAACTTTCGGACATCGTGGCAAAAACTGAACAGAAAATAGCCGACTTTGCCGGTGAAATAAACGCATCGTTCATAAGGATCGGCAGAAGCAAGTATCTTTGCCTGTTCGAAAGACGAAACCTACCGTCGCTGAGGGCGTCTAAGTTCCCTATACTCGGCGAAGTCAAAAAGCTTAAGAAAACGCTGTTCCCAACGTTGTCCATAGCCATCGGAGTAGGCGAAACGCCTGCACAGTCGGCAGAGTTTGCCAACAGGGCTATGGAGCTGGCGCTTGGACGGGGCGGTGATCAGGTCGTCATAAAACAGGGAGAAAAATTTCAGTTCTTCGGCGGTTCCGTAAAAACGAGCAACACGAGGAACAAAGTAAAATCAAGGATGATTAGCCGCTCGCTGCGCAACCTGATGGAGCAGTGCAGCGATGTTTTCATAATGGGGCACGAGAAGCCGGACCTTGACTGTATGGGTTCTGCTCTGGGGCTTTGTGCATGTGCAAGAAAAGCAGGCAAAAAAGCATATGTTGTAGTAGAAGACCCCAACCCTTCGATACTGCCGCTTTTGGATAGGCTAAGTGAAACGCCGGAGTATGAAGGCAGCATAATCACGGGGCAGGAGGCTGCACTCAGCATAAACCAGATGAGCATGCTCATAATAGTGGACACTCAGCACGCAGGATATACGATATGGCCGAATCTTTTGGAGCTGACAGACACCATTGTTGTTATAGACCATCATCTGCGTGGAGTAAGCAACATAGAGAACACTTCGCTTTACTACCACGAGCCGTACGCTTCTTCGGTAAGTGAGCTTATGACCGAGATACTTCAGTATTTCGGTGATGATGTGCAGACACTGCCGATAGAGCTCGAAGCTCTGCTGTGCGGTATAATAATAGATACTAAAGAATTTCTGTTCAATACTGGTGTTCGGACTTTCGAAGCGGCTTCGTATCTTAAACGAAGCGGTGCGGACACAAGGGTGATAAGGGAACTCGTACAGGACGACATAGGGCTTTACGCTTCAAAGACGGACATCGTGAGAAGCGCAGAGGTGATGCCCGGTGGAGTAGCTGTTGCAAAATGCGGACCGGATGTACAGAACGCCCAGCTGGTATCTGCGCAGGCTGCGGATGATTTGTTGACCATCAGAGGAAACAAAGCTTCGTTCGTGGTGAGCGCTGCGGGAGCGGACGCTGTTATAAGCGGGCGCTCTATCGGTAAAGTAAACGTGCAGATTATACTTGAGGCTCTGGGCGGTGGCGGGCATGCTACTATGGCAGCGGCAAAGCTGACTGACACCAGCGTGGATGAAGCTTATGAAAAGCTGAAAGAAACTATAGAAAAATCTATGAAAGAGGACTAGACAATGAAAGTGATTTTGAATGCGGACGTTAAAGGTAAAGGCTACAAAGGAGATATCGTAAACGTCAGCGATGGTTACGCAAGGAATTTCCTTCTGCCAAAAGGGCTTGCCAAAGAAGCGACCAAACAGAACCTTGACATGGCAAAACAGCAGCAGAAGGCTATTGAGAAAAGAAAGATGCTCGAACGCCTTTCCGCACAGGAAGCTGCAGACAAATTAAGCGGTATGAAGATCGTCGTGAAGGAAAAGTGCGGTGAAAACGGAAGGTTGTTTGGCTCTGTCACTTCTGCGGAAGTCTCGGCTGCGATACTAGATCAGCAGGGCATTGAGATAGACAAGAAAAAGATAGTTATGCCGGAGCATATAAAAGACCTTGGCGAGCACCAGGTCCAGATAAAGGTGCACGCAGGCATATCATCGGATATTATAGTTGTTGTGGAGGCACTCGAAGAATAGAGGAAGCTTTATGGACAATGAAACCAGGGCGGCATACGTTCCGCCGCACAGCACGGAAGCCGAAAGAAGCGTTCTTGGCAGCATGTTCCTTGATCCGAAAGCCGTTTTTATTGCGATAGAGAGGCTGAGGGCAGAGGACTTCTATTCAAAGCGCAATTCTCAGGTTTTTGAGACTATGTGCGAGCTTTCGGAAACAGGCAACCCGATAGATACGGTTACCGTCGTTGACCGGATGGAGCGCAAAAAGCAGATTTCCGGCTCTGACGATGCCGTTTATATTGCTGACCTTTCAGCCAGCGTGCCAAGCGCAAGCAACATAGAATATTACATAGATATCGTTGAAGAAAAATCGCTTCTTCGTGCGCTTGTGGGAGTAGGCAACGATATTATAAAAGACGCTATGTCTTCGGAGGACGAAACGGCGGATATAATCAACCGTGCCGGAGACCTCATTTATAAGATTACCGTAAAGCGCAACAGGGATTCGCTCGAGCATATTAGGCCGGCATTGGTTGACGGATATAACATAATCGGCGCTTCTGTTAAAAACAAAACGGGGATGCTTGGCATACCAACTGGCTTTAAACAGCTCGATAACATGCTTTCAGGGTTTCAGGGCTCTCAGCTTATCATAGTTGCAGGGCGTCCTGGTGTTGGTAAAACGAGTATTGCGCTTAATATGGCGCAGAATATAGCGATAAAAAGCAAAGTGCCCGTTGCCCTGTTTTCGCTTGAGATGAGCAGAGAACAGCTTGCAATGAGGATGATGTGTTCTGAAGCGCTGGTGGACAGCGAAAAGATAAGGCACGGCAGCGTGACCGACGAAGATTTCGACAACCTTTCGCAGGCGGTAAAGAGCCTTGCAGATGCGCCGCTGTATGTTGACGATACGCCGACCATCACCGTTATGGAGATGCTTGCAAAAGCAAGAAGACTAAAGCAGGAAAAAGGCCTTGGTCTTGTGGTCATAGACTACCTGCAGCTTATGACGGGAAGCAATAAGCGTGAAAACAGACAGCAGGAAGTTGCAGGGATGACACGTTCGCTTAAGATAATGGCAAAAGAGATAAACGTGCCTATACTGCTTCTTTCACAGCTTTCACGTGCGGTAGAACAAAGGGAAACAAAAAGACCGCAGCTTTCAGACCTTAGAGAGTCGGGCAGTATTGAGCAGGACGCGGACGTTGTCATGTTCCTTAGCCGGGACAAGGAAGCGGAGCAGACGGGCAGCAACGAGATCAGGCTCATCGTGGCAAAGCAGAGGAGCGGGCCGACGGGCGACATAGTGCTTGGTTACCGCGGTGAGTATACGAGGTTTGTTGAGCTGAACAACTAAAAACAAAGCGGCCTCCTAAAAAACGGGGGCTTTTTATTTTTGTGTTATTGACATATGCTTTTTACGACGGTATCATATTCATTGGTGCCGCAAGGCAAAAATAACAGCAAGGGAAGTGTCGTGATGAATAAAAAATCTGCAGAGTTTAAATCCAGCCTGAGCCCGAAGCCTAATGTATTGGTTTCTTGCAGGGGCAAAGACGGGAGGGAAAATGCATTGGCAGTAGCGTACTGCGGAAACTGCAGCTATGACCCGCCTATGGTCATGGTGGGAATAGTCCCTTCAAGGTTTTCATATAAACTGATAAAGGATTCGGGATGTTTTGTAGTAAACCTGTGCGGCGCAGACAACAAAGAGCTTTTTGATTATATGGGAAGCAAAAGCGGGCGTGACGAAGACAAATTCGAGGTTTCGGGAGCAGCGAAGAGCGACGGCGTAAAGGTAAGCGCACCCGTTCTTGACGATTGTCCGGTAAACATAGAGTGTACGATAGTCGATTCTATAATGACGGGCTCGCATGAGATGTTCGTAGGCAAAATAGAATACGTGCATGCAGATGAAGGGATCGTAAATGAAGACGGCTGTATAGATTTTTCGTCTATAGATTTTCTGTAGTTAAAACATTAAGGAGAGCTGCAGGCAGCAGTGCGAAAAGTGAAAAGACAAACGCCTGCAGGAATGCCTGCTATAATTTGATTTTGTGGGCGGTCGTGTATTTGTTTTCATGGTAGTCGAAAAGAACGGTGGTTTTTTGTCCGAAGAGCTTTTCGAACACGCAGACAAAGCACCGGCTGTTTTTTTCTTTGGGCGAAAGTGCGGAGTAGTGCGGCAAGCTATTCTGGTCAGCAAAGAATGCTTTTAATTTTTCTTTATCAGGCAGCTGCGGTATAAGCCCGGCGGGCAGCCTGCCCGGTTTTTCGTTCATCAGCCAGTCGTATAAAAGCGCTTCGGCTGCTTTTTTATCATTATCGCAATAGGCAAGTAGCAGCTCAAAAACACGCTGTTTTGGCTGCGGCCGGTCGAAATATCCTTTGCTTTGTGCATAATCTGCAAAGCTTTCAAAGAATGAGAAAGCAGAGTCTTCTATTATCGTCTCCAGCGTTTTCTTAAAATTGCCCGAATTGTGCAGTGTGTCTACAAGATCTGCGATCTTATGCAGCCGCTGAAGCTGCTTATATGAGAGGACATCCGTTTTAAGCACCTCATAGGGCGGATAGCTTGTATATTCGATGCCGTATTTTTTTGCCATGTCGTGCATGGGCGAGCCGGTCAGCACTTTTAAAAACCCGAGCTGAAGCTGCTCTGCCCCGAGGGAGTAAACATCGTCGAACGATTTTGAAAAGCTTACGTAGTCCTCCATCGGAAGCCCGGCGATGAGGTCTGTATGTACGTGTATGTTTCCCATTTCGCACAGGCGGCGGGTGCTGTCCATAAGCTTTTTTAAGTCGTGACTGCGGTTTATAGCGCGCAGCGTTTCTTCATTGGTAGACTGCACTCCGATCTCCAGTTGTATAAGCCCCGGCTTTGCTGTACTGAGAAGCTCTAAAATATCATCTGTCAGCAGACAGGCAGAAACCTCGAAATGAAAATTCGTATAAGCCTGCGGATACTTTTCCGATAGTTTGATAAGCATGCTGAATATATCATAAGCGCGCTGGGCAGGATAGTTGAACGTTCTGTCGACGAGTTTTACACGTTTAACGTTTGATGCTAAGAAGAACTCAAGCTCACTGCGCACACGTTCAAGCGACAAAAAACGAGTACCGCCAGATGCCGACATGCAGTATGCGCAGCGGTATGGACATCCACGGCTTGTCTCGTAATAGACAGCCTTGTTTTTAAAGCCGCTCATATCGCTGTAGATGAAAGGCAGACTGTCTAGCTCCGGCAGCTGTACTTGCGGAGTGGTTATGATATCATTTCCGTGTCTTATGCAGGCGGACGGTGTTTCGAGTATGCTTTGCCCGCTGTTAAAGCTGCTAAAAAAACGGGCAAAAGGCACTTCGCCCTCGCCGAGGATTATCATATCTATGAAACTGTGCTGCGTCATCAGCTCATGTGCAGCAGGGCCTGCTTCCGGGCCGCCTAGCAATATTAAACAACCGGGCATTATCTTCTTTATGCTGGAAGCAGCGCGCAGCACCATATCTATGCTCCAGATATAACACGAAAAACCGATGGCGTCCGGCTCGCTTTCAGCGATTTTTTCGACGGCATAGCTTAGCCTGTCGTTCTGCGTAAGCTCGAGTATACTTATGCTTTTTTGCAAATCAAAAGGCACTGCGCTCTTAAGACAGTGCAGTGCCATATTGCTGTGTGAATATCTTGCGCCGAAAGCGCACAGTGTGATTTTCTTCATTTTAATCAGAAATCCAGGGTTTCTTCCTGCTTTTTCTTTTTTAATCCAAAAGACGGTTTTTTGATTTTAAGTCCGCCTGTTTCGCCGGAGCCTTCTTCTTTCAGCGCTGACAGTATCATTTTGACGCAAAGCATGCCGATGAAGGCAAAAAGCAGAAGAAGAGCTGCCCATTCGACTATTGCGAACGGTATAACCTTTATACGCGTAGCAAATGGAACGCCGAGTATGTAGGGCATGTTGCCTATCTGTACGAAGACGGCGAAAACTGCACCGGCCGCCGCCGCCGCAAAAGCTGTCAGCATTCCTGCAAGACTTGCTTTGCCAAGGCTTCCGGGAAGAAGCGATACGACTACGTAAAGAGCTCCGGTTATGAAAGCTGAAGCGAAAAGCAGCGTTGTGAATATATAGTGAGCTGAAACGTTGTTTAGCGTAAAGACACCTTGGGCTGCGATGAGAGTTCCGGTGAGTATTCCAAAAAAGCTGAATGCAGTTTCGAGAATGCTTTGCTTGTCAAGGCCGTACCATACGAAGAATACTGCTGTTGTTAGACCGGCAATTGCAAGACCGATATTGAACAGGAATGCAGGTGAAAAGCCAAGGTATCCTGAAGGGTATTTGCCAAGCTCACCTACGAAGCTGTTCAGAACAGAAAAAGATTCGTGCATCAAAACGGCGATGACGCCCAGAACGATAAAGGCAAACACTCCAAAAGCACCAAGTCCTGCGAAAATCAGCTTTGTTTTATTCATAAGTTCCTCCTTAGAACATCATACACTCAACATATTTTTCCATGAAATAGGGATCTGTTGCAAGCTCTACATGGGTGCTTGTCGCAACGATATCTGCGCACTCCTTCTGGTTGTGGGCAAAATCGAGCTCCATTCCTGCGCCTGCACCGGCTGCGTTTCCTATGCTCTTTAGCTTTTCGAGCGAGCTAGGCGGCAGAAGACCTATAGTCACTGCGCTCTGTTCGTCCATATAGTTGCCAAAGCCCCCGGCAAGATAAACAGTTTGTACATCATCGAAGCTAAGACCGGCGCTGTTTATGAGTGCAAGCACTCCTGCGGCTATGGCCGCTTTTGCAGTCTGTATGTTCCTTACGTCTTTCTGTGTTATGTATACGCCATCGCAGACTCTGAATGCGTTTACTCCGTCAACTATTTCAGTGAAAGGACCTTCTTCTATATAGCCTGTTTCATCCATAGCGCCGGAGGACTTCATAAGTGCAAGTGCGTCTATAACGCCCGAACCGCAGATACCAGTCGGTTTTGCTTCGCCTATCGTTGTAACTTGTATCTCACCGTCTATAGTATATACGCTGTTTACCGCGCCTGCAACAGCTGCCATTCCGCAGGAAAGCTCGCTTCCTTCGAAAGCAGGGCCTGCAGCAGTTGAAGTCGAGAGTATTTTCCCGTGGGAATGCAGCGCAACTTCACCGTTTGTGCCGATATCGAGCAGCAGCGAGACTTCCTGCTCTCTCATTCCTGAAGAGAGCACTGCCGAGACTATATCGCCGCCGACGAATGCGGACATACAATGGGTAAGGTATACGTCTGCATCAAATTCGAGGTCTATATCTTTCGCTCTGACGATGTTGCCGAATCCGAAAGGCATCTCGAAAGGCGATACTCCCATCGGCGAAGGATCTACGTTGCCCATAAGACAGAGCATCGTTGTGTTGCCCGTTAGTACTATCTTTGTTATATCGGAGCTGCCGATGCTGTTTTTATCGCATAGACCGCTTAGTATTTCATTCAGACTTCTTGCTATAGCTTCATGAAGCTCGGCAAGACCGTTTTCGTTGTCACGGCAATATTTTATTCGTGAAATGACGTCTACCCCGAAAGATGTCTGCGGATTTATAATGCTTTTAATGTCTATGCAGTCACCGCTTCTATATTCGTATAGATAAGCCGCTATAGTCGTTGTGCCGATATCTATTGCAGCGCCGTAGCCGTCGTGCTGAGTTTTCAGCGTGACAAGACTGCCGTGAGTCAATATCGACATGTCTGCTTTTACCGCTTTATGTATTTTTCCCTGATTGTGTTTGATGCACATATCGAACGGGCACTTGCCGAAGATGCAGGCGCCGGTGCAAACTCTTTTGTCTTCCATTTGCTGCTCCTTATTTATTTAATATAAACTCGTTGTCCTGTGTTGTCCAGACTAACTTGCCAAAATGCCGCCTAGTAAATTTGAACATATCGAAGATGTCCTGCCTGCTGTGATACAGAGTCACTTCCTGAAGTTTATCGCTCTGTTTGTATTTAAAGCAGACACTTCCGCCTATCCTCAAACTAAAATCGTGCAGGGAAGCAAGACCGTCTGTCCAGCCCATCAGAACGCTTCTTATGCCTTGCTTTTCCGGCTTTGGCATCGGGGCGATGTCCGGGTCTGTAACCACTATCCCGGCAAGCTCACTGTATGGGATATCTATATAGTTTACTCCGTCGCATGAAACTGTTTTTATTCTGACACCGCTGGTATGCTTTATTATCTTAGCACGCTCGGAATACAGCACGTCTCCGCCTATCGACTCGTCGCTAAAATAGACCGTTTCGATGTTGAAAAAAGCAGGTGAATAATTTGTTCGCCGCCCTAGTCCGGACGTTTTTTTCTTTGATACTTTCATGTTTGCTGCTCACCGAGGAAGCTTAGCTGGTATGCCGATATCCTTTTGCTGTACGATGGCATATTTGTGGATATACCGGCAGCCCTGCATTCTTCTTCGAATACTCTTCTTAGTTTATTGTAGTTAGAAACGCCGCAGCTGTAGCTGCTGCCAAAGCGCTTTTCATATTTATGCCGCAGACCGGGAAAGCTCTGGTCCAGCTTGTCGTAATAGTAAGCACGCTGTCTGTCACGAAGGGTCATGCCGAAAGCCGGGACTATAAAGCTTGCCCCAAATTGCTTTGCTTTTCTGACAAGAGTGCGCATATCATCTTCGCTTTCATTTATATAAGGAAGAAGCGGCATCATAGTTATGCCGGTTTCAATGCCTGCGCTGGAGAGGATACCCATCGCTTCATACCTCTGTGACGGCGGGGGCGCATGCGGCTCGGTCACTGCTGCAAGGCTGTCATCCGGTGTGGTTATCGTGAACTGGACACACGCATACACTTCGTTTATCTTCGAGAGCAGGTCAATATCCCGCAGTACAAGGTTGCTCTTGGTGCAAAGGCTGATACCGAAACGCCGCTCGCTTATTATCTTAAGACACTGCCGGGTTATTTTATAACTGAGCTCCAGCGGTATATACGGATCGCTGGCGGCGCCTGTTCCCAGCACCGCACGTTTGCGCATGCGTGAGAGCGAGCGCGCAAGAAGCTTTGGCGCGTTCATTTTTACAGTTACTTCTTCGAAGTTGTCTATGCCATAGCACTCGCTGCGGGTATCGCAGTATATACAGCCGTGCTGACAGCCCCGGTATACGTTGAAGCCGTATTCTATGCCAAACCATGATGAAGGGTGTTTTGCTTTGTTGAGAAGGCCCTTAGCCTCAACTTCTGCCGGCATTTTATTTTACCTACATCTGTCTGCCCGAAAAAGGACAGGTTTTTATGACTCTTCCGTCAAAGTCCTGCTCGAAGGTATGGCCGGGCAGAGCGGTTGCAAAGCGCTCGTCGTGTTTGCCCTCCAGAAAGTCTGCAAGCCAGGAGCTTGAACCGGCTACCTTTTTATATTGCCAGCCTAGGTACTCTGCGGCTTCTTTTGTATATTGCTCGTGATGAGGAAAATAAAGCTCGTCCCAGTCTACATATGCTGCTGTGTTATAGTTCTTAACTGAATTTTCAGTGTTTATTAGATACTCTGCGTTGTCTTCTCCATAGAGAGTTGAGTATTCTTTGAACTTTGCTTCATATGTCTGTTTTGAAGGAGTATAGCCGTTTTCTATCCATGAAGCGTTGTACCAGTATGTGCCTGGGTGCTTGTCGAAGAACTCACGATATTTATCATACGAACCAAGGTAGAGGCCGATGCAGTCGTCACTGCGGGGGACTACAAGTTTATACTTCTTGGATGTAAGCTGGCTTATGCCGTTTGAACAAAGACCGTAGCCAAGAAGTATAGCGTCGAAATCCTCACCGTTTACCGGCTCGTTCGAATGCATATCCTGTCCGGAATCTATACGGTCGATCTCTTCCTGAAGCGTTTTATTCAAAAGCCGGGGCGTGTCGTGAAGCGCACGTCTTATGTATGTGATATCTAGCACGCTGCTGCAGCTGGCGCTGATAAGGCTTAGTTCTCTGAACAGAGCTTTGCACGCAAGCACTTTGTATTTCATATATTCTCCAAATCTAAATAATCATTTGCGCCTTTATATGGGCGGTCTTGCACAATTATAACATAACAAATTGGGCGGATTTAGGAATATTTTGTGATTTTTTTGTTATAGTTGTTTTTAATATGAAGTTATAGATTTTTACAAATCTATTTTTTTTGGCATTTCCTATAGGCAAACGGACATTTTTAATGCTATAATGCTAGTCGTGAGAGACTGGAGGTAAAGCTTATGACAATTGCACTGGGAGCTGACCATGGTGCTTTCGAACTAAAAAACATTATAATCGACCACTTGAAAAAACAGGGAATAGAAACTATAGACTGCGGAACTAACAGCGCTGAATCCTGTGATTATTCCGACTATGCGGTGAAGGTCTGCGAGCTTGTCAACAAAGGCGAAGCGGATTTTGGCATCGTGATGTGCGGAACAGGGATAGGCATGTCTATGTCTGCAAACAAGATAAACGGAATAAGATGTGCTCTTTGCGGCGATGTCTTTTCTGCAAAGGCGACACGGTCCCACAACGACTCGAACGTACTTGCGCTGGGTGCAAGAGTTATCGGGCCGGGGCTGGCACTGGAGATCGTTGATGCATACTTGTGCACCCCGTTTTCGAACGAGGAGCGGCACAACAGAAGAATAGCAAAGCTTATGAGCTTAGAGGAAAAACAGGCATAGAATATATGGAGGCGCACGGATGGGCAAAGTAGTCATAATGGACCATCCCTTGATACAGCACAAGATATCGCTTATCAGGGACGAGAACACAGGAACGAAGGATTTCAGAGAACTTGTTGAAGAGATAGCCATGCTTATGGCATTTGAAGTAACAAGAGACCTCCCGCTTGAAGAGATCGAAGTAACTACACCGGTCGCAAAAGCGAAGGCGAAAGTCATCGCCGGTAAAACTGTGGGCATAATACCCATACTGCGTGCCGGGCTTGGAATGGTGGATGGAATACTTAAGCTTATACCCGGCGCAAAAGTCGGCCATATAGGATTGTACAGAGACCCTGAGACTTTAAAACCGGTTGAGTATTACTGCAAACTGCCAACTGATGCGGCTGAGCGAGATATGATAATCGTAGACCCGATGCTTGCGACTGGCGGAAGCGCAAACGGTGCAATAGAGCTGCTTAAGGGATATGGTATAAAGAACATAAAGCTTGTCTGCCTTATCGCAGCGCCGGAAGGCATCAAAGCTGTTGAAGAGCAGCACCCGGATGTTGACATGTTTATAGCAGCGCTTGACGACCACTTAAATGACCACGGATATATCGTTCCGGGTCTTGGAGACGCCGGAGACAGGCTGTTTGGAACGAAGTAACATATTTAGGATATCATTATGAGGTGTGGATAATGGCAAAAGAGGTACTGGACCAAATTAAAGCGGCAGAAGAGGCAGCGAATGAAAAGCGCCGTGTTGCGCTTGTTTCTGCAAAAGATTCGCTGAAAATGGCGGAACAGGAAAACAGCGAGATCGAGGATAAAGAACTGACAGCCGCACGCCACGAAGCGCTTGTATACGTTGACAACGAAGAGAAAAAAGCAAAAGAAGAGCTCGAAGCGCTTCAGAAAAGACGGGAGCAGGAATGCGAAGAGCTAAAAATAAAGGCCAAGGGCAAGCTTGAAGAAGCTGCTAAAGTATGTTTAGAGAGGATCCTAAAGTAGCATGGCGATACTAAACATGAAAAAAGCAACGCTTATTGCACACTCTGACAACAGGGAGAGTGTTTTAAAGCGTCTTCAGGACATCGGAGCTGTTGAAGTAGTAAAAACATCGCTAGAAGAGCTGGAATCATCGCAGGCGCCGGGCACACTTATAGAACTTGAAAAAAAGCTGGGAGAAGTTCGTGAAGCGCTTGAAGTGATAAGAAAGTATGACGAAACCAAAAGCGGTATTTTAACAGCAAAACCGGCTATCACAAAAAGCGGGCTAAAAGACATGGACGAGAAGCTTGAAGAAACTGACGAAGCTGTTGAAAAGATCCGCCAGTTTACTGCAGAGCTTAGCGCGCTTAAAACAAGAGAGCACAGGCTGCAGAACAGGATAGTACAGCTAGAGCCGTATGCAAAGTTTGACGCACCGCTGGAAAGCGTTAAGGAAAACGACTATACCGTGTGTTTGCTGGGAACTATACCGGCGGACAACATTGAAAACTACAGGGCTCTGTGCAGTAAATATGAACAGAGTGCATATTTTGAAGACATAGACAGGCAAAAGGACTATCTTTCAGTATATGTCGTAATGGCCAAAGAAGTTGATGAAGAGCTCACCGGAGAGCTCAAATATATCGGCTTTGCAGAGGCTTATACCAAAGAACTCTACGGCACGCCTGCCGATCTTATCTATGACCTTAACAACGAGTGCGAGTCTCTGAACCTAGGGGCCGCTGAATATGAAGAAAAAGCAAAGAAGTATGTTGACTATAAGCTCACGCTTCAGGCTGTTGAAGATTATCTTTTGAATGAGATAGCCAGAGAGCGCTGTATTGAGCGGCTTGGTGCAACGGGCAGCACATTCATGCTTACCGGCTGGGTGGTTGAAGGCACAGAGGATGCTGTCGAAAAATCTGTACTGGAAGCAGCGCCGGAAGCATATATTACGTTTGAAGAACCGGCGGAAGGTGACAAGGTGCCGACGGCGGTGAAGAACCCCGGCGTTGTTGCTCCGTTCGAAGCCGTTACGGATATGTATGCAACTACTAGTCAGAAAGCGGTCGACCCGAACCTTATAATGTCGATATTCTATTTCCTTATATTTGGAATGATGATGGCTGATATGGCTTACGGTGTTATACTTGCGCTGGGAGCTTTTATTATGCTTAAGGTCAAAAAACCTACTGGTATGTTCCGTAAGGTAACCACTGTTATACTGATATGCGGAGTATCGACCTCGCTTTGGGGAGCATTTTTTGGCAACTTATTCGGCGTTGAAGTTTTTAAAGGAGTTATTAATCCTATAAACGATGCGATGACAGTGCTTGTAATGTGCCTTGCGGTTGGGATAGTCCATGTTCTTGTAGGCCTTGGCATCGGCGCTTACCAGAGCATCAGGCGCGGAAAGGTTTGGGATGCTCTGTTTGATAAAGTATCGTGGATGCTGATATTGATAGCCGGAGTTGTTGTTGCGCTTGGTATGGTGATGGAAGGACCTTTTGGTACTATTGCTATGGTTCTTGCAGTTGTTGGCGCCGGAACGCTTCTGCTTACTGCGGGCAGGCACAAAAAAGGCATTATAGGAAAAGCTGTCGGTGGACTTTCGAGCATATATAATGTAACCGGATACTTAAGCGACATACTGTCATATTGCCGTATATTCGGAATGGGGCTTGCGACTACAGTTATAGCCATGGTGTTCAATACTATAGCAACGCTTCTGTTCGGCGGAGTGGTTGGCTATATATTCGGAGCTGTAGTATTGGTCATTGGACATGTATTCAATATAGCGATAAATACCTTAGGGTCGTTCGTACATACAGCAAGACTGCAGTATATAGAGTTTTTCAGCAAGTTCTATGAAGACGGCGGACACGCATTCAAACCGCTGGGTATAAGAACGAAGAACTACCGTATTGAGAATACAAAATAGTTTTTAAACACGGGAGCAACGCCTGTGTATATAAATATGATGAATAACACTTCTTATAAGGAGTGCAGGAGGTAAACATGGATAACGTAGGCAATTTTGCAGCATTTTTCAGTCAATACTTTGGAACTATTATATCGACCCTTGGTGCGGCGCTTGCAGTCGGCCTGGCAGGAACGGGAAGCGCAAAAGGCATGAGCCTTGCAGGACAGGCTGCAGCGGGCCTCGTTTCTGAAGACCCTGACAAGTTTGGTCAGGCTCTTGTTCTTCAGTTGCTTCCGGGTACGCAGGGTATATACGGACTGCTCGTTGCTTTCCTGGTACTGCTGTTCAACGGAGTAATCGGCGGAGATGCGATCTCTGCAGCACAAGGCTGGGTATTTTTCTTTGGATGTATGCCGATAGCTATTGCAGGACTTACAAGCGCTATAGCACAGGGAAAGACAGCTGTTGCCGGCATAGGTCTGCTTGGCAAACGCCCGGAAGAATCCGGTAAAGCTATAACCATGGCTATCATGGTTGAAACTTACGCTGTTTTCGCTCTGCTTATTTCCCTGCTGACGATACTTCTCAGCAACGGCAAATTTTAATTAGGGGCGTGTGATAGAATGGCCGGAGCAGAAAAACTGATAGAAAAAATTGGTGCCGACGCACAGGCCGACGCCGAAAAATATTGGCTGGACGCTGAAGAGAAAAAGAAGCAGTCGAGAGATAAGCTTTTGCGGGATATCGAAAAGCATAAAGAGCACATCAGCGAGATGGCTAAAAAAGCAGGCGTAGAGAAGAAAAAGCGCATGGGTGCCGTCTATGATCTTGAATACCGCAAGCTTCTTCTTGCTGCCAAGCAGGAGATGATGGGAAAAGCAAGGCAACTTGCTATGGAAAAGCTTACAAAGCTTGATGACAAAGCTTATACACAGCTTATGGCAAAGCAGCTTTTGGAATGCGCTCAGGATGGTACAGGGGCGATTGCCGTTTCGAAAGATGAAAAAAGGCTGAATGAAGCCTTCCTTGCCGATGTCAACAAACAGCTGAAGGAGAAAACCGGCAAGGGAGATATCACCATTGCTAGCGAGCCCTGCGACATAAAGGGCGGTTTTATCTATATCTCTGACGGTCTTGAGATAAACATGTCTCTTTCTTCACTGCTGGCACAGGCATGGCAGGATGTTGAAACTCAGGTGGCAAAGGTTCTGTTTGAAGACTAGCAGGCGTTTGCAGATATTTTAGAATACAGAATGAAGTTATTTTTGGTCGCTTTGTACTTAGTACGGGAAAGGAATGACCACAGGTATGTCTGAGACTAACAGCAGCTATCCATATGCGAGCGCAAAAGTCAAGGCTATGGAAGGCATGCTTATAACAAAAGAGAAACTAAATAGAATAATCGAAGCCAAGGATTTTAGCATGGCTATGCGCATATTGTCTGAAATCGGCTATGCACAGCCAATAGCGACAAACGCCGGCTTTGAACAGATGATAGAAAAAGAGCTAAGGAGCGCAGACGAGCTTTTGGAACAGGTGTCTCCGCGTGATGTTTTTACTAAAATAATCAAAGCGGAGAAAGACTATCATAACATGAAGGTTCTGATAAAGCTTATGATGCTTGATAAGAGCCTTGATGAGATAGAGCTTACGTCCGGAAATATCGAAGTGGACAAGCTTAAACGTGCGCTGAATGAAAACAACTATTATGATCTACCATGGACTATGAAGGAAGCTATGCTGTTCATAGACAAGCGGTTTGCTGTAGCGGCTGACGCATCGGTGGTCGGCGTGGCTATGGACAGAGCGTATGCAAAGCAGATAGAAGAGCTTTTACCACAGCTTGATGATGAGCTTGTAACGAAGTATTACAATGCGTTTTTTGATATCAGCAACATAACGACGTTTATGAGGATAAGGCAGAGCGGACACACCAAGGAATCTTTTGAAGATACTTATCTTCACGGCGGAACTATAAACAAGCGCACTTTTTCTGATGCTTTTGAGCTTGCTGATGAGAGCATACCCGCCGTATTGGCAAAAGGGGATTATTCGGCAGTGCTTGCACCTGCGTTTGAAGATTTCTTTAAGACGGGCAGGCTGTATATGATGGAAAAGGCGATGGATGATTATCTATTGGGGATGCTTAAAAAATACCGGCACGATATGTTCGGTCTTGCGCCGCTTATGAGCTTCTATATAGCTAAGCAGCGCGAAGCGGCTGCTGTAAGGATGGTAATGACGGCAAAGCTCGGCGGAATAGACGACGATGTGGTAGCAAAAAGAGTTAAGGAACTTATTTAGGAGAAACGAATGAACAAGATAGGAGTCATTGGAGACAGTGACAGCGTTCTCGGATTTAAATCATTGGGTATAGATGTTTATCCGGCCAGCGGCGGGGAGGTTATGAAAACCATAAACCGCCTAGCTTCGGGCGGGTATTCTATTATTTTTATTACCGAGCAGGCAGCGGAGCAGGCTACCGAAACTATAGAAAGATATAAGACTATGCCGTTCCCTGCGATAATACCCATACCGAGCAACCGCGGAACGACCGGCCTCGGGTTGCGCAACATTCGTGCTAACGTTGAGAAGGCGATTGGTGCGGACATACTATTCGGAGATGATTAAATCGTATGTTACGTTTGCTAAAAAGTTTGCAGGCGAAGAGATAGAATAAAAAGCACAAAGGCAGCATTACGCTTTAGTGTTGATTAGGAAGGATACAATATATGGAAGGTAAAATAGTTAAGGTTTCAGGTCCGCTGATTTTAGCCAAGGGCATGGGTGACAGCGAGATGTACGATGTTGTCAGGGTCAGTGAACAAAAGCTGATTGGCGAAATAATAGAGCTTCGCGGCGATACCGCCTCTATTCAGGTATATGAAGAAACGAGCGGTCTTGGGCCGGACGAGCCTGTTTATTCTACAGGAAGTCCTCTTTCGGTAGAACTTGGGCCGGGGCTTATTGAAGCTATATTCGACGGAATACAGCGTCCGCTTGACAAGATTAGAGAGCGCACGGGAGACAGGATATCCCGCGGTGTGGACATAAGCGCACTTGACCACGACAAAAAGTGGGATTTTGTGCCTCTTGCTAAAAAGGGTGATGAAGTTACAGCCGGAGATTTCCTAGGGTATGTGGATGAAACCAAACTTGTTAAACACTATATAATGGTGCCTTTCGGCTTAAGCGGAACAGTCGAGTCTATTGGCAAAGCAAGTGCGACGATAGATGAAACTGTTGCAACCATCAAAACGGCGGACGGAGACGTTAAAGAAGTTACGATGCTGCAGAAGTGGCCGGTTAGAAAAGGCAGGCCGTTCAAAGAAAAGCTGCCTCCGAACGAACCGATGATTACCGGACAGAGGGTCATCGATACATTGTTCCCGGTCGCAAAGGGCGGCGTTGCTGCTGTTCCGGGGCCTTTTGGAAGCGGAAAAACAGTTGTTCAGCACCAGCTTGCCAAGTGGGCGGATGCCGAAATAATCGTATACGTTGGCTGCGGAGAGCGCGGCAACGAGATGACGGACGTTTTGATGGAGTTCCCGGAGCTTAAAGACCCGCGGTCGGGCGAACCTCTGATGAAACGTACAGTGCTTATCGCCAACACTTCCGACATGCCGGTTGCGGCACGTGAAGCTTCGATATATACAGGAATAACTATTGCGGAGTATTTCCGTGATATGGGATATAAAGTTGCTATTATGGCAGACTCGACGTCACGCTGGGCGGAAGCGCTTCGTGAGATGTCCGGACGTCTTGAAGAGATGCCGGGCGACGAAGGTTATCCGGCTTATCTTTCAAGCAGACTTGCTCAGTTCTATGAGCGTGCCGGTATGGTAAAGGCTCTTGGCAGCGAAGGAAGGATCGGCGCGGTTTCTGCTATAGGCGCAGTTTCACCTCCAGGCGGAGATATTTCCGAGCCGGTATCGCAGGCTACCTTGAGAATAGTCAAGGTTTTCTGGGGCCTTAGCGCACAGCTAGCATACAAACGTCACTTCCCGGCTATCGACTGGCTGACGTCTTACTCGCTGTATATTGACCGTTTGGGCGACTGGTTTGATGAGAATATATCTCATGAGTTCATAGAGCTTAGGGAAAAGACGATGTCGCTGCTGCAGGACGAGGCGGAACTCGAAGAGATAGTTCGTCTGGTCGGTGTGGATGCGCTGTCCTTAGGCGACAGATTAAAGCTCGAGACTTCACGTTCTATAAGAGAAGACTACCTGCACCAGAACGCTTTCCATGAAATAGATACATATGCTTCGCTGGAGAAACAGTACGGCATGTTAAAGCTGATACTTATGTGGGGAGAGCTTGGGCAAAAGGCGCTGGACGCAGGCGCAGAGTTCTCTAAGATAAGCTCGCTAGAGGTCAGGGAAGACATAGCCAGAGCAAAATACGTTGAAGAAAAAGACGTTGCCGAGAGGTACGCAGAGATAGAAAGAAAGCTTAGAGACGAAATGTCTGAGCTTATTGAGGAAGGTGGGATCGAGGTTGCTTAAAGAGTATCGCACGATTAAAGAGGTTGTCGGTCCTCTGATGCTCGTTGAAGGCGTCAGCGGAGTAAAATATGATGAGCTTGTAGAGATCGAGCAGGCTAGCGGCGAAGTTCGCCGCGGCAAGGTGCTCGAGATAAACAAAGACAAAGCGCTGGTTCAGCTTTTCGAGAGCTCCCAGGGGCTTAGGATCTCTACTTCTAAAGCAAGGTTCCTTGGCAAGTCGATTGAGCTTAGCGTTTCGTATGACATGCTCGGACGTGTTTTCGACGGCATGGGCGACCCGATGGACAACGGCCCGGCTATCATACCCGAAAAGAGGATGGACATAAACGGTGCGCCAATAAACCCGGCGGCACGTGACTATCCTGAAGAGTTCATACAGACGGGCATTTCCGCTATCGACGGGCTCAATACACTCGTCAGAGGACAGAAGCTGCCTGTGTTTTCCGGCTCCGGTCTGCCGCATGCACAGCTTGCTGCGCAGATAGCAAGGCAGGCAAAGGTGCTGGGAAGCGATTCTAACTTCGCTGTTGTTTTTGCCGCAGTCGGCATAACGTTTGAAGAAGCGGATTTCTTCATAAGCGACTTTAGAAAGACAGGCGCTATAGACAGGACGGTGCTGTTCATTAACTTAGCTGACGACCCGGCTATCGAGCGTATCAGTACGCCTCGTATGGCGCTGACGGCCGCTGAATATCTGGCATATGAAAAGAACCTTCACGTTCTTGTTATAATAACAGACATCACAAACTATGCAGAGGCTCTTCGTGAAGTCTCGGCGGCAAGGAAGGAAGTGCCGGGCAGGCGCGGATATCCCGGATATCTCTATACTGACCTTGCGACCATGTATGAAAGAGCGGGGCGTATCAAAGGCAAGGAAGGCAGTGTTACACAGATACCTATCCTGACTATGCCGGAGGATGACAAGACTCATCCTATCCCTGACCTTACAGGGTATATAACGGAAGGGCAGATAATACTCTCTCGTGAGCTTTACCGAAAAGGTATAACGCCGCCGATAGACGTTCTGCCGTCGCTCTCACGTCTGAAAGACAAGGGCATTGGCAAAGGAAAGACGAGGGAAGACCATGCTGACTCTATGAATCAGCTTTTCGCTGCTTATGCACGAGGCAAGGACGCTAAAGAGCTCTCGGTAATCCTCGGTGAAGCGGCGCTTTCCGACGTTGACAAGCTGTACGCTAAGTTTGCGGACGCATTCGAGCAGGAGTATGTTTCACAAGGTTATGAAACCAACAGAAGCATAGAAGAAACGTTAGCGCTAGGCTGGAAGCTTCTTAAGATATTGCCCAAGAGCGAGCTTAAGCGTATCAAGGACGAGTACATAGAGAAGTATTTACCTGCAGACGAGGAAGCCTAAGGCTTTTCTCTCCCGATGCGGCGATAGTGAAGCATTTATATATAATGCCCGCAAGATAGCAGAGAGAAAACAGCAGGTATCTGCATATAAGCATTGGTGCATGAAAGGAACAGTTGAATAAATGGCTATACTAAGAGTCAACCCGACCAGAATGGAGCTGACTAAGCTGAAAAAGCGGCTTAAGACGGCTGTTCGGGGACACAAGCTGCTAAAGGATAAACGTGACGAGATGGTTCGTCAGTTTATGCTTCTTATACGAAAAAACAGAAAGCTGAGGATAGAAGTGGAAAAGGCGCTTTCTAGCGCACTTGCTGATTTCGTGCTGGCACGGGTCGCCATGACTAAAGACGCCATGGACGAAGCATTGCTTTTCCCCTTGAGGGAAGTGGACCTCGAGGTTTCAAAGACCAATATAATGAGCGTTAATGTGCCTAAAATCGACTATACTGAGAAAAAGCGTGAGCAGAAGTTTTTCCCGTATGGCATGCTATCCACATCTGCAGAGCTTGACAGTGCATCTGCGGAATTCTCCAAAGTCCTCCCTTCTATGGTAGAGCTTGCGGAGCTTGAAAAGACGTGCAACATGCTTGCAGACGAGATAGAGAAAACAAGAAGGCGTGTTAATGCGCTTGAGTACGTCATGATACCTCAGCTTGAAGAGACCATCAAGTATATAAAGATGAAGCTTGACGAGAACGAGAGGGGAAGCCTGACCCGGCTGATGAAGACAAAAGACATGATAGAGCAGCGGGAAGCGGCGCAATAAACATAAGAAGCAAAGGCTTGCAGAGATGCGGGTCTTTTTTTGTGTTTATGTTTAGTGGATTTTTCTTTTATTGGAATTGTGATATAGTTTATAACATATAATGTTTTTTAGAGGTGATATTATGACTATAACTTTCACTAGTAGTAATGAATTTAATTGGAATATATTAATAGCCGTTGTTGCTGTAGTAGGATTTTTGTTTTCGATGATAATTAGTCTTATTACATTGAAGAGAACAAAAGATATAGCTTTATTTGATAAGCGTTATGCACTTATTCAATATTTTTATCAGCACTTTGCAGGTAATTGGTTGGAAATACCGAATGAGAATAAAAAAAGAGAGTTTCTAGTAAATAATTGTAACATATCCCTACTTTTTGATGACTGTGAACAGTTTTTTTACTTAGCAGAATCCCTATTCAATTATTATTCAAAAGGAGATTCGCTACCTGATTACACAAAAAAGTACAATAAAAGCAACATAGAAGAAGCCTTTTTTGAACATGCAATGAATGGTTTATTAATTCTTAAAAAATATCTTTACTCATCAAAGCATGCTAAGAAAAAAATAAAAATGATAAAAAAACTAAACGGATAGATTATCAAAGGAATAATTAATCTGACTAAGGTAGCTCATAAATCTTGTTTCTCTTAAAAAACTATAAATTCCACGTGTAGTAGCCGCAGGTGGCTTTGCTCTACAAATTAATTTAATATAAAACTCAGCAGTTGACAAATCAGCTCAGTAAAGTATGATTAAACTACTTGCTCTATTAAACCGGAGTAAGTAGTTTTTAAAGAGAGGTTGCATAATGCCGATAGGGATAATCGTAAATGTTTCAGCTGTGGTCGCTGGAAGTTTGACAGGGGCGCTTCTGGGGAAAAAGATACCTGAGAGGGTAGAGACTGCGCTGACTATGACTATAGGCTTGGTAGCTATTGCCGTCGGTGTTAATTATATAGTTGATGCGGCTTTCATGGGCGCAGTTGCTTTGGCGCTGATATTCGGTGTGGTCATAGGAGAGCTGCTAAAGCTTGATACAGGCATCAGAAAAGCGGCAGGCAAGCTGTCGGTAGCTGTTACAAAAAACTCGTCGGCAAACGAAGAAGCGGTAAGGCTGTTTTCGATACTCTTTGTTATATGCTGTTTCAGCGGCCTTGGGATATTCGGAGCGCTGACTGAAGGGATGTCCGGAGAGCCGGAGGCTCTTTTTATAAAAGCTATACTGGACTTTGCGACCGCCTTGATATTTGCGGCTGCGGCAGGATATATACTTGTATTCATCGGCATTCCTATGCTGTCGATATATCTTGTTCTGTTTTTTACTGCCAAGTTGATATTCCCGCTGATGTCGGCAAGCATGACGGCAGACTTTCAGGCGTGTGCAGGTGCGATATCGGTTGCTGCCGGCATTACGGTGCTGCGGCTAAAGGAATTCCGGCTGGTGAACTTCATACCTGCCCTGATACTCGTTCTGCCTATATCATATTTCTGGGGCATTCTGGTCTGACGGATATTTTCAAATCATAATCTATTCTACTGGAAACTTTAAATGCCACGGGCAGTAACCGCACGTGGTTTTTCCGCATTTGTTGAATATGCCGCCGTTCCTGAAAAGCTCCGGGTGACGGTCGTTGGCACGGCAAAGCGAATAGCTTTTCCCGCCGGCTTCGTGCCAGCCTGCAAAAGCAGGGCAGTCTTCACGCACGGTCTCTTGAGCTGTTTTTTTATTTGGCAAGATTGGCAGGTCGATTTCGTCAATATCAATAGGGTTGGTTTCATATGCACGTATCATCGCAGCACCTTTGTTCATTGCGTCAACCGCGAGATTGTCACAAGTCCTGTCCGGCGGACGGACTATGAAGCAGTAGGGATCGTCATTGACTATTGTCGCCATGAAGCGGCGGAACTCACGGGCACGCATAATGCCGGATTTGCTCTTGCCCACCCTGCCTTCTTTGAGCAGACCGACGGCTCTTACGACTTCCTGCATGACGCCGGGGAATTCGTATTGTATGCGTCTGCCGTCTGTGCAGTATGAAAGATGCCGCTCTGCAGGGTGATAGTACCCAAGGTATGGCAGTTCAAGGACGTCTTCGAGGTAGTGCCAGAACGTGACTGTGTTTACCATTACGCCGAGTGTGACTATGCAGCCATCAAGCTCTACCACCTTTTCGAATGCTGTACCTTTGCCGCATAGTGTTTGGCATTTGTATGTATCTTTGCAGATATACTTTGCGTGTTTGCCGTATGCGACCCATGAATGTGTGGGGTGACAGCCGCGTATGCGCCCCTGCCTTTTAAGAACAGCGTTTGGAATTGCGCCCTCGTTGCTGCGGCTCTGGCTGGGGCAGGTTTCTCCCACACAGTCCATGCTGCAGTCGTCCATAGCAAGACGGCTGAACCACGCTCCGCGTGTGAAAGCAGGTGTGACCAGAGTACCCTCGGGGCCGATGGCATGCATGAACGCATCGACGACAGTATCGGCGCCGCCTTCCACGAACCCTAGAGCGGACAGCGAACTGTGCAGCATTACGCAGTCGCCTTTTTTTATTCCTAAGGCTGTAAGGTCATATGCAAGGCTTTTTTTATCTATCATAATCAATCGTCCGTTTCATGTTAATGATAGATGTATGTTATCATTTCCGACATGGTCTTTCAATACTGCAGGGCTGTAAAGTAATTATTAAATTAGTATTTTATGGAACAATATTTTTATATGATGCGTCTTACTATTGACAGAAAAGGAGGACAAGTATGAAAAAGACAGTTTTTTTGGCGCTGGCTCTTTTTATGCTGCTTGGAGCAGCAGCGGGCTGCAGCGGGCCTGCAGCAAGCCTTGCGAATATTGATTATCCGCAGAGTGCAGCGTTTGACGATTATGAAACAAGAAGGACGATAGAGCAGGAAAATAAAGTTGACGATGCAATAATAGACAGCGTGAACAGCTTTTCGTTCGAGAGCGCTGCTGTAGTGCTGGGCAACGAAAAAGATAATGCGTGCTATTGCCCGGTAAGCTTGTATATGGCTCTTGCGCTGGCTTCGACCGGGGCAGAGGGCGAAACGAAGATGGAGATGACAACGCTGCTCGGTGAAGAAAACACGGATTATCTTTCCCAGCAGATGGGCAGGCTGTTTAGGCTGCTTTATGTTAACAACGACGTGTCAAAACTGTATATGACAAACTCGCTTTGGATGAACGAAGACTTAGAAATAAAAAAGGAGTTTGTTGAAAACGCAAAGGAAAACTTCTATGCAGCTGCAAACAATCTTGATTTTTCTGATGAAAGCGCAGGCGAAACAATAAGCAAATGGATAAGCGACAACACAGGCGGGCTGCTTGAGCCAAAGATAAAGGTTGATCCGCTGTATCTTATGTATATCGTCAACACAATATATTTAAATGATGAGTGGAGCAGCAACTTTAATGAGGATGCTACGAAAGAAGATGTGTTTTATCTTGCCGGCGGCGGAACTGTTGATGCGCAGTTTATGAACAAAAATCTTGATACCGGTATAGTTAAGGGCGAGGGCTACACTGCAGCAAGCCTAAACCTTAAAGAGACGGGGAGAATGATATTCGTGCTTCCGGACGAGGGAGTGGATACGGATTCACTGCTGGACTCAGCGGATATGCTTGAATACGTGACAGACACGGACAACTCAGAGTACAAAAGTGTAGAGATTTCTTTGCCAAAGTTCGGTTTTGATTCGGAATTCGATCTTAAAAAAAGCCTTATGGAGCTTGGAATGCAGACGGCGTTTAATGAGAAAAGTGCAGACTTCTCGGGGATTTCGAATGTTGAATCGTTTATCGGCGGCGTAAGGCAGGGCAGCAGGATAGAGATCGACGAGAACGGAGTGGAAGCAGCTGCGTATACGATAATTGATTTCACAGCATCTGCAGACATGCCGGATGAACCTATAGCTCTTACTTTTGACCGGCCTTTTCTATTCATTGTACAGTCTGACGCGGGAATTCCGCTGTTTATTGGGATAATAAAAAACCCGGCGGAATAGATATAAAGTCAGGGAAAAACGGAGGAACAGATGAGAAAAATAATATTTGCGACTATGGCTGCTTTAATGCTGCTTAGCATGCTTTCAGGCTGCGTTAGCCAAAGCCCAATAGAGGTGATATATAAAGATGCAGAACAAAGCGAGCAGGATGAAGGTACGGATGAGACTGCAAATACGGCCATGCTTAGAAATGTTGAGTACCCAAAGTCAATAGCGTTTGATGATTATGAGGCGCAGAAAAGTGTTGTGGAAGAGAACCAGGTTGACGAAAGTATAATTGAGGCCATAAATGAATTTGCAGCGGAAAGCTCGTCGGCTATACTGGCAGATGTGCAGGGCAACTCATGCTATAGCCCGGCAAGCCTTTATATGGCGCTGGCACTGCTGGCAACAGGCACTGGCACGGAAACTAGGCAGGAACTGACGATGCTGCTCGGTGAAGAGGACACAAATAATCTTTCGGAGCAGATGGGAAAGCTATTTAGGCAATTGTATAAAGACAACGATGTATCAAAACTGTATATGACGAATTCTCTCTGGATAAATAAGGACCATGAGATAAAGCAGGGGTTTATAGACAACGCAGCGGAAAACTTTTATGCTGCTGTGAACAACCTTGATTTTGCTGACCCGGAAGCAGGAAAAACCATCAGCAAATGGATAAGCGACAACACAGGCGGACTGCTTGAGCCGGAGATAGAAACGGACATACTCGACCTTATGTTCATAATCAACACGGTTTATTTGAAAGACGAGTGGAAAAACAACTTTGATGAAGCAGCGACCGGGCAGGCAGAATTTACTCTTGCAGACGGAAGCAAAACCGATACGGATTTTATGCACGGTGTATTTGAATGCGAGGCAGTGCAGGCAGAGGATTATACTTCAGTCAGCCTTCCGCTGAAAAGCACAGGCAGCATGATGTTCGTGCTGCTCGGCGAAGGCGTGGATATTAATTCGTTTCTTTCTTCGGCTGAGTCGCTTGCTAAGATTATGGATACCGGAGATGCTGAGCAGGCAAACGTAACTATAAGCCTGCCAAAGTTCAGCTTCGACAACAAGTATGATCTGATAAACAATCTTAAAACCATGGGAGCAGGGAGCATGTTTGGTTTTGATACGGCTGATCTTACCGGAATTACTGACGAAGAGGCACGTGTGAGCAAAGTTGACCAGGGCACGAACATCACAGTGAACGAGAACGGGCTGGAAGCGGCTGCGTACACTATGATAGAGATAGAGCTTAGAGGGGCGCTTGTTGAAAACGAGCTGGAGATAAACTTTGACCGGCCTTTTCTATTCATAGTGCGCTCGGATGCGGGAGTGCCGCTGTTTATCGGCACAGTGCAAAACCCGGCTGAATAGGACGGATAACAGTCTTAAAAACATACCAGAGATCTGAAGGGAAACGCAGGTCTCTTTTATTTTTAAGAAAAACAAAGAGTTATGACGCAGTCTGGTTGAAAACAGAGGTGTCCTTATTGACAGAACTTAACCGATTAAGTTAAAATATAAACAGCAAGTGCTTCTGCACAGCTTATTAAATTTACAGGAGGAGAAATTATGGGTATTCGTTTAGGTATGCATGCAGACAACTGGCGTGGACAGTCTGGCAATTTCAAAGACGCAGTCAAGTCTGCAGTGAAGTATGATTTGAAATATCTCGAAGCCGGAACAGTCTTCGGATACTATTTCATTTCATCGCTGGGGTATGACCCAAGCCTTTCCATTCTTGATAATCCTTATCCCATCAAGCGTCTACTGGAAGAGAACGGGCTCAAGCTCTCTATGCTTGACGCAAGCTATCCGATTTTCGGGCCGGAAGGTGCTTATTACGGAATTCCGTATTATACACAGGTCATCCGGTATGCTAAGGAGCTTGGCGCGCCGAAAGTTGACAGCGTTGACTCCGGACAAGCGCCGGATATGCCAAGGGAAGAGATGCTGAAAATCACTATCGGCACATACACAGAGATATTGAAATGGGCTCACGACTATGACATCATTATCTGCATAGAGCCTCACGGGCCATATACAGGAGACGGCGAATTCATGATAAAGCTGCTCTCACACTTTGAAGATGAACATCTGCGTGTAAACTTTGACACAGGCAATGTGTTTATACAGGGCCACGATCCTCTTGAATATTACAAAGAACTGGAGAAATATATCGTAGCTTCGCATATTAAGGACGTTGATCCGGGGCTGGCTGCGGCTCTGCGGGGAGAGGAAACAGGAATTGCTATGTCTGCTGTGCCTATCGGCGGCGGAGTGAATGCAGACAACATACGCAAAGTATTAAATTACATGAAGGAACGTAACTTTGACGGAGACGTATCTATTGAATGTGACGGTACTGATGAGAATATAAGAAAAAGCGTAGAGTGGATCAGGGGAGTTTTGGCTGAATAGAAAGCACTGAACTGCGAACAGAGATATCATGGGACGGCAGTATAATAGATTCCGGGCTGCCGTCTTTCATTTTTTGAGAAATAAGAGACAGTGCGGCCTCTGCGATCTCGGCAGGATAGATGGGGATCGTTGTGAGCGGCGGATTAAGATAACGTGATTCGGGCACGTCGTCTATTGCTATAAAAGAAATGTCTTTTGGAACGTTGAGCCCGTGTGATACACATGTATTCATTGCGCTTATTGCAAAGTTGTCCTGCACGCAGAACACGGCGGTTGGCCTGCCTGCTTTGAGTATGTTTTCCATCGCTTTTGCAGCACCGGCTTCGCTGTCCGCTTCACCACGGATCAATTCAGGGGCTGCTTCTATACCAGCGCTGCCCAGCGCCCGCAGGAAACCGGCTTTAGTTTTTTCAAAAAACAGGGGCATACACTGCATGCCTATCATGGCTATTTTTCGGTGGCCTTTTTCGATAAGATATGAAACTGCATTATATGAGAGCTTCTCAAAATCTATTATTACGGAAGTATCTTTTGTTTCTTCCAACCCCGGATTTATAACTACCAAAGGGATTTTAGACTTTTCAAGTTTAGTGCGGATCTGCGGCACTACGCCCTGAAAAGCTATTATGCCGTCTGTGCTGTGGCTGCGGATGACCTCGAGAAGACTGTCATCGTTGTCAGTATCATCCGACTGGAACACAGGAACAACGCTGTACAGCCCCATTTCCTGCTCTACCATTTGTGCGATCACGCCGAAATAGAAAGCTTTGCAGGCAGGCGCAGCTTCACGACGTATCACAGCATGGATGCAGTAGTTCTTGCCAAGCGAAAGACTCTTGGAGCGCATACTTGGGCGATAGTCATACTTTTCCATAACCTGTTCAATTTTTTCACGCATCTGCGGGCCGACGCCTTTTTTACCGTTGATGACATAACTCACAGCTGCAGTAGATACGCCCGCTTCAAGGGCAATATCTTTGATGGTTATCTTTTTCATGATGTTATTATACGCTTTTTTGTTAAGCTTGTTAAGTGCTAAAGATTTTTTAGTCAGTTAATACGGTGAAAGCATAGAGCGTATTATTTAATATAGATTTTGCTTGTTTGGCTTGCTGTATGCGTTTATAATTGAATAGAATTGACGTAATATATTGTTGGAGGTTTGAAAAATGAAATTAAGAGCTCAGATCAAAGAGCAGGCAAAGAAAGGTTTTACTGCTCAGTACTGGATGTGCGTGGGCGCATTCGTTCTTTATATGCTGATAGTGGGAGCAGCATCGGAGATAACTTTTGGAATAGGAGCTTTCTTTCTGGCACCGCCTATGATAGTCGGGTTCTATTCGTTCTCGCTTAAGGTATACAGGGGACAGGAAGCGGACATCGGAGGCATGTTTTCTGATGGTTTTTCCGACTACTGGAGAAACGTCGGCGGAGTGCTTTGGATGTATCTGTTCACGATGCTGTGGACACTGCTGTTCATAGTTCCGGGAATCATCAAAGCGCTTGCGTATTTTATGACTCCGTACATACTGGCGGATTCTAAGAACGTTGCACCGACGCAGGCACTAAAGCTCTCGATGAGGATGACAAAAGGCCACAAAGGAAAGATATTCGTCATGATGCTCAGCTTCATTGGCTGGGGGATATTGACAGGCCTAACTTTCGGAATACTTGCTATCTTCTGGACAGGACCGTATATGGAAACGAGCTTTGCGGGAATGTATGATGAGCTTAAGAAAAATGCACTTGAGACCGGAATTGTTACAGCAGAGGAGCTTGCATAAACATAAACAAAAAAGACCCGCTTTATCTTGAGCAGGTCTTTTTTTATGTCGACAAAGATCAGAAATGCAGCCTTTTTTCGAATTCGGTTTTAAATTTCTTGTTGTTGTCCAGAAGTATGAGCAGCACAGCGACAGACATACTCGAAGCTGTAACAAACCAGCACCAGAAAAGCGAGACTGCGCCAGTGTTATACAGATCTATTAGGACCTCCAGCCCAGGCAGCATAAGCCCGATACAGATGGAAATAGCAGCAGCAATACCAAGGCCGCTTAAACCGAGAAGGCGTGTAAAACCGATGACTGCAAGAGAGCTTATCAGCAGGTAGGCGCATATCGGAAGTGCAATGGGCAGAAGCCAGGGCCTTCCGCCAACAGCTGCTTCGATGGTGGAAAGAAAGACCACTATGGCTGCAATGTTGATAAGCAGCATTTTTATGATACTGAACTTTTTAAAATAGAGCGGAGATGTGCTGAGTACCCACAGAAGGGAGACCCCGGCTATGACGTAGACCGACCACGAGAGGTGTTTTGTTACAAGAAGGTCGCTTAGCACGCAGGTGATTATCGGCACGGCAAGAAGCACGGTTATGAACTTTATCCAGAAGAGCCGGTCCTTTTTCTTGAAATCGTCTCTTATTTTAGGATAGGTTTTTTTCTCCTCCTGCGGGGGTGCAAGAGGGTTTATCACGACAACGCCGCAGAGCGGACATTTTTTTTGAGCGGCTTCAAGCTCTACACCGCAGTTTACACAGTATGACACGTTTATCACTCCCTGTTTGTTTCTATTTTGACATGGATGCCTTTTTTTACGAGAAATGTAAAGAACTCTTTCTCGACATGAGTTTCCTGCATTGTGCTTGTGAAGCTGATGCTTAATATATCTTCATATGTACAGATACCGCAGCTTATTTTATTGAGGCGCAGCGGCCCCAGCATAACGTCGAAGCGGTCAATAAAAGGCTTCATTTCTTCCGGCACCTGTATTATGCCTACGTTGGATATAGTGCTGGTCATGCGCTTTTCGCCTGCCAGTGAATATATGAAGCTGATAGCAAAGTTTTTCATGAACAGCGGCATCATGCGTACAAAAAGCGTTTTTTCGGCTTTTACGTTTTTTGAAAGTTTTGCCGTGAGCGTCTTTTTGGTAAGCTCGCTTCTCAAAGTGTGATGTACTACATGCAGCACCTCTTCAAAGCTGTAGTCTCCCCAGTTTGCATTTAACTCCGGATTGACATAGGAAGAGAAGTTGCGCAGGGTCTTGGAATCGAAAAACTTACGCAGGTTGACCGGTACAGATACGATTACAGGCAGCTTTTTTTTGGGGTTTTGTTTCTTTTGTATCGTATAAAGACAGTATAGATATACACCGGCAAGGAACTCTGTGAAAGATACATTATAGCTTTTTGCAAGAGCTTTAACTTCACAGGCGCTGAGCAGGCCGGTTATTATACTAAGCGAATGGCCTCTCGTCTTTGTGCCGGAAATCTGATACGCTTTATTCTCTTTCCATGAGCGAGTTGCTTTTTTATTATAATTTGTTAGAAAACTGTCTTCGGTCTCTTCTTCAAGTACGCTTTCGCTGCAATCGAGCACCCCGTCTTTTGCGGGGATATCGTGTCCCTGAAGCTTTAAGTACTCAGCCAGAAGAGTATTCAGAAAGATAATGCCGCCGTAGCCGTCAGAAAGAGAATGGAAGACTTCCAGAGAAATTCGCTTCCCGTGCGCCCTAAGTCTGAAGAGGTATCCGCCGCTTTCTTTCCTGTAGAGCTTGATGCAAGGGTTTATAACATCGTCCATTACAAGAGCCCTTTTGGGGTTTTTATCGAAGTAGTACCAGAACAAACCGGCTTTTAGCCTGCATGAAAAAACACTCATTCGCGGAAGGGTAATATCGAGAGCCTGCTGAAGAAGTTCTTTGTCTACAGTATCATTTAGTTCTACAGATATACGGAATACAGCAGTCCAGCGCCTTCGCTTGATTGCGGGATATAGCTTTGCTGCGTTGTCTAGCTTGTACCAGTTTTTATCCTCGCCATTCATTCATAAATAATACTATGAAGACAACCAAAACACAATGCCCGTAAGATTTGTTTACAAAACGGACCATAAATTTATAAAGAAACGAGTTTGCGCTATAATAAAATTACTTTTAAATGTAATCACAGAACAAATATATATATTTATTCAAGCAGGATGTATTCGATTCGGACTATGCTGTCTTTTAGATAGTGGAGCCGACGGTATGAACGACTGAGTTCGAAGCTGTTTTTAAGTAACTTTATCACATAAAAAAGGTTGCCGTTGTGCTATTGTATATTTGATTGAGAGTATGAAATAGTTGTATAAATATCACCAAACGGTTTTGGAGAAGGTGAGAAGGTCATGAAAAAGACGATGCTGATAGCTACAGCATTAGTTGCTGTTATATATATATTTGCGGGATGTGCGGACAGCGGTATAAAAGCCCCGGCGGAACAAACGCCGGAGGCTACAGCTGCACCAGAAGTATCGGAGGAGCCGCTGTTCACACTTGCCCCGTTTGCTGAACCGCAGGAAACACAGCAGCAGCAAGAGCCGCAGCCGCTTTATTCGAGCTATGCATATCTGCGGCGCTTCGACCCAAAGAGCGGCATAGCGCAGTTTGATTATTTCGATGTGCTGACCGGCAGTGATGCAGTGAATTATCTTATTAACTGCGAAGGGTATTGCAGCCTTGTTGCGCAGGAGGAGGTTGCCAAGTATGAGGAAACTGACTTTCTGGAAGTGAACCCGGACGGAGCGCTTTGGGATATTGACCTGGCGCAGACGGATATAATGCTTTTATATGATGAGAACGCAAACTTTCTTAAGCAGGCACGAAAGGCTTCGTTTGATGATGTGGTGAAACTCTGGAATCAAGACAAAAGTCTGCTGCTTACGAGTAGTTATTATTATATATTGGTAGACGAGCAAACGGCAGAGGTTCTGCTGATAGAACAAGTTGCAGGTTTTTAAAAGCTTAGAATAAGGAACTTTTTATTTCTTATCTGCGTCTTAATATAAGAGTGACCTGCAAAGGAGGACATTATGAAAAAAGTAATTTTAGTAATTTTGGCAGCGGTATTGATAACCGGTGCTTTTGCGGCGTGCGCAGCAGATGGCGGCACGCAGGATGAAGACAGGACCCAGGATATTAAAGCGATAATTGAGACGGCGGGAGAAAACAGCCTTCTGGTTCAGCCGCTTGAAGGACTTGATTCAATTGATGTTATTTATCTTAACTTCAGTGAAGACACGAAGTTCAACGTTTCAGAAGATGCACCGCTTGAACCGGGTACGATAGTTTATGCGGTCATAGGTACAGAAATAATGGAGAGCTATCCGCCGCAGGCTAGGCTGATAGAGATAACCAAGACGGAAATCGACCCGGATATAACACTGCAGCCTGTTAACAGTGGTGATGATACTCAGCTTGCGCCGGATGACTATCTTACCGGCAAGGTGACGGCTATCTTCGGCAACAAGTATACGATAGAAATATCGGGCTCTAATGTGTATCAGGGAGAAATAACAATGACTATTCCAGACGAAGTGCTGGATGCGGATAAGCCAATTGAGGAAGGATATCTCATTGGCGTATACTTTGAGCTAGACAGCGATCCGGTTACTGCGACTAAGATAGTGTTCAGCGAACCTGATCAGATAATTGAGCTTGATAACAGAGAGATGATAAGCGGGTACTTGGGCGGTGAATTCCCCCAGGCAGTCTACTATATGTCGGACGAGCATATCGACGCTCAGGCAGGCGTGATGTTTGCCATAGGCCTTGAAGAGAACTGCGAGAGTTCTTGGGAGCTTCAGGAGCAGGAGGGCGTAACACTGGTAGCCCAAGGTGAAGCTGAAACAAGAGAGGACGGATCATATACAGACTATTTTGGTATCAGCATCGAAACCCCGGGCAGCTATACACTGGTATTTTTGAACGAAACTGCGGACGGAACATTTGATTTCTCATTTGACGTCAGCGTAGAATAAAACAAGGCAGGTACACTATAAAAGCCCCTTTAGATTGATCGGGGCTTTTTTAATACCGAAAAAAGTGGTATAGACCAGATGAAATGCCGCATAAATAATGTGGATGCAGTGGTATAGACCAGTTTTATGCTCGATAGGATTGAATGAAAGTTTTTAATATGGTAAAATCACCAAAGACAAACGAACATCAAATATCATTTCACTAATGAACGACGACCGACTTTTTGGAGGTGCTTCATGCAGGACCAAACCGAGAAACCAAATGTACTTTTGATATGTGTAGACCACTGGCCGGGACATCTGCTGGGAGCGGCGGGCAGCGAAGAGATATTCACGTCGACGCTAGACCAGCTTATCGACAACGGTATACACTTCCGGCAGGCTTATTCCACGACGCCGACGTGCATACCGGCAAGGCGTGCGCTTATGACGGGAATGAAATCAAAAAGTCACGGCGACCGTATATTCAACGAAACGCTGCCAATGCCGGAAGGTGTGACTACAATGGCGGGAGCTTTTGACAAGGCGGGATATCAAACCAGCTGCGTCGGCAAACTGCACGTTTACCCGCAGCGTGACCGCATAGGTTTCGGAGATGCTCTTATTTGTGAAGAAGGGCGGCACCACCTGGGTCTGGTAAAAGACGATTACGAGATGTACCTTACCGACAAAGGCAAGTGCGGACAGGAGCTGACGCACGGCATGGGAGTCAACCAGTGGAACGTAAGGCCCTGGCATCTTGACGAAGAACTTCACACAACATATTGGACGGCGAAAAACACTTGCAGGAACATTCAGCGTAGGAACCCTAAAAAGCCTTCGTTCTGGTACTGCTCATTTGTAGCGCCGCATCCGCCTATCACTCCGCCGCAATGCTATCTTGATATGTATGACGATGTGGAAGTGCCGGAACCTGTCATCGGCGAGTGGGCACAGGATTTTGACAAGCTGCCGTATGCGCTTAAAGTCCAGCAGACAGCGTACCGCATACCGACGGGCCCTAACGCTAAGGTTATGGCCAAGAAGGGCTTTAATGCACAGTGCACATATATTGACCACCAGATAAGATTAATAATCGGTACGCTTACCGAAGAGAAACTCATCGACAACACTATCATAATGTTTGTGTGTGATCACGGCGATATGCTGGGCGACCACAACCAGTATGCAAAGAAGAAGATGTATGAGACGGCGATGAAGATTCCTATGTTCTTGACGCTGCCGGCGCACATGAAAAAGACAGGCATAAAGAACGACGAGCTTGTCTGCCTGCGTGACGTTATGCCGACGCTGCTCAACTTGTGTGACATCGAAGTGCCGGATACTGTGGAAGGGATCGATCTGCTGTCCGGGGAAAAGAGAGACTACCTTTACGGTGAGCACGATGAGGGTGAAAAAGCAACCCGTATGATAAGGAAAGGCGACTATAAACTTATATATTATTCCTGCGGCAACAGGTTTCAGCTATTTAACGTGAAAGATGACCAAAGGGAATGCCACGATCTTTACGGCCAGCCGCAGCACGATGTTATGGTGCGCGATATGAAAAAACTGATGGTGGATGAGATGTACGGAAACGATAAGGAGTTCATAAAGAACGGAGAACTGGTGGGAGTGCCGGACAGGGAGTATGAATTCGTGCCAAGCAACAGCCTTAGTGCACAGAGGGGCTGGCGGCTTTGAACATACTAATCAAGCCAGCATCCAGCCTTTGCAACTTGCGGTGCGGCTACTGTTTCTATCACGATGAAGCAAGCAGCCGGGAAACTCCAAGCTTTGGCATGATGAGCATAAGCACGCTTGATAATATCGTCAGCAAAGCTCTGGCAGAAGCGGTCAGAGAGTGTACATTCGGGTTTCAGGGAGGAGAGCCGACGCTTGCCGGGCTAGACTTTTTCAGAAAGTTTATAAGGCTGCAGCAGGAGCACAACACAAGAGGCTTGAAAATAAACAACGCTCTGCAGACAAACGGCACGTTCATAGACGACGAGTGGGCGCATTTTTTTGCGGACAACGGTTTTTTAGTCGGGCTGTCGCTGGACGGCAACAAGGAGACACACGACCGTTACCGAAAAGACGCAAACGGCGGCGGAACTTTCAAAACAGTAAGGCGGGCTGCGAAGATTTTGGAGAAACACGATGTTCAGTTCAATGTACTGTGCGTAGTGACATCGGAATCGGCAAGCAGGGCAAAGAGCTTATACAGATTTTTTATGCACAACGGTTTTGAGTATCAGCAGTATATACCCTGCATGGACCCGCTTGAGCAGTCAGCGCAGGAATATTCGCTGACATCCAAAAACTATGCTGTGTTTTTAAAGGATATGTTTGACGTTTGGTATGAGGACAGGGAAAACGACGTTTTTGTCTATAACAGGTATTTTGAAAACCTTGCAGGGATAATCAAAGGCGTGCCGCCGGAGAGCTGCGACATGACGGGCTACTGCTCTGTGCAGTATGCTATTGAAGCGGACGGCGGAGTGTACCCGTGTGACTTTTATATGCTGGACGGCTTCAGGCTGGGGAATATAAACACGGACAGCTTTGAGGATATCGATAAAAAAAGAGAGGATATCAGTTTTATAGAAGAATCAAAGGCGCTGCCGGATGGCTGTAAAGGCTGTAGGTGGCTAGCTCTGTGCAGGAACGGCTGTAAGCGTTACAGAAACAGCGAAGGCAAGAGCATATTCTGCGAAGCGTATAAGGAGTTTTTTAAGTATGCCGGGCAAAGGCTGGCGGAGTTGGTGAAATAGCGATTAGATAATTGCTAAAAAATTATTTTGTTGTTATAATTAGATATCGACAGCAAAGGCGCTTGATACTAAGGCGTCTTTTTATTATACAGCTGAATATGAAAAATTAATTTACTGTTATGTAAAGAAAATTTTCCTGAAAGGCGTTTTTGTTGTTTTAAATGATAAAGCTTTTATGCTATAATAAACTAGAATTTTTATGGGGGTAAGTGTATGCAGAGAGTTCTGCTTACCGTAAAGGGGACAAATATAGAAAACGGAGAAAAAGAGCTTGTCGAATTCATAACGGAAGGCAGGCTTCAGCTAAACCCGGACGGGTATTTATTGGAGTACGACGAGACGGAGCTTACCGGCGAGGAAGGCGTAACAACGAAGGTATTGATGCAGAACGGCAGCGTAACGCTTTCGAGGAACGGAGAGATCGACACGCACATGGTGTTTAAGGAAAACCAGGTTTTCGAGAGCAACGTTTCAACGCCGTTTGGTATGGTTCATATGAATATATTTGCTCATCATGTGAAGAGCATAGTGGAGGGCTGCAGCGGTTCACTGAACCTTGAATATGAAGTGAGCACACAGGACTTGAGCACAACTAACAAGCTCAATTTGTCTTTCAGAAAAGTTGATGATTACGTTAATTAGTATATAGTTAGGAATGGAGTGAAAGATTATGATAATTGATTGGCTTGGACATTCATGCTTTAAAGTTACACTGAAAACCGGAGAAGTGATAGTATACGACCCGTTCGATGAGACGGTTGGTTACCCGCAGCAGGAGATAGAAGCGGATATAGTTGTTATCAGCCATCATCACTTTGACCATGACGACTTAAGCAAGATAAAAGGCGATTATAAGGTCGTTGATACGCCGGGCGTTCATGAATTCGGCGACATTAAAATAGAGTGTATAAAAACATGGCACGACCACAGCGGCGGAGAACACAGAGGGCAGAACCTTGTCAGTGTGCTTACCGTGCGCGGGCTGCGGCTCTGTCATATGGGAGACATTGGGCAGGTGCCTTCCGAAGATGTTCTTGAAAAAATCAAGGGAGTAGAGATATTGATGATACCCGTCGGCGGAAAATTTACGACGGATGCGCGGGAAGCGCTAAAGATATGTGATATCGTGGAGCCTAATATTATAATCCCTATGCATTTCAAGACGCCGCAGACAGACATGGACATTGCTCCGCTGCACGACTTCCTTGAAGAAGTACGCGGTATATATGACGTTTCCCATCACGGGAAATGTTATTTGAAAATAGATAAAGCGACACTTAAAAAACGTACAAGAGTAGTCGTTATGGAGTGTATATAAAATCATATTACTTGGGAGGTAATAATGGCAACCAAATTTATCTTCGTTACAGGCGGTGTTGTTTCATCACTGGGCAAAGGAATCACGGCGGCATCACTGGGACTGCTGCTGAAATCGAGGGGGCTCAAAGTCTCTTTGCAGAAGTGTGACCCCTACATCAATGTAGACCCCGGAACGATGAGCCCGCTGCAGCATGGTGAGGTGTTTGTAACGGACGACGGCGCAGAGACTGACCTTGATATCGGACACTATGAGAGGTTTACTGACGAGAACTCTTTTGCAGACTCGAACGTAACGACCGGTAAGGTATACTGGACCGTAATTTCTAAAGAGAGGCGTGGAGACTACCTGGGCGGTACTGTACAGGTCATACCGCATATAACTGACGAGATAAAGAGAAGGATATACAGCGTTGCCAGTAAAGACGCACCAGACATTGTAATAACAGAGATCGGCGGTACGGTTGGTGATATTGAATCACAGCCGTTTTTAGAAACCATAAGACAGATAAAGTGGGAAGTCGGCGAAGAAAACTGCATGTATCTGCATGTAACGCTTGTACCATATCTTAAAAAGGTGGGAGAGCTTAAAACAAAGCCGACCCAGCATAGCGTTAAAGAGCTTCGTACTATAGGTATTGAACCGGATATAATCGTATGCAGAACAGAGAAGGAACTTTCAGACGATATCAAGCGCAAGATAGGGCTTTTCTGTAACGTCAGTCCCAAGAGGGTTGTGCAGAACCTTGATGCGGAGACGCTGTACGAAGTGCCTATGCTTCTTAGAAAAGAAGGGCTTGACACTTTGGTATGCGAGAGGCTCAACCTTACAAATAAGCCTTCGAAGATACCCGATTGGGAGAAGATAGTCAAGATACAAAAGAGCAAGAAAGACTCTATAAAGGTTGCCATAGTCGGAAAATACATAGACCTGCATGATGCTTACCTTTCGATTGCCGAATCGCTTACGCATGCCGGCATAGCCAACAACGTTGACGTAGATATAATGTGGATAGATTCAGTCGTATTCGAAGAAAACGATGATGCGGCTGCTATACTTAAAGATGCGGACGGTGTTATCGTGCCGGGCGGTTTTGGAGAGCGTGGCATAGAAGGCAAGATAAAAGCGATAACCTATTGCCGGGAAAACAAAGTGCCTTACCTTGGAATATGCCTTGGTATGCAGCTTGCAATAATAGAGTTTGCACGCAATGTGCTGGGGCACAGGGAAGCGAGCTCTACCGAGCACTGTTCTGACACGGCGTATCCGGTGATAGACCTTATGCCGGAGCAGAAGAACATCACCGATATGGGCGGTACGATGAGGCTTGGCAGCTATAAATGTCATCTGGAAAAAGGAACTCTTGCATTCAAAGCGTATGGCAAGCAGGATATCGAAGAGCGGCACAGGCACAGATATGAAGTGAACAATATATATTTGGAAGAGCTGACCGGAGCCGGCATGAGAGTTGCCGGAATAAACCCCGAACTCGGGCTTGTTGAGATAATCGAGCTTGAGGATCATCCGTGGTTTGTGGGCGTTCAGTTCCATCCTGAATTGAAATCGAGACCGATACGTTCTCATCCGTTGTTCAGAGAACTGGTAGCGGCTGCTAAAAAAGGAGCTAAGGAAAAATAGTAATGAGCGAAACACAGAGCAGGAATTTCATTGAAGAAATAATAGACAGCGATTTGGAGTCGGGCAGGGAAAACCACGTACATACAAGGTTTCCGCCAGAACCGAATGGTTATCTTCATATTGGGCATTCTAAGGCCATATGGATAAACTACGGTATTGCAAAAAAGTATAAGGGTGAGTTTAACCTGCGGTTTGACGATACCAACCCAATGAAGGAAGACGACGAATATATAATCAGCATACAAAAAGACATGGAATGGATGGGGTGCAAGCCGGACAGGGTGCTTTATGCTTCCGATTATTTTGACTATATGTTTGAGTGTGCGCTACTGCTTATTGACAAGGGGCTTGCTTATGTGTGCGAACTTAATGCAGAGCAGATGAGAGAGTATAGAGGAACGCTGACACAGCCGGGCAAGGAAAGCCCGTACCGTAGCCGGAGCGTAGAAGAAAACAGGAAACTGTTCGTTGAGATGAAGGAAGGCAAATATGCCGACGGAGAAATGACTCTTCGTGCAAAGATAGACATGGCCAGCCCTAATCTTAACATGCGTGACCCAATAATCTACCGCATAATGCATGAAACGCATTACAGAGCGGGTGATAAATGGTGCGTTTATCCTATGTATGATTATGCTCATCCGCTGGAAGATGCTGTAGAAAAAATAACGCACAGCCTTTGCTCACTGGAGTTTGAAGACCATAGGCCGCTTTATGACTGGGTGATAGATAACTGCGAATGTGACCCAAAACCTCATCAGTATGAATTTGCAAGGATGAACCTTACACGTACGATAATGAGCAAGCGCTATCTTAAAAGGCTTGTGGACGAAGGTGTTGTTTCCGGCTGGGACGACCCAAGGATGCCTACGCTTTCAGGGCTGAGGCGCCGGGGGTATACTCCTGAGTCTATTAAAGATTTCTGTGACAGGATAGGCGTTGCTAAATCTAACAGCGAGATCGATGTGAGGCTGCTGGAGCACTGCGTGCGTGAGCATCTTAACGCCGAAGCAGACAGAAGGATGGCGGTGCTTGATCCTCTTAAGGTTACTATAAACAATTATGAGGGAAGCGAGATGTTGGAGAGCGAGAATATGCCGTTCGGCGACAACATCACTAAAAGGCAGGTGCCGTTCTCCAGCGAGATATACATTGAGAAAAGCGACTTTATGGAAGATCCGCCGGGAAAGTTCTTCAGACTGTCGCCGAAACGTGAAGTGCGCCTTAAAAACGCATACATAATCAAGTATGAAGATTGCATAAAGAATGAAGACGGCGAAGTTATAGAAGTCATATGCAGCCTTGACCCGGATTCGAAAACGGGCGGGCCGACAGCAGGCAGGAAGGTCAAAGGAACGCTGCACTGGGTGGATGCTAAAACGGCTGTGCCCTGCGTTGTCCGCGAATATGATTATCTGCTCAATGACGGCGAAGGCGACTTTATGGACAGGATGAACGAGAACTCTATGAGCGTTATGAATTCGTATATAGAGCAGCACGCAAAGGATGCACAGCCGGGAGAGAAGTTCCAGTTTATGCGAAACGGCTATTTCGTTGTAGATGAGGATTCTAAGAGCGGGGAGCTTGTGTTTAACAAGATAGTAAGTTTAAAAGACAGCTTTTCGAAAACACTGGAAGCGTAGGATCAAGCTATTTGAGTATATTTGAATTAGGGTTTTTCGTATTTATAGCGTGTGCGTGGCCGATATCTATAACCCGCATGCTTAAGAATAAAAGCACCAAAGGCAAGTCGGTGTTTTTTTCTTCGGTTATTGTGCTTGGGTATGCTTTCGGTATAGTACACAAGTGTCTTTACGACTTTGACTGGGTGATCGCTGTATACATACTTGACTTCATATTAGTTGCAGTAGATACAGCGGTGTTCTTGTATATCAGGAACAAATACGAAAGGACGGCGGCAGATGCAATTTAGTATTTTTGAAGCTCTGATGCTGCTTTGTTTCGGACTGTCGTGGCCGTTTGCAATAGTGCGCTCATACAGGGCACGTTCCGTGAAGGGCAAGAGCCTTGCGTTTTTGGTATTACTGCTGCTGGCTTATATTGCTGGCATACTGCACAAGGCGCTTTTTAGTTTCGACATCGTTATAGCTTTGTATATATACAACTTTGTAATGGTGGCTGCGGATATAGCGCTGTATATAAGAAACAGCAAGTTAGACAAGCTTTCAGCTTGACCGATACCCGGTGAAGGTTTGGTTTTGGGAGAACAGGTAGTCCGCATTGAGTATAAGCAAAAAGGAACAGGCTAAGCTTGCTTTCAGCTTGACCGATACCCGGTGAAGATTTGGTTTTGGGAGAACAGGTAGTCCGCATTGAGTTTGCGATAAAAGGATAGGCTAAGCTTGCTTTCAGCTTGACCGATACCCGGTGAAGGTTTGGTTTTGGGAGAACAGGTAGTCCGCATTGAGTATAAGTAAAAAGGAACAGGCTATGCCTGCTTTCAGCTTGACCGATACCCGGTGAAGGTTTGGTTTTGGGAGAACAGGTAGTCTGCATTGAGTATAAGTAAAAAGGATAGACTAAGCTTGCTTTCAGCTTGACCGATACCCGGTGAAGGTTTGGTTTTGGGAGAACAGGTAGTCCGCATTGAGTATAAGCAAAAAGGAACAGGCTATGCCTGCTTTCAGCCGAAATAGATGTGGCAAAAGATATAGGATAGGAAGGATTTCATGAAACAGGTAAAAACAAGATTTGCACCCAGCCCGACGGGCTATCTGCATATAGGAGGCCTGAGGACGGCGCTTTACGCCTGGCTCTTTGCACGCAAAAACAAGGGCGTGTTCGTGCTGCGTATAGAGGACACTGACCAGAACAGGGAAGTGGAAGGTGCAAAGGAAGTTATATTTTCTACGCTGAGGGACACGGGACTTTATTATGACGAAGGCCCGGACGTAGGCGGAGACTACGGCCCGTATATACAGAGCGAAAGAAAAGACATATACAAGCAGCATGCAGATATTTTAATAGAAAACGGTGCTGCATACAGATGCTTTTGTACAAAAGAGCGCTTGGCAGAGCAGAGAAAACTTGCGGAGACAAAGGGTCAAACATATACATATGATAAACATTGCCTGCACCTTACGCAGGAGCAGATAAAGAAAAAGCTTGATGAAGGTGAGCCGTACGTTATAAGACAGAATATACCGGCGGACGGAGAGACGACATACAGCGATGCAGTGTTCGGGGACATAACCGTGCCTAACAGTGACCTTGACGACAACGTGCTATTAAAGACGGACGGTATGCCGACGTATAACCTCGCCAACGTGGTAGACGACCACCTTATGGGTATAACACACGTTATCCGCGGAGTAGAGTATCTTTCTTCGACACCGAAATATAATCATCTTTACCGTGCTTTTGGGTGGGATATACCTCAGTATATACATATGCCGGTGGTCATGAAGGACAAGCAGAGGAAGCTTTCTAAGCGCCACGGCGACGCTTCGTTCGATGACTTTATTAGCAAAGGCTATCTTAAAGAAGCGCTTCTCAATTACATTGCTCTGCTAGGATGGAGCCCGGGAACTGACCAGGAGATTTTCACGCTTGAAGAGCTTGTGGACGCTTTCAGCATAGAGGGGCTTAGTAAATCCCCGGCGATATTTGACACTGACAAGCTAAAATGGATGAATGCTCAGTATATCCGTGCTCTTTCTCAGGATGATTTTATAAAGACAGCTATGCCGTATTTTAAAGAGTGCGGCGCAGAAAAGTTTGACTTAGAGCTGATAACAAAGATGATCCAGCCAAGGCTGGAGGTATTGACGGAGATACCAGAGAAGCTTGGCTTTTTGACAAAGATGCCACCGTTTGACAGGGAGATGTATTTCCATAAGCGCATGAAGACGGATGCTGATGAAGCCCTGCCGGTTCTTAAAGAAGCGCAGGCGCTGCTTGAAGCGCAGCAGGATTTTTCGGAGGAGCCGCTAAAAGAAGCTCTTATGGGGCTGGTAGAGCAGCTTGGTATAAAGAACGGTCAGCTTTTATGGCCGCTGCGCATAGCCATTACAGGGACGCTGGTTACCCCGGGCGGCGCTGTTGAAGCGGCTTGCCTGCTTGGTAAAGAAGAGACTCTGGCAAGGCTTAAAAGCAGCATTGAGGCCTTGGAAAAAACGCAATAAAAAGTTTAAAGCATTTGCAGCTGTCAAACGTTTACATAATAGAGACGTTGATATATACTGTAAACTGACATTAAACTTTAGAAGGTATTTATGAGTGCAAAATATAGCAGAATTAGAAGAAGAGGACCGTCTAACGACTTTTTAGGTGGCGGACGGCAGAGCGGTGAGAGCAGTAACCGCCCGCAGAAACGAAGAGTTTCTACCGGGGTTTTTATTGCTGTGGATATTGTGGTTGCAGTAATAATACTGCTGTTTTTCTATCTTAACGGATACGTTTGGGAAAAGAAGATAACAGCGGAAGAGCTGGTACCCCAAACGCCGGATGCACAGCAGACTCAGGAAGACGTGCAGAATACTCCGGTAATGCAGGACGATACTTCGGACGATACTTCGCAAACACCCGAAACGATGGATGCGGCAGAGCAGACTCCGCAGGTAGATATGACAGTTTGGAGCAACAAATTTGCTGATAAGTTCACAGACGGGGAAGTATTGCAGACTGAAAACTCGTATAAGAGCGCTAATGTCAGCGTGGAGATGACAAGATATGAAAGTGACGGAGTGGTATATTTCGTAGCGGATATATATCTTACGGACATAAAGTATTTCAAAACGGCTTTTGGTGAGAACAAAACAAGCGGCAGGGAGTTCGTTAATGACAATCTTGTAAACAACAACGGGATAGTTGGAATAAACGGAGACAACTGCTGGAACAACCCTAGTTTGCTTATAAGAAACGGCGTGTATTACGATCTTTATTCAAGCTCTAATGCAGACCAGCTTGTGATGTATATGGATGGCAGCATGGAGACTATATCCGGAGCGGACTTTGACTTTGATATGATAAAAGAAAAAGCTCCCTATCAGGTGTGGGGCTTTGGGCCTATGCTGCTAGACTCAAACGGACAGCCTATGAGCGAATTTAACTCTACCGTTGCAGGCAGGGCTAACCCGCACACGGCAGTAGGATATTATGAACCGGGGCATTACTGCTTTGTGGTGGTGGACGGAAGACGCCCGGACGATTATTCAGCCGGGATGACTATGGCAGAGCTTTCACAGCTTATGTATGACCTTGGCTGCAAGGCAGCTTTCAACCTTGACGGCGGGGACACGAGCCAGATGGCTTTTATGGACAGCTATTACAACATACCTTCGGGCAGCAGGAAGGCCGACGATATGATATATATTACGGACAGTGAGGAGTAGAGCGATGCTGAAGAAACTTATACCGCATATAAACCTTATACTTATAATCGTAACACTGACTATGTTTATACTAACGAGGTATAACCCCGGCATACTAAACATGGCGTTCTATTCGGTGTGCATGTATCTGTTCTTTGCTTCATCGTTCATACTCACGATAATCACACTGGTGCGAAACAGCAGGGAATAGACAAACGGCAGCTTTGCAAGCCTTCTGCAATTATGCAGGGGGCTTTTTTGATGCGCAGAAAAAGAAAAACATGGTACGAAATCTACTTCAGGCAGCTGTGAAGATATGAATCTGTTGAAACGCAAAAAGCGATGGGGCGAATGAAGCAGTTTGTGACTGAAAAATAGCGCTTGACAAACATGCAGGCGTTATATATCATATAGAACGGATAGATTTACTAGGAGGTGGTGCGTTATTTTTATCGAAATCGATATGACGAGCGAAATCCCTATTTATGAGCAGTTAAAACAGCGGATAATTGAAGGGATAGCGAAAAGAGAGCTTTCGACAGGTGAAGAATTACCGTCTGTGCGGCAGTTGGCTGCCGATCTTTCGGTCAACATGCACACAGTTGCCAAAGCGTACGCACAGCTGAAGGACTTAGGGTTTTTGTCTGTGCACAGGAGCCGCGGTGCAGTTATAAACCCGGAATCTTCTTATGCTGCAAACGAAGAATATCTGCGGCAGTTGACGCAGATGCTGCGGCCTTATGCGGTCGAAGCGTTGTGCAGAGGAGTAAAGGCCGGAGAGTGGCTTAGCATCTGTAACGATGCGTTTGAAGGAGTAATGACAAAAAGGAGTTATTGATTATGAATGTTGGAATGATTATACTGACTTTTGCGATATGCTATGTACCGCTTATCGTGGTTTTTTCGATAATGCCTTATATAAGCAGAAAAACGTTGACGTTCGGAGTGTCTATACCGTCTTCAGTCTACGACGATGAGCGCCTGAAAAAGCTGCGCAGGCAGTTTTCAATAAGAGTGATAGTTTCAGGAATATTAGTAATCGCACTTAGCATTATACCGTTCTTCATTATGAAGGAGTCTGCGGCGATAAGCGTACTGACGGCTTTTGTGTTGGTGTATGTGCTGGTAATACTGCCGTTCTACCTTGGCGGAAACAAACAGGTAAAGCAGCTTAAAAAGGAGCTTGGCTGGGATGATGGAGCATCACAAAGAATGGTGGCGGACACTAAATTTTCTTTATCGAAGCGGGCTGTAAGCGCACTATGGTTTCTTGTGTATGCTGTTATAATAATCGGTACGTTGCTGCTTGGCATACTGCTTTATGACCAGATACCTGATAAAGTGACTATGCAGATGGACGCCGCCGGAAACCCGACGAGGATAGTAGACAAGAGCTTTGGGCTGGTAATGTTCGCTCCGGCGATGCAGGCGGCAATGGCACTGATCATTGGTTTTGTATATTGGATGATGGGAAGGACGCCGCCGGTCATAGACCCGGATCAGCCGGAGGTTTCATCTGCCCAGAATACAAAGTTTCGTTATCGGTGGTCTGCTTTCACTGTTTTCATGGGAATTGCACTGATGCTTGTGTTTGCAGTAACTCAAATGTGGTTTGTTGGCTGGATACCACAGCAGATGGTGCTTTGGCTGCCAATAGCAATAACCGGAGCAATTGTGGCTGCTGCTATAATACTGGCTGTTATAACAGGACAGAGCGGAAGCAGGATAAGAACAGGCAAAACGGTCGACGGCGAAAAAATAAACAGAGACGATGACAAGTATTGGAGGGGCGGAATGTTCTATGTGAACAAGCAAGACCCTGCATTGTTCGTTGAAAAGCGTTTCGGAGTCGGCTTTACGATAAACTTCGGACGCCCTGCTGCGATACTGATATTCGTCGGAGTAATCGGTGTGATAGCCGCAATAGCTATTGTTTCTGCTGTATTGGCAGGATAGAGGAGGGATAAAAATGGTACCCGCATTATCGTTTGTTTTCATGGCAGTTTCGCTGCTGATAGCCATAGGACTGCCTGTCGGGCTGACAATTTGGGTGATGAAGAAGTATAAGCCGGGCTTTTGGGCAGTTGCCAGCGGCATGATAGTATTCTTTGTGCTGCAGATATTTTTAAGAAGCACTCTTTTGTCGCTGTTTCAAATATCCGATTTCGGAAAAGTATTTATAGAGAACAACTGGATTTTGTATATTGTCTTGCTGTCTCTGTCCGCAGGGATATTTGAAGAGTTCGGCAGGTACTTTGCATTCAAGGTGATGCTCAAAAGAAAGCATGAGTTTCGCCACGGGCTCGCATATGGTATTGGCCACGGCGGTATTGAAGCCGTTATACTGATCGGAATTGCTTATGTTTCAAATATTGTTTTCTCTGTTGTGATAAACACAGGAGCGCTGTCTTCGCTGGAAGGAATGCTTGGGGATGCGCTGCAGCCGACTATAAGTGCGCTTGTTGACACTGCACCTGTTATGTTCTTATATGGCGGTATAGAGCGGATATTTGCTATATGTCTTCAAATAGCGCTGTCTATAATGGTATTGTATGGCGTAAGGAAGCGCAACATTGGCTATACGTTCCTTGCGATATTCATACACGGTGCAGCCAATTTCGGTGCTGTAATGATAGCTCAGAACGTTGGAGTGCTTGCTTCCGAAGCATTTTTATTCGGAGTAGCTGTGCTTAGCATTGTCTTTGTGCTGCTAATGAAGAGACTGTTTGAAAAGCAGGACGGAATTTTTGAATTGAATGCTTGTTAAAATATCTGGTATAATGAGAGAAATTTAGCGAAAGGAGAAATGTTTTATGCTTAAAATATATACGTTGGAGATTGTGAGAGGAAAGGAGGGGTTAAAACAAAACTAAATGTAATACCCTCCATAAGTCATCAAAAACTATACGGAGGAAAAAATGAATTACGATAACTTAAAAAGATACGGTTTTGATGGACGTTTTATAAAGCAGACCATGAGCTTTAAAGGCATGCAGCCTGCAAGGGTTACGCAGCAGCACGGCAGTATATATAAAGTAGTTTGCGAGGAAGCACAACTTGCGGCAGCGGTGTCGGGAAAGCTGAGCTACGCAGCTGACGGTGCGCTGGACTACCCGGCAGTAGGAGACTGGGTGATGGTAGATAACGTTGATACAGGTGCAGGAAGCGCAGTCATTCGAAGCATCCTGGGGCGAAAGAGCGCATTTGTGCGAAAAGCAGCAGGCACTGCCCATGCGGAGCAGATAGTAGCGGCGAACATAGACATGGTGTTCATATGTATGGCGCTAAACGAAGACTTCAACCTGCGGCGGCTGGAGAGGTATCTGACGATAGCCTGGGACAGTATGGCAACGCCCGTTGTGGTGCTGACAAAAGCGGACTTGTGCGATGATCTTGACAGCAAGTTTGCGCAGGCACAGTCCGTCAGCATAGGAGCAGACGTCATTGTGTGTTCCAGCATGGAAGAAGACGGCTATGAGAGCGTTAAGAAATACTTAACTCAGGGCAGAACTATAGCGTTCTTAGGGTCTTCGGGTGTGGGAAAATCGACACTGATAAACAGGCTGCTTGGCATGGACGTGCTTAAAACAAACGAAGTGCGCAGTGACAACGGCAGGGGCAGACACACAACGACCCACAGGCAGCTTTTGCTGCTGCCGGACGGCGGGATAGTGATCGATACACCGGGTATGCGTGAGCTTCAGATAAGTACAGGAAACCTTGGGCGTGCGTTTAAAGACATCGAAGAGCTGGCAAGTGGATGCCGATTCAGCGACTGCAAACACGAGAGCGAGCCCGGATGCGCTGTTAAAGCTGCTATAGAGAGCGGAGAGCTGGAAATGCAGCGCTATGAGAGCTATCGCAAGCTGCAAAGAGAAACAGCATACGTTGGTCTTAATTCCCGGCAATTGGAGAACGAGAAGATAAACAGGATGTTTGGCAGCAAGGGCGAGATGAAGCAAAAAAAGCAGCATGCCAAGGAGAAAAATAAAAGGTAAGAAAAAGGGGGATCGCAAGATCCCCTTTTTAATATTGACTTTGTTCATTCGCCTTCATAATAATCGACATCCTGGTCTGCCTTGAAGATCTTTCTTACTTTTTTACCCCATACACCTATCTTATTCGAATCGGGATAGACCACAGCTTCAAGGTCGTTAGATGTATCAAAATCAAGATAAATAAGCATTTTAGTTTCGGATGTATTTGTTAGTTTATGCGCACCCTTTTCGTTTGCAGGGAAAAACAAGAAATCTCCTGCTGTTACATCTTTATACCCTTCAGGTGTTTTAAGAGAACCGCTTCCGCTAAGTATATAGAACGCTTCTTCATTTTTTAAATGATAATGATAAGGGACTGCCGATTTGCCGGGAGGAACTTCATAAACAGAAACAGTACATTGTTCTGCACTTCCAAGAGGAACAAGATCACGCCTATAGCATTCAAAGTTGCCGTGTTTTCTGTGTTGGGTAGGAACATTCTTGATTTTTAATTGCAGAATTTCGTCCATATCACTTACACCTCATATTAGAATATACAGTATAGTTAGAACAGGCCTTCTATATGCCCTTCGTCGTCTATGGTTATCTGCTCTGCCGAGGGAACTTTTGGCAGCCCCGGCATGGTCATGATGTTGCCGGCAAGCACGACTATAAAGCCGGCTCCTGCAGATAGCGTTACGTCACGAACTACGAACACATAGTCTTTGGGACGTCCAAGCATCGCCTGATCGTGCGAAAGCGAATACTGCGTTTTTGCTACGCAGACAGGCAGACCGCTGTAGCCGTCCTTGTCAAGCGCAGCTATGCTCTTTGCGGCAGGCGTAGAATATTGAACGCCTTTTGCGCCGTATATGGTTATTGCCTGTTTTTCTATCTTTGTGAATATGCTTTCACGAAGCTCGTAAGGGTGGACGGGGTTTGTTTTTTCCGCTATGTTTATAACATGCTGTGCAAGCTCGACTCCGCCTTTGCCTCCCTTTTCCCAGACTTCTGTGATTGAAGCAGTCACTCCCTTTTTACCGCAAAGCTCTTTTATAAGCTCGAGTTCTTCATCTGTGTCTGTATAGAACTTGTTTATTGCGACTACCGTCGGAAGTCCGTAGAAATCCTTGAGGTTTTCTATATGCTTGTATACGTTGTCCATACCTTTTCTTACTGCGTTGATGTCCGGCTCTTTTAGTTCATCTTTAGCTTTGCCGCCGTGATATTTAAGCGCACGAACTGTGACCACCAGCACGACAGCATCCGGCCACAAGCCAGTCTGCCGGCATTTGATGTCGAGGAACTTCTGAGCGCCGAGGTCTGCACCAAAGCCTGCTTCAGTTACTACGTAGTCCGCAAGATGAAGCGCCATGTTGGTGGCTATAAAGCTGTTGCAGCCGTGAGCTATGTTTGCGAAAGGCCCGCCGTGCATCAGGCAGGGTGTTTTTTCAAGCGTTTGTACAAGGTTTGGTTTTATTGCGTCTTTTAGCAGCGCGGCCATTGCGCCCTGGGCTTTAAGGTCTGCCGCTTTAACAGGCTCTCCGCTGTAGCTGTATGCTACGACTATTTCGGAAAGACGTTTCTTTAAATCGTGAAGGTCGCTGGCAAGGCAGAGAACCGCCATAACTTCTGAAGCTGCAGTTATACCAAAACCCTCTTCACGCGGGGTTCCGTTAACTTTGCCGCCGAGGCCGCAGGTTATGAACCGCAGCTGCCTGTCGTTCATGTCCATGCAGCGCTTTATGCTTATCTGGCGGGGGTCTATACCAAGCGAGTTGCCCTGTTGTATGTGGTTGTCCATAAGTGCGCAAAGAAGATTGTTCGCTGCAGTTATTGCATGAAGGTCTCCTGTGAAGTGAAGGTTGATGTCTTCCATCGGGATGACCTGAGCATAACCGCCGCCCGCAGCACCGCCCTTTATGCCGAAAACCGGGCCAAGGGATGGTTCGCGCAGAGTCAGACAGGTTTTTTGCCCGCACTGTTTGAGTGCGTCGGCAAGCCCAATCGATATCGTAGTCTTTCCTTCGCCCGCCGGGGTTGGGTTAAGAGCTGAGACGAGAACCAGCTTTCCGGCTCCGCTCTGCTTGTGCTTATCGATAACAGAAAGTTTTACCTTTGCTTTGTCATAGCCATACGGCATGAGCTCTTCTTTTTCAATGCCGAGGCTTTGAGCTATCTTTGTAATGTTAGTTATCTTTGCTGCCTGTGCAATTTCCAAGTCTGATTTATACTGCATTTTCATTTCCTTTATACACCGCTGTTAAGCGTTTATTTTCAGATACACTAATATTATATAAAATAACACTCATTTGCAAAGCCTTTTATATAATTATTGGGATTTTGATATTGACTCAAACTAAAAACAAGTTTATAATTGTAATTAGTTGGGATTGGTTGGATTTACGTGGAATGATAGAGGAGGCCGGTTTGAGCAATCACCTTGTTCAGGAAAGAAGAGACTATATAAAAAAGCGGTTGATAGCTGACGGAAGCATAAAGGTTTCCGAGCTTTCGAGCTTCTTTGACGTATCCACCGAAACCATACGCAAAGACCTTATATGCCTTGAACGTGAAGGAGTTGCAAAGAAAGAATACGGCGGCGCTGTTGCACTGCGTGATGCATTTGAACCAAGCTTTAAGATAAAGTCGGTAACGCATCTGGAGGAAAAAACCCGTATAGCGAACGAAGCGCTGAAGAGAATAGAAAGCGGCATGTCACTTATACTGGACGCAGGCTCTACAGTGTTTGCGCTTGCAAAGGCGCTTGCAATAAGAAAGGACATCACTGTATTTACCAACGGTTTTAAGGCGGCGCAGGTGCTTGACGAATATGGCATAACTACATATGTGCTGGGCGGACGGATACGCACGAACTCAAATGCAATAGTGGGCAACTGGGCAATAAGAAGCCTGCAGGAGATTAAAGTGGATCTGGCAGTGCTTGGAACTTCAGGTTTTGCAGGAAGGCAGGGCCCGTGTGTCGAAAGCTTTTCTGAGGCAGCTATCAAGACTGCAATGATTGAATCGGGAAACAGAGTGATAGTTATAAGCGATGCCAGCAAAGCAAAGAAGCAGGCAGTAGTGGAGTTCGCCAAGTGGAAGGACATCGATGAACTTATCACGGATTCGAGGATAGAGCAGCAAGTTGTTGAAAAAATAAAACAGCAGACTACTGTAACGGTGGTATAAAGATTGTTGTTTAAATTATAGACTGAGCGCAAAAAAACAAAGAGTTATAAAAGGTTATAAACCTTGTGAATGAAAGGAAGGATGTTTTTATGAAAACCAAAGCGGTAAGGATTTACGGTAAAAAGGACTTAAGGCTGGAAGAGTTCGAACTTCCGGAGATAAAAGACGACGAGATATTAGCAAAAGTCGTATCGGACAGCCTGTGTATGTCCAGCTATAAAGCGGCAATTCAGGGCGGTGAGCACAAGCGTGTTCCGAACAACGTGGCAGAGAACCCGACTATAATCGGTCATGAGTTCTGCGGAACTCTTCTGAAAGTAGGCGACAAATGGAAAGACAAGTTCAAGGAAGGTGAAAACTTTTCTATTCAGCCGGCGTTCAACTATAAAGGTTCTCAGGATGCGCCGGGCTATTCATATAATTTCATCGGCGGAGACGCAACCTATGTTGTTATACCTGCTGAAGCTATGACGCAGGACTGCCTGCTGAAATATGATTCCGACGTTTTCTTCTATGGCTCGCTGTCTGAACCTATGAGCTGTATAGTCGGTACATTCCATGCGTTCTACCACACCCGTCAGGGCGAATATGTGCACGATATGGGCATCGTTGAAGGCGGAAACATGGCTATACTCGCAGGAGTCGGGCCGATGGGACTTGGTTCTATAGACTATGCGCTGCACAATCCAAGAAAACCAAAGCTGCTTGTAGTAACGGACATTGACGACAAGAGACTGGAGAGAGCGCAGAGGATATATACTGTTGAGGAGGCTGCAAAACAGGGAGTAGAGCTGCACTATTTCAATACTTCAGACCCGGCAAAGCTTGAAGAGATGATGGCGCTTACAGGCGGCAAAGGATATGATGACGTTCTGGTCATGGCACCTGTGAAGCCCGTTGTAGAGCAGGGAGACTCGCTTCTTGCCAAAGACGGATGCCTCAACTTCTTTGCAGGGCCTTCCGACAAAGCTTTCAGCGCAATGTTTAACTTCTATAATGTGCATTATAACTACACGCATATAGTCGGAACGTCCGGCGGAAACACTTCCGATATGAGGGAGTCGCTTGACATGATGACCAAAGGACTTATAAACCCTGCGTCTATGATAACGCACATCGGCGGCCTTGACAGCGTTGTTGAGTCTACACTCAATCTCCCGAACATACCGGGCGGCAAGAAGCTTATATACACGCACGTATCCATGCCGCTTACAGCTATCGACGATTTTGAAGAGCTTGGCAAGAACGATGATTTTTTTGCAAAACTGGCAGAGCTGACAAGTGCAAACGGCGGCTTTTGGTCGGCAGAGGCAGAGAAGTTCTTACTTGAGAACGCAAAGCCGATAGCAGAAGCGTAACTTAGAAACAGTGAAGGGCCGACCAAGAAAAACTACGCTTTGGTTGGTAGAGACAAAGAAGTACTTATTAGAGTAAGAAGTGTTGACAACCGAAGCGAAGCTAAAAACGGGCAGGTATCCAATCAAGAAAAGCTTCGCTTTTGGTCGGCAGAGGCAGAGAAGTTCTTACTTGAGAACGCAAAGCCGATAGCAGAAGCATAAGTAAAGATAAAAGTATATATCAATTAATATTTCACAGCGCAAAAGAGGAAAATCCTTTATTGTGCTGTGTTTATTTTGTATTAAGATAAATTTTAGAGGGATTTTATAATAAACTATGTGCAAAAAGGGCGGGTTTTTGGTATAATGCTCTGTGTAAGCCAAAGAGGCCTTACACGTTTTTATATTCACGACAGGGGTAACAGATTTGAACAGAATATCGTTGAACGTACCAAACTTGCTTACAATATTCAGACTGGCTTTAGTGCCGGTAGTTATTATACTTATATATTATAATTTGACAGTACTAGCTCTTATTATATATCTTACTGCATGTGCTACCGATCTTCTTGACGGCTTCATCGCACGAAGGTGCAACATGGTTACAGAAGAGGGAGTGCTGCTGGACCCGCTTGCAGACAAGCTAATGAGCGTCGGGGCAATTATATCTTTTACTGTTATTCGAGACACTGACGGCGCTGTTGTCGTTCCGGTTGCGATATTGATAATCATATTGATAAAGGAAGCGCTTATGATAGGCGGGGGGATATTCCTATACTACAGGAACATAGTAACGCCGTCGAATATGTTCGGTAAAATAGCGGCGTTTACGTTCAATACGGCTGTTGCTTTCACTTTTCTTTATAAGATAGTGTCGCCGTGGCACATATACTTCTTGTGGTTTGCTCTCTTGCTGATGGTGGCTGCGCTGCTGCAATATGCATACTTCAACATGTTTAAAAAACTAAAGAAAGACAGCAAGGCAAACAGCTAGAAATCTATTTTATCCTTGTGGACATTTCTGATTTCTTCTTTTACCCTTTTCCAAGATTCCTTTTGGTCCTGCATAGGGCTGTATTTGTCTGTATAAACGTACGGCAGGAATCCGAACTCAAAATACATATTCAGCGCTGCTATGCGCCGCTCGCCTGTTCCGAGGATACAGCTTTCACACCCACGCTCCTTCATTTTCTTTAGTATGAATGAAACAAGCGCTGCGCCGAGGTGTTTGCCCCGGTGGCTTTTGTCTACGCCTATCCAGTGCAGCCGTCCCGTTTTAACACTGCCGATATCGTTTTCCGGCCAGTCGGTCACGGTGCCGATTTCGCTATCTTCGAAACAAAGAAAAAACATACTTCTTGACAGAAGAGAATGGTCGTCGCCAAAGAAACGGTCAAAAAGTTCTGGTGTTATGTCTATATAGTCGTCTATTCTGTCATATAATTTCGCCCATTTTTCTCTGTCACCCTTAGCGTAACTGCGCATAGTATAACCCTCTGGCAACGGTATGTCTATGATATTGTCCATGTCGGTTTTAAGCATATTGATTATCGGCGTTTTAGTGCTCATTGGCTTTTCCCTTCCGTGTTGGTATTAAATTAATTCTATCAGCTTTATTTAAAAAAGCAACCTGGGGGCAGAGGTTTATTATAAACTGAATATTTAAGGCATGTGCTTAAAACACTATGAAAAAGGAGCAAAGAATGGTAGTATATCCATGGAAAATTTTAAATTTATAATGCAAGGAGCGTGAACAAAGTGTCACTGTTTGAAGTCAAAGAAGTTGATAAGAAGTATTACGAACAAAGGCTGAAAGATTTTCTGCCGGACAATATTTTTGATATACACACACACGTATATCTTCCGTATCCGCCTGCAAGGGGAGAAAAGCGTACGGTAACATGGCCGTCGCTGGTCGCGGACAGGAACCCTATCGAGGATCTCATTGAAACCGGCAAGCTTATGTTTCCGGGCAAAAATTATAAAGCGCTGATATTCGGCACGCCCACAAAGGGAGCGGATCTTAGCGAAGCTAATGGCTATATTGCAAAGGTAGCAAAGCAGTCAGGGATGCCGTCTTTGATGCTTGCTCACCCGGCTATGAGTGCGGACGAGCTTGAGCGGGGAATCATAGCCGGAGGTTTTGAAGGTATAAAGGTCTACCTTACTTTTGCACCGCTTTATATACCGGTGCCGGAGATAAGGATTTTTGACTTTTTAACGCACGAACACCTTGAAGTGTGCGACAAGCTTGGCAAAACCGTTATGTTGCACATTTCCAGAAACGCAAGGCTGCGTGACCCGGTAAACATTGCGCAGATGCTGGAGATCGAAGAAAAGTACAAGAACATAAAGCTTATTATTGCACATGTTGGCAGAGCGTATTGCAACCACGATGTCGGCGATGCGCTGGATATACTGTCAAAAACGAAAAACATGAAGTTCGATTTTTCTGCCAACACCAACGACTGGGTTTTTGAACAGCTTATAAAAGCTGTCGGTACAGACAGGATATTGTTTGGCAGCGATCTTCCGATAGCACGTATGCGCATGAGAAGGATTGAGGAGGACGGTGTATATAAAAACGTTGTTCCAAGAGGGATGTATGGCGACGTTTCGGACGACAAGAACATGAAGGAAGTTGACACGCCGGAAGCGGATGAACTGTCATTCTTCATGTATGAGATAATCGATAACTTCCGCAAGGCAGCACAGAGGACGGGGCTCAAAGAAAGTGATATTGAGAAAGTGTTCTGGGGCAATGGTGCGGGAATGTTTGGGGTAAGCAAATAAGGCAAAATTAAAAAGAGCTCCCAAGAATGGAGCTCTTTTTTTATGCTTACATTTTCTGCACTTCTTCGACTACCTCGTCGTCAGAGAGTGAGATGCACTTTATTGTCTGGGGTGTTATCGGGCGGTCGGAAGGGTCGGTTGGCGTCGTTGCTATCTCGTCAACTACGTCCTGACCGGAAACAACTCTGCCAAAGGCTGCATACTGGCCGTCAAGGAAAGGTGCGTCTTCGTGCATTATGAAGAACTGGCTGCCAGCGCTGTCCATAAGCTGAGAGCGTGCCATAGATATCACTCCCTTGGTGTGCTTTAAGTCGTTCTTAAAGCCATTGGCGGAAAACTCGCCCTTGATTGAATAGCCGGGGCCGCCGGAGCCTTTGCCAAGCGGACAGCCACCCTGGATCATGAAGCCTTCTATGACTCTATGGAAGATAAGGCCGTTGTAAAACCCAAGAGCAACAAGACTCTTGAAGTTTGCCGCAGTGTTTGGTGCATCATCTGTCAGCTCTATCTCTATTTTTTTGCCGTTTGCCATTTCTATAGTAACCATTTTTTCTCCTCTTCAAAGTGAATTATCATATAATTATATATTAACATAGAGTTTATTTAAAGTTAAAAAGCAAAATTTAAGAGTTTCTGAGCAATTCATATAGGATTAAACGCTTTTGTTTTACACATCGAGGCTCAATATTGTATTTTTTAGGAATGCAGAATATATGTGTCTTTATTATTGGAAAGAAGATTGATGATGCCAAAAAAATGCATTATTATAGTATAAAATGATTGACTAGCAGACATAAATTTATTAAACTAGACATACATGATTTGGAGGCATAGCTCAGTTGGTTAGAGCGCTCGCTTCACATGCGAGAGGTCGCTGGTTCGAGTCCAGCTGTCTCTACCAGAAAAAACCCCTTTAAAATAGATGGTTTTAAAGGTTTTTATTTTCATCTACTCAATGCTTGGCAGTCTGAAAGCTTCAGAAGAATTGAGTTTTATATAGCCTATTAAATTTTGCAGATTTGTTATAAGGCCATTCTAATAATTGCTCCTGATTCAGCAATGTATAAATATTTTCCATCTTGACTTACTATCATTCCCCAAGGATCTCCGTAGATATTAAAAGCGATTATTTCATAATTACCGGATGAATCAATTTCAAATAATGAATAGGGCCCATGTGGAATAATATAAATGTTTCCGGTTTTAGGTGAAGCCGCCATAATTACCGGCCCGCCGCCACCCAATTCGGAAAGATTAGCGATTAAATATCCGTTTCCTTCATAGTCAACAAAAAACAGATCTCTTTTATCTTCTGTAAAAACATAAAGCCCATTGTCAAGTGCTGGAGTAATATGGACATTTTCACTACCTAAAGGAATCCCTGCAATTTCTGTTACAAAGGTATTTACAGTATCTTTTGCAGTTATACTCACAATAGTTCTGGATTCATCCTTATTCTCTACAACTGCATATAGAACTTCGTCTGCACCAAAGACCATTCTTTCTGTCTGAAGTTTAGCATAGTGAATCAAGGAGCCGTCTTCGTCAATATACACGACCTCTCCGCCGGGCATACCCCCAAGATAAACAATGTTGTTTTTATCGACAGAAACCGCTATCCTTCCATATGAATTATGCTCAATTAATATATCCAAATTGTTATTTGAGCATGTTTTCAGTATTTGCCCGCTGTTCATATTAGATGCATAAATTACTCCATTTGCATCTATGGAAAGATCTGCGGCTTCAAATCCGGGATGTATAACATCAAGCATATATTCCGGGTCAGCCACTCCCGCTTCAGTTGGGACCAAACGTACCAGTCTCGAATTGTAGCTTGCCAGCCACAATCCTCCTTCATCATCAAAAGCAATTCCTGCTGACGTGTTTGTCTGAAAAGGCCCGTTGGGGAAAGTATATCCGTCTATGATAACAGGTTTTTCTATTCCTTCGGGCGAAAATTGCAGAAGACTGAATGCTGCTCTAATCCAAATGTCACCTTCCGGATCAACAGCAAGAAAACATGGATCATATCCACAAACATTTGAAACAAAAACCTGCTTTTCCTTGCTGTTAATATCAATTTTTATAACATCTCCTATTCCTAATTGTGTCAGGTATAATGTTCCATCTAAACCGAAAACCAGGTTTTCTGCATTAGGAATGTTTTTTGCAATTAATTCAGGACCTTTTTCATCAGTCCATTTAAAAATTTTTCCATTATTGCGATCAGTAAAAAACAGCTCATCGGAAGGAGAAATTGTCATACTGCCCGTTGCATTTCCGTTGATACCCGGTAATTTTTCAACGTTTCCATCCGTATCGCAACGGTATATATCTCCTGTAATTTTTATGTATATATTTTCTTTAGAATCAAAGACTATTCCCGAAGGGCCGTCATTTTGCATTGCTTCTAGAGTCTTCCACAACCCAAGATCATCCACGTTTCCGTCATTATCAACTTTTACAATATGCCTTCCTGCCCAATCGGATACATATAAGTATCCGTCTGGTCCCCATGTTATTCCAACGGGTATATGAATGAAGGATTGATATTCGTAGTCAACTTTGATATTTGAATTTATCATCTGCACATGGCAGGGTCTTTCCGTAAAAACCGTTTGAGTTGGCTCAGGCGTAGTTGTTGAACTATCAATCGAAGGAGTTGAACTTGCCGATGCGGTCTCAACAACTTCCGTTTCTTGTGCAGTAATATTAGTTGTTGCTGGATTATTCGCTTCATGAGTATCTTCGCATGCAACAATATTGACTAATAAGAATAATGCAACTAATAGAAGGCATACTTTTTTCATCTTCGTCAATTATCCTTTCAGTATTAATAGGGGGAAATAACCCCCTTGGTTATTTATAGGTATTGCCCGAATAATTATTCAATGCTATTGTTGTTAAATATAATATTCTGTTTTCACTGTTATATCCGTTTTTTCCAATTTACTGGCTTTGCTTTCTTATCGTGCTCGGCGCTGCTTCCATCTTAGCGGATTGTTTAAATTTCACTTTTTTCTTGTTTATCAAGATATGTTTGACTGTAATCTTAATGCATTATATATGAGGATTATGGTTCAAAATATCAATATCAACTGTGTTAAAATCCGGATATTCGTAATCATCAAAAGGATATTCACTAGGATTAAATTACTTCAAGGCTCCCGCTCCTTCTTGAGCACAGCCGACAAACTATCCAGCATATTCCTCATCGACACCTTCTGATTCAAATAATTCGTTATGTTCCTTAAAAATTCCGGTTGAATACTTCATTAAAATTGAGTGCTTCAGAATATGGTTTCAAAGGCTGATTTATAAAATTTATATAAATTTTGCTAATTTATTTTATCATATTGTTGCACATCATTCAATATGCAATAATATTTTAACTATTATCCTAAATACTCATTATTTTATTATTGTGGACTTCATATAATGAAAAGAAAAGCCCATTAGTAAAGGTTTTTCAAAAAATATTTTAGCGTAAAATTCTGTGTTTTTCAGGATGTTATGGTTCGAGTCCAGCTGTCTCTAAAAAATAAAAGCCCTTTAAAACAGGTGCTTTTGGGAATTTTTGTTTGAAAAATATAATATTATTATAAGCAGAAGTTATACAGCGTGTTTTATCGTTTTCTAGAGATGTGAAATAATACGTGACTTTAACACTTAAAGCTGTCTATAAATCCCTATTATTCGCAATTAACGTGCATAAACCGCACCTATATTAGTATATTATTCTATTTTAATATTTATTAAATCAAAGAAAACGTACTTATTGACGCAACATTTAATTTGTGTTATCATAATACATATAATAATATTTATAAAAACTAATATATAAAGTAACGTTTATTTCTGAAAGTTCTTAATATACTGATGATTAGAAAGAATAACAATTTAAGGATGTTAAATTATGAAAATGATGGATGTATTTGATGAGTCAAATGGTAATATGGTCGGCACGGTACCATATTATAGCGGAGATGAAATTGCAGAGATTGTTGATATCGCTTGTGCATCACAGCCAAGGTGGGAGAAAGTCCCTACTTTTGAAAGGGGGCAAATTTTATATAAATACTGTGACCTTATTGATGCGCACAGGGATGAAATTGCTTCATTTATGGCAAACGAGATGGGCAAGCCGATTTTACAGGCAAGAGCAGAGACGACTTATGCCGCTGAAATAGGACGGGCAAACATTGAGGTAGGCAAACACCTTTATGGACAGGTTCTTTGTGATAGTAGCGAAGGTTATGAAAACCACAGCGTATTCGTAAAACGTGAGGCTCTTGGTGTGATTGCCTGCGTCATACCATTCAACTATCCTGTTGAGCTTACTATACAGAAGGTCGTCCCCGCATTGCTTATGGGCAATACATGCATCGTTAAAGCTTCGACTTCTGCGCCATGCAATGTAAAATTGCTGATTGATCTGGCTCACAAATCCGGTATCCCGAAAGAGTGTATTCATTTCATAACAGCCAGCAGACAGGATACCACAGAAAAGCTGTTGACTAACCCGAAGATAGCGGCGATTGCTCTGACCGGTAGTAACGAAGCAGGTACAGAAATGATGCGGTGTGCTGCGCCTACCATCAAGAATATTCATCTTGAGCTTGGCGGCAACGATCCTCTTATTATAACAGAAGAAGTTGCAGATGATCCGGAGCAGATCGTTACAGCCATTGAATGCTTAGGTTGGGGGCGTATAATCGAAAACAACGGACAGGTATGTGCATCTCCCAAGAGGACTATTGTCCACAGGAGGGCAAAAGACGCTTTTGTTAAATGTTTACTTACTTTCGTTATGGGATTGAAGCGTGGGCATGCCACGGATCCGTCTGCGGATATTACGCGTCTTGTGTCAGTAAAAGCAGCTGAAACGGTTGAGGCTCAGATAAACCATACCGTCGAGCAGGGTGCAAACATAATCTATGGGGGCAGGCGTGATGGATGTATTATTGATGTTACAATAATCGACAACGTGACAAAAGATATGGACATCGCGAAAGACATGGAAGTGTTCGGACCTGTTGTTCCTATCATCACATTCGATACGGATGAAGAGGCAGTTGAAATCGCAAATCAAAGCAAGTACGGTTTGAGCGCATCTGTTATTACAAAGAATTTAAAAAAAGCATACTATTTTACTGAAAATGTCGAATCCTCTGCAGTTTGGGTCAACGGTTCCAGTGCTTTAAGGCATAACGACCAGCCGTTCGGCGGTACCAAGGCTACCGGTATAGGCTATGAAGGAGGAGGATACACTTGTGCAGAATTCTCAAGGCTCAAGACCTATGGTTTCTGCGATGTTTCACCAAAAGAGCGCTTATATGACCATAAAGATGGGATGGGTGATTTTCTTGATTTCGATAGATATACAGCAGATGTCAGGAAATTAGCAAAACAACTTATAAAAAATAAAGTTTAACATTTCGTCTCATAAAAAGTATTATATAATATCCTCCCTTATTTTATACAAGCAGGGAGGATATATTTATTTGGAGTTGCTGGGAGATTGGTTAACATTTAATTTTCGATATAAAATTTATAATGTGTTTCTTATTTTATATTCTTTTCCTGACCAGTTTTATATCACAGGACAGGCTCTCTGTCGTTGCAAAAAGCAAGCCGTTAATATAGTCATCTTCTGTATTTTTTCTGACTATAATTTTCGGCATGTGTTCTTTGGGAATAATTTTGCTGCATTCTTCAATAATATTTTCAAGAATTTCAGCCTGTATTAGCTCTCCGGTAAGTGCAATGGTATCAGGGTTAATTATCGGAATTATTGATGTAATAGTCCTTATAACCAAGGGCATCATACTTTCGGGGCTATTGAATTGTTTTATTTGCTCGGCTTGCGTCATCCCAAAGGGCAGATATGATAACTCTCCTGCAAAATTTGTGTTGCCCTTTAGTATGTGCCCTTCAACAATGATGCCCGAACCGATACATTTATTTTTCGGGAAGTTTATAAGAACTATATTCTTTGCTTCATCGTACTCAAGTTGTCTGTAAAACCCGAGGGTCTGCAGATTCATGTCATTCTCTATTACAACCTTCACAGGGAATCCTTTTTTTAACTTGTCTTTCAGCGGAAAACTGTTTAGATTCTCAATATCACAGTCGCTTAATATAAGTCCATCATTTACCACGCCGGGGATTCCAACTCCCACAGATTTAATGAGCGGATATTTTTTAATAAGCCTGTCTGTAAGTTTTTCTATAGTTTCATAATTTATATGATCAAATTTTTCTGTCTTTTCTTCCAGCCTCTCTCCTGCAAGATTAGATACTACATATGTGATATTATGCTCCTTCCTGTCGCAATCATAAATCAGATACATACATGCTACATATCTGAAATTCATATTATAAATAAAGCGCTTTGCCGGGCGCCCTCCGTTTGATTCAGCGGTATCCATTTCTATTACTTCTCCCCGTTTGAGAAGCTCGTTAAGAATATTGCCGCAGGTAGCTACACTTAAGCCGGTTGCTTTTGCAATCGTAAGCTTTGTACCATATTCCATCTCTATTAAAGCTTTTTTAATATGGTCTATATTGAGCTTTTTTAGCATTATAATATTGCTATTGATTTGATTCATAGGAGTCCTTCCTAACATAGTTATTATATATTATTTAATAAGTATATTTGAAAGCTTTTCTTTTTTCAATATATAAATATTTTAGCTATAATAAATAATAACAGATACTAAGAGTCAGTAAAGGTGCAGAAGTGAATTTTTATAGCAATTATATCCAGTTATAAGTTAAGGAAGTATTATTGCTTTATAATTATTTAGAAACACCAAAACATTTTCAAAATATGGATCAAAAATCATATAAAATGTCCTCAAAAATTTACCCATTATATTTATTGTTCTAAATTTATACCATGAAAAAAAGCCTTTAATAAAGGCTTTTAAAGAAACAATTTATCATAATTTTATTGCGCTTTTCGAGGTATTATAGTTCGAGTCCAGCTGTCTCTACCAAAAACCCTTTAGAATTGGCGTTTTAAAGGGTTTTTTAATATCGGTTGTTTTAGAATTACTGCAGTCACTCATACTTTTCATAACATACGATATCCTCAAGACTTTTTCTTGGCCGGGCAGCGGGGCTCTCGTCAGGATAGCCAAGAGGGGTAACCGCAACGACCCTTACACCATCCGGTATGCCCAATATTTCTTTTATTTTCTTTTCATCAAAGTTACCAAGCCAGCAAGTGCCGAGTCCTTGCTCATATGCCTCAAGTATCATATATGATGTGGCGATAGACAGATCGACAGTATGCCTTGGCTGACCGCACGCCATAATGCCTTCTGCGTCTGTTCCGCAGGCAACTATTATAACAGGAGCCTGACTAATAAACATTTGCTTTCCTGAGGCCTCTGCCAGCCTGGCTCTTGTTTCGTTATCTTTTACAACGATGAATTTCCAAGATTGCCGGTTCCTTGCCGACGGTGAAAATCTTGCAGCCTCAAGAACTTTGTTTAATTTAGCGTCTTCTATAGTTTGTGAAGTATATTTTCTTATGCTTCTTCTTTCCTGAATAGCATTTAACACATCCATTTCAATAGCCTCCTAAAGTGTTTGATTTAGTTTAAAACTATATAAATGATTTTATCAAACTTTTCCATTTAGCTCAAGGACAAAGAAATACATCTTTTTATGAGGCTTTCAGAAAGCCGCTGCATTACAAATCTTTATCTGTTATATTCTATAGGAGTTCACTCAATAAAATAAAAACCCGTTAAATACTGGCTTTTCCCGAAATAATTTAATATAATTTTAGTGTATTGTATAGAGGCGTTATGGATTGAATTAAGCTGTTTCTAGCAGAGAATTCTTTAAAGCAGACATTTTTTATGTTTACATAATAAACAGTAAAGAGAATGTGTAAAAATTTGAGTTATTCAAACCAGGCGGAAAAGAAAGGCAGGTAGATAAAGTATGGCTTCGATGTTTGATCTTGACGGACAGATCGCTCTTGTTACCGGAGCAAGCATGGGATTAGGATACGGCATAGCAAAGAGTGTGGCTAAAGCCGGTGCAACAACAATCGTTGCAGCCCGCAGTATGGATAAGTTAGAGGAACTGTCCAAAGAGATCCGCGCAGAAGGCGGACAAGCATATCCGATATATCTTGATGTTACAGACGTCCCCGGGATAAAATCTGCCTTTGATAAGATAGAGAAAGACTACGGCAGGCTGGACATTCTGGTGAATTCTGCCGGGCTGGGCTTTGGGCACAAGGCTCTTGATGTGACAGAAGACGACTGGGATAAAATGATGGAGGTCAATTTGCGTGGGCTGTTCTTTTGTTCGCAGGCTGCCGGGAAGATAATGATAAAGAACCATTATGGACGTATTATAAATATCAGCTCGCAAGCCAGCGTAGTTGCACTAAAGGGATCTGCAGTATATTGTGCAACAAAGGGTGGCGTTAATATGGTCAGCAAAGTTTTAGCACTGGAGTGGGCGCAGGAAGGAGTAACTGTCAATTGCGTCGGTCCTACTTATTCATATACTCCGGGCACTGCAAAGAGTCTGGACGACCCCGATTTTCTCAAAACGGTACTGGACAGAATCCCCGTGAAAAAGGTTGCATCTATAGATGACGTGGCGGGCGCAGTAATATATCTGGCTTCTCCGGCAACAGGGATGGTAACGGGTACGCTTCTGCTGGTTGACGGCGGATGGACGATACAGTAACAGTTATATAACGAAAAAAGAAAAAGCCTGCAATTGCCGGCTAATTAAGATATTATTTATTTTTTTTAACTTTGTTTAAGTACATTTTTTTATCCGCTTCATAGATAAACTCATCGATATCGACGATATCATTACCGGCGGTTTCTTGTATGCCATAGCTAAAGCTGAGCTCATATGGCTTTTTTGATTTTTCATTTTCCTGAATTGTTCTTTTATATATACGCTCTAAAACAGTTTCGGCTGTTTTAGTATCGCTGTCCGGAAGGATAATCAAAAACTCGTCTCCGCCCATACGGCTGAGCGTGTCAGATTCACGTATAGTTGATGATACGATTTTTGTGATTGCTTTTAGCAGCAAATCACCTTCGCTATGACCATAGGTGTCGTTTACAGTTTTTAGATCATCAACATCAAGAAAACATATCGACAGGACTGATCCTTTCCTTTTGTTCTTGGCAAGCTCCTTTTCAAGCATCAAAAGACCAGTTCTGCGGTTGGATATTCCGGTGAGAGGGTCAATAAAGGCAAAATACTTAAGCTCTTTCTCTATCTTCTTTCTCTTCTCGATTTCGTCTTTTAGCTGTCTTTCCCGCTCTTCCAGCTCTTTGGCCATGATATTAAACGAATAGGAAAAATCGCCCATGAAATCTACCCTTTGTTTGTAGTCACCTTTTGCGACCTGCTGTACCTGCCAAGTCAGGTGGCTTAGCCTGGAGCGCAGTTCTTTTAACCCTGCTGCTAAAAAGTTGCTTTTGCCGGGGCTTTCCACGTCCAGATTGCCTGCCGCAAGCGAAGTTGAAAATGTATAGAGCTCATTGATATATTTCAAAAAAACATTGAAGTATTCGGCTAGCTCTTTTATATCTTCAGAGCAGCCGTCGGTTTGAATTGCTTTGGGATTTCCTCCGCTTAAAAGAAGCCCCACTGCATTTTTAAGCTCGATTAAAACTTCTGAGTCTTTTTGTGTCAGTGTTAAGTTCTTTTGATGCTCTTTCATGATTGCTCTTTCAAGGTGACTTTAAATCTGCAAACTCTTGCGCCGGTGGCCCAGCAGTCAATTTCACGTACTAAAAATTCTTTTCCGATGTATTCTTTCATTATCCCGGCAATGAAACCTTCGTCATATTCGCAGACAGATTCGTCAGTTATCGGAAGTCCAGAACATTCCAAATCTTCTTCGACTACGAGAAAAAGTTCCATCTTATCCATATCAGCTTTTTCTATTCTGAATATGCCTATTTTTAGCTGCTTGAGTGTTTTTTGAAGTTGTGCGAAGAAATCGTTAAATTCGGCATTTGTGTCCAGAAATTGTTTGCAGAACTCTTTTCCTGCAATCTCTCCTGCCTGCCGTAACACATCGCTGGATTTTTCAACACCGAGTTCACGGGCTAAAACACTTCTTATTGTAAACTGAAACAATCTGTAGATCTCTACCGGCATGCTTTCGCCAAGGTTTGCTCTGCCAAGGCTTACGTCTCCAAGAGAACTCCATATGAATTCATCGCTGTTATTTTCACTTTTTATTTTAAACATAATATTTCTTTCCTTTACTTGATTATCAAAACACTGCAGCTATAATATAATACTATATATTAAAAGAAAAACAAAATGAAAAAAGCTAATTTGGAAAAACTGTTTTTTAATTGGAGCGTTGATTTGAGGAGAAAACATGAAAATAAGAAAAATGCACATCAAAGATTATGAAGATGCTTATAGGCTTTGGACTTCTGAAAGCAGTGTAGGGCTAAGAAGCATAGATGATTCTGAAAACGGCATAGAAAAGTTTTTACAGCGTAATCCTTCCACATGCTTTGTCTCCGAAGAAGACGGAGAGATAACCGGAACCATACTCTGCGGCAGTGACGGCAGAAGAGGATATATATATCATGCTATGGTCGGCAAAGGGTTCAGAAGAAACGGAACCGGTAGAAGGCTGGTAGCACAAGTTTTAAAGGAGCTTGAAAGAATGGAGATAAACAAAGCGGCGCTTGTTGTGTTTGCTGACAATGAACAAGGGAACGAATTCTGGGAAAGTCTTGGGTTTCATAGCAGGGACGATCTTGTTTACAGAGACAAAGCTATAAATCCGGACAATCTATAGTCTATCATGAGTTTTCGAATATCGTATCTATATCAACATCAGTATAGACTGTGCTTAGCAGCGCTTTTAAATCTTCAAGAGTGCTCATTTTAACAGCGGAGTCTCTGAAACGGGCGGCGTTTTTTATTCCCTTGAGATACCACGAAGCGTGTTTCCGAAGCTGTCTCATCGCAAGATATTCGCCTTTATCGGCAACTGTGAGCTTTGCCTGGCGCAGCAGCGCAGTTGCTTTTTCCTCGTCAGTCGGGGAGACCGGTGCTTGTCCTGTGTTTATTAGCTGAAGGATCTCGCGGAATATAAAAGGATTGCCCTGCGCTCCGCGAGCTACCATTACGGCATCGCAGCCTGTTTCATTGAACATGCGGAGTGCATCCTGCGCACAAAATATATCGCCGTTTCCTGTCACAGGTATACTAAGAGCCTGTTTTACTGCGGTTATGATGCTGTTGTCGCTCTTTCCGCTGTAGAATTGTTCGCGTGTTCTGCCGTGTACGGTGACTGCTGCAGCGCCGCAGTCCTGTGCCATCTTTGCAAATTCGACAGCGTTGATGTTTTTATCGTCCCAGCCTTTGCGGAACTTGACGGTAACAGGAACTTTTGAAACGCTGATAGCTGCTTTAATGAGAGCCGACGCTCTTGAAGGGTCTCTCATTAGTGCGCTGCCTTCGCCGTTTTTTGTTATTTTTGGTGCAGGGCAGCCCATGTTAATATCGAAAACGCAGATAGCCGGGTATTTTTCCTGCAGCTCTGTTATGCTCTGTTTTAAAGGTTCAGGCTCTCCTGCAAAGAGCTGTACACCAAAAAAATCTTCGTTATCGGCTGGCGAAATGAGAAGAGCAGTTTTTTTGTTACCGTATTCAAGCCCCTTGGCACTGACCATCTCTGTATATGTCAGCCCGGCGCCCTGTTCTATGGCGAGCTGCCTGAATGCACGGTCAGTAACGCCAGCCATGGGTGCAAGAAAAACGCTGCTTCGTGACTTTATCATTATTCTGTTGTCTCTTCTGAAGGAGTAGGGGCAGGCTCGACAAGCTCCATGCTGACTATACGCCAGTTTTCTTCATATCTCACAAGCGTAACGTCGTAGGTGGCGCTCTGCCATTCGGGAGGAATTTCGCTTATTTCTGCGGCGTTTTCAGCGCCGGAATATATTTCAGCGTCAATATCATTTACTGTTTCAGTTATGCGCAGTGTTACGGTTTTCTTCCACGGCATAATTATAATAAAAGGAAGTTTAATATCGTAATCAAAATCTGAAACTATGTATTGCCGGTATATATCGGAGTTGAGCATAGTGTCACTTTCAAGAAAACTTTTCGAGAAAACTTTTGAAAGGGGAGTGGGGTCGTCACCGGCTATTATTACACCAGCGCGTGCCTCCAGCCCGTCGCTAGTAAGTATACGCACGTTCATATAGTCCATCGCAGCAAAAAAAGAAAGCACGATAAGCGGTATAACTGCCAGCCAGACAAGTATCCTTGAAAACAGATACCATATGAACCTTAAGAATTTTCTAGTTGAGTCGGACAAAAGATCACTCCTTTTCTTATGACCAATAATAACACAAACCAAGGCAAAGGGGCAACAAAACATTAAAAAAGCGCCTGGGGTTTACCCAAGGCGCTCAGCTGATCTGAAATATTTATTCTTTTGGCTTCATAGTCGGGAAGAGAAGCACGTCCCTTATAGAGAAGCTGTCTGTAAACAGCATGACCATACGGTCTATGCCAAGGCCCATTCCACCGGTCGGCGGCATGCCGTATTCCATAGCTGTAACAAAGTCTTCGTCGATCTCGAACTCGCCTTCGGTAAATTTCTTCTTGGCCTGCTCTATGAAGCGCTCACGCTGGTCTATCGGATCGTTAAGCTCGGTAAAAGCGTTGCCCATTTCACGTCCGTAGATGAAGATTTCGAACCTCTCGGTCAGCCTCGGGTCATACGGAGTGCGCTTTGCCAGCGGAGATATCTCTATGGGATAATCGTATATGAAAGTCGGCTGGATAAGCGTGGGCTCAACGAACTCTTCGAAGAAGAGGTTGAGTATCTCGCCCCTGCTCATATCGTCGTTTTCCATATGAAGACCTTTTTCTTTTGCCAGACTGCGGGCTGCTTCATCATCAGCTATCTCTGCAAAGTCTATTCCTGTCTGCTCTTTGACAGTCTGCGTCATGGTAATGCGGCGCCAGGGAGGAGTAAGGTCTATATCGGCATCCTGATATTTAAGCTTGTATCCGCCAAGGACCTCCTGTGCTATAGTTGTGTATAAATTTTCGCACAGGTCCATCATGCCGTTATAGTCGGTGTATGCTTCGTACATTTCGAGCATAGTGAATTCCGGGTTATGCTTCGGGCTCATTCCCTCGTTGCGGAAGATGCGGCCAATTTCGTATACTTTATCTATACCGCCGATGATAAGCCTTTTTAAGTATAACTCCAGCTCAACACGCAGCACGATATCAAGATCGAGCGTATTGTGGTGGGTACGAAACGGCTTTGCGGCGGCGTTGGTAGCATGCATATGAAGCACAGGTGTTTCTACCTCAAGATAGCCCTTTTCGTCCATGACACGCCGTATGATGCTCATTATCTTCGAGCGCACCTGGAATGCAGTACGAACTTCGGGATTCATTATAAGGTCTACATAGCGCTGGCGATAACGAAGGTCTACGTCTTTCAGCCCGTGGAATTTTTCGGGCAGCGGAAGAAGCGACTTTGCAAGCAGCGTGATGCTGTGTGCCTTTACGCTTATCTCGCCTTTGTTGGTTATGAATACTTCACCGGTCACACCGACGATATCGCCTATGTCAAACTTTTTATACTCTGCATATGGTTCTTCGCCAAGGACATCTCTGCGTACGTATAGCTGTATCTGACCGTCCATGTCCTGAATATGAGAAAAACTCGCCTTGCCCATCACCCTCTTCGACATCAGCCTGCCCGCAACGCTTACGGGTTTGCCTTCCATTGTGTCAAAGTTTTCGATTATCTGTGATGAACTGTGAGTTTTTTCAAATCTGGTTATATTATAAGGATCCTGACCGGCCTGCCTTAAACCGGAGAGCTTCTCACGCCTTATTAGTATAAGCTCGCTTTCCGACTGTGTGCTGTGTTCACTGTTGTTCTGATCTGACATTTTTACCCCTATCTATATATATCGATTATCTTAAACTGTATCGTTCCTCCCGGAGATTCTACGTTGACTACGTCGCCCGTTTTTTTACCCATGAGAGCAGACCCCACCGGGGATTCGTTTGATATCTGGCCTCTGTCGGCATCTGCCTCGATAGACCCAACGATATGATACACCTCTTCTTCGTTGAATTCAACGTCAAAGATCTTTACTGTAGTACCTATCCCCACTGAAGATACATCTACCTCGTCATCGTCAACTACTATTGCATTGCGCAGTATCTGTTCGAGCTTGGCTATCTCGTTCTCTACACGAGCCTGCTCGTTTTTAGCCTCGTCATATTCTGCGTTCTCCGAAAGGTCGCCAAATTCCCGGGCTTCTTTGATCTGCTCGGATATCTCGCCTCGTTTTACAACTTTTAAATACTCCAGCTTTTCCTGCTTTTCCTTGAGCCCGGCTTTTGTGAGTATTATTTCATTGCTTGCCATAACTTCCTCCTGTTTATGCCATTTGTCCAGTGCAGAAAATACTAAACAAACGAACTATATGAATTCTTTCTATAATCATGATTAAAAAACAGTTTTTTTGTAATATGCTGATTATAGGTCAAGCTAAAAAGCTTGTCAAGTTATATGGTACATATTTACGGTTAAAAGACTATAAATACCATCCAGCTATATTTATTGGCCTTGTTTTCGCTTAAAAAGCGCCTGTTTATAGAGATATAACGGAAAAAGTGATGCTGCTGGGATTACGACAAATCTAAAGAGGTTTAAGTAAGCTCTGGGTTTTTTAAGGTTGTTGCCTATATATAATTATGGTATAATTCACCCGGCGAATTTCGCCGGACAGTTCGAAACCATCCTGTCCATAAAAAAAACTAAGGAGTCAGGCGGATGCCTGAACGGGCAATGCTGTCCGTTTGAAAAGTTAAATGAAATTAAATACAAAATTCATTGTACAGGCAGGCCTTATTGCCGCATTGTACAGTGTACTTGTAATCCTTGCAACGTTCACACCTATCGGGTTTTTCAACTTTGGACCGATACAGATGCGCATTTCCGAAGCGCTGACCATCCTGCCGTATTTTACACCGGCGGCGGTTCCGGGTCTGTTTATCGGTTGTCTGGTAAGCAATATTTTCGGTACGGCAGTCGGGGTATTGCTGCCGGATATCATCTTTGGCAGCCTGGCGACTTTAGCTGCAGCGTTCTGTTCCTATTTTCTGCGCAGATACAAGTGGCTTGTACCGTTGCCGCCGGTAATCATAAATGCTGTAGTAGTCGGATTGCTGCTGACTTACGTTTACGGGGTACCGTCTCCGCTGATCGTAAACATGCTGACTGTAGGCGCAGGCCAGGTAATAGCTTGCTACGGGTTTGGAATGGCACTGCTGTATCTGCTTAACAAGAGAAGAAGGATATTCGAATTATAATATCTCAGAAATAAAAAAGGGGAGGTTTTGCACTTCCCCTTTTTATATTAAACTATTTATCGATTACATATGATTATTTAGCCTACCACTATGTTTGCTATCCTGCCGGGAACTATTATCATCTTTCTTACTGTTTTCCCGTCGAAGTGGGCTTTAAGCTCGTCCGAGTTCATAATGATGTTTTCGATGTCTTCCTTTGTAGCATTGCTGGGAACATTGAACCGTGCACGCACTTTGCCGTTTATCTGCAGCGGCATCTCAACTTCGTCGAGTACGAGGGCGCTTTCGTCGCATATCGGGAAGCGCTGATTGAATACGCTGTCAGTTTCTCCGAAAGACTCCCACATCTCTTCTGCAAAATGAGGAGCAAACGGAGCAAGCAGCAGAACGATTGTTCTTGCTGCGTCTATGCTCGTTTCTTTATCAGGCTTTTCGGCGATGTATTTACTGAGTGCGTTAGTATATTCCATAAGCCTTGCGACAGCCGTGTTGAACGAGAAGTTCTCGATATCTGCGCTGACGTGTTTTATACAATAGTTCTTAGCATAAGCGATCTGTTTCTTTCCGTTCTCGCTTGCTTCGTTTACCTGCATGAGTTCGCCGGCTATGCGCTCGACACGCTCGAGGAACCGGCTTACTGCTTTGAGACCGTCGTCGTTCCAAGGCCCGCCTTCGATGTACGAGAACCCGAACGCAAGATATGTCCTGAAAACATCGCTGCCGTATTTTGTGATATAGTCGTCCGGAGATATTACATTGCCTTTTGATTTGCTCATGCGTTGTCCGTCTGGACCGAGTATAACTCCCTGGTGAACCAGCGATGTGAACGGTTCTTCAAAATCAAGATAGCCCATGTCATGAAGCGCCATTGTGAAAAAGCGTGCATAAAGCAGATGCATGCATGCGTGTTCTGCTCCGCCAATGTATTTGTCTACAGGCAGCATCTTGTTTATCCACTGCGGATCAAATGCCGCATCAGCGTTGTGTGCGTCAGGATAGCGCAGGAAATACCACGATGAACACACGAACGTGTCCATGGTGTCTGCGTCTCGCACAGCTTTGCCGCCGCACTTGGGGCAGGTGGTGTTTATAAAATCTTCTGCCTTTAGCAGAGGAGAAGTGCCGTCCGGGTTAAAGTCTACGTCATAAGGCAGCTTGACCGGAAGCTCGCTCTCCGGAACAGGAACTTCGCCGCACTTGTCGCAGTATACTACCGGTATGGGCGCGCCCCAGTAGCGCTGCCTTGATATAAGCCAGTCACGCAGGCGGTAGTTTATCTTGAAGTCGCCTTTGCCAAGGGATTTGAGCCTCTCGAGTATAGCTTTTTTGCCGTCTTCCACCGGCAGGCCGGAGAAGTCTTCGCTGTTTACCATAACGCCGTATTCGACGTATGGAAGTGAGTCGTCTTCGCCTTCGCTGGCTGCGCTGATGACACGCTCTATCGGCAGTTCATATTTCTGAGCGAACTCGAAGTCACGCTCGTCGTGAGCCGGAACTGCCATGACTGCGCCTGTGCCGTAGGTAGCAAGAACGTAGTCTGCAACGTATATAGGTATACGCCGCCCGTTAATGGGGTTGGTGGCATAAGCGCCGGTGAACACACCTGTCTTTTCACGTGCGGTAGACAGTCTGTCTATCTCGCTTGCCTTTGCGGCGTATTCAATATAGTCTTCAACAGCTTTTTTCTGGCTGTCTGTTGTTATCTGCAGTGTCAGCGGATGTTCCGGAGCAAGCACAGCATATGTGCAGCCGTAAAGCGTATCCGCCCTTGTGGTAAAAACAGTAAAGCTCTCGCCGTTGTCTAGGTCGAAAGTGACCTCGCCGCCGACGGATTTACCTATCCAGTTGCGCTGCATCATCTTTGTTTTTGAAGGCCAGTCCAGCCCGTCAAGGTTTTGCAGCAGGCGTTCTGCATAGTCGGTTATTTTAAAGAACCACTGCGTTAAGTTTTTCTTTATTACGATACTGTCGCAGCGCTCGCAGTGCCCGTCTATTACCTGTTCGTTGGCAAGCACGGTGTGGCAGCTATCGCACCAGTTGACAGGAGCCTGCTTGCGGTATGCAAGATTCTTTTCATATAGCTTTAAGAAACACCACTGAGTCCATTTGTAGTAGTCCGGCATACAAGTTTTTATCTCGTAGTTCCAGTCGAACATGGCGCCCATCGCTTTTAGCTGCTTTTCCATAGTGTCTATGTTGGCAAGAGTTGAATCTTCGGGATGTATACCCGTTTTTATAGCGTAGTTTTCCGCAGGCAGCCCGAAAGCATCAAAACCCATTGGCTCGAACACTTCGTATCCGCTCATCCTCATGAACCTTGCGTATGTATCCGAAAGGCCGTAGTTATACCAGTGCCCTACGTGAAGCTTCGAACCGCTGGGGTACGAAAACATCTCGAGCACATATTTTTTATTTTCAACTTTGCTTTTATCAAAGCTGTAGAGCTTTTCCTTTGCCCATTTTTTCTGCCATTTCTTTTCTACTTTTTGATAATCCATTAATACGGTCGTTCCTTTCCTGTGCCGGACAAAAATCCTTTTATCCGTGCTGCTTGCTACATTATTATATAAACTTATAAAAAATGCAAGTGCTTAACCAATCAGAGTTACAGTTGCCATTGCTGAAATGCCTTTCCCTTTACCCTCGAACCCGAGGCCTTCTGTAGTTGTTGCTTTTACGCTGACGTATTTGACATCCAAGCCCGTTTTTTCGGCTATGTTGACACGCATGTTGTCTATATATCCGGAAACCTTCGGGCGTTGCATTATAAGTGTGGAATCTATGCCGGTGATTCGATATCCGGCTTCTTCAACTATCTCCACAGTCTTTGACAACAAAGAAAGGCTGCTTGCGTTCTTGAACTCGTCTATGCACGGGAAGTGATGCCCGATGTCCCTGCTGGCGACTGCCCCGAGCAGTGCGTCTATAATTGCGTGCAGCAGAACATCTGCATCGCTGTGGCCAAGAAGCCCGTGTGTGTGCGGTATCGTTTCGCCGCCCAGCACCAGGTGCACGCCTTTTTTAAGCCTGTGTACATCATAGCCTGTGCCGACTCTTAGCGTTTCTCCGGCGATGAGGCGTCCGGCGGCTATGTCTTCCGGCGATGTTATCTTTATGTTATCCTTGTCGGCTTCTATAAAAGTTATCGGAGCGCCTATGCGTTCAACAAGGCTGCATTCGTCCGTACCGAGGAAACATTCTTTTTCTGCAAGTTCGTGAGCCTTTTTTAAGAGCTCGAAAGAAAATGCCTGCGGAGTTTGAATATTAACAAGCTCACTTCGGTCTATTGTTTCAGTGATAAAACCACCAACCGTTTTCTTTATAGTATCAGTTGTTCTAATTCCCGCTGCGGCTGCACCTGTCTTTTTTGCGACTGCGGCGCATTGCGACAACAATGCCGGTTTGACAAAACACCTTGCGCCGTCGTGGACGAGAACTGCGTCTGCATTTTCTATTGCAGCTAGAGCATTTGCAACCGAGTGCTGCCTCTCTTCGCCGCCCAGGACCGTTTCAAACGGCATGCTGAGAATGCGGGGGGCGGCAGCAGATATATCTGCTTCGTCATCCTTCCGGCAGACGATCAGTACTTTATCAAAACACCCGGCTTTTTCAAAAGCTTCAAGTGAGCGCTCCAGCACGGTTTTTGTGCCGATGCGGATCATCATTTTGTTTTCGCCCATCCGCTTTGCGTTTCCGGCCGCAAGCAGTATGCCGACGGTATTACTCATCTTAGTTCCTTTCTAAATGTTGAGGGAGAAGAAAGCCTATGACTTTGTTTCCTCTAATATTTCGTACATAGCGCCTGCGTCTTCTTTGCGCACAGTTTCTGCTACCTGCAGCACTTTTACTTTCAAAGTGTTCGAACCAAAACGGACTTCAATCTCGTCGCCCGGTTTTATATCTTTACCCGACTTTGCGATGTTACCGTTTACGCTGACACGTTTTTTAGCACATGCTTCGTCGGCAACAGTCCTTCTTTTAATTATTCTTGAAACTTTTAGGAACTTATCCAGTCTCATTTTTTTGATCTGTCCTTTCGTTTACAGGCCTTATTTGCCTCTTTTTTGACATTATAACAGAAATAATAGGAATTGACACGGTAGAAGTCCTAAGGTAAAAGAAAAAAGTGCTCTCGCTTTTAAACGATTGCACCATTCCTTATATATAAGGCTATCCTGGATGACATGTTTACAACATTATAATAAACCGCCTATATTATATGTGAATAAACCTGCTGTGAAATCTGCGTAAAAAATGAAGGAAAAGAAAAAGCGCTTCACGGATTTCTCCTCTGAAGCACTCTTTCTAAATATATATTAATTGCTGGTTGCCTTGTCTATGGTTATTATCATACATCATCAATATGAATAATATGTAAACAGAAAAGATACTTTTTGTGAACTCGAAAATCAAAGTTCTTTTTGCATGACCAGCCTGTCTTCTCCCTCTCCGTATTCGTCTTTGGAATTCTCGATAACAGAGAAACCGAGCTTTTCCCTGTAGACTGAAAGTGCCGTGAAGTTGGCAGGGTCTACTGTGAGCTTTACGTGGGTTATGCCGAAACGCTGCAGGTTGCCAAAAGCAAACTTTAAAAGCTCTGTGCCAACTTCCTTGCCGCGGAAGACAGGCAGTACGGCTACGCTCATAAGATAGGCTGTGCCTATGTCGTTTATATCACGCATGAAATAGGCGCAGGCTATAGGCTCGTCGTCTTCGTCAACTGCTGCGTATACTTTGCCGTAACGCATCAAGGGGACTACTACATATTCGTTTAGCGCCCCTTTGCCGAAAGCCTGTTTTTCTATATCCATTATCTGATCGAGCCTTCTGCGGTCAGAGTAATCCAGCGGTTTGAAAGAAATAGTCATTGGTTTTCCTCCCTGTGTCTTCTTATTTTTCTGAGTAGTCTTCTGCAAGAGCGCTTGCGAACTGCTTTACGGACGAATATTCTGCTGCATACGCTTGCTGTGTCTTTATCTCCCGTTTGTTCATCAGCGAATCTGCCTGGAAGCTGTATGTCTCTTCATCACAGACTATTATATGGTCCACAAGCTCTACGTTTAAGAGCCGCAGAGCATCCATTATCCGGAATGTCATATCTATATCGTTTTTGGATGGTTTTAAGCTGCCGCCCGGGTGGTTGTGGGTTATTATAGCTTTTGCTGCGCGGTTCCTAAGCGCGCAAGCGGCGATTTTTTCGGTATAAACAGGTGACTCGTTTAAGCTGCCTTCCGATAGCTTTTCAGAGTTTATCACACGGTTCTGGGTGCTAAGCCAAAGAACATGCAGTTCTTCATAAGGCTTTCCGAAAAGCAGAGACACGCAGTATTCGCACGCTTTCTTTATTGTTCTAACTGCAGGTTTAGGACCCAATTTGCTTTTTTTGTATGCACGCAGCACATGCGGAACAAGCGCAAGACGGGCTGCGGCTTTAGGGCCCATACCGGCTACGCTGCAGATGTCTTTTTCATCTGCCTCCAAAACAGCATAAAGACTGCCGAACTTATCCAGCAGTCTGTGTGCGATATCGTTTGTATTAACACGTGGAAGAGTGTCGAAAAGCATGTATTCGAGTATCTCGTGCTCTGCAAAATCTTCAAATCCGCTTCTTTCGAACTTGGCCCTCATACGTGCTCTGTGTCCTTCGCCCATAAGATGTCTCCGCTTTTGCTTAGCTGGAGCAGCCGGAGCAGCTCGAGCAGCTTCCGGAACTGCATGAACCTCCTCCACCTCCGCCTGCGTTTCCTCCGAAATAACACTTGCCCTGATAATAGCGCTGGGTGTCTTCCGACTCGCAGCTGGGGCAGGGAGGCTTTTTATCCGAGCTTGTCAGCTCTTCGAAAACTGTGCCGCAGTTGTTGCATATAAATTTCAGTAATGCCATTAAAATCATTCCTCTCTGGTACAAGCCAAATATACTTATGAAACCTTGTACTATCAATATTTTGCACCAGCAATAATACTATTTATAACATCTTTCTTCGCCAGAGTATGAATATAGTCACACCTGCGAAAATAAGCGACAAGCCGAGCATTATGCCAAAACCGAGCGATGAGCGCTCGAACGGAACAGGCACGTTCATGCCCCAGAAGCTGGCTATCAGCGTCGGCACCGCAATGATAATCGTGATGGACGTCAGCAGCTTCATGACGTTGTTTAGGTTGTTACTCATTATCGAAGAGAACGTGTTCATTGTGCTGTTTAAGATGTCGCGATATATCGAAGCCATCTCTATAGCCTGTTTGTTCTCTATGATAACGTCTTCGAGCAGGTCTTCGTCTTCCGGATAGCGCTTTATAAGACTTGTCTTTGTCAGCTTCTCCAGCACTATTTCGTTCGACTTCAGCGATGTAGAAAAGAACACGAGAGACTTTTCTAGCTTTAGCATGTTAAGAGTGCTGCGCAGTTCCCTGTTCTTTAAGTTCTTGTGCATGTTGTTTTCCACAAGAGTTGTCGCTTTGTCTATCTGCCGCAGATACTGCAGGTATTTTGTGCTCGATTTATACAAAAGCTGCAGTACGAACCGTGTTTTCTTACATGTATCAAAGCCTCTGACACGGTTCTCCATAAAATCTTCTATTATCGTCGTTTCCTCAAGGCACACTGTTATTACCTTGTCCTCCAGCAGTATGATGCCAAGAGGCAGTGAATTGTATAAGAACGATGTGCCTTCAGGCTCGACGACAGGAATATCGACTATTATAAGCGTCTGGTCGTCTTCCTTGTCTGTACGAGGAGTCTCCTCTTCGTCGAGGGCAGCTGTTAAAAAGTCGTGTTCTATTGCGTGCTCTTTTGCAATCTGCTCGACTTCTTCGGGCGTTGGGTCATATAGATGTATCCAAACACCGGGACATGCCGAGTCTAGTTTGCTTAGGCTGTTTCCTTCTGTTTTGTGATAATAAATCATAGTTGCAAGCACCGCCTTTCTTTTTTTGTTCCCTTTTAGAGAAGGGCTTTAGCGAAGTGCATCTTTGCCTGCAATGCGGTATGCACGTTCGCTGCGTATTCGTCTTAACTTAGGGTCTGCGTCCACGCATACCACCTCCTTATGATTTAAAAACTTATAAGCCTTCTTTTTTACTTTTTGCGCAGTCTTTGCATCTCACGCTCTATACCGCCGGGTTTGCCGTCTATGCGCCTTAGCGAGTTTATCGTGCCTATAATGTGCCCGATAATGAACAGGCCCCAGAAGCCGACCGGCCACGCAAACCAAGGGTATCCCTTGCCTGTCAGAAAATAGATCAGCACCATCAGCGCAGAGACCATCAGGAACAACGATACATGATAGGTAAATCCACGTTTGATATAGTAGCGGCGCTGTGCCACATTCCGCAGTTTCTCTTCGCTCATGCTCTTATAATCGATCGACATAACTGTTCACCTCGATATCGGTGCCCTGCCGACTTGGGCGCCGGCGGAACGAATATAAAAAAGCTGCTCATAAAATCTCTATGCTATTATAACACGAAAGAGTATGTTTGCAACATCCGTTGTTTTTCAAACGATATGTCGGCACATATGTTTGACACTTATTTTGCATGAAAGTATAATCAAAGCAACGGCGGCGGGTCTGTGGTTGAAAGTCGATGCCAGTCGCAGGCGAAGCGATCCACGTAAGCCGGTCCATAGCGGCCGGTGAGCATAGTGCGGTTTAGAAGTTAGTCCGGCCGGAAGGAATTCCGAGAGGCCCAGTAGTGGGCGGGCAGATGCCTTAGTAGCGAAAAGTCCAGCCGGCGGATGTGGGGGAAAAGACCAGGTCAGCCGCTGCCGTATTTTTAAGGCAACACCTTCTTTTATAAAGAATATTATATCTTTTTAAATCATGCTTTTTATCATAAACTTCATTGATAAAAGCTGGTATTTTATATACAATAATCCAGACAGTATTTTCAAAAATAAATATACGATATAGGGAGTGACATTATGAGCGAGCAAAACACCCAAAATAACGATTATTATTCAGGGTATTCTTTGAAGGATCGTGCGCAGATAAAACAGCAGGCAAAGCAAAACTTTCATGCGATGTATGGTCTTAGTATCGGTGCGTTTGTTTTATTCCTGGTTTTAAGTAATCCGTTTGATCTTTTTTATAATATATACAATACGATTGCACAAATCGGGATTCTTGGATTTGATGAAATACTCAGAAATGCACAATCGGTAACCGGTGTAAACACCAGTTTTGGAATATCAGAGAGCATGGTTGTGTTCAGCAATGCAATTGATTATATAACTGATTCATTTTTATGGAGTTCACTGATAGGGCAGGTTTCGCTGATATTTTCGGTGTTTCTGCTTCCGCCTGTTTGGGTTGGCTATTCCGGATTTTGTACAAAGATATACAGAGGAGAGCAGACTTCGATAAAAGATATGCTTGGCACCGGGTTCAATAATTATTGGCGCAAAGTGGGCGGCATACTCTGGATGCAGCTTTTTGTTTTTCTTTGGTCTCTGCTGCTGGTGATCCCGGGCATTATAAAATCTTTTGCGTATTTCATGACGCCTTATATACTTGCGGATTCTAAAAACGTTACCGCGAAACAGGCGCTCAAGCTTTCGATGCGTATGACAAAGGGGTATAAAGGTGAGATATTTATTATGCAGCTCAGCTTTATAGGCTGGAGCCTGCTCAGTGCGCTTACTTTTGGAATTCTGGGGATACTGTATGTCAATCCTTATATATACACTAGCTATGCAGGGATTTACGCAGAGCTCAAGCAGAGCGCCATTTTAAACGGAACGATATTGCCTGAAGAGCTGGAATAGGAATATGATATAATATATTTATTAAATTGGTATCTGGTATGCAAAGGGGGTATTCATATGAGAAATAAAAGAATCTTATTCCTTGTGGTACTGATAGTTATACTGGCTGCCTTTCCGTTGACAGCGTTTGCGAATTCCGTTGCGCCCGACCCTAACGAGCACGAGATTTTAATAGACGATATAAGCGAGATAGACCAGATCACTTTCTATGGCTATCTTGAAGACGGAAGCAGAGAAGTGATGGAGCAGTTTTCTTCCATGGACGACGAGCGTATGACAAGGACGAGAGTTGCTTCCGAACGGCTCGTAGAGCTTTACAACGACGGCGGTATGTATTCCGGATTTTCTGCAGAGGTAGTGTTTACAGATGGTTCGGAGCAGCAGTCAGAAGTGGTAGGCTTCCTTGGCGAAGACAGCTATATCTATAACGTAAGCGGCAACGAATTTGAACTAAAAGGCACGTTCAAAACTTTGAAGCCGGGAGGGCTGGAAATAGTTCTCTGGGTGTTCGTGCTTATTTTTCCGTGGGGGCTGACCGTGCTGCTTGAATGGCTGACTGCGCTTATATTCAAGATAAAGCCGTCAAGATATGTATGCTTTACCAACCTTGTCTCCAACCCTGTGATGAACATTATACTGCTGATAGTCATGTCTAACTTCATGATAAGTTATTTCTGGGTGGTGCTCGTTCTTGAAGTGATGGTGGCCGGTTTCGAGTACCTGTTCTATATTTTCAGGTATAAGGATATCGGCAAAGTGCGTCTTCTGCTGTTCACGTTGACGGCGAATGCGGTGAGCTTCGGAGCTTATGCGGTAATAAGCGGGCTTTTTTAAAACTGTTCATTGCATAAGACAGTGAACATTATGATATAATGAACAAAAATTTGTTTTGGAGGAATATATGAAAAAGATATATATGGTTGTTGTTTTAGCAGCTGTCGGGACTTTTCTTTTAACGGGCTGTGGGTTGATGGAGGCAGCTTCGGAGTATGACGAGCTTATCGAAGATGTGCTTTACAGCATAAACGACGGTGATTATACAAAGTATCAGGAAGACTTTATTGATGACGTGGCATCTTCTGAAGAGTTTCTTCCTGCAATGGAGCAGATAGATGCTTATATCGAGGGTGATATAACCGAGTTTAAAAAGACGGGTTTTTATACTAATACAAATGTGCAAAATGGGAAAACTTCTATAGCAACGGATCTTACATACAGCGTTACAACGACTGAAGGTGAATATGTTTTGGAAGTGACGATGTACAGCGAGGATAAAGAAGAAGAGCAGAAGATAATGTATTTTTCGGTCAGTATGGCAACGGACAAGAAAGAGGAATAAAGAAATTAGGCAAGTAAAAAAGGACAGCCGGAACAGGCTGTCCTTTTATAATGCTTTTTAAACTTCTTCTGCCGCCTGAACGTTGTCTGCTTCCGGAAGTCTTATCATCAGTATAAGACCTACTATGAAAAGAGGAAGTATTGCGAATATGCTCAGCCTCGGTATTCCAGTAAGCGTGGATATGAGAGCCATAAGAGCGGGACCGATAATAGCGGCAAACTTACCGAATATGTTGTAGAAACCGAAGAACTCGTTGGAGTTTTTCTTGGGTATCAGCTTTGCGTATAGGAACGTGACAGCGCCTGTATTCCACCTTGTGCAGAGCCTATCAGCACACCGAGCACGAAAACGTTCCATATGTCGAACATGAGCGAAGCAAAGATACATGCACCGATGTATGTTATTATTGCCACGATTATCATGCGCTTTGTACCGAAGCGTTTTGCGAGCCTGCCGTACATGAGCGCAAAGGGAAATGCGATTATCTGTATTACCAGCAGTATACCGAGAAGCAGGAAAACGTTGCTTGAATCAAGACTAAGGACGTCAGTTGAATAAGGTACACACATCTTTATGATGGTGTCAACGCCGTCGATATACAGGAAATATGCAATAAGGAAGGCGAAGACGAGCTTATATTTTCTGATGTTGGCAAAGGTCTTGCCAAGTCTTTTAAAAGAATTGCCTATCGGTTTTTTCTCCGGCTCGATGTAGTGAATCTGCTTTACGTTTTTCAGCATAGGGATAGTGAACAGCCCCCACCATACGGCTGTTATGCCAAAGCCGAGCTGATAGCCGAGCATATTGTCCATACCCATAAGGAAGATAACGCCGAGGCTTATGGCGAATGGTATGACGCTTGCTATATATCCGTAGGCAAAACCGCTGGATGAAACTCTGTCCATGCGTTCGTTGCCGGAGACGTCGACGAGGAATGCATCATAGAATATGTTGGCTCCCGCAAAACCGACACAAGTGACTATATAGAAAATCACAAGCGTGGGCACCTGACCGTTAGGTACGACTGCCAGAGCCGCGGTAAAAACTATACCAAGCACAAAGAAGAACGTGAAGAAGCGTTTCTTATAGTTCCTGTAGTCGGCAATGGTTCCGAGGATAGGCGCAAGAAGCGCAATCAGCACGCTGGCTATACTGTTGTAGTACCCAAGGTCCATGCTTCCGCTGCCTTTGAACATACCAAAGTATACGGGAAGCAGAGCCGTGGTGATTGCGATAGAGTATGCACTGTTGCCGCAGTCATACATAATCCAGCTTCTCTCCGTTTTTGTCAGTTTCGTATTCTCCATAGATATCTCCTAATATGTTAGTTTATGGTAAAGCTTATTTACGGACTGTGATATGGCAAGAAGGTTTTCATTTTTCGTCTGGAGCGGCAGAGCGCATTCCGGTGAAACGAGGTTTATGCCGCACTTCAATATATGGGATACTTCATTTTCCACGTCTTGAGGTGTGCCGCAAAGCAGCGTGTCCGGGATGTTTATATTGCCGGCCAGCATCATTCCCTTTGCAGCTTTAATAGCTGCTCCTGCTTCGTTCTTGCTTTCAAAATGGAAAAGATCAAAACCCGCATCTGCGAAAAGAGGTATACGGTCAAGCGTTCTGCCGCAGCAGTGCAGCACAAATGTGTTCTTATCGAACTGCGAAATTATTTCTTTGTGTATCGGCTGAAGGAACTCAACGTAAGTCTGAGTGCTGGCAAGGTCTCCGGTAATGTGGTCGGCCATGGTTATGATATCAGCACCGGCGTCAAGCTGGGCTTGTGCAAATGCTTTTGTGACTTGTTTGTATTTGTTTAAAAGGTAGTGGACTCGCTCTTTATTGAGTATCGTGTCTATCAAAAAGTTTTCAGTTCCGCACAGGTGAAGTCCAAGCGTCCATGCGCCCATCACTTTGCCGAAGATGAACAGCTCGTTTCCGTACCGCTTGCGCAGGAGTTTTATCGCTTCAAGAAGAGCTTTGACGGGCTCTCTGTCGAGGAAATCCTCCGGCATCTTGAAGTCTTCTGCATGGTGGTCCGGTGCATATTTCTGGGCCGGCATATCAAGTTCGCCGCCCCATTCGACTTTCTCTCCAAGTGCAGCGGCTTCAAGAACAACACTGAAATATGGCATCGCACTGTCGAAGCCAAGATGTTCGAAAGGATACGCTGCAAGCGCGGCGGCAGCGTCGGGGTTTAGGTGGGCTTTAGGAAAATCGATTCCTAGAGAAATGCAGGAATCATGAGTTGCGTTTGATACAGCAGCTATTACACCCGGCTTGTCAAAATCCTCTTTGTTTAAAATGGCTTTGATCCGTTCACGTGAATTCATAAAGCGGACTCCTTTGTCTGTATATAGAATAATTCTACTTTTACGGCTCAAACCCCTTTTATGTATCTTGGAAAAACAATATTTAATATAAATTAAACCCATCATTAATTCATACGTAACATACAGAAATTTTTATATAAAGAGAGAAAAAATGCAAATAAGCGGCTATATAAGCGTTTAACCGGGCAGGTATATTAATAATTTGTAACAGTTTTGTTATTGATAGTGCCGCTTTCATTGTATATTATAGTTGATAAGATTTATGATGGAGAGTGGCGTTTTGTATAGGGTTATTTCTTTTGACAAAGACTCAAAAAAGGTTAAAGACTTCGTTAAGCTTGAATTCAAGATGTATAAAGATGACGATAACTGGGTACCTCAGCTTAAAAGCGACACTAAAAAAGTGCTTCAGGGGAAAGGCAATCCTTTGTTTGCAAACGGTGTTCAGCGCTTTTTCATGGTGTATGAAGGCAAGAAACCTGTTGCAAGAGTTCTTGTCGGTATAGATGAAGAGCTGAATCGTATTCGTGGATTCAGGCAGGGTTATTTTAGCATGTTTGAGTGTATAGACGATTATGAAGCGTGCGAAATGATGCTGGATGAAGCTTTCGAGTGGCTTAAGGAAGAAGGCATGGACAAAGTGATAGGACCGCTGTCTCCTTCGAATGGTGACGACCGCAAGGGCTTTGTAGTCATGGGCGAAGGTCAGCCGGTGCTGCAGAACGCTTACACAAAGAAATATTACCCTGCTTTGATAGAGCGATATGGATTTGCAAAGAATGATGATCATTTTGCATATTTTTTTAACCCCGGGATATTTTCGTTCGAAAGACACGATAAGGTAGTCAACTATACAATGAAGAAATATGGATTCAGGGTAGACAAGCTTGACCCTAAGAATATAGAGAAGGAAGCAAGAGACATAAAGCAGATACTCGACAACAGCTTACCCGATTCGTGGGACTATCTTGTTCCGCCGACGCTGGAAGGTGTTATAGACGAATTCAAAGCGCTGGTGCCGTTGTATAACGGCAACTACTGCTATATAGCGCGAAAGGGTGATAAACCTATAGGTTTTATGGTAGGGCTGCCGGACTATAACCAGGTACTAAAACGTATGAAGGGAAAACTGCTTCCTATAGGCTGGGCAAAGTTTCTTATATTCAAGAGAAAGATAAACGGAATAAGGGTGCTTATTCAGATGGTCGACAGGGAATACCAAAAGATAGGTGTAAACCATGCGATGTTCCTTGAAGGATATAAAGACGCTATGAGAGCCGGGATAGACTATGTAGAAGTTTCCTGTATTGATGAAGAGAACCTTCCTTCCAGACTGGGCGTAGAGAACTTCGGCGCAGACCATTACAGGACATACAGAACATATAAGTATGAGTTCGATAAACAGCAAGCGGAGTAAACATGTATGAACAAAACCTGCATATAACATGCGGGTTTTTTATTGGAGTCCCTGCCGATGTGTGCGTCGGTGGAGTGACTTGTAAAGTTTTCCGCAAATAACTATAATTATATATTAGGAAGAAAATTCTTACTATATTGATGGAGGTGTCATTTATGCCGCAAGCAAATCCGTTTATTGATTTTATAGCGCAGTATGGCATATGGATCTTTGGAATGAACCTTGGGCTTTCTTTTATCGGAGCGTCTATGGCAAGGAAAAAAGGTTATAGCTACGGCGGATTTTTGTGCCTTGGGATATTCGTGTCGTTTCTTGTGAACTTGACGGTTGCGGCTTGTCTTACGCCAAAGAAAAATTCGGAACATTACCATCATAAAGAAAAACAGGATAGTGAGTTCATTAGCTGCAGCAACTGCGGAGCATTATGCATGCAGGACATGGACTTTTGCCCAAAGTGTGGGAACAAGCTTAGAAACAGCTGTGAAAACTGCGGAACTGACTACAGCGACGATATGAACTTCTGCCCTAGGTGCGGAGCGCAGCTTTCCGACTGGTAATAAACAAATCTTGGGAGATTATAAACTATTCTGATCCTTTTATAAGTATTCAAAACATAACAAAGCATTAGTTATGAAAAAGATTAAGCGTATTATAGAGGACTGCTTTTGATTTTTGAAAACCTGCGTGGATATTTTTCCGGTGTAGGTTTTTCTTTTTTTATAATAATAATTGCGCCTTCGCCAGTGGTATGGACACAGCTTACAGAGCAGCAAAGGACGCTAAGAGCGTTTTTTGATTTTGCCAGTTCGTCTTCATACGTTTCGCCTTTGAAAGCGACAAGGCTTCCGCCTGTTTTGAGCAAAGGTATACACAACTCAAGCAGAACGTTAAGAGAAGCTACAGCACGGGAGAGGACAACATCAAATGTATCATAAAGCCCGGTCATTTCTTCTGCACGTGCGTTTATTACGATGACATCAATTGCTGCTCTTTTTGCCGCTGTTTTTATGAAATCTGTTTTTTTACCTACTGAGTCCATTAACGTAATATCTAGATATGGGCGTATTATCTTGAGCGGTATGCCGGGGAACCCTGCGCCGGTGCCGACGTCGATTACTTTTGCGCCATCAGGCAGGCCGAAATGTTTTGTAAGCTCCATAGCGCCAAAGAAGTGCATCTGGGCAGCAGCTGCTTCGTCGGTTATACGTGTAAGGTTGGTGGTCTTGTTTGCTTCGACCAATAGTCTGAAATATTGCTCGCATTTAACGATTGTATCCGGCGGGTATTCTATACCGTTTTCTTTTATAAGCCTTTCAAGCGTATCCGAAAATATACTCATATAGTATCTCCGATCATTTCAATTCCCGTTGAAGTGCAACCGTATGCGCCGCACAGCTCGAAGCTGCCCTTTATTTTATCTGCGGCGGCTTGTGCTTCCTGCAGGGTTTCAAACACGCAGAACATACTGCTGCCCGAACCGCTCATAAAAGCTTTGCCAAAGGCTGAAAGTGCGCCTGCCGCTTTCATGATATCCGGCGCTATTTTAAGAGCAGCTATGCCGAGTGAATTGTCCGAATATCGCCTGAACATATCTATATCGCCTTTCTGCAAAGCGAAGGCTGCGCTTTCTATACTTATATGGGCAGATTTAGTGTATGCGCCAAAAGCCCGGGCTGTTGAAACGCCCTGGAATGGTTTAACTACAGTGAACCAAAGCGGTTTTTTAAGAGACAGAAGCTCAAGTTTTTCGCCGATCCCCCTTGCTCTGGCTGTGCCGCCTGTAATACAAAAAGGCACGTCTGCGCCGATCTTTCTGCCAAGATGCATAAGGGCTTGCGTGCCAAGGCGTGTTCCGTAAAGAGCGTCAAGACCATAAAGCACTGCGGCTGCATCTGCACTGGAGCCGCCAAGACCGGCCATATCAGGTATGTGTTTCTCTATTTTTATATCAGCGCCGCCTGATTCTGTATATTCAGAAAACAGCAAAGCCGCCTTGTATGCGGTGTTGTTTTTTTCATCAACACCGGCTTTGTCCATGGTTACGCTGACAGAGCTGCTTTTCTCTATGCTGATGATATCATGAAGCGAAATGCTCTGCATTATTGTATCAAGCTCATGATAGCCGTCCGGACGCTTTCCTTTCACTTCGAGCGCAAGATTCAGTTTTGCGTACGCTTTGAGTTTCATTGTGTTTCCTCTATTCTTTCAAGCGCCCATGCAGCGTGTTCGTTTACGGGACTTGGTGCGTTTTGAGACAATGTTTTTAGCTGTGCAGCGGTATCTTTTTGCATCGTATTGGCACTGTAGAGAGCTGCCTGAGAGATTATGCGCTGTTTTCTTGCCATGTTCTTGCCTGCGATTTCCTGCAGTTCTTTTAAATAATAGCCGGAAAGAAGCTTCTTAGTCTCGAACTGTACCGGCGGCTGTTTCTGTTTGTTGTTGAGCGGGCACGCTGTCTGGCAAAGTTCGCATCCGAGAAGCTGGTAAAGGCCGCCGCGCAGGTGCTCCGGAACAGTAAGGTTGCTGTGATACCGCAGACACTGCGTGATGTTGCCGACAGCAGAAGACGGGCATGCAGCTTCACAAGCTCCGCATTCAAGACAGCCTTGCGCAGCAGGCAAACCGGGCTGCGGCTGAGCTGCATCTGTAAGTATCGTTTGAATGCTTATAAGCGAGCCAAAATCTTTGTGGTAATAAAAACCGTTTCCACCTATGAAACCGCCGCTTTTGAGAGCATATTCTTTTGCACTTAGCATAGTGTCTTGTTTTGCGAAAAAACCTTTTTCAAGTATATACTGTGTTAGTTTTTTAGCGGCGTGATAACCTTTATTTGAAGCTATATAATAGGACGAGAGCGCCATCATTCCAGGGCTTGGCGCCTTTGAAGGCAAGTATCTGAAAAAAAGCATAATTACACAGGGCAGCGCCGTATCGTCGCTGTTTACAAAGGCAATATCATCTGCTCCAAATTCTGCTGATTTTCTTTTTAGATCCTCATTTATACTCTGCATAACAGAATTATTGCACAAATAAATGTAAATAACAATGTAAAAATGTTGATAACTAACAACGCTTGTTATATAATGAGGTGCATAAATAACACATTAAAAGGAAATATCATGAAAAAGAATTTGTTAGTAGTATTAGTCATTATAATGGTTTTGGCGGCATTTACAGGTTGCAGCAAGGCTGAGCCTCTCAGCACCAGCCTTGGAGATTTCGAGAATGAGCAGGTCTTCACAAAAACACTTGGAGAAGACACTGCAGGAGAGGGTAACATATTCCTGGTTATCTATCTTAAGCCGGCGGAAGGCAACAACGTTACCATGGACGATGCTCAGAAATATTTCTACAGCGGAGTGCAGGCACGTGTTGCAGGGCTGGAATACGATCTTTCGTATCTTGCGTATGAAAAAGTGGACGATAGTTTCCTAAGGTATGGTCTTGTGTTCGAAGTGATGGACAACGATTATGAGAACGCAAAACAGATGCCGGAGGTTACACTGATACTGCCTTAATCCCAGAGCGAATATTCGTCTTTGTTTTTAAGAGCAGTTAAAAGAATATCACGGGCTTTAGGGCTGGTCTTGCTTATATGGCGGAGCAGCTCTTTTATTTCCTCCCGTTTTGTGTTGCCTGAAGCCGGACAGGGATTGCCCGTAGTCGGGATGTTGTGGCGGCGCACAGAGGAGATTATCTCGTGCTCCGGCAGGTATACAAACGGCCGGATAAGAGTTATGCCTTTGCGGTCAAGATAGGTTACGGGTTTGAACGTACGTATCCTTCCTTCATACAGCATGGACAAAAACAACGTTTCAAGACAGTCGTCCCGGTGGTGGGCGAATGCGCATTTATCTATACCCATTGCTATAAGTTCATTGAACAGCGCGCCTTTTCTAAGCTTGGAGCACAGTGAGCATGGGTTTGTTTCCGCTCTTACGTCGAACACTATCTTTGATATCTGCGTTTTAACGCAGGTGAACTCTATGTCAAGAGACTTGCAGTAGTCTTCGATAAGCTGTATATCAAATCCGTTAAAGCCAAGGTCTACAGTTACGGCGCAGATGTCGAATTTGGTTTTTGCGAAATTTTTATAAAGATGAAGTGCATAAAGAAGCGTCATCGAATCTTTGCCGCCGGACAGACCGACGGCTATGCGTTCGCCGTTTTTTATCATATTAAAATCTTCGTCGGCACGCCTAAGGTGCCCTAAGGTTCTTTTCATGACACATATTATATCAGTAAAAGCATTGCAAACAAAGCATCATTTAAGATAGAATAGTAAGAAATTAGAAGCAGCAAAGGAAAGACGTTATGATTTGGAATTATCTGGCGGTGTTTGCACTGTCGGCAGTACCAATAATAGAACTTAAAGGAGCTATCCCCGTCGGAATGAGTCTCGGCGTGCCGGAACTTCACTGTTTTCTTCTGGCCGTTTTCGGGTCTATGCTGTTCTCGCCAGCTCTTATACTGCTGACACGGCGGATACTGGAATGGTTCCAGAATAGCAACATTAAAGTATTCAATAGGTTTGGTGAGTGGCAGCAGCGGCGGCTTGTAAAAAGGGGAGGCGGGCTGAAAAAATACGGTGAGCTTGCTTTTTTGTTTATATTGGTGGCTATCCCGCTGCCTACTACCGGAGTATGGACGGGCTCTATGGTAGCCGGGCTTTTCGATATAAGGATGAAGACTGCGCTGCCAATAATATTCGTGGCAAACTGCGTTGCCGGAGTTTTAGTTTGGATTATTTGGGGGTTTGCAACTTAAAGCGTTTGTGATATTATAAAGCTACATAAAAACCCCTTATCAAGAGCGGTGGAGGGACGGGCCCTATGAAACCCGGCAACCTAGGCTTATAAAGCCCTGCGGTGCCAATTCCCGAAAGATGAGGAAGAAAAGACATTTTTCTGCCTCGCTTTTGCGGGGTTTTTTTGATAAAAGAACAGGAGACAAACAAAATGAGAAGAGTATTTACATCAGAATCGGTAACAGAAGGGCATCCGGACAAGATATGCGATCAGATAAGCGACAGCGTACTTGACGCTATACTAAAAGATGACCCGAACGCCAGAGTGGCATGCGAAACGGCAGTGACCACAGGCCTTGTGCTTGTGATGGGAGAGATCACGACGGACTGCTATGTGGACATTGCAAAGACAGCAAGAGAAACTATACGAGACATTGGTTTCACGAGAGCAAAGTACGGCTTTGATGCGGACACGTGCGGCATACTTTTGTCTATCGACGAGCAGTCGCCCGACATCGCTATGGGTGTTAACAAGGCGGACCAGGGCGCCGGGGACCAGGGCATGATGATAGGGTATGCGTGCAGGGAAACGGATGAGCTTATGCCCATGCCGATAACTCTTGCGCACAAACTGACACGCAGGCTGGCACAGGTGCGCAAAGACGGAACGCTTGAATACCTGAGGCCGGACGGCAAAGCTCAGGTCACGGTAGAGTATGAGGGAAACATTCCTGTGCGTGTGGATGCTATAGTTGTTTCCGCCCAGCACTCGGAGGATGTGACCGAAGAGCAGGTGAAAATAGACATCATGGAGCACGTCATAAAGCCGGTGATACCGCAAAATTTGCTTGACGACAACACGGTCTATTTTGTTAACCCAACAGGAAGGTTCGTTATCGGCGGTCCGGCGGGCGACTCCGGGCTTACGGGTAGGAAGATAATCGTCGATACTTACGGCGGATATGCACGCCACGGCGGCGGCGCTTTTTCCGGCAAAGACCCAAGTAAAGTGGACAGAAGCGCAGCGTATGCGGCAAGACACATTGCAAAGAACGTGGTTGCGGCAGGGGTAGCGGAACGCTGTGAGATAGTTCTGGCATACGCAATTGGCGTGGCAGAGCCTGTGTCTATATGCGTTGATACTCACGGAACTGGCATGCTGAGCGATGCAGAGATAGTCCACCGCATCAAGCACACGTTTGACCTGCGGCCTGCGGCTATAATAGAGCGACTCGGGCTGCGTGCGCCGATATATAAACAGACGGCAAGCTACGGTCATTTTGGACGGCCTGAGCTTGACCTGCCGTGGGAGAAGCTCGATATGGTGGACAGGCTGGGATAAGGCGGTAAAGAACAGGTTATAAATAAAAGCAGCAGGTAAAAATCTGCTGCTTTTTGTATAATATGGATTATATTACTACATTTTTTACTTTGTCCGAATAATCTGCTATAATATATAAGCTAAGTGGAACTTCTGCACTATTTGTACCATCTATTATAAAATATGAGGAGGAACCGGATTGGAAATTACGGTCGGTGTTTTTGGATTTGGAAAAACAGGTAAAAATGTAACTAAAGAATTACTAGGCGATGACGTGTGCAAGCTTGAATGGGTTATCAGGAAGTCTCATAAAGACGAAGGTGAGTATGCAAGCTGCCTATTAGGGCTTGAAGGCAAAAGGGGCAGGATATATTCGGTTGACTCAATCAACAAGAGCGCATTCTTTAAAGAGAACTTTGTTGACGTTATAATAGATTTTTCTATTAAGAGCGCTATCGAGACTTATGAAGCTGCCGCTAACGTTGGAACAAGGATAGTTTCGGCGATCTCGAACTATGATGAAAAGCAGGTAAAGCTGCTAAAAAGAGTCGGAAAAAAGACGGCGGTGTTGTATTCTCCGAACATTACGCTTGGTATCAACTTCTTGATTGAGATATCTAAGCTGCTGCAAAGAATAGTGCCGGATGCGGACATAGAGATAATCGAAGAGCATTTCAGGGAAAAGCCGGACTATTCGGGCACTGCCCTTAGGATAGCGGAAGACCTGGGGCTTGATAAGGAAAGGCACGTAAACTCTGTCAGAGTGGGCGGTATAGTCGGCAAACACGAAGTGGTTTTCGGGCTGCAGAACCAGACTATCCGCATAACTCACGAGTCACTGAACAGGGCGGCGTTTGGTCAGGGCGCTATATATGCTTTAAAATGGCTGATAGCGAAACCGAATGGAATATACACTATGGAAGAAGCGGTTCATCTTAACTTTGCACGAAACCTTAAAGTGTTTAACGTAGATAAATAGTATTCAGAGTATATGATGAGAAATAAGAGCGGGGATGCCCGCTTTTTTTAATATGGAGTTTTCGCCAATGTGAACTTCTGTGGAATGAAGGTTATAATATTTGCTTTACCCTGCCGACGATCCCGCTTTCCAGCATCACCTTGATGCCGTGCGGATGGGAGGGCGATTTTGTGAGTATGCGCATGACTACGCCCTTAGTAAGCTTACCGGTTCGCTGATCCTGCTTTTGCACCACCATTACTTCATCGCCTGGTTTAATATCTTTTCTTTGTGTTCCGTCCATTAGAGCTCCTTTTTATAATAAGCCAGTGTCAGCTTTTCGTTTATTACTTCACGTTTGCCGGTGTCGACAAAGCCCATCCTGGTATAGCAGTGTATGTTGGCGGGCTGATCTGCAGGAACATCCAGCTCCCAAGTTTTGACCTTTGGGTACATCTCAAAAACAAGGGCAAGAGCTGACTGCGCTATCTTCCTGTTTTGGTATTCGGGGTCGATATATATCGTGCCGATCCGGTATATTCCGTCTTTATGGTATACGAACAAACCGCCGCAGAGGATATCGCCGCAGTATATTTTGTAGTAGCAGCCGTCTTTATATAGTATCTTGAACTCAAAGCGCTCCTTGCTTTCAAGATACGGACTTTTTTCATCTTTGTAAACTTCATATAGCGGCGCAAACGCACGTTTCATTATGGCATCGAGTGCGTCAATGTCCTGCTTATATGCCTTTTCAAGCCGAATATCCATAAACGCATTATAACACAGCTTAAAACAACATGGTGTAAATTTTTTACATGACAGCTGCGAAGATAGAGCTTTTTTGAAAAATAGTTTTCGTATAGGAGCAGACAAACGTCTGCCAAAAGATTTTCTTTAATTTTAAGCTGTTTCATAGTAGTATTGAAGACAATAATAAATGGTCTAGTACAAGGAAAAGGAGACATATGGACAGACTAAGCATAAGCGGAAAAGGAAATATAGATGAAATAGCGCAGGTACTGCGAAACGGGATCGAATCAAGCGGTATAACGTGTGAGCTTATAGGGGAGTTTAAAAGAAGTGTCGGAGAAGGCGCTGCAGTCATGCTTGTGTTCGAGAAATACTATATGCGCTCTGGCAACAGAGCGAGCTTGTCTATCATGCTGACGCAGAGCCTCGATACGGTTTATGTTGATGCGGTCGGCTCCGGCGGAGGGCAGGGCGCACTGTTCAGATTCTCTTGGGGAGCGGAAGAAAACTTTGTCGGTACTGTAGCAAGAGTTCTGCAGGGACACGGCTTTAACTGATGCAATAAAAAAAGGGGTGTCCCAGATTGGTGCAAACGTCATTTTTGCAAAGCAAAAATGTCTTACTGTGTCAGCTTCACTTGTAAAAACTTCGGTGAATAAGCTATTCTACCTCATCTTTTGCAAGTTTTGCCCGGAGTCCCCGTTGAAATGATTTCAACGGGGTGGAGATTCCTTGTCTTGCGCCAATCTGAAAAACCCCGAGACTGTGGACAGACCCTTTTTCGGATTTATAAAATATTTATTACCGGGAGCTGCTATGAAAGAAAAACTTACACTGCAGGAGAAACTGGAGAGAAAGACCATAGGCAGGCCGATTGCACTTGTATACATCATACTGATAAGGATATGGATGCTGGCGCTGAACAGGAAACTGGGAATAAGGTTTACATATAAAGTGCGCCCAAACAAGGACAAGAACGCCTATGTGCTTGTAAGTAACCATTCTTCACGTGTGGACTATCTTTACACTGCGCCTGCAGTGCTTCCTCATAGGCTAAACTACGTAGTCGGATACAACGAGTTTTTCAGATCGCACCTGTACCCAATATTTGCGCTTACAGGCGTGATACCAAAGCGTAACTTTGCGCCGGATGTTCATGCGGTCAGCGAGATAATACGTGTTATAAAAAACGGCGGACATATATGCATATTCCCGGAAGGCATGAACTCTATTTCGGGAAGCACACAGTCGTGCGCGGTGGGCAGCGGCAAGCTGCTAAAGCACCTTGGCGTGACGGTGTATTACACGAAGATTGCCGGAGGGTATTTTACCAACACAAAACACTGCCTTGACACACGCCCCGGCAGGGTAGAGATAGTCGTAGATACGCTCTTTACTCCGCGGCAGCTTGAAACTATGAGCGCAGAGCAGGTGCAGGCAAGGCTGAACGAAGCGCTGGCGCATGATGACTATGAATGGAACAAGACCGCAAGAGCAAGCTATAAGGGCAAGGGCGAGATGGCAAAGAACTTAGGTGACCTATTGTATCTGTGCCCGAAGTGCGGCTCGCTGTATAGAATGCAGACGCAGGGCAATATAATAAAGTGCGCAGAGTGCTCAAACGGCGCTGAGGTAAACGAGTATTATGACCTTATCCCGCTGGATGAAAGCTGCGTGATAACAGAAACGGTGACACAGTGGTACAAACTGGAGCGGGAGAAAGCAAAACAGCAGGTGGCTGACGAGGACTTCATTTTCGCCGGACAGGTGAAGCTGGGCGTGCTGCCCAAATATAAGAGGCTCAAAAGCAGCGAAACGTCAATTATAGCCGGAGAAGGTATGCTTAGCATATCAAGGCAGGGATTAAAATACGACGGCACGCTGCACGGAGAGCCGTTCACGTTTGCATTGCCGACGGAGAGTGTACCGACTTTCGGAATGTGCACGGACATATCCAGGTTTTATACATTCTACAGGTCTGAGTTCTATGAGTTTTATCCGCAGAACAACGACACCATGCGCTGGTTTCATATAACTGAAGAGATGCACAGGGTGTGCGGGGGTAAGTGGAGATAGGCTGTGTTTAAGATGAGTATAAGTATGGCTATTAAAATGGGATAAAAAACAACTCTTCTAACATTTTAAGTAGAATAGATCATTATATGAATACTTCACACATTCCATCCAACATATGGTACAATAGTTCTATAATTATTTGAGGTAAAAGAAAATGAGTGAAACTAATCTGAGCTATTTTTCTATTATCGGGCTAGCTATTAATATAATTGGTGTTTGGTTTATATCTAGAGGTATAATGAAAAAACCAACAAAATCATTTATTAGCGAATCTTTTATGACTTGGGGTTGTAATGATGATTATGTAATAAATGGCTACTTACAAAGAATAGAATGTAACTGTGGTTTTATTCTTGTTTTAATGGGTTCAATATTTCAAGTTGTTGACTATATGTTTAAGGATGTTTTTTATATAAAGGCAACTCATTATTATATTGTAATCGTATTTTTTGTTATAGTTATATTTGTTTGTGCTGTATTGCTGATAGCACTAAATCTGTTTGTAAGAAAAGCACATAAGAAGTATGTTAAAAAATATTTATATTTTAGTTATTATAAAACTGAAAATGCGATAAATAAGAAGAATGAAGACGATTTAAGGCGTCACATCAGATATATTGATTTAAATTATGATTTGGAAAAAAGAAAAAGTTTAGAAGAGATAAAAAATAAGATAATAAAAGAATTAGGCATCACAAATTGAGGTGCGCATGACTAGTATAGAAGGAACAGTTCTTGAGGTAGTTTTCCGGAACGACGAAAACGGCTGGACGGTGCTGTCGATGGATTTCGACGGCCTTTTAACGACCGCTGTTGGGTGCATGCCGCACATACACGAGGGCGAGTTCATAAGGCTGTTCGGCTCGTGGAGCGAGCACAAGGTGTATGGACAGCAGTTCGTCGCAAAGAGCGTAGAGACACGGCTGCCCAACACCGCAGAGTCTATAAAGATGTTCCTCGCAAGCGGGCTTATAAAGGGCGTAGGCGAGGCTATTGCCGGGCGGATAGTGGACAGGTTCGGCGAGCAGACGTTTGAGATAATAGAGAATTCGCCGGAACTTTTAGCGGAAGTGAGCGGCATAAGCGCAAAGATGAGCCGAAATATTTACGAGAGCTTTTCAGAGCACGTCGGCGTGAAACAGATAATAATCGACCTGCAGAACCTGGGGCTGTCGGTGAAGCAGGCTTTCAGGGCGTTTGAGAAGTACGGAAGCGCTGCGGCAGAGCTTATAGCGCACAATCCGTACCGCATGATAGAGGATATCGTAGGCATTGGTTTTGAGCGTGCGGACAGGATAGCCGCTAATATGGGCATAGAGAGCACGAGCGAATTCAGGATAGACAACGGCATCAAACACGAGCTTAAGATGGCGATGCAGGACGGGCACACATGCCTGCCGAGGGGCGAGGCCGTCAGAAAAGCGGGCGAGAGGCTGGGAGTTAAACCGGAGCTTGTTGAAACTAGGCTGAGTATGCTGACGCAGGACGGGCAGATAGAGCAAAAAATCGTAAACAGCACCCCGGCTGTGTTCTATAAATCCGCTTACTTTGCGGAGTCGGACGTGGCAAGGCGGCTTTTTATGCTGTCTAAAGATGAGCCAAGGATAAAGATAAAAGACCCTATAAAAGCTTACGAAAGATATATAGGAAACGTTGAGCTTTCCGAAGAGCAGGAGCGGGCGGTGCTATCTGCGCTGGGCGGACAGGTGGAAGTGATAACAGGCGGCCCGGGCACAGGAAAGACGACAATAATAAAAGCTATCATCAGCATATTTGAGATGAGCGGCATAGAGACAGTGCTGTGTGCGCCTACGGGCAGGGCAGCAAAGAGGATAGAGCAGTCTACCGGAAGGGAAGCAAAGACGATACACCGTCTGCTCGAATACGGCAAAGGCGTGGACGAGGATGACTTTGGCGAGAGCGCCAGGTTCATACGTGACGAAGAAAATCCGTTGGAAGCGGAAGCGGTTATAGTTGACGAAGCTTCGATGATAGATATTTTTCTGATGAACTCACTGCTAAGGGCGCTCAGCGCAGGCACAAGGCTGATAATCGTCGGCGATGCAGACCAGCTTCCGTCGGTCGGGCCGGGCAACGTGCTGCGCGACGTTATAAAGTCGGACGTGTTCACTGTGAGCAAGCTGACGAAGTTCTACCGCCAGAAGGAAGGCGGCAATATAGTAGAGAACGCCCATAGAGTGAACGCCGGAGAGCAGCCGCAGTTCTATGTTACGGGAGATTTTGTGTTTGTGCCGCAGCAAACTCCGGAAGACGTGCTTGAATATATCAAAAAGCTGGTTACGCAGGAGCTCAGCGAGAGCTATGACATACTCGAAGACACCCAGATACTCTGTCCGGTAAAGAAGGGGATATTGGGCGTACATAATATAAACCAGCAGATACGAGAGCTGCTTAATCCTTGGCTTGCGTCGAAAAATGAAGTGAAGATAAAAGACACCACCTTCCGGCAGGGCGACAAGGTGATGCAGATAAAGAACAACTACACTATGGAGTGGCACTACAGCGACGGCAGAGAGTACGGCGGAAGCGGTATAGGCGTCTTCAACGGAGACCTTGGTCGGATAGTCAGCATCAACAACGGAGCAAAGGAAGCGGTCATACGCTTTGAAGGCTGCAAAGATGCGATATATTCTTACAACGAGCTTGAGCAGATAGAGCACGCATATGCAGTTACTGTGCATAAGTCTCAAGGCAGCGAATTTCCCGTTGTGATAATGCCGCTTTTCGGAGGAACGGGAGGCAGGTTTCTCTCACGTAATCTTTTGTATACTGCGCTGACACGTGCTATGGAGAAGGTAATAATAATTGGACAGAAGAGTACAGTAGAATATATGGTCAGCAACAACCGCATAAGGGGGCGCTATACCACACTTGACCACGAGCTTAAGGAACTGGAAGAAACGCTGGGTGCGATATGAGCGGCATTGGTGAAAAAGTCCTGCCGTATATAGACAGGTGCGTGATATGCTCGGTCGAAAAGGGCGTAGAAGACGGGCTGTGCAAGAAGTGTGCATCAAAGATGAAAGAGCTGGAGCACGGGCAGGACAGTGTAAACGGATATACTGCCCAGTGCGCGTATGAATATAAAGACGAAGCGGGAAAGCTGGTACGCAGGTTTAAGTATAACGACGCAAGGTATCTATCGCAGTTTATGGCACAGAGGATGGTTGATGGACTGGAAGCAGACTATAGCTTTGTGACTAATGTGCCTCTTCATAAGAAGCGCAGGAAACACCGTGGGTATGACCAGGCGGAGCTGCTTGCAAAGCAGGTTGCAGAGCACAGCGGTGTTCCGTACATAGAGGCGCTTATGCGCACAAGGAACACGAAAACGCAGACAAAGCTTGATGCAAAGCAGCGGCAGCAGAACATGGACGGAGCTTTTGAGTGCACGACGAAGATATCCGGCAGGGCGCTGCTGGTGGACGATGTGCTGACCACCGGTGCGACTGCGGAAGAGTGCGCGAAAGTGCTGCAGGAGAGCGGAGCGCAGGAAGTGGTTATACTAACGTTTGCACGGGCAACAGGTGAAAAACACTTAAAGAGACGGTGGTTTCTAAAGAAGTTTTTTGCTATACTGTAAAGACAAACATTTGGATAAACAAGTTTAGCATAAAGGAAGAATTGATTATGGAATTTGCAAAGAGAATGAGCATGGTTACAGGTTCGGCTATAAGAGAGATTTTCGCTCTGCTGGCACAGCCGGGCATGATATCTTTTGCGGGAGGCAACCCCTCGCCAGACTGTTTCCCCAACGACGAAGTTGCGGATATAGCGTCAAAACTTATTCGCACTAATGGCTGCAGCATACTTCAGTACGGCGGAACGCCAGGGTGTATATGTCTTAATCAGACTGTAATAGAGATGGCGACAGAGCGTGGCATAAAAGCAACGCCTCAGGAAGTCATAATAACGTCCGGGTCTACACAGGGCATCGGCCTTGCCGCAAAAACGCTTATAAACCCCGGCGACGTGATATTGACCGAATCGCCGACGTTCATCGGTGCTCTGCAGACTTTCCTTTCATATGAAGCGGATGTCAAAGGCGTTAAGATGGACGAACAGGGCATGGACATAGACGCACTTGAAGAAGCTATAAAAGCGCATAAACCAAAGTTCGTATATACTATACCTACCTTCCAGAACCCGACTGGCAGGACGATGAGCGAAGAGCGTCGCAAAAGAATGATAGAAGTATGTGAAAAATACGGCGTTTTGATACTCGAAGACGACCCTTACTGTGATCTTAGATATTCCGGCGACCCAGTGCCGCCTATAAAGCGCTTTGATGAAACTAACAACGTGATATACCTGATGAGCTTCTCTAAGATAGTTTCGCCCGGTCTTCGGGTGGGCGCAGCTATTGCCGACGAGCGGATAATCGCAAAGTATAACGTGGCAAAACAAGGCGAAGACCTGCACACCTCCAACCTTTCGCAGGAAGTGGTCAACGCTTATGTCACATCCGGAAAACTGCCGGGGCACATCAAGCATATAAATGAAGTTTATAAAGAGAAGCGTGACGCTATGCTCAAGAAACTTGAGAGTTTCCCGGAAGGCATCAAGTATACTCATCCGGACGGCGGACTGTTCATATGGGCGCAGCTTCCTGAGGGCGTAGACGCTATGCCTATATTCAAAAAGGGTGTAGAGCAAAAAGTGGCTTTTGTGCCGGGTACTCATTTCTTCCCCGACGGCAGCGGCAAAAACACCATGCGTCTTAACTTCTCCATGGCATCCTTAGAACAAATCGACAAGGGTATGGACATACTTAAAAAGGTAATAGAAGAAAATTTATAATTTTAATAGTCAGATATAGTTTATGATAATCAGAAAAATTAATATATAAGATACTGAATTATATAACCCGTCGTATATTAATAGAAAAACGGCGGGTTTTTATATTTACTAATAAGCTTTGCCGCCCGTATAATTAAGTATCTTTTTTTGAAAGGGATTTTGTTTATGAAGATGCAGGTTCTTAGTCCGGAACAGATATACAAAACGATGCAGCTTACGAGCGAGCTGCTTGATAACGTCGGCGTAAGAGTGGATGATGAGCAGACAAGGCGGGTGCTTGAAAAGCGCGGAGCAAGAGTGGACGGCGATATCGTCAAGTTTGACAAGGATCTGCTAAGTGAGCTTTTGTCTACTGTGCCGAAAAGCTATACCGTATGCGGCGTTGCAGGCGATGAGTTTACAATAGGCGACGGCAGGCAGAAGATAACCGGCATAGTGGCCGATCCTCTGATAATAGATTACGAAACCGGGGAGCCGAGACTGCCGGGCATCGAAGATGTTAAGAACAATACGATAATAAACCAGAGTAACGATATGGTATATGCCATGAGCAGGATGGATTTTCCCGTGACGGAATATACCGATGCTACGTCTACATGGCGCTCACTGGAGACTCACCTTTTAAACCATACAAAACACTATGCGGTATATGCGGCTAACTACGAGGACTTTTTGACCAATGTCGATATAGTAAAGATGCTGGCGGTATATAGCGGAGCAGAGCCGGGCAAGCTTATGTCGGCGGCGGTTCCTACGCTCTCACCGATGGCGCTGGTGGATATAAACTGCGAGATACTAAAGCGCTGTACTGAGCTTGGCTGCGCTGTGATACCGACGACATGCCCTATGGCGGGGACGACTTCGCCGTATTCCATAGAGGGAACGATGCTGCAGACGAATGCTGAGGTTATATCTCTGGCGGCGGTAACGCAGGCACTGAGCCCCGGCAATCCGTTTTTGTATGCTGCCGGGCCTTCAGTCAGCGACATGCGAACAGGGCACGATATGTATTATACGATGGACAAGATGCTCTGGAAGATAGGTCTAGTTGAGCTTGCCAAGGCGTATGGAATACCGTCTATGACGGAGATGGGCGGAACGCTTGGATACAGATATGATATGCAGAGCGGTGCAGAGAGCATGATGTTCATGCAGGGGGCGATAAGCTCCGGAGCGGACGTGATATCCGGCATAGGCAGCTGTATCAACGCAAACGGACTGTCGAGTGAGATGATCGTCATTCAGGGTGAATGGCTCAAGATCGCGCAGTTTTTAGCAAAGGGACTTAGCGTTGAGAGGCTGGAACGTTCATACGAAAGCATAGAAGAGCAAGGCCCGGGCGGCAGCTTCATAATGGATGATTTCACGTTGGAGATGCTGTATGCGGACGCATTCTATAAGGCGGACTTGCTGGACACAGCCGGCGGATACGTGAAGAGCAAATCGATACTGGAAAAGGCACACGGACGTGTAAAGGAGCTTACTCAGGGGTACGTGTCGCCTGTGCCCGGTGAAGTGCAGGAGATGATTCGCAGATATTTTGCAGATATATATAAAAGAATTTCAAGATAAAAAACAAATAAAAAGGGAGCTTGGGTCAAGTGCTAGGCTCCCTTTTCATATATGTTAGAAAAGCTTTTATTTTTCATATTTATTTTTTATCATCTCGAAATCCGCTTTTAAGCTGGGGATAGCTTTTGTCACATCGGAGTTGTCGAGTATGAAATTTGCGCCTGCTTCAAGGAAGGCCTGGGTACGCTCTATGCCGTAGTCGCAGTGGACGCCGACAGGCTTGCCGGCTTTCCTGCAGCGGCGGATAACGTCGCAGACCAGACTTACGAATTCAGGATTCTCGTATTCGCAGGGTATGCCCATAGAACATGTTATATCGTGAGGCCCGAGGAATATCGCATATACGTCCTCGCACTCTAAAAAGCGCTCAAGGTTCTCGATAGCCGGGAGGCTCTCTATGCCTGCTACTACGTAAAGGTCTTTGTTTAATTGCGCTATGTAGTCTGCAAGCTTTTTTGGCACCGGCGCTTCTCCGGCGAGTATATCCTCTAAGTATTTGCCCTTTATCGGGCGGTATTTTAAGGCGTTTATGATATCTTCCACTTGAGAGAGCTCTTCGACATAAGGCACGACTATGCCCTGTGCTCCGCCTTCGACTGCTATGGTTGCAAGGTTCTTATCCGGGTATGGTATCCTGACCATCGGCGATACACCATACGATGAAAAAAGCTGGCACATGTTCGAAGTTTCTTCCCTTGTCAGCGGAATATGCTCCTGGCAGATGAACACAAAATCCATGCCTGTGCCTGCTATCCAGCTTGCAGTGACGGGGCTGGAGAGGCCGACGATATGCGTTCCGTAGATATATCCGTCCTGCTTCATCTTTGCTTTAAGCTCTGCTCCGTTCATACACTTCTCCTTAAGAAATAGGATTTGATTTCGTTTGACCTGATGTCTTGGATTTTATCATCATCACAAAAGCTGTGCAACAAAACAGGCAAATACGTTATATAAAAAAGAGGCTGCACAGTGCAGCCTGAATTAAATAGGTCAAACCGCCTATCCGATTTGTTTTCCTTCTTTTTCGTATTCTTCAAGACAGCGTTTTACAGTCTTTTTTATCGCTTCTTCCACGCCGCCGCCAGAGTAACCAAGTTCCTTTCGGGAGAGCTCGTCTGCGTTGTAGTAGAGGTACTGACACTGTATATCGTGCATCAGCTTAACAGGGTTCAGCCCCATCTCTTTTCCTTGCTTTGCATATTCTCGTTTGTGCTTTACTCCGTATAGTGTTACCAGCACGCACGGTACGTTGACTATTTTCTTTGGTGTGCCCATTGCGGACAGCATTATTTCAAGCATGCTGTTCCAGTCCATGTTCACATCGCCGACGGGATATCTTGCGCCGTGGCGTCCGTTCATCACAGCGCCGTATACTGCGCCTGCGACGTTCTCTACGCTAATCATCATCGAGCCGCCTTTGGGATAATAGACAGTGTTCATGGAGATAAGCATGTCTAGAAGGACATCTTTCCACAGCGGTATGCGCTGGGGCATTGCGCCGAATATGTACGGCAGCTCAAGCACACATACATCCATTCCATTGCCGCCTGTATCAATGAGAGTCTGCGCCTGCTCTACTCTGCAGCGGATATACGGATGTTTGGCAGTGAGTTTCTTTTCAGGATGGAGCCTGTGATAATAGGCAAAGTATGAATTGGCGACTACGAATTTCTTTATACCTGCTTTCTGCGCAGCTGCGGCAAGCCTTGACGGGTGCGTTACCAGCCTCTCGAAGAAGAATTCGTATGCGGGCGCAGGGGGCGTGAACCTATCGTCCGGGCCGACGGCATACACAAGCGCATCGTGTCCGCTGAAAAGCTGTGTGAACTCTTCTTCGCTCATCTTGAAAACGTCGCCGTAGTGCACTTCAATTTCTTTTGGATACCAGCCTTCGAGGCTGATATCATCAAGCGACAGTGAAGTGACCGTGTGTCCGTTTTTTAGAAACTCTAGTGCGCTGTGATAGCCTATAAAACCTGTTCCGCCTACAATTAAAACTTTCATATGCGCCTCCGGATGGTATATTTTAATAAATGGATTTAAAAACAATAATATTATACCATAATTTGAAGTTTACGCCATGAACAAAGGAGTAAACTTCTAAACGGGAAATGCAGGCAGAATCGATAAGGCATTGAAATAAAAAAAGACCGCCGGATTTTTGCCGACGGCTCTCTTAGAGTGGATAATATTTTTTAAAGGTTGAGCTTTTTGTTTATCAAAACAGAAGATGCTGCAGTGTATGCCGCAATGAAGATGAGTAATATGACTGTAGTAATTGTATACACTAACGCTCCGTTTATAGTATCTATGTTGAAATAAAGCTCTCCTGTTATATATGAGTTTGAACCCGTCATTATCAAAACAGCTAAATACAGTTCCAAAAGCAGCAGAGCCAGAAAAATAAGCAGAGGTACAAACCAGTTTATTGATCTGTGTGAAAGCAGAGTCTTTGATACAGTTATGGAGAACATTGCCAATACTACAGCGCCTATTATCTGCAGGAAGAGAGCTATACACAGCAGGAGTATTATAGCTGTTATGCTAACCCCCGGGAACACACTGTATATATCAGTTAGAAAAACGGGTGCTTCCAGAAAGATATTTGCTTGCGCTACGCAGCTTAACACAAGAATAAACAGACTGATATATATAAATGAACCTAGTATGTCTATGGCTGCTGATAGTATCTTCGAGCCAAAAATCTTTGCTCCGCCGTTTGGAGTTAAAAACATCATATATCCGTTTGTTTTTTTATATTCTCTGTAGTAGTTTGCGGTGTTTATTATAAACGGCATAAAAATGCATCCGGCAAACATTACAGCTGAAGATGCAATGACCAGCACAAACCAAAAATTGTCGTCGTCCATCTTCGGCAGGCCGGTGGCCGCAAGGATTGTTAGTACTGTAAATATATAAAGTGATGCTAAATAGAGCTTCTTCTTTCTTATAAGTTCATATTTTAAAAGCTTCATCATGATGCGAATACCTCCCTATATAGATCAGATATAGATTTGCTTTGTTCTTTGCGGATAGTCTCAGTGTCTCCGCTGGCGGCTATACTGCCGTTTTTAATAAAATAAATGCTGTCCAGTATATTTTCCATAACGTCTATAAGATGACTGGATATGATTATAGATGTTTGCGGCTCAGCCTCCTTTATGATGGTGTTGATTATCTGGTCCCGTGCCACCAGGTCTATGCCGACGAGCGGCTCGTCCAGCATTATTATCTTTGACTTTCTTGACATGGTTGCTGCGATCTTCAGCTTTTCTGCCATGCCGGAAGAAAGTGAACTGACTTTCATAGAGCGCTCAAGACCCATATCTATGATAAGATTATCAAATGTTTCGCAGGAGAAATCTTTATAAAAATCGCTGTAGTATTTTTTCAATGTGTCAATTCTCATATAGTCATAGTAATATGATTCTGTAGGCATATAAGCTATGTCCGCTTTATGAGATGCTCTTAGCGGCTCGCCGAAGACTTTTATGCGGCCTTTGTTTGGGTGAAACAGCCCTGCGATAAGCTTCATAAATGTTGATTTGCCGCTGCCGTTCGGCCCCAGAAGACCGTAGATTTTACCGCTTTCTATAGATATACTGACGTTATCTACGGCTGTTAGCCTGCCGAACTTTTTGGTTAGATTATCTGTTTTTATATATTCCATTACACTATCTCCTTGTTTGAAATTTTGCCTATTATCTCTTGCTTGGAAAAGCCAAGCTTAATCATCTGCTCTATAAAGTCGTCAACCAGCGTGTTTATGACTTCATTCCGAAGAGAAGGCAAGAGGTCTTCTTTGCTGTTTATGAATGTTCCTTTTCCACGCTCTACATAACATAGCCCCACTTGTTCCATCTCCTTATATATCCTTGCTGCGGTGTTTGGGTTTACTTCGTATTCTAAAGCGAGCTCTCGGGATGAGGGCAGCTTTTCTCCCGGCTTGATTTCTCCCTTGATGATTTTTTTCTTTAAATCGTCAATGACCTGAATGTATATCGGTATTCTGCTATTGAACTGCATATGCTCACCTCCACCGTAAGTGTACTAGCATGATAGTACACTATGTATATTTTTATGTCAATGATTTTTTGTAAAAAAATAGACAGATTTTTCTGTCTATAGAAGTTTCTATTTGTTTTATGCCTGGTACTTATACATTGAACTTGAAAAGCGTAACGTCTCCGTCCTGCATGATGTATTCTTTACCTTCCTGCCGCACAAGACCCTTTGCTTTTGCGGTTGCCATATCGCCGCATTCCTTAAGGTCGTCAAACGCTACAATCTCTGCACGGATGAAGCCGCGCTCGAAATCTGTGTGTATCTTGCCGGCTGCCTGGGGCGCCTTTGTGCCTTTGGTAATAGTCCATGCTCGCACTTCTTTTTCACCTGCTGTAAGATAGCTTATAAGATTTAAAAGCTCGTACGATTTCTGTATCAGTTTTTCGAGGCCGCTTTTTTCTATTCCCAGCTCTGAGAGGAACATTTCACGCTCTTCCTTGTCGAGTGTGGAGAGCTCTTCCTCGAGCTTAGCGCATACTACCATCACGAGTGCGTTCTGTTTTTCGGCAAGTTCCTGCAGAGCCTGCACCTGCGCTTTGTCTTTTTGCGCATCTTCAGAAACGTTGGCTGCGTAGAGTATAGGTTTGTCAGTTAAAAGAAACAGGTCTCGTATAAGCTCTTTTTCGTTGTTTGAAAGATCCATACCCGAAACGAATATGCCCAGCTCCAGATTATCTTTTATTTTTTTTAGTATATCGCATTCTGTTTTATATTTCTTGTCGCCGCTCTTTATCATCTTTTCGGACTTCTGATAGCGTTTTTCGACAGATTCGATATCCGCAAAGATAAGCTCGAAGTTTATCGTTTCGGCGTCTCTTACGCTGTTTACGCTGCCGTCTACGTGAGTGACGTCGTCGTTCTCGAAACAGCGCACGACGTGAAGTATAGCATCTACCTCACGTATATGGGACAGAAACTTGTTGCCGAGGCCCTCGCCTTTGCTTGCGCCTTTTACGAGCCCTGCAATGTCTACGAACTCTATGACTGCAGGAGTATATTTTGCTGGGTTATAGAGCCCTGCCAGAAAATCCATCCTCTCGTCCGGCACGCTTACTATACCTATGTTTGGGTCTATCGTGCAGAAAGGATAGTTCTCACTTGAAGCGCCTGCGCCTGTCAGTGCATTGAACAGAGAACTTTTGCCCACGTTCGGAAGACCTACTATACCAAGTTTCATGATTACCTCGCTAAGTTTATTCGTTTGTATTATAGCGCAGGGGGCAGGGAAAAAGCAACAACACTAAAACATATGGATAGCCGATAGATTATTGCCCTCAAATATATATTAAAAAGTTTTAAAAAGAATAGCAAAGTGGATGTTAACAAATATTGCAATTAAAAATATGAAATATATAATGAATAATATAAATGTTGATTTGGAGGAATATTGTATGCGTTCTTTTAATGAAATTGGGCAAGAAATACTAAGCTTGATTGAAGAGCTGGTTTCAACGCTGTCGGAGCTGGAAGATGAAGTCATAACGACCCGAAAGAATAAGCAAAACAGAAATATAAAACAAATTGCCGGACACTTGATTGACTCGGCTTCAAATAATACACATAGAGTTATTCATCTGCAGTATCAGAAAAGCCCGTGTAAATATCCTGATTATGCGAATTTAGGTGTAAATGATAAATGGATAGCAATACAGAATTATAATAATGAAAACTGGTTTAACTTGATTCAGCTATTAAAGTATTCAAATATACATTATGTTCATGTGATAAATAATGTGGATGAAAAATGTATGGATAATAAGTGGATTTCGGCTGTAAATGACAGAATTACTTTGGAAGATATGGTTACAGACTATCCAAGACATTTAAAGCTTCATATAAAAGAAATTGATGAGCTGATAAATTCTAAACAATAAAAAGATATACTTAACAATTGCGGCATAATTTAATCGTATTTGGCTGGCTAAAAGCAATTCTATAATAGAACAGGTACAGATTATTGTTTCTGCGCTATATAGTCTATGTATCCTTGCTTTATCGTGCTGCTTTCAAATATTCTGTGGAGAACTCTGTTTTCTTTATAGAGTATTTTCATATCTGAAAAAAGTTTGTTTGCTTCTGCTTCTGTATGGTATGTGTGCATGACTTTTTCACTGTCTTCATCTTGAAAGAACTCACCTTCTCCTGCCTGCTCGCCTTTGCCGTAATCGCCGTCTTCAAGCGAAAGAAAATTGATAAAACATAAACCGCCGGGGACAAGGACTCTTTTTATCTCGTCAACGGCTTTTCTTATGTCTGCTTTCGACATGTGAAAAATAGTGTTATAAGAATAAGCAAAGCTCATGGACTCGTCTTTGTGCGGCAGGAATCTGATATCGCCCTTTACAATATCAATATCTATACTGTTTTCATGGAAGAACTTCTGTGCCTTTTCAATCTGAGAGTTGCTTATTTCAACTCCGTGTGTTATATAACCAAAATCCTGAAATAAAGCAAGCGGAGGGCAGCTTCCGCCTGCACCGCAATCGAGTATGTTTTTGCCAATATCATTTGTAATTTCACAGTAATATAAAAATCTGTATAGCTGGGTTTGACTGAAAACACGCTTCATTTATCTTATCAACTCCTGCATTTAAATATTTGTTAAAATTATACTATATCTATGTATGGTTGAAAAGCGGCGGCCATGTTCTTCAAAAGCGGGGAAGAATACTGCAGAAAGAATGATTATATATAAATAATCTGCTTAAAATTGTCTTATAGTGTTGTAAAGGATTCATTTATGTTGTGCTGTGGACAAAAAAAGTGTAAAATAACACTACTATAAACCGAAAGGCATTTTCGATTGGAGGGATTATAATGCCAAAAACGATTGGAGAAATAAACGAAAAGCTAAAACAGGGCAAGGCGGTCGTCGTCACTGCGGAAGAAGCGGTGAAGATGGCAAAAGAGCAGGGTGTTAAGGAATGCGCAAAGAAAATAGACGTGGTTACCGCGGCTACATTCGGTGCTATGTGCTCTTCCGGCGCTATGCTTAACTTCGGACATACCGATCCTCCAATCCGAATGTGCGATATAACCCTTAATGACGTTCCTGCATACGGCGGGCTTGCTGCGGTCGATACATACATCGGCGCAACCCAAGTCAGCAACACACAAGGAATAGAGTACGGCGGGGCACACGTCATTGAAGACCTCATTGCCGGCAAAGAAGTAGAGCTTCATGCGACTTCGCCCGGCACAGACTGCTATATCGGAAAAGAGGTAAGGACAAAGGTAAAGCTAGCCGACCTAAATCAGGCTTATATATTCAGCCCTAGGAACGCTTATCAGAACTACCCGGCGGCTACGAATTCTTCGGATAAAATAAAGCGTACCTATATGGGAACGCTTCTGCCAAACCTGGGTAATGTTACGTATACGACAGCGGGCGAGATGTCGCCGCTGCTAAAAGACCCAAAACTTCGCACAATCGGCATAGGCACAAAGATATTGCTGTGCGGCGGAGAAGGATATGTAGCGTTTGAAGGCACACAGGCTGTCAACAATATAAAAGAGCTCGAAAACGGGGATATGTATCATCAGGGCTATACTATTAGCGTAGTTGGCGACCTTAAGGGAATGAAGAGCGAATATATAAAAGCAGCGACTTTCGAAGGCTACGGCGTTTCGTTGTTTATCGGAATGGGAGTGCCTATTCCCGTCATAGATGAAGAGATGATGGCAGACCTTGCCGTTCCTAATGAAAGGCTGTATACATACGTACAGGACTACGGCGTAAGCACCAGAAGCCGTGAAGCTTTGATGCGTGTTTCGTATGCGCAGCTGCGCTCGGGCAGCATAGAGCTTGGCGGAAAAACGGTCAAGACAGCGTCGATGTCCAGCCTGTTCAAGGCAAGAAAGATAGCCGCAGAGCTTAAAGAGAAAATAATAAGCGGACAGTTCGTGATGACGCAGCCGGTGGATAAACTGCCGTTCAATCCGGAGTTCAAACCGCTTAATGCGGAGGTGAGGATATGATGAAAACTATTAAGATCGGGCTTTCATTCACCCCGGAGAACACGGATAAACCTATAATCACTAGTCTTGTAAGAATGGGGCTTTCGTGTAACATACTTAAGGCATCCATAACACAGGGCAAGCAGGGCAAAATGCTTATGGAGATGTCCGGCGAAGAGGACGATTTAGACAAAGGCATAGAGTTCTTGAAAGAGCACGATGTTACTGTTAAGCTCTATACAGAAAACCTGATACATTATGAAGAACAGTGTGTACACTGCGGAGCCTGTACGGCGGTCTGCCCTTCAAAGGCGCTGACTATGAACCAGAACACATGGGAGCTTGAGTTCGATATGGAAGAATGCCTCATGTGCGGACACTGCGTAAGAGCATGCCCTACAAGGGCGATCAAGCTAAGTGAAGAGTTATAACGACAGGAACGAATACCGCAGGCTTGTAAGCACGCAGCTTGTAAGCTGGCAAACGGCGTATAAGGAAACGGAGCTTCTGATAAGCGCAGAAAAAGACCTCAGTGAAAAAGCGTACAGCATAGTGTATGAGCTAAGGAGCTTTCTTGACGAATACATCAGCAGCCACAAGGAGTTTGCAGAATCGCTGGAGCCTATCGACCCCGGAGTCGATGCGCCGCCGGTGGTGCAGGACATGTGCCTTGCAGCGCTGAGTGCAGGAGTGGGGCCGATGGCGGCTGTTGCCGGCGTGTTTGCAAAGGAAGTGGGACGGCGTTTGCTGGAACACTCAAACAAGGTTATAATAGAGAACGGCGGCGATGTTTGGCTTAGGACGGGAGATCTGTCTACTGTGGCAGTCTATGCCGGAGACAGCAGCCTTAGCATGAAGCTTGGGATAACTCTTGATACATACGACCCTATGGCAGTGTGTACGTCTTCGGGAACGGTCGGGCCTTCGCTGAGCTTTGGCAAAGCGGATGCGGCAGTGGTCGTTTCATATGACGCATGCCTTGCCGATGCGTGTGCTACGAGGCTCGGCAACGAGATAAAGAGCGCCGGAGACATTGAAAAGGCACTGGAGTTGATATATAGTATCAAAGGCGTGATAGGTGCACTTGCCGTTGTTGGCGATGCTTTCGGAGCAATAGGCGGCCTGGAGCTTGTAAACCTGTAAAAAGACTTATAGAAAATGATAGAAGACTTGGAACAAAACTATAAAGAACTGATTAACAAGGCTGCCGGAATAATAAAATCCGGCGGTCTTGTTGCGTTTCCTACAGAAACGGTATACGGCCTTGGAGCGAATGCGCTTGATGACCAGGCGGTTGCTAGGATATTCGAAGCTAAGGGGCGTCCGCAGGACAATCCTATAATAGTACATGTGAACGGGCTAGCGATGGCCGAGCGGGTAGCGCAGATAAACAAGAAAGCAGGAATGCTGGCGGAAGAATTCTGGCCGGGCCCGCTTTCGATAGTTATGCCGGCAAAAGGACTTGGCAGTGCGGCTACGGCAGGCCTTGATACTATTGCCGTACGGATGCCGGACAGTGACGCTGCACTAAGCCTTATCTCTGCGGCGGATCTGCCGATTGCAGCGCCCAGCGCAAACAGGTCCGGCAGCCCCAGCCCAACTAACGCTCGGCACGTTCAAGACGATTTAGCCGAAGATATTTTGGTGCTTGATGCAGGGGAGTGCAGCGTTGGGGTAGAATCTACTGTAATAGACGTAACTAGACGAAGGCCAATCATACTGCGGCCGGGCGCTGTCACCAAAGAAATGATAGAGAAATGCATCGGACAGGTAGATATAGCGGACGCTTTTTCAGAGGCCGAAGAAGAAAAACCGGCTTCCCCCGGCATGAAATACCGCCACTATGCACCCAATGCAAAAGTGACAGTCATTGAAGGAAATCATATTTCTGTTGCAGAATCTGCAAAATATCTGTATGATAAGGATATTAAGCTGGGTGAAAAGCCGCTTATAATGGCTAGCAGAGAGAATAAAAAGTATTACGGTAAAAGGGATCTGGTTATAACAGGCAGCCTTTACAGCCCGCAGGAAGCGGCAAAAAAGCTATACACACTGTTAAGAACTGCTGACGAAGACGGATATTCGAGTATATACTTTGAAGCTCTGCCTAAAGAAGGAATAGGTTTTGCGGTGATGAACCGCATTTATAAAGCATCGGCATATAATATAGTTAAAGTTTGAGGAGGTTGACACTTTAAATGAACGTTCTTTTTGTATGTGCAGGCAATACATGCAGAAGCCCTATGGCAGAAGAAATTGCGGACGACATCGGAGATCGAAGTAGCAGCTTAGAGTTTAAATCGGCCGGTACGTTCGCATGTGAAGGTGACTCGGCTTCGCAGGAAGCGATAGAAGTCATGAAAGAGATCGGTCTTGATATAGAAAAGCATAAATCCACACAGTTCAGCAAAGAGCTGGCTGAGTGGGCCGATATAATCCTTGCGATGGAAGCAAAGCACATTGAAGAGATGGAAGCTATGGCTCCGGACGAGAAGGAAAAGATGCACACGCTTCTCGGGTTTGCGCAGGGAGTGGAAGGATATCCCGGTGAGGAGGGGTACGATATACTTGACCCTTATAAAGAACCTATTGAGGACTACCGCAAGACAAGAGACCAGATAAAAGAAGCGGTAGAGAAAGTCATAAAGAGACTGGAAAACGAATAACGTTATTTAAAAAGGCGGCTGACCGGCCGCCTTTTTTATGCAATCTATTTGTTTTTATATTCCGAAATCGTTTTTAATCCCTTTAGATCTATATATAACTATCGTCCATGCAATAAGACTGCCTAGAGAATACAGCGCCTGGAAGCTGACGTTCATAGGCATGCTGCTCGAATAAAGCTCGTACGGATATGAGGCACTGCTGCCGAAATAGCTGAACACCATGAAGAGCAGAATGATATTGACTATCATCATTGCGATAAACGCAGGCCTTAGTGAGGCTTTTCGTTTAAATAACCGCAGGATAATCAAAGCGCCGAGAAGTATTGGGATGATATATGCCATCAGAGCGGATATGAACGGCATCTGGTTGAAGCGTATGATGTTGCTGCCAGTGTAAAGAGCTGTCTCGACAAGGCTGAATATATTCACGACAAGAAAGCTTATCATAAATATAAGGAATGCTGATGAAGCGCCGCTCAGCGTTTTTGAATTTTTCGGATAGGTGTTTTCTACTCTTTTCGAATTAAACAGGTATATCATGAAAAACGATATGTAAACAATAGAAATCACAAAGAAAACTATGTATTCGGGGTACCATTCGATTTCGTAAAGCGGGTTCATTTCGAATATGTGCGAGAGGCTAAAACCAAGATCCAGCCCGCTGAGTATAACGAATAGAAACCTGAAGATTATTTTTTTCCTGAAAAGGAACACGAGTATAAGGGTACTAATTGCAAGAGAAGCAAGTGCGAGGAATACATCTATACCGGTTGCAGCGCCTTGGACGAGCGTTATAATAAACTTGATTATAAGCATCACTACGAAAACTATAAGCCATCCCTTTATGCCGTATAAAGGTTTTGCGGCTTTGCCGTTTTGGATATTGCTTTGCATTAACCTTGGCCTCCTTCAACAAATATCATCTATATTATTATATCACTAGGATACATCATTTGCCACCGGGAATGCTGCATGCGCTCGTATGGTTTGTTCACGTCAGCGTTTTAATGAATCTTGCAGGGTTTCTGCTGCGCAGGTTCAGATGGGGTTGTTGTTTGTGCCAATCATTAACAATTCACCTATGTACATAAAAAGCGCCTCATAGTATAATGACATATCGGAGGCAGCCATGAGATATCTCACAATTATATTGTGCATAATAATGCTTTTGTCATTTGCGGGGTGTGCTGATGAAGAGGGCAGCACCGCCGATATATCGCCATATCTTGACGAACTGGTCAGCATGGATTATGCTGCCATGTTTGCGCATACTTCGCCGCTTGTCGACATCGACGAAGAAGCATTCGTAAAAAAATATACCGACATCTTTACCGGCATCGGCGTAGCTTCAGTGTCTGTAGATTCGATAGCCGGGCCGAACGAATCCGGCGAGTTTTCCTGCCTTATCACTTATCATACAAACGAATACGGGAACTTTTCTGACAGATTCACCATAAAAACAGGGCTGATAGAAGGCGAATACATGGTACTGTGGAACTACGGCCTTATATTCCCGGAAATGGGCGAAGGCTCAAGCGTAAGGGTGAGCACTATTCATGCATCACGGGGAGAGATATTTGCTGCAGACGGCAGCCTTCTTGCGGCAAATGCTTATGCTGATACTCTTTATATGGACACAGAAAAAGTTCAGGATATAACTCAGGTTGCAGCGGCAGTTGGCCCTGTGAACGGTATGACCAGCAGCGAGGTCATAGACATTTTCAACGAAGAGATGGAGGACGGGGTTCAGATAGTAGTGCTGGGGACGTATCTTGACGGCGAGCTGACGGACGAGCAGAAGCAGGCGCTGCTGGCTGTGCCCGGACTTGGTATAGACGATGGCTTGTACACACCGATAAGGGACTACCCGACGGGCGAGTATACGGCTCATATGATAGGATATACAGGGTATTACATCGGAGAAGACATACCGGAAGGATATACCGACGCTGACAGAGCAGGACTAACGGGGCTGGAGGCTTCGTATGAGAGCACTCTTCGCGGAAAGGACGGACGAATTGTCTACATAGAGGACAAATGGGGCAAGAACGTCCGAACTCTTTATCTTGAGCCGAGCGAGGAGGGACAGGACCTGCGGCTGACCATACAGCCGAAACTGCAAAAAATAGCCTATGATGCGCTTTCCGAGTTCCTTGACATTGAAGCGGAGGAAACAGGAGTGGCTATCGTACTGGATGCATCGACCGGCTATGTTGAAGCTATGGCGTCATATCCTTCGTATGACAATAACCTTTTTACATTCGGGATATCGCAGCAAATGTGGGAATATTACCAGGCGCCTGAGAGCAAAGAGCCTCTCTTTAACCGTGCTACCCAAGGTTTGTATCCTCCCGGCAGTGTTATAAAACCGTTTACGGCATCGGTGGCTCTGGATGAGAGGGCTATAACGGTAGATACTGTTTTCACCGGAACTATAATAAATAACAAGTGGCTGCCGGATGAAGAAGGATGGGGATGGGATCCGATAACACGTGTCGGCAATTCAGGGACTCCTTTGATGCTGGAGAATGCACTTGTGCATTCGGATAACATATTCTTTGCATATTCCGCGCTTCAGCTGGATGAAGACGACTTTATAGGCTATCTTAGCGATATAGGCTTTGAGGAAGCTGTGCCATTTGACCTTGCAGTAAAATCGGCCAATCTGGTATCTACGGAGCTGTATAGACGGCGTATTGCAGAAATGGGTTATGGACAGGGAGAACTGCTGATAACGCCTATACAGATGGCCAGCATGTATACTGCGTTTGCAAACGGGAGCGGAGATATGCTGCAGCCAAGGCTTGTCGAGCAGACGTGCCAGACGGACGGGCTAGATTATAATGTGACGCAAACATTTGAACCGACAGTCTGGAAGAAGGATGCTGTATCCGGTTCTTCGCTGAGCATACTTCTGCCGATGCTTGAAGAAGTGGTTCAGAGCGGCACGGGATATCTTGCAAAGATAAACGGAGTGGACATAGCGGGAAAGACGGGCACGGCGGAAATAGGCGAAGACAAATCTAGGGAGATATCGTGGTTTGCAGGATATTGGACGCAAGGTTATTATCCGAGGCTGGTCATTGTTATGGTTGATACGCCTGCAGAAGAGGGCGCTGTAAAGTTTGATATTGCGAAAGAATTGCTTAATCCATAAAGAGAAAAGGAAACGACATGATAACAAGCAAATTTATACCGGGAAGCGAAGATGCAAGCGAAGCGTTTGCTATTCGAAGGGAAGTTTTCATAGAAGAACAGGGGTGCACTGAGGAAGATGAGTTTGATGAGTTTGACGAAAACGCACTTCATCTTTTAGTATATGTTGACAAAGAGCCTGCCGCTACGGGGCGGATATGGCATAACGGCAAGCACTTTATGATAGGCAGGATCGCTGTCAGGAAAAAGTTCAGAGGACAGAAGATAGGCGATCTGACAGTTCGGCTTCTGCTGAACAAGTCATTCAACTCCGGAGCGGAGATTTTGCATATACATGCGCAAACGTATATAAAAGAGTTTTATAAAAAGTTTGGCTTTAAGGAGCACGGAGAAGAGTTTATTGAAGCGGGCCGGCCGCACTATGCAATGAGCGTCGGCAAAGATGAAGTGAGATACCCTTCTGACTGCTGCGGACATTGAACTATAAAGGAGAGCTAAAATGAGCGAAATTACTTATCAGCAAAAAGAACTTAAAGGCCTTGGCGGATGGCTGGTTCTGTTCCAGATACAGATATGGAGTAATCTGGCGGGCGTTGTACAGATGGGGTTTTTAATTCCTCTTTCAGGGATTTTTATGAGACGAATGTTTGCATCTATATATGATGGTTTAAGCTATAGCCCGTTTGGCATGTTTGCAGAGCTGAACTCTCCTATTGCTTATGCGTTTATACTGGCAGTATTCGTTCTGACATTATTGTGTATTATTTTCTTCTATAAAAGGAAACTTGCTTTCAGGGTGTTCTTTATTTTGGAGTCAGTAATATATCTTGTTGCAATGGGTCTGTATTACGATGTTATGCTAAAGTTCATGAGCGCGGAAATGATGACCGGCTACTTTGATTTCAGCGGCATGTTTACCGGATTTATGATATTCTTCGGCATGCTGCCTGCTGTAGGAATACTGGTTGCGTTTATAATAGCGCTCTTTAAATCAAAGCGGGTAAAGAACACGTTTAGCTAGGATATATTGATATAGAAAATTTAAGGAGAGACAACATGAGAAAGGCAATAGTTATAACAATATTATTGGCATTGACGTCCACGGCAACTGCAGCTATGGCTGCGGACGGAGTAGTGTATAGCGATGAGCAGCTTGGGTTTTCGTTCGAGATGCCTTCGGATTTTGAGTATTATGCGGACCTCGCTGACCAGGCTTCGGCTGCGGACGTAATCACCATGCAGCCCATGTATGTTGGTTATGACGCCAACGTGAGCGTTACATACGGCGACGGCGAAGAAGAGTTTGCTGACCTGGCAAAGAGGCTGCCGGACGGTGTAGATGAAAAAGAACTCGACTTATATATGATGCCTGAGAAAGACAAAGAGGAGTTTATGCAGTCTCTGCTGGACGAGTTTGAACTGGTTGTTCAGAGCGGGAGTGTAATGTCTTCCGAATGGAAGGACTATGGCGGAAAGCTCTGCGCTTATATTGCTATCGAGGGCAAAGATGAAGCTTCAGGACTAGATTATTACCAAGGCAGCCTCAGTTTCATGTACAGCGACTACTTCATATCCATTACTTATACAAAGGTGAACGCAGACGGTAGTGTTACGCTTGATGATGCAAAGCAGGAGTTTGAAGAGTGTTTCAGTACTCTCTCTTTCGATGTTGTTCCATCTGACAAGAACCTGAGGATAAAGACAGGAATAGACTGGACTCAGGCTGTCATCTGGGGGATATCGGGAGCAGCCGGAGCAGCGCTAATATATCTGATAATCCATTTGATTGTGAAAAAGACGGATAAAAAGAGATTCAGTGGAGGAAATTATGGAAACGGGGATCAGCAAAACGATAACAAAGACGGTGGAATTTAAAGATACTGCAAAAGCGTTTGCGAGCGGGCTTGCGGAAGTGTTTGCAACACCTTCGATGATTGCGCTGATGGAAAACGCAGCATACAGCGCAGTACAGGGCGAGCTAAAAAAAGGCGAGTCTACAGTAGGCATAAGCATAGATGTAAAGCATATAGCGGCGACGCCTGTTGGCATGAAGGTAAGCGCAACTGCAACGCTTGTCGAGATAGACAGAAAGCGTTTGGTTTTTGATATCGAAGCGTTTGACGAGAAAGAAAAAATAGGTTCTGCACGGCACGAGAGGTTTATAATAGACGAAGAAAAATTCATGAGTAAAGTTGCCGCTAAACAAGGGTAATAAGCTGGGAGATAAAAATGGAATTCGATTTAAAGCCGGGTCTTAGCGCCAGGCTGGAGAAAACGGTAAAATACGAAGAGACAGCAAATTGGTTTGAAGAAGGGCTGCCAAAGGTGTTTTCGACGCCGTTTATGATAGCACTTATGGAAGTTGTTTCGTTCAAAGCCGTTAAGGAACATTTGCCGGCAGGATATTCTGCAGTAGGGACAATAGTGGATATCGAGCATATTTCTGCAACGCCGGTAGGCGCAAAGGTGTGGGCGCAGGCAACGCTCGTTGAAACAGACCGCGCAAGGCTTGTGTTTGATGTGGAAGCATATGATGAAGCAGGACTAATCGGGAAAGGAAGACACGAAAGATTTATTGTCAAGGAAGAGAAATTTATGAGCAAGGCAAACGAAAAGATATGAAACCGGACTTGCACATACACACTACATATTCCGACGGAGGATATACACCTGGACAGATTTTTAAGACAGCCAAGGAAAAAGGCCTGTGTGCTGTGGCTATAACAGACCACGACGAGTGCAGAGGATGCCTTGAGGCGGCGGACGACGATATTCAAGTTCTGTGCGGTATAGAGCTTTCGGCGCATTTTCACGGCGAAGCGCATGTGCTGGGGTATAACATCGATTGCTCTGACAAAGAGTTGACCGCACACATTGAAAAACAAAACGAGAGCCGGAAAAGAAGAGCTCATAAGATGATCAGAATGTTTAAAGATGCAGGTATAGACATCTCTATGCAGGAGGTAATGGACGTATGCAGAGGGGATGTTCTCGGGCGTCCGCATATTGCAGAGGTGCTGGTTAAAAAGGGGTTCGCAAACTCTACAAAACAGGCTTTTACAAAATATCTGGACAGGCATGCAAAGTTCTATGTGCCGAGAGAAAAGGTAGAAATCGAGAAAGCTGCAAGGCTTATCGTTGAGGCTGGCGGCAAACCAGTACTTGCGCATCCGGGGCTTATGCCCGGAGTTATCTGGAACGAGCTTTCAGGGTTGCTAAAGGAATTTGGCTTTTGGGGAATAGAAGCTTATCATCCGTCACATACGGATGGACAGTGCAGGGCGTTTGAGAGCTTTGCAAGGCAAAACGGGCTTTATGTTACTTGCGGAAGCGACTTTCACGGTGGTGCAAAACCCGGTGTAGACATAGGTCAGGAACAGCGTGGCGGAGAGTATCTGCTGCACAGCTTAAGGCAGCTTGGCATAGAGTGCTGAATGAGCTGGGGCGGTGTGAATGCACAGCAGCAAAGACGAACTTTTATGTAATAGAGTAAATTATATTCGGTTACGTATTGATTGGAAACAGCTTTAGTGTTACAATGGCTTCGTAAATAAGAGTTGTTTTTTTGGAAACATGACAATGGCGCAAAGTTACACAAAAACAGCCGCAATATAGTGCCAAAAAGACGAAGAATAGGGGTATAGATTTGAATTCCTTAGGCGGTGATATTAAGATATTTGCGGGGTCATCAGGCATCGGCTTCTCGAAGAAGATGTGCAAATATCTTGGCAGCGAACTTGGTGACTCGGAAGTTATTAACTTTTCGGACGGGAACATATTCCTGCGGATAAAAGAAACTGTCCGAAACAAAGATGTATATGTAGTACAGCCGATCGGCATGAAACCAAACGACGAATTTGTCGAAATTCTATTCTGGATGGATGCGCTTAAAAGAGCAAGCGCAAACTCAGTTACAGCAATCATACCATATTTCAGTTATGCAAAAGGTGATAAGAAGGACGAACCGAGGGTATCTATAAGAGCCCGTGTTTGTGCAGAGAGCATAGAGCTTGCCGGAGCGGACCGTATAGTTACTATGGACCTTCACAGCGCACAGGTACAGGGCTTTTTCAAAAAGCCTGTAGACCATCTTCTTTCACTGCCCATCATGTGCGAATACGTAAAGAGCCTTGATATAATGGAAAACCTGTGTGTGGTTTCCCCCGATGCAGGATATGCCAAGACGGCAAGAAAGTATGCTGACTATCTGCATGTACCGGTAGCCATCGGCGACAAGACAAGGACGGACCACTCAGAGAAAGCAAAGATACTCGATATTATTGGCAGCGTTAAGGGCAAGAACTGCATGATAGTAGACGACTTCTCTGTTTCGGGCGGTACGCTTATAGAGATAGCGAACGCACTAAAAGCAAAAGGAGCCAAACGAATAATAGCATGTCTTTCCCACGTAATACTGCGTGAAAAGGGAGTAAAGGCAATAGAGGAAAGCCCGATAGAAAAGCTTATAGGCACAGACAGCGTAAAGAACCCGTATCTTGAGGGCCATGACACGTTTGTATCAGTATCGGTAGCTCCACTGTTTGCAGAAGCGGTATATCGTATACATGAAAAGACATCTGTAAGCCCGCTGTTCTCTGATGTGCCAAAGAAGGTTGTAGACGAAATATAGCATTATTTTGCAAGTGCAAGGGCTGAATACTTCGTTTTATATAAAAAATGGTTGTGTTTTATATGTAAAAAAGCCATTTATGAATGATTATTTTTAAAAAATTGCAAAAAAACACTTGCAATTTATAAATGGTATGTTATAATGTGCTTAAATTAGACGAAACGACGGCGTTTGCTAAAGGAGAATATATCTCTGTTGGCAGACGCTTTTTATATTATTATAAGAATGGCAGCAGGCTTACCATAAGGCATATTGTAGAAACGATGAAACTTAGTTATAATGATAGAAAATGAAAAGTCGCTATAGAGTAAGCTGCGACGACGGAGCTTGTTTGAATGGATAACACACGAATTACAGTGGCGGTGCATGATGCACAGGCTGCTGAAAAAATTAAAAATGCTCTGCAGCAAAATGGATATTCTGTAGCAGACTTGTGTACGTCCTCGAACGACATGCTGAGGAAAGTCCGCATGAACCCTCCCGACATATTGCTTATCAACTTCGATATGCCGGACATGACCGGACTTGAAGCCTCAAGGATTGTCGGAGACGAGAATTTTTGCAGCATAATACTTCTTGTGAACAGCGACCAAAGAGAATTCTGCAATGGACGTGTAGAGGACTACGACATAACGATGTTCGTAAAGCCAGTTAACAGAATCGCACTTCTGAGCACCATTGATACGGTGGTACAGAGCCGCATCCGCATCCGCAGACTTTCAGATCAACTCTTTACTTTGAAGAAGGGGATGGAAGAAAGAAAGCTGGTTGAACGGGCAAAAGGCATCCTGATGAAGAAGAAGAGCATATCCGAAGCGGAAGCATACCGGCGCATACAGAAGATGAGCATGGACTCACGAGTGTCTATGAAGGACATAGCGCAGAAGGTAATTGAGCTGTCAGAGCAGTAAAAAAGAATTGGAGGTAATTCAATGAAAAAGATCGAAATGATTATTCGGCCCGAAAAGATGGAGCACGTAAAAGAGATCGTTGAGCAGTGCGGCGCCGGCGGACTGACTGTTTCACAAGTTATGGGCGCAGGGGCTCAAAAAGGCAAAACTGAACATTACAGAGGTGCAGAGATGTATATAACCCTTCTGCATAAAATCAAAATTGAAGTAGTCGTTCCGGATAGCTTGGTTGAATGTATAGTGACAAAAGTAAGCGAAGGCATAAGGACGGGAGAAGTTGGCGACGGCAAGATATTCATCATCCCGGTAGAAGATGCAGTAAGAGTACGTACCGGAGAAAACGGAGACACAGTGCTCTAGACGGCAGTAATAAAATAAGAAGAAGGCTCGATGTAGAACCGAAAACTTTTATGCACAGTTGCGTGCTTATCAAAGTGTCGGTTTTTTTATATCAAAAAGTTTTAATAAAGTTTTAACAGGAGGAAATAATGAAAAAGAAGATTTTTATTATCGCATTCATAGTGCTGCTGACGTTTGCTATGGCGACGACTGTCTTTGCGGCAGACGAGCCCGCAACAACGGCAGATGATGTGCAGGCTAATCTTGATACTGTATGGGTGCTTGTAGCTGCGATTCTTGTCATGTTTATGCAGGCTGGGTTTGCAATGGTTGAAGCAGGCTTTACAAGAGCTAAGAACGCAAGCAATATCATTATGAAAAACATAATGGATTATGGTATTGGTTCTATACTGTTCTTTGTAGCTGGTTTTGCACTTATGTATGGTGAAGATGTTATTGGTCTTTTCGGCGGAAGTGGATTTATCAATCCGACAACTATAGACACACCTGTAAATATACTGTTCCAGACTGTGTTCTGCGCAACGGCTGCAACTATAGTATCAGGAGCTATGGCTGAACGTACAAAATTTGTATCATACTTAATATATAGCGCAATTATCAGTCTTATCATATACCCGATCGCTGGTCACTGGTTCTGGGGCGGCGGATGGCTCGCACAGCTCAATATCGGCGGAGCAGGTTTTATAGACTTTGCCGGTTCGACTCTCGTTCACTCAGTCGGCGGATGGAGCGCACTTGTAGGCGCAGCTCTTCTTGGGCCTCGTATCGGCAAGTTCAAGAAAGACGGAACTCCGAATGCTATACCCGGTCACAATATCACCCTTGGTGCACTTGGTGTATTCATACTGTGGTTTGGCTGGTTCGGATTCAACCCGGGCTCTGAGCTCGCAGCAGACCAGGCGCTTGGCCACATAGCTATGACAACAAACATCGCAGCAGCAGCAGGCGCTGTAACGGTTATGTTCCTAAGCTGGGCAAAGTATGGCAAGCCGGACGTATCTATGACACTGAACGGCGCGCTTGCAGGCCTTGTGGCAATAACGGCCGGATGTGCCGCAGTATCGATATGGGGAGCTATGGCGATAGGCCTTGTAGCAGGATTCGTAGTAGTCTTCGGAATCGAGCTGCTTGAGCGTAAGCTGAAGATAGACGACCCTGTTGGTGCAATCCCTGTTCATGGTTTCAGCGGCGCTATAGGTACTCTGCTAGTAGGCGTATTCGCAACAGACGGCGGTCTTGCATACGGCGGCGGTTTCGGACTCTTAGCAGTACAGGCAATAGGTGTAATCGCATATGCGGCATGGACACTTGGAACAGCATTCATACTGTTTAAGACGATTAAGAGTACTGTCGGTCTGCGTGTTTCCAAAGAAGAAGAGATCATGGGTCTCGACCTTGGAGAGCATGGCAGCGAGAGCTACTCGGACTTCGTACTCAAAATGTAATTGCAATAGTTTTTAATAAAAAGGGCTGTCACGGATATGTGGCAGTCTTTTTATTTATCCACGGTTTTATCTATTGATTTGACAAACAGAGCAGACATGGCTAAAGCGAATTGCCGTTCCAAGCTAGATTTTTTGATTTGTTTAATATATAATATTGACAAAATAACAAGGCGGGAAAGCTATGAAAGCAATCGTAACAGTATCGGGTAAAGACAAAACGGGAATAATAGCAAAAGTATCGTCGAAGCTAAGTGAGCATGGTGTCAACATACTTGACATCAGCCAGACGGTGCTGCAGGACTACTTTGCTATGATAATGCTGGTGGACCTGACTTTGTGTGAAGAGCCTTTTTTGACTATCAGCGAAAGTCTGGAGCAGGAAGGAAGAAAAATGGGCATGGATGTGCGTATGATGAAAGAAGAAATATTCGACGCCATGCACAGGATATAAGTGTTGGCATATTCATGCCGGGGTAGAGCATGGGCTTTTTCAGGAGCGCTAAAAAAAGCGGGATCGCTTTTGGTGGTGGAGGGACTCGGGGTATTGCGCACATAGGCGCAATCAAGGTTTTCCAGCAGAACAATATTGAATTTGATTATATTGCCGGCAACTCCGCAGGCTCGATGGTGGGCGCCGTGTATGCATTGGGCGTACCTTGGCAGGAGATGTACGATTTTGTTCTTTCTATAAACGAGAGGACTTTTTTTCCGAAAAAAAACTGGATATCATATATGAGCGCCGAGGTGATAGAAAACATGGCGGAGCATTACCTTGGCAGCAAGACGTTTGAAGATTTAAAAAAGCCGTTTTGTGCAATTGCTGTAGACTTGAAAAACGGAAGTCTGGAGAGGCTGTGCTCCGGCAGCTTAAGCAAGGCGCTGTCTGCAAGCTGTGCCGTGCCGGGTGTTTTTCAGCCGGTGGTCATCGGCGATAAGATATATGTGGACGGCGGAACGCTGCGCAGTATACCGACGCAGGCTGTAAGGGAGATGGGAGCGGAAAAGGTAGTGGGCATCAACCTTAACTCGCACCGGGCAAACGGGACGGAGAGCCTTAGAAGAAGGGATGTTTTTGTTGCTGCGTATAAGCTGACTGTCAATGTTAACAGTGAGATATGTGAGCGTTATGCGGACATAATGCTGAAGCCAGACCTGTGCGATTTCCAGCCGTTCAGCTTCCGCAACACTGAAGAAATGCTGAAGGTCGGAGAGCGTGAGGCGTATTCGCACATAGAAGAAATAGCTAAACTTCTTAGGTAAAACAAATTGTAACCAAATTGTGAACATTTCTCTTGCATTCAGAGTTTTCATATAGTAATATAAACGAGGCAACTACCCGGTTCCGGTGCTTATTTGCCATTACAACTTAATGTAGAATGGAAGGACGGTTAACCTATGACAGCTCAGCTTATTATCCTTATCGTTTATTTACTCTTTTTGATTGGCGTCGCAATCTACACAGTAAGAAAAACCAAAACTACAGATGACTTCATGCTCGGAGGCAGAAAGATTGGCCCCTGGATGTCTGCTTTTGCATACGGCACGACCTATTTCAGTGCAGTCATGTTCGTTGGCTACGCCGGAAAGTTCGGCTGGCTTATGGGCGTGAGCGCAACTTGGATAGGCATAGCAAATGCGCTTGTAGGCACATTCCTAGCATGGAAACTGCTTGCAAAGCCGACAAGGCGGATTACGCAGAAACTCGATACAGCGACGATGCCGGACTTTTTTCTGAAGCGCTATAAGAGCAGCGGACTTAAAATTGCAGCAGCAATTATTATCTTCGTGTTCCTCGTTCCTTACTGCGCAAGCGTATATCAGGGTCTTGGATATTTCTTCGAGAGTGTTTTCGGAATCTCATATGAATACTGTATGATAGGCATGGCGGTGTTCACTGCGCTCTATCTGCTTATGGGCGGCTACATTGCAACGGCGATGACTGACTTTGTTCAGGGGCTCATAATGATAGGCGGAGTTATACTTATGGTCATATTCGTATTGGCTGCACCGCAGGTAGGCGGTCTGTTTGCCGGTCTTGAAAAAGTTGGATCGCAGGCGGGTATATCATTCGTTACACCCTTCGGGTCACCCCAGATGATTGTGCTTCTGGTTTCGCTTATAATACTGACCAGCCTTGGTACATGGGGGCTGCCGCAAATGGTGCATAAGTTCTATGCCATCAAAGACGAAAACGCTATTAAAAAGGGTACAGTTATATCTACACTGTTTGCACTGCTGGTAGGCGGCGCTGCATATTTCGTCGGTACGTTCGGCAGACTTTTCCTTTCCGACGTTCCTGAGGCAGGCATGGACGCTATCATGCCGGAGATGATGAAGGCTTCACTTCCGCCGGTGCTGCTCGGGCTTATACTCGTGCTTATACTTGCGGCTTCGATGTCTACGCTTTCTTCACTGGTGCTGGTTTCGTCGTCTTCGATATCTATGGACCTTATCAAAGGCATTATAAAACCAAAGATGAAAGAAAAATCTACTATGGCGTGGATGAGGATACTGTGTGCAGTATTCGTGGTAATATCGCTTATAATCGCGCTGCTTAGACCGGCGGCCATTGTTACGCTGATGAGCTATTCGTGGGGCGCGCTTTCAGGCTGCTTCCTTGCGCCGTTCCTGCTTGGCGTAAAGTGGAAGGGCATGACGAAAAAAGGAGCATGGGCAGGCATAATCACCGGGCTTTTGATAACGGTTCCTTTGATGGTGCTTGGGTTCATAGGCGGCATACTTCCTTCATGGATGAGCGCTCCGGCAATAGGATCTATGGCAATGCTGGTTTCTCTTATCGTAACTCCGGTTGTCAGCATAATGACAAAGAAGTTCGACCAGGCGCACATAGACAACATATTTGCAGCATAATATAAGAAATCACAAGGGGCTGTTTATCATGACAGCCTCTTTTTTGTTATTTTTGCAGTTCGCTCAGCAGCTTTCCGCCGACGGATATATTCTCTTTAGGCAATTCGTTGAACAGAACAATAAAGCTTTGTTTCCGGATTCCGGTGATGCGGCTGAGTTCGGTTGATAGAACTTCTGCCATCTCTGCTTTCTTCTCCGGCGGCTGGGGTGATATGTTGATAGATACTACAGGCATTTTTGCACCTCCTAAAAAATATATTTTGATTTTAACATAAACGAGTAAATAAAAAACAGGGCATTTGATTTCAAATACCCTGTTTTTTATTTATTATTTTTTAATTTGCCAGCACTGCTTTTGCCTTTGCTACAACATTGTCAACTGTGAAACCGTATTTCTCGAATACCTTTCCAGCCGGGCCGGATGCGCCGAACGTGTCGATAGTCACGCTGTCGCCATGCGTTCCCATATATCTGCACCAGCCAAAGCTTGAGCCTGCTTCAACAACAAGACGCTTTGTGATACTCTCTGGTATAACGCTCTCCTGATATTCGCAGCTCTGCGCTTCGAAAACCTCCATACACGGCATGGAGACAACACGACTGCTGATGCCTTCTTCGAAGAGCTTCTGTGCAGCGTTCATGCACAGCTCAACTTCGCTGCCTGTTCCGATGAACAGCATCTGCGGGTCGTTTCCGAAGTCTTTAAGCACGTATGCACCCTTAAGAGCTTTTTCTCCAGTTCCCTCGTACAGCGGAAGATCCTGCCTGGAAAGGGCAATGACGCTTGGGCCGTTTGCCCCGAGTGCTGCAAGATATGCAGCGGCAGTTTCTTTTGAGTCTGCCGGACGCCACATGTGAAGATTGGGCATTGCGCGCATGCTTGAAAGCTGCTCTATCGGTTGATGCGTCGGGCCGTCTTCGCCCACTCCGATGGAGTCGTGCGTCATTACGTATATGACCGGGAGTTCCATTATTGCAGACATCCTAAGGCCGTTTCGTAGATAGTCTGTGAATACGAAGAATGTTGCGACATATGGAACTATGCCGCCGTGAAGAGCAAACCCGTTAGCTATTGCGGACATTGCAAATTCTCTGATACCAAAGTGTATGTTCTTGCCTTCCCTGTGAACAGGTGAATAGAATTCGGAATCCTTGAGTACTGACTTGTTTGCAGGCGCAAGGTCTGCGCTTCCGCCGAACAGCTGAGGAAGTTTTGCAGACAACCTGTTTAGAACTATGCTTGAAGAGTTTCTTGTAGCCATCGGTCCGTCGAACTGATAGAAATCTTTGTCGGCAAGTTTAGCAACATCAACTTTGCTAAAGCAAGTGTCCCAAAGCTGTGCCATATCCGGGAACTTGGAGCGGTACTCTGCCAGCATTGCGTTCCAGTCGGCTTCGGCTTTGTCATATGCTTTCTGACGCTCTGCCGCCGCCGCTGTTACTTCCTCCGGAACAGTGAAATCGTCATAGTCCCATCCGAGATTTTCTTTCATGATTTTGATGTTGTCATCACCAAGCGGCGCTCCGTGGCAGGAGGCCTTGCCTTGAACGGGCGGGCAGCCGTAGCCGATTTCAGTTTTGATTATGATTATGGACGGCTTTTCCGTCTCGTGCTTTGCCTGCTCTATGGCAGCGCTTATCGAGTCGGTATCTTCGTTGCCGTCAGCTACGTTCAAGACCTGCCAGCCATACGCTTCGAATCTCTTAGCTACGTCTTCGTCGAATGCAAAGTCTGTTTCGCCTTCTATGGTGATCTTGTTTCTGTCATAGAGGAGTATCAGTTTGCCGAGCTTAAGCGTTCCTGCAAGAGAACATGCTTCAGAAGCGACGCCCTCCATGAGGCAGCCGTCTCCCGAAAGTGCGTAAGTAAAATGGTCTACGACATTATAGCCCGGTTTGTTGAACATTGCAGCAAGGTGCGTTTCAGCCATAGCCATGCCGACTGCATTGGCGATTCCCTGCCCGAGAGGACCGGTCGTAGTCTCGATGCCCGGAAGATATCCGTATTCCGGATGTCCTGCTGTTTTTGAGCCGAGCTGCCGGAAGTCTTTTATATCGTCCATTGTTACGTCATATCCAAAGATGTGAAGAAGGGCATATAGCATCATAGAGCCGTGTCCTGCAGAAAGAACAAAGCGGTCTCTGTCTGCCCAATCAGGGTTTTTCGGGTTTTGCTTTAAATACTTTGACCAGAGTGTATAAGCCATAGGTGCAGCGCCCATCGGCAGACCGGGATGGCCGCTCTTGGCTTTTTGGATAGCCTGCGCCGAAAGCATTCGAATCGTGTTGATTGATAACCTTTCAGTGTTATTCATACTTTTCCTCCTAAATATTACTATGCAACTTTTATTTAATGAACATTGTTCAAAAGATACATTCTTGTTAGTTCTATTATAGTGGCAAGGCAGGCTTGTTACAATGATTAAATTGTATAATTTGTTGAAAATTCAAAAATATTTGTGCGTTTTTTTCATTATTTGCGAATTAATCACTTTTTCTTTGCTCTTGCCATGAAAGCAAAGGCCATCAAAGCTGCGGCCACATATGACATCGCTGCCGCATGCAGCATCTTTTTTGCGCCGTATAGCTCTTCTTCATTCAATATGCCGGAGCTGCTCAGCTCTTCGAGTGCACGACTGCTTGCGTTGAACTCCACAGGCAGCATAAGCATCTGAAGCAAAAAAACAGCCGCAAAAAGATAGAAGAGCACATTAGTGCCTATCGCAATGTTTGCTATTGCGCCGAAAAACACAAGCGGAAAGAAAAGTGACGTAGCTGTGCGGACGAGCGGCTTTAACACGACGAGAAATGTCATGAAGTTATATCTTTCCTTTACCTGAATAGCGTGGCCTGCTTCGTGAGCAGCGATGGCCACTGTGGCTATCGAGCTTTCGTTATAGTTCTGATAGCTTAGAGAGATGATCTTATTTTTCTGGCTGTAGCTGTATTTGAGCACTCCCTCTATAGAATAGATGCCAACATCGTTTATGCCGTTGCGGTAAAGAATTGTTTCTGCCGCCTGCTTTCCGGTGTAGCCGCTTTCTAGTGCGTGAGAGGAATAGATGTCATATGTGTTTTTGATCCTGCTGTTTACAAAAGAAGAGAGTATAAACATGGCGAAAATCAGTATATAACCCCAGTAGTGCGAAAGAAACTCCATATAATGCTCCTTGAAAAATTTAGCTTCATAACATTCTAAATTAATTTACCAAAATATGCAACAACGATGAATTATGAACGTTTTTTAAACGCTGATAAAATAAGTTGACTAATGCTAAACAGTGGTGTAATGTAAGTAAGTACTTGCATAAATTTTATTATTGGAGCAAAAAATGAGCAACACAAAAGAAAAGCTGATGAAAGCGGCACGGGAACTTTTTGAGACCAACGGTTATGCGGCAACAACAACAAAGCAGATTGCCGAAAAAGCAGGCGTCAGCGAAGTAACATTATTCAGGCACTTTGAAACGAAGAGGAATCTTTTCGAGATGATCATCCACGGAAGCCTTCACCCTTATAAACTGGAGGAGTATCTTGAAAAAGACGTACAGTACGATCTTGATACGGACCTTAGGATAATGGCGAAAAACATGATGCGCACATATCAGAGTAATGTACCGCTTATGAGTATGGTTTTCAAAGACGGAATGCACGATTCCATATCGAAGATGCACCTCTGGAAACATGAGAAAAATGCAAACAAAAGTCTGGAGAACTATTTCGAGCAGATGCACGCAATGGGGCGTATGAAAGCGGACCCGAAAATGGCAATGATATTCTGCATGAACAACATTGCAGGATATATAGCCAAGAGCATGTTTATGCAGTATGGTCACAGACACAGCCCCCACGGAATGAATCAGGAATATTTCGATTGGATGATAGAACGGGTTATTTTTGCACTTAAGAATTAACACACATATACGAAAGGAAAGAGTATGAAAAAACTACTTAGGTATTTAAAGCCGTATAAGTGGCAGGCGATAATCATTATCGTGCTGACGACTATACAGTCATTAAGCCAGTTATACCTGCCCACGCTTATGTCGGATATCGTTGACAAAGGCGTGGTGAACCAGGACATTGCCATGATAATAAACACAGGGCTGGTTATGCTTGGGTTTACGGCTATTGTCACGGTAAGCACCATACTGTCGAGATACTTTTCATCAAAAACGGCAGTAGGATTTGCAAAAGACGTTCGAAGAGACATCTTCAGAAAGGTCGAAAGCTATTCGCTGCACGAATTTGACCAGATAGGCACAGCGTCGCTGGTGACACGCTCAACGAACGACGTGACACAGATACAGAATGTGTTTGTGATGATACTGTCTATGATGCTTTCAGCACCAATAATGGCTGTCGGCGGAATACTTATGGCGCTGCGGACGGATACGGGACTTTCATGGGTCATAGCGGCCGCTATTGGAGTGATAGGGATAATGATGGGCGTAATAGCCATAAAAGCGCTGCCGCTGTTTAAATCGATACAGAAAAAGATAGATAAGGTAAACCTCGTTCTGCGTGAGGGTCTGACGGGTATTCGAGTAATCCGCGCTTTTAACAAAAACAAATACGAATCTGCAAGGTTTGAAGAAGCTAATAAAGACCTTACAAGCACATCTGTAAGAGTATACAGATGGATGGGCGTGATGATGCCGGGAATAATGCTTCTTCTGAACGTTACGGTAGTGGCTATAATCTGGTTTGGCGGACTGCGGATATCAAACGCTCAGATGCAGGTTGGCGACCTTATGGCGTTCCAGCAGTATGCGATGCAGGTAATGTTCGCTTTCATAATGGCGACTATGCTGTTTGTGATGCTGCCTCGTGCTTCTGCTTCGGCAGAGCGTATAAACGAGGTGCTGGATATGCCTATAAGCATAGAAGACACAGCGAAGCAAGCCCCGCAGCCTACATGCAAAGGGTGCGTGGAGTTCAAGAACGTGAGCTTTTCATACTTTGGCGCAGAGGAGCCGGCAATATGCGACATCTCACTTTTGGCAAATCCGGGCGAAGTTACTGCCATAATAGGCGGTACGGGTTCCGGTAAGTCGACCCTCGTTAAGATGATACCGAGGTTTTATGATGTAACCCATGGACAGGTGCTTGTTGACGGAGTTGACGTTAAAGACTATCCGCAGCTTGCGCTTAGAGAAAAGATAGGGTACGTTCCGCAGAAGATAACACTGATGAGCGGCACTATCGCCCAAAATGTAAAATACGGCAAAGATGACGCTTCCAAAGAAGATGTTTTAAAAGCGCTTGAGACTGCGCAGGCAGACGAGTTTATATCTGAACTCGATGATGGGATAGAGTCTGTTGTAGCGCAGGGAGGCACAAACTATTCCGGCGGACAGAAACAGAGGATAAGCATAGCAAGGGCGCTTGTCAGAAAGCCGGAAGTATATGTATTTGACGACAGCTTTTCTGCACTTGACTTCAAGACGGATGCAAAGCTGAGAAAAGCGTTGAAGGGAGAGATAAAGGATGCGACTGTGTTTATAGTTGCACAGCGTGTAAGCACTGTAATGAACGCAGACAGCATAATAGTCCTGGATAACGGAAGAGTAGTGGGACAGGGCAAGCACAAGCAGCTGCTTGAAACCTGCACGACTTATCAGGAGATCGTAAGGTCGCAGCTCTCTATGGAGGAACTAGCATGAGTGAAAGAAAAAGATCAACATCGGCGCGGCCCGGCGGGCCGGGAAGAGGGCCGGGAGGACCGGGGCCGGGTGGACACGGACACGGAGCACCGGTCGAAAAAGCAAAAGATTTTAAAAGCGGATTCAAAAGGCTGATAAAATATTTGGGCAAATATAAGATAGCGCTTGTTATAGTCCTGATAATGGCTGTAGGCGGGGCGGTGTTCTCGATATTCGGACCTAAGATACTCGGGCGTGCGACGACAGAGCTTTTTGCCCCGACGCTTGCAAGAGTTGAGGCTATGAGTCAGCTTGGGGAGATACTCCCGGATGATGTCGTAGACCAGCTGCGAAGCGGAGAGCTGTCTGAGCAGGAGATGATGAATCTTGTAATGCAGAACGTAGACATGGATGATCCGGAGCAGGCTGCGGTTCTCCAGCAGACATATGCCGATTTTCAGACAGCTTCAGAGATGAAAATCGACTTTGGAGCTATAGCAAAAATAGTATGGCTCGTGTTGATACTATATGGCGTAAGCGCTATATTCAACTTCATAATGCAGTTTGTGATGGCAAAGACGTCTCAAAACGTTGTTTATGAAATGAGAAAGCAGGTGGAGGCAAAGCTCTCGAAACTACCGCTAAAATTCTTTGACGGTAGAACACACGGAGAGATACTATCACGTGTGACCAATGATATTGATACTGTTTCTTCTACGCTGCAGCAGGGCGTGACGCAGGTAATAACATCTGCAACACTTATGATAGGAATAACGGTCATGATGTTTACTATATCGTGGATCATAACGCTAGTATGCCTTGTTGTGATACCGATGAGCTTTATATTCATAAGAGCCATAATAAAACGATCGCAGAAGTATTTTGTCCAGCAGCAGAAAGAGATAGGCAACATAAACGGACATGTTGAAGAAATGTATGCAGGCCATCTGGTGGTTAAAGCGTATGGCAAGGAAGCTGACAGTGTTGCAGAATTTGACGAGACGAACGAGAGGCTGTATGGTGTCGGCTGGAAAGCACAGTTCCTGTCCGGAATAATGATGCCGGTAATGACGCTTATAAACAACCTTTCATATGTGCTGGTGTGCGTAATCGGCGGAGTTATGGTTATAAACGGCAGTATCACTATAGGCAACGTGCAGGCGTTTATACAGTATACAAGAAGGTTCTCTCAGCCTATAACTCAGACTGCCCAGATAGCTAATGTCATGCAGTCTACTGTGGCTGCAGCAGAGCGCGTGTTCGAGATTCTCGATGAAGAAGAGATAAGCCCGGAGTCTGAGCAGAACTTGATAGAAAAGCCAAAAGGCGCTGTAGTGTTCGACCACGTAAAGTTTGGTTATGAGCCGGGCGTTACGATTATTAAAGATATGAACCTCGACGTTGCGCCGGGCAGCGTTATTGCGATAGTCGGCCCGACGGGAGCCGGAAAGACAACGCTCGTCAATCTGCTTATGCGTTTCTATGAAGTAGACAGCGGCAAAATTACGGTGGACGGTGTGGACATCACCAGTGTGCCCAGGGAAAACCTGCGCAAACAGTTTGGCATGGTGCTTCAGGACACATGGCTGTTCGGCGGTACTATAGAAGAAAACATTGCGTACGGCAACGACAAGGCAAGCAAGGAAGACATCATAAGGGCGGCTAAGATGGCGCATGCAGACCATTTCATAAGGACGCTGCCAAAGGGTTACGACACAGTGCTCAACGAAGAGGCAAGCAACATTTCGCAGGGTCAGAAACAGCTGCTTACCATAGCAAGGGCGCTGCTGGCAGACCCGCCGGTGCTGATACTCGACGAAGCAACGAGCAGCGTTGATACAAGGACGGAGGAATATATACAGAGCGCAATGATCGAGCTGATGAAAGGAAGGACGAACTTCGTAATTGCCCACAGGCTCTCGACCATAAGGGACGCTTCGACGATACTTGTGATGAATGAAGGAGAAGTTATTGAGCAGGGCAGCCACGAGTCTTTGATGAGCCAAAACGGGTTCTATGCAGACCTTTACAACAGCCAGTTCCTTGGCGAAGAGATATAGCATAATAATTCACCCCGATATGCAAAGGGAGCGTCTTTAACAAGGGCGCTCCTTTTAATTTGTCGCAGCATCCGGTTTTTATGGATTTATTGTTTGTAATGCTATATAATGTAAATATTAATTAATTTTGTGATGGAGTTATATTATGAGTATTGTTTACAGGAAAGCAAAGCAAAAGGATATCAGCCTTCTTACAAAAGTACGTATAAAACTTATTGAGGAAGACTCCGGTAAGCTGAGCGTACAGGAAAGTGCAGACCTTATACAAAGCATAAAAGAATATGTGAACAAGGCTATGAAAGCAGGCACTTTTTTCGCATATATGGCTTTTGACAAAGGGGCGCTTGCAGGCACGTGCTGTATAAACCTTTACAGCGTACTGCCGGGTAAGAAGCTGCCAAACGGAAAGAATGCATATCTTCAGAATATGTATGTCGAGCCGTCATATCGCCGGATGGGAATAGGAAAGAAGCTAGTTGAGCTGGCAGTAGACGAAGCCAGAAAAAAGGGGCACAGCAGGATAGAGCTGCATTCAACAAAGATAGGAAAGTGTCTTTTTGAACGGTGCGGCTTCACAAACGATATACGTACTCTTTCATACATGGTGAGCAATTGACACCATAAAATATGGAGACGGCGCTATGATCAAAAAGCTTAGCGGTTTAAACAAGAGGCAAAAGCAGCAATTCATAGATTTATTCTCAGCCTGCTTTTTGCAAGACGGCAATAAAAGATATTTAGACCAGCAGAAAAGAATCTTCGCAGACGCATTTCTGCCAAATAACGCTGCCGCTTATATTATAGACGGCCAGGTGGCGGGACTGGTAGCGTTTTCAAATTCTCAGCATAGTGCAGTGAAATTTAGCAAAGACCTATGCAGGCAGCAGTTCGGGCCGCTTTTCGGTTCTGCCGTGTACTGTTCATTTAGAAGCTTCTTTGAGAAAACAAAGGCGGCTGCGCAGGACGAAGGGCATATAGATTTTTTATGTGTGCATGAAGATTACAGAAGGCAAGGCATTGCATCAAAGCTTCTTGAATATGCATATGCACAGGAGAACAAAAAGCATTACCTGTTAGGAGTACTTAATAAAAACGAAGGCGCAAAGAAGCTGTATGATAAACTTGGGTATAAAAAAATCGGTACGAACAAAAGAATAATGATGAGAATCTTTATAAATGATTATGAAAATATTATGAAGCTGCAAAGGAATGTTTAAATTATAACGATTTTATTTAATAACAAAGGTTTTTTTGTTTATGTAGTTTCTTTTTTTTTGTCCTTGATGTAAAATGTTATCGAAAGAAAATTAATAGTTTATTTCTATTATGTTTTGTTCTTTAATGTAAAACAGTTTTTCAGCCGTAAAAAATAAATTACAAAGGAGTTTATATATGAGTATCAAAGCAGGAGTTGAAGTGAAAGACATTTCACCAAAAGAAGGTCTGCCGCTTGGGGGATATCCGCACTATCCACGGTATAACACGGGGGTGCATGATCCACTGCATGCCGGCTGTCTTTATTTCAGTGATGGTGAAAACGAGATTGCAATAGTCGCTATGGACATACTATTTTTCTCTAAAAAGTATGCTGCTATTGTAAGGCAGAGAGTACAAGAGCAGTGCGGCATTCCGGCAGGCTCTATAATGATAAGCTGTGCACATACGCATTCCGGGCCATGGGCTGCCGGCGGTATAGATGATGAGACTCTGTTTGATAATGAAGATATGGATTATGTTAACGGACTTATGGACAAGCTCGTTGACGGCATAGTAAAGGCAAAACAGGGATCTTTTGATGCCAAAGTCGCTGTGACGAAAGGCTATTGCGGACCGGAACAGGGCATCGGCGGTAACAGAAGAGACCCAAAAGGTCCTGCTGATACTGATGTGTGCACTATAGCTATAAAAGATATGGACGATGTTGTTCGCGGCATATACGTAAACTATGCGCTGCACCCAACAGTTATCCACGAAGACTCGACTGTGGTAACGGCAGACTTCCCGGGATACACGAGGATGTACTTAAAAGAAGTATACCCGCAGGCCGGGCTTGCATATGCACAGGGAGCATCGGGCAACCAGAGTACAAGGTATTTCAGGCAGGGGCAGGATTTTAACGAAGCAAAACGAATCGGTGACGAGATAGGAAAAGCGGCAGCAAAAGCCATCGAAGAAGCTAAGTATGAAACCGAGCTTAAGGTATGCGCAGTTTCTGACACGCTGGAAATAAAGACAAGACAGGTTCCGCCGATAGAACAGCTTGAAGCGGACGTTGAAAAATACGGTAAGATATATGAAGAGCTAAAGACAGCCGGAGCGCCATACCTTGATGTGCAGAACGCTAATCTAAAACACCTTGGTGCTGAAGATTTTCTTGGGCTTGCAACGACGTATGCTAAAGGAGAGCTTAGGCTTTATAACGAAGAGAACCCGGCGGAAGTTCAGGTGCTCTGCATAGGCGACAACCGCATAGTAGGAATGCCGGGAGAGGTTTTTGTTGACTTTGCGCTGGATATCAAAAAGCGTTCGCCTTATAAAAATACGTTTGTAACAACGCTTGCAAACGGATGCCTGCCAGGTTACGTATGCACGAAAGAATCTTATGCACTGGGCGGCTATGAGACGGGGGCCTCGCTATTGAATCCGGACTTTGGATATGACATAGTCGAAAAGGCCCTTGAACTTCTTGGCAAATGACGGGAGAAAAAATGATAGCTATAACGAACACAAAAATAGTGCTGCTGGACGGCATGATTTGGAATGGAACTGTGCTTGTAGAAAACGGCAGGATAGCCGATTTTGGTGAAACGGCAAAGATTGAGATACCTGCAAACGCACAGGTGATCGACGCCGGCGGAAGATATACCGGCCCCGGCCTTGTAGACATTCACTGCCATGGCGGCGGCGGTCACTGGTTCTATGAAGACCCGGAAGGCGCAGCGGAGTATTATCTGCAGAACGGAACGACTACGATATTTGCAACGCTGTATAACAACCTTTCAAAGGAAACGCTTCTTGATGCTATGGACAAGATCCGGGAAGAGATAGATAAAAAACGAAACCTCGCAGGTATATATATGGAAGGACCATACCTTAACCCGAACTACGGCGGAGACACCAAAAACTCCAAGTGGAAGGGCGACGTTGACCGTGCGGTATATATGGACCTTGTGGAAAAGGGTAAGGGTATAGTTAAAATATGGGGCGTTTCGCCCGAAAAGCCTGGGATAGAGCAGTTTATTGAAGACGCAAAGCAGCCGGGGACGATATTTGCGGCATCGCACACAGAAGCAACGCCGGAACAGGTCTATGCACTTCTGCCTCATGGGCTTAAGCTTCAGACTCACCATATGAACGCAACAGGCGCAGTATCTGAGCTGCTGGGCGTAAAAGGAGCGGGCGTTGACGAAGCAGTCGGGCTGTGTGACGATATATATGCGGAGCTGATAGTTGATTCAAAAGCTGTACACGTAAATAAATATAACATTCGCCTTGCTCTCAAATATAAGGGTAAGAACAGAATAATACTTATTTCTGATGCTACTGAGTTTGGTAACGCAGGAAAAAGCGACGCGCCGGATCTGCGGTTTGACGACAACGGCGACTTGTGCGGAAGCTCATTGACATTAGCGCAGGCATGCCAGAACATGATGAAACACACAGGAGCAGGAATATGCGATGTGTTCAGGTTCGGGGCGTATAACCCTGCTAAGCTGCTTGGTATGGACGGTGAGGTAGGCAGCATTGAAAAGGGCAAGCGTGCAGATCTTGTGATAGTTGACGATATGATAAACCCGGAGCATGTGCTTCTGGGCGGCGAAATAATAAGATAAACGAGTTTAGGAGAAAAGCAGATGCAGGATTTACTTGTAGGAATAGATCTCGGGACAATGGGCATACGCAGCATGGTGTATGATACACAGCTAAATGAGCTTGGGAAAAGCTATAAAACATACCCGCTAATCAACATTTCCAGCAAGGAGATAGAGCAGGATGCTAACCTTTGGTGGCAGCTTACCGTGGATACGCTCAAAGAAGCGCTGGCGCAGATAAAGGGAAAAGGACAGGTGCGTGGCATAAGCGTGAGCTCGCAAGGCATAGCTGTGGTTCCGGTGGACAAGAACTTTGTGCCGCTGAGGAACGGTTTTTCCTGGCTGGATAACAGGGCGGACAAGCAGATAGCACAGATACAGGCAAAGTTCAGCGAGAAACAGATGTATGACATAACGGGCAAAAGTACAAAGTCTTTTTATACTCTGCCAAAGATAATGTGGCTGAAAGAGAACGAGCCGGAAAACTACGATAAGGCATATAAGCTTCTGCTGCCGCACGATTTCGTTATTGCAAAGCTGTGCGGCGAGCCTGTAACAGATCATACAATGGCGGCAGGGACGATGCTGTATGACATTAACGAACAGACCTGGAACGATGAGATAATAGATACATTCGGTATAGACAAAGAAAAGCTACCAACGCTCAGCTTCAGCGCAAAAGCTGTGGGCACTGTACTCAAAAGCGTAGCGCAGGAGATTGGGCTGCCGGATGACGTGAAGGTGTGCGTCGGCGGGCAGGACCAGAAGTGCGCTTCTTTCGGTGCAGGCATAACCGACGGTATAGCGACGATCTCGCTTGGCACAGCAACGGCTATCGGCAAGCGCTGGAGAGTTCCGCATAAAGACGAGCAGATGAGGATACCCAGCTTCTCTTTCCTTTTTGAGAAGACTTGGTTTACAGAAGGGGTGCTGAGCACAGCGGCAGCCTGTATGCGATGGCTGAAAGAAACGTTCTTTGAAGATTATTCATATGAGCAGATGAGCGCTATCGTGGAAGAGGCGGGAGACTACAAGACAGAGCTTAGTTTCTATCCTCACTTTGTAGGCAACGGAACACCGAACATGAAGTATGATTCTACAGGTACCTTCACAGGAATACACCTTAACACATCGAGGCAGGATTTTGTGCGTGCGTTGTTTGAAGGCATAGCCATGCAGATAGAAGAGAACCTTGAAGTAATGGAAGGAACAAAGGAACTGCGGGTGTTCGGAGGCGGAGCAATGTCCAGCGCATGGTGCGAGATCATCGCCGACGTTACAAACAGCCGTGTGAAGACGCTGCGGTCTCATGAAGTGGCATGCTCCGGCGCTGCAATGCTGGCAGGGCTTGGCAGCGGAGTATACAAAGATGAGCAGGAAGCCTCAAGCAAAGTATCCATCGCAAGGATATATGAACCGAACGAGCAGCGCAGAAGCTATTACGAAGAAAAGTATGGACAGTATAAAGCGTTCGAAAAGAGGGCTTTTGGGCCGGAAGAGTAAAAAGAAACGATTTTAACGAAAAATGTGATGAGCGCTTGTTCTATAACGGGCGCTCATTGTTTTTATTGAATTTATAATGAAATATGTTTGTTTATGATAAAAAAAGACGACCGCCCTCAGCTTTGAGAACGGCCGCTCTATGAAAAAGTAGTATTATTGAACAGGTATATTCGGCAGCGTTGCAAGGCCTGCCTTTAGCATCTCGTCGGTATATTCGAAATCCTGCATATTGCCGGAGAGATATGCTTCGTATGCCGAGAGATCAAAATCGCCATGGCCGGAAAGGTTGAAGAATATAGTCTTTGCTTCGCCCGATTCCTTGCACTCAAGCGCTTTCTGCATCGCTACGAGTATGGCGTGCGATGATTCCGGTGCAGGAAGTATGCCTTCCGTTCTTGCAAACTGTACGGCTGCCTTGAAGACTTCCGTCTGGTGTACAGCCTGCGCACCTATGATGCCGTCGTCGTATAACTGAGACAACAGCGGGCTGTCGCCGTGATATCTCAGACCGCCAGCGTGTATGCCTGCCGGTATGAAGTTGTGTCCGAGTGAGTACATATGCGTGACAGGAGCCATGCCTGCAGTGTCGCCGAAATCGTAGGCGAAAAGACCCTTTGTAAGCTTAGGACATGCAGCAGGCTCAACAGCGATGAACTCAATATCAGCGCCATTTACTATCTTGTCGTGAACAAACGGGAAAGCGCAGCCTGAGAAGTTGGAACCGCCGCCGTTACAGCCGATGACGATATCCGGATAGTCGTCTACTTTGTCGAATTGCTTCTTTGCTTCCAGACCGATGATGGACTGGTGAAGTATAACGTGATTTAAAACGCTGCCCAGTGAATAGTGTGTATCGTCACGGGTTGCTGCGTCTTCAACCGCTTCAGATATCGCTATGCCGAGGCTGCCCAGTGAATTCGGGTCTTTTTCCAAGATAGCACGCCCTGCGTTGGTCCTGGTGGACGGGCTGGCATAGATATCTGCTCCGTATGTCTGTATAAGTGTTTTTCTGTATGGTTTCTGGTCATATGAGACACGCACCATGTATACTGCGCATTCGATATCGTACATAGCGCATGCTATTGAAAGAGCAGTGCCCCACTGGCCTGCACCGGTCTCTGTGGATATACGCTTGATACCTTCAGCTTTGTTATAGAAAGCCTGAGGTATCGCAGTGTTCAGCTTGTGGCTGCCGGACGGATTCGTGCCCTCATACTTATAATAGATCTTCGCCGGTGTGCCAAGCGCTTTTTCAAGCCTGTATGCTCTAACAAGAGGGCTTGGACGCATAGTAGCGTAAATTTCCTGTACTTCTTTTGGGATGTCGATATAGCGGTCTGTTGCCATCTCCTGTTCTATAAGCGCCATAGGGAAAAGCGGCGCTAGATCTTCAGGTCCGACAGGCTGTAAAGTAGCCGGATGCAAATAAGGCCGTATTTTATGAGGCATGTCTGCTGCAACATTATAATATTGTTTTGGTAGCTCGTCTTCTGATAAATAGGTTTTGTTGGGAACTTGTTTGCTCATCTTTCTAATCTCCTCTATTCTATGTTTTTATCCATAAAAAAAACATCTCATCTCATCTCAACTCATCTTTATAGGAGCCTGTGCTCCAAAAGAAATGTACTTCTTATGAACTTAGCATAAAGTATACTTTATCAACACCGTATATGTCAACCCTTGTTTATACAAAAGTTGCCTATGTTGTTTGAATAGAATCTCTTGTATAAGCTGCTGCCAGCCCAATGATTTTACGCAAAAAGGCCGGCTGCTTTTTATGGCTGCCGGTCCTTTTGCGAGGCTCTCCGCTAAAGATTATTATCTGGCGGAGAGATGAAGAAAGTATATTAATACTTATAGTCTTGAGCAGCTTTATATATTGCAAGCACGTTTTCTACGGTCGTGTCTCCCTGAACCTGGTGTGACGGGGCAACTATGTAGCCGTAGTTTGCGCCAAGCACGCTTATGATGCGCTGCGTTTCCTTGTATACTTCGTCCGGCTTTGCGTGCGGCAACAGGTGCACTTCATCGATGGCTCCGTGGAAAGAAAGACGGCTGCCGAACTGCTCGAAAAGCGGCTCGGGCTGCATCCCCTTTGCAGAAACCTGAATAGGATCAAGAACATCGAGGCCGATTTCGATAAGGTCGTCAATTACAGGAACAAGAGACCCGCAGGAATGATAGAAGGTACCAAGGCCCATTTTCTTGAATGTGCTGATAAGCTCTCTGGAATGCGGTTTTATATGCTCTCTCCAGGTATCCGGACTTATCATCATTCCTTCTTCGCCGCCTATGTCTCCGCCTGAACCGATTATATCGATCCTGCCGTCAGCGGCTTCAAGAACACGCATCGCACGTGCTTTATAGTAATCTGTTACCTTGGTGCATATTGCGTTGGCTATATCCGGGTCTATATAAAGGTCCATAAGGAATTGTTCCATCCCACGGATATACCACGGCGTCTCAAAAGAACCGCCTGCAAGAAACAATATTGCACGTTCATCTTTTTTTGAATGAGCTTTTATCGCCTTTGGTATTGCGCTGTAGTCCCACCAGTCGAGGCTGGGCCATTCGTGCTCCATCACCTCGTCCACGCTCTGAGCGTTTGCAAGAGCAGGTTTGTGTATGTCGTAGTAGGTGTTGTATTCGTTCTTTGCTTCGACCCATTCTGTTCCCCAGTAATCGACGCCGTTTCCGCCTAAGGGAGGGGTGGAGCGCTCTTTCGGACCGATATATGGAAGGTAGACCCATCTTAAATCGATACCGAGCTCGTCCATTACATCTTCTCTGGTGTCTACTCCAAAATGTTTTTGAAGCGCAGCCCAGACTTCCGGTGTGCATCTTAGAGAAGTCGGCGGTCTGTCTGTTTTTTCTCTTTTTAAGGCAGCCATTACCCTTTCTCTGCTGTTCATAATATATTCTCCTAGTATATTGTATTTAGGTTATATTCATAGGCTAACCTATAAGCCTGATGTAGTATAATCTGCTTGATAAATTGTAGACTATTATTTTTCTCCTACAGCTTTTTAAAGACTGGTTCGAAAAGGATATAGCTACAATAATAATTAATATGGTTATGAGTTGGTTACTGCAGATCGATTGATCATGACAGGTTATAAAGAACTAGGTTACATGTGATTATTATTTGCTGGCGTTCGCTACAATTTATCAAATTCACTTTAGGGGTATGAATATGATTTATGTAGGCATTGATGCAGCAAGTAAAAAACACGACTGTTACATCGTCAGCAACGCAAACTTGCAATCGGAACAGTATCTTACTATTAACAATGACAGCAAAGGATTCGAAGAATTGAAAACGCTCATTTGTGATTTAATTAATAAGCTAGGTGACGATAATGTGCGTATAGGGCTTGAATCCACTGGGCATTACAGCCATAATATCCTGCACTACCTTGTCGGTAATGGCTTCGACACCATGCTGATAAACCCACTGCTCACCAATATGGAGCGTAAGGCATCGTCTGTTCGTAAAACAAAAACCGATACAATTGATGCCAAGTCCATTTGTATGTTTCTCATGCGAAACCAAGAGTTCAAACCCTATACCCTTGCATCATACCACAGCCGTTCTCTAAAATCATTATCAAGGCGCAGGATTTCTCTGGTTAAGCAATTGACCAAGCATAAGCAGGAGCTGCATGTTCTAATTACAACGGTGTTTCCCGAGTATTTGTCAGTATTTTCAAAGCTTCATATCAATGTTTCGCTTGAGATACTACAGAAATACGGCATTCCGGCGAATATCGCTAAGGCAAGAATCGACGGTCTGACAAACACAATTAGAAAACACTCGAATGGCCGCCATGGGCTGCATACTGCTACTTTAATCAAGAAGCTGTCCAAGACCACAATCGGTGACAAAGACGAACTCTACGCCATCCAGATTAAGCTCTGTGTAGAAATGATTCGTACTTTGCGCAAGCACATCAAAACTTACGAAGCTGAAATCCGCAAAATCATGGATGTACATTGCTCTGTCATTTTATCTGTCCCAGGTATCAGCTATGTGACAGGCGCCATCATCATCGGGGAAATCGGCGACTTTTTACGCTTCAAATCTCCGGACAAGCTGCTTGCATTCGCCGGTCTTGATCCCGGCGTCTACCAGTCAGGGAACTATGACGCAAACAAGCTTAATATATCCAAGCGTGGATCATCATATTTGAGATGGGCTTTTCATACTTCTGCATCACTTATTATTCATAATGACAGCACTTTTGCCGATTATTACGCCAGAAAACGCAAGGAGGGAAAGCATCATCTTGTCGCCCTTGGTCATGTTTCAAAGAAACTAGTCCGAGTCGTCTTTTCGATTCTTAAATACAACAACACCTTCGTTCCTCAAAATTAATCTTTAACCATATTAATTTTTCAAGGTTCTTCCGAGGTTTTCACCTCTTTTTGTCGTGCAACTATTTATTCGCCAATTTCTACTTGACTTTTATATAGTTGGCTTTTATTTTCACCAGAGTGACCTGTTATTACACAAGTTTCCCGGTAGAGTAACTAAACGCTTGGTGCAACGTCTTTGAGGAATATTTCTTTGCCGCCTTCTTCACGGCTTTTAATGCCAGCGATTATTATTTTCATCAGCTCGATAGTTTCATCTAACGGGAAGGGGCGAACGTCGGTATGCAGGAAGTCTACGTAAGCCTCGAGCTGTGATTTAAACGTAGTAAACGTGTCTTTGCTGTTTAAGATAAGCGTGTCTTTTGTTCCGACCAGCATCATGTTGCCAAACGCTCCGAACATGTCTTTAGTTGTCGGTATGACGATATCGGCTCCGCATTCGTGTTTTAGATGGACTACGTTCCGCTCATATGTGCCGGTGTTTCTTACGGAAACGAAGCCGGGGCCTACTATCGGATAGATAGCTTCTGCTGCGTGGATGCCGTATGTCTCCCATTTCTTTGCCATCGGGACGACGCCAAACCGCAGCTCGCCGATCTCATGTATGTTTCTGTGATATGGTTTAAACGCTTTTGAATAGCGCATAGCGCTGGAAGAGAGTATCTTTGCTCCGTCTTTTATCCAATTAACAAACGTTATGAGGTCTTCTTCGTTGTCTACCATAGGCTTGTCTATGAATAAAGGAAGACCTGCTTCTACAAACGGGCGGGCTCTCTCTACGTGCTCAAAGCCTTTATCTGTTGAAATGACTACGGCATCTACTTCTCCGATACAATCAGTTGCCTTTTCCATAACGTTGTCGATTAGAGATGTCTTTGCAACTGATACGGCATCTGCCGGGTCGTCAGTCCAGATGTGTGTGACTTTTGCGCCTTCTATGCCAAGGTTTTCTTTTGGCTGTCCGCTAAGATAATTAGAGATCGTTGCATATGGGCATTTGCTAAGCTCTTCGGGGTCGTATCCGCCGTTGATGATTGCTGACCAGGAATAAGGATGCCCGTTTCCTTCAACCATGCCCAGCATAGCCAGTTTGAACTCTTTTTTCTTTTCTGCCATTGTTAAAAACTCCTGTTCATTTGAATTGATGTGATAGTCGACTTGCTTTTGTAACATCTTAACTAGTTCATAGAATACTACTAAGATAAGTGCAAGTCAATGCGTTTGAGCAAATTAGCGGAATTTTTCTACAAAAGGCAGATTTTTGCCAAAAATCCTCTTATAACGGGAATAAACCAGTGTTTATTTTAATGTGATTATGATGTATAATAGGGGTCTAATAAAGGAGATATTTATGGAATATGAAATTTCGCAGAAAGTAGAATTCGGCGGCAGGAATTTTGAAGTAACAGATGAATTAGGCAAAGATAAAGAAAAAAATAAAAAACCTCTGCTTTGGTCCAATGTAATTGCGATAGCTCTTTTTATACTGGTGACGGTACTTGGTTTCTTTGCGATAAGGTGGATACATCCACCGATGTGTTTCCCTGTAACAGTATGGAGTTTTGTGATACTGATAGTTGGCTATGCGTTATATCTTTTAGTACACGAGCTTCTGCGGGGGCTTGTATTCTGGGCATTTAGCGGCATTGCATTAAAGAACTTGTCGTTTGGTGTAATAGTAAAACAGGGGACAGTGTTCTGCATAAGCAAAGTTCCTATAAGTTTGAGAAGAGTACGTGTTTCACTGCTGTTACCGTTTTTTGTGGTGTTTGTACCGCTGTTCGTATACGGCCTAGTAGCAGGTAATATAGTTTACGTGCTCGGGAGCGCACTGGCTGTTGCAGTCAGCGCTTCAGACTTTTTCTACTTATGGCTGCTAAGAAAATATAAGGGAAGTTTGTTTTTGCTAGAAGAGCGTCCTGACAAAGCAAGGGAAGATCTTGTCGGATACATATTGAAAGAGAACGTGACGATAGACAGCATAGAGGAAGAATAAAAAGCTTTTACGCATGAAACGCCGTCAGAACCAGCGAAGCTGCAAAAAAGCTAAAGATTATTATGAAAGCGGCAAGCATACCATACTGAAGGGCAGGGTTTGTACTGCCCTGGGGGAAGATTAGCTGCATCACTATGCGTGCCGCCCATAGTATACATGAGATAGCCAGCATTACTGTAAGCGCAAAGCGCTGGCCGGAAAAAGCAAATATTATGTTTGCTGCGCCGATAAGCACCAGGCTGAGAGAAAAGAAGAAGTTGACTGCCCGTACAGCGGCAACAAGCTCGGTCGCTTCCGGTTTGATATAGGAATACCAGCTCCAGATTCTTGGAACGAAAAAATGCCAGATGCCGAAGCCTATCATCGGGACACTGCCTGCAAGTGTAAATATTTTAGAGAGCATTTTAAAGCCTCCGCAAGGGGTTTTTATTTTATTGGAGTTCCGTCTATTATTACTTCTTTGATATTAAGTTCTTTGTCTAGAATAACGAAATCGGCACACTTGCCGGTCTCTATTGAGCCGATGCGATCCTGCATCCCTATAACCTCTGCCGGGCGCTGTGTGACGGAGATTACTGCTTCTTCAAGCGGTATCCCGAAACTGACGATGTTTTTAAGCGCAGCCATAAGGTTTATGCTGCTTCCGGCTATAGTACCGTCGGCAAGGGTAGATTTTGAATCTTTCACGAACACTTTCTGGCCGCCCAGGGTATATTCCCCGTCAGGCATGCCTGCACATCGTACTGAATCGCTTATAGGTATCGCTCTGCCTTTGAACATGGTGAACATAGAGCGAATCATGCTGGGGTGAAGATGGATGCCGTCGCTTATCAACTCTATGGTAGCGCCGCTGTCGAAAGCGGCCCCAACTACTCCGGGCGCTCTGTGCAGGAACGGGTTCATGCAGTTAAAAAGATGGGTAACGTGGCTTGCTCCGTTTTTGAAAGCCTGCATAGCTTTGTCGTAGTCCGCTTCAGTGTGTCCTAATGCTACTGTGCAGATATTGGATGCATGTTTTATGAAATCCTCGCTGCCGCTAAGCTCCGGCGCTACGCTTACTATTTTAACGATTTCGCCGGATTCTTCATATAGCCTGTCAAAAAGGGGTACGTCAGGGTTTTTCAAATGCTCCGGCGCCTGTGCACCACGCCTTCCGTAAGAAAAGAACGGGCCTTCAAGGTGTATGCCTGCGCATTTTGCCTGGCTGCTGTTTCTGCTAAAATCACGAATTACGTGCACCGCATCTGCGAGCTCTTTTTCGGGCAGTGTCATCGTAGTTGCGCAGAATGAGGTTATACCGTTCGAAGCGTAAAACGCAGCTAGTTTCTCTACGCCTTTGCTGCTGCCATCGCTGAAATCTTCATCGACTGCGCCGTGCGAGTGTAACTCTACAAGACCGGGGATGACGTATAACCCCTGAGCATCTATGTCTGCATTTTTATTTGTCTTTCCAACTGCAGTTATTGTTTCGGTGAATTCGATATCTGTCTTTCTAAATGAACCGCCTGTGAAAACATCCGCGTTTTTAATTATCATAATCGTTTCCTATATCTTAGGCAGGCTTGCCGCCGCCACGCTTTGACCGACCCTTCTGAACTTTTCATCAGGAAGAGCCAGGCATACTTTTTGTGATACATCTGGATATTCGTCTGCAAGCACTTCTTTTGCTATGCGAAGGATTATATCACCGCCTTTGCCGGACATCACGCGCCCAAGAAGCAGTACATGCTCAAAGCCGTAAAGGCTGTGATAGAAAGCGGCAGAGTGGCCAAGATATACACCTATAGAAGAATAAACATCTTGTGCAAGACGGTTTCCTTCGGCAAGCATTTTCTGGACTACCTTTAGCTTTTCGGCAGGAGTCAGGGCTTCATCGAACTCGTATCCGCCATACTCTGCGAGCTTAATGACAGAATCCTGCGAGAAATATTTTACGCCGCAGCCGATGTCGCCTGACCATTCGTCACGCATAGCGTCCGGGCTTGCATCTACCGGAACAAAGGCAAGCTCGTTAAGCCAGCCTGTGATGTTTCCGTCCTTATTGACAAAGCCCGCCGCCTCGGCAGTACCCATGGCTATTCCGAGTATGTTGTTCGTTCCAAGGCTCATCGCACCGGCAAGCGCTGTGACGTCGCCGTCGTTTGCTACAGTCACTTTGTCTACGCCGATCCGCTTTGCCGCTCTTATGTATATATCTTTGACCTTTTCATCCCAGAGCTCTCTTGGAACACTCATGAAAAGTGAAGCGTGCATTGCCATGTCGTTTATGAATATGCCTGCGGAAGACACGCCTATGGCATCTACCCTTGGCATATGCTCTGCCGCAGTTTTATATGCACTTACTATTTCGGAAAAATGATATTCGGGGTCTGCTGTGGTCTTTGGGTGCCAGACTACCTCTTCGCTGTATACGGGCTTGCCGTCTATAACGGCGGAAACTTTACGGTCACTGCCGCCTGCATCGAAGCCTATCCTGCATCCGTTCAGATGCCGTCCTATCGGTTCGGAAGCCTCATGCTCTTTTGGCAGGTCATCGGTACATATAACCTCAAAACCGCTGCCGTATGAAAGAGACATCACATGCGCATCGAACTGCCTGCTGCCGTCTTGTGCATACGCTTTTTTTAAGTGATCGTAAATCGTTTTGCTGCCGCTTACATATATCTTGAAGCCGCCCTTTTGCCAAAGAACAGTTTTAACGAGTCTGTCCATATAGTATATGTCGGCTTTGCGCATTTCGGGTGTGCCGTGTATGAAAGTATCATAGCGGGTAGTCAGCCCATCGTTTCTCTCAACTGCGATGCTGACCGGCTTTTTTGCTGTTTTAATAAAAGCTTCGTTGAACTTGCCTATGGGTATGAAATGTTTGTCCAGAACAGGTAAGTTTTTGACTTTGACATTTATACCGTATACGTTCATTTGCGGTTCTCCTCTTCGACTATCCTTACCATCTGGTCCCACTTTGCTTCCATGTCTGAAACGAGCTTTCTGTGAGTACGGAATCTGTAAAGGTTCTGGCCCGGATAATGTATCTTAAAATAGGTGTCGCCTTCGAGGTGATCTGCCAAAAAGCGCATACCGCACTCCAGTGTCATCATCTTTGCGCCCGCCGGAAGAAGCTCTATCTCAAGCGGAGTTAGATGGCTGCCGCAGGTTTCAAGGAAGCCTTTGACGAAAGCTGCATAGAGCTCGAGGCTCATCTCCACCTTTGAGAGGTCTTTTTCATCTTCTGCTGCCGTGCTTGCGCCAAAACGAATAGCGTCTCCGAAGTCATTCATAACAACGCCCGGCATGACAGTATCCAGGTCTATTACACAAAGACCTTTTCTTGTGTGTTTATCGAAGAGTACGTTGTTTAGTTTTGCGTCGTTGTGGGTAACGCGAAGAGGAAGCTCTCCGGCCTCGACAAGGCTGGTGAACGTTGATGCAAAGCTTTCTCTTTCAAGAACGAAATTTATATCGTCCTGCACGTCTGCTGCTCTTCCGCAAACGTCTTGCTCTATTGCTTTTTTAAAATCTGCATATCTTTTAACTGTATTGTGAAAGTCCGGTATAGTTTCGCCAAGAGTATGAGTCGGGAAGTCTATAAGCAGGTTTTGGAACCGTCCTAATGCGACTGCGCTCTCATAAAAATCTTCAGGGGATTCAGGTTGCTGAAGGCAAAGGCTGTCTTTTACGAACTCGAACACACGCCAGAAGCTTCCGTCTTCTGCTATAACATGAGAGTGTCCGCTAACTGAAGGCACCAGAGAGAGCACCTCTCTGCTGCTGTCTATCTTACTGCGAAGATGATTTGTTATACCGGCGAGGTTTTCCATCAATAGAGTCGGGTTTTTAAATGTGTTGGTGTTAAGCTTCTGAATTATATATTCATGTCCGCTGTCGCACACCAGCCTGTATGTGACGTTTATGTGTCCGTTGCCGAACTCCTCATAGAAAACGGGCTCTCCGTTTATTTTAAAATTCCTTGCTAGCTTTAACAAATTCAACCCTCCCAAAGCTTTTCGGGATACTTGCCGCTTTTCGTCATACCGGCAAGAGCGTCCTTAACTATATTCATGTCCTGCTTATATGTGACACCGTACCACTTTTCTTCGGTTGTCAGCACCTTTACGCTGGCTTTGCCCTGCTCTATAAGCCTGCCCGGTACAAAGGGCAGATAGAACTCGGCCTTAAGCGGGTCTTTATCGGGCAAGCTCCCAAGGAAGAGCGAAAACTCTTTTTCTATCTCGTCCATCATCGAGTGCGAAAAGCCCCAAAGGTTTAGCGATGCAAAAGTGCCGGCAGGAATGAAAGTCTGTTTATCATCTTCTGTGTAGACTGCACCGCTGCCGCAGCGCTCTATCTTTGTGCGCTCTACTATCCGCAGAAGGTTTAGCTTATCGTCCGTTTCGCAGATGCCCCGTGAAACGCTGCCGCTTTCTGAAAGACAGTTCTCTATGCGGTAGCCGACCATGGCGTGCTCGTTGGCTTTTTTGTCTGAAACAAGAAAGTCGTATATAGCTGCAAAGGCGCTCTGGCCGTAATAGTCGTCTGCATTTATGACGGCGAACGGACCGTCAACAAAGCCCCTTGCGCTCATTGCGGCGTGTGCCGTGCCCCACGGTTTTGTCCTTCCTTCGGGAACGCTGAAACCGTCAGGAACATCACCTAGCTCCTGAAAAGCGTATTCTACGTCCATAAAAGAGCGTATCCGGCTGCCTACTTTATCATCGAAAGCCTGCTTGTTTTCTTTTTTTATCACGAAAACTACTTTGCGAAAGCCTGCAAGATATGCGTCGTATACCGAATAGTCCGTTATCATGTGTCCGTGTTTGTCTACGGGGTCGAGCTGCTTTAGCTTTCCGTATCTGCTGCCTAGTCCGGCAGCCATTACAACGAGAGTAGGTTTATTCAAAAAATGCACTCCTAATAGTAACTTTTATTTATTTTCAGCTTCGTAATATATCTTAACCAGATTAAGTTTTTATGTCAAGAAAACTATGCCCGGGGCAGGCATATTCAAAAGATTATAAAAACCAGAGAAACTTTACGCAAATCAACGCACATTACACTAATGGCTTGCTCTTGCGAATAGGGGGTATTATAATGAGAATTGACATTAAAACCAGTTTATAAATGAATTCTTACTACTCACAATTGAAAAGAGGTTTATCATGATAGGTTTTGTGAACGTGTGCCACGAAGATTACGTAGACGACAATGCTATTAACATGGCAAAGCTTGCCGCAGACGGCCTTAGGAAAAAAGGCGTGGACGTTTTTGCCATCGAAGAACCGGTGACTAACTATATAAACTCGGAAGCAGCCGGAAAGAAACTCGCCAGAGAGGGCGTAGACGGCGTGATACTTTTCATGGGTACGTGGATAGAGTGCCCAAACGCCATGTCCGTCGTACGTGAAGTAGAGCACCTGCCCATGTGCCTTTGGGGTTTTGGGATGTTTGAAGTGCAGGGGCGACTGGAGAGCACAGGCTCATACGTTTCTTTTGCGATGTTCAAAGGCGTTATGGACAGAGTGGGGTATAAGTATAAAGCTGTCCTTGGCGGCTGTGACGACGGTGATACGCTCGACAGCGTAGCGTCTTTCTGCAGGGCAGCGCAGGCGGAAGCCAGGATGAAGCGCACACGCATCGGCTTAGTGGGCTACACTTCAATGAGCATATATACAGGAACTTTCGACCACGTGCTGCTAAGAGCAAAGGTGGGCCCGGAAGTAGTTCAGATGGACTCATACACTGTTATAAACAAAGCCGAAGCGGTAGAACAGAAGAACGTTGACGAAACGATAGAGTGGCTGAGTGCCAGAGCAAAAATACTCGATGAAGTGTCTAAAGAAAACCTTGAAACAGCGGCAAGGCTTACCTATGCGCTGAAAGACATCTGCGACAAGCAGGGCCTTAGCGCCATGAACGTGAAATGCCAGTACGAGTTTAGTAAGGAGTACGGCATGGTTGCGTGCGTGCCTGTCTCGGCGCTTTCAGACATGGGCGTGGTAGGCTCGTGCGAGGGCGATATGATGAACACAGTGTCTATGATGATACTGCATCTGTTATCCGGCAAGGTCGTAACTTACGGCGACTCTATGAACCACGAAGGCAACACAGTAAAGTTATCTTCATGCGGGTTCATACCGTTCTCTATGGGACAGGATCAGCAGATAAGCAACTTTATGCCGCACCCCGGCTTCAAAGGGATACAGAACAGCTTTGTGCTGCGGCCGGAGCGTGTCACCGTGATGCGCCTCGTTGAAGACATCGGCGGCTATCACATAGTGTATTTCACCGGGCAGGGGCTGCCCACGCAAAAGCGGCAGGGATATATGCCGGCGCTGGATGTTGAGCTCGACGGCGACGTAGCTGACCTCGTCAAAAACTATTCCGGACAGCACTATGCGATATGCTATGGAGACGTATCGGCAGAGATAGAAGACTACTGCAGGCTTAAAGGGATAAAGGCTGTAAGGGTGTAGGAAATATAGGATGATAAGGACGGGTGCTGAGGGGCATCCGTTTTTTGGTTGAGATTGAAGAATGTGGAGGATATATGATATAATATAAAAAATTAATATAAAGGATAGAATGTACCTATGTTATTTTCAGAGAGATTTGAAGTTGAACCTGGGAAAATGGTTGAATTTGGAGCATATAACATATCTCTTGTATGTGATATCCCCTTATTTATAGATCCGTTGTTAATTTTTAATAGTTCCAACCCTAATTATAAGAACCTTCATAAAGAAATAATCAAGTATTTTTATTTCTTGTCAGAAAAATCTAAATCAAGCTTAGAGATACACGAAGTAATGTATTGGTTTACATTTCATGAAGTTAGTCAAAACTGGCTAGGTTATTGTATTGAAGGAAATAAAGGCAGGGCATTAGGCAAAGATTTTGCAAATCATTTATATGATAATATTTCTTTTGTACTGAATAATCACGGAATCTCAAAAGGTAAACATATTGAGAAAATCATGCTTATTCAAGAAGGAAATGGTAGAGATAAAATTAGTGATTTAACTGTTAATTTGATTAAAGAATATCTACTTGAATATACTCAGGAGTTTGCAGAAAAAAATATAGATCAAAAATATTTGAAGCAAATACCTGTAGATAAAGCATATTTTAATTACAAGACAGAAACGTTTGTTAGTAAATATTATAATTTGCCTTACATAGAAAATGAGAAAGGGGAAACAGAATACGTGCTTTTAACCCCAGTTGATTTGTTGCGAAAAAAAGAACCTTCAATTAATAGAGATGATTTTTTAAATAATGATATTCAGATAAGAGAATCAATTTCAAATGGTTCATTAAGAGCAATGGTTAACAATTATATTAATAAGGCCGTTAGGGAATATGAATTGCAGCAAAAAAAGGCGAAAAAGCAGGTTAGAGAATCACAAATAAGGAAAATTGAAAAGGATGCCTTCGAGGAATTAACACATCAGCACTTGGAATTGTATGATTATTACATACTATTAAAAGAGAAAAAGCAAGTTGAGATTAGAAGACAATGTACTAATGAAGTCAAAGACACCACAAGCTTGTTCATATATAACTCAAAGAGACTTGTAGATAGATTTAAAGAAATCTATCCAAATTACATACAAAAAAACAATTCATTTGAAGAATCAAAAAAGAAAATAATATTTTTTAAACATATAATTGAAGATTGCGATGGCTATAAAAATTTGTACTTGAAGGGTGAAAGAATTTCAACAGAAAATGACTTGCAAAGGTTCTTTAAACTAGCGTGGGAAAACACCAGGTATGATGTTAACTTTGAGGTTAACAATGGCAGAGGTGCAGCTGATACTATTGTTTCATTTGGAAGAGCTGATAAATGTATAATAGAATTTAAACTTGCAAGTAATGCAAGACTGAAACATGTTTTTAAACAAACAGAAGTTTACGAGAAAGCAAATGAAACGAAAAAGCGTATAGTAGTTATATTCTATTTTACAGCGGATGAAAAGAAAAAAACATTAAAAATATTAAAAGATGTTGGTTATGATAAAGAATTAGACAACTGGATAATTTTAATTGATTGTAGAAATGATAATAAGCGTTCAGCTTCTAAAGCTGTATAATAACTATATTAGCTAAGTTATTGACTATTCTCCCTAACACAACCCCATCAAAAACTCAAAGTACTCGTCCATGCCCTGCCGCTCGAAAACGGACAGCGGGATGACTTTCGTGTCCGGGCTGACGGTCTTTATATTCTCTATGGCTTTTTCCATATCGAAATGACATATGCCGGCAAGCTCCGCTTTGGTTATCACGGCAAGGCCCGCTTTTTTGAACAGCGCAGGGTATTTAAGTGGCTTTTCGTCGCCCTCCGGCGTGGAGAGAACTGCAAGCTTCATGCCTTCGCCGAGGTCGAAAGCGGCGGGGCAAACGAGATTGCCTACGTTTTCTATGATTAGAAGATCGAGCTCGGAAAGAGGCAGCTTCTCTGCGGCTTCACGGATGTCTTCTGGAGAGAGGTGGCAGCCGCCGTTGGTGTTTATAAGCTCTATGGGCGTACCGTATTTTTTGAGGCGGTCGCTGTCTATGCTCGTCTGCACGTCGCCTTCGATTATGCCGACGCGTTTGCCGTGTGCATTCATGTATTCGAGTGTGGCTTCAAGCAGCGTCGTCTTGCCGCAGCCGGGAGAGCCTATCATGTTTATGACGGGCAGGTCGAAGTCTTTGAACGTGTCACGGTTTATCTCGCTCATCTTTTTTTCCGCTGCATAAGCGTCTTTGTTTATCTGTATCTTCATCATGATACCTCTATCGATTTGATGTTTATGTCGAAGTTCTCTTTAACTATGCTCAGTTTAAGCTCGCTGTTTTCCGCAAATGTGCGTTTCTTTGCTATGTCGAAGAGCTGCACGAGCGTGCTTGTGTTGACGCATGAAAACTCGCCCACCTCTAGGCTGATAATGCGAAGCGTGTGCTCCGGCTTAATGCTGGGTGATATAGTGTCGAGTATTTTGTATACGAGTGCGCTCTCGTGCATAGTTTTCTCCTACGAGTCGTATTTGCTCGTTATGTGCATCTCGTCTATTATTTTATTAAGGTCGTCAGTTTCATAGTTCACTGTGTAGGCATCGCAGATGAGTGCGCATCTTCCGCAGGTCTTGCACTTGTCATCGATAAGCGTCGGTTTGCCGTTTTCAAAAACTATTGCGTTTGCCATGCAGATATTCTCGCACTTCCTGCAGCCTGTGCACTTGTTAAGGTCTAGCTCTATGCGCACGAACGGCAGCTTGTTGGTGTTGGAGAAGAATGAGTTTTCGAGGCCGTCTGTCTCTCTAACGGCGTTTCTTACCGTGCAGCAGCAGTCGCAGCAAAAACACAGAGTAAGCAGTTTCTCGAAATCGAGGCTGTACATCTGTGCGTCTCTTGAATAGTGTGATATGGAGGGAAAAAGCCCCAGCTCAAGCCCTTTAATGACGTGCGCTTTGGCCTCTTCTTTGGTCACTATCCTTCCGATTTTCGGGTCGAGAGTTTCGACAGTACTGCCCATAACGACACATGCTATATCGTGTGGATAGTCTTTGCACCCGGCGCCGACCCTGCACGTGCACGAATGGATTATTCCCGTACATGCCGCTCTGTCAATAAGCTCGAACATTATGTCTTTGGGCAATATGAAATTAGAAGGGGCATCTATTTTTTTCTCTATCGGGATGTAAACCATATTGAGCTGATCGCTCGTGGGACGTTCGTATTTGCCTAAGATCTTGAACCAGTTCTTAGAAAGTTTGTGGGCAATCTTAACAAAAGTGCGCGTGTAAGCATAGCGTATTCTCTTTTTAAGCATAACTGCTCCTTAATAATAAATATAAATAATATGAGGCCTGCCGTTAAAATAATAAAAAAATGCAATTCGGCTCCTTAAGGATATCAAATAGAACTGTACTATTCAAGCATAGATTCAAGTTGTAATAATTTTGTAACCGGGGATAAAAGGGGAAAAGTGAATGCGTGGTGCTTTATAAAGCAAAATAAACTTGACATATTACTAATAGTTCCTTATAATGACCTAAATAGGAGTAATAAGGAGTAAATCATGCAGGAAAAGTTCTATACTGTTGAAGATATATCAAAGATGCTGGACATGCATCCAAAGACTATACAGAGATATATAAGGGAAGGAAAGCTGCGTGCTGCAAAGGTGGGCAAAGCATGGCGCATCTCCGGGCACGACCTGAGCCTTTTCATGGAGAGCGCAAGCCAGCTGCCAGAGAAGCAGGAGGGCAAGAGGAATATATTCGTAACAAGTGTTGTCGATATCGAAGTTTACAGCGCAGACGATGCTATGAACATATCGAACATGCTGACAGCGTCACTGAACACAAAGCCTGCGGAGCTTGGCAGGACTTCTATGAGCACACAGTATTTGGACCAGGATAAGAAGCTGCGGATAATGCTTTCAGGCTCGGCGGCGTTCATGGAGATAATGATGTCGCTGCTTGGCGGCTATATAAACGATTAGGTGAGAAATATGACAAAACCTATATTTAAAACTGAAGAGGCAAGACAGAAGATAATAGAGTACTATGATATGCTATTAGCTGGGCTGGCTGCCGAGTATGAAGAGAAGTTCGTGGAAACCTATTATGGCAGGACGCACGTTGTTGAAGCGGGCAGCAAGGATAAGCAGCCGCTGATCCTGCTTCACGGCTCTGTCAGCAACAGTGCAATGTGGCTGGGTGACATCCCAGTATTGGCGAAGGATTATCATGTTGCAGCGATAGATATAGTCGGTGAAGCAGGCAAGAGCGAGCCTGTAAGACACAGCATGAAGACCGATGCGTATGCGCTTTGGCTGGATGAAGTCATTGAAGGGCTGGGGATGGAGAAACCGACAATAATCGGGAACTCGTTAGGGGGCTGGTTGGCGCTCAAATATGCTAGTCTTTTTCCGCAGAAAGTAGGGAATCTGGTGCTTATTGCTCCCTCCGGGATAGTGGGCGCAAAGCTTTCTTTCGTGTTGAAGTCGATAGCGGCGGTCAGCGGAGGAGAAAAGGGCATGCTTAAGTTTATGGAGTATGTGTACGGAACGAAGGACATACCAGAGCAAGTCATCGAGTATACAAGGATAATGATGGATGGATTTAATCCGATGGTGGGCGGGCTGCCGGTGTTCTCAGACGATCAGCTTAAGAAAATAGATGCGGATATGATGTTCATGGCGGGAGAGAATGACGTGACTATGGATGCAGCAAAAGCTGCTGACCGGATAAATAAACAAGTGCCAAGCGCACAGACTATCTTGGTTGAGAACTGCGGACATGCCATTTACAACGAGGCGGAGATAATAATTAAGTACTTAAAAGGGAAAGGGTGAAAGACATAAATACAATAACAAATGATGGCGTTACACTGGTTGCTGTTGACAACAGCACAGTGATAAAGGACACTGCACAGATGCTGGATATTATAGCTGCAGCACAGTATTATCATCCGGAGCATGAAGGCATGATGGTGCACAAAGAAAGCCTTCCGGAGGAGTTCTTTGATTTAAAAACAAGGCTTGCAGGAGAGATGCTCCAGAAGTTTTCAAGCTATGGAGTGAAGCTTGCAATTGTCGGAGATTTTGGTAATATAGAGAGCAAAGCGCTTGCGGACTTCATAAGGGAGTGCAACAGGGGAAGGCAAATCTTTTTCGTGGGCGACACAGAAGAGGCAATAAAAAAACTGAAAGACAGATAGGGCATGAATAATAAAAAAGGCTTGGGACATTATGTTTGTCTGGCTGATGCGGGTACAATAGAGTCAGTCGATACTATAATGAAAGACTTGAACAAAAAAATGACTTTGGCACAGTCGAAGTTTATTGACTATGCGCTGGGGCTGATCGACACGAAGGAAGGCAGAGACCAAATGAGCTACTACCTGTTCAACGGAACGCAGATACAGAGAAATTACTGCGCGCTCTATTTCGGCAGGGTGGATGAATATGAGATAATACGCCGGGCTTATGACAAAGGGCTGATTGATGCAAGGCAGGCTTTCAGCAGATGATTCAGATGAAAAAGGCGCTGACCAGTGTCTTTTTTTATATCAGCTTTCTTTTTATGAATGGAGCGCTCATAAACCTAAAACTTGCTTTAAGGTTTGTAAGCCACATGATGTGGGCATCCTGCTTCTTGTTGGCAAGCATTTTCGGAACGAGATAGGCGGCTACGGTTTCCGGCTTGTCTGCTAAAATGTTGAACACTTTTTTAAAATGAGGATCGGTAAGAACGGGTGAGGGTTCTCCGTTTGGGTTTTTGGTTATGAATTCTGTCAGCATCATGCCGGGGGAAAGACGTCCGGCAAGGACTCCGCTGCCTGCAAGCTCTTTCGCAAGGCCTTTGGTGAAATAACTCAGTGCGCTTTTAGTCATACCGTAGAGCACGGTTCTTTTTTGTATCATTCCATTCGAGCCAAGCCCCTCCATGTTGAATATCTGCCCGCTTCCTTGTTTTATCATATGAGCTGCGGCCACTTGGCTTCCCATTATCATCCCTTTGATGTTGGTGTCTATAACTGCGCTAAGAGCTTCGCTGTCTGTTTCCCAGATGTTCTTGTACGGTGCATTTTGCCCGGCATTGTTTATCCAGATGTCTATTCGTCCCCATTTTTCTGCGGACTTGACCAAGAGGTTTTCGATTTCCTCTTTTTTCTGCACGTTGCAGGAAATATAGATATAGTCTTTTTCTGCTCCTGAAAGAGATTCTTTTGTTTCGTTTGGTATATCTGCTCTTCTGCCGGAGACCGTTACCTTGCAGCCGGATGATAAGAAAACCTTTGCCATCTCAAGACCGATGCCGCGAGTGCTGCCGGTTATCACTACTGTTTTCATAAAAACACCTCTGCAAAATTAATGATTATATGATATCACATTCTGCAAAATTAAGCTGAAAATAAAAAATAAAAAAAATTTAAAAACTATATTGCATTATTCAGTAGTATATGTTATATTATATCTGCTACTGAACAATATACAGTAGTGGACAATGTACAGGAAGGAAGTATCGATGAACACACAGTTTAAAAAAGGTGTGCTGGAGCTATGTGTGCTGACGCTGCTAAAGAAGAAAGATTCTTACGGATATGATCTGGCAGAAAAAATGGCAAGCACGATTGAGATAGCCGAGGGCACGCTCTATCCGCTGCTTAGAAAACTTAAGCTTGATGGATTGTGCGAGACGTATTTGTCCGAACGCTCTTCAGGGCCGCCGAGGAAATATTACAGGCTTACTGAAAAAGGCATAGAGATGCAAAAGGCACAGAAAAAAGAGTGGAAGGCTTTTTCGGACAGCGTAAACACACTGATGGAGGAATACGACGATGAATGATTTTTTAATGCAGATGGAAAAATCACTTAAACATATGTCTTCTGAAGAAAAGCAGGAGATACTTGCTGACTACGCAGAACACTTCGAGATCGGCGCAGAAGCCGGGAAGACGCAGGAGCAGATAGCTGCCGAGCTTGGAGACCCGAAAGAGCTTGCAAAGATGTATGCTGCAATGGGCGCTGTACAAAAGGCGCATAAGACTAAAGGGTTCAGAGACACGCTAGGTATGATAGGGGCGATAATCAGCTATAAGATCGGCGGCGGCCTTATAATGGCAACGCTGTACTTTGCGGCAGTTTGCGTTATGCTCGTTTTCTTTAGCACAGCTGTAGGTTTTACTATTGGCGGCGTTGGTGCTGCAAGCCTTGCTGCTGTGGAGTTTGTTAAAGGATATGCGCTTTACGGAGCACTGGCGGTGTTCACGGGGATAGTCCTTGCTGCCGGAGGTATATTAGGATTTATCGGCAGCATTAAGCTGTGGAAACTCACTGTCGGGAATCTTTCGTATGTTGCCCAAAAAATAATGAACAGGAAAAGGGTAACTGCAAATGAGCCTTATAACACTAAAAGATAGATTGATGGAGATGGTTTTTTGGGCGGCGGTTGCGCTGGATATGGTAGCGGCGTTGAGTCTGGTGCAGGAGATGGTCCTCAAAGGCAGTAAGCTGCTGAAAAGCAAAAAGGAGACATGATATGAAAAAATCGACTAAAACATTATGGATAGTTTTTATAATAGGCGTGGTTGGTCTTGCGGTAGTAGTGGGAGTGATGATTGGCACAGGATATCTTGCATCGCGGGACAAAGAAGAGACTATAGCACTAGGCAGCGACGTTAATGGAATAGTGCTGAACGTAGATAAGGCTCATGTAAATATCGTGGAGTCTGACGAAAGCGAGATAGATATAAAGCTGAACCTTTGGGCAGACGTAGAGATAGAAGCAGGCGAAATAGCACAGGCAAGCACAGAAAACGGAGTGCTGACTATAACGGAGAGCGCACCGCAGAACACTTTCTTTGGAGTGTTCGAGCAACCGTATGAGTTGATAATAACTATAAAAGTTCCGGAAGGTATGGCCGGCAGCATAGAGGAGATACGAAAATGAAGACAGCAATAGTTACGGGAGCGACATCCGGCATAGGTTTGGCGGTTGTAAAAACACTGGCGGCTCAAGGATATGCTGTTATAGGAGTCGGAAGATCGGAAGAAAAGTGTGAGGCTGCAAAGAAGCAGATAGAGGAAAAGTATCAAGACGCTGTTGTAGAGTATTTCGTTGCGGACCTTGCGCAGCAGACTCAGATAAAGAAACTGGCGGAGCAGACGGGCAGGTATATAGACGAGAACTTTGACGGCAGGCTGGACGTGCTTATAAACAATGCAGGCGGAGTAAGGGATTGGTATACTACGACAAATGATGGGTATGAAACGCAGTTTGCGCTGAACCATCTAGCGGGTTTCCTGCTTACATACCTGATGATGCCCCGGCTTGAAAAAGCAAATGGCAAGATGATATTGACAGGTAGCGACTCGCATAAATATATGAAGATCCGCTGGAATGACATAATGTTTAAGAAGCGCTACAGTTGTCTTTATGCGTACAAGCAAACTAAACTGGCTAACCTTCTTTTTGCGAAAGAGTTCAATAAACGCATGGCAGGCAGCGGAGTGAAAGCTTATGTGGTAGACCCCGGGCTTGTAAAGACGGACATAGGCATAAAAGGCACGAGCGGCATAGTAAGCTGGTTCTGGAGCAAACGCAGTAAACACGGAACCGACCCGGCGGTAAGCGCACAGACGTATGCATATATAAGCAATGAAAAAGACCTTAGCGGCATATATTATTACAGGTGCGAGCAAAAGAAATATCACAGTAACGTAGACAAACAGGATGCAGCAAGGCTATGGGGGCTTAGTGAAAAGCTTTGCGGTATAGATTATTCGGAGGCGGTAAAATGACAGTAATGATTACAGGAGCAAGCGGCGGACTCGGTCGTGCATTCGCCGCAGAGTGCGCTTCACGCGGCTATGATCTATATCTTACGGATATAAACGAAGCGGGCCTTGCAGAGATAAAGCAGGGACTGGAGCGCCAGTATGATGTACATGTTGCTATAAGAGTCTGTGACCTTACTGACCAGGTTCAGGTGAAAGACATGTTTGACGATATAAAGAAGCTGGGGATAAAGCTGAACATGCTGCTGGGCGTTGCGGGGCTGGACTTCGAAGGCGGTTTTATAAAGCGAGACTTTGAGCAGATAATAAACATTGTGAACACCAACATAGCGGCAACACTAAGAGTGACGCACGCTGCGCTAAAGCACCGTGACAACGGAAACAGATTTAGCGTAGTGATAGTCTCCAGCCTTGCTTCGCAGTACCCGATACCGCTTAAAGCGACGTATGCCGCTTCAAAACGCTTTCTGCTAGACTTCTCTATAGCGCTGAGGCAGGAGCTTCTGGGAGAGAACGTAAATGTGCTTGCGCTGTGCCCGGGCGGTCTGCCTACGACCAGCCATGCACTGAAAGGCATAGAGGCCCAAGGGTTCTGGGGAAGGGCGACCACAGTCAGCCTGCCGCAGGTTGCGAACAGGACAATAGACAGGGTTCTGAAAGGCAAGAGCGTATACATCCCCGGCGCAGTCAACCGCTGCTTAGCGTTCCTCGGGAAGCTCATGCCAAGGACGTTCATCGCAAAGTACCTTTTTAGCAGATGGAACGCAGCACAGGCGAAGTGGCTGGATGTATAATGATAATTAGAGAGTATTGAAAAATCATACAGGTTTAAGGGTAGAATGATAAGAAAGATTCATATATGGATTCGTTTAGTGCAGATAGAGGTGTATTTCCGTTTCTATAGAATAGTAAGGAACATAGGAAAAAAATAAAGGACTCTTCTTTTCTTCAAGAAAAGAAGCAAAAGACTATAAGAAGCCGGACGGCTTCTTTTTTATAACAAAAAGTATTTACAAAAAGCACGCAGGGTGGTAATATTGGTATATACCAGTATAAAAATGCAGAATATCGAAATATAACAAAAGTCGCACTAGATGGATTTAAGTGTGGAGGTAAAGGGAAGAGTATACATATGCCTATAGTGGTATAGACCAATATTTCGGGAGGTTTGCTATGTCGAAACCAACATATATAAAAATTAAGGAAAGCATACAAAAGAAAATTCAGGACGGAGAGCTGGTACCGGGCGATGCGCTGCCGTCCGAGAGGACACTGGCGGAAAGCTATGGACTTTCGAGGATGACTGTGAGGGCGGCTCTTTCAGAGCTTGTTGCGGCAGGTGCGCTCTATCGGGAACAGGGCAGAGGCACGTTTGTATCCGCACGAAAGATGAAGCAGTCTAACATCGCAAGCTTTTCGGAGACGGTGCGCAGCATGGGCTTTACGCCCAGCACTAAGATAGTCGATTTCTCCGTTACCATGCCGCAGCCGGAGATTGCGGACAAGCTGATGGTGAAGACAAAAGTGTACAGGGCGCTAAGGGTAAGGCTGGCGGACGACATTCCCGTTGCTCTGGAGGAAGTCTTCATACCGCTACATATATGTCCCGGGCTCAAGTTGGTAGATCTTAAGCTCTCGCTCTATAAGCTGATAAACGAGAATTTTGTTCACAGGATAGGAAGTGCGGATTCAAGAGTTACAGCTATGCACCCCAGCGCACGACAGCAGGAGATATTGAAGATAACCAGGAACACGCCCGTGCTAAAGATAGACAGTCTATACTACAGCGTCAGCGGCGAGCCGCTTTATTATGAACGGGCAATATATCGTGCAGACATGTACGAATATAATATAAGGATTTCATCGAAAAACTAGGAGGATAGTTTATGACACTTATGCGCAAGGAGATATTTGATACTCCCGATGTGCTTGAAAAATCGCTAAGCTGCAACGCCGGTGTGCTGGATGCTGTGGCGGAAAAAATCAATTCGGCTTCGGCAATATTCATTGCGGCAAGGGGCACGAGTGACCATGCGGCAATTTACGCCAAGTACGTTTTTGAGACGCTTACAGGCAAGCCTGTCGGACTTGCAGCGCCTTCGGTAGCCACGGTATACGGCAAACAGGTGGACTACTCCGGAAGCGTGATGATAGGCATCTCGCAGTCGGGTGAAGCAAAGGACGTGCTGTGCGTGCAGCAAAGTGCCAAGAAGAGCGGTGCGTACACCGTTGCGATAACAAACGAGGAAAGCTCAGCTTTGGCAAAGACAGCGGACGTTCACGTTCACCTGTGCGCAGGGCAGGAAAAAAGCGTGGCAGCGACAAAGACGTTTACGTCACAGCTTTTTGCGCTCGTAATGATAGCTGCGGCATGTGCCGATGATAAGGCTTTAACTGAAGCTTTAAAAGCCCTGCCGGATGAGATAAGAAGAGTGCTGGAGCTAGAGCTGAAGATAAAGGATACGGCGCAGAGATATCGCTTTATGGACAGCTGCTTTACCCTCTCCAGAGGATATGACTACTGCATGGCGTTCGAGGCGGCTTTGAAGATGCAGGAGTGCGCTTACATAAAAGCAAAGGCATACAGTGTTTCCGACTTTATGCATGGCCCTATCGCTATGATAGAGAGAGATACGCCATGCCTTATCTACCTTAGCCGCGGGCGGTTCTCTGAAGAGATGAAGGGAGTTATAGGAAGGCTGAAAGAAGTGGATGCGGACATAACCGTAGTTTCAGACGACGAGCAGCTTATAGCTTTGGCAGACAATTCGATAAGAATGCCGGATGTTTGTCACGAGATTCTCTCGCCGCTGTATATCGCGCCGATAATTCAGCTGTTTGCCTGCTATACATCGCTGACAAAAGGATTGTCTCCCGATACGCCGAGAGGCCTCAAAAAGGTGACTATAACCGTATAACGAAGCATTCCTTAGGATTTTATAAACAAAAAAAGAACGAAGCGGCTGCCTCGTTCTTTTTATATCGTATTTTATCCGCAGAACTCTTCGTATATCGCCCTGATGCCCGTTTCGAAATCCGATTCGTCGATACCGACGATTATGTTTATCTCGCTTGAGCCCTGGTCTATCATGCGTATATTGACGCCGCTTTTAGCAAGTGCACTAAACAATCTTGCGGCAACACCTATGTTGTGTATCATTCCGCGGCCGACAGTTGCGATAAGGGCAAGACCTTTGAAAACTTCCAGCGAGTCTGGTTCGCACAGGTTGTAGACGTCGTCCAAAAGCTGGGGTTGTTTATCGGTTATCTCACTGTTGGCGAGCACGACGCTCAGTGTATCGACGCCGGAGGGCATGTGTTCGAAGCTCATGTTGTTTTTCTCCAGAGCCATCAGTACCTTGCGGCCAAAGCCAATCTCTGCGTTCATATTTGTTTTCTCTATAGCTAGTACAGAAAAACCTTTACGTCCCGCTATACCAGTTATGATGTCAGATTCACCGTTATGCACTTTGGGAACGATGAATGTGCCTTCGTCATCCGGTTTGTTGGTGTTCTTTATATTTATGGGTATGTTTGCCTTGAACACGGGGAATATCGCATCTTCATGCAGCACAGATGCTCCCATATATGAAAGCTCCCGAAGTTCCCTGTATGATATCTTTTTTATCGGCTTTGGATCTTTGACTATACGTGGGTCTGCCATCATAAAGCCTGAAACGTCCGTCCAGTTCTCGTAAACGTCCGCTCTTGCGGCTCTTGCAACTATTGCGCCGGTAATGTCCGAGCCACCGCGTGAGAATGTTTTGATTTCGCCGTTTGGCATGCTTCCGTAGAAGCCGGGAATAACGGCTGTTTTGGAATGCTCAAGACGCCCACGCATTACAGTGCGTGTTTTATCCGACTGGTATTTCCCTTCAGAATTAAAGAATATAACATCTGCAGCGTCTATAAAATCGAAGCCCAGGAAATCTGCTATCAGCAGGCTGTTCAGGTATTCGCCGCGGCTTATCGTATAGTCATAGCCTGCGCCGGATAGAACAGCTTGCTTGATCTCTTCGAGGTAAGACTCGATGTCCGTTTTCAGCTCAAGACCGTCACGTATCTCTGTATAACGATTGCTGATGTTTTCGAATATCTGCATGCTCTGCGAACCGTCGCTTACTGCATTATAGAACTCTATCAGCAGGTCTGTAATTTTTGTATCTTCATCAAAACGTTTTCCGGGCGCTGAAGGAACGACATATATGCGCTCAATGTCACTATCGATTATATATTTGATTTTTCTTATCTGCTCTGCATTTGCAAGTGAGCTTCCGCCGAACTTACATACTTTCATACTTTATTTTCTCTTTCCAAACAGTTTGAATTTTTTCTTTGGTGTTTCTTCCGGTTCAGGCGCCGGTGCAGTATTTGCTTCGCTGACTTCCGGAGCCAGATCGGTGTCTTCCTGTGTATCCTTCGGATCGGTTTCTTGTGCAGGCTCCTGCGCGCTTTCTTTAATGAGGAGGCGGCATTCGTAGTAATAACGCTTTTCCTGCGCTTCGCCAAGGGAGAATGCTTTTCTGGGCAGAACGCCGTATTCGCCGACAAGGTCGAAGAGCTGATCTTTAGTCATTGCATCCATTCTGAAACCAAGGCATCCGTGCTGACGGGTAAGTGACTCGAAGTCATCATCGCCATGGATATAATCTATAGTGGCCTTTGGCAGGTTTTTAAGAAGCCTGTCTATTGCCTTTGTAAGAGGTATCGCAGCAAGTTTATATTTCGGGTTTTCTATTTCGATACGCCCTTTTGCGAACTTTGATTCAAAATAAAGGTTTTGGCCATCGTTCTTTGTTTTGTTGGCGCCTCGGGTATACATCATTTTTGCGCCAAGGCCAAGGTTATTAAGCTCTTCCACCAGCATCCTCAGGAAACCCGGCACTTCAACTCCGAACAGTACCCTGTGTATAGGGTGCATGCTGATACCGTGATCGAAAAGGTTGACTACTTCCACAAGTGCATAGCGCAGCGGATGGTCTTCCCGTTCAGCTTCGGGCAGCTCAAATTTATAGTTTTCCCAAACCTGTTTTGCTGAAGCAAGGGTGTGGTTACCATCTCCGACAGCAAACAGCATTCCGTCGGCAGACTCCTGTTTTAAGCTGTAGAGAGAATCTGTAAGCTTTTCAAGTGCCTGCTTATCGTCTATGAACCAGCCCTTTATGTGCCCGCCGCCCTGCATAAGCTGGGTGTCGTATACTTTAGGGTAGTTGCCTCTCTGGTTATAAAGTTCGCCCAAAACGGTGTCGTGCGGATCGTTGAGCAGAAGCATAACATGCGGGCTTTCAAGAGCGGCGCCTTGTCTTATTTTCATCCTTGGAGGTATGCGCTCATCGACTGTCTTTTCCGTTGCACGTATAAGCGGCTTGTCTTTATAGTCTGTGCTGTATTGCTCAAGGTCTATCGCAAGCATTATTCCCGTGCGTGTTCCGAAAGGGGTTTCACGCTCTACCAGGATGGTTCCTTCGGGCAGCTTAACAAGTACGCCGTCTTCAAGATATTTCATCATAGTGTCTTTTGCGTGCTCTATCCTCTCAAAAACACCATCCGTTCCAAGATAAACTTCAGGGACTATTATATGCAGAGTTGAAGGTGCGTTGCCTACCAGCTTTGCGGCTTTGTTCCAGTAGTTTATATTGGAAGTGAACTGGTCACATGCGATGACCGGCCACTTGTTACTGTTTACTTTTTTATCCGGGACAAGTATCTGTGCGAACTTTATCCCGAGCTGTTTTGCCTTATCCATTTAGGTCCTCCTGTTTCGTTGTTTAAGCTAAAAAATCACACGGTCAATATAACATAATATAAAAACCGGGTCAATGTATATACTGAGTTCCGTAAAACAGACCCGGCAGATTTATCTGCCGGGTCGTATGGCTAATTTAACTCACGGTTGCTGTTAGATGTTCTCATCATACACAGTATAATCGGCTTCGGCCACCCACTGGTCGAGCAGAGCCTGCCACGCTTCGTCCTGAAGAGTCGGAAGCAGACTGTCGTATATATCCTGCCGGACAGACTCGAAGGGAACCGGGCCGGATGCACGATCAGTCGTGTATTCGATTATGTGGTATCCGTAGTCTGTAGCAACAAGACCGGTAATATCGCCGACGTTCTCGAGCGACATTGCATTGTCTGTAAACTCAGGTACATACAGCGTGCAGCCAGAATATATTTCATAGCCTTCGGGGTAATATTCCATACCCGGGTCGTCGTTATACTCTGCTATAGCATCGGTGAAGGTTATCTCTTCGTTTTGCAGAAGTGAAAGAACCTCATTTGCTTTTTCCTCGATAGTTAACAGAGATTCGTCCCGCAGGGTGTTCGCCGCTTCGTCGCCGTCGTTAGATCTCGTTGTGTTTATCTCTGAAGCGAGTTCGTCATCGAGAGCTATAAGTATATGTCTTACATACCTTACGCCTTCAGGGATATAGTATGATTCCTGATATGATGCAAGGTAGGTGTCATATACTGAAAGGTCGCTGCCTATGGCTTCTTCGTCTGCTGCAAGAGTATTCTCATACTGCGCCAGAACTTCTTCATCTGTAGGTATAACGTCTCCAAGAAGATCTGCCTGAGCGTTTTGTAAAGCAATTCCCTGTGTAAAATATTCAAGGAAAGATTCTCTTGTAAGCCCATACTGTGCAAGGATCTGGTCTTCGTATGCCGTCATAGCATCGCTTAGTTCCTGTTCGGTATAGTCGTCCGGCAGGCCTGCGAGTATTGATTCGGTAGCGCTGAATGTTACATAGTCAAGCTCGCTCTGAGCCTGGTCCTGCGCACTCTGCATGTCTTCTTCTGAAAGGTCCATATAGCCAAGCTCTTCTAACTTCTGGAGCATGACCTCCTCTGAAAGCAGAAGCTCAACTGCCGACTGCTGAAGAAGAGATGCAAAAGAAGTGTCATCTTCCGAAAGACCAAGGTTGTTGCATACTGAAGAGTATGCTGAGTTGTATTTGTCTTTATATACATTTTCGCCGTTAACTATCATAACTACTATTGCTGCGTCGTTGTCGGGTGCGGCGCCAGGCACTGCAACGGAAGGCAGGTCTGCATCGACATGCTCTTGAGGAAGCGTAAGTTCTGCATCATTCGCACAGGCAGCAAGTAAAAATGTAACTGCTATTATCAAACTAAAGATAATCGTTGTTTTCTTTTTCAAATTGGAGTCCTCCGATTTATTTTCCGGTATGCCGTGCCGGCTGCAGCCGGCTCCGGTTGGATTATTTATTCTTTCAAATCTAAAAACATAAAACGTCTTTTTACACCGTCCTTCTATTCTTTCACAAATGAACAAGAATTTCAATAATAATCGTTTGAAATTTTTGTGAATACACAGCATAAAACATATAAAAAGGGCGAAAAAGTGTATCGATAGCTGTTTGAAATACGTTTTTACTTTTGTTGCTGACGAACTGTATTTCTGATATAATGTGAAAAAAGCGAAAGGCAGGCACATGGGCGGGTTTTTTACAAACATTTGGAACAGTATAACAGATTATTTTAAAACTTTCGGCAGCAATGCAGACCAGATACTTTTGGGCTTTGTCAAGATAGTTCTTGTAATAGTTGCTGCAAAGATACTTGTCGTATTGTTCAGAAGGTTTTTAAGAAGAGCTTTGAAGAAAACCAAGGAAAAAAGGCCCGACTCGCAGATGGCCAGGAAAGCGGACACAGTCGAATCCGTTTCAAAGTCTGTCTCAAAGGTTATAATATATTTTATAGCAGCAATGGCCATACTTAGTATACTGGGCCTTGGCACAACGGTGGCTTCGCTTCTGGCAACGGCGGGTATCGGAGGAATCGCAATAGCATTCGGAGCACAGGCCCTTGTCAAAGACGTGGTGTCCGGGTTTTTTATGCTTTTTGAAGACGAATACAGCGTAGGTGAGTATATAGACGTTGACGGGGAAAAAGGAACAGTTGAGTCGATTTCGATAAGAACGACTACAATAAAGAAGTTTACCGGAGAGCTTACAACGATACCGAACGGCTCAATAAACAAGGTAACGAACTTTTCCAGGGGAGACCACGTTGCGGTCATAAGTATGTCTGTGGCGTACGACTCCGATATGGAGAAAGTCAATGCAATAATGCAGGCCGTGGGGGAAGAGTATCAAAAAGAGCACGACAACGTTATTGAAGAGCCGCACGTGCTTGGTGTGTGTGAGCTGAATGATTCTGATATGGTTGTTAAGATGATAATGCGTGTTAAGCCGCTGACGCACTGGCTTACAGAGCGTGAAGTGATGCAGAAGATAAAAGAAGAGTTTGACAAGAAAGGCATAGAGATACCGTATCCTCACCGGGTGGTTATAAACAGGAAGGCATGATGGAGTATAAACTCGGCGATATAGTACAGATGAAAAAACCGCATCCGTGCGGAGAGAACAGATGGAAGATAATAAGGGTCGGCATGGACGTTAAGCTAAAGTGCGAGAAGTGTTCCCACATCGTTATGATGCCGCATGAAACGTTCGTAAAGCGACTAAAAAAAATATTGGAGAGCAAAAATGACTGAAAATAGAAGGGAACCTGAAACCGAAGAATCCCGCATGAAGCGGAAAAACGAGTATAAGAAAAAAGAAACAAAGAACTGGATCATATCCATAGTGCTTGCCGTTGTCATTGCTCTTTCTTTAAGGTTCTTTGTTTTTGAGTTTATACGAGTGGACGGAGAATCTATGGTGCCGACGCTGCTTGACGAAGAATACGTTTTCATGCAGAAGGTTACGTATTATTTCAGAGAGCCGCAGCCGGGTGATATAGTGATATGCAAATTCCCCAACAGGACCGATACTTTCGTTAAACGTGTGGTAGCCGTGGAAGGCGATGTTATAAGCATAACGGACGGGATACTTTACATAAACGGCGAGCCTAACTATGATTTTTACGACAAGAACATAGGCATGGACCACAGCATGGAGGAAATGACTATTCCCAAGGACAGCCTTTTCGTAATGGGCGACAACAGAGACCATTCGATGGACTCTTCGAACAGCAGCGTCGGGACTCTGACAGATGATATGGTTCTTGGCAAAGCGGAGTTTGTAATCTGGCCGCTAAACATGATGCATGGGCTTGAGTAAGAGAAGAAAAACAGGGCTTCCAATCAGGGGGCTCTTTTTTTGCATTGTTTTGGCAGTTAAGCTATAATATGAGCAAGTGTAATTCTCTATATCAAAATTAAAAAAGTGGAGATTAAAATGAAGAATTTCGTGCTTTTTATTTTCACCCTGTTATCTTTATTACTTTTAGCATCATGCAGCACTCCTATTGCAGAACCCACTCAAACTCCTACACCAACCGCAGCTCCGACAATAGCCCCAACACCTGAGCCTACTCCAGAGCCAACACCCGAACCGACTCCAGAACCTACATTAAGTCCAGAGGAAAGACAAGCAAAGCGTGAAGCTGAAATTAATCAAGAAATTCAGGCTTTCTTAAATGCCGAAGGAGAGTATCAGGATTATAAAATAAAGATGAATGGATTTAAACGTGGTAAAGGATCTGAATGGCTTGAATTAGGGATAGTTGATCCAGGACTATCTCTTCAAGGAGTACTTATAGATTATATTGAACAGGATGATTATATTGTTACAATAGTTGGCTTTAAGGATAAAGAGAAAAAAAGATTTGTGACACTGTTGGCTACGCCAATGTATTATTTTGAAAGTTTATCTGATACAAATATGGCTTATTTTAAAGGAGTTTATTTAAGTTCACTCACACCTATAGATATCGAAGGAAGGGATACAATATTAAATTGTTTATCAGAAACAAGAAAGAGACCGTGTGTTTTTTATTTATTTAAGCAAGATATATATTCTGAGGTGAAGAAAGAAATTCTTGAAGAAAGACCAGCATTAGCTCGTTTAGCTGAAGAGACTAATAATAATCTTAGAAATGCAAGATCTTTAATTACCGGAGTTTTTGATAATGATATTACTATATTAGATGAATGTAAATCTTTTTTGAAAGGAGAGAAGGAAGATTTTATTATGATAGATAACATTGATATTGAAAATTTTGATATTAGTAATATTCCTTTTTTCTTCATGATAATATTTCGTTGATGTCTTGTGGTGTTTAAATATTAGCTTTGTGCGTTATTGTATTATAAATAAAATGGGGAGGGCATACGACTTATGAATAAATTAATTATGATAATAATGGTGGTTTTAATTTTCATGCTAACATCATGCAGCGTTCCTATTTCTGAACCCACCCCAACTCAAACTCAAACCGCAGCCCCGACAATAGCACCAACACCTAAGCCAACTCCAACACCTACTCCCGAACCAACACCCGAGCCGACATTGAGCCCAGAAGAAATACAGGCACAGCGTGAAGCAGAAATCAACAAAGAGATTCATGATTTTCTAAAGGCAGAAGGGGAATATCAGGATTATAAGATAATTATGGGAACACTAAAACCTTATGCCCATTATCCTTATACTTATAAATTGGGTTTAACAGGTTACACAGGTGTTATGGGCTGTCTTTTAGGTTTTATTGAACAGGATGAGCATATACTATTAATTGCTGGGTTCCAAGATAAAGAAGAATTAAGATTTGTTACAGCTTTAGATATTCCAATGTATTTCATTGAGGGATCTGTGAATGATTTTATAATCCATAGGGGGGGATATGTAAATCCTTCACCTTCAAGTAAATATGTTAAGAGTAGTGATAGACAAGTTATATTAGAAAAACTGACCGAGATGAAAGGGCATATATGCGTTTTCTATTTAGCAGTACAAGAGTTTACTTCCAAACAAATAGCAAATGCAGAAAAAAGAGTTGAAGAAGCAGAAGATACAGAAAAAGAATTTCAAGAATTAGGTTTTCGTTACCTAAACGATCTTAATGATAAATCCAGATACTCAAAAGCTTTATTTAGCAAGGTTTTTAGCAATGGCGAGACTGCAAAGGATTCTTACGGGAATACTGCATCAAAGGGGAAACCAAGTGATGTTAATGTAATTGAGGAGGGTAGTATAGAAATTAGTACCATAAATGACAGCAATCTTCCGCTCATTAATTACATAGTATACAAGTGATTTAAAAATTGAAAATGTGAATTTGAGGGAACTCAAGGCCTTATAATAATAAAAAGCCCAATATTGGGCTTTTTAAGTTCTTTTGCTTCTTTTCTTTAAGAAAAGAAGAGTTTACTATAAGTCAAACAGTTTAGTCGAGAGATATTTTTCGCCCCTGTCGGGGAAGATGCAGACTATAACGCCTTTGTCTATCATATCTGCGACCTTTAGCGAGGCGAGCATCGCTGCGCCGGACGACATGCCGACGAAGATGCCTTCCTCTTTTACTATACGCCTTGCCACCTCGAAAGCTTCTTCGGAATCTATCATGATGGGGATATCTATCTTTGAAGGGTCGTATATCTCCGGCACTATGGCCTCGTTCATGTTTTTGAGCCCCTGTATGTAGTGGCCTTTTTCCGGGTGAGCTTCGACTATCTTTATTTCCGGGTTAAGTTCTTTGAGGCGCTTCGAAGTGCCCATCAGTGTGCCGGATGTGCCAAGAGCCGAAACAAAGTGCGTCACCCTGCCGACGGTGTCACGGATGATCTCTTCCGCCGTGGTTGAATAGTGCGCAAGTTTGTTGTAGTAGTTAGAAAACTGGTCGGGCATGAAGTATTTGTCCGGGTTCTCTTTTACCATCTCACGTGCTTTGCAAATAGCGCCGTCTGTGCCGAGTTTCGCAGGTGTTTGCACGACTTTTGCGCCGAACGCTTTGATGGTGCGCACACGCTCTATCGACACTGCTTCGCTCATTATTATCTCTACGCTATAGCCTTTGACAGCGCCTATCATGGCAAGTGCTATGCCGGTATTACCCGAGGTAGGCTCTATTATCGTTTTGCCCGCATGAAGAGTTCCTTCGCTTTCAGCCTGTTCTATCATCTTTAAGGCAATACGGTCTTTTATGCTTCCGCCCGGGTTACAGCCTTCGATCTTTGCATATATTTCAACATTTTTTTTAGTACACAGCTTATTTATCTTTACAAGCGGTGTGTTACCTATTGTGCCAAGTATGTTGTTGCAAGCGTTCATTATAATTTCCTCGTTTCTTTTCTTTGGGATTTTATTCTATTATAAACCCTGCTGATTATAATTCAACTGTTTTCCATCCATTCAGGGCGCATATACAAATTTACAGCGAAAGTTTCTCCTTTATATTCGGGACATTCACTTTTGAAGACACTAAGAGCTTCTTTTGTGCCGCACACCAAAGACACTGGCAGCCTCGTTTTTTGAAGAAGAGGCTTTATCATTAAGTATCCCTGGGCAAGCTCGTGCCCTGTTGTTTCCCTGCCAAGGTTGGAATTGAGCACAAAACCATCTGCTTTGAGGCGTGCGCTTTTTTCTATGCGAATAAGGCTGTCGTATATCTCATCGGCGCTTTGCTGAAAAGGGCGCATGGTGTTTATCACAAAAAGCATCTGGACATCCTGTCTGTTTTTGTCGAAATGAGACTTTAAACTGCCAAGAGCCGCCGCACCGACGGCGTCGCCGCCGCAGTCAAAAACGGCATGTGTGCCAGAGAAAGCCGTGTAGATATCAGGCGGTAGAGCCGGAAGGTCTACGTTTGTATTTGCATACACCGGTGCTACTACCTTTATACCTTTTTCCTCCAGCATGGCTCTGTGCTCACTTGAGCGGAAATAAGGGTTGACTATATCAAGGTCTACAAGCGTTACATTTTCATATTGCTTTTTAATTTCCAGTACTATGTTAAGCGAAAGCTCTGTTTTGCCGCTTCCGTAGTTGCCGAAAAGAACTGTTATTTTTTTCATATTATGCTCCTTTAGTCCGGTTTTGCGAATTGCCTCATCAGCGCCTGTGCGCACTTCATTCCATCCACTGCAGCAGAAACTATACCGCCTGCATAGCCTGCGCCTTCTCCGGCAGGGTAAAGCCCGGTAATATCGACAGACTGCAGAGACTCATTCCGCAATATCCTCAGCGGTGCGGATGTCCTTGTTTCCACACCGGTCAGCACTGCATCGTTTGAATCAAAGCCGCTCAGCATACTGCCGAAATCTGCAAGCGCATGTTTTATACCGGCAGATACAAAAGAAGGCAGACATTCATTGAGGTCGGCAGATATCGGACTTGGTTTAAAAGAGGGCTTTATATCGCCAAATTGTTTTGTGACACTGCCCGAAAGAAAATCGCCCAGAGCCTGAACGGGAGCGCCTTCGCCGCCGGCTGCTGCGTATGCCTTTTGCTCCATCAAACGCTGAAACGCAATGCCGCCAAGCGCTGTGTTTCCGAAATCGCCGGGAGTTATGCTGACAACAACGGCGCTGTTGCTGTTTACGCCGTTTCGTGCATAATAGCTCATCCCGTTGACGCATATTGCGTCTTTTTCTGTCGAAGAATTTATGACCTCGCCGCCGGGGCACATGCAGAATGTGTATACGCCGCGTCCGTTTTGCTTTGAAGCAAAACGGTAGTCTGCAGCGCCCAGTAATGCGCGGTTTTCACCATATTGCGAAAAGTCTATGAACTCACGAAGATGTTCTATTCTAAGACCTGCGGCAAACGGTTTTGGCTGCATGGATATACCGATGCCTGCAAGGTATTCGTATGTGTCTCTTGCACTGTGCCCTATTGCAAGTATCAAAGAGCTTGTTTCTACTTTAACTTTGAGGCCGTTTTTTTCATATTCTATGCTTTGCAGATGCCCGTCATTCGTTTTAAGAGATGTCAGTCTGCTGCTGTATTCTACTGTTCCGCCCAAGCGCTGTATCTCTTCAAGGATAGCTGCCACGGCTTTTCTTATGTATTCTGTACCCATATGCGGCTTGGCCAGGTAAGTTATTTCTTCCGGCGCTCCGAACTCTGCTAACGTTTTCAGCACATGGCTGCACCGTGGGTCTTTTATACGTGTTGTAAGCTTGCCGTCAGAAAAAGCACCTGCACCGCCAGCGCCGAAGCAGACATTGCTTTGCTCATCAAGAGCGCCTGTCTTTGACAGAAGTGAAACATCTTTGGTGCGCTCGCTCAAATTTTTACCGCGCTCTATAAGTAACGGATTATAGCCGTGCCTTGCAAGTGTGAGTGCGGCAAAAAGCCCGCAGGGGCCGGAGCCTGCTACTACTGCACGCTGTGTTTTTTGGTTTCCGGATGTCAACTCTTCAGGTTCATATTCAACAGCTTTTTCAAAGCGTTCTTCGAGGTTCTCCTGCTGTTTTTTATCTGTCAGAGAAATCTCCAGTGTGTAGACATAGAACATATCTTTTCTGCGCGAATCAAGCGAGCGGCGCTTTATGGCAAGATGCTCGATATCAGAAGCATGTATACCAAGCTTTTTAGCTGCTGTCGATTTTAACGTACCCTGTGGTTGGCTGACAGGTATTTTGATTTGTCTTACAACAATAGCCATTTTGCGGCTTCCTTTCGGATAAAAAAGGCGGCCCGCCTTATATAAGGCAGGCCGCCGCATGTTTTGCTATTTTACTTGGATAGTGTAACTACTACCTGCTTTGTCGTCGAAGACACGCTTTGTTCGTCGAACCCTTCGGGCAGTGTATACATTATCGTAAGGGTATGTTTTCCTGCCGAGAGGCCGTCGAGGTCTACGTAAGCAGTGATGTCCTGTTTGAAAAGCTGATCCAGTTTGTTTATACCGGCAATGATTGATACGTCGATACTGCTTGTATCAAGAGAAGCGCTCATGCCTTTAGGAATATTCATCAGTTCAACAGGCACCCGGTCGAAAGTCTTCACATCTGTTATCTCTTTTATACTGATATAAACCTGTGCCTGTCCTTCTGAAAGCAGGCTTACTCCCCTTGGCAGATCGTAGTCCAGCAGACGCACTATATCTTCGCTTGTTCCGCTGACGCTTACGGGAGTAAGAGCGACAGCGTCTATGCTATCCAGTACGGATTTGTTTCCTATGATATCTACGGTTTGAGGGGTCACGGTTATTTCAGAGACTTCATAGCCGCTGGCGATTTCGTCTTCTCCCAGAAGCAGACCGTCTGTGCTTACAGGGACGGTTTTCATCGCTACCACTTCCAGATTTACGATGACGGAGGGGATACTGCTTGTGAACAGCTTTCTGTCTACTGTGTTGCCGTCTGTATCGATCAGCTCTAACTCTACGCTTTCCTTGAAGCTTTTGCTTAGTCCGGTAAGATCTACATAGCAGATCGACCTTACAACTTTCTCGACATCTGCCCGTGCCCCTGTTATGGAGACTACTTCAGGAGAAACTATAGGGTCCATAGCGTAATAGCCATCGGCTACATCGCCCGAGGTTACAACTTCTACCGGCACCAACCTTGTTACAAGGTCGTCTATATGCAGTGATATTTGAGACGGCGTAACTGACAACACCTCCCCATAAGAGGATGTTGCGGTGATATCAAGATCGTAGTCGCCTGTACCTTCTATCACTGAAAGGTCAACATATGCAAACACGTTTTTATTGCTTAGATATTTTATTTCGTTCTGTTTCACTTCAACCTTTACGTCGACTGTGCTCAGTATCTCGGCGAAGCTGCCGGAAACAGTAAGCTTTTTTGCAGAAAGTTCTTCTGTGTTGCTGTACCGCACGGTGACGTCCTCAATCTCTCGTGTACGAAGGGGATCGTTTTCCGCTATTACATAACTCCAAAGTATTATGGCAAAAAGGATGGACATTATTTTTAGCACCCAGTTGCTTTTCAACATGCGCCACAATGCGCTGAGGAACCTTTTCATTTTTTGCCACGCTCCTTCCGCAGGATCTTAAGACCACGTGGCTTTGTTTCCTGATTTATCATATATATGTCTTCCAATATGTCTCTTAGCGCTTTAGTATCAAGGTATCTTATTAGTTTGCCGTCCTGAGCCATTGATATCACGCCGGTTTCTTCTGATATTATTATCGTTATGCTGTCAGAAACTTCAGAGATGCCGAGCGCCGCTCTGTGACGGGTTCCAAGTTCCTGTCCTATCTGTTTGTTTTCACTCAAAGGAAGGAAACACCCCGCCGCTTCAACAGACGCTTCACGTATTATTACAGCGCCATCATGAAGGGGAGAATCTTTGAAAAAGAGAGTTTCCAAAAGCTCGCTGGAAACGGAAGCGCCGATTTTTGTGCCGCTTTCAAGTACGTCTTTAAGGCCTGTTTTGCGCTCGAAAACAATGAGTGCGCCAGTACGTTTCTTGGACATTGAGAGTATCGCTTTTATTATACTGTCAACTATGTCCTGAGCGTATGTGTTTTTTGATATTAGAAGGTCAAGCCGTCCCCGTCCGATTTGAGCAAGGGCACGCCGAAGCTCTGGCTGAAACAGAATGACTATTAAAACTGCGCCTGCTGCCAGTACGTAGTTTAGCAGCCATGATATTCCGTTAAGATGGAAAAATGCAGCTATCCAAGCCGCCAGCAGTATTATCCCTAGGCCTTTTAGAACCTGGATCGCACGGGTTTTTGAAGTCAGTTTGAGCAGCCAGTAGATTACAAGCGCCAGCAGCACCATGTCTATGATGTCCCCGACGGTCAAGTCGAGTATGCTGTTTTTGATTGAATCCCAAAGTTGTTCCAAAATAAACCGCCTTTATTTTATTACCACCACTACCCATGAATATAAAAAACAATAGTTAAATTATATAACTGCATAATCATTATAAACGATTTTGAGAAAAAAAACACTGAAAAATATAAGAAAATCTATTTTTTGCAGATTCGTTCACACACTGAATAATAAATGCTATAATGATATTAATCAATATGAGACAAAGGAGAAGTTTATGAATTTTATGGACACCGTTGAGCAGTCGCTTCTGCACGGTTTCTACCCTGCGGGGTGGGATATGTACCGTATTGACGAGTGCTGTGACAACACTATAGAGCATGTTGCCGACCGGCAGGATTTCTGGAACCCGCTATTCCAGACCGTACGCTGCGAGGACAAACAGGTGCTTGAAATGAAAAAGGGGCATGAGATCGCAAACGAGGTAAGAAAAGCAGGACAGGAAGGCAGGAAACTTGCATTGCTGCTTCCCGTATATCCTGCAGGAATGTATGCGTGGGCAGTCTATTTCCTTAAAGAGTGGGAAACGGACATGGGACATGTACATTGCTTCAACACCTATGAGTGGAGCGACAAGGAAGGCAATACCGTAGAGGAAACAAGCGAATTGTCTTTCAAGAACATAATGGAAAATTATTTTTATAAACCGCTTGGTTCTTTGGCGCCGCCGGAAGAACAGAGAAACTATGCTACACAGGTAAACCTTAACCTGTATCCGAAAAAGATTGAAGACTTGCAAAAACAGGGTGCAAAAATAGTGCTGGTCACCGGGATAGGGCGTATAATGAACATCGCTTTCTGGGAGGCGCAATTTGCTTCCGAGTTTTTCAACGAAGAGGAATGGAATGCTCAGGCAATCCGGAAAGGGGCGAAGCTTCATCCGATTTCCGTCGAGCTTAGCGCTCTTACGCATTTTAGGAGCAGGACCACAAAAGTGCCGTGCTTTGCAAACACTATCGGGCCTGCTATATTCAGAAAGACGGACTATATCATTGCGGGAGTGGGCGGAGAATCTAAAGGTGGAGCTATGGCGCTGTGGACAACGCTGAGGTATGGACCAAATGTCTGGATACCTTCGAGCTTTATTCCGACAATGTCCGGCAAACTGTTCTATGCGGAAGACATGTTCGGACTAAAATAAAATATATAAGGCGTCAACTAAAACGGCGCCTTTTTCTATAGGGAGATAAAATGGCGCTGTTTGACAGGTGTTATAACAAAAAGGATTACTTTGGCAGGCCTTTGAAAGAACTTATAGAATTTTTCGAAGGGTGTGAAAGAGGCAGTCTTGCAGACCTTGGAGCGGGGCAGGGCAGAGACAGCATACCGCTTTTTAAGCTTGGGTTCAGCGTTACTGCAGTTGATATTTCTACGCTAGGTTTAGAGCAGATAGAACAAAAATGCAAAGGAATAAAAACGCTTAAGAAAGATATATTGAGTTTTGATGTTTCGTGCTTTGACTACGTACTGACCGACAGCATGTTTCACTTTAACCCTATTAACTACACAAGGGAGTGCACGATACTTGAGGGTATCCTGGACTGTATGCAAAGAGGAGCTGTTTTTGTCAACTGTATGAAGGAAGGCGAATTTGCCGAAAGAACGCTGGCTCAAGTCGTAAAGAAAAGCGGCTTTATTATGATTGAGGATATGCATATATGGTATCATGAAGGCAACTGCGAATATCATATGCTGGCTGTGAAAAAGCTATAGCTGCATCAAAAAAACGGATATTGAAAAATCACAAAATAAAAAACAGGGCTGATTTACAGCCCTGTTTTATCTTGTGTTTATTATGGTTCGTATGTTGTGAACACCCAATAACAACCCTCGTATCCTTCCTCCATATCTCCGAGATAAAGGAAATATGCGCCGGATTGGTTGTCATACTCTATATAGGCCGAATTCATAAAAGGCTCGTTGTTATCGTAGCGCAACTCAAGATATCCGTTATTGAACTGCCATGTGCCTTTTGATAGGTTATTATCATCAGCATAATAGTCTTCTAAAGTGCCATCCTGATAGAACGTCATAGTGTTGCTTACCATTTCCTCAGTTGTTCCGTCCGCATACAGATAATATAACTCGTGCAGCTCCAGGCCGGAAAGAGCGTACGTCATCTCTGAGTCGGTCAGAAAGAATATATTATCTTCGGAAAAACTTTTATAGTTGCTGCGTGGAATATCGAGATATAACCAGTATGCGCCGGGCTCGCTGTTGCTGTAATATTTTAGGTAGTTTGTGTTAAACAGCGATCCGATTTCTATTTCCCAGCTTGAACTGCTGCCGTCATTATAATCGCAGTACAATCCGCCGTCAGAGATACTCCATGTTCCTGAATAGATATTACTGCCAAGCTCATCATATACAGTTCCATCAGAGTAGTATTCGACATATCCTGTAAGTGTATTTTGAATTTGGTTATCGGCAGTCAGATAGTGAACGTAATACCATGTTCTGTCTGTAATGAAAGCAGCAAGCTGCGCATCGTCGCCGGTAATTGCGGGGATGTCTCCCGTGCTGTCTGTGCTGAACTCGTCTTTTGCATCTCTGAAGAAGGTCAGCGTGCCTGTGGAATCTGTCCATATCAGGTAGTCTTTTTCGCTTCTCTTTTCAAGAGCTGCTGTGATGTTTTCCTGTGAACCGTCCATTGACGTGAGAAGTATAGTCGATTCATCAACATATGCCCAGCCGCCTGTGCCTACGAAAGTAAAATTAAGATAAAGGTTCAGAGTACCGTCAGAAATGAATTCGTATGCCGTGCCAAAGTCATAAGTAGCTGTTTTTCCTGTACTGTCTTCGAAGCTTTCCTGACGCCAGAAGCCTATAATATCTTCCGCTAGGCTATATGGTGCGGGCGTGGCTGTTTGCAGGTCACTTATCGAACCAAGCGAATCATCGGCGAATTCAATATCTATTTTTACTACAGTTTCGAAAACCTTCTCTTCGTATGTTCCTGAAGGAGCGCTTACTTTGATCTCGAAGGTAAAGTCTTTATAGCGTCCTTGTGCTGTATATCTTGAGCTCTTGTCGCTTTCATCGTCAAGAACTATATCGTTATCTTCGAAGTGGTCTTTATAAAAGTCGGCAACATCTTCAAGATCAGCTTCTACTCCGTATTTAAGAGATACCGTTTCATCATCAGAGTCGCAGAAATAGACCACTGCATCGTCCATTATTGGCAGATCGTCTTCGGGATAGGAACTATCTAGCCGCACGCCTTTGATATATTCGTCCGGTATCTTGTCACAGCCAACCAACATAGAAGAAACAATTAGAAGGGCTATAATAAGCCAAAGGGTTTTTATGGATAATTTCATATTGGAGCACACTCCTGTTTTTATTGGGTTGCTATATAAATAAAAATGCGAATTAATTATACCATATTTTTTTTGCGTATACAAAACAAAACCATTGTTTTTAGCATAAAAAATAAAAGCGAAACCGGGTAAAGATCCGGTTTCGCTTCTATAGTTGATTATGCGTTTAAATTTTATGGTTCGTAATCCGTAAAGACCCAATATCCGCCTTCATGTCCTTCTTCAAGGTCATACAAATACATAAAGTATGAGCCGACATCTTTATTGTATTCCACAAATGCCGGATATTTGAGATAAGTTCCGTCAGTGTAACGAAGCTCGAGATAGCCGTCGTAGAACTGCCATGTTCCGCTGTCGTAATAACCGTTTACGTTTTCTTCGTAGGAACCGTCTTCGTGAAAGACTGCGCTGTCTTCATATTCTTCGATCGTGCCGTCCGGATGATAGTATGGTATATAGTTACAAGAAAAGCCCATTATAGCATAAGTCATCTCCTGGTCGGTAAGAAAGACAACGCTGTTGTCGACATTGCCAGGTATAGTGTCTCTTGAGATATCTGCATACAGCCAGTATGAACCCGGAGCGGAATCATCATAATACAGCAGGAGATTTATGCCTCTTTGCACAATGAACTCTATATACCAGTTGGAGCTGCTGCCGTCCTCATAGGTGCAATAGAGCCTGCCGTCTTGTATATACCATGTTCCTTTATGAACAGCATCGTCGAAAGAATAATCGAAAGTACCGTCATTGTAGTATATTTCATATCCTGACACGGTTTTTTCAAGATTTGCCATGGAGTCGGCGTAGTGATAATAATACCATGTAGGCCCTATCAAAGCGGCTTCGAGCTGCTGGGTGTTTGCATTGTCATCACCATTGTTGTCATCGCCGCCGGTCATGCTGAATCCTTCGGCAGAGTCTCGAAAGAAGGTCAGCGTGCCTGTCGAGTCCGTCCAGATTAAATAGTCTATACCATCCCTTCGCTCTTGAGCTACACTCACGTTCTCCTGTGATAAGTCAACTGTTGTCAGGAGTATAGTTGATTCATCAATATAGGCCCAGCCGCCTGAGGCAGCATATACATAATTTATATATACATTTAGCGTGCCGTCGGCAAGGAATTCGTATGCCTGGCCGTAGTCGTATGTGTCGTATACGCCGGTGCCGTCTTCGAAGCTTTCCTGACGCCAGAAGCCAAGGATATCCTGCTCTAGAGAAGCTGGCTCTTCAGTTTCGGCTATTCCCGGTGTAGGAACAGTTCCTTCAATAAACTCGATGTCTATTTTTACAACTGTTTCGAACAGCTTTTCTTCATATTGACCTGACGGACTGCCGGCCCGAAGCTCAAAAACAAAGTCCTTATAGCTGCCTTCTGCTGTATATCTGGAGCTCTTGTCGCTTTCATCATCCAGGACTATGTCATTGTCGTCGAAGTGGTCTTTATAAAAATCGGCAACATCGTCCAAATCGTCTTCTACTCCGTATTTGACGGACACCGTTTCATCGTCTGCATCGCAGAAGAAGATGACGGCATCTTTCATTATCGGCAGATCGTCTTTAGGGTATGAACTGTCCAGCCGCACTCCTTTAGTGTATTCATCCGGGATAAGGACACAGCCTGCAAAAAGCGTTGTTAAAAACAATAGCATAGCTGTCAGAAACATTAATTTCCTTTTTTGTTTCATGGTTTTTCCTCCAATTTGATAATAGATTTGCCGATGTGTTTGTATTCAATACCATAGCTGTTAAAACTCGTCAACATTAAAATCTACACTGCCTTTTCCGTAGCAGAAGTTGCCTTTGGATGCAGTGAATTTAAGTACGCAATAATTTTCGGTAGTCGGGCCATCGGGGTAGTAGACCTCGAAACCGTCACGCCAGAAAAGTTCTTTGTTGTAACGGTCGGCAAGCACATTCATCTCTCCGACAAGCATAAGGCCTTTAGGGTCTTCAAGGGTGCTTATATATATGCAGACTTTTGGACATTCCTGATATTGCTTTGTCCTTTCGGCATAGAGAAAGGTGGAAAAATAATGTGTGAATAGTCCTTCGTTTTGTATGTTCATCATTGCTTTTATGTTTGGATACCCGTTTTTGTCCAAAGAGCCAAGATATGAGACTTCAGACGTCTCTATAAGATTTATTATCTGCTGCTTGATGTTTTCATTCATAAAAACTCCTTGCAAAGTATTGATATCTATAAGAGCTTCCGCCCTGTTTTGTGGTATCTGATTATGAATGACTCAGGCTGTTACCGGAACACTTATAGTGTATAAAAAAGTTTGAAATCTTATGCTCCGGGTTTTGTGAAAAGTAAACGGTATGATACATTTTAACATAATCGATGCTATGCTTCAATTTGTTTTGCAAAACAGAAGAATAAAAAAAGCCGGCAATGCTGCCGGCCTCTTTAGGAGTCCATTTTGTTTATTAATCGTCGAGGTCACAGTATGGAGCGACCATATAGCCACGACGCTCGAGCTGTTCTTTTTCAAGCTCGTTTGCCCATGCTTCCAGGCGTTTTGGCAGCGGAAGGTAATATCTTACTTCCGGTTTATAGCGTATAAAAGCTTCGGCATATGCTGTGTGGACGGTATCTCCGAACTTGCCTATTGCGCCTTCGACGGACTTTCTTGCATAGCCGCCGTTGTATTGCTGGCTCACCATAGTATTACGTGCTTTCACGATTTTTTCTGCAACGTCAGTGACGTCAATGAAAAGATCACAGTAGCAGGTTGATTCGGCATGCAGTACACTTGATTTGCCAAGGTAGTTGTCCGGATTTGTGAACAGTATCTGGGGTATTCTGTGCGCAGGCTTTGGGTCCGGGTCATAGAAGTCTATATTACCGGCATAGTGTGCTGCACGCAGCACCATTTCTCCCGCTTGCCCGTGGGCATCATATCCACACTGGATCTGAGGATAATGGGTTATCAAAATATCTGGTTTTACTTCTCGGATAATTTTTGCGATTTCAATGATTTGAGGTTCGTTGACTAGGTTGATTCTGTCTTCAAGGCCCATGAATCTTACATCTGTGATACCAAAGATGCTGCAGGCTTTTATGACTTCTTCGTTTTTTACAGTTTCTCTTTTGTTTCTTAGCTCTTCCGACTCGGCGCCTTCGAATTTCTTTCCTGTTACACGAAGTTTATCGGCAACTTCTTCGTCATGGATATGGACACCCTGATACATGCCAACGACCGTGACTTTATCGCCTCTTTCGATGTGGTGGCACATCGTTCCCCCGCAGTGGTCAAACGTATCGGCCGGATGGGCCATGATGACCAGGATTTGAAGTTGCTTTTCCGCTTCCCCCGCCATTTTGTCGGACAAATCCATTTTCATTTTACTGCTCCTCTTATTTTTATAGTGCTCAAAGCTTTTTGGCTCTGGCAAACTAAAATCAAATTTTGAATGCAGCTGCTATTGTCAGGACTTAAAAGAAGTATTCTATTTTTGGCAATTATACTACACATGCACTCAAAGTCAACCCATATTGTGTAATTTGTTAAATTAAATTTACACCGGAGTGTTTTTCTTGTTGTATGTGCTGTTTTTACTGTATACTTGGTGAAAAGGGGTGTATAAAATGAACGGTTTGACTGAAATTTATAAGCAGATGCTTATAGCGGCCTCAGCTTTTGCAAAAAGCGAGAACGATATGGTTTACGGCGAAGGGAAAATGGATGCTGACGTTATGCTGATAGGTGAGGCACCGGGTGCGGAGGAAACAAGGCTCCACCGTCCGTTTGTAGGCAAAGCGGGGAAAAACCTTGACGAGTTTTTAAAAGCAATAGACAAAAAGAGATATGATATATATATATCCAACGTAGTGAAGTTCCGTCCTTTCAAGGTGAGCGAAAAAGGCAGGCTCTCCAACCGGCCGCCAAAGAGAGAAGAGATAGAGCTGATGCTGCCGCTGCTTCGCAGGGAGATAGAGTTCGTTGCTCCGAAAGTCGTGGTGACGCTTGGCAACGTTCCGCTGCGGGCAGTTTCCGGGCAGAGCAGCCTTACCATAGGCTCGTGCCACGGGCAGCAGATGAATGCACAGGCGCTTTCGCACGGGTTCTCGCTGTTTGCGCTGTATCACCCGGCCAGCATAATATATAATAGAGCGCTCGGCGAGGTGTATGGTGAAGATTTGGTCAAGCTGAAAAGCTATCTTGAGACCCAACTGTAACGAAAATGTAACATAAATATGTATTAATTATCGTTTAACAGAAAATATATTACAAAAATATTGCATTATGTAATATAAACGTAATATATCGCATTTCCTTATGTATGCTCTTTATTACTCTTGTTTTTAGGGGGAGATGACGTTTGCACGTATTTGAAAGGTTTGATTTAATGTAGGTGACAATACTTTCCTTCAAATGGCCGTTGGCCGATACAAACATTCAACCTCCTTTAACCAGGGTTACACGATATAGTGTAACCTTTGTTTTTTAAAGATAAACGAGGGCCATAAACGCCTGATTCGTATTGAAAGCGCACCCTATTTGATATATACTTGATAAAAGAAGAAAAGTACACTAAGGAGAAAGTTGATGAAGAGAATCGGTATGCTTACCAGCGGCGGCGATTGTCCGGGTTTGAATGCTGCGCTGAGGGGCGTTGCAAAAGCTTCTTATCAGATATTTAAAGATGTAGAGATGATAGGTATCCTTGACGGATACGGAGGCCTTATTGACGGGCATTTCAGAAAAATGGACACAGAAGAGTTTTCGGGCATACTTACACTCGGCGGCACTATCCTTCGCACATCGAGAAGGAAGGAAGAGACCGTACGTCAGAATTCCGGAAAATATCTTGATATATTCAAAGCAATGGCAAAGAACTATGAGAAGATGGAGCTTGATTGTCTCGTTACTATAGGCGGAGACGGTACACACAGGGCGGCGGGAAAGCTTAAGGAATACGGGCTAAACATCATCGGGCTCCCAAAAACTATTGACAACGACATTTGGGGAACGGACGTAACTTTCGGATATCAGAGTGCGGCCGACATAGCCACTGATGTTATAGACCGTGTACATACTACGGCTGTTTCTCATTCACGAGTGATGATAATAGAGCTTATGGGTAACACCGCAGGCTGGCTTACGCTGAGCGCAGGTATAGCCGGAGGCGCAGATGTCATTCTTATACCTGAGATTCCATACGATATCGGTGCAGTAGCTGATGCCATAAACAGACGATATGAAAGAGGCAAACACTTCTCTATTATAGCGATAGCTGAAGGCGCAAGGAGCATTATAGACCCCGAACAGATATTGAAAGGGCAGCACTATTCGATAGGATATAAGCTGGCAGACGAGCTGACAAACGAGATAGACATAGATACACGTGTCGTCGTGCCGGGGCACTATCAACGCGGCGGACCGCCCTGCCCTTATGACAGGGTGCTAGCAACCCAGATGGGCGTGCATGCTGCTGAGCTTATCAAAAAAGGACAGTTTGGAAGAACGGTAGCTGTTAAAAACGGAGAAATAACGTCTAACCTTATCGATGACATTGCAGGGAAGACGAAAACGATACCAATGGATGCACCGCTGCTGGATGCGGCAAGAAGGATAGGCATAAGCTTCGGCGAAGCATAGCAAACTCAGGAAGAGGATATATATGAACAAGAAAAACGTTACGGCAGTCGTGATAGCTGCAGCGCTTACCGACAGGATGAACTCTAAGAAGAGTAAACTGTTTCACAATATATGCGGCAGGCCTATGGCGGCCTATGCGCTGGATGCTGCACAAGCGGTGTCTGAGGCAAGGCCTGTTTTTATCACGGACGGGCAGGAAGACGCTTTGGAAGAGGCGTTTGGAGACAGGGCTTTTTATGCAGAACTAAGTAACGGAGAGCTTCTGCCTCCTATAGCGCTGAGTACAGACGGGCTTTTGGCCGTTGTTTATGCGGACATGCCGCTGGTGGACAGTGCAACCATAGAAGAGATGCTGGACACTGTTTCCGAAAAAGATGTTGGAGCGTGTGCGTTGCTGGGTGAAGACGAAACGCAGAGCAGCGGATCGGCATATTGTTTTAGTATACCGCAGCTTAAAAAAGCTATTGAATCCGGATGTAGTACGTTTTCGGATTGTGTGGAATATTTTGCGGACAACGGCTACGGAGCGGATGCGCTATACAGCGAAAAGTGTTTTACTGTGTCGGACAGAGCACAGCTTGCACGAGCAGGAGCAGAGCTTAGACACAGTATAAACGAAAAGCTGATGAACGAAGGAGTCACGATTATTGATCCGGAGAATACATATATTGATGCTGAAGTGAAAATAGGCATGGACACGATCGTTTATCCGGGAGTTACTATTGAAGGCAGCTGCGAAGTCGGGCAGGACTGTAAGCTGTATCCCGGCAGCCGTATTGCGGACTCCGTTATCGGAAACGGTACAACTGTTCAGAACGCTGTTATCACACAGGCACAAGTCGGCGACAACACAACTGTCGGACCGTATGCATATCTTAGGCCTAATGCAGTTATCGGAAACGGCTGCAAAGTCGGCGACTTCGTTGAAGTAAAGAACGCTGTTATGAAAGACGGCGCAAAAGCATCGCACCTGACATACATCGGCGATGGTGAAGTTGGCGAAAAGAGCAACATAGGCTGCGGAGTGATATTTTGTAATTATGACGGTAAGAAAAAGAGCCGCACTGTTGTTGGCAAGAACGTATTTATCGGAAGCAACTCAAACCTTGTTGCTCCGGTGAATATAGAAGACGGCGCCTTTGTTGCAGCGGGAACTACTGTAACTGAAGATGTGGAAAAAGATGCGCTTTGCATAGGAAGGAGCCGCCAGAAGATCATCTCGGGCTGGGCAAAAAAATGGTGGGGAAAATAAAGGATACGGTTTTTTTCGATCTTGACGGCACTCTGCTGCCGCTTGATATGGAAGAGTTTATAAGGGTATATTATACGGGAATAAATAAAAGCGGCGTTTGCAGTGCAATCTGCAAAGAAAAAGGCAACGAGCTGTTTCAGAAAGCCGTGTTTGCCATGATGGAAAATGACGGCAACAGGACGAACAAGGAAGCTTTTTTTAGCGAAGTGGAGAAGCTCTCAGGCATAGGTGAAGAAAAACTAAAGCCTCTGATGGACGAGTTTTATTACGGTGAGTTTGCAAGTATCCGTGAATGTACATATGTTGAATACAGAGCTATTGAAATAGTTAAGGTGCTGAAAGAAAAAGGATATAGGCTGGTGCTGTCGACCAACCCCCTGTTTCCGCCGGAGGCGACAAACCTGCGGATGCAGTGGGGCGGCTTTGATAAGGATGACTTTGAGTATGTTACCTATTATGACAATTCCAGTTTCTGCAAGCCTAACCCCGGATATTACATGGAGATACTTAGCAAGCTTGGTCTTGAGGCGCAGCAGTGTTACATTGTAGGAAATGACGTTCGTGACGATATGAGTGCAGTTGCACTCGGGTTTGAAGGGTTTTTAGTGACTGACCATCTGATAGGCGATATAAGAAAGGTGCCGGAATGCAAAACAGGCGATTATTCAGAACTTCTAGATTTCGTAAAAAGACTGCCGGCGGTTTAAAGAGCGACTGGTATATAGTCGGCCTTGGAAACCCGGGGAGCAAATATGAACGGACACGGCACAACGCCGGGTTTGATGTTATTGAGATATTGTCGCAGAGGCACGGTATAACAACTAGGATACACGAATTCAAGGCAAGGCTTGGAAAAGGCAGTATAGGCACAAAAGATGTGCTGCTTGTGATGCCTCAGACGTATATGAACAGGTCTGGCGAGAGCGTTAGGGAGATGATGAAGGCTCTTGGAGTACCCCCTGGAAAGCTGATAGTAGTGTACGATGATATGGACTTAGAGCCGGGCAAAGTGAGGACAAAACAGCGGGGCAGCGCAGGAACGCATAACGGAATGAAGTCGGTCATATATCAGATTCAGACAGATGAGTTTATACGTGTGCGTGTTGGTATCGGCAAAGCCGGAGAAGATGTTATCGACCATGTTCTTGGTGAGCACGATGATAAAGAGCTTGCGTTTGAGACGCTGAAAAAAGCGGCGGATGTTGTTGAAACGATAATAGAGCAGGGAGTTATTGAAGCGCAGAACCGCTTCAATTGACATAAATAAGTTTTGTCGGCTGGAAAGCCGGCGCAGTATGCATAAGGAAAGGGAATATGAGAATAACCGGGCATATCGCAGACCTTGCAGAGTTTGCGAAGCTTAGAGAACTATTACGGGCAGGGAAGACTCCCTGCTCGATTTTTGGCGTTGCGCAGAGTTTAAAGCCGCTTCTGGCCGCTGCGCTTTCCGAGCAGGAAAATAAAACAGTAATAGTTGTATGTTCGTCACAGGAGAGGGCAGCACAGTATGCCGCTGCGGACGAGCAGGGTGTTTTCATACCAAAAAGGGCGCTGTTTCTAAGAAGCTCTGTGGCAAGAAGCAGAGAGACAGCTTTCCAGAGGATAAGCGCAATGTATGCTCTTTTGTCCGGAAGAGCGAAGACAGCATACTTGTGTGAAGAAGCGCTGTGTGCAAGACTGGCGCCGAAAGAGGACTTTGCGTCTGCGGGGATAACAGTTAAAAGAGACGCAACATATGACCCGGAAGAGCTTATCGAAAGGCTTGTGCTAAGCGGATATGAAAGAGTGAGCAGCGTGGAGTCGCCCGGGCAGGCGGCAAGGCGCGGCGAGGTGCTTGATGTCTTCAGTCCGGGAAAGAATGCTCCTGTTAGAATAGACTTCTTTGACGAAATAGTAGAGAGTATACACGAGTTTGACCCGATATCTCAGCGGCGCAGCAAGAACAAACTGAAAAGCGCACAGCTTCTGCCTGCTGTAGAACTTGTGCTGACGGACAAGACAGCAAAAAGGTGTGCGGATTATTTCAGAGCAGCGCAGCCTGCTGACAGCAACCTTAAAGCAAAATTCGACGAGTACGCAAGAAACATAGAGAAAAACAGGTTCTTCGAGGATATCGAAAACTTTGCATTTGCTTTCTGTGAAGACAGCATAATAGAATATTTTGATGATCCGATAATCATATTTGATGAGTATAAGCACATCAGCAACACGGGCGAGGAGCGGGAACAGGATTTTGAAACGAAGCTTTTCGAACTTGTCGGCGCAAGGCAGGCGGTAGCAGACCAGAAAGAGCTGTATCTTTCAAAAGATGAGTTGCTAACAAGAGCAAAAAAACATGCTGTCCTTGATTACTGCGGCATAAGCAAATCTAAAGATATAGGGCAAACAAGCGAAATAACGGTTCATTCAAAGAATGCGCTGTCATATAACAAGCATCTCGACATACTGCGTGATGACATTAAAACAAGGGTACAGAACGGATGGCGGGTCTACCTTGTCTGCGGAAGCGAGAACAAAGCGGTAAAGCTCTCGGCAGAACTTACTGACGAGACAATAAGCATACCGTACGTAGCGCACGAGCTTGATTACGGACAGGCCGGGACGTTTGCTGACAGGCTGCAGAGCGGATTTGAACTGACGGAGAAGAAGACATATTTCCTGGGCGAAAATGATATATACGGTTTTTCCAGAAAGAAAAAAAGAAAAGCCGCCCGCAGACAGGAGGATCTGTTCTCTGACCTGAAAACGGGCGATATAATTGTTCACGATATTCACGGCAAGGGCAGGTTCTTAGGACTGGTGACACGCTCGGTGCAGGGGATAAGCCGGGACTATATGGAGCTTGAATATCGCGGCGGTGACAAGTTGTTTATACCGACAGACCAGATAGACCGTGTTCAGAAATATATGGGCGGAGACAATGAACGGCTCTCCAAGCTGGGCGGAAAGGAATGGAGTGCAACCAAGGCAAGGGTAAAGAGCGCTGTAAAAGAGCTTGCCGAAGACCTTGTTTCGATATATTCGGAGAGGCTTGGGAAAAAGGGTTACGTTTACGGCGACGATACGATATGGCAAAGACAGTTCGAAGAGAACTTTCCATATGAAGAGACGGACGGGCAGCTAAGAAGCGCTGATGAGATAAAAAAAGACATGCAGAGCGAGAAGGTGATGGACAGGCTGCTGCTGGGGGACGTCGGCTACGGAAAGACAGAGGTAGCCATGCGAGCTGCTTTCAAGGCGGTCATGGAAGGGCGGCAGGTGGCTGTGCTTGTGCCGACAACGCTGCTAGCGCGTCAGCATCACCACAGCTTTCTAGAACGTTTTACTGACTTTGCTGTAGAGATTGAAAGCATGAGCCGGTTCGTTTCCCCCAAAGAACAGAAACGAATCATTGCCGGAATTAAAGCGGGAACGGTCGATGTAGTGATAGGGACGCACAGGCTGCTTAGCCAGGACATTGTGTTCAAAGACTTAGGGCTGCTGATAATCGACGAAGAGCAGAGATTTGGTGTGTCGCATAAAGAGCGCATCAAGGACATCAAACGTTCGGTAGATGTGCTGACGCTATCCGCTACGCCAATACCGCGAACGCTGCAGATGTCGCTGACGGGTATACGTGACATGAGCACCATTGAAACTCCGCCGGAAGACAGGACTCCGCCGGAGAGCTATGTTGTCGAGTATTCGGGAGAGCTGCTGCACGACGCCGTTGCAAAAGAGATGGAGCGTGAGGGACAGACGTATTTTGTGTGCAGGCAGATCGGTCTTATGGACAAGCTGGCAGGAGACCTGCGGCAGAACATACCGCAAGCGAGAGTAGCCATGGCTCATGGACGTATGAACGAAACACAGATAGAGAACGTTATGGAGGATTTCCTTGCGGGGGAATATGATGTTCTTTTATGTACTACAATAATAGAGTCAGGGATTGATATACCCAACGTTAACACAGTAATAATATATGAGGCAGACAAGTTTGGCCTTGCGCAGCTCTACCAGATAAAAGGAAGGGTAGGCAGGGCGACCAAAAGCTCTTATGCATATCTTACATATATACGTGGTACCAGGATGACGCCGGAGGCTGAGAAGCGGCTGCAGACGATAGCGGAGTTTACCGAGTTCGGAGCAGGCTTTAAAATAGCCATGAGGGATTTAGAGATCCGAGGAGCAGGCAACATGCTTGGGCCGGAGCAGTCCGGGCAGATGGCAGCGGTCGGTTACGATATGTATTGCAGGCTGATGCGTCAGGCTGTGGCAGAGGTAAAAGGGAAAACTGTACATGAAGAGATAAACACAGCTTCAGTTGAAATAAGGATGAGCGCGCATGTGCCGCCGAGCTATATTGAGGATGAGATACAGCGTATTGAAGTGTATAAAAAAATTGCTGCGGTGGACAGCTTAAGAGCGGCAAAGCAGGTAAGGGAAGAGATACTCGACAGGTATGGCAATCTGCCAAAGACGGTGGAAAACTTGATACTTATTGCGCTAATAAAGCACTTTGCTATGAGAGCCGGTATAGCTTCGGTAACGAGGACCGGGAAGGTGTTTACTCTAAAATATGCACCGGATGCCAGAACTGACCTAAGCAAACTGCTGGAAGTGCTTGAAAAGCAGGGCAAAAAGGCCCAGCTTAAAGCAGCGCAGCCGCCCTTTATAGTGTTCAAAGTAGAAAAACAGCCGATCGACGAGCTGCTGGCATTTCTTAGAGATATCAGTCGTTGCCAAACTCGTTCGATTAAAGTATAATGATATACCGAAACGAGTAATTAGGAGGAATAAATGAAAACGACAAAAATTGTGGCGCTGTTGCTTGCATGTGCGCTGCTGCTTGGAGGGTGCTCTCTTGTGAGCGTAGACCCCGATAAAGTTGCAGAGCAGGTTGTTGCAAGAGTCAACAGCACAGAGATATATAAATATGAGATAAGTGAAAACGAGATATTGAGCAACGTTCAGTATCAGGCTTATATTGGCCAGCAGATGGGGATAAGCTATTCTCAGGAAGATATCGATCAAATGATCCTGGATGCTAGAGAATCTGCACTTCAGGACAGAGTTGAAGCAGAGGTTATGCTCCAGAAAGCAAAGGAGCTTGATATTGCTCTGACGGAAGAAGAGAAGACACAGAACATGCAGGATGCTAAGGACCAGCTCGACTATATATCAGAATCGTTTGTTAACCAGGTAGAGCAGGAGATTGCCGATGAGCAGGCAGCTGCACAGGCGGAAACGGATACAGAGCTCACCCTTGGGGATGATACTGCAACAGATGAAACCGCAGACACTGCTGATTCTGCAGACACCACCGCAGACGACACGGCGGACGAGCCGGAGGAAACGGAAGAGCCGACTGACCCTGCTGTGCTCGCAGAAGCCCAAACGAGATATGAGAAATATCTTGAAGAAAACAAGATCACAGTTGATTCTATATATAACAATTTGTGCAGGCAGGATATAGTCGCAAAGGTAAAGGACTATATGGTAAGCTTTGCTGTAGTGACAGACGAAGAAGTAAGGACGTGGTATGACCAGACACTTGCATTGCAGCAGGAAGAGATGGATGCTGACGCTTCAGTTTTCAAACAGAAAATAGCGGGCAAAAATATATATACATATGTGCCGCAGAGAATAGTTGCCGTGAGGGATATTTTCATTGCTTTTGACGATGAGCTCTCCGAAAGCCTGAAGACAGCGTATGACGAGGGCGAAGCCGGAGTGTATGATGAGCTTTTAAATGTAGCTATTAATGATTCTTCAGACTTAATTGCTGAAGCAGCAAATATAAAGGAAAGACTAGACAGCGGTGAAACAGCAGAGGACATAGTTGAAGAGCTCTCTGAACAAATGGATAACATCTTTGACAATACTCCTGATTACGGATATATCGTTGATCCAAGGACGACTGATTACAGTGAGAACTATGTCAAGGCTGCGACCAGTCTTGAAACAGTTGGGGAGACTTCTGCGCCGTTTGTTGATTATGAAGGAATACATGTACTTGCGCTTATGAAGGTTTACGAGCAGGGCGTGATACCGTTTGAAGACATTGCCGACAGCATCAAAGCAGCGCTTTTGCCAGGAGAGCAGGAGGACATGTATAACCAGACGCTTGAGCAGTGGATGGATGAAGCAAAAATAACATATTACTATAAGAGGCTCAATTCAAATAACGATCTTTAAAATATTAAGGCGGTGCACCGCAGACAATGCTGTGCACCATATGCCTTTTTTCTGTCGTGAAAAGAGTGTAATGCTGGTTTATAATATAGACCGCCGACACGGAGAAGTATCGAAGAGGTCATAACGGGGCGCACTCGAAATGCGTTTGTCGGGCAACCGGCACGTGGGTTCGAATCCCACCTTCTCCGCCACCTACAGACGGCACTCAATGTGTCGTTTTTCTTTTTCTCTGATTTTCAGGTTATATAACCTGTATCATTTGGGTTTGATTATTTTCTTGCTGTAGGATGTATTCCTTCAGCGCTTGGAACTGTTCTGTTGATATTTGTCCAACGAAGTTGAAATGGATATCAACTCTCTGCAGATACTCTCCGCCGACTTTCTCTTTTTTGAAAACCTCAATGTAGTCAATTAGCTCTACAATCGTTTCTCGGTCAAGGTCTTCAATGTATACTCGATCTTTGAAGCAATCAACCAAGTGCTGTATATTGCCGATATCGTCCTTAATACGTGATAACTCAGCTTTCTGTTCGGCAAGCTTTTGGGATAGTTCATTCTGCTTCTGCTCGTACTGATTCATTAGCTTCTTAAACATCTGCTCTGAAATATTGCCGTTTGCCATTTGGTCAATCACTACATCAATCTTCGGCGCAATTCCCTGGAGCTCTCGGTTTGTCCTGCGAATCTGCTTTTCAAGAAAGCTGTTGTTTTTCAACTTTGTGTTACTGTTAATATCAATCAGCCTTTTTAGCAGTTCATCTTCATAGCATGAAGCTATGTTAGAAAACTTCTGAATCTCCGCTAGTACGATAGCATTTAATTCTTCTTCCAATATCGCATGATAGCTGCAGGCCGTTTTACCCTGATTGCTGTATGTGCTGCAGCGATACTTGTAATACGGCTTATACACAGTGTTCTTAGAATATGTATACGTCATCACCGCCTGACAGTCCGCACAACGCACTTTGCCGGAGAACAGAGCAACGGTCTTATCATCCCGTAGTCTTGGCTTAGCGCTCCTCTTGTTGCGTTTTAGAATAGTCTGCACACGGTTCCAAGTAATCTCATCGATTATTGGCTCATGCGTGTTTTCAACAACAATCCATTCATTCTGCGGTACAACATCCCGACGTTTCATCTTGAATGATTTCTTCTGGCGTTTGCCTTGGCACATGTTACCAATATACACTTGATTGCCCAACATCCTGATAATTGTAGAGCTTCCCCAAGAAACTGCATCGCATGTATAGGGATTCGGTTTACGGATACGATTGAAGAAATACTCTCTCGGTGTTGGAATACCTTCATTGTTAAACGTGTCCGCTATGTGCCTTGCACTATCTCCGATGGAATATCTGTGAAACATTCGTCTGATAATCTCAGCAGCTTCTTCATCAATAATTAGCTTGTGCTTATCATTCGGGTCACGCATGTATCCCATTGCGGTCTGGCTTCCGATAAACAATCCCTGTTTCATCTGAGCCTTCTTAACCGATTTAATCTTCTTGGAAGTATCCTTCGCATAGTGTTCATTGAAAATATTGCGAAACGCTACGAAGTCATCTTCTTTATCATTATCATAGTTATCATTCACAGCTATATATCTGACATTATGCTTCGGGAAGAAATAATCAGTGTATTCTCCCACCTTCAAGTAATTTCGTCCAAGTCGTGATAAGTCTTTGGTAACTACCATATTGATACGTTGGTTTTCAATATCCTTTATCAAGCGGTTGAATGCAGGACGGTCAAAGGTTACGCCTGAAATGCCATCGTCAATATAGATTTCTTCTATTTCCCAGCCCCTTTCTTTAACATAGTCTGTGAGCATACTCCTTTGATTAGATATGCTCATACTTTCACTGTCTGAATTATTATCGTCACGTGAAAGTCTTAAATATAATCCTACTTTGTAATTACTCTGCATAATTTTCCTTTCCAATGAAAACAGCGCAGATTACGAAGTAGTTCAGCCTATGCTAAGTATACTCCGCAATCCGTGCTAAGTCCAATCAAGATGCTTTGATTTTGTGTTCTATAACCTTTTCCATTGCATCTGAGAATGATTTGTCTTTGTCAAAATAGCTGGACACAATAAATGTTGTTTTTCCAATCTTTATTGCTGATATCATGAATCCATCACCAATGCCATATGTGTCTTCTTGTTTAATTTTTATATCGTTATTTTTATTCAATCTTCTTTTACCTTTCCATTAGATTTCTTGCCATTTCTCTGGCGGTCAGTATCGGTTGCTTACCGCTATTATCCTGTTCTTCAAGCTCCAGAGTTTTTGTTACTGTCAAATAAAATTCCCTGCTTTTTGGCAAATAAGATTCCCTACTTTTTATTTAGTATTTTCCACAAAGATCTGTTTTCTGTGAGCTAAGCGGTAACTGTCGTCGGAAAATGAAAGCACCTGACATTTATGAGTCAACCTATCCAACAAAGCGGTTGCTAGAATCGAATCACCAAGAACATCAGCCCATCCGTCAAAACCCTTATTAGAAGTAATTACGACAGAAGTATTCTCGTATAAATGAGATATCAGTTGGAAGAACATATTGGCTTCTGTTTTCCCAACCGGTAGATAACCTAGCTCGTCAATAATAAGTAAGTCTGCTTCCTTGATCCACTTAAGACGTGCTGCTGAACTTCTGGATATCTCTTGTGTTTTCAGGATATGAACAAGCGTATCCATAGAGGAAAAGAAAACCTTGTATCCAATCTCCACAGCCTTGTTTCCGATAGCCAGAGCAAGATGTGTCTTTCCTGTTCCCGGAGGACCGATTAAGATCAGGTTGTATATTCCTTCAATCCAAGTAAGGGCGGCCAACTGATTTAACTGCCAGGTGGTAATCCCTTTCTGAAACTCTGTATCAAACGTCTCAAAGCCCTTGTAAGTCGGCAGACAGGCTTGCTTGATCCTTCGTTTCTTTTTATTCTCCTCTCGATATAAAACCTCATCATGCAGACAGTTCGCTAGGAAAGCCTCGTTGGATATTTGCTCATTTAAAAAAGGAAATGTTCTCCTGGACATATTCGCAAGTCCAAGCTGTTTTGCATATGTACGGATGCGTTCAACGTCTGTCATTACCGCTCACCGCCTTTACAGAGACTGGCGTAAACCTCTATAGGTCTCGTTTGGGCTATGACTACACTATACTTAACAGGGATAGTACCGCTACATTCAGCAGGCAAAGGTTTCAGTTGTTTAAAGTACTCCAATGTATCCCTAAAATCATTAGCCGATACGATCTGCCTATCCAGACAATACACGGCTGCACGATGGAGTTCATCTGCTGAATATATCTCTGCAAGTTTCAGCAGTATACCCAGCTGGTCTCGAACATATCTCGGTTTAGCTTCAATAATCTTCTCTACAAAACGAGTTCCTTCCGGTGATATGTATCCAGCAAACACTTTGTCTTTAATGCTTTGCAGTTTGGAGAACCTGTCCCGTTCCGGATGTTCATTGCGTACGCATTTTCCTACACCGTCAGCTATAGTATATTCATCAATAAATACATCGTCTTTTAAATCGTAAAACCGTACCCTATTTGATGTTTCATCAGCTTCTATCCGAACTTTTTTACCCGGCTCATAGGTTCCCTTGGGCATACAGTAACGGTTCTGCCGGTACATTACAACATTGTTTTTACGAACGATAGCAGTTGACGGTACATAAGTTGATTCTCCCAATTCCGGCGCAGATTTCAAATGCTGCTGCTCCTGCGCAAATACAACGGCAGGGACCATCTTTGTTGTCTCGTGCACTAATCCGTTTCCGGTCCGGTCCAACCACGCCAGCCCGTCGCTGTTGAGCCTTGCTATCCCGTGATAGATTCTGCAGGTCAGAAAGTTGTTTTTTACATACTTTACAACAGCTTCAATCTTTCCTTTACTTTCCGGGTCATTGCCACGACACAAATGGACAGAGAAACCAGCATAATTCTTGTAGTTTTCAAATGTTTCTGTATATATAATATCTCCGCTGTTTTCGCTGACAACCATTACTCTATCTTGATCATATACGATTTCTGTTGGCCTGCCTCCATAAAAGCGGAATGCTCTGTCATGTGCCTGTATAAATGTTTGTGCTGTAAAGGGTTCTAATTGAAAGCATACATATTTATATCGTGAGCAGCTTAATACCATTGCGAATATATATATCCTAACGGATTTCCCGTAGCTGTCTTTCATTACCTTTTGTCCCAAATCCACCTGAGCCTGATAGCCAAAAGGTAATTCAGGATTCTCAGCATACTGTCGTATTTTTACGGGTGCCGGTATACCTTCTTTCTCTCTAACGTTACTCACAAACAACCGAACTGTACGGTATGACGGCTTAAAGTCCGCAAAGTCTTCCCTAAGATTATCGTAAAGTATAGCTCCTGAGATTTCGGGATATGTTTTTAGTTTATCCAACACATACCCGTAATACGGATCCATGATTTTTGTTCGTTCTTTGGCTTCAAGCATGTATGACAGATATTCGCCCTCTGTCATGTCCCAATACTTCCTTACTGTTTTTGCATCAAGCCTAAGTTCCCGTGCTGCTCTTTGTTTTTTGTACCCCATTGTTTTTAGTTTCTGTATTTCTGCATACATCGTTATCCCTACCATTTCTGCCTGCCTCCATTTATACTCTCATTCGAGTATAAATGGACAAGCTCTTTTATTCATTAAGTAGGGAAAATTGTTTGCCAAAAACCGTCCAATATAGTTTACCAGTTACAGATATTTCTTCAATATATTTTGCTTTTTCAGGCATTATGTTCCTCCTTGTTTTTAGACACAAAAAAACCACAAACATTGTGTCTGTGGTTAAGCTCTTTGCTTTTTATTTTTTATCTATAAGTTTTTAAATAACTAGTAAAAGTTGATGTTGGCAATTTCCTTCGTCGTTTTATCATGTCAGCCCATATGCGATTACCTTCAATTTCAGTTATCAAAGTATTTTCAAGTGCTTCGAACATTATATCTCCACTTGTAATGTGTAAAATGCTCAGTTCATTAACGTAATCCTTTACATCTCTAAGATTATTACTGGCTATAACTCCGCCGTTATTCTTTGCAAGAGCTAACGCTGAAGCTTCTCCACGACCAATAATAATGTGATTATTTTTAGGACTATTTATCATTTCCATATATAGATTGCTAGTTTGTGTAGATACCTCAATTTCAATAAGACTTCCATTATTATTTGCAATCATACCATCAAGCCGTTGCTTTAAATGTCTAATGGATGGATTCGATAACTCATCATATACTTGTCTAGGAATCATTATTCTAGTTGAGTATAGTTGCTCTAATATATCTTGCCTAGAAACCCATAAAAATGCAGATAAGCAATCTGTATCAAAATATATATCCTTAGTCATATTGCTCTTCTCCATCTATATCATCGTCAAAAACAATATCAGATCTAAATGCATCTAGGAGTAATTCTTCGTATTTCCCCTCTGATATTAAATGCTTTTCCTTAATTGTTTCAGCTTTGCTTATGTATTCACCTAATGTGTAGTATGCTTTCTTTTCTTCAGTTGGGCGGTATAACTTATCATCAAACCCCAATCTTCTAGCAGATAGAATAATATTAGTCTTCATATTTTCAGATTTAACTTTATCTAAGAATCTATCTGATACTAATCTATAAAGAATTGCCTGTCTGCTTATTCCAAAGTATTGTTCAAGTCGGACAACATCATCAACTTCTAATTCTGTTTTACTATTTACATTGTTTTTTAAATACTGTTGTAAAGCCTCTTGTGGGAGTAAGAAAAACGACGCAAAGATATCAGCTTCTTTTTCCTTCTCATCTTTTCTTGAAGCTTCTATATCCTTTTGGCACACAATACTTCCAAAATCTCCGTGATAATATAAATGACATAACTCATGAGCAAGAGTAAACCTCTGCCTTCCATACGACATATTCGAATTTATTGCGACGACTTTGTTTTTATCATTTTTTATGCATATCCCACTTAATCTATCACTCATAGGAAAAAAGGTTAGTGTAATATCGTTTTGTTCACTAACCATTGAAAAAATATCAATGGGCGAAAACGAATCTTCACCCATTTCCTTCCTAAGCAATATCGCATTAGTAGCAATTTTATATTTCTCAATCATATTAATCACCAATCAAATTGTTCATAAACACTAGATTTTTTGCGATTTTTTGTATTGCAGCGATTGACTGTAAGTCTTCGTTTTCTATGCCATTCGCCCTCAGCTTAAAACCCATTGGCTTAAAAGTCTCTTTATCCTCGATAAAATAATTAACATCACAACCAAACAAGTCCGAGATCTTTTCGAGCTTATCAATTGATATATCTCTTTCGTTTTTTTCTATCTTTGATACATAACTTTGGTCAACACTTAAATATGCAGCTAATTGGTTTTGTTTTAAGCCAACATTACATCTTAAATCATGTATTTTTGTCCCTATTGAATTTATTTTTTCCATGGTTGCACCTCCTATATGAATAGTATATGCTATGTTTGTCATAAAATCAACATAAATATTGTTAACAAATATGACAAGCATAGTTTGCTTAAATTAATTAGCTCAACTTTTACTAAATATATCATTTGTTTTTTCAATTATACAGGGTAAAGGCGGCCAACTAATTCAGCCGCCTTTCTCCGAATACTTACTTTTTCTTTTTCTTTGCCCTGATTTTTAAAAAAACCAGACTGCCAATGATAAACAAAACCAAACCTACCGCCAAAATTGATTTAAGTTCCATACTTCAATCCTCCTTTTTTCGTATTTATTAAAGCTTGTACTATACTTGGATCAAATAATTTCCCTGCATTATCCTGCAAGTAAAAAAGTGCTGCTTCCATGCTCATAGCCAAATGGTAAACCCTATCTGAAGTTAGAGCATCATAAACATCTGCAACTGCAACAATTCGTGCTGCTAGAGATACTTCTCGATTAAACTTGTTTGTATAACCACTGCTGTCATACCTTTCATGATGATTGAGTGCTACCTCTGCGGCTGTTTTCATTGTGCTATTATCGAATTGAATTAACATCCGGTATCCAAACTTGGTATGCATTTTGACAATCTCAAATTCGTCATTAGTCAGTTTCTCAGGATTGTTCAATATGACTTTTGGAATATACTCTTTACCAATGTCGTGGAAAAAGGCAGCAATCTGAGTTTCGATTACTGCCTTTTCTCCAATCCCCATATTTTGAGCAATTTGCATTGCAATATCTGCTACATTCATTGAATGTATTAAAATTTCATTATTCATGATTTGCCCTTTCTTCTTTTCCTCCTAACAAAGAAAAACACCAGCCCAACCAGTGTTAGAAATGCTAAACTAAATGAAATCGGTATATTGTACCGATCTCGGTCAAGTCCTAGTTTTACAAAAACCGAATTAGGTATCACAGTTTCAAATGGCACATTAATATCATTTGTCTCATCAATTGTGATTTTTGCAGGAGCTGCCGGATAATAACCTACCGGTACAGTGCTTTCTTCCAACCAGTAATTACCGAGTGCCAAACCATATACAATCGCTTTACCATTTTCATCAACGAGTATTTCCTTGATTTCACCATCTGTATCGTATCGATATATGCCGTCATCACTCACGGTAAAACTCAGTGTATTCAACCCAAACCAATTCTTCACCTTAAACCCCGCACCGGTAAGTGGCGAATTATCTTCGTACTTTACCTTAAATATATTAAGCACAGTCGGCGAATTAGTCATCTGTGTTTCTCCGGTAATCGTACCAAACTCGTCTATACTAAATGCCAATTCTTCAATTGACAAGATGTAACCATCAGGTGCTTTTGTTTCAATAAAGGTATATGAACCAACCGATAAGTGAGTTATTGTTATCTCTCCATTTTCGTCGGTTTTGCCTTTGAATACGCTTTCACCATCAATGTCTAATATCTCAATTTCAGCATTAGGTAATGGTTTACCATTGGTAATATCGGTTTTTGAGAGTATAACTTTCGTTGGCGTATCCTTGATATTTGTTGCTCCTATTATTCCGCCATCTTCAAGTATCTCAAACTCAAATGTAGTCGTATTCAATGTGTAGCCAATAGGTGCAACCGTTTCTCTAAAAGTATACGATCCTACCGGTAATTCATGAATAACCAACTTTCCATTCTCATCTGTAATACCTTCAAAGACCAAGTCATCATTCACATTTAAAATCTCAATTTGAGCATAAGGTAGAGGAGCATCATCTGAAATATCGGTTTTGGTTATTGTTACTTCTGTTGGTCTGTTATCGCCGGTTACAGAGTAAACTTGCTTTTCATCATCGCTGATGGTTACACCAAGCTCTAAATCTTCAAGCACATATCCTGTTGGAGCTTTAATTTCTGTAAATGTATACTCACCCATAGGCAAAGCCATAGATACTGCTTTACCGTACTTATCCGTAGTGAGTGTTTGCAGTAAATCGCCTTTAGAATTGCGAAGATTAAAAACTGCTCCCTGTAAGTAGATTTTATTATTCCTTGAATCCACTTTAATAACTTGCAATGTCTTTTTGATTAGATTATTTTGAATTGGTTCGCCGTTTTTAACAGCGATAATAATTACATCTTCATTCATACCGGTATATGAAACTTCGAACTCATACTTGGTGCTGTCCACTATGTAAATTCTCGGTGTATCTAGTTCCTGTACATAATAGCTTGCATAAGGCAGCTCTATATCGAAACTGACTTTACCATCTTCATTAGTTTGTGAAGTTGAAATCAAACTATCTTTTGCTATGATTACATCACCAATATGATTTACCAAATCTTCATTAGCAAACAAGCCAAAAGTAAAACCTTCACCGGCTGCAACATAATAATATTCAAGTGTCTCCCAATTGATTACTTCACGTTCTTTAACAAGAGTTATCATAGCGGTCTGTCGCTCATTATGGATACCGATTTGTTCTATTACTACTGCAACACTTTGATTTTCATATTCAAGGTATGCAATATATTCGCCTGTATCTAAAACATATCCATCAGGTGCTTCAATTTCTTTGATAATATATGTTCCTAAGAAAAGCTCTTTGCTTATTGCAAGACCATCTGAGTTTGTTGTAACTGTATCTACTACTTCACCGCTTGAATATCTAAGTGTGCCATCTGGAGTGCTAATATCTTCACCTGCACAAATTTCAAATACTGCTCCTTGTAAGTACCCACTCGAATACGTAGGTATAAATATTTTTCCGTAATCACTATTCGCTTTCTCTGTACCAGTAAACATATCACCGGTTTTTTCTATGGTTATCTGTCCCATTGCTGGAGCATTTTTAAACTCCAATGTTACCATCGTTGCTCCATCGTCACTAATGGCAAATGACAACGCTTCTTCTGATAATATATATCCACTTGGTGCTGAAATTTCATGCAATGTGTACTCACCATAAATAAGCGGTTCAGGAAGTACAAGCGTTCCATCTTCGGCAGTTTCAAAGACATCTATTGTTACCGGAGTAGGGTATAATTGTGTTTGTGATACAAAGTCACCATTGCAATCCTTGATCTTAAACTGCACTCCAGCTATTGGTATTATGGTGCCAGTCGTGCTGTCGATCTTTACTATTTTCACTTGTGACTTATATACTTCATTTTCTATGATATAGCTATAAACTTCACCGTTTTCATTTACTACTACATCAAATGGATTACAGCCTTGATATCCTACAGGTGTAACAATCTCAGTTACCGTATATGTCCCATAGGGCAGTAACCTACTCTGTGCCAAACCGTCCATATCTGTAGTTATTGTGTCATACAAAACACCTGAACTCTTTAACTGGATTTCAAATTTAACATCTGATAGTGGTGGTTTTGGGTTATCCGTACTCCATTCATGCAATGGCACATCTGCATACTTCGCAATTGAAATTCTACCTTTAATGACATCATCAGGTATAGTCTGTGTTAATCTGTTGACTTCCACTATTTGATCACTGTACTCAATATTGATTGAATATTCATTTTGATTAAGTAGGTAGCCTGTTGGTGGAGTGATTTCTTTAACAGTATAATTCCCAAGTGGCAGCTCTTTGCTGGTAATGCTGATATTTGAACACTCTAATCTTTGTACTAATGCGCCACTTGAGCTATAAACTTCAAATATTGCTCCATCAAGGGTAGCGTCTCCTTGAGATATGTCACCTGTTTCGCTATCTTGCTTTACTATCTCTATCGTACCGGTCTGCGGTTCATTAGGAATAGTTATGCTATCGTAAACAATACTTACTGTCTGACCTCCATATGTTAACCTAGTATTGTATTCAGCTGTATTTATAACATATCCAGTAGGAGCAGTCTTTTCCTTAACTGTGTAGTTTCCGAGCGATAGATTTTTCGTGATTGCTTGACCGCTTGAATTTGTCGTTACTGTATCAACCAAAGTACCACCGCTGTTGAAAACATCGAAGATAGCTCCTTGTAACGAGTAATCACCCATATCAGGGTTGCTATTTGTTTTTTCAATGCGAATCTTGCCAACCTGCGGTTGATTTCCTACAGAAACAGTTGTTGTATTATTGGGTGTAACGCTGATATTACCGAACACATTAGTATTAAGAATATATCCTTGTGGAGCGGTTATTTCTTTTACACTGTACGTACCTAGGATAAGATTACCGCTTACAGCACGACCATTGCTACCAGTTGTTAGTCTTTCAACTTCTTGATTTGATGAGTTGTATATGCCGAATACTGCTCCGCTTAAATTGGCATTTGTTTCAGAATCTTTTTTAATAACCTCAATATGACCAAAACCATTCGATGTAAAAGATAAACTCCCCAGAACGACCGGTTTTGTTGTATCTATTACAGGAACTAATACTGGTTGCTCATTACCACTAGGTTCAAACCAATAAATATTAGAGGTAGCTCTTGTATCATGTCCTTCAAATAGTTTGCTTATATTTACTGTCTGACCGGCATAAGATATTGGTGCAGTTATCGTTAATACATCACCGTTTGAACCAGTACTGCCACTGATTGTTACACCACTTGGTAACTTACTATTATCAATTGTGTAATAGCCATTGAGATTGCCAAATACTATCTTCGTTTGTCCTACTAATTGATTTCCCTGAACACTAAGAGTTACATTACTAGGATTCGTAGATATTGAAAATGTAGGCTGCTGATTATTTCTTGCTTTGCCCACAAGAGACACCATGAAATTATATGTTGCTTCCTGTCCGCTTTTTGGACGAACATATCCTCGAGACAAGTTCATAAAATTATATCCGATTCCAGCACTTTCAGAAAGCCAAGCACGAACAGCATTTGCCGTAGCGTATCTAGCTTGAGTTGAGGATAGCCCACCTTTTTGATATGGATATCCATTCTTTAAGATTGCCAGTAATCCGTTATAAGTTCTTGTAGAATACACGGCTTGCGGATTAAACGCAGTATACCCTTCATCACCATGTGGGCTGTCTGCCTTATGATCAAGGCAATATGCTATTTCTCCAGTTTGCTCTACCCAGTGTGGCGGGGTTTTTAAGTCTTTCCAACCTTCACTCGACAGATACTGAAAGTAATTCCCACCAGCTGCTGCCGTTCCACTTTCGATATCCGGATTTGCAGGCGGTGTTGCATAGGCTGACGTTATAGATAGAAATACTATTACTAATGCTAATAAGATTGACGTAATTTTTTTATTCATGATTTTTATCTCCTTATATTTTTTTGCATAATAAAAAGCCACCTGCTTCTTATTACAGATGACTTATGTGACTATTGTTTTGCATAATTTACGGTATAAAAAACCACAGGTTTTTATTCTGTGGTTAATCTTTGATATGAGTCAATATCTCTTATTTCAATTCAAAGTGAATTTCTTTCCCTAATCCTTTAGCAATTTTATTTAAGAAGTCTACAGAAGGATTATAATTTCCACTTTCCAGTCTACTAATGTTAGATTTTTGAGTACCTGTTCTTTTTGCAAGCTCTTCCTGCGAAATATTTAGTTCAGTTCTTGCTTTAATAACAGCTGAAATTATCTCATATCTTGGTTTCAGGTTTTCATATTCAATTTTAAATTCTTCATCTTTCATTAAGTCATCTCTGACCTTTGAAAAAGATACACCTGCTTTACTCATCATTACACCTCTTTTCATAATCACTTCTATAACTAATTGCTTTCTCTAATTCACCCTTTGGCGTCTTATTGCTTTTCTTCAGAAATCCATTTAATAGTACAAATACATTTCTATTATATGTGAAGTAGAATATTCTTGATGCATCAGAACCCAGTTTTATTCTTAGCTCATACAGCCCTTTATATTTTGCACCTTTTATAGGCTTCACATACGGTTCTCTTAAATATATTCCGTGTTCCTGCAAAAGTTCAATTTCATTAAATGCTTTAGCCCTCATCTTTGGAGAAAGACCTTTTAAGAAATCAACAACCGGAACATCACCATTTTCTTTTCTATAGTATTCTATTTCCCATTTTGTTTTTCTCTTCATAGTATAGTATTCTCTCTTCCTACATAAGGTTATCATATATGATAACTATAGTCAATATATTTTTTCTTCAGTTGATATATAACCATATCTCTGGTTTAATTTCCTCTAACAACATAATATAAATAACTTCCGCAGTAAACTGCGCCTATTCCTATTTGCGTTACTTCTTCTGATTTCATTTGCACTACATGAGCCACTGCAGAACTGCCCATTGTTGCTCCAGGCATATACTTACTCGCTCTGCCGACTGCTTCATACATGTAAGTTCCGCTTGCATGAAATACGCTACCATTTTCCGCCATAGCCATTGCATGACTTTTACAACTCGAACTAATCGAACTACTAAATGTTGCAGGTGCAATACCATCCGCAACCCTTTGCCTATTTATCTCCGCCATTGCCGCATTAATAAATGCTAAACTTACAGAATCAATCTCGCCTTTATTATCCTGAGTTGGTTCAGGCGTAGGCTCTACTGTTGGTTTTGGTGTTTGAGTAATTATTGGTGCCGGAGGTTTAGAGTCGGTTCCGCCGTCGGTATTGGTGTTAACTGTTGATGTTGGAGCTTTGGTCGGTTCTGCGATTGGCTTAACAGTTGGAGTTGATGTTGGTTTTTCTGTTACCTGCTCTTCTGGTTTTGCACTAGGCATAACTGTCAGTATTACTGTCGGATTCGGTGTCTGTGTTGCTTGAGGATCTTCCGATTCTACAGGTGATGTCACATTTGGTTTTTCAGTCTGTTCAATGGTTGCAATAACACTTTTAGAATCTTCTATTTGTACAGCAACTTCCTCAATTAAAGGATTAGCACACGCTGATAAAAGACAAGTTGCTATCATAATAATGCATAATAATTTTTTCATAACGGTATTCCTTTCATGTGTTATGAAAAAAGACTACCATGCAGCAAATAGAGAAATCATTTTTGAGCTTGTTTTTCTTTTATGATCTCTGTTACAAAGAATGTATATTCTTCAATAAACCCATGATATATACTATCATCTTTCTCGATATCAAATTCAGCGATGTAATTCAGATGGTTAAAATCGTCCTCATCATCAGCTATATAATGCAGCCCTTTAATGTAGTTATATTGATTAAGGTGCAATGTAGCCCATCCATCACCAAAATAGCTGTCATCATCAATGTTTGATATATCAACTGTCTTCTCAGCATGAAGTTTCATTATTTCACTTATGTTCATTTTGCAGCTCCCTTCTTTTAATACATATAGCGTATCACTAGTTTTTTTGAATGTCATTTATAGCTATAAACTTTCAAGATAGTCCATTGCCATATCCATTCCACTTTCTTCATTCGGGCTTGGTATTACTACTCCATCCATAGCTTTTTTAACTACTTGTTCCATTTCTGCAATAGTAACTTCTCTTTCCCTTGCAGTTATCAGAGCATAGACAACAAAATCAGATTTCTTTCTATTTGGTATCGTAGCCAATATTTCATATGCTTTTCTATGCAGTAATTTTTCAAGGTTAAGCCTTACACTGATTCTATAATCATTCATTTGCTTTCACCTAGCTTCCGGCTTGTTATTCTCTCGTATCCAATTGCATTAGCCCGAATATCTTCTATAAAACTAACTTTAGATATTCTATTTTTACCAATACTCTGTTTTACTAACGAAGCACCTCCTCCTAAAAAGATAATTGGCACTGCTGCTGCATCAAAACCACTTTCAAGCAGTGTGTGAAAAAGCTTATTCACATATGCTTTTCCTTGCTCAATAATTATTTCGTTTACCTTTTCATTCAGACTGCATGGTTGATTTTTCAGCACTTGTTCCACCTGAGCTGCTGTAACAGATAGTCCTGTGCTTCGTCTGATTTGCTCTAGTATCTCGTCTATCATTCTTATAATACCAAGTTCTAAACTTCTACAAGTTGCTGCATTAGGTCTGCCGTTGTCAAGTCGCATAACATCAACAGTCCAACTACCTACATCGCAGACAATGACTGAAGGTTCGCTTTTCAATTTCTCAAGGTAATCTATTACTGCTAGATATCCTTGTGGGTACATCATTACATCCGTTATTGTTATTTTGAATTCCTGCTCCTCAAACTCAAATTTAACAGGCTGAAACGAAGAGCGTTTTAAGTATTTTGTAAATTTATCTTTGTCTCTGCCAAAGCTGGTTAGCGGAAGTCCTGCCGCCAATATGATATTAGCTTTTGTCCCTGCGTTTCTGGATGTCATTTCTTTTGCAATCGCCGCAAGAGTTAGAATGTAATAGCTATCATTCTGTGTTTTGTCTCTTACTAGCGATTGTCTGCCACTGCCGCATACATAATACTTCCCGTTATACTTAATGACATTCTGCATTGTGTACGGTTCTTTTTCATACTCGGTTATTCCGGTTGTGAAAATGTGGTTCAATGTTTTTATACAACCGTAGCCGTGATCTACTCCAATTATCATTATTATTACCTCATTTCTTATTTGATTATCTTTCAATTGTTCCTTTTTTATGGTTCTTGGTTTCATCAGTGAACTCAGATAAATCCAAATCATTAAATTTATCTTTATATTGCTTTATCTGCTTATCATTCAAGGATACCAATTCTCCATCGTCACCAACTCCGGCTATAATAAATGTGCCGGCAATAATATCATTACCCACCTTTCTATTTAGAGGTAGTCCTTTAATTTTTCCTTCTTCATTGCATATGAGACAAGTATTATCGTTAAATGGGCTTATCATTTCAATATATCCGCCGACGTATTGTTGCAGTGTAGTTAGGTCGTTTTTAATGCTTTGTTTTGACGGCTGACAATATGGCTTTACTATTACAACATCAATTGAGTTTGTTAATTCTTTATCGTCACTTAAGAACTGTTCTAATGTTATTGACCTATCAGCAAAGTAAAAATCATATCCTTCTAGAATCATTGAGCCATGTTCATCAAGTTCGAGTGGTTCTTTTGTGATAATCGTACCCATGTGATTTACCATAATAAACTTAGCTATTTCTGCTGCTTCCATTCCATCATCATCTGCATGCCGAATGTCGTAAGCAAAAACACCTTGTGGTAATTTTTCACGATCTAGTCTTAAGGATGTGAAGATTGCTGGAGTTTCACCTGCGACCACTTCTTCAAATTTTTCGTTGTTTGGATTAATCATTTTAATACCTCATTTCTTAATTTTTTGTATAAAAAAAGAACGTCATATGACGTTCAAAATCTTTTCTTATTTATAATCTTATCTTTCAATTGGTTTGCTTTTATTCTTTTCATTTGGTAAGTTATGATTCTCAAACCATTCTTCTAGAGCTTGTTTAATAACTTTTTCATATTCCTGTGGTGTTGTGCCTTTAGGAAAATAATCCTTTACAGTTCTATATGATATCCTGACAACTTTAGGTGGTTCTTGATTTTTTTCTATAATAATTTTATCTATTTTTTCATAAGTAAGTGTTCCATTTTTGCTTATTCCCTTTAGTTTTGTTGCCATTGCGAGTGGTACACCAAAATGTTCTTCTCGATCTAAAATATCATATAACCATTCTTGTTCATCTTTGCTCAAATACGATAATTCTACAGCAGGAATAAAAGCAAGTTTTCTCTCGTCTACTTTATCTAGCAAAGGAATAATAAGATTTGTTAATCGAATATATCGTTGAACTTGTTTATAGCTTTCACCTGTGTTTTCAGCAACTATCTCACTTGATTTTTCTCCATATGACTTGTGGCCAACTTGTCCACAAGTTAAGTCATTTCTTTTACCTTGAGCTTTAATTGCTTCAAGTTTGTACTTATATGCAAAGGCTTTCTCACTTGGTAAAATAGTCTCTCTTTGAAGATTTGAATCCACCATAAAGATTACCGCTTGAGTGTCGTCTAAAATTCTAATATCACAGGATATTCTTTTTTGTCCTGCAAGATGAGCCGCCTTAACTCTGTTATGCCCTGCGACTATTTCATGGCTAAACCTTTTATCGTTAATCGGTCGAACGAGTATAGGGACAATAAGCCCTTGTTCTTTTATGCTTTCTGCAAGCTCTAAGATTTTTTCATCGTTATAAGGTTTGAATGGATGTTTTGAAAACGGTTTTAGTTTTGATAAGGGTAATAAAGATATTGTACCTTCTTTTTGATCTGTTGTTGTCATTAATATAGCTCCTTTCAATATTTGAAAGAAACTATTTATGCGGTTTTCCCTTTATATAAAGGCTTTTCTTAATGTTATAGGAGTTTGGGAATTAATACCCTCTCTCCGCCACCATTGGAAGTCAAAAAAGATGTATCCCCAAAAAAGCCCATTGCAATGGGCTTTTTTAGCGCTTTGAGAGGTGTTTTTTAGGGTATAGGTTGAGAGATGCATTTCGCTGTTTTTAAGTGAATTTGGGAGTCGAACGTATGTAGATAACAAATATGCTTCTTTTTGTGTAAATTTCGTTGAGATCTTAGCAAGTTCGTGCTATATAAAAAAATGTAGATTCAAATATAATTGTGAACCATAATTGTTTTGGCGTAATAAATGAGGATGTCGTTAAATGTGGCTTTAACAATAGTATACTATTGTTAAAGCCACATAAACATTTAATCTGATCTTTTAATTAAAGTAACAATATTATCATTAACATATTTATACAACATTTTAGTGGTCTCAAACATTCTATTATGATACAATTAAACGACTATTGCTACAACATTAATTATTAATTGGGGAATACATATATGGACATACTTCAATACGAATCAAAAATTTGGGCGACTGCTGATCTGTTAAGAGGAAGCGGAATAAAAGAATCCGAGTGGCCATCTTACATGATGCCTTTCTTTGCTTTAGCAATGATCGAAAGTCGTTTGATAAGAATGTTTGACGATTTAAAGAGTGAGATTGGTGAAGAGGCATTTGCTAATATCCGTAAAGATGATTTATACGAAATAATCAAGGATAAAGGGCAAGGCTATAATATTTATGTATTTGAAAAGGGGCAGATTCTTAAAGATATTTGTAAAAACGATAAGTCCTTTGATATTGATTTCGATGCATACTTACAAGGCTTTGATGGGGAAACAAAAGACCTATTGGGAGTTGACGCAGTTGAAGGAGAAAAGTTTCTTGATATCAGAGGCGTAGCGACTAAGTTAAGGGCAAAGAAAGTGCTTCTTGGCTATACAAAACTTTGGTCAGAAATTGATCTCAAGCCATACAACAATTCCGAGATTACCACATTAGAAGAACATATTAAACGCAAGTGGGCGGACATCTCAGCAGAGACCGCTGGGGAACAATATACACCTGATGATGTAATAGCGCTTATTGCTGAAATAATCGCTTCTAAAATTGAAGAATCTGATACGCTTCTTAAAATTTATGATTGTACCTGCGGTGGCGGCAACTTGCTATTTGGTGTTGAAGATCGCATTAATCAAAAGTTTAAACGCCTCACACAAACTTATGGACAAGATTGGAATGATGCGTTATATGCTCTTGCCAAGATTGAAAGTCGGTTTAGACCCGACTCTAAGATTGAGCATGGTAACACTTTGGTTGACGATAAGTTTTATAACGAAGAATTTGATGTTGTTATAGCAAATCCACCATACGGAGTAAGCTGGAAAGGGTATCAAAAAGAGATAATTAACGATAAAACAGAAAGATTTAAGTTTATACCGTCCATTTCTGATGGACAATTACTTTTTATGCAACATTTAATATCCAAGCTTAATGTACAGGGAATGGGTGTTGTTGTACATAACGGCTCTACGCTTTTTAGCGGCGATGCTGGTTCGGCTGAGAGCAATATTCGAAAATGGATGTTTGATAATGATATTGTTGAAGCTATCATTCAATTGCCAACCGATGAGTTTTTTAACACTAATATATATACTTATCTATGGGTGCTTAATAAAAATAAGAAGAAGCATCAAGAAAATAAAGTCATGCTTATTAATGCTAGTGAAAAATTCAAACAATTAAAAAAGAATAAAGGTGATAAGCGTAATGAGATTGATCAAAAAAGCCGTTTGGAAATTGTAGAGACTCTTAAAAAATATAAAGATAATGACTATGCACGGTTATTTGATAAGGAGTTTTTCTATTTCAATAAGCAAGCTATAATGCTTACTAATGTAGATAAAAGCGGAAATAGTTTTGAAGCGAAGTTACAAGAGGGTAAAAAAAGCATAGCCCTTTCACCAGTCAGAATAAGCAATGGACAATGTGAACTTACGAAATTTAACATCACTACTTATGACGATACAAAATATAAATCACTTTATAATGCCTTTAATGAAGAGATTAAGCCTTTAATTGATTCTTTTGATTATAAAGAACAAACATTAGTCGTTACTATAGTCTCTAGCTTTTCTGCAATTACAGTCTCTAGATTATAGGCTAATATGCCTATACTTCTAGGTTCAAACATTAGAGCATATTCAAAAACTATTTCTTTTGGAGTTATTCTGTCACCTGTTGAAATATCAATTTTTAAGGGAGTAAGCATTGTATAATATTTTGCTTCAATAGAAATACGAACTCCAGTGTATTCTGCTGATTCACGGATTTCTACAACACGTTTGATTAAAAATTCAACTTCATCGTCAACAGGCACGGCGCAAATTTCGCTAAACACATCAGATATAGTATCAATATTGAGTTCCATGTTTCGTATAGTAGTATCCATATCCATAGTGGCGCGGGAGTCTAGGCCGACCATTGCTGCAATCAGAAAACCTCCCTTAAGAATAAAGTTTGAACTGTATGAAGATAAAGAGATACGCTCTAGCAAACGTTCAAGCATATAATTTTGCATAACAATTTGAGCGGGAATCTTCTTGCTTTTAGCAATGTTTTTTATTCGGTCTTTTAACTGCATAGCTTTGCTCATAATAAAACCTCGAGATATGATCGGACTTTTTTATCAACGTGGAAAATCTTTGCGTACCTTGTTAGCAAAGGGATATTTTTGCTCTTTAAGCGAGTATACATTTTAAATGCATCAGTAACTTCGCGAATTTCAGCTTGGTTTCTGGTTCGTAAAATGTCACATAGCGTTCTCTCCATATTGTAAACATGAACATCGTGACCGCCGTGCGATTTAACGGTAGTAATTCCTAGCTTATAGAATTCATTTTTTGTGCGGTAATAGTTGATGTCTACGAGTTTTAGCTTTGATGTATTATAGCCCAGAGGAAATGTCATTGAGTAGCGGGAAGGGGTCACATCGGTTAATTCGAATAGGTATAATGCTGTTTCGTGAGAAAAAACGCCTTGTTTAAAGCGTACTTGAAGGTTATACATTTCATCGTCAAAAACTTCTGGCAGAATATATACTCCACGTGCTGAGCGCTCGAGCACTTTTTTATCTACTAAATTATACAAATGTTCACGGTGGATGCCGGCACTTGTCACCTGCGAGGTTGTTACGGCACCGTTGTTGTTATGTGCAATTTTAAGAATTTGGTCTGCATAAGTCATAAAAACACCTCCATTCCTTATATAAACAAAGCTGACTGCTGTGCACATAAGTATAACAAAAGTGTGCATGAAAGTCAACTAATCTATTTTAATATTCCTTTTTAACTATTATATTGAGTTATAACTTCATATATGTTAATAGTCAAGATTTAAGTTAAATTAAAATCAGAGATGTGCAGCATCCTAGTCAGTTGTCGCAAAAAACAGCCAACTGCATTCCTGCCACAATATTTTCCTTGAATAAATAACTTCCCGTACTTATAATAAGAACACATGTTCGATATAAAACGGATTGAGGGGTGGGGTTATGGATGAAGCAGCAGACAAAAGGTATACATAGCAAGGACATGGTAACGATAAAATGTCCCGGTTGCAAGCACGGGAGAATATGTGATGTGCATAGGAACAGGGCAGAATCTTTCCAAAGCCGTCTTACGGACAAACTTGGATACGACGGGATAATCATAAAATGTCCGTGCTGTAAAAAGAACATAACGATAAAAATATAATACTAGGCATTCCCAATGCTGTATGAAGGTATACAAGCGCCGCAAAAGGCTTGACAAGTACTGAGATAAATACTTGGAGATGGCTCGAACCCATCTATATTTTGACACATAGCACCAACCGCCGGCAATTACCCGTATGGGAAGTACGGAAATGATTAGCCGGATAAGAAATCGTATCATCTTTTTAAGATAGAGCGAGGACCCTCGAGTTAGGAGCATGGCAAGTAGCTTTAAGGCTATTTGTAATGCTCCTTTTGTTTACCTCTTTAGCCCTTAGAGCTAGAGAGGATTTGTATGTTTAAAATATTCACTTGGCTAGAACAGATAGCCAGGTATCCATAACCTTTGAATTTTGAAAGCTGTAGTAAGACAAATTCAAATTTTGGAGGTTAATAATGAAAAACATAAATAAGAACAGTGAGCTAAACAATTATCTAGGCTTACTATCTCAAGATGAGATTACGGACGAGCTTATAGACTGCTTTGAGACATTTAGAAAAGAAGACGAACGGCAGCAAAGATCTGTAATGAGAAATGAAGCAAACATAACGATAGAGAACGCTGAGTACAAAGGCCTTATCTTTGAGCCTTATATGAGTTCAGATGATGTGGCAATTAGAATCGAGGAAAAAGATGAAATTATGGCGGCTTTATCACTCCTGTCAAATACAGAAGCAAAACGTCTTGTCTTAAACGTTGTCTACGGTTACAACACATGCGAAATAGCGAAAATGCAAGGTGTGTATCAAACGGCGGCTTACAACTCGATTAAGTCTGCAAAAAGCAAAATGAAAATATTTTTAAAGAATTTTTCAAATTAGGGTGTTAAAAAGGGGGTCTGAGTGTCCCATATAGTGAGGGGTTATTTTTTCTCCTCACACATGCAGACATACTTGCATGTATGTGAACCTTGATAAATACGGTTTTAAAGCCGTCATAGAGAAAGAGTGTAAATACACTAACTGCTCCGCCCTGATGAAGGGCAGCGACAAAAGCGGCACCGCCAAGACCACCTGTATGATTTGGCAACATATCAAACTGATAGTATCAAAGGTGCATAGCGACAAATGCCGGTTTTAAAACAATCTATGGTAGATTGTATCGCAAAGAAAAGAGCAGGGATAATGATACTTCTGTCCAGTCACAGCTGGGGCGCAAGATGCGTCGAACGCAATGAGGGCAGCTTCGAGAAATCCTCGGAGGGGTGAGACTCCCATGATAGGCGCCGACCACGCTTAGTTTACAACTCTTGCCCACGAGCTTGGGGAATAGCACAAAATGAAGCTCATTTTATATTAGAAACTATGAGGACTGTCCTATTGTTGTATCAACGAATAACCGCACCAGGGCAGTCCTTATCCTTCTTATATAAGACGAGGAGGGAAGCAAAGTGGAAAGAAAGATATCAACCAATATTGGGTACGTATGGCTTTGTGCAATTACAAAAAGCCTAAAGGAAAGCGGGAAAATATCAAAAGAACAGGAACGTAAAATCAACCAGTTGAATGCAGAAAAACTTGGTGCAGATGTTATCATATTTAATTGAGATAGTGATAGCTTTGTAGAAACTGTTGTGGTAGTGTGTGTATTGCAAAAGGAGTCGAACGGATGAAAAAATCAAATGTTATCGTAATTGATAGTTACAGGCAAAAGGATAAGAAACTAAGAGTCTGCGCGTATATTAGAGTCAGCACAGATTCAAACGAGCAGAGGCATTCGTTTAGAACACAGCTGGAATATTATCAAGATCTTATTACATCAAACGAAAATTGGGAGTTTGTAGACCTTTACGCAGACGAAGGAATTTCAGGCAGGAGCCATGAGAATAGAGACGAGCTTAAAAGACTAATGGAAGACTGCAGGCAAAATAAGATAGACAGAATACTAATAAAGTCTATATCGAGGTTTGCTAGAAACACTAAAGAAAGTCTTGAGCTGACCAGAGAGCTAAAGTCGCTTGGCGTGTCGATATACTTTGAAAAAGAGAACGTTGACACAGCAAAATCTACTGATGAGTTTCTGCTGACCTTATATAGTCAAATAGCCCAGGAAGAATCAATAAGCCATTCTAAGAACATGAAAAGAAGTTATAAGTCGCGAATGGAACAAGGCAACTTTATTACTTGCAAAGCGCCTTTTGGATACGATCTCAAAGACGGTACGCTTATTATAAACGAAATAGAAGCGGAGCTGGTACGGTATATATTCAACAGCTACGTAAACGGCGTCAGCAAACAGACAATCGCGGATGAGCTGACAAGTATGGGAATAAAGACGGTTGATAACAACTATAACTGGGAACATTATGATATCAACAGGATTATAAAGAACGAGAAATACATTGGAGACGCGTTAACACAAAAGATGTTTGCTACTGACAGTTTAAACTCAAAGATGGTTAGAAACCTTGGTGAGAAACCAAAGTATTATTTGAAAAACAGCCATGAGCCGATTATCGACAGAGAAACGTACGACAAAGCTCAAAGACTTAACCAGATAAATGCTTCGCCAGTCTTTGAGAGAGAACACAATCCGCTAAATGGAGTAATCTTTTGTGGCATATGCGGTGTAGCTTTCAAGCTCAGGAGAACAAGAAACGTTAACTACCGTATATGCAGAACGCATGATTCAAATGCAAGTTCATGCGAAATAAAGCAGATACGGGAAAGCGAAATAAACAGTGCCTTTGTCCGGCTTTTTAATAAGCTGCAGCTCAATAAGAACGAGCTGATTGGACCGGCAATAAAGATGCTGACTCAGCTTCGTTCAATGCGAAATTCAAACGATACAAAAGTAATCGACCTAAATAAAGATATAGCGGATAGTCTGGAACAACTGAATGTTCTTGCTGAATTAAACACCAAAGGATTTATTGACTCAGAGCTTTTTCAAGCGCAAACCAACGAACTCAACACAAAAATAGATAAGCTTAAAAAAGAGAAGAATATATGCATGGGCTCGGGCGAAAGCAAAGAGATAGCCGAGAGCAAGGAACTTCTTGCTTTGCTTAATACTTTGCCGGAATGCATTGAGCAGTCAAATGCTAAAATACTGAACTCAATTATAGAGAAGATAATCGTAGTGTCAGAAACCGAGATAAGGTTCAGGCTGATAAACGGATTTGAGATAACAGAATATATAGAAAGGACAGTAAGATAGATGAGCATTCCTTATGGGTATTGTATAAATGACGGCATAATCGACATTAATATTAAAGAATCTGAAATTGTTAAAATGATATATGATTCGTATCTTGCCGGCGATTCATATAATGTAATTGCTCAGTTGCTGAAAAGCGAGGGTGTGTCCTACGGCAAAGGATACTGTTGGAACAAAAACATTGTGGGGCGAATACTCAATAATGAAAAATATTATGGGAATGATAAGTACCCTAGCATAGTTGAAAAAGCTGTTTTTAATAAGGTGGCAGAACAAATAAAAGGCAATTCATCCCGGAAAGAGATTGATAAAGAGCTCTTATTGCTCAAAAGTCTGCTTTACTGTGATAACTGCGGCAATAGAATGAACAATCAATACGGCAAGTGGTTATGCACTAAGTGCGATTCAAAAGCCAAACTCAAAAATGAAGAGTTTGCAGAAAAGACAGTCCAGTTAATAAACAGCCTTATCGATTATCCTGACAGTGTAGAAATACCGCCCTTCAAACAATATACGTCGAATATGGAAATTAAACGGTTAGAAAATGATATAAACAGGGAGCTTGAGAAACTAGACAGTGATGAGGAATATACAAAGTCGCTTATAGAATCGCTGGTAGATTTAAAATACAGTATGTGTGATGACGGGGATAGCGCAAGGCAAGGCAATCGAATACAGGAGCTGCTTCAAAAAAGCAGGCGCAGTGAAAAGCTAAATACAGAACTGCTAATAGGTATTGCAGATAGAATCATCGTTCAAAAAGACGGTGATTTTTTTCTTATATTAAAGAACGGACAAAAGATAAAATAAGCTAGGAGCTATGCGTTAAGATGAATGGGAAAAAAGAATTAGTTATAATCCCGGCAGCTGTTAAAGCGGGAAACGAAAAAGCACACAATCAAAAACGTGTAGCTGCTTACTGTAGGGTATCGACTGACAGCGAAGAACAGCTAACGAGTTATGAAAATCAGTTATCGTACTACACAGAAAAGATAATGAAGAATCCGCAGTGGAGTATGGTAGGAATATTTGCAGATGAGGGGATTACCGGAACACAGACTAAGAACAGAGCTGAGTTCAACAAAATGATAAAGATGTGCCAACAGGGTAAGATCGATTTGATACTCACTAAGTCTATTTCAAGATTTGCACGAAATACAGTTGACTGTTTGAACTTTGTTAGAGCGTTGAAAGCCATTGATGTAGCAGTAATGTTTGAAAAAGAGAATATAAACACACTTAGCATGGAAAGTGAAACGTTGATATCGCTGCTGGCTACACTAGCTCAAGCGGAGAGCGAGTCTATAAGCGGTAACGTGAAGTGGGGTGTTAGGAAAGGTTTCAAGCAAGGCAAGGCTTTGATTCACTATAACAACTTGCTCGGCTATGAAAAAGGTGAAGATGGCAATCCTAGGATTGTACCGGAGGAAGCTAAAGTTGTTAGGTTTATATTTAGCAGTTATCTTGCTGGCAGTAGCCTAACAACCATCAAGAGGGATTTGGAGCAAAGCGGGGTTATAACCTCCAGAGGTAAAGAGGCTTGGTCAATAACACCTATTCAGCATATCTTGAGAAATGAAAAGTATGTCGGAGACGTTCTGATGCAGAAAACATATACAACAGACTGCATTTCAAAGAAGGTTAAGAAGAACAACGGGGAGCTGCCAAAGTATTTAGTAAAGAATAACCACGAAGCTATTATAGACAGAGTTACATTTAACAGGGTACAGAAGGAGATTGCGAGAAGAGTAAGCAAGAGAAAAGTTTCAGATAAAGCAAAGACCCAGGTTGCAAAATACAGCAGCAAATATGCGCTGAGCGAACTGCTTATATGCGGTAAATGCGGTTCGCATTATAAACGGGTAACGTGGTCTGGAAACGGCAAAAAGAAAATTGTGTGGCGGTGTATCAGCAGGCTGGATTACGGCAAGAAGTATTGTCCGGATTCACCGACCATAGAAGAAGAGGTTTTGCATAAGAAAATCCTGAAGGCTATAAATGATAAGCTCGATAATAAGGGATACTTGATGGACGTATTAAAAGGAAACTTGCAAATAGCGCTGAATAATGGACAAGAGCAGGAGGAGAACCCGTTTATTATCGATAGTCAAATAAAAGAATATGAGGCCCGGCTTAAGCAGCTGGTAAAACAAGCGGCTTCAAACGATACCGAGAAAAGGAGTGGCTATTATCTCGAGATCGCCAGTATCGGTAAAAGGATTGAAGAGCTAAAAGCGAAGAAAAGGGCAATTAAGGTTGACGCAAACACTAGCAATGGTGCAGAAGCAGTATGTGATGCAATTGGGAATGTTTCAAATGCAATTTCGCAATTCGATGACAAGATGATAAGGCAAATAGTTGATGTTGTTAGGGTGGTGGATAAAGAAAGGGTTGAGGTCGTATTCAAGGGCGGCGATGAAGCAAGGAGTGAAGGTGTAATAAGCGAAGTTTTATAGCGTAAAATTGATTTAAAATACAAAAACAGAAATTATATAAACGGACCGGCAATTGTGTCGGTTTTTATTATACATGATTTTATAAATTGGAGGATAAAAATGAAAAGAAGCTTTATGCATAGTGAAGATGATCAGGGGAAAAGAAAGAAGAAAAGGAAGCTGATAATTATCTTGCTGTCTTTATTAATATTAGCAGCTGCCTTTCTCCTTATGCTTAGAGGATATTGTGATACAGCATCTCTTGATTTAGGGCAGCCAACCCAAGCCTATCTTGAAGACGAAGGTAGCTCAATTGATGGGGAAGCAGAAAACAAGAGCAGTGAAGAAATACTTGAGGAACTTGAAAAACAGCAGCTTGTTGTTACGGACAAACTCAGTTCAAATATTGTGTTTCCATCAGGGGGTGTTGGAACGATAGGCGAATGGATTGTTGAAAATAAAAAAGAGAACAGTATCATACAGCAGGCAGAAGTGTATTTGAATGAAGTACTTATTGCTAAATCTACGCCTATATATCCAAATCAGTACATCACAGGTGTGGAATTGCTCGAAGAAATCGACCCAGGTGAATACGAAATTACAGCTTATCTTAATTATTATGACAAAGAGACAAAAGAGTTTATAAGCAGGGCGGGTTATGCGATTCATCTCACAGTTAGATAGTCATCCGGTAATAATATAAATAAAAAATATGGAGGAATTAAATGAAAAGAAGTTTCAAAAAGACAATACTATTACTAGCAGTTGTAATGCTGCTGACTTTAGCAACAACAGTTACAGTGTTTGCTGAAGATACGACAACGACCGGGGAGGGGGATGCGACGGCTACAGTGCCAATTGAGGGTTCAATATCTGCGTTGACCGTTTCCGTAACGCATCCAGCAACAATTACTTACGCAATTGATCCAAACACTGGTGATACTAACGGAATAATAGCCCCCCCGATATCACTGGTTAATAACACTTTGGCACCTGTAAAAGTCACAGTCGAATCGATGTTTTCGGTTTTGGGAGGTTCGTTAGAGTTCACAGATGTGCTTCCGGCAGATAAGGACTGGGCGAATCTTAATGTGGCTGACACAAAAGAGTTTATTGCACTCGGTATAAGGATACCAAATGCTATGGAATGGAATGCAGGTTATGATCAAAACACATATTTTGCAGCCGACATGATGCTTGTGGAGTTTGGGACATTGAATTATAATTGCATGGGTGTTTTTACTCTTGTAGCAAACCATGGGCTTGCATTTGATCAGGCAGGCACTGCAAAGCACAGTTTATTCTTTATGTTTAGTTTGGTATAAGTCATAATTAAGTAAAACATAAGCGTGGTCGGAATCATACCGGATGGCTACCGACCATGTTTTCTTATTAAGTATTACTTGATTAGCATATTCTCTTTAAAGCTTAAAAACTTATAAAATTTACTCATGTAAGCTTGAAATGTGTAAAAGATTACGCCTTAATTGCAAAGATTCTAGTATAAATATAGGTTCAGTATGGGAGCTAATCTAACTCGGCACTTTTTTTTCGCAGAATAGCTGCATTTCTACCCTGACCTTTTATTACATTTTACACCCGCCGTTGATATACTAGAACTGTTAGAGAAGCTGTAATTTTTGCAGCAAAACGAAGTATATGTTATGTTTAATAAGAGATTGAAATGCGCACAATTGGTGGAGATACAAAGAGTAAATTGAGAAGATTCTAGATGTATTTATTGAATTGTGTTAATAAGCAAAAAATGTTTTAAAATACTATTTGAACCAAATCATTTTTACATTAAAAAAATTAATTTATAATTTATCTAAAAATAACTTGAAATTTGAATGAAGGTTGTGTATAATCAAATAAAAATATGTTAAACGTTTAGAAATATTACAAGAACAAACGTTTAACAAGCTCAAAATGAACTTAGAACCAGCTAATATCTAAAATGAAAATCTAAACGTTTAATTTTACTTAAGGAGATAGCTATGATACCGAAGATTGGACTAATAACAACAATGTCTCTTGACACTACCTGGCCACAGGCTGTCGTAGAGAAAGTACAAGCGGATCATGAAAAAGCTGGAGCAGCATTGACCACAATTGGGTTGGAAGTTGTTAAAGGCATGGGGAACATCAGTAGAACAAAGCAGGAGATGATCGAGGCCGGTAAAAAGCTCAGAAACTCAGATGTAGAAGCGGTCGTGGTTTATGTTGGCACTTGGACATACTCCAATATTACTGTTGAACTTTCTGAGCTAGTTGATGTGCCAATACTGATTTGGACAGATTCAGGTGACGGCAACATTGGGATCGTCGGTGCAGCAATCGCAAGAGGTGCGCTCGATGAAGTTGGCGTTAAAACTAAGCTTGTTCACGGAGGGTTCGACGATGAGAAGACGCTAAAAAAGATCAAGATCTGGTGCACGGGTGTTGCAGCTGTGTCGAGACTGCGCGGCAAAACACTAGGCGTCGGAGGTAGCCGGTGTATGGGCATGTATACGGCGCATGTAGACCCGAGCGAAATAAAGAAAAAGTTCGGCATAGACATTGACGGTTGGGAGCAGGTTTCGTTTATTGAACGCGCAAAATCGTATCCAGATGATAAAGCATATGAATTTTATGAGTGGATGAAAGGTGAGTTCGGTTCGATCGAAGCCAAAGAGGAAGCAATGATTGCGCAGATCAAAATGTATCTTGCGTTAAAGGAATATATAAAAGAAAAAAATTACGACATGGTAGCCGTGAAATGTCTACCGGAGATGCCGGAGGTTCATACGACATTCTGTCTGGCGCATGCGCTACTTAATGACACATCGGATGCATATGGTGAAAAAGAGTCGTTCGTGTGTGCGTGTGAAGCAGATGTAAACGGTGCGTTAACGATGGAAATACTGAAGAATGTATCTGGTGGTCCAACGTTGTTTGCCGATTTCCTCACATACTACGAAGAAACAAGCATGGTTACGCTTTGCAATTGCGGATCTCAGCCCACGGACTTTGCACCGAGCCGCAAGGATGTTCACTGGGTACATGAAGGACTTCAGGAGTTTGTATGGAAGATCGGTGGTGCCTGCCCGCAGTACGTGGCAAAGTCTGGCATAGTAACGATGTCCCGCCTAAGCAGAATCGATGGAGAGTATGTTCTGCTCATAATGAAGGGTGAAGCGATCGAGTACCCTAGAGAAAAACTAACCGAAGTCAACGCGCAGCAGCCGCAGGCTTTTGTCAAACTGTATGCAAGCGAAGATGATTTTGTGGACAATCTAAGATGTAATCACATTCACATGGTGTATGGGGACTATGTGGAAGAACTTAAAGTGTTCTGTGAAATCTCAGGTGTTCGCGCGATTGTAATATAAGAGGATATTTGAAATGGCTAAATTAATAAAGGCAAAGCCCCTGACAGCGGAAACTTATCAAAAATATGGTGTATTGATTGAGAGCAAAACATCTATGAAGCCGGATGTCGAAAGAAAATATTTGAACTACTGGGGTGACATGTATGACCTCGATTTTGACTCGGGCGCGACGACAGGTGTGCTCGAGATGTTTCGGCAGGAGAACTTTGTGATCAACCAGCTGGAACGACATGTTACCGGTCCTGAAATATTCATACCAGTGGAAGGAGTGAGCATTATGGCCTTTGCACCGGCGGGCGACAACAACAATCCGGACGACAAACCCAATATCGATGAAGTGGAGTTGTTCATTGTTGACGGAACGCAGGGTTTGGTAATTGAGCGAGGTGTATGGCACTTTCCGCCACTACCGGTAACGCTTGTGATGCGGTTTATGCTTATAGTTCCAAAAGACATTGGAAACGACCTGGATATCAAATCGTTTGAAGATGTTGGCGTTACACTTTAAGCTCTCCTCCTATGTAAAAATACTGATCGATTTACTGATGTGTGGTGTATAATTTGACTGACACAGCATATGCAAAATGATTTGAATAAAAGGAAGTTGGTATAAATGACAAAAGAGCAAAGAGTATTAAATATTATTAACAGAAAAGCAGTTGATTACCTGCCGAGTCAAATCAGTTTCTCTGACCGGAGTAGAGATGACGAAATCTGTAAGGAGCTTGGGCTGAAAGATGTTAATGAGCTTGACGAATACATGTCGAACCATATTCGATTTACATTCAGCGCAGATGATTTGCCTATTATATACCGCAACGATGATGCGAAAATGGAAGAAATCGAAAGTAAAGGATTTTGCGGTATAGATCACGAGAAGGAAATCGTATATGACCGATGGGGTGCAGGTATAAAAATGCACGAAGACGGCTTTTTTGTTGCGTATCATCCGCTGCAAATGAACCAAGAGAAGAATGAACGCGCCAAGCAGTTTCTGCCGCCAAACTTCAACAAAGAGGTACTGTCGATGAACAACCTCGAAGACGCGATTCGAAACTGGGAACCGCCAGAGGTAGATTCAAAAGATAACTTTCTGATGGCAGAGAAGGAACTAAACGAAAACAACGGTAATTTCTTAATGATGGTTTCCGGCTACGGCGGCATATATGAAAGAGGGTATCATGTGCTCGGATGGGAGGAGCTGATGGTGGAAATGGCAGCTCAGCCGGAAATGATTGAAGAGTACCTCGATAAAGTAACTGAGTATAAAATTCGTGTGGCTCAGAAATGTGTCGATATGGGTGTAAAAGTTGGGCATACAGGAGATGATTTGGGAACGCAGGTTGCAGCGTTTTTCTCTAAGGATATGTTCAGGAGAATGCTAAAGCCAAGATATGCGAAACTATTTGATGTCTACAAAAAAGCAGGTATTCCTGTTTGGATGCATTCGTGCGGGTATATTACAGAATTAATTCCGGATCTTATTGACATTGGCTTGGATGTTTTGGAACCAGTTCAACCGTGTATGGATCTGCATTTTCTTAAAAAAGAGTTTGGACAGGATTTAGTCTTCTACGGGGGTATTGATACGCAGCATGTGTTACCGTTCGGCACTCCGGCGGAAGTCAAGCAGATGGCTAGAGATGCAATTTACGCACTTGGCAAAGGTGGCGGGCTGATTATTGCACCGTCACAGGAAATTACTAAAGAGGTACCAACTGCAAATGTGATAGCGCTCCTTGAAACGATTTCAGAAGAACGCGAACGAGTATTAGATATGTAGTTGGCGGGAGGCTGTTGATGAACAATTATTGCTTTATAATTGATTTGAAAGAAGAATACGTACAGAATTATATTGACCTTCATAAAGATGCTTGGGATGAGATGCTGCAAGCCCTTAAATCTGCGGGCGTTGAAAGACAGATGATTTTCATTTACGAAAACAAGGCGATTGTTGTTATCGAGACGGAGGATTTAGACCTTGTCTACCAGCGTCTTTCAAAAATTGAGGTATCTGAACGGTGGCATAAACTGGTAGAGAAGTGGATATACAGTAGCCCGAATATCGATGAGGATGGAAATGTAAAATCTGAAGTTCCTTCACTTGAGAAGGTGTTTGATCTGAATCAACAGCTTAAAGGAAAATCAATACATATTAAAACTGAATGATGCGATTTTCAAAGTGAAATGAATTAAATATTTTTGGCAAAAGCCAAAAAAAAAATAATGGAGGAAAATTATGAAAAAGTTATTAGTATTAATGATGGTAGTTGCAATGCTAGTTGCTGTATTTGTCGGTTGTGCACCGTCACAGCAGGCAACAGAAGAACCGGCAGCCGAGGAACCAGCAACTGAGAAGCCAGCAGCTGAGGAACCAGCAACTGAGAAACCAGCAGCTGAAGAACCTCTTAAGATTATGTTCACAAATGCGTTTTATTCTGCGCCATATTGTGCTCCAATGATAGCGGCTGCAGAAGCTAAGGCAGAAGAGCTTGGTGTTGATCTTCAGATTCTTGACGGCAAAGCAGATGCAGCAACTCAATTAGCTCAGATTGAAAATGCAATAGCAGAAGGAGTAGATGGCATACTGTACTTCCCAGCAGATCAGGAGTCTACAGTTACGGCAGTAAGAAAGATTGTCGATAGTGGCATTCCATTTATCGTAATCAACTCAAATGTTGATCCTTCTGTTCAAGATCTGATTGGAACATTCATAGGTACAGACTATTATCAGCAGGCGTTGGTAGCCGGTCAGATGTGTTTGGATATTGCTAATGGCGAAGCTAAAAAAGTAGTGGTAATTGAAGGCGCTGGTGGAACGGAAGCACAGAAGCTTAGGAGCCAAGGGTTTGAAGAAATGATTGCAGAGAATCCAGGAATCGAGATAATTGGTAAACAGCAGGCTGATTGGGATCCTGCAAAAGCGCAGAGTGTTATGGAAGACTTTATTGCACAGTTCGGTGATGAAATCGATATAGTGTATACACAAGATGATGGTATGTATGCAGGTGCTGCACAGGCATTAAAAGATGCTGGTATGTTAGATAAAGTACAGTGCATCTCCATTGGTGCAAATGCAACGGGTGTTGCTGCGGTTAAAGCTGGAGAGCTTTATGGTACGGCATCTCAATCTCCTATTCTTGAAGGAGAAATGGGTGTTGAGTATATTATCAGATTGATCGATGGTGAAGACTTACCTGAATGGGTTAAGGTCGAAACGGTTCCAGTAACAGCTGAGAACATAGCGGATTTTGACGGACAGGGCTGGTAGAACATTGAAGAGTTGTGGGCGGCGAAAAGTACACGTCGCCCGCAACATTTAACTTCATACATTTATATTGTATAATAAATGTACAAATTTTTTTTTCGGGAGTGGTAAAAGTGAGTGAATTTGCGTTAGAGATGTATGGAATTACAAAACGGTTCCCTGGAGTATTAGCTTTAAATGATGTTACATTTAAAGTGAAAAAGGGAGAGGTTCATGCACTGGTTGGAGAAAACGGAGCTGGCAAATCAACTTTGATGAAAGTGCTCAATGGAGTGTTTATCCCTGAAGAAGGATCAATTAAGGTCAACGGTAACTTGGTAGAGATTAACAATACTAATGTTGCGAAAAAACTTGGCATTGGCTTGATATTTCAAGAATTTAACCTAGTATCAAGTCTTTCGGCAGCTGAAAATGTATACCTTGGCGCATTAGAAGCTAATAAGGCTGGTATAGTAAATTGGAAGAAAACAAATAAAATGGCGGAAGAACTACTAAAGGACTTAAATTTTAATATTAGTCCAAAAACTTTTGTTGAGGAATTAAGTGTAGCAGAAAAGCAACTTGTTGAAATCGCAAAAGTTTTATCTATTGATGCAAGAATAATAGTAATGGATGAACCTACTGCGAGCTTATCAGAGAGTGAAATCAATAAATTATTCGACTTAATAAAAAAATTAAAGAAAAATGGTGTAACAATTGTTTACATATCACATAGATTAGAAGAGATTTTTGCCATTGCTGATAGTGTAACAGTTTTGCGTGATGGAAAAATTATATCAACTGAAAGTGTTCAAAACGAGACGAGAAACAAGATTATTGAAAAAATGGTGGGTAGATCGTTGGAAATGGAATTTCCAGCGCGTGAAAGCCATATTGGTAAAATAGTGCTTGAAGTTAAAAATCTAAAGAACTATCGCTTGAATGATATATCATTTGACTTGCATGAGGGCGAAATCATTGGAATATCGGGTCTAGTTGGTTCAGGCAGGACAGAGCTAGCGAAGGCTATATTTGGCGAAGAGCCTATTGATTCAGGAGAAATCATAATAAAAGGCGAGAAAATAAAGATGAAGTCTCCAGTGACGGCAAAGAAGAATTCGCTTGCGCTGATACCAGAAGACCGAAAAGATGAAGGGCTTGTATTAAACTTTAGTGTTATGATGAACTCAACTATATGCAACTTGAAAAAAATTGTCGGCGTGTTTAAAGTTCTCAGCAAGAGAAAAGAGAAGAAGGATGCCAATAACATGGTGGAAAAGTTAGGGGTTAAAACACCTTCGCTACAGCAGAAAGCACTGAACCTAAGTGGTGGTAACCAGCAGAAAGTTGTTGTTGCAAAGTGGCTGTATTCTGATCCAGACGTACTAATCATGGATGAGCCGACAAGAGGTATTGACGTAGGAGCAAAATATGAAATCTATTTGCTTATGAATCAGATGGTCAAGGAAGGTAAAGCTATTATAATGATATCTTCTGAGTTGCCAGAAGTAATGGCAATGAGTGATAGGCTTCTGGTTATGAGCAATGGAGAAGTAAAAGCAATTTTCGATAAACACGAGAAAAATGCTAAGGATATTATGAAGGCTGCGTGTAATAGTTAATTAAGGGGGATAATGAATTTGGAATACCAAAGCGATTCTACTTTTTGGAATAAAATACGATACGGTATTATAAGGTTGTTTAAAAAGTATCCACTTGTGTTTGTATTGCTTATAATTGTGCTTGTAGTTTCATTTTTAGCAAAAAATTATTTTACATCAGATAATATACTAAATGTGCTGCGGCAAATATCGGTAGTTGGCATACTGGCATGCGGTATGACTATTGTTATTATCGGTGGTGGGATAGATCTTGCCGTAGGATCGATAATATCTTTTAGTGGTGCTTTAGTCATTACTTTTGTGGCTTCATCTGGTCTTTTTATTGGTTTGGTAGTTGCGATTTTAGGTGGTGGGGCAATGGGGCTAGTTTCTGGGTTGATTATAACAAAGATAAAAGGTAGTCTTGGTGAAGCTTTTATAATTACTTTTGGTATGCAAACAGTTGTGGCTGCATTAGCTCTCTTATATACTGGCGGTATATATCAACAGGCTATAGACAACCCGTGGTTCAACAATATGGGTAGGGGAATAATGCCAATAATTATTTTTATTGTGATTGCGGTATTAATGCAATTTCTGCTTACAAAAACACAGTTTGGTAGAAACATATACTTTGTGGGAGGGAACATTAAAGCAGCTCGTCTTTCGGGTGTCAATGTATCTTTAATTAAGCCACTGGTATTTATGATAAGCGGCATCATGGCTGGAGTTGCAGGAGTTGTTTTAACAGCAAGAGTAGGAACGGCATCTCCTACAGCAGGAATTGGATATGAATTAGATGCTATTGCTGCTGTATTGGTAGGTGGAGTAAGTATGGATGGTGGTAAAGGCAGTATACTAAATACGGTTTTGGGCGTGGTAATTTTGGGAGTATTGGCAAATGCTTTGAATATGCTAAATATATCATCATATCCACAAATGATGATTACTGGTATTGTTATCGTACTAGCAGTAAGTTTAGATGCTTTTAACAGAAGGAGAGAGGCAAGATGAGTATAAATTTCAGAAAGATTCTAAGAAATAATATTGTTATAATAATACTCATTATTGTTACAATTACCATGTGGATTGTGAATGACAGATTTATGACAGCGGCCAATATAGTGAACATATTCTCGCAAATATGTATATATGGTGTCGTTGCATATGCAATGACTATTGCAATTATCTGTGGCGAGTTTGATCTCAGCGTTGGTTCAACTTTTGCGCTTTCATCAATTGCTTTTATTTACTTGAGTCAACAATTTGGAGTCTTACTTGCGTTTCTTTTTGTTGTCGCCATAGGTGCATTTATTGGCTTTATTAATGGTATAATTGTATCTAAAGCGGGGATTCATGCTTTTATTGTTACATTGGGCTCTATGGTGTCTTTGAAAGGTTTAGCACTTTTTATAACCGATGGTAAGCCGATTAGGAATAATGATGAAATACTATATCAGATCGGAAATGGCGATTTTTTTGGGATTCCATACCTCGTAATAATATTTATAGCTGCGTTAATCATATTTCATTTTATATTGACAAAAACACGCTTTGGTAGAAACATTTTCGCTACAGGCGGGAATTGCACCGTTGCAAAAGTTGCTGGTATCAATGTGGTTTTTTATAAAACTATTATATTTGTAATTTTAGGTGCTGTCTCTGCATTGCAAGGCGCTCTTTTGGCTTGCCGATTAGGAAGTGGGTCATCACTTTTCGGGGGTGACTTAGCACTGTCTGTAGTTGCTATGGTCGTCATTGGTGGAACAAAGCTGACAGGTGGAAAAGGCAGTATGATTAAGACGTTTTTTGGAGTGCTAGTTATTGGAGTGATTTTTAATTCGTTAATGTTGCTGAAGATTACACCAAATATACAAGATATTATCAGAGGAGTTGTGTTAATTGCAGTAGTTTCATTTGATGCACTGACGTCACAGACCAAGAGAAAGGTTGTTAAATAAAGCTATAAATGCAAAATTGCTGTTCCTATAAATTTAATCCTGCTAAAAGATTTAAGAGATTTGCTTTAATCGTGTACAAGTGTTATATTATTCTAAACGTTTAAAATGGTCTTATATTAACATGGAAAAGCGATTGCAAAAGTTAATATGGACGAATTTGCGAAAAAGCATTTAGTTTGGAAAGGGATTATACTTTAATGGCACGATTAAAAGATGTAGCTGAACGAGCGGGAGTTTCTGTGGCTACAGTATCTTATGTTGTAAATGGTTCACGGAAAGTAAGCCCAGGTTTACGGTCAAAGGTTGAAAAAGCTATCAAAGAGCTAGGGTATAATACAAATCTAATGGCTCGTGGTTTAAAAATGGGGAAAACCATGAACATAGGTGTTATTATGCCTGAAGTTTCAGCGATTTACTTTCCTGAAGTTTTAAACGGTATTGAAGATGAGGCGAGAAACTTAGGTTATAATATATTATACTTTAGTTCGAAACGCAGTATTGAACAAGAGAAAAAGTATATTGAAATGCTTAGAAGTAATTGGGTTGATGGTATAATACTCGATTCATACTGTAGGGTTGAAGATGAACTAAAGTATGCCGAATTCCTTGGTGACTTGTCTCGAGGGAATGTACCAATACCTGTTGTATCACTTGAAAGAAAGTTCGATACAAGCAAAGTTAACTCTATACTAATCGATAGAGAATACTATTGTTATGAGATGGCAAAATATGTGCTGAGCAAAGGTAATAAAGATATAATATACCTTTCTGGACCATTGAATTTGTCAATGTTTGTGGAAAGCTTAAAAGGATTCAAACGTGCGTATGCTGAGACTGGAGACGAATTTGACGAGTCATACTTATATGAAACAGACTACTCTACAAAACAAGGGTACCAAACAATTTTGAGTTGTCTAAAACGCGGAGTTAAGTTCAGCACTGTTTATGCAAATAATGACCAACTCGCAATCGGAGCGCTTAAAGCGATCAAGGAGAATGGTTTGCGCGTACCTGAGGATGTTATAGTAGTCGGCTTTGACGATGTCTTCCCATCAACGCTGGTTAGTCCGTCTCTTACCACGGTCCATGTTCCAAAGCGCGATATTGGTACCAATGCAATCAAACTACTCGTCAGGCATATTGAGAACAAAACCTTGCCGTGTGAAAAAATTCAATTAGACTGTGAAATCATGTACAGAAGATCATCGGAACCTGATGGAAATAATGAATGGAGTGTAGAGTGGTAAAGTCATTGGTTATAGATTTTGGCGCAAGCAACGGTCGTGCGATGATTTGCACTTATGAAGTCAATAAATTTACAATGCAAGAGGTTCACCGTTTCGCAAACGACCCGGTAACAGTGAATGGTGTTTTATATTGGGATGTATTACGCTTGTTTCATGAAATCAAATGTGCAATATTAAAAGCTAAGGAAGTTATGGGCTGTTTTCCAGATAGTATCGGTATTGATACGTGGGGCGCAAGCTTTGCATTGCTTGATAAGGACGGTGATTTGATTGCCAATCCCATGCACTATAGGAATCAATGTGTGCTCGAATACTCGGAGGAAATGGAGTCTATAATAGATCGAGAGTCGATGTTTGAGAAGCTTGGATATTATCCAACTATAGTTTTTAACGCATATCATTTGTATTACATCAAAAAGAAAAAACCTGAATTGCTTAGAAATGCTGCGCACTTTATTAATATTTCAGATTTATTTAATTATTTTTTAACCGGGAGAATTGTATCTGAAAAAACAATTGCTGCGCCAAGCTTACTGTATAGTATTAAAAACTCGAGATGGGACAATGAGGTGATCGAAAAATTTGGATTTGCCGGCAATCTGTTTGAACATGATTTGGTTGAGCCAGGTACTATAATCGGCAGTTTAAGTGTAGATATATGCGATGAACTAAATATAGACAAAGATATAAAAGTGATAGCGGTGGCCGGTCATGATACGACTTCGGCTTCAGTGTCACTACCTGTTCAGGATGTAACAAAGAAATTTGCGTATTTAAGCTGTGGTACATGGTCTGTGCTCGGCGCTGAAACGCTACAAATTCGTCCAACAAAACATATGTTTAATGAGGAAATTACGTTTGATGAAGGCGTTTTAGGAACAAAGCATATTCGTAAAAACATTAATGGTCTTTGGATTTTACAGGAATGCAAAAGATACTGGGGAATACAAGGTAGAATGTTTAGCTTCTCGGATCTTGAAAAGTTAGCAAGTGAGGCTGAGCCGTTTTTAGCCTATATTAATGTAACGGATTCGATATTTTTTACATCTGGAAATATGCCTAAAAAAATAGAAGACTTTATAAGAAAAACTGAACAAACTATTCCAAAGACAATTGGTGAATTTTGCCGGATAATTACTGAAAGCCTTGCTTTTAAATACAAAGAATATTTATCTAAGATTGAAGAGGCTCTGGGATATCAGATCGAAGAGGTCTATATGGTGGGTGGTGGTATCCAGAATAGAACGCTATGCCAGTTTACTGCGAATGCACTGAACCGAAAAGTATATGCCGGTCCGGTCGAAGCCACGGTTGTTGGGAATTTGATGATGCAAGGGTTGGCTCTAGGGATTGTTACAAGGTTGGATGATATAAGAACACTTGTAAATAACTCTTCGAAGATTGATGTATATCTACCAACAAATACGGATAAATGGAATAGAAAGTATAAACATGGCGGTAGATAGAAATTGACTTTTCCAGGTCAGTTTTGTCTGTTGATATTTTTTGTGTTAGAGCCAAATTATAATACGAGGAAAGCAACATGATAATAGACGTGCATGCACATTTGGGGACTGACATAATTTTCGATGAAACCAGGAGTGAACAAGACTTACTTGAGGCGATGGCGCAAAGCGGTGTCGATGCTACGATTGTCCAAACGATGTTTGGCACTATTGACATTGAGGGAATCAAATATAATCATGATAGGATTTATAAATTTTCAAAAGATAAAAAAAATACAATATTCGGAATGATTACCATGACGCCTCTTCTAAATGATGAAACCTTTTTTGACGAAGCTAGAAGATGTGTTGAAGAATTGGGTTTTGTTGGTTTAAAATTGCATCCAATGGCCCATGCTGTCAATCCTACATCTAAAAAAGGGCGAATGGTTTGGGAAGTATGTGTTAGACTTCACATACCAATTATGGTACATACGGGTGCAGGTTTGCCGTTTTCTTTGCCATCTATGGTTATTAAAAATTGCATGGAATATGCAGGTGTTAAATGCATACTAGCACATTCGGGTATGATTGCATATGCGGAAGAGGCTTTTTTAGCAGGCAAAGAGTGCAGCAATGTATATTTTGACACTTCATGGACGACACCCCACCATATTGAAAGGTTGATAGCAATGTTTGGATCGAGTAGAGTGATGTTTGCAGGGGACGAAGCTTGTAATGTTTCGGTCGAGGTCGCAAAATATAAGTCTTTAAATATATCGCAAGAAGATTTAAGCGCATGTTTCTGGAAAACGGCAAATGAAGTGTTTAATTTAGGTTTTCATGCTTAATTGATTGTGAGGCTATATTCTCAGCAGAAGGTCCTAAGGCGTTTTTATGCTCTGCGAGGGTACAGGTTGCAAAAAATCTAAAGTAATTGGAAACAATAAATTCAGCATTATATGATAGTTAGTTAACAAGGTACTGGTGCAGCGTGTCCAGTAAAACTGGATTAAACAAGTTGGTGAAAGTCCAACCTCAGTAACCGCCAGTGGGCTGAGTAGCGAATCTCGGTGCGTCGCAGTAATGCGGGGTGCTAAGCGAGAGTATAAAGTCCGAAAGGGCGAGCGATAATATAGACCGTAACATAAAGTGAACTCTGCCGTATCAATAAACCACCTTGGATAAAGGAAAAAAGAGGAGTCGAGCCATGTGCACCACGGCGAAGACCATGGAAGTTGGAGAGAAACTGGATCACCAACGAAGAACCTCTCGGTATATGGGAGTCGGTATGTATTAAATGTTTAATTCGGAACTGGAGAGACCCTACCTGGCACAGAGATGTAAAGAGAAAACATATAAGCGTAAAAGGCGAAATTGTTATTCTGCCGGGAGGGAGTCAGAGGGGTTAATAGTACGGATGATATTGCAGACAACAAAACTGTAATTACGGAAGGAACCCTACTTCATTCAAGTTTTTAATGGGGGTAAGAGCGAGTGAATGCCCAAAAGGCTAACTACACCAAAGAAAAAGTTCGAAAACTCCAGAGGAAACTATACTTAACAGCCAATAAAGGAAAGAGAAGATTCCATGCTTTGTATGACAAAATATATCGGAAAGATGTGTTGGAAGAAGCATGGAGCAGAGTGAGAACAAACCGGGGAGTTGGAGGAATAGACGGAATCAGCATTGAGAAAGTTGAAGAATATGGAGCGGAGAAGCTTCTAACTGAAATTGAACAAGACCTGATAGCCGGAAATTACAGACCGAAACCAGTATTAAGAGTAGAAATCCCCAAAAGCGATGGAAGCAAAAGACAGTTAGGAATACCAACCATAAAGGACAGAATAGTTCAAATGGCGACAAAGATAATAATTGAGCTCTTATTCGAATCGGATTTCAAAGACTGTTCATATGGGTTTAGACCAAAGCGTAATGCACATCAAGCACTAGAAGTTGTGCGAAAAGCTTGTAATAATAACGGGGCTTATGTAATCTCAAAATAATTGTTTTCTAATATTATCAAGGTTTATTTTGCTGATTTTATTAAAAGATAATAAGAAGCTACATAATAACCAGAAATAAATTTGTTTGGTCTAAATTTAAGGAATCTATTGAAATTTAGATCAAAGAATTTGGGAATAGAAAAATGGAAAAACAAAATAAAAAAAGAAAATAACAAATTAATCTTGCAAAAAAAAGATTTGTATGATAATATAAATCGAATTTAAAATTTTAAGGAGGCCATAAAATGAGAACATATTACCAACCAGAGATATTCAATAATATGTTAGAGAGCATTGATCTAAAGACTCATATCATTGCTACATATTATATGAAGGACAGAAAAGAAGGCGTAGACTTTCTGGATCATCTGTCATTGATTCAATCATTAGCACTGGAATCATCAACAGGAACATGGGAAAAAATCAAAGATGATACCTTGGAAGTAAGAGATGCCCTATCGTGTAAGTTAGTGGGTTATTATCAGATTCCAAACGATGATCCTTATGTAGCCGAGGCAGTTGTGCAGTTTGCGATGAGCACGAAAATCTTTTTAGATAATCTACCGATGATGCTTTTGTCTTTTGCTGGCAACTGCTTTGCATATTGTGATGAGTTTAGGATTTTGGATGTTGCAATACCTGATGAATTCACGAAGAATTTTCCTGGTCCGAAATTCGGTCCTGATGGCATAAGAGACCTGCTTGGAATAAAGGAAAGAAGACCGCTGTCTTTACATATCATTAAGCCTAAAATGGGCATGACGGCAAAGGTAACAGCTGATCAATGCTATGAGACTGCAATGGGCGGCGTAGATATGATCAAAGATGATGAAATGACTTCTGATACATACAATTGCACTTTTGAGGATCGTCTAAAATACATCATGGAGGCACTTCATAGAGCCAAAGAAAAGACAGGCAAAATGCCTATTTATCTCTGCTCAATTACTGACGAATGTAATAAGGTTCACGATAGAGCCCGCAAACTGATTGAGCTTGGCGGCAATGGTATTCTTATTACATATTCACAGGGACTATCCACTTTTAGAGAACTGACAGCAGACCCTGATTTGAACGTGCCGATTATGATGCATGGCTCACATATGATCGCTATGATGAAGAGCATTGCATGGCCAGTTCTTGCGAAACTTTCACGTATGTGCGGCGCGGATCTAATGCTTACGCCATATATCTATTCCTCAATACCGATGGTTTCTCATGAAGAGGGTCTTAGAACCGGGCAAGTTAAGCTGGCACCTTGGGGACATATTAAGCCGACGGCGCCAATGCCAGCTGCAGGGACATATCCAGGAACAGCACCTGTGATAATCGGAGAATTCGGGCCTGATATCATTATCCCTTCGGGCGGCGGAATGCTTGGACATCCGGACGGATATAGAGCTGGAGCAGCAGCTTGGCAGCAAGCGATTCGAGGTTCAATGGATACAGAAACTGATGAGCAGTTTGTAGAATTTGCCAAGAAGCCTGAAAACAAAGAACTAAAAAGAGCACTTGAAAGATGGGGAATGCCAAAGCGCCCAGAATCGAAATGGCTTAGAGCTTCGGAAGCGTTGCGACCAAAACCAATGAAATTTGACTAAGACTTAATGTTATTAGGGGGAGCTTATGCTTCCCCTAATAAATATTACAGCCTATAATTTACGAGGTGATGTTTAAGTGATCAAAGAAATAAAAATGCCAAACCTTGGAACCACGACAAATGAAATGAAGATTGTTCGCTGGAACAAAAATGTTGGCGATGAAATAAAAAGAGGTGAACTTCTTTTTGAAGTTGAGACGGACAAAGCAGTAATGGAAGTAGAGTCCTATCTTTCAGGCTATCTAAAAAAGATTATAGTTGAAGCAGATGGCATGGTAGAAACAGGTTCAGTGGTTGCATTGATCGGCAACGAAACTGACGAATTAGAGCATGAAGAGCAACACGAGCAAGTAGAAATACAAAAGCGTGAGGAAAATGTAATTGTTGAGAAGGCGCAGGAAGTTCGTATTTCTCCTATGGTAAAAAAGATAGCAGATAAGCTAGGTGTTGATTATACAAAGGTTCAAGGTACAGGACCAAACGGTATGATAACGAAAGCAGATATTGAGAATTTCGACAAAGATAATAATAACGAAACTAAAAATGTTGAAAAATTCAATAGGATTGGTAGAGCAACAGCAAAAGCCATGACAACAAGTAAAACAACGATTCCTCATGTTTATTTTACTATAGAAATTGATGCAGCAAGTATGATAAAACGGAGAACAGATTCAAATAAGACAATTACTTATAATGCAATGATTATGAAAGCAGTAGCTGATTGTATAAAAGATTATCCATATTTTGCGGCGAAATATACAGATGAGGGTAGAATATTAGAAGAGAAATTTAACATCGGTTTAGCTGTTGCAAGGGGTAATGATTTGTTAGTACCGGTTGTGGCTGATGCGGGCAGGTTAAAAATAGAAGAAATTGAGCAGCAGATAAAATTGCTTGCAGATAAAGTCAAAGAAGATAAACTACAGCAAAACGATGTATCAGGCGGAGTCTTTACTATAACAAATCTAGGTGGTTTTGGAATTGATTCTTTCAGTGCCATAATAAACCCACCTGAATCAGCTATACTGGCTGTGGGGCGTATTGCAGAAAAGGTTATACCGGTTGAAGGAAATTTTGAAATAAAATCAATAATGAAGATGACGTTGTCAGTAGACCACCGAATTATAAATGGTGTTTATGCTGCACAATTCTTACAGACATTAAAAAGTACGCTGGAAAGGATATAAACTAATGAGCATTATTAAAACATTGGGAAAAGAAAAACTATCTGAAATGTATAAGCGCATGGTCACCATTCGTAAATTCGAAGAACGTGTGCGATATTTATTTTTAGAAGGTATAATGCCAGGAACAATTCATCAATGCGACGGACAGGAAGCAACTGCAGTCGGTGTTTGCAGCGCATTAAAGGATGGAGATACTATTGCATCTACTCACAGACCGCATGGCCATGCCATTGCAAAAGGGCTTACAGTTAATGAAATGATGGCAGAGCTGTTCGGAAAAACAACGGGTTGCTGTAAAGGCAAAGGCGGCTCTATGCACGTTGGAAACATAGATAAAGGAATGTTGCCGGCTATAGCAATAGTAGGCGGTAATATTCCGATCGTATCAGGTATGGCACTTGCGTTTAAAATACAGAAAAAAAAGAACGTATCCGTTTCATTTTTCGGTGACGGTGCAAGCAACGAAGGTGCGTTTCATGAAGGAATAAATTTTGCAGCTATGTACGACCTACCGGCACTGTTTGTATGTGAGAATAACTTATATGGCGCATCCACACCTATTTCACTGACTTATAAGAATGAAAATATTTCTGACAGGGCATGTGCCTACGGAATCGAAGGTGTTACTGTGGACGGTAACGATGTGCTTGCCGTATATGAAGCAGCGCTTACCCTAATAGAAAAGGCAAGAAACGGTGGGGGCCCATCTATACTAGAGCTGAAAACATACCGCAGATGCGGGCACTCAAGAAGAGATGCCAAGGCATATATGGACAAGATGCAAATGGAGCAATGGATGGGAAGAGACCCGATTGATATCTTTGCTAAAAGGCTTGTTGAAGAAAAGGTATTAACACAAATAGAACTAGAACAAATAGAGCAAGAAGTTGACGAAGAAATTGAGGCATCCGTAGATTATGCACAAGATTCGCCGTTGCCAAAACCCGAAGATGCTTTAGAAGATATTTTTGCATAGTTTGAAAGGAGAATATTAACATGTCTGATGATAGAGTTTTGACAATTGCCGAAGCGCTAAGAGAAGGAATCACCGAAGAGATGGAGCGTGATGATAGAGTATTCTGTATCGGTGAAGATATTGGAATCCCCGGTGGATGGGGCGGTGCTTTTACAGTTACATTAGGGTTGGAAGAAAAATTTCCTGACAGAACAATAAACACCCCTATTTCAGAAATTGCCCTATTTGGAGCAGCACTAGGTGCAGCCACTATGGGAATGAAGCCTATAGCCGATGTACAGTATGGAGATTTTCTGTTTTGTGCAATGGACCAGATCGTTAGCCAGATATCCATGATGAGGTATATGTCGGGCGGAAGAGTAAATGTACCGCTTGTAATGCGAGCTCCGGTAGGTGCTTCAAATAGAGGAGCACAGCATGCCCATTCTATGGAATCTTGGTTTACAAACATACCAGGAATAAAGGTGATTTGCCCTTCAAATGCATACGATGCAAAAGGAATGCTCAAATCTGCAGTACGAGATGGCAATCCGGTAATGATATTTGAACATAAGCTATTGTATGGCTCAAAAGGAGCTCGTGCAGAAAAAGGCACAGTAGATGCATCAAGATTTATTCCTGTTGAAGACTATACAGTACCAATTGGTAAAGCGGCAGTTATAAAAGAAGGGACAGATGTAACTATACTTTCTACGTTGCTAATGCTGCACAGATCTTTGCTGGTAGCAGAAGAACTTGAAAAAGAGGGTATATCGTGCGAAGTGGTAGACATTAGGACGCTTGTTCCTCTTGATAAGGATACAATACTAGAATCAGTGAGAAAAACAGGAAGAGCAATTGTTGTTGAAGAAAGTCCAAAAACCGGTGGGTGGGGTGGAGAAATCGCTGCAGTTATTGCAGAAGAAGCCTCAGAAGATCTAATCGCTCCAATAAAAAGAGTTGCTTCTCTAGACACACCCGTACCTTTTTCACCTGTGATGGAAAATTATTATGTTCCCTCCTTAGATAAAATAAAGCAAGCTGTCGTTGACACTTGTGCCTATTAGGAGTAAGAAACTAATAGGGTGTAAAGGAGCCATTTAAATGGCTCCTTTACAAGTCTTTTATCTATGTAATAAAATCAATATTGATATGCAAAAGGAAGGTTATGTATGAATTATGACGTTGCTGTTATTGGCGGAGGCCCAGGAGGTTACGTTGCTGCTATAAAGGCGAGGCAGCTCGGGAAAAGTGTATGTTTGATAGAGAAGAACAAGATAGGCGGAACATGTCTAAATGTAGGGTGTATTCCGACAAAATATTTGTTAACGAACTCAAATAAATATGCGGAATTATTCGAATATCATAAATTAGGAATACAAATTGAAAGAGTCGATTTAGACTATAAAAAAATGATTAGCGGGAAAGAAGCTTTAGTTAAGAAATTGACAGATGGAGTGAAGTTTCTGCTTAGGAAAAACAAGGTGGATGTGATAAGCGGTACTGCTTCCTTTATAGATAAAGAGACGCTAAACGTTGATACTGGAAGCGGTGTTGAAAAGGTTAGCGCATCAAATATATTAATTGCAACAGGTTCAATGCCTATTTTACCTGAACTTTTTGGATATGACGGCGAAATCGTATGTAGCAGTAAAGAGGCACTCGAATGGGAGAAAGCACCTGATTCAATTTTAATAGTTGGTGGTGGTGTAGTAGGCTGTGAACTTGCAACAATTTATTCAAATCTTGGAACCGAAGTCACAATAGTTGAAATGCAGGATAAGCTTATACCTAATATGGATTCAGAGCTCGGGAAGTTTGCAAGAAACAAACTTGAGCAAAAAGGAGTAAATATTTTTACAGAAGTAAAAGTTGATAATATAGCCAAAGGGAGCGATACAGCGATTGTTGAAATGTCCAATGGCACTAAAATAGAAGTAGCAAAAGTTGTTGTGTCTATTGGTAGAAAAGCAAACTTAGAGAGTCTGAATTGCGAAGTTGCTGGAATAGCAATAAAAAATGGAAAAATTACGGTAAACAACAAAATGAAGACTAGCACACCAGGAATTTATGCGATAGGCGATGCGTGTTGCTCTTTGTATGACTTGGCCCACTCTGCGATGAAAGAAGGCATAATTGCAATAGAGAATATAATAGGTAACGACGAAGAAATGAAATACGATGCTATTCCAAGCTGCGTGTACACCTCGCCCGAAATTGCATCTGTCGGGTTAACAGAGCAGCAAGCAAGCTCTATAGGGATAGAGATTACAAAAGGCAGGTTCAGTTTTGTGGCTAACGGGAAAGCAGTTTCAATGGGAGAAGCAGAAGGTTTCGTAAAAATAATTGCAGACAAAAAAACGGATGTAATACTAGGAGCACAGATGGCGGGGCCTCATGTTACTGATTTAATAGCACAAATGGTAATCGCTGTAGATAATAGACTTGTTGCAACGGAGATCGCCGATCCCGTCTATGCTCACCCTACTTTATCTGAAGCAATATGGGAAGCGGCAGAGAGTATTTATGGTAGTGCTATTCATAGCTAACAGTAATGACTGTAAAAGGTTGTTATGATATAATCGATTTATTATATCAGAGTAAAGGTCGTGATTTGGTATGTTAAGAGAGGAAAGAAGAGCGCTCATTTTAAAGTATATTACGCAAAAAAAAGTGGCTTCAAGCGAAGAATTAAGTGAGCAATTTGCTGTTACTAGCGAAACTATCCGCCAGGATTTGAGTTATTTAAGTAATAAGAATCTAATAATACGAACTTTTGGTGGTGCGATGATGAAAGAAGATAATGATTCATCCTTAGAACAAAGAACAGTTATCAACCTTGAAGAAAAGCAGAAGATTGCGAATAGGGCTCTCGAGTATATCGAACATGGCGATTTGATCGTAATGGATGCAGGATCGACTCTAGTAGAGGTAGCCAAGCGTATCGAGGATAATACAGAGGTCGTTATAGTAACAAATTCCCTAGAAATACTAAATCAACTTTCCCAAAAGAACGGGATTACTGTTATTGGAACTGGGGGAAAACTCAGAAGCAAATCAAAATCGTTTCAAGGAAGAAACGCTATAAATGCAATTGGCTCGTATAATTTGCAAAAAGCGTTTATATCTGCTGAAGCGGTAGGTCTAGATGTAGGGATTATGGACACTAACGAGGCGGAAGCTAGTGTGAAAAGGAGCATGATAGAAGCAGCAAAGTCTGTAACCGTTCTTGCTGACCATTCAAAGTTTAAGAAAATGGCACATATAACTGTGTGCCCACTTGATAAAATAGATAGAGTCATAACTGATGAGAAAACGGAGCAGGGAATAATTGAAGAACTTCAACGACACGGGATCGAAGTAATAGTTGCAAAATAGATTTCAAGTAAGGAATATTATGAGAACAAGACTAATTATAGTTAGACATGGTGAAACAGTATATAACTTAAAAGGATTATTTCAAGGACAAATAGATTCAGAACTTACAAATCGAGGCAAACAGCAGGCTATATGTGCAGCCAAAAGATTGAAAGATGAAAACATAGATATAGTCTACTCAAGTCCTCTGCAGAGGGCTGAAATGACAGCAAATATTATTAATAGAGATAGAAAATTAGACATATGCCTAGATGAACGCCTTAAGGAAATTAGATGTGGAGAGTGGGAAGGGCATCAAATAGATGATATAAAGAGAATGGATGAGGAAGAATTTAGACATTGGGAACACGAACCACACAAGTTTACCGTAGAAGGCGCTGAAACATTTGAGCAAGTAGCGCAGCGAGCTGCAGAATCGCTGGATAAGATTATAAGCGAAAATAAAGGCAAAACCATATTGTTAGTTTCTCACATGGTAACTATCTTACTAATGTTCATGCACTTGACAAACGGGAGCATCGCAAATATATGGAGTCTTGGCAAGCAGCCAAACGCTGCAATCAATATAGTAGATATCTACGAAGACGGGAATATAGAGTTTGTCGTTAAAGGAGACAATTCTCATCTTACAGACGATGTTGTTTCGATAGCAGAGTGGGAATCTCCAAACAAGAAAAGTCCGGCTATAAATTTTGCGTAAATTTCAGATGAAAGATTTAGAAAGGGAGATATTAATATGACTGAACTTATGATTAAGCAGGATATCGTTGAAGTAGGGAAAAGGATGTATAATCGTGAATTTGTTGCTTCGAATGATGGCAATATTAGTGTTAGAGTTTCGGAAAACGAATTGATAATTACTCCAACCGGTGTATCAAAAGGATATATGTCAACGGATGACATGATAAAAGTAGATTTAGACGGCAACGTTATCTCAGGAACCAATAAGCCATCTTCAGAAATTAAAATGCACTTAGCAGTGTATAAAAACAGACCGGATGTAAAAGCAGTTTGTCATGCTCATCCTCAAAAAGCAACGGCATTTGCTGTAGCTAGGAAAATTTGTGATGAAATTGCACTTCCAGAAGTTGTTTTTTCAATAGGGAGCGTTGTACTTTCTGATTATGCTACACCTACTACAGAAGAGTTGCCGAAATCAATCGAGAATATTATAAAAACTACTGACGCAATATTGCTTTCAAATCATGGAGCTCTAACAGTTGGGGAAGACGTTTTTGATGCTTATTATAAGATGGAGACTCTTGAGCACTTTGCAGGAATTATAATGTATGCGCGCCAGCTTGGTGGAGAGCAAGGATTGGATACTAACCAGATTAACGAGCTGTTTAGAATTCGGAGAGAGACGTATGGCAAATCAGACCTTGGATATCTAGGAGACGGTTATTGCGGTGGGAAAGCGATAGATGAAGCAAGAAGAAACGAAAACGATTCGGGGAATCTTGATAAGGTTATCGAGGAAATCACGCTAAGGGTACTAGAAGAAATTAAACATAATAAGTGATTTGAAGCAACTCAAAGATAATATATATCCTTACTCAAAACCAATTTTTTGGTTTTTGTAAGATATTGCTGAAGTTTAACTATGAGAGATTTTAAGGTACACCAAGATAGTTATACAGGATTGGGGAACTACAAGAAACATCTCCGTTTGCATATTTATCTAGATTCGATAAGCTGGATAATATCATAGCCCGACTATTAGATAAGATAGATAGTTTAATAAAATATAGTGGTACTAACATTAAGATTGTTTATAACAATAATAGAAAAATTTGGTTGTCGGCTCATATTATTAGAATAGGAAGGTTTGGCAATGGACAAAGGGTGTATAGAAAGAGCAGTGAAACTGTCGGTCTGCAGCAGCTTAGCCAAGCAGGGGCAGTACTACATACCGGCGGCCAGCTCGGCGAGACACATGCATATATCGGCAAAAGACCTAGAGAAGCTTTTCGGGAGCGGATACCGGCTGACGCAGTACAAAGAGCTGACGCAGCCGGGGCAGTTTGCGTGCAACGAGAAAGTAACGGTAAAAGGGCCGAAGGGCGAGATAAAGAACGTAAGGATACTGGGACCGGAGAGAGAGCAGACGCAGGTCGAGATATCGGTAACGGACTCGTACAAACTCGGGATCAACCAAGAAGTCCGGATGTCGGGCGAAATCAAAGGAACACAGGGAGCGCTCATAATAGGACCTGCGGGACAGATCGAGCTTAGTGAAGGGGTTATGATTTCGGCAAGACATGTGCATATAAATGAAGAACAGGCAGCGTTGTACAACTTGAAGAACGGTGATATCATTTCTCTTAAGAAAAGCGGAATCAGAGAAACGATATTTGGGAATGTGGTTGTCAGATGCGGAAACTCGCACAGCTTAGAGCTGCACATAGACACAGACGAAGCAAATGCGGCAATGCTAAAAAACGGCGATCTGCTGGAGCTGATAAGATAGGCGGAGCATGAACGAGAATCAGATACGGGAACTGATCAAAAGAATAGTAGAAGAGGTGTTGGCGAGAATAGCAGCTTTTGGCGAATACAAAACTCTGGCGCTGGTGCCTGAGATAAGCGCGTACGCAAAAGAAGCGCAGGAGTATCTTAGCGGCTCAAATGCCGTTGCTGCGTTGTTTGGAGAAGCTGAGGAGCTAACCGGAATCGACTGCAAACGCATTGACACGGCGGATGATAGAAAGAACATAATAAAAGCGCTAAAGACTATAGAAGAAATCGTACTCGTAGCACCGTCACTTATACTTCTGGATGAGATTGCAAATGGTGACGACACACGCTTTGAAGCAAAGCTTTTTGAAAAAGCGATCCTCGGGGGGAAAAAGGCAACAGTGCTCTTAGACTTTGTACCGCCAAAGTTTAAGAGGGGAACTCTTTTTGAAAAAGTGGTCAGCGCAATCGATGCGCTGCGCGACATGGGCGTAAATGTAGTATATCTTGGCGCAAAGCCGGACGAAGGATATGCACTCATAACAGAATTTGAGGTAAACGAAGCAGCAAAACACGGCATTAAAAGGCTACAGTGTGCGCCCGGGGCGATAGTAACGCCGCTGGCAAAGGATGCTGCCAAAGATAAAGGGATTGCAATCGATATTTAAAGGAGATAGCTATGATATTAGCAAGAGTAAGGGGCAACGTAGTCAGCACTACAAAATCGGACAGGCTGGAAGGGCTGTCACTGCTTCTTGTAATACCTATAGATATATCGACATTTGAAGAAAAAGGACAGCCGCTTGTAGCCATAGATACTGTTGGAGCTGGCGAAGGAGAAGTCGTAATGTGTGTAGGAGGAAGCTCATCGAGGCAGACGACGCTTACGGAGAACAAACCGGCAGATCTGTCTATCATTGGTATTATTGACAGCATAGAGTTTAAAGGCGAGAAGATATTTGAAAAGTTCAGGAACGAAAGAAGACCTATAGGTGAGTAGGAAAGGGTTTATGTTATGGAATTATCACGAGAGCAGATCGAAAACATTGTAAAAGATGTAGTAAGTAAGCTTGGCGGAGCAAGCTCAGTTGGCAGGCCGAACGGCGATTTTTTGCCGGAAAACCGACAATGGTTATGTGACACTGCAGAGCAGGCAATTGCCAGCGCGAAAGCTGCACAGAAAGAGCTTGCGGAAATGAGCCTTGAAAAGCGTGGCAATATAATTGCCGCAATGAGAAAGGCTGCTGTCGACAATGCCCTGCAGCTTGCAAAGATGGCTAATGAAGAGACCGGATACGGTGTTGTTGAGAATAAAGTTGCAAAGAACATTCTTGCAGCAGAGAAAACGCCGGGGATAGAAGATCTTAAGACTGGTGCGATCTCCGGCGATGACGGACTTACTCTTACAGAGATGGCACCTTACGGTGTGATAGGTTCTATAACGCCTTCAACCAACCCGACTTCAAGCATCATAAACAACTCTATCAGCATGATAGCTGCTGGAAACTCGGTAGTATATAATCCTCATCCATCAGCAAAGAAGTGCTCTATTGAGACAATGAGAATGCTTAACGAAGCAATAGTGTCCGCAGGTGGACCTCAGGCGCTGATATGCTCACCAAAAGAGCCAAGCCTTGACACAAGCAAGGTGATCATGAACCATAAGGATGTAAAGATACTGTCCATTACTGGCGGGGAAGCTGTTGTTAACGTAGCTATGAAGACGGGCAAAAAAGTCATAGCAGCGGGCCCGGGCAACCCTCCTGTAATAGTCGATGAAACGGCAATAATCAGCGAAGCTGCAAAGGATATCGTAGACGGTGCTAGCTTTGACAACAACGTTTTGTGCATAGCTGAGAAAGAAGTGTTTGTAGTGGACACTGTTGCGGATGCACTGCTCAGCGGAATGGCGGCAAACGGAGCGCTAAGAGTATACGGAGCTGATATAGACAAGATAGTCAAAACTGTTTTTGAGAATGAAGACGGTAAATATGTAATAAACAGAGGTAAGTATTTAATAAACAGAAAATATGTGGGCAGATGCGCAGACGTTATACTGCGCGACAGCGGCATACAGTTTGTCGGCAAGCCGAGGCTGATAATAGCGTCGGTGGAAGAGAACCACCCGTTTGTAACAACGGAAATGCTGATGCCGGTGCTCGGCGTGGTCAAGGTAAGGAACGTGGACGAAGCGATAGAGAAAGCCATTATTGCGGAGAGCCAGTGCCATCACACAGCTATGATGCATTCTCAAAACGTAAGCAATCTCAGCAAAGCAGCCAGAGCGCTTGACACGACGATATTCGTAAAGAACGCGCCGTCGTATGCGGGTCTTGGCTTTAACGGCGAAGGGTATGCATCGCTGACGATAGCGACACCGACGGGAGAAGGGGTCACGAGCGCAAAAAGCTTTACACGCTTCAGAAGATGCGTGTTGCACGGCAACTTCAGGATAATCTAAGTAAAGGGAACAATAATGGTAATTGACGAAAGAATACGTGACGCGGGGGTCATAGGAGCAGGCGGGGCCGGATTTCCGACACACGTGAAAGTTAAATGCAAAGCTGACGTGGTAATAGCGAACGGCGCCGAATGCGAACCGCTGCTTCGGGTAGACCAGCTGCTGATGTCGCACTATGCCGACAAGGTAGTCAGAGGCGTCGAGCTCGTGATGAGCGCTACGCAGGCAAAAGAAGGCGTGATATGTACAAAAGAGCATTATCACGACGCGGTGGCGGCGCTTGAGAAGGCAGTAAAAGACAAACCCGCGATACGCTTAAAGCTCATGGGGAGCTATTATCCTGCGGGTGACGAGCAGACGATGGTGTACGACGTAACGGGAAAAGTCGTGCCGACCGGAGGACTGCCGCTGGATGTGGGAGCAGTCGTAAACAACGTAAGCACGTTTATAAATATAGCGGACGCGTTCGAGGGCAAACCTGTGACCGACAGGTATGTGACGATCGGCGGCGAGGTGCAAAAGCCGGTCACGCTGAAAGTGCCGATAGGCACGCCGTACAGGGCGCTGGTATTCGCGGCAGGGCTCAGCGGCGCTGAAGAAGATTATGCGCTGGTGATAGGCGGTCCCCTTATGGGCAAGCTGTGCTATGACTGGAACGAAACTGTAACGAAAGCGACCAGCGGTATAATAGTGCTGAAGAGAGACCATGTGCTGGTATGCTCGAAAACAGAAAAAGAAGAAGCTGACTTAAGACTTGCGAAAGCGGTATGCTGCCAGTGCAACATATGCACACTGATGTGCCCGAGGAACGCGCTGGGACTGGGCGTAGAGCCGCATAAGGCTATGCGCGCCGCCGCGATGGGAGACGGGTCTTTGCTGGGAGACCCCAACGGAGTTTTCTCGTGCTGCGACTGTAACCTGTGCACATATTACGCGTGCAACTTCGGACTTAACCCGAGCGGGATGATGCTGAAGATGAAGCAGGGGCTTAGAAACGCAGGATACAAGGTAGAGAAGAAAGTAAAAGGCCAGGCAAACGACAATATTAAATATTCGCGTGTTCCGGTATCCAGACTTACGGGCAGGCTGAACCTTTCGGAGTATGACGTGCCGGCACCGCTGGTAGACAAAGACCTGCCGATAAGCACGGTAAGGATATCGCTGAGGCAGCACATCGGGGCGCCGGGCGTTCCTGTTGTGGGCGCTGGCGACGAAGTCAGAAAAGGCGATCTGATAGCCGAGATAAAGCAGGGAGCGCTTGGGGCAAGAGCGCACGCGAGCATAGACGGAGTAGTGTCGCAGGTGACGGACGGTTATATAGAGATAAGGGCAAAGAAGCAGAGCTGAAAGAAAGGGCATACAGATGAACGCGATAGGGATGATAGAAACCAACTGCATACCCGCGGGGATAGAAGCGGGAGACGCCATGCTGAAGGCCGCCAACGTAACGCTGGTGGCGGCACAGGCGGTGTGCGCAGGCAAGTATATAGTTATGGTGGCGGGGGACGTAGCCGCCGTAAAGTCGGCTGTGGGCGCCGGAGCGCCGGTTGCCGGCAACTATCTGGTGGACGAAATAGTGATACCGAATGTTGACGAGCAGGTGATAGCCGCTGTTAACGCCTGTACCGAGGTGGGGGACGTAAAAGCGCTGGGGATAGTTGAAACGTATTCGCTGGCCACGGCCGTAATAAGCGCGGACGCTGCCGTAAAGGCTGCTGATGTGAACCTTATTGAGATAAGGCTGGGGCGCGGACTTGGCGGTAAGGCGTTCTTTACGCTCAACGGCGACGTGTCGGCGGTAAAAGCAGCTGTAGAAGCTGCGAAAGCTGAAGGCGGCGAACACGGGATGATGGCGAACAGTGTGGTGATACCGTCTCCGCATAAAGATATTTACAAAGCGATATATTAAAATTTTTAGTAATACGAAGGAGCGATTAAAAAATGGAAGCATTGGGAATGGTAGAAACAAGAGGGCTGATAGGCGCGATAGAGGCAGCGGACGCGATGGTCAAGGCGGCAAACGTGGTGCTGGTGGGCAAAGAGCAGATCGGGGCAGGGCTTGTTACAGTGATGGTAAGAGGCGATGTGGGAGCTGTTAAGGCTGCAGTAGACGCAGGCGCGGCAGCTGCAAAAAGAGTCGGGGAACTAAAGAGCACGCATGTTATCCCGAGACCGCACGCGGATGTTGAGGGGATCCTGCCAAGGAAAGCAGCGCCCAAGACAGCGCCAAAACCGGCAGAGAAGAAATAAATGTATACCGGCAAGGTAGTGGGGAGCGTAGTTTGTACGCAGAAAGACCCTGCGCTAAAAGGGATAAAGCTTAAGCTGGTAGAAGTTATCGAGAACGGGAAACCGGTAAAGGTGATCGTAGCGTCTGACGCGACACGACAGGCGGGCGACGGAGATTTTGTATACCTTATCGGATCAAAAGAAGCGGGTATGCCGTTTCTGGATCAGAACAAGCTAAACCCGGTAGACGCTTCAATCATGGGGTTTATCGATGAATATAATGAAAATGTGTAAAATTGAAAGGAGCATACAATGGAAAAGCAGGCATTAGGAATGGTCGAAACAAAAGGATTGGTAGGGGCAATAGAGGCAGCGGACGCAATGGTCAAGGCGGCTAACGTCACTCTTATGGGTAAAGAAAAGATAGGCAGCGGGCTCGTGACAGTAATGGTCAGAGGCGATGTGGGGGCAGTTAAGGCAAGCGTTGACGCAGGCGCGGCAGCTGCAAAGAGAGTCGGAGAGCTTTTCAGCGTGCACGTAATTCCAAGACCGCACGAGGATGTAGAAAACATACTTCCTAAGTAAGCGGGGGAAACGAACTTGAAGATTGGCAGAGTAGTGGGCAATGTCGTGTCTACTGTTAAGAACGATACCCATTACGGGTACAAGCTGATGCTGATAGAATATATAGATACACAGGGCAAGGCTGTTTCGCCGAGGCAGATAGCCTTTGACGGTGCCGGCGCAGGCGTTGGGGACATAGTTCTCATAAACGTCGACGGTGGCGCTGCAAAAATGATGCTCAGGGACGATGAAGTCATTGCCGACCTTACCATATGCGGAGTGCTGGATCACTTCTCATTTGATGGGGAGACTGTAAAGCTCTGATTAGAGTGCTAAGAATACAAAGCCTGTTTTTGGCTTACGGTTTTTGATAAATTGATAAGGCTATGAAATTATTTGCACAAATATGTATTGGGGGCTGAAAAAATAGAAAAAGAAGACGAAGAGATTTGTTTCTATTATAGAATTGAACACATCGGGGACTATGATGTACAGATAAGACAACAGAGGGATATTATAAGTACAAGGCTAATTATTGCTAGGCATGGTGAAACTGATTATAATTTAAAAGGATGATTTCAAGGACAAATAGATTCAGAACTAACAAAAAGAGGACAACTACAGGCTGAATGTTCAGATAGATGATTGAAAATTGAAAGTAGAAATATAATTTATTCACGCACTTAACTGAGAGCTCTTGTTAAAGCTAACATTATCAATAAAGAGAAGTAGCGTATCGCTTTCTGAATAAGCCACCTTTACTACAAAAGAATTGCCAAAATTAATAGAAGCGATTGTAAAAACTACCTACACCATATTACTTTCAAATAATCGAGCATTGACGGTAATAAAAGATGGGGTTAATTCTTATTACATGATGTAAACTCTTTAGCATTATGCGAGTAGTATAATGTATGTAAGGCAGCTTGACCTCGTGGACGGATTGAATAAAGACTAGAAAAAAGAGCGTTTCAGAATAAGGCATTTGAGATATAGAAAATTAGATATAGGATATAAGAGGGAAGGATATTGTAGCGGGAAAGCAATAGATGAAGAAAAAGAGAACGAAGGATTTAATAACGATTTTGGAAAGGTAGTTGCTGAAATCACGCTAATAGATCTTAGAAGAAATTATATGGGACAGGAGAATAAAAAATAGTGCAAAAATTATCGAATTTAAAAATCGGGATGAGCGGACATGTGCATGAAATGGGTTTTATTGATAAACAAAAAAACATGCTGCTAAATAGAGGTATAAATAAAGGAGCAAAAATTACTATGTTAAGACATGCTCCTTTTGGAGATCCATTGATGATAAGAGTTCGAGACACTGACTTTGCTATTAGAAAGGCAGATGCTGATAAGATTATAATTTCTGATAGGTTTTAATAGGGATAAATATGTTGATAGGGTTGATTGGTAATCCCAATTGTGGTAAAACTACGCTATTTAACCTAGTTACCGGGAGTCGAAATAACGTTGGAAACTGGGCGGGAGTTACTGTTGAAGTAGAGCAATTTAGAACTGAAATACTCGGCAAGAGAGTTGATTTGGTAGATTTGCCTGGCATTTATTCATTACAAACTGATACCCCTGAACAAAAAATTGCACACGATTTTTTAATGGCCAAAAAGTCTGATGTTTTGGTCAATGTAATTGATGCAAACAATCTTGAGCGAGGACTTTTCCTAACTCTCCAACTAATTGATTTGAACAAATCTGTTATTGTAGCGATTAATATGATTGAAGAAATTGAGCAAAGAGGAGCCCGGATTGATTTTGATCTACTTTCGCAAAAACTTGGAGTTGAGGTCGTGGGGATTTCCGCCAGGCAAAACAAAGGGATTGACAAGCTGTTTAAGAAGGTGCTAAGAAATAAAACAAGCTTGGGAGCTGAAGCAAAGAATAATCTACAAAAGAAAAAAGATATAAAGGATGAAACTGATTACTATGATATCTCGAAAAAAATCGCGGAGGAAGTTACTTATAAACGCAAAGACTTCATAAACAAACCATTTGAAAGACTCGATAGTATACTAACGAACAGATATGTTGGGATACCTATTTTTTTATTAGTGATATTTCTTATTTTTTATATCACCTTTGGGCTTCTAGGTCCACTAGCCTCAAATGGACTTAAGTATGTAATTGATAGCTTCTCAATTTGGTTAAGATCATTTTTATCTGGTTCGGGTTTAATATGGTTGACTTCTTTGATAATTGACGGCATCATAACCGGCGTAGGAAGCATACTTTTGTTTTTACCGCAGATGTTGTTGCTATTTTTCTTTTTATCAATCCTTGAAGATAGCGGATATATACCTAGAGTGTCATTTATGCTTGATCGTTTATTTAAAGGCTTCGGATTGAATGGGAAGTCAGTGATACCATTAATTATGGGATTTGGATGTACAGTACCAGCCATAATGGCATGTCGTACAATTGAGAACAAAAGAGAAAGAGTAATAACTACGCTTATTTCGCCATTTATTTCGTGTGGCGCAAAATTGCCTGTGTACGGACTTTTATGTGCGGCCTTTATACCGGATTATGCAACAGTTACTATATTTCTATTATATGTTTTTGGTATTGTTTTAGCCTTTTTCTCTGCATTTATCATGAGTAAATTTGTAAAGAGAGACCCGGGAGAGTTATTTTTACTTGAGATCCCACAAATTCGATTGCCACATGTGAAGACTGTAATTCAAAAAATACATAATCGCCTAATTGAGTTTCTAATAAAGGCTGGGACTATAATTTTAATTGCTTCTGTTTGCATATGGTTCTTGAAAAGTTTTAACAGCTCGTTACAATTTACCAATTCTTCAAAAGATAGTTTGCTTGCTGTTGTGGGCAATTTTATTTCACCTGTTTTTAGACCTTTGGGATTTGGTAATTGGCAATGCTCGGTATCATTACTAACAGGCATATCTGCAAAGGAAGCAATTGCCTCTACACTAATAATAACTGCGGGGGGACTGGACGGAATAAAAAATATAATTTCACCTATTGCTGGCATATCATTCTTGGTATTTATACTTCTATATACTCCATGCTTGGGTACGCTTACAGTAATGGCGAGAGAAATAAAAAATTGCAAAGTTATGCTATTGTCAATTACATATCAAATGTTAGTTGCATGGTTATCAGCATTTATAATATTCAATATACTATCGTTATTTTAATTAAACATTGAATTATACACGGAAAAAAAGTATGAAATATAAGTATAAAGATTGTGCAATTGATAAAACGTAAAGATACAGATTTGTTAAAGAAAACGGACGGTTTTAATAAGAACGATGTAGGATCCACAAAGAGATTATAGCTATGGTCGTAAAAGTATTTATAATTTTAAGATTGTTTTATCTGATTATGATTTTTGCTCCACAACAGATGTTTTGCTGAACTCTGGAATAAAGAAAAATGTAAGTAGCCGTACTTAGGGTTTGTTTTCGTATTCGGTTTTTGCAAAGTTTTCTAATATGTTTTATTGAAAAGGAGATTATTATTTATGGATTGGGTGGTAATTGCTATTTCGGTAGCCGCTGTTTGTATTGCCTTTTTTAAGGCAAATCGAATTAGCAGAATCAAAGTAAGCGATGAAAAGATGGTAAGGATTGCAGGGTACATCGAAAAAGGCGCTATGACGTATTTAAAGCGCCAATACAGTATTGTGTTGATATTCGTTGTCATTATGAGCATTGTGCTGCTGGTCGTGCCTTCGCTTGGCTGGAAGGTTATGGTGTGTTTTATAAGCGGAGCAACGCTGTCTGCCTTGGCCGGCTTTTTTGGAATGAGAGTTGCGGTCAAGGCAAATGTGCGCACCACTCAGGCAGCAAAAGAGGGGCTAAAACAGTCTCTTAGGGTCGCTTTTTCAGGAGGGTCAGTCGCAGGTCTTTTGATAGTCGGATTTGCTGCTCTTGGGCTGGGAGCGCTGTTTATGATTTTTGACGATCTCGCTGTACTTACTGGCTTTAGCCTTGGAGCCAGCACGATTGCTCTGTTTTGCAGGGTCGGCGGCGGCATATTTACAAAAGCCGCAGATGTCGGGGCAGACCTCGTCGGAAAGGTAGAGGCAGGAATACCGGAGGACGACCCGAGAAACCCGGCTGTCATAGCAGACAACGTGGGCGATAATGTGGGAGATGTTGCCGGCATGGGCAGCGATATATTCGAGAGCTATGCAGGAGCAGTTATTTCTTCGCTTCTTCTTGGCGCTGTGGTGTTTGCAGAAAAAGGAGCAATATTTACGTTTGCAATGGCTTCAGTGGGAATAGTAGCAACCATAATCGGTATATTCTCTGTCAGAGCAGTAAAAGCTAAAAGCGCACACACTTCACTTAGAGTAGGGACGTTCATTGCTGCGGGCCTGAGCGTTATAGGTGCGGGTATTGCCGACTATCTGATATTCGGGGACTTAAAGCTTTTCGTCGCCGTGCTTATGGGAATAGTTACCGGAGTTGTGATAGGTCAGATTACAGAATACTATACTTCTGCCGCGTACGGTCCAGTCAAGCGAATTGCCCAGCAGAGCACTACCGGAGCGGCTACAAATATACTCAGCGGAATGGCAGTCGGCATGAGGAGCACTGCGGGGCCAATTGTTATGATAGCTATCTGTCTTATCGTTTCTTTCTCTGCAGCCGGGCTTTTCGGTGTGGCGCTTGCCGCGCTTGGTATGCTGTCTACAGTCGGAATGATCGTATCGGTTGACGCCTATGGGCCGATAGCCGACAACGCAGGCGGAATCGCTCAGATGTCCGGGCAGGACGAAAGCGTCAGAAAGATAACAGACCACCTTGACTCTGTAGGCAACACAACTGCCGCAATAGGTAAAGGTTTTTCCATTGCCTCTGCTGCACTGACGGCGCTTGCGCTGTTTACAACGTATGCTCACACAGTTAACCTGACCATAGTAAACGTGCTGGAACCAATGGTCATTGTAGGACTTCTGCTTGGCGGTATGCTGCCGTATTTGTTCTCTGCGCTCACTATAGAGGCCGTATCAAAGGCAGCGAAAAAGATGATAGCTGAAGTAAGAAGACAGTTTGCGCAGATAGATGGAATAATGGAGGGCACAGCAGAACCTGAGTATTCTAAGTGCATAGATATCTCGACTAAAGCTGCGCTTACGCAGATGATACTGTCTGGGTTGATAGTCATTGCGGCACCTATTGTAGTCGGATTGCTGCTCGGCAAAACCGCGCTCGCAGGGTTGCTTGTTGGAGCTACGGTAACGGGTGTCGTTATTGCAGTGAAGATGGCAAACAGCGGCGGAGCGTGGGACAATGCCAAAAAGCACATAGAGGATGGCGCGCACGAAGGAAAGAACTCTCATGCTCATAAAGCATCGGTCATTGGCGACACCGTCGGAGACCCGCTTAAAGACACCGCGGGTCCGTCCATCAATATTCTGATAAAGATAATGAGTATCGTTGCTCTCGTGTTTGCACCACTGTTTATGTAAATGAAATTATAGTTATATAAAGGCAGACATGTCAATCCTACAAGGAATAAAAGACTTTTAGCTCTTCAGAAGGGTATACCTTATTTAATAAATGAGTAATTGCAGACGATAGTAATACTGATGCGTAATAATTGATAAAAAAAGTCTTGAAATAGATAGAGAAATAAAAATAAGGCAACGAGGCTTTTAGCAAGGACCTAGAGAATATTTGAACCGATAGTGGGTATAAAGTTGCGGTGAGGATCCTTTGCGATAGGGTTATTCAACTTAAATATAAACTAGATATATTGAGATGGGCAGTACAAGAGAGAAAGGATATCAATATTAATTTAACAGTAAATAACAGACGATTTGTTAAACAGAAAGATGTTTGGTACAATGCTTGAAGCAAGAAACCTTGTAGAAGAGTGGTGATAGGAATACAATATAGACAGATTGTATTATATTGGTGGAGTGCCAACCATAGGAACTAGTTGTCAAATTCCAATAGAGTATCATTTCTGAAAAATTAATTCTTGCGCTATTGTAGAACTGGAAGTGACTAGACTCAATTTTTCTATGTGAAGAACATATTTTAATAATACTTAATCGAACACTGGAGTTTTTAATAAAACCGCAAATATCATTTTAATTACCAATGTTCGAATTGCAAAAAATTAAAATATGCAGACAGGTTGTAATTTTTTGTAGCAAAGCAAACTTTAAAAGCTAAGATAGTTGCACTTATATTACACAAAATATTAAAAACATTTTCCAGATGATTAAATGTAGTATATAAATATCAACTTATATGGGGGTAACAAAATGGAGAGGCACGCAATTGTAATGAAATTAAAAATTGGCATGGTCCAAGAATACAAAAGACGACATGATAACTTATGGCCCGAGATGAAGGAGCTCTTAAAGAAATCTGGTATAAAAAACTACTCGATTTGGAATGTCGGAGAATTCTTGTATCAGTATTTCGAAACAGAGGATTACGAAGGTGCACTAATAGTTTTAGCAAATGACCCGATTAAGAGAAAGTGGGACAAATATATGGAAGATATTATTGATGAAAGAAATGCTGCGGAATTAGATGAAATGTTTTACTTCAAAGGGTAAGCTTACCTTTTATTTAAAGTAACTCTAGTGTATTGACAAATCAGTCAATACACTTTTGTTTATTTACTCATGACGACACAATTATAAGATTAATAAAAATAAGTTAAATATAAACTTGACAAGCAATAAAAATAAAGATAAAATAAACACAAATAAAGCAAATTAAAAAAGCAAGTTGCGTTTTTGATAAATATTTGAATTAGATTACAATAATGATTTGTAACTAAAATAATTTACTTGCGGAGGAGATGCTATGGATAGTCTAATTAAGGAGATTAACGATCTAACACAGGAGGAAATATCAAGTTATTCTAAAAATTTGATGGTTGGCGGAGGAACACCGACAGCAGACTGTATAGTTTCGGGAAATGGAGTAAGATTAACTGATATCCATGGGAAAAGCTATATTGACTGTACGTCTCAGAGCTGGGCCGTTTATATGGGATTTGGAAATCAGGAAATCAGACAAGCAGTTTATGAAAACATGGATACCATGAGCCATATGCACCAGGGAGTTGATACAAAACAGCGCTATATGCTAGCACACGAACTGGCCTCGCTAGCCCCGAAAAACCTGAATAGAGTCTCATTTACAGTTGGCGGTGGACCGGCAGTAGAAGCAGCCATGAAAATTGCAATGAAAAACACAAACAATGCAAAGAATTTCGCCTGCTTGTGGGATTGCTATCACGGAAGTACCTTGACTGTGGCTGCAGCATCTTGGATATCAACACGTTCCTCGGGTCAATATACTGGACAACAACACTTTACTAGTAACTTAAACAGCAATTTTACAAGAATCCCTAATCCTTACTGCTATAGGTGTTACTTTGGCAAGGACGTCAAAACCTGTAATGCTGAGTGTGTGGACTTCTCAAAGATGATGCTTGAAAAAGGAGTGACAGGTCGTCTGGCGGGTATAATCGTAGAGCCGATTCAGGCAAGTGGCGGACAGCTTCCTGCACCTAAAAAATATCTTCAGAAATTAAGAGAGCTAGCTGACGACTTTGGAGCACTACTGATATATGATGAGATTCAAACCTACTTGAGAATAGGTGACTGGTACGCTGCAAATTACTACGATGTGGAACCAGATATAATTGTGCTTGGAAAGGGTGTAGGCGGAGGGCTTCCGATTGCGGCAATAATAATCCACGATAAGCTGGAAGGGTTCTCTATGGCAGGAGAAGAGCTGCATACGTTCGCAAACAATTCTGCTTCGCAGGTTGCAGCTCTAAAACAGATTGAGATAGTAAAAAGAGACAATCTGCTTGATAACACGAATAAAGTTGGCACATATATCGGAGACAAGCTAAAAGAGCTAAGCAAAAAATATCCGCAAATAGGAGATGTAAGGCAGGTCGGCCTGCACATAGGAGCAGAGATGATTGAGGATCCTGAAACTAAAGAGCCGTTGTCAAATGAGATGTCTAAAAAACTCAAAGATGTAGCATTGGATAAGGGATTAATTTTGGGTACAGGCGGCTACAGAAAGCACTTGTTGAAATTCAAACCGGCTTTAACAGTTACAATGGAAGAAGCGGATGAGATAATTGACATTTTCGAAAAATCCCTTGAAACAGTATTGGGTTAGTTGTTTAATTATAACTAAGGGGAACGATGTATTCTGAATATGTCTTCCCCGCTTCAATCCTGAAAAGGATGACTGGAGGGAAATTTATGGCTTGGGAAATTGATTTAACGGGTAAGGTAGCGGTAGTAGTGGGAGGTTCTAGAGGTATTGGAGCTGAATGCTGCAGGCAGCTTGCTCTAGCAGGCGCGGACGTAGCGTTTAGCTATATAAATTCTGAAGAAATTGCAGAAAAGCTTGAAAAAGAGTTAAGTGAAACAGGAATAAATGTGTTTAAATATAAATCTGACGTATCAAAAGAACAAGAAGTAAAAGCGTTTATGGACACGGTGTTGGAGAAATTCAGCAAGATAGATATACTTGTATGCAACGCTGCGATACTCATTCCAGCTAAGTTTGAGGAGATGAAATATTCGACATGGCGCAGGATGATGGATATTATGTTGGATGGTGCATATTTCAGCGCAAGATATGCAATAGGCTCAATGATAGAGAAAAAGTATGGTAAGATTATATTTATAAGCACAAATGCGACTATTAATGGCGGCGGTGCGTCGGTGGCATATCCAGCTGCTAAAGCAGGCGTAGAAGGGCTGGCAAAACAGCTTGTAAAAGAATATGCGGGTATAGGTATTAGTACTAATATCATATCGCCAGCGGTAATTGATACTGATATGTTCAGAGAGAGATACCCAACTGATAAAGAGGTGGCTGAGTACGGCAAAAGCCTGCCGGTAGGTAGAGTAGGCAAGCCTGAGGACATTGCGAACGCTGTTGTGTTTTTTGCTTCCGATAAATCTTCCTATATATGTGGTCACAATCTTTTGGTAGATGGAGGAAGGACATTTTACAAGTAAAATTTAATAATATCTTTAATTAATAAAGAAAACAGATATATTTTATTAATATTTTTGGAGGTAGTTATATGAATCAAAGAGAAAGATTTATTAAATATATGGCTGGCGAAAAAGTCGACAGAGTGCCTAATATGGAGATAATACCATGGCCGCAGACGATAGCAAGATGGTTCAAAGAAGGGCTCAGCGAATCGGCAAAACCGGAGCAGATGTTTGTTGGAGGGAATGAGTATTTTGGTCTGGATGGTGTAGATGTTGTAGATGTAGATCTGCTTCCCCCTTATCCTAAAAGAGAGAATATAATACTTGAAGAGGATGACAGATACAAGATTTTTATTGATGAGTTTGGGAGAACCCGTAAAGCTTTAAAAGCGGGCGAGTCACACGGCGTAAACATGAGTATGGATCACTACATGGATTTTGCAGTAAATACAGACGAGGATTTCGCTGAATATAGAAAAGGTTATACTGAAGACACTGTACATATGCGCTACCCAAAAGACTGGGGAAATATAGTGAAAAAAGCAAACGCTTCTCAGCGCCCGGTTTCATTGCTTGACCCGATGGTTGGAACGTTTGGATTCTATTCTATGCTAAGAGACTTTATGGGAACAGAAGGTCTTTCATATATGTTCTATGACAACCCTAATTTAGTTCAGGAAGCTATTGAAATGCTTTTAGAATATGCTTTAGTTGCATTTAAAAAGGTTGTAACTGACATTAATTTAGATTATTATATACTACATGAGGATATGTGTTTTAAATCGGGCCCGCTATTGTCACCTAAGATTTTTAAAGATATGTTTTTTGTACCATATGTAAAATTTATAGATTTTTTAAAGTCAAACGGTGTAAAGCATATCATGATGGATACAGATGGGAATTTTGATCAGCTTCTCCCAATGTTTATAGATGCGGGGATAGACTCGATTTCTCCGTGCGAGGCCGCGGCAGGCATGGATGTAGTTAGATTGAGAAAGGAATACCCGATGGTAGGTTTCATGGGAGGCATTGACAAAAGAGAGATAGCAAAAGGTGGTAAAGCAGCTGAAGAAGAGGTAAAATATAAAATAGGGAGCATCATTGATAAAGGAAGATACATCCCGATGATTGACCATTCTATACCTCCAGATATATCCCTGAAAAACTTTGAATGGTATTTGGAGTTAAAAAGAAAGTATATAGAATAAGTTGCAAAAGTAATAATTTCGCTGAGGTGAGAAAAAATATGACAACCGAGGTTAGTTCTACAAGTGATAGACGCAAAAAAATTCTTGAAATAATTGAAGGACAAAGAAGGGTTGAGATTTCGGATCTTAAGGATAATTTTCAAGTGTCTATTGTTACTATAGGTAAGGATTTGATGTACTTGGAATCCGAGGGATTAATCGAAAGGCACTTCGGTTATGTAGAAATGAGGAACACAGACTTATTTAAAAAACGTGAAATTCAAAATTATGAGAATAAAAAGAAAATAGCTAAGCATACTTTGAGTTATATTGAAGAAGGTAGCTCTGTATTCTTTTATACGGGTAGTACTGTTTTAACAATGGTTCGAATGCTAAAAGAGAAGAATATTAATGTTTTGACTAATTCAATAGAAATTGCACATGATATTATGGTCAATTTAGGTGCAAATGCAATTATACTCGGTGGGCATTATAATCCGGATTTTATTTCGACTTTTGGTGATGCGTCAGTAACTCAATTTAATCAATACAATATTGATAAAACATTTTTTACATGTAATGGAGTTAGTGCTGAAGGAGGTCTTACGATAGACGAACCTTTTGAAAAGGCTTTAAATATTGCTATGGTTAAGTACTCAAATAAAAAATATTTACTTGCCGAGGGTAAGAAGATCGGGCGGACAAGCTTTGTTAAGTTTGCTTCTGTTGATCAAATTGATGTACTAATCACAGATAAGGATGCTGATAAACGAGAGTGCGATAAGATTCGTGCGATGGGAGTAGAAGTAGTTATAGTATAAAACTTTCATTTTAAACATCAGATTCTTTTAACTGAAACCTTTTCTATTTATTAGATAAGGTTTTTTTAATAAAAGAAATCAAAAATAAATAGATAATAAATTAAAAATTAACTTGACATCACATAAAATTAAAGATAAAATAAAGGCAAATGTTTGATATATGTGTGATGGATCAACATTTAAAATTAGGAGGTAATATTAATAATGAAAAAATTGCTCTGTATAGCCTTAGTAATGTTATTGGTGTTTTCTGTTATTGGTTGTACGAATACTGACACATCCGAACAACCTGCTGAAACAACGATGACGACTGACACACAGACATCGTCTGAGGTGGCGGACACAACAACGGATAATACCGCAACAGATGATCAGGCATCGAAAACTTGGGTAATTGGGTTTAATAACTTTAATGACTCTAATGAATTTTGTAAAAAAGTGCACGATAGTATAGCAGCAGCGGCAGATGAGTATGGAGTTGAGTTGCTGTATGCTGAAGCGAATATGGATGGCCAGACAATGATTGCAAATACTGAGCAGTTTATCATCCAGGGAGCAGATTTGATGATAGATTTCAACTGGGTGCCAGAAATAGGTGCAACTATGCTTGATATGTGCAATGAGGCTGGTATTCCGTTAATTTCTATGGATACTATATATGAAGGTACTTACTATTTTGGCGCAAATTCTTATATAGCTGGGCAGGTCTTAGGTGAATATCTTGCGACGCAAGTTGCTGATAGATGGGACGGACAGATTGATGCAATCGTAGGCTGCTGGTACCAGGGTGGTGGTGACATTGTTAAAGATCGAGTTGTCGGCGCTGAAGACGCACTTAAAGCAGCAGAAGGAATAACATTACCTGATGACGATATGATATTTGAAGTGGATGCTGGTGCAAGCGACCAGGCTGCTACACTGAAAGCGTATGCAACAGATTTCCTAACAGCGCATCCGGATTTACATCATGTTATTTTTCTTGCAAACAACGATGAGAGCGGCGCTGGGCTATTTGCGGGCATTGAGCTTGCCGGAAGAGAAGCAGACTGTTTCATAGGAACAACCGGTGGCGACACACCGTTCCAGGATCATATCAGAGCCGGCGGAGGCGACGTTTGGTTAGCTTCGACCTCGTTCGCACCTGAAAAGTATGGCGAACAGGTAATTCCTATGGCAATAGACATTTTGGAGGGAAAAGATGTTCCTATGGAAGTTTTTATGAACCATTTTGTCATTACAAAAGATAATATCGATGAGTACTATCCTCAGTGAGGGTAGTACTCTTTCCCTACTTATTAAAAGAGAAATAAATATTTTAATCCATCACACGTATACAAGCATACTTGCTTAATTTAGTAAGGACGGTGAATAAGGTGAACAAATATGTTCTTCAAATGAACAATATGACCAAAAATTTCCCCGGCGTTTTGGCGTTGGATAAAGTAAATCTAAACTTAAAAAAAGGCGAAGTACTTGCCTTGGTTGGCGAAAATGGCGCAGGCAAATCAACTTTAATGAGAATTTTAGCAGGAGTTATACCTTTTGATAGCGGAGAAATCATACTGAACGAAAAGAATATTTCAGGATATACTCCAAGGCAGGCAATGAATATGGGGATTTCCATTATGTATCAAGAATTGAATTATTATAATGACCTAAGCATTGCAGAAAACATATTTGCTGGAAATCTACCCAAAAAAAAAGGATTAAAACTAATTGACTATAAGCAGCTAAAACAAGATGCAAAGGTCTATTTAGATCAAGTTGGATTGGATAAGGATCCTTTTACAGAAACAAAGTATTTATCAATTGCTGAAAAGCAGCTGGTTGAAATTGCAAAGGCTATTTCAAAGGATATAGAAGTGCTTGTAATGGATGAACCAACGGCAACGTTGAACGATGAAGAAATTAAAATCCTATTTAACATTATCAAACAACTTTCTGCACAAGGGAAGTCAATAATATATATTTCTCATAGACTTGATGAAGTTTTTCAGATTTCACAAAGGGTTATGGTGATGAGAGATGGACAAAATGCTGGAATGGTAATAACAAGTGAAACATCAAAGGCGGAGATTGTCAGTATGATGGTGGGGAGAGAGATCAAGGATATGTATCCAATGGCAAACCGAAAATTTGGTGATACTGTCTTAGAAGTTGAAGAGTTGAGCGTAGGGCGTTCAATTGATTTTTCTTTTAAAGTAAAAGCAGGAGAGATTGTCGGAATGTTTGGGCTAATGGGTGCGGGAAGAACTGCGATTTTTGAAGGTATATTCGGTAAAACAAAAGCAAATGGGCAAATCAAGATTGACGGCAAAGAAGTCGAAATACACTCACCACATGATGCAATTATAGCAGGTATAGGATATATCCCTGCGGAACGAAAGAATGAAGGCTTGATGCTTATCCATTCTGTTAAAGAGAATATTACTATATCCAACCTGAGTTCTTTTAGACGTTTTAAGGCTTTTATTGATCACAATAAAGAAAAAACGATAGCTCAGAGCTGGGTAGACAAAGTAGGAATCAAAACACCGGACTTAGACACTGTAATTGAAGGCTTATCCGGTGGTAATCAGCAGAAAGTTGTTATAGCAAAATGGCTGCTGACAAATCCAAAGGTACTCTTAATGAACGAGCCTACACGAGGTATTGATGTCGGCGCAAAGGTCGAAGTTTACAAACTCATGGAAGAGTTGTGTGAGGCGGGACTTGGAATTGTTATGATTTCTTCTGAGCTGCCCGAAGTTATGGCAATCTCAGATAGGATACTCACCGTACATGAAGGTAAAATCACTAGTGAATTTGATAAAAGCGCATTTTCACAAGAAGAATTATTACTTGCTGCTTTGGGGGAATAGAAAATGGAAAAAGTATCTGTTAGTAAATTTAAGAAAACGTATAAGAAGTTCAACAGAGAATGGGGAACACAAATCAGTTTGTTTCTTGCTTTTCTCGTAATATGTGCCGTGTTTGCAGTTTTTTCGCAATACTTTTTAACCGGAAAGAACTTAACAAATATAGGGCATAGCATGGCAATTATGGGAATAATGGCTGCAGGGTTAACCGTTCCAATGATCTTAGGATGTATGGATGTAAGCCAATATTCCATTAACGCATTAATAGGTGTGGTTTGCGTTTTATTTGCCAATATGGGCGTTCCGTTTGGTGTAGTCATTGTCTTTGCTTTAGTCGGTGGCACAATGCTAGGAGTCGTTAATGGTGTCACCGTCGCTATACTGCGTATTAACCCCATTATTGCGACTCTGTCAACAGGAATGGTAATGAGAGGCTTTTGTTACATGTTGACAAATGGGAAAACTTTATCGGTAAACATACCAATTTTTAAGGTGCTTGGAAGAGAGACTTTAGCTGGCGTACCGGTTTCAATTATAATAATGCTTATAGTATTTTTGCTTATATATGTAATGCTTAAGCACACCCCGTTTGGAAGAAAATTATTTGCAGTTGGTGGGAATCCTCAAGCAGCATACTTATCGGGTATCAACGTTAAAATGATACGCTTCGGTGGGTTTATGATCAGTGGAGCTGCCGCCGGTCTTGCAGGGTTTTTACTGCTCTCACAGCTTGGCGCTTTTCAACCAAATGCCGGAGAGGCGACACTAATGAATGTTATCGCAGCTGTTATATTGGGTGGGTTGAGTCTAACAGGGGGAAAGGCAAAGCTCACCGGTACATTTCTTGGTGTATTGATATTAACAGTAATACAAAACGGAATGAATTTGTTGGGCGTCCAATCGTACTATCAAACGATTGTAAGAGGTATAATAATCCTGGTTGCGGTTTATCTGGATGTTATTCGGGGCGGCGGTTATAAGTAAGCAACGCAGTGGTGTTGACAATTATAAAGAATTGCAGGAGGCAATAAAATGTTGAAAATTCAGGCAGCAGGTGCAGCTTTTTCACCTTGCGAAGACAGATTTGTCACCACAGGTTACAGAAAAGGGTTGACTTATCCTGAGATGATCGATGAATTTGCAAAGATTGACGGTATTAACGGTATCGGGATGATTACAGCGAGTGGCAAAGAACTCGAATTGATCAAAAAGAAGATCAAAGAATACAATATGATGGTTGGTTGCGTCTGCCCGGATACATATCTTCAAGCAGAACAAAAGCTTGGAACCTTAACTAGCCGGGATGCAAGCATCCGGAAGAAATATATTGCGCATATTAAGGAATCAATGGATCTTGCGGCAGAACTGAATGCGTATGACGTATTGCTTTGGTTTGCACACGACGGCTATGATTATCCGTTTGAAGATGATTATACGGTCAAATGGGACTGGATGATGGACGCACTGGCGGAGCTGGCCGAATATCGAAACGATGTAAAACTGGCCATCGAATATAAAAAAGAAGAGCCAAGGACTCATCAGTATTTTAATACTGTTGGAACAACAGTCGCTGTTTGCGAGAAGATAAATAAGCCCAACCTCGGTGTTGTTGTTGACCTTGGCCATGCGTTTGCAACGGGAGAGAGCCCAGCGCAGGCTGTCGAGTTTGCTGCACGGTTTGGTCGGTTATTTGATATTCACTTGAACGATAACTATCGGTCGTGGGATGATGATATGCTTCTTGGCAGTGTAAATTTCTTTGAAACGCTGGAGTTCTTCTATACTTTGCGAAGGATCGGTTATGACGAGTGGTATGATATCGACATATGGCCATCACGGGTTGACGGTGTAAAGGCACTAGATGAGAGCGTAAAGCGTATCAAATGGTTTATCGAGCTCAGCGATCGGCTTGTTGCCAGCAAAGAGTTTGCGACGCTCAGAGAGCAGGGGCGGACAATGTGGATACAGGAGCATTTAAGAGAATTATTGATGAAGCAGTAAAATGCCACTTGAGGAGGGAATGGGTTTGATTATAGACAGTCACACACATCTTGGCGCACTGAGCGGGTATTACAACTATGATGTCACGCTGGATACTTTATTAAGGCGCATGGACAGTTTGGAAATACAGTATTCGATTAGTAGCGGGACGATAGACTTGTTGTTTGGTGATTTTGACAGAAGCTATAAATTTGCATTAGAAGCCTTTGACATATCGAAAGGACGAATTTTAAGCTACTATTCCTTTAATCCTTGGGGCCAAACGCATAGCCTTAAGATGATAGATAAATATAATGATAGTAAAATATTCAAAGGCATCAAGATTCATCCGTCGTTTCATAAGATATCAGGAGACGATGAAAGGTATCGGACCGTATTTGAGTATGCGTCAGTGAACAAGCTGCCCATTATAAGCCACACATGGACAGCTTCTCTTACCAACCCTGTTCAAAAGCTCTCAGTACCATCAAAATTTGATAAGTACACAGCTGAGTTTCCAAATGTTAAACTGATATTGGCGCACTCAGGGGGCAGGTATGAGGGGATACTTGAAGCAATTACGCTTGCGCAAAAACATCCTAATGTGTATTGCGATGTTGCGGGCGATATCTATGCTAACCGATTCGTTGAGACCATGGTATCGAGAATCGGTGCTGATAGATTGCTCTACGGCTCGGACTATGGGATGATGGATCAGCGTATTATGATGGGAGTAGTGATGGGCGCTGAGATTTCAATCGAGGACAAAGAAAAGATACTTTATCAAAACGCCATTAAGCTATTTGATTTAGATGTATCTACAGGAGTTAGTTGATGAGTACGATATTAGAACTATGCGAGAAGTATGAAAACAACAAAAAACAAATGGATTTTTTTGATGTGAACTGTTGGTGGGATCCGTCACACTATACCACATTTGAGAGGTTTGATGATTTTGATCAACTCTATGCTACATTTAAAAAGCAATGTATTAATAAAGCGGTCATCACCGCTGCGGAATGCATTTTATATGACGCAAAATCCGGCAATAAAACGATGTGTGATCTGATCGCCCAAAGGGATAACCTATACGGCGCAATGGTATTAACGACAGACCACATGATTACCGGAGAAGATGTCAAAGCATACATCGATAACTTAGTTGAGCATAAAGCCGTGATTGCACGTGTGTTTCCAAGAACGAACAAGCACTCAATGAGTTCTTGGGGTATGAAAGATATTCTTGACATATTGAGCGATCGGCATATACCGATGATGATATGGCATGCAGAGACTAGTTGGGATACAATTGATGCAATATGTACTCAGTACCCCGACTTACCTGTTATCGTGGAAGGCAACGACGTAAAACTTTTATACCATAATAGACACTATATCCCGATTTTTAAGAAACACAAGAATATGTATCTTGAGATACACAACGTTGTTTTGTTTAACGAGGTAGACTTTTTCGCAGCTATTGATGCCGAACGGCTTTTATTTGGGAGTTATTATCCATACAACACACCCGATGCAGCGATGTCCCAAGTCGTAATGGGAGAGTTTGACGACCGTCAAAAGCAACAGATTGCTCATGGTAATTTGGAAAGGATTATTTCTGATATTCGGTAATTTTGGAGGATAAATGAATACATTTGATGTATTGGCGATTGACCTAGGGGCAAGCAACGGGCGGGGGATTATCGGAAGCTTTGATGGAAATAAGCTTGCATTGAAAGAAACGCATCGGTTCACTCATCAAGCCGTATCGCTTAATGGTCACCATTATTGGGACTTTCTTAATATTTACAACAACGTGATATCATGCATCAAGAGCGCCGTGAAGGATGATGATAAATATATCCGCAGCATCGGCATCGACTCATGGGCGCAGGATTATGGTTTGCTCGACGCAGACAGAAATCTTTTAGGGCTTGTGCATACGTATAGGGATACAAGAACAACAGACATGCCCAAAAAACTAATGAAAAAATATTCTCCCCAGCAAATATTCAATATGACCGGTATTTGTTATAACAACATATGCACATTGTTTCAGATGATGTCAATGCTCGAATATGAACAAGTATCGATAAAAAATGCGAAATCATTTCTGTTTTTAGCTGATTTAATCAACTTTTATTTGTCGGGGTACCAAGGCTGCAACACTTCGGTTGCGTCTTTAAGTTTAATGTATGATCCTTTTATAAAGAATTGGAATACATCTTTGATAGACGAAATGGGGTTGCCAAATATTTTTCCGCAGCTTGTCAATCCTGGTACGACGATTGGCAAATTAAATAGCGAAATTGTAAGCGGTACGGACAGGGACGATCTCGACATCTGTGCAGTTACGTCTCACGACACAATTTCGGCGCTTGATTTTATTCCTGATAAAGGCAGACGTTTTATCATTAGTAGCGGAACATGGTCGGTTGCGGGGCATCGAATAAGCAAACCGAACATTTCAACAGAAGCATATGAGGGGAACTTTATAAGCGAATTAGGATATAACGGTCAATTCTATCTTTTGCGAAATATTACTGGTTTATGGATTATTCAAGAGGTGATGCGTGAGTGGAACGATGAAGGTTTTCGGGCAGACTTTAATACGCTCAACGCCGCAGCTTTGAAAAGTGATTACCAAGGATTTATCGATGTTGACAGCACTGAATTTGCATTACCAGGCGATATGCAGGGCAAGATATTTCGCTATGTTAAAAGCACTGGTCAAACGCTCCCTGCAAACAGGATAGAAACATATCGATGCATATTATTAGGATTGGCTTTTAAATACAAGCAAACGCTTGATAATCTTGAGCGCATAAATCAAGAGAAGTTTGAAGCGATTAATATCGTTGGCGGCGGCGCAAAGAATACGGCACTCAATTCGTTGGTTGCTGATTTGTGCGGAATTCCAGTTTTGGCGGGGCCTTATGAGGCGACAGCTATCGGTAATATGCTATGTCAGTTGATAGCGCAAAATGAGATTTCGGGTTCTTTGCAAGCATGTGAAATTGTGGAAAGGTCTGGCGATATAAAAGAGTATCACCCAAAAAATTTACCACGCATCACTGAGCTTTATAACCTATACCTCTCTTTATAAGACTTGTTTTTAGATCTAGTGACGAAAAGGTTTATTTTGTTGACCCAGAAATATCAAGGAGGTAGTCGATTTGAATATAGAAACAGTAAAGTTGGCATGCCTTAGCAACGAGGGGCTACGTAAAGGTGTTAATACATATAACGAAATATTTACTTACAAAAATACAGCTGATCTTTTTGGGATTCGTTACGTACTGTTCGCAAACGCGTGTAGCAATTTAAAGGGGATGAAATGAGCAACAAAAATGACTCAGAAAGGCTTAGGGCGCTGGCCGGACGATGGATGGAGATTGCCTCGTTGCCGATCATGCAGCAACGAAAAAAAGCATGGCGAAGCATAAAAGATTTAAATGCGATTCGTCCAGCAATATTGATTGAAACCGCTACGATAAAAAATTTTGTTACCGAACAAGATTTACTTTGTGTTGATCCGTTTTTAAGAAATGTAGAAAAGAATATGCTGATGAATATATGGCAATTTGAGGAGGTAGGGGATGACATCGTACTTGAGCCATATTTTCATATTGGGTGGCAGTTGGATTTTTCGGACTATGGGGTAAAGATCCGTATGGAATCTGCCGAAGATATGGACGGCGGCCATTACGGCTATAAGGTGAAAAGCCCGATTGAAACGCTCAATGATTTGAATAAGCTCAGACCGCGTACCATCACGTTAAATAAAAACCGTTCACTGGAGTATCAGTCGATACTTAATGGTATATTCGGAGATATATTACCTGTAAGGCTTCGAAATGCATGTATCTATGAAGATCAACCGGGCTATTCGCCGCACCTTGGCGTCAATTTTCTTTATGTGACCTATGAGATGCAGGTATTGCTTGGAAATGAACAATTCTTGCTTTGGCCGTATGACCATCCGGAGGCACTGCATCAAATGGGGAAGTTTTTGCTGGATGATAAGATCAATCTTTATCGTTGGATGGAACAGCAGGAGATAATAGCACCTAATACAGATAATCATTGGGCGGGGCCGGGTAGCTATGGCTACTGTTCTAAGCTGCCTTCGCCAGACAAACAAACATCTACGAAAATTTCTGATTGTTGGGGAAGATCGGAATCTCAGGAAAGCGGAAGTATTTCTCCAGAAATGTTCAACGAGGTCTACCTGCCATATATTGCGCAGGGGTGCCGGATGTTTGGGCTTGTTTATTACGGGTGCTGCGAGAGACTGGACGACAGGTGGGAATACATACAATCGGCGATACCCAATCTACGTGCTATATGCGTATCACCATGGAATGATATATATAAGATGGGAGAGTATCTGGGAAAAGACTATGTCTATTCCGGCAAAACGAACCCTGCGTATCTAAGCGTAGAGAATACAAGCTGGGATACAATTGAGAAGGAATTAACGCAGATTCATGACGCTGCAAAGGACTGCAATTTTGAGCTTATTGTACGAGATCTCTATACATTGGCTGGCGGAAAAAACAAGCTGAAAAAATGGGTGGATCTTGCCAGGCGTGTTTTAGAGATTGCGTAATTGGCTGTAAGCATTCGATATCGCAAGGGCGTTGGCATTTGGTAGTCTTGAAGAAGTAGAAAAAGTTGTAGAAGAACATATGGAGTGTTTAAAAACAGGGCGAAGGTATATGCTATCATTTAGGCTTAGCGTAACGAATGACATTTCTATTAAAAATTATGAAGCGATGCTAAACGCCATGGACAAATATGGTAGTTATGAATAGAGTTAAGGATTAAAAATAAAATATTAAAATTTATATTGGAGGAAAAGATGAAAAAGAAATATGAACCATATGAACAAGTCAAAAATACTATTGACGAAACAGCTGAAATTATGGGGTTGGAAGAGAGCGATTATATTACACTGAAATATCCTGAAAGAGAGTTAACTGTTTCGCTTCCAATTAAAATGGACGATGGTAAAATTAAAGTTTTTAGAGGGTATAGAGTACAGCATTCAAGTTTGAGGGGTCCGTGCAAGGGTGGAATTAGATATCATAAGGATGTTAATCTAGAAGAAGTAAAGGCTCTTGCGGCGTGGATGACTTTTAAGTGTGCAGTAGTAAATATACCATACGGCGGAGGAAAAGGCGGGATAGAGGTTGATCCGGCTCCACTATCTGATAATGAATTAGAACGTTTAACGAGAAGGTATACTGCAGGTATTCTGCCTTTGATAGGGCCTGAAAAAGATATTCCAGCTCCAGATATAAATACGAATTCTACTGTTATGGGCTGGATTATGGATACATACAGTATGTTCGCCGGCTATACAGTTCCGGGTGTGGTTACAGGTAAGCCTATTGATATTGGAGGATCCCTTGGCAGAGATGGAGCAACAGGCAGAGGGGTTATGTTTATGGCACGTGAAATTATGCATAGACAGGGGAAACCTCTTACGGGAGCAAAAGTTGCAATACAAGGTTTTGGTAACGTTGGAGGGATGGCTGCACGGTTGCTGCAGCAGGAAGGCGCAAAAATTGTAGCAGTTAGTGATGTCTCCTGCGGTTTGTACAACCCTTCAGGTATAGACGTGGAGGAGTTGTTGGTATATGTTGCTGATGGGGGAAGAGCAAAACATTTCAAGGATTATGAGAACAAGCAAATTAAAAAAATAACTAATGAACAACTGCTAGAACTGGAAGTTGATATTTTAATTCCTGCAGCGACGGAAAATCAAATAACCGAAGAAAATGCGAACAAAATAAAAGCACCGATTATTGTAGAAGGTGCAAATGGGCCTACAACATTAGAGGCGGACAGAATACTTGAACAAAAAGGGATTACTGTTGTTCCTGATATTTTGGCCAATGCCGGTGGCGTAATCGTATCTTATTTTGAGTGGGTGCAAAATATTCAATCGTTAATGTGGGACGAAGAAGAAATCAATAGAGCGCTGGAGAAAATTATGATTAGGGCTTTTAATGCTGTTTGGGAAAGCGCAATAGGACGGAATCTTTCATTAAGAAAAGGTGCGTATATTATTGCTATAGAACGACTCGTAAAGGCAAAGAGAATTAGGGGTCAAATGATATAAAATGTAAAGAAAGTGCACTGAAGGTATATTTATTCCTGTACGTTATATTTTGAAGGATGTGGATGGCCAGACGAATTGAGAGCACATCAAAAGAGCGCGTTTGCAAGCCGGTATGCAGATACAATGTTTTAAAAATGAGAAAAGATGATACTGCACATATCCAAATATTGTGCGGATATGGTGGATTATCTGCTGTGCGGCAGTGGAGACACATCTGTTAAATTTTACATTAGCAGACTTGGAGTCGGTGAGAAGTTTATAAAACTAGGCACACTATTTGGTAAGGCCAGTATGGAGGTAATTATGAAAAGAATTTTATGCTTTGGAGATTCTAATACTTGGGGATCTGATCCAACAACGTTTAATCAAGATTATGATTACTTTGTTCGATATGATGAAAACACAAGATGGACAGCTCTGCTGCAAAAAAAATTAGGTAGTGATTATTGTATTATTGAAGAAGGACTAGGTGGCAGAACAACTGTTTTAGATGATCCTATAACTAGCCAACAATTAAACGGGAAAAAATATTTAATGCCTTGCTTAGGCAGCCATGCACCAATTGATTTGGTGATATTGATGCTTGGAACAAACGATTTAAAATCATATTTCTCTATGACGGCATATAGTATTTCAATGGGGATTGATCTTCTAGTAAAAATGATCAAATCATCAAATTATGGAATATCTGGTAAGTCGCCCGATATGCTAATTATTTCACCCGTCACACTTGATGAGCGATTGAATGATTCATGTCTAAAAGATTTGTTTGATGTTCCCTATACGATAGAGCGTTGCAAAATCCTGCCAGAATTGATCGAAAATGTTGCTAAGGATAATGGGTGCAAATTTCTAAAATGCGATGATTATATTGAGCTAAGCACAATAGATTATATTCATTTTACGAAGACAGGGCATGCAAAACTTGCGGAGCAATTGTATAAAACCATAAGCTCTATAAAACTGTAATTTTTTTTAAGGGATGGCAATATAATAAAAGTTTGGATGACCTTCTCCCAAAAAAATGGTATATACTAACTTAAGATTAGAACCAAATCGTGGGTTCAGGTCACAATACTAACTAAACATTATAGAGGAGCGGAGTTGTGAATTATAGAAAGATGATGATGAATGTGATCAAAGGGGATGCGGTTGCTTTTGTGCCGTTTGCACCAAGGCTTGATATTTGGTATAGAAGTCATTCTATGCGAGGCACTTTGCCTGAGAAATATAAGAATGCATCACTACTAAACATAATTGATGATTTAGATATCGGATTCAACACAATGATACCCGATTTTTTGAATAACGATGATCAGGAAGATGTCTTGCATAACGGACTTGGAATTTTGGGCTCTTCGACTTCGAGTGTCTGTAGAGTAAGATTTCATAATGTAGAGATAGAGTCTGAAAAAAGTAACGGGATTGTAAAAGTTTTGTATAAAACGCCGTATGGTAATTTGGGAACAGTTACTAAACTGGACAAAGAAATGAAATCTCAGGGTATTACCGTGCCTGCTAAACTTCAAAAAGCTATTAAGTCGATTAAAGATTACAAGGCTGCGAAGTATCTTTTTGATAATGCGGAGGTTATGCCGGATTACGAAAGATTTACAGAATTCATGAGAATAGCAGGCACTCGAGCAATACCAAATTGCTTGGGGAATTTGAGAGCATCGGGAATCAGATATATCAATATGGAGTTAATGAGTTTTGAACAGGCGGTTTTTGATCAGATGGATTACCCAGATGATTTTGAAGAGTTGAGACTAACTATGGATGGTTTTTTAGATAGATTATATAAAGTTGTGATTGATTCTCCTGCACAAATAATAAACGTAGGTGCACATTTTGATGCAACGTTAACACCGCCGCCTTTTTTTGAAAAATACGTTACACCAAAACTTAAAGAATATGCCAAGCAGATACACGATAGAGGCAAATATATGGCCTGTCATACGGACAGTGAAAACAGGGGACTTTTTGAACATTACTTAAAAAGCGACATGGATATTGCAGACTCTGTTTGTACTAAACCACTGGTATCCATGACATATAAAGAAATAAGGAATATGACAAAAGATAAAATCACTCTTTTTGGTCTTATTCCTTCAATTTTGATGCTTGAGAACTCGATCACAGAGTATGAATTTGACGAATTTATTGATCATCTTTTTACCGAAATACAGGATGATGGAGCAAGAAACATAATCTTGGCAGTTGCAGATACAACACCTCCAGATGCAAAATTTGACCGAGTTGAAAAAATTGCGAAGATTGTTCACCAGATAAAACCTGTATAACATTGAATATGTGAGAAATAAGTAGTTAATAGGGCGCAATTTATGGTATTGCTGAAGCGTGTCCAGCTAATCTGAATTTATAACAAGTAAACTAAAGTGGAAGTTTTAGTGAAGACAATTCTCCCTACTTATTAAATAAAAAAAGCTTATTCATTTAAACACGAATGAGATTATAAATGGGGGCAAGCAGAAATGGTAGGGAAAGCGACTTATTCAGAAATGCAGAAGCTAAAAGTAATGGGTTACAAAAAATCAAGAGCATCTTGCGAACTACAAATTGATACAAACCATTAAGTTTTATCGTTTGATATTAAAAGTATTCCTTCTTTCATTTGCATACTCAAATTCTTTTCCTCATTTTATAAAAGGTCTGATAAAAAGGAAATATACTGCGCATCTTTTTTAACCTAAACGGCCACTAGAAGACGGCACTCAATGTGTCGTTTTTCTTTTACTTTGATATTTTTCAAATGACCTGCGTCATTTCGGATTGGTTTTCTTCCTGCTGCTGAATATAATCCTTCAGTGCTTGAAACTGTTCTGTTGATATCTGTCCTATAAAGTTGAAGTGGATATCAACTCTCTGCAGATACTCTCCGCCGACTTTCTCTTTTTTGAAAACTTCGATGTAGTCGATTAGCTCTACAATTGTTTCCCTGTCAAGATTTTCAATGTACGTTCGTTCTTTGAAGCAATCGACCAAGTGCTGGATGTTCCCTATGTCGTCTTTTACTCTAGATAGCTCAGCTTTCTGCTCCGTCAGCTTTTCAGATAAATCATTCTGTTTCTGTTCGTACTGGTTCATCAGCTTCTTGAACATCTGCTCTGAAATATTACTGTTTGCCATTTGTTCAATCAGCACTTCAATCTTCGGCGCTATTCCCTGAAGCTCTCGGTTTGTCCTGCGGATCTGTTTTTCAATAAAACTGTTATTTTTCAACTTTATGTTACTGTTAATATCAATCAGCTTTTTCAGCAGTTCACCTTCATAACATGACGCTATCTTTGAAAACTTCTGAATCTCCGCCAAAACGATAGCTTCTAATTCATCTTCCAGTATTGCATGATAGCTGCAAGCTGTCTTGCCCTGGTTACTGTATGTACTGCAACGATATTTGTAGTACGGCTTATACACGGTATTCTTGGAATACGTATACGTCATCACCGCCTGACAGTCCGCACAGCGCACTTTGCTGGAGAACAGAGCAACTGTCTTATCATCCCGCAGCCTCGGCTTAGCGCTTCTTTTATTGCGTTTAAGAATGGTCTGTACACGGTTCCAGGTAATCTCATCTATTATCGGCTCGTGTGTATTTTCAACAACTATCCATTCATCCTTCGGTACAAGATCCCTGCGTTTCATCTTGAAAGATTTCTTTTGGCGTTTACCTTGGCACATATGGCCTATATAGACCTGATTGCCCAATATCCTGATAATCGTAGAGCTGCCCCAGGAAACCGAGTCGCTTGTATACGGATTCGGTTTGCCAATTCGATTGAAGAAATATTCTCTAGGTGTAGGAACCCCTTCATTGTTAAATGTATCCGCTATGTGCCTTGCGCTGTCGCCTATGGAATATCTGTGAAACATTCGCCGGATGATCTCTGCAGCTTCTTCGTCAATTATCAGCTTGTGCTTATCTTCCGGATCGCGCATGTATCCCATTGCAGTCTGGCTACCGATAAACAATCCTTGTTTCATCTGCGTTTTCTTAACCGCTTTGATCTTCTTTGAAGTATCCTTGGCGTAATGTTCGTTGAATATGTTCCTGAACGCTACGAAATCGTCTTCCTTATTGTTATCGTAGTTATCATTTATTGCAATGTATCTGACATTATGCTTCGGGAAGAAATAATCGGTATACTCACCGACTTTCAAGTAGTTTCGTCCAAGTCGGGATAAGTCTTTGGTAACAACCATATTAATACGTTTGTTTTCAATATCCTTTATCAAGCGGTTAAATGCCGGACGGTCAAAGGTTACGCCTGATATACCGTCGTCAATATAGATTTCTTCTATTTCCCAGCCCCTTTCTTTAGCATAGTCTGTGAGCATACTCCTTTGGTTTGATATACTCATGCTTTCACTGTCCGGATTGTTATCGTCACGTGAAAGCCTTAAATATAATCCTACTTTGTAATTATTCTGCATGTTTTTCCTTTCCAATGAAAACAGCGCAGATTACGAAGTAGTTCAGCCTACGCCTAGTATACTCCGCAATCTGCAGCAAGTCCAATTAAGAAGCGTTGATTTTATGTTTTATAACCGGCTCCATCGCATCAGAAAATGATTTATCATTTTCAAAATAGCTGGACACAATAAATGTTGTTTTGCCGATTTTTGTAGTTGATATCATAAACCCGTTACCGATGCCATATGTACTCTTATTATTTATTTCAGAAGTTGTTTTGTTATCTTCACTCAATATTCATTTCACCTTTCCAATAATTTTTTCGCCATTTCCTTGGTTGTTAACTTACTTCGCTCATCCGTATTATCCAGCTCTTCAAGCTTTTGATTTTTCTTTTCGATATGATTATTCAGTTCAAGCGCAGTATTGCATGAACGTATATCTTTTCTGCTGCGTCGGATTTTATCGTCATTTGTTGAGAGTTTATCTTCGATACTGCTTTTCACTTTTTCCAATGCTTCAATATGTTTTGGATGTGAATAGCCCAGATCATTAAGCTTATCAGACGCCTTCTTATAAACATCATGTTCATACTGCATTTCATAAAAACCCTCCAGATACATAAAGAACGGTTTTTCAAACACTTTTATTATCCTGAGCGCATCAAATTCGGAGCTGTATTTTTCTTTTTCAGCCAGCAGCTTCTCTTTTTCAGCCTTAAGCTCATGAATATTCTCATAGCATTGATTCTTGTATTCCGTTACCTGCTTAACAGTATCAAGACCTTTATCATTTATGAATTCAAATGTTTTAGTCATCTTCTCAAACTTGATTAAATCCTCTTTCAATACATTTGCTGCTCTGTCCGGCGCTTGATTTTTCTTAACCTGTCCCAGCAGGTACATATAATGCAAACACAATGCCTTGAAGCTGCCCGGCTTTACTTTTGGATATGGTTCGAACTCATGTTTTTTGTTCACATACTGCTCTATATTCTTTATCTCCAGCGACAGGTTTTTACCTTCAACTCTGCTTTTGATATTTTCAAAGGAATATTCATTGCCCAGCTTATAGCCTCTGGAGAAATGTTCTCTGCCCAAAGGTTTGAACGAAATGTATTTGCCTTGCTTTACTTCATAGCCTTTATGCTCCATCAGCATTATGAAGTTACCAAAATTAAAAGCCTGTACAATACAATCATCTATATCATTCCTGATAACGGTCTGCCATGATGTTTTGCCTTTGTTTCTGGCAAGCCATTCAACATAGCTGACCGATTTCTTCTCATCATTTTCATTTATTACGGATAATCCGTATTCTTTGCAGAGCGCATCTGATATGCCTCGGATATCTCCATAGTAGTCTTTAAAATTGTTGCGGTATTTCCTCCCGTCAATAAACGATACGGAGTTTACAACCACATGATTATGGAGATGATTCTTATCAAGGTGCGTTCCAATAACGGCTTCATATTTACCAAAACACCTTTGGGCAAACTCAATGCCAATCTGGTGAGCCTGCTCCGATGTTACCTCACCCGGCTTAAAAGATTGTATAATATGATAGCCCTGCACTTTATCCGTTTTACCGAAATGCGTTTTGGTTTTCATCATATCCTGAAAAGCCGTTTCTTTATCACAGTTAACAGCGCTTTCATATAATTTATGCTCTCCCCGAATTTTATCTTTGTCCATAGCATACTCCAATACATTATCAAGTCCGGTTTTATCTTCATTCAGCGCATAGTTTACACGCTTGTCCAGTCGGTCTCGAATTACTATAATTTTTGTGATTGCCATTACCGCAGCTCCCGCATCAGCTGCCAGCATTTACGGATAAGAAGGATGGCAGCATCCAGTTTTTCTTCGCTTACATATCCTGATGTATTTGCCTGCCTTGCGATTTGGTTTATGTTGTTCACAGCGTTCGATAACAAACCGCAGATTTCTCGATATTCGTCTCCCGGTGCAGGATTGATTGCTAATCCGCTAATGAGTCTCCTGAGCAGAGCCGATTTATTCAGCCCGCTTGTTTCAACCTGTTTATTAATATGCTCCAGTTCTTTATCGCTCAGCATAACCTTGATCATGTTGTTCCTTTTTCTCATGCAGTTTCTCCTTTCCATGTTCTAAGCGGTTTACCGCCATTTAAGTGGGTTATAGGGAGTGGGAACGCCCTGTCAAGCGGGCATTTGTGGGCACATGTGCCGTGCTTGCCGAACCAGAATCTCAAACTTTTCAGCTTAGTTTTCACTTTAGGTTTCATCAGACTTTTTACAGGCTGGAAAAAGAATTTCCTAAGTAATCTATACTTCGGTTCAGCTTTCAATTTCAGCAAATATACTTGAGAATACATTGATATTTCATTACGGCACCCACTGTGTCCGACGCTGTATTTATGTTGCTGTAAACTGTGTATTATAGTTTCACAGTATTTGGATACAACCTTTATCTTCTTGGTGTACAATATGGGTGCCAGCGACTTTTTATGTAGAACACAATGTATTATTTCGCTTGGTTTTTTACAGTGATTTAAGATAATCATTATATCCTCCGTCTGTTTCATTCTTTTTTTCAGCCTGTATGGTTTCTCGTTCGTCCATTGCTTCCAGCAATGCCTGTTTCATCAGCCCAATCAAACGCTCGAAATCGTTATATGTAATAATAGCGTTTCTGATGTATTCGCTTTTGCGTCTGGGTGGTAAGCTGGATAATATCTCTTCTGCTTTTTTATCTGTCAGTTTTTCAAGGTTGAGTCTGATGCTTATCACTTTTCCTTTCATACTTCACCTCCAATTTCAATCATAAGATGTTATTTTCGGATCCCATCCCGACTACCATAAAATCATTCAAAACTAAAAAAGCTGACCACCTGTATTGGCGTCAGCTCTTTAATAATGCTATGAAGTTTTGGTATCGTCTTTTTCGTTTCCTGTGTTTCATACGCTTCTCCTTTCGTGATAGTTATCGTAATATAAATATGATTGTTTACACATAGTATCACATTGCGCACGTGATTGCAATAGTATATTTATATTATTTTGATTTTTATTGTAATCATGGCGATATCATGCTATTATATATACATCTCAAGCGATGGGAGTAAAAAATGTTTAGCCGGATATTAAAAGAATTGAGAGATGAAAAGAATCTGACACAGCAGGAACTTGCCGATGAGCTTGGTGTTGCTCGAATGACGATTAATTTTTATGAAAGCAACCGGAGAACGCCCGATATTCATTTTGCCTTAAAGGCTGCGAATTACTTTAATGTATCTGTTGATTATTTAGTGGGAAATTCCAATGTTAAATCCAAGCAGGATCATCGATATACTAAAAATCAGGTTGATTCTCTTGAGGATATCATCTATCATTTGCCCGCCTCTGCAAGCCAAGATTTACTAACTAATCTTTGTGAGGTGCTAAAAATCGCACATGAAAAAGGCATTGAACGAGAAATGTTATATCTTCTTTCAATGACTGCATATCACTCTAAATTTATTGCCTATGCTGAGCCTGTTAATGTGTTCAAAGCCGGATGCACTTGCCAAAAGGAGTTCGCTGATATTGTTAATGATACCGTTAAGCAGATTGATTATATAAAAAAAGCTTGAATATTATTATTTTAATGAGATCAATACATTCATTTTCACATTGCTTTGCTTGTAAATATTAGACAAATTTTCAGTGAACTTATTAGCATTATAATTGTCGTTTCTTATTATTATTAGCCTTGATTTAGCCCTTGTAGCAGCAACATAATGATTGTAAATATCCGAATTACTATTTAACCTATAATCTTCAGCAAAAATAATTACCTGATCAAATTCTAATCCTTTCGATGAATGGAAGGTAATAGCTATATGCTTGAATCTATCTGAATAAAACGATACATGTTTACTAGAATCTTGGATTGTGTTAAACAACATTTCACAATGTTCATCTCTCATTTCATAGTCTAAAAATTTAAAAAATCCCTTCACTGCATCAGAAAATTCATCTTTATTCCCTGAGATTAGTTTTGCATCTATCTTTTCCAAATACGTTTTGATTGGCTTAATTTGGCTATTCTTAATCTCACCTTCGACAGGTATGCTTGAAATAAAATCGTATTCAGAATAATTATCAATAATACAATAAGATGCAATCGCATAGTACACCCAAGCAGAATTGGTTGTGATTTCAGAGATTGTTAATCTAGGTATATATACAAAATCCAAATCTTGATTTTTTAGCTCCTCAGCTCCCTGTTCAGCGTTGGCATTTGAAAACCTAAGCAAAGCAATGCTTTTTGTTAAGTCTAAATATTGAATGATTTCATGCTGCCATGTTTTACTTGCATCAGTTTTAATCCATATAATCTCATCATTTTTATTTATCTCTGAATATAAATGCATTGTTTCAGCACATAATAAGTTTGAGTAGTTCTGTATAACTTTACATGATCTAAAGTTATTACTCATAAATATACTTTCAAAATTATCCTTGTCTTTAATGCTTGTAAATAACTCAGGATTTGCTCCTCTCCACATATAAATAGACTGCTTCTCATCACCTACAACGAAAGTTTCAATTTTGAGTTCATCACAAAGATACATAAATAAAGTATGCATATCAATATCGAAATCCTGATATTCATCAATATATATTTTCCTATATTTAGCTTTCATATATCTTTGGCACGCTATCGAGTTCTTAATAATATTTAATGCTAATTGAAAAACAAAATTACTGAAGTTGTTTACATATGACCCTAAAAGCTTTTTAGCTGTTATTAGTTGTAATCCTTGGTCATATGATTCAAATTTTTCTTGATAGTCTGTATCTAAATCAATATCATATTCTAAACCATAATAGTCTTTCATAAATGGTTTAATGATTTCTTCTATAACAAATGTATTATTTGTACCCACAAAATGGTAATGGTTTGCTGTTTTAAGTCTCTCCTTAATTTCGTTTGCTGCTTTTATAGTGAATGTAATAGCTGCAATAACTCGATGTGTATTTTCGATTTCTGTTTCTTTAATTATTTTTTGAACCAAGGTATAGGTTTTGCCCGTACCGGCGCTGGCATTAACCACTAAATTACCTTTATAGTTTATTATTTCTTCTTGGGTAGGGGTGGGATTCATCTTAAACCTCTTTTAAGCATTTGAAATTATAGTGGTCATATATTTTATTGCAGTCCTCACCATCTAATTTAAGGATAAGTTCTGCCATATTATGCAGCTTCTTTTTTTGTAAGTAATCAACCGGACTAGTTGTATTCAAGCATTCTACCAGCCTATCATGTAGCACTTCATCCAGGTCATTTTCTAAATCTACTTTGGACAGAAAAACCAAAAACTCTGATCTTATTCTATCAATCTGAGTTTTATTCGTGTCATATAAAGATCTTTTGGAAGCAATACTATTATCACTAATTGAATCTGTCGGCAGTTTTTTCAGCTGATCATCAATATATTTGTTACACCGTGTAAATCCAAGCACTGAATACTCATCACCTGACTTGCGTAAATCATTATCAGTTTTTATAATAGTTTTAATATGCAGATTCTTTAAAATCGAATAGTACTTATCAAACCCAATACCATTCACAGCTAAAATGTATGTACCCTCAGCTTCATATGCAGCTTTTTTATGTGATATTACTTTGTCAAATAGTATTTGTTCAGATGGGCCCTCAACAAGAAGAACTTTGTTAGCAAAAATAGCTTCTGATAATTGTCTGTTTAAGATGGTTTTGTTGTTCTGAAATTCATCGGGCACTTTATAACATACACTTGCACTATTTATTCGCCCTTCATTAAATATCCTTATCAAATTTACATCATCCATTTCATATAGAATATATGGGGAATGGGTAGCAACAAATAAATAGTCATAACCGGATTCATTGAATAATATTTGTGATAATGCTATCTGTACAGATTTATGTAGGTTGTTTTCTGGCTCTTCAATCAAAAATAAGTTTACTTTACGTATTGATTGTTCTTGTGAGAGGATATTGAAGATTGAATATGATAATAACTTTTTTCGTCCCTCTCCTGCAGCAGGATATAAATTATCATCATCTGACTCTTTTATGTAGGGAACTATATCAGAATATAAGCCTTTAACAGATATCTCGGATTGTAATGACACTATAACGTTACCATTACCATAATCAGCAAATTTAGTGTTGATCGCATTTTCTAAAGTATTAATCACAGGCAGTGAAGCTACTAGTTCGTTTAATCCCTTAGTAGTATCACGAATAGATTGTATAGTTTCTGGGTCCGCAGTTCTATTTTCTCCCAAGAGTGCTGAAAGATTTCTTTTAAATAATGTATATATGTCTATGTAGGAATCAACATAGATAGTGTTGTAACTGGTAAACTATATTGGACGGTTTTTGGCAAACAATTTTCCCTACTTAATGAATAAAAGAGCTTGTCCATTTATACTCGAATGAGAGTATAAATGGAGGCAGGCAGAAATGGTAGGGATAACGATGTATGCAGAAATACAGAAACTAAAAACAATGGGGTACAAAAAACAAAGAGCAGCACGGGAACTTAGGCTTGATGCAAAAACAGTAAGGAAGTATTGGGACATGACAGAGGGCGAATATCTGTCATACATGCTTGAAGCCAAAGAACGAACAAAAATCATGGATCCGTATTACGGGTATGTGTTGGATAAACTAAAAACATATCCCGAAATCTCAGGAGCTATACTTTACGATAATCTTAGGGAAGACTTTGCGGACTTTAAGCCGTCATACCGTACAGTTCGGTTGTTTGTGAGTAACGTTAGAGAGAAAGAAGGTATACCGGCACCCGTAAAAATACGACAGTATGCTGAGAATCCTGAATTACCTTTTGGCTATCAGGCTCAGGTGGATTTGGGACAAAAGGTAATGAAAGACAGCTACGGGAAATCCGTTAGGATATATATATTCGCAATGGTATTAAGCTGCTCACGATATAAATATGTATGCTTTCAATTAGAACCCTTTACAGCACAAACATTTATACAGGCACATGACAGAGCATTCCGCTTTTATGGAGGCAGGCCAACAGAAATCGTATATGATCAAGATAGAGTAATGGTTGTCAGCGAAAACAGCGGAGATATTATATATACAGAAACATTTGAAAACTACAAGAATTATGCTGGTTTCTCTGTCCATTTGTGTCGTGGCAATGACCCGGAAAGTAAAGGAAAGATTGAAGCTGTTGTAAAGTATGTAAAAAACAACTTTCTGACCTGCAGAATCTATCACGGGATAGCAAGGCTCAACAGCGACGGGCTGGCGTGGTTGGACCGGACCGGAAACGGATTAGTGCACGAGACAACAAAGATGGTCCCTGCCGTTGTATTTGCGCAGGAGCAGCAGCATTTGAAATCTGCGCCGGAATTGGGAGAATCAACTTATGTACCGTCAACTGCTATCGTTCGTAAAAACAATGTTGTAATGTACCGGCAGAACCGTTACTGTATGCCCAAGGGAACCTATGAGCCGGGTAAAAAAGTTCGGATAGAAGCTGATGAAACATCAAATAGGGTACGGTTTTACGATTTAAAAGACGATGTATTTATTGATGAATATACTATAGCTGACGGTGTAGGAAAATGCGTACGCAATGAACATCCGGAACGGGACAGGTTCTCCAAACTGCAAAGCATTAAAGACAAAGTGTTTGCTGGATACATATCACCGGAAGGAACTCGTTTTGTAGAGAAGATTATTGAAGCTAAACCGAGATATGTTCGAGACCAGCTGGGTATACTGCTGAAACTTGCAGAGATATATTCAGCAGATGAACTCCATCGTGCAGCCGTGTATTGTCTGGATAGGCAGATCGTATCGGCTAATGATTTTAGGGATACATTGGAGTACTTTAAACAACTGAAACCTTTGCCTGCTGAATGTAGCGGTACTATCCCTGTTAAGTATAGTGTAGTCATAGCCCAAACGAGACCTATAGAGGTTTACGCCAGTCTCTGTAAAGGCGGTGAGCGGTAATGACAGACGTTGAACGCATCCGTACATATGCAAAACAGCTTGGACTTGCGAATATGTCCAGGAGAACATTTCCTTTTTTAAATGAGCAAATATCCAACGAGGCTTTCCTAGCGAACTGTCTGCATGATGAGGTTTTATATCGAGAGGAGAATAAAAAGAAACGAAGGATCAAGCAAGCCTGTCTGCCGACTTACAAGGGCTTTGAGACGTTTGATACAGAGTTTCAGAAAGGGATTACCACCTGGCAGTTAAATCAGTTGGCCGCCCTTACTTGGATTGAAGGAATATACAACCTGATCTTAATCGGTCCTCCGGGAACAGGAAAGACACATCTTGCTCTGGCTATCGGAAACAAGGCTGTGGAGATTGGATACAAGGTTTTCTTTTCCTCTATGGATACGCTTGTTCATATCCTGAAAACACAAGAGATATCCAGAAGTTCAGCAGCACGTCTTAAGTGGATCAAGGAAGCAGACTTACTTATTATTGACGAGCTAGGTTATCTACCGGTTGGGAAAACAGAAGCCAATATGTTCTTCCAACTGATATCTCATTTATACGAGAATACTTCTGTCGTAATTACTTCTAATAAGGGTTTTGACGGATGGGCTGATGTTCTTGGTGATTCGATTCTAGCAACCGCTTTGTTGGATAGGTTGACTCATAAATGTCAGGTGCTTTCATTTTCCGACGACAGTTACCGCTTAGCTCACAGAAAACAGATCTTTGTGGAAAATACTAAATAAAAAGTAGGGAATCTTATTTGCCAAAAAGCAGGGAATTTTATTTGACAGTAACACTATAGATGCATCACAAATAGCTTTTTTGACCTCATTTGAATAACCTCCTGAAACCATATTTGTATGGTTAAATATTTTCGGCGTAAAATCTACCATTAAATCATAATACTTTTTTGCAGCATCATAAAAATCATTAGCACTTTTTGCACTATTTTTACTCTTCGCCTGCTTTATAGTTGTTAAAACAAACATTGTTATAGAACCTAACAAAGCAATAAAAGCAATAATATCTCCTATGGATACATTCCAATCAAATGTCATTAATATCCTCCTACTTAACTTTAAATCCAGCTTTTTTTAACGCTTTTTTTATCGCTTCATCTGCTAATTCTTCCGTTGTATTTTCAATCAATGCTGAGTTGGCTTCTAAAAGCTCTTCACCAGTATATATTTTATTACAAACTGTGCATTTCACCTCATCGGCTTCTTCTATCGAATTAAATAATTCATCATCATATTCAAAATTTTCATTACCACATACTCCGCATTTTAGTGTTACATTCCTTATAATATCCATTTTCTTCTCCCTACTTCTTCTTAAGCTGCTCCGCCTTTTCTTTCAACTTCATCAAATCATCAAGTTTACTTGGATCTTTAAGAACATCTTGAATCAATCCTCCTAAAGCACCAAACATAACACCGTTTTCGCTGCTCTTACTGTTTTTTATCAACTCATTTTCATGCTCTTTCTGCATAATCTCCAGCTTATAAGCATGATCCTTTTCCTTGCCTGCCATTTCTAATTTATGTTTTTCTTTCAAACCGACGATATCCAATTTATGCTGCTCCATAAGCTTATCCAAGTCATGTTTATTATTTTCTTGAACAGTTTTCAATGACGACTTAAAATTCTTTGCAGCAATTAAATATGTACCTAATGATGTGATGACAGCCGGAATTACTGCTATAAGTAATGTCTTTATAAATTCACTCATCTTTTATCTCCCCTATTAAAGAGTAGCTTTTGCAATCTTAGTTGATATCAATTCTTTTAATACATTTAAATCTACTAATTTTTTTTGAATAACCAATACATATTCAAACAACATTTTTACAACATTTTCGTAGCCATCCTGAATTTCTTTTTTGGGATTAACTATAAATAAATTACTAAATTCAGTTTTATTCATGTTTTTTCCTACAGAGCCTCTATTACTAAATTCATTAATATCTCTAGCCATATTCTTCATCACTAAATATATATAGAAAGCACTTATACCATCTTTGCAAATAATGCTATTTATCTGCTGATTAGTTTGACATTCAACCGAAGTTAGTATGGTTAGCCCAGCTGTTCCAATACAGCTAACACAGATACTATAGGGAGGGAGTGTTTTGTTTATTTGAGTTTTTGCACCCTTAAAAGATAAATATCTGTCATAGGTATCTGCAAAAACTTTATTATGCATATCAGGTATTGTAAGGAAAGGGATATCACTTCCATAATTAGTGCTATCTTCCGTAGGTGGAGTTTTACCACAAACAACATCTTTCGCTATGGTATCTATTGTATCAACTGTCCACCCCCTTGGTATTTCATCATCTAGCTCCTCATTATATTCCATCTCACCGCCACTTGATTTATAAGGCATTCCTTCTTCATTAGGGAACTCAAAATCCACAAACCAATGCCTATAAAGAGCCTTTGCTGTTTCTTCTAACTTCTGATAGAGCTTTTGGTTTAGCTCTATTTGATTAACGATGGCGTTATATTCTTCTACAATTTCTCTTTGTTTTTCAATATCGGGGATAGGCAACTCTACATTGCACATCTCTTCCCACCCGAATATTTCCCGCACACTGCCATGTGACATATATCGGGCATATCGATCAAACTCAGGGCGTCTGAACCACATCATGAGATATTCGGGTAATAATACTTCTTTATCAATAATTCTAAATACTGTATATGAGCTTGAGATTATACATTCATCTTCTTCAAGTAAAGCTACAGAAATTTTGTCACCGTTTCTTGACGTTACAGGACCATATGCAAATTGATCCTTTTTCACTACTTTGTAATTTTTAAAATTTGTTCCAACCGTGTTCGCAATTGATTTTATAAATACTTTTTGTATGCTTACTCCAAGTAATAAGCTTACTTTCAAATCATTATTGCGCTTATTAACAGGCTTAATGTATTGTCCAAGTCTTTTATAGTTCGATCTCATAACCTAACTCCTTGAACACATTAAGCAAGTCTTTCTTCGATGCTTCCTCTTCTTTTAAAAGTGACGTGAATTCTGACTGCAATGATTTCATTTTCTCATCAAAATCTATGTTTTCATCACGATTAATAAACTCAATATATTTGCTTGGGACAAGAGAAAAATCCTTTTTCTCGACTTCTTCCAAATTAGCACTATAGCAGTATTCAGGAGTATCCTCATATTCAGAATACTTATCCGCACGCTGCCAGTTATGATAAGTAGCGGATATATTGATAATATCATCTTCGGTGAACTCTATATATTTCTTTTCGAACGGCGAACCTTTCTGTCTTAAGTCCATAAATAGAATTTCATTTTCACGATCTCTATATTTGACTATTTCATCATTCTGTTCAACCGTTCTGGCTTTTTTGTTCTTTGATAAAATCCAAAGAGTAACACCAATATCAGTAGTATAAAACATCTTTCTGGGTAGATAAATAATTGCATCAACAAGTTTGTTTTCAATCAATTTTCTGCGGATGTTATATTCAGTGCCACCGCCAGAAAGAGCACCGTTCGCAAGTAAGAAACCGGCTGTACCGTTTGATGATAGCTTAGAAACAATATTAAGTATCCATCCATAGTTAGCATTTCCGGTAGGTGGAACATCATAACCACTCCATCTGGGATCATGAACAAGTTGATTGTCAGCACGCCATGACTTCTGATTGAACGGAGGATTAGCCATTATATAATCAGCTTTTAAGTCTTTATGCTGATCATCAAAGAAAGTGTTCTCCGGAATCGCTCCTAAGTCTGCAGAAATGCCTCTGATTGCTAAATTCATTTTAGCCAGCTTATATGTTGTTGCGGTATTCTCTTGACCATAAATAGATATATCACGCTTATTACCATGATGGCTTTCAATGAATTTCATAGACTGTACAAACATACCACCACTACCGCAGCAGGGGTCATAAATCTTGCCCTTGTATGGCTCGATCATTTCTGCAATCAAATTTACAATCGACTTTGGAGTATAGAATTCACCTTTACCTTTTCCCTCAGCAAGAGCAAATTTACTTAAGCAAAATTCATATACTCTGCCAATAATATCTTTCTCTTTATCTTCGAGTGTTTTAATGTTATTTATCTCATCCAGTAGCGATGCCAATCTATTAGCATCCAAACTCAATCTTGAATAATAATTATCCGGTAAAGCCCCTTTAAGTGAAGGGTTTTTCTTTTCAATTGTTGATAACGCAGTATCAATCGTTAAAGCTAATCCTGTAACATTTGTTTTTGCTGAATTTATTATTTCATTCCAACGACATTCTTTGGGAAGATAAAATACATTCTTCATGGTATAAAATTCAACCATATCAATGTATCTTTCTTTTCCCTCTTCAATCAATTCCTGCTTTCGCTCCTCAAATTTATCTCCTGCATATTTCAAGAAAATCAAGCTGAGAACAACATGCTTATATTCAGATGGTTCAACCGTTCCACGCAGTTTATTCGCAGATTCCCACAATGATTGCTCTATGCTTTTTTGTTTCTTTGCTGATGCTTTTGCCATTAGATTCCCCTTTACATTTATAAAATCAACAATGTTGTAAATATTCCCTGTTATTATATAATATTCTAAGGATGTATGCCAGCAACCATTAAGCTATTTGTCGAAAAACTTCTTCCAAGCCGGTTTTTGTAATCTTAAGAACATCGCTCTTGCTCTGGAGCTTGTATATTTTAGGATATTTATCTATTTCATTTTCCATTTTTGATATGATACTTTCATAGGTTCCTTTGTTTGGAACACTATGTGGAATTGGTCCTATCAGTACACATCGATAATTAGTATTGTATTCCAACTTACCAAAGTTATAGTGCTTAAATCCTTCATAATCAATTTCACACTCGATCAAATCAGGATTAACTTTACACTTTTTAGCTAATCTCAATATATCATCCTCATTAACCTGAGATGCTCCAATAATAAGAATTTTTGCTCTTGTATCAAAAGCAAGTCTATCCAATTCTTCCGGATTGATAATACTTCTTAGGTTATACTTATCCAAAACAATTTCTATCTCATCAAGCCTATTTGCCTGTGTAATTATTTCTGTTAATTTATCAAGCAGTTCATACAACTCATCAGTATTTAATTGCATATCACTCACCACCTAATTCATTATCAAAAATATTATTGATGTTTTTGGTAAGTTCATCAAGTTTACGTTTATGATAGTTTAGCTCATCAATTTTCGCTTTATACTTTGCAATGAGCGCTTTCTGTTCACCAATGCTGCTTCTAGGTATTTCCATTGATTGAAGGGCTTGCTTACTAATCGAAAGAATAACAGCCCCAGTTTGAATGCGGTTTATGCATTTTTGACCCAGTTTGCTATCTAAGAATAGCTTTAGATAATATGCATCAACGATATCTCTTTTCAACCGCAAAACCATTAAATTGCCAGAAGCTATTACCTTTTCGTCGCTATTATTTTCAAATACTGCAGTTTTAATTTTAGTTCCCTTTGCTGACAATATAAAATCGCCATCTTCTAAGAGATATCTATTCCACTTACTATGATCTACTTTAACTTTTTGCATGTCATTATAATTTATTGAATAATCATCAATATTGCTTAAACTCATAACTTTATAAGTATAATCATCGACTGCTACAATTTCGTCTAGCATTTTTGCACTAATTTGGACACCCCTAAAAATATCATTTGCAAGATCTTCAATTTTTATGGGATTACTAATATTAATATCATTAGCATAGTTTGTTGGGAAAAGATTGTAGTTATTATTTGCTATTTCTTCATAACTAATATTATATTTCTCATCTTCGGACATACGAATTATTTTATCGATATTCTCTTGTGATAAGCTATTTATCCTTCTGCCCTCAATATATTCTTTTGATGCATCTATAAGTTTTATATTTTTAGATTTTTCGTTTGATATTACTAGTATGCTTATAGATATTGATGTTTCCGCTAACAATTTTTCAGGCAGCCTAATAACCATATCTAAATAGCCTGTTTCTAATAAATACTTTCGAAATTCATTATCGCTATACTGAAATAACGGAGCATTATTCATAACAACTATCGATTTGCCGTTTTGTTTCAAAGCTTTCAGCACTTGAGCTACAAACAACCAGCTTCCTGAGTTCCTATTAAACTTATAAGGAATATTTGAACTTTTATTTAACACATCCAAGGTGGAATTATTTACTTTCAAACCAAATGGAGCTTCACAAAAAATATAATCATACTTTTCATTAGTAAAATTATATTGTAAAACATCCTTATTATATATTCTTACTTTTTTACCTTGTAGATATAAAAGCATTTTCGATACAACATATGTATTAAAATTTATCTCGATTCCTGAAAGTTCATTTGTATCATTCAATGATAGCAAAAACTTTCCATATCCAGAACACATATCAATAACTCTACTATCCGGCTCTATTTGAAGTAGCTTCTTGCTCAATTCAATTACAGAGTCAATACTAATATTCATTCCAGATGAACGACTTTGCATTTGTTCATAAAATTCATCAAGAAGCTTCAATACTTCTGTAGATGATAAATCTTCGTAGATATTAAAGAATTTTTCTAATGCTTCTATCTCTATATTTGCAAACCCACATTCAACTACATCTCTGCAGATGGTTGCTTCTTCTTCTGTCATTAAATTGGTATTTTTAAGCAATATTTCTTTTAAATTAATTTTATTATTGTAATAAATGCTTATATTATATTTCTTAAAAATATTATGAAAATAAGCCGCAGAAACAGCATATTCATAATAATCATTAGAACTATATGTACCTCTTAGAATATCGTTTATTTGCCAAATCAATTTGTTTCTTTGCAAAATTCTCGCCTCCTTGGTTTTTAATTACCAATATTGTAGCATTGTTGTTTTGGTTTGTCAATACCAATTTGTTGGTTTTTCGCAACCAATTAATTAGCTGATGAAAAGATTTATCACTACATGTGTAATATTTCCTGTATTTTTACCTATGTCTTAATAAAGTAGGTAAATTCTACTCACATTATCACCTTGATAGAATAAGCAGCCTGCAAAACGCTCTACAGGCTGCTTATCAGCTTTACATATTAACAATAAATCAAATCGTGCTTCACCGTTTGCTCAGCAATATCTAATGCTTGCATAATATCCATATCCTTAGTAAGACACTGCTTAACAATCGTATACTTCATCTGTTTTGCCTGGGTCTCAAGCTCCTTGCAATGGCTGAACAACTCTCCAGCCAAGAACAACTGCTCATATAAGCCGGATTTATTCTGCTCAAGATATTTCAATCGCAATAATCCATATTCACCAAGTCTGATGTTGCCGTTCTTGCTTTCCAGTTTTGGATACCAGATGTCACCTATCAGTTCGTATTCAATGCCGTTTTCGATTCTTGTTTTCATAATCAATGCTCCTCAAAATAGTTATTGGCTGAACTATTTCTTCATGCTGTTTTCATTATGAGTGCATCGTTCGGGCGCTCTCCTTCTCCGCCACAGAAAAACGGAAACCCACCTTGTGTGGGTTTTTGTTTTTTGTGCAGAAAAAGTAGTAGGATTCGAACGGGAACGTTAAGAAAACGCCACAGTGTGGCGTTTTTAGTGACCTGGCCTGAAAGCAGGCATCAGCCTGCGGAGGGAATCCCACCTTCTCCGCCACAGAAAAACGGAAACCCACCTTGTGTGGGTTTTTGTTTTTTGTGCAGAAAAAGTAGTAGGATTCGAACGGGAACGTTAAGAAAACGCCACAGTGTGGCGTTTTTAGTGACCTGGCCTGAAAGCAGGCATCAGCCTGCGAAGGGAATCCCACCTTCTCCGCTACAGATAGACGTCTTAGTGCGGTATTTTCAGGAGCTTTTTTTATGCTATAGGTAGGAGAAGCACTTTGATTTTTTAAGTGATTTTGGGAGCCAACGTATTTTGATGCGCTCAAAGAGAAATATCGCTGAGATATATATTTTAAAACCTAACATTGAATGATCAAATATCTGAATAATATCGCTGAGCAAGATCATCGGTTTATTAAGAGGAAGACGAATCAGATGTTAGGATTTAAGAGTTTTGAAACGGCAAATAGAACAATTTCTGGCATGGAGATAATGCATATGATACAAAAGGGACAAATTGAAGAGATTAGAGATGTTCTTTCTGAAGTACAGTTGATTTGTGATATAATGGAAATATAGTACAGATACTAGAAACGGATTTGGTTAAGGTTTATCTTCAAATAGCCTTTGCAACGTAAACATAATGTTAAAATAATACGGAAAAAATATATAAGGGGAATTTAAATGGCGCTGGAACGAAACGAAAGAAAAAGAGCGATGTTGCTAGGCAGCTTTTTAGGCGATTCTTTTGTGTTGGGGGCTCATTGGATATACAATGTAAGGGCTATCAAGAAGCTCTTTGGAGAATATGATGAGCCGCATGAACCGCTGCGCAGTAGCTGGCACAGTGGAAAGCATTTGGGTGATTATACGCACTACGGCGATCAGGCAATGCTGCTTTACGATTACTTAAAAGAACGCCGGGGTCAATATACAGAAGATGGATTCAAAACAGCATGGCGACAGTATATGAACAGTTATAGCGGGTATATGGACGTGGCTAGCAAGGAATCGATAAAGGCATTTGATAAGGGTAAAGCCACAGGGTCTAAGTCCGACGAGCTGGGCGGTGCATCACGCATCGCACCTGTGTTATATTTTATTGAGAAGCCGGAAACAGCACTTGATGCAGCATTAAGCCAAAGCCGTCTTACACACAACAGTCAACCGTCACTGTTGGCAACAGAGCTGTTTGTGCGCACAATATTAAAAGTTTTGGAGGGGGAGCAAGTATCCATTACCAATCTGCTGCGTGATTCTTTGGGCGATATGAGAAAGAACGGGAAGGATATAACGTTGTTAGAAGAGTATCTATCAGCGGCCGAGACGGTGGCCGGTAATTCCGAGGCGGATATTGCAGAGGTGTTGGGGCAGAGTTGCCATGCCAGACACGCTATACCAGTCATTTTTAAGCTGTTGATGACATCATCAGATTACCGAGAGGCGTTGTCTCTGAACGCACGAATCGGCGGTGATTCGGCTACACGCGGCATGATCATTGGCGCAATACTTGGCGCAAAGAATGGTATGGATAATCTGCCGGTAGATTGGCTCAATCAGGTAAAACGACTACCGGAGCAGGACTTGGAGAGAGCAGATTAATTTTATATTATCGGAATCCGGTGATTTGAACCAGAGCCTGCCGCCGCCAGCCTGTGCCCTAGCGGGTATGGCGGAAAAAGACAGGCGAAGTGGCGTGAAAGCAACGGAAGGAAGAGGAGCGAATCCTAGTTCAGTTGTTGAAACAAGAGGCGCTCTGTCTGGACGCTTCTTTTACTGTAAAGCTATGATTTATAATATTGGGAGACAAAAAACTAACACTAAAAAAAAATAAAAAAGCTCTGCATGGTATAATAAATAGTAATACCATGCGGGGTTTTTAAATCCTCAGAAGAGCTGACCACGGAGACATATGATGTTCAAAGTATCAGAGAAAAAACTAAAATATACAAAGAAGCCAGAAAACCCACATGAATACACTGAAAAGATGGACAAGATATATACTCGTTATGCAAAAGCATATGATGGATTTATCAAGGCCTTTCCGCTGTGGAAAAAGTGGCTTACAAGTGTGCTTCCGTATGTTACTGGCAAAAGGATACTGGAAGTATCTTTTGGTCCGGCATGGCTGATGACGCAGTATCCAAAAGACAAAGAAATTTACGGACTCGACTACAACGCTGAAATGGTATCAAGGGTAAAAGAGAAGCTAGGCAAGAAGGGTGTAGATGCAGAAATAGTTAAGGGCAATGTAGAGAATATGCCGTATCCGGATTCGTTCTTTGATACGGTAGTAAATACTATGGCTTTTTCGGGATATCCTGACGGCGAAAAAGCAATGGAAGAGATGCTTCGTGTACTAAAGCCAGGCGGGGTTTTACTTTTGCTCGATTATGATTATCCTCCTGATAGAAACTTTGCCGGGGTTGCTTTCGTAAAGTTTATTGAGGCATGCGGCGATATCATGAAAGATATCACCGCGCTTATAGAGGATACCGGAGCAGCCTACGAGAGAATAATAATTGGCGGATTTGGCAGCGTGCAGCTATTTATAATCAGAAAATAATTTGGTATTAAACACCGCTTTCTCAACAAACTGATATGGCTTAAAAAAACGGTACAGACCGGGTCAAAAAGCAGCAAATAAACAATTTACCGGACAGAAACGATACGGAATGGATGGTAAACATTTTGTTTGCATTTTATTAACAATTAAAACAGCATAAAAACGTCCAAACATATTGATTTTTTGAGCAATAAGTATTATCATAAAGGTCAGGGAAAGTCAAACTTTATTAAGTTGTATATAAATAGGGGTTTTTAGCAGTAAAAGAAGGGGGAAAACGTATGCAATATAAAGACTATTACAAAACGCTGGGTGTAGAGAAAACTGCGACTCAGGATGAAATAAAAAAAGCTTACAGGAAGCTTGCAAAAAAGCATCATCCCGACCAGAACAAGGGTGACAAAAAGTCGGAAGCCAAGTTTCAGGAGATAGGCGAAGCGTACGAAGTCTTGGGCGATAAGGAAAAGAGAAAGCAGTACGATGAGTTCGGCAGCCAGACCAACTTTTCCGGCGGGCACAACTTTGACCCGTCGCAATACGGCTTTGGCGGCAACAACGTACATTATGAATATAGCACGGGAGGCGACGGAGACTACAGCGACTTTTTCAACATGTTCTTTGGCGGCGGCGGTTTCTCATCTGGCGGCAGAGGGTTTTCGTCGTCGGGCGGCGGTTTTGATATAAACGATCTCTTCGGAGGCGGCGGAGCAAGGACGAGCCGTGCGAACGTTGTTTATGACGGTGAACACATCGAAGCAGAGATAGAGATCACTCCCGAGGAAGGAGCTGCAGGTACTGAAAAGCGTATAGCGCTGCAGACCCAAAGCGGCACACGTAACTTTACTTTCAAAGTACCGAAAGGTGTGCGTGACGGCGAGAAGATAAGGCTGAAGGGCCAGGGACACCCAGGCACAGGCGGCGGCAAGAGCGGAGACCTGCGCTTGATTGTAAGGATGAAGGCAAGTTCACGTTACTCGATCGACGGCAACGATTTGACTACAACGATAGATTTGATGCCGTGGCAGGCAGCGCTGGGAGACAAAGTTTCAGTATATACACTTGACGGGCGCATCAACGTAAAGATACCCGCCGGGATACAGACTGACAGCAAGATACGGGTAGCAGGTAAAGGATATCCGGCACGTAATGTAAAACAGGGAGACCTTTATATAAAAGCACGTATAGTGAACCCAAAAGAATTGTCACCGAAAATGAAGGAATTGTATGAAAAGATGAAACAGACATATAACTAAGAAATCGCAAAGGAGGCGATCAGACTATGGATTTAGATAGATTTACAGAGAAAGCAATGGGCTCGGTTGCAGCAGCACAGGAAACAGCGCTGCGCATGGGCCATCAGCAGATAGAAGCAGAGCACATACATCTGGCGCTTGCGGTGCAGCAGGACGGGCTTATACCCCGGCTGCTCGGATATATGGGCATCGATACCGGAACTTATACACAGGACTTAGAGGCAGAGCTTACTAAACTGCCTCAGATACACGGCGACGGAGCTTCTCCGCCGTATGCATCAAGACGGTTCAATAAGATACTAATAGCTGCGCAGGATGAAGCAAAAAGGTTCAACGATGAGTATACAGGCGTTGAGCATATTTATATTGCACTTTTAAAGGAACATGGCACACCGTCACAGCAAGTTTTCAAAAAATACGGAATTACGCTTGACAGTTTTATGAGCGCTCTTTCAAAGGTGCGAAGTAACCAGCGCATAACGAACCAGAACCCGGAGGAAACTTATGATTCATTAAAGCGCTTCGGGCGAGACCTCGTTGAAATGGCAAGAGAAGGTAAGATAGACCCGGTCATAGGGCGGGACGAAGAGATAAGGCGTGCTATACGCATACTCTCACGCAGAACGAAGAACAACCCTGTGCTTATTGGTGAGCCGGGCGTAGGTAAAACGGCGGTGGTCGAAGGGCTAGCGCAGCGTATACTGGCCGGCGACGTACCCGAAGGACTAAAGGGCAAGACGATATTTGCGCTTGACCTTGGTGCACTGGTTGCAGGAGCGAAGTATAGGGGTGAGTTCGAAGAGAGGCTAAAAGCCGTTCTTGAAGATATCAACAAATCGGACGGGCAGATAATACTGTTTATCGACGAGCTGCATAATATAGTCGGTGCAGGCAAGGCAGAGGGAGCAATGGACGCAGGCAACATGTTAAAGCCAATGCTGGCAAGAGGCGAACTGCACTGTATTGGTGCGACGACACTCGACGAGTATCGTCAGTACATAGAAAAAGACGCAGCGCTGGAGCGGCGTTTTCAGCCGATATTGGTAGACCAGCCGACGGTGGAGGATACTATATCAATACTTCGTGGTTTAAAAGAGCGTTTCGAGATACACCACGGAGTGCGTATAACGGACAACGCGTTGATTGCGTGTGCTGTTCTTTCAGATAGGTATATATCTGACAGGTTTTTGCCGGACAAAGCTATTGATCTGATGGACGAAGCGGCGGCGATGATACGTACAGAGATCGATAGTATGCCGAGCGAGCTTGATGAGATATACAGACGAGTGATGCAGCTGGAGATAGAACGGCAGGCGCTTAAAAAAGAGGACGATGCAGCGTCTAAAGCACGGCTGGAGCGGCTTGACAAAGAGCATGCGGACCTTAAAGAAAAGGCCGATAAGATGAAAGCGCAGTGGGAGCTGGAGAAGGTAAATATACATCGTGAAAAGGAGATAAAACAGCAGATAGAGGACGTGCGGCGTGAGATAGAGGAAGCCAAACGACAGTATAATCTGGAGCAGGCGGCAAAGCTTGAGTATGGAGAGCTTCCTGAGCTTTTAAAACAGCTAGAGGACGAAAAGGCACGCAATGCTAAGGCAGCGAACGAGCTTCTTAAAGAAGAAGTAACGGAAGAGGAAGTGGCGGAGATCGTATCCAGATGGTCGGGGATACCCGTTTCGAAGCTGGTCGAGAAAGAGAAAGACAAACTTCTGGGGCTTGAAGATATACTCCACAAGCGTGTTATAGGACAGGACGAGGCGGTAACTGCTGTCAGCGATGCTATTATCCGCGCACGCTCCGGGCTTAAAGACCCGGGCAAGCCGATAGGTTCTTTCATATTCCTTGGGCCAACGGGCGTAGGCAAGACCGAGCTTGCAAGAACTGTAGCGGAAGCTTTGTTTGACAGCGATGAAAACATGGTTAGGATAGATATGTCCGAATACATGGAGAAGCATGCAGTTTCACGGCTAATAGGTGCGCCTCCGGGATATGTAGGATATGAAGAGGGTGGGCAGCTGACCGAAGCAGTACGGCGCAAGCCATATAGTGTAATACTTTTTGACGAGATAGAAAAAGCGCATCACGACGTGTTCAATGTGCTGCTGCAGTTGCTGGACGACGGACATTTGACGGACAGTCAGGGAAGGACGGTGAACTTTAAGAACACCGTGGTTATAATGACATCGAATATAGGCAGCGAGTATCTATTAAACGGTATAGATGCTGAAGGCGAAATAGAGCACACTGCACGTGAGCAGGTTATGAATGAACTGCATGTCCACTTCCGGCCGGAATTTTTGAACCGTGTGGACGACATAGTACTGTTCCGACCGCTTAAGAAAGAAGATATCATAAAGATAATCGACCTGTCGCTGGCGGATATACAGAAGCGGCTTGACGAGCGCAGCATCACCATGAGCGCAACGAGCGAGGCAAAGAGCCTTATCGCAGACAAATCATACACTCCGGTTTTCGGTGCAAGACCGGTCAAGCGGTATCTGCAGAAGTTTATAGAAACGCAGATAGGCAAGCTCATTATAAGCGGAGAGCTAAAGGACGGGCATAAGGTGGTAATAGACACTGACGGCGAGGAACTAAAGTTAACAGCAAAGTAAGAGAATCGTTTTGAAAACGCTGGTTAGAGGACAATAAAAAAGCTCCGTACAGTATTGATATATGATGTTGTACGGAGTTTTTGTTTTCAAAATCAAACATAGTGCTTATTATCGTTATTTAAACCACAACTCAATCTATGAAGTCTTTATACAGCATGCTTTCCTGGATTCCTGTATTGTTTTGGTATTTACCGCTGTCATAGTTGTCATAGTCGCCTTCGATGGTGTGGAAATACATCTGGCAAACTTCTACTCCTGCATATATCCTTACAGGCTGAACACAAAAAATCTCCAGCGTCCAATAGCCTTTGAAGCCAACATCGCCAAAGCCGGCCGTGACGTGTATGAAAACACCGAGACGGCCTATGGAAGAGCGTCCTTCCAGCATTGGGACAAGATTGTATGTCTCTGTGTATTCCATTGTGCGTCCTAAATAGAGCTTGTTTGGCTGAAGCAGGAAGCCTTCTTCCGGTATGACTACTTTGCTGGCGGTGTTTCTTTTTTTCATATCAAGCTCATACGAATCGTAAACTAAAAGCTCATCATGAAGGCGCAGGTTGTAGCTGTTTGGGTTAACCCTTTTTTTGTCGAAAGGTTTTATGATTATGTTGCTGTCTAAATATTCTTCTATCTTTTTACCGGAAAGTATCATATATCTGACCCCTTTAAAATTATAGAAAAGTTATATCATTTATAGTGATATATTTCAACTCTATGCTCTTTTTGATTGAGGCATAACCATAAAGTGGTATAATAGTGAATATAAATCGCTGCGGGCAGGAAAAGAAACAGAACGCTCAAAACCCTCTCTTCGCATAAAACGATAGTTTGGAGGCTTTTATAAAATGGGGAATAAACTTGTTCCGGTAATAAAGGAAAACGTGGATGTGCTGTTTCATAATTTCGATACGTTGATGAAAACATGCAATATGGATTATATCTTATTTGATGTGCCTGTCTGGAAACATGTTTATCATACACTGCACAGCATGGACCAGTGGTTTATAAACCCTGACGAATTCGAAGAGCCGCCGTTTCATGAAGAGGGGCTGAATTCTATAGACATCAAAAGTTCTAAAGCGTTAAGCTCAGAATTGCTTATGGATTATTTTAGCAGGATACGAAAAAAGACTACGGAATATATAGACTTGCTTGATGACGCGGCACTGATGGAAAAACCGGGAGGGTATTGGCGCACCAGGCTTGAGCTGATACTTGGACAGATAAGGCATACATACAGTCACCTTGGGAACATCAATGCAACGACTATGCTTGAAAAGAAAAGATGGCCGAAAGTCATCGGGTTGACGGGCAAGATCGACGGAGAATTATACGAATAAAAGAAAAATAATCATCTTCTGAAAAGCAGGCAGTAAAGAGCATAGCCAAACAGTTGACACCTTATGTAAAATTTTTAGCGGGTGCTTTTTATAGCTAAAGAACTGTGTTATAATGACCATATATTTTTGTGAAGTCTGGACAGCATAAATTAATTACACTTTAAAAAAGACTATACCAAAAAGAACATTATAAGGAGAAAAGCAGTGGGAGACGTGACGGTAATAGTACGTACAGATTTATTGCTGTATTCACTTTTAATCGACCTTATATTAATAATATATCTTTACAGACATTCATGTAAAGGAAACGATTCTGCCAAGCTGGTAAGCCAGGTATTAATTGCCATTGCGATCATTACTGTTTTTGAAGCGATCTCCTGGCTTTCAGGTGAAATAGGCAACAAAGCGCTTATACCTGTTCATTACTGGAGTAATTTTATGTTTCTTGCGTTTCTTGGGATTCCGGAAGCGCTTGGCATAAGATATCTGGATTACAGGGTCTTTGGTGACAGGAAAAAGAGTGCAAGAAGACTGCTGATATACCTTATCCCGACCTATATCAACGTCGGCTTTGCAATCTACAATCTGTTTGATGAAGGTTTCCTGTTTTATATTGATGGTGTTGAAAAGATAAACCAGTATGTCAGGGGCGTCGGCGTCACGATAAGCTCGATAATAATTTATGCATTTTTGATTATCGTGCTTATAGCTTTTTATAGACATAGGCGCCTTATTACGGGAAGGATAGCTCAGAGCATTATAATATTTTTCTTTCTTCCCGTTATTGGTTCTATTTTGCAGATACTCGCCTATGGAACGACTTTTGGAATGCCGTCGTATACACTTGCGCTATTCATAATATTTCTTATACTTGAAAAGGACGAGATGGGCAAGGACGAGCTTACCGGGCTATATACAAGAGCAAAGCTGACAGCCAGACTGAAGTTTAAACTTAAGACGCAGGAAGCGTTTACAGTTATAATGACAGACCTTAATGAATTTAAAAGCATTAACGATACATACGGACATTCAGAAGGCGACAAGGTGCTTAAAAAAGTTGCAGATATACTTATAAGCAGTGTTAATATCGAGGACATGGTATGCAGGTACGGAGGCGATGAGTTTTTAATCTTGATTGAACATCCTGACGACATCGGCGAGAGAATAATTGAAAGAATAAAGAGAGCGCTTGATAAATATAATCAAAGCGTGAATTATATCGTAAAGCTAAGCTATGGATATGAATATGTAAGCAACCCTGCAAAAGACAATATTGAGGAGCTGCTTCACAGGGTAGACAGGAATATGTATAAAAACAGGGATATGCAACTAAAAAGTCCTGAATAAAATTGCAATATAAAAAGAGGCGGCGTAAAGCGCCGTCTCTTTTTTATATCCCGGCTTTACAACTATAGGTCCGTATGTTAATATATTTTTGAATAATATCCATATAATACTAACAAAACAATCCTTTTATAAGCATTTTAGTAACATGGTAGATAGTTGACCCGATAGAAAACTCATTAAAAACCCTCAGACTATATTTTGCGGAGGTTAAAATGGCTGAACAGTTAAAGCTCTTGTTTAAGTCTGAAGAAATGACATTTACTTCTGGAATGCCTGTTATTACCTGCGGCTATTCTTTGTTTGCCGACAGGAAAAACGGTACATTGTTTGCTCAGCTGGATTTTATAAGCATGTCTGAAGAAAGAATAACAAAACTGGTTACAGACATAGACTGCATGGATAAAAAAGGCCGGAGTCTGAAAGGTGTGAAAGAAACTGTCTTTAGCGAACTCTACAGGAACAGGGGCCAGAAGTTTGGGGAAGGCAAGTATATTGAGCTGCCGGACAACAGAACCCGCAGCATTGAGATTTTTGTTAAAAGAGCGGAATTTACTGATGGGTCATATATTGATGTAAAAGCGGATGCAGTCAATGTAACTGTGCCTGTTCAGCAAAGACTGGTAGACTACTTTGACAGCGAAAGGTATGCGCAGCAGTATAAAAGGCAGACAAATCTTGCCGCAGAGTTCGTTACAGTGGATCTGGGAGAAAAATGGGTCTGCAGCTGCGGCGCTTTCAACAACGTCGGCGAAAAGAAATGCTACAAGTGCACTGTCGAGTTAGAGAAACTTAAAAAGCTTCTTGACAGGGATGAGCTGACAGCAGGGCTAAAGGAATATGATGAGGAGTGCAAAGAGAATAAAGAGAAACAGCTGAAGCAAAAAGAGGAGCAGAAGAAAAAGGCAAAACGTACAAAAACACTTATTAAACTTTCTGTAACAGCGGCTGTTATTGCGGCAGCATTCGTGACGATATGGTTTACTGTAGTTGTTCCGGGCAGGAACTATAAAAAAGCCGAAGAAATGTATTATGATTCGCAGTATCAGCAGGCTGCTGAAGAGCTTTACAAGCTTGGCGATTATAAAGACTCTGCAAGATTCTACAGGTATCTGAATGAGCAAAGGCTTCTCTTAAGATATGGGATAATAGAACAATACGGTGAGGATTTTGAGTTTAATGATCTGCGCCATTTGAGAGAACAGGCAACCCCATATACCCTTGGGCTTATACAGGCGGGTCAGGGAACTGTAGGAATTAAGACGGATGGAACTGCTTTTACCTATGCTCTTGGTGTTGACGTTGAAAAATGGAGCAATATAGTTGAGATCTCGGGAGGATTTATGCATGCGGCAGGACTTAAGGGAGACGGAAGCGTTGTCGTTGCCGGGCTTGACCATAAGGTCAAAGATTGGGAAAACATCGTATCTGTAAAAACAGGAGCGTACCATACTGTTGGACTGAAAGCCAACGGCAGCGTAGTTGCCGCAGGCACGAATGAGTTTGGGCAGTGCGATGTTGAAGACTGGAGAAATATTGCTGCGATATACACAGGGAACTATACTACGTTCGGACTGAAAGCCGATGGCAGCGTTGTGGCAGCCGGGCAAAACAAATACGGCGAGCTTGATCTGGATTCTTGGGATAATATATCCGGCTTGTTCGTATACGGTAGCACAGTAGTTGGCCTTAAAATTGACGGCAGTGTAGTTGCTGCAGGGGAAAATAACAAAGGCCAGTGCGACGTCCAAAACTGGAGCGACATCGTTTCAATAGCCGTGGGAGACGGATTTACTGTTGGTTTGAAAGACGACGGCAGCGTTGTGGCAGTGGGCACAAACGAATATGGCCAATGCGATGTACAGGACTGGAGTGATATAGTTATGGTGACTGCCGGGAGGCTGCATGTATTGGGGCTGAAAAAAGACGGCAGCGTTATGGCGGCAGGCTCGAACGAATACGGTCAGTGCGGATTTGAAGACCAGGACAGTGTTATATTTATAGATGCAGGTGAGCTGCACACAGTAGCCCTGCTTTCGGACGGCAAGGCCATTGCTGCCGGAAGACAGGACAGGGGCGAATGTGATGTATATGGAATATACTTATGGTAGAGGGCTTACTTAAGCCCTCTTCTTAAATCGTCTATGAAGTTTGTTGCATATGCTTGCTTTTCGGCGTATGCAGTCTTGTTTTCGTTTAAATATACTTGGCCTTTACCGAGTATATTTTTTTCTATATAGGCTATTGTCTCATCAAGGCTTTGGCCCCTTTGAGTGCCGGTGACCAGAGATTTAGTTATCAGAAAAGTTTTACCGCCTTCCAGCAGATGAGCATCGTGGAGTATTTTGCCTTCAAAAGAAACGGGTATTTGATCTATCAAAGATTCACTGGCTGCGGTAATTATATTTTGAATTGACTGCTCTGAAATATTCATAGAAGTCAGGAATTCTCTGATTCCATCGGTTTTTAAAATGCCATGGAAATATGCACCATAGACAACGGTCTGTAAGTCGGCCTGCGGGTATTTTCTGCACATTTTTATTGCTAGGCGTAGCATCCTGTCTATATGTGACAGACCGTGCATCTGGTCTTTTTTCTCATAGTAAAGAGCGCAGAACTCCCGTAATATCTTTTCGTCCATATTTTTTATATTTTTTTGCCCAGCGTTGCTACGTATAGTACGAATTCGTTTTCACCGTCGACATGGACAACAGCATCAACATCTTTCTGGTAGTATGCTGAGATGGCGCAGCTTCCGCAGTCTATTGCTTCGGCAGCTAGATGAAGATTCTGACATATATGGCCCGCCTCGAATGCTATCATCTTGTGGGAGACAGTCGAATAGCGATATTCCATGATATATGGAACAGCTGCCCATAGGAATATCACAGCGCTGCCGAAGTCCTGACCGTAAAGCGCCAAGCGCAGCTTATCCCTTAGTCCATCATCGCAGCAGACAAGCATAAGTTCATGATTCTCTGGCTGATAAACATAAATGCCTTTTTCTATGCCCTCGACTCTGTCTATATAAAGATACGTCTTAATGCAGTGTCGCCCGCCGGCAGAGGGAACGGGCCTGCGTGACCATTGGTCTCTCTGTTTTTTTATTTTTGCAGTTTCCCATAAAAGGAACGAAAGCTCGTTTTGTGAAAGAGCATCTTGCCTGTATTTTCTTATACTCTTTCGGCTTTCTGCACATTCAACGAAGCTTTTTGAACCAATGGTGTTAAAATCAGGCTCGGACAGCGGTATCGCATCTGCAATAACGTTGTGATAGTAGTCGGTTTTGGGTGGCTCCAGACTCTGGCCTTGGCCGGTAATGTCATGATTCCAGACTGTCCAGTCGGGTTTTAGCATGCGTCTGCCCTGCTTGATTATTTCTAAAACATCTGCTTTTTCGTTATTCATATCGTTTCTCCAAGTGATATTTTATAGTTATATAATAGCATAAACAATGTGCTATTGCGCCGGTTATTAAAAAAAACGTAAAAGAATGGTAATAATAAAGCTGTTGACACGAAAGGCTGAACTATTTTATACTTATTTCTAAGTATGGTAGGGTTGGATAATTTAATTTATCATCAACAGTGTAGAACGGAAAAGAACGAATTTTTTGTTTACCCCTATTGGATATTGCCAAGGGGTATTTTTGTATTTTGAGAAAAAAATAAATGAAGGAAGAGGTGATCTTAGTGCTGGGATTGGGTGATTTTTCAATTTTCTTAGCTTATGTTCTTTGTATTGCGTCTGCAGTTTTATGTGTGATTTATGGCGTTGTAAACTGGAACAAAGGCAGAGAGCCGGATCAGGAACTGGAGAAGGACAAGAAATGGGAAAACGAAGATACAGAAATTAAGGAAGACCTGGATATTTAGCGGCAGCAGGCCGAAATTAATTTATTAGAATGGGAGGATGGAAGATTGGATCAACAAATTGTTAAGTATATTATAATAATAGTGTATCTTGGTGTCGTAGGTTTTCTTGGGATCCTGGGGTGGAGGAGAACAAAGAACACACAGGACTATATGCTGGGCGGAAGAAAAATTCATCCGGCAGTTATGGCTTTAAGCTATGGAGCAACCTTTATCAGCACCTCGGCTATCGTCGGTTTCGGCGGGTATGCAGGCGTGTTCGGATTCAGCCTTTTATGGCTTACGTTCCTAAACATTTTCCTTGGCGTTTTCATAGCTTTTGTATTCTTCGGAAAGCGTACAAGAAGGATAGGAAGAAATCTTGACGCTCATACTTTCCCTGAGTTTTTAGGAAAACGTTTCAATTCTAAGTTCATACAAAAGTTTGCAGGTATAATCATATTTATCTTTATGCCGGTATATACGGCAGCTGTTATGATTGGTGTTACAAAGATACTTGAGTCAGGTCTTGGAATACCTTATAATATTGCGCTGTTTGCATTTGCGGCTATTGTGGCGGCATATGTAATATTCGGCGGTATCAAGGGAGTTATGTACTCCGATGCGTTCCAGGGCTCGCTGATGCTCATCGGTATGGTTGCATTGCTTATAATGGTATATGTGCAGATGGGCGGAATAACAACTGCGCATCAGGCACTTACTGATCTTTCGAGCAACCCGGCTGTAATGGAGCAAACTGCAGGCCTTCAGGCAGGAGGGTTCCAGGGCTGGACGTCCATGCCGAAGTTCCTGTCTAAAAACTGGATGACCGTTGTAACGAGCATAGTTGCCGGCGTTGGCATCGGCGTGCTGGCACAGCCGCAGCTTGCAGTGCGTTTCATGACGGTTAAGAGTGACAGAGAGCTTAACCGTGCGGTTCCTATCGGAGGCGTGTTCATACTTCTTATGACCGGCGTTGCTTTTGTTGTCGGAGCGCTTTCCAATGTATTGTTCTTTAATACGACGGGGCAGATATCCGTAGTTGCGGCGGGAGGAACGGACAGCATCATACCTGTCTTCCTGAATACGTTCACTTCACCATGGTTCGTTACGATATTCCTTGTTATGATGATGGCAGCAGGCATGTCTACGATAAGCTCCCAGTTCCATACAATGGGTACTGCAGTGGGCAGAGATATATTTACACCGAAAGAGAACTCGCCCAAGAAAGGACTTGTTGCTTCAAGGATAGGCGTTCTTGTAGCCATCATAGTGACAATAATACTTTCATATGTGCTTCCGCAGATATGGGACGGCGCAATTGCGATTGCAACAGGACTGTTCTTTGGACTGTGCGGCTCGGCATTCCTGCCGATGTTTGTAGGCGCGTTGTATTCAAAGAAGATGACAAAAGCGGCTGCTGTATCCGGCCTTATTTCAGGATTCGTAGCCAGCATGCTCTGGATGCTTTTATTCCACACAAAGGAAGCCAGTGTATTCGGACTCGTCAATGCCATCAAGGGAACGGCTGATGCTCCTGTACACAGTCTGTCCTCGAACATGATAGTACAGAATCTTGATCCGCTGTTTATAGCGCTGACCGTTTCAATAATTGTTACTATCGTCGTTCAGCTTGCAACAAAGAAAAAGCAGCAGTTGTCAAACGATCTTGTTGAAAAAAGCTTTGAAGGCGTAGGAAAGAAATAGAACATAAAAAAATGAAAGAGCAGGCATTCGGCCTGCTCTTTTTTTGCGAAAAACAGCATACTTTATTTACGCATTGGATATATGCTATAATCAGCCCATGAACAGCCAAAGGGAGTGTAAGCTATGGATAAGAACAAAGATTATATAGACTGTTTTGGAGACATTTGTCCTCTTCCAATACTTAAAATTGAAAAAAAGCTTGAAGAAATTGGACACGGAGATGAGTTTATGCTTGTTACCGACCATAGCTGTACTGTGGAGTCGATAAGACAGAGGTATAGTAAAAGAAATGTACAGTTCAGGATAGAAGAGGTTTTAAATGGCGTTTGGGAGGTTTATATAAAAAAACTTTAGCAGAAGCTGTTGGCTCCGTTTTTCTTGAACCAGTCTACGAAATCTTTTATATATCCGGGACAGTTCTTTTTATAAAGCATATAGATATCTATGTCCATATCGAAGTTTGATATAGCTATTTTTTTAAACTGTTTTTTATAAAGTTCTTCTTTGACGGAGATATAGGGCAAAAATGCAACGCCGAAGTTTCTGGATATCAATATTTTTGCGCCTTCTATGCCTTCCACCCTAAGGTTGCAGTTGATGCTGCTTTGGTTGTATCCTGTCTGTGTGAGGTTCTTTTCAAGCAGTTTGGTTATGTAGTTCTTTTCCGGGAATGTTATAAGACAGTAGTCAAGCAGACCGCTGAGTGTCACTTCGTCCGGATAAGTGTCTTCGTTCTTGCTTATTAGAGATATATTGTTTACGCCTACTTTTGTTGCGACGATATCTTCATATTCGATTTTAACGTCTTTGCCGCATATAAACCCGACATCGCAGATGTTATTTGAGACATTCGTTATAATGTTTGAGGATTCATTACCTGTGAGTTCATATTTATGGTTTGGGTGTATGCCATTTACAAGTATAAGAGTGCACGGAAGAGCATAGTCTGCTACGGAGTGGCACGCTTCTATCTTTAATACAACATCGTCTTTCTCGGCATCGCCAAGCTCTTCTATCATAGTATCGTATGTGCGTAGAATGTTCTCGGCATATAAACTCACTATTTTGCCGGCGTTCGTTATAGTAACGCCCTTGTTGCTGCGGACAAGCAGCTTTTGGTCAAGGTCGCTTTCGAGCTTCTGGATCTGCTGGCTGAGCGCCGATTGAGTCAGATGCACTTCCTTTGCTACGCTTGATATATTTCCGGCTTTAGAGATCAAAAAGAAGTATCTTAATGATTCGATATTCATAAATTTCACCAGCCTGTAATTGTTTTAAAATAGTATAACATGTTTTAATTAGTATATCATACTTTTGCTATAAACAAAACTTATACTGCATAAGAAACTCTAGCTTAAAAACACATACATACTGTGATAATATTATCACAAATAGAATTGTTAATTATTTAACAAAGAAAGGAAGTGTTACAGTGACAGAACGAACCATTGCTAGGTCGTCTCGCGATTCGGGCCGCACGCGCAAGAAAAAGGTTAATCAGATTCCGTTTGGCATACTTCTTGGTGTAGTAATCGTGGGAGTCGGGATATGGCTGACTCTTACAAACCCGGGCGGTAAAACGGCATTGTATTGGATGACAGGTATTGCGTTTGGATTTATACTGCAGCGCAGCCGTTTCTGCTTCACCGCATCAATGCGTGACCCCTACCTGACAGGAAGCACATCTATTACAAGAGCTGTCCTTATAGCTTTTGCTATCACGAGCATCGTGTTTACCGCAATAAAGTACAGCGCTTATTCGCAAGGGCTGCCAATTCCGGGACAGAGTTATATTGCCCCGGTAAGCATTGCAACAGGCGTGGGTGCATTTATGTTTGGTATCGGAATGGTCATTGCAGGCGGTTGTGCATCCGGAACGCTTATGAGAGTAGGCGAAGGATTCCTGATGCAGCTTCTGGCTCTAGTTTTCTTCATAGTCGGTTCGCTCTTAGGAGCAGCAACATTCGGCTGGTGGGAGAGAACATTTATTGTCGGAGCGCCTAAGGTGTTCCTGCCAGACCTGTTCGGAGGAACGGATGGCGTCGGGAACGACGGACTCGGCTGGATCGCAGGGCTTGCTCTTAACCTGCTTATCATTGCTGTTATTTATGTCATTGCACATAAATGGGAGAACAGAAAAAACAAGGGCAAAGACGAAGAGTAAAAAAATCAAATCAAATTTATAAAGGAGAATTATTATGAGTAAAGAAGTTGAATTAGATTGCATGGGCGAGGCTTGCCCGGTTCCATTGATAAAGACAGAGAAAGCTTTAGAGAAGCTTGATGCAGGCGACGTATTGATAGTTCAGATAGACCACAGCTGTGCTATGAAGAATGTTCCCGAATGGGCAAGAAAACAGGGCCATAACGTAGAGATCGAAGAAGTTGACGACGGTGAATGGGAAGTATACATAGAAAAAGTATAACAATGCCTTTAATAAGGCTGTCCATATCACATTAACAGGAGGTGGATTATTTGAAGGCAATGTTTGATAAACTCAAGAAGAATGTTTTCTATAAACAATGGTTTAAAGACGCACTTCCGTATGTAACAGGTGCAGTGCTTCTATCGGTTTTCCAGATAGTCACATTTGCAACCACCGGTAGCCCGTGGGGCGTATCGGGCGTGCTTGCAAACTGGGGCGCATGGCTTTATCAGCTGGTCGGCGGAAGCGTAGACAATATGCAGTACTTCAGCTCGGCGGGGGCACAAGCCACGCTTGACGCAGGATTCCTTATGCACGGCGGTTCATGGAGGAACCTCGGTATAATCTTTGGAGCACTGTTTGCATCGCTTATGGCGTCCGGTTTCAAAATCAAGAAGATAAAGAATTTTAGGCAGGTCGTAGCTGCTGTCCTTGGCGGACTGTTCATGGGCTATGGCGCAAGGCTTGCGTTCGGATGTAATATCGGAGCACTGTTCAGCGGAATAGCATCACTGTCGCTTTCGGGCTGGGTATTCGCTGTTTTCATGTTTGCGGGTGCCATTGTTGGAAGTAAGATGCTTGTTAAATATTTCATGTAGGATGAATCAGAAAGAATAGGTATAAAAATGGCAAGAGAGAAAAAAGTTGAACAATATGATGTCGTCATAATAGGCGGCGGAGCATCAGGCCTGACAGCCGGTATATACTGCGGTAGAGCAAGACTCAACACGCTTATAATAGAGCAGGCTCTTGTTGGAGGAATTGCAACAAACACCAACGATATAGAGAATTATCCGGGATTCCCGGAAGGTATTTCGGGCGGCGGATTGATGGACTTGTTCCATCAGCAGGCCAAGAAATTTGGTGTGAATTTTAAGCTGACCAACGTAAAATCGGTCGATTTAGACGGAGACGTAAAGAAGGTTGAAACCTTCAGGAACATATTTGAAGCAAAAGCCGTCATAATAGCAAACGGTTCTAAGCCAAGGCTTGTCGGCGTTGACACAGAGGAGCAGTTCCTCGGCAAAGGCATTGCTTTCTGCGCGACCTGCGACGCTGCTTCATGTACTGATAAGGAAGTTCTCGTAATAGGAAGCGGAGACGCAGCCATAGAAGAAGGAATGTTCCTTACAAAGTTTGCAAGCAAAGTTAAAGTGTCAGTGCTGCATGACGAAGGCGTAATGGACTGCAACGAGATAGCAAAAGCCGCAGCGATGGCGAACCCGAAGATGGAGTTCCTTTGGAACACTGTCGTCGAGAGCTATGAAGGCGGGGAACAGCTTGAGCGTGTTAACCTTAAGAACTTAAAGACCGGCGAAATCATACCGGTGGACTGCTATACATGCTTCCTATTCATAGGTTATATACCGAATACGGATATATATAAAGGCGTCGTTAAGATGACTGACAGAGGGTATATCCCAACTGACACAGAGATGCGCACTAACATACCGGGCGTGTTCGCAGCGGGCGATGTGCGTGATAAGTTCCTGCGTCAGGTTGCTACATGCGTTGGCGATGCTGCAACAGCAGGTGTAATGGCAGAGAAGTATATAGCAGAAAGCGAGATATTCGAACATCAGATAATGATGGGAGACGGCATAGCATATGTATATGATGCGATAGATAAAGAGCAGCGTGAGTTCTTGAGCGTTATCGAAGAGATCGAAGACCTCTATGACAACCACTGCTGCCATAAGGTAGACACTTATAAGTCTAAGGGTCTGGCTCAGCGTTTGGGCTGCGAGGCCTGCCCGGCTGTCGTTATTATTAAAGATGGGAAAATATACGAAACTTTATCTAACAAGGAGCTTAGCAAAGACGAGATAATCGCAGCTATTCAAGCTTCAAAGGAGTAATAACGTGAAAAAGAGAGTATTTTTAATCTTAATCATTTTAATAATGCTTACATTGGCAGCGTGCGGGAATTTTGACTTCGAAGCCCAAACGGGGAACTACATCGTTACGGCTAAAGAAGCATTAACAATGATGGAAGACGGCGCTATACTGGCCGCTGCCTGCCCGGCTGAAGACTATGCCAGCGGACACATCGAAGGGGCTATAAGCCTGCCGATGAGCGATTTGACTGTTGACGAGCCGTATGCAAACATGCTGCCGGAAGCAGACGAAGTGGCGGCAGTCATGAGCGCTGCTGGCGTGAGCGAAAACGATACGCTGCTTGTTTACGACAATAACAACAACATGCAGGCAGCAAGGATACAGTGGACGCTCAATGTGTATAATAACTTCAACGTAAAAGTCGTAAGCGGCGGACTTGCTGCGCTTGAAAGAGCGGGAGCACAGGTGGTCTCGGAAGCTACTGTACTTGAACCGGCAGTCTATACAGCCGGCGAGAAACAGAAGAAGCTGGTCGTAACGCTTGACTACATCAACCTGCTGCTAGACAAAGACGACGGGATGACAGTAATAATAGACACGAGAAGCGACGAAGAATTTGCCGAAGGCACAATTCCAGGCTCTGTGCATGTAGAATATCTCAACAACAACTATCCTTCGGGAGAGTATAAGAGCGTACAGAACCTGCAGAGCACATACATAAAGCTTGGGGTCCTGCCGGATCCGGAGAAGACGTATATACTGTTCTGCAAGACGTCCGTTCGTGCCGCACAGTCTTACACCGCAATGAAGGATATGGGATTTTCTGATGTGCGTGTGTATGACGGAGCATGGACAGAGTGGATCGACGTGAACGGAGAACCCGAAGCGCCGAGTGAGACACAAGTTCCAACGGTGCAGGACGCTTCATGATTTGAAGCGTAACTGCAGCTTGAAATAACTAGAGGTTTCTAGAAAAAAAGAAGGGGAGAAAAGAATGAAAAAATTACTTATCGTACTGCTCGCACTGATGATGTTATTAGCAGTGGTGGGCTGTGCAAAAACAGACACGACAGATACGAGCGATACTTCGGACACGACAGATGATACGACTGCAGATACGAGCTCGGACGAGCCTGCCGGCAACGCTGTTGAGGAAGCAGCGCTTGCATACTTTGCAGGAGACTTTACAAACCCGATGATAGGCTGGGAAGACCTTTTCACGCTTATGGACAGCGGAGAAGAGCCGTTTATCCTCAGCATAAGGCAGCAGGATGTTTATGACCAGGGACACATCACAGGCGCATATCTTGCATCATGGGGCGCTGACCTTGCGTCGAAAGTTTCTATGCTTCCGACAGACCAGACAGTGTATGTATACTGCTATTCAGGACAGACAGCAGGACAGACGGTCGCTATATTAAGAATGCTTGGCATCGACGCTATATCCGTAAAGAGCGGCTTTAACTATGGCGCTTCTACAATCGAAGGATATGAGAATTATGTTTCTACAGAAGCTGCAGAGCTGCCGGACGCAGGCGCAGAGTTTAACGCTGACATTCTTGCATGGGCAGAAGGATATTTTAACAGCGTAGCTGACAACGGCAACTTCCAGATAGCTTCAGCTGATGCTGACGTTATGGTGCAGAACGGCGAAGCGGTAGTGCTCGACATCCGCCAGCCTGACGCTTTTGAAGCAGGCACTATCGACGGAGCTATCAACCTTCCGTTCGGCGCAGGCATGGATTTCTCCGGCCTGTCTATGGACGACAAGTACATAGTAATGTGCTATACAGGACAGACAGCAGGACAGACAACAGCTGTTATGAAGGCGCTTGGATTCGACGCAGTTTCGCTCAAGTTTGGAGCGCAAGGCTGGGGCGAATATGTTGTAAAAGCAGCAGCTAACAACTATTTCATAGATTATCCGGGCAGCCGCATAATCACTTGGGAAGACCTGTTTGCGATGATGGACAATGGCGACGAGCCGTTCATACTTTCCATCCGCCAGGCTGACGTTTACGGCGAAGGGCACATCACCGGCGCTTACCTTGCATCATGGGGAACTGACCTTGCTGAAAAAGTTGCTATGCTTCCGACAGACCAGACTGTATATGTATACTGCTATAGCGGACAGACAGCAGGACAGACAGTTGCGCTTATGAACATGCTTGGAATCGAAGCTGTATCAGTAAAGAGCGGCTTTAACTACGGCGCTTCTACAATTGAAGGATATGAGAATTACGTTTCAACAGAAGCAGCAGAGCTGCCGGACGCTGGCGCAACATTTGACCCGTTCGTACTAACAGCAGTTAAAGATTACTTCAACAGCGTAGCTGACAATGCAAACTTCCAGATCGGCCTTGACGACGTTCAGGCAGAGACGGAAGCCGGCACAGCAACTGTAGTCGACATCCGCAGCGCAGAAGACTTTGCAGCTGGCCACGTAGCAGGCGCAGTCAACCTGCCGTTTGGCGAAGGCATGCAGGAAGGCTTTGCAGACCTGCCGGAAGGCAAGCTCATCGTAGCGTGCTACAGCGGACAGACAGCAGGACAGACAACAGCTATCATGAGGATGCTCGGGATTAACGCTGTATCCATGAAGTTCGGAATGAGCGTTGGCTGGATAGCTGAAGGATATCCGGTAGTTACCGACTAATTTAAGCACATCATAGAATTGACATAAAGACAGCTTTGGGAATGACAAAAAGGCACAATAGAGTGACATAATGAGGAAACAAGCCTCCGCTATGCGGGGGCTTGTTTATTATTATCATTTAGTTTTTGTGAGTATATAATTATTGGAAATAATGTTTTTGTGATATAAAAGTTTGTTCTGAATATAGTGAACATAATTCTGTTATTTTTTTATTTATTTCATCTGGTGTTATTCCAAATAATAATGCAAAATATGATCCTAGGAGTTGTATACCAATGTTTGCAGCATCTTTTGCACTAACATCCTCAATAAAATAAGTGGGTTCAGTTTTGATTTTATTTTTAGGGCAAATGTAAAATTCATTGGCTTGGATTTTATTAATAGCTTCTGCTTTTTTTTTAGAATCAGAATAGTCTTGCCTAAAATATAATATTGTATTACCTACGTTCCTATAATCAAACGTGATAAAATAATCATTGATATGATAACCACGCTTTTTAATATATTGGAATATTTTAGAAAGTTCACTTTCTATACTATAAAAGGATATAAAGCCATCAATAATTTTCATATCAGTGACATCAATACTTGGATTATGCTTACTTAAAAACTCTCCCCATTTTTTACAAAAATCGTCTGGCAACACAAATAAAGGACATGATATTTTCACGTTTCCATTTGCATATAATTCTGACATTAAGGTAACTGATGTATTAGAAATAATATCTGTATTATAGCATATTATTGATTCTATAGAATATGTAATGCGCTTCCAATGATTCATATCTTCTAATTCATGTTTCATAATTTTTAATTTATCGGTGATGCTATTTATATCAATATTTGCGTAAGGATTATATAAAAAAATAGAACAAATCGGAATCTTTTTTCTATTATCAATAAGATAATCAACACAAAAAGATTTACGATTACTTAAAAATTTTTCTCTTTTTTGTATTAGATTATCTATCTCAATACGACCAGGCTTGACAGGGGTTTTACTACTCCCATTTCTAACATATACAGTACCGTTGCATATATAGGGTGGATTGATGCCTTCATATACATAGATTACTAAAACGCCGTATTGTGGATCCTTTGGGTTTCTAATGAACCTGCAATCAAATTTTGGTATAGGGGAGACTAAGGCATTTAATTTCTGGGATATAGTTTGGCTAAAATCTGCACGTTGCTTTTTTATGCCGATATATTTAGTGGTATCGTTTTCTATTCCTACAATAAGCCAGCCACCTTCAGAATTCGCAAATGAAGTTATTGTTTGACAAAGATGCTTTTTTAGAAAATTAGCATCCCATTGGCTTTTATACTCAACTTGATAGCCTTCTTCTACCTCGCGTTTCTCTAATTGGGCAATATGAGAGAATCGAACATTGGCGATAGAAATAAAAGAATTTTTTGAGTTTATAAAGGGAGAATAGAATTGTTTCATAATTACCACGCTTCATATAATATGTTTATCTATATTTATTTTATCAGAAAACTTTGCGGTTTTCTACCAAAATATGTTTGCGATACGAATTGGTAATAATATTATCGCCCCATTCTTCCCAATGTGATAAAATAAAACTACAGGGGGAGGCAGCTTTTGAAGAAGAAAACGAGGATACTGATATTCATATATTTAGGCGTGTGGTTCGTGCTTAATTTGCTGTTTCTAAGCAAGTTCCCGTTCATGCATTCGGATGAGTCGTGGCTGTCGGGCCTCAGCCGGGCGATGATGAGCGGGGGGCCGGGAGTGACGGAGCCGTTCTTTGACCTGCTGCCAAGATATCCCCATGCTATAAAGATACTGTTCCATACGGTGCAGATGCCTTTTATAGCGGTTTTTGGGTATAACCTGTTTGCGGTGCGGCTGGTGTCGCTGGTGTCTGGTACGGCGGCGCTGTATGTGTTCTACATGCTGTGCAGGGTCTTGTTTAAGAGTGATGTAAAAGCGCTGATAATGACTGCTGTGTTGTCGTTCGATGTGCAGTTCATATACGCAAGCCACATGGCAAGGCAGGAGATAATAATAACGTTCGGACTGCTGCTGGCGCTGTATTACGTGATAAGCAGGATAGACGAGTGGACGTATAAGAACGATATAATAACGGGCGTGCTGGTCGGCGTGTTCATAGGCGTGCATCCCAACAGCCTTATGATAGCGTTTGCCGCAGGGCTGCTGTATGTTTATTACGTGGCTTCGGGCAGGCTGAAGATAAGAAACCTGCTGACGCTGGTGGGCGTGGTGGCGGCGTTTGCCGGGCTGTTCGTCGGCATCAGCTGTTCGTTCGACGAGCAGTTTTTGCAGAACTACGCAAAGATAGGCAAGGCTCTGGGCATAGACATGACGATGCTGGAGAAGGTGCAGTACTTGCCGGGCTGGTTCGGGCGGCTGTTCACACGGGTGAGCGGAACTTATTACACACCGCCGGTTCAGCTTCAGCTTGTGCTGTTTGGCGCAGGCGTGGCCGGGGCTGTGGTGACTGCGTTCTTCAAGCGTGATGTGCTAAAGATACTGCTGCCGATAGTCGGCGTGGTCGCAGCGACAATGCTTATAGGGCGGTACTCTCAGCCGGGCGTAGTGCTGCTGTTCCCGCTTTGCTGGCTGCTGGTATTCTGGTTTGCGGACAAGCTGCTGAAAGCGCTGGGGATAGTCGTTCCTGCGGTGCTGGCGGCTGCGGTGCTGGCTGTGTCGCTGTTCGCTATCGTGCCGAGCCTGGGCGACGATTACGACTACTACGTAAGCGAGATAGAGGAGGCTGTGCCGGAGGGGAGCATGGCGCTTGCCAACCTGAATGCGGAGTATGCATTTGACGAAGGCAGGATGCTGGATTACAGGAACCTTGCATACCTCGACGAAGCAGGGCTTAGCTTTGCGGAGTATGTAAGGCAAAACGGTATAGAGTATATTGTTTATCCGCAGGAGATGGATTTCATTGCGGAGCGGCGGCCGGTGTGGAACATAGTCTACGGTAACGTGATACCGTATTACGATGACATGAAGACTTTCCTGGAGCAGGAGTGCAGCGTTGTCGGCGAGTTTGCTTCGCCGTATGCTATGCGGATAGTGCGATATTCTTATGCACAGGAATGGAAAGTTACGATATATAAGGTGGAAGAATAGATGAACATACCTTTCAAGAAAACATATTACGACGAAGCTGAAGTGCGGTGTGTGCAGGACGCTCTTGGCGGTGCGGACTATACTGCCAAAGTGAGAGACAGGCTGGCGGATGAGTTCGGTGCACCTGTGTTTCTGACGACGAGCGCTTCATCTGCGCTAGACTTGCTTTTCGAAGTACTGGCGATGGAGAAGGGCGAAGTTATACTGCCGTCGTTCACATACCCTTCTGCGGCGAATACAGCGTTGCGCTATGGGCTTAGTCCGGTTTTTGCAGAGGTGGATGAAGAAACAGGCGTTATCAGCATAGATGATGTTAAGCGAAAGATGAACGCTAAGACAAGGTGTATTATACCCACGCACTACAGCGGAAGCTCTGCCGATATGGATGAGCTGATGGAGCTGTGCGAAGACGTATTTGTGATAGAGGATGCGGCGCTCTCGTTTGGTGCGGCTTACAAGAAAAGGCTGCTTGGCAGCATAGGCGACTTCGGTATTTTAAGCTTTCACGAAACGAAGAACGTTTCGGCAGGCGGCGGAGGTGCGCTTGTTGTGAATACTGATGATGAGGAAGTACTTGAGAGGGTACAGACGATATACGACAACGGCACGGACAGGCAGAGGTTTCTAAAGGGTGAGGTAGATGCTTATACGTGGCAGATGCAGGGGACTAGCTCTGCTATGCCCAACCTAAATGCCGCGGTGCTGTATGCCCAGCTTGAAAAAGCGGAGGAGATAAAGCAAAAGCAGCGGACGGTGTATGAGTATTACATGAGTCGCTTTAGAAGCACAGATGGATTAAGCGTGCCGGTAGTTCCGAAGTATAACGATGACAACTATCATGTGTTTTATCTGCGTTTTAGCGATTTTAAGACTAGAGAGAGAGTTAGACAAGAGTTAGAGCAAAAGGAAATAAGTGCGCATTTTCATTACATGCCGCTTCACGCTTCGGCTATGGGGGAGAGCCTTGGGTATAAACCGGAAGACCTGCCTGCGACCATGCGGCTTGCTAACGGGCTGCTGCGGCTGCCTGTATATGCTTCGCTGACGATGGACGAGTGTGCAGCCGTTGCAGATGCCGTTATGGAGGCGCTATGACGAAGGACAGTATTTGTGTAGTGATTCCTGTATATAATGCGCAGCGAACGCTGGAGGAGCTGAACGAAAAGTTGACGGACGTGCTTTCGCAGTTCGGTAGCTACAGCATAGTGTTCGTTGATGACGCCAGTCAGGACGGGAGCTTTGAGGCCTTGAAGCGGATAAAAGAAGACAATGAGAATATTACAGTTGTAAGGGTGAAAGAGAACGCTGGGCAGCAGGCGGCGATTCTTTGCGGACTAAGGCGGTCCGAATGCGACTATACCGTAATAATGGATGATGACTTGGAGAACGACCCGTGTGATATAATAAAGCTGTATGAGAAGATAAGGCAGGGCTATGACGTGGTGTACGGTGTTTGTGCTGAACCGACTAAGGGAGCTTTGCGCAGTTTGGGTTCGAGGTTCAGGGAAGCCCTTATAACAAGGCTTTCGGGCAAGCCGAAGGACAAGAAGGTTTGCAGCTTTCGCATCATGACGAAGGATATCGTGGAGAAAGTGAAGAAGGCGGATACAAAGTTCGTTTATATATCGCTGGAGATATTAAAATACGCAAAGAACATAGAAAACATCGAGGTGGATTACTGTACATCGCACAGGACGGGATATCACGTATTCAGTTTGTTTGCGCTGGCTGTCAAGATGTATGTATATTACGGAAGGCTTCTTAGGTTTCTTCGCAGAAAAGCAAACCAATATGAGATCGGAGAAGTATTATAGATGCGTTTGATGATTCTTGGAGCGGGGAACTGCCAGCTGAATTTAATAAAGAGGGCAAAGAAACGGGGAAACTATGTTATAGTTGCTGATTATCTTGATGATCCACCGGGTGCGCAATTTGCGGATGATCACATTAAAGTAAGCACATTTGATACTGGTCTTGTACTTCAGGCTGCAACGGAGAATAAAATAGAGGGAATAGTTACGCTGGGTACAGATCAGCCTGTTCTTACGGCCGCAGTAGTCGCAAAAAAGCTGGGGCTTCATTTTTATGCAGGAAGTTATCTTGCGCTTGCGGTAACAAACAAGCGCATCATGAAAGAGATTCTTGCGAAAAATGAAATACCTATGAATGATTATAGATTGATAGGAAAAGGTTTTAATAAAAACGAAATAAAGGGACTGCAGTTTCCTGCAGTGCTTAAACCAGTGGACAGCCAGGGACAGCGTGGGATATTTAAAGTTAAGAATATTGAAGAAGTAAGCAGGCATATTGAAGAAACGCTTTCCTATTCGAGAGAAGATGAAGTGTTGCTCGAAGAGTTCTACAGGAGTGACGAGATCACCGTGAACGGATGGGCAGTGGACGGCAGAGCAAAGATAATATCCGTTGTGGACAGACTGACGATGAAGAAAACGAGCCGTATTGGCATATGCATTGGGCACAACTTTCCATCGCTGCATCTTAAGGAATATTACAAAGACATTGAAAGAATGACTCAGGATATCGCAGATGCGTTCGGAATAATCGACGGACCGATATACTTTCAGTACCTTATCGGAAAAAAGGGCGTGCGTGTTAATGAGATAGCAATGAGGATAGGCGGAGCGTACGAAGACTTGACGATCCCTATTATCAGTGGAATAGACATAGCGGGTATGCTGCTTGATTACATCGAAACGGGCAGCTGCGATACTAAAGCTCTCGAGGAGTACTCACTCTTAAAGAATAAAAAGTTTGTTTCGACACAGATGTTTTTCCTAAAGTCAGGTAAGATAGCGGGAATGACACCCGAGCAGGAAGTCATAAAGCTGGATGGCGTAAAAGATGTTTATTATGCCGTAAAAGAAGGTGACACAGCAGCGGGTGTAGAGAACGCAACCGCAAGAGCAGGATATGTGATAATAGAAGGAGAAAGCTTTGATGAGCTGACTGCGAATATTGACAGGCTTTATGAAAACATGAAGATTTTTGACGAAAGCGGTAAAAATCTAGTGATAAGCATCAATGAGTATAAGGACAAGTATTTGTTCGTATAGGCGGAGGAGAGCTATGAAAACTGTATTGGTAACCGGCGGTGCAGGGTTTATAGGATCGCACTTTGTGGAGATGATGGCAAACAAATATCCGAATTGGCGATTCGTTACTATTGACCTTTTAACATACGCAGGAAGCGTTAAGAATCTTAAAGCGCTTGAAAAAGCGTCCAACCATGAGTTCATAAAAGCGGATATTACAAACGGACAATTGATGAAAGATATAATAGTCAAGCATGATTTTGATTATATTGTTAACTTCGCCGCCCAGACACATGTGGATAATTCTATCAGTGCGCCTGATATATTTGTGCATACCAATGTTTACGGAACACAGTGCCTTCTTTCAGCAGCAAAGGAAGCGTGGCAAAGGGGAATGGACGGATATGGATATCCGCTGTTTAAAGAGGGAAGAGTATTCCTGCAGGTTTCGACAGATGAGGTTTACGGAAGTATGCAAAGCGGCAGTGCAGACGAGAGAGCTCCGCTTCTTCCAAACAGCCCTTACGCAGCAAGCAAAGCAGCAGCAGACCTGATTGTTCGCTCGTTCATGAAGACATATCGTTTTCCGGCGATAATTACCCGCAGCTCGAACAACTTCGGGGAAAGGCAGTATCCTGAAAAGCTGATACCGCTGTTTATAAAGCTGGCGCTTGCGGATAAGAGACTTCCGCTTTACGGAGACGGTTCACAGAAACGGGATTGGATATATGTGTTAGACAATGCAAGGGCTATAGAGAAGGCGCTCATATACGGAAGACCGGGCGAAATATACAACATCGGGACGGGACAGAGGAGAACGAATATCGATGTTGTAAATATGATACTTGAAGCCCTTGGCAAACCGCTGAGCCTTATTGATCACGTTCACGACAGGCTGGCGCATGACTTTAGATACGCAATAGATACGGATAAGATAAGGGGCTTAGGGTGGCTGCCGGAGCACGATTTTGAAGAAGAACTTTTAAGAACTGTTGAGTGGTATAAAAAAGCTTACAGTTAAAGGTGTATAGAGAGCTGGAAGAGGGAAAAAGCACACAAGGGGAGCGTGTGCTTTTCCTTTAGGATATATTGGGATTTAGGTTTATGCTATAGTTTAGTGACCGCCGCAGCTGTCTTCGTGGGCGTGATCTGTGCAATATTCTCCGACAGATTCAAGGCTGCCGGCAAGATAAGAGTTAACCGCTTCATCTGCAGGACCGCTTGCGCCCACAACCGTTTCTATATTGTTCTGAGAGAAAAGGGTTTGCGCCCGCTCTCCCATTCCTCCGGCTATTATCAGGTTGACATTTAAACCGCTGAGGAACACGGGAAGAAACCCCGGTTCATGGCCTGGATTCGGAACGAAATTGCTGGATGACACTTTGCCGTTTTCGATGTCATATATCGTGAACCCGGCACAATGTCCGAAGTGTGCTGATACGTTTTTGTTTTCTGTCGCTACTGCTATTTTCATAGTTATTCTCCTTTTTGTTTTGTTATAATACGATCGGTATAGACCGATAATGTTTTATACATACTTCTAATTGCTTTGTTTGCTTTGCTGCTTTCATAATCAGTGATCGGTTTAAGGTTGTTTATTGATTCGACAACTGTCTCGTCATATGGTATTTTCCCTATCATTTCAATACCCTGCTGCGTGCTGTAGTTTTCTATCTGTTCGGCTATCTGTTCGTTTATATCGTATTTGTTTATGCACGCAAACGTTTGGATGCCAAAGTATGTGCAAAGCTGAGCAATGCGCTCGAAGTCGCTTTTACCTGAAAGCGTGGGTTCTGTGACGATTAATACCAAATCGGTTCCCGTTATCGAAGATATGACGGGGCAGCCTATGCCTGGAGAGCCGTCTATTATTATAACGTCGTCTTCCTCTGCAAAGTTGCGTGCGGTTTGCCTAAGATTTGTTATAAGCTTGCCCGAACCGTCACTGCCTATTTCCATCCGGGCCCGAGTAAGATAGCCTTCATCTGTTTTTGTTATATATGAATCGGCAGCTTTTTTGTCTTTTAAATCTATAGCATCCGTTGGACAAACGATTTGACAGGCTCCGCAACCCTCGCATTTATAAGGGTCTATAACGAAGTTTCTGGTTGCGCCAAACCTGCAGATTTGTTCACACTCTCTGCACTGGGTGCAGAACCTTTCGTTAATTCTTGCTGTTTTGCCTGCGTAAAAATATTCTTTTTTAATATCGCTGCCATTTTTATACAGATAGAGATTAGCAGCGTCAACATCGCAATCGGACATCACGCGTGATTCGAAAAGCTGGGACAGCGCCATAGCAATTGTTGTTTTCCCTGTGCCGCCTTTGCCGCTTATTACAGTCAGCTCCATCTATATCGCCTCCCTGATGCCGGAAGCGATTTTTTCGAACTCGGCTCTAATTTGAGGTATGTCTGTTAGCATACCGCCTTTAGAATATACTTCTGCTGCCTGACGGCTATAGCTTATAGTACCGATTATCGGTATCCCTGTTTCTTCACAAAAATCTTCTATGAGCGTGTTCTTACCGTCATATTTGTTTATCACTACTCCAAACGGTATGCTTCTGCTGGAAAGAAGGCTTACTGCTAGCGAGAGATCGTGCAAACCGAAAACGGTCGGTTCAGTCACAAGCAAAGCTTTGTCTGCATGTTCTATTGTACTTACCACGTTACAGGATGTGCCCGGAGGGCAGTCGAGTATATTGTCGCTTGAAGAAAGGCTGTTAAGGAGTTCGTTTATAAGCGGAACCCCCATGTGTTCGCCGACATTCAGTATTCCCCTTTTGGCTGTAATGCTGCCGCAAAGCCCCTGCTCTACAGTGCCGACCTTTCTTTGAGAGTAGTGAAGGGCGCCGGGCTCGCATACGAGCTCGCACGCACCGCAGCTGTGGCAGAGTTTGTCGAACACCATTACACTCTTTTTTGTTGTCACTAGTGAATTGAACTGGCATACATCAGAACATTTTTTGCAGAGTGTGCATTTTTCAGGGTCTATGACTGGATATTCAACAGTTACGTCTGTGGAAGAAACTTCTGACGGCCTTAAGAATATAAAGCCGTTTGGTTCTTCAACATCACAGTCTATATAGTTTGAGCCGGTCATCAGCGCAAGGTTTGTTGAGACCGTAGTTTTTCCTGTGCCGCCCTTGCCGCTAAGTATGCATAGATTCACGTATTATCCTCCGGCTAACGGTTCATGCCCGCATGAGCAGGGCCTGCGTTTGATATAGGCTCAAGCTTTGAGTCGAGGAAAAGCTGGATAGCATTCTCCAGAGATATACTTGCACACCTGTATACTTTTATATCTGAGCCGGAAAAAACACCATAAGCATTTGGCCCCATGTTGCCGGTGATTATAATCTCGGCATCGTTGTCTATCATAACCTGGGATGCTGCCGTTCCTGCTCCTCCGCTTGCTGAGACTGCTGCATTTTCTACAAACTTAGCTGTTTTTGTATCTGTATCGTATATTGCAAAAAAGCTGCACCTTCCAAAACGCATATCAAGAGCGCTCTGCATACTGTTTCCCGTTGACGAAATTCCTATTATCATTTTTTAGCCTCCGTTATTGTTGCGGCCCCGAATACTGCGACCGTAAATTCTTTGTTCGTTAATGCACAAAACATCATTATTGACATATACCATTTAAAGAATAGCTTTGTTTATAGCATTTGTCAATAATAATTGTGTAAATATTATTGACATATGCCCGAAACTATGTATAATAGTAATTGAAAAGGGCATATACCCAAAAAAAGAAATCAGGAGGTGAATAGTATGCCAGGAATGGATGGAACAGGACCGCTCGGCCAAGGAGCTATGACAGGCGGAGGCTTTGGAAGATGCAACCCGAATGCGGAATCGGCAGTATACAGCGGACGTGGAATGGGCCGAGGAAGAGGAAACCGCAGATGTCTTAAGCGGGGTTTTTACAGCAGAGGAATTGCAGATACTGATATTGAGAAGTCTGCAGATACGATCGATGCAAGGGCAGGTGAGCTTGAAAAAAGGCTTGATGCGCTAAGTGCAGAGAATGAGAGGCTGATAAAGGAAAACCAAAAGCTTAAAGAAAACAGCTAGAAAGAATGATAGCAATGAAAGCGGCGGTGTTTATCTGATAATTTTCTTTTTGAACAATCTTTAAGGCTATGATATAATATCCCGTAAAGATTTTGTAAGTTGACGGGGGATGGTATTTTGTCTAGACCAAGGATTCCAAAGAAAATATGTGATGTACCGCAGGTAGACACCTTCACGCCTTCAGGAGCACGAAGTCCGGATTCTGAAGCTGTGGTTATGAGCGTTGAAGAGTATGAAGTAGTAAGGCTTATCGATCATGAAAACATGAACCAGGAGCAGTGTGCTCAGGTGATGGGAGTTGCAAGGTCTACTGTTCAGAGGCTGTATAACGATGCACGAAAGAAAATCGCCGACAGTATAATCAACGTTAAGGTTTTGAAGATAAGCGGAGGAGATTATTCCTTGTGTGTCAAGAAGAGAAACCAGCCGATGTGCAAAGGATGCAACAGGCACCAGCGGCGTGGAGGCAGGAACGAAAACTAATAGATTCTGCAAATAAAAAGGCGCCCTCTAGAGGGCGCCTTTTTTTAATATTATTTTCTGCACCAAACGAGGCCGATTGTTCCGGGGCCTACATGTGAGCCTATTACCGGACCAATTGAAGACAGAATAACATTTGTTTTAATAAGCTTGAGGACAGCTTCTTTCAGATTCTCAGCTTCAGCTCTGCTGTTTATATGAAGCACTGAGATGTCTGATACGCCGTTGTTTGAGATATCGAAAGAGAGCTCTGAAAGCATAGTTTTTTTGGCTTTTATCCGGGTTCGGATCTTAGCGAAGACATCTGCATTGCCGTTTGTAACAGTCAGTATGGGAACGATATTGAGGACACTGGCTGCTATAGCGCCGATCTTACTGAGTCTTCCAGATTTTTGAAGATATTTCAAGTGCTCAGGTATAAAAAGCATTCTTGATTTGCTTATGTTGTTTTTTGCTGCATTAGCAGCCTCTTCAAAACTGCCGCCGTCGGCTATTTTCTTTGCAGCAGCGAGAACTACATAGCCCATCTGCATACAGTTCGATTCTGAATCGATGATCTCTATGCCTGCATTTGGATACTTTTCAAGAAGCATATTTTTTACCGAAGTTGCTGTGGAGTATGTACCGCTCATTTTAGATGAAATACTTATGAATATTATGCGGTCACCGGCGGAAATATATTTTTCAAAAACGGAAGAGATTTCGTCTACTGTAGGCTGGGAAGACGTTGGATGACTATCGCTATTATCGAGCTTTTCGAAAAAAGCTTCGTTTGTTATCTTTGTTTCAACTATAACTTCCGGCCCGAGGATCACGCTTAAGGGGATAATGTCTATATCATATTTTTCTATCAGCTCTTTTGGCAGATAGGAAGTTGAGTCGCATATCAGTTTTATCATACTTGACCTTTCCTCTGGTTTTATGCCAGAGTTTTTATTATAACCCAAGTATATCATAGTCAAAACAGAAAAATAGTATTATTGTTTTTATTTATGGAATGTTAACTTTTCGGACATATACCGTCTATCTAAACGTAAAAAATTTGTATGATTTAGAGCTTAAATTGAATTTTTATACATTTTGTGGTAATGACTGATAGTGTGATATAATAAAACAAATTATTTTTAAAGAAGGGCTTGGTTGACTATGAATAAAAAGATAATCTGTACTAAAAACGCACCAGCGGCTATAGGGCCGTATTCACAAGCAGTAATGGTTGGAGATTTTATTTACACTTCAGGTCAGATACCAATTGACAAGAATACCAAGATGATAGCCGGAGAAGGTATTGAAGAACAAGCGCAGGCGGCGCTTTCAAACCTTAGCGAAGTTTTAAAAGAAGCCGGCGCTGACCTTGGCGATGTTGTTAAGACAACTGTGTTTTTAAAGGACATGCGGGACTTCGCGGCGGTCAACAAAGTCTATTCAGGTTTTTTCAGCGAAGAATGCCCGGCAAGGTCGTGCGTGGAAGTTGCTAACCTGCCTATGGGTGTGAAGATAGAAATCGAAGCTGTTGCAGTAAAAAGCTAAGGGTATAACAAAACATTTCCTGTTCTATTTATATTGCCCGGCCAAAAAAAGCCGGGCTGATATTTTATCATTCTTATTTATCAAAATTTCACTAGGGACATTTATTTATTACGCTGTTCTTTTCCACATATAAACTGTTATAGACGGCTGAATGTTATTGTGTGCACTGCCACCGCCTGTGTTCTGGTTTGTTGCGGTTGTGCTCTGGTTTGTTGCGGTAGCTGCTTGGTTTGTCGCCGTAGCGTAGCCAGTATACATTGTTTGGTTATATGCGGTACCGGTTGCTTTCTTAAGTATACCGTAATCTCCCTCTGAACCTGTTGACGCATTATGTACTAGGCTATGTCTATGTGAGTTTTGCGCATGGTTATGTGCATTCTGTGTATGGTTATGCGAATTTTGAGTATGCGTATGAGAGGGCATCTCACTTATTGCCAGCGTATGTGTTTTTGAGCCGCATGTGCCTTCCGATGTACCAAAATCACTGTCACCGCTTTTAAAGCCGACGAGTGTCCTGCCTTCACCGAAAGCAGCCCACGATCCTCCGAAGAGTGTTTCCGGTGAAGTTGAGTCTACTGAAGTGTATATAGACCCGACTGGGTATATTGCGAGTTTTATCGCTGATGTGAGTTCCGCTATGGTTTGACCGCCGTCTTTTATCGCCTTGCCGGTGGTGCCGTCGAAAGCTGCAATGTTGCTGTTGGCTGATGAAGATGGGCCGGTCACATCTCCACTGCCCAACCCGTCAGTGCCTTTAAACAGCGTGCCCATTCCGAAAGTTGTTCCGCCGTCGTAAGAGAACCGTATATAGGAATCTCCAGTAAGGTAAGACGAATGCCAGCTTGAATTGTCGCTGGAGTATTCAGCCTGTACCGCTGGAGCGTTTGCACCGGCAGGCCCGGTATCACCCGTATCTCCGGTATCTCCTGTGTCTCCTTTGCTTACTATCAAATCCCAGTAAACTGCATTAGGCGGCTCCTGACCTGTTGCTGTAAGTTTACATAGATAGCCGCTGCCTTCGTGCTCAACAATATCAATATATACCGAATCGTTTATATACTGTATGGCAGAATCCCAAGCCCCTCTGTTTCTTATGGATATACCCTGGACTCCCTGTATTCCCTGTGGGCCTTGTGGGCCGGTATCTCCAGTTTCGCCCTGCGGTCCCTGAAAAAGTATGGAATCGCCCCATGAAGAGCCGCCGTCCGAACTGAACCTCAGATATTTATCGCCGGCAGTAAACAACGGATGCCAGTTTATGTTGTCTGAAGAAAACTGATATTGAAGTTCAGGCGCATCCGCCCCCGCTGCTCCTGTTTCCCCTGCAGCTCCTGTTTCGCCCTTGTCGCCTTTAAAGGGTATTTTAACGTCCTGCCAGCATATTATAAAATCGACAGCCATGAAAGGAGGCATGTTATTGTGCGCTCCGCCGCTTCCCGATGAGCCGGAGCTGCCAGTGTAGTTTGGAAGGTTGACACTATGAGTGTGATTATAAGTTTCGTTGACATCTTCGACTACGTTGTATTGAGAACCATCCGGAACGTAGCTCATGATTCTTTTATCCTCACTGTAGCCAAGGCTGATGCTGGAAGAGCCTGATGTTACTGAGCCGTGGTCATGGTCTATCGAATGTGAATGGGATGCAACTTCGCTTTGTGTCAGTGTGTGACTTTTTTCACCGCCTGTTTCACCCAGCGTATTAAAATCGGAGTCGGAGCCGTTTTTACCTATGGGAAATCTTCCCTTTAAGTTCGGAAGGTTGAACGACGTGCTGCCATCGCCGCTTCCGTAAGTCGTCCCAATAGAAGCAAAGAGATGTTCATAGGCAGTTCGTGATACTGCTGAACCGTCGCAAAGCAGCCAACCGTCCGGCACATTTGTATTTGTCCACATCAACACAGACCCTGCCGGTATGAGTGTGCCTGAACCAGTCACGGAAGAAAAAGCTATTCCGTCGGCGGTATTATTGACCTTTAAAAGCTTACCGGAGTTTGTTGCATAGCTTTCGGGGGTATCCGCAAGTCCGAGGAACGTCCCCATAGCCTGTGCGCTTATTGCGTCTTTGTTGCTTTTTATCCTGCTTGACAGCCTTAAATATTCGCTATCCATTATTTCCTCCTTAAGGTTGTTTGCGTCTAAATATGGCGTATTAAAAACTTTTGTGCAGCCATTTATATATAAGTGTTGCATAAAAAAGCGCTCATGAACGCTCAATTTAAAGTAAAAGAGGGTATAAAAAAGCGCCTGCTACATTGCGTAAGCGCTTATTGTTCTATTTATTATTAATCATTCGGATGCAGATGTATCCATGTATTGCCCGGACGCAGGACGATCTGGTTGCCTTCCGAATCAAGATAGAGCGTTTGGTCATCGGCAGAGTCACGTTTCCATGTGCCTTCGATCTTTACTCCGCCTATGTAGAAGTCAGCTTTACCTTCGCCTGTCATTTTCCAGAGTTTTATTTTATAGGTGACCTTATAGCTGCTATATTGTACGATTATATTTTTAACACTTAATTGCTCATCTGTTTCAGCTGAAAGGAACTTTTTGCCTTGCATTGAACGCAGGTATACATCGTTTTCTTTGTCATAAGTATATGAAACATAGTCGGAGATGTTTGTACACATTGGGAGCTTTATTTCTTCGACAGCTTCACCTTCATAGGTAGATTGTTCATCGAACAACCAGCTTATTGGCTTTGGTTCATAGTCGTAAAGCTGCTGTGCAAGCGCCGGATTTCCCATTACGTTATGGGGCGCTTTTGCATAGTCTACTCTGTAAAAGTAGTCATTCCAGTGACCGGTGTGGCCGTCTACGTCAAAGCTTATATCATCATAAAGCTTATGACCGAAGAAGTTGTATGGCTCCGTTCCGCTTTTGTGTTCTGAGCCAGAACCGCCCCAGTGCATGAAGATACAATCCCATTCTTTTATAACGTAGAGGAAGGGAACTCTTGCACTTCTTACAGGCATGACTTCCTCTGGTACGTTGTCTGAAAAAAGGCAAAGGAATCTGGTTACGCTGCCTTCAACAGGAATTTCATAAACAACATCTGCTGTTTGAAGACCACGCTGGGGGCGGGCTGCAGGAGAGTTCTCTATAGAAACGAGGACTGGTTTATATTCGCCGTCATAAGGAAGTCCGGTGGTCAGCGATTTCTGAACATATGGAGTAGGTGTAGGCGTTGGTACTGGAGTAGGTGTAGGCGTTGGTGATGGCGAAGGCGTCGGTGAAGCCGTAGGTATTGGCGTGGGGGTAGGTAAGACTTCAGCTTCTTCCGGAGAACATGCGGCTGATAAGCCTATAAGTACAAATATAAGAAAGAATATAATTAATTTTCTCATTTTAATTCTCCAAGTCATATTGTTAAGGAATATACTACCACTAAATAATTACTTACGCAATAGAACAGAGTTTATAGTTGAAACAAATTCAAAGCATATACAATAGTTATAAAATGAGGCTTTAACAGAAGAAGAATACGGAAAAGAAATGTATTACCAGGCTGTCCAGCCGCCGTCTACTATTATGTTTGAGCCAGTCATATAGCTTGAAGCGTCTGAAGCAAGCAGCAGCAGCGGTCCTGCGAGTTCTTCCGCTTTACCCTCACGTTTCAGCATTGTTTTTGCCTTAAGGCGCTCATAAAAGACCTTGTCTGTGTCCTGCGTTATTACAGGGAACGGACCTGGTGTGATGCTGTTTACCCGTATGCCACGCTCTGCAAGGCTGGCAGCGCAATATCTTGTCAGCTGAATAACTCCTGCTTTGCCTGCGCCGTACATGACAGGGCTATTATTGCCAGAGTCCCCGTACATAGCAGGGTCTGGTGCTACTGTTCCGTACATCGAAGCTATGTTCACAATGTTGCCTTTGCCGTGCTTGTCAAAAAACGGGAGGGCTTCTCTTGTACAGCGAAAAGTGACGCCCAGTGTGCCGTCTATACCCAGATCCCATACATCGTCTTCAACGTCATCTATTTTGGCAGGGCTTTTTTTTCCGCCCGCACCGCCGCCGTAGGCTGCGTTATTGATAAGAACATCTATCCGCCCGCACATGCCTTCGACAGTTTCAAACATTTGCCGGATAGAAGCGGTGTCAGAAAGGTTGCATTTGACATAGTGCAGTCTTCCGCTGCTTTGATAATCCGAGAGCTCATTTATCGGCGTGTCAATTATGTCTGCTATAAAAAGATTAGCATCGTATTCCAGCAGCCATTTTGACATTACACGGCCAAGGTTTCCACATCCGCCAGTGAGTATTACGTTTTTGTTTTTAAGTGAAAATAAATCCATGTTTCCTCCGTCGTTCATCAATTTTTCTGCGATTCGAAGCGCCAGGAATCTTGACACATCTTTTCTATTCCAAACTGTGCCTGCCAATCCAGTATCTGTTTTGCTTTGTTTGTGTCCGAATAACAGACAGCAAGATCGCCGGGACGTCTTTCGTCAATAACATACGGTACCTTTACGCCTGTTGCATTCTCGAATGCGGCGACTATCTCCAGCACGCTATAGCCCTGGCCGGTGCCAAGGTTGAAAGCTTCTGCGCCTTTGTGATGCTCTGCATATTCGAGCGCTTTGATGTGTCCGAGAGCAAGGTCGACCACATGGATGTAGTCTCGAATTCCTGTGCCGTCCGGTGTGGGATAGTCGCTGCCGAACACGTGGAGCTTTTCAAGCTTACCGGAGGCGACTCTGGTAATGTACGGCATAAGGTTGTTTGGTATGCCGGAGGGATTTTCGCCTATCTCGCCACTATCATGAGCACCGATGGGGTTGAAGTACCGCAGCAGTACAACAGACCATCCACTATCCGCTGTGCAAAGGTCTTTCAATATTTGTTCTATCATAAATTTCGACCAACCGTACGGATTTGTACAAGAAAGCGCATCCGTTTCTTTCAACGGCATATCGTTGCCAGAGTCATAAACCGTGGCTGATGAACTGAATATCATTCTTTTAACGCCGTGGTTTTGCATAGCTTCGCACAGAAAAAGCGTACCGGTGACATTATTTTGGTAATATTCAAGCGGTTTTGAAATGGATTCTCCAACGGCTTTAAGGCCTGCAAAATGTATAACAGAATCTATATCATATTTTGAGAACACTTCGTCAAGTTTCTTTTTATCCCTAAGGTCCGCTTCAACAAAGTGAATTTGCTTGTTTGTTATTTGCTTCAATGTGTCTATCACTCCGGGTTCGCTGTTTGAAAAATTGTCTATAATGACTATGTCGTGGTTTCTTTCTGCGAGTTCAACGCAGGTGTGGCTGCCTATAAATCCGGCTCCGCCTGTTACAAGTATCATGATTGCCTCCGTTTGAGAGAATTTTTTTTCTCCATTTTTTCCTCATACATCATTTGTTCCGCTTTTATAAAGGCGTTGCCAAAGCTGGCGTTTTTCTTCAGTTTGCTATAACCAAGGGATACGGATATCTCGTGGAGTTCTTCAGTACCTTTTTTAATTATGTTACGGAAATTTTCTATTTTCGGATAGGTGTCTTTAAGAGTTGTGCTGCTCACTATAACAACAAATTCATCACCGCCGGTGCGTGCAAGGAAAGAGAATTCAAAAGCGGTGCTCAGCGCACATGCTATAGTAATAAGAGCTTTGTCACCCTCCATATGTCCGTAAGTATCGTTTATCACTTTAAGGTTATCCATGTCCAGAACACATATAACAGCAGGGCAGATTATTTTATCTTCACTTATATATTGATTGTAGCTGAATCTGTTGTTAAGACCAGTAAGTGTGTCCACCGTTACCAGCCGGTTTAGCTGGTCATTTATAAAGAAACTTTTTATCCTGTATTTGAATATGTTTCGGGAGATAAAGATAGTTACCACAGCTATTATACTACAGTCAAATAATATTGCTTGCATTGCGTGGATATCCGGAACAATGAGGATTGCAGCTATGATAATAGCCAGAAGCGAGAAAAGGAATATTGAGGTATTTATCAGAGGGCGTTCTCTTAGAAAGTATACGCAGAAGATAAGGCCTACTGCGTACACGACTATTTGACCGTCTATATTCATTTTGTATATCGTGTATACGACAGAATATGTAAGAGCAATGACTGAGAGGATTAGAGCGGAGTTGATTTTTTTAAGCCAATGTATTTCTTTATGCGTTTTACGTATGCTCAAAACTATCACGGAAAGGGTGAAGACAGTGAGCATGCTAATGTGGTAGGTCAGAAGAAATACACTGTTTTCAAGGCCGTGATGTATTATCTCAGTAAGGACGAGGGTGAGCATGACTACTTCAAATATAAGCAGGGCACCACAGCCTAAAATAAGCGAAGAAGAAACATCTTCGTTTTCGCTTACTTTAAATTGCCTCCATGTCTTTTTAGACATGCTGCAAAAAGCATCACCTTCATATTTTTGCAATATATTACTGAGCGGTTTCAAAAAATCGGCCCTCCGGTAGTTCAAAAAAAGGGGTGGTCGGTATTGCTAATGCAATTATACAATGGTTGATACATGTTAGCAAGTGTCAACGCAGCCGGATGGTATATTATGAAACAATATAAAGGACTATGGAAAATGTTGTCGAAAGTATTATGGGTAAATGCGTATAACTGAACATTATCCAAAAAAATATCAGGGAGGAGAAGGCTTTGAACTCAAAACAAAAAGTATCGGATGCTCTCTCGTTTCGACAGGGGAAAGTGCCTCTTGATATGGGAGGGACGCCAACTTCCGGTATTCACATCAGTACACTTGAAAAATTAAGACAAGGTTACGGACTTGAAAAAAGGCTGCCAAAGGTTATCGAACCTTTCCAGATGCTTGGCATGGTAGAGGACGACTTAAGAGAGGCTGTAGGTTGCGATACTGTGCCGTTTTGGGGCAGGATGAATATGTTCGGGTTTGAAAACAAGGACTGGAAAGAGTTTTTAACACAATGGGGACAGAAAGTTCTGGTTCCCGGTAAGTTCGTTACAAAAAAACAGGGAGACAAGACATATCTTTACGCCAAAGGTGATACGAACTTTCCGCCTTCTATGGCGATGCCGGATTCCGGCTTTTTCTTTGACTCTGTGCCGAGAGATTCAGGGTTTGATGAAGACGACCTTAGGCCGGAAGACAACCTTGAAGAATTCGGACAGATAGAGCAGCAGGATCTTGATCATTACCGTGCGCTTGCCTATGAATATAAAGACAGCGATTATGCCCTTTGCGGGAATTTCGGCGGGACGGGGCTTGGAGACATTGCACTTGTTCCGGGGCCGGGTATGACCAATCCGAAAGGCATACGAAGCGTTGAGGAATGGTATGTGTCAACGGTAATAAGGCAGGACCATTTAAGGAAGATATTTGACAGACAGATAGGGATTGCGCTTTATAACCTTGAAAAGATATATGAGGTGGTGGGTGATAGTATAAGCGTTGCATTTGTATGCGGTACCGACTTTGGAGCCCAGCGTGCGCCTATGTGCAGCCCGGAAACGTTCAGGGAGCTATACAGCCCATACTATAAAAAGGTGAACAACTGGATACATACGCATACTTCGTGGAAGACATTTAAGCACAGCTGCGGAGCAATTGAGCCGCTGATGAGCGATATAATAGAAGCAGGGTTTGACATTATAAACCCTGTACAATGGTCGGCGCAGGGAATGGAAGCGATTTCTTTGAAAAAGAAGTATGGAAAAGACATCGTATTCTGGGGAGGTGGTATAGATACCCAGAATACGCTGCCCTTCGGGACGTCGCAGCAGGTTCGGGATGAGACACTTCGCATGTGTGAAGTTTTCTCGAAAGGCGGCGGATTTGTGTTTGCTACAGTACACAACATTCAGGCAAAGACGCCTGTTAATAATCTTATTGCTATGTTTGAAGCGCTGAAAGAATTCAATTCGTAAGCTATGACTTATAATGAAGAGGAGGATTAAAATGCTTAGCGTAAGTGAACTTGGAGAAAAACTAACGGGTACTATCATACCTGTAACGACGCCGTTCAAGAAGAACCTTGATGTTGACTATGAGGCTTTGCGGAACCTTATGCGGTTTTATCTTGGAAATGGATTAAGATGCTTTATTGCGGCCGGTTCTACAGGGCAATGCTATGTCTTGAGTGAACAAGAGCACAGGATGATAGTAAGAACAATAGTCGAGGAGTGCAAAGAATATAAAGACAGTTTTGTGCTTGGTGCATGTGCACATACATCGACAGCAGTTTCGAACAGGCTGGCAGATATATGCCTGAGCGAAGGCGTGGATGCGCTGCTTATGACTGCGCCATACTACAGGACACACAGAGATATGTGCATCATCCATTATAAAGACGTGGCGAAAAAACACGATATACCGCTGGTGATATACCATGATGAAGTTATGCCGGAAGACATAGAGATGTGGGACGAAATAGTGGAAGAGCCAAATATCCTCGGTGTTAAATTCGCAACAGGGAATATAGACTTTGGCAGGAAGATAATCACAAGATATAGGGGAAGGCTTGCTGTATTCGGCGGCGGAAGCATGCTGCAGTTCATGCCGTTTGCGCTGCATGGTGCCACAGGATATGTCTCGAGTTATGCAAGCTTCATGCCTTGGATCGAGAAAGATTTTCTTGCGTTTATGCAAAAAGGTGAGTTTAAAAAAGCGGCAAAGGTAGCTGAGCTTGAGTATGAGCTTTTTGCTGTCATGGGAAATAGAAGCTGGTTTTCATATGTAGTCGGCCTTATCAACGCCTGCGGGCTGCCGGGAGGTTACTGCCGCCCGCCACTGCCCGATTGTAAACAGGAAGACTATCCTCTGTTTAAAAAATTCATAGCTGAAACAAAGGAAAGGCATGCAAAGCTAATGGAGGAGCTGAAAGCATAAAGGGTAAATGTTTTAATTGCAAAGGCCATGGAAATTGGCTAGTGCATAATGTATAATTAGTATAATAAATTTCGGAGGTATATTTTATGAGCTGCGGAAAGCATGGGTGTAGTTGTGAAGCGATAAAAGGGCTTGCGCATATAGGCGTGTTTGTACAGGACATAGTAAAGTCTAAAGAGTTTTATAAAGATGTGTTGTGTTTCGAGTGCTTTTTTGAGACAGACATAGATACGGACGAGGGTGTCGTTAAGGTGGCTTTTGTACGTCTTGGATCGTGCGTTCTGGAGTTGGTAGAGCAGCCTTCGCACGAAAAGAGAAGTGCAGACGGGGTGGTTGCACACATAGCTCTGGATGTTGATGACATAGGGTTAATGCAGATTTGTCTAGAGAAAAAGGGAATTGAATTCGAAACTGAAAAGCCCGTTCATCTGCCCATGATTTTTGAAAATGGTGTGAAGTATATCAATTTCGCAGGCCCGGACGGAGAGGTTATCGAACTCAATCAGACACTATAGAGTGTTGAGTCGATATAATTTGATACATAAAGGGGCTGGCATACAGCCCCTTTATATTGCAGTTTTTATCCGGCTACAAATAAGTCTTCGAAAATGTCCCAGGCGTCTATGTACATAACATCGTCATAGCCGCTTACTTCATAGTTTACCACCCTTATCCAGCCGGAGTATCCATCGCTTGTTTTAAGCTTAAACCATCGCTTGCCATATACCTTTATAACTTCGAGTGTTTCGCCGGGCTGTGCAATTATAACTACGTCACCCGTTCCGCCGGGGTCTATCACTCTGCCGTCGGAATGTGGCCAGCTTGCATGATCCCACATAGAATTGTACGGTGTATCAAAATAATCAAGATCTATCCTTGATAGCAACAGACAAGGCTCTTCCAATGTTAGCGGAGGAACAGTATTGATCGGAACGGTTGCATACAGATCTTCTTTTTTCTGCCTGTTAGAGCCGTTAAGAGTCCAGTGCGCCATATACCATACATCTGTGAAGTTGGGCGATCTGTCGAGCGACATTATCATACCATGGCCGTCCATATGGTCATTAGCGTTGAAGCCTGACCTGTAGGAGCCGTCCCAGCCCATATCCCAGAAGCTTCCGCACTCAATAAAGTTTGAACCGTCGAACCAGTAATAATATGTGAACGGAATATCGAGGTCGTGTTCCGGTGGGTCATCTATGTCACAGAAGGCGATCTCCAACCAGCTGTCTGATATGTCTACGTCGGTTATTGCGAACTTCTGTGCAAGCTTATACTGATTTATAGTATAGGCTACTCCATTGACAGTCAGTATGGATGACGATTCACCTGCGGTAAAGCTAATGGTGTCATCCATGCCGTCGTTAGTTACATCGGCCATTGCCTCAGTGTCATATATATCGAACATTACGTCGCCGGTGCCTGCGTGGTCAGCCTCTGGCAGAGGAGATGCCGTCGGGCTGGGTGAAGGCGAAGGCGGAGGAGGTGCAGGAGAGGCAGTCGGTGAAGCAGCAGCTGTCGACTCAGGTGTTTCCTCAGCATTTTGTGTAGGCTCTGGCTGGTCCTGTTTGAATTTAATATATTCACTGCCTTCTTTTAAACTGCCGTTATCGGTATTAAGATTTATGCTGAACCCAAGGACTTCTTCAATTTTTGACTTAGCATCAGCGTAATACTTCTCTTTGTCGTTTTTATCGGAGAACCGTATCAGTGTTATTTTATTCGGCATGGATTCTCCCAAATATCCTTCACGCTGGGCAAGTGCGCATATCGTGCCAAGTGCGCTTATTGAATTAGAGCCTGTAAGCTCTACTCCGGAAAGGAGCTCTTTTGCATCTTCGTTGGCAAAAGCAACAGATTTAACGTTTTCCTGCCGGTCAATTTCCAGCACAACTCCCGGATTTATCTCCATTGCTACGTATGCAGATGTCTGGCTGCTCGGTGTGAATACTCCGGCAAGCCCCAGTGCTCCTACGATGAGAGCAGCTGCCATAACTGTACCAATGAGGGCAAATGTATGCTTTATGCTCCAACCTTTTTTATTTGTATCTTTCTGATTATTCATAACAACCTCCTTATAACTATCGAGGATTCTGTAATCGGCTTTTGTGTCCTTTTCAAATGTGCGCTCGTCAAGGGCAAGGGTTTTGAGTGCGCTTTCTATCTTGTTCATTTTAATGTTATTCATACCAAGCATCCCCCAGTTTCTTTTTCAGCAGTTTAACTGCTTTGTCAAGCCGGTATTTCACCGTGCTTTCGGGGACATTCAAAAGCTCGGATACCTCGCCGAACGTTTTTGAGTGAAAGTATCGCAGCATCACTATGTCTTTATACTTGTCCGGCAGCGAGTATACTGCGCCCAGCAGCTCTTTGCGCTGTTCCCTGCCAACAGCTAGCTGTTCAGTGGTCTGCTGCATACTGAGCAGCGTTTCATAATATTCTATGTCGAGCGAGTGTTTTTCACTTCCACCACGGGAAGCTGCCTTTGATTTTCTTAGCTCGTCATATACCGTGTTGCGGCAGATCGTGAATATCCACGCCCGGAAGCTGAGGCTCTGGTCGAATGCGCTAAGACTGCGAAAAGTCTTTTCCCATGTTTCCTGATAACAGTCTTCGGCGAGCTGTGGACTTAGAAGCTTTGTATAGCAAAACCCAAGCAGCTCTTTTTTATATTTTTTTATAAGCTTTTCGGCTGCGAAGATATCACCGCTAAGCATCCCAGAAACAAGCTTTGCATCACACAAAACGCTTTCTCCTCCGGTCTATAATAGATTTTTGTCTGCGGCCGCTTCAAAAAGTATTCTTTACACTATACTACGTAGGTTGTAATTAAAAAGTCAGAAGTTTTATGAATATATTTAATTATAAACCTTTTTAATGAGAAAATAAACATTGGGTGAGTGTCTAAAGCAAAAAAGGAACCTAACAGGAGTCAGGTTCCTTTGATCGTCTGTGCTTAGACTATTTCAAGTTTTCCTCGTTCAGAACGTCGAGCTCGCCGAGAAATACTCCGTCTTTTCTTATAAGTTTATCGTCGAAGTATATCTCGCCGCCGCCGTATTCCGGCCTTTGTATCTGTACTATATCCCAGTGTACTGCACTGTCATTGCCGTTGTACGCATCGTCATAGCTAGCGCCGGGTGTAAAGTGAATCGAGCCGGCTATCTTCTCGTCAAAAAGAGTATCACACATCGGGTCTTTGATATACGGGTTTACACCAAGTGCAAATTCGCCGATATATCTTGCTCCTTCGTCTGTGTCGAGTATTTTGTTCATGCGGGCTGTATCGTTGGAAGCAGCTTTTATTATCTTGCCGTCTTTGAACTCGAAGTTGATATTCTCGAACTTGAAACCTTGATACAGCGACGGTGTGTTGTATGTTATTACGCCGTTCACGCTGTTCTTTATCGGGGCTGTATAAATTTCACCGTCCGGGACGTTTAGGTGTCCGGAGCACTTTATAGCAGGCATGTCTTTAATGGAAAAAGAGATGTCGGTGTCTTTTGCAACGATTCGGACTTTGTCGGTAGACTCAAGCAGTTTTTTCATAGAGTCCATTGCCCTGTCCATCTTGGAATAGTCGAGGTTGCATACGTTGAAATAGAAATCTTCGAACTGCTCTGTACTCATCCCGGCAAGCTGCGCCATAGAACCGTTAGGGAACCTAAGGACCACCCACTTTGTTTTGCCCACACGTATATCGTGATGCACTTTCTTAGAGTATAGCGAGCTGTAGAGATTAAGGTTGTCTTCAGCTACGTCGCCTAGTTCGCTTGTGTTTTCTTTGCCGCGGAAAGCAACATATGCATCCATGTCCTGCATTCTCATAGAATCATAGCGTGCCATATCTTCGATCTGCTCTTTTGTTGCACTCATTAATAGCGCGCGCTGTATTTTCTCCTGCCGAATTACACTATAGGGTAGGCCGCCGGCCGCATACACTTCTTTGATAAGCTGGGCTGAGAGCTCTGCCGGACAGTCGAAGTTCTCTATGAGGACCTTTTCACCCTTCTTGACCTTCATAGAGTAATTTACAAGTGAATTGCATAATTTTTTCAATCTTTCGTCTATCATAGTTTTTCCTTTCTTTCACTTAGTACAAATTTATAATCAAAAGTTTATTTGTTCGTTTATTATATATATTGGGCGCTGCTTTGATTCGTCGTATATTCTGCCAAGGTAGAGACCGAATATGCCAAGACATAAAAACATCATAGATATTAGCAGGAAAACGGCTGCAAACAACACATGCATTAGCGCCATTATCCCAAGAGCACATAGTATTATAGCTATAATGAGGTAGGCAAAAGAAACAAACCCAAAGAAAATGCCGAGTATAAGCGGCGCTTTTAAGGGCTTGTTAGAGAACGAGACTGCACCGTCACCGGCTAGCTTTAACATCTTTTTCAGTGAATATTTTGTTTGTCCGGCAACACGTTCTTCACGTACAAAATCCAAAGGCTCTGCGTTGAAGCCGGACCATGCCGACATGCCGCGAAGAAATCTGTTGCGCTCCGGCATTGAGTTGAGAACATCGCAGACACGCCTGTCGATAAGCCGGAAGTCGCCGGTATTCGGCGGAATGTACTGACCGCCCAGCGCACGGATAAGCCGGTAATAGACCCAGGCCGTCAGCTTTTTAAAGACGCTTTCGCCCTTGCGTTTTATACGCCTGCCATAGACTATATCTGCACCTGCCTTCCATTTTTCAATCATCTGAGGAATCACTTCGGGCGGGTCCTGAAGGTCGCAGTCGATGATTATTACAGCGTCGCCGGAGCTTTTAGCCATTCCTGCCGAAACAGCTTCCTGATGGCCAAAGTTCCGAGAGAAGCTTATTACCTTTACGTTCTGGTCTTCTTTCGCTATCTGTCTTAATTGCTCGAGTGTATCGTCACGGGAACCGTCGTCCACGAATATTATCTCATAACTGCTAAAAGACCCCATCGCCTTTTTTATTCTTGCGTATGAGAGAGGGAGGACTTCCTGCTCGTTGAAAACCGGAACGATAACTGAGTATTTCATATATTGTCTCCTAAAACTTCTTAGATAGAATTATATACCAAAGAGCACAAAAATACAAAGGAATGAATATTTCACATTAAGTTTTATTTGAGGCTTATGTTTGCCAATATAAACCATTAATGCTAAAATGAAATTAGACATCTACCCTAATAACAGGAGGATAAGATGAGTCTTGTAATCACTTTTTTCGACCCTGGGTTCAAAGGGAAAACATATAAGCTTTCAGGAAGATATTTCGAGCATTTTATAAAGGCTTTTCCAGGATATAAAAAGATGCTGGAGAAGCAAAAAGAATGCATCGCTTTTTTTGCAGGCAGAGAAAACGAAAATGCACATGCTTACAGCATAAAAATAGAGAAAACCGACATACTTAAAGACAGAATACTCTTTGAGCTTGGCGATTCGAAAAAGCTTGATATAACCAGCAGGTATGTATCAAGACAGTTAAAGAAAATAAGCGATATCTACAAAACCTCGGATGAGCGGGGGCTGCCTCCTGTGGTTTATATACTGCCTGAAAAAGAAGACATAACAGCGGCTGCACAGAGGCAGATAAAGATAGAAGAGCTGATGAGCAGAAAAGAGTATAACGCTGTGTGCATGATGTTTGCTCCGTTGAGCGAAGCGGACCAAAACCCCTATATTTGGAACGATGCGGATATCCTATACGACTTGGGAATGTCGTGCAGCAAGATGGCAGTTTCGTTGCTGACTCCTGCGAAGGATATAAAAGAGCTTGAGAAGAAAGCAAAGTACAGGAAATACAGCATTGCGTTCTTTAAACGTGGATATGAGATCGAACCAAAGAGTGCAAGGTTTGCTACAGCGCTTGCATACAGGTATTATTCTAATGTTCACGAGCTTATGCGCCCGGGTGAGAGACGGGATGAAAACTTAGAGCACGAGATAGAAAATGCGAACGAGTGGCTGAGCAGAGCAATAGAGATGAACCCCGACAGCATAAAGAACCACTACCGCAAAGGAAAGCTGATAATAGAAAAACAGGCGCCTTATCTGCTGTTCGCAAAGAAATCTTACGGCAAGGCTGAGGCAAGCCTGCTGCGTGAAATAAGGCAGGTGGGCGAAGAGCATCTCGTCCAGGCGCTGATGCTTTATGAAAACTTAAACGACGAGGAGAAAAAGAAGGAGAACTTAAGGGAATATGCAAAAGCGCTTTTTGTGCTGGGCAAATACTATCATGAAGATACAAATCTGCCGATACATGAATATTACCTTGCTAAACTTACAGGACAAAAGCCGGATGTGAAAATAGACAAGATAGACAAGCTGAACCTTGAGAGTGCACGGGTGCACTTAAAGCGAAGCTTTGCGGCCGAATGCGATATGCAGCTTGATGGTACGCTGAATATAAAGAAGCTGGCTGCACAGGAAAAGAAGTGGACAAATTCACCTATAAAAAAACTCTATCATATCGGCGCTATGTACTGCGATATTGCGTTTGTACTGATGATTGAAGCAGACAAAGAGAAATCCGAGCGTTATGCGCAAAAAGCTATAAAAATTCTTGATGGTGCAAAGAAGGTTTCTGATACGCTAAGGGACAGAAAACGTAACACATGGTATATCAGCGAGAAAATAGCGTGGGCCTATATGCATATGGGGCGTTTCGAGATGGCGGCAAAACTGCTATTGCGGGCAAAAGCGGGATATGCAATCAACACCTTTGCAATAGCATCGCTTCTGGCTGATCCAAAGAACATTTCAACGGTAAGAGAGAGACTGGATATTGCAGTGCACGACAAGCACAACCTTGCAGAGGGACTCAGCAGCGTTTTGTATACGTATATCAGAAAAGCAGAAGGAAAAGAGCTGAGCCTCGGTGAAAAAGAGCTGTCTTCAAAAAACAAAAAATACGCCGGGATACTGGGGCTAAAAACGCCTTGATACTGCGTTTTTTAAGCTCCCTGCCGCATTGACATAACAAAGCTTATTGTGGTATATTTAAGTAGGCCAAAAGGCTAATAATAAAAGGGGGAAATACAACATGAAGATTAAAAACATCACAGAACCACAGAAGTTTTTCGAAGTGCTCAAAGATGTTAAAGGCAAAGTTGAATTGGTGACTTCAGAAGGTGACAGACTCAATCTTAAATCTACCCTATGCCAGTACATTATGCTGACGCAGATGTTTTCTGAAGCAAAGATAGATGAACTTGAACTGCTGGTATCCGAGCCCGAAGATTTAAATCTTCTTCTTAACTATCTGGTTAGAGGATAAGATTTTGCTTTTAATAGATTAGCTGCTTTGTTTAAGGTGGCTTTTTTAGTGCGATAAAAGTATAAAAAAGCGCTTTTCCAGTTGTGGAAAAGCGCTTTTAGTATATTATTTAGCAAGTTCAAGAATGTTTCTTATGTCTTTTGTCCCAAGCTTAACGAACGAACCGATCACATTGCTTTCTGATTTGTAAGTGTGCTCTGCTATGTAGTCAAGCACATCGTCGGGTACGTTAATCGCCTTAAGGCTGGTTGGAAGGCCGATGGAGCAAAAGAATTCTTTTAGGCGTTTTATGCCTTCAAGCGCTGTGCCTTCAGGGTCACTGAAAGACTGGTCTACACCCATAACGCGGACTGCAAACTGAACCATACGGTCAAGGTCATGCTTATGTACGTATTTTAGATAGGCCGGGAAAATGACGGCAAGCCCTGCACCATGAGCTACGTCGTTATATGCAGAGAACTCGTGTTCTATAGCGTGGGAAGCCCAGTCAGCTTGTCTGCCTGTGCCGAGCAGGTCGTTGTGGGCTACTGTGCCTGCCCACATCACTTCGCTTCTGGCGGCGTAGTCATACGGATCGGCTATGGCTTTGGGCGTATTATGTATCATCGCTTTAAGAGTCGCTTCGCACAGACGGTCAGTAAAGTCCACGTCTTTCACGTTTGTAAAATAGCGCTCCATAACATGTGCCATGATATCCGCAGCGCCGCAGGCCGTTTGGTAGGCTGGCAGTGAATAAGTCAGTTCAGGATTCATTATAGCGAACCTGGGGCGAAGTCCCGGATGACCGAAAGGTATTTTTTCTTTTGTTTGCGGATTTGAGATAACGCCGCTGTCGCTTGATTCGCTTCCGGCAGCAGGAATAGTTAGCACTACTCCGAGAGGCAGAGAGTCCGTCACCTGTGCTTTACCGTTAAAGAAGTCCCATACATCGCCGTTGTAGTAGAAACCAGAAGCAATAGCTTTGGCTGAGTCTATTGCGCTGCCTCCACCGATTGGGAGTATGAAGTCTATACCGTTTTGGCGGCACAGCTCGACACCTTCACGTACAAGCCCGATGCGTGGGTTTGGCTCGACTCCGCCAAGTTCGATATATTCTACTCCTGCTTCTTTTAGCGAAGATGTTATTTCATCAAATAGGTCATTCTTTTTGATTCTGTCGCTTCCGAAGTGCAGAAGAGCTTTTGTGCCATATTTTTTTACTTCCTGTCCCGTTTCTTTCTGTGTGTCTCTGCCAAAGATTATCTCTGTTGAATTTTGAAACCTAAAGTTTTGCATTTTTTTTCTCCTTGGTTTTATCTTTTTTGGTTTTTTTTTGCAGTCCATTGTTTATACCGCTGTAAGCTTGCTGCATATTCCTCTTCGGGAGTAAGCTTTTCATAATCCTTGTTTCTTATTATTACCCAGTTTTTAAGGAGTATGCGTATCAGTCCGAACAGCGGAGCGGCGACCAGCATGCCGACTATCCCGAACAGAGCGCCCATTATGATTATAGAGAATATTATCCAGAAGCCGTTAAGCCCAAGGGCGCTTCCGAGGATTCTCGGCGCTATTATATTTCCTTCAACTATCTGCAGAGCTATGATTATTATTATCATATAGAGGCCGTAGATGGGTGAGGTCATCAGCGCCAGAATCGTCGCAGGTATGGCGCCTATAAACGGACCAAAAGTAGGAACCATGTTTGTAACAGCTACTATAATGCTTATAAGTGGTACGTATTTGAAACCCATTATGGCGCAGATAATGAACGTTGCGATACCTATTGCTATAGAGCATATTCCTTTACCGGCAATAAACTTATAGAACATGTCATCGGCGACTTTGTATGTGAAGGCAAGCTTATAGTAGAAGCCTTTGAAGACGGATTTGCCCAAGGTCTTAACCTGTTCTTTTATATGCCGTTTATACAAAAGCATGTATACGGTAAAGAACATGCCGAGCACAAAGTCGTATAAGAATCTGCCGACATCCAGCACGAATCCGAAAGCTGTGGCCGTAGCGGACTGCAAAAGCGCTGTAAGCTCTGTCCAGTATTCGACGATTAGCTCGCTTATAGACTGTGAATCCGGGATCTTGACGCCCAGAAAATCGAGTATGCTGGAGATTACCGGGGCTTTTGCTGTGTCCAAAGTCCACGTGTATACGTCATCTGCGTATTTTGGGACGTCTACGCTTAAGGACTTTATACTATCGATGAAGCTTGGTATCAAAAGATATAGAAAAGCTGCAAGCAGAGCAAGGAATAGTATAAACGTTATAAAAACGCCAAGTATTACCGATAGCCTTTGACGTTTTTTGAAAAATTTGCTTTTCTGAAGTAACCTTGCAAAGAAGTCAGAAGGTCGGTGGAGCAAAAAAGCGACTACAAAGCCGATGATAACTGGGCTGAGTATTCTTTTTATAAACGAAAAAGCATCGCCGACGCTTTCCCAGACAAGGCCGATGTTGTCGATTATAGATATTACGGCATATAGTATTGCAGCAGAAATAACCACTGTTATGGCTATTTTAACGTATCTGCTCTTTGGCCGTTTCATTAGTCTTTTCCTTTATTCTTTATTACTTATATTTTATTGCTGTGCCGTAGCATGTGACTTCGGCAGCGCCCTGCATTACCGAGCTTGATGAGAATCTCATGCCTATTACCGCATCAGCACCAAGCGCTTCCGCCTGTTTGACCATACGGCTGATTGCCTGCTCTCTTGATTCTTCCATCATCTGAGTATAGGCTTTCAGCTCTCCGCCGACCAGTGTTTTAAAACTGGCCATCATATCTTTGCCTATGTGTTTGCTCTGTATCATAGATCCTCTTACAAGGCCTAGCGGTTCAAATTCTTTGCCAAGGTTTTCAGTGGTCATTATTATCATTTTGCATATCCTCCGTAGCGAAATTATATAAATTATTATAACATAAGCGATAACTCTTTAGTCACATTAATTTTGCAATTATTACGGTTAGGATGTAAAATATATTTATCGGCATATCAAATGTTTTGGAGGTATCATATGAAAAGGACTATTCTGTTTCTGATAATGATCGTTCTATTGGGCATAACTATTTTTACGGGCTGTGTTATGCAGCTGGGCGAAAAGGGCGACACAGTAATGCAGATGGGTAGCTCCGGCGATGTTGATTCGCTTCCCAGCACTCTTACAGTTACAAAGGGGAGCACTTTTGGATTCAGTCTGGAAGCTAATATGACGACCGGTTATTCATGGCAGGTTTATATAGAGGACGAAGAGATATTAAAGCTGGTCAGCAACGATTATGAACCAGAGGACTCCGATGCAGAAGGCAGCGGGGGAATGGCTACGATAACAATAGAAGCGCTTAAAAAAGGCGAAACCAAGATAACACTGGAGTACGCTCGGGACTGGGAAGGCGGCGAAGTGGACAAAACAAGAGACATGACCATAGTGGTTGAATAGCTCGTGCCTGCACCGGTAAGTTTACGGGTATATGTCGTGGATAGAAAAATCCTGTAGTTGCCGGACATGTGGATATGGTGTATAAATTTGTGGATAAAGCTCAACCCCATGTGGATTTAATACGGATTTAACAACGGTTTGCAGTGCATAAATGAAATAGAAAAACGGCTGTTCATGAACATATCGTGGACAGCTTTTTTATATGTTAATTTGTTGTCCTGTTTCAAGGAAGTAAATAGCCTTCTCTTTTACCGGCAGACCTGTTATTGATGAAAGTGCCTTTGAATACAGCTCTAACTGGATTTTATATTTCTGTGCTGCCTGCTTTGCGGTTTCTTCTGTGATTTTATCCGACTTATAGTCTATTATTACCCAAGCTTTATCTTCGATGAAACACAGGTCTATAACTCCTTGTATAATTACAAGCTCATCAGAGTCTGCTATTCCTGCTTCGTTTGCAGAGAGCTTTAAACAGAACGGCGCTTCAAAAAGACATTTATCTGAAGCGGCTGCACTCTTGGCAGCGCTGCTGGAAAGAAACCGGCTTATAGCGCCGGGGTCTATTTGCGCTGCCAGCTCTTTATCGGCCAGACCTTCTTTTATAAGTGTATCAATAAATTCTGAGACTTCAGCAGGTGTCTTTTCGCTTAGACCTATTTTCTGCAGCACCATATGAAGCAGAGTACCACGACGGGCGGCAAGTTCACCGTTGCCGGTGGGCAGATATGCCGGTGTGTAGTCTTCATCCGTCTGTTGTCTCTTTATCGCAGAAACACTGAGCTTAGACGGTATGCGTTCTTTGGGATGATATGCGCTCGGTTCTTTAGGAAGCATGATTGCCTCTGCCTGCGTAAAGAACTCGTATAGAAGCCTTGACTTATCCTGCCTGGATACACTATGGTCTTCATATTCGCAGCTTTCGATTTCCGGCGCGCTGCCTTTCATCATATAGACAGCCGGCATTATCAGGTCTAAATAGCTTGTTGCATCAAGTTGCCAGTTTTCCGGCTTTGGCTCTTCCCACTTTTTACTGGGTTTATTAATTGCTCCGCAGATTATTAGCCGCTCCTGTGCACGTGTCATACCGACGTAAAGCAGCCGCACAGTTTCACAGATCTTCTCGTTTCTCATCTCTTCTGAGACTATTTTTTTGTGGAGCGTAGGCGTTTTAATGTGCGTATCGGTGTCGCTTATATCTAGAGCAAGCCCGAGCTTTCTGCCAATAAGGACTGTGTTTTGTGCGTCGCTTTGGTTGATTCTTTTCTGCATGCCGGAAAGTATGACTGCCGGAAATTCGAGGCCTTTTGATTTATGTATTGTGGTGAAGAAAACTGCGTCTGAGTCGTTTGCGGCTCCTTTTTCCAGGTTGCTCATGATACGGTCAGCGACTTCTATAACGCTGCTGATGTGAGTCATTGCTCCTGCGCTGTTAATAAACGACAAAAGAGCGCTTGTACGGTCGCTGCCCGACGGTGCAGTAGCTGCATATTCGTCGAATAGCGCTTCGTGCCGCAGACGCATCAAAAAGTCCGGCAGGCTAAGTGAATCTGAAAGCAGGCGGTAGAAATTTATCTTTTCAAAGAAAAAGCTTATTTTTTTGCCGAGTGCTGAATCTTCCTTGAAGGCGAGCAGCGCTTCTTCGAATGTTCGAAGGTTTTTATCTGCGGATATACGAATCTGAGCAAACTCCGGCTCAACAAATCCGAACGAAGGATAGCGCATAACAGAAAGAAGAGCAACGTCATCTGCGCTTCCTTCTATGACTTTTAAAAGATTTACGTATACGGCAACATCACTGAACGCAGGGTCGGATGTATTAAAACCGCTGGAGACGGGTATGCCCATGTCCGAAAGTATTTTAACAATAGCTGCGCCGCCACCCGAAACTTCGGGACGCAGTATGGATATGTCGCCGTAGCGGTAACCGTCCTTGATTAGTTCCTGTATGTTGGCGGCAATAGCCTGCGCTTCGGTATTTGCAGGCGTGCTGCTCTGCGGCAGGCATATCTTGATGCTTCCGTCGCCGCTCTTGCCTGCGCTTAGCCTGTGCCCGCCTGTGTAGCTGACACCTCCGATTTTTTCTGTCATCATATTGTGCATTACTGCGTTTATGAAATCTATCACGGCAGGTGCGCTGCGGTAGTTTGTGTTCATCTCGATAAGTCCGCTGCCCTCAAGCTCTTTACATCGTTTTATAAAAAGATCCGGGTTAGACTCCCTGAACATATATATGCATTGCTTTACGTCTCCGACGAAGAAGTCGTTGTCCGCACTTTTAATTCGGCTGATTATAGTGTGCTGTACATTATTGATATCCTGATATTCGTCAACGAAAACATGCGAGTATCTTTGCTGATATCGCGTTGCGATGTTCTCATCTCTTAACGCCTTGTTGGCAAAGTGGAGCGAATCGTCGTGGTCGAGTACGTTCTTTTCACGCTTTAGCCTTGCGTATGTTTTCATGAACTGCGCTGTCAGCTCTATGAATATACTGCCATCGTATCCTGCTTCAGTCTGCTGCTTTTTGACTATATCAAAGAAGTCTCCGGAGTACTTATAAAAATATTCGAAACATTTGTTTGCTTTGTTTGTAAGCCGGCTTACCTCGCCGTAAGGAGCACCGCTGAAACGTTCGGCCAATGGCAACTGAGGAATAAACACGTTTCTAATATCCGCCGTGTCCACCTTGCGTAGCAGCTCTATGCGCTCGTTCTCGCTCTGAGCAGCCTCTTTGTGAAAACCTTTCTGTTCCCAGGCATAGCTGCGCTGGATTAAAAACTCGGAAGCCTGCTGCGCTGCGGAGCAAAGAAGGGCTTTAAATTCTTCGAAGAGTACGTAAATGAATTCGTCCGACTCAAAGCTGTTCTGAGCACTGCTAAGCCAGCCTGCCGGGTCGGACGTGCTTATGATGCGGCTGTATATTTTAAGCACAATGCTTTTTATACCGTTTGTATTTGCCCTTGGCGCATAGCGTTTAAAGAAACTGCCGGTCTTGTCCTCCAGAGATTCGACTGTACTGTCTAGTGCACGCTGTTTTAGAAGCGCCGTGTCGGCATCGCTGGCGAGCGAGAATGTGGGCGAAACTCCGGCGTATTCGAAGTTGTCCCGGATAAGGCTGTTGCAGAAGACGTGAATAGTGCTGATGTCGGAGAATATGCTCTTTTCTGCCTGGACTGCCAGTCTGGGCTGCTTTTTATCTATAGCGGCCTGGTTTAGGCGTGCGTATATCCTCTCTTTCATCTCGCTGGCGGCAAGGTTGGTAAACGTGACTATGAGCATGCGCTCTATGTCTTCACCCTGCTCGATGAGTCCAAGGACACGTTCTGTCAAAACACTCGTTTTTCCGCTTCCTGCTGCTGCGGATACAACTATGCTGTTTCCTCTTGAGTCTATCGCCTGCTGCTGGCGTTCGTTGAATATTCTTTCGCTCATACCGACTCCTCCAGATCAGACTTTTCCAGCGGCTCAGCCTGCCTTGACTTGTTTTCATTGTAGCCTTCGTCCTTCTGACAGACGGATTTGTATTCGCAGTAGCGGCAAACATCTATACCGGATTCTTCATCTACAGGCGATATGTCTGTCTTTCCGCTGTATATGCCTTCGGCTGCTTTGCGTATCATACCGTCGGTGTATTGCAGCAGATTTACAAGTTCATTCTGTGTAAAAAACTTGTTCTTTGATGTGCCGTGCAGTTCGCCCTTGCTTGTTATGCGCTGATCTATGGAGACGAAGCTGCCATTTTCGTTCAAGTCGCTGAAGCTACGCAGGACTTCCGTGTCGTTAAGAGATATTCCGAGCAGTCTTGCATCTTGCTGCAGGTCTCCTTGTGTCTCTGCATAGCCTTCGCCTATTCTCATATAATAACCGCCTGCCGGCTGTAAAGCGGAGCCTTCCTTTTCCAGCAGCCGTTTTGCTGCTCCTATGTATACGGGGAGCTGTATGGATGTGCCGCTGGCAAAATCACTCAGCGAGAAAGTCTTAGAGGAAGATTTATAATCCACTACCCTGAAGTATGAGCCTGCGGAGTCTATCCTGTCTATCTTGCCTGTGATAGTGATGTCGCCAAATATTGTATTCACGGTATAGTCGGAGAACACCTGCTCGCTGGAATAGATACTTGCCCGGGTGTTTATAAAGTGGGTGCGTATCTTCTGTGCTGTGCGTATAAGCTCGTCTTTCAGCAGCGGATATACGGACGAGAAGCGATCGTCTTCAATCAGTTTGGCGTTGTCATATTCCCTGGCTGCGCTGTCGGCGGCAAGCTCCATTTCTAGTGCTGTCTGTTTCTCTGAAATTCGTTTTATATCTGAGCCGCTGTCTATAAGCCGCTTTGCGAAGATATCGAGAGCCAGGTGCAAAAAGGAGCCTGTGTCCATAGAGTCACCAACATATTCTCTGTATGGCTGGGCTTTTATGCCACGTGACATGAAGTGCGCAAACGGGCATTCGTAATATTTCTCTATACGTGTGGCGGAGCATTTTATTCCGCCGTACAACTCTACGGCAGTGTCTTCTTCCAAAGAAAGAGCTGCATTTGTCCGCAGAAGCACTTCTGATGCGTGCTGTTTCCAACCGGACTGTTTTATAAGGTGCGCGCCGGTCTCGATAAGCGGTTGAGAAAAGCTGCCTGTGTTCAGCGAATCGCTGATTGCCGAAAGTATGAGCGCATTGTCTGTGCACTGTGAGCAGACAGCAATTTCAGTCTCTGTTTGATTTGCGGGAATATGCGCTTAATTCGGTCGATAAGAACAGACGGAGCAGAAGCATCGTTATAGCTAATATAAAGCCTGTCTTTTGGTTTGACGAGCGCCGTATAAACTTTTAGCTTTTCTGCGTTTAGGTCTGTGATGCCAAGGTCAATACCGCTGTTATAAAGCGTTTGGCGCTCAGATTCGGATAATATACCGGGATCACTGGATTTCGACGGCCAAACTCCATCCTGGACACCTGCGGCGAAGAGCACATCAATGTTTTTAAGACGTGCTACTGAGATGTCGAATATGCCGACTTCGTCGGTAGATGGCGGAATTATAGCTATTTTTGTTGCTTCGCAGCCTGTTTTTATAAGCTCTATAAGCTCCGCAGGTGAAATGCTCATATCACCGAACACTCTGCTGATGCCTTCAAGAACTTCTGTTATTCTGCCTGATACCTGTTCTAAGTATTCACGCTGGGTATTCATGCCGTTTTCTGCAAGACGTACGGCAAGCTCTTCAAGCTTTTCTTCAGACGAGGATGAAGAGAGGAACTCTTTTATAGCTCTTATCTGTGTATGAGTATTACCGGCTAGCTTATCAGTAAGCTTTAGCAGCGGCTGCATGACTTTGCTCCTTAGAGTCTCGGCTGTTTTTGCGTTTTCACCACGCCAGAATTCGTTATAGAAATGCCAGCCCTTATACGAATAGAACTGCACATATTTACGCAGGATATGCTTTTCCTTGTCCGTCAGCGGACTGTAGCTTGAAAATACATAGCTTGGAACGTACAATGCATCACCAGCTGCTGCAAGCAGCGATTTGTGCAGGAAGTCGAAAAAAGTATTATCAGAGAGCGCACGCCTCTCATCTATAAAAAATGGTATGCCGCTCTTTTCAAGGTTCATCTTCAGCGAAGGTATATAGCTGCCAAGGTTTCCGGCGACTATTGCCATATCCCTGTAACGTCTGCCGGACGCCGCTTCGCCAAGGATGGCGGCGGTTATCATGTCTACTTCGCTGCCTGTGTCTTTAGCATTGAAAAGGCGTATGTTTTCAACGGGATCGGTGTATTTTTCATATGGGTAACTATATAGGTTCTGCTCAAGGTGAGCAAGTTCGCTGCATGAATAGCGGCGGTTTTTCTCATCTAATTCGATTAGCTTTGGTTCAACATTAACAGTTATTGAAGCTTCGATAAAGCGTTCCATGTCGCCTTCTTCAGAAGAGAAAAGCCCCTGTTCGCTGCCGCTGCCTTTACTGCGGAAAGCGATCATTACATCCTCTGCCAGCTCGATTACTTTTTGGATGAGCAGCATAACAGACGGGCTGTAGCTGTCCATACCGTCGATGACAACTTGGGCGCCGCTTAGTAAATCGGTTTTATTTGCACGCTGAGCCGCAAGCATATACATATCGCCTGTGTCTTTCATGCTGCCGCACAGTTCGTTGTATTTTTCGAGCACGTCGGCGGTATCGCTCAATTTTTGACGAAGTGCTTCGTCTGGTGTCTCTATTCTGCGCAGGCTTTCCGGCGTTTGACTGTAGTCTTTTAGACGGGTCATTAAGTTGGAAAGGCAGCTAATAAAATCTGGAGTGTCTGCAGCGCCATGGAAAGGAGAAACCAAAGAAAGGAGAGCTTTTTTGCATACCACAGCTTTATCTGCATTGGTCATGAATTTCTGCGAGCCTTCAAGCAGAGCGTATGCAAGGCGCTGTATGCTGAGAACCTGAAGCCCAAGGATCCCGTTTACACCGCAGCGCTCTATGATGCTGCGCTCTGTTTCGAAGGTCTGGGAGCCGGCAGTAATTACTATTATGTTTTTCAGAGGGTTTTTAATAAGGTGGCGGATATGTTCTTTGAGATATCGGCTTTTACCGCTTCCAGAGCGGCCTTTTATTATCGTTACGCCCATAAACAACCCCCGTTAATTCTATAACAGTACTATATCATAAATCACACTTTGTTTACATTATAGAAGTTGAAAAATCGGTCATTTATGATAGAATGATAAAAAATAAACGATTACATTTTACGCCGGAAGGCGTTTTGAGGAAAGAGGCAAGAATGAAGGTAATAGTAGTTGGGGGCGTTGCAGGCGGAGCCAGCCTTGCTGCAAGACTAAGAAGGCTGGACGAGAAGGCAGAGATAATCATGTTTGAAAGAGGGGACTATATCTCTTTTGCAAACTGCGGGCTGCCCTATTACATAGGTGGAATCATAACGGACAGGGACGAACTTTTATTGCAGACGCCTGAATCGTTCAACGACAGGTTCAACGTGGATGTGCGGGTAAAGAGCGAAGTTGTCAAAATAGACAGGCAGGCAAAAACGGTAACCGTGAAAAGCGATGACGAGACATATACTGAGAGCTATGACATACTTGCGCTCTCGCCGGGCTCTACACCTATTATGCCACCCGTTGAAGGTATTGATTCAGACAAAGTAATGAAGCTGTGGACTATACCAGACATGGACAAGATAGTTGAAGCTAAGAAAGGCGCTAAAAGCGCTGTTGTTGTCGGCGGCGGTTTCATAGGCGTAGAGATGGCGGAGAACCTGACCCATGCTGGGCTAAGCGTTACGCTTGTAGACATGATGGACCAGGTTATGGCAAATGTGGATTTTGACATGGCGCAGATACTGCACAAGCACATGACCGAAAACGGGATTAAGCTGGCTCTTGGGCAGGGAGTGAAAGGGTTTGAAGAGACTGCTGACGGAATAATCGTTAAAACGGATAAAGGCGAATATGAAGCTGACTTTGCGATAATGTCGGTTGGTGTACGTCCTAACTTTGAACTTGCAAAAGACGCCGGGCTTAAAGTGAATGCACGTGGCGGAATAATCGTAGACGAGACACTTAAGACAAGTGATGAGTTTATATATGCGGTCGGCGATGTAGTGGAGACGACTAACTTCATGACAGGTGAGAAGTGTATGATACCTCTTGCCGGACCGGCAAACAAAATGGGGCGTATGGCTGCGGACAACATATGCGGAATGCATCGTGTATACAAGGGTTCTCAGGGCTCAAGCGTTGCAAAAGTTTTTGACATGACTGTGGCAAGCACAGGGCTTTCAGAGAAGCAGCTTATAGGCATGGGCAAAAAAATAAACAAAGACTACAGAGTAACAGTTCTTCATCCTTATTCACATGCGGGATATTATCCGGGCGGAGCGCAGTTTTGCCTGAAAGTGATGTTTGGGATAGACGGAAAAGTTTATGGAGCTTCGGCCGTAGGGTATGACGGTGTGGACAAGAGGATAGACGTTATTGCAACGGCGCTGCGGTTCGGTGCTACTACAGACGATTTGCAGCAGCTTGAGCTTTGCTATGCACCACCGTTCTCATCAGGTAAAGATCCGGTCAATATGGCTGGTTTTTCGGCGCAGAATATACTTAGAGGCGTTGTGGACAACGTAACATTTTCAGAGCTCAAAGACCTGCCGGAAGACACCGTTTTCCTTGATGTGCGTACTCCTTCGGAGTATAGAGAAGGAGCGCTGCCGGGCAGTATCAACCTGCCGGTGGACGGCTTGAGAGAGCGTATTGGAGAGCTGGATAAATCTAAATCCTATGTTGTGTATTGCGCTGTTGGTATCCGTGCATACATAGCATGCCGTATACTCATAAACAATGGATTCAAGAAGGTGCGCAACCTTGCCGGTGCATATACGACATACAGCGTTGCCAGTGTAGATTATAACGCAAAATAAAAGATATGAGAAAAGGCCTGCAAAATCTGCGGGTCTTTTTTTATAACATTATAAATAAATTAATAATAAATAATTGACAATAGTGTATGTCATACAGTATAATGCGATTGTGAGGTGGCAATATGAGTGATTATAATGAAATTACGTCAAACTTGTTCCTTGAACTGCGGCGGGGCACGATAACGCTTAGTGTGCTAAGTCAGCTGGAGAAGCCAAAGTATGGCTATGCGCTGGTCGAATCGCTGCAGGAAAAGGGTATGAGGATTGAGCCGGGTACTCTTTATCCGCTTTTGAGAAGGCTGGAAAAGCAAGAGCTTTTAGAAAGCGAATGGGAGACTTCGGGGAGCAAGCCAAGGAAGTATTATAAACTTAGCGACTTTGGCAGGAAAGTATACCGTGCGCTTACAGACGAATGGCAGGATATAAGGGGCACGATAGATGATTTAACAAAAGAGGTGAATTGAAATGGATAACACGAACAATGGATTTGCCGGCATGATAGACCGGTATGTATACGATGTTACCAGAAGGCTGCCGAAAAATCAGAGACAGGACATTGATGCAGAGCTTCGGGGGCTTATCGAAGATATGCTGGATGAAAGAGCACAGAACCCGACAAAGGAAGACTTTGAAGCGGTGCTAATAGAGCTTGGAAGGCCGAGCGCACTTGCAGCAAAATACAGAGGGAGTAAGCGGTTTCTAATAGGACCGGAGCTGTTCGACATATATTTTCTGGTGCTGAAGATAGTGCTTGCAGCAACAGCTTTTGGAATTACGATTGCGCTTATAGTAGGGCTGATATCTTCGCCGCCGGACAACTTCTGGATGACGCTTGGGTCATATCTGACATCCATAGTTTCTGGAGTGGTGCAGGCATTTGCATATGTAACACTGGTGTTTGCTATAATCGAGAGGTTCTCAAAGAAAGAAGAGCTTAAAAAAGACACGTGGAAGCCGGTAGACCTTCCTGAAGTCCCCAAATCTAAGGCTAGGATAAAGGTGTCTGAACCTATAGCCGGTATAGTATTTCTGGTGATAGTGCTGCTTATCGTGAATATCGCACCGGAGATATTCGGTATATACACCTTCGGACAGCCGATAGTCGTAACGCAGATTTTTAATCTTGATGTGTTCCGCAGTATGCTGATACTCATCGATATTATGATTGGCCTTGATATAATAAAAGAGGCTTTGAGGCTGATGTCAGGGAAATATACGCTTAGGCTTGCAGCTGGCGTAGCCGCTATAAACATAGCAAATATAATACTTGTGATAATGGTTTTCCTCCCGGCGGCGATATGGAACCAGAACTTTGTGAGCGAGCTGTTTACGAATGCGGATATGTCATGGACGGATATTGCGAAGTTTGAATACTGGTGGTCTATAGTGCCAAAGATATTTGTGGGTATAACTATATTCGGAAAAGTCGTAGAAATAATAACCAACTTTGCACACGGAGCAAGAAACGCACGGGGATAAAAGCGCAAAGAGCGTATCTGAAAAAGATACGCTCTTTTTTAGCGATTTAACAAAACCTTAACCAAAGCCAAACAAAAAAGATGTATCATTAGTAAAACGGGGGAAATATATGAAGCTGCTGCTCAATGCAAAAAGCAAAATGGACTATCTTTATGACAGTGCAAAAAGATATACAATAGACGATTCTTCAAAAGTCGTATTGATGAGCGACCTTCACAGAGGGGACGGAGGAAGAGCGGACACTTTTATAAAGAACCAGCTTATATATTCTGCTGCACTTACCAGGTATGATAAAGACGGCTACACCTATATAGAGCTGGGCGACGGCGACGAGCTTTGGAAGAATAGAAAGGCAACGGACGTTATCGCTGCTCACAAGGATGTGTTCTGGAGACTGGGCAGGATGCACAGACAGGGCCGGCTGGTTATGCTTTACGGAAATCATGATATCACCAAACGAAAGGCGCTTTTCATATATAAAAACTTTTCTTATTATTACGACCCGCTGACAAAAAAAACATACAGCGCTTTTCGGAGACTTGCCGGTTTATGAATCTGCTGTGCTCGAATACGGCGGCTATAATATAATGATGATACATGGACACCAGGTTGATTTTTGGAACAACGAGGCCTGGGGACTAACAAGGTTTATGGTGCGTAATGTCTGGAGACCGTTGGAGGCTTTTGGTATAACCGACCCAACAAGTGCAGCCGTTAACTATCACAAAAAGATATCAACTGAAAAGAAGCTGCAAAGATGGGTGCAGCAGAACGAGGCTATGCTAGTAGCGGGACATACTCACCGGCCTATATTTCCGGCTGCAGGACAAACAAGGTATTTCAACTGCGGCAGCGGAGTGCACCCAAGATGCGTGACAGCACTGGAGATAAAAAACGGCGGAATAAGGCTTGTGAAGTGGTCTGTGAAAACAAGACCGGATGGAGCGATGTTTGTGGGCAGGGATGTACTAGCTGGTCCGACCAAGATAGATGATTATTTTAAGTAGCATACAGTTTAATATTGGAAAGCTGAAAGTATATAAAAAAGCCTGCAATTATGCAGGCTTTAATGCTTGTTTACCAATCGGTGTTGTCTGGTGTACTGCAGTCTGCCGACGGGTTTTGTTCTCCGTCCGGTGCTTGCAGATACGAAGGCACTGCTGTGTTTTGCTGGTCCGGTATCTGCGAATTGAAGTAAGCTCTCATATTTTCGTGAAACCGAACTTTTTCAATATACTCTGCAACGAATCTGTCAGACAGAGGTATGAATGCAACAATGGCTGCGATTATACCAACAAACGAAGTAGGCCCTAATATGAACATGAGATCCGGGTCTATTACAGACACTATAAGAATCGGCAGGCTTGCTGAGAGCATCACGACTCCACCGGCTATACGATTCGAACGAATAAGGAACGCTCCGACTATATTAATGGCTGACAATATTAGAACGAGTGCCATCATTATATTTATTGTATCTTTGCCATAGTCAGTATATGAAAAGAACCAAGAGCCGGAGAAAACCGTAAGCGCCTCAATTATTGCAATATGCATGCCTATAAACGCTGAAATAAGTCCCATCAAATAGGCGCAAAGCCTCCCGCGGGTTCTCTTTATATGATGAAAATCTACTGAAACAGGTTTTCTCATTTTTCCGTTTTATTATCCGGTTGAGGAGCCTGCGGCTGTTGCGGCTGCGGAGGAGTCTGCGGCTGCTGATACTGCTGTGGTTGCGGCTGTCCGTACTGCGGTTGCTGATACTGTTGCGGCTGTTGAGGAGCCTGTGGCTGCCCATATTGCGGCTGCCTGTACTGTGGCTGCTGGTACTGTGGCTGCTGCTGATACTGCGGCTGTCCGTACTGCGGCTGTCCGTACTGCGGCTGCTGGTACTGCGGCTGCCCGTATTGCGGCTGTCCGTACTGAGGTTGTGCATACTGTTGTTGCTTGCTTGCATTACGCTGCTGAAGATATTTTGTTGAATATGGTATGAATGCCAATATAGAAGCCGTCAGAGACATAAGACCGAGCAATAGTACGAAATACATAAAACCAACAAGCCATGCCGATGAAATAGAGAATATGATTATCGGTATGGATGTTATTATCATAAATATGCCTCCGGTTATACGGCTTCTTCTTACAAGACTGCCGCCCAGCATACTTAAAAGGCCGAATACAAATATGATGATACCGACAAATGCTGAAGCGCCATATCCATAACCAAAGACGGAGCCGAAAATACCGCCGCCCAGGAAAACGCCGATAGCGGCTATAAGCGCAATAATAAAAATTATTATACCCGATATAAGGCCCAATACGACTGCGGATACACGACCAGTGCTTTTTGACATATTAAAAACCTCCAGTGCTAATATATTATAAAATAATCTTACTATTAATAAATGGGGTAGTCAAACGTTATTTGGCCTGTTAGACATTAAATAGAAAATAGTGTATGCTATATCAGACCGTCATATGTGTACAGGGTGTAAAAAAGCGTAAAAAGTATTGATTTTAGTGCCGTATGTTGTGTTATAATATACTGATTAGGAGGGAGTATTATGCACGATAGTAAGATTTCTGAAGCAGTAATAAACCGTCTGCCAAAGTATTACAGGTATCTTTCAGAGCTTGAAGCAAAGGGCACCCAACGGGTATCTTCTTCAAAGATGAGCTCTGATATGGGGCTCAATGCGTCACAGATAAGAAGAGACTTAAATTGCTTCGGCGGTTTCGGGCAGCAGGGATACGGGTATCAGGTCGATAAGTTGAAAAATGAGATCAGGAAGATACTTGGCATCGGAAGAAGATATACGGCTGTTGTTGTCGGCGCCGGTAATATCGGCCAGGCTCTCTTTAAGTATAAGAATTTTAAAGACGAAGGCTATGACCTTGCTGCTATATTCGATGCGGATATGGACGTCGTAAACAACAAGATAGAGGGTATCACTGTAAGACCCATAAGTGAAATGGCACAGTTCGTGATGCAGAACCAGGTCAACCTTGGTATAATAACTACTCCTAAGCAGTTTGCTCAGCAGATAGCTGACGAGCTTGTTGCGCTGGGTGTGAAAGGAATATGGAACTTTGCACCAGTGGACGTAGTCGCAAGACGTGGCGTTTCAGTAGAAAACGTGCATCTTTCCGACAGCCTCTTCGTGTTGTCATACAGGATGAGGACGAATGAAGAAATTTAACGTAAGCACATCAAAGCGCTGTGATATGGTGAACATCACCGGGCAGGTGCAAAAATGTGTTGATGAAATAGGTATAAAGAGCGGTGTAGTGCATGTATTCATACCGCACACCACTGCAGGGGTCTCTATAAACGAGAATGCGGACCCTGATGTTACAAGGGATGTTATGTTTGCGCTGGAGCGTGCTGTTCCCAACGAAGGCTTTGACCATTTTGAGGGCAACTCTGATGCACATACCAAAGCGCAGCTTACCGGCTTTAGCGTGACTGTAATCGTTGAAGAAGGCAGATTGATTCTGGGCACATGGCAGGGCATCTATTTCTGTGAATTTGACGGGCCGAGAAGACGGCAGGTTTTTGTGCAGGGCACAAGCTGAAATGATATTTAATATTAAAGATTATATATAGTGCATTTGAAGCACGGGACTGGAAGGAGAAAAATGGTTACAAGGAAGAGCAGACAGATAAAGCTGATGAGGACGCTTTTTTGGACGCTGGGGGTGCTGGTGGTTGCCCTTATTGCTGTTCTGATAATAAATTTTGCAACAAAAGGACAGGACACTTCCCAGCAGGATCTTGAACAACTATATGAAACGGCTGAATATGTTCCGGGTGTTTCTATAGGCGGAGTAGACGTTTCCGGGATGATGTTTGAGGAAGCAAGCACAATACCTGAGCTTCTTACAATGGCCGGGTCTGCAACAGACGGGGTCGAGGTCATAATAGACGTTAACGGAACACAGTATACTTATAGTCCGGAAGAGCTGGGTATAACTTCGAACTATTCGCAGGTGCTGGAGCAGGCAATGCGGTATGGCAACGAAGGTTCTGGCTCGAAGATAAGAGAAGAAAGAGCAGCGGCCCGGGATGAAGGCGTTGATTTTCCTATAGGACTGTATGTTGATGAAGAGATAGTCAAAGACAAGATAGTTGAACTAAAAGCGGCAATTGATGTGCTGCCACAGGATGCTGCACTTGATATTGCGGATGATGTTCTGGGACCGGAAAGGTTCACTTATATAAGCGAAGTCAAGGGAGTGGACGTTGATGCCGGACAGCTTGCCAAACTCTTAAAGAGGAACGTGGAGCAAGGCAATTACGGGCCTATCGAGGCGCCCGTGATAATAACAAACCCGGCAATAGACGTTGCAACGCTTAAAGCGAATACACAGCTTATAGGCTCATATTATTCGCTGTTCGATTCACCGACGCTTTCCAAAGAGGGCAGGGTGAATAACATAAAGCTGCTTGCCGACATAGTAAACGGTACTGTAATCAAACCGGGAGAAGCATGGTCAATAAACGAAGCGGCCGGACCGAGAGACGAACAGACAGCTCAAACCGTAGGATGGACATCTGCCCCGGGAATAAGCAACGGAAGATATGAAGACCAGATAGGCGGCGGCGTTTGCCAGGTTTCAAGCTCTGTCTACAACGCAGCTATACGTGCGGAGCTTGCTATAGTTCAGCGAAGAGCGCATAGCTGGCCGTCAGGATATATTGAGAATGGTATGGATGCAACGATCAGCACAGGCGGCCCGGACCTTGTTCTTTCTAATCCGTTCGATATGCCCGTATACTTAGCTGTATATGTGGAAGAAGAAGAGTATAAGGTTACGGTGGAGGTTTACGGACCGCCGCTGACGCACGGTTATAAAGTACAGTTTGTTTCCAATCTTGTCAGGACTATACCCGCAGGCGAACCGACTTATCATTATGACTCTACGACAGATCCGGAAGGAAACCCTATAGCGGAAGGCAAGACCGTTACATGGGTAAAGGAAAAGGACGGGCAGGTTTGGGAAGTTACAAAGCAGTATGTTGATGATAACGGTAACGTTGTCAGTTCCGAGATTTTTTCGAGCAATCGGTACGAGGCTTTTTCAGCGGTTTACTATGTAAACGGGCCGGATCCCACTACCGTTGGACCGACTCCGCTCCCGACAGACTCACAATGAGGCCTGCCAAACAAAAGCATTTGCTTTATATACGATGAATCGGCGGGTTTGCGACAGTATTAGTTATTTGCAAACGCCGTACATGTATTGTATTATATTACCCAGTTAATTGTTTATCTTTTGGAGGAAGATCGTTTATGACCGATGAGGGCAATGCAGGCATAATGAAATCGGATAATATATTTAAAAGAGCAGGCAGCAGATGGCAACAGATATTTCTGATTGTCTCTGCCGCTGTTTTTGTCGTAGCGCTTGGAGTGGGTGGATATTTTATAATGAGCAACACCGCAATAAGCGAAGACAGGATAGAGCGGATAGTAGACTACGGTACTGTGCTTGAAGGTATAAGCATTGGCGGTGTGGATGTATCCGGGCTGACAGGGCTTGAAGCAAGCGAGTCGACACAGCATATAGACGAGGAGCTGCTTGCGTCAGCAAACTTTACACTTGACATAGACGGAGAAACCGTGGAATATACAGCAGAGGATCTTGAACTATATACTGATTACGAAGAAGTTTTCGCGCAAGCTATGAAATATGGACATGTAGGGACTTTTGATGAGAGAAAGCAGGCTGCAGAAGCTGTAAAAATTAGCGGTATCGATTTTGAGGTCAGGCTTTATGCGGACGAAGAAAAAGTGGCTGCTGTGATACTGAATATGAAAAACGAAGTTGACAGAGCGGCCGCTGATGCAAGCTTTGAATTTATGCCATGGGGATATTTCGAAGACGGAACGGTTTACCAGCCGGATATGGAAGAGATGATCACTACTGTTGCAAAGAAGGACGAGTACGTTTATCAGGAAGGGCTCGTTACCATAGCTCCGGAGGATATGCCGAGCGAACTGAGATATGAATATTATCAGGACGATTATGACTGGGAAGAGCATAATGAAAAGCAGTATACACCTAAAGATGCAAACATTTCAAGATTCCTCTATTCAGGCGAATCCAAAGGTGTTAATATCGACCATACCGGTACGGTAGAACTTGTTATGCAGGCTGTGCAGAGTGGCAGTTTCGGCGTTATTGAAGTGCCGGCACAGATAACCCATACTGAGAACACGATAGAAGAGATGGTGGCGCAGACTCAGCTTATAGCGTCCTGGACTTCGAGCTATCATGACCACTACAGCAGGAACAGGACTTATAATGTTGCAAAGATGTCTTATATCATATCCGGCGTTGTTATTCAGCCGGGAGAAACTTGGTCTATCAATGAAGAAGCGGGCGAGAGAAACAGAGCCAACGGCTGGAAAGAAGCGGCCGGAATAAGCGGCGGAGCGTTCACCCAGCAGTACGGCGGCGGTGTCTGTCAGGTTTCAAGTACGCTTTTTAATACGGCACTCAGAGCCGGTCTAGACCACGAGAAGGACATTGATCACGCAAACCATACGATTATTTCGGACTATATACCTATAGGGCTGGATGCAACTATAAGCTCTAAAGGACCGGACCTTAAACTGACAAATCCGTATGACACACCGCTTTATATCGTTTCATATGTAAACGGTGTTGAAGAGAATCTAACTATAGAGATATATGGAACTCTGCCGGAGGTCGAAGGTTACGGACAGGTCATATTCGATTTTTCAAGTAGGAAATCTGGTACAGGAGCAGCACCGGAATACAAATATGTTTATAACGCAACAGTAACACCGGACGGCGAGCCTATCGCACCTGGATCATCAGTAAGGTTCATAAAGTCTAGACCGAAAACCACGGCGAAGGTTTACAAGCATATACTTGACCTTGAAGGCAATGAACTAACTGAAAAAGAATATCTGTATACTGCGACATATAAAGCTTATACAGGAGTATACTATGTTAACGGACCGGATCCTTCAGCAACACCGACGCCGGCTCCGACTACAGCACCAACGACTGTACCATAGTATAAAAAGGCGGACTTTGCTTAGTGATGCGATAAAGAGGGTGTAAAACAAGCAGAGTTGACGGATGAATATTAAAGTGATAATATATTTTATACGTGAAAAATAATCCTTTTTGCGTATATAAATACAATGGTCATACAAGAAACTGATGAATTATTCTTAAACACATACGGGTTACCCAACGTTAAAGAAACCTCATCTCATCTTAAGAACCATGGATTGTAAAAAAAAGGAGAAAAAATGTTTGAAGACAGAACACTGAAGTGTGCGGATTGCGGTTGCGATTTTACTTTCACAGCCTCTGAACAGGAGTTTTATCAGGAGAAAGGCTTTGAAAACGATCCGAAGAGATGTCCAGATTGTCGTCAGTCAAGAAAGCGTCAGAGAAGAGCAGACCGTCCTTTGTATGATGCCGTATGTGCTGAGTGCGGGGCAGAGACACAGGTGCCTTTCCAGCCAACAGGTGAGAGACCGGTTTACTGCAACGATTGTTTCAAAGCAAAGAGAGACCGTTACTAAAAACGACTATAAAAACACCCTGCCATTTGGCAGGGTGTTTTTTTGCTTACGCAGCGTGACGGGCCTTAAGCGAAAGCAAAACTTAAAAGAAAAGCGCCGTTTTGATTTACAGCGCAGCATTTACAGCTTAGCTTCTGTTGATTGGCTTAGTCGTTTCGGGATGCCCGCACATCCCGAAACAAAAAGCCAGACAAAGAAGTTTATCATTATTAAAAGAGGTTTTCACACCACTTTTAAACTTAATATCTTGTAAGGTACTGGTCTATCTCCCACGGATGGACCGCTGTTCTGTAGCTATCCCACTCTCTTGTCTTGAACTCGTAGTATACGTTGAAGATGTGGTCTCCAAGAGTTTCTTTTACGAGAGGATCTGCCTTGAACTCCTGTAGTGCGTCATACAGGCTGCCCGGCAGACTGGATATGCCAAGCTCGTCCATCTGGTCACATGTCATTGCGAATATGTTCTTGTTTACAGCCGGCGGCGGCGTAAGGTTTTTCTTGATGCCGTCAAGGCCTGCTGCAAGCATAAGCGCTATTGTAAGATACGGATTAGCAGTCGGGTCGGGACATCTTACCTCTACCCTTGTGCCTGCGCCGCGTGAAGCTGGTATACGGATGAGCGGGCTTCTGTTTTTGCCTGACCATGCGATATAGCACGGTGCTTCGTAACCCGGAACAAGTCTCTTGTATGAGTTGACTGTCGGGTTTGATACAGCTGCGATAGCTTTCATGTGATCCATGATTCCTGCAATGTAATTATATGCTATGCTGGAAAGCTCGAGCTCACCGTTCTTGTCGTAGAAAGCGTTTCCGTCATTTGTTGACAGAGACTGGTTTGTGTGCATTCCGCTGCCGTTGATACCGAATATCGGTTTTGGCATAAACGTTGCATACAGACCGTGCCTTGCTGCGATGCTCTTGACAACGATCTTGAATGTCATGATGTTGTCTGCTACTGTCAGTGCATCAGCGTATTTGAAGTCTATCTCGTGCTGACCTTCTGCAACCTCGTGGTGAGAAGCTTCGATCTCGAAACCCATTTCTTCAAGAGTCAGGCACATGTCGCGGCGAGCATCTTCACCCTTGTCGATCGGAGCAAGGTCGAAATATCCGCCGTCGTCATGAGTGATCGTAGTCGGATTGCCGCAGTCGTCTGTCTGGAACAGGAAGAATTCGCATTCCGGGCCTACATTCATAGTGTAACCCATATCTGCTGCTTCCTTCAACACTTTTTTTAGAATATTTCTCGGACAGCCCATATACGGCTCCCCATCGGTCGTGTAAACGTCGCATATAAGCCTTGCAACTTTACCCTGCTGCGGCCTCCACGGATATATCTCGAAAGTATCCGTATCGGGTTTGAGCAGCATGTCGGACTCTTCGATACGTACAAATCCGTCTATTGAACTTCCGTCGAACATTGCTCCATTTTCCAGAACTCCGGGAAGCTGTCTTGCGGTTATTGCCACGTTCTTGAGTATTCCGAATACGTCCGTGAACTGCAGTCTTATAAACTGTACATCATTCTCCTCTACCATTTTGAGGACATCTTTGCTTGAGAACCTCTTCGCCATTTTTTAAATCTCCTTTTTAATAATACTTACATTAAAATGTATCTATAACGCTCTTTTTATATGTCGAGCATTCCTGTCGAGTTGTATGCTGAAATTTTATGCTCTGCACTATCAAGACCTTTTATTTCTTCATGCCGTTTGACACGAAGACCTACAAAGCGTTTCATTAATGAGAAGTACAGGTAGCTTATCAGCATTGCTGTTCCAGCGCAGCTTATAACGCCGAGAACCTGTATGGCGAGCAAACTACCACCGCCATAAATTATACCACCATCCACCGCAAATAGTCCAACACAAATAGTGCCGAATGCGCCGGTGATACCATGCACAGATATTGCGCCAACAGGGTCATCTATCTTTAGCTTGGTATCGAAGAGATCTACTGCAAAAAGCATGACCGCTCCGGATAAAACACCTATTACTATCGCCGCCCAGGGTTCTACGCTTGCGCAGCCTGCAGTTATTCCGACAAGGCCTGCAAGGCAGCCGTTCAGAGTTAAGCCAACGTCGGAGTGCTTTTGCCGCAATACGCTAATGCCCATTGCACTGACAGCACCAGCAGCGCCTGCCAGGATAGTGTTGACTGCAATAAGCCCGATATCGGCAGAAGCGCTGAGCCCGCTGCCGCAGTTGAAGCCGAACCATCCGAACCAGAGAAGAAGCACACCCAGTGCACCAAGCGGTACACTATGGCCAGGTATAGTTCTTACGCTGCCACGGTGGGGGTATTTGCCTGTTCTTGCGCCGACCATCATTGCACCGATGAGTGCAGAAAAACCGCCGATTGCGTGGACTGCTGTAGAGCCGGCAAAGTCAGTAAAACCAAGTGAAGCCAGCCAGCCGCCGCCCCATATCCAGTGGCCCGTTATGGGATAGATAACAGTGCACATCACAAGGCAAAAACCAAGGTATACACCGAATTTCATACGTTCTGCAACTGCGCCCGAGACTATCGTAGCACACGTTGCGGCAAACACAGCCTGGAAGAACCAGAAAACGTTCAGCGAAAGGCCTTCGACTCCGTTCCCCTGTATTCCGATAGAGGGCATTCCCAGAATGCCTCCGATGCTTGTTCCGTACATAAGCGAGTAGCCGATAATATAGTAGCACAGAGACCCTATCGCTATCGTCATGAAATTTTTCATTATTATATTGGCTGTGTTTTTAGACTGCGTCATTCCTGCTTCGACGCATGCAAAGCCAGCGTGCATTATGAAGACCAGTGCTGCACATATCAGTACCCATACGTTATTAAGCGACAATGCTTCCATATGTTATCTCCAGTATTTTTAATATAAAAAAGATGCCAAACACGGCGTGTTGCGCCGTACTTGACATCTTCGTCATCGTATTTATAGAGGTAAGATAACATATTTTAATACAGAGTGCAACAAAAAAATTAATATTTATGACGGAATTTTCCGATTTTCCTGCAAAAAAACATTATATTGAGTGAAATCCGGTGTGTTTTTTACAAGTTTTAGGGAAGCGCCTTGCGAAAAAGAGCCTGTTTAGCAGGATTAAGTTATAAATAATAGTAAATATAAGAAAGCATCGGAGCATCTGTGATTGTTTAAAAACTTGCAGACAAAAGCGTAATTTATGATATAATAGATGCGGTATGTGGAGAAAGGCTTTCTTTTTATGAATAATTCTCGGGTGCGGTTCATTATATTCGCTGTGCTTATACTGGGGATGTTTCTGACTCTGGTGGTACAGCTTGCAAAACTCACTATTGTAGACGGCGAAACATATTCGGCAATGGCTACGGAGCTTGACACAAGGGAAATAACCGTTTCGGGCGCCAGAGGCAGTATCCTTGACAGGAACGGGCTTCCTTTAGCTTACGATCAAAAATCATATAATGTTCAGTTCTACCGGGACCCGCTTAAAAAATCTGATAACTTTAGAGCATATTACACATCAATAATAATCGACACTATTGACATCGTAGAGAAAAACGCAGGTGAAACTATCGATACTTTTTCCATACGGTATAACGAAGAGGATGATGAGTATTTCTTTGACTGGGGAGAAATTTCCGAAGAAAACAAGGTGAACCGGGAAGCAAAATGGCGTGAGAATATGTACGTAAGTACGGAAACATATCTTATTGATGAAGACGAAGAGGAAGTGACGTATTTTCTTAATGAAGACGAAGAGAAAGTGGCGTATGTTGTTTCTGCAGAAGAAATATATTTATATCTGCGCAGTAAATATAAGATACCGAATGAAATGGGATATGATGATGCAAGAAAGATATTGTCTATCTGGCAGGAGGTCCAGCTTGCTTCATGGGTTGCTTATAAGCCTGTAGATATCGCATATAACGTTAGCATACAGACAGTGGCAGAGATTGAGACGCATTCTGTCGAGCTTGAAGGAATGAGTATTGCAGACAGTACAGTAAGGATATACCCAAGGGAGTCCGTTGCGGCTCATACCATAGGATATATGGGAAAGATAGTTACGGAAGAGACGCTGGATGAGATGCAGGATCTTGGCTATAGCGTTGATGATCTTATCGGAGTCAGCGGGATAGAGGCTTCTATGGAATCGTTTCTTTCGGGCAACAGTGCAAAACGGCAGGGCAAACAGGAAGTGCAGATAGACAACATGGCTGTTATACAAAACGTGCTTTCGTCTACCGAACCTTCGCAGGGGGACAACGTCGTACTTACAATTGATATACCTATGCAGCTTGCACTCGAAGAGTCGCTCGCAAAAAACATACCAAAGATAAAACAAGACCAGATTGACAGGTTCAATGATCCTGAAAATGCGAGGGAATATAAAGATATAGAAAGCATTGATGATATTAATCTTGCTGAAACGGGCGCCGCTGTTGTTATGGATGTTCATACTGGAGAGGTGCTGGCCATAGGCAGCTACCCGAGCTTCGATCTTAATATATTTACCGGCGGAATAGACTATGACCTTTCACAGCAGCTTTTCAGTGACCCTTCAAGGCCGCTGTATAACAATGCTGTCTCCAGTCGTGGCGCACCTGGTTCTATATTCAAGATGGTCACCGGTCTTGGCGGGCTTATGGAAGACGTCATTAATCTTGATACAGTAATTGACTGTGAAGGAGAGTATACAGTTTATACGAGGACAACATACGGCAAGGCGCCGAGCTGCTGGACAAACAATATTGGGAAACATCAGAACCAGACGATAGTTGAGGGGCTTGCAAACAGCTGCAATTATTTCTTCTTTACTGTAGCTGATGGTCTTGGAATAGGAAGGCTTAACAGCTGGGCGGATAAATTCGGACTTACTTCATACACCGGAATAGAGCTTCCTGAAGAAGTTAAGGGATATGTTGCAAATCAGGATATACTATATAACAACGAATTGTCCGTTAACGACCAAAAGTCATCTGTACCTTATCTTGTTAAAAAGAAGTTTATCGAAATTATAAAGGATATAGGAAAAGAGCGTCAGGTTAACTATAGCGATGAAGTGATAGATGAAGCAGCGGACCAGCTTTTATATCTTGCAGGTATTAAATGGGAAACAGGCGAAGACAATATAACCCTTATGTACGACGGGTATCCGATGGGTTATTATATAAGGGATGTGCTTTCGGTTTACCTGAAAATACCAGAGAGCGTTTCAAAATACAGCCAGTGGTTCTATGATATAAGAGACCACATAAATGAACTTAGATGGACGCCGATCGAATCGCTGTGGACAGGAGTTGGGCAGAGCGTTACACGTATTACGCCTATTGCGGTGGCAAGGTATGTTTCTTCGCTGGTTAACGGCGGCACAGTATATGAAGCTCATGTAGTTGATAAGGTCATGCGGCAGGACGGTACAGTGTTGTTTGACCAACAGCCGGTCGTTTTTGATACGCTTGGAGCGCCAGATGAATATCTTGTAAAAATAAAAGAAGGAATGAAAGACGTTGTTTCTGAAGGACAGGGTACGGCAGCTAAATATTTTAAAGACTTTAAGTATAAAGATGATATCGGCGGAAAGACAGGAACAGCGGAGGTTTCCCAGATAGACCTTGAAAACAACAGCTGGTTCGTTTGCTTTGCACCGTATGAGGAGCCGGAGATCGCGGTTGTTGTATACGTACCTCACGGCTTTTCGGGCGGTTGGTCATCTGGTGTTGCTAAAGATATAATTGAGTATTATATGGATGACAGGAAGCTGGTCGCAGAGCAGAACATACCGGTTGCGAACTCAATACTACCCGAAAACAATCTGCTTGTGCCGGCAGTTGATGAAGAAGAACCGGACACAGAAGAATAATGAAAGGCAATCGACGAAGTTTTTAAGGATATCGGCAGGAAACAGCGATGGATTTGTTGAATTTTATTTGCTAAGTTTATATATTCAGGGGAGAACATGGGGATAACGATAAAAGGAAAAAACGGCGGCGGTTTTGAGATCGTCGTTTCAGCTCAGACTTCGTTTGCTGAGCTGAAAGAATCGCTTATAGACAAGCTTAGAAGGAACAAAGATTTCTTTGCCGGAACGGATGCTAAGCTTGTTTTTTCGGGCAAAGAAATGAACATTGCACAAAAGCGAGATTTAAAACGGCTGCTTAAAATGGATTATGATATCACTGATGTTAAGTTCTGCGGAGAACTTAGTGAACCGGCGAGCCGAGTGGAAGTAAAGAAGGCACAGGCAAAGGAAAGCGTCACTTCAGTAAGCAATGAGATACAGCTTATAACGAAAAATTATTTTAATGCGAAAAGCGTTTTTGTTTCACACACGCTGCGCAGCGGGCAGCGGGTCGAGTGTGCAGGAGACGTTGTTATACTCGGGGATGTAAACGTGGGTGCAGAGGTCATTGCCGGAGGCAGCGTGGCGGTAATGGGTACGCTGCGGGGTCTGGTTCATGCCGGGGCAAACGGCAGGAACGATGTTGTGGTTGCAGCCATTGCGCTATTGCCGGGACAGCTGCGTATAAGCGGCAAGATTGCTGTGTTCCCGGAAGACAGACAGGCGCTTGTTCCGGAGATAGCCGAGTTTAAAGAGGGCAGCGTAGTCATACGCCCGCTTAAAGCCCAAAGAACAAAGAAATAGAATTTTATTACTATATTGGAGGAGCATATATGCAGAACGTGATCGTGGTAACATCGGGCAAGGGCGGAGTGGGAAAGACGACGACTGTTGCCAACATCGGCGCCGGGCTTGTGAATTCGGGTAAAAAAGCGGTGCTTATTGATACTGATATCGGCCTTAGAAATCTAGACGTAGTTTTGGGTCTGGAGAACAGGATAGTTTACGATCTTGTTGATGTAGTCGAAGGAACTTGCAGACTGAAACAGGCGCTTATTCGTGACAAACGTTTTGAGGGGCTATTCCTTATGCCGGCTGCGCAGACACGTGATAAAATGGCGGTTAACCCCGACCAAATGAAAAAACTGGTTGAAGAACTTGAAGAGGAATTTGACTATATATTGATAGACTGCCCGGCAGGAATAGAGCAGGGGTTCAAGAACGCTATAGCAGGAGCAAAATCTGCAATAGTCGTTACTGTACCGGAGGTTTCGGCTGTACGGGACGCCGATAGAATAATCGGGCTTTTATCTGCAAATGGTATTGACGACTGCAGCCTTCTGGTGAACAGATTGCGTCCGGATCTTGTGAAAAGAGGAGACATGCTTGCGCTCGATGATACGCTGGATATACTGGGGATAGATCTAATCGGCGTTGTACCGGAAGACGAGAACATAATCCGTTCTTCCAATGTTGGAGAACCAATAGTCACAAATCAAAAATCTATGGCTGGAAAAGCCTACAATAATATAACGAAGAGGATACTTGGCGAGAACGTACCTATGCTTGATATGGAGAGCGATAGTAAATTTGGAGCGAGACTGAAGAAATTATTTTCAGGAAAGTAGGATTATATCATGGCACGATTTAGAAAAAGAAAAACATCCAGCAGCGTTGCAAGCGAACGGTTGAAACTCGTGCTTATACACGACAGGGCAGGGACTTCTCCGTCTAGTGACATTATGGAAAGCATGAAGAAAGACATCATAGGTGTTATATCAAAGTATTTTGATGTTGATGAAGGATTTTCCGACATAGAAATCAGAAACACAAGGGATGAAAAAGGTGGCAGGGCCACTAGGCTTACGGCAGACATACCTATTCGCAGCATCAAAAGCATTGGAAGGAACAGATATTAGGATTGTTTTTAAGACCGGCTTTAGTTTTGCACTATACTATATCTTTTAGTGTCCGTAGAAAACTGAACAGCCGGTTTTTGTTTGCAGAAATAAGCAGTAAAACTAAAAGCGGTTGTTATTATTGGCAGATAAATGTTAAGATGTATTGAATAAAAGTTTTATAGAGGGAGATAGAAATGAGAAGTATTAAATTTGATTTTAACAATGCGATGGCGAAAATGACCAGCCACGGATTTTCAGAGAATGAGCTTGATTCTCCGTTACTTGCTAAAGCATTTGAGAGAATGAAGCAAAAGCATATTGGTTTCAGGAAGCTTCCGGAAGGACAAAAGCAAATAGTTGAAGATATCATAGACACAGCAAAGCAGATAAGACGCAAGTATACTAGCTTTGTTGTGCTGGGCATCGGCGGCAGTGCGCTTGGCCCGATAGCTGTGCATCAGGCACTGGCGCAGGACAGAGGCATAGAGCTTATAGTCCTGGATAATGTTGACCCGGAAACGATGAAGAACACCTTTGATAAACTGGATATCCAGAAAACGATGTTCAATGTAATAACAAAATCCGGCAAGACATCTGAAACTATGGCACAGCTTATGACCGCTGCAGATATCATAGTCGGCAAAGGGCTTGAACTTAAAGATCATATAATTGCAACAACTGACGAAAAAAACGGCAACCTTGCGCTGATAGCTAAAAAGGAAGGGCTTAAAACTTTTATTATTCCGTCTGACGTTGGAGGCAGGTTCTCGGAACTTAGCCCGGTTGGGCTGCTGCCGGCAGCTGTGTGCGGTATAGATATAAAGGGTATGCTTGAGGGAGCAGCTTATATGGACAAGCTCTGCTCTGAAAATGAGAAGAACCCGGCTTGCGTCTTTGCGCTGATTCACGTGCTGGGTATGGACAAGGGCATGAACGTAAGCGTAATGATACCGTATTCGGACAGCCTTAAATATATTTCAGACTGGTATGCGCAGCTTTGGGCAGAATCGCTTGGCAAAAGATTAGATAACGAAGGCAGGGAAGTGTTTGCGGGGCAGACTCCCGTTAAAGCGCTTGGAGCGACTGACCAGCACTCTCAGGTTCAGCTTTATACAGAAGGGCCGTTTGATAAGATCACGACTTTTATTAAGGTTGAAAAGTTCAGGCAAGAGATGAGGATACCAAAGGCTTTTGAATATGTGGACGATATTGCGTTTTTATCCGGCAAAACGTTTTCAGAGCTTATCAATGCAGAGTGCATAGCAACTCAGTATGCTTTGACGATAGCCGGTAGGCCTAATATAGAGATCGCGCTTGAAACAGTTGACGCATTCAGTATCGGTGCGCTTCTTTATTTCTTCGAGATGGCGGTTAGCTATGCAGGTGAAATGATGGATATAAATACATTTGACCAGCCGGGTGTGGAGCAGGGCAAGCTTGCTACGTTTGCGCTTATGGGCAAGCCGGGTTTTGAGCAGCAGAAAGAAAAGATGAATTCGCTGCCGCTTAAAGATAAAGAATGGATTTTAGGATAGCGATGTTAAAAAGGGCGGGTATACCCGCCCTTCTTTTGTGAAATTATTCTTGCAAGAGGTTATCTTCATATAACGAAACACGGTTTCTGCCGTTCTGTTTAGATTTATACATTGCTTTGTCTGCAAACTTTACAAGGTCATCAAGTTTTGAAATCTGGGTTTCAGGGAATGATACAACACCGATGCTGATTGTAACATGTATGCGGTTGTCGATGTATTTTACGTCGTTCTGCTCAACAAGCGAGCGGATACGGTCTGCTACTACCTTGGTATCGTGAGTTGAAGCACCGGGCAGCACTGCGACGAACTCTTCTCCGCCATAACGAATCAGTATATCGTGTTTGCGAAGTATTGCTTTGATCATACAAGATACCTCTACAAGTATCTTATCGCCTGCGATGTGACCGTATGAGTCATTTATAGTTTTGAAGTGGTCTATATCAAGCATCAGCAGCCCAAAGTTTGAACCACTTCTTATTGCGGAGGAGTATTCTTCCTCTAGTCGCATGAAGCCAAACCTGCGGTTATATATGCTTGTAAGAGGGTCTATCGCCACAAGAGTCTGCAGTTGGTCGTGTTTCAACGAATTGTTCAGCGCAAGAGCAAGATTTCCGCTGAACATGTCAAGCTGATTAAGATTGTGCTCTTCGTGATCTATGCTGGCGAGTATAAATAATCCTATAACGGTATCTTCGTTTATTAAGGGAACGATTATAATACTGCATGGTTTGATATTGGTCAGCAATCCGTCGATGATTATACCTTCAGGAAGGTCTATTACTTTAGCTTTTTTCGATTTTATAACGCCTAATATATGTTTGTTTTCTTCGAGACCATCAGCATCTTTTATGCCTTCTGAAAACGTCAGCTTCAAACGACCTTCATCAATAACATAGACTGCGCCAAACGGTATTTTAGAATATTCAAGTATACGCTCCAAAGCTTTTTTCGTAAGCGAAGTTACATCAAGCTCACTTGTCAGCATGTGGTTATATCGTCTTACTGTACTCTGTGTGTACATTGATTCTTCAAAAGCGCTGAGCAGCTGGTTGAAAGCGTGTGCACACTCACCAAACTCATCATTTGAATTATCTTTAATATAGCAGTCCTGCGTGTCACAGAAATGGTCCATATCCTGATTTATCACTGTCTGTAGCTTGTGTTCGACTTTTGTCATGGAATTTGACAGCCCTTTTAGCTTTCTTCTAACTATTGCAGTAGCAAGTATTATATTGACCGTACCAACCATCAAGCCTGCAATGACACATATTATAATAAAAAAGGCAGAAAAAGCGAGTTCTTTTGACACACCAATGAGCACAAGGAAGGGAGGGAAAATAAGACCTACGAATATTCCGAAGCCAACCATGAAGACTGTTAGTATTTTGAAAACATTTTTTGATTTTTTCACAAGGACCTCCAGTTTGGATGTTAAGTGTTAATTCGACGAAACCCAAACAAAACCTTTGTAAATAATTTCAAACAAGCAAAAGGGACTGGCATTGATGGCCCGTCCCTTTTCATAAAGATCACTATTTTGTTAGGCAGCAATCTCTTTTGGACGCTGCGCTTTGAATGAGTCTATTGCCTTTCTGATGCCGGGGATAAGAGCCACGACAAAGCAAATAACGATATCAGGGCCGATGTAGGTTAAATTGTATACAAAAGAGTAAGCAAAGACGCTTTGCCCCTCGGCATACATCGCAAAGAAAAGCATTCCGGATATAGTGGAAACTGCCAGTCTGCCAAGACCGCCGGCAAGAACTCCCAGCAGGAGGTTCTTTTTGAAAAGCCCTGCAAGAGCAAGCGCCATAAAAGCAACACCGTAGTCCATCAATATCTGGATTATCTGCAGCACCGGGCTTTCAAGAGGCGTAACGAATATTCCCTGGAGCATCTGCAGCATGCCATAGCCAAGGCCGACTATTAAGCCTTTTGGAGTGCCGTAGATATATGCAAACATCATTATAGGCAGCATGCTTGCAGGAGTTATCGAGCCGCCGAAAGGCATCTCGAAGAACTTAAGGAACGACAGCGCAAAAGCAACAGCTATGCACAGCGCTCCAAACACCAGCTGTCTTGCCGTCCAGCCCTGCTTTGTAAGCCCTGTTTTTTCGCTTTTTTTACGCACTGAGTTCATTATCAGCACAATTACTGTGACGACAATCGCTGCTACTGCAAGCACTATAAGCACTGCGATAAGCACAGCCCACCATTCAAGTACACCGTCTTGATTTGTCAGTAGATCGTTTAACCAGTTCATTTAAAATTCTCCTTAAAAGTTTGTATTTTTTTTCCGCTTAAGGTAGAATAGAAAAGTGAAGATTTGACGCTTGTGATTTGGCTTTCATGCGGATGTGCAGAGTTTTTCGGCAATAAAAAAACCATGCACCGCACGGAAAGTAAACGATTAAAATCTTGCTTCCCTACGTTGGTACTAGCCAACAGGTTCAAAGGGTGGTGCGCTGCGTAGCGCATCTCAGCCATTCTTGGCCCCCCTAGCGGTTAAAGGCATTATAACGCCGGGAAGTGTTAAAGTCAATAGGGCGCTTTGCCCGGAGGAGCGGCTATGTATCATTTTTTTAGTTTTATGGCAAAGATGAAGCACATAAAGCGCTGGGGGCTTATGCGCAATACGAGGGAAGAGAATATTCAGGAACATTCCCTGCAGACGGCGATGATCGCACATGCTCTGGCAATCATTAAAAACACCTATTTTAACGGCAACGTCGATGCAGAACACGTGATGGCTATAGCAGTTTTTCATGAAGCCGGAGAGGTTATAACGGGAGACCTTGCAACGCCTATAAAATATTACAATCCGGAGATAAAACAGGCTTATAAAGAGATAGAAAAAGTTGCAGAGAAAAAGCTTATCGGTATGCTGCCAATAGAGATGGAAGAAGAGTATTCCGGGCTAATCCTTGGACGTGAGGAAGACGAAGAAGTTTATGCGATAGTTAAAGCAGCAGATAAGATATGTGCATATCTAAAATGCATTGAAGAGCTATCCGCCGGTAACAAGGAGTTTGAAAAAGCGAAGGTTACGCTGAAGAAGGCTATAGATAAACTTGATATGAAGGAAGTTAAGTATTTTATGAAAGAGTTCGTGCCGAGTTTCGAGCTTACTCTTGATGAATTGAACTAGGACAAAGACAAACGCCTTGCACTTGGCAGGGCGCTATTTTTTTGCGATTATAAGGTCTCTCTGTATTGAATTGTCAACGAAATGTTCGAATGGTATTTTAGGATATAATATTTCAAAGGCTTCCTGCGTAAGCATATCTGATATAGTCTGCTTCTTTATAACATTGGTGTTAAAAGACATGACTGCTATGCCGTCGTTTTTCAGCACCTTTTTCCACGAGGGCAGGCATGTGCGCAGAAGCTGCTGCGGATTGCGGGATGTTTTGTCCGCCTTGCCAAAATGCTGAACGCCGTAGGGAAGGTCTGTTACTATCATATCGAAATATTTTGTTTTATAGTATTTATCAGCAAGGGAAGCATCGCCGTGGATAAGCTCGAACTGTTTTGTGATACCGGATTTGAAGTCTTCTTTAGTAAGTGCGTATTCAAAGCTGACTGCTTTGCCTATCGCTTTTTTTGCGCTATTGTTTATCGTTCTTGATTTTGATATGTGTTTTATACGTTTTTGCTCAAGATATTTTTTAATAAAAACGCTGCCTTCGTGAGAAGATTGTTTTGACTGCTCTATGCCGCAGACATTAAAACCACGAGTCATACCCTCAAAAAGAGTTGTGCCTTTTCCTGCCATAGGGTCTAGCAGATTCGCTCCTTCTCTTGCGCCGGCGCAGAGTGCCGCTATATTGACAAGCAGCTTTGTAAAAAGCTCGTTGGTCTTTCCTTTATATTTGAGTATAGTTGTTATGTCATCTTCTACAAAACCGGTGGCCGGTATTTTAACTGGGACAAGACAAAGCCTGCCGGAATCTGAGACCATCTCAAAAAGTGCGAACATAAAGGAAAGGGCGGACATTACTGAAAGCTCATCGTAGCCGAGTTTCTGCGGCGTTTCAAATGTGCAGTAATAGTTGCCTGCAATTGGCTCAAGCGCTATGTTGTCGCAGCCGGGCAGAATTAAAGAAGCTGCGATGCCGAGTTCCGACAAAGACAGCTTTTGTGATTCCTGATAGTATACCCTGTTGTGCCCTGGGTTTAGAAGTATAGCGTATTTGGTCATTTTTTATTGCGCCGCCTGCGCTTCGGCTGCTATCAGTTTCTCCAGCTTGTTTTTGACACGCTGAAGTGCATTGTCCACAGATTTTACACTGCGGTCAAGTTCTGCTGATATTTCCTGATAGGATTTGCCTTCGATATACTTTTGAAGCACCTTCATTTCCAGCGGAGAGAGCATTTTAGTCATCTTGGTTTCAATGGTAGAGAAGTCTTCTTTGCCTATGAAGATATCTTCCGGGTTTGAAACTTTGCCGCTTGAAAGAACGTCAATCAAAGTACGGTCAGATTCTTCGTCATAGACCGGCTTGTTAAGAGATACGTATGAATTTAGCGGACGGTGTTTCTGACGAGTCGCTGTTTTTATCGCAGTGATTATCTGCCGGGTTATGCACAGCTCTGCAAAGGCACGGAAAGAAGTCAGCTTGCTCGATTTAAAGTCTCTTATGGATTTATAGAGGCCTATCATACCTTCCTGAACGATATCTTCCCTGTCTGCGCCTATAAGAAAATAAGAACGGGCTTTGGCTCGAACGAAGTTTTTGTATTTGTTGAGCAAATACTCCTGTGCCTGTGCGTCGTTATCTCTTGCAAGTTCTGCTATTTGTTCATCAGGTATTTCCTCGAAATTGGTGTAAATTTTGGATTGGTGTTGTGTATTCAAGGTTTATCCTCCCGCATAGTGTGTGATTAATATTATATACATGCCGCCATGCAACGTCAACAGAAAAGCGAGCCAGTGTTATTAAGTTTATATGACAAATTTTGCTTATAGAGCTGCTATAATTAAATATGCCGTATTTCAGAGGCGCCTCCGGTACAACTGTGGACTATCCTAAAACCGAAGTTCTCATCGTCCATATTCGGGAAGTCTTCTCTGTAGTGAGCTCCTCTGCTTTCTTTTCGCTCTAACATAGATGTTAAAACCAACCGGGCTGTTTGCAATGAATGGTGCGCTGCCGCTGCAGAGCCTATTTTTTCACCTGATTCGATCGCACTGCCTGCACTGAAAGAGGCTGTAAGCTCAGTCAAACGCCGGAAACCTGCTTCGAGGTCTGCCTGTGTTCGTATAACATTAGCGCTTTGGTCGAATATGTCTCTTACTTCTTCCATGGCTTGCTTTGCACTTGTGCTGCCGCTGCTGCCGAAGAGCATATCAGAAAACTGTCTTAATGTCTGCTCTTCGCTGGCATAGTCACAAGGCTCGTCTTTGCGCTTTGCTACGCTGTCGGCTGCACGTTTGCCGAATACAAAGCAGCTTCCGCTGGCAAGGCCGCCCATCCTGTCGGCGCCGTGCAGTCCTCCGGAAACTTCGCCTGCGGCAAAAAGGCCTTCGACACAAGTTTCGGCGTTCTCGTTTATGAAAACTCCGCCGTTGGAAGAGTTGCCAAACTCCGCATACGTCAGTCTGTCGTTTACTATATCTATATGCTGCTTTGCCATGTTTGCGACCTGCAGCTTTATAGCCGGGTTGTCTGAATCTAGTATATTTCTAGAGAAAACGATCTCGCATGCGTCCTGTCTTCCTGTTCGCTGTATCTCTTTTACCGCTGCTATGTCAAAGAATTTTGAATAATCTACGCTGGTGAAAGGACCGTGACCGCTTCGGCTGTCGATGCACTGCCGTGGGCTTACACCTTTTGGAAGGTATTGAGACAACAGCTCTTTGCCGTCAATACTTTGGATTCTTTCTGCAAAAAGAAGCGATGTTTCTGGCAGCATCGCATTATACGTCGGGGTAATGAAGCAAGGCACTATCTGAACGAATTCTAAATTTATAAGTTCTGCACCGGCTTCATAAGCAACTGACTGACCAAGTCCGGTCGTGTCCGCTGTGTTTGTGTTGTTTTTATAAAGACCGCAGAAGCCGCCTGTAGCTAATATGACGTTGTTGGTTTTGATGTATACAAGGCTGCCGTCTTTGCCTGCCGCAACAGCGCCCTTTACCTTGGCGCCGCTGCTTACAACGTGTACGACTTCACTGTTTTCCATTATATTTAGATTGCTTAGTTTTGAAAAGTTTTCGCGAACGTTTTTCTTTATTGCGGGAAAATCGTTCCACATAAAGATGTCACGGTCACGCTTGGCAAAGCAGGCTTTGCGTCCAAGCAGCTTGCTTGTCGGGAACCCCATGCTTTCAAGTTCGGTAACGCGCTGGGATATCTCTTCTACGAAAACTTCGCTCATCTTTTTTTCGTTTATACCAAGGCCGACCTCGCAAAGCTCTTCTACGAAAAGCTCTTTGTCTGCGTCGTCTTTGGGAGCTAGGCATCCGCAGCCTGTCATCAGCGGATAATAGCTTGAGCCGGAGCAGACCCTTGATTTTACGACCAGCAGGACATCTAGCCCCGCTTTGCTGCACTCATAGGCGGCTTTGATCCCTGCGTAGCCAGCACCTGCAATAACTACATCTGCCACTACTGTGTTGTCGAATTTGAGCTTCATAAAAATTCTCCTTTGTCTTTATTGTTTTTTATCCGGGATAGAATCAAGCTTAAGCTTGTTTTTAAGATCATTGCCGCTCAGAGTAGAACGGTGAAGATGGTTAATGTTCTTTTTGCGGGCATCTTCAATATATAGCTCCAGCTCGTATGGCGTTATCCTTGCTGCGCCCGCCTCAAAGACGGACATCTGCTCTAAGTAATCAGCGGTAACTACCTTGATTTTTTTATTACTTTGTTTTACGGCACGCTGTATATATGTGTCTGCGGTGACGTTATGGTCGGTATATACCACCGTAAGCAGGCCGTGCTTTTCTTCACTGCCTGCGTTTTTTTTGTTGTATGCATCAAAAACGACGGTTATATCTTCACCTGAAAAACCTGCGTAATCGTCAAGTATGTGTAAAAGCTTATGACGTGCATCTTCTAAGTTTGTTGTGTCCAGTTTCCATGCATAGATCACATTGTATCCGTCTACCAGCACTATGCTTTGTCCTGCCTTGTTTTTTCATACATGAGTATGCCTGCAGCGACCGAAGCGTTGAGAGAGCCGGTTTTGCCCTTCATAGGTATCTTTGCCTTAAAGTCGCAGTTCTCAAGGACAAGACGTGAAATTCCTTCACCCTCGCTGCCGATAACTATTGCAATTGCACCTTTAAGATTGATACTATCTGCCGGTTCGCTGTTTGCATCAGCTGCGGCTATCCAAACACCTTTGTCTTTTAGTTGCTTTATCGTTTCGGTAAGGTTGGTGACTTTGACTATCGGCAGAATTTCTGCTGCACCCGAAGAGGTTTTATATGCTACGGCGGAAAGCGAAGCGCTTCTTCGCTTTGAGAGTATAACGCCGTGGGCGCCAAGAACTTCCGCACTTCTTATGATAGAGCCTAAGTTGCCTTCGTCTGTGATGCTGTCAAGTATGATTATAAAAGGCGCTTCGCCCCGCTCTTCAGCCAGCGCAAGAATATCATCGATGCTTGCGTAGTCTTTTGCTGCAACAACTGCTACTATGCCCTGATGATTGGCAGGGCTGTCGTTATAACCGAATTCCATGGTAAGGCTGTCGAGCTTTCGCTTGTCTACACGAACCACGGGGATCTTGTGCTGCTTGGCAAGCGAGAGTATTTCTCTTACGCTTGGGTCGTCTATCTCTTTTGCGGCAAGTACTTTGTCAAGCGACCTACCGGATTTTATAGCGGCTTTTACTGTGTTTCTTCCAAAAATAACGTCCATTTATTCCTCTTTCAACACTCCTTTCAAGGAGCGGTTTTATTATAGAAAAGATTTAAGTATGATGTCGAATATCTCGTCTGTACGGTCTTGCTGCCCGGTAAGGTAAAGATAGCCTATTACCGCCTCTATTGCTGTTGCAAGTGAATAGTCTTTTGGGCTCATGTTTTTGGGCGGCGTAGATTTTGCATTTTTACCAAGGCGGAAGATCTCTTTCTCACGCTCACTTAGCAAAGGCTCGACAAGCTCAGCTGCCTGTGCCTGCGCTTTTGCATTTACAACTGAGGTGGCTGATTTGTGCATAGCCTGCACTTTTCCCGCCCGGGATTTGACAAGATATGAGCGCACATGAAGATCGTAGACAGTATCGCCTATATACGCAAGGTTAAGGGCGCTGAGCTCTCTTATTCTGCTTTCGCTCAAGGGCTCTTTTTTCAACTTTGATTCCATAGAAATGATTATAACATATCAAGGTTATATAACAAGCGAATAAGCTTAAATTTAAATTATACTGATAAGCGAAAAAGGCTCTTAGGAAAAGAAGAAATGTTTTATAAAAGCAGCCGATTAAATCGCTAGCTGAGTAAATTAACTGTTGACACACAAACCTTACTCATTTTATAATATATCCTAATTACGATTAAATGCCATGAAGAGGAAAAAGTAACTTGTTGCGCTGATGCAAAGAGAGCTGCCGGTCGGTGTGAAGGCAGACACAGCAGATGAGTGAAACTCACCTTGGAGCTTCTCTGCTGAAGTTATAAAGTAAGCGGAGACGAGTTGTCTCTTATGTTACGAGAGGTCGGGCTAAAAAAGGCCCGTGTTGAGCTGGCATTTATTTAATGCAAGCAGAGTGGTACCGCGATACTTTTCGTCTCTGTAGACGAAAGGTTATTTTTATATAAGGGAGAAATTAATGGGCTTTATTGAATTGACAATTGGAGAAGTGCTGGATGAGAAAGCAAGACAGTTTCCCGACAAAGATGCGCTTGTGCACCCGTTTGAGGGCGTAAGGTATACTACTGCACAGTTCAAACAAGAGTGTGACAGGGTGGCTCGGGGGCTTATGGCTATGGGCATAAAAAAGGGTGACCACGTGGCTATCTGGGCGACTAATTATCCGCAGTGGATAATATCGCAGTTTGCTACTGCGAAGATAGGCGCTGTGCTTGTTACAGTCAACACGAACTACAAACAGTTCGAGCTTGAATATCTGCTGGAGCAGTCCGATTCGATGACGCTTATAATGACGCCCGGTACAAAAGACAACAATTATCTTGACCATATCAATGGCATATGCCCTACGCTCAAAGACTCGCAGCCGGGAAGTCTTGAGTGCGATAAGCTCCCGTTTCTTAAAAATATAATATATCTTGGCAGCGAGAGGCGGCCAGGCATGTTCATGTGGGATGATATATACGGTTTTGCCGAAAAGGTGTCTCAGAAGGAGCTGGAGGAAAGACAGAGTTCTACTAAAGCTCATGAAGTCATAAACATGCAGTATACCTCCGGAACGACCGGCTTTCCGAAAGGAGTTATGCTGACCCACCACAACATCGTGAACAACGGATTTATGATAGGCAAATGCATGAAGTTCACCGAGATAGACAGGCTGTGCATTCCCGTTCCGCTTTTCCACTGCTTTGGCTGTGTGCTGGGAGTCATGGCTTCTATAACGCACGGTACGGCAATGATAGTCGTAGACCACTTTAATCCTGTAAAGGTAATGAAGGCAATAAATGATGAAAAATGCACGGCTGTTCATGGTGTGCCGACAATGTTTATAGCAATGCTGCACAACGATCACTTCAGCGAGTTTGATTTTTCTACTCTGCGTACAGGGATAATGGCAGGTTCGCCATGTCCTATCGAGGTGATGAAAGAAGCTGTCGCAAAAATGAACATGCATGAAATAACGATAGTTTACGGACAGACAGAGTCTTCGCCCGGTATAACCCAGACGACGACGGATGACCCTATAGAGCTGAGAGTTTCCACAGTTGGCAGAGCATATCCGGACGTTGAAGCAAAGATAGTCGATGCTGAAACAAAGCAAGACGTGCCGCCGGGCGTGCAGGGAGAAATAGTAACAAGAGGATATCACGTTATGAAAGGCTACTATAAGATGCCCGAAGCTACTGCTGAGGCTATAGACAAAGACGGCTGGCTGCATACAGGTGACCTTGGCGTTATGGATGAGAACGGATATTTTAAAGTTACCGGAAGGCTCAAGGATATGATAATCCGTGGGGGGGAGAATATATACCCAAGGGAAATCGAAGAATTCCTTTATACTCATGAAGCAGTTAAAGACGTTCAGGTAATAGGTGTACCGGACATAAAATACGGTGAAGAAGTGCTTGCGTGTGTCATCCTTCACGAGGGCAGGGCGCATTCCGAAGAGGAAATGATAGACCATGTGCGCAAAGGAATGTCAAAATATAAAGTTCCAAGATACGTAAAGTTCGTTGACGGATTTCCGATGACGGCAAGCGGCAAGATACAAAAATATAAGCTTAGGCAGTGGGCGGTTGAAGAACTTGGGCTGCAGGAAGCGGACCATATAGAGACGGCGTAAAAACAAAGCCTCCGGTAAAGCTCCGGAGGTTTTTTGATATCAGGTTTAATTACTAATCAATTTTCGGAATGTTCTTGGTTGCAATGATCTTGCAGTTATTATCTTTGTATATAACGTCGCCTAAATTCACAGGCGCCTTCAGGCAGAGCTTTTTCAGCTTGTCTGCCGTTTCAAATATCTGAGAAAGACGTATAGGCTTCTTGCTTCTCGTGCTGACTAGAGGCAGGCTGCCGCCTTCGACCAGTACGCTGAAAGTGAGCGTGCGCATCGGGTCGTTTATTTCCTGTTCTGCAAAGCCAATGCCACGCTTGCATTTGTTGCCTTTAACAGAGAGTATCTGTCGTGTTTTTTCGTCATATTCGATTTTAAGCGAGCAGCTGTTTGGGCACAGCACACACATGAGATTTTTATTCATCTATCTTCACCGTTATTTCTTTTGCTTTTTCCATGTCTTTTTTAGACAGCTTGATATGTATCATCTCCGAAGGGATAAGACTTTCCTCTTTTTGTGAGAAGAGGTGTTTCTTGCCGCTGTAGAAGCTTATCTTAGCGCCACTTGTATGAGGAGCTTTGACACGCATTGCAAATGTTACAGACTTTTTGCTCGATACTGAGTTTGGTGTAACGTAAGATATACCCTGGCCAGCAATGACTTCGATTTCACACTTTTTGTGTTTTTTCTTATTAATATAGCTGTAGGCACATTTACCTGTATATTCGCTTTCAGTAGATACCCAGTCTACAAGGTCGTTTACGTGAAGCACGTTGCCGCAGCAGAATACGCCAGGCACGCTTGTCATATTGTTCTCATCCACAAGAGCTCCCTTAGTGTTTTTGTAAACAAGAGTACCTTCCGGCAGCAGTTCCGTTTCGGGTATCAGTCCGACGGCAAAGATGACACAGTCGCACTCAATTTTTTCGCTGGTTTCAAGCGGATTGAGAAACTCATCATAGTCTGTAACAATTACTGCCTGCACATGCTTTTCGCCGTGTATCTGTGTTACGGATTTTTGTAAATACATTGGTATATCATAATCGACAAGGCATTGCTGGATATTTCGCTCGAGACCGCTGGGATAAGGCAGAATCTCGTATACGCCGAGAACCTTGCAGCCTTCCAGCGTCAGTCTGCGTGCCATGATAAGGCCGATATCTCCGGAACCGACTATTACAGCACGGCTGCCAACCTTTATGTTTGCAAGGTTAGTAAGGTTTTGCACAGTGCCTGCGGTGTAAACCCCGACAGGACGGCTGCCCGAAACTCCTATGTTGAAATATGTGCGTTCCCTGCAGCCCATGGCAAGGATAAGCGCTTTGTATTTTATGCCGATATAGCCGCCGGGAGAGTTAACGTGGACTGCGCCATCTTCAACTTTTGTAGCATAGCTGTCCGTCATTACTTCTATCTGATTTTGCTCTATCTGTTCTTCATAACGTGCGGAATATTCCGGTCCGGTCAGTATTCTTTTAAACTTGAAAAGCCCGAAACCGTCATGTATGCATTGCCCGAGTATGCCGCCAAGAGCATCACTGCGCTCTACGATAAGTATGCTGACATCGTCTTTGCGCTTGATTGCTTTTTTCTTTGCACCGACTGCCGCTGCCATACCCGCAGGACCGCCGCCTATTATTACTATGTCACGCTGTATGTAATTCATTTGCATTTCCTCAGGGTTTCAAACATTTGCGTATCAGAGTCGCTGCTCAATATATCTTCGGGGTTAACCGAGAACTCCTGATGCAGCACACTCGTTATCTTCGGCAGACAGAAACCGCTCTGACATCTTCCCATCATAGCGCCTGTGCGCATCTTGAGGCTGCGAAGTGACTTTGCCCCAAGCGGATTGTTCCATGCTGCGATAAGCTCGGCACGGGTTACCTGTTCACAGCGGCATACGATATCGCCGTAGTTTGGATCGCTCTGCACCGCTGCTATGCGCTCTTCTTCGCTCATGTCTTTATATTTCTTATTCTTTGGCCGCTGATAGGTCCATGTTTCTTTCTTTGAAAGAGGCAGATGTTTTTCTACCATTAGCAGTATCATTTGAGCGATTGCAGGAGATGCAGTAAGCCCCGGGCTTTCAATGCCGGTAAGGTTTATAAAGCCGGTCACATCCGTTCTGTCTTCAATAACAAAGTCTGCATTGCCGCCAATTTCCGGGGACGTCAGCTTAGGACGAAGACCGGAGAAATGCCGTATAAAATCGCCGGGGGTTATACTGTTGTCTGCGGTAGTGCCTTCCTTGATGAGCTCTGAAAGTATATTGCGTGTGCAAGAATAATCGCTGCATAGCGAGCAGTACTCTGCACTGGGGCCGACCATTATGTTTCCCCGTGTCGTAGGGGTCAGGTGTATGCCAAGACCGGGCTCGTTTTTCCTGGGTGTAGGGTAAAGCAGCGTTTTCATAAAACCGCTCTTTTGCCTGTCGAGTATGAAGTATTCGCCTTTGCAGGGGTATATAGTGTAATCGTTTATGCCGAGCATACGGCATATTTTATCTGAATATAGCCCCGCACAGTTTATCAACACTTTTGAAGAAAATTCGCCGCTGCTTGTTTTTATACTAAAACCGTCATCTGTTTTTTCTATTTTGGATACTTCCGTATTCAGAAAAAAGTCTACTCCGTTATAAAGCGCAGTTTCGGCTGCATTTATCGTAAGCTGATATGGATTTACTATGCTGCTGGTGGGCGAATAAAGCGCTGCAAGACCGCTGGCTGCCGGCTCTATTTTGCTTATAGTATCTGAGTCTACGATCTCAAGACCGGGAACGCCGTTTGCTTTGCCCTGTTCTTTGAGCCGATGAAGCGTCTTTATATCCTCTTCATCTTTTGCAATCGTCAGCTTTCCTATTGCACTGAACTCAACCCCCAGGTTTTCTGCAAGACCGTGCAGCATTTCGTTGCCTTTGACGCAAAGCTTTCCACGAAGCTCGTCCGGAGTGTAGTTGAAGCCTGCGTGAACAACGCCGCTGTTGCGGGAGCTTGTTTCCTGTCCGACATCTAAATGCTTTTCCAGAACCGCAGCAGAGATATCGTAACGGCTGAATTCCAGCGCAATAACGCTGCCGACAACGCCTGCGCCGATTATAATAACATCATATTTTTGTTGTGATTTTGCGTCCCCCAAAGGATGTCACCTCTTCGTCTAAAAAGAATATCTTGTACAGTATAGCATAATTGGTACATCAAATACATAGTATAAATCATAAGAAGGCTGTGCAGTTGCAATACTGAGAATTCAGGTAAAGCTGATTTGCGAAAAGAGGAACAGGTGAAACCTGAAATATAAGTTGCAAAGAAGGAATTTCTTTTATATAATCATTGAGAGCAATTAATGGAGGAAGATTATGAAACATATCAAAGTTGTCGTTAAAGGAACACTGAAAGAAAACAAAGCAAAGACAGGCTGCGGAGAATGCCAGACGTCGTGCCAGTCTGCCTGCAAGACTTCTTGCACACTTGCAAACCAGAAGTGCGAAAAGAAGTATAGATAATCTAACAATAATAATAAAAGACATGAAGCAGTAAGGTGTTTTCATCTTGCTGTTTTTTATGTTATTATAATTTGTGGAAATAACCCTTGGGAGAAAAAAGAATTTGGTACATACATTTGAATTTAACGGTAAGTATTTTGCGCTGGATGTAGAATCGGGCAGCGTGCATATGCTTGATGAATATGCATATGAGATAATAGGCAGGCTGGCGCAGGAAGACGATATAGACAAAGCTCTTGAAAACGGCTATCCGCTGCTGGAAGAGATAAAACAGCTTAAAGAGCAGGGCTTGCTTTTTTCCGAGCCGGAAGAAGCAGATGAGAAAAGCAAAAGTGTCATAAAAGCTATGTGCCTTCACCTTGCGCACGACTGCAATCTGCGGTGTGAATACTGCTTTGCAAAGGGCGGCGCATTCGACGGCAAGCGTGAGCTTATGAGCTTTGAAGTCGCAAAAGCGGCTATTGACTATCTTGTGAAAGCATCGGGAAACAGACGCAACCTTGAGATAGACTTTTTTGGCGGAGAGCCGCTTATGAACTTCGGTGTGCTCAAAAAAACAGTGGAGTACGCAAGGAGCATAGAAGAAGAGAACAATAAGAACTTCAGGTTTACAGTTACGACCAACGCATATCATATAACGGACGAGATGAAGCAGTATTTAAACGAGAATATGCACAATATAGTCGTAAGTATAGACGGGCGGCGTGAAGTGCATGACAATACGAGAAAGACAGTCAAAGGAACGGGCAGTTATGATCGTGTAGTGAAAAATGCTGCAGCGCTGACCAGAGACAGACAGGGCGAATATTACGCAAGAGGAACGTTTACAGCAGACAACCTCGACTTTGCGCAAGATGTATTGCACGTTGCGGACTTAGGATTTTACGGTGTGTCTATAGAGCCTGTTGTGACTAAACTGCCAAACGAGATAAAGCAGGAACACCTGCCTGCTATATATGATGAATATGAAAGGCTGGCAAAGGAATATATGAAGCGTGAAAACGAAGGAAACGGGTTTGTGTTCTTTCACTTCATGGTAGATTTAGACGCCGGACCGTGCAAGAAGAAGCGGGTGCGTGGCTGCGGAGCCGGAACGGAGTATATAGCGATCGCACCGAACGGCGACATATACCCGTGCCATCAGTTCGTTGGGCAGGAAGTTGAATATAGAATGGGAAGCGTTTTTGAGCAGGGGCTGAGTGAGGGCATAGCAAAGCAATTTGATGACTGCGACATATACCACATTGACGGGTGCGAGGACTGCTGGGCGAAGTATTACTGCAGCGGAGGGTGCGCCGCCGCAAATGTGAACATGAACGGTGATATGTATAAGCCGTATGATGTCGGCTGCATGATGCAGCGCAAGCGCCTGGAGCTGGCAATAGCTATGGACGCTATGCGAAAGATGCAATAGGACGCCCCGGATTGGCGCAACCACTTTTTGCGTGGCAAAAAAGCGTACTGTTCGCAAATATTGCTTTCGTGTATTGCATCCAATCTGAAACGCCCTTTGAATGCGGAACAGGCGAAGATTATACACAATTATTAAGCCGCTATATCGCTGGCTTAAAAGCTGAGGAAGGAAGAAAAAAAGATGATACAAAGCGTTGACAATCAGTATCCGCTGATACCAAGGAGCGCCTATGTGCACTCGACAGCTGTCGTCATAGGTGACGTTGAGCTTGGTAAGGAAGCGAGCGTGTGGCCGAATGCAGTGCTGCGTGGTGATATCCGGAAAATAATAATAGGCGACAGAACAAACATACAGGACGGCAGCGTGCTTCACACCAGCAAGTATAATCTTGTTGTCGGCGATGATGTGCTTTGCGGGCACAGGGTAATGATGCATTCATGTGAGGTTGGCAAACAGTGTATGCTCGGCATGGGGTGTATCATAATGGACGGCGCAAAGGTAGGAAACAACTGCATAATAGGGGCGGGCACGGTGATACCGCCGAACACAGTTATACCGGACGGCAGCGTAGCCATCGGCAACCCGTATGCTATAACCAGAAACACGACGCAGGAAGAGATAGATTATATTATTGACAGATGCAAGAACTATACAAAAATTGCGAACATGTATAAGCGGACGGCGAATATATTGTAGGGAGATTATGTTTTCTTGATTTCAAGTCTTGAGATTAATTCTTCTACTTGTTTTAATAAGTATTCGATTTGCATAATCTTAATTTTTCCTTTTAGTTTCTTTTTTAAACTGATAAGTTTAGCATGAAAAATCTTAAGGTTTTTATAATCGATGTTGTAAAATTCAATGATATTTTCGAAATCATATATTATCGATAAAGCATACCTAAAGTAGTAAATATCTTTTTCGGTTGCACGATTAATTGCTATAATTAATTTTTTTATATCACACATATAGAAGAATCTTTTTTTACTTAAAAATACTTGATTGATATCTTTATCTTTCAAATACTGAAAAAGTTGTTCACCCCAGTTTTCCATATCAAAATACGAATTTACTTTTTCAATAACTGACTGAGTCTCCTTATTAATAATAACTTCCTTAAAGTCATTAATTATTTTTAAATAATCAGAATTAGGTTTGAAAGGGGTAAGTTGTTTAATCTCGATATTTATTTTTTGTAGTTCTAAACTATCAGATTTGTTAATTTTATTTTGAATATACTCAACAATATATTTATAATCAAATCCAAATCCAAGATTGTTTATTTCAATTAACAATTCAATAGATTCGAAGCAAGAATAAACACTGTATTTATTTGAAAGTATTTCTTCTTTTATAAGGTCATATTTTTCTATTACTTCAGAATCGTTAATTAATGACCAATTGTTTTTTAATTCTCTAATTGTTAAATATGAACTCTGATATTTCTTATACTGAATGTTCATAGAATCTATTAAATCCTGTGTGAAATAAATGGAGGTTGAAACTAGGTCAATTATATAAGAAAATCTATCAAAATGGTATTTCAATCTGTAGTTCATGTCTTCTTTTACTTTAGGGGGATATTTAAAATCGACGGACTCACAAATCAAACTTCTAAAATTATCTTGGAGTATTTTACTTATTATTTCTTTGTTGCATTCAGAATTAAAATGATTTAAGATTCCAGAACTGAGTTTTTCAAATAATGTTAATATAAATATTACTGTTCTTAAATTAAAGTGTTCCCGCTTTTTTAATTCTTCAATAAGTGAATCTTGATTCTCTAATAAAAAGCTTTTTGTTTGTTCATTTTTATCTATAAAACTAGAGATTAATTCTGGAAGTACTTCTTCCATATTACACTCATATCTTATTTCTTGTGAAATCACCTTCTCTTTATAAGCTTTATAAGCTTCATTTTGGCTGAACATTGCCTTAACTTTTTCTTCCAATTCTTTTACTGATTTATTTGGATTATTATATGAAGCAGCTAACATTTTTTGTTCATAATTATTAATAAGATTTTGGTTGCTGATTTCTTCTTCATTAGCAATTATAATCGTTTTAATTTCATCATGCTCAATGAAATTATTTATAAAACCTAGAATTTCAATGATATTTGTTTTGCATCTTTCGAGATCATCGAAGATAAGTAAGTACTTTGAATTATCGATATCAAGCAGCTTTTCATAGTCCGGTATTAATTTATCACTGTCAATACCAAAAAAGCTTAAGCCTGCTCCAAATATCATTTTCGCATATGCAGATCCCTTTTTGATATGGGTATTATCAGATTTCTTTATAATTGGAGTGGTCTGAATAAAAAGTTGTTTTATTATCTCATTACATGATGAGATTCCATATAGAGATATATATACTAATTCTTTATTGCAATCCGTTTCTATAGTTTTCTTCACTTTGTTTTTAACAAAGTAAGTCTTGCCAGAACCCCAATCTCCGTTTATAAGTATTGCTCCGTTTGTATGTGGTGAACATACATATTCTTTAATAATTTCAATAATCTCTTTATTGCTTAACTTATCCATATTCTTACCTCCAACAATACTAACAATATTATAGCAAATTGTTGGGTTAAAGTACAAATGTTAACATATAATGCTACTCTTTCACCCTGTAAACCGAACAGTCTTTGTTTCTTTCCATGAAGCCGTATTCTATCATATAGCGGCGTACTGTTACGTAGTCATCAAAGAACTGCATTAATACCTCGTTAACTTGCTTTTCATTATATTCTTTATTGTTGTCAAACTCCTGCGCAATGTGCTGGAGTATTATTATCTTTTTTTTCTCCTTAGACGGGAAATCCTTTATAAGCAGTTGGTTGTTTTCGTCAAAATAGCGTGAAATCACAGCTTGCTTTTCCGCCTGTGTTATTGAATAACGCTCGTCTACGTTTGTTGCGGATTTGTGTATATCAATAAGCATATCTGACTCCTCTTTAGGGTTGTTTTTCAGCTGCTCACGCTTTTCTTCAAGCAGCTCCATCATAGTGACTGTAATTTTTGCCTGTTTGTATTTTTCTCTGAAAGCAAAACGCTGGTTCCTTATCGTTGATGTACTGGTTGCATCTGTGTTTTGCAATATCTCTTTGTCGGAAAGCCCGGAATACAGCATTTCCAGCATGGCTTTCTGATTGTCGGTAAGTCCGTTGTAGGACTTGCTCATGCTGAGTATGTAGTGAAAAACCGACTTGTGCTTTTGTGCAATATGAAGCTTAGTAGCTTTTTCGGCTTCATAGAGACTACCGCTGATTTCGAATATCCTGCCATATTCAAAGCTCTCTCCGCAGATGAGGCAGTCGTATGAATCGGTATCAGAATTGTAGTAATAACCATTCTTCAGCTCTTTAATATCAGTGTTCCAAAAATATTCATCGCGCTTCAAAACAAACCTCCACAATATATGTTTGTTAATATAATAGACGAATAGATTATATGTCGTATTATTCAAATTGTCAAACGGTTTTTGTTTATAAAAAAACAAGAGCAGTAGCGCTCTTGTCTGGCTTCTGTTTTTAATTATACTATTTTAGCAGCTCATATGTGTCTTTAGCTATCATTTGCTCTTCGTCTGCGTTTACGACCATAACCTTAACTCTGCCGATACTTAAAATTCGCTCACCGTTGCCGTTTGAGTTAGCTTCTTCGTTTAGCTCTATGCCAAGAAACTCTAATCCTCTGCATATACCCGCACGGATGTCAGCAGAGTTTTCGCCCACGCCGCCGGAGAATATAAGAAGGTCTATGCCACCCATGACCGCTGCGTATGCGCCGATGTATTTTTTGAAGCGGTGGGTGACCGCATCGACTGTGAGCTGTGCCCGCTTGTTGCCCTGCTTTGCGGCTACGATGATATCGTACATATCCAGTCCCATACCGCTCATGCCGCTCCATCCGCTCTGCTTGTTGAGTATATCGTCCGCCTGCGCTGTAGTTAGGTTGTCTTCGTTCATCATATAAAGAACTGCGGTTGTATCCATGTCTCCTGCACGGGAAGACTGTATAAGACCTTCCTGCGGAGTAAAGCCGGTGCTCACTTCAAAAGACTTGCCGTCTATGGTGGCGTTGGCGGTCGTGCCGCTTCCAAGCATCATGTTGACGATTTTTTTGTCTGAGAGGTCTTCGCCCAGCAGAGCCTGTGCTTTTGCTATCATGCTGCGGAAAGCAATTCCGTGAAAACCGTATTTACGTATCTGAAGACGCTGCGCTATTTCATAGTTGAGTCCATATGTATATACGTGCTCGGGGATGGTGGTATGATAACCGTTGTCGAAAACCACGACCTGTGGCAATTGCGGCAGCAGCTTGTTTACGGCTCGGATACCTTTAAGGTGGTTGGGGTTGTGAAGCGGTGCAAGAGCTGCAATGCTTTCTATGTATTCTATGATATTGCTATCTACGACGCGTGAGACGTTCATTTTGCTGCCGCCCTGAACTACTCGGTGTCCGGCGGCGTCTATATCGGAGAGACTGATACCGGTATTCATCTGCTGTTCTTCGATAGTTTTAAGAAGCAGGTCTATGCCCTGCTCGTGATCGGCTATCGGCTGTATCTTTTCTATTTTACTTTTTGCTTCGAAAATGAACTTAGCGTCGTCATAACCAATGCGTGCAACTCCGCCGCTGATCAGAGTCTTTCCTTCCGGCATCTTATATATCTTGTATTTGATGGATGAGCTGCCGCAGTTGAGTACGAATATTATCATGTAGTTATTCCTTCCAGAGATTTTTTGCGCCGGTGGATATGCCTATGGCGCCGCTTGAAAGTGCATCTATTACTTGTTTAGATTCCGTTACCATTCCTCCTGCTATGACAGGGATCTTGATTTCGTTTGTGAAGCGTTCTATTATACGGGGAACGATACCCGGCATGAGCTCTATCATTGACGGTTTTGTCCTGCGTGCTTCTTTAACGGCCTGGCCGTATGAAGCGCTGTCTACCATAAAAAAACGCTGGACACAGAATATACCATGCTCTCTTGCGTACTTGATAAGCGAGCTTTTAGTGCTTATTATCCCGCTGGGTTTTATTCTTTTCTGAACGTAATCGAGCGCTTTTGCACCTGTTGCAAGGCCGTCGATAAGGTCCATATGCAAAAAGACGTTACGGTCATTTTTTCTTGCAAAATCTACAAGAGCTTTTGAAGAAAAGATGTCTGTATTGAGTAAAAAGATCGTCGGTACGCCAAGCGCAACGGCCGTTTCGAGGCTCTCTTGTGTATGGACTGCGGCAATTATAGGATTATCTTTTATTGTTTCGATAAATTCGTGCATAAAAGCTCCTTTTTAATAGTATATTTATTATAGCATGAGGCTTGCAGATATTGCAAAATATATGGTAGAATGTCGGCAGTGGAGTGTGTGTGGCATATGACAAAAATAATAAACTTCAATTCTTCGGACGGGACAGTCAATTTTGCATACAAGTGGGAAGCAGAGCATCCAAAGGCGGTATTACAGATTGCTCATGGTGCTGTGGAACATGCCAAGAGGTATGACGACTTTGCAAAGACAATGGCGGACGAAGGCATCAGCGTTTATGCAAATGATATCCGGGGACAGGGAAAGACAGCAGGCCGTATTGAAAATATCGGCTATCTTTCTGATTCAAGCGGAGGATTTTTACTTGCGGTCGAGGAACTGCACAAACTCACACAAATAATAAAAGAAGAAAATCCGGGTCTGCCGGTATTCCTACTGGGGCACAGCATGGGAAGCTTGATGTCGAGGGCCTATGCTTCAAAATACGGCAGCGAGCTTGCCGGGCTTATTCTTACCGGAACGGGAAGGGTGAATCCGGTTCTTATAGTTATAGTACGCTTGCTTGCGAAAATACAGATGCTTTTATTTGGGAGAAGGAAAAAATCCAGGCTCATGCATGCGCTTATTTTCGGAACGCTGAACAAGCCTTTCAAAGGCGATAAAGGTTGCGAGTTCATAAGCGCTGATCAGGATGTAATAGACAAATACGTGGCAGATGAGATGTGCGGCAACACCATAACGGCGGAATTTGCTTACGAGCTTCTTGGAGGCACAAGGCTGGCGGCAAAAAAGGAAACTTTTGCTGCAATACCGATGAAGCTGCCTGTGCTCATAGCTTCCGGAGAATTTGATACTATGGGCGGTAACAAACTGTCGGCCGTAAAGAAAGATGTCAAAGATTTTAAGGATCATGAGGATATAACATTCAAGGTGTATGAAGGAATGCGTCACGAGATATTGAACGAAAAGGACAAAAGAAAAGTTTATAATGATATAATTTCATGGATAGACAAACGTATAAAAACCGTTTGATAGGCTGAAATAAATAGATTGGGAATTACTTTCCTGATGTGATATAATATTTCAATATGAGGTTTAAGGGGGAAAGCATATGCTTTTGGATGCTGGTTATGATGAGAAAAATCAAAGGTGGGATGTCAACCTTTATGGCGAGGTAGACATCTACAATGCGGACAGCTTAAAGAGTGAGCTGCAAGCATTGATAGCAGAAAAATCTGCGGATATAATTCTCGACTGTACTAATTTAAAGTATATAGATTCCACAGGACTGGGCGTACTTGTAAACGCACTCAAAAGAGTCAAGGAACAGGACAAATCAATAAACATAATAAATCTTAAACCATATATAGCAAAAATATTCACCCTTACCGGTCTTGACAAAATTTTCGTGATCGAGGTGAGCGAGCAGTGAACAAAGATAAAGTTTTTTTGAGCGTTCCTGCAAAGCCCGATTATATTCTGGCCGTAAGGCTGCTCGTTTCTGCCGTTGCACAGCGTGCAGATTTTTCTTTTGATGAGATAGAAGATATGAAAGTTGCAAGTGCAGAGGCGTGTACGCTGCTTCTGGCAGAAAATCCACAGGATATCGAAGTGACTATAACTACAGGCGAAAGCTTTTGTGTTGCTTTTAGCGCAAAGCAGTCTGCTGGAAAGTCTGAAGATTCTGAAGATAACAGCGAGCTTAGCCAGTATTTGCTTGAAGCGCTGGTAGACAGGTGTGAGCTTGAGCGCAAGAATGATATGCTTACAAATATCATTATATATAAAGATTAGTTTTTGGGGTCTGTAAATGCAGTATGAGAACTTAAGTGAACACGAGCTTTTTGAACTTTATGAAAAAGAAAAAAGCGACGTGCTCAAAGAGTGCATTTTAAAAAAATATCTTTACATTGCAGAGATCGTAGCAAAAAAATTCGTTGGGCGTGGTGTGGAATATGACGACCTTTTTCAGGTTGCCTCTTTAGCGCTTGTTAAAGCAGTCGACAGGTTTGAGAACATGCGCGGCATTAAGTTCTCTAGCTTTGCGACGCCTACGCTCGTTGGTGAGATAAAGAACTATTTCAGGGACAAGACACGCATGATACGCATCTCCAGGCGTGACAGCGAGCTTATAAGAAAAATGGAAGATGCAAAAGAAGTGCTGCGGAGCGAGAACGGAAGGAAAGTGAAACCGGAAGATATAGCGATATACCTTGGCATAGAGGTAGAGCGTGTGCTGGAGCTTATGGAGACACAGAGTGCAGCATATGCATCTTCGCTAGATTCTGCGATATCTGACAGCGAAGATGTCAAGCTTATGCGTATCGTCGGCAAGACGGATGATGAGTTTGAGCGTGTTGAAAACAGGGATTTTATTAAATATTGTATGACACATTTAAACGATGTTGAAAAACAATTGGTAAAGTACAGATACGTATATGAAAAGAGCCAGAGGGAAGTTGCTGTGAAACTCGGTGTCTCTCAGATGTACGTTTCTAGAGTCGAAAGAAAAATATTAGAGAAATTACGTAATATCTATCAAAATCAGGTTTAACTTCTGTCAAAGCTGGGTATATTAATATTGAGCAACGGTAATGTTGCAGTGCAACGGCTTTTAATGCCATACAAAACTTATGGATTTGGTGTTTGAATGAAAATGGACTATATAAGAGAATATATATTGACAGAAATTGAAGATATCAAGATTGCTATAAACGGCGTTATGAGCGGTATTGAAAAGTACCTTACGCTGAGCGATGCAAGAAAATATGAGATTAAACTCGTGATGAACGAGCTTTTAGTCAACTGTTTCGATCACGCAAAACCAAAAGGTAAGCAGACTGTTGTACTAAGTGTTTTCGCTAAAGAAGATAAAGTAAGGATTCGTGTGAAGGACAATGGACAGGGATTCGAGTATGAATATACCCACAAGAGCCTGAAAGAGCCGATAGACGAAAAAAGGCTTTATTCTGAGGGCGGCAGGGGGCTGATGCTCGTGGATGCTTTCTGCGATACGGTAAAATACTTCGGAAACGGCAATTCCGTAGAGGTGAATATAGCTTTGTAAAAGTTTTTATACAGTTAATAATTTTAACCTTTATAGATAATCAGAGTTCTAAACTCTTTTATTTATAAAGGATTTTTTTTTTAAAATGGAGAAGTAATATAGAGTCAGAGTTAGCGAAAAGGGGAAGACATGGAGACACGGCGTAGACCAAAATTAAGATTCTTTATTATATTAGCACTTATCATAGCGGCTGTTGTGGTGACTACGGTACTTGTTATACAGAGCAAACAGCTTGTTAGCGTCGAATGGGCAAGTACAGAGTTTACTGCAAAGTATGATGTGCTGGTCGTAAGAGATGAGGTTGTTTATCAGGCAAAGAATTACGGAAAGACCAGTTTCATTGCAGAAGAAGGCGAATATGTACAGATCGGCGATCCTATAGTTGAAGTATACGAATGGGGATATAACGAATCAACATATTCAGACCTGTTAGACCTCCAAAAGACCATACTTGAATATGAAGCGAACGTTATAAGAGAAGGCATAATAGACGAACAGTTAAATGATATAAATGCAAGAATAGACGAAAAGGCGTTGGAAATAAGCGTTGCGGTGCGATCGAGAGCCTGCATAGACTTGCTTCCACTGGAAAGGGAAATGAGAAAGCTTCTGGAGGAACGAAGCACATATCTTAGGAATGTTATGCCCGACAACCAGCTCACAGACTATTTGAAACAGGAGCAGGCGCTTTTAGAACTTATCGCCGGGTGGAGGCAGTCTATAACAGCAAACGAAGCGGGGAGAGTGAGTTTCTATTTTGACGGAAACGAAGCCTTGATGAATAAAGACAATTTGGGCAAATTCACAAAGAGTATGCTCGAAGAAGTAACTGCGGGAAAAACAATTGAGGTAAGCAGCGACGATCAGGGGATCACACCCCTTTACAGGGTGGTAAACGAGAACGAATGGTATGTTGTGATGCATTCGGATGAGGAAATACCGGAGCTATATGTTGGGAACGTTTTCTCTTTGATTTTTGAAGATTATCTCGATTCGCAGCAGACAGGAATCGTATACGAAAAGACAATACTTGAAAATAATGACGGGTTTGTGTATACTATACTGATAAGAGACCCTATTGGTCCCCTTTTGGGGGAAAGACGTGTCACTGCAAAGCTTTACAACGTACAGGAAGGCATGAGAGTGCCGGCATACTGTGTAAAAACTACCGACGAAGTTAAGTATGTTGTTACGGCAGATGGCCAAAAGGTTCCAGTGTATATCATTGCACAAGACGGAGATTATGTTTTTATAAATACGTATGCTGACCAGGCTTCTTTGGAAATTGGCCAGCAGCTTAGGAAATGATATAAAGTTTTTGATATGAGTATAGAACAAAACATAAAAATCATTAAAGAAAGGGTTGATAAAAGCGCTAAAGAGTCCGCAAGAACACTAGACGACATTACGATTGTAGCAGTCAGCAAAACAGTGAGCGCCGAAGCTGTTGTACAGGCAAAAAATGCCGGCATGAAGCATTTCGGCGAAAACCGTGTCCAGGAGTTTCTTAAAAAACGTGAGGTAATAGGAGACGATGTATTCTGGCACATAATTGGACCGCTGCAAAGTAACAAAGTAAAGTATATCCTTGAAGGGGTAACTTTACTTCACTCGCTGGACAGGCTGTCTTTGGCAGAGGAGATCGAGAAACGATGCGAAGATAATGGCACCGCTATCGATGCGCTGGTACAGGTGAACATAGCCAAAGAGCAGACAAAATCTGGTGTGTATGAAGAAGACCTTGAAAATTTTCTTGAAAAGCTTTCTGTTTTGAGGAACGTACGGATAAAAGGACTGATGGCCATTCCGCCGTTTGCCGTTCATCCGGACGATAACAGAGATTACTTTGCAAGAATGAAGCAACTTTATGAAAGGTTCAAGAGCTCTTCGGACGGATTTGAATACCTGTCTATGGGCATGTCGGGTGACTTTGAAGCAGCTATAAAAGAAGGTGCTAATATGGTTAGGATTGGAACTGCCGTGTTTGGTGCGAGGTCATATTAAAATTTTTTAGGGGGTTTCAATATGTCATCAAAAGGTTTATTTAACCGTATCTTGGATGCGGTCGGTCTAGAAGAGGAAGAGTACGACTTCGAAGAGGATGAGATCATGGATGAAGAAGACAGCTTCTATGAAGAAGAACTCGAATCGCAGGAGGAATCAAGGTCCTCTAAGAGAAGACCCAGCAAGGTGACACCGCTTCCATCATCTAGCGGCAAAATGAAGATGCTGGTTTTTCAGCCAAGCAGCTATGAAGAAGCGGAATGCATCATCGACAATCTCAAGGCAAGAAAGCCTGTTATTATGAACCTTGACGAACTTGAGCTTGAGCTTGGTCAGAGGATACTCGACTTTGTAGGCGGAGCGGTCTATTCGCTAAACGGCGATATCAAGAAGGTTGCAAGGAGCATATTTGTAGTTGCTCCGTCAAACGTTGACGTTGCTCAGAATATCGACACAGGTACAAGAGAAGGATTTTATAGATAATAAATTATTTTACATGCCGCTAAGTTACTTAGCGGCATGTAGTGTATAATCCGTTTTTTACCGGCGATATTAAGAAAAATGCAAGCCCGGTCTTTTCTGGTGGTTTGCGTGAAAGGGGAATAACGATGTCTTTAACAACGAAAGACATATTGGAAAAGACGTTTAAACGTTCTTTCAAGGGGTATGACGAAGACGAAGTCGATAAGTTTCTTGATGAGATAATTGACGAGTTCAAAGCCTTGAAAGCAGAGAACGACGCACTTAAGAAAGATATTAAAGCGGTCAAAGAGCTTGAGAGCAACATAAAGAATACCGAAGAGACTATAATGAACACGCTTGTTTCGGCGCAAAAGTCTTCCGAGCGGCTGTTAAGAGAGGCTGCAAGAAAAGCTGAGCTGCTTATTGATAATGCGGAAAACACTGCAAAGCAAAAGACAGAGCAGACCACTAAAGACCTCGCTGATATGGAGCGCAAACTTGCCACTATCAAACAGAGCGCCAATAATTTTGCTGTGAGCTTTTCAGAAATGATGAGTGCTCAGGCAGTGACATTCGAGAAAACCTACCAGAGCTATTTCGGTGATATGGATGCGTATTCAAGTAGTGGTATAAATATCGAAGCTCTCGAAAAGCTTAACAGCAGCATTGCGGGCGACATTGGAAAGCTCATGGGCTCTGCAGAGAAACAAAATGAAATTTTAGATGAATCCGAGCCGCTTGAGATCGACGAGCAGGAAGAGAACATAAATCAACTGGAAATAAACTGGGAAGATAAAAACACAGAGCTGGAAGAGCCTCAGGCGGAACTTAAGTCGGAAGAACTACAGGCAGAAGCCGAAGCTGAGCCAGAAGAGCTGCAGGATCAGGAAGCCGTGGAGCTGCAGATTGAAGATGCTCTTGAAGCTGAAGCAGAGCTCGAAGAGCCGGAAGCCAAAGATGGGTCTGATGATATGCAGGCAGAGCCTGAACCCGAAGAGCAGGAGAAAGAAGAGCCTGCAGATGAGATAGTCAAGGATGAGCCGGCAGTTCCTTTAGAGCCTATTGAAGAGACTGATGAACAGGACGAGAAGCTAAACTCCATGCCGCTCAATGAAATCAATAAGGCACTGACAGACATGGACATGGAAGAGAGCGATACGGCCGACGATTCGGTGAAAGCCAAGTATGACGATTATTCCTGGCTCTACGGAGATGATGACAGCAGTAAGGACGAAGAATCCGGTCTGTCTATCAAAGACAAAAAAAAGAGCGAAGAACTGAAGAATTTAATTGACGACGTCATTGATTAGGTCAACAAAATATATGCATATGCCTGAATGAATTTTCATTCGGGCTGTTTGTGTTTCTCCGGTTCGCTTAGACAACCGGATAGGATATTTTGTGTGTGAAAAAGCATATATAAACCGATTAAGGTTTTATTTATACATATTTAACTCTTTTTTAATGGATATAATTTTCCGGATTGTTATAATATAGTGTAATGGCGTTTGTAAGGAATATTTGATTTAAACGATTTTGAAGGGACGGTGAGGAACCAGATGAAAATGACTGTAGGTCTTTTTAATGAATCCTTTCCGCCTATAGTTGACGGTGTTGCCAACGTTGTTAAGAATTATGCTTACTGGATAAACAAGAAAAAAGGGCGGAGCATCGTTGTGACACCAAAGTATCCAAAAGCTGTGGACGATTACTCTTTTGAGGTGAACAGGTATCTTTCTCTGAAGGTGCCGACACGCAGGGAATATAGATTCGGGCTCCCGATACTCGATTCAGTTATATGGAGAAAGCTTAAGAAAACGAATTTCGATATTGTGCATGCGCACAGCCCTTTTGGAGCAGGTCTTGCGGCAAGGCATATAGCCAAAATACAGAAGATACCCGTTGTTGCAACATTTCATTCAAAATACAGAGACGATTTCCAAGCATCATTAAGGTCTGAAAAAATAGTCAACTCGGTCGTTCAGAGGATTGTGGAATTTTATGAGTCTGTAGACGAAGTTTGGGTGGTAAATGAAGCTTCTGCACAGACGCTGAGAGAATACGGATATGGCGGAGAGTACCATATCATGGAGAACGGCTGTGATATAACAAAGCAGTATCCTTCACCAAGGTTTGATGATGAAGTGAACAGGAAGTACAATATCGGCAGCAGTGTTCCTGTGTTTCTGTTCGTTGGTCAGCATATCTGGCAGAAGAATGTAAGGCTTGTTATTGAAGCGCTTAAGGAATTAAAAGAAAGCGGCGCAGAGTTTCATATGATGTTTGTCGGTGACGGTCCAAACCGCAAAGAGATGGAAAAGATGGTGGCAGACTTCGGATTAGGAGAGTTTGTTACTTTTGCCGGAAAGATATATGACAGGAATGCTATTTCAAAAATATATCTTAGGAGCAGCGCTCTTTTATTTCCGTCGCTTTATGACACAGATGCTCTTGTAAAGCGTGAAGCTGCTGCGTGCGGCTGCCCAACCGTGTTTGTGAAGGGGTCTAATGCTGCCCAGGAGATCAGTGAGAAAAATGGATTCCTGATAGAGAATAAAGCAAAGGATCTTGCGACAACAGCGAAATTCATAATCGAAAACAAAGAAAAGGCAAAACAGATTGGTGAATACGCCAGACAAACAGTATACCGCAGCTGGGAAGATTCCGTCAGTACGGCTGTAAAAAGATATAGATATCTTATTGACTGGAAGAAAAACGGATATAAACGATGAAGTATAACGGATTTATCAGGGTGGTAAGATAAAGCTAACATTTTTGTAAGTAAGCGTGAGTTTTCTTGCAATCAACCGTGGAATCTGATATCCTTGATTACTCTGGCAGACCATATAGTTGCAGAACTTTTTGATGTTTTTGAGAGGCGAGATGAAGAAAAAGAAGAAAACTGCAATAATAAGATTTGCATATATCGGGCTAACGGTTTTAGCTATTGCACTTATTGGCTTATTAACTGTCAATGTCGATGAAATGAAGAGTGCATTTGAAATGCTGAACCTAAAATGGCTGTTTGCCTGTTTTGGGTGCCTTTTCTTATATTGGCTGACAGACGCTATTTTGTTAAATGATATAACTTCATATATGTATAAACGTGAATCATATTTCCACTCGCTAAAAGTTGGTATAATTGGGCTGTATTATGGTGCGCTAACTCCTTTTGCGACTGGCGGACAGCCTATGCAGGTGGTATATATGAGAAGGCGAAGGATGCCTGTCGGTACAGCTACCTGTATAGTCGGGGTGAAGTTTGTTGTTTATGAGCTTTCGCTGTGTACACTGTTTATTGCGGCGATGATAGTATACGGTTCGACGTTCTACTCGGAATATAACCGTAACTATATGTTTTGGTTTTCGCTGCTTGGATTCATGGTCAACGCATCGGCGGTTTTCTTCATAATCCTTACACTGGTAAACAAGAACCTGGTGGTTCGTATAGGCAATGCGGTCATTAATTTCTTTGTAAAACTCAAAATCATCAGAAAGCAGCAGAAGGCGCTTAATACTTTTGAGAAGACGATAGAAGATTATCATGCGGCAGCTGAATACATAGCAAAATATAAATTACGTGCTGTTGGCTCATTTTTCATATCAGTTATCAACCTCATATTCTTTTTTGCCATTCCATATTTTATATACAGCGCATTTGGTTCTCCAGGAGATAAACATATAGAGGACATAATTGCACTTCAGGCTTTTCTGTATATAGCTATATCGTTTGTACCGACACCCGGAACGGCGGGCGCAGCAGAGACAGGGTTCCATGCTATATTTGCCGCTTTGTTCGGAGCCGGCGCTGTTTTTGCACCGATGCTTATATGGAGATTTCTAACGTATTATCTTATTCTGATAGTCGGAAGCATTGTGGTAGTATTAGATGAAGTCTTTACTATGAGACACGGGAGTAAAAGAGCGCCAACTGAAGAACAATAAAACACCGAAAAATATCGAAAAACAATAATTTTTTTTATTTAAAGCAGTTGATAAATAAAATATGCTGTGCTATAATGCCAGATGAATGTCACACCAAGGCTGATTTTTGCATTCGTGCCCATAAAAAGGGTTGTGCATATAAAGATGAAGCTTTGGGAGGTATAATAACGAGGAGGAAAACATGGCAGTAATTTCAATGAAGCAGCTTCTTGAAGCTGGTGTTCATTTTGGGCATCAAACAAGACGCTGGAACCCAAAGATGAAAAAGTATATCTTTACGGAGCGTAACGGTATCTACATAATTGACCTGCAGAAAACGGTCAAGATGGTAGAACAGGCGTATTTTTTTGTGCGTGACAATGTTATGGAAGGCAAGAGTGTACTTTTCGTCGGAACAAAAAAACAGGCTCAGGAATCAATTGAGCAGGAAGCAAAAAGGTGCGGTATGTTTTATGTCAGCCAAAGGTGGCTGGGCGGAATGCTTACAAACTTTAAAACTATCCGCAGCAGAGTAAGAAGACTTGAGAAAATCGAGAAAATGGAAGAAAACGGCGAGTTTGAACTTCTTCCGAAGAAGGAAGTCATAAAGCTTCGTCACGAGTATGATAAGCTTAACAAGAACCTTGGCGGTATAAGAGACATGAAAGAGCTGCCGGGAGTTATGTTTGTTGTAGACCCGAGGAAAGAACGTATCGCTATCGCAGAAGCACGTACTCTTGGAATACCTATCGTTGGTATCGTGGACACGAACTGTGATCCTGACGAAATAGATGTCGTGATTCCCGGTAACGATGATGCTATCCGTGCAGTCAAACTTCTTGCATCCAAGATGGCTGATGCCTGTATAGAAGCAAAACAGGGAGAACAGCTTGAAGACACTGAAGCCAAAACTGAAAAAGCCGAACCGGCAGCTGCAGCAGAGGCGGAAGAAGAACCTGTAATCGAAGACGAAGCAGAAGAGACTGTCGACGAAGAGCAGGATGATGCTGAGTAAGAAGTTTATGCAAAGGAGATTTTAGATATGATTAAAGCTAGTGATGTTAAAGAACTTAGAGATAAAACAGGCGCTGGGATGATGGATTGCAAGAAAGTTCTCGTTGAAGCAGACGGCGATATGGAAAAAGCCATAGTGCTTCTTCGTGAGAAGGGACTTGCTTCAGCTGCTAAAAAAGCCGGACGTATTGCTGCCGAAGGAGTGGTGGAAAGCTATATACATATGGGTGGCAAGATAGGCGTGCTCGTTGAAGTCAATTGCGAGACCGACTTTGTTGCAAAGACGGATAGTTTCCTTTCTCTGGTAAAGGATATAGCTATGCAGATTGCTGCATCAAAACCGATGTTCTTGACCCCGGATGAAGTTCCGGCTGAAGAGATCGAGAAGGAAAAAGAGATACTCAGAGCACAGGCTCTTAACGAAGGCAAACCTGAAAAAATCGTTGATAAGATGGTCGAAGGCCGCATAAATAAGTATTTTAAAGAAGTGTGCCTGTTAGAGCAGCCGTTTGTTAAAGATCCGGATAAAACAATAAACCAGCTCGTAACAGAGAAGATAGCCGAGATAGGTGAAAAAATATCTGTCAGGAGATTTACCCGTTATGAAATGGGAGAAGGTCTGGAAAAAAGAGTGGACGATTTCGTAGAAGAAGTTATGAAACAAACATCTAAATAAGACTAACCTGGGGGAGAGTGGCGAAAATCGGGCGCTCTCTCCTTTTTTAAAAGGAGGCAAACGTGCCAAAATATAATCGTGTTGTTTTGAAGATCAGTGGTGAAGCTCTGTCCGGCGAAGGCGGCATTGGGTTTGATTTCGATGTGATTGGCAGAGTTGCCGATCAGGTGATCGAAGTTGCGAGGATGGGTGTGGAAATCGGCATAATCGTTGGCGGCGGCAATATATGGCGGGGAAGAAGCGGTGTTGGTATGGATCGTACTACGGCTGACCATATGGGGATGCTTGCCACAGTTATAAATGCGCTTGCCATGCAGGATGCACTTGAAAACAAAGATATGCAGACAAGGGTTATGTCTGCTATAGAGATGCGCCAGATTGCAGAGCCTTATATCAGAAGACGTGCGATGCGTCACCTTGAAAAGGGAAGGGTAGTTATTTTTGCCTGTGGAACCGGAAACCCGTACTTCTCAACGGACACAGCGGCGGCTTTGCGTGCTGCTGAGATAGAGGCAGATCTTATACTGCTAGCAAAGAACGTTGACGGCGTTTACAGTGAAGACCCGAAGAAGAACAAAAATGCAAAGAAGTATGAGTTTATAAGCTATATAGACGTTATCAATCAGGGCCTTGATGTTATGGATACTACGGCGGTTTCGCTATGTATGGATAACAACATACCCATAATATGTTTCGGTGTAGATGAGGAAGACGGCATAAAGAGAGTTATCAGCGGCGAAAGCATTGGAACGAGAATAAATTCAAGACCGTAAAAAGGAGGCAATGTCCATGTATGTGAAACATGAAGCGCTGAATACGGCGAAGGAGAAGATGGATAAGACCATCTCGGTTTTCAAAAAAGAACTTTCACACATAAGAGCGGGTAGAGCAAATCCGCAGCTGCTAGATGGAATAATGGTTGATTATTACGGTGCGCCCACACCACTCAATCAAGTGGGTAACATTTCTGCACCGGAGCCTAGGATGCTTGTAGTATCAGTTTGGGACGCTTCTATTATATCTGAAGTTGAAAAGGCCATTATGAAGGCGAATATTGGTATCAACCCGGCAAACGACGGCAAGGTAATAAGGCTTGTAATGCCGGAGCTTACTGAAGAGAGAAGAAAAGAACTTGCTAAATCCATACATAAAAAAGGCGAAGAAGCAAAAGTAGCTATAAGAAGCGAGCGCCGTGAAGCTATCGATGTTTTTAAAAAGGACGAGAAGGCAAGCAATATAACCGAAGATGACTTGGCTGATCTTGAAAAAGAGATACAGGAAGCTACGGACAATCATACGAAGAACATTGATTCTCTGGTGGAAGAGAAGGAAAAGGAGATCATGGAAGTCTGATGACTAGCGTGGTCGGACTTACTATTGAGCAGGCGGAGCAAAGGCTTGAAGGCCTTGGCTTTAAGGTGCGTATAAAAGAATATGTCTCAAAGCGTGGAGTAGAAGATGCCGACAGCACCAGAGTTGTACGCCAAAAGAAGATTGGCGAAAATGAAGTGGAGCTGACGGTATCGCATTTTAAGACACGTTTAAACGACGAGGAGTAGTTTTTGGGCCGTTTTGACAGGCTTCTTTTTGGTAAAAGAAACAAAAAAGAAAGCACAATTGAAGATATATACAGTTCCGTAGACAAAGAACGCCTTCCAAAGCATGTTGCTGTGATCATGGACGGAAACGGAAGGTGGGCAAAGTCGAAAGGGCTGCCAAGAAGCGCCGGACACAGAGCCGGCGTTGAACGTGTGCGTACCGTAATAAGAATGAGCAGCGATATTGGTATTAAATATCTTACGTTGTATGCGTTTTCCACAGAGAACTGGAAAAGGCCAAAGGATGAAGTAGGAACACTTATGAAGCTGTTGCTGGAGTATCTTAGGCAGGAGCTTGAAGAACTTCATGAAAAAAATGTAAGGATATTGACGCTGGGAGAAATCTCTATGCTTCCAAAGGAAGTCGTAGGCGAAATCGAACGTGCAAAACAAACAACAAAGGATAATACCGGGCTTACGGTGAATATGGCGCTTAACTACGGATCCAGGCAGGAAATAGTTTCTGCTTTAAAGAAAGCTATTGATATGCAAGTCAAAGAGGAAGATATGGACGAAGAGCTGATATCTTCGCTTTTGTATACGGCAGGACAACCGGATCCCGACCTTATAATAAGGACTAGCGGGGAGAAAAGGATAAGTAACTTTCTGCTTTATCAGCTTGCATATGCCGAGCTTTATTTTGCAGATGTGCACTGGCCGGATTTTGATGAAACCGAATATGCCAAAGCACTTGCAGATTTTGCTTCAAGGGACAGGCGCTTTGGTGCAGTATAGGAAAGATACGGAGGAGACCAATTGGTAAAAAGAACGCTTGTGGCTATTCCGGTAATAGGACTGCTTGTTGCAGCCGTATATTTCCACGGTCTTTTTGCAAAGATCGTTGTGGCCGCCGTCAGTGTGTTGTGCACACATGAGATGATGAGGGTGTTCAGTGGCGAGAAGGGCAGACCCTTTTATGCGCTTGGATATATATTTGCGGCGCTTCTTTTTCCTGCGTACGAGTTTGCGGGAGGTTTCCTTGGAATAGCGATGCTTTTAGGGCTTTGCCTTATGAGTATCTTTATAGTTATGGTTTTTTCAGGACGAAGCTTCTATGACGGACTGATGAGTATATTCACTATGGTTTATCCGGGCATATTCTGTGTATTTTGGGTGGCGGTGTTCTGTATACCTGAAGCGGACACATCAAGGTTCCTTATATTCATGCTTTTTGCATCCGCCGCGCTTACCGATTCGTTTGCATATTTTAGCGGAATGCTGTTTGGTAAACACAAACTTATACCAAGAATAAGCCCTAAAAAAACGGTGGAAGGGGCTGTGGGTGGTCTTGTTTTGGGAACAGCTTCTATAACGGTTGTTGGGTTTTTCCTGCAAAGGCTATTTGGGCTTGACGTGGCTTTTTATTGGTATATAATACTCGGAGTGGTACTAAGCGTGCTTACGCAGATAGGAGACCTTGCTGCTTCTATCATTAAAAGAAGGTTCAGCGTAAAAGATTATGGGAGCATTATGGCAGGACACGGCGGAGCTATGGACAGGCTCGACAGTTCGCTGTTTATAAGCCCGATAATATATCTGTTCTATATTTTCGTAATAATATAAAGGAATTTTTATGAAGAAAATTGCCATACTCGGCGCTACAGGCTCTATTGGCCTTCAGGCGCTGGACGTTGTGAAAAAGAATCCGGAACTGTTTGAAGTTACAGCTGTTACTGCACACAGAGACAAGCAGCAGCTTCTGTCTATAGCAAAACAGTTTGGTGTAAAATACGTCGGGCTTACTGGAGTGAGCAGCGATGATGAGTTTTCAAAGAACGTTCCTGCAGGAATGGAGCACGGTTTTGGCATAAAAGCGCTTGTCGATTCGTGTGCCGTAGGAAGCCCGGACATCGTGCTTATTGCTGTAGTAGGGATTGCTGGTCTTCCACCGCTTGTTGAGTGCTTGGAGCACGGCACAAACGTAGCGCTTGCCAACAAAGAATCTCTTGTGTGCGGCGGGCATATCGTTAAAGAAAAACTAAAGAAATCTAAGACAGAGCTTTTCCCGGTAGACAGCGAGCTTTGCGCTGTGTATCAGTGCCTTGGCGGTGTGGATACCACAGGCCTTAAGCGTGTGATACTGACTGCATCAGGAGGACCGTTCCTTAATTGGAGCAAAGAGCAGATAGCAAACGCCACTGTGGAGCAGGCGCTAAAGCATCCAAACTGGCACATGGGCAAAAAAATAACTGTGGACTGTGCAACTTATATGAACAAGGGTCTCGAGATAATCGAAACTAAGTGGCTCTTTGATATTGAGCCGGAAATGATAGACGTTGTTATCCACAGGCAAAGCATAATACACTCTATGATAGAGTATAACGACGGAGCGGTCATAGCTCAAATGGGACCGACGGATATGCGGCAGCCGATACAGTATGCCTTTGGGCACCCTGAAAGGCTGGAGAGCGTGGTCGGGCATCTTGACTTTGCGAAGATACAGTCTCTTACGTTCGAAGAGCCGAATCTTGATAAATTCCCGTGTCTGCGTCATGCTATGGACGCTATCAAAGAAGGCGGCGCCATGCCCGTCATATTGAACGCAGCCAATGAAGCGGCGGTAGACCTGTTTCTTGAGAGGAAGATACCTTTCGGCGGTATAGAGAAAACAGTAGCCTATGCTATGGAAAAGTTCTCTCATCTTAAAGCAAATACGCTTCTGGAGATATACAACACGGACACGCAGGTGAAGAATTACGTGTATAATAATCTCTAAAAGTTCATAAATTTTGACACTGCTTTATGTTATAATGGTACGAAGCAATTCTATGAATCTGCGTTGTACTTTTTTCTTTTAGATGCTTTTAAGGAGGCGCAAGCACTTGGACGTATTTGGCAATATACTTATTTCAGCTGTATCAATACTTGGGGCAATTATCCTTGTGGGAATAATCATAATGGCCCATGAACTTGGGCATTACAGCATAGGACGACTATGTAAAATCAAAATAGTCGAGTTTGCTGTTGGGTTCGGGCCAAAGATAAAATCATGGGTAAAGAATGGAATAATTTATTCAATAAGATGGCTTCCTCTTGGGGGATTCACGAAGTTTTATGGTGAAGACGAAGAAACAAAGGACACGGATTCATTCAATAGCCAGCCCCCTGGCAAAAGGGCGCTTACTATAGCTGCCGGGCCAATTTTTAATATAATTCTTGCAGTGATAATAGCTGTCGTATTTTTAATGGCTTTTGGTGAATATAATCTTAATGTTGCTGATGTGTGGGAAGGCAGCCCGGCACAGGAAGCCGGTTTGATGGAAGGCGATGTAATAACTTCATTGAATGGGTCAGAGACTGAATTTTATTGGCAGATGGGCAGCGCTGTTCAGAGAGCGAATAATGAGAGCCTTTCGCTTACAGTGTTAAGGGACGGGCAGGAGCTATCATTTGATATACAGAAAGAGTATTATGATACAATCCCAGAGGCTAATCGAAACGGCAGAACAGATGAAGATATGGTAGTGAATAACTATATGGCGGGGCTTACCTTTGGGTCTGACAACATTAAATATGGTTTTTTTGAATCAATAGCCATGTCTTTCAGATGGACATTTTTAGTGCTTAAAGAAACGCTGCTTGCTGTAGTGGGTATCTTCACAGGAAGAGGAACTGATAACGTATCCAGTATTGTGGTCGTAGTTCAAGAGCTGGCTTTTGCACTTAAAAACAGCTTTGAGGGTGTACTGAAACTGTGTGCCGCAATAAATATAAGCCTTGCAGTGATAAATCTGCTCCCGCTTCCGGCACTTGACGGCGGAAGACTGGTGTTCATTGGTATCGAAAAAATATTTAGAAAACCAGTGCCCAGAAAAGTTGAAGGTATGATACATTTTGTAGGATTTGTATTGTTAGTTGGAGCTATGCTGCTTATTGTGTTCAGGGATATCTTTTAGCTGTGGTCTGATATGAAAACAAGAAAAGTAAAAATAGGGAATACGGTAATAGGCGGCGGCAGCAAGGTGCTGATACAGTCTATGACGAACACCGATACGATGGATATCGAAGCAACGCTTGCTCAGATAAAAGCGCTTGAGGAGGCGGGCTGCGAGGCTGTTCGGTGTACTTTCAACAGTGCCGGGTGTGCCGGTGCGTTTCCCGAGTTCAAAAAGAATATGAGCGTGCCGCTGATTGCAGATGTGCACTACGATGCAGACCTTGCTGTGCTCTCGCTTGAAAGCGGAGCAGACAAAGTTAGGGTCAATCCGGGTAACATCGGAGGCGAGGCGCAGCTTAAAAAAGTAATAGATTGCGCAAAATCTTTAGGCAAAGCGATAAGGATAGGAGTTAACTCCGGGTCTTTGGAAGATGAGCTTAGGCGCAAATACGGCGTTAGTGCAAAAGCGCTGGCAATGAGTGCACTTAGAAGCGTGCGATATGCATATAGCCAAGGTTTCTATGATATAGTGGTTTCAATAAAATCATCTTCCGCGCCGGTATGCGTAGAGGCTGCACGGATGTTTGCTGCGGAGTGCGACGCTCCCCAGCATATAGGGATTACGGAAGCGGGAACGTATGAAGATGCAATTATAAAATCTGCAGTAGGCATTGGAGCGCTGCTGCTTGACGGAATCGGAGACACTGTGCGTGTTTCTATAACGGGAGACCCTGTTGATGAAGTGGCTGCTGCAAAAAAAATATTGCAGAGCGCAGGTATAAGGCGGTTCTATCCCGAAGTTATAAGCTGTCCGACATGCGGAAGAACAAAGATAGACGTAGCCGGGCTATCGGCGAAAGTCAAAGATGTATTGATCAAGGAAGAAAAAATCATAACTGCTGCTGTGATGGGGTGTGTCGTAAACGGCCCTGGTGAGGCAAAGCATGCAGATATAGGCATAGCGGGAGGAGACGGCAGAGCGGTGCTCTTTGCAAAGGGAGAGCTCGTGGGGACCTATTCGTCGCAGGAAGTATTCAATGCCTTCGTAAATTACATAAAGACACATTTCTAGGGGGGACAGCATTGGCACAAATCGATTTTTTGTCGGCGATTAAAGAGAATGTTGACGTTGATGAAGATCTTGGACTTCAATTTATCAAAATTCAGCATAATGTTGCTGAAGGTTTTTTTCTGACCCATTTTAAGAGCAGAGTGCTGCCGGCAGGTAAGTTTCTCGAAATCGAAAAATTCGTTAAAAAGACCGTAGGGCAAAAAACAAAGGTCATTATTGAATATACAGACAAAGATCAAACAAACGAAGAAACGCTTGAGGAACATCTAAAAGAGATGTGCCGATTAAAAAGACCGGCACTCACGCCTTTTCTTATACATGCAAAGATAACCAGAGAAAACAGCCATATAAACGTAGACTTTGCCGACGACTGCGGCAAGGATGTATTCTTGACCTCTGGTTTGGACGGATATATAGAGGACTATTTCCTGCGCTGCTTCGGTGAGCACGTGAAGGTAAAAGCGGGAAGGCATTCTGATGTGGTAGAGCAAAGTGCAGACTGCAGGCTGGAAGAGATAAGAAGCAGGAAGCTGACTGAACCGCCCAAACAAAAAGTACAGCCGGAAGAGAAAAAAGAAGAGCCGGAAGAGAAAAAAGCAAATGGCAATATTTTGCTAGGCAAAAAGATAGAGATAGATACGATGCCTGTTAATGATATTGAAGAGATAACGGGGCAGTGTGCTATTCACGGCAATGTGTTTGGCGTACGCTCTATTGATATTAAAAAAGACAGCAAACAGAAAAAGGCTATTCTGATATTTAACGTTACCGATTTTACATCAACGATTACATGCAAAGCTTTTCTGACAGCAAAGAAATGCGAATCTCTTAAAAAAGAGCTGGAGAAGACGGAGACTGTCAAAGCCGCAGGCAGGACGAGGTTCGATACTTATTCAAGGGAAGTTTGTCTGTCTGTGAACAGTATAGAGAAGGCGGATCCGGTAAAGCGGCAGGACGAAGCGGAAGTGAAGCGTGTCGAGCTGCATATGCATACCAAGCTCAGCGCTCTTGACGGAGTTGCTGATGAGAAGCAGATAGTTAAAAGGGCTTCGGAGTTTGGGCATGAGGCTGTTGCGATAACAGACCACGGAGTCGTGCAAGGCTTTCCGGGAGCATTCGACATGTCAAAGAAATGCGGCGTTAAAGTCATATACGGCATGGAAGCGTATATGATGAGCGAACGCAGCGATGAGCGAACCGTAAAGTTTGAAGACGAATATGTTGTTTTTGACCTGGAGACGACGGGATTCTATCCGGACAGCGACGGGATCACAGAAATCGGAGCGGTACGTTTAAGGAACGGCAGGATAATTGATGACTTCCATACTTTTGTCAACCCGGAGAGGCATATAAGCGAAAAGATAACGCAGACGACGGGGATAACTAACGAGATGGTCGCAGACGCACCAAAGATGGGAGAAGCGCTGGCGGCGTTCAAGGAGTATATAAAAGACGCTCATCTAGCGGCGCACAATGCTCCGTTTGATATGGGCTTTATTAAAAAGCACGGCACAGATAACGGAGTCGAGTTTGACAACAGGTGTCTTGATACGGTCACGCTTTTCAGAAAGGGGCTGCCCGGGCATAGGTCTTACAACCTAGGAAAGATTGCTGCCGATCTCGGAATAGAGTTCAAACACCACAGAGCTCTTGATGACGCAAACTGCACGGCACAGATCATGATAATGGCGATGGATGCGATAAAAAGGGGTGTGCTGTCAAAAAAGGCGGAGCAAAACTATCATATCATACTGCTTTGCAAAAACAAGACAGGACTTTTTAATCTGTATAAGCTTGTGAGCGAATCTCATTTAAATCATTTTTATTATAAACCAAGGATACCCAAATATCTTCTTGAGCAGCACAGGGAAGGGCTTATCATAGGCTCTGCATGTGAATCGGGAGAGCTTATTCAGGCGATGCTTTCAGGAGCGAGCGACGAGGAGATGTGTGAGATAGCACAGTTTTATGATTACCTCGAGGTGCAGCCGGATGGCAACAACGAGTTCATGGTTCGTGAAGGCAAACTCCGCAATATGGAGGAAGTGCGGGACATAACGAGAAAGATAGTTTTACTGGGTGAGATGACGGGAAAGCCGGTTTGCGCCACGTGTGACGCTCATTTCATTGAACCGACAGACGAGTATTTCAGACGTATATTGATGTATGGACAGGGGTATAAGGACGCAGATTATCAGGCGCCGCTTTACTTTAGGACGACACAGGAGATGCTAAATGAATTCTCATATCTGGAGCAGGAAAAAGCTTTTGAGATCGTAGTCACCAATACAAGGCGGGTAGCGCAGCAGGTAGAGAGTATTGAGCTTCTTCCGGATGAGCCTGCAATGCCGCAGATAGAAGGGGCTGCACAGAAGCTTGAAGAGATGGCTTTTGAAAATGCAAAAGCGATGTACGGAGAGACGCTGCCTAAAATTGTTGAAGAGAGGCTTAGTTTTGAGCTCGATTCAATCATCAAGCACGGGTATGGTGTTTTATATTACATAGCGTATGAGCTTGTAAAGCATTCTCTAGAAGATGGATACCTCGTCGGCTCCAGGGGGTCTGTCGGATCATCGTTTGCGGCAACTATGTCGGGTATAACAGAAGTTAATCCACTGCCGCCGCACTATGTTTGCCCGAACTGCAAACACAGCGACTTTGACGTTGATAAGAAAAAGTATACCTGCGGTCCGGATCTTCCAGCGAACAACTGTCCGGAATGCGGTACTGAATATAGAAAAGAAGGATTCGATATACCTTTTGCTACATTCCTTGGTATAAACGCTGATAAGGTTCCTGATATCGACCTTAACTTTTCAGGAGAATATCAGCCGCAGGCCCATAAATTCACTGTGGACTTTTTCGGCGAGGACTATGTATTCAGAGCCGGGACTATAAGCAGCATTGCAGAGAGAACGGCCTATGGATTCGTTAAAGGATATCTAGCCGATAAGAACATAATAACAACAAAAGCCGAGATAGACAGGCTTGTAAAGGGTGTCAGCGGAACGAAAAAGACAACAGGCCAGCATCCGGGAGGGCTTATAATACTTCCAAAGAACAGGGACATAAACGAGTTTACACCTGTTCAGAAGCCGGCAAACGATATGAGAAGCGACAGTGTCACGACACATTTCAGCTTTGGTTCGCTGCACGACAGGCTGGTCAAACTTGACATTCTGGGGCATGACGACCCGACAGCGCTGCATATGCTGCAGCAGATGACCGGCATAGACCCGAAAACTATACGGATAGATGATCCGGAGACACTTTCGCTTTTCTCGAAGCCAGACGCTTTGGGTCTTAAGAGCGGTCAGCTGTTGGGGTGCGAAGTCGGCAGCCTGGGAATACCGGAGTTTGGAACAAAGTTTGTACGGCAGATGCTGATCGACACTCTGCCGACGACTATCGGTGAGCTAATAAGGATAAGCGGACTCTCACACGGTACGGACGTTTGGCTCAACAACGCTCAGGATCTTATACGAAAGGGTACTGCAACTCTTAATGAAGCGATATGCACAAGAGACGACATTATGAACTATCTAGTCAGCAAAGGCATGGACGAGACGGAGTCTTTCTATATAATGGAGTCAGTTCGTAAAGGCAAGGGACTTAAAAAAGAGTGGAAAGATTCGATGAAGCAGGCGGGAGTGCCGGACTGGTTTATAGAGTCATGCAAAAAGATAAAGTATATGTTCCCTAAAGCCCATGCCGTTGCATACGTTACAATGGCGCTGCGTATAGCGTATTTTAAAGTGCATCATCCGTTGGAGTTTTATGCTACATATTTCTCGGTCAGAGCAGATAACCTTGATGCAGAGTATCTGGGGTCAGAGCAAACTGTGAGGGAAAAGATAGAGGAGATAGAGCGTGCAGGCAAAGATGCTTCGGCTCTTGACCAGTCTATGCTTACGATATTGGAAATGGCGCAGGAGATGATGAGCAGAGGATTTCGTTTTCTTCCATGCGATCTTTACAGATCTCAGGCGGCTAAATGCGTTATTGAAGACGGGATGATAAGGCTGCCGTTCACTGCGCTTGGCGGTACGGGCGAAACTGCTGCAAAAAATATAGTGGAAGCTCGTGAAAACTATGAGTTTTTATCAATAGAGGATCTAAAGAAAAGGGCAAAGCTTTCAAGCACTGTAATGCAGAAGCTGGAGGATAGCGGATGCCTTATCGGCCTTTCGCAGTCTAACCAAATCAGTTTATTTGATTTATAGGTAAATATATCTGAAATAGATTTATGTTTGTTGACGAATTGCGGTGCCGCAGTTATAATGAACAGATGAGTTTTTGTCATTAAAGCTTTTTTTGTATGCTCTTATACTGCACATAGGGTTTAGCGGTATAAGGTATGGACATTAATATATAAGAAATCATAAGAGAGGAAGCTTGTTAAGATATGAAAGAGAAGAAACCACGCAGAGTTCTTATGACACTGATAATAGTGTTCATTGTTCTCCTGGTTGCTGCGATTATTTACTTCTTCATGACCGGCTTTAACATTGGGATATATAAAGTCGGGCCTGTGCAGGACAAGATCAACCTTGGACTTGACCTTACAGGCGGAGTATATGCAGTGTATCAGGCAGAACAGGGAGATACGGATTCTGCGGTGTTTGCAGCAAAGATAGATGCGACTATCGGAGCCTTGAGAAACAGGCTTGACCAAAAAGGCTTTACAGAAGCAAATGTCATTGCGCAGGGCACAGACCGCATACGTGTCGAGGTGCCTATAAACGATACGAGCGAAATTCAAGATCCTAGTGCTATACTGGAGTTCATAGGCAAACCTGCAGAGCTTAAATTCCTGGATTCGAACGGTGAAGTTGCGATAACGGGAGATATGGTGAAAAGCGCTACGGCTACAAGCTATCAGACCGACCTAGGGGGCAACCAGTATGTAGTCAGCCTGCAGTTCAATGCTGAAGGTTCAGAGATTTTTGAGAGGATAACCGGAGAAGCTTATTCGCTTGGGACAACTATTCCTATTACTCTCGATGGTGTTGTCATTTCAGACCCGACTGTTAAGAACGGTGCGATAGCCGGAGGGAACGCTATCATAGAAGGCAACATGACACTTGAAGAAGCCGCAGACCTTGCTATCCAGATAGAGTCAGGTGCACTGCCGCTCGTTCTTGATGAGATCGAGGTTCGGTCGATAAACGCATCGCTTGGTGACGAGGCGCTTTCGCAGAGCTTGTTTGCAGGTCTTATAGGGCTTGTGATATTGTTCCTGTTCATGATAATTTTCTATCGTTTGCCGGGATTAGTTGCGTGTATTGCGCTTTCGTTCTATCTATTCCTGATGGTGTTCCTGCTTGCAGTTATACCGCAGATTCAGCTTACTCTTCCGGGCATAGCCGGTATCATACTTGGTATCGGAATGGCGGTCGACTCGAATGTTATCATATTCGAGAGGTTCAAAGAGGAGCTTGCTGTCGGCAAGACGCTGCGTTCCAGTCTGAACTCCGGTTTTTCTAAAGCGCTTAGAACTATCATCGACTCTAATGTAACGACGGTTATAGCGGCGATAGTAATCGCTATATTCGGAGTAGGCACTGTAAAGGGCTTTGGTTATACGCTGATAATAAGCATAGTAGTGTCTATGTTCACGGCTATAGTGATTACGAGATGGCTGCTGAGGTTTATAATATATCTTAACATTAAAAACAAAAAACTATATACTATCAAAAAACAACTGGTAGAGAATACAGCCAAGGGAGGTGAATAGTATGAAGTTCATGAATAAATCTAAGTATTTTATGTATTTATCCGGAGCTATCGTACTTGCAGGCCTTATAATGGGCTTTATATTCGGAGGGCTTAACCTTGGTATAGACTTTACCGGAGGAAGCATACTTACTGTGGAGCTTGGCGAACAGTTTGACATGGCTGTAGTTGAAAAGGCACTGGATGAAAATGGTGTTACTGCGGATATGAGACAGGTGGTGTCCGGCGGTGAAAACAACACACAGGCAGTCATACGTATGCAGGAATTTAAGGGCGGTCTAGACGATGCCACAGTTCGCGAAAATATACTGGACAACCTAAGGGAGACTTATCCAAACGCTTCCGGCGGTGAGGTGGAAAGCGTAGGCGGAGTTACGACCGGTGAAATAGTGAGGAACGCTTTTCTTGCGATTTTGATAGCTTCGGCTTTCATGCTTGTGTATATATGGATAAGGTTTGAATTGTTCTCCGGAGTTGCGGCGCTTACCGCACTCGTGCACGACGTTCTTATAATGACGGCGGTCATGAGCATCACCAGGGTTCAGATAAACTCAAGCTATATTGCGGCTTGCCTGACTATAGTCGGTTACTCAATTAACGACACGATAGTGCTTTTTGACAGGATAAGAGAGAATAACAAGAGATATTCGATAAGTTCTAAGACGAGGGCACAGGTAGCGGATATAAGCATAAGCGAAACGCTTTCAAGAACGATAAATACTTCTGTGACGACTCTCGTTATGATACTGTCACTGTATATCTTCGGTGTAGATTCCATTAAGGAATTTGCTCTTCCGCTTATAGTCGGACTTATCAGCGGTACATATTCGTCGATATTCATTGCAAGCCCGGTATGGGTCAAGCTTATGGAGATAAAGCACAAGAAGGACTATAAGAAACTGACTGAGAAAAAAGCAAAGGCATAACAGAAAAGCAAAGATAATTTAGAAAGCCTTTCTCTGAGAAACGGGAAAGGCTTTTGCCATATATAAGAACGATTAATTGAACGACTTTCTGAAAGGATAGCGGCGTGCTGAAATTTGAGCAGAAAGCTTGCGAAAAAGAAAAGGACGAACGGCTGATAGAGCTTATTGCCAAGGAAACCGGGCTTAGCATCGAAGCTGCCAAAATAATGTGGCAGCGGGGCATAACAGGGATATCTGAAGCAAAGCTTTTCCTGGAGCCGTCCGTAGAACAACTAAACGATCCGTTTTTACTGCCGGACATGAAAGGCAGTGTGCAGAGGATACAAAGAGCCGTAAGCGAAGGAGAGATAGTAACCGTGTTTTGTGACTATGATGCGGACGGCACATGCGGCGGAAGCAGCGTATACCTGCACCTAAAGTCACTGGGGCTGAACGTAAACATAATGTCTCCCAACAGGCACAAGGAAGGCTATGGCCTAAACGAAGCTGCTGTAAGAAAGATAGACGAAAGTGACTCAACACTTATAATCACAGTTGATTGCGGAATAACGAACATTGAAGAAGTGGCTCTGGCAAAAGAGCTTGGAATAGACGTTATAATCACCGACCATCACGAGTGCGGAGCAGAGCTTCCGGATACGCCGTATATAATCAATCCCAAAAGGCCGGACAGCGAATACCCGTGTCCGTTTATTGCGGGATGCGGCGTTGCATTCAAGCTCATACAGGCTCTTTCGGGCCTTGAGAGCGCATTTGAATATATAGACCTTACGGCTATAGGAACAGTTACGGATATAGTTGCGCTAAAGGACGAAAACAGAGCTCTAGTATATTTCGGCATAGAGAAGCTTAAAGAAAAACCATCTGCCGGAATAGATGCGCTAAGCAGAACAGCCGGTATAAAAATAAATTCGTCGATGGGCGTAAGCTTCGGGCTTGGCCCCAGGATAAACGCCGCCGGGAGGATGGATACTGCCGAACTGGCTATAGAGATACTTTCAGCGCAGGTTGCTTCGCAGGAGCTTGATGAAAAAGCAAAACTGCTCTGCCAGCTAAACGACCAGCGCAGGCAGGAAGTTGATGATATTACAAACAGCGCACAGCAAACGGTGCTTGCTAACGATTATATGAACGATGCTGCGATACTGATTGCAGACGAGAGCTGGAACACAGGCGTTATAGGCATAGCGGCGGCAAGGATTGCGGACAAGTATGGCAGGCCGTGTGTGCTGTTCGGAGGAAGTGAAGGAAACCTAGTAGGCTCGGCTCGCAGCATAGACGGCATAAACATGTATGAAGCACTGGATGCTTTTTCGTCAGGATATGAGAAGTTCGGAGGGCATTCGCAGGCCGCCGGGCTGACGATCAAACCGCAGGAGCTGGACGAGCTCAGAAAAAAGGTGTGCGAATATATCGAAGAGAACTATGACGAGTCTGTTTTTGTACAGAAAAAGACTTTTGACTTAGAGGTAGATGTCGGGGATATAACAGGTAAACTGGTAAACGACCTTGCACGGCTTGAGCCTTTCGGACACGGCAACGAAAAGCCGGTGCTGCTGGTAAGGGATGCAGACATCGAAAACCAAAGGTTTATAGGTAAAAAACAGAACCTGCACTTAAAATTCAATATGAAGAAGAATGGCGCATCCGCAGAAGCTGTGAACTTCTTTTTCAAAAATGAGTATACACTTATGTCGAAAAAGGCGGATTTTCTCTGCGAAGCCGATATAAGTGATTATAACGGCAGACCGCAGCTTGTTGTACGGCAGCTTTCCATGCACTATGACATGCCGTTAAAGCAGAGCTTTCTGGCAGCATACAGGAACCAGATGTGCAGGCAGTTTCTTGATGAAGTCTGTGTGATTGAACAACGCAAAAAGGACGGTGTGCCGGATATAACCGAGGATGAATTTGCTGCCGAAATCGAAATGCGCATGAAACAAAGCAGGTTTTCAATGTGCATTACGGCGGGAACAAAGCCTGCGTTTGAAAGGCTCACCGGTATAAAAACGGTCGAAAAGGCATTGGAAAGCGGTGAACTGGTACTGCATGATAAAAAGGATTTTCGCAGTGATAACTGCATATATATCGAACAGGCGCCGGGGCATAAAGACTTTTACTATATAGGCGTTCTTGGCTTTTTTGACGAAAAGCTCAAACAAGCTTACAGGGAATATGCAGGACAGTTCTTTATGCAAAGGCAACATATGTTGGCGTTCTACAAGCATATAACGAACCAGCTTGGAGGCGGCAAGAAGACTATGGCGGCGATAATTAAAAATTCAGGTAAAAGTTATGAAGAAACTGCGTTTGCGCTGAGGGTCTTTGCTGAACTTGAGTTGATAGGTGTACAGAAAAGTGGTAGAATATTTGCTATAAAATCTGATGGCAGAAAAAAAGAACTGACACAGAGCAGAACATACAGCAGCTTTTTAGAACTGATGGAAAAGGAGTAAGACTTGGAAGCTCTTATAGAAAAAGTAAAACTTCATTACAGCAAAGAAGACTTGGAAGTTTTCACAAGAGCATATAAAGCCGCAGAAAAGATACACGAAGGGCAGATGCGTCTTTCTGGCGAGCCTTTTTTCAGGCATCCTTATGAAGTTGCAAGCATACTTATCGACCTTGGGCTTGATATATCGACTGTAATAGCAGGGTTGCTGCACGACAGCATAGAGGATACAGAACTTACGACGGAAGAGCTAAAGAAGCAGTTCGGCGAAGAAGTGACTGCACTCGTAGAGGGAGCAACAAAGGTCAATAAGGTGGATTTTCTTACGAAAGAAGACCATCAGGCACAAAACCTGCGAAAGATGCTGCTTGCAATGTCGAGCGATATCAGGGTCATACTTGTTAAATTGGCCGACAGGCTGCATAACATGCGGACACTGAAATATCAGAGCCGTGAAAAACAGCTTGAAAAAGCAAAAGAAACGCTGGAGATATACGCTCCGCTTGCGCACAGGCTCGGTATCAACACCATGAAGTGGGAGCTTGAAGACTTGGCTCTGAAGTACATTGACCCTGAGGGCTACTACGACATAGCCAGCAAGCTGACGCTTACAAGGGCAGAGAGAAAAGAATATATAGAAACTGTCATAAGCAATATAAAGAAGCATCTTGACAAGATAAACGTAAAGGCTGAAATAGAAGGCCGCCCGAAGCATATATACAGCATATACAACAAGATACATAAGCAGGGCAGAGATTTTAATGAAGTCTACGATCTTATAGCTGTAAGGATAATAGTGGACAATGTAAAAGACTGCTATGCGGTTTTAGGAACGGTTCATACCGTATGGAAACCGATACCGGGCAGATTCAAGGACTATATAGCCGTACCAAAGCAGAATATGTATCAGTCTATACACACCACCGTTCTTGGAGACGACGGAAGACCGTTTGAAGTGCAGATACGAACAAAGGAGATGCATGCGACAGCGGAATACGGCATCGCTGCACATTGGCACTATAAAGAAGGCATCTTTGAGGTCGACAAGATGGATAAAAAACTCTCGTGGCTAAGGGAGCTTCTTGAGTGGCAGACGGATGCTAAAGACTCCAAAGAGTTTATGGAATCGCTCAAGATCGACTTCTTTTCAGATATGGTATATGTGTTTACACCGAAAGGGGACGTCAAGGAATTCGTTCAAGGAGCTACTCCTCTCGACTTTGCTTATAGTATACACTCTGAGATAGGCAACAAGTGTGTCGGTGCAAAGATAAACGGAAAGATAGTGCCGCTTAGTTATGAGCTCGTTTCTGGTGATATCGTAGAGATAATGACGAGTTCATCTTCGCACGGACCTTCGAGGGACTGGCTGAAGATAGTTAAGACCACACAGGCAAAGAGCAAGATAAGAAACTGGTTCCGCAAAGAGATGAAGGAAGAGAACATCGTAAAGGGCCGGGATATGCTGGAGCGGGAAGCCAGAAGGAAAGGTTATGACTTCAAGGCGCTTTTTAAATCGGAGTGGGTTAAGAGCGTGTTCAAGAAGTTTACTCTGCAATCTGTCGAGGATATGTATGCTGCTGTAGGTTACGGCGGTATCACTACTGGCCAGATATTGACTAAACTGATAAATGAGTACAGGAAAGAGAATAAGATAGAAGAAGCGCCGCAGAGCATTCATACGCAATCAAGGAAAACGATACAAAGCGGCGTTATAGTAAAAGGCTATGACGATATAGTCGTACGTTTTGCAAAATGCTGTAACCCGGTTCCGGGAGACAAGATAGTCGGATATATAACGAGAGGCAGGGGCGTATCGGTGCACAGGGCAGACTGCCCGAACATAAACCTTGTTGATTTTGAGAAAGACAGGATGATTGATGTGGCATGGGCAGAGGATGAAAAATCTTCATATAACGTTGAGATACAAGTATCGGCAAACGACAGGCACGGGCTTATTGCCGAGCTTACCAACCAGATATATGACATGGGCTATTCGATTACCTCTGTTAACGCAAGAACGGGCAAGAACCATATGGCTATAATGGAAATAGGTCTGGAAATATCCAGACTTAGTCAGCTTGATGAGATAATCACCAGGCTGAAAAAGATTTCCGGCGTAAGAGACGTGTTCAGGATAAACAAATAAAGGAAGGGCTATGATAGCAGTTGTTGAGAGGGTAAGCAGTGCAAGCGTAAGCGTTGAAGGTGAAAAGACGGGAAGCATAGGAAAAGGGCTGATGGTGCTTCTGGGAGTTGCCGGAACGGACGATGAAAAAGATCTTGAATATATAGCGGGCAAGATAGCTGGACTTAGGATATTCGAACGGGACAATAAAATGAATGACAGCGTGACTGATATCGGCGGACAGATACTTTTGGTATCGCAGTTCACGCTTCTCGGGGATGCGAGGAAGGGAAAGCGTCCCGATTTTATTGCAGCGGCGAAGGCAGATAAAGCAAGAAAATTGTACGAGCAGTGCATCATAAAGCTCAGGGACATGGGCATTGATACTCAGACGGGTGTTTTTGGTGCGGATATGAAGGTCGAGTCCGTTGGCGACGGACCGGTCACTATACTGCTCGATTCAAATAAAAGATTTTAGACAAAGGAATGGACTTGAGGATGAAGATTGTACAGATAGCTGTGGGTGTGATGCAGGCAAACTGCTTTTTGGTGTATCAGAACGACAGCAAAGAGGGATTTTTGGTGGACCCGGGCGCACAGCCGGACAGGATAATGGCTCATATCGAGCACTACGAGATAGAAAAAATCACCCATATACTGCTGACGCACGGACATTTTGACCACATAGGAGCATTGGCGGAAATTAAAGATAGAACTGGTGCGCTTGTGTGTATCCACGAGAATGACGCAGACATGCTGACCAGCAACGAAGCAAACCTTGCTTCTTCAGCCGGTGTGTCTGTAAAACCGTGCGAAGCTGATGTGCTGCTTAGCGGTGGTGACGTTATAAAAGCAGCCGGGTTTGATGTGGAAGTGCTGCATACACCGGGGCATTCAGGCGGGAGCGTCTGTTACCTTACGGAGAACGTCATGTTTTCGGGTGATACGCTTTTCTACAGGTTTTGCGGAAGGACAGATTTTCCGGGCAGCGATGCTGCGGAATATCACAATACGCTGAACGTGGTGCTAAAGTCGATTGGTAAAGACTATCACGTATATACAGGACACGGCAAAAAGACGACACTATTTGATGAGTTTAAGCACAACACTTTTTTTGAATAATATATGGTATACCTATATACGCAGACGCCGGAGTTCTTCAGCCAGATCAGCGAAGAGATAAGGTTGTTTGTAGACATCAGAAAGATAGAAAAAATAAAGACCGACGATATTGGATGGGACGGTCTTTTTGTTCTGCACTATTTTAAAACTATCGGTAATATGGCGGTGAGCCTGACAAAGCTTTATGAAGACGGTATAGCAGCAGGTGAATATGAGTATTCATGCGAGCTTGGGCAAGGAGAACTGGAAACAAAACGCAATGCAAAACGGGCTGTAAAAATAAGCGCTTACAGGGCGCTCCAGCGAAAGTTTAAGAAACAGATGCCATGGGGTTCACTTACAGGGATAAGGCCGACAAAATTGCTTCGTGACAGCACTGCAAGACATGGCGAGCAGGAAGCTAAGAGGCTTTTTATTGAGGAGTTCGATGTTTCAAGGCAGAAGTATGAGTTTGCCAAAGCGATAAACGAAGTACAGAGCACGCTTCTTCCGGACAGTGCAAAAGATATAGATATATATATCGGCATACCTTTTTGCGTAACCAGATGCGCATACTGTTCCTTTGCTTCGAACACGCCGGATGTTTTCCCGATGGCAGAGAGCAAATATATAGATTCGCTGATCGATGAGCTTAGCATTGCAAAAGATTTAATAGGCAGAAGAAGAGTGCGTGCAGTATACATAGGCGGAGGAACGCCGACGGCCATTTGCGACGGAAATCTTGAAAGAGTGCTGGATGCGGCAAAAGAGCTTGGGGGAGCAGAGTTTACAGTTGAAGCCGGAAGGCCGGATACCATAACTATGAGTAAACTGGATATCATAAAAAAGAGCGGTGCAGGTCGGATAAGCGTGAATGCGCAGTCGCTGAAGGATGAGACACTGGAAAGGATAGGGCGACGGCATACAGCAGAAGAATTCTTCGAGGCATTTAAAAAAGCAAGGCAGGCAGGATTTGAGAACATTAACGTAGATGTTATTGCCGGACTGCCGGGAGAAACCAGTGAAGATCTTCTCTGCACACTAAAAAGGATAGCAGAGCTTGAACCGGAAAACATTACTGTCCATACTCTTGCGGTCAAGCGAGCGTCGAAGTTTGCAGAGCAGAACATGGATGCATTCCCGACAAATACTGATACCCAAGCTGCGGTCAGTGGTGCGGCAGAGCTTTTATCCAGCAGAGGATACGGCGCATACTATATGTATAGGCAGAAGTATATGAAGGGAAGTCTTGAGAATGTCGGATATTCTAAAAAAGGATGTGAGTGCCTTTACAATATCGATAACATGGAAGATGTGTGCAGTGTTGCGGCGTTTGGAGCAGGTGCGATATCCAAGCGTATATTTCCGGGCGATACAGATGACGTAAGGATAGAACGGGCAGCAAACGTTAAAGATTTAAGGGAGTATATCGCAAGAACGGATGAGATGGCACAGCGCAAACGGACGCTGTTTGAGTAAAGCGGCATAGAGGGCAGACCGAAAACATGGTGCAGGCCTGCTTTTGGAAACAGCGCAGCATAACCCTTCAAATCAGCAGAGAGCAGCAGTGCGAGGAGTGAACAGAAGAAGTCTGAAAAAAACTAGTTGACAATCATGGGCTGTTAAAATATAATTTTACTCGTTGACGAATAGCCGGAGAACGGCTGTTTGCCAGGAGGTTTTCATGAAAATAGACGTTTCAGATGTTTTTGAAAACCCGGGAGAAGTGTTCGAAAGTGAGCAGAGCGGCCCTTTTAAGAGCCTTGTCTTTCAGGAAGAGAGCTATGACTTTGCTGACGGTGCACAAGTAAGCGTGCGCTATTTCGGAGATGAAGAAGGCATAACCGTAACAGGAACCTTTGAAACAAAGACAAAGGTAAGCTGTGCCAGATGCTTAAAAGAGTTTATGTACCCGGTGAAATTTGATTTTACCGAATACTATAAAGAGAGCCCGGACGATTCACAATATGCCTATACAGCAGACATGATTGAGCTTGATGAGATGCTGACGGATAATTTCATTATCAATCTTCCTGTCAGGTTTTTGTGTGACGAGCAGTGCAAAGGACTATGCCAAAAATGTGGCAAGGACTTAAACGAAGGCAGCTGCGGCTGCGAAGAGCTGCCTGATGAATCGAATCCGTTTTATGGGCTTAAAGGTTTTATTGATGATGATGAGGAGGTGTAGATAGATGGCAGTACCAAAGAGAAGATCGTCAAAACAGAGAAGGAACAAAAGAAGGTCGGCAAACTGGAAGATAGCAGCGCCGGGGCTGGTAGAGTGCCCGCAGTGTCACGAACAGAAGCTGGCTCACAGGATATGTGCCAACTGCGGTTATTATAACGGCAGACAGGTGATCAATACAGAAAAGCCGGAAAAAGAGAAATAGACTTACTCTTTTCGTATGGTTGAAAAACTGTTTTTCAGGGCTGATGTCGTGTTATAAAAAGCGTGCTTTCCGGTGCGTTTTTTTTCATATGATTTTTCATATTTTTAAAAAATCCGTAACAATCTAATTGCATAAAAATCTTGCAATGGGTTTGTATTTTTTATATACTACCCATATATATAAGAATAGAGGAAATTAAATTGAGAGTTATCGTTGATGCCATGGGGGGAGACAACGCTCCACAGGCCATCATTGAAGGTTGCATTTTAGGTCTTAAAAAGTATGATGAGCTTAGGGTTACACTTGTCGGAAAACAGGAAGCTATAGAAAACGAGCTTTCAAAATATGACTATGACAGCACAAGAGTAGATATAGTTGACGCAAGAGAAACGATAGAAATGGCAGAGCCAGCAGTAGAGGCTATTCGTAAAAAGAAGGATTCCTCTATGGTAGTTGCGCTAAATCTGCTAAAAGAAAACAAAGACGCAGTTTTCCTTACAGCCGGAAGCACAGGGGCTGCAGTTGCCGGCTCTACGCTTATAGTAAGGCGCATGAAGGGCGTAAAACGTCCTGCTATCGCACCGCTGCTGCCGACGCAGACAGGCAGGGTGCTGCTTTTAGACGGCGGCGCAAACGCAGAGTGCAGGCCTTCGTTTCTTGCCCAGTTTGCACTTATGGGCAGCATATATATGCAAAAAGTTGAAGGGATAGACAGCCCGGTAGTGGGGCTAGTCAACAACGGAGCTGAAGAGGAAAAAGGCAACGAGCTAACAAAAGCGGCTTATAAGCTTATAAAACAGATGCCTGTTAATTTTGCAGGAAACGCCGAAGGAAGAGACCTCGTTACAGGCGATTATGATGTGCTTGTATGCGACGGCTTTACAGGCAATATAATAATGAAATTTATGGAGGGACTTGCGAGCGCACTTCTTTATCTTTTAAAGGGCGAGCTAAATAGCTCTGTCAGGACCAAGCTGGGTGCAGCGATAGCTATGCCGGCATTCAAAAACTTCAAAGCCAAGATGGATTACAGGGAGTATGGCGGAGCGTTGCTGCTGGGCGTGGATGCAGGAGTTGTAAAGGCACATGGATCCAGCGATGCAAAAGCAATTGAAAGCGCTTTTGGGCAAGTCGTCGACATCATTAAAGGCGATGTTATAAACGTAATTAGAGAAGAAATTTCTAAAATAAAAATAGAGGATTAGATCTATAGGAGGAAACTATGGTATTTGAAAAGGTAAGGAAGATTTTATCTGATCAACTGGAGATTGATGAAGAGAGCATCACGATGGAATCGGATCTTGTCGAAGATCTTAAGGCGGATTCGCTGGCGATTGTCGAGCTTATCATGGACTTGGAGCAGGAGTTCGATATGGACATTCCGGACGAAGAGCTGCCGAAAGTTACAACTGTGAAAGACGTTGTGACGTATATAGAAAAGAACGTTGGTGGTTTTTAGTAGCGCTTATGCTTAGCGGTACCTAAAGGTTATGACTAGTAAAGACTTTGCTTGGCTGCAACAAAGCATAGGTTATAATTTTGCCAATGAGAAGCTTCGTTCGCTGGCTTTCATACACTCGTCCGCAGACACAGGACAAAGCTATGAACGTCTTGAGTTTCTTGGTGACGCCGTACTTGAGCTCACGGTAAGTGAGCTTTTGTATAAGCAGTGCCGGGATTTCAGCGAGGGTGAGCTTACCAAAGCAAGGGCGGCGCTCGTAAATGAGAGTGCGCTTGCTCAGGTGGCAAAGCAATTTGGCATCTGTGACTATATAGTTCTTGGTAAGGGAGAGGAAAACTCCGGCGGAGCGGAAAAGCCGTCGATACTCTCTGATGTCGTCGAAGCGCTTATCGGCGCTGTTTATCTGGACGGCGGTTTTGAAAACGCAAAACTGCTTGTAAGAAATCTGCTTTCAGACAGCATCAACACCGTTCTTTCGGGCGGAGGATACCGAGACTTTAAGACACGGCTGCAGGAACACTATCATAAAAAGGGCACTACCGACATCACTTATGAGGTGTATCAGGAGCAGGGCCCGCCACACGACAAGACTTTTTTTGTGAAGCTGCTTGTGGATGGTGCGGAAATTGCACGAGGACAGGGAAAGAGCAAAAAAAGTGCGGAACAAAGAGCGGCCAGGAACGCTTTTGTTCTTTTTAACGCCGGTACATAAACAGGATCACAACCCTGGCAACAGCCAAAAGGGTGGAATAGGAAGTTTTTAATATGCTTGATTTTTCAAAGGTTAAAGAAGTGGATGAGCAAGTCTACGAAGCGATAATGAACGAGCTTGATCGTCAGGAGACGGGTATAGAACTTATCGCGTCGGAGAATTTTGTGTCTGAAGCTGTGATGAATGCTATGGGCTCACACCTTACCAACAAATATGCGGAAGGCTACCCCGGCAAGCGCTATTACGGCGGATGCGAATTCGTTGATGTTGCAGAGACGCTGGCTATCGAGCGGGCAAAAGAGCTGTTTGGAGCGGAGTTCGCAAACGTTCAGCCGCACTCCGGAGCACAGGCGAACACAGCTGTTTACTTTGCTATGCTGGAGCCGGGAGACACTATTCTTGGCATGAGCCTTGCGCACGGCGGACATTTAACGCACGGCAGCCCGGTTAACATTTCCGGCAAGTACTTCAACATAGTACCGTACGGCGTTAGCAAAGAAACAGAGACAATAGACTATGAAGAGCTTATGAGGCTTGCAAAAGAGCATAAGCCGAAGATGATAGTAGCAGGAGCAAGCGCATACCCGAGAAAGATAGACTTTGCTAAGTTCAGGGAAGCTGCAGACGCAGCAGGCGCTTATCTGATGGTAGACATGGCGCATATAGCAGGGCTTATCGCAGCGGGAGAGCACGAAAACCCGGTGCCGTATGCGGACTTTGTGACGACGACCACTCATAAGACCCTAAGAGGCCCAAGGGGCGGCATGATACTCTGCAAAGAGGAGTACGGCAAGGCTATCAACAAAGCTATATTCCCGGGAACACAGGGCGGCCCGCTGATGCACGTTATAGCAGCAAAGGCAGTCAGCTTCAAGGAAGCGCAGACGCCGCAGTTTAAACAATACCAGCAGCAGATAGTAAAGAACGCACAGGCGCTGGCAAACAGCCTAACCGAGCAGGGCATAAGGCTGGTATCGGGCGGCACGGACAACCACCTGATGCTTATCGACCTAACTGACAACGGCATTACCGGAAAAGAGCTGGAAGCTACGCTTGGGCTAGCAAACATAACAGTAAACAAGAACACCATACCCAACGAGACGAGGAGCCCGTTCGTAACAAGCGGCATAAGGATAGGAACGCCTGCTGTCACGACAAGGGGCATGAAAGAAGCGGACATGACGGTTATCGGACAGATGATAGCCGACATAATCAAAAACGGTGAGGACGCAGTGGCCAGAGTAAAAACACAGGTGCTGGAGCTGTGCAAGGCAAACCCGCTGTATAAATAAGAAATAATGAAGCAAAGGCAGTGCTGAGGCGCTGTCTTTTTTTGTAAAGTGATGGTATAATTTGGTTTAAGAATAGTTTGGAAAGGACAATATTAAAAATGAATGAGCATTATTATTTGATTATACAAGAGTTTAAAATACCGAAAACTGAAGCTAATAGAAAACTAAGATATGAGCTTGAGAAAAGGGGGTTAAAAAATTTAAAATTTAATACGATAATTACCTTAACATCAAATAAAAAAACCAGAAAAGCTAGTTATGCAACACTTTTAAATGAAATGCAGAGGAAAGGCTATATTGAAGAGTTTCAAAATGATATCAATAGGAATGACCCGATATGGGGAGGGATTTTTGGAGTTTCGTCAAACATGAAAGCTTCAATCAAAATGCAATATGCAGGTGAAGAAGCAGAAGTTAACTTTCCGGGCAGAGCCAATCCTGTTGAAGAAGATATTACAGAAGATATCTTATTCTATAGAAAAGCATCGTGTGAGAATAGCAATAACTATAATTTCAATGAAACATGCCGATATTATAGAGCATATCTATTTTCCTGCATATCAATTGTTGATGCGTTTATTAATAGGCATATCTTGATTCATAATTTTAAGGGAGATACAAGTCAAGATTTTATTAATTTAAGGGATGCTAAGTTCAATATTGAGAAGAGACTCGAATTATTGTTTAAATTTGTCACCAGCTCAGATGTTGGTGTATTGAGAGGTAGTGAAGAGTGGTGTAAGTTTATTGAACTTAGAGACCTCCGTAATGGAATTGTACATACTCTTCGACCTTATTTTGGAGATGAAATAGAAAAACTAGCAGAGAATTTCAACAAAGTAAAGAAAGGGATTGGGGGATTGCTTAATTTAATTAATATAGAACAAGGGAAAGAATCAGTTGGTTTTATAAAAAAGCTAATGTTTGCACCAACTGTATTCTATAATAAAAAATAAATTCGACAAAGGCAGAGCTAAACGCTCTGTCTTTTTTTATACTGGAATATTGCCAGATTCCTGTATATAATTATTGATGTTCAGAAAAAACGGACGGAAAGAGATTTATTATGAAAATCGGCATAGGAATAGACACAGGCGGCACGTATACGGATGCGGTGGCTTATGACTTTGAAACGGGCAAGGTGCTTGCAAAAGGCAAGGCGCTGACTACTAAGCAGAACCTGACCATAGGAATTGGCGAAGCTATAGACTCGCTGCCCAAAGAGCACGTTGGGGCGGCTAAGATAGTTGCGCTTTCGACAACGCTGGCGACGAATGCCTGCGTGGAAGGAAAGGGCGGCAGGGCAAAGCTCATACTTATCGGCGCTTCGGAGCGGCTGCTCGACTGGATAGGCGCAGATGAAAAATATGGGCTGGAGAAAGCAAACATACTGTGCATCGATATTGACAAAGAAAAGCTTGGCCCGGAAGAAACTGCAAGAAAAATAGACGAAGCATTGGATGCGGCGCACGAGTGGCTGGCTGATGCTGATGCTCTTAGTATAGCGGAAGTCGATTCTATGAAGAACGGCGCTGCGGGAGAGAAGCAGGCAAAAGAGAAGCTGGAGAGTTTAAATGTGCCTATAATATGCGCAAGCGGCCTTGTGAGGGAACTCAACGTAATGGAGAGGGGAGCTACGGCATTGCTCAATGCGCGGCTGCTGCCAGTTATAAAAGAGTTTCTTGGGGCTGTGAAAGAAGCGCTTGAAGAGAGAGGCATAGAAGCGCCTGCTATGATAGTGCGAAGTGACGGCAGCCTGATGACGGAAAAGCTGTCGCAGAAAAGGCCGGTGGAAACTGTGCACAGCGGCCCGGCGGCAAGCGTGCTTGGAGCAAGGGGTCTTACAAGCGAACACAACTGCATAATAGTCGATATGGGCGGCACTACTACGGACGTCTCTATTATCAGGGACGGAGCTCCTTCGATGAACGCCAGTGGAATAAGCATCGGCGGATGGCGTACGCAGGTAAAAGGCGTGTTCATGCAAACGGCAGCGCTGGGCGGAGACAGCGTTATACGCCTAAAGGACGGCAGGCTGGATATCGGCACACGGCGTGCAGAACCTCTTTGCGTTGCTGCTCAGAAATGGCCTAAGATAATAGACGACCTTAAGGTGCTGCTGTATAAGGAAAAGAAACACACCTATCCGCTGCATGAATTTTTGCATCTTGTAAGAGAGCCGGCGGACAAACAGAGATATACACAGACAGAGCAAAGGCTGATTGAAGCGCTGAAGACAAATCCGCTGATATTGGAAAATGCGGCGAAAGCTGTGGGAACGGATGTGTATGGGTTTGACAGTGAACGCCTGGAGAACGAAGGAATAGTTATGCGGTGCGGGCTGACCCCGACGGACATAATGCATATAAAGGGAGACTTTGACCGCTATAACGCAGAGGCTTCAAGGCTGGCGGCAAAGTATTTTATAAGCTGTATGTATGAGTACCCGGACGATGAAAGGGGCATGCAGGCTTTTGGTGACAAGGTGTATGATCTTATAAAGCACAAGCTGTATGCAAATATAATAGATGTGCTGATGACTGAAAAGCACCCTGAGCTGTCTAAAGAGGAACCGGGCGACAGGGTTCGCTTTCTTATTTCGCAGAGCTGGAAGGAAAAACAAAACGGCGATGAAGAGTTCTTTGAGTTCGGTTTTAAAACAAGCGCTGTGCTGGTGGGTATTGGTGCGCCGACGCATGTGTTTTTGCCGGATGTTGCAAAAGCGCTGGGTGCAGAGTGCACAATACCAAAGCATGCAGAAGTCGCAAACGCAGTTGGCGCTGTCATAGCGGACATTTCTGCAAAGGCAAAAGTGGTAGTCTCACCGATATATTCGCCGGACGGGGTTTCCGGTTACACTGTTTATACCGACAGCGCAAAGCTAGAGTTTGCAGAGCTTGAAGAAGCGCTGGTGGCGGCTGAGACCGAAGCAAAAGCGCTTGCGAAAAAGGAAGCCAGAGCAAGGGGAGCGCTTGGAGAACTTGATATTAAAACAGAGAAGACTTCTAAAGAAGGCCTCTCTAACCACGGAAACGCTATTGACCTGGGAACCACTGTGCAGGCAACAGCAACAGGGCGGATAGGCTTGTAGGAAGTATGGTGTTCGGGAATAATGCTGAAAGGTGCAGTATGAAAAAAGAGCTGAAAATATCCATACTAGCTATTGCCGGAGCGTTAGTGCTTCTGGCCGTTGTTTTGGCTGTAAACTTTATACTATATCCCGTTTACCGTTCGTATGAAAATGCTAACGGAGAATTCAGAGTGAAGATAGACGGGTCGGTATATGAATATTTTAACGATGCACATTGGAGCATAGAAGCAGATCCGTCAAAAAGAATAGGATACCTTGACGGAATAGGAACTACTCTCTATGAATATGAAGGAGACGAAGAAAGTAATGCATTTTATGTTAATAGATATGCTTCTGACATGGCAGTCATGTCGCTTGTCAAAGAGGGATTACAGCTTGGCAGCATTTCGGCAGGAAATGTTTACAGCATCAAGTTTGATGACCCCGAGATAAACAGATATCTGAAGATGGTTTTCGATGCTTCTTTTGAAACGCAGGATGAGCAGCTGATAGCGGATTTCTTTGCTGCCTTGAATGACGATGCAATGAAAACCGAGCCGGAGCAGATGGAACAGGATATAACACAGGCGTTTATGCTAAAGTGCTATAACAAACGGCTTCCCATTGCTGCCGCAAGTTTTCAGGTCTATACATGGCAGGGGCAGTTTGTATGCTTTGATGAAAGCACAGGAACATATACTATAATGCCGCCACAGATATTCACAGATATCGCGGGCGGCGGATTCGATGCGCAGGCGCTGCTGGAGGAATAGTGCAGCCTAACACTAAGAAGCTTCGCAGGCATCAAAATGCTGATACATATAAATCAATAATGTAGAAGAGGGAAAAGGCGGTCGCCTTTGTTGATTGACGGTTTAAGTTGTGTAGTGGTAGAATACATGAAAAGAAAAACGGAGGCCTTAAGACTATGAATAAAGCGTTGAACGAAGAAATACTAGCTATGCTCGAGAGCGATGCAAGAGTAAGCGTTAAAGATATGGCGGCTATGACGGGCGCAGCGGAAGAAGAGATAGCAGCAGCGGTAGCGCAGCTTGAGGCTGACAAGACTATTGTTAAATATACAGCTATAATAAACAGCGATAAGATAGCAGGAGACGACGCAGAAGCGCTTATAGAAGTAAAGGTAGTGCCAAAGCGCGGGCTTGGGTACGACGACCTTGCAGAGCGTATAAGCAAATTCGACGAAGTCAAGTCAGTCTATTTGATGTCGGGCACATATGATCTTTCTGTAATAATAAAAGCGGCAACCATGAAACAGATATCACAGTTTGTTTTCGAGAAGCTTTCCGTACTGGAGGGTGTTGCCAGCACAGTTACTCACTTTATAATGAGAAAGTATAAGGAACAGGGAGTTGTGCTTACATCTCGTGAGTCTGAAGAGAGGCTGGTGGTCTCGCCGTGAATACAGATAAATTCATATCTAAAACAGTTGCAGCTGTGCCGCCATCGGGCATACGCAAATTTTTTGATATAGCCAGCGAGATGAAGGACTGCATATCTCTCGGCGTAGGCGAGCCGGATTTTGACACGCCGTGGAACGTGCGCGAAAGCGCCATTTATGCGCTGGAGTCTGGGCGGACACATTACACCAGCAACCATGGAACAACAGAACTCAGGCAGCAGATAGTTAAATATATGGATATGCGGTATGGTTTGTCATATGACATAAACCAGTGCGTAGTGACTGTTGGTGCAAGCGAAGCGCTGGACCTTGCTTTTCGTGCCATAATGAACCCGGGTGATGAGGTTTTGGTCCCGGCGCCGTCTTATGTTTCTTATATGCCGGGAATAAGCTTTGCAGGCGGAGTTCCCGTGCCCATGCAGCTTAAGGAAAAAGATAATTTTATAATAACGCCGGAGAGTATAGAAAAAGCCGTAACAGACAAAACAAAGGCTATCGTTATTGCTTTCCCGAACAATCCGACGGGCGCGATAATGACAAAAGCGCAGTATAAAAAGATAACCGATATAATCATAAAGCACGATCTGCTTGTGATATCCGACGAGATATACTCTGAACTTACATATGAACAAAAACACTGTTCTATAGCTTCGCTGCAGGGCATGAAAGAACGTACAGTTGTAATAAACGGCTTTTCGAAGGCGTTCGCTATGACAGGTTTTCGGCTGGGGTATGCGCTTGGACCAAAGCCGGTGATAGACGCTATGGTAAAAGTGCATCAGTATTCTATGCTGTGCGCTTCGGTCATAAGCCAGGATGCGGGCAGTGAGGCGCTGCGCAGCGGTATGAACAACGATTTTACGCAGGTAGAAAAAATGACAGGACAGTATAATCGCAGAAGAAAGCTTATGTACTCTTCGCTTAACGAGATGGGCTTATATTGCTTCGAGCCTTTGGGCGCTTTCTATATCTTCCCGAATATCAGCTCTACCGGGCTTAAATCTGACGAGTTCTGTGAACGCCTGCTTTTTGAAAAGAGGGTTGCATGTGTACCGGGAACGGCTTTCGGAAGCGAAGGCGACGACTTTATACGCTGTTCTTATGCATCGTCGCTGGAAAACTTAAAAGAAGCTCTGAAGCGTATCAAGAGTTTCATAGACGGCCTATAGGAATAAGACAATGGCAAAGGTATACCTGGCACGATGTGAAGATTATGAATATGGTAACGTAAAGCGAGCCGTAACACAGGGAATAGAAGCTTTGGGCGGAATAGACAAGCTCATAGGAAGCGGCAGGAGCGTAGCCGTTAAACCAAACCTTATCATGGCAAAAAAACCGGAGGAATGTGCTACTACGCACCCGGTAGTGATGCAGGCCATAATCGAAGCTGTTATTGAAGGCGGTAACAAGGCAAAGATAGTCGAAAGCCCGGCCGGAGCGTTTGCAAAGAGCAACCTTTTGGGTATATATGAAATAACACAGATGACTGAGGCTGCGAGAAAAACCGGAGCAGAGCTTAACTATGACTTCGAAGTGGATGAAGTTTTGCTGCCACAGGGGCAGTACATAAACAAAACACGTATTGCAAAGGCTATTGCCGATGCGGATTGCGTTATAAGCGCAGGTAAGCTTAAGACACATTCCATGATGACATACACCGGAGCCACCAAGAATCTCTACGGAGTAGTTCCCGGGTTAACGAAAGTTGAGGGGCACTACCGCTTTCCCGATCCTGATAAATTTGCGGGGATGATAGTCGATATTGCGCAGTATGTTTCGCCGCAGCTTAGTGTTATTGACGCAGTGTGGGGAATGGACGGGGAAGGCCCGACAGCTGGAGACCCTAAAAAAATAGGCGTTATCATATTATCCGACAGCCCGTTTGCGGCAGATTATATTGCCGGGAAGATAATAAACCTTCCTGCAAAGGAGAACCCGGTTATAAACAACTCGCTTGAAAGAGGACTGTGCAGCCAGGATGATATAGAACTGCTGGGGGAAGATATAAGCGGGTTTTACGTTGATGACTTTGCAAAGCCGCCTGTGTTTCATACAAGTGTGCTGACCGGGAAGGTCCCAAAGTTTATGGAGCCTACTGTCGAAAAGTGGCTGAAGCTCTATCCTGTTTTTGATCCGGAAACTTGTATAGCCTGCGGTATCTGCGTAAGGAGCTGTCCGGGTAAAGCATTAAAGATTAAAAACAAGCTTCCAAGGCTGGAGAAAAAGAGGTGTATCAGTTGTTTCTGCTGCCACGAGATGTGCCCCGAAAAGGCCATAGGGATAAAGAGACCGGCAGTGTTTAAAACAGCGACAAAGCTGTTCAAATAACAAGACTGAGAGCATTCAAAATGCTCTTTTTTAATTTAGTGTGAAAAAAACAGAAACATTAAGATTGAATGAGATATTTTCGAATATTTGAAGATATCACCGATTTTCGATAAAAAACGCATAAAAACAAGGATAATTAAACTTTGACTATCTTTGACCTTTATGCTATATTCTATGTAGATAAAATAATTACAAATAAAACAAGGAGGGATTAGACATGAAACTTGTACCATATCAAAGAGGCTTTTTATCGGACGGATTCTTCAACAACTTCTTCAATGATTCATGGCCGACTGCAACAAATACAGCTATAAAAGCTGACGTCAGGGAAACTGAAGACAGTTATATTGTTGAAGCGGAAGTCGCAGGAGCAAACAAAGATGATGTTTCTCTAATGTTTGAGAGAGGCGTACTAACTATTACAGTAAGCAAGGAAGAGAACAAAGAGGAAGAAAAGAACGGATATATCAGAAAGGAACGCTATACAGGAAGCTCCTCCAGGAGATTCTTATTTGAAGATATAGACGAGGAAAATATCAAAGCAAACCTAGACAACGGCGTTTTGACTGTGAATATCCCGAAGAGCGACATTAAAAAGCAAAAACACATTGAGATAGATGTTAAATAATTGACAACTCCTCTATGAGCGGCTGATGAGTGAATCAGCCGTTTTTTTTATCAGTATCCGATAAGTAGTATTCTGGCTTAAATCTGGTATTACTATTCTTACTTCAAGATGATATCATTATTACGAACAAATTCGGCTTTTATATATTACTTTTTATAACAACCAACAGTTAAGCAAAAATTGAAAACGGGGGTTTTATTATACCTAAAACTATTATAAAGGAGCTATATCATGTCAACGATTCAGCAGCAGTATGATACAAGATTGAAACGGATTATGGACTCAGTGAAAGTAAAAGAGCCGGATCAGGTTCCTATTGCACCTGTTTTTCAAGCCTTCCCTGTAAATTACGGCGGCGGAAACGTAGCCGAGGCAATGAAGGACTTCGAGCATGCTGCAAAGTGTTATGATAATTTCTATAAAGATTTTCAGCCCGACTTAGGGTGGGATCCTATCCTCATGTTCCCGACAAGCTATCTTGAGAGTTCGGGTATAACATGGTTTAAATGGCCGGGCAAGCATATAGAGGACATTCACTCAATGTATCAGTTTATAGAAGGCGAATACATGAAGGGCGATGAGTACAAAGAAGCCATTGGCGACATGACAAAGTTCATGATGAACAAGTGGATGCCAAGGAGTTTTGCGAACTTCCAGGGGCTTGCCAAGCTGGATTTCAGGAACAATATGTGGTTTGGGCATATGGGCTCTCTGGCAGCGTTTTCAGACCCGGAAGTCATATCAACGCTTGAGGCGATGGTGCAGACGGGCAAGAACTTAATGGATTGGTTCATTAAGCTCGGGGAGTACGACGAGAAAATGAAGACGCAATTTGGCATACCGTTGCTATATGCCGGATTTGCATATGCACCGTTCGACATGATAGGCGACTCACTGCGTGGAACTTATGGGATACTTATGGATATGTACGACCATGCGGAAGAGCTGCTGGAACTAATTGATATCGTTACAGAATATGCGATTAAAGACACCATAGCGGGTTGCTCCGGGAAATCTACACCTTTTGTATGGTTCTGGCTGCACAAGGGCCTTGACTCGTTTATGTCTGACGAACAGTTCAAGAAGTTCTACTGGCCTTCACTTCGCCGTTATCTTACAGAGGTGGCGGATGCGGGATTGACGCCTGTTGTATATGTTGAGGGCGCATATAATACTCGTCTTGAATACCTAAAGGAAGTGCCGCCCGGCAAAGTTATATATTCGTTTGAGTATACGGATATGACAGCGGCTAAAAAGGCGCTTGGCGGGCACTCATGCATAATGGGCGATGTACCGGCGGTAATGCTTTCGTATGGACAGCCCAAAGAAGTAGAGGACTACTGCAAAAAACTGATTGATGTTTGCGCACCCGGCGGAGGTTTCATTATGGACTCGGCAACGATGATCGACGATGCAAAGACCGAAAACATAGTAGCGATGTTTGAAACAACTTATAAGTACGGAAAAAGGTAGAAAAAGAAATTTAAGAACGAAACAGGATGGTAAAATAAATGCCATCCTGTTTTTAATGTGTTGAATTTAAGTTAAATATAGCGCCCCCGGGTATCAATATACTTGTTAATTTGTCAAAAGCCACTATAATAGAAGTAAGGAGAATGATATGAGAAAAACAAAGATAATATGTACCATCGGCCCTGTAAGCGAAAACGAGCCGATGATGAGAAAAATGATTGAAAACGGCATGAACGTGATGAGACTTAATTTCAGCCATGCGGACCATCAGGAGCATAAGGGCCGCATAGACCTTCTTAAAAAGCTTCGGAAAGAGTATAAGACTCATATTGCGATACTGCTTGATACAAAAGGGCCGGAGGTAAGGGTAAAAACTTTCAAAGACGGTTCTGTTACGCTTGAACAGGGAGACAAATTCAGGCTTTGTACTTATGATTGCGAAGGAAGCAAGGAAAAGGTATCCGTTACTTTCGACAAGCTGACTGAAGACGTCAGAAAGGGCGATAAAATACTGCTGGACGACGGGCTTATAGAGATGGATGTTGACGAAGTTGAAGAGGCTTGCGTCGTCTGCACGGTGAAAAACGGCGGAGTGCTTAAAGACAACAAGTCAGTTAACGTTCCGGGAGCCGATCTTAAAATGGAGTATGTCAGCGATAAAGACAGAAATGACATACTCTTTGGAATACAGAATGATGTTGACTATATAGCGGCGTCGTTCTGCAGAAGCGCCGACGATGTGCTTGCCATTAGAAAGATATTAGAGAAAAATGGCGGCAAAGAGATCCAGATCATAGCCAAGATAGAGAATGCCAAAGGTGTTGACAATATCGACGAGATCTTGAAAGTCAGCGACGGCATAATGGTGGCAAGGGGAGATATGGGCGTTGAGATGGACATAGTCGACCTGCCGAGGATACAGAAAATGCTTATAAAGAAAGCGTATTCTGCAGGGAAGAAAGTAATCACGGCTACCCAGATGCTCGATTCTATGATACACAACCCAAGACCGACAAGGGCGGAAGCGACGGACGTTGCAAATGCGGTCTATGACGGAACGAGCGCAATAATGCTGTCTGGTGAGACTGCAGTTGGAAAGTATCCGCTGGAGAGTCTTATAACCATGTCTAAGATTGCTGTAAAGACGGAAGAAAATATTAGGTATGCAAACAGATTCAATAACAGGCTGCCGGAACTGTCCAGCAGCGTTACAAGCGCAATATCACATGCAACTTGTTCGACGGCGCACAGTCTTGGAGCAAGCGCAATAATCGCCTTTACGCAGTCCGGCAAGACTGCCAGGATGGTTTCGAGCTTCCGGCCTGCTGTGCCTATAATAGCATGCTCGCCGAAGGAAAAGACGTGTAACCAGCTTGCGCTTTCCTGGGGCATCTACCCTGTAGTTGCAAAAGAACAGGACAGCACTGACAAGATGTTTTCTCATGCTGTAGAGCTTGCCGAATCGACAGGCCTTGTGGGGCATGGAGAAGTCGTAGTCATAACGGCGGGTGTGCCTATCGGCGTCAGCGGGACGACAAATATGCTGGAAGTCCAGATCGTTGGGAATGTGCTGGTAAGAGGAACAGGTGTTACCAACATGGCGATACACGGCAACTTATGCGTCTGTGAGGATGAAAAGCAGCTTAGGGAAAGGTTTACCGAAGGAGATATAATCGTTATATCTAAAACGACGAATTCAATGATGGATATACTAAAGAAATCTTCAGGCATAATAACTGAAGAAGGTGATGTGGACAGCCATGCGGCGATAGTAGGTCTGACTCTGGGCATACCTGTGCTGTGCGGAGCTGTCAACGCAACAAAGATATTGAAACACGGAACAAATGTATCCTTAGATACCGTAAGAGGAATGGTATATACCGGGCTGACGAGATAGGGGAGTATATTGGCAAAAGAAAAAATGCAATTCGTATGCAGCCAGTGCGGCTACAGCAGCGGTAAATGGAGCGGGCAGTGTCCTTCCTGTAAAGAGTGGAACTCGATGGAAGAGATGGTCTTTGCCGCATCATCTGCTAAGTCAGCAGGCAAATCATATGTGAACAAGGCTGTTCTGCTAAAAGATGTGTCCGCAGACGACACAGCAAGGTGGTCTACAGGCTTTGATGAGCTAAATAGGGTCCTTGGGGGCGGTGTAGTTGAAGGCAGCGTAGTACTGGCGGGCGGAGAACCTGGAATCGGGAAATCTACGCTCTTTTTACAGGTAGCGGATTCTCTTGTAAGAGCGGGCAAAAAGGTGCTTTACATATCCGGCGAAGAGTCGCTGAGGCAGATACGTCTTAGGGCAAAGCGGCTTTCCAGCAGTGGCGATATAATGCTGCTGGCAGAGACAGAGATAGGAAGCTGCATTATGAGTATGCAGCAGCACAGCCCGGACTTCGTCGTTGTGGATTCCATACAGACTATGTATTCTTCATCAATAAGCCCTGCACCGGGCAGCGTAAGCCAGATAAAGCAGTGTGCCAGCCTGCTTACAAAAGAGGCAAAACAGAGTGGAGCTGCTGTTTTTATAATAGGACATGTTACGAAACAGGGCGCCATCGCAGGCCCGAGGATATTGGAGCATATGGTAGATACCGTGCTCTATTTTGAAGGAGAAAAACAAGGCACTTTCAGGATACTCAGAGCAGAGAAGAACAGGTTTGGCTCTACAAACGAAATAGGCGTTTTTGATATGCATGACAATGGCATGAAGCAAGTCGATAATCCTTCCGGGCTGCTTTTAAGCGAACGCAATGCACAGGCGTCCGGTTCGTGCGTTTATCCTTCGCTGGAGGGAACAAGGCCGGTGCTTTTAGAGATTCAGGCGCTTGTCAGCCCAACGTCTTTCAATATGCCAAGGCGTATGGCGAGCGGTCTTGAATATAACAGGATGGCGCTTATAACTGCGGTGCTTGAAAAGAGAATGGGATTAAAACTATTTAACCAGGATATATACGTGAACGTAGCGGGCGGAATAAAGCTGAACCAGCCGGCGGCAGACCTTGCAATGGCGGCAAGCATAGTATCTAGCTTTCGAGACAGCGCCGTAAGCGACGTTGCAGCGATGGGCGAGGTCGGGCTCACAGGCGAAGTGCGGAGCATAGGGCAGGTGGAAAAAAGGCTTGTCGAGTGTGCGGCAATGGGGTTTAAGAAAGCCGTTGCGCCCAAAGGCAGCCTGAAAGGCTGTAGGGTGCCGGAGGGGATGCAGGTGCATGGCGTAAGGAATGTTTTTGAAGCTCTTGAAATACTGATATAATATTTTACAGGGCATTGAAATACTGTCAAAATGGGTATATACTTTTTTTTGTAAATCGAAAATCTGTTTATTGGAGGGGTAGAGATGTATTGTTATAATTGCGGCAAAGAACTGCCGGATAATGCTGAGTTTTGTACCGGCTGCGGGAAAAAGACAAAAAAACCAAAAGGCGCAAAAACAGTTCAAAACAAAAGCGAACCCGAAATAAAAGCTTCGGCGCCTATAGCGCAGGAAGAGACGAAGGCAGATGAAGCAGTTGAAGAAACAAAGGAAGAAGCCGCAAAAGAACCCCGGGAAACATCACCGGTAACAATAGAGTCAGAACCGGTAAAGCAGGACAAACAGCCAGAAGCAGAGATGCCGGAAAAAGCAGCCAGACCAGAGCAGATGTTTAGCGCAGCTCCACCGCAGACACAGCAGACCGCGGCTGCAACCACAAAGAAAAAGAAAACCGGCCTTATCATTGGCTTATCAGCAGCAGGAGTGGTCATAATAGCGCTTGCGCTATGTTTCATATTCGGATGGATACAAGTAGGCAGCACGAGCACAAGCAGTAACTATGTGATAAGCGTTTTTGATGAATATCTTAATATTTCAAAGATCGGTGCATTCAAAGACTACGGCACTGCACTAGATGTCAGATACGTTGTTGACGGAGAAGAATCATACGAGCTGGATATAGATGACTTTATGGACGAGCCTACAACAGTGACTATTCAATACATATATGTTGACGGAGTTTTCGAAGAGGTTACTATCAATGACCTTATGATCATCAACACCGAAATAGAAGATTCAGTAGACATGGACGATTATACTGATGCAAAGGCTCTTTATGTAAGAGATCCTCTGGGTGAAGTCGATATGAAAGATATATCGGAGCTTACTAAACTAGAGAGCTTGTTTCTCAATAACTGTTCGGATATAGACAGTCTTAAAGGTATCGAAGAGCTTAAGAGGCTAAAGATACTCAGCTTAAACGGACTTTCGGAGGTTTCCGACATTGATGAGCTGGAAGAGAAGACAAACCTCGTTCAGCTAAATATAAGCTATCTTGGTATAGATGATATAGATGCAATCGAAGAGCTCAATAAGCTTGAATATTTGGAACTTACGTCCCTTGATATTGATGGTATAGATGCGGTCGAGAATCTGAACAACTTAGAATATCTTGGGCTCAACTATCTTGACATTGAAGATTTCGATTCTGTATCCGAACTAAATAATCTTGAACAGCTCTCGTTGGTCGATCTTGATATTGAAGATATCGACTCTGTTGAGGATTTGGAGAATCTGAAATTTTTAGAGATAGCTGAACTTTCACTGGATGATATAGATGCTGTTGAAAACCTAGGCAAGCTTTTGGAGCTTTCAATATGGGATTCATCAATAGAGGATATGGATGCCATAGAGAATCTTGCTAAACTTAAAACACTTAATCTTTCAGGCCCCAGCATTGATGACTTAAGCTTTTTAGGAGACCTTGAGAATCTTGAAATTCTCTTTATTGCAGATATCAGCATAGATGATTTAAAGGACGTTGAGGATTTAAAAAAGCTTGATTATCTAAGAATTCAGGAAATGGATATAAGCGACTTAAGCGGTCTTGATGCTCTAGAATCCTTAAGAGTTCTTATGATAAACGGGCTGCCTATAGAAGATGTTTCAGATATAGGCGACTTAAAGAGCCTTGAAGTGTTGGCGCTTGCAGATCTTAGCATAGAAGACATAGATGATATTGATAAGATAAGCAACTTAAAAAGGCTCCATCTTATGTTCCTTTCAATAAGTGATATCTATGTTTTGGAGGATATGTCAAATCTTGAATATCTTTATATCTATTCGGTGACAGTTGAAGACAAGCGAGATGCTAAAGATGTTGTAGATTTCCTGGAGGACGAATACGGCGTAGAAATCATAGAAGAGGAATTTAACTAGGTCGGGTAATGCTTTTCTCAGATTATAGACTGGATTCGGCCTGAATAAACAAACGCAAAGCACTTGTTGTTTTTTAACGCAAGTGCTTTTTTATTTATTAAAAGAGGCTTGGATATACTTATACACATATATAGAAACGAAGCCAGGCATCACTTAGAATGCATTGAGCATGCTGTCAAATGCATTGTTGTTTCATAAAAATAGTATAAACCTTATAATATAAACATCAGCCTGATATAACATAATTATATAAATGTTTTTTCTTGATTTGTTTAATATCTTTTATATTTAGGTCTGTCGGTTGCATTATATACAGCTTTGGAGTAACATGTAACACCGTAGGAAAAAGTTCCGTATACTGGTTGCAAAAAATGGTTTGAAGAAATACGGGGCTTGAAGGGATAATGAAGAATAATAGCGGCTTTTTTATAAGGCCGGAGGCAGAGCATAAACGAATATATAAACGACCTTGCATGTTTGCATTTCGAAGTATGGTGTTTAACGAAAAGCACGCTTGGGATGACGAGATTTTTTCTTGTAATATAAAAACAAGAAGAAATCTTTTTTATTGCAGCAAGTGAAAAGGATATCAGCGATATAAAATGAATGATACAACAGATATGACAAGAGGAAATGTGCAGAAACTGATAAGAAACATGACGCTTACACTTTCGCTTGGAGCGATAGCATCGGTCATTTTCGGTTTCGTGGACACGGCCTTCGTCGGACAGCTTGGCGAATCACAGCTTGCTGCACTTGGGTATACTGCACCTGTGACTCTGATAGGAGCATCTATAACGCTTAGCCTTTGCCTGGGTGTAGGCATAGCTGTTGCAAGAGCAAGCACAGACAACGGGCAGACCAAGCGATTTACTACAGATGGAGCAATAATAGCCTTATCAGTTGCTGTTGTTATCATGATTGTCGGCATACTGACGATAAAGCCGTTGTTTTACGGGATGGGCGCTACCGACAAGGAAATGCAGTACATAATTCCTTATATGGTAGTTTGGTATATTGGTCTGCCGGCAATAACTTTCTCTATGCTGGGCACAAACATAATGAGAGGCCTTGGCAATGCGAAAGTAACTGCCGTTATATCCACAGTTCTCTACTGCATCGCACTGGCGCTTGATCCGCTCTTGATTCTGGGCGTAGGGATATTCCCGAAGCTTGGGATACTGGGCGCTGCAATAGCTTTCTTTATGGGACGGCTTTCTGTCTGTTTGTTCATGATTTATATACTTGTGTTTAAAGCAAAGCTTTTTGATTTTAAAAATCTGAACATATCGAGGATGAAGGATTCTGCAAAAAAGGTTTTTCACGTTGCCGTCCCTAACATGGTGACGAAATCAATAGTGCCGATTGGTGCATATATCATAACCTCTATACTTTCAGGATACGGAAGCAGCGCTGTGGCGGGTTTTGGAGCGGGCAGCAGGATAGTCAACTTCGTACTGCTGGGCGTTAATGCGCTGGCTGCGGTGATGATACCGTTTGCCGGACAGAATTTCAGCGCAGACAAACCGGCAAGGATGAGGCGGGGTTTCAGGTACGGGCTTTTTGCCAATGTTGTCTATGGAGTGCTGTTATATGCGCTGCTGTTTGTGTTGGCGCCTTTTATTGCAAGGCTGTTCAGCAGCTCTGACGCAGTAAGAGAAGTTATAGTAACATATATGCGCATAGCGATGGCAGGGCTCGTTTTCCAAGGTGGCATGCTGATGGTAACCTCCATTTTCAATGCTGTGGGTAAGCCTTTAAGAGCAGCCGGAATGTGGGTTGTGCAAGTCTTTATTCTTTATGTACCGCTTTCGCTGGTATTATCAAAGGCTATGGGGCTGGCGGGCATATTTGCGGCTCTGACGATCTCGTATGCTGTATCATTTGCTGTTTCATACTTTATGCTATGCAGATTCCAAAGCCAGTGTGAGGTATCACTCGGCTACAACTATAACAGGAGTTTAAAGCGTTATGTTCTATAAATTCCTGCTTAATATACATTAAATAAAAATTTTGCAAGTATAACACACCATAGCTTTCACTTTTTTGAACAAACTGTAAAGCATAATTTTTCGGTATATCCCTATTTATATTTTACTGATAGAATGATATTGAATTGTAAAACCATTAATAGAATACAAATAATTTAGATAATTTTGATTTGGAGGATACAGATGGCTAAGAAAAAGAGCAGGAAGAAGTGGATCATTCTTGCGGTAGTTGCGGTGATTGTGATATTGGCCGTTTTCGGGTTCATCAGGCTCAGGAACAACTTAGAGGAGCTTGCGAAAACCACGTATATTATAAATGAAGTAGGCAGGGGAGATATCGAAGTCGAGGTCAAAGGAGCCGGAGCGGTTGAGCCGCTTTATGACGATACGGTTTATGCTTCTTTCACAGGCACGGTCTCACAGGTTCTTGCAGAAGACGGCGACATTGTCAAAGCCGATGATGTGATAGCCGTATTTACGAGCGATACAATGGAAGAACAAAAACAGGCGCTTGAAGACCAGATAGAGCAGATAGACACTGCGATAGCTACCATGAGAAGGACGACCGGAAGCTCGACGATATATTCGCCGGTGGAAGGCGTCGTCAAGATGATATATGCACAGGAAGGCGACAGCGTAGACGTTGTGATGGACGAATTCGGTGCGCTCAGCATTATCTGCCCGGACAAGCTTATGCAGACAAAGGTAGAAGTCGTTGATGGGTTTACTGCCGGGGATGCGGTTACTGTAAGCGTTGGCGAAGAAACTGTTGAGGGAATCGTATATTCAATAGAAGACGGTATGATGAGCATTCAGTTTGAAGATGACGATTTTGCTATCGGGGATACGGCATTAGTTTTTGATGAGAATGAAACAGAGATAGGCAGCGCAGGTGTTGAAGTTGCGAACCCTGTGTATATCACGGCACAGGGCGGCGTTATAGACGATATTAGGGAGCCGGTCGGGGATAAGGTCAAAGTGAGGACTAAACTGTTTAAACTGGACGGAGAGATACTCTCTGCCGACCTGTATTCTCAGATACAGCAGAGAAAGGACCTGCAGCAGGATCTTGCCGACCTTGAAGAAGACATAGCAGGGCTTAATGTGTATGCAGGAACTGACGGAGTTATTTCCGGCCTGACGCTCAACAAGGAGCAGATAGTTCAGCCCGGAACACCGCTGTTTACAGTACAGAGCAACGGAGCAATCAAGCTTGATGTGCAGATAGATGAAATAGACATCGTGAATATACAGATCGGACAGGAAGCGACGGTGGAGTTCGATGCGCTGCCGGAAAAAACGTATATTGCAAAAGTCATAAAGATAAATCCGGTTGGTGTCTCGGTAAACAATGTTACCAACTTTACTATTACGCTTGAGATAGAACCGGCGAGCGAGATAATGCTTGGCATGAGCGCAGACGTTAAGATAGTATCACAGAGCGCTAAGGGCGTACTCGTTATTCCTATCGAAGCTATACAGGTGATAAGCGGGGAGAAATATGTTGTCTTTGAGCAGGATATAGACGAAGAGCTAAGCTTTACAGTTGCTACTCATAAGATAGAAACAGGAATAACTGACGGAGTTATGATTGAAGTTACAAGCGGACTTGAGCAAGGAGACATGGTAGCTGTGCCTCAGGCTAGAGAGCTTACAGCCCAGGAGATGCAGCAGAGGATGTTCAGCGGCTCCAGCGAAGAATAAGGGTGTTCTGATATGATAGAACTTCGCAATATAAAAAAGACGTACCAGATGGGGGAGGCGGCCGTTCACGCCCTTGATGGTGTCAGCGTTAAAATAGAAGATGGAGAGTTTGTTGCGGTAATCGGCCCTTCGGGCAGCGGTAAGTCTACACTTATGAACGTGATAGGATGTCTAGACCTTGCCGACGAAGGTGAATACTGGCTGAATGGACAGCTTATAGACGACTATACTCAAAGGGAGCTTGGTATTATAAGAAACAAGGAGATAGGGTTCATCTTCCAGCAGTTCAATCTGCTTGCAAAGCTGACAGCGTACGAGAACGTGGAATTGCCGCTTATATATCAGGGACTTGGCATGGCGGAAAGAAAGAAAAGGGTAACTGAGTCGCTTGAAAAAGTGGGTCTTAGTGACAGGATGAAGCATAAACCAAATGAGCTTTCAGGCGGCCAGCAGCAGCGTGTTGCAATAGCACGTGCGCTTTCAACGCATCCAACTCTGATACTCGCGGACGAACCTACAGGGAACTTAGATTCACAGTCGGGCAAGGAGATAATGAATATACTCATTGAGCTGCATGAAGAGGGAAGAGGCATAGTACTCATTACCCACGACAATGACATTGCGGACAAAGCAGGGCGGCGGCTTCATATGCTGGATGGTAAGATAGACAAGGATACAGCAATTGGGGGTGAAGGTGCATGAAGTTTTCACAGGCACTAAAGATGGCTATGGTTGCGCTTAAAGGCAACAAGATGCGTTCATTCCTTACGATGCTGGGTATAATAATAGGGGTGCTGGCAGTTACTTTGCTGATATCCGTAGTTCAGGGCGCAACAGGCGAGATCACAGGGCAGATAGAAAGCCTTGGGTCTAATCTTTTACAGGTTAGGCTGATGAGTCCAACTGATACTTACCTTACGACAAAGGACTTAGACGAGCTGGAGGACAGCCAGTACATATACGGGGCAACCGGCATCGTAAGCAAGTCTGCTGACGTTAAAGGAGCAGATGAGACAGAGAGCTATTATATTGAAGGTGTAGAGAATGACTATCAATATATTACCGGACAGGTCATTAACCTTGGGCACTTCATATCAGATATGGATGTTGAAGAAAAGACATACAACGCTGTGGTGGGAATGAATGTTGCAGAAGAGCTATTTGGCATACAGGACTGTATCGGGAACGAGATCGACATAAGGGGATATGACTTTACTATTATAGGTGTTCTTGAAGAGTCGGATACGATGCTGGCAAACAAAGACGATACGGTAATAATACCGCTGACGACGGCTCAGAGATTGTTTTCCGACAAGGAATTCGATACGTTGTATATTTCTGCGACGACCAAGGACGATGTTGATGCAGCGCAGGAAGTCGTGGACGATTTCCTTATAAAGGAGGTCGGAGATGAGGACGAATATACTATTATAAACCAGAACATGATAATAGATGTAATGAACGAAGTTATGAGCGTTATGACAATACTGCTCTCCGGCATAGCGGCAATCTCTCTGCTGGTCGGCGGAATTGGTATAATGAATATAATGCTGGTGTCGGTGACCGAGAGGACAAGAGAGATAGGTGTAAGGAAGGCTATCGGTGCACAGAAGAGTGATATACTCACGCAGTTCCTTATAGAAGCGGTCGTGCTTTCCGTATTCGGAGGTCTCATTGGGATCGGGCTGAGTTATATCGGCCTCGAGATAATAGGTATGGCAATGGGCATTTCTATGTCTATGTCACTGAGCACAATTGCGTTGGCTCTTGGTTTCTCGGCGCTTGTCGGCGTGGTTTTCGGGATATATCCAGCGAACAAGGCTGCGAACTTAAAGCCAATAGACGCACTGCGATACGAATAGTAATTACTTTTATCCGGCATCTTTAGTTTTAAAGGTGCCGGTTTTTTTATAGTAAGTTTGCACAGGCAAAGATATTTGGTATAATCGCATTTAAGAGGGCGAAGATATGGAGCTTAAAAAAGGCGAAAGAATAGAAGACCTGCAGAACGGGTATAGCATAATCCAAAACGACGAGTATTTTTCGTTCGGTACAGATGCGGTGCTTCTTTCACATTTCGCAGAGATAAAAGGCGGAGAACAGGTTGTTGAGTTTGGAACGGGCTGTGGCATCATACCTATACTTTTGGCAGCTAAAAAAACGGGGGCGCATATTACCGGAATAGAAGTTCAGGCAGAGCTTGCCGAAATGGCAGCAAGAAGCATCAAGATGAACGGTATAGACTGTATAGACATAATACATGCAGATATCCGCAGTATCAGAGATTATGTAAAACACGGTGTTGATGCAGTAGTAGTCAACCCGCCGTATGAGAGAGCCGACTCAGGCAAACATAACGAGAACAGATTTAAGAATATAGCCAAGAGAGAAATAATGTGCACACTGTGTGAAGTAGCGCAGTCGGCAGCCAAGATACTAAGGACAGGCGGGAGGCTTTACATCATATACCGAACGGAGAGACTGGCAGAGCTGCTAGTATGCCTTAGCCAAAACAAGCTTGAACCAAAGAGGGTAAGGCTGGTGGCACAACGGTTTGGAAGTGCTCCTAACTTTGTGCTGGTAGAGGCAAGAAAAGGAGCAAAGCAGGGAACGGAAGTTATGCCGACGCTTTATATATATAAGGACGGCGTAGAGTATACAGACGAAGTAAAACGGATATACCACATTGAGGAGAATGAATAGTGCTTTATATTGTTGCAACGCCTATAGGAAATTTAGAAGATATAACCCTTCGGGCACTAAGAGTGCTGGGCGAAGTTGATTTTATAGCAGCGGAAGATACAAGACGCACGATAAAACTGCTTAATCATTATGATATCAAGACTAAGCTTATCAGCTTTCATGAACACAGCGACAAGCAAAAGCGTGAGCAGATTTTAGATATGCTCAAAGAAGGCAAAAACATTGCGCTTGTTTCGGATGCGGGGACGCCGTTGATATCTGACCCGGGGGCGATACTTGTAAGTGAAGCGTTTGAGTTGGGCCTAGAGGTGACATCCTTGCCGGGAGCGTGTGCAGCTATAACCGCTCTTACACTGTCGGGACACGGCGGACAGTTCTGCTTTGTCGGCTTCCTTCCTAAAAAAGCAGGAGAGAGAAAAAAAGCGATAGAGCAAATCGCGAACAGCAAAAGCGTAAGTGTGATATATGAAAGCCCGCATGCGCTTGGCAAGACCCTGCAGCAGCTTTGCGAAGCGTGCAGCGGGCAAAGAAGGGTAACCGTTGCTAAAGAGCTGACGAAGATACATGAAAGTGTTTTTTCCGGAAGCCTTGAACAGGCGTGCAGTGAATTTGAAGAAAGCGTGAAGGGAGAGTTTGTTCTGATACTCAACGCTGCTGATGAGGAACAAGAGGAGGTTTCGGACGAGCAGATTAAGAGACTGCTTAACAAATACGTTGAAGCCGGGATGACAAAAAAAGATGCTGCCAAAGCAGCATCTAATGAACTTGGTATTCGCCCTAACCGGGCTTACCGTTTGACGATATGATTATTTCATACCCAGTTTGTCCATGCACTCGGCACAGATTTTAGCACCTTTATACTCTGTAACTCCTGTTACACTGTCACAAAAGATGCATGCCGGTTGATATTTGCCAAGGACGATATGGTTATCGTCTACAAATATCTCGATGGGATCTTTGATGTCGATACCCATCACTCTGCGCAGTTCGATTGGCAGCACAATACGGCCAAGCGAATCAACCTTTCTTACAATACCTGTTGATTTCATTTTCTTCACTCTCCCCTATTTTTATAATACTATGACAATATATGATAATTAGTAATTATCATAGAAAAAATATAACAATTATAGCACCTGATGTCAACTTGGGAATGTAAAAAATAGCAACATTTAATAAATAGTTCATAATCTTGGGCATTTTATTAATAAAATATAAAGAATTTCATTTATACTATGATCTTGGATTTTTACACCAATGTATAATCTGTGTTAAATATAGTGTGTTTAAAACGGCTTAAATTAACAAATAGTGGTAGAAAAGCTTTGTTATAAAGCTGATTTTAAAAAAACTTTCAAGCTTATAGATGCTTGTTGCTGCTGCCGGCCATATGATATAATGCATAGTAATTGTCGGTTGGGAGAGGTATGCGATGGGCGAAGCGAGCCGCGATGGACGATTGATGGAATGCGGCGGTGTAAAATATGAGTTAGTGGAAGACTTGACAGTCAAGCATAAGGATAAGCTTAAAGTGCTTGTTTGGATGAATATAATAATGTTTGCCGGTTTGGTTGCAATAGTAGTGGCGGGAGTTTTCATTACTCATCTTATAGACCCCAGTGCCGTTTTTGAGTTCGGACTTGTTTCATTATTGCTGATATTGACGTCGTTTGCTGTATATATCTTTGTTCATGAATTCATACACGGCTTGGTTTTCAGGCTGGCCGGTGGTGTTGCATGGAAAGATATATCTTATGGCGCATCTATAAAATCCGGAATGGCATACTGCATATCCGATTTGCCGGTAAATTTGCGCACAAGCAGGATATCATTGATTGCACCATTTATTATTGTGTGTGTTCCGATAATTGTATACAGCATAGCTATTGGCAGTCTTCCTATGCTGATAGCCGGAGCATTGTTTACTACGGGCAGCACGGGTGATTTCTGGTATCTGTGGATATTGCGGAAAAGATCGGCGGATATGTTTATGCTGGAGGAAAAGCCAAAGAACAATGAATATACACTGGGTTGCTATGTTTTGGAGAAGGCAGACAGTTGAAAGGACAGCTTTGGTTACTTGACAAAAGGGTCTGCTGTAACTATCCTAGGTAAAGAACCAGTTTAAGGAGTTAACATGAAAAAATACTACATTACTACACCTATATATTATCCGAGTGATAAGCTGCACATAGGCCATTCATATACTACGGTTGCTGCAGACGCACTGGCACGCTTTAAGCGCCAGACCGGCTATGACGTTATGTTCCTGACCGGAACGGACGAACACGGGCAGAAGATAGAGCGTGTTGCGAAGCAGGCGGGCAAAGCACCGAAAGAATACGTAGACGAAATAGTTGCGAGTATACGTGAACTATGGAAACTTTTGAAGATCAGCAATGATGATTTTATCCGCACTACAGAGCCAAGGCACGTTAAGACAGTCCAGAAAATATTCAAAAAGCTCTATGACCAGGGCGATATATACAAGAGTGAATATGAGGGATGGTATTGCACGCCGTGCGAATCGTTCTGGCTGGAACGTCAGCTAGTGGACGGCAAGTGCCCGGACTGCGGAAGAGAAGTGGAGATGACTACTGAAGAGAGCTATTTCTTCAAGGTCTCGAAGTATGCTGACAGGCTTATCGAATACATAAACGAGCATGACGAATTTATACAGCCGCCGTCACGCAAAAATGAGATGCTTAACAATTTCCTTCTGCCGGGGCTGGAGGACCTTTGCGTATCGAGAACGTCGTTCAACTGGGGCGTTCCGGTGTCGTTCGACGAAGGGCATGTAGTTTACGTTTGGATAGATGCGCTTTCGAACTATATCACGGCTCTTGGATATCTTTCTGAAGATGATTCAAAGTTTAAAAAATATTGGCCTGCGGATGTGCATCTGGTAGGTAAAGAGATAATAAGATTCCATACTATTATATGGCCTATACTTCTTATGGCGCTTGATCTGCCGCTGCCGAAGCAAGTGTTCGGGCACGGCTGGCTGATGCTTGAAGGCGGCAAGATGAGCAAGTCTAAGGGCAACGTTGTCGATCCTGTTAAGCTTGTGGAGAGATATGGCGTGGATGCAGTCAGGTATTTCCTGCTTAGAGAAGTGCCTTTTGGCGCAGACGGGCTCTATTCCAGCGAAGCCTTGCTTATAAGGATGAATGCGGACCTTGCAAACGACCTTGGCAATCTTGTTTCAAGAACTGCAGCAATGATAAATAAATATTTTGATGGTGTTGTCCCCAGCGAATATGAAAGCAGTGAGCATGACGCTTTGATAGAAGAAAAGGGAGCAGCTCTGGGAGGATTGGTAGAAGGGCACATGAATGCTCTTAGACTGCCGGAAGCGCTCAGCGATATCTGGGACTATATCGGTTCGCTCAATAAGTATATCGACCTTACTATGCCGTGGATACTCGCGCGGGATGAAGACAAGAAAAAGCAGCTTGCCGGTGTCATGTATCACCTCGCTGAGGGGCTTAGGATAGTATCCGTACTTCTTACGCCGTTTATTGAAGGAACTGCTAAGAAGATTCAGGATATACTCGGGCTGGAGGACGAAGCGCTTGTTTCATGGGAAAGCATTATGAGCTTCGGGAAAAACGTGTGTGGCAAGAGCGTTAAGAAAACACAGCCGCTGTTCCCGCGTATAGAGGTGGAAAAAGAACTTGAAGAGCTGGAGAAGATCTCTGATAACCGGGATCTGAAAAAGAAAAAGAATGTACCGAAGAAGCAGGAGAGTGCAGGAGTGATAACATACGATGATTTTATGAATGTCGAGCTTAAAATCGGCAAAGTGAAAGAAGCCGTTGCCATCGAAAAAAGCGACAAACTTATAAAGATGCAGGTGCAGGTAGGCGAAGAAACAAGGCAGATAGTATCTGGAATACGGCAGTGGTACAGCCCGGAGGAGATGGTCGGAAAGACTATCGTAGTTGTGGCGAACTTAAAGCCGGCAAAGCTTTTCGGTACGCTTTCTGAAGGGATGCTGCTTGCGGCTGAATCTGACGGCGTGCTAAAACTGGTCACACTGGACGGAGAACTGCCGAGCGGAGTAAGGGTAAGCTAGGGATTGTTATGCGGCTATTTGATACACATGCTCACCTTTTAGACGGTCGTTTTGACGAAGACAGGGATGAGCTAATAGAAAGAATGCCGAGCGAAGGTATAGTCGGCATGATAGAGGCGGGATGCTGCGAGGATGTGAGCGCAGCCGCAGTAGAGCTTGCCGAAAGAGTGGGATATATATACGCTGCAGTCGGTATCCACCCGCACGATTCGGAGGATGTGTCGGAGAATTATCTTGGACTGCTGGAGAGCCTTGCGGCGAACAGCAAGGTTATCGCTATCGGAGAGATCGGCCTAGATTATTACTATGACAATTCGCCGAGAGACATTCAGAGGAAGGTTTTCAGGCAGCAGATAGAGCTGGCGCAGAAGCTTGATTTACCGATGGTTTACCACATGAGAAAGGCAACAGCGGATTTTCTTGAGATATTGAAGGATTATAATGACCTTAAGGGCGTGGTGCACTGCTATTCGGGAAGCGCCGAGACAGCGCATGAGCTTATAAAGATGGGTCTGCACATCTCGTTTACAGGGTCGGTAACATTCAAAAACGCCAAGAAAGTAGTGGAGGCGGCGCAGGAAGTGCCACTGAACCGGCTTATGGCAGAGACGGACAGCCCGTATCTTTCGCCAGAGCCTGTAAGAGGAAGGCGCAACGACCCAAGGAACGTAGAGCACGTTATAAGGAAACTGGCGGAGATAAAGGAAATCTCTTTTGAGCAGATGTGCGAAATAAATATAGACAATGCAAAAGGACTATACGGTATTTAATGAACACGATCACATATAGGTATAAGGATGCCATTTATATAAACCTTACAAACAGGTGCACTAACGACTGCACCTTTTGTGTGCGAAACAACCACGACGGAGTAGGCGGTTATCATCTGCTTTTAGACTCGGAACCTTCCGCAAAGGACGTTATTGCGCAGCTGGAAAAGCAGGACGATGTTTCAAAAGTTGTTTTCTGCGGGCTTGGCGAACCGACGATGAGCCTTGATGTGCTGCTTGAAGTGGCAAGGTATTTAAAAGCCAGGGGCGCTCAGGTACGTCTCAACACTAACGGACAGGCAAGTGCATACGCAAAGAGTAATGTTGCAAAGAGGCTGAGGGGCCTTGTTGACACTGTTTCCATAAGCCTGAATGCGCCTAACGCAGAAGAGTATGATAAATACTGCCGGAGCATATACGGCGAGAAGGCGTATGAATACGTGCTTGAGTTTGCGAAAGAATGCATAGATGAAGGCATAGACACTGTGCTAAGCGTCGTCGACATCATCGGCGAAGAGGAAGTGGAAGAAAGCCGCCGGCAGGCGCAGAAGACGGGCGCAAGATTCAGGGTCAGGAAGTATGTGAAATAGGTATAGTGCAGATTTATATAAGATACATAAAAATTTCTTTTGAGTTATAATACAGTATTGGAGAAAAATAATGCTGTCAGGATTGTTTTTTGAATATAAAGAAGATTATGAAGAATTGAAAGACTACTCCATACGCATGAAAAAGGTTTCATTCATATACCATCAGGTGTTTATTGAGAATGAAAAGAATATGATAAGAATCGACCTGGAACAATATGGAGATATTCTCGGAGGAGTTCTCTTTTATAAAAAAAGCAGCAATACATACTATTACACGTTAGCTGATTTATCTTATATAAAAGGTTCAAAAGATGTATTCAGTTATGTGACCTCTATTGAAAAAGAAGATTTTTATAAAGAAGCAAGGTCAAATTTTTTCATAAGGCATTTCAAACGCAAGCTTTATAATTATAATCTAGTACATTTGATTTACAACTTAATTGAAGAGTTTATTAAGCTATAACAGGGCATACTCTAGAAATAGGATAACACAATTAATTAAAATTTGGATAGATAGTATTGGAAAAAGATTTTGTAGGTATCATTTGAATTAAAATAGAGTTTTTTTTAAGAAAATAAGGCTGCATAGTTTTGCAGCCTTTTTATATTGCGCAAAATGAGGATTGTTATAATAAAACCCAATATTCGTAAAAAAACCTTTTTAACTTATTGACACTATATATAGTGTGTACTATAATTATCAATACAGCGTATATCGTGTTTTGTTGTTTCTAACAAGAATCTTACATTTACTTTATATATATAAAAAATAAATATCATGTGGGGGCAATTATGTTTACAGTAATTCTTAAACGAAGCGGCCAGAAAGAGATGTTTCAGCCGCAGAAAATCACCGACGCTATATTCAAAGCCGCAAAAGCCGTTGGAGGCGATGACGAAGAACTGGCAAATAATCTTACAAGCCAGGTAATCGACATTGCACGAATCAAATATGGTGACAGAATCCCGGAGGTTGAGGGCATCCAGGATATTGTTGAGCGTGTGCTTATAAAGAACGGACACGCAAAAACCGCAAAAGCATACATACTTTATCGTGAAAAGAGGAAGAGTGCAAGGGAAGACAATGCACTCATAGGAGCCACGATAGGAATGTTCTCCGGATATCTGGAAGACCAGGACTGGGGAATAAAGGAAAACGCTAATACGCAAAAGAGTGTCAACGGACTTAATAACTATATAAGAGAGGCATTCACAAAGAAATATTGGCTGCACGAGATATATCCTGCAGAAGTAAGGGAAGCGCACCTTAGCGGCGACTGTCATATCCACGATTTAGGGTTCTTCGGGCCGTACTGCGCAGGCTGGGATCTGATGCAGCTTTTGATGCAGGGCTTCGGCGGCATTCCTGGAAAAGTGGAGTCTAAACCCGCAAAGCACATGCGTTCATTTTTGGGGCAGGTAGTCAACTCTACATTTACGACACAGGGAGAAACTGCCGGTGCACAGGCATGGTCTTCTTTTGATACTTATCTTGCGCCTTTCATCAGGCAGGATAATATGACATTCGACCAGGTCAAACAGTGTTTGCAGGAGTTTATATTTAATATAAACGTGCCGACACGTGTCGGTTTCCAGTGTCCGTTCTCTAACCTTACCTTTGACATCAAGGTTCCAAAGACACTCAAAGACCGTGCGGTGGTTATAGGCGGAGAAGTTCAGGACACGGTTTACGGCGACTATCAGGAAGAGATGGATATGTTCAATCTGGCTTTCTGCGAAGTGATGCTGCAGGGCGATGCAAAAGGGCGTGTGTTCACGTTCCCGATACCGACCATAAACGTAACTAAGGACTTCGAATGGAACAGCCCGGTCGTCGACAAGTTCATGGAGATAACATGCAAATACGGCATACCTTATTTTGCAAACTACGTAAACTCCGACCTTTCACCGGAAGATGCTGTTTCAATGTGCTGCAGGCTGCGTCTTGACGTAACAGAGCTTAGAAAAAGAGGCGGCGGTTTGTTTGGCTCCAACCCGCTTACCGGCTCTATTGGCGTTTACACGATAAACCTTCCTAGAGTGGGATATCTTTCACGCACCAAGGAAGAGTTTTTAGCAAGGATAAAGAAACTTGCAGAGATAGGCAAAACATCTCTCGAGATAAAACGTAAGGTAATTGAAGACCAGACCGAGAAGGGGCTTTATCCGTATTCAGCAGTCTATCTTAAAGATGTTAAAAAGAGGTCCGGGAGCTATTGGGCAAACCACTTTAACACAATTGGCATAATCGGCATGCATGAAGCTCTGCTCAATTTTATGGGCAAAGGCCTTGAGACTCCGGAAGGCAATGAATTTGCAATAGAGATAATGAACTATCTAAGAGAACTTATGCAGCAGTTCCAGAAGGAAACCGGGCAGCAATACAACCTTGAAGCAACTCCGGCAGAAGGAACAAGCTATCGCCTGGCAAAGCTTGATAAAGAGAAGTATCTTGATATAATCTCTTCCGGCACCGACGTTCCGTACTACACGAACTCTTCACAGCTTCCGGTCAAGTTTACCGATGATATGATGGAGATGATTGAGCTTCAGGATGAACTGCAGTCTCTTTATACAGGAGGTACTGTTCAGCACCTTTACCTTGGCGAGAGGATAGAGGACATAGAAACAGCCAAGAGCATCATTAAGAAGATATTCACGAACTATAAGATGCCTTATATATCGATCACGCCGACTTTCAGTGTGTGTGATGAGCATGGTTACCTTACCGGTGAGCAGCACGTATGTCCTCACTGCGACGCAGAAACTGAGGTTTGGAGCAGAGTAGTCGGATACCTGCGGCCTGTTCAGAACTACAACAAGGGCAAAAAGGAGGAGTACTTCGAGAGAGTCAAGTTCGTTGTCCCGAGTGCTATTTAGAAATGCAGATTGGCGGTTTCCTAAAAAACTCGTTTGTTGATTACCCCGGCGTTATAGCCTGCGTGGTGTTTGTGCCGGGGTGTAATATGGACTGCTGGTACTGTCATAACAGGCACCTTTGGAACGCTCAGGAGCTTGTTGAGATGCAGGAAGTGGACGAGTTTTTGGACAAACGCAAAGGTTTTATAGACGGTGTTGTAATCACCGGAGGAGAGCCGACGCTGCAAAAAGACTTAGAGCAGTTTGTTGATCATATCAAAGAAAAGGGATATCTAGTTAAGCTTGACACCAACGGCCTTAGGCCGGATGTCGTAGAAAAACTTATTAGTAAAATAGATTATATAGCTATGGATATAAAGGCGCCGCCCGGTGAAATAAACAGAGTGGTGTCTTTTGATATTGATGAAGAGAAGATATGGCAGAGTGCATGCATAATAATGGACAGCGGCGTTGATTATGAGTTCAGGACGACGATGATGCCGCTCCTTGGGGTCGAAGATATTAAGAAAATTGCTGGAAAGATAAGTGGAGCGAAAAGATATGCTCTTCAGCAGTACCGAAAGATAGAAAAAAAAGAGGAACTGAAAAGCGTTCCTATAGAACTTGAGCCACTTAGTGCTTCGGTAATAAAAGAGGCCGCCATCGCAGCCGGTGAATTTGTTGATGAAGTTTTAATAAGAGGTTTGTAGACTACTGGGCTTCGTCTGTCTGAATCTCGTCTATTAGTTCGTTCGTAATTTCCTCCGCTTTGTCGTATGCGGGTATGGTCCAAAGGCCGTATGCTGCACCTGCTATTGCAGCTGCGATAACAATGAGGACTACAAATTTAATAAAGCCCGGAATGAGCTTCCACACTATTCCTAATGCTATAAAAAAGAGCACAACAGCACCTATGATGATTACCCAGGTGGGTATTGCCCTGTCTGTAATCTGAGAGGACACATCATTTATACCGTCTTCGATTGTCTCAATTTGTGAACATGCTGCAAGCACTCCAATTGCAACCAGTACTATCAACACGACTAGAAGAAACTTTTTCATATAAGACCTCTTTCTCATAGATAGCGTTATTATAATAGAAACAAGTAAAAATGTAAAGTGAAATGCAGGCATAAAGGCTATAATAACAATAGACATCGGCGTAGTTTGCCTGTAGTATATAATTATAAAAGTTTATTGCAGGAGGCGAGTAATGTCTGGGATAGTAACGGTTTTTGGCAGCTTTAATGTGGACCTTGCCGGCAGAGCGGACAGGATGCCAAAACCGGCGGAAACGGTTATAGGACATTCTTTTTCAATGGGCGCAGGGGGAAAAGGCTCTAACCAGGCTGTGGCCGCACATCGTGCAGGAGCAGACGTGAGGATTATCACTAAGGTAGGCAGTGATATGTTCAGTAAAGTCGCGTTTGATCTGTACGAAGCTGAGGGAATGGATAATTCACTTGTTTTTGTAGATAAAGAGGTGCCGACGGGAACTGCGCTTATAATGGTAAATGAGAAAAGCGGACAAAACCAGATACTTGCAGCTGCCGGTGCATGTATGAATTTTACCGATAGCGACGTTGAAAAGGCAAGAAGTTCAATTGAGCGCAGTAGCATCGTGCTGGTGCAGATGGAAGTAAACCTGGATGCAAACTGGAAAGTAGTTGATATCGCTAAAAAAGCAGGTGCAATAGTTGTTTTAAACCCGGCTCCGGCAAGAGAAATACCAGATGAGATAATGGCAAAGGTTGATATAATTTCGCCTAATGAAATCGAGGCTGAAGAAATTACCGGAATCAAGATAATAACGTATGATGACGCTGCAAAAGCGGCGGATGTTCTTATTGAAAAAGGTGTTGGTGAAGTTATAATAACACTGGGAGAGATGGGCGCATATATAAAAAGCGACGGTAGACAGGAGATCATAAAGAGGCTGAATGTTGATGCTGTGGATACTACAGGAGCGGGAGACGCATTTAACGGAGGACTGGTTACGGCACTGGCCGAGGGAATGGACATCTTTGATGCGGCACAGTTTGCAAATGTTGTTGGGGCGCTGAGCGTAACAAAACAGGGGGCTGCACAGGCAGCGCCATTTCGAAAGCAAATAGATGAATTTATTAAAAGTCAATGGAGAAACAAATGATATTAGCGGATAGGTTTAATGAGTATAAGGTTCTGGATACGGGAGACGGAGAAAAACTGGAGGACATCGGCGGAATCATACTTCAGCGGCCTGACCCTCAGGTCATATGGAAACGGAGCAATCCGCAGATCTGGAAACCGCACGCAGTTTATGACAGAAGCGACAGCGGCGGCGGTAATTGGCGGTTTATTAAACGTGTTCCGGAAAAGTGGACTATAAGCTATGGTGAACTGAAGTTTTTTATAAGACCGACCGGGTTTAAGCATATCGGGCTTTTTCCGGAGCAGTCTGCCAACTGGGATTATATTGCCGACAGGATTAAAGGCAGCGGCAGACATATAAACGTGCTTAACCTTTTTGCATATACCGGAGGAGCGACACTGGCGGCACTGAGTGCCGGAGCAAGCGTTGTTCATGTTGACGCAGCAAAGAGCATGAACGAGTGGGCAAAGCAGAACGTGCAGCTTAGCGGACTTGCAGACAAGAGCGTAAGGTTTATTGCTGATGACTGTCATAAGTTTGTGCAGCGAGAGCAGCGGCGTGGAAACAAATATGATGCAATAATAATGGATCCTCCTTCATACGGACGTGGAGGCGGCAAGGTGTGGAAGATAGAAGACAATCTTTTCCCGTTGCTCGAAGACTGTGCAAAGCTTCTTTCAGATAATCCGCTATTTTTTATAATCAATTCGTATACGACCGGGCTTTCGGATGTTGTCACGGCGAACATGCTGCAGATGTGTGTGGCGTCTAAGTACGGCGGCAGCATTGAGTCAGGAACTTTGTGTCTTCCGCAGGAGAACTCGAAAGTAGTATTGCCATGCGGAACAACTGCCCGCTGGCAGGCCTAAGGCCTGTTGCATTGCCGTTTTTACTATAGTGATGTTAAGAAAATATAGCCCGTTTTGAATTTGCGAAAATATTGACCGGAAAGTATTACGCTTCACCATGATTTGATGGCATTGAATGTGTAGCCATAGTATAGTATCCGATTTGTACTTTGATATAGAAAGTGAAGTAGGAATGAGGCCTGTTACATTGCCGTATTTACTATATTGATATTAAGAACACATAGCCCGTTTTGAAACTTACGAAGATATTGACTGGGAAGCTTAAAGCTTTAATACAATCTGTGGGTTTATAAACTAAACATAATATAGAGAAAGGAAGCATGATGGACTTAAATTTCATATATGAAGATAACCATCTGCTTGTGGTGGAAAAGCCGTATGGGGTGCTAAGCCAGTCGGACATCACGGGCGATGATGATATGCTTTCTTTGTGCAAAGCCTATATAAAGAAAAAGTACAACAAACCCGGAGATGTGTATCTTGGACTGGTGCATCGATTGGACAGACCGACAGGCGGTGTGATGGTGTTTGCACGAACGAGCAAGGCGGCGGCACGTCTGACAAAGCAGATACAGTCTGGTAAGTTCGAGAAGTCTTACATGGCTGTGCTTGCGGCAAGGCCGCAGATAAGCAAAAGAAAGCTTGTTCACTATCTCTTGAAAGACGAAGATGATAGGATAGCAAAAGTTGTTGATGCGAACAACAAGGGGGCAAAAAGAGCGGAGCTTGAATATGAAGTGCTGGATGAAAAGGATGGGCTGACGTTGGTGAGTATAAAGCTGCTGACGGGAAGGTTCCATCAGATTAGAGCACAGTTCAATGAAATCGGCTGCAGCGTATATGGTGATATGAAGTATGGAAAGTGTGATGTTAAGGACAAGCTTGCACTTTTCGCATATAAGGTTTGTCTTGAACACCCGACGAAGAAAGAACGGCTATGCTTTGAGGCAAAGCCAAAGAGCTATCCGTTCAGTTTGTTTGAAGAACAACTGGAGAAACAGCATGGATAAAACAAAGGGAATAGCATATTGCGGGCTTGCGTGTTGTTTATGTGAACACACCGAAGGCTGTCCGGGATGCAGGAATGATGGCTGCAGCGGAAAAGACTGGTGCAAGTCAATAAAATGCTGCCGTGAAAAGGGAATAGACGGCTGTTGGCAGTGTGATGAATTTCCATGTGAGAATCCTATGTTTATGACACCCAGGGTTCGTGCGTTCGTAATGTTTCTTTCAGAACATGGTGAAGAAGCGCTGATTAAAGCTTTGGAGAAAAACGAAGCTGACGGAATGCTGTATCATTACAGTGGAGAGCTAACTGGAGATTATGATAGACCGGAAACTGAAGAAGAGATATTCGAGTTTATTATTAAAGGTGCAAAGAAAAAATAGCATAACTTGTATATAAAAAAGGCTGCTGATATTTCTATCAACAGCCTTCTAATAATTTACTATTCGTCAGTTTTTTCCGGAGTTTCTTTTTTATCGTCTTTCTTTTTCTTATCATCCGGCAGCAGGCCTTTTCTTGTAAGGTTAATCCTGCCCTGGCGGTCTATCTCTGCAACACGAACTAGTATCTCGTCGCCGATGTTTACGACATCTTCAACTTTCTTAACGTGCTCGTTAGACAGCTTTGAGATGTGAACAAGGCCGTCTTTACCAGGTGCAAGCTCTACGAAAGCGCCAAAGTTCATTATACGAACTACTTTGCCAAGGTATACGTTTCCGACTTCTACGTCTTTAACGATGGCGTCGATAGCAGCTCTAGCCTTGTCGGCTGCGTCTTTATCCGGCGAAGTGATGAACACACGTCCGTCGTCCTCGAGGTCTATCTTAACTCCTGTGTCAGCGATTATCTTGTTGATGACTTTGCCGCCGCTGCCGATAACGTCACGGATCTTCTCCGGGTCTATCATGAACTGCATGATTCTAGGTGCGTACTTGGAGAGGTCTTCCCTCGGGCTGCTTAGGACTTCATTCATCTTGCCGAGTATAAACATACGGCCTTCGTTTGCCTGCGCTAGCGCACGTGTGAGTATCTCTTCATTGATACCTTTTATCTTTATATCCATTTGGATAGCCGTGATGCCTTTGGATGTTCCGGCCACTTTGAAGTCCATGTCGCCAAGGAAGTCTTCAAGGCCCTGTATATCGGTAAGTATAGCTACGTTGCCTGTTTCTTCGTCCTTTATAAGACCCATTGCAACACCTGCAACCGGTGCGCTTAGTGGCACACCAGCGTCCATCAATGACAGCGAGCTTGCGCATATGCTTGCCTGGGACGTTGAACCGTTAGAACTGATACACTCCGAAACTGTCCTTATTGCATACGGGAATTCTATTTCGTCAGGAAGAACGGGCATCAGTGCACGCTCTGCAAGAGCGCCATGGCCTTTTTCCCGGCGGCTGGTGCCGCGCAGCATTTTTGCTTCACCTGTGGAATAGGGAGGCATGTTGTAATGATGCATATAGCGCTTGAATTCTTCTTCGGAAAGGCCGTCCAGCCTCTGCCCGTCTCCGATTGCACCAAGCGTCGTTATAGTCATTGCCTGGGTTTCGCCGCGTGTGAACACTGCGCTGCCATGTGTTCTGCCGAGTACACCTGTTTCGCACCATATCGGGCGAATCTCCGTATGAGCTCTGCCGTCCGGACGCTGTCCCCGGTTTATTATCTTGTCACGGACTATTTCTTTTTTAAGTGAGTACAGAACTTCGTCTACGTCTGAAGCACAGCCTTCAACTTCTTGTTCAAAATGAGCTGTAACTTCTTCGTTAAGAGCGCTAAGGCGTTCATCACGGACGTTCCTGTCGAACGTATCGAGTGCATGCTCCATCTTGTCACGTGAGTATTCTACTACCTTTGCGGCAAAGTCTTCGTCGACCTGATAGATATCCGGTACGACTTTTTCCTTACCGACTTCGTCAACTATTTTCTCTATGAAGTCAACTAGCTTCTTGATCTCTTCGTGTGCCAGCAGTATAGCGTCGAGCATTTCCTTTTCAGTAACTTCGTTTGCTCCTGCTTCAACCATCATAACTGCGTCTTTTGTGCCTGAAACTGTAAGATCGAGCACACTCTTTTCACGCTCTTGTGTATTCGGGTTAAGGACGTATTCGCCGTCTACCATACCAACGACTATAGAAGCAGTCGGGCCCATGAACGGTATATCGGAGATCGACAGAGCTATGCTTGAGCCTATCATGCCGTATACTGCCGGCGGCAGTTCCATATCAACGCTGAGTACTGTTGCTATTACCTGTACGTCGTTGCGGTATCCCTTCGGGAAAAGCGGACGAATAGGTCTGTCTATCAGTCTTGAAGTGAGTATTGCCTGATCAGACGGTCTTCCTTCTCTTTTGAGAAAACCGCCCGGTATCTTTCCTACAGAGTACTGCTTTTCTTCAAATTCTACACTGAGCGGGAAAAAATCTATTCCCTCTCTTGGTGTTTTCGATGCTGTTGCCGTAACCAGCAAGCAAGTATCGCCGCAGCGAATGAGGCAAGCGCCTCCTGCCTGCTGAGCATACTTTCCTGTTTCGACCGTCATAGTCCTGCCGGCCAGTTCTGTTTCAAAAATCCTGTGATCCATTATTTTTTCTTTCCTCCATTCTTTCTTACCAGAGCATATACACCCCGTATATACCCCTGGTGCATTTTGCACCAATACAAAGAATAGAGCGGTTATTTAGACCGCTCTATCCGAAATGCCTACTTTCTTAGGTTCAAGCTGCTTATGACTTCACGGTATCTTTCGATGTCCTTCTTCTTTAGATAATTGAGAAGCCCTCTTCTTTTACCGACCATTTTTAGCAGTCCACGACGGCTGTGATGGTCCTTCTTGTGTGTCTGCAAATGCTCCGTCAAGTGGTTGATACGCTCGGTCAGAAGTGCGATCTGTACTTCGGGAGAGCCTGTGTCACCTTCGGATACAGCGTACTTTTCGATAATGCCGCTCTTTTTCTCTTTATCCATGTTTTCCTCCTAAATAAGTTATCCATTAAACGATGTAGAACGTTGGATAATTCGTTAAACATCGTATAAGGTCAAAAGCTAACTCACATCATAACACAATGACACTTTTTTGTAAACGGTTTTTATTTGTCCAGTGCTGATGCGCAGTACCTATTATAATGTATATATTGTTGTTTGGCAAATAGTATGTCGAGGAGAGAACAATGCAGCTTTATGGCTTGCAATCATCGGTGTGTATGTTATGATGTAGTGTACATAAAATATCTACAGGGCAAAGGGGCTTCATGTCGGATATAGTATTAATTTGTTTGGTTCTTTTTTTTGCGGCGTTTATCCAAGCTGCATCGGGCTTTGGCTATGCTATCACTGCAATGGCATTTCTGCCATTGTTTTTGCCGCTTACCGACTGTGTGATGCTAACGATCATTTGTTCTTTTTTGATTATGCTTTACATGTTTTTAAAGTATAGAAAGCATGTAAACTATAAGATAGCAGTGCTGCCGCTCGTTTTTTCAGCCGCAGGTGTGATTACCGGGATGACATTGCTTGTGAATTCCTCTAACGATGTTGCGCTTAAAATACTCGGAGGCTTTTTGGTGGTACTGTCCGCATATTTCTTTATTTTTGCAGACAAGATAAAAATACCAAACAACCGGGTAAGCGCTTCTGTAGCAGGACTGGTTTCCGGTCTTACCGGAGGATTTTTTAATATAGGAGGCCCGCCGGTAGTTTTATTTTATTGTGTTGCAGCGAAGTGCAAAGAAGAGTATTATGCTACTCTTCAATTTTTATTTCTATGCATAGGTCTAATAAAATTCGGGTTTTTTACCGCTACTATTGGGATATCACATCAGGTGTTAAACATTTCTCCTTTCGGTGTGGTGGCAAGTGCTGCAGGAATGGTGCTTGGAATGCTTGTGTTCAATAAAATGCCGCATAAAATCATAAACAGAGCTATCTATGTTATAATGGCAGTCGCAGGAGTCTGGTATCTCGTTAGATAGGTTTCAAATTACCAATATATTGGAATAACTTTAAATTTATATAACAAACGATAATCTCTCTTGAAAAAGGGGGGGTGTATGTTATAATACTTAATTGGGTTATTGATTAGAATTTATATATACATTAAGGAGACATTAATGGCAACCAAACTTTCATTCAAGGGCGGAGTCCACCCTTTAAAGAGTATCCATCACGGGAAATATCTTTCGGAAAAAAGCCCTATAAAGAGATGCAGTGTACCGGATGAGGTCATACTCCCGCTTACTCAGCATATAGGAGCGCCTGCCGTTTCACTGGTCAAGGAAGGCGATAAGGTTGACTTAGGGCAGAAGATAGCCGAAGCAGGAGGTTTTGTCAGCGTGCCAGTCTATGCCAGCGTTTCTGGAACAATAAAAGAGATAAAGGCGTGCCAGACTATTTCCGGTATACCGTGTGCTTCAATTATAATTGAGAACGACCATGAGGACAGGCTTAGTCCGGACATAGCAAAGCCGGCGGATCTTTCGGAGCTTGAACCGAAGCAGATAGTAGATATTATAAAGGAAGCGGGCATAGTCGGCCTTGGCGGTGCTGCATTCCCGACACACGTGAAGCTCTCTCCGCCGCCGGAGAAAAAAATCGACACACTTATAATAAACGGTGCGGAGTGTGAACCTTACTTAACTGCAGACCACCGTATTATGCTCGAACATCCCAAAGATGTCATAAGAGGCACCAAAGCCGTAATGAAAGCTCTTGATATAAAGAGCGCATATATAGCCATAGAAGATAATAAAAAAGATGCAATAAAAGCCATTGAAGAAGCTGCTGAAAATGAAGGTATAGACGTTAAGACGCTTAAGGTCAAATATCCGCAGGGCGCTGAAAAACAGCTGATTTATGCTGTAACGAAGCGTCAGGTTCCTTCGGGCAAGCTGCCGATGGATGTCGGGGCAGTCGTAGTTAACGTTGGAACGGCATACCAGATATCCCTGGCTGTTGACAAGGGGATGCCGCTTTACGAGCGGGTAGTCACCGTCACCGGCAGCGTAAACCAGCCTTCCAATCTTTTAATAAGGCTGGGAACTCCGATATCACACGTAATTTCGTTTGTCGGAGGGTTTTCCGGCAGCGTTGCAAAGATAATCGCCGGCGGGCCTATGATGGGTATAACGCAGCAGAATCTTGACGCGCCTATAGTTAAAGGAAGCTCCGGGATACTTGTGCTGGACCACAAGATGGCGGACGCCAGGGCAGAATCTGACTGCATACGCTGCGGTAAGTGCGTGTACGTTTGCCCGATGGGCTTAGAGCCGTATCTGCTCAACGCGTATTCTGAGAAAAATGACTTTGCAGCAGCTGAAAAAGCCAACGCATTTGATTGTATGGAATGCGGCTGCTGTTCATATATTTGCCCGGCAAACAGGTATTTGGTGCAGTCGATACGGCTGGCAAAATCTGAAGTTATTGCCCAGCGTAAAAGGAAAAACAAATAGATTGATATTATAGACAGACACTGTAGAAAAGAGGTTTTTATGGACAAGTATGCCATGTCTTCGTCGCCACATGTCCGTTCAAGCGAATCGACAAGACGAATCATGATCGATGTGATCATCGCACTTGTGCCGGCAACGGCATGCGGTGTTTACTTCTTTGGGCTGAACGCATTGTGGACAGTCCTTGTAAGCGTTGCTGCTGCAGTCGGAGCTGAAGCGCTTCTTCAATTGATAATGAAAAGAAAGGTTACGGCATTAGACGGAAGCGCAGCCCTTACAGGCCTTCTGCTTGCGCTTAACCTGCCTCCGAGCGTACCGTTGTGGATACCGCTTATCGGAGCGGTTTTCGGTATAGCGATAGTCAAGCAGGTGTTTGGCGGGATAGGGAGCAACTTCCTGAACCCGGCGCTGGCTGCAAGGGCGTTCCTTATGGCCTCATGGCCGCAGATAATGACGACATGGACGATGCCGGTGGATGCTGTTTCAACTGCGACTCCGCTTACGGCTCTTAAGATGGGCGGAGCTCAACTCAGCCCGTATCTTGACATGGCTATAGGCAACGTCGGTGGATGTATCGGAGAAACAAGCGCAATAGCGCTTCTGCTTGGCGGGCTTTACCTTGTTGCCCGAAGAGTGATAGACCCGAGCATACCTGTTGTGTATATCGGCACGGTTGCGCTGTTTACATTCATCGCAGGGCCGGAAGGGCTGTTTACAGGCGATGCGCTCTATCACATACTTGCAGGCGGATTGATGCTTGGCGCGATATATATGGCAACAGATTATACTACTTCACCGATGTCACTGAAAGGAAAGATAATATTCGCGCTTGGCTGCGGTGTTATCACAAGTGTGATAAGGCTGTGGGGTGGATACCCCGAAGGCGTTTCATATTCGATACTGCTTATGAACCTGACTGTTCCTCTTATAAACAGAGCTTTTAAGCCAAAGAGATTCGGAGTCGTAAAAGCGGTCGCTGAAGCGGGGGGTGATGCGAAGTGAAAAACATTATTGTGATAACATTGAAGCTTCTTGCCATTACCATCGTTGCGGGATTGCTGCTGGGAGCAGTAAACTATATTACAAAAGAGCCTATAGCAGAGCAGGAAATAGCGGCGGCTAATGCAGCAAGGTCGCAATGTTTCCTGCAGGCAAGCAGCTTTAAGGAAAGCGACGTGGAGATACCCGAAGAATACGGAATAATAAACAGCGTTTATACAGCGCTGGATGAGAGCGGCAACGATATAGGAATAGCTGTGGGCGTTACTACAAAAGGTTTTAATGCCGGACTCAATATGACTATAGGTATAAGTTCACAGGGGACGGTTGCCGGTGTAGTTATCGGGACCAATGAAGAAACGCCGGGGCTTGGAGCAAATGCCGCGAAGCCGGACTTTATCGATCAATACAAGGATGTTCCGTTTGAGCCTGCTCTCGTTGTGGTTAAGGTCGATCCTGCTGCGGATAATGAGATACAGGCTATTGCAGGCGCTACTATAACTTCCAGAGCCGTGACTGATGCAGTAAATACGGTCGCAGATTTTTATAAGAGCGTCATGGGAGGTGCACAATGAGCAAAAAGCCAAAAGCAATGAAAATACTCAAAAACGGCATATTTGATGAAAACCCGATATTCCGTCTGATGCTCGGAATGTGCCCTACACTGGCTGTAACATCAGCTGCTTCCAACGGTATCGGCATGGGTCTTGCTGCCACATTCGTGCTTATAGGCTCGAACGTGGTTATAGCGCTTCTCAGAAACTTTATACCACAGAAGATAAGGATACCTGCATTCATAGTAATTATTGCTTCATTTGTTACTGTAGTACAGCTGCTGCTGAAAGCATATGTTCCTGCGCTTAACGAGTCGCTTGGTATATTCATTCCTCTGATAGTCGTTAATTGTATAATCCTCGGCCGGGCGGAAGCTTTTGCATCCAAGAACACAGTATGGTCTTCATTCCTTGATGGTCTTGGAATGGGAATAGGTTTTACACTGGCGCTGCTGATAATAGCGACGATAAGAGAAGCATTCGGCAACGGGACTTTCTTCAATATGCAGATATTCGGTGTTGGGTTCAAACCAGCGCTGATAATGGTGCAGGCTCCCGGAGCGTTTATAACGCTGGGACTGGTGCTTGCGCTGATAAACTATATCTCACGGAAGAGAAAACAGAAGAAAGGAGCTAGATAGTTATGGATGGTTTTGTAAAGATACTGCTTATACTTCTAAGCTCGATACTAGTTCAAAACTTTGTGCTGTCGAGGTTCCTTGGTATATGTCCTTTCCTTGGAGTTTCAAAGAAGGTCGAGACTGCACTTGGTATGGGTTTTGCCGTAACGTTCGTTATGGCGCTGGCTTCAGTCATTTCATTCCTGGTGCACTATTACATATTAGTGCCGCTGCATATCGAATTTTTGCAGACGATAGCGTTCATACTCGTTATCGCGGCGCTCGTTCAGCTTGTCGAGATGGCTCTGCAGAAGCTTGTGCCGTCGCTCTACAGCGCGCTGGGCGTTTATCTGCCGCTTATAACGACTAACTGTGCTGTGTTGGGTGTTGCTATCATCAACATAACTGAAGAGTTTACATTCCTGCAGACTCTTGTAAACGGCGTTGGTGCAGCTATAGGTTTCACACTTGCGATAGTGCTGTTTGCCGGTATAAGGGAGAAGCTGGAGTTTTCAAACATGCCGGAATCTATGAAGGGCTTTCCGGCGGCGCTTATTTCAGCCGGACTGATGGCAATGGCGTTCCTTGGGTTCCAAGGGCTGGTATAAAGGAGAAGACATATGATTGGAGAAATATTGCTGCCTGTAGCCGCTCTTGGCGGACTGGGGCTACTGTTGGGACTGGGGCTTGCTGTAGCATCTAAGCTGCTTGCGGTCAAGATAGATCCGAATATAGAAAAGGTAAGGGAACTGCTGCCTGGCGCTAACTGCGGCGGCTGCGGATATCCCGGATGCGACGGCTTTGCAAAAGCTGTGACGGAAGGCCAGGCAGAAGTCGGAAAATGCACCGTGCTTTCGGAAGAGGACTTAAAAGCCATCGCAGAACTGCTTGGTATTCAGGCGCAGATGGGCAAGCGCAGGGTAGCTAGGGTGCTCTGCCGTGGTGATGAAGAGAACTGCGGAACGAAGTTTGAATATTTCGGAGTGTCGGACTGCCGTGCAGCAGCTATGCTTGCAGGAGGGCCTGCTTCCTGCAGATTTTCCTGCGTCGGACTGCTGACGTGTGCCAAGGTGTGTCCGTTTGACGCTATCTATCTTAATCCGCTTGGTATCGCTGCAGTGCACGAGGATAAATGTACCGGATGTGGAAAGTGTGCAGAGGCTTGTCCAAAAGACGCTATATTGATTATGGACGAAGACAACGAGGTTTATATAAACTGCCGTAACGTAGACAAGGGCAAAGACGTGCTGTCTCTGTGCAAGGCAGGTTGTATAGGCTGCGGACTCTGTGAAAAGAAATGCCCATATGACGCTATCACAATGGTAGACAATCTTCCGGTTTACGATTATGAGAAGTGTACGTCTTGCGGAGTATGTGCGGTTGTCTGCCCAAGGGGAAGCATAGCCTTAAAAGAGCCGATAACAAAAGTAGCGGTCATAGAAGAAGACCCGTGTATAGGCTGCGGCATTTGTAAGAAAGCATGCCCGACGGGAGCTATAAAAGGAGAGATGAAAGAGCTGCATACGGTAAATCCGGACAAGTGTGCGGCGTGCGGAATATGTGTAGAGAAGTGTCCAAAAGACGCTATCAAGATATGCGAAAGATAGTACTTGCATCAGGTTCGCCGAGGAGGCAGGAACTGCTGAAATATATCACTGCTGATTTTGAGATCATGCCAAGTGATATTGAAGAAGTCGCTTCAGGAACACCGAAAGAGCAGGTTTTAAAGCTGGCTCTTGATAAAGTCGGCGACATTGCAAAGAGAAGACCGGGCGATATCGTGATAGGAGCTGATACCCTTGTAGCGATAGGCGAGCAGATTTTAGGCAAGCCAAAAGACGAGCAGGACGCTGCAGTGATGTTAAGGAAACTTTCAGGAAATACGCACTGCGTATATACAGGGATCGCAGTTATGACAGAAGGGAAAGCTGAAACAAGATGCGTCGTCACGCAGGTCAAGTTCAACGAAATGACTGACGATGAGATAGAGGAATACATAATGACCGGTGAGCCGATGGATAAAGCCGGAGCGTATGGGATACAGGGCTATGGCGGCAAGTTCATTGACAGGATAGACGGCTGCTACTTCAACGTGATGGGGCTGCCGCAGAGCGTAGTATACGACATGATAAAAGAATACTTATAAAGATAAGAACCCCGAAACTGAATCGGGGTTTTTGTAACCGGAGGGAAAATGGACAACTCTGCTTTTAAAAACGCTGACAGGTTTAAAGGATTTTCGGAGGTGTATGATAAGTCAAGGCCTTCTATGCCAGGCTTCACTATCGATGCAGTAATAAAATATCTGGGAAAGAAGCCGGACACAGTAGTTGATATTGGCTGCGGAACAGGGCTATCGACTGTTGCCTGGGAAGGAAACTGCATCAGGGCGATAGGAGTTGAGCCGAGCGACGACATGAGGCGTATCGCAGAGGCAAAAAGCAGCGATACGGTATCATTTATAAAAGGATATTCGCATAAAACAGGGCTTGGGGACGAGATTGCCGACGCTGCCATTTGTTCACAGTCTTTTCACTGGATGGAGCCTTTTTCAACGCTGAAAGAAGTGTCGAGCATATTAAAAAAAGGCGGAGTGTTTGCGACAGTTGACTGTGACTGGCCACCGATGAGCGACTGGAGAGTTGACAAAGCTTATACCGACATGTTTGATAAAATACATGAGCTTGAGAACACGCTGCCAGAGCTAAAAGACAACTTTACCAGGTATGAAAAAAGCAAACATTTAAAAAACATAAAAGCTTCCGGGTATTTCAGGTTTGCAAGGGAGATAGTCTTTTCGAACACTGAAAAAGCTACAGCTCAGAGGCTGGTTTCGTTAACAGAGAGCCAAGGAAGCTTACAGAATGTACTGAAGTATAAACCTCGGCTTATTCAGGACGATTTTGAAAATTATAGAAGCCTGGTGGAAGATGTGTTTGGAGACAGCAAATTTGACATCTTTTTTTCGTACAGGATGAGAATCGCAGTGAAATAGAGCCAAGGCAGCGTTTTGTTAAGGGAGAAGGATGAAAAAGAAACTGGCAGATATGACTTTGGAAGAGCTGTGGCAGCTATTCCCGATAATATTAAAAGAACATGACCCGGTTTATTTTAACTGGTACGAGGTCGAGAGCAAAAAGCTTGCAGGACTTTTTGAGGAAGGCACGGTTAAGCGCATCAGCCACATAGGCAGCAGTGCAGTGGAAGGGCTGATAAGCAAGCCGACGGTAGATATACTGCTGGAGATAGATCAAGGCGAAGACATTAAAACAATAGCAAAGATGCTTGATGAAGCCGGCTGGACACTTATGTCACAGTCGAGCGAGCCGTATTTGAACAGGTCTTTCAACAAAGGTTATACGCCTCAAGGTTTTGCGAATGAAGTATATCATCTGCATGTGCGGTATTATGGTGACTGGAATGAACTTTATTTCAGAGATTATCTGATTTCGCATAGGCAAGCTGCAAAGAAGTATGCGGAGCTTAAGCTGTCGCTTATGGAAAAGTACAAAAACAACAGGGACGGATACACTGACGCAAAGACGCAGTTTATAAAGAAGTATACGGACAAAGCAAGAGGGGAATTCGGCGGAAGGTATGACCCGGCAGAACAATAAGAAAGCAGCTCCGTCTGAATAGTCTGACGAAGCTGTTTTTGTCTGGTTAGTATTATATTATTTCCTATAGATGTTTATCGTGACTCTGCCGTTAATAAGCTCTAAAGTTTTTCTTTTTTCAGCAGCAAGCGCTGGTAACGGGCAGTCGCCGATCAAATTTCCGGTCTTGAAAACAGAGAGCATAATTCCGACAAGGAACATGTTTATTACGATGCTTGTGCTGTTGAACGAGAAAAACGGAAGTGTTGCTGCATAAGCGGGAAGCAGACCGAGGTTTCTTAAAATGGAAAACAATATCTGTACGGTCAGAGTCAGCAATACTGCATGAGAAGTCAATTTGCCGAGCAGGCCCTTCAGCTTTTTTATCTGCAGAAACGCTATTGATACGAAAGCTGTTAGTGCAGCTGTTATGCCGATAAGAGATATCCAGCCATATTCATATATCAGATATGCAAGCGGATAATTTGTTTTTAAATTGTGTATGTTTGGTATAAACAGCGAACGAGAGCTAGAGCCTATTAGTTTAGCGTTATATACAATATCTCTGGCCATTTTTAAATAGTAATCGGATGTCTCAATACCGTAATGGAGGTTATGATATATGACCAGTCCGATAAGCGGCAGTGGTACAATGTATATAATCAGCAGACCTACAGCTTTGTTGATGTTGAACCATCCTTTCAGTATTGCATAGGTCAGCATAATGACACAAACGAGCGATACCATTATAAGCATAGACAGGCTTGAGAAGCATAAGTATGCGGGTATAAAAAAGTAGAAACCGCATGAAAGAAGCCCAAGATATCTTTTGCCGCGATGCTGATAGATTACCCCTGCGTATATAACCGGGAAAAGCAGCGTTAACATCTTGGAAATCTCGTATGACAGATAGGTGTATCTTAGAACGATAAGGACAACAATGAAGCTGAAGTATATGAGCTTCGCATACTTTTCTAATATCGTAAAATCAAGAAAGACACCTCCGGTAAAAATGGCTATCCCGATAAGAATTGTGATTATAATACTATTGAAATCTCGGGGTGAGTAGTATGGGATTTCATTTATATTTACGATAAGCTTTACCGCTGTGCCGAGCAGAAGAAGCGCTATTGCAAAGATGATTATGCTCCAGTTAGGTTTTGGCCTGTATGTTCCGTCAAGCTGTGTACCGACTGTGACGGGGTCGCCCATTTGCCTGACCGCCTCAGCTTCCGCTGCACTTTCATCCATTCCTTGTTTTATATAAGCGTTTTTTTGATCTGTTATATGATCGGTTAGTTCTTTGGTTACCGAAGGGTGCGCTTTCTTCCACCTAATCTGTTCGCAGACCGTCTTTATGTAATCATTGATTTTATTATGCTGTGACAATGTCGGCACCGCCTTTCAGAACGCTGTTTACAGCGGAAGCGTATCTGTTCCACTCTGCCTGCTTATCCGCAAGCAAGCCCTTACCCTGTTTGGTAAGGCTGTAGTATTTCCTTACACGGACGCAATCGAGGTTGTTTTCATAAGACTCTACCATACCTTTGACTTCAAGGTTGTGCAGCAGTGGATATAGAGTACCTGCCTTTAAGGAGAAAGTATCGTCGGACTTTTTGGCAAGTTCTTCGATCATCTGATAGCCGTACATGTCCTTTTCTTCAAGCAGCTTTAGAATGAGCATTGTTGTGCTGCCTGCCATCAGGCTTTTATCTATTTTCACGATGTTCACCTCCTATATATAGATTATCTATATATAATGATATATCGACCATCTATATATGTCAATAGGAAATTGGTATTTTACATTTAATTAGAGGAGCTCTTTATTGTACCCAGGTTTCTTATACAAGGTCTCTTTCTTCATCAAAATGTCAGGAGTGAAAACTTCTGTCATCCAGTTTTCGCTCGAGACCTCCTCAAAAGCTATTGATATGCTCTTTTCTTCCGGACAGATCGTTTCCTGAACAGCTTTAAGTATTTTCTGTGTCAGCTCTGCTTTTTGCTCATCTGTTCTCCCGGGCCACATTTTCACGATTATGTGCGGCATAATGATCTCCTTACATTCTTTCTACAGAAAACCTCAGCGTTGTCTTCAGCTTTTCCGGCGCAGTCTTTCTTGCGTCAGTCAAATATATCTCTTTGTGGTTGTGCTGCGTTCTTTTATATCCGTTCTCGTCGCAGAATTGCTGCATTTTTGCAAAGGAGGAGGGCTCGGTGTCGTAGCTGCCAAGGTGGAGCATCTGAACGCACAGCCCATCTGCGATTCGCTCGAAACTAACGTCTTCAAGCAGCGGATGCGGTCTTTTCTTTTTAACAGCAGCAATGACTTCGGCAGCCAGAGCCTCGTCGAGAAAATCCGGCTGCCTTATCATAATCTTGTAATTAAGGTTGTCTTTATCAAGTGGCTCGTCTGCCTTAGATTTGTCGAGCAGATCCCATACACCCTCCAAGGGGAAGACAGCATAGTCATAATACTCATCCGGTGCAGGGCCATTTTTCGGCATCATCTTCACTGCGTAGGACAAAGAATACAGAACGCCTATAGCCTCGGCAAAAGCATCGCTGTTTGGATTGCCGCTTCCGCAGAGCGCAAAGTATGGATACTCGCCAACGTCTATAACGGCCGGTTCGGTCTTTGGCAAATACAGTTCCTTGTCATTTTTGCGCCACTCGTATTTCATAATTCCTCCCTCAAACTAAAACGATATTCTGAACTTACATGATTTTGCACCGCAAATGATAGACTGAAGAATCTCTACGCTTACTTCCTTTTCAAACGCAGCGGAGAAAAACTGTTTGTTAAACTCGACAGAGCATTGGCAGTATATCAGATTTTCGAACGGCTCTTTACAATTAGAGACCTGTTTACAGAAGCATTTATTATATTCTGCAAGAATCATATTTTCATTTTGAAGAGTATAATTTAAGTCTCCATCATTAACATCATGTCTGCTGATTATTTCAAGGAATTCCTGCATTGTATTAGATTGACTATGAAGTCTTTTTGCTGTAGCTCTTTGTCCTTTGCCGCAGCATTTTGAACCACACATCTTCATTATCGCAACTGCATTATCGGTGCCTAATTCCTTTGCCATTCTTTCAGTCGCATTTTTCCACCAGGCGGATTTTTCTTCTGGACGAAAAAGCTTATATTCGCTTGCATTTTCCAAGATTTCAATAAAAGTATTTTCTTCGGTTTCGGTTGCCAATATTTTAACAAGTCTACCGATTCTGCCTGTTAAAGGGAAGCGCTCAACATTTTTTTCATTTGACATAGCTTACCTCCGGATAGAACAGTAGAGGAAATCACTGTTGTATTTGCTATCAATCAATTTCAACTGGTATGCAGATATCGACTTTCATCTTGCCGCTGCAGTTTACTTCATCACCGCTGTCTAAATATCTTTCAAACGGGACGCTGTCTGCCGGTTTGTAGCCGCTTGCCGGAAGCCATTGGCCGCACATATAACCCCATGCCTCTCCGTACTCTTGGGAATTCAGATTAAATGTACCCACGGCATAGCTTCCGCCCTTAATCGTCATTTCGCCGAATTCGCCGGAGACTTCAACTGAGTCCGGTATAGACACACATACGCTGAGCCGCAGTTTCTGCTCGTCGGTTATATTCGGGTCGTCGTGGTAGATGATGTATGAGGTTGACATATCTATTCCTCTTGGACCCGCCCATGCACCCAGCTTGGCATAAAGGCTTTTAAACAGCTTTTCGTCGCCTGCGTAAGGACCAACATATCGCAGGTATGCTACTCTTGTGTCTTCCATCTTCTCGATTACAACTTTTGTTTCCATTTCAAACCTCCTGAAAATTTCTTTGTGATCACTGTCTGTATCATACAAAGAATAGAGGTAGGCTGCATTGCTGCAGTTGCGGAGCAGTTGACTAAGGCTGCTGTCATTTTGACTCTGGTTGCTTTTTCGGAATTCGCTGGGGGACATGCCAAACTGTTTCTTGAACATTCTGCTGAACACAGCGGATGAAGAAAAACAAAGAGAGTGAGCTATCTGTGTTACGGATTTGTCGGAAGAACACAGCAGGGCTGCAGAACGCTCCAGCCGCAGCCGCCATATAAAAGAAAAAAGCGTCTCGCCTGTAATGGCGCTGAATATACGGTGGAAATGATATTGTGAGAACCCAGCAACATTAGCCAGTTCTTCAAGCGTCATTGCTGTGCAGAGGTTTTGCTCTATATGATCGAAAACTCGGTTTATGCTGTTTATGTATTCATTTGCCTGGGTTCTGTCCATATTATACCTCGAATAGATAAGTGGGGTAGCACATTCATCCACATTATACCATACTATAATTATGATACAAATATATTTTCTATAACGGCGGATAAAAAAGAGCCGCATATACGGCTCTGGGAATCATTTTTCTTATTTGTTTTTCTCCCGTATTTCTACGCGCCGTATCTTTCCGCTTATCGTTTTAGGAAGCTCATCAACAAACTCGATTATCCTTGGGTATTTATACGGCGCCGTAGTTTTCTTGACGTGCTCCTGCAGCTCTTTTGCAAGCTCATCAGAGGCTGTATACCCCTTTGCCAGCACTATTGTAGCTTTTACGACAGTGCCACGGTCTGGGTGCGGAGCTCCTGTTATAGCGGTCTCGAGGACTGCCGGGTGTTCCATCAGCGCGCTTTCGACCTCGAAAGGACCGATACGGTAGCCGGAGCTTTTAATAACATCGTCTGTACGCCCGACATACCAGTAGTATCCTTCCTCGTCTTTCCAGGCCACGTCGCCGGTGTGGTACATTCCGTCATGCCATACACTTTTTGTAAGCTCGGGGTCTTTGTAGTAGCCGAGAAACATACCGGGATTAACACCTTTGTCTGTGCGTACTACAACTTCGCCCGCTTCGCCCCATTTACAAGGCTCGCCGTCTTCGTCAACAACGTCAACATCGAAAAGGGGAGAGGGTTTGCCCATAGAACCTGGTTTTGGCTCCATCCATAGGTAATTACCGACGGTCACCGTAAGTTCGGTCTGTCCGTATATCTCCATCAGCTTCAAACCTGTTGCTTCCTGGAACTGATAATAGACTTCGGGGTTAAGCGGCTCGCCGGCTATTGAAGCCCATTTCATGTTTGAGAAATCATATTTGCTCAGGTCTTCTTTTATAAAGTATCTGTATACCGTAGGAGGTGCACAGAAGGTCGTTACTTTATGGTCGCAGATGGCTTTGAGCATTTCTGCCGGTATGAACTTTTCGTGGTCGTATACAAAAACAGCGGTTTCGCCCAGCCACTGACCGTAAAGCTTGCCCCATACAGATTTTGCCCAGCCAGTTTCGGATACTGTAAGGTGCATTCCTTCAGGGTCTACGTTCTGCCAGAACACGGCAGTAGGGATGTGCCCCAGAGGATAGGTGTATGAATGAGCTACCATCTTTGGCATACCAGTCGTTCCGGACGTAAAGTAGAGCAGCATTATATCGTCGTTTTCGGGCAGGTTTTCCGGCAAAGGCTTTTCAAAATCCTCGCTGGCTTCCTCGATCCCCTTGTCATAGTTGAGCCAGCCTTCATGGTCACCACACAGCAGCTTTAACTCCAGCGTCGGCATATCCTTTGCACCGTCTACGTGCAATCTAACATCGCCGAAGTTGGTAGAGATGATAGCTTTTACGTCTGCGGCGTTTACTCGGTATGTGATATCCTTTTCTGTCAGAAGGTGAGTTGCAGGTATAGTGACTGCGCCAAGCTTGTGCAGCGCCATTATGGTATACCAGAACTGGTAATCACGCTTTAGTATTATCATTACCTTGTCGCCTTTGCCTATGCCCAGCGAAGAAAGGTAATTGGCTGCTTTGTCGGAAAGTCTTTTCAAGTCTGCAAAGCTGTATATGCGCACATCGCCGTCTTCACGGGTCCAGTAGAGAGCTGTTTTGTCCGGCTTTGTCATTGCCAGTTCGTCGAGCACATCGTATGCGAAGTTAAAACGCTCCGGAACATTTATCTTAAAGTTCTCATTAAAATCTTCATAAGAGCTGAAATCTGCTTTTGCGTATTTCTCGAATATCCTCATTATAATCCCCTTTGTTATTTTGATATTATCGCTAAGAATCTGCACAAACCGTCAACTGCCTGCATGGAATGCGGATGCTTTGCGTCAAAGTATACAGCGTCTCCTGCGGTCAACTGGACTTCCTGTTTGTCAATGTGCAGTATCATGCTGCCTTCAACTATATAGTCAAACTCCTGGCCTTCGTGAGTATTCATATGGGTTTTTGCGTCTGTATCATTCGGAGTCACGGTTACCATGAATGGTTCCATCTTTTTATTTTTAAAGATATAGGCAAGATGCTCGTATTTATATTCCTTGCGTCTTTCCATCTTGAGACCCTGGCCGTTTTTGACTACCGAGCAGACGGATAGCCTTGGCGTCTCTCCCGTCATAAGGTCTACAATGTCTATACCAAGCCTGTTGGCTGCGGAATACAGGAAAGAGAAAGAAAAATCCTTGCTTCCCTTTTCGTATTCTAAATATTCCTCTTCGCTCGTTTCCGTTGCTGCTGCCATATCGGCTGCTGAAACGTCCATGATTTCCCTCAGCGCTTCAAGACGCTGTGCAATCATCAATATCTTTTCGTCCATGCTTACAACTCCTTCTTATATTTAACGTATGTTTAAGTTATTCAATCTAAAATAATATTACTACTGCTTGTATATGCTCTTAATAAAAAACACCGCACCCGCTATGGGACGAAGTGTAAAAGTTTCGCCTTGCCAACTTAAACTGTTTTATATCGGCAGAGCTTTGTATGAGCCTTAGCGTGTAACGGCGCAGGCACTGCAAGTCCCTTACATAAACCAGAACAATGCTATCATAGCGATATTTTAAAGTCAATATTTTTACAATCTATTTTGTATGAAAACAAGATACTTATTGCCCGCATATTAACCGTTGGAATTGCAAAAAGCTTATAAAAAATCAGCAAAACGGAACAAAGTGTTTAGCTTTGTAACAGCTTTTGATATTAACGCTGAATCAAGCTTTTCTTCATAATTAAAAAGAACACCTTTTGCGGTTGACCATTATAGCAAAAAAATATATAATAACTATGTTTGCGATAAAAGTAAGAGCAACGGCTAGAATAGCCTTTAAATTAATATTTTTTAAGGTTTTAGCATAGATATTTTGAAGTCCCAATTTTAAGGAGGAAAACATGGCAACAAAACAAACCATTGATGGTAATACCGCTGCGGCGCATGTAGCATATGCGTTTTCTGACGTCGGCGCTATTTATCCCATCACACCGTCCTCGCCAATGGCGGAAGTGTGCGACGAATGGGCGGCACACGGAAGAATTAATATGTTCGGTCAGAAGATGAGAATTGCAGAGATGCAGTCTGAAGGCGGAGCGGCAGGTGCTGTTCACGGTTCTCTGGCTGCAGGCGCTTTCACATCGACCTTTACAGCATCACAGGGGCTGCTTTTGATGGTCCCGAATATGTACAAGATCTCGGGCGAGCTTCTGCCGTGCGTGTTCCACGTCAGCGCAAGAAGCCTTGCTGCTCACGCACTCTCTATTTTCGGAGACCACAGTGACGTTATGGCAGCACGACAGACCGGCTTCGCAATGCTTGCATCGGGAAGCGTTCAGGAAGTCATGGATATTGCGGCAGTAGCACATATGGCAACACTAAAGTCAAGTGTACCTTTTGTACACTTTTTTGATGGATTCAGGACTTCCCACGAAGTTCAGAAGATAGAGCTGCTTGATTATGACAAGCTTGCGCAGCTTGCCGACAAAGAAGCTATCGCAGCGTTTAGAGCAGGCGCTATGAATCCGGATCATCCAAGGCTTCAGGGTACGGCCCAGAACCCGGATATATACTTCCAGAACAGAGAAGCTGCTAATAAGTATTATGATGCTACTCCGGCTATCGTCGAAGAAGCTATGGAAGATTTCTATAAGGCTTTCGGAAGAAAATATAATCTGTTCGATTACGTTGGTGCACCGGATGCTGAAAGAATTGTTATACTCATGGGCAGCGGTACAGAAGCTGTTGAGGAGACCGTTAACTATCTTGTTTCAAAAGGCGAGAAAGTCGGCGCTATCAAAGTTCGTCTCTATCGCCCGTTCAGCGCAAAGCATTTCCTTGCTGCGATACCAAAGAGCGTAAAGAGCATTGCTGTGCTTGACAGGACAAAAGAGCCGGGCAGCGCAGGCGAGCCGCTTTATCAGGATGTAGTTACTGTTCTTGCAGAGAATGGCAGCGACATAAAGGTAGTCGGCGGAAGATACGGCCTCTCATCAAAGGAATTTACACCTACGATGATAAAAGCTGTTTATGATAACCTTGCCGGAGAAATGAAGAACCATTTCACAGTTGGTATCGAAGACGACGTTACAAACCTGAGCCTGCCGCTTGGCGAGTGCATCGATTCTGCTCCGGAAGGCACATACAGATGTAAGTTCTATGGTCTTGGCAGCGACGGTACTGTCGGTGCAAACAAAAACTCTATCAAGATAATCGGCGACCATACGGATATGTACGCACAAGGGTACTTCCAGTATGACTCAAAGAAATCCGGCGGTATCACAGTGTCTCATCTTAGATTCGGCACAAGCCCGATACAGTCTACCTATCTGATAGACGCTGCTGACCTGATTGCATGCCACAATCCTTCATACGTTACTCGGTATGATATGCTGGATGGCATCAAAGACGGCGGAATATTCCTTCTTAACTCTCCGTGGAGCTTAGAGAAAATGGAGCAGGAGCTTCCGGCAGTTCTTAAGAATGTTATTGCAAAGAAAAAGTTAAAATTCTATAACGTTGATGCTATAAAAATCGCAGATGAAGCCGGAATGGGCAACCGAATAAACACTGTCATGCAGGCCGCTTTCTTCAAGGCAGCCGGCGTTATTCCGGAAGAAGACGCTATAGAGTATATGAAACAGGCTGTAAAGAAGACATACGGGAAGAAGGGCGACAAGATAGTCAAGATGAACTATGATGCTATCGACATGGGCGCTGCCGGGATGACTAAGATAGATTATCCTGATTCCTGGGTAGATACTACTCAGGGCGCACCTGTTGCCACATCCCCGGCAGAAGCCGGCGACTTCTTCAACGAGGTCGTGTTCCCTATCGTTTCACAGAAGGGCGACTGCCTGCCTGTTTCGAAATTTGACCCAAGGGGCTACTTCCCGTCAGCAACCACACAGTTTGAGAAGCGTGGTATAGCTGTTACCGTTCCTAAGTGGATACCGGACAACTGTATAATGTGTAACCAGTGCTCGCTTGTATGTCCTCATGCAGTTATCCGTCCGTTCCTGGCAACAGAAGAGGACATCAAGGATGCTCCTGAGGGTTACGTTACAAAAGATTCAAGAGGCAAGGGTATTGCAGGATTTAAATATAGAATGCAGGTTTCACCGCTTGATTGTACCGGATGCGGAAACTGCGCAGACATATGCCCGGCAAAGGAAAAAGCTCTTGTTATGACACCGCTTGTAGACGTTGCTGAAACGGAAGGCGCAAATTGGGATTTCGCAGTAAAGATACCAAGACCGGAAATAGAAGCCAACAAGAATTCTGTTATCGGTTCGCAGTTTCAGCAACCGTTGTTCGAGTTCTCGGGCGCATGCGCAGGCTGTGGCGAGACACCGTACGTCAAGCTTGTAACACAGCTGTTTGGCGACAGGATGATGATTGCCAATGCAACGGGTTGTTCGTCGATATACGGCGGCAGCGCACCAACGTGTCCGTATTCTGTGAACAAAGACGGTCACGGACCGGTTTGGGCAAACTCACTGTTTGAAGACAACGCAGAGTTTGGTTACGGCATGAACCTTGCTATGGTACAGCGCAGAGCAAGGCTTAAGGACACAGTTGCAAAAGCTATTGAAGCAGATCTTTGCTGTGATGATATCAAACAGGCGCTTTCGCAGTGGCTTGAAGATGCAAACAAAGCCGAGGAGTCTAAGGCGGCTGCAGCAATACTCAGAAAGCTTCTGCCAAATGCTATAGAGAAGACCAAAGGCGAAGGTAAAGCGCTGCTTGAAGAGATAATGAAAGATGACGACCTGTTAGTCAAGAAGTCGATATGGATATTTGGCGGCGATGGATGGGCATATGACATCGGTTATGGCGGCCTTGACCACGTACTGGCAATGGGTGAAGACGTGAATATTCTTGTAATGGACACAGAGCTTTACTCTAACACAGGCGGACAGGCAAGCAAAGCCACACCGACAGGCTCGACAGCTAAGTTTGCTGCTGCCGGCAAGCGCACAAAGAAAAAGGACCTTGGCGCTATATCCATGACTTACGGATATATCTATACTGCACAGGTCTGCATGGGTGCAAACCACAACCAGCTTATAAAAGCGTTGGCTGAAGCAGAAGCCTATGAGGGTCCGTCCATCGTTATTGCTTACTCGCCGTGTATAAACCATGGTATAAACATGGGCAAATCTCAGGCTGAAGAGAAAAAGGCAGTTGAGGCCGGTTATTGGCACTTATATCGCTATAATCCGGACCTCAAGGAACAGGGCATGAATCCGTTCACTCTGGACAGCAAAGAACCGACTATGAGCTATCAAGACTTCATAGAAGGCGAGATCCGCTATAAGGCGCTACAGAAGCAGTTCCCGGAAGCGGCTGAAACACTGTTCGCGATCGCCGAGAAGGAAGCCAAAGAGCGTTACGAGTATTATAAAGCTATGGCTGAAAAATAGTAGAAGATGTAATGAGCTCCCTGTAAATAAGCAGGGAGCTTTTTAATTTAGTATTTGTTATAAAATTACAATATATGTTATAATGTATCGGATAACCTTGATACTCCCTACTCATTGATTATTAAGTAATATTACAGCTGTTATGTATTAAAAGAGCAGAGCATAATATGCTGAAAAATATAATAAAGGAGTGGAATCATGTATTGTAGAAATTGCGGAAACGAGATAGAAGAAACTGATACATTTTGTGTGAACTGCGGAACACCAGTGCAGCCTCCGGCCGCTCAGCAGGTACAGCAGCCACCACAGCCTGCAGGCCCGCCTCCAGTGCAGGCTCAAATGGCCCCGCCTCCCATGGCAGCACCAGGGCAAGCACCTATGCAGGCAGCAGCATATGGACAGCCGGCGGCCGTTCAGGACAGGGGGGTGTACGGCAGGTTCGGCGGGCTTATGATCTATGGCGGACTCATTATATTACTACTGATAGCCGGTGCGATTTCATCGGGAATGTTTTTGGATGGCAGGAACCTTATAAACATATTCAGACAGCTTATAACAATGCTGCCGCTTGTTTTTGCTGTAGGGCTTACTGTCAAGCATAAAGGTGTGGATATATCGTTCGCAGCGATGTTTGCTTTGACGGCTGGGATACTGCTGTCGGCGCAAAGCCTGGGAGTTGGTATCATACTTGCGCTGCTGGCGTGTATAATCATCGGAACGATAAACGCAGTAGGAATACACTTCCTAAAGCTTCCCGGATTACTTGTGACAATAGTTACTTATTTGATAGTCGGATATATTGCAACTTTTCTTATAAGAAACGGAGCAATGCGTCAAATAAGGATCGAACCTGCGCTGATGTATGTAGTAGCATTGATCGCAGCAATAGTGGCGGTGGCAGCCGCTCTGCTTTCGTCCATAGGCAAGAACCACAGAAACAAGTTCTGGTCAACGCTTATCGTATATGTGGCAAGCGGCATTCTGGCCGTGCTATACTGTCTTACCATTATGGTGAGAGTTCAGGCAGTCGTGTATAACGGAAGTGCGAATCTTGTTACAACAATAGTGTTTATTTCGTTGTTTCTTGGAATAACAAGATTCTTTAAAAGCAAAGGACTTGGAGTTGTTTTTGCTATAATCCCTGCACTGGCCTTAGCGCTTCTTAACAACCTGTTTGCACTACTTGGGGTTGTTGCATATCTGCAGCAGGTTATTTTGCTGGCGCTTGTGATAATATTGATATTCTTAGTGATGTACAGAGGAAGGGCACAGATAATAGGACAGAGCCTTGACAGAATGTATAAAGCAAAATCATGGATTGCAATGATACCGCTTTTTGTTGTCTTGCTGAGCGGGCTGATAATTGCAGTGGTTTTAGCGGTGACTATGGGAAGACCTTCGGCAATATACTTTGCGCTTGTCGGTATAACTTTTGACGTTGTACTGCTTCTGATAGCGATAGGGATGAGCATTGCATACGGGCTTATGAAGCCAAAAGGAAGCACGATAATATAAATAGAAGATGTAAGAGGCTCCGGAGCATACCGATCCGGGGTCTTTTTTATGTTTAAAAAATGGGAATAAATGTTTGGAGCTATTGCTTGCTGTTTATAAATATAATTGACAGCAAGGAGGGCGGTATGAAAAACTCAAAAGAGCAGTTCAGCATCTGCAGTGATATGGGGCATAAAGACGGTTTCTACGGTAAATACGGCGGATTTATAATATCCGGGCTGCCGCTTATACTTATGCTGATAAATATCATATTAGATTTCCCCGATATTTTCACTCAAAGCGGGCTTGTATTTGAGCTGATACTTTCTTACTTAATAATATTGCCTGTGGGGTTTTCGGCAGCACTTTCGGTGAAGACAAAGGGGCTGGATTTATCTTTTGCAGCAATGGCAATGATTACGTATAGAGCTTTTAGCGGCGCAGATACACTGCTAGGTGGAGTTGTGCTTGCACTTATTTTATGTTTAGCTATCGGTGTGATGAACTCGGCAGCAATTCATTTTCTGAAATTGCCAGGTCTGCTTGTAACGTTTGTAACCACTATGCTGGTTTCAGTATTATTAAATATCATACCAAGAAAAGACGGTAGTTTCGAGGCAGCGCAATCAGATTTGATGCCGTTTATTTTAGCTGTTATAGCTGTTGTTGCAGCAGTTTTTATTGCTGTAATATCTTCAAGGAATACGAATCGTCCTTTCCTTATAAGAATAATACCCGTTTATACAGGTAGCGGAATGCTGGCTTTTCTATATGTGTTTGCACACCTTTTTACTGAAAGGATAAGTTTTCAGTATCTGTATACGCCGGATTTGGTTGTTATATTATTGGTTATTGGAGTGTTTTTAAGTGTCACGAGATTTTCACATAACAAAACTATGGCGCTTTTTTTGGTCACGCTGCCATGTTTAACGTTTACAATCGCTAATAATCTTTACGGGTTTTTTATACTTGAAAATATCACTGTCTATTCGATATTTATATTGATTATGACCATACTGATATTTTACATGGGAAGGGCACAACTTGCAGGACTGAGCCGTGAGAAGAGTTATAGAAAAAAAGCCTGGATTTCTATGCTGCCCGTTTGGCTCTGGATGGCGATAAATGTATTGCTGAACAGCCAAGTTCTTGAAGGTATAATTGCTAAAGTCATGCCTTCTATGAGCAGCTACAACGTTCAGATTTTACTGCTTTACAGGAATGAAATGTATAAGTATCTTGATATAGAATTCCTGTTGATAACGGCAGGACTGAGCGTGGCTTATGTATTTATGAATCCGAGAGAAATTGAAAGAATCAAGAAGTAGATAAAAAGCTCCGAAGCCAGGATGCTCCGGAGCTTTGTTGTTATCTTTTGCCTACTATACTTTCGTAGTCATACAGTTCGTCCATCGGTTCGAGTTCGTTCACCATGAACGCTCGTATGTACGCTTTATCACGTGTGATGGAGTGTATGTAGTAGCCGTTCTTTAAATAGAAAGATACGGAACTGCGCTTCTTGCTTGCTGTGTGCAGCGTTACTGCTCGCACGCCTAGCGCCCGGCATTCCTGATGGGCTTTCTCGAGCAGCAGGCCTCCTATGCCTATCGACTGTATATCAGGGTCTATAGCAAGGCGGGAGAGGTACGCAATACCGTCGTCCAAGACCTCGAAACGTACCGAGCCGACAAGTTCTCCGTCAAGCTGGCACAGATAGACATGTTTGTGCCGTATGTCGCTGATGATGTCGTCAACAGTTTCATTAAGCGCATCTACATGCCCTTCTTTGCGTATCTCCTGGGCGTAGGCAACAAAAGCCTTGTGCGTTATATTCTGTATCTCCTGAGCGTCCTCGACAGCTGCTTTTTTAAATAATATGCTTTGCATTTATACGACCGTTCCTTTTTTCACTAGCCAAACAATGTTATGTAACAAAACTAAGATGCCTCCTGCCTTCTGTAAGGAGCGTTAAGTTTTAAACTTCAGTCTTTCATCAGCATAGCCATGACTGCTTTCTGAGCATGCAGACGGTTTTCTGCCTCGTCGAAGACTACGCTCTGGCTGCCGTCTATGACTTCAGCAGTGACTTCTTCGCCGCGGTGTGCCGGCAGGCAGTGCAGGAAAATTGCCTTTTCATCTGCTTTTGCCATAAGAGAGCTATTCACCTGGAACTTGGAGAAGTGTGAATACTTCTGGTCAGCCTGCGATTCCTGACCCATACTTGCCCATACATCAGTATAGATGGCTGTTGCATCTTGCGCCGCTGTTCGTGGGTTATGGGTAATGTTAACTTGTGCTCCGGTATCTGATGCTGCCTGCTTTGCCTGAGCAAGTATAGATGCATCCGGCTCATAGCCTTCCGGGCAGGCTACTGTTATATCGAGGCCGACCTTTGCGCAGCCGACGAGCAGCGAGTTGGCCACGTTGTTGCCGTCGCCTATGAAAGCCATTTTACCATCGAAGCTGCCGAAGTTCTCATAGTAAGTTAAAAGGTCGGCAAGAATCTGGCACGGGTGCAGAAGGTCTGTAAGACCGTTAATTACGGGAATGCTGCCGTACTTGGCAAGGTCATCTACATCACTCTGCGCAAACGTCCTTATCATTATGCCGTCCACCATGCGTGATAGCACCTGTGCTGTGTCGGAGATGGGCTCTCCACGTCCAAGCTGTATATCGTTGCTGGACAAAAACTGTGCTGTACCGCCTAGCTGGTAGATGCCTGCTTCGAACGAGACACGTGTCCTTGTCGAGCTTTTAGTGAATATCATTGCAAGTATCTTGTCACGCAGGATCTTGTGGTCCTGTTTATTTTTCTGATAGTGCTTCAGCTTCAACGCCTGGGCTAGAAGCTGATAAATCTCGTCGGTGGTATAGTCCGAGAGACGAAGCATGTGTTTCTGTGCAAATTCTTTTTGCGCTTTATAGTTATATAAATCCATAATAGTTTCCTTTCATTGAGAGAAGCTGCAACAATGTATATAAGTTGGATGTTGCGGCTTAATACTTAAGATAATCACCAAGCGGAATGTGGTGCTGCTCTATATTAGTTTCGTCCATAACGCTGAGCAGTGCATGCAGCGTGTCGAGCGAAGTTATACAAGGCACATCCCATTCCATGGTAGTTCTTCGGAGTATGAACCCCAGTCTGTCCTTAAGCTTGCCTCTCGTGGGGGTGTTGACGACCATAGAGACTCTGTGGTTTTTGATCGCAACAACGACGTCCTCCTTTTTTATCAGCATACACCGCAGACCGTGCTGTCTGAAATAGGCACATGTTCCGTCGGTGCCTGCGATATCGAAGCCCATACCTATCATCATCTGTGCACTGCTTAGGGACTCTTCTATGTCCCTTGGTGTTATCGAGAAAAGCACTGGTTTTTCTTTATCAGGCATTTTGATACCGGAAGCTACGAACGCTTTTCGAAGCGCAGCAAGATATGTGATATCAGTTCCCATGACCTCGCCTGTGGATTTCATCTCCGGGCCTAAGAAAATATCTACTGTGGTCAGTTTGGAGAATGAGAATACAGGCGCTTTTACTGTGATTAAGTTGCTTTCTTTCTGCAGGCCGGTTTTATAACCTGTGTCTGCGAGAGATTCTCCCATCATTATCCTGGTAGCAGCGGTCACCATAGGAACGCCGGTAACCTTTGAGAGTATCGGCACTGTACGGCTGGCCCGTGGGTTTACTTCCAGTACATATACATCGTCATTGCTGTCAATTATGAACTGTATGTTGAAAAGGCCTTTGATACCGAGTTCTTTTCCTATCCGTATAGTATAGTCGACTATGGTGTCTTTCGTTTTTTTGCTAAGCGTTTGCGTTGGGTATACAGCAAAGCTGTCGCCGGAGTGTACACCTGCACGCTCTATATGTTCCATCACGCCGACTACAAGGCACTCATCGCCATCGCATATACTGTCTGTTTCAACTTCTTTTCCGGTAAGGTACTTGTCTACAAGTACGGGGTGCTCGGATGAAATTTCGACTGCATATGTCATATATTCTTTCAGCTCTTCGTCATTATATACTATCTCCATTGCACGGCCGCCAAGCACGTATGACGGACGAACGAGTACGGGATAGCCTATGTCGCCTGCAATTTTCAGGGCGTTTTCCAAAGAAAAGGCTGTTGCGCCCTTTGGCAGCGGTATTCTTAAGTGCTCAAGGACCTGAAGGAACTCTTCGCGGTCTTCTGCTTTGTTTATGCCTTCAACTGTTGTGCCTAGTATATTTACGCCGGCAAGCTCAAGCTCTGCAGCAAGGTTTATCGCTGTCTGTCCGCCGAACTGCACTATAACTCCCATGGGACGTTCACGTTCGATAACATCGAGTACGCACTCTCTGTCTAGCGGCTCGAAGTAGAGTTTGTCAGACGTATCAAAGTCCGTAGAAACTGTCTCCGGATTAGAGTTAATGATTATAGATTCATAACCAAGCTCACGAAGGGACATAACGCTGTGTACGCTGCAATAGTCAAACTCTATTCCCTGACCTATGCGGATAGGCCCTGAACCAAGAACAAGCACCTTCTGCCTGCCGCTGTCCTTTGCTTCATCGAAATCGTCATAGCAGGAGTAGTAGTAGGGCGTTTTAGCTTCAAACTCACCTGCGCATGTGTCGACCATCTTATAGGACGGTTTTAAGTTCATGGCATAGCGTATGGTCTTTATCACCCGGGCGGATGTGCCCACAAGGTTTGCTATGTATCCGTCACCAAAACCGTATTTCTTACACTTTATAAGAAGCTCTGGCGGAAGCGTCTCGAAGTTGTACTTCTTAAGCTGAGATGAAAGCTCCACTATGTTTTTAAGTTTTCCGAGGAAGAACTTATCTATCTTCGTTATCTTCCATATCTCGTCTATACTGTAGCCGCGCTCAAGAGCTTCGGACACAACGAATATACGCTCGTCGTCCGGGTTTTTGAGCGAGAACTCTATCTGTGTGTCTGTCCATTCGGATATCGACTTCATGCCAAGCTGATAGTCGAGCTTGACGTCTACGCTGTCTATTGCTTTAAGAAGCGACTCCTCGAACGTCCTGCCTATTGCCATGACTTCGCCTGTTGCTTTCATCTGGGTGCCTAAGGTCCTCGTAGCAGTTACGAACTTATCAAAAGGCCAGCGTGGGACTTTGGTGACGACGTAATCGAGAGTAGGTTCAAAGCAGGCGCATGTTTCACCGGTTATCGGATTTGTTATCTCGTCCAGACCGTAGCCTACGGCTATTTTAGCAGCTGCACGGGCTATTGGGTAACCCGTCGCTTTGCTTGCGAGCGCTGATGAACGGCTGACCCGTGGGTTTACTTCTATAACTATATATTCGAAGCTGTCCGGGTCTAGTGCATACTGCACGTTGCAGCCGCCTTCTATCCCGAGCGCACGGATTATTCTTATTGCTGATGAGCGAAGCATCTGATATTCTTTGTCGGCAAGGGTCTGGGAAGGCGCAACAACTATGCTGTCGCCTGTGTGTATGCCGACAGGGTCGATGTTTTCCATGTTGCAGACAACTATGCAGTTGTCGAAAGAGTCACGCATGACTTCATATTCTATCTCTTTATATCCGGCGACGCTCTGCTCTAAAAGCACCTGATGAATCATAGAGAAGCTAAGCCCTTTTCCTGTTATCTCACGTAGCTGCTCTAAGTTATATGCTATACCGCCGCCCGTTCCGCCGAGCGTGAATGCAGGACGTACGATTATAGGAAAGCCCGTCTGTTTGGAAAATTCTTCAGCTTCATCTATGCTGGAGCATATGACGCTCTTGGCAATAGCTTCACCTATTTCATTCATGGTTTCTTTGAAGAGCTCCCTGTCTTCGGCCAGCTCTATCGACCTTAGAGAAGTGCCGAGCAGCTCTATGCCAAGCTCTTCTAAGATTCCTGATTTATCGAGCTCCATGGCCATGTTAAGGCCTGTCTGCCCGCCTAAAGTTGCGATTATACCGTCAGGCATCTCTTTACGAAGGATGTTGCTGACGACTTCCAGAGTGATAGGTTCTATGTATACCGTATCAGCGGTTTCCTCGTCTGTCATTATAGTGGCTGGGTTGGAGTTTATAAGCACGACCTCATAGCCCTCTTCCTGCAGCGCACGGCAGGCCTGGGTGCCCGAATAGTCAAACTCTGCCGCCTGGCCGATAACTATCGGGCCCGAGCCGATAACTAGTATTTTCTTTAAATCAGTTCTTTTTGGCATATCTTCTCCTGTTAGTTTACTGTAATACCTCTTTAAGAGCCACTATCAGCTTGTCGATGTTCTGCTTGCTTATGGTGTATGGCGGCAGAAAACGAAGCACATTCGTGCCCGCCGTTGCCGTTACAAAACCCATACCGAGGAGTTTTTTCAATATATCTTTTGCTGATGTCTGCTCATTTAGGTCTATACCGAGCATCAGTCCTTTGCCGCGTACTTCTTTTATGCAGCCGCAAGTTTGCTTTAGATTAGTAAGCTGCTGTTTGAAATAGCTGCCCGTCTCCTTAACATTATCAAGTATATCGGTAGTGGTTAGTTTGTTTACGACATAATATGCGGCAGTGCATGCAAGGTGGTTGCCGCCGAAAGTGCTGCCGTGGTCTCCTGTCTGTAGTGCATCTGCTGCCTTGCCGCGGGCAAGAAAAGCACCGATAGGAAATCCGTTTCCGAGTGATTTTGCTAGTATCACAACATCCGGAATTGCGCCAAGAGCAGGCGAAGCAAGGAACTCTCCTGTGCGTCCGCAGCCGGTCTGAATCTCGTCGGCTATCATGATTGCGTCGTATTTGTCGCAAAGAGCCCTGACTGCCTGGTAATAATCAGCTGTTATCGGGAGGATGCCGCCTTCTCCAATCACAGGCTCCAGCATTACTGCTGCCGTGTCATGGCTAATCGTTTTTTCAAGCTCTTCAATATTGCCCGGTTCTACATATGTAAAAGTCTGTGTCAGCGGTTTGAAGGCTTTGTGGAACTTCTCTTGACCTGTTGCGGCAAGCGTAGTCATCGTCCTTCCGTGGAAGCTGCCTTTGATGGTTATTATCTGCTTTCTTTCTTTTCCGGCATTATAGTGGTATTTGCGTGCCAGCTTGATAGCGCCTTCAACAGCTTCTGCGCCGCTGTTTGAAAAAAAGGCCTTGTCCATACCGGTTGCTTTGCATAAGATTTCCGCCAGCTTTGCCTGCGGCTCTATATAAAAATAGTTCGAGGTATGCATCAGGTTGTCGACGCATTCCTTGAGTGCAGATTTATAGCCTTCGTCGGAATAACCAAGGCAACAGACGGCTATACCGGATAGGAAATCCGTATATTTTTTACCGTCTGTATCATACAGGTATACGTCCTGCGCTTTTGTAAAACACACAGGCAGCCGTTTGCCGAAAACCTGCATGAAGTATTTTTCATCTAGTTTAGTTATATTATCAAGCATAGCTGCTCCTTATTCTTCTACTGCTTTGCGTACCATTGTGCCGATTCCTTTGTCTGTGAAGATCTCCAGAAGTATCGGATGGGGTATCGTTCCATTTAATATATGCGTTCTTTTAACGCCCTTTTCAATTGCTTTAATGCACCCATCGACTTTGGGAAGCATGCCGCCGGATATTATTCCTTGGTCTATAAGCTCATATATTTCTTCAACAGTGATTATAGAAATGAGCGAATCCGGATTCTCTGGATTACTTCTTATTCCGTCTATATCGGTGAGGAACATGAGCTTCTCTGCACCAAGAGCCGCAGCGATCTCTCCCGCGACTGTGTCTGCATTTATGTTATAGCTTTCGCCATTCTTTCCTACTCCTATAGGAGCTATGACAGGTATGTATTCATCTTTAACGAGAAAATCCAGCAAACCTGTGTTTATGCTTATTATTTTACCGACATGCCCTAAGTCTGTTCCGTCATCCGCAGTCTTTTTTTCTGCTGTGATGAGATTGGCATCTTTACCACACAGCCCAATTGCTTTGGCTCCGGCAACACCGAATTTCGCTACGATATCTTTGTTTATTCGGCCGGTGAGAACCATCTGCACAACATCCATGGTAGCATCGTCCGTTATTCGGAGACCATCGTGAAAGCTGGGTTTAATATCGAGCTTGCCAAGCATGTTGTTTATCTCATTGCCGCCGCCGTGAACAAGAATTGGGTTTACACCAACGAACTTGAGCAGAGTTACGTCCTGCATTATTTTCGCGGAAAGCTCTTCACTCAGCATAGCGCTGCCGCCGTATTTTATAACTACGGTTTTGTTGGCCAGACGCTGTATATACGGAAGGGCTTCTATCAGTACTCCAGCTTTTTCGATAAGTTTATCCATTTTTATAAATACCATCCTGTCTTATTCAAACCTTCGCACTCGTTATAACCGCACATTATATTCATGTTCTGAACGGCTTGTCCTGCAGCTCCCTTGATGAGGTTGTCTATACACGAGACAATTATTATCCTATTAAGCCTTTTGTCTATCTTATATCCTATGGCGCAGTTGTTGCTGCCTGTTACGTGTTTTATCTCGGGCAGGCTGTCACCGGTTATTTGTACGAAGGGCTCGTTTTCGTACATGGCGTAGGCTGCGGCTATCTGATCTTCGTCGGCTTTAGTAGCTGCATATATGGTGGAAAGTATACCGCGCTTTATAGGCAGAAGATGGGGCGTGAAGGAAATCTGCACGTCTTTGCCTGCGGCTATGGAAAGCTCCTGCTCTATTTCAGACGTATGACGGTGGGTCGCAACGCCGTATGCCTTGAAGCTTTCATCCACTTCGGTGAATATATTTGCAAGCTTAGCGCTCCTGCCGGCACCAGTAACTCCTGACTTCGCATCTACAATAATGCTATCCTTGTCAATAAGCCCGGCACTGAGAAGCGGAGCAAGTGCAAGAATAGCGCTTGTTGTGTAGCAACCGGGGTTTCCAATGAGTGCTGCTTTTTCTATTTTTGCCCTGTAAAGTTCGGGTAATCCATAAACACTTTTGCCTAATAGATGTTTTGACTCATGTGTTGTATTATACCACTTTTCATATACACTGGCATCGTTATATCTGAAATCTCCGGATAAATCTATGACTTTCACGCCATGTTCCAGCAGTGCAGGAACTACTTCTGAAGAAGTGCAGTGGGGAAGGCAGGTAAAAACAATATCGCTGTCTGTGCAGACTTCTTCGATATTCAGCTCCTCAAGCATATAGTCGCAGGAAGCAAAATTCGGATATACATCACTCATCTTTTGCCCTGCAAAGCTTTTTGAAACAGCATGAGCTATGCTGATTTCTTTATGTCCGGACAGTATCCTCATGAGTTCTGCACCAGAATATCCTGTTGCGCCAATAACCGAAACTTTCATTAATATAATCCTTTCCAGTATAATGTTTATAATTATACATAAAAATGCATAAAAATGCAACAACTATTTTGAGGCGTTTTTACCAGTAGAGACATATCACACAAAAAAAGCAGATACAGAATTATTCTGTCTGCCTATTAGCTTTATGAAATTCATATTTCCGTTCCGATCTTTATAAGCGAGAAGACCTTGTCTGCCGCCCTTGCCATGAGTTCTTCGGCGTTTTGAATACATTCTTCAAGGCTGCACGGATTTTCCGGCAATGCGATAAGCGTGCTGACTCCGAGAGGGAAAAGAGCCTCTGCGCCGCTTCCTATGCTTCCGGCGATGACTACGACGGGAATGTCGGCCTTCTTTGCATAATTGGCTATTCCGTGTATGACTTTGCCGCATGCGGACTGATGGTCTACCCGTCCTTCTCCGGTCAATATAAGGTCTGCGCCTTCTATTACTTTATCGAAGTTGACTAGTTCCAGCACTGCGTCTATTCCGCTGGTCATTCTGGCGCCTGCAAAACAAACAAGCCCGCAGCCTATACCGCCTGCTGCTCCTGCTCCCGGTATATTTGAAACATTGTATCCGGCGTAATCGTTTAATATCTTCTCGAAGCTCTTCATGCCCTTTTCAAGTGCTGTAAGCTTTTCTTCATCTGCGCCTTTTTGAGGCCCGTATATATATGTTGCTCCGTTTTCGCCTGTAAGAGGATTGTTTACATCACACATTATGGTGATTGAAGCTGATGCAAGTCGATTATCAAGACCAGAATCGTCAACGCTTGCAACGTTTATGAGTTCACCTCCGCACATGCGCTCTATCTCACTGCCGTCTTTACGAAGGAATTTTAAGCCGAGAGCCTGAAGAGCGCCCGTGCCTGCGTCATTGGTTGCGCTGCCGCCTATTCCCAGGTAGATATCACTAAAGCCTTCATCAAGAGCTTTTTTTATGAGGTCACCTGTGCCGTGCGTAGATGTTAACATAGGGTTACGCTCATCTTCATCAAGCAGTGCAAGACCGCTGCACTCCGAGAGGCCGATAATGGCTGTGCCGTTTGCATCTCCGTATATACAATTTATCTGTTTGCCGTGCGGATCACGTGCTTTTGCGCACATTGCTGTACCGCCGGAAGCATATACTATTGCTTCAACAGTTCCGTCTCCACCGTCTGCTATAGGAACTTCGCAGATTTGCGCATCGGGGAAATTTCGTAATGCGCTGCGTTTTGCAATATTTATAAACTGCATGGATGAGAGAGAACCTTTGAACGAATCGGGAGCTATCACTATCTTCATTTTGATGACCTTTGCTTTCTTTGGAATAAACGTATTATAGCAGAAAAACACAAGAGCAATCAACATATGTTGACAATATGTACACTGCGTGATAACATATGAATAGTTGAACAAGCGTTCAAACGTAACTGAGGAGATGGTAAACATGCACAGATGTACAGAAGGCGTAGATATAAGACCCATAGAGGAAGAAAAAGCGCAGAGAGTTGCGGAGTTTCTCCATGTTTTCGCAGACCCAGGCAGGATACAGATACTTAGCCTTTTGGTAGATAAAGAAGTCTGCGTTTCTCATATTGCGCAGGCGACGGGTAAAAGTGTTTCTGCTGTGTCTCATCAGCTAAGAGTATTGCGTGGTCAGCGGATAGTGCGGCACGTTAAAGACGGAAAGAACACATATTACGCTCTAGATGATGATCATGTTGCAGATGTGCTTCGCTCCGGTATAGACCACATTGAACATGCATAAGGGGGACTAAGTATGGCGTTTCTGAATGCCGTTATAGATATATTCCTTGATATGTCGCTGTATATGCTTATAGGAATGATACTTACCGGCGTTTTATCCGTAGTGATGAAAAAGCAGACGGTGGCAAAACACCTGGGAGAGGGCAGCAGGTTTGCTGCACTTAAAGCTGCTGCATTTGGCGTTCCGCTTCCGCTTTGTTCATGCGGTGTACTGACGACGACAACATATTTGAGTCAAAGCGGCGCTTCGACTTCTGCAGTGATGGCTTTTCTGATATCGACCCCGCAAACCGGAGTAGATTCAATGATTGCCACTTTTGGTATGATGGGCATCGTATTTGCTGTATACCGTCCTGTTGCTGCTTTCATATCAGGAGTTGCAGGAGGCGCACTGATACAGAGAATTGCGGGAAACAGAAAGATTGAAGAGATAGAAGAACATGATGGACACGACGAATGCTGCAGCGGAGGCTGCTCTTGCGACAACGGACAAAAAGCTCTTTCTTTTAAAGAAAAGCTTATAAAAATGGCTGATTATGCGTTTGTGGATTTCGTAGACGATGTATCTGTTCATTTCGTGATAGGCCTCATCATTGCAGCGCTTATTACGGTGATAATCCCAACGGGCTTTTTTGAAAGTCTTCATATAAGCTCCGGGATACTTGCAATGCTAGTGATGCTGCTCGTTGGTCTGCCGATGTATATATGTTCAACATCTTCTATACCGATAGCGCTCGTGCTTCTGGCAAAGGGCATAAGTCCGGGAGCAGCTTTTGTGTTTCTGTTTGCAGGGCCAGCGACCAATGCGGCATCGCTGGCCGTGTTGTCTAAGACGCTGGGTAAAAAAACAGTTGCAGTTTACCTTGCTGTAACAGCGGTAAGTGCAGTCGGTTTCGGACTGCTTCTTGACGAAATTATCAGCTGGCTGTCTCTGCCTATGCCAGAGTTTAGTTTGCAGGCGGCGGTACAAAGTGAAAGTACTCTTAAGATAATAAGCGGAGTTATTTTCGGCGGGCTTATTCTAAGGAGCCTTATAAATAAATTGGTAGTACGTATGAAAAAGGAAAAAAACAAATGCAGGAAGGAGGAAAACTAAAATGAAAACAGAATTGATGATAGGCGGAATGAGCTGTGAACACTGTGTAAGAGCTGTAAAACAGGCTATAGAAAAAATTGATGGTGTAAAATCTGTAAAAGTGAACCTGAAAAAAGGAAACGCAGTCATAAAGGGCGAAAATATTAATATAGAGGCTGTGAAGAAAGCGGTTGCTGAGGCGGGTTACAGCATTAAATAGGAGAAAAGATGAGAAACGTTACTGTTTATCCTGGAAAGGCATCAGGGATAGTGCCTGCTCCGCCATCTGTTGATGAGGAGATAAGAGCTATTATTCTGGCGTCTTTGACGAAGACGAGCATTTGGCAGACGGATTCGTGCTGCGAAACCGAGGAGCTTTTTAATGCTCTGTTCAATATGGGCGCAAAATTCAGAAAACAGGATGAAACCATAACATTCTATTCATCACCACAAGGAGGCACTGCGGCTCTTAAATGCAGCCGCAGTGTTTTTAAATTTATACTGCCGCTTTGTGCGGTGCTGGGAGGAGAATACAGCTTCCCGTCGGAGTATAACTGTGATAAAGTAAGTTCGCTTGAGGATATGGGGATCGAATGCAGTTGTAGCAACGAAGGTATAAAGCTGAAAGGCAGAATAAAGCCCGGCGATATCGTTCTTAAAGACGGAAGTCTGCTGGACGGATTTCTATTGTGTCTGCCGCTGATGAAAGGTGCTGCACTGCATTGCAGCGCAAGTATCAACGCAGAACTGACACTTAGTATATTGAAGGATTTTGGATATAAGATAGACAAACGTAACGGTTTTAGGATAGAAAAGGACAGATACTCCGATGAAAGCTATGTTTTCAGAGCAGGAGGCGATTATGCAATGTCTGCATATATGATGCTATTTGGATTTTTAGGAGGGGAAGCAGGAGTAACCGGACTTATGGCAGAGTCTGAGCAGCCGCAAAAGCATATTATTGATGAGTTTCATAAATTAAAGTTAAACGTGCAGGAATACAGCGGTGCTGTATTTGCGAAAAAGAGCAGAGCTTCAGCAGAGGTTATTGATATCTCTGAATCAGTTGAGCCTGCTGCGGTTCTTACAGCCTGTTGCTTTGGCAGAGGCAGGTGTGTTATAAAAAACATTGACGGCATAGTAGAGCAGAGCAAACAGGATTTTGAAACCGTTTTTGCAGGGCTAAAGGCTATTGGGGCGGATATAGTGCAGATAGGCGGTGATTTGCTGGTTTCGGGCAAACAGACTGTAACGGGTGGAAGGGCTGATGCCAGGGGCAGTAAAAGAACTAGTATAGCGTTTGCGGCGGCTGCACTTCAAAGCGAAACGGGAGTGACTATAAACAGAGCGTGCGGCCTTGAAGGGCTAAGTGCGCTGGGTATCTCTTTCATATGAAAACCAGTCGCAAGAAAGAAGAAACAAAAGACAAAAGCAGAAGAAAGCAGACGTATAATTGGAAGCTTTTCTGTTGACATAAATGCTGGTTTAGTATACAATTATTTTAACAGAATATATACACGGATGTTATTTATACTATATTCAAACTACTATTTGAGCTAATGGCGACCATTTCCGAAAGGGATGCACGCAAAGCATGAAGTCTAAGGCCGGTTAAAGGGCTATGGCGGTTCGGCTGTCTCGTTGGTATGAGGCGGCTTTTTTTGTGGTTTGATATGGTAAAAAACATAATTGAGCCAATATCGCCTTTTCGGTTAACATATTTAATTAGAGCTGTGGGGAAACCCGCGGCTCTTTAATTTTATCCAGCCAAGCAGCAAAAAGATAGAAATAAAGCTTTGTGGTATAATGTAGGCATTATAGCGCACTTTGATAGTCAAGGAGAGAGCCATGAACAACAAGAAGACACTGAATTTTCCTATAATCATAGCGTACACTGTTTTGCTTGCAGGTCTTGCAATCGTCATAGAGCTAGCCCTTGAAGCGATACCTGCTCCCGAAGGACTTGTTAGCATCGGGCAGGGACTGGCAGAAACGGGGTTTTCGGTCGCTGTTATTGCCGTATCGATACTGGCAGTAATAACGAATATTAGTGACCGTCGCTTTTTCGGGATAACAGCAGGGGAGTATCTTAAATTCCGAAGGAAGAAACTTGAGCCCGGATTTTATGATGTTCTTGTTATAATAGTGCTTCTTGGCGCACTTCAGTTTGCTGCGCTTGCACTATACCTAAGGTATGCTGCAGCTATAGCGTTTATCGAAATAATAGCGCTTATGATAATTCAGATAAGATGGGGTCTTGGTATAGCATTTTTCTATTATGACAAGGAAAAACAGATACATGCGTTTATTTCCAAAGAAATCGAAACGAATCTAAAAACCGTCGCTGATGAACGAAAGCAAAAAAAGCGCAAAGAGAGAGCAGAGCTAAATATTGTTTCAAGGATAGACAACCTGTTCGACCACACGAAAACAGCGGTTTCCAGAAAAGAGACGACACAGGTATCAAACAACCTTTCATTGATGGCCCACATACTTGGTCTGCTGCTTGGCAATGAGTATCAAAGTGTTTGGCGCAACTATGAAACAAGGCTCGACAGCCTTATAGCTTCGATAATATCTGACGATGAATTAAGCGAATATGCTGTAAACGCTGTTGTAAGGATGGCCAATGAGATATTGGCAACGAAGGAATCTGATGATAAGCAGATAGCTATGAACTGTGATTTTGACAGGACAAGAAACGAGAGCTACAAGATGCTAGGATATGCGCACACAAGACTGCTCAAGCACATGTTCGATAAAAAGATTTTTTATATGCTGGCGGCGGTAAAAATATATGGAATAAAGAATATAGAGAGAAAGGCGCAGAGATATGCGATTTATACCGAACAATTCGTAAAAGCCATTAAGGATTCTGAGCATACTGAAGAAACAGGGCAGATGGCAGTGCAGAGTATGAAGAAACTTGCACCGCAGTGTTTTGAGGATGGTAAGGCAACGGAAACAGCGATATATTTCATTATGCTTCTAAAGTCTCTTGAAAAGCACAACATCGAAACAGATGGCTTATGGGAAGAGGCGGAGGAAAGAGAAGAAATAAGCGAAGAACAAAAGCGCAGTATGTGTATGCTGAAAACAGCGGCCGGTCTTAAAATCAACTGCAGCTTATCGCAGCAGGATAAAAGTGAAGTTGACGAATTTATTGAGCTGCTTGATGGTTGCGTATAAAAGTTTGCTCTTTGATTTTATAACAATGTTTGGTACAATGAATATTACAATATTATAAGGAAGACTTGAAAGGAAAATGCGATGCAGATTACTTTTACAGGAGCGGCAAGAACTGTAACCGGCTCTTGTACATTGGTTGAAACAAGCGACAAGAAGATATTGATTGATTGTGGGATGAGACAAGGGGCGGACGCTAAAAATGCGCCGGTAAAGGACGGATTTGTTTTTAACCCTGAAGATATAGATGTGGTTTTTCTTACACATGCACATATTGACCATTCGGCCCTTATACCGCTGCTAGTCAAGAAGGGGTTTAAAGGAGAAGTCTATTGCACAGGCGCAACCAGCAGACTGTGCTCCATTATGTTTCCGGACGCCGGACATATACAGGAGATGGAGACAGAGTGGACAAACAGGAAACGCAGACGTGCCGGTAAAAAAGAGATAGAGCCTCTCTATAACGTTGAGGATGCAAGAAGATCCGTAAAGTATTTAACGCCCGTTAATTATAACGAACTGATAAAAGTATTTGACGATGTTTCTGTCCGGTTCATAGATGCGGGGCATCTGCTTGGTTCTGCTTCGGTAGAGCTTTTTACAGAGGGTAAAACACTAGTTTTTTCAGGGGACATTGGCAACAAAGACAAGCCTATTATAAAAGATCCGACTTATATCGAAGATGCGGACTATGTGTTTATGGAGAGCACATACGGAGACAGAAACCACGAGGAACTTATCCCGACAAGAGAGCAGCTGAAAAATGTTCTTATAGCGGCGTTGAAAAGAGGAGGAAACATAGTCATACCTTCTTTTGCGGTTGGACGTACGCAGGAAGTCCTTTATGATATAAGTATACTGCTTGAGGAGAAGCAGGTTCCGGGGCTGGAGAACGTTCCGGTCTATATAGACAGCCCTTTGGGCATTGCTGCTACAGAGATATTTGATTCGAGCAGCAAGAAAGAATATTATGACGAAGAAGCTATGGCGTATAAAGCTGAAGGTGTGGAATTCTTCTCTTTCGATACGCTTATCGTTGCCCAGAGTGTTGACGAATCTAAAGCTATCAATTTTGATGAGCGCCAGAAGATAATCATATCTTCCAGCGGCATGTGCGATGCAGGAAGAATAAAGCATCACTTGAAGCACAACCTCTGGCGTGCGGATTCCACAATACTCTTTGTGGGATATCAGGCTATGGGTACGCTCGGAAGAAGGATATTGGACGGCTCGAAAAACATTCGTATATTCGGTGAAGAAATCATGCCACGTGCAGTTATAGAGAAGATAGAGGGCTTTTCCGGCCATGCAGACAGGAACGGGCTTTTAGAATGGATCGGGCATTTTCCGAAAAGTGTGAATAAAGTTTTTGTTATGCACGGTGAAGATGGAGTTGCAGAGAACTTTGCAAATGACCTTGCTGAACTTGGGTATGATGCGATTGCGCCAAATTTACTTGATACTTTTGATACAAAGCTACTTGAAGCCGGCAAAGCAGCAGAACTTAAGCCGGTACAGGAACCTGCAGATGTAGTAGACGAGCTGCACAGGCGGCTTGCTATTGCTGCAGACAGCGAGCGGGACAATATGGAAAAAGAACTACGGAAGCTGCTAGAGAAATGGGACAGAGCAGCCGGGCAGCAGGCGATTTAATGGCAGCAAATCACTGATGCTTTTAAGAATTTATTTGAGAAAAACAAAGCAAGAAGGAAGATAGAAATATGGCCAGATACAGCAGAAAGAGACGCAGCAGAAGGCACAGTTCCATAAGGGATCTTGAGACAAAAAGTAAGCCTGAGCAGAGCACGGAAAGCTCACTACAGCAAAAAACAAGAAAACCAGCCCCAAAAGGAGCTTTCAAGGTTTTTCTGCGCAAGCATATTAGGATAGTTGCTGTGGCCGTTTTTATCTTGATAGTCGGCGGTTTTGTGCTGGGTATACTTCTTAGCGGTAAGAATACAGACAAAACTGCAGACAGCGGTTCGCAGAGTTCACCAGGGCAGAACACATCAGTTTCAACCGAACCTACCGATATGCCGGAAGATGCATTTTCGGAGTATTCGGAAGAAGCAGGCTATAATTATGAAGGCGTTGACGACAGCGTCCTTGCAGGACTGACCGGAAGTGACGACAGTCTTTTTAGCGACGATGAAGAGCTGGAAGATGCTATTTTTGCTGCTGAAGGGATCCGTATTGGAGTGACATTGGGTGAGCTTAGCACTGACATGGATAAGCTGTACCTCAGTAAGCTGGAACAGACATCAAACGATTATGAGGTGGACAGGCTTGTTTATGAAGTATATTACTATAATGCTGAAGGCAGCTTTAATCAGCAGCTTCAGGATGTAAGAAGCCTTATTAAAAACGAAGTAGACGTAATAATTGTAGGCAATACTACGACAGAAGCGTTTCGCATGGTTGTTGCTATGGCAGACGAAGCGGGAATACCGGTAGTCACATATAACGCACCGGAAGGCGCCAAAGGATATCAGATAAATATTGTATCTGATGATAAGGAGTGGGGGACATTGTGCGGCCAGTTTATGGCGCAGAACCTTGTGGAAGGTAATGTGTTACAGATTCTTGGCAGCGAAAAGAGTGAGATTGATGCTTTGAGAGCAGCAGCGTTAAACGAGCAGCTTATTTTAAACGAGCAATTAAGGCTGGAAGATATTATATATGCAGACTGGGACGGAGACGACGCCCGGGATGCACTGGAAGAATTCTTTGAAGATGAAGGCTATGTCAGCGGTATAATAACTGAAGAAGGAATGGCGATGGGTATACTTGACGCATACCTTGGTATTCAGAAACTACCAAAGGTAATGTGCGGAGATATCTCGGCAGGCTTTATCAAGAAATGGTATGCTTTAATGACAAACGGAATTGATATTACTATAGAATCTGAGGATGATGAAGAAGAAGATACTATTATAAACATCAAACCCGCCGAAGATGAAATGATGGTGTTTGCGCTTCCGGCACCTGTAAACATAGGACAAGCAGCTTTTGAGATAGCATACAAACTGGCGCAGGGACGTACTCTGAAGAATCCGGGGCAAACCTTCATTTATAATGGAGAAACGGTTATAACAAATGATAATCTCATGAATTATTACGTTAGTATAAAAGACAAAGAAGACGATTATCTGATAAGAAATGAGATTACAGAAGAAACGCTTGAGAGCCTTCTTAATCCTCAGGAATCGGAAGAGTAACAAATTACAAAAAGCGCCCGGTTTTGCCCGGACGCTTTTTTTATTTTGCAATTCCCGTCGATTTGTGAGTCGTGGGGTTAGTGCTTTAAGCAAACAGATTCGGCTTGTGCTCTTCGGTATAGAATTGGGCGTCGTAAAGGCGTTTATATAAACCGTCTTCTATAGAGTATAGTTTCTTATGACTGCCTTTTTCTACAATACCCTCTGCTGTAAGCACGACTATCTCGTCTGCATTTCGTATAGTTGAGAGTCTGTGGGCTATGACAAGCGTTGTCCTGCCTTTTGAGAGCTTTTCGAGTGATTGCTGTATCTTTATCTCGGTTTCGTTATCCAGAGCGGATGTTGCTTCGTCCAGTATTAGTATCGGAGGGTTTTTAAGGAACACTCTTGTTATTGATATACGTTGCTTTTGTCCGCCGGAAAGCCGGATGCCTTTTTCGCCTACCCAGGTTTCATAGCCGTCGGGAAGCCCTTCAATAAAGTCGTGTATGTTTGCATTTTTTGCAGCTTCTATCATTTCTTCCTCGCTTGCGTCCGTTCTGCCGTAAAGTATATTGTCACGGATAGTGCCGGTGAACAGAAAGACTTCCTGTGACACAAGGCCGATACTGCCGCGCAGTGAGTCGAGCGTATATTCTCGGATATCCTCTCCGTCCAGCGTTATGCGGCCTTCAGTAACGTCGTAGAAACGGGGTATGAGATGGCATAGTGTCGTCTTGCCGCCGCCTGAAGGGCCGACAAGAGCAACTGTAGTGCCATGGGTTATATCAAGGGAAACATCTTTTAACACGTTTTCGTTTTCGTTGTAGAAAAAGGTAACGTTCTCGATGCTTATATCGCCCTTGGCGCTGCTGAGTATCTTGTCTCCGCCCAGTATCTCCGGCTGCTCTTGCATTATTTCATGGAACCGTGCAAACCCGTTCATGCCCTGTTCGAACTGCTGTGTGAAGTTGGTAAGCCTGCGTATCGGCTGCATAACGAGGTTTATATACAAAATGAAACCGGTGAGCTCACCAATGGTTATTATATCCATGTATGCGAAGTATCCGCCCAGCCCGAGAGCCACAACATTTAGGAAGCTGATAAAGAAGCCCATGCCTGAAGCGAATATTGACATTCTGTGATACGCTTCGTTCTTTGCGGACCTGAACAGGCTGTTGCCTTCGTCGAACCGCTTTATTTCATAGTCCTCGTTGGTGAACGATTTTGCGACACGAATTCCGGCAAGGCTGTTTTCCAATTGCGCATTTATATCTGCTGTTTTCTCTCTTACGGCTTTGAAGCCACTCGACATCTTTGAACGCTGGGATATTGAAAACCATATCATGAACGGGATAACACCGACGTAGATTATGAGAGTTAGTCTCCACTCCATGAGTGAAAGAATGACGAAAGAGCCGGCTAGCATTACAAAGGAAATGAAAATATCTTCCGGCCCATGGTGCGCAAGCTCAGTTATCTGGTTTAAGTCGTTTACCATGCGGCTCATAAGCTTGCCGGTGCGTTGGTTGTCGTAGAATTTGAAATCAAGTTTCTGCATGTGCTTGAAGAGATCGCTTCGCATATCCGCCTCCATGCGTACTCCAACGACATGCCCCCAATAGTTCATGAAATATGAACAGCCAGCCATTAAAATATAAAGACCAAGAAGCAGACCGACCATAAAAAGCATCTGGACAAGAAGTTTATTTGGTATCAGCTGGTCTATTATCTTTGTTGTAAAGGCCGGGTAAACAAGCTCTATCCCCGCAAGGATAAAAGCCACTATCAGGTCAGTAATGAATAAAACACGGTGCTTTTTAAAATATGATGCAAACCGTATGAACATATCTTTTGTGTATTTCATGTATTCCTCCGAAGTCTTTATAGAGAATATCACAAAGCGGGAACAAGTCAAACGGCACTGGTGAATGCTTTGCTTTTTACAAATCGACTTTATCCGGATCGTTTATATCTAAGTGTACTTTCCAATCGTCGCCTCCGAAACCTTCAGAGATATTGTCGATACGCATTTTAACGTATTTGCCCCATGCTGTTACGGCGACTTCGCCGTCTGGCGTGTATATCTCACCTGTGCCTTCGAACAGCAGGCGGTTCTGGGTCGTTATACGCCCCACTGCCCTTAGCGGAGTGTTATATGGAACAGGTTTCTTATAGCATGTTTTAAGCTCTGCTGTGACGCCCCACACGTCCGGGTCGTCTATTTGCACCGCTCTGCCTATGGTTTCGTCAAGAACTGCGGCAGAGACCCCGCCGTGCAGTCTGCCGGGATAGCTCTGGTGCTCTGAAGGCGGCGTGAATATACAAACGATTTCGTTTTCATCTGTTTCAAAAAAGCTGGCTTTAAGACCCATTTCGTTGCTAAGGCCGCATATAAAACAATCCTTGGAATTTGGCTGTTTGTTTATCAGTCTTTTCATATGTCCCTCCAGGATAAGATATTCCGTCTGGTATTATAACATACTTTTATTGTTTAGGCTTTTCACTTTTAAGTTTATTTTTTTTTGGATCGAGGTTGTTGTTAACGAGATCCCGCAATATTGATTCCTCGTCTTTGGAAATAAAACTCTTAGGTATAAATAAAAATAGTTTATTGTATATATAGAATAAATAGAAATTACGAGTTTCTTTTACCTGCTGAACATCTAGCCAGCTAATATTGTTGACTTCATGGATATACTTTTTTTCAATGTTATTGTTGTCAATTGTGAAGTCAAAAAACAGATTATCATTTTGACCAGAACGATATTTTTTCTTTGCTGCAATTTTTACAGGTAGCTTTCGGAATAAAAAAACAAAAACACAAATTATAATTAAAGTGATAATATAATTAATAAAGGCATATGGAGTGTTGTTCAAAGAAATAATACTAATTTCAATATCAACAAAATACGAAATCAAAGAAAATATAACTATTTCAGCAAAGACGGCAAATATAATTTTCTTTCTCAAGATGAATAGCAGCAAATCAATATAATCTTTTTCTCTAATATAATACGTTTTTGTTAATCCCATATAATTGTCCTTCAAATATATATATGTAATACTAGCATCAATTCTAATATTAGGCAATTATTGATTAACTCCAGAGGTTTTCACCGTAGCGCATTTGTGTTATCATATGCAAAGCGATAGATTTATCAAGAGGAATAATATGATACGCAAACTTGACGCAGAGCTTTTCAGTGTATGCGACGGCAGAAAAACTCACCATGGGCCGAATCAGTATTGGTTCAAAAAAAAGATACACGGGCTTTCAGGCTGCGGGCCGACAACAGCCGCGGTGATACTCAGCTATATGTCACAGGCGTTTCCTGAAAAGTGTTCTGCACTATATGAGCATTCAACACCTGCAAAAAGAGACGAGTTCACTCAGTTTATGCAGGATGTTAGAGAATATGTGAAGCCGGGCGCTATGGGGCTTACAGACTATAGTTATTTTGCTTCAGCAACTGTTGAGTATGCAAATACCAAGGGAGTGGTACTTAAGTCTCAGGTCGTCTCGAGGAGCCTTAGCCAGGGTGTAGCGTTTGGATTTATAAAGCGTGCAGTCGACGAAAGGTATATGCCTGCGCTGCTGATACTTCGGAACCCTGAACCTGCACTTGATGAGTTCACCTGGCACTGGATGGCTGTGACCGGATATGATGATGAGAAGAAGACTATATTCATATCTACGTATGGGGAGGAGTATGAGCTTGACTTCTCGAAAGTGTGGAATCAGCATAAACCATACAGCGCAAGCTGCGTGTATTTTTTCCCTGATTAGCGATAACTGTGTACAGAATTTAAATAGATGCAAAAATTTTGTGTAAAACAGTTGACTATAACGCAAATTTACTATAGAATAACCTTTGCACGTTTCGTCGCGGGGTAGAGCAGTCTGGTAGCTCGTCGGGCTCATAACCCGGAGGCCGTGGGTTCAAATCCCCCCCCCGCAACCAACATAAACGGAGATTCGCCGGTCGATAAACGGCTGGCGTTTCGCCTATCATGGCGGCGTAGCTCAGTTGGCTAGAGCATTCGGTTCATACCCGGAGGGTCATGTGTTCGAGTCACATCGCCGCTACCAGAAAGCCCTTAACAGAGGGCTTTTTTGATGTTTTCAACCAGAATTACAATTAGAATATCTAGAATAATATACAACTATTAAACTTCAAATTATACATATTATTATGGTTTGTTACAGGCTATAGATTTTAAGACTTTGCTAATAGAACGTTGCTAATTATAGAACAGCTAAAATGTCTAAAATCATAAATTTCCCTCCGATTTCCCTCCAATGACGTTAAATAAGGTGATATAAGAGTGTATGAGAAGGATGATAGACCTTCGAGTGTTGAACTCTAAGCTCGAAGCTGTTTGCCCGTCGATAGTGGCAAAAGGTGAAAAGACAAAAGTCAGAGTTCGGGCGATGGACTATTTTGGGAATGTCAGCACAGACTATTGCGAAAAGATAAAGCTGGAAGCCGGCAGCGAATATAAAGTGGATATAAAGAACGGTACTGGTGAAGTACAGGCCGTTTTCGAAGAGGAAAAAAGTTTTTATCCAAAAGTTTATTTCCCGGATGGACGGCTTGCCGGCAGAGGAAACCCTGTATTGTGTAAAAGCCAGAAACCGCAGAAGAACTTATATTGGGGCGATATGCACGGGCAGACGGGAGAGACGGTTGGCACAGGCACGCCGGATCTATATTTCTCGTTTGCCCGTGACAAGGCGTTCATGGATTTCTGTGCATGGCAGGGCAACGACTTTCAAGTAACGGACGAGCTTTGGCAGGCAATATGCAGAGCATCGAAAGAGTATAATGAGCTGGGGAGGTTCGTTGTGTTCCCAGGCTATGAATGGTCGGGCACAACGCCTGTGGGCGGTGACTACAATGTATATTTCAACAGGGATGATCCGCCTATACATAGGAGCTATCATTGGCAGATAGATATGAACGGGCGTGACGGCAGCGAGCGCACACCGATAAACAAACTGTGGGAAGAGTTTGAAGGCGATGATACATTCATGGCGACGCCGCATGTGGGTGGAAGGTACGGTAACTTAGACTACTGGAATGACAAGTGCAACTTTTTACTGGAGGTGCATTCACACCATGGTACGTTTGACTGGCTACTGGAGGATGCGCTGAAAAAAGGACTGAAGCCAGGTGTTTGGGCAAACAGTGACGATCACACATGCAGACCGGGGCTGTCTTATCCTACTAGACCGTCTTCCAGAGGCAAATTCGTTACCTTTGATGTCACAGGCGGATATGCAGCAGTTTACACAGAAAGCCTTTCAAGAGACAGCCTGTGGAGTGCTTTCAGGCAAAGGCACTGTTACGGCACGACCGGCAAGAGGATATACTTATCGGTTAAAAGCGGCGACAAAATGATGGGCGATGAGTTTGTAACAGAGCAAAATCCTAAGATAGATGTTGAGGTGCATGCTACATCACCCGTTGCTGAGATAGAGATACACAAAGGAGTAGAGGTGGTGTATCGCTATAGCAGTGAGCTTGAAAAGAAAAAGGACAGCTTGAGGATACAGTGGAGCGGCGTAAGGGTGCGTTCCAGAAGTAAAAAGGCGAGATGGGAAGGCAACATATCTGTTAAAAACGGCAGTATCATCTGTGCAAAGGATTTTGCATTCAACCAGCCGGATGAGCATATACTGGTGATGTCCGGCCAGCAAATAGCATTTAAATCTGCGACAAGCGGAGACATAGATGGTGTGGATATTGAGCTTGACTGGAATGAAAATACGATGATCGAGTTTGCATCAAACCAAGGAACATTTGAAGTAAAAGCGGTTGACATACTGGAGAAGAACAGCAGACAGACGAAGGACGCCGGAGGAGTTAACCAGAAAGTTGAATTTTTCTGTACACCAGATACGCAAACTTGCGATGCATCATTTACATGGGAGGACAGCCAAGCGCTCAATGGCAAAGAGAGTGCATATTGGGTGAAAGTGATTGAGGACGACGGCGGAATGGCATGGTCCAGCCCGATGTATATAACTAAGAAATAACGATATGCACCCTTTCGAAAATATGCGGAGGGGTGTTTTTGAATTTAAATATATTTAATTTATCCTGTTTTGACTAAGTAAAGGGCAAATTGTTATAATATATTGTAGATTATTTATTTTGGAGATGGAGATGGGCAGAGGCAAAGATGCTATAGAACAAGAAAGAGGATTCTTTAGGGAGAGCCTGCATCTTGTTGGCCAGTACTTTAAGGCGAGGCTGCTTATTACTCTTATCCTCGGAGTTGCGTGTTACCTTTTTATGTGGCTGGTACTGGATTTAAAGTGGCGTATTCCGGTAAGTATAATGGTGGGGTTGTTTAATCTTGTGCCGTATATTGGTCCGATAGCTGCTATGATAATCTCTGCAATAGTTGTGGTGTTCCAGAGCCCTATAGATGTGCTTTGGATGACGATATTTCAGTTTGTGTTCCAGATACTTGATGCTGCGTTGCTTTCGCCGCTGATAATGGGAAAGAGCATGGGACTGCATCCTCTCGTTGTTTTCGTGGCTATATTCATAGGAGGCAGCGTTTGGGGGATACTGGGAATGGTAGTAGCAACGCCGATAGCTGCAATAGCAGCGCTTGCGGTGCGAAGGATAAGCAGGAAGATAAGAGAGAAAAAGCAACCGCAGATACCGGAGAATGCCGGGTATGATGAAAAAAGCGATTCATCATAAAAAGCCAGGCTTAGTATCAAACCTGGCTTTTCTTGTGTCATTGAATATCAAGACGTAAGACCACCATAGACGAACAGAAATATACCGACTGCAAGAACGATTATAGCCATGACAAGGCAGATCTTTGCTGCTGTTTCGTCCTTCATTTTTTTGCCCAGCTTCATCTTGACGATCTTGATCAAACCGGGTGATTTTTTAATTCCTCCGAAAAAACCTACCAGTATCGCATAGATCACACAAGCTATGCCACCAAGTAAATAACCTATAGCCATATAAAATCTCCTTTCAATAATGAGATAATGATTGCTGCTGACTATTGTCAGCTTAGTCCTTTTCTTATCTTAGGCAGTGCTAAAAAGTAGACTGCCAGTGTAAGCGCTAAGACTATACCTGCACACATAAGTACTGTTACCCAGTCTGCCGTCTTTGAAAGTATAAGATCGTTTGCCTTATATGCCCAATAGAAAGGGCTCCAGTACATTGTCCACTGCCATTTTTCTGATATCAGCTCGTAACCAATAATAGAACCTGCTATAGGCAGAAACAACATCTTTACATTTCCAGCTGCTTCTATGACATCATCGCTGGCAAGGCCCTGAAGGAAGCCGACTATGAAGCTTAGCAGTAGAGACGTAAAGCCGACGAGTATTATCATAAACCAGTTTATATCGTAATAACCGGTAATGATTACGCTTACTATAATGCTGAACATTGCGACAAGTGCTCCTGTCATGCTCTTGCCTATAACAAAGCCTGTTTGTGACATAGGCGTAACATTGATTGCATTTATCGTATTCTCGGTTTTTTCTGTTACTATGCTAATGGCTGTCAGCATACCTGCCAGCATTATCGTCATCGAAATCAGCATGTTAGTGAGCTTGGTCTTTAGTGGAGGCACAGTGTGACCAAACGACATAAGTTGTGTATCTGTGTCCTGCGCAGACGCACCGGTTTGATACAGAGACTCAAGCATGACAGCATATGTTTCCACAACTTCGTGTTCATCGCCCTGCAGCAGGACTTCGTAGCCTTCTGCGTCCGGAATAAGCGCTGCAACATCATCACGTTTTGCGACACGATTCTCCATATCCTGAATATCGTCGAAAAGCTCTACTTTTGCAAACTGCTGCATGTATTCTATATGAGCTTCGTCGTCGCTTTTTAGCATAGCCAGGTTTACCGTAGTATCATTAAGGCCGGGTGCGAACAGCGTAATTGCGATGGCCAGAAGTATCGGCATGACCGAAATATATATGGCGATCGGTTCACGCCTCGTAGACTTTATATCTCTCAAGAAGATTTTTAATATTTTTTTTAACATTTTACCGCCTCCTTATACCGTAAGCGTTTTTTTGAACCGGAAGTTTGAAAGCAGGAAGAGAATTATACCTCCTCCGAGGAATACTCCGGTATATAAGAGAACATAGCCGGCGTCGCCGTTTGTAAGCAGAATCTCCTTGTAACCGGAAAGAACCGGATATGTCGGGAAAAACCGCAGCCACAGAGGGTCGAAGCTTGGTATAAGGTATGAGAACGCAGGCAGCATAAGCAATATCATAAAAGCATACAGCACGCCGAACGATTTTGATATATTATCAAAGAAGCTTGATACCAAAAGCCCGAAAGATGCAAACGCAAATGTCGTCACCAGCAGGAACAGATAAAAGAGCAGGTAGTTTGGCTGGCCTCCCATTATCGGTATTGTGATTATCGTCGCACAAACTATTTCTGTAGTCATTATTATCATGGTTTTGCTTAAAAGGTATTTCCATACCGACGATGGTGTAACTGCAAAGGCTTTAATAACACCTTCGTCTTTATCGAGGAAGATATATGCCATAACTATGAATACACCCATAATCGAGCCTGCAAATGCAAGGTAGATCGGCAGTATGTTCTGGCGGTTGTTAAGCGAATCGAAAGTACCGAGCGTTCTTACGTTGATTTGCTCTGATACAGCTTCGATCTCCTGCAGAGAGCCAAGATTGAGCACTGAAAGAAGCTCTACCATACGCTGAGTCTCGAACCCTTGCAGATAGTATTTATATGAAAGACCGCCCGAATCGCTGAGGCTGATAACAGCGCCGACACTTTTCTGCTTGTAAACGACACTTATCATATCCTCTTCGCTATCGAAAAAATAGACTGTTGCCTGAAGCTCACCGGTTTTCGGGTCGAATTCTTCGAGCGTTTTCACGTTTATAGTTCTTTCATCATCGAACTCTAGAGATGTGGTTTCGCCGTTCTGTTCATCTGTAATATCAATCGTATCAGGTTTCAAAGTAAACTGTGTATCATCAGTCCACTTAGCTGTGCCCTCGTCTATGCTTTGCTGTATAAAAGAGTCTGTGTATTCTTTAGGCAGGGTACTCGACAGATATTCTTTTTCGTTGCTTGCCGGGTTCTCACTTACAGCAAAAAGGAGTATTATGAGAACCAGCACAGAAAAACCAACTTCTATATAGAAGTAGAAACCACGGGCAGCTATAATAAGCTCTTTTATATATGAAGAAATAAGCTTCATATTACACCAGCTCCCTTCCGGTGACTTCTATGAATATCTCTTCCAGCGTTGCTTCCTTTGAGTGCATAGTCTGTATCTCAAAGTTTTCGACTATTTCTGCGATACGTTTCTTGTCTTTTTCATCAACGGTCTTGAGAGTCTCTTTTATCACTTTTCCATCTTTTATATACTCTATATCAATGAGCTTTTTACCGTACTGAAGCTTTAAGTTTTTAGGGGTATCAATAAGCTTTATTTGTCCGTCAATTATAAAGGCAACCCGGTCGCAGAGCTCGTCTGCAATGTACATGTTGTGGGTAGTCAAAAACGATGTAACGCCTTCTTTTCGATGTTCTTTTATTATGTCTTTTATAGTAGCTGCTATAGCAGGGTCTAGTCCTGTTGTGGGTTCATCAAGAAACCACAGCTCAGGATTGTTTATCATAGAGCGTGCAAAAGTAAGACGGTGCTTCATACCTTTGGAAAACTCACCAGCGCGAACTTTCTCTTTGCCGCTTAGGCCGACAAGGCGCAACAGTTCGTCGGGGTCCCGTGTAGGCACATCGAAAAGCTTTGCATAGAACTTCAAGTTTTCCTTTGCTGTCAACTTACTGTATACGTTAGACTGCTCGAACGAAACGCCGATTTTGTTAAAGCGTTCGTTGTTTACCTTCTTGATGTCGTACCCTGCTACCGTAACCTCGCCTTTCTGAAGCTTTAGCAAACCAGTGAGTATACCCTGAGTGGTGGATTTGCCTGCACCTGAAGGCCCAAGAAATCCGAAAGTTTCGCCTTTTGCTACTTCGAAGCTTATGTCGTTTACTGCATAATTGTCATCGTTGTTATAAGAATGGTATAAGTTCCTGACCGATATCATAGAATAGTCCTCCAAAGAAAAATTATTTATAGAATGCCTTCTTTAAGACATCAATATAGACATCGAAAGCGCTTGCGGCTTTTTCGAAATCAAAACCATCAAAGCCATCGGTTGCTTTTGCATATTCTTCCGCAAATTTTTCGAGCGTCCATCGAATAACGTTTATTGCTTTGTCTGCGTTATGAGGGTCTTTGAATTTTGAAAGGTCGATATTTTTAAAATAGACATCTGCCATAAGGTTTGTTGTATCTACGCCGTGTTTTTTATATACCTGTATTATTTCATCAGCAGTCCTTGCGTTTTCATTTGCCAGAATAGAATATACCATATCGAACATCTTAGGATATTCACGGCTAAGCTTAAGCTTCATAAAAACTGCCTGCTTAATACGCTGGAATATGTCGGATTCATTCCAGTCTATTTGTGAAATCAATGTATTTGAAAGTTTGTTTATCACAAAATCGACGAGTTTATCATATAGTTCTTTTTTGCTGCCAAAATAGTGAAAGAGAAGGCCTTTTGATATGCCGGCGTTTTTAACAATGTTATTCGTTGACGCTTTTCCGTACGGCAGCCTTGCGAACTCATCAATTGCGCTGTTTATTATCTTCTCTCTTTTTTCTGCGCTGAGGTTTTTTAGAATCTCTTCCAAGCTCATCACCTTGTAGTTGGCAAATTGACCGGATTGGTCAGCCTATCTAAGACTATAATAATACGATTGACCAGATTAGTCAATATGTATTTTACTTTAAATTTCAGATATACGATAATCAAGCTATAGATGAATATGGATCGGGTCTTGTGTAGTTTGCAGATAAATATACAAAATTTCTTTTAAAAGCGGGGTATTGCTGATATAATCATATCGTTAAAAAAAGAGTATAAGGAGTTTCTTTTGAAAATCGTAATCGTCGGCAGCGGCAACGTCGGGTATCATTTGGCAGCTCTGCTGGTAGAAGAAGGCCATGACATAGTAGTGATTGACAACCAGACAAAGACGCTGGAGAATTTGGTAGAGGTACTTGATATCAGCATAGTGCACGGCAACGGAGCGTACTATGACACTCAAATAGAGGCGGGAGTTCCCAACGCAGACCTTGTTATCGCTGTAGCACAGAGAGATGAGATAAACATGCTTGCGTGTCTGCTTGCAAAGAAGCTGGGGGCCAAACGTACAATAGCCCGTGTACGGGACCAGAACTATTCAAATCAGCTGCATCTATTAAAGAGCGAGCTTGGGCTCAGCATGTCCATTAACCCAGAGCTTGCTGCGGCAACCGAGATTGCACGTATATTGAAGTTTCCTTCGGCGCTGAAGATTGATACACTTGCAAAAGGGCGTGTTGAGCTCGTGCACTTCAAACTTACCGAGGATAATCCTTTAGTTCATCATACTTTACAGGAGATAAGTGATAAATTTACTCACAAGATACTTATTTCTGCAGTTGAGCGCGATGATGAAGTATATATGCCAAACGGTAGCTATGTGCTGAAGCCTGAGGACAAGGTTCACATAGTCGGAAAGCTTGCGGATATAACAAAGTTCTTCAAGACGCTTGGTATGTTTATGCCGAAATCAAAATACGTTATGATAGTAGGTGGCGGACAGATCACATATTACCTTGCAAAGCAGATAACCACCATGGGCATTCAGGTAAAGATAATTGAGAGCAACCGAAACAGATGCGTGGAGCTATGTGAGCTTCTACCGTCGGCAACAATAATAAACGCAGACGGAACTGATCAGAGCGTACTGCTTCAGGAGAAACTGGAGAGTGCGGATTCGTTTATTGCGTTGACTAAGAGCGATGAGATAAACCTTATCATTGCGATGTTCGCAAAATCCAAAAACGTGCCCAAAGTTATAACTAGAATAAACCATTCAAGGTATATGGATGTTGTGCAGAACCTTGATATAGACAGCTTTATCAGCCAGCATTTGATAACATCTGACCTTATTGCCAGATATGTACGTGCTATGCAGAACACCATGGGAAGCAGTGTTAAAACGCTTTATAAGTTTGCTAATGAGCAGGCAGAAGCCCTTGAATTCATTGCAACAGGAAACTCGAAGCATATTTTCGAGCCGCTTAAGAGTTTAAAACTTAGGAAGAATCTTCTTATTGCGGCGCTGGTTCGAAATGACGAAGTTATTATACCGGATGGCAACGATAAAATAATGCCGGGCGATAACGTTATAGTAGTTACAACAAATAAAGTCCTGACCGATCTTGATGATATATTTGTAAAAGACGGGCAGAATCCGCTGAAGGATAAGGAATAGGGGCGGCAGATGAATTACAGGATGATTTCATACATACTCGGTTTTGTGCTCAAGATCGAGGCTGCGCTTATGTCTCTATCGCTTATAGTTGCGCTGATATATTCAGAATCATGCGCTGTTTCCATTGGTATAACGATGGGAATCACACTTTTACTTGGATTTGTGCTTGGTATAAAAAAACCTGCTTCAAAGAGCATACGTGTCAAGGAAGGTCTGCTTACAGTAGCGCTTTCGTGGTTGACTATGTCGCTACTGGGAACGCTGCCGTTATATTTGAGCGGAGCAGTACCGTCTTATATAGACGGCTTTTTTGAGATAGTTTCGGGTTTCACGACAACGGGAGCTAGTATACTTACACAGATAGAGGGCTTACCCAAAGGCATACTCTTCTGGCGAAGCTTCACACACTGGCTTGGAGGCATGGGTATACTTGTCTTTGTGCTCGCGCTGCTGCCAGTGACCAGCGGACACTTTTTGCATATTATGCGAGCAGAAAGCCCGGGCCCGGAGACTGGCAAATTGGTACCCGGCATAGCGAAAACGGCAAAAATACTTTATGCGATATATATAGGCATGACTGTAGCGGAGATAATAGCGCTTATGATCGCGGGTATGTCTTTATATGATGCTTCAGTTCATGCATTTGGAACGGCAGGCACAGGTGGATTCTCTGTCCGTAACGCCAGCATAGGTGCGTATGACAGCGTTTCGATAGATATTATAATAACTGTGTTTATGGTGCTGTTCGGAGTTAATTTCTCTCTTTATTATCTGATACTTGCTAAAAAGGTTAAGGACGCTTTTAGAAGCGAGGAGCTGAGAATATATCTTGGTGTTATCGCTGCTTCGATAGTTATCGTAGCAATAAATATAATGCCGCTGTTCTCTGGTTTCTGGGAGTCTTTGAGGTATTCATCGTTTCAAGTCGGCTCAATAATCACCACGACGGGATATGCGACTACGGACACTAACGTATGGCCGCAGCTATCAAAAACAATACTTATACTGCTGATGTTCTTCGGCGCTTGCGCCGGGTCTACCGGCGGCGGCCTGAAAGCGGTAAGGGTATTGCTTGTTTTTAAAACGATAAAAAGAAACATTGTCCGACTAGTTAGCCCACATAGGGTAAATATCGTAAGGCTGGATGGCAAGCATGTTTCGGAGGACACAATAAAGGGAGTAAAGACGTTCTTTGTGATATATATTCTGATGACGGCGGCTTCGGTGTTGCTGGTGTCTGTGAATGGATATGATATAGAAACGACTTCTACGGCCGTTTTTGCCTGTATAAACAATATCGGCCCGGGTTTTGGTATGGTGGGAGCTACGGGTAACTATTCCGATTTTTCAATTTTCAGCAAGTTCGTACTGATTTTTGATATGCTTGTGGGAAGGCTGGAGATATATCCTATGCTGTTGATATTCATACCGTCTTTCTGGAAGAAAGCTGCATAAAACATCTGTTAGGTAAATCCGTATTACTTGAAATATTCAATGAAACCGTCTGCTAGTCCTTTTGCTATCTTCTCCTGATATTCATCAGAAACAAGCAGATTGTCTTCTTTTTCATTTGTCATATGTCCCATCTCTATGGTGCATACAGGGATGCTTGACCAGCAAAAGCCTGTTTGGTCGCTTCGCTGTGTTATGCCAAGGTCTAATGCGCCGGTGGAACTGAGAGCAGACGGCAGAAGGCAGGATGCCAGTCTTGAGCTTTCGACCTGTATGGAAGGGTCGTCCGTATACATAGTGCCGGGAGACGGTATAAGGAAGAACATACCCTCTTTGCTGGCATCAGTAGAGCCGTTTGCGTGTATACGTATCCAGCAGTCGGCGTCGGATTCATTCATCATGACTGCACGCTCGGCGTTTGAAATGTCAACATCGTGGCTCTCTCTTGACATGATGACAGTAGCGCCAAGCTCTTCCAAATTGGTTTTCAGTTTTAATGCGACCTGTAGGTTGATGACGTATTCCCTTACTCCTGTAAAACGTCCGTACGTCCCTGCGGAAACCTTTGCTTTAGTTTCAGTGCCGTAGGGCGAGATGAGTTCCTGGTCATAGTTCGGATGCTCCTGGTGTCCTGGATCAATCCCTATAACATGTCCGGTTAACGGCAGGCTACAGTCATAGGGGACGATCTTTTTAAGATCCAGTATATCAAGGCGCATAAGAGTGTAATCGGAAATGGATACTTTTGCGTCTCCGTTTATATCAGCTGCAGTTTTATATTCGTTGCTGAGTGTTTTTAAACCGAGTATGTGAAGCCGTGTAAGAGTGTAATCGGATATGGTTAGCGTACCGTCGCCGCTTGGATCTCCGCAGACGGCGATTTTTAGCATGTCTTCAGTTATGCCATCGTTGTATAGAACAACGCTCATACCGGTGGAAAGATAGCCGCCTGAGAAAGCACTTCCATCGCTATTCTTTATGAAAAGATCGGAAGCCGGGTTGTTTAAGTTGTCTTTAAGTGTTGCGTCTGTGGTTGTGAGCCCTATACCGTGCAGAATATTTTCTGTGCGGTTGATTGCATATACAGGAGATTCTATGGAATTAAAGCCGGCATAACCTGAGTAGAGTGTGCCGGGAAATATTAAAACGACTAACAGCACTGTTATGAACAAAATAATTCGTTTTAATGTTTTTGATAATTTCATATAATATCACCCTCTATTACAATGTATATAATATCATTTGAAGACAGATATTACAAACAATAAAAAGCAGGTACTGATATCAGTACCTGCTAACTTGCTATTATGTATTATTGTATTTCTTCAGGCAGCTTTCCCTTTGGTTTGACAAGGGCAAGCACGCCTGCTGCTATAAGCAGTGCTGCTACAAGGGTGCTGGAACCTCCTGCAAAACACAGCCCGCCCCCGACAAGCAGTAGTATTCCTGCCGGGATATTCTTATTCTTTAAGATGACTGCGCCGATTATACCCAGTATACCGGCGACAAGAGTCATTGCGATGCCTACCCAGTAGAAGGCGCTTAAAGCTGAGAATATCTTGAGGTCTGAAAAGAAGAAACCACTGTGCTCGAAGAAGTCCGGCATGTGCAGCTTCTCTCCAAGATCGACGAAGTCTATGCTTTTGAATACTAGCAGGGCTATAGTATTAAATATGCCCGTTAGTATTCCGAGTATTCCGCCTGCAAGGCCAAGTCCAAAACTTACTTTTCTCATTGTACAGCTCCATCCTGAGGAGCCGGAGCTACTTGTTTATTCTTATCTTTGATGAAAGCGAGAACGCCGGCAGGTATGAAGAATGCAGTTGCAAAAAGACCCCAAAGACTTACAATGCTGAGAACAGAAGCGATTATAAGAAGTACACCTGCTGCAACGCTTTGGTGTTTTCTAGTAATAACAGTGCCTATGATGCCGAGCACGCCTGCAATAATAAGGCAAACAGCCCCAACGATCAGCCACGCACCGATTGCTCCGAAAACAACATTTGGCGCATTTCCATAATTTCCTTCGATATCTACATTATACTCATCACCGTCTATGGTTATTTCTACGTCATCGAAATTCTCGGAAATTTCATCCCAATCTGCATAGCTTGCGGCCGTTGATACTGCACCGACAATCAACAAAATAACACCGATTACGAAGGCAATGATAGTGCCTGCAAGACCAAGCCCGAAACTTGTTTTTCTCATATCTGAACCTCCAAAATTCTTTAATTATTTTCGTACTATATAATTATAGACTTAAAAACAAAACGATACAACATGTAATTTTATGCACATTCATCTGCTGTGCTATATGAAATCTGGATTAGATATTTATATTCGTTATATATGTATTCGGAAAGAGAAGAATAGATGAGCGATGATGAGCGCTTTTTTATGGTAGCATGCACAATGAAGAATGATATCCGGGGAAGGGGGGCATGAATGTGGCTAAGAAAAAGCCAAGGGTAAGCGGATGCGGCATTGAGATAAAAAAACCGTACTCAAACAAAACGCAGGACGGAAGCTATGAGGTCTGTATAGAAGATATTAAAAAGCAAACGGAAAAATATCTTTCAGGTGCGCAGGAAACTGGAGTTTTCAGCGTTGCAGGGCTATGCATAGAGCTTAATATAACGCGGCAGATGCTTGATGCATGGAGAGATGGATATTTTACCGAAGAGGATGTACATGACGATTCGGTGACAAGAAACGATGAACTTGCAGAGTGCATAGAGATGGGAATATTGCATATAGAACGCTTTTGGGAGGAGTGCGATAAGTCGGCAGTTCAGAGCAAGCACGTGAAGATGCTGGAACGTTCCGGTGCATTCGAATCTAAAAAAACAAGGGGGATAGGAACGCCGCCGTTTGATTTGGGGGCACTTGGGAAACTTTCAAAATAATAAAAAGGATGTGAGCGACGCCGCTTGATACGCGGCTTTTATATGGCGATGACTTTATATGAGAAGATATTAAAAAAGGCATTTGGCAAAGCTACAAAAAAACAGCGGGAATTCTTGAGGGCGGATACAAGATATGTAGGGTATGGGGGAGCTAAGGGGGGAGGAAAATCTCATGCGATAAGAATGAAAGCGACTTTTCTTGCATTTGCGTTTCCGGGAATACAGATGCTTATTGTAAGGCGTACTCTGCCAGAGTTGAGGGAGAACCACACAAAAAGACTGCAGGCAGTTTATAATATGTTGCCTCAGGAGCTGCAGCCAAAATATAACGATAATGAAAAGGCTTTTACATTCCCATGGGGTTCCAGGATAAAGCTTGGATACTGCGACAACGAAAACGATGTGCTGCAGTATCAGGGCCAGGAATATGATGTTTTGTTCATAGACGAAGCAACACAGCTTTCGGAGTATCAGTTTCACTGGTTAGATTCTTGCGTACGTGGAACGAACGCATTTCCTAAGAGAACGTATATCACATGCAACCCGGGGGGCGTCGGGCATACGTGGGTTAAACGGCTGTTTATCGACAGGGACATGCAGCGCTGTGAGCAGGGCGGTGACTACACATTCATACAGGCGCTGGTGTGGGATAACGATCCGCTTTTCTCGCAGGACTTGGGATATAGACAGGCACTTAAAAGACTGAAAAAACAGCATAGGGAAACTATGACGCTCAGCGACATAAAGGAGCTTGCAAAACAGGAAGCTGACTATGTGAGAAAGCTAAAGAGCTTACCTTGCGACTTGCGCCGCGCATGGCTGGACGGCGACTGGAGCATCTTTGCCGGACAGTATTTCGGTGAGTTTTCGGAAAACAGGCATGTCTGTGCGCCTTTTCCGATACCGCCGGAGTGGAGAAAGAGTGCGGCTCTTGACTATGGTCTTGATATGCTGGCAGTGCTTTGGTTTGCTGTAGACTCGGCAGGTATGGTTTACTGCTACAGGTGTCTTGAGCGACCGAATCTAACTATATCTGATGCTGCAAAAGCTATAACATTGACCGCAACAGAGCAGGTGGAGGAGTATTACGCACCGCCCGATCTTTGGAGCAGGAGGCAGGACAGCGGAAAGTCTGCCGCAGAGATATTTGCGCAGAACAACGTGCCGCTGACTCGTGCAGGCAACTCCAGAATAGCCGGATGGCTTTGCGTGAAGGAATATCTTAAAGAAAAGGACGGCAGCGCAGGAATTCAGTTTTTTTCGTCCTGCGGTCCTATCATACGGAACCTGCCGCTGCTTCAGCATGATGTCAAGATAGTCAACGACGTTGCGACACATCCGCACGATATCACACACAGCCCGGATGCGCTGAGGTATTGGTGCTCTATGAGGCAACTTTTGCCGCAGGTGAACGAGCCGAGCAATTCCGACCCTTTTCATTTGAATAAAAAGCCGGAGGGAACGGTGGATGCGGAGTATTTATTGGGTGGTTTTTAAAGATGGAAAGAAGGGTAAAAAAGCTAACAGCCTTTCATTTTTTACAATAACAACTTTCGTTTTGTGAAAAGTCGAACAAATGTTACGAAGTGTAAATAATAGTTAGCGTATACTTAACATAAAGTTAATAGAAAACTGCTTGTAATATTTACAGCGCTGAAAGTATAATAATTCTAGAGCAATAATACTCAAATATTTTTTCATTTTTCCTCTTTTTTCAATAAAGCTGCGCGTTATAAGCGTAGCTTTTATTGTATACAGATTTATATGATTTTATATCAAAAATATGATATCATAGTTATTGTAAAAAGGAGGAACCCTTTTTTGCGGAAGATTGATAAAAAACGAATGATTATTTCTGCTTTATGCTTTGCGGTTTTCACAGTAACAGTGTGGTTTCTTGTAAAGGCGATATTTTTCCCCAACGTTGAATTTGGTTTAAAAAGACTGCCGGCGATAGCATTTTTTACGATACAATCGAACATATTGGCGGCGGCATGGCTGCTATATGCGGGACTTTGCGAACTTGTTGCCGGACTGCCTCAGCTAAAGCCTGTCTTCGGGATGATGCTGTGTTGTTATATCACTGTTACGGGCATAGTATATTGGGCTGTTCTTGTGCCTATGCTGGGCTTTGAGAAGGAGCTGTTTGCGGCAAGCAACGTATGGATGCATACCGCGACTCCGATCATTGTACCGTTAGTCTTTGCATTTATACCAAAAACGAGAGCGATTCCGGCAGGGAATATTTTGTTTATGCTTTTATATCCGTTCTTATATACTGTTTATGCTTATATACTGCACAGGACTATCGGCGTTTATGTTTATCCATTCTATAACCCGTCAGTTATGGGAAGCTGGCTGATGATAATGATTGCTCTTTTATTAATAGCAGGGGTATTTGTAGGTTTCGGATTTTTATACAGGCGCATCTGGAACAGCAGGAGTGAAAGACAAAGTTCAGGAATGATGCAGCAGGCGCAGCATGGGATTTGATTGGCGGCGAAGCGAAAAGGTGTTATACTCTATATAAAACATACGAATTGAGGTAACAATGGATAACAATAATGATAAAATGATCGCTGTGCTTATAGACGCGGACAATGTATCGGAAAAGTATATCAAGTATATTCTTGACGAGATTTCCAACCACGGCACACCGACAATAAAAAGGATATACGGAGACTGGACAAAGTCGCAGATGACTTCATGGAAAAGCGTTCTTTTGGAAAACTCCATCACTCCCATACAGCAATACAGCTATACGTCGGGGAAGAATGCAACGGATGCTGCACTTATTATTGATGCAATGGATATACTTTATGCAGACAGAGTTGAAGGATTTTGCATAGTTTCGAGCGACAGCGACTTTACAAGGCTGGCTGCAAGGCTGAGGGAAGCCGGAATGTATGTGCTGGGAATGGGAGAGAAAAAGACACCGACGCCGTTTATTTCAGCTTGCGAACAGTTTAAGTATTTAGAAGTGCTGGCCGGGCAGGCTGATAATACAAAGGAGCAGGAGTTTTCAAAGAATCAGGCAAAGGCAAACATGGCAAGCAAGGCGAAGATAGCAAAGGCTATTGCAGCCATTGTGGACGAGAGCAGTGATGATGACGGATGGGCGTATTTAGGCGAAGTGGGAAAGAGGTTGAACAAGCGCTTTCCGGATTTTGATACTAGAAACTATGGCTATAACAAGCTGACTCCTTTTGTGGCGTCTCTTAAGCAATTTGAGATAAAGTCCAGTAAAACGAACAACCCTAACGTTGTTTTCAAATATATTCGCAATATTGAAAAGAAAAAATAGGATATTATATGACCGCTTTCTATGAGCGGTTTTTTTGTGCTCTTTTTTCCAGGAGAGAAAGAATTATCTGAGTGGTGATTATTATTACAAGGGGAGCAAGACACACGGCGAGAGCGGCTTTAAGACTCCCTGTTGAATCTGCAACTGCTCCCATAAGTATCGGTTGAAGTATTCCACCGAGTCCGGAAGCCGTCAGCAGTATCCCAAATATGGTGTTTGTGTATTTCGGGAAGTTGTCTTTACCCATTGCGAGCAGCGTCGGGAACATAGATGAGCAGCCAAGACCCATTATGCCAAAAGAGACTATCGATATAGCAAGGCCGCCAAAGATAAGGCAGACACCAAGGCCAAGCGCTGCAAGTATACTGAGCACAGCAACGAGAATGTGTGAATTTCCTCTGTAGCGTGTAAATATCATCCTGCCTATTGCGACGCAGAACCAAAAGACTGAAAGCGTCAGTGTGGAATATATCTCATCGGTAGATATTGTGTTGATATAGCTTGAGACATAGAATGATATTCCGGCTTCCAGCGAAACATACGCAAGCATCCCAATGCCGAGAACAATAACCAGTTTGTTCTTTAGAAGCTTAAAAGTAAGGCCAGTCTCATCATGAGTTTCTATATTCTTAAAGGGGTATTTCGGAACAGGAAAACTCAGCTTTAAAAAGACAGTAAAAAGAGCGGCAGATAGGACAAGCGATGCAAGCATAACGAAGACCCAGTCGCCAAACAGCTGAAGCATAAAGATTGCAAGAAAAGGACCTGTTACTGTGCCGATGGCAAAAAACACACGTGATAGGTTAAGTATACCGGCTGCAGTAGCTTTGCTGATATCTGTGAGCAGTGAGGACATTGAGAGCTCGAGAACGGAAAACGACATGCCTACTATGAAAAAGCCGGCTGCTATTGCAAAGGGACTGTTTATCAGAAGAGCGATAAGAAACCCGGCTAGCTGGGCAATGAACGTAAATAGAAGAACTTTTTTACGCCCTACCTTGTCTGTCAGTTCTCCGGTAAGTATAGGGCTTATAAAGTAGCCAAGAAATACCATAGTGACTATGGTGCCGACTGATGTATTGGACAGAGAGTATTTTGCGCCGATCTCACTGACTATACGCTGAAGCATTGAAAGATTAAGCCCGAGAAAAAGGAAGACAGAGAATGCAAAAGCGGTAAGCTTCTTATTTACAGTCATTTAAGACCTCCGGTAAGCTTGATTTAAGTGAATTATACCACAGCACAGAGAAAAGCGAGCAGATAATGAATAAAACTGGTTATAAAACAGTTAATTTACTATTTGTTTTAATTCTCTTATTCAGAACGTGTGATATAATACAATTTGTAGAAATAAGTAACGGAGGGACAGATATGCCTTTGGAAACTGCAGTTAAGTTTTGGGAATATATCGACGAAGCACAGTTTGATGAGCTTTACAACATAATGTGTGAAGACGCTGTTGTGTGGTCTCCCAACACGAGAGAAGTGTATAAGAGAGCAAAAGACTATATCGAATTTAACAAAGAGTATCCCGGAAGGTGGTATGCAGAGGTCGAGAAAGCGGCTATGGCAGGCGAAGAAGCTGTTACTGTTACCAGGGTGTATGATGAGAAAGACACAAGCTTTTACTGTGTATCGTTCTTTAGTTTTAAAGGAGAAAGAATAAAGAAGATAATTCAATACTGGGGAGAGAACGGAAAGCCGCCGCAATGGAGAGAAGACAAAAAGTTTGTACAGAGGTATTGATGCAGTGGTAAGAATCTGGCTATTATGAATTATGGAGGGCAGAATGCTTAAAAAGATTTCGGAAGGATTTGTATATAAGGCAAAGGATGACGGAAGAGTCGCCTGCGGACCGCGCACTGCACAGTTGCCGGACGGAAGGATAGTCTGTTCATATATGACACAGACTCAGATAGGGCAGAACGACTTCAAAGCGATAACGGCATATTCAGAAGACGGTGAAAACTGGTATGGAGAGAAACCTGTATGGCACCAGTGGGATGGAACAAAATCTCCTTTTGTTTCGGTGAGGAACACACCGGATGGAAAAGTAAGTGTGGCTGGTATAGTTTTCGAGATGGAAGGCGAAGGAGAAGTGTTCTGGTCTGACGAAGCTGTGGGGATGAAGGAAAACAAGCTATGCTGGTGTATATCTGAGGACGGTATAAACTTTCCTGAACCTAACATTTTAGACCTTGCGTATTATGCATCTGCGGAACAGCCGGGCGGTATGCTGGTGCGGGAAAACGGAGAAATGATAATGATATACTCTCCGTATGATACTATAAAAAAGAAACAAGCAGTTGAAACCAACAAGCTCATGATGATGAAAAGCATGAACGGCGGTAAGAGCTTTGATGCGTCTGTACTGGGCAGCGTTACAGGCAAAGCAAATTTTGCGGAAAGCTGGATAGTAGAGTTGCCGGACGGCAGGTTGTTTGCCTCGTCATGGCTGCTGGACGGCAAGGAAACACCGGATGTTTGTTTTGTTTCTGACGACAGAGGCGGCAGCTTTGCAGGGCCGTTTGATATGAAGCTGGGAGGGCAGACTACATCGCTGACGCCGTATAAAGATGGCAGAGTGCTGGTTACGTATAACCAAAGAGCAAACGGTACCATAGGTGTTTGGCTTGCGCAAGTAGAGCCGGGCAGGAACGGCTGTGAGATAATATCGAACGAACCTGTATGGGAAGCAAAGTCGGGAACGAGAAACAATAAGTCGAAGGATTTTGACAACTGGACGGACTATTCATTCGGAGAGCCGCATGCAGGTATTATGGCAGACGGAAGTATAATAGTCGTGTTCTGGTGCATACAGCCGGGAGGAACGGGGATAAGGTACGTCAAGTTAAAAGAAGATTAAAGCTGAAAAGTTGAGCGCTTGTGAGCGATTATATGTGATAGGCTAGCATCATCAAAGGTTTGTCCGGACAGGGCAGGCCTTATTTTTATGTGCTGAGCAAGAATGATTTGTTAGATGGGCGCTGAAAAAACAAAAAGGAGGAAAGAGACATGGCAAGACCAAGTGATTATAGGCATGGGTATAGGAAGAATACAAGAAACAGACAGAAAAAAGAAAATAAGTTCTATACAAAGCCAAATAATGGTGGTATACTCAATAAAAGGATGCCGGGCATAGACGAGATAAAACAGAATATTGACAAGGCACAGCTAAGAGCGCAGGAGTATGAGAACGAGTGGCTGGACAGCGTGGTCAACAACTCAGACGAGCGGCAGATGAATGCTGCAAAAGTAAGGGCGCAGGAAGCAAAGAGCAGCGTGAAGAGCTGGAACGAAAAGCTGAGCGAAGCGTACGGACTTGGGGATGACGGATACTGGAACCGCGGCACACAGCAGCCTATAACACAACAGTCGGAAAAGATGAGGGAGCACCCGGAGCATGCATATGGTATAGGGCAGTACAGCCCGACTGCAGAGCAGCCAAAGCCAGCGGCAATTTCCAGCGCAGCAGGCAGCGCAAAGGGCAGGCAGATAATGCAGCTGCAGGACACGCTGGTGCACAACCCCGGCATGAGCGCCAGAGAGAAGAGTCAGGTTCAGGAGAAGATAAACAACCTGACAGCGGATAAAGAGGTGCTGGACTGGAAGGATGCAAACCCCGGCAGGCCGACGCAGGAGAACTATCAAACGCAGATAGATTATTATAACAGGCTGATAACGCAGGCGCAGGACGATATGGTGAATGCACTTGGCAGCGGCAATGTCAGCACGGGTGATGATAAATGGTATGAGTATCATGACAAGGTTGACGAGCTTGTCAAGCAGAGGGACGCATATAACCGCGGGATGATGGGACAGCTGGACGGCGATAAGGCGCAGACGGCGGAGGAAGCAACGGCAACAGCAGGCGGCGGCAGAAGCGTCACCCTTGATGCGAACGACGGAGCTGTGTATACCGGACAGCCGGGGATGGATGATGAGGAAGGCGATAAAGAAGATGCTAAAAAAATTGTTAATGATACTTATAATGAAATACTAGGAATGGACTATAATGAAAGAGTGGAATTCATAAATTCAGATTCAGCTTTAGAATATTTTGGCAATCTGGAAAATATAAAAAAATATTTATCAGATGAAGAGATTCTTGCATATCGTAAAGCTTTATTTGGAACAGAGGTTCCTTATGAAGTTTCAAATGATGGGAATATAATTGTTAAGACTTCTCCTTTTTTGAATGAAACAATGCAAGAATATATAGCAAACATTAAAGAAACCTATTATGATTCTATAGGGGGAGCAATTGATCCGTATAATAATATGATATATGCTCTTGCAAATGCGGAGCCAAACTCGAATCTATTAGTGGAGTATGCAAAAACGTTTGTTGATGAATTAGAGTACAAGTGGGGTGGAAACGATTTGACGAGTGGAGCAGATTGTGCAGGATTTGTAGAATCGATATATAAAGATTTTGGATACGAAATTCCGGCATGGAATGCTCAAGCAATAGTGAATTATGCTGATAATAATGGAGGAACGGTTATCACCGGACCTGGAGCGGATGATAGTAGCGATGGTGTAATACCTTTTAGCGGTACAAAAGAAAAAGCGCAAACTAAAATAGAAGAATTTTGTGATGGACTTAAACCAGGTGATTTAATCCTATTCGATTTAGGGAACCCTGAACCTGATAGTGAAAAAAAGGAAGACGGTATGATTAAAACGGCAGTAGATCATGTTGTTATGTATGCGGGTAACGGCATGATTGTTGAAGCTTATGACAATAATACAAAAGTATATTATCGTTCTATAGAAGACCTTATATTTAAAGAAGCCGGGGGTGAAAATTCGGAATGGACTGAACGAATGCCCCTGGTAGCTGTAAGATATTTGACAGAAGAACAGCAAGCAAGGCTTACTGTGCAGGGAGTCGCATAACTGGAGGTTTTACATGAAAAACAGTATTTTAATTGTTTTGACAATGGTATTGATTTTCTTTGCTGCTTGCATGCAAAATGAACAGACAGATGCAAAAGGAGTACAAATTACTGAACAAATAATAGTACCGTCGGCTGTATTTCAACCGACGGTAACACCAGTTGCTACAAGCAATACTACCACTGTACCTACAGTTACGGATAAGGATTGGCCTGAGTTTGATTGGGCAGAACCGGGAGAATTTATCCCGGATATAGTTAAAGAAGATGAATATGCATCAATTTCGAATGATACATTCTATGAAGATGAAGAGTCCATATATTACCTAAGACCTATTCGAGATGATTTAATATGTATTAGTAAAAAGGATGGTGAAATAAAAACAATTGCAATTGATTGTTGGGATTTTGCTGTGAACAAAGGAAAGGTTTATTACATTGACAGAAACGGACTGAGAGATGAAGGAAGGTATTTTAATTATATAAAAGTATATGATGTGAAAACTGAAACTAGCAAAAGACTTCTTAAAAGTGAAGAATCCATTGAAAACTTGGTATGTTATAAGGATAAATTGTTTTTCACTTGTACTCCGAACTTTGACTTGAATGAACGGGGTCTAGTTTTGTTTTCAGCAAATCTTGATGGTACGGAAGTTGAAAAACTAGGAGACGATGTTGATACATTTTGTATTTATCAAGACAATATATATATATGATAACAACCGGAGACCTGGGATTTATACATAAATACGATTTTGATAATAATATTTTTAAAAAGATCTATACAGGAGCTGTATCATGTGGTTATATAGATTTTAGTCTAAACAGAATATTTTGCTATGAACATAAAGAGACTCGATTTAGAGCAAGTGATATTTTGGCTTATGATACTATCACAGGGGATACAAAAGAATATCCGCCTTATACGTCAAATAATGTTGCGGGCCAATACATTATCTTTAAACAACAAGATGAAAATAATCATTTAGTAATAAAAGCTTATGATTTCCTTACAGAAAAAGGTTACACATTATTAGATATTAATGATATCGTTGAAGAAGATGACGTGTGTGGTATTTATATTACTCCAGAAAATATTTATCTTTGTGTCGAAAAGCCTGTAGGTTTTGAAATATATGTTGTTTTACTACAAAAAGGGCAAGTAACGATTAAAAAGCTAGCAAGCATATATGATGAATAGCGAAAACAAAAAATAAAACAAAAGCTTTACATAGCCATAAAGCGGGTTTATTCACTCTCGTAACAGTTATGATGACATAAAATGGACGAAGAAAAAGACAGAACAGGTACAAAGAAACTGACAAGTTATAACGCAGAGGGATGCGTATAACCGCGGGATGATGGGGCAGCTGGACGGCGAGAAAGCGCAGACGGCGGAGGAACAGGTAACAGCAGACGGAGAACAAGGGCAGGCAGGGAATATAAAACCGTATCCATGGCTACCGGATGAAAAGGATGAAAACACAGAAGAAACGATAAAGCCTTATCTGTGGTCTCCGGGAAATGAAGAAAACGGTAATCTGGAACCAGAATCACATGATGCTTTAATTGATACTAGTGCGTGGAAAATTGCTGCCGTAACAGACAGGCGGTTGGAGCTAAACTTCTTTGCAGAGGGTGAAGACGACGGTCAGGACATCGGCACTTATGCTGAACAGATATCTGCATACTGTGACCAACTCTGGGAGCGCATGAAGATGGACTACCTCACAAAAGAGGGTTTGAAGCAGGCTGCTATCACGGGAGACTATATACAGTATTTTTACTGGGATGATGAGCTTGACACCGGGCAGGCGCTTACCGGCGATATAAACACGCTGCTTATTGACAACGTAAACTATTATCCGGGAAACCCGAACGAGCCGGATGTGCAAAAGCAGCCCTATATCATACTGGTGTTCAGGGAGCTTTTAAGCCGGGTCAAAGCGGAGGCAAAAGCAAATGGTATAAAGAAGCTTGATGAGATAGTTGCAGATGAGGATTGGGACTATACTTCCGGTGACAGGGGCAAGGTAGAGCTGGAGGACGAAGGCAAGTGCAATGTGCTGCTTAAGATGTATAAGAAGAAGGGCAGGGTATACTGCGAAAAGTCTGTCAAGAACATGGTGATACAAAAGGAGAAAGAAACGAAGCTTAAGAGGTATCCTGTTGCTATGATGAACTGGGAGACACGTAAGAACTCATGCCATGGCATGGCGGAGGTAACAGGGCTGATACCAAACCAGGTGTTCGTAAACAAGATTCTTGCACTCTCGCAGCTAAATCAGGTTCAGACCAGTTTCCCGAAGGTGCTCTATGATAAGACACGCATCAAACAGTGGAGCAACAAGGTTGCAGGTGCTATACCGGTAAATGGTGACATTGAAAGCGCAGCAAGGTATATAGCGCCGCCAAACATGAGCTATGACGCATGGAGAGGGCTCGATACTACAATAAGCCAGACGATGAGAATGATGGGTGCTAACGATGTTACACTTGGCAACATCAGCAACCCAGACAACACATCGGCGTTCATTGCGACAAGGGATGCGGCGATGGTGCCACTGCAGTCACAGCAGGAGAGATTCTATTCGTTTATTGAAGACATTGGCATGATATGGCTCGATTTTATACAGAATTTCTACAAATCGGGCAGGAAGATACCGGTAGTAAAGGACGGTAAGCGTACATTTGTGCCTATAATCGACGAAGAGATAAACAAGTATACTATGAGACTTAAAGTGGATGTCGGGCCATCGAGCATGTGGAGCGAGATTCAGGCTATACAAACACTTGACAACCTGCTGGCGCGGGGACAGATATCATTTAAACAGTATCTCGAGCGTGTACCTTCGGGGCACATACCAAAAAAGGAAGAGCTTATTTCGGATATGGAACAGCAAGAGAGCGGCATAACGCCGGGCGGAGGAATGCCTGTGGACTTGGGCGGAACGATGCCGCAGCTTGCAGGACTTGGAGGCGGTATGGCTCAGTCGGCTGGTATGGATGCGCAGCAGATATTGGCTATGCCACAGCATGAGCAGCAAGGAGAGGGGGAAGAGCTTATACCCGGGCTGGAAGAGATGTTGTCCGGAGAAAAGCCGCTTGAACAGGTAGTAAGCCTGCCGGACGAATTGAAAGAGCTAAGTGATGGAAAACCTGAACCAGATACATCGAAGCTAAGGAAAATGATAGAAGAGCTCGCGGCTGCAGGAGAGATCGACAAGGACTTTGCAGATGCGTTGCTGGAGATGATCGGATCACAGAGAAGTGCTGATGAGATACTTTCCGCAGCAAAGACAGCGCAGGAACAGGGCAAGATGAGCACAAAGGCGGCTCTGGAGATAGAAAAAGAGCTGTAGCAGTATAGATATGATATAAGAAGGCTGTCAAAACCAAGGTAGTCTTTTTATATACATAAAAAACAAAGGAGGACAGGGAAATGGAAGAGACTGCCCAACCACAGGCAGCACCCGAGGCAAACCAGCTGGGGGAGATAGCCGAAGCTGCGGTTGAGACTTCGATGATAAATGAAAATATGGAGCCGTTTCTTACGGTGAAGTATAATAAACAAGAAAAGAATCTTTCGCAGGATGAGGCAAGAGAATACGCCCAGAAGGGAATGAACTATGACAAGATAAGTGACCGGCTTAAGCAGACGAAGCAAAGACTGATTGAGTATGAAAAGACAAGTTCAGCAAAAGCGAACGGTATAAATAGGCAGGAATCTGTAAACAGGCAGCTTTCTGAATTTGTTGCGAACAACCCCGAACTTGACCCGAGAAACCTTCCGAAAGAGATAATAGAAGCATGGAAAAATGGTGTACCTCTTGGCGAGGCTGCTGCGAAATATCATGCTGAAAATTACCGCAGGCAGACACAGGAGCTAAAACGGAAGATAGAGCAGCTTAAAATCAATGAGAGCAACTCTTTGGCAAGCATGGGCCGCGCGCATAGTAACGGGAGCACGCAGCAAAAACCATTGACTGTGGAAGCGATAAAGAGAATGAGCAGACGGGAAGTTGAAAAAAACCACGATCGCATATGGGAATTCCTGACGGGCGTAAAAAAGAACAAATAAAAGTGCGTAAGCATAAATAAGAAAGGAAGTATGAATTTTGGGTTACGAAGGTTATACGCCGGAGGTTCTGGCAACATCATTGATGAAAGACAGAGGCAGAGATTGTGTTTTTAAGAATATCTGCTATAAAGGACCAATAATAGGCGAGATTACGAAGCTTGGTGACGTGCTTCACATTGCAGGAGTCGGCAAACCGACAGTAAGGGACTATGTTAAGGGAACGGATATCACGCTTGAGAGTAAGACGAAATACAATCAGGATCTTATCATAGATCAGGCGAAGTACGTTAACGTTGAAGTGGACAGGATTGACGAAAAGCAGGCACAGGGGCGTGTGTTTGATACAGAAATAGACGAAGCAAAGAAGGTGCTCTCGCAGACAATGGACGAATATTTAGCAGGTTTTTATGACCAGGCTTCAGAGACTATTGAGAACACGTCGTGTACTTCTGCGAGTGTGCTTTCCACGCTGGCAGAGGCAGAGCAGAAACTGCTTGAGGCAGATGTGCCGTTTGACGAGGACAAGTTCCTCGTAATATCACCGGCAGTCTACACTAAGCTGGTACTTGGGAAAATCGTATTCCAACATACGAATGAAGCGATAATGGGCAAGGGATTCAAGGGGAGCTACCTTAACCTTAACGTCTATGTCTCGAACTCGATAAAGAAGACTGACAGTGTACACCACTGCATGGCATTTTCACGACAGGCTATAGCCCTGGCGGAACAGATCCCGGTTAATACTATTGAAAGGTACAAACCGGAAAAGAAATTTGCTGATGCTTTTAAGGCACTGCACCTTTACGGCGCTTCGGTTATTCGTCCAGATGAGCTTATCAGGCTTGATATTACGCCGGCTGCGGAATCGGCAATTTAAAGGAGGTAGAAAATAAATGGCAGATGTAAGTGTATTGAATGTGAAGAACGGCAGCTATAATTCGATAACGACAAGCGAAATAGTAGGAAGTGCTGCGGCGGGAACTATTCCGTGCGATAACGGCAAAGACAATCGTCTGGCAGTCTTGGTAACAAACGCAGATGACGAGGGAATCAAGTTTACAGTTAAAGCGCCCACGAGCGGAGGCGGAGTGAGAAGCAGCTGGAGATCTTGTGGTGACTATCGATGCCGGAGATCAGGCGCTGATACCGCTGTTTGATACGGCAAGGTTTAAGGTGATTGCAGACAACAATATAGACTATGAGCTTTGCGGAAGTGATAACGGTGCTTTGGATACCGGAGAGCTTAATAGTGTTACCATTGTAGCTATGCAGCTATAATGCTAAACAGATAAAAAACTGGTATGGTTAAAAGTATGAGCGGGTGCTGTTAAAAGGCACTCGCTCTTCTGTTCTGGGCTCCGACAAAGCGTGGCTTAGTAGGAGTAGCTAATAAGGAGGCAAATATGAAATTTGAAGCAGAGCCGGGATTATATGTAATAGATTCTGTAACTGGCCGACAGATAGGCAGATTTGATGAAAAGGGCTATATGAATATAAACGATGAAAAAACAGCGCAGCGTATGGAGAAGCGGTTCGCAAAGGTGAATGAAAAACAGAGAATGACTGCGCCGAAGGGCAAAGGAGTGAAGTGACGTGACGGCAAGAGACATATATGAGCTTGGCATTGCGCTAATAGACGAGATAGATTCGGATGGAAGTATCTCGGCAGAAACAGCGCAAAGCTATGAGCAAAGAGCAATAAAAATACTTGATGTGCTTCAAAAAGAGCTTGCCTTTTACGAGGGAGCAGCACTTACTGGCAGGATAGAAAGTCTGGAAGATGCGTTGGAGATAAGCGACGATACGGCGGTGAGGATAATGCCATATGGATTGGCGGCAAGCTTTGCGCTAGCCGATAAGAACGATGACATGTACAGTGACTATAGCTACATGTATCGCTCTTTGATTCGCACTATACGAAACGATGAAGTGGATATTTCGGACGATTATTACATGCTTGATGGCATGCTTTAGTCAGGTTTGAAGAGGCGGAAAATGAGAATAGAGAGGGAGGTGTTTTAGTGAGGCTAAGCGAAATTAAGCTGCCGGATATAAACGGCGGTATAAACACGCACGACCCTGAGTATAGCATTGAAGACAACCAGAGCCCTGATATGTTGAACCTGTGGTATAAAGACAAGGCGCTGAGCAAGAGAGACGGGCAGACTCTTGCATTTGAGCAGGCCGACGTCTACAGGATATCCGGCGAGTATAACGGGGCAAGGGCAGTTCATGCAGGCACTGCTCTTTATAAATGGGATACTTTGCTTACACAAATAAAAACAGGACTGCAGAACAGTGCAGGCACATTCGTGGAGTTCGGAGACAAACTTTATTACATGGACGGTGTTGAAATATGGCAGATAAGCAGCGCATTCGAAGTGACAGCTGTGGATCCTTATAAGCCGGTGATAATGATAAATTGTTTACCCGATTTATCCGAGAGTACGGACAATGAGAGTTTCAATCTTATCGGTGCGGGTTTTTGTGTGCACTACCATGGAGATGATACTACTAATGAGTATAAGCTGCCTTTTGGAGGACTTGATTCGAACGAGGTTCTTGTGGTGGTGGATGCAGTAGATTTGACGGAGAACTCGGATTTTTCTGTTGACAGAGAAACCGGAACAGTGCTTTTTATCGAGGCTCCGGCGCCGGGAACGAACAATGTTTGGATAACAGCTTTTAAGGATACCGGAACAAAAAACAGAATAACCGGATGTAGTATAGCTGTCCCGTTTGGTGGAGAATCCAGCGGTGTGGACGGAGGCTCACGTGTTTTCGTAATGGGTAATGAAGATTATCCGCTAAACTTCTGGCGCAGTGATTTGGGGCTTAACCAGAGCTATGGTATGACGTATTTTCCGGATACCAGTGAAGAGCTGCTTGATCAGAACAGTGAGGAGATAAAGGCTGCAGCAAAGATGGAGGGGGAGCTTATCATATTCAAGACAGATTCGATTTTTGCTATTGGCTATTCTTTTGACGGAGTAGATGTGTATTATCCGGTACGTGAATGCCACAGTAACATTGGGTGCGATATGCCGGGTAGTATTCAACTTGTTGATAACAGATTGGTGTTTTGTAATTCAAAAAAGGGTGTGCATATGTTGATATCGTCATCCAATAAGTTGGAAAACACCGTGAAACCACTGTCTGCCAATATAAATTCGCTGCTACTCTCAGAGAGTGGACTTAGCGGAGCATGCTCGACAGATTTCGAGCGTTATTACTGGCTGAAAGCGGGCTCGAAAGTTTATCTTTGGGACTATGAACAGACGCCATATACGAATTATTCTGATTATGAAAAAGCCCAGAGAAGGCTTGCATGGTATGTGTTTGACGGTATCTACGCAAATGATTTTTGCGTAGATGATGGGCTTTGCTATGCTTCTGACAGCGGGATCGTTAAATTTACCAAGAATAAGAATGATTTTGGTAAGGCATACGATTCGTATTACTACAGTAAAGCTTTCGACTTAGGCGCACCGAACGTGAAAAAAACGTTTATGGAGCTGTATCCGAGCTTTCGGGGCGAAGGCAACGTTAAAGCAACAGTTGAAGTGGGAAGTGAGAAAAAGGATGGTTACTTTTGCCGTAATGTAGATATACGCTCTTTTGGATGGGATAATTTTTCATGGGCAGCGTTTACCTGGAATACAATAAAATTTACAAAGACACTAGCAATGAAAATCAAAATGAGAATGACATCTTATGTACAGGTAAAAGTAGTGAGCAATGAGATAAACAGGGGGTTTGGTCTAACGGGGATGAGGATAACATATTATTTAAGCAGAAAGGTAAAGAGGTGAGTTGTATGGATTTTTCGGAAATGAAATTCTATCCGGAGGATGGGTTGAGAAACAAGTATTATGAAGCTACACCTGCAAGTGAGGACGCAGCAAGGGAACAAATACAGGGAAGGTTGGATGAGGTAAAAAAACATATAAACGACACTTTAAACAATGAGCTGGAAAGCATTGAGCCTGGTGAAAGCGGCGCAGAAAGAATAGGCAGTGCTGCAATCGACGGTATAACGTATACTGACGAAGAACTGGTCGAGCAGAATGCAGTAACGGTGCATATGCAGATTAAAAGACTTAAGGAACAGTTAACTCAGGCGGTTACTGAAGGTTTTGGTGAGGGGGATATCATAACAAATATGATTGCGAACAGCGCAATTGACAATACAAAGCTTGCCTTGAATTCAGTAGAGACTGGACATATCAAAGATGATCAGGTAAACAATTCCAAGCTTGCTGGAAACTCTGTATCGTATGACAAAATTCAATCTGATGCAATAAGAACGAACCATATACAAAATGATGCTGTTACAAACAGCAAAATCTTGGATGGTGCTGTTAGCGCTGGAAAACTCGCCGCTAACGCTGTTGCAGCAGCGCAGATCGCCGATGGAGCTGTAACACAATCGAAACTTGGGACTATACAAAGCATAACTTTGGCAACAGGTGATACAGTTACGTATGATGAAGCGAATAATACATTAAAATTAAATGTTAACGGTTGTACAAGCGTTCAACTTGCACCAATAATATTCGGGACGTCAGCAACTGCTCCGTCTGGTAGTTTCCCAAAAGGTACTTTATATATGACTCATGAAGAATAAAGAGGTGAAAAAATATGAATATTGGAGACACGATACCGTATGGAATTAGAATAGCTTCAGCACAAGGCGGTTTAAGTAAAGGGGTTACTAAAATACAAATTGCATCGATAGAGGGTAGTATAAACAAGGAAGTTACTGGATTGTTGGTTGCTCCTACTCAGGGAAGTATTAATAAAAAAATATTCATAGGCGGCGGTCTTCTTGGGGACGTTGATAAAGATGGAGTAATAACGACGGCAGATTATGCACTTCTTCGGTTGTATATTCAGGAGCTGTTAATTTTGACGCAAGAGGAGCAAAACAGTGCTGATGTAGATCGTGACGGTGAGTGTACAGAGAATGATTACGAGCTGATAAGAGACTATCTTCTTGAGTTATGAGAATGACGGATTAGGATTAAAAGATATAAACGAAGCGGAGGGATTTTATGAAGAAGGCAAAGAGGACCGTTTCAGTATTCGGAACGAACGGAGATTATGTTATTGGAGCAATTGACTGCGGAGTCAAAACGCTTGTATTGGGTGAGACGGATAAGGGAACGATTATTGCATATATGCTTGGTATAGTAAAGCCTGAGTGCTCTGAATTTTTAGTAGAAGAAAGGGAGTGGAGCTCAACTGCAAATGAAAAGGAAAAACTGCTCTGCTTTGCCGAGGAGTCTATGAGTAATAAGACAGAGTATTTTATAGATGAATATTTAAAAATGAGAGGAATCAAGGGTGGATACAGATATGTTGATTGTGATTATAAAAAAGCTGGAGATGTTGTACTTGGTCTAGGCGGCCGATGCATCGGTGTGTATATGGGAGATGGAAGCGCAGTTGTTCAGGATAAGCAGGGCAGGATGTGCAGACTTGATACGGTAGAACTTAAAAAGATACAGTTTGCCCGGCCGATGCATTTGGATTTTGAACGAGAGGAAGCGGTTTACACTCGCAGACTGAAAAAGATAAAGAGATGCATGGAAGGCGATGATGTCAGGGCGGTACAGAAAACTCTTTCTGTATTAGGCTTGTTCGCAGGTAAGCTGAGCGGCAAGTTTACCACAAAAACAAAACGGGCCGTAGAGGAGTTCCAAAAGAAAAATGGACTTAGCGTAGACGGAACTGTAGACTACGCTGTATGGAAACTGTTGACTGGTGGGGTGAGCTGATGGAAGCGGTAATATCGGGTGTTTGTGTTGGCGTTGTAATGCTGATGATCAACGGTATTGTCATGCTGGTAAGGCACAGGAAAGCTGATACAAAAATAGAGGTGGAGACAACGATGAGCAACAAGCAAAAGATCATGGAACTTGAGAAGAAGACGGATGAGACAAAGGAGCTTGTTAAGCTGACTTTAGCAACGTGCATTATCCTTGGGGATGGAATGGTACAGAATGGGATAAACGGTGATTTCAAAAAAGCTTTCTGCGAAAAAAAACAGGATGCTCTAAGAATGCTGTAACACATGGAGGAGAATAATGGAATATAATGAATATGTTGAACAGTGGCAGCAGGTTGTTACTGCACAGGGGGCAAAGCTTGGCGGAACAGGTGTTGATGGAAAATTTGGTCCGGATACGCTTAAAGCAAGTCTTGGTCTGCTTAGTGAACATTATGAACCGGCTTTGGATCCGATTAGAATCGCAGCATGTACAGCGAACAGATATGTGAACGTAAGGTCTGGACGTGGTAGTGACTATAGGCGGTATGAAGATATAGGTAACGTATATGCGGGAGAGACAGTACAGGTTCTGGACGAAGACTTAAGCGAAGAGTATTTAAAGATATTATGGCAGGGGGGGATCGGTTATGCTTATAACGCCAGTGGTAAGTATTTTAAATTTGTCGGTGAAGATGAAGGGCAGTTGGGTGAGAAGGTACTCGCTTTTTTAGAGGTAGTGAGAGAGATAGCGACGCCTGTGGACGGAGAAAACGCAAAATATATCTTTGGAGCGGAAGGAGGAAGGATAACCCGAAGATACATCGAAGCAAGGAACAGGGCTCATCCGGAATATTTTACGAACGGCAGACTGGAGCTTCTGATAAAAATCGCTGATGAGTGCGAGAAAAAGGGCAGGTGGATATACCCGATTCATCATGCATGGGATTGCAGCGGGTTATGGTGGTATGGCGCTAACAAGGTTAAACTATATGGTGATAAGGTTGTGGATTCTACTGCTGCAGGCGTGTATGCGGACTATTGTATGCCTATTAAAAAAAGTGAGCTTAGAGCTGGAGATATTGTGTTTTACCGGTCTGCTTCCGCTGAAAAAATTACGCATATGGGTATAATCGGAGAGCACGGCGTAGTGTATGAAGCGATGAGCGGGTATACTGGTGTTATAACATGCGATAGTGTAGATGACAGGACTTCTGTTTACCTGCCAGGCACACACAAAGCAGGACGAGAATTTAAAAGAAGCGCATGGACGCATTTCGGAAGACCAAAGGTTTTTGCATAACCACGATGTATATTTATTAAAGAAAGCTGGGTTGATGCAAACTGGCTAATACACAAAAAGAATTTATGCGGGTGAAACAGGCTGCGCTATGAGATAGGATGCACCTGCTCAATATATTTGTTGTGAAAGGAGGAAGCGTGCAGTATAATTAAAACAGAAATGAGTATAAAGGGGATAATATGGAGCACGTTATAAAGGCACAGAAGAACATTGCATTGATAGCACATGACAATCGTAAAAAAGACCTTATTTTTTGGGTACAGGCAAACAAAGATATGCTCTCGAGGCACTTCTTATGCGGAACGGGTACGACTGCTACACTGGTTAGCAAAGAAACAGGCCTTCCTGTGAGAGCTTACCGCAGCGGTCCGCTTGGAGGAGATCAAAAAATAGGCTCACTTATTGCCGACCTGGAAGTGGACTTTCTTATATTCTTCTGGGACCCGCTGGAGTCGCAGCCGCACGACCCGGACGTTAAGGCACTATTAAGAATAGCTGTTCTTTATAATATCCCCGTAGCGATGAACATGGCAACGGCAGATTACCTTATGTCGTCGCTTTTGATGGAACGTGATTATAAACGTACGATGCTGGCCGAGGTTGCCAAGCTGAGATAGAAAAAAGACAAAAGATAAAGCGTAGACAAAGCTCGCATATGATGCGGGTTTTTTTATGTGAAAAAATAGGAGGAATCATATGCAGGTGAATTTAAATGAGATACTCATAGCTCTTATAGGGATAGTGTTTACAGGCGTTATTATACCGCTTGTAAGGACAGTTTTTGTATGGATTAAAGAAAAGACGAAAAATGAAGCGTTAAAAAGTGCAATCGAAGAAGCGCGGGTTGTTGCAGACGGAGTCGTTGCCGGACTTGGGGCAAACGTAGTAGAAGGTCTGAAGCAGAAAAACGAAGACGGCAAGCTGACAGCGGACGAGGCAAAGCAGGTTATGGAAACCGCGGTAGGACAGTTTCTGTGCGATCTTTCTGAGAGGTCATTGGAGGTTATTGAGACCAATGCGGACGACGTTGCTGAATTTATCTCTAATTTAATAGAGCAGAGGCTGGCAGTCTATAAGAAAGAGGGGGAAATGAAGTGACAGAACTTGAACGTAATATGAAGCTTGATGAATTTGTAAACAGCTATGGGAGCAATAATAAAAAGTCAACATACAAAATCAACTCCAAAAAAATACCTAAACTACAAAAAGCACCGATTTCATCCAGAATCAATTACACGGATTTAAATAGTGCAGAAAACATTGGAGCTTTAAAAGTAGCGAATGGAGCAAACGAATCTAACAATGCAGCTATAGCTTCGAGTTTTGATGATATTGCGGGAGACCAGTATCAACAGTTGATAGATGCCCAAAAGGCACAGCTTGAGGCTGCATACAACAAGCAAGCGGGGGATTATAACAGTCAGAGACAACAGTCGGAATCAGACTATCGCAGCCTTATAAACCAAGCGACAACAGCAAATGCGATGCAGGAAAGAGCAAGACGGGAGAGCATGGCGAATATGGGACTCAGCGGCGCAGGTGGAACTTCGAGGACTCATGAACAGATGGCAAGCAACAACCTAACAAACCAGCTTGGAAACATCAATCTCCAGCAAAAAGAGTATAATGAGGAGGTGGACAGAGCACTCGCCGATCTTGCTGGCCAATACAATGCAGACAGCCAGAACGTCAGCGCAAGCATTGGTGCCCATAGACTAAACGATCAGCTTGCCTATGAACAGTGGAAAAGCGGGCATGAACTGCAGAGTAATCAGTTTGAATGGAGCATGGAAAATGCAAAACTCAACCAGCTTATTGATTTGTTGCGTTCAAAAAAAATATCGAAAAAACAGTTCGAAACACTTAGTGGCATAAAACTTTGAAGAAGGTGGAGAGTACGGCGCCGGCTAATGCAAATTGTTGTTGGCGCCGTTCTTATCTTAACTCTTCATAAAGCTGTTTGATATTTATGCCGGTGCTATCGAACAGCACACTGAAAAGGTGGTTGCCTACGCGTATAGTCAGTACATTTTTGGCGGGGTCATTTGGGTATTCAGTTCTTTTTATACTGCTTATATTTACTATAGGCAGATAAGTATAGGTATAGGCGTAACTTACTTTCTCATGTGTATTGAAATCAGTTGTTCTTGAAATGATGATCAATTCTTTTTTATTGTATAGAAAAGCACTGCATTGAAGATTCGGATGTCTTTGAAAAAGAGCTATGATACCTTTTTTTCTGGAAATCTTCATATTTGGCTGATAGGCAATTAGCTGTATATATTCATCTGTTTTCTTAAGATCATTTATAAGATTAACGTAAAGATATTCAATTGTTTTAATGCTGTAATTCATAGGCGAAAGATGGATTTTTTGTTGCGAGAGGTTTTGCAGGCTCCTGATGGAATCCACAGCTTTTTTAATAATGTTTTGTGAAACAGTGTTATAATTTATAGTATAGACTTTTGCTTTTGTATATAGGATGAGGTTGCCGCTCAATAGACACTGAGTTACTCTAATCGCTTTAATATCATTTATATAGATTCGAGTTTCGATTATATTTGAATCGTTTCTTGATAAAAGCAGTAGGTAGGTTTCAAAAACAGCGACTACGGCATCGTAAAGGTGCATGTCGGGGTTTGCATTGCGCCGTTCTATGTGCCTGGGTATTTTGAATACCATTCGTGCATCTTTTGCTATTTCCCTATAGTTTTCAAACAGAGGAGGGAAGTCGTGCTGTTCTCCGATCTCGTATATCCAGGGGCCAAACGCATCAAACTCTTTTGTTCTCTTATGAGTCATTTTTATACCTTTCCAATATTATATTATGATACAAAATTTGGTTAACTGTGTTTATTATATGGTTTGTAAAAACGGCATGTCAAGCACAGCTTTTTGACAATATACAAGCCTAGCTAAAAAAGGACTTGCTATACTTCACTCTTTTTGATAGAATATGTAGGCAAAAACAAGCCTCCTTAGTCTAGTGGTTAGGACGCCGCCCTCTCACGGCAGTATCAGGGGTTCGAGTCCCCTAGGAGGTACCACCATTGGAAGTCAAAAAAAATGCATCCCCGAAAAAGCCCATAACCATGGGCTTTTTCGGCGTTTTGAAGGGTTTTTTTAGTGTTTAGGTTGAGAGATGCATTTAGGCGTTTTTGGGGCAAAAGGGGAGTCGAACGGCCATTAGAGAAGAATATGGAGTCCGCCACTACAACAATTTATTTTTGTTCCGCCTTTTTATTACATTTTGGAACTACCCTTAACAGTGCGTTGGAACCAGGGGCTTATAGCAAGCGTTTCTTAGCAAACTGTCCGAAAAAGTGTTGACTACCCTTTCTTGATTTATATACATGTTGCGTGTTAATATTTAAAAGGTGTAAAAAATGACCGGTGGTGAGTGGATGAACATCAGAAAGAGTATTGGGGGAGTATTATTAATATCTCTTATTATCTGCTTCTGCGGATGCGAAGCGAAAGCTGAAGTAGTGATATTACCAAATACAACTGAAACAACGGCGCCTGTTGAGGAGTCTGCCCCCCCGTCACCGTCGCCGGAACCTGTGCAAACACCGATACAGCCCCCGATTTTAACGCCTATTCCAACACAGTCAAATATGTGGGGAGAAAAATTCACCGGTAAATTCACAGACGGCGAAGTTATCCAAAAGAGAAATATATATATGAGCAAGAACGTTAACGTCACTCTTAACACTGTTAAAGAAGAAGGTTTAACATACTATTTTGCGGATATATACATAACTGACATTAAGTATTTTGTTTCCCCGTTCTCTGATGACGGATTCAATACCGGACAGCGCAAATTTGTATATGATATTGCAAGAGAAACAAGTGCAGTTGTTGCGATAAACGGTGATTACTGTGCAAATAATTCAGGCCCCGTCGTGCGTGATGGAATTCTGTACAGAAACGAAGTTATGTGCGATATACTTGTGATGTATAAGGACGGTACGATGCAGACCTTTTCAAACGAAGAATACAGCGAAGAATCTATAGAAGCAATGAAAGATGAAGTATGGCAGATATGGACATTCGGGCCGATGCTGCTAAAAGACGGTCAGCCTATGACGCAATTCGATTTTTCAAAAAATGTAGACAGTATAAACCCACGGACAGCTATAGGGTATTTTGAACCGGGGCATTATGCCTTTGTTACGGTAGACGGTCGTCAGCCGGGATACTCCGACGGGCTTGAAATACAGAACCTGTCTATGCTGATGTATGAGCTTGGCTGCAGCGTTGCATTCAACCTTGACGGAGGCGGGACAACGCAGATGGCTTTTATGGGCGATGAGATAAACAGCCCCAGTGTGCACAGGAAAACCAGGGATGCTGTTTGTATAATTGACGAGCCTGCTTCGTATGTATTATATTGATATTTTACCGCAGTAATAAAAACCGAATTTAGACGAAAAGGAAGCTGAGATGGGCAAAGACAGCAAAAAAGAGCTGAAGGGGACAGAGCTCGAACAGCAGGAAAAAAGCGAAAAAAATAATATTGACGATTTATTTGAGTACAAACTGAAAAAAGACAGGTCAAGACTAATAAAATTCATATCCATACCTGTGCTGATAGTTATTCTTGCCGCAATCGCTATTTTTGCCGTATTTTATTTTCCGATTAGCGGAGGCACTGCACATTCGCCGGTGCGGATAAATGAAATAATGCCGACATCAGATTCATGCCCTAATGTTGATGGAGTGTTTTGTGACTATATTGAACTATACAACGATTCTGACTCTGACGTTGATATCTCCGGGTATCAGCTTACTGACTATAACCTTTCACCAGGGCTGGTGTTTGATAGCGGTACTATTGTTTCGGCGAACGGATATCTCGTCGTGTCTTGCGACGGAAGCAATCAGGTGCACGAAGCCGGCAGGGCTGTTTATGCACCTTTTTCCATATCACGCAGCGGCGGCGAGAAAATCATACTGAAAAACTATCTGGGAGCAGTTATTGACAGTGTAACGACTCAAGGCCTTTCAAAAAACGAAGCTATGGTATTTATGCAAAACGGACAATGGGGAACACTTTTTGCCGGAACACCGGGCTTCGAAAACAGCGAAGCGGGAAGAGAAGGGTTCGTTAGATCAATTAAAGCGGACAACGGGATTGTGATAACAGAGCTTATGGCGAAAAATGTATCAAGCATCGTTTCGGCAGATGGCGAGCGATATGACTGGATAGAACTGACCAACACCTCGGAGAAGCAGATAAACATCGGCGGATATCATATATCGGACGATCCGATTAGGCTTGCCGGTTATACGCTTCCTTCGTATCTGCTTGAGCCGGAAGAAAGCGTTATAATATATGCATCAAAGAATGCAGAGTATAAGGACAGTGAAATCCACACGGATTTCTCACTTTCAAGCGAAGGAGAAACGCTTCTGCTTACAAGCCCGGAAGGAAAGCTGGTCTGTGTGCTTGAATATCCAGAGCTGCCCAAAAACAATTCATACATGCTTGACGGCGACAGCTATGTAATTTCCGAATTCTCATCACCCGGCCTAATGCTGACCGAGCCTGAAGAAAACGAATATGAAGGCCTGACAATAAGTGAGCTTATGCCGGTCAATACTGTCGGAATAATGGATACTGACGGAGATTTTTCCGACTGGATAGAGCTTAGTAACGATTCTTCGGGCGACTTAGAGCTTTCGGGATGCTGGCTTTCTGTCGACTCCGAAGAAATTTTCGGATGGAAGCTGCCTGACATAACTGTAAAAAGCGGCGAAAGCATCATTATTTTTGCTTCCGGCAAGGAAACGGATAAAAAAGATGAGATGCACGCAGACTTCAAACTGCCGTCAGTTTCCGGCACATTGACGCTGGCTTCATCGACAGGCTATATAATCGATTCTGTGTCTTATGAAACTTCACAGCCCGACAGATCTCTTGAAAGGACACAGGACGGACTGGAAAGCACGGCATATTCTTCTCCCGGCTATGCCAATGGCATGGAAGGCTATATTACATATCAGGAATCGCTGGAAGTGGAATCTGAGCTTATAATAAGCGAGGTAATGAGCGCAAATGACAGTGTTCTTGCCCAAGCATACGGTGTGCATTATGACTGGGTAGAAATTATCAACACCGGTGATGATCCTCTCCTGCTTTCTGATTATTATCTGACTGATGACCCTGACAACAAAAAACTTTGGCGTATGCCTGAGATCACGCTTGAGCCGGGAAAGTATAAAGTGTTTTTATGCTCTGGTGACGAGTCGCTTTCGACAGAGAAGTATGCGCATACGAACTTTTCTCTGAACTCGGAAACTGAAACACTATTCTTGTATGACAAAAACGGTGATATATGTGACAGGATGCTGCTCTGTGACATACCCGCAAACGCTTCTGCAGGTAGGATGGACGGGCAGAACGGGCTTTTCATTTTTGCCGAACCGACGCCGGGCAAACAGAACGAGGACGGCGTAAGGGCCGTAAGCGGCGCTCCCTATTCAACTACAACAGCAGGGCTGTATGAAGAACAAACGCTGACCATACCACTTTTTGCAGACGGCGACATATATTACACTACTGATGGGAGCTGGCCAAGCAGCAAATCGAAAGAATATACTGAACCCATCACGATAACAAGCTCGACCGTCGTCAGAGCAATAACATACAATGAAGGGAGCATGAAGAGCAGCGTTACAACGCTGAGTTTTTTTCTCAATGAGGGAAACACACTGCCCATAATGAGCCTTTCGGCAAATCCTTCGGATCTTTGGAAAACTTCGACCGGCATATATTCTTCGAACAATGCGTTCAAAGACTGGGAAAAGGATGCGCACATAGAATTTTTTGACCCCGAGGGGGAAGGATTCTCCATAGACTGCGGGCTTTCGCTGTTCGGCGGAGGCACAAGGCTTGTAAGTTCAAAAAAATCGTTTCAAGTACGGTTCAGAAGCATTTACGGTAAAAAAAGCCTTTGTTATGATATGTTTGAAGGATGTGACGTGAATGAGTTCAAATCACTTGTGTTCCGGGCAGGCCAGGATTCAATGCATACTATATTCCGGGACGAGATTTTTTCATCTATTGCACTCGAAGAGTCACCTACGCTTTTGGCACAGCACTATAGGTATTGCCTTTTATTCATAAACGGCAAGTTTTTTGGGATATACTGCATCAAAGAGCGGCTGGGCGACGACTATTACGCAGCTCATTACAACGTTTCCATAGACAGTGTAGAGGTTCTGAAAGGGCCGATAAAAAAAGATGCTGAGCTATATGAGCTTATGTCGTTCGTTTATAACAAAGACATGAGAATAGAAGAGAACTATGAGTATGTAGAGTCTAAGATAGACTTGGACAGCCTTATCGACTGGTATATTTTTGAGGCATGCAGCGGAAATAACGATATAAGCGGCAACGTACGGTATATACGAAGCAGCGAGGGAGACGGTAAGTGGCGGCTGGCATTGTTCGACCTCGATTTTACGCTAAGATGGCCGATAAACAACTTTGAGTGGCTGTATAACAGCCATAACCAGCATGCTATGTTCCTGAAAGGGCTTATCAAGAATCCTGAATTCAGGGACAAATTTTTGAGCCGTTTCGGATATCTGTTGAATAACGTGTTTACAGAAGACAACCTGCAGCTACGTATTGAAGAGCTTGCGGACGAGCTGCGGAACGACGTAGCTCGTGACAGAAAGAAGTGGCACTCAAACTTAACGTATGATGCGGCTCTGAAAATTATCAGCAATGTGCTTCATGAATATGACTACAGGGGCAGGATAATAAAAAGTGTCGCCAGTACGTTGAAGCTGACATCTGAGGAGAAAGAAAAATACTTCGGCATCTGATTAATAGCCAGCGTAAATGATTTTTGCACATAAACTTCTTAAGACAAGCCAAGGTGATAAACTTACATACGAGAAAATTGATAAAATAATTGTACAAAAAAACCATGAAACGCCAAAAGCTATAAAAGTTTTATATAAAGCGATAAGATACTTCTTTCCTCCTGATACAACACCAAAGGAATTTGAGGAGACAATCCAAGAAGCTTTGACGGAATACTTCCAAAAGTATCCACAAGAAGAAAAAAGCAAAGCACCAGCTATTTAGCTTTAGGTGCTAGTTGAAGAGTCATATATATTTTCTGAGTGTTGATTATTGAAATCTAATTTGAATCTTCAAGGAGTAATTATAAAACATTAATCGCTCAGTTTGTGTTAAAATAGTTCAAAGGTAAATGAATGAAAAAATTGAAACTCTTTTATTGGCGGTAACTTTACTTATATTGGCAGGTTGTGTTAACAAAACATCGGCAATACTTTGTTCAGATACACTTTACTACACACAGTCTATAAGACCCTTTATACTCACTCGAATGTGTTATTGAATTGAATTTACTTAAATGATTGTTCGTTCTGTGAATAAAGACGCACCCCACGTGGGTGCGTGGATTGAAACAACTATGCGTAGAATAACTCTCTTGCGATTATATCTTTTTAAAATTCCTGTTTTTCACTCTAAATACTGAAATAAAAGAGAGATATAATGCTTGAATATAGGAACATTGAAGATAATACTGTACATTTTCAAGTTAGAGGTTTAAGTAAACTTATAAAAACAGTCCTTTTTAATAAAATAAAAGTATATAATATATAAGTATAAATGTGTAAAAGAATATTTTATCAACGAGGTAATTTTTGATGCGTAACAACACAGTGGATAATAAATCTATTAAATGGAGATCCTTTTTAAAGGATGTCTTAATCTGTTCTCTCGGAGCTTACGGAGGGCCTGAAGCCCACTATGGCGTTTTTACAGACCAAATGGTTATCAAGAAAAAATATTTAACCGAAGAAGAAATGGTTGAACTGATAGCATTAACAGGGATTCTGCCCGGCCCAAGCAGCACGCAGACAATTATAGCTATTGGGTATAAAACCGGCGGGCCTTTATTGGCACTGCTTACATTCCTAGTTTGGGCTCTGCCTATTCTTATTATTATGACCATTCTTTCTTTCCTGAGCGCTTTTCTATCAGGAATGAATATTTCTCAGAACTTTCTACGCTTTATCGGTCCGATGGCAGTAGGGTTTATAATTTCAGCAGCATATAGAATAGGACGAAAAGTTATTAAAGACAAGGTTACTTTTTTGCTGTTTCTATTTGGCGGAATCACAACTTACTTTCTTCATAAACCTTGGATATATCCACTGGTCTTGTTAATTGGCGGGGCTGTAAGTGTTATAGCATCAAAAGAAAAAGAGCTGTGGAATAAAGTAAAAGTTAAACCACCCTGGGGTTATTTAATTATATTCGGTATTATTGCCATTGGAAGCCTGCTCCTAACCTTTATATGGAACAATACGATTCTTCATATATTTGAAAGTTTCTACAGGTTTGGGTACCAGGTAATCGGCGGCGGACAAGTAGTCGTGCCTATGATGTACAGCGACTTAGTTGAAGTCAATCAGTACATGACAAACCAGGAGTTTTTAACTGGATTCGGACTTGTCCAGGGATTACCTGGCCCTATGTTTAGTTTCAGCGCCTATGCAGGTGGAATGGCAGCTAGAGGCGGAAATATATTTACTCAGGTATTAGGAGCTGCAATTGGTGGCACAGCGATATTCCTGCCCGGTATTCTTTTAATCTATTTTATTTATCCTATATGGGAAAGTATTAAAGGCATAAAAGGCATAAAAATATCTTTGAAGGGAATATCAGCTGTTGCAAGCGGACTAATTACTGCAGCGGCGGTCATACTAATGCAAAGAAGTGGATTTACACTTGCAAACATAGTTGTTATGGTAATAACCGTCGTACTTTTATTTATTAAAAAGATACCTGTCCCGCTAATCGTAATAGCCACAATAGCTGCTGGATTTATAGTTTAAAATTTTTAAATCAAATGTAGATTTCATATTTGTCTATTATTTGATTTTTATGATACAATACAGAAAAATACAGCAGATATTGAAAGGGGTTAGTTATGGAAAAAAATAATAATTTGGTTGCTCTGAAGATTCTTATGATAATTGGTCTAATGCTAATGTTGGTTGTTAACATGTTAGCAAACATACTCCCCATAGGCGGAGTCAATTCTGGAGAAGTTTCTGATTCCTATCCAAACCTGTTTGCCCCTGCACCTATAACCTTTATGATATGGTTCTTGATATATGTGCTTCTAATTATATTTATACTTTATACTCTAGGGGTATTCAAAGGAAGTAATAACGAGCTAATTGGAAAGATTGGAATTCCTTTTATTTTTTCTTGTGTATTTAATGCAGCATGGATATTTTCCTGGCATTATAAGATAATATGGCTTTCGATGATATTGATACTTGCGATATTTATTAGCCTTCTTGTGATTTATATTAGAATCAATAAGTTTAAACTTGAATGTAAAGAAAAGTGGTTTGTAAGGTTACCATTTAGCATTTATTTTGGGTGGCTTACAGTTGCAACTGTTGGCAACGTAGCTACAATGTTAGTAAGTTTCAATTTAAGAGGTTACGGATTATCTCAACCTGTATGGATGATTATCATAGCTATAATAGCTGCAATAATTGGAATAGCCACTACACTTGTAAAAAAAGATACTTTTTACGGTCTAGTCTTTATTTGGGCCTATGCTGGAATACTTATAAAACATCTTTCTTCAAGTGGATTTAACGGAGAATACATGGGAGTTATAATAACAGTCTGCGTTGCGCTCCTGCTTTTTGTTATATCGTCTGTTATTGCAGCAGTGAGATATTGGAGAAAAAAAGCTTAGATACATCATATATGAAAATTAGGCAAATCAAATAAACATATTTCGTTATTTGATTTGCCGTTTTTCGATATTAAGCTAATACTAATTTATTCAGAAAGAATATTGATTATCAAAAAGTGTTATAATAAAAAACAGTAATAATCGAAGGATGAAAAAATGCAAATCTTCTACTTGTCGAGCTTTTGGATGATTACATCATTTATTGTAGGATGGGCGGTATTTCAAGGGGGTGCAGCACTAATTGGAAACCGTATGCCCGATTATTTTTTCAAAGATGAAGGATTATTCAAAGATTTTAAATTTGAATCTGACTCTTTTTATCGAAGAACATTTAAAATAGATAAATGGAAAGAACTCCTGCCAGATGGAGCTGCTGTACATAAGAGGGGATTTCGAAAAAAGCGGTTGGAAAGTAAAAACTCTGAGTATATTAAGAAATTTATATTAGAATCCAAACGTGCTGAGTTCGTACATTGGATTGCTATATTACCGTTTTGGATCTTTGGATTTTGGGCTCCTCCAATCGTGATTCCTATAATGTTTTTATACGGGATATTAGTTAATATTCCATGTATAATAGCGCAGAGATACAATCGCCCACGTCTGCGAAGGATTTTAAATAGAATGGAACTGCGAGCAAAAGGCAACCTGTAAAGATATTCATAATGTTATAATTATAGTAGCAGATAAGTGTTAGGAGTTAATTTATGATATCTAAAGTCAAAAAAATATTGCTGAACAACAGTTTATGTGTTCTGAGTACATGCAGCAAAAATGTACCTGATGCTTCTTTAATGCTATATATATGTGATGAAAGCTGCACTAAAATGTATATGCTTACGCTAAAGGATAGCACAAAATACTTTAATATTGTTGGAAACAAGAATGTAAGTATTTTAGTAGACACCAGAGACAGTGAAAAAGATGAAACTTCTCAGACAAAAGCTTTAACTATAAATGGTCAAGCTTCTATAATTGAAGCCGGAGAAATTACAGATAAATTAATAAAGCAACTTATTAATAAGCACGATAGACTTGTTAATCTAGCCTCAAATAAAAATGTTCGTGTTATAGAGGTTTTGATCAAAGATATTTTATTTCTTGAGGATGTTGATACGGCTAATCATATAAAATTATATTAATGAGCAACGGCATAAACTATAATTATGCCAAATAACATATTCAGTTAAGAACACGTATATATTAAGACTTATTTCTAAAGGAGAAGTAAAATGTCATCTTTTAGAGATTTAAGGATCGTAGATAATTTTTATCAAACTTCTGCATTTTTCCCGATGCCCACAATTTTAGTTTCAACGCTGTGTGAAGACGGGCTTACAAGCATTGGTTCATATTCCTTATGCAGCCCATACTATGTTGCGGGTAAAGAAAGTTATACAATGCTGCTTTGCCTTAGAAACAACTCAAATACTGCAAGGAATATATTGAATAATTCAAAGTGCGCATTGAACTTTATAACAGCAAAAAGTAAATATTTTAAAGAAGCGGTTCGACTCGGATACCCGGGAGACGAGCCAAAAGAAAAGATGAAGAATCTGTTGTTCAAATTGGAGGAAGGTATAGCAGAAGGTGAACGGCCTAAGGTAGTTAGCGAGGCTTTCCAGGTGTTTGAATGCACATGGCTGAGGGAGCTTGACGATGCACAAGATGATAAGGTTCAGGAAAGCTATTCACCGCCATATCATGATTTTAATGGCATAACCAGCGAAACGGGCGCTCATTTTATACTTCGAATAGATAAGATATTGATGAAGGAGAAGTATAGGGATACAATTGTGAATGGAACAAAGGCCAGCGGGTTCCCCGATATCCCAATTGATTACGGCTACAGAGACAATACGCATTTTTGGTACGCCAAATCAGGAAAACCAAGAAAAGAGCCGATACCCAAAAAGGCGGGAATGAACGTACAGGTGGTTGTGTATGCATCAGAGCGGATAGACCCTGAAGTCAGGTTCACAGAAGAAGCATGTGAAAAACTCGTAAAGGTCCCCAGAGTATTTCTCAATACGGTTCTGAAGTCCTGTGTGAACTGGGCAAAAGAAAATGATGTTTCTCTTATTACGAAGGAACATATGGAGATTATAAACGACAAGCGAAGTGAAGAGAAGGGTAACCCACCCCCGCAGAATTGTAAAAATTGAAAGTGGTGCATAAATAATAAAATTCACTTTCGGCTCTGCAGCATTACTGGTGGTAGGTCAAAATACGTGAAGAATATTTAGAAAAGCAAATAGAACATGGCGAGTAATCCGATAGTATTTGGATATAAAATTAAGAATTAAATGGATAGAACTATACTGCACTGCGATTTAAACGGCTTTTATGCTTCAGTCGAGTGCTTATTAAAACCAGAGCTTAAGAACGTCCCTATGGCGGTCAGCGGCAATGTTGAAAACCGCCATGGCATTATATTGGCTAAAAACGAACTAGCCAAGGGATACGGTATAAAAACCGCAGAAACAGTTTGGCAAGCAAAGAAAAAATGTCCTGAGCTTATATTGGTGCCACCGCATCACGATTTGTATTCAAAATACTCAAAGATTGTTCGCAAGATATATGATCGCTTCACTGACAGAGTAGAACCTTTCGGCATAGATGAAGCTTGGCTTGACGTAACTGGGAGCCTAAACATTTTAGGCAGCGGTAAAGAAATTGCTGATAAGATACGCGAAACTATAAAGAGCGAGGTCGGATTAACTGCTTCGGTTGGAGTTTCATTCAACAAAATATTTGCAAAGCTAGGCAGTGATTATAAGAAGCCGGATGCGACTACAATTATAAGCAGGGAGAACTATAAGGAAATAGTATATCCGCTGCCCGTATCAGCTCTGCTATTTGTAGGCAAGTCAGCTAAAGCAAGGTTGGCTGAAATCGGTATCGATACAATAGGTCAGCTTGCAGATTCAAATAAAAATCTCCTTATCAACATATTTGGCAAATCCGGAGCCGTTATGCACGACTACGCTAATGGGCTGGATAATAGCGAAGTGCAGCTATCAAATGCTGTTCAGGATATAAAATCAATTGGCAGAGGTATGACATTCAGTCATAACCTTATAGGCTTAAATGATATTAAGGAAGAAGTATTACCGCTCGCAGAGGACGTTGCTACAAGATTAAGAGAAAACGGACTTAAGTGCAGCGGAGTGCAACTTACTATACGTAACCCGGAGTTTAAAGATATCACAAGGCAAAAGCAGCTTAGACAACCAACATACCTGATAATTGAGATATTTGAAGCAGCCGTACAAATACTTAGAGAGCAATGGGATTTAAACAAACCAATACGCATGCTCACAGTTACAGGAATAAACCTTGTTTCTGAAAATGGAGGAGAGCAGTTAAGTATTTTTGATTTAGGAGAAGGTTCAAAAAGGGAGAGGATTGACAAGTTAGAAAAAACAGTGAGTGAAATTCGACACCGCTATGGTAAAGAATCTATTTCATTAGGTGTACATATACATAAAGATGAGAATAAAAATAAATAGTATTTTAATATAAATAAATGCTAATGGAACCAATCCGCTAAAGCTGCAATATCAGGTTTGTATACCATTAGAATAAAGACAATAACCAAGGGTAAAACACCAGCCAAGCTAATCCACCAGCGTAGTTTTAAAAGCCGGACAAGTTCGTATGGAAGGTTTTGATCTTCCGGGCTAATCTGGGACAAAAGTCGTTTAACCTTGTATTGTGTAGGTATATCAGATGCAATCCAGATAATGCCCGAGAGTAAAAAGAGAAGAAAACTGACTGATAGCCAACCAATATGCCAAAGATCTCCCAATTGGAAACTTAAGGATAGTCCGCTTATCAGAGAAAGAATGATTAGCGGAGATGAAAACATGGAGTCTAAAAACGCTACTGTATTGTAAGTATGAAGAATAATCTCTTTGTTTTCTGTAGCAAAGCTTCGCTTCTCCCATAATATACCAACGATTGCATTTGCAAAGAACAGAGAGATGGCAATAATATGCAAAAATTGAGCATGTCTTAGAAAAGCGGGATTTTTTAAAAGAGCAACAAAGGTATCTTGAAAAATAACTGCAAACCCTATTAACCCAGCCATGATGACGATAAAAACAGTCAAGATGGTTTTTGTCTTAATGTATGTTTTCATTATTATATTGAATCACAGATTCAAATACATTACAATAGGCAATAAATAGTTGTTCTTTTGCTTTTTATTTATTCAAAGTAGAGAAAATTTATTACAGCTTGAGAAACCCACAAAGGAAATGATTTTATGAATGCTGCAGTTAGAAAATACTGGCCCAAATACAAATTGTCAAACATATATGCTATGATCAAGAATATGAAACGCCGTCCAGAAAAAAATTCAAATCCCTTTAGGGATAAATTTGTAGTAATAACAGGGACAACATCAGGAATCGGATACTATACTGCTCGAAAATATGCTTCCATGGGTGCTAATATCCTAATGGTGAATAGAAATCCGGATAAGTCTGAGTCAGTAAAAAAAGAAATAGCTGAAGAATTCGGTACGGAAGTTGAATATCTCATTGCAGATTTAGCGCTTTTATCAGATATACAACGGGTAGGACAATACCTGCTGTCTCTAGAAAAGTCGATCGACGTGCTAATTCATAATGCTGGTTTGCATTTGAAATCTCGTACTGAATCTCCTTTTGGTCTCGAAATTAACTTTGCTATTCATTATCTTTGTCCCTTAATCATTAACAAGATGCTGATTCCAAAATTTCAGCGGGACCGAACAGGAAGAATTCTATTGGTAAGCTCGGAGGCTTATCGCTTTGCGGTTTGGGGCTTGGATCTTGAGGATCTTCAATGGAAAAAGCGGCGGTATACCGGAATCAAAGCATATGGGGCTGGCAAGCTGGCGCAACTGCTTTTTATGCATTTGCTTTCCGACGAGCTGGCTCCTTACAACGTAACAATTAATGCGATGCATCCTGGGATGGTTCGGACAGAGACTGGCAAGGATAATGGTAGAGGGTATCAATGGTATAAAAAGAACATCATTAATAAGCTTTCGGCCTCTCCTGAAATTTCTGCCGAGGCGCTATATTATCTTGGTACTTCTCCAGAACTGTTAAAAAAGACGGATATATTTTACCACTTGACGACGGAAGAAGAACTGGCGCCTCCAGCACTAGATCTAGACGCAGCGGAAGACCTCTTAACAATAACCAAAGAGTTTTTAAATAAAGAAGGTATTATCTTATAATTTAGAAGGATATCATTATATTAAATATAGAAAACGAAGAGAAGAGCTGAAAAATAATTTGACAAAACTAAATTGAAAAATAATAATATATATGTGACTTTGTCACAGTTTAAATCGACAGATTATATATAATTATATTATCAATAATGATTATTAATAGTGGAGGAAAACTAAAATGGAAAAAGTTTTAAGTAAATTAAGAAGATTCAACATAATAATGGGTGCACTTCATCTTGTACAAGGAATAATAATGCTTATACTCGCAACTAGTGTAATTCAAAAGATATCAGAATTTGCTCCGGAAATTAAACAATTCTATATAACTTACAATGTAAGTACTCAGTCATTGGAAACGGCCGGCCGCACGCTATTTGAACTTCCATTCGGTATATTGGTTGCAGTTTTCCTTCTGATATCTGCAGCAGCACACGCATTGATTTCCTTACCTAAAAAGTTAAATGCAATTTATAATTCTGAACTGGAAAAGGGCATAAATAAATTCCGCTGGTTTGAGTATGCGCTTAGTTCATCAATCATGATTGTTCTTATTTCTACTTTGTTTGGAATCTATGATATTGGCACGCTTGTATTGATATTCGTAGTCAACGCTTCAATGAACCTTTTCGGGCTTGTGATGGAACAGTTAAACTCTAAGCGAAACGACGGCAAAGTCAATTGGGGACCGTTTGTTTGGGGATCCATTGCCGGATTAGCTCCGTGGGCAGTAATAATAACTTACATGGTTGGCACAGGCAATTATGACATGGTACCGTGGTTCGTATGGGCAATCGTAGGAACATACTTCGTAGCTTTCAACACGTTCCCGATAAACATGATACTGCAATACAAAAAGGTTGGTAAATGGAAGGATTATCTTTATGGAGAGCGAACATATATAGTATTAAGCCTAGTAGCTAAATCGATTCTTGCATGGCTCGTATTGTTTGGAGCAATGCAACCTTAAAATATGCATAGTATAGGTATATAGAGAGAGATACAGTAAGTAAAGCATCGCTTCGGCGGTGCTTTGCTTATATTAATACAGTTCTTAAAATAAAGTCTTTTTAACCCATATAGAAAATTATAAAAACGAACAGATTAGACAAAATGAAAGTATAAGCATTTGCTTGTAGCAAGTGCTTTTTTATTACCAAAAAAAGAAAGGACTAGAAAATGAACCAAGACAAAAAATGCGCATATCCAAACTGCAGCGAATGCGCATCAAGTTATAGCATCCCGTTATGCATGCTAGACGAAGCAGGGATTGACACGAATAAAGACATATTAATTGAACCGTGTGACGGATATGTAACAATAAAACAAGATGAAGGAGGCAACGAATGAAAATAACACAAAAATCGATTGTACTGGTGAGGGTTAACGAACAGAGATTTGTGCTTATGACGGACAAGATAGGAGAACCTGAGAAAACGAAGATGGAAGACATAGTTGACAGGCTTGACGTGTTTTGCGAAGGACTTGCAAATAAAACTACACTTGAGCTTTTAGATGCTTTTAAAACCACAATTCAAAACGAGATGGGTATTGAAGTATCAATGCTTGGTGCCGATATGGAGATAAACATCAACAGCATCGATTTTGCGGTGCCGCAAAAGGACAATCATTTCAGTTATATGGGAAATAACTGGTTTGAAGGTGAGGTTGATGGATATAAAGTAAGCGCCAAAGTGTATTCGGAGCCTTCAAAGTTCGGAATAGATAAAGGCAAGATCAGCAAACTCCTAATCAGTGATAAGGACGGTAAAGAAATCATAAGCTATGACAGAGGCTGGGATAAAAGGCCTTTATACGAGCATAAAGAGATATATGAGAAAGTGCTGAAAGTGCTTGATTTCCAGCGCCTTGAATTGAACGTAAAAGAGCAACGGAATCAAACTGACCACGCAAGATGACTTGTTGCACTTTTGTCTTGACTTGTGGCAGCTTTGCGTATATGGTGTGTGCTTGCGAGGAGGTGGCTCAAAAAATGACTCATGCTAGAAGCCTGAAAAAATTAATACTATATGCCTAAATTCGAATTGGCACAAAGCGAGGAGAGTTGTTTACAAGTTGTGTAGACAGCTCTCTTTTATTTTAAGAAAAGGAGAAGCGAAATGAACATCATAGGAATTGATCACGGATTTGGTCTGACAAAAACAAAGAACTGTGTATTTGCATCAGGCGTAGTCGAAAGCGAAAATGTGCCTTTTACAAAAACCGGAGTTGTGAAACTCGGCAACCGGTACTACATCTGCGGAAGCGGCAGACAAAGCCTGACCAAGAACAAGACGGAAGACGAAAACTATTTCATACTGACATTAGCAGCCATCGCTAAGGAAATTGAAGCGAGGAATCTTGAAAGAAACTGCGACGTAGTTATTGCTGCAGGTTTGCCGCTTACTACCTTTGGAAGAGAGAAAGAAGGATTTGAAAAATATCTTAAGCAACGCTTCCCGCTTCGGTATGAGTTCGAGGGCAAACCGTACAGGATAAGCGTGATTGACGTAAAGCTGTTTCCTCAGGGTTACACAGCAGTTGCTTATAAACCTGACCTGATAACAAAAGAACCTTCACAAATACTTGTCGACATAGGCAGCTGGACAGTGGACTGTATGCTTATTAACAACGCTATACCGGATGCGAGTACATGCAGGAGTCTTGAGATGGGGGTTATAAGGTGCATCGAAGAAACACAGGAAGAAGTGCGAAGACTGCTTGGGTTGTCAATCACACCGGCACAGGTTGAGCAGATACTTCTGGAGAGAGACTGCACGCTTGAAAATGAAGTAAAAGACATAATACGAAGACAGGGCAGGAAGTATACAAACAACCTTTTAAAAGTGCTTGAGGAATCGGGATTCGATACAAAGGCAGTACCGACCATAATGCTGGGTGGAGGAGTAGGGGTAATAAGGAAGTATATACCGAAGAACAGAAAGGTTGAAATTATAAGCGACATACATGCTAACGCTAAAGGATACGAGATATTTGCAAAGCAGGTGTTGTAAATGGGCAGCGAGCACAGCCGAAGGTTTTCGGTTCGGTTTGACCTCAATAGAGAGGAGCACCGAATCTCATGGGAGAAGCTAAGAGAGATACCAAAAGGGAAACGTAACGAGTTCATGATGCAGGCTATATTAGAAAAGACAGGAGCACATCCGCTGCAGGTTATCTTAGAGCGAATGAAGCGAATTGAGAACAGTATGGGTAATCGGGAAAGTGCTGAGGATAAAGAACTCAAGATGGATACTGGGGAGATTACTCAGAACGTACTAAACTTTATGAAAGGACTGTGATAAATGGCAAGATGTCAAAGATGCTATAAGGAAACTAGCATCACAACTATGAGCATGTTCGACACAAAGATGATTTGTATGGAATGCGAACAAAAGGAAAGAGAACATCCGGATTATAAGAAGGCGAAGCAAGCGGAGCTTGATGCTGTAAAGAGAGGCAATTACAACTTTAAAGGGATAGGGCGCCCAAGCAGTAAAAAAGAGAAAACTAGATAGAGTTTATGATATGATAACCGATAGGTAGAAAGCGAGGCATATATGAAAACAGTTATATTTATACTAATTTTGATTACAATAATATCTACAGCCGGATGCACCTTACAAACCATAGAAGCAGCAAAGTTTGAACCTGAAGCAATAATAAGCAATGGACTGACAGGTGAAGAAACTAGCACGCCAACGGTTTCTCCGGCTCCGGCGGCGACAGTTACAGCGCCGCCGATAGTCATGGTAGAGCCAACGCCGCCGCCAACTGAAACATCGGCGCCGCCGCCGACACCAACAGAGAGCGCTGGATTGGTTCCAACACTAAAGCCTATGCCTGATTCAACTGAACAAACTGCGGCAACTCAGACGCCAGAACCCACAGCGGAGCCAACTGCAGAGCCTGCAACAGAGCCGGAGATAACAGCGGTGAGCCCGTCATTTATAAACGCTGCTATGGCAAAGATAAATAGTATCAGGCAGGAAAACGGAGTTGAGCCAGCAGCGCTTGTAAGCAGCATAAGCTCGGATTGCAAAGCTCACGCAATTGAGATGGCTGAAGCAGGGAGCCCTTTTCACGACAGCAATCCGGGTGGGTGTGAAGCGGTAGGACGTGTAAGCGATGCAATGCCCGGATCAACGGTAGGCAGCACTGCTGTTACACACGTGAGTCAGCTTGCTACTTCGGATGTAAGTAAAATTGGGATAGGCGCAGTATACTGCAACGGGTATTTATACTTTGTTGTAAGAGGACTGCCTTAACCGACATAACAAAATAAGCACAGTAAAGAGCTATCAAAATGATGGCTCTTTTTGTATGTAAAAAGAGAGAGAGGAATACAGATGATAAAGAAACGAATTTCAGCAGCAGTTTTGATGCTTCTTTTACTGCTGCTTGGGTCTGCGACAGCGTATGCTATACCGCCTGATAATCCGCATATCGAAAGCGGTACATATGATGAAGGCGGATATTACTTTGAGTACTTGTCGTACGATGGCTGGAAAGATCTTAGAACACCGCACCATTGGGTAGCTGAGACAAACGAGGTTGCGTACTGCCTTGACCATAAGGCAGGAAGCCCTGCGGGTGATGAAAGCTATAGTGAATTTGATCCAAACATAGTTTACTCATCGAATGTATATAGCGGACTGCTGATAATACTAAAAAACGGATACCCGTATCAAACGGGGGGCATGACTGATAACGAAGCGCGGTACGCAACTGCAAACGCAATTCGTGCGTGGTTGTCTGAAAACGGTATAGGGTACAACTTCATGACTTTGTCACGGAGCAATGTAAGAGCGAACAGCGGATACCAGTACGTTTTTGATTTCATGGTATCGCTTGTTGAGATGGCAAGGAACACAGTTCAGCCAACGTTCGGAATTTCAGCTAATCCGTCAAATGTTGAATTGAGCCTTGAGGTAGACCGACTCGTAGGTGCGACGAAGATAGAATTCTATAACCTAAACGGAAACTATACGATTGACGAGAGTAAACTGCCGGAGGATGTATTGATAAGCGGGTATACAGGTAGCGATGGAGATGTGCTCAATATATCTGCTCCTCTATCGCTTTCAGGACAGGCTTTCGATTTGACCGGGTTTCTTACAGGCAACGATACGAGGGCAAATGTAAACATGTACTGGTTTGATACTAGCGGAGATGAGCAGAGCATGGTGGTCCCGGTTGTAGACACTGTAAGACCGGTTACATTCGGCAGCATATCGTTTACGTCAGATGCAATCGGATATATAGAGATAATAAAGGAAGATGAAGAAACAGGAGAACGGTTGAACGATGCTGTGTTTGAAATAAGGGACAGTGAAGGTATTGTTGTTGATACGGTGACGACAGAATCTGAAGGTGAAGCAACAACAAAAGCGCTTGCCCTTGGTACTTACACGGTTAAGGAAATCATTGCTCCCGAAGGATACATCCTCAATCCGAATGAATATACAGCTAATATTGAATACAAAGAGCAAACTTTCGGTGTCAATACCTATGAACTTACAATCCCGAACCAAATTATTAAAGGAATAATTTCAATCGAAAAGTATGCAGATGAAGGGCTTGCGATATGGGAAACTCAGAGTCTAAACCCTCCCTTACAAGGCGTTGTGTTTGAAATAAGACATAGTAGCACAGGCGAGCTTGTAGATACACTTGTTACAGATTCAGACGGTCTTGCTTCTTCGATACTTCTGCCGTACGGAACTTATACGATAACGGAAACACAGACAGTTAGGGGGTATAAGACTTGCGAACCGTTTGAGGTTGTTATTGCTGAAAACGGAAAAGTATACAGCTACAAAATAGTTAATAACGTTTACAGATCTCAAGTTAAAATCATAAAAGTTGATAGCGCCACAGGCGAAGCTATCCCAATATCCGGAGCGCAGTTCCAGATACGAGATTGCAACGGAGAGTTGGTTATTCAAACTATAGACGGCAATCGAACCGATACTTTTACAACAGATGAAAGCGGAACAATAACGCTGCCGGAACCGCTTATCTATGGCTGTTACACCTTATACGAGCGCACACCGCCGTACGGTTACTGGAGCAATGATCAACCGCTTGATTTCTTTGTCGATGACAGCGGCAGTCTCGTAACTGTGGAGTTTGCAGATGAGAGGATATATAAGCGAATTAAGGTAGTTAAGGTGGATGAAAACAACGACCCAAGACCGCTTGCAGGTGCTGTATTTGAACTGAGAAAGGAAGGTGAATTGATTGAAACAATAACTACTGACGAGGAAGGGGAAGCTATGACAAGGTTATTGACTGTTGGCGGCTATACGCTAATAGAAATTCAGGCTCCTGCAGGGTTTGTACTGGAGCATACAACGATTGAGCAAAGAATTAGTGATGACGAAGAGCTGGTGTACGTGTGTACAGTTACAAACAAGCCAACCAGAGTAACAATATCAAAAACTGATATTGGTGGACAAATGCTTCAGGGTGCATGCATAGAGATATGGAACGAAGATGAACACGTTGTGTTTGAAGGAACAACTGATGAATATGGAGTGGTAGAGATCTATGAACTACCGATAGGCAAATACAGGATTGTTGAACTTATTGCACCCGCAGGGTACGTGCTTGACGACAGTGTTTACGAGTTTGAAATAATGCCGGATGGCAGCGTGGTTGGTGACACCGTTATGGTAAACGCACCTACTGAAGTTACTATTTTTAAGGTTGATGCTGTAGACGAAAGGCCGGTTCCGAATGCAACAATCGAAGTATTTGATTCCGGGAACAGCAGCGTTTATAAAGGCGTAACTGATGAGAAAGGGGAGATACTTATAACACATTTGCCCGCAGGTACATATACAGTTCACGAGACTGCAGCGCCGGAAGGGTACGCTTTATCGGAGCAAGTTTGGACATTTACAATTGACGAATACGGGATCGTGATTGGTGATACTAAAATTACAAATTCACCTACGGCGCTTGAGATTTCTAAGGTTGTATATGAGGATAGCACACCGCTTACAGGAGCAGGTTTCAAGGTAAAGAAATGGCTGGGACTGCTGACAATGAAGTTCGTCCAAAACGAGGATGGTACTTACAGATACGATAAGGAGGGCGTTATAGAAGAAATACAGGTTGATGAAAATGGTAAGGCAATTGTCTACGGTCTGCCGACAGGCAGCTACTGGTTGGAGGAAACCACAGTCCCGGAAGGTTATTATCCCGCTGCACCTAAAAAGTTCGTAATTAGCGATAAGAATAGCATAGAAATACCTTGCGAAGTGGTGGTACCAAATTCCGTGTTTGTAAAACTTGGATTGGATAGAGATAAATACAACATACCGATTGCAATAGGGAGTGCAGCATCAGCTCTTGCCGGGCTGGTGTTTTTCTTTGCCCGAAGAAAGAAGGTGCACAATGAGGAATGATACCCTAATGCACTCGCTGCAGGTAGGAGTTTTGGCAAAGGAAATTGCAGTTGAGCTAGGGTTGGATAGAACTTCAGCGCTGGAAGTATTAATTGCCGGTATCTGTCACGATGTTGGAAAATCACTCCTTCCGAAAAGCATATTGGAGAAGCCGGGTAAGCTTACCAACGGAGAATTTGAACTGGTCAAGAAACATACAACACTCGGCAGTAAGCTCTTATCACGCTACAACGACACAACCTTGAATCTGGCTGCAGAAGCGGCGCTTAACCATCACGAGAGATATGACGGAACCGGGTATATGGGAAAAACATACGATGAAGTGTCACTTGCTGCAAGGATTGTTGCAGCGGCAGATGTCTATTCAGCGTTAATTGAAGAAAGGATTTATCGGCCTGCATGGAAGCGGAGCGATGCCCTTTTCTTTATTGAAAAGAACGCAGGCAAACAGTTTGACCCTGAAGTGTCAGCTGCACTGCATGCAGTAATAAACAAGAAGGAGGTTATGAATGGAATTAAAGACGATACTGGGGCTGGCTATTGTGCTGGCCGTTATTGCAGGGATAGTGATCATGTACATTAGGAACAAACGCAGAAGATAAGGATGGAGGTAGTTTGATGGCAGAACAAGCAGTAAATTACGAGTTGACAAAAGAGGAGTATATCAAAAAGAAGGAACAGGAGAAAGCAGACGTGATAAAAAAGCTCGAAGAAGGTGTAACGAGCATTTTCTCAAGCGAGAAATATAAAGAGTTCCTGAAGACGTACGCCCAGTTTCACAATTACAGTATCAACAATACGATATTGATACTTTCGCAGCGTCCTGATTCGAGTCATGTGGCTAGCTTCCAGACATGGAAAAGGCTTGGAAGGAGTATAGGCAAAGGCGAAAAAGGCATAAAGGTTCTCGTGCCTATCCCGTATAAGTATGAGAAGCAAGTGGATAAAGGTGACGGAAATAGCGAAAACGTGGAGTATGAAGGTACGACGTTCAGGATAGGCAATGTATTTGATGTAAGCCAAACGCACGGCAAAGAGCTGCCGACTCTTGTGAGGGATCTAAAGGATAACTCGGAGGCTATTAAGCGAGCGATAGTATCAGCGAGCAAAGTTGCCGATATACCCGTACATTTTGATAAGCCTGTTAGCGGAAATTCAAAAGGGTATTATCACCTGGAGGATAAGTACATTGCAATAAAGCCGGGTATGAGCGACAGCCAGACGTTGAAGACGCTTGTGCATGAGATAGCGCATTCAAAGCTGCATGGGAAAGACAGCGACTACAACCGAAAGGAAAGAGAAGTACAGGCAGAGTCGATAGCTTACGTAGTGTGCAGCCGGTACGGAATTGATACTTCAGAGTATTCATTTGGATACATTGCAGGCTGGAGCAGCGGCAGGGACGTAAATGAGCTAAAGACGTCACTAAAAGTTGTGCAGCAATGCAGCAGCGATATCATAAGCAGAATTGACAAGGAACTTGGAAACAAAACGCTTGAGGAGCTGGCTAAACAAAAGAGTCAGGAAAAAGAGAGGTAGTGATGGATGAAAAAATAGTACGAGCACTGCTGATACCTGTACATGAAGAGCCGAAGGAAATAATGCTCGAAGACAGCCTGAAGGGAATGCAAAGGCTGGTGGGCGGGTATATTGAATATTTCCGGCTGGATGATAATACAAACGCCGTCCTGAACGAAGAAGGTAAGATAAACGGGATGGAAGGCAATAGGCTTGTTGGCAACGAGATAATCTGCGGCGATTTCCTGGTTGTTGGCGATAACGGGACGGGCGAGACGGCTTCGCTTACCGATGAGCAGGTCAGCAAGTATAAGGAGTTCTTCAAGACACCGCTCGAGTTTACAAGAGAGCAGGTCGAAGAGAACATTCATGTTTCGGTCATGTCGATTGAGGATTTTGCCAAAGGCAAGTTTCATGATCCTAGGCCAAAGGTCAGGCCTGCAGTGTACAAACCAAAGCAGAAATAAAGAAAGCAAAACTTGAAAGGAAAATACATTATGAATCAGTATTTAGGAATTGGTAATTTGACGAAGGATCCTGTGTTCAACGAAAGAGAAGAGAACACTTACTGCAACTTCACAGTAGCTGTCAATAACAGAAATGACGATACTACTTTTGTTGAAGTTGTGAGTTACGGCAAACAGGCTGTTGCCTGCAATAATCGGCTGAAAAAAGGTTCGCAGGTTTGTATCAAGGGGATACCGCTTATAAGGGCGTATATTGACAAAGAAGGTAAACCCAGGGCAAATCTGAAGGTGCGGATAAAGGAAATTGACTTTATCTCCGGGCTCAAGCCTAGAGAAGAAGCGGCTGAAGGCGCTGTGTCCTAGGATTAGAAGGATAGGAAAAGCAGTAACAGTAACGATGTTGTGCCCATGTGTCGCCGTTTGTGGCGGCACACGGGCATTTATTTTATAAAGGAGAAGTTAAGATGTATAAGAGACCAATAGCATATATATGTTCACCTTACAAGGGGAATATAAAGAGCAATACAGCGAAAGCGATAGAGTATTCGAGGTCCGTGTATGAACACGGGTACACTCCGTTTGCACCGCACCTGCTGTTCCCGCAGTTTATGGATGATAACATACCTGAAGAAAGAAGCGATGCGATGCAGATGAACAGGGTGCTTATAAGGAAAGCAAGCATCATGTTCGTTTGTGGCGATACGGTCACTGATGGTATGAGATCGGAGATGGTGTACGCTCGCAGAATCGGGCTTACGGTGGTACCGCTGGAAGGTATATTCCAGATCGAAAAGTATTTGAAAGGAGAAAACTAGAGTGGAAAAACCAGAGATTGTACTTATAAACAACAATGCGCAGGTTTTCAGCACCGCTTTGTTAATATCATCGGAAGCTGATGTGGATCTGGGGGTATTTAAATATAACTACCCCATATCAAAGGATGAAAATGGCGATTATATAGTTGATGAAAGTCTGGGTAGGAGGGCGGATGGAAACATTGTATCCAACAGTCAGATTGTGCTTGATGAAGGTATATTCTACGCAACTTCCATTATCCACACTGGTGAAGTAGTTGAAAATATAAAGGATTTTCTTGACGGGAAATACGATAGGTATTATTTCGATGTGCAGAAACAGTTATACGATAAGCTGGCTGCAGAGTGGGCGCAGACAAACCTTGATGATTATCGGGAGAGGGGATTTAAGGACTCGATTATAGAATATTTTCATAGCAATCTAGAATCCTGTACTCTTCATTATGATTTCCTTGCTGCTTTACTGAAACAGGATAAGCCGCTTGATTATTTCTACAGGAAGAGCAGAGAACTTACATTTAAAAAAGTTGATTTTATTGAGGTGAACGAGGACGGGCAAATTACAGCTTACTGTGATCTGATGCATATAGGCGAAATGGCATATATGGAGAACTATAGAAAAGAGCTGGATAACAAGATAGACGGACACACGTACTTTGCCCGAAAGCCATTTAACTATGATGATGTGAAGAGTTATTCTATCGCAGGATCAAGAAGTCAGTATTCGAGAAGGCTGCCTTACAGAATTGTTGAGACGGTTTCGTTTGAGAATAAGGAGTATATTGAGTATGTAAACGGGATGCTTCTTGAAAACGTGGGGTTTATAGAAAAGCGAAAAGATAAGCTTCTTGAGAGCGCAAGCGGAACATGGCAATGTATCAAGCTTGAGAATAAGGATAACCCTGAGGAGAGCATACTTATTCATCCGTCGGGGTATGATTATGCAAGGTATGTAGGGCTTGAAGAGAGCAAGCTCGATAAGCTGATTGAAGCAGACAGGAATAAGAACAGGGAATATGAAAGATAGTCTTCGGGATTAATTTTTATTCCCAATTTCAAGGAAGGTGAAAACAATAGATACTATACAGATAGACATGACAAAAAAATATACGCTTATAAAGGGAGACATGATTGAAGTGCTCCCTTTATTTGAACCTAACACTTTTGATGCGCTAATAACCGACCCGCCGTATGCAAGTGGAGGAAAGACTACTCAGGAGCGCATGAAGAATACCGGTAAGAAGTATACAAGTTTCAAAGACGGCAGTCCGTTTCCGAACTTTGAAGGCGATCAGAAGGATCAGAGAAGCTGGATGCTTTGGATGTATCACTGGCTTGAGGATGCGAGGAAAATTGTAAAGCCGGGTGGAGTGTTTGCAATATTCATTGACTGGCGGCAATATCCAGCAATGAGCGATGCGCTGCAATGGAGCGGCTGGAGCTGGCGAGGAGTATGTATCTGGGATAAGAAGAACTCAAGGCCACAGAAAGGCAGGTACAGGCAGCAAGCGGAGTTTATCCTCTGGGGGTCAAACGGAAATTTGGATATAAACAGGGAGGTGCCGGTGCTACCTGGGGTGTATGCGTATTCAAACACAACAGGGAAGAAGAGACTGCATCAGACACAAAAGCCGCTTGAGCTCATGCGGGATGTTATAAAGTTTTGTGAACCGGGTGGGTTGATCCTTGACCCGTTTGCCGGGAGTGGGTCAACACTTCATGCTGGTGCGCTTGATGGGTATAGGGTTTTTGGTATTGAAAAGACTAAAGCTTATTATAATATAGCAAAGGAAAGGCTGGAGGAGAATATTCCGCGTAATGAGTTTGGAGTTGAGTTGAAAACAACCGAGTAAATGTAGTATTAACGTGAACGCAAGCCACCTAATTTATTTGTAAACATTTTCAGATGGTGTTTACTTTTTTAAAATTGAGGGTATAATATAAACAGGAGGTGTATGAAAATGTTCAGCAAAAATTTAAAATATTACCGCTTAAAGAACGCAATATCAAAAAAGAAATTAGCGGAGCAAATTAATGTTTCGCCCATGGCTATTTCTAATTATGAAAGTGGAAAGCGGAAACCTGATATGGATTTATTAAAAAAAATGGCAGAAGTATTAGGAGTGCGTGTATCAGATTTTCTAGCTGTACGTAATGATAAGCTTGTGTTTAATCATGGTGGATTTAGAAAGAACACTACTCTTTCCGCTACCCAGCAAGATTTTGTTCGGGAATCTGTGGAAGAGTATTTCAATCGCTTTATGAATGCAGTCGAAATATTGGGCGGTGAAGTTTTACCGGATGCCCCATCGGTTGGTGCTCTAGAAATTAGCGGTGATAGCGAAGACGATGCCTGCGCTTTAAGAGAACATTTGAATTTGGCTGTTGATGGGCCGATAGACAACTTAACTGAGATTCTGGAAAACAAGGGTATATTGGTTTATGTTTGCAGAATTGATAATGACAAATTTTCCGGAATGAATGGATTAATAAACGGGCGACCATATATTGTAGTTAATAAGAATATGAGCCCTGAAAGGAATAGATCTACTATAGTGCATGAACTGGCGCATTTGATGTTTAACTGGCATGACAATATGCAAGAAAGTAAGATCGAAGAGCTAGCTACGGCAATTAGTGGAGCATTCCTTTTTCCAAAAAAGGATGCAATAAGGGAACTTGGGATACACAGAACTGCGATTTCAAAAGATATGATATTAGTAGCCAAAGAGTATGGTATTTCTATGTTCATGCTTGTTAAGCGTGCACGAATACTAAATATAATTTCCACTAACTTAGAAAAAAAGTTCTACATATATGCTTCTTCAGTTGGGTGGAGAAAAAATGAACCAATACGAATTAATGAGGAGACTCCGACTCTATTCAATCAATTGGTTTATCGTGCTGTGAATGAAAAAGAAATAAGTATGCAAAAAGGCGCTGAGCTGCTTAAGGTTTCTTATGATGATATCGTTTCTCACTGTTGTTTCAAAGAGGCTTTGTAATGGAGTACATAAGCAGCGATACAAGTGTGTGGATTGACTTCTCCGTAATTGGTCGTATTAAGCTACCGTTCTATTTGCCATATACTTATATTATGTATAGTGATGCAATTGAAGATGAGCTATTATCACCGTCAGGCCTAAAAGAGGAACTGATGCAATCCGGCCTTGAAAGTGTAGAAATAACAACTGAAGAGTTTAACCTTGCAGATGAATTTGGGATGCTTTATCCTAGATTATCTATATATGATCGTGTTGCTCTAGCAATTGCAAAAGAGAGAAAAATCGTATTACTTACAGGTGATGGAGCACTCCGAAAGGCTGCTAGTTGTGAAAATGTCAGGATTCTTGGAACCATAGGAGTTCTTGATCAGTTGTTGGATAGTGACCATATAGATGAACTGGAATATGAGTATTGCATGCTGGAATTACATAAGCATAATGGGTTTGAAGTTAGGCTACCACAAAATGAGATCTTAGCCAGACTTAACCGACTGAAAAAGTGAGTTTGAAAAATGGTAATTCAATGTTCAAAGAAACTGTTGGATGAAGTAAAAGCAGTACACGAAGAAGCTGACGAAGAGCCGATTTTTTGCTGGCAAGCAAATCTAATAACTGTAGATCAACGAAAAACTATAGTTCTTATTAACGACAGTAATCGTTATGTTGTAGTAATATTTGGCGTTAAAGCAAAGCATAAGAAAGACATAAGGAATGTTATAAAAACAGCTATTAGAAAAACGCTGATTGCCGAAGGTATTAAGAAGGAAGCTGTTGATAGATATATTCAGTGTGCTCATGAAGTGATATTTTCTAAGACAAAAAGTAAATCGATGATTAGCAAGCTTAGTCAGACATGCGAGACAGTCCGATATTTCGCTGAAGATTTTGAGGCTGGAGGTCTTAGTCAATCACAGATGAGTAGAAGATTAAGTACATACCCGGTCATGCAAAGCAATGAGCTGATATTCCCGAATGAGAGAATGTATGAAGATATTGGCAGGTTTTACGGGAAAACAATTTTTCAACTGAAAGCTGTTATTGTTAATATAACGCTTAATCTTAAAAAGTATAAGGTGGCGCAGGCTTAAAATACCATATGAAATTACTTTTGGTACGCTTCATAGAATTATACAGACAGCATTCAATTGGAGAAATTGGCACCTGCATGAATTTGTTGTGTATGATAAGGATGGGCCGGCAGTTGGCATAGTACAGCTTGAAGCGGATTTGGCATTTCCCGGAGAGTTCCCAAAAGTATTAGAAACAGACACATTGATTAGTGAATATATTCCGAAGTATAAGCGGTTGATATATCGATATGACTTCGGAGACAATTGGGAACACTTCATAGAGTTTGAAGATCTTGAATTTGGTTATAATAAAAACTACTGTGTTTGTCTGGAAGGGGAAGGGAACACTCCTCCAGAAGATGTTGGTTCAGAGAGTGGATACACGGATTTTGTTAATATAATTAACAACTCAAAACATGTTGAACATCAACATGTAAAACGTTTAGCGATTACACAGGGATACAATGAATTTGATATTGATAAAGTTAACTATAATTTGAGACATATAAATTGACATTTGGTTATCTGTACCGCTACGAGAATTGTAAAAACTCCAGAGTTAGTATAAATTGTTTTTAGTGTCCTAAGAAAACTGGTCAGATCATAATATCAGTCTAAATAAAAAACATTGGGGTTCCAGCAGATATTAATGTATACATCTGCTGGAACAAAATAAAATAGATCAATCCGGTAAAACATTTACGGAAAACTGTGGGACAAGACCGCTGCCGTAATCATACACGAAGGTATAATAGATGTCGATGCCGTCAAAGGATACGCTACTTTGAGCAACCTGTGCACCGCTAAGGTCGTAATCCGAAACGTCCGGTGTAAAGGTGATGCCTGTTGTCGTCTGGACTGCGGGTCCGGATGCACCTGCATCCAGATATGAAGCGCTGAATTCCCCGATCAGGTTCACAAAGCGCAGATATCCCATCAGGTCTTCACCGAACGCAAGCAGCGGCGCTTTTGAATTGCTGGCGGAGACAAGCGAGACGTTTGAGCTGCCTTCGATTACAACGCTGCCGCACACCCCGATTGCACCCATGCCTTGCGCAGTAACATCCGAATCTACAAAGCGCCAGACCGGGTCGCTGCCCGCTCCTTCGCCGGTGATGGCGTATGTGGACACCTCCGGGTCGGAGCCTGCTGCGGCAGTCACATCCAGAGCAAGGCCGTCGGCCTCAAGGCCAGAGCTATATAAAGCATCGCTTCCGACGGAGCTTATGCTAAGCGAAGGGCTGCTCCCCTGGCCGATTAGCACGATGGGCCTAAGACTCCAGACTGCGCCTTTCCTGTCGGACGTGTTCGCTATCTCGCAGCTTCCATAGATGTTGATCTCAACGGAATTAGACGTTCCTTCGCCTGCAACCAGTATACCTGCGCTGTAGGGGTACGCACCGCTAAGCGAAAGATCGTCGAAGCTGACGCTGCTGCATGCTGAATCAAAGACCACATACACGGAGCTGTTGCTGCCACTGAACGTGAGCCCGTCGCCTTCAATTGTGAGCACGGGTATCTGGACGGTGCCGCCGGGTATGGAGCGATCCTGCAGTTCGCAGGTGTAGCCGGAGACGAGCGCACCGTTGCAGTTGATATCTTCGCTGGATATGCCGTCGGTCACTATTATGCCGGTTTCGGGCAGCCCTGCCTTCAGGCTTGCCCGCCATGTCGCAGTATATGTGCAGCTCTCCGTGACTATTTCAACATCAGGGTTCCAGCCGGTGAATTCGTAAGTGTAATTGTCATCCTCCGGCTTGCCCGGGTCGTCCGGCGGAGCTACAGTGTCGTGATAGTGGTAGGTCTGATCTATAGAGGTAAGACCGCCCGCAAACGTTCCGCCGTTGGCATCGAAGGTCACGGTATAATCCCGATAGACCTGTTCCCACTGCGCATAGATAGTTTTTGTCTGCGTGAACGTGGCAGGCAGCGGGGCCGACCACCCGTCGAATACGTAATCGTAGGTTGAGTCGCTCGTGCGTGTGGGGTCGGCGACGCTTATCCCGGTCGCTTCGCCATAGTAGCCGGAATACTCAAGAGTGGTCTCGCCGCCGGAGAAAGTTCCTCCGGACGCATTGAGGGTGACCGTATATAGTATATGCTCGCCCTGTGTATATTGTGCGGCGAAAGCCATGTCGCCGTGTACGGTGAACCCGCCGTTGAGATCATAGGTTTGATCCGCCGCATCCTTCCAGCTTGTTAGATCGTAGGCATATCCTTCTATCTCAGGTGTGATGATGTCGGCGCTTATGGCGCTCAGAGTTGCGTTGGTGCCGTACGGCAATTGCAATGTCTTAGTCTTGCTGCCGTTTGTAAATGTGCCGTCGCCGGCGTTGAAGGTCACGGTGTAATTCCTCCAGCTCCAGCTCCACTGCGCCTCGTACCAGTCGTGGTTGCCGCTCAGCGAAATCTTCTCCCAGCTCTCGAATGTATAGACCTTATCCGTCGTGTAGACAGTCTCAAGGGTTTCGTTCTGTTCGAGGAACCCGTCTATGAAAGCCTGGGTGCTGTCGTAATCCCCTGTGTGTGACGCATGTGTATCGCTGTTTTTGAATGAGCCTATGGAGGTATTGAACTCCGTTGTATATATTATCGGCGTGGCTGTGTACTCGGCTTTTATAGTTATATCCCCGGACACTGTGAAGCTGCTGCCGCAGCTCCAGCCGTCGAATACATAGGTGTTGCGCTCGTCTGCTTCTTTTACAGGTAAGTAGTCTATGAGCTCGTCGATATAATATTTGCCCGCAACGAGTTTTAAAGTTTCTGATGTATTGCCTGCATAGACCCCTCCCATATAGTCGAGCTTTACGTCATAAGCCCTATCATATACCGGCTTTATCGTCCAGTCGGCAAACACGCCGGGGTCGCTCTGCTTGTCCCATTCGGCGAATTCGCCGCCCGCTTTGGATAGCGCCCAGTATGCGAAAAGGTAATCGTCGCCGTCCGGGTATTCGGGCTGTGTCTTCATTATAGCAGGAAGCCCGCCAATTGTGACTGTGATCGTCTCATCGACCTCATCATCGATATTGAGTACAGTTACGGTATAGGACTTAAGCTCGAAGATAGCATGAAGCGTTATATCTTGCGTTGCCCTTGGCAGTTCTGCGAAAGTCGAATAGTCCGCAGTTCCGTCGCCATCTTCGTCCCATACGGGCAGGCCGCAGCCGGCATAGCTGAGTACCCTTGTTATACTGACCGGGTCGTTGAAATCCACCTCGAAAGAATAGGATGATTCGTTGTAATTCTGCGGTTGTCCGCAGTATGTGTACGACATGGCGGGATAAACAAGCTCAACTGTGAACGGGCCGCCTTCATACTGTGCTTCATAGAGGTACTGTGAGCTCTTGTTGAACGGTACGCCCTGGTACATCATGCTGTAATAGCTGCTGCGGCATTCGTCGTAAGTGCCCGAGAAGCTCTGGAGAGGCGCTGCGGTGTCAAGCCCAAGGTATACGTATTCTCCGGACGGGTCCCACGAAGAGATAACATTATTCTCGTCTATGTAAATATAAGACGAAGGGTAATCGACGGCAGTTATTTCGTTCGTCAGGCCAAGACTGGAGGTTGAAGCGCCGGGCGTGCCCAGCCAGCCAGTGAAGCCAAGGCCATCTCCGGGGGCGTCATAGCCTTCGGGAATAACGGGTACGTCCCCTATATAAGCTGCGTATACGTCAAAATGCCATGAACCGCCGTGAAAGGTGATGTAGGAAACCAGCCTCTGGTAACGCTTCAGATGCAGCGTATATACCGTGTCTTCGAATATAGGCTGGGTAGGGTCGTTGGTATAACCGGCAAATTGACAGCCGCTAATATATGCGCTGTAATCAACGCTGCCCGGAACGTTGCCGAATAGCACCCACTTCTCGGCTATCTGCTGCTGTTCGCCGTCGATATCTGCAACGTAGGTCGCCTTTACGGCATCTAGGTCTGCGTAGTCCTCCACATCTATGCTGGGATCTATCCAGGTCAGGTCTATCTGCTTCATAGTGTCCCCGCCCTGCTGATGCGAAAATGCAAGATTACCGCCCGTATAGTATACGTAAACGGTGGCATCGAGCCGCTTGGTCTCGGGGGAGACGACGGGGAAGTTTTCGTACTGCGTACCGAAGTTGCTTTTAAGTACATTGAAGGTATACTCACTGTCATCATATTCAAAATAAGGCGATGAGAACTGTACAGTGAAATTGGACATTATATCTGACAGGTCTTCAATATCGCTGCTGGTCACGACCTTGCCTGTTTTAATATCGACATATTCAGCGTCGAGAAGCCCGGCCGAACCATAAAGAGAGAACTGGTCTTCGTTCATGATTACGGAGCCGCTATCGTCGGTAAACCTCAAAAGTACATACCGGTTCCCGACCTCAAGAAGAGGTATCTTGGTTTCATAAAGGCTTGCAGATGCTTTTGCCTTGAATAAGGTGGACTTGGCAAAGACCTGGATCTCCACATAGATGCCTATTTCCATATACAGCCCGCCTTGCATCGTTACGTCCTTGTTGTCACTATACTGCCAGAGCTTGCTGATGCCGAAATGCATAAACCCGTAGAGGTCGAGATATGCGCCCACTTCGCCGCTGACGCCGACTTCGCCGAGGTCTTTAAAACCATAGAATGATAGACTCATGCTCAGTTTAAGCCCTGCCTTGAATCCGACATATCCAGCGCAGTACAAGTCGAAGGTGTAGCGGTTATGGCCTATTAGCGTGTTTTCATAAGAGTCGGCACCTTCCCTTGTATCGCCCGTTATTCCCACCTGTTTTGCCGACATCAGGGTAGTATGGGCGGATATGCCGGCAGCAAAATTGACCTTTACGACAAAGTTAAGGTTAACGTTTAGCTGAAAGACGGGGCATTCTTCAATGATTGGGTATGACAGTGTGATAAGCGGCACGTCAAGCAATGAGATATAGTCGTCGCCTTTGCTGCCGAGCACCTCTTCAAGGAAGCTTGCTGCTTCACTTTCTCCGCCCGGCTTCGTCATTTCTTCAAGCTCTTTGGTGATGTCCAGGTAATCGTCGTCGCTTGCATCGTGTGTTTTGATAAGAACTACAAGGTCAAGGTCTGTCTGCGAATAGTTGTTTATAGCGAAGTCGAAATACATGTCGGGTATGATATTGCTGCTGAAGAAATCTTCTATAGTATATTCGTCGTCCTCCATCCACGCATCGCCTTGTGCAGTAGACTTTATGCATTCAGACACGGTAAAGACGATATTTAGGTCGATAACGTCTTTTATGGTCGTGTTGTAAGTGAACGTGAGTGAAAGGACTGTCCAGTTGTCCGAGCCTGCGTTATAGAAGTTTTCGTTCTGCGCTGTGGCAACATAAGCAGTGACGGTAAGATCATCTATAAAATTCTCAGTAAGCATGTCTATCGGGAAATAGTTTTTTGTCTCCTCGTTTTCTTCGATGGGTACGAACGGTTCGCCGTCCAGAAGGACATTGGAGGATCCGGGCTTTGCTGTAGACAGTGACGGTACGGTTCCACCGTAGCCGCTGTCGTTAATCAACTTTTTGAACGTAGGGCTTTGGGTGACTGCGCTGACTAGTATGGAGGTCATCTGCCGTGTCCCTTCGCTGTATTTTGCGCTAAGTGCGAGACGGTTTAAATCCGCATCGTTTATTTGCTCCGAGATAAGCAGTTCATCCTTGAAATGTACATCCAGCTCATTGAGCACATCTGCAGGCTGGCTCTCTTCTACGGTTAGCAGCGACTTGAGGCTTCCGCCGACTATTTCAGGCTTTGCTGCTAGGAGTATATTGAAAAACTGTGTTTCTTCACCGAGCTCACCATTCCAGAAGCATACCGTATCTCCCGCTGCTATGCCAAGGGATGCAGGTGCGTAGTAGGCTTTATCACCAAGTATATCGATGTCTGACCAAAGCACATACTTTATGTCGTTTTCAAGCTCGACTACCTCGACAGCGTCTTTATATATACGAAAGTCAAGTGTGCGCACAGCATCGGATTCATCCTCTAACGAAAGAGCTTCATCCAGCAATTCGAATCTGTAATGTCCTCCTTTTGTGTAGGGAGTGACAGGCGAAACGGTGTAGACTCCGCCGCTGCCCGAAACACTGAGTTCCGGGAGCTCTCCCAAGTATGCGGTCGCCAGCACATAGCCGGACAGGTTTTGCGCCGTCAACTCATCAGGGGATACGATGGAAAATGAAAAGCTTTGGTCGCAGTCCTCTAGATATTTCCCGGGGTCATCGTATTGTTTTAAGTTTGTCTGCGTAGGCGTATAGGATGCAAAAAGAGTTATATCATTCGTGATAGGTGCATCCGAATAGAAAGGCGCTGATAATTCATCGTCCGTATACCAGCCTGTAAAGGAAGAATCCGCCTTCATAGGCGTCGGAAGATCGGTAAGCATCTCGCCGGCTTCGACCTGTACCGGCGGAATGTCGGATCCGCCGTTGGTCTCGAAGCTGACCGTATTCATATCGCTGCGTCCTATATCGACAGCATCGGGAAAAATAAGGGCTGCGGCAGGAAGAATGGCAGCGAGCGCCAGGACGACGATTACTATTACCGTTAAGGCTCTCGGGATCCGCTTGAATATCCTTTTACGAAAAATTATGAGCAATGCTGCGATGCAAATGACAGCGCCCAGCATGACCCACCACCAAAGCCCGGAACCGGTATTGCCGCCACCGGCCGCTGAAGCTGAATCTGCTTCGCCTGCCGCCAATGCCGTTGCTGCAAATGGTGACAGCAGGAGCATTATACAGAGTAAAATTATAAAAACATTCTTTGCTTTCATACCACGCCTCTTAAATATAAGATAGATTTGTTTATCATCACTGTTTCTTTTTGATAATTTATCTTAAATCATTATCAAGGATCTTTTGAGTCAGTTTCATTTTTGTATAAGGTCTTTTTCGTTATATAGTTAAAGAACAAAAGTGAGAATTCTATTGTGGCAAAAGCAGTGAGAATATTTCAATATTTATGGATGGATGGTCAACTCTTTATGAAAAGGCTTATATTCTCACATCCGCATATAATTATATAAAAAAAGTGAAAAAAATGGAATACTAAAATTAATATTCTATATTGAAAAGTATTTTTAACAACCAAAATTTATTAGTCTACACTTAGTCAGATAAGCTATCTGCGATTTTAAGAAGATCATCAGTTTCAACGATATCAACTAATTTGTTAATATATGTATATTGTAGCTTGAGCTGCTCACAAATTTCACCGCAGCGCAAATATGACTATGTAATTAATACTAATACAGGCAAGTTCCATCATCCTTGGTGTTCCAGCGTTGACCAGATGAACGAGGAGAATAAACAGTTTTACTCTGGAGACCGTGATGACTTGATAGCTCAGGGGTATTCTCCGTGTGGCAGCTGTAACCCATAAGAACTTATTTTGAGTTATATAAACAATAACAAGAAAACTTAGGTGACCCTTCGCATGAATAAAATATAATGGTCTCTATTGCCATGACCGATATAAACAGCGTATGTGCCACGGTTCATCTTTACGGCATCGGCAGGTAAAAACAGCTCAACATCTTCTTTGAAAATATAAGTGTCATTATATACAAATATCGTTGTGTAGTATCTTAGCCCTGCTTCGTATATTCGGTTGAAATCAGAGGTATTTTTCAACCCACCAATGTAAGTATTGCCGCTAAACTCTGAACCGATCAGCATAACAAAAGCGCTGTTGCCTATTGCAACTCCGCCTCTGCTTGATAGAGTCTTTATTACTCTACTGCCAGCGAGTTTAACAAAGTCTTCATGTGTTACTGTTAAAGGTGAATCCATATAAGCATTATACGAACAATAGTTCTAGAACGCAACATTTTCTTTCTTAATTAAGGATTATAATATTTATCTGCTTACCTTAGAATTATAGGAATATTGTTAGAATAATAACAATATTTACATGTTGCTCAAAAAAGTGTATAATCATATTACACTATGACAAAGGGAAGATGGCAGCTGATTTTAAGGTTGTTGTTTACCCTTTTTCATATGGTATTTATTCATGTTATATCAAAATTAAACATAGAGGATTAGGAAAGGATTTCGGACATAATAGGAGTATCTGCTAATTCTTAAAAGGCTTTTTAAATCCAAACATCTTAAAAATGATTTTAAATATTGAAGCCATTTCATCAGGGCTTTTATCGAGGTCTTTATCAAACCAAGTAAATATAATTGAGTTTATGGCAGCAACTAAAGATGTGAAAAAATACATGTAGTTATCTTTATCGCCAATGCTGTACATAGAATGCCATTCTTTAAAACTCTCTGGTCCTCTATATTTATGAAGTTTCAGAAAAATGAATACTTCATTAAAATCGAAACTTCCCTTATTAATCATTGTTTTTGTAACTTGAATATCATCATAGAAGATCCTGTATATTTCATTAAAAAATGCTTTAAAATTGTAACTGGTAAACTATATTGGACGGTTTTTGGCAAACAATTTTCCCTACTTAATGAATAAAAGAGCTTGTCCATTTATACTCGAATGAGAGTATAAATGGAGGCAGGCAGAAATGGTAGGGATAACGATGTATGCAGAAATACAGAAACTAAAAACAATGGGGTACAAAAAACAAAGAGCAGCACGGGAACTTAGGCTTGATGCAAAAACAGTAAGGAAGTATTGGGACATGACAGAGGGCGAATATCTGTCATACATGCTTGAAGCCAAAGAACGAACAAAAATCATGGATCCGTATTACGGGTATGTGTTGGATAAACTAAAAACATATCCCGAAATCTCAGGAGCTATACTTTACGATAATCTTAGGGAAGACTTTGCGGACTTTAAGCCGTCATACCGTACAGTTCGGTTGTTTGTGAGTAACGTTAGAGAGAAAGAAGGTATACCGGCACCCGTAAAAATACGACAGTATGCTGAGAATCCTGAATTACCTTTTGGCTATCAGGCTCAGGTGGATTTGGGACAAAAGGTAATGAAAGACAGCTACGGGAAATCCGTTAGGATATATATATTCGCAATGGTATTAAGCTGCTCACGATATAAATATGTATGCTTTCAATTAGAACCCTTTACAGCACAAACATTTATACAGGCACATGACAGAGCATTCCGCTTTTATGGAGGCAGGCCAACAGAAATCGTATATGATCAAGATAGAGTAATGGTTGTCAGCGAAAACAGCGGAGATATTATATATACAGAAACATTTGAAAACTACAAGAATTATGCTGGTTTCTCTGTCCATTTGTGTCGTGGCAATGACCCGGAAAGTAAAGGAAAGATTGAAGCTGTTGTAAAGTATGTAAAAAACAACTTTCTGACCTGCAGAATCTATCACGGGATAGCAAGGCTCAACAGCGACGGGCTGGCGTGGTTGGACCGGACCGGAAACGGATTAGTGCACGAGACAACAAAGATGGTCCCTGCCGTTGTATTTGCGCAGGAGCAGCAGCATTTGAAATCTGCGCCGGAATTGGGAGAATCAACTTATGTACCGTCAACTGCTATCGTTCGTAAAAACAATGTTGTAATGTACCGGCAGAACCGTTACTGTATGCCCAAGGGAACCTATGAGCCGGGTAAAAAAGTTCGGATAGAAGCTGATGAAACATCAAATAGGGTACGGTTTTACGATTTAAAAGACGATGTATTTATTGATGAATATACTATAGCTGACGGTGTAGGAAAATGCGTACGCAATGAACATCCGGAACGGGACAGGTTCTCCAAACTGCAAAGCATTAAAGACAAAGTGTTTGCTGGATACATATCACCGGAAGGAACTCGTTTTGTAGAGAAGATTATTGAAGCTAAACCGAGATATGTTCGAGACCAGCTGGGTATACTGCTGAAACTTGCAGAGATATATTCAGCAGATGAACTCCATCGTGCAGCCGTGTATTGTCTGGATAGGCAGATCGTATCGGCTAATGATTTTAGGGATACATTGGAGTACTTTAAACAACTGAAACCTTTGCCTGCTGAATGTAGCGGTACTATCCCTGTTAAGTATAGTGTAGTCATAGCCCAAACGAGACCTATAGAGGTTTACGCCAGTCTCTGTAAAGGCGGTGAGCGGTAATGACAGACGTTGAACGCATCCGTACATATGCAAAACAGCTTGGACTTGCGAATATGTCCAGGAGAACATTTCCTTTTTTAAATGAGCAAATATCCAACGAGGCTTTCCTAGCGAACTGTCTGCATGATGAGGTTTTATATCGAGAGGAGAATAAAAAGAAACGAAGGATCAAGCAAGCCTGTCTGCCGACTTACAAGGGCTTTGAGACGTTTGATACAGAGTTTCAGAAAGGGATTACCACCTGGCAGTTAAATCAGTTGGCCGCCCTTACTTGGATTGAAGGAATATACAACCTGATCTTAATCGGTCCTCCGGGAACAGGAAAGACACATCTTGCTCTGGCTATCGGAAACAAGGCTGTGGAGATTGGATACAAGGTTTTCTTTTCCTCTATGGATACGCTTGTTCATATCCTGAAAACACAAGAGATATCCAGAAGTTCAGCAGCACGTCTTAAGTGGATCAAGGAAGCAGACTTACTTATTATTGACGAGCTAGGTTATCTACCGGTTGGGAAAACAGAAGCCAATATGTTCTTCCAACTGATATCTCATTTATACGAGAATACTTCTGTCGTAATTACTTCTAATAAGGGTTTTGACGGATGGGCTGATGTTCTTGGTGATTCGATTCTAGCAACCGCTTTGTTGGATAGGTTGACTCATAAATGTCAGGTGCTTTCATTTTCCGACGACAGTTACCGCTTAGCTCACAGAAAACAGATCTTTGTGGAAAATACTAAATAAAAAGTAGGGAATCTTATTTGCCAAAAAGCAGGGAATTTTATTTGACAGTAACACTTCATACTGAATGTAGTTCTCGATGAGAAGAAAAACATTATTAAGGCTGTAGCAGGAGACCACATCATGGCTCACAGAGCAGGATGCAAGTTCCTTGATATGCTGTATAAAATAAATATAAAAGAAAAAGCAGACGTTGTTTTAGTATCGCCGGGAGGATACCCGAAAGATATAAATCTATACCAGGCGCAGAAGGCTCTTGATAATTCAAAACACGCCGTTAAAGACGGCGGAACGATTATTCTTGTTGCGTCATGTTCAGAGGGGCTAGGTGAAGAGGTATTTGAGCGTTGGATGACAGAGGCGGATTCTCCTGAAAGTATGGTTAAAAAGATAGAGCGTAAGTTCGAGCTTGGAGGACATAAGGCTGCTGCAATAGGTATGGTACAGCAAAAAGCTGATGTTTATCTTGTGTCGGATATGGACGAAGATTTCGTTAGATCAATGTTTTTCTATCCGTTTGCATGTGTTCAGGAAGCTCTTGATTTGGCTCTTGTAAAAGCGGGGGATGAGGCGAAGGTCATTGTTATGCCATATGGAGGAAGTACGCTGCCGGATCTGGCGAGCTGAGATCCTTAAAGATGATTCGTAAAAAACTTGGAAAATGAATTTCTCCCACGTTTCCCTAGGGAACTCAGCTCCAAGGGACTATGCTTTAGAGATGAAATACGATATCCGTTTACTATAAACTTAGAGTAGAAATTACTAATATTATTATCTGACCAGCCTCCGGGAGCCTCTCATAATTACTGATACATAGTGTGCTTTTTAACCAAAAACGTCAAAATAAAAAGATATACCTTGTGTATGACTTTTTGTTTTAGCTGGGGAATCGAATACGAGCAATCCGCCGCCGAGAGCGTAAGAAGGAATGCGAGGAGGCGTGAAAGCGACAGTAGGGAGCGGAGATAGTCCCCTGAGATATAACATTATCAGGCCATCAAGTCCGGTACAAAAAATTGTATTTTCCAGTAAACTCTAAATATCTGAAAGGCAGCATTAATGGACATAATTATACGGATTCATCATAAAAAGCGGGCTTTAAAGTTTACACAGTGATATAAAAAGTTTAGAATGGTAATAAGCAAGGCAAAGACAAACGGACATTAATAAATTAGAGGAGGTGCATGATTTGATGACACAAAATAAAATCCGTCTTGGCATAGTTGGCGCCGGCAAAAACATGGTGGACCGGCATATCCCGAATTTTCAAACTATAAAAGATGTTGAAATCATTGGAGTATGCAACCGCAGCGTGGAGTCATCCAAAAAAGTCGCCTTCGAATACAACATCCCGAAAGTCTATGAGAATTGGTCAGAGCTGGTCAATGATCCGGAGATAGATGCTGTAGTAATCGGCACCTGGCCATATATGCATTGTCCTGTTACGCTTGCTGCTATAACTGCCGGCAAACATGTCTTGTGCGAGGCAAGGATGTCCATGAATGCTAAAGAAGCACTTGAGATGTATCAGGCTTCTAAGAAAAATCTTAAGCTAATTTGCCAATTGGTTCCTTCTCCCATAACTCTGAGGGAAGATAGATATGTGAGAAGACTTATATCTGAAGGATATCTCGGAGAAATACTTGCTATTGAAATTAAAGACGGAGGGAAATTCCTTGAATACGACACTCCATTTCATTGGAGGCAAGACAGCGCCCTGAGCGGACACAACATTATGAGTCTTGGAATATGGTATGAATCGATGATGCATTGGGTAGGTGAAGCAAACCGGGTAATGGCAATAGGAAAGACATTTGTAAAGACGCGTAAGGAGGCTGGCAGCGGAGAATTGCGAGCAATAAGTATCCCCGATCACATCGACGTATTGGCCGATATGGACTGCGGAGCACAAATGAATATACAGATTTCAAGTGTTACCGGCCTGGCGGACGAATTCAAAGCCGTATTGTACGGTAGCAAAGGCACCTTGTGTTTTTCTTCCGGCAAACTGTACGGAGCAAAAAAAGGCGAGGCAGAGCTCAAGGAACTGACGATACCTTCTGATGAGGAAGGCCGATGGAAAGTGGAAGAGGACTTCATCCATGCTATAAAGGACGAGAAGATAATCGGCGGCGGTGCTAATACTACCTTTGAGGATGGGCTTAAATACATGATGTTTACGGAGGGTGTTTATAAAAGCATTAAGACTGGCAGAGCCGTTTTTATATCAGATACAGAGATTACATACTAAAAATTTATAAAAACTCCGGGTGTTATGAACGGACAAGAATCTATGACTATTTATTTGGCAATCAGTTTGTGCAAGCTTGCTGATCTGGAAAGGTTCTTTACTGCAATTTATAGTTGATAAAAACGCAGACAACGCTTAAAATAGAATTTGAGCAGACGAGTAGTCTGATACCATCAAGAATCCTAAAGATTTCTTTTTTTTATACTGCTTCTCCGACAAGCAAAGCTTAAGGAACAAAAGGCAAGGTGATTTTTATGAAAACTACATCATTCAATGAAAAATACGGAGAATATGCATTGATAGCAGGAGGCTCTGAAGGGTTAGGCTATGCTTTCGCAGAAGCTATTGCAAAGCGTGGTCTGAACCTTGTTTTAATTGCCCGCAGGCAAGATCTGCTTGAAGCTGCGGCAGCAAAGCTGAAAGAAACATATGGTATCGATGTAATTGCTATAACTGCAGATATGGCGGATTATGAAGATGTTAAAGAAAAAGTCAGCGCTTTGAAGGTCTCTATCGGTTTGCTTGTTTACAATGCCGCATTTGCTCCGATCGGTTTGTTCGAAGATACGAGCGAAGAGAAGCTGGAGCTCGCTGCTGCTGTCAATGTGAAAGCGCCGCTGCTGCTGTCAAAGCTATTGTCAGTGTCGATGATACAGAGAAACAAAGGAGGCATTATTCTGATGTCGTCTCTTGCAGGCGCACAGGGCAGCCCAAAGCTTGCGGCTTATTCAGCAACAAAATCGTTCAACGCCATTTTAGCCGAAGGTCTTTGGGAAGAGCTTAAGCCACACGGAATAGATGTGATTGCCTGCTGTGCTGGGGCGATTCTGACACCCGGCTACCAACAGGCCGAAAAGACTAATCCAGCGCCCGGAACGCTTGAAGCAAGCAAGGTCGTTGAAAAGACACTTCATGCACTGGGAAAGAGACCGATTACCATTCCCGGAGCAATAAATAAAATCGGTCGCTTTTTGCTCGCGAGAGTGCTGAGCAGAAAAGCTGTAATCAAAATAATGTCGAAAAATACAGGAGGTTTATCATGAAGATATTCTTGGGCCTTATCACACCGCTGATTACATATGCAGTTATAACTCTGCTGCATATCATCATTCCTGCTAAAAGAACAAAAGGGTATGTAAAAAATGAAAAAACCGGTGAAGTAATGAATTACAGGATAAACGGTAAATTCGTGCTTCCGGTAAGTATACTCATTTGGTTTCTGCTCGGGCGCTTCAATATAGTTCCCTACACATGGTTCTACCAAGTCAGGTGGCTGGGGCTGATAGGCGCGGTAGTTCTCGGACTCATATATTCTTTATACATTGTTCTAAAGCATCCATCTACCGGCAAATCGTTCTTTGCAGACTTTTGGTTTGGCAGAACAAAAGATGCCCAGATACGCGGCGGCTTTATTGACGCAAAGCTGTGGCTTTATTTGATTGGCGCTGTTATGCTTCAGCTTAATGTTCTGTCTTTTGCAGCGTACCATATAATAAACATAGAAAACATAAACTACGGTTTTCTTTTGGGCTGCGCAATGCTGACATGGTTCTGTTTTGAATATCTGATATTTGAAAAGGTCCATTTGTGGACATACGATTTTATTGCGGAGCGGGTAGGGTTCAAACTGGGGTTTGGCTGCCTTGCGTTCTATCCCTATTTTTATTCAGTATCACTCTGGTTTACAGCTCATCTTCCGAATCCCGGACGCCCCGTTTGGCTTACAGCGCTCTTCGGAGTGCTCTTCCTCTTCGGCTGGGTGTTTACACGTGGGGCTAATATGCAGAAGTACTTTTTTAAAACGGCGCCTGAAAGAAAATTCCTTTGGATTAAACCAGAGGTGCTAAGCGACGGCAAGCTCAGCCTACTTACCAACGGATTCTGGGGCGCAAGCCGCCATATAAACTATCTTGGGGAAATCATCCAGGCTGTAGCGATAGCTCTTGCTTCCGGATATTTCGGAGTTTGGATGGTATGGCTGTATCCGGCTTACTATATAGGGCTCATGTTTTCTCGCCAGGCAGATGACGATAAGGTTTGCAGTGCAAAATACGGAGAGCTTTGGCAGCAGTATAAAAAGAAAGTAAAATATAGGATAATTCCTTTTATTTATTGAGCACGGGGAACAAAGCAGCGCAGGAGCTTAAGAGTAATGATTATATACTAAAAAATAAGAAACTCCGTACAGTATAATCATAATACTATGCGGAGTTTTATTTTATACAACAATAATATAACGGAGCGGAGCAGCACTATTATTAGAGTATGGCAGGCAAAGCGAAAGAAATTTATTTAAAAATGATATCATTACATTCTCCTGTTTTTGAAAAACTTATCTCATAGTAGTATAATAAAACAGGGAGGGTTTGAAATGAGTTATTATAAAGTTAAACTTTCTAGCGGTGCATTCATAAAAATCGCATCTGAAATCGAAGAGATCAAGGAATCCCCGGAACTGCTGCCCAAATTCTCAACATACAAAACAAACAAAGTTCTTGTCTACTCGGGTTCGTATACTCTGGGGTATGATCAGGTGTATTATATACACGATTCTATCTTTGAACATTTCAGGAACGAGATTGTACCGGAAAATTATAAGAAGATCGAAGAAGAAGAGCTGCCGCCAAACCTTGAAGTTGAACTTGGGCCGTAAGGCAGATTCTCTTTGTAAACATCTCTCAACAAACTATGTGCTTTTTCGCATATAGGCTATATTAAATTCCATAAAAAAGCATTAAGTTCCTTATTCTGCATATAAATTTCCATAAAAAAGAATTAGTACCCTAGTTTAACGTATTTGAAACAAAAAAATAAAAAAATTCGCAAAAAGTTGTTTAGAAGGATATTAGAAAGGGTATATTATCAATAAGTGTAATTATACATTTTTATTAGATACTTTTGATGCACAAATCTTTTCCTATGCTCGGAATGCTTAGGTAAGAGCTCGCTAGTGTCTGCAAATCCAACAGGGAAGGGGAGATGTTATGAAGAGATTTTTAACAGTAATTGTTGTGCTGGCGATGGTTCTATCGCTGTTCATGACTACAGCACTTGCCGACAAACCGGCTAAGAAGCCAAAAGATGAACCGGATGTTTATGAACCAGCTATGGGAGACCCGGGAGACGGTGAGGACCCGGGAGATCTCGAAGAGCCGGACGACGAAGAAGATGAGCAGGACGGGCCGAAAAAGCCAAACGAAAAGCGTGATGCTAAGGCACTTTTCAAAGAAGAGACACGCCCGCTTATCGACGAGATCCATGCTAACCAGGAAGAATGGGGAGCGCTTGGAGACCAGCAGGATATGCTTGGTGAATGCATAGACGCCTATATCGAAGGTATTATTGAACAAGGCGGGGTGCTTGATGAAGCAACAATTGCATTAATAAAAGAAAAGATCGCTCAGATAAAAGAATTAAAGAGCGATATGAAGGGGTTAAAAGACGGCATCCATGAATTGTGGAAGACGTATATAGAAGCAAAGAAAGTTTCGGACGTTGAAGCTGGCAATGCGGCTCTCAGTGCGATTATCGTGAATCAGGAAGCAAGGATAGCGATAAGGCTTCAGATAGTCGAGATAATGAACGAGCTGTGCCCGGTACTTGGAGTAGAAGCTCCTGTTCAGGAGCCCGGTGAAGGGGAATTTCCGGAAGATGAAGCTCCGGGAGATGAAGCATAGGTTTCTGTACTCAAATATTTAATCAAATCAGTCAGAAGGCTCTTAGGTAATAAGGGTCTTTTGATTTGCCTAAAAAGAAAAGCATTTCAAGCTTCGCTGCAGCACATTCATTTGATTTATACTGCCCTGCTAAAGTATAATGTAAACAGAAACAAATAATTCATTTTAAAATTTGATATACGGAGGTATATTGCCGCCATGCTCAGCTCTCAAGTTATAAAAAAGATCAACGAGATTTTTAAAGGAGCCGACGAAGATTCAAGGACAATGCTTTTCGAGCATGAAGTTTATAGGGTGCTTGGTCTTATCGGTCTGGAAACGCCGGAGTGTATTTTCGTCAAGGATGACAAGCAGGTCGACGATGAGATGATGAAGAAATTCGGCGGAAAAATGGTGTTGAAAGTCGTTTCAAGAGACCTTGTACACAAACAGAAGTACGGCGGCGTTAAGGTTCTCAGCACCACAGACCCATTGTATGTCCGCTATGTGATGTCTGCAATGAAACATGAGATAGATTCACATTTTGATGATTCAAACAAGCCGCACATTGACGGATTCGTAATTGTTGCTTTTGTACCGTTCAACCAGGGTCTGGGGTTCGAGATAATGTTCGGAGGCAGAGAGGATATGGCGTTTGGGCCTGTACTTACGTTGAGCAAGGGTGGAGACGACGCTGAATTCTTTGCAAAGTATTATGATCCGGCTAATCTATATCTTTCACCGCTTTCCGACGAAGAAGCGTTTCGTTCTATGGAAGGTATACTAATACGTCACAAATTCAAAGATATAGGCCATCCGGAATATACCGACATGATAGCACAGAACCTTTTAAAGATATCTGACCTTATGGAAACTTACTCGTTTGTTTCACCGGTTAAGACAAACTACCATATAAAAGCTTTGGATATCAACCCGGTCGTTTTCACGAAAGACGACAGGTTCGTCGTAGTAGACGGCTATGCAGATTTTGCAAAAGCGGAAGAGGGAGAGCGCATAGAGAAAGCGGACGCAAAAGGTCTTGGCGGCTTTTTCAAACCAAAAGGAATAGCAGTCGTTGGTGTCACTTCCCAGCCGGATAAATATTCTATGGGTAAAGACATTGCAAAGCTTATGCTTGATATGGAGCGCAAGGATATCTATCTTGTTAATCCAAAAGGAGGTACTACTAATATAAACGGAATGGATTATCCGCTTTATAAGAGTATTGCGGATATACCGGTCAACATAGACCTGTATGTCTACACAGCACCTGCAAAATACCTTCTTGGATTTGCAGGTGAAGTAGAAGAAAACAAGTGCATCATACTCATTTCAGGTATACCTTCCGATATCAAGTATGCTGAGTTTCAGGAGAAACTCAAAAAAGAAATCAAACCGGGAGTAAGGCTGGTCGGGCCAAACTGTATGGGCGTTTTTCATTCGCCGGGCAAAAGAGGTGAAGGAGTGGACACGCTTTTCATAGATTCCGAAAGAATGCCTATCAGCTGGGGTGAGCGCAGCAACACAGCGCTTTTCTCGCAGAGCGGAGCAATGGCTATAACCTGTCTTGACAACCTTCACAGCTACGGGCTTTTCCGTGCGATAGTTTCGTTTGGCAACAGAAGCGATGTAGGCATACCGGAACTTATGGCATATTTCGAGAACGAGAAAGACGTTGACGTGATGGCTATGTATATGGAAGGACTGTCCCGCGGTGAAGGACGGCAGTTCTTCGATCTTGCCAAAGCTTCTGCCAAACCCGTGATAGTATTCAAGTCCGGCAGGACACAAGCGGGCGCTAAAGCGGCGGCTTCCCATACAGCGGCCATGAGCGGCAGCTACGAGGTGTTCAAAGCCGCATGTAGCCAGGCCGGCGTAGTGCTGATAGAAGAGATAGACGGGTTCTATGATACTATACGTGCGTTCTCACTGCTGTGGAAGAAAAAGGTGAGGGGCAACAGAGTTGCCGGGGTAGTGAATGCAGGCTTTGACAGCACCGCCGGTGCAGACAATCTAGGCTTTCTTGTTCCGGCAAAGTATTCACAGGCAACAGAGAAAAAGCTCTATGAGCTAAACACGCACGGGCTTGTTAATGTGCCTGCGCCTTTTCTGGACGTCACGCCGATGACGGATGACGAACTTTTTGCGCAGTTCATAATAGCCCAGCTTGAAGACGATAATGTAGACTGCGTTTTTGCAGCGATAATACCGCACGTAGACAACCTTCAGACAACGGATGACGTATGTGAGAATAAAGGCGCAATAGCCATGAGGATCATAGAGATATTCAACAAATACGACAAACCGATGGTAGTATCGGTCAATGCCGGCAGCCAGTTTGACAAGTTCGTAAGGGTGATGGAGCAGGCAGGAGTGCCTGTGTTCAAAGACATCCGTTCCGCAACGAGGGAGCTTGAACGGATAGTGAAATACAGAATGGAGAAATAAGTAACGTTATTTAAAAAGGCACGCCTTGGCGTGCCTTTTATATTGCTAAATCTATAGTGTTTTCACATAGCAGCGTCTTCTCTTGTGCTGCTCTTTATCATAGTTCTTCCAGAAGTCCTGCACCTTACGGTTGTCTTCAAGTTCCGGCGAAGATTCTGCCACTTTTATACCATTCTTGATGGCTGCGGCAGTTATTTCGTTCATAAGCAGCGCTGCAAGACCAGCTTTCTGATAGTCAGGATGCACTGCGACCAGATAGAGGTCTAGCTCTTTTGGAAATTTCACAGCCCAAAGAAGATGAGCCCACCCAAACGGCAGCATTCTGCCTCTTGATTTCTGGAATGCTCTGGAGAGCGAAGGAGCTGCAAGCCCGAATCCTACTAGCTTGTCATCTTCATCAACAATGAACTTGGCGTAATCCGGGTTCAGCAGTGGCTGGAAACGCCGCAGATAGTCATTAGCGATTTTATCTGTATATGGCACCACTCCGTAAAGGTCTTTATAACACTCGCTTAACAGATCGAAAAGCTGGATAACTATCGGAGCTGCATCTTTTATCCTCTTAATGTCAAAAAAACGTATATTAGAGCGCTCCATGACTTTCTTTGCAAGTTTGCTGATACGCTCTGTCCGGGTGTCGCCTTTATCAGGAACATTGATACGGTATTCTATCCAGTCTGTGTCTTTGCCATAGCCATGCGCTTCAAAGTGCTTCGGATAATATGGATAGTTATATATGGTTACGGACGTGCCGATACGGTCAAAGCCTTCTATAAGCAGTCCTTCCTTATCTAAGTCGGTAAACCCGAGAGGCCCCTGAACTTCACTGAGGCCAAGCTGTTTTGCCCAGTCTTCAACTGCGCCAAAGAGTGCGCCTGATACTTCCAGGTCGTCAATAAAGTCTATCCTTGAAAACCTTATTCGTTTTTGGTTCCAAAGCTCGTTTGCTCTGTTATTGACAAGTGCGGCTACTCTTCCGGCTATCTCTCCGTCTTTGTAACACAGGAATACTTTCACATCGGTATACTCATATGAGAAATTCGTTTCGGGCGAAAACATAGACATTTCTTCGCTTTTAAGCTCCGGCACGAAATATTTGACGCCTTTATAAAGTTTGTCCGGGAAGTTGATGAATGCTTTTAAATCCTTCTTAGATGATATCTCTTTGATCTCAACCATATCGGCACCTCTGTTAATATATAATGCGTATTATAACAAATAAGATGTTCTAAGTATATAAAAAACCGGTTTGCACAAACTAATATAATAAATTGTCAAAGAAACAAAATATTCTTGTATACTTTTTTTAATATTGTAGATGTTTTGCCGATCGGCAAAAAGTTTGGGATTAGAGATTTTTAGAGGTGCTTAAAGTCGTCGCTGTTTTTCATTTTCATAGAGCTTGAGCGGAATATCCTTAAGAAAAGCAGATGGATGAGGAGCATCAGCAGCCCCGTCTCAAAGGCCTGCGGAAGCATGAACCTTACGAACATGTGTATAAAAGAGAACTGGACACCAAGCAGATAGACAAGGAGAGAGGATATTATCTCTTTAATAAAATATCCGCCGATAACGAAGGATATGGGCAGCAGAAACCTGTCGATATATCTTAAATTCTTCGCTATAAAGAACGCAGCTGCGCCTACGATAAAATACGGCAGCGCATAAAGCCCTATAGTTCCTGAGAAAAAGAGGTCTAAGACAAGGCCGGATGCGAGGCCGACCATAGCACCTGCCATGCTTTTATCGATAAGAGAAATCGAAATGACTGTGCACATTATTAAATCGGGATAGATGCCAGCGATGTTTATGTTGGGGAACACTGTGCCCGTGAATATAAGATTGACTATGATTACTGCCGCAAAGAAAACATATCTCATTCGAGCGGTTCCTCTGCACTAAGCGGTATCGAAGTGATTACGAGGACTTCCTCTATATGTGAGAAATCAGCGTAAGGTGTAACTACAGCCTGGTTGCGCATACCATCTCCGGACTGGCTGACCTCTGTTACTTCGCCTATGGGTATACCCTTCGGGAAAACACCGGCTAGACCGGAGGTTATAACCGTGTCGCCCGGGATAAGGTCTGCATCAAGAGGAAGATTGCCAAGGGTCAGCAGCGCATTTTCGTCACCTGCCGAAAGAGTGCCGTTAAGTATGCCGTTGTCTCTTGTGCGCTCGACGATGCCCGAAACGCCGCTTGAGGAATCGACAATCGGCATGACTTTGCTCCATGTGGCGCCTGTTTCTATTACTCTGCCTATCAGCCCGTCTCCGTTTATCACGGGCATGTCAACTTTAATACCGTCGGCAATACCAAGATTGATCTGAAAGGTGTCATACCAGTGGTCGGGGTCCCTGCCTATAACTTTGGCAGTAACATATTCGATATCTTGTGCTTCTTCTGCGTAGTTCAGAAGCTCTCGCAGGCGCTCATTTTCTTTCTTTGTTTCTTCGTATTCAAGAAGCTGGCCTTCAAGTTCCGCTACCTTTGCCTCGAGTTCTAAGTTCTCTGCCTTTATATCGCCGCTGCCAAACACACGGGTAAAGAACCCGGCGATGCCTTCTGTAGCCGAGTAAAGACCTTGTTGAAAGGGCGCAAGAACAGTGCCGATAATGCTTTCCGTGCCAGACATATTGTTTTCGCCGGAAGTCATTATAAGCAGTACGAATAATATTATAACGATGATAATGGTTATCATCAGTGGTCTGTTTCGCCAAAGTGGGGTCATTTGTCTCTCCTATCCTCACCAATACCGATTGTATTATAACATAAATAAATGAAGAGTGGAACAAACATGAATTTTATAAAATGTTACTTTTAATGAACGATTACGGTTGCGATATCGGTAAAGTCTTGTTATAATAAAGTCCTATAAAACATGCAGAGTAAATTTTGTGCGTTAAGTGCTTTGGGATGGGATGTCGCCCAAAGACGAAAGGTCTTTCTAAAAAGGCCTGCGGTACAAAGTTGCGTCCGCTGCTGGGAAAATACCTTTTTCTCTGCTTAAGCGTATCTTTGTTATTTCCGGAACGTCTCCGATGCGCTTTAAGCCTTCGGAAGGCGAATTTAGAGAAGGAGGTTTTTTATTATGCAAAAAAAATATTTCAATTTGCGAACACTGATTATGCTGGCGCTGCTGGCAGGCATTGGCGCTGTGATGAGCGCATTCTTCTCTATCGAACTGCCGATGGGCGGTGTTAAGATGGTGGAGATATCCCTGACACCTATACCGGTAATGATAGCAGGGGCGTTTTTTGGCCCGCTTGCAGGAGCGCTGGTAGGGTTTGTTGCAGATACAGCCGGTTTCTTTATGGGAGCACAGATGGGGGCATACAACCCGATTTTCTCTGTGACTATGGCAATCTTTGGTGTGATTGCGGGGTTCTTCTATCTTAGAAACAAGAACAACAGTATATGGAAAGCTGTAGGAACGGTTGCTGTATCACAGGTAATAGTATCCGTTGCGCTGAACACTCTTGCAATATGGTTTTTCTATAGCGTGCCTATAATGGTACTGCTGCCGACAAGGGCTCTCAGCGCTGCTGTAGAGCTGCCGATTTATATAGTCTTGCTGTGGGCACTTTTAAAAGCTCTGTCGCCTGTTGCGTTGAAGCAGAAAAGAAAGCAACAAGCATAAACTGCATATTAAAAAGCCCGGGCTCGCGCTTGGGCTTTTTGTGTACGCTTATTTTACAAACTCGCAGACTGCATCCACAGCAGCTTTTATTCTATCATCTCTGCCTTCTTCTGTATTCCAGTTTACATGTGCACCACCGATGACGGTATATCCTTTTTCTTCAAGCAGCTTCTTCATCTTTTTCTGGGCAGCGTTTCCTCCCAGCCAGCGTTTCATCAGGCCTTGGGTAGTAAGGCATACAGCTTTTTTCTCTGAAGGTTCCAACTGTTTTAGAAACTGCTGCATTACTCTTGAAAGATTGAAAGCTTCTGTGTATGCTCCGAATACGAATAAATCATAGTCGCTTATGTCGGGCAGACTTTTGAAAACAACTTTTTCTAAAGCATTGTTATTGTCTTGCTTTGGTGTGTGCTCAACAGGGATATAATCTGCAACATGTCCGTCGCCTATAAGACGGCTCCTTATCTTCTCGGCAACGCTTCTTGTGTTGCCCGTCTGTGAATATACGATTAGTGCAAGCTTCATAATATACCACTCCAATCAAAAATACTGTATATATTATATATTAAAGGACGGGCCTGCTTCAAGTATTTTACAGATAAATAACATAAAAAAGCCGGGATACCCCCAGCCTTTTTACAATGCTATGTATAAAAAAACATACTAATAGTCCGTCCGTCCTTCCAGAGCTCTTAGCAGCGTCACTTCATCCGTATACTCAAGGTCTGCGCCTATAGGTACGCCGTGAGCTATTCTTGTTATTTTACTGCAAAGCGGTCGTATTGTTTTGGCGATGTAAGCTGCAGTAGCTGTGCCCTGAACGTCCGGGTTGGTTGCTAGTATTACCTCTTTTACGTTGCCCTTAGCAAGCCGATCTATAAGCCCGGATATATTTATATCATCCGGCCCTATGCCCTCCATGGGTGATATAACACCGTGAAGTACATGGTATACGCCTTTGTATTCACGTGTCTTTTCTATAGCAAGCACGTCTTTGATATCAGTAACGACACAGATAGTTGAAAAGTCCCGTTTGATATCCGAACAAACGGCGCACTTCTCATCGCCTTTCTGCATCATGTTGCCGCAGATGCCGCAGTATACTGCCTTTTTTTTGGCATAGAACATATCCTTCGCAAACTCTTCGACCTCTTCATCGCTCATGTTTATGACGTGAAAAGCAAGGCGCTGCGCAGTTTTATACCCGATGCCGGGCAGCTTAGAAAACTGATTTATAAGCCGTACTACCGGCTCTATGATCTGGCTCAACTATATAAGCCCTCCAAGGTTCATGCCGCCTGTGACTGCGCCCATTTTTTCCTGCATAAGCTCATCAGCTTTTGTCATTGCTTCGTTGACGGCCGCTGTAACGAGGTCTTCAAGCATCTCTACGTCATCCGGGTCTACAGCCTGGGGGTCTATCTTAACGCTGATTATTTTTTTAGCGCCGTTTGCACGTACGGTGACTACTCCGCCGCCTGCACTTGCTTCAACTTCAGCTGCCTCGACTTCAGCTTGTGCCGCCTGCATATCCGACTGCATTTTTTGTGCCCGGGCCATCATTGAACCCATATTCATTCCGCCGCCGCCAGGTGTTTTTCTTTTTGCCATTGTTTTTCCTCCTATATTCTTTCAATATCGGCGCCGAACATCTCTAAAACGTTCGCATCGCCGTCGTCTTTTGGTTTTGCTTTTATCTCTACGCTGATTCCAACGATTGCGTCATTGTACTGCTTTATCCTGTCAAGTATGGCTTTTGATGCAGCCTGCTTCTTTAAGAGGTCTGCAGAAAATTCATCTCCGCTGTCGAATACAATCTCCAGCACGCTGCCGTTTATTTTAGTCTCAATCGCCAGCTTTGCATGCGTGAATACATAATATTCTTCCTGCCTCAGGCTCTCGAGCAGAGTCTGCCAGTACTGTGACGATCCGCCCGCATTTTCACTTTTCTGCCCCTGCTGTTTTTCAGAAGCAGCTTTTACAGCCGGTTCTTTGGTTTCTTTTGGCTGCTGCGCTTTCTTTGGCAGTGCAGTTTGCTTTTCAGCTGTAGGCATCTTTTTTTCGGCCGGGGCTTTTATACCGTTTGCTTCAAGCTCTTTAAGCTTTTGCTCAAGCTTTTCAATACGCTCACTGCTGCCGCTCGAAGCATCGTCTTCGGGAGCCATCAGAGCCATGACTGCGGTTTCAAGAACGATATCCGCCCGCAGGTTCTGCCTCATCTCGTATTCCTTCTGAATCAGTATATCGAGCGCACGTACACATGCACGTTTGCCATACCTGTCTGCGAAATCTTTAAGCTCCGCAAAGCTTCGTGTTTCGGCACCGCTGCTTATCCACATCATGCGCCGGAAAATATCAGCAAGGTCTTTTATAAGAGCTCTTGTGTCTGCGCCGGAGTCTATGATACTGCGCAGTGTTATAAGAGCGTCCTTTTCCTGATATGAAGATATATAGCCTGCAAGCTTTGCTACCTGTGCGATATCTGTTCCGCCGAGAGCCCCGGCAACTGCCTGTGCTGTTACTGTGCCGAAAGCAAGGCATTGGTCAAGAATAGACAACGCATCTCTCATGCCGCCCTCGGCCGCCCGTGCTATCATCGGCAGGGCATCCCTTTCATATTCTATTCCTTCCGCATCGGCAACTTTTTCGAGCAGGTCCACTATTATATCGACGGGTATTCGCCGGAAGTCGAACCTCTGGCACCTTGAGCGTATAGTCGGCGGCAGTTTGTGCGGTTCTGTCGTCGCCAGTATGAATATTATGTGCGCAGGCGGCTCTTCCAGTGTCTTCAGTAGAGCGTTGAAAGCACCTTTTGAAAGCATATGAGCCTCGTCGATTATATATACTTTATATGAGCACACAGCCGGAAGCAGGTTGACACGGTCTCTTATTTCACGGACGTTGTCAACGCCGTTGTTGGATGCAGCGTCGATCTCGATTATGTCAACAGAACCGTTTGTGCAAGCTTCGCACTTTCCGCACGGCTCGAAGTTTTCTCTGCCTGTGCAATTTACGGCGCCTGCAAATATCTTGGCAAGGCTGGTTTTGCCGGTGCCTCTGGGGCCTGCAAAGAGATATGCATGAGATACCTTAGAGAGCTCTATCTGGCCGGTAAGCACCTTTGTTATATGGTCCTGCCCGACGACCTCGCAAAACTGTGCCGGACGGTATGTGCGGTACAAAGCCTGATATGCCATTCGCTTCCTCCTGCCAAAGATTCGTTGTATATAATATATCATTTCCGGGTGCTCTTTGTCCATTGCTATGATGTGCTGCTTTTATTGGAAAAAGGAGTGTTGGCGAAAAAGAGGCGGCGTTTATAACTGCTGTGCAAACAGTTCGTGCATGTGTTATAATTAGGACGATTGGTATGGTGAGAAAATCATTTGAGGTCTGACGATTGAAACTGAAGTTTATAGATAGAAGGATGTTCGCACACATTGATTGGGTGCTTTTCGCAAATATAATAATTCTGGTGATGCTTAGCCTGATTGCTATTGCCAGCGCACTTTCCGATCCGCTGGATGCGGAAACCAAGGCTATCACTTCTGCTATAGGACAGCTTGACGTAAGATATGTTTTTCAGCAGCTAACATGGTTTGCAGTAGGGCTTGTCGCTATGTTTGTTATGTTGCTCCCCGACTATCATAACATCGGCGAGTATTATAAGTGGATATATGTGATAATGGTGCTGCTTCTCGTTGCTGTGTTTGTCTTGGGTAGTGAAAGGAACGGTACAAAAGGCTGGTTTATGATTGGTAACACTGGTTTTCAGCCGAGTGAGCTTGGCAAGATAGCCATAGTTATAGTGCTTGCAAAGATGATGTCTGATAAAGCTAAAGGCAAAGATTCAGGTATAAAAAAGCTAAAGGATATACTTCCGCTGCTTGGCGTTTTTGTCGTTCCGTTCGGGCTTATACTGATACAGCCGGACTGGGGTACAGCATTTGTTTATGCTTTTACGTTTATACTTATGCTTATCATGGCGAAGACGAGCTGGAAGATTATATTTGGGCTGTTCGTTGCTGCGGGTATATCGCTCCCAGTGGCGTGGGCACTTATGGACGGATGGCAGAAGAACCGCATCTACGGGTTTCTTGGGATGCCTGTAGAGGGCATGAGCGAACAGGAAATAAAAGACCTGACTTTCCAGGCGGACAGGGCAAAGATGGCAGCTGGCTCGGGAGAGGTCACTGGCAAGGGGCTTTTTTCTCTGGGCGGCGAGACGCAGTCGTCAAGTATACCTTATAATCACACAGATTTTATATTTGCATCTACAACGGAAGCTGTCGGATTTGTCGGCGCTCTGTTGATAATACTGCTATATTTTGTGTTGATGGCTCGTATGCTGTATCTGGCAACCAAAGCAAAAGACGAGTTTGGCAAGCTGATAATAATCGGGGTGCTTGCGATGACACTGTTCCATATATTCGAAAACATCGGAATGAACATCGGCGTTATGCCGATAACGGGAATACCGCTTCCGTTCTTTAGCTACGGAGGCTCTAACCTGCTCACCAACATGCTGGCATTTGGTCTTGTACTCAATGTAAGCATGCGACGGCAGAACTGGGGAGTGCAAAATGTACGTTGAAGCAATAAAAAAAAGAACATCTATCCGGACATATGCAGACAAACAGATTCCGGCAGAGGTTCTGGAGGAAGTTAAAGAGATAATAAAAGATACACAGAATCCATTCGGCGCAGGCGTAAGGTTTTGTTTGCTTGAAGCAGGCAAAGAAATCGGCAGACTTGGAACTTACGGTTTCATAAAAGGCCAGAAGTATTACATTGCAGGCTGCCTTGAAAGAAGCGGTAAAGACCTTGAGGGATATGGTTACTCTTTTGAGAAAGCGATACTTAGGCTGACCGATCTGGGGCTTGGGACGTGCTGGCTTGGAGGCACATTTAAAAGAAGCGGCTTTTCGAAGTCAGCAGAGCTTAAGGATTCAGAGATACTGCCGGCCGTAACTCCGATGGGGTATCCGAGCGAAAAAAGGAGCCTTATGGAGCGCACAGTTGCGATGGGAGCAAATGCAAGGACACGTAAAAGCTTTGATGAGCTATTCTTCGATGGAAGTTTTGAATCGCCGCTGGAAACGGATGATTACAAGCTCCAAACCTGCCTGGAAATGGTTCGCATAGGACCGTCGGCATCCAACAAACAACCGTGGCGTGCCGTTAAGAAAAATGGGAAAATTCATTTCTATCTGGCTGAGACAAAAGGATATGCTGGCAACTCCGCTTTTGGGTTTAAAATGCAGAGGATAGACCTTGGAATTGCGGCGTGTCATATGGACATGGCGTGCAAAGAGCTTGGAATTCAAGGAAACATAACGGTAAATGACCCCGGGATTCCTTCAGAATATGAGTATTCGTTCAGCTGGGAAGAGGCGTAATGAATAAAAACGAAGAAATACTAAGAAGACTTGAAAAAATCTATATTGACGCAAAGCCCGGACTGCACTATAATAACGCCTTCGAGCTGCTTGTTGCGACAATAATGTCGGCACAGACCACAGACAGACAGGTCAACGAGGTAACAAAGACGCTGTTTGTGAAATATCCGGATGCTAAAAGCCTTTGCGAACTTGACATTGAGGAGCTGGAGCAGACGATTAAAAGCACCGGTTTCTACAGGGCGAAAGCTGGTAATATAAAAAGAACAGCCTGCCTACTGGAAAAAGAATATAAAGGCGATGTTCCAAGAACAATGGAGGAGCTGACGAAATTGCCCGGAGTGGGAAGAAAGACAGCTAACGTGGTTTTATCAAATGCTTTCGGCATTCCTGCTATAGCAGTAGATACTCACGTTTTTAGGGTATCGAACAGGCTGGGGCTTGCCGATGCAAGAGATGTGTTGGAAACAGAAAAACAGCTTATGGAAAATATACCCAAGGAAAAATGGTCGGCAGCTCACCATTGGCTGATATGGCACGGAAGAAAAATATGCAGTGCAAGGGCACCAAAATGTCAGAGCTGTTTTTTGGCGGATGTTTGCAAATTTGTAAAAGAGCCGGAGAGGGAATAGATGTTTATAGATAAAGCTAAAATATATATTAAAGCAGGGGACGGCGGCGACGGTGCCGTTTCTTTTCGCAGAGAAAAATACGTGGCTGCGGGGGGCCCGGACGGCGGCGACGGCGGCAGCGGCGGTAACGTTATATTCAGAGTGAATGACGGTATGCGTACGCTAATGGATTTTAAATATGAGCGTAAATTTGCCGCAGGGAACGGCGAAAAAGGCAAGAAAAAGAACATGCGCGGCTCGGACGGTGAAAACCTGATTATAGATGTACCGCCGGGTACTGTTATAAAAGATTTCGAGACAGGAAGGGTAGCCGCAGATATGCGTAGTGGAGAGCGGGTTCTTCTTCACGGCGGCAGCGGGGGCAAAGGCAACTCACGCTTTGCTTCAGCGACAAGGCAGATACCTAGGTTTTCTACACCGGGAGAAAAGATAAAAGGCAGAATGGTCGTGCTGGAGCTCAAGTCGATAGCCGATGTCGGCCTGATAGGGTTCCCGAATGTGGGCAAATCGACACTTCTGGCGGCGACTACCAGCGCAAAACCAAAGATTGCCGGATATCACTTTACGACTCTTAAGCCAAACCTTGGGGTCGTAAGCATAGGGGACTATAGTTTCGTTATGGCGGATATACCCGGTCTTATAGAAGGGGCAAGCGAAGGAGCGGGTCTCGGTCACGACTTTCTAAGGCACATAGAGCGCACCCGTATGCTTATACACGTCGTTGATGCATCCTGCATTGAAGGACGGGATATAATAGATGATTATGAAGCAATAAGAAAAGAGCTTGAAGGTTATTCTGAAGAACTTATGGAGCGGCCGGAGATAGTTGCCGCAAACAAGATGGATATAGGCGAAGCTGATGAGAACGCTGAGAAGCTTAAAGAATACCTTGAGCCGAAAGGCATAGAGGTTTTTGAAATATGTGCTGCTATAGGTGAAGGAACGACAGAGCTGCTGAAGCATGCGGCCGATATACTGCAAAAATTACCGGTGCCTGAGCTTATTGAAGACGACGGAGTGATAGAAGAGTGGGCTCTGGAGCGCCAGGAAAAGAAATTTGAGGTATACTTCGAAGACGGTGTTTATTTCGTGGACGGAACAATCGTACAGGAGATAATGGCAAGAACGGACCCGGATGACCCGGATTCTATGAGGCATTTTCAAAAGCTGCTGATAGATTTCGGTATAATAAAAGCGCTTAAAAGGAAAGGCGCCAAAACAGGGGATACCGTTTGCCTAGAAGGTATGGAGTTCGATTTCGTAGATTAAATCAAGTGGGGTAAATATGCTTACAAGTAAACAAAGAGCAAAGCTGCGTGCTTTATCGCAGGAACTTTCGCCGATAATATATGTCGGCAAGTTGGGAGTGACAGACAACATAATCAAACAGGCAGAAGATGCGCTGTTACCGCACGAGCTTATCAAAGGCACAGTGCAGCAAAGCAGCCCTGTCAGCGCCTCCGAAGCGGCAAATGAGATTGCGCAGAAAACAGGTGCTCAGGTCGTGTCCAGCACAGGCAGGAAATTCGTGCTTTATAAACCAAACCCAAAGGAGCCAAAGATAGTTTTGTAGACCTAAAAGGAAGGCGGACAGCATGAAAAGGACTTTACTTATACTTTTAGCGGTGTTTATTTGCTTTTCTTTAACTGCGTGCTTCGGCGAGACTGAGAGCATGCTTTTTGGCAGCGGAAAAGAAGAAACAGCGCAGGAGCCAGAGGATGCGCAAGAACAAAAACCGGAGCCGGCGCCACCTGTGACAGAAAAACCTGAACAAGAATCGACGTTGGAACCGACACCGGAACAAACGGAAGAGCCGATAGAGTCTGTGCAGCCGACGCAGGACCTCCCGTGGCTGCCAAAGCCGCCGGAAACTCCGCAGCCGCCAGCCGATGCAAGCCAGCAGACGATAGTTTTCATGGATATGTTTATAGATATTTTGATAGTCGTAGACATACCAAATTGGACTTACTCAACAGAATTATACGACGGCGAAGTCTTCTTCTATCCGGAAGACGACTTGAGCGGCAATACGGGTTTCGCTATATCGTCTTACTTTAAGAGCGAAGACACCACTGAAGATGTTTGGCGGGATTTTTATACTGCGATGGAAGCGGTATTTGCCGACTTTAAGTGGGAGAGCGAAGAGGACATTGCAGCCGGGGAGTATACGGCGCAAAGGTATTCATTTGCCTCAGCGGATTTCAAAGGAGATTATTTTCTGTGGTATTCTAAAGAGAGGCTGTATATTTGTTCATTCACAGCAACTGAAGATGAATATGAGCAGCTGTATCCTCTGGTAACAGACGCTCTTAGTACATTTATTGCTGTCAGTGAGATGAACGAATAACCTTAATAATAAAATAAACAGGATAAAAGACATATCAACGCAAAATAAAAAACCGTACCCGATTTGACAGGATACGGCTTTTGTATTCAGGCTTTTTTGTTTTTTATAACTATAGCGCCTGTAGGGCATGTATCGACACATCTTAAGCACATAAGGCATTCACTGTTCTGAAATTTACTTGCTTGCACCATGTCCATGACTTCGATATCCATCGGACAGTTTTTACTGCATTTTCTGCACGAGATACACTTTTCCTTTTTAGGCTTTATGTACAAACCGGGGATTTTCAGCCAGTGACGAAGCTTATCTCCAATTATCATGAACGGAGCCATCCAGCAAAGATATTTGCAAAAGGCCCTGTTCCCGAATATCATCAGCATTATGAAAACAAGCAGGATTACGCCAAGATAGACGAACACTATTACCGGGTTCAATATCGATATGATACTCTCGGTACTGTATAGCGGGTCGACTTTTGTTATGCCTCCTGCCCGTATGAACATGTATACGATGAACCCAAGCCATGCTATCCATACTACTAGGCGAAAAATATTACCCCATCCCGTCCCCGCTTTTTTCTCACGGAATTTTTCACAGGCTTCCTGCATACCGGAAGCAGGGCAGACCCATCCGCACCAGGCTCTTCCTAAAAAGAGCGAAGATAAAAATAATAGTGTGAACAGTATAAAACTGCCGGTAACTATCCCTTCGTTTGCTCCTGATAAAATGAGTACGGGCGACAGGAAATTTACAACAACGGGAAACATGAGGAACATAAAGAAAACTATTCCGGCACGCAGCTTTTGTCTCGTTTTCATTTACACTAAACCTCCAATGTTTATTCTATAATTATTGAACCGCTTTGCGCTTTCAAGACGTTTTCGAGAGTCTCAGAGACAGCACTTAGCGTATCCTTGTAATATGCTTCATCATTCATCTTTAGATAATTGCGGTGTATAAAAGAACTTACTCCCAAGTATACGATCTCGACTGACTTTGCAGATATAAAGGTATCACTTTCCTTGGCTATCTGGTCTACGATCTGCTGCAGCACAGGGAAAATATATTTATCTTTCAGAGAATGTGCCAGATAATCAAACCAATCCGGAGCCGGTCCGCTGCCGAAATAGTAAAGAGACCTTGGCCCGACGCTGTTTTTAGACAGCAGAGCGCTCATGAAATAGGAGAGTTTAGCTGTGCCGCTAACGTCCATTTCCCCAAGGGTTCGCTTCAATGATTCGCTTGTCTGCCGGATATGCCTGTCGGTAAGCACATTTACTATGTTTTGCTTTTTCTCGAAGTAATAGAAAAACAAGCCCTTTGCTTTACCGCATTTTTCGCAGATATCCGCAACGCTTACTTTGTCATAACCGTTTTTAAAAAACAACTCGTCAGCCGCTGCAAGGAACAGCTCTTTTACATCATCAGACTTAGCCAAAACGATCCTCCTTTTATACTGACAATAGAATAACACGCAAATTGACCAAAGTCAATAAATAATTGACCAAAGTCAATATTATAGTGAAACAGTTGTATATTAAGAATCACTGTGCTATAATATCAGCATAATATGGCAGGAGAAATGAGCCGTACTGATTCTTTTTTGGTACGGCTTTTTTATATGCTTTTTGTGAAGGAGATAGCTTTTTAATGACATATGACGTTGCAGTAATAGGAGCGGGAGTTATCGGAAGCATGATAGCACGGGAGCTTTCCATGCTGGATGTTTCGCTGTGTGTGATAGAGAAACACAGCGATGTTGCTGGCGGTGCCAGCCGTGCGAACAGCGGGATAGTACACGCAGGCTATGATGCGCAGCCAGGCACTAACAAAGCAAAATTCAATGTGCTCGGCAATGCGCTTATGCAAAAAACCGTCCTTGAGCTTGGCGTGCCTTATGAAAACTGCGGCTCGCTCGTGGTTGCGTTCAGTGAAGAGGAAGAGAAAGAGCTGGAGGAACTTAGAAAGCGTGGCGATAAAAACGGTGTGCCGACAAGGATAGTCAGAGGGACAGAGCTTAAAAAAATCGAGCCGATGCTGTCAGAAAAAATCACTGCCGCACTATATGCGCCGACCGCCGGGATAGTCTGCCCGTTTTCGCTGACGATAGCAGCGAGTGAGAATGCAGCAGCCAACGGTGCTCAACTTTTCCTTGATAGCGAAGTGACAGGCATATCTTTTTCAGATGGCGTTTATACGATAACGGCAGGAGAAAAACAGATAAAGGCAAAATATGTCGTTAATGCAGCGGGCGTGTATGCCGACAAGATATCTGCAATGGCTGGCGGCGAAGTGTTCAGCATTCATCCAAGAAAAGGGCAGTATATAATCTTCGACAAGCTTATGGAAGCGTTCACTAATACAGTTATATTCAGAGCGCCGACTCAGATGGGCAAGGGTGTGCTGCTTGCGCCGACGGTTTACGGCAACATGCTGGCAGGCCCGACGGCCGAGGATACTGGCGACAAACAGGACAAATCAACAACAGCCCAGGGTCTTGATTATGTTATACGCGGTGTGAAGGAATATGTGCCGCAGGTCGACGCTAAAAAGGCGATAACGGTGTTTGCCGGTCTGCGTGCAGTTTCTCCTACGCACGATTTCATAATAGAGAAATCGAATAGCGCTGAGAATTTTATCAATGTGGCAGGGATAGAGTCTCCCGGGCTGACGGCTGCGCCGGCTATAGCGTTATATGTCAAAGATATGCTTATATCAATGGGGCTAAGCGCCAACAAAAAAGCGGAAGCGACAAGGATAAGGAAACCCATCGAAGTGTTTGCCAATGCCGGAAAGAAACGCCAGCAGCAGCTTATAGATATGGATAAAAGATATGCCAATATAATATGCAGGTGTGAGCATGTTACGGAAGCTGAGATAATAGAGAGTATACGGCGGGGAGCAAGAACGGTGGACGGCGTTAAGTTTCGTGTAAGCGCAGGAATGGGCAGGTGCCATGGAGGCTTCTGCCTGCCAAGGGTGATGGATATACTTGCAAGAGAGCTTGGGGAAGACCAGACACAGATAACAAAGAGCGGGCAGGGTTCACAGATCCTCACAGGGAGGACGAAGCAATGACTACAAAAATGAAAGCAGACGTAGCGGTCATAGGAGCAGGCCCGGCGGGACTAGCAGCAGCCATAGCAGCAAAAGAAAACGAAGCAAAAAAGGTAATCGTCATAGACAGGGAAGCGCACAAAGGCGGAATACTTCCCCAATGTATACACGACGGTTTCGGGCTGCACATATTCGGGCAGCAGCTTACCGGCCCTGAATATGCTGCACGCTTCATAGACATGGCGGAAGATGCCTGCGTAGAGTTCCTGATGGAAACCATGGTACTGAGTATAGACAGAAACAGAGTGATAACGGCGATAGGAAAGGCCGGCGGTATGATAGAGATTCAGAGCGGGGCGATAGTGCTTGCCATGGGCTGCCGGGAACGCAGCAGCGGAGCGCTTATGCTGCCGGGAGACCGGCCTGCTGGAGTGATGACGGCAGGTACGGCACAGCGGTTCGTGAACATGGAAGGTTATATACCGGGCAAAGAGGTCGTGATACTGGGCTCGGGTGACATAGGCCTGATAATGGCACGGCGTATGACGCTGGAAGGGGCAAAGGTGAAGATGGTGCTGGAGATCCTTCCGTATTCCGGAGGCCTCACGAGAAATATAGTGCAGTGCCTTGACGATTATGATATACCGCTTAAGCTCTCGCACACTGTGACAAAGATACACGGAAAAAAGCGAGTGATGGGCGTAACAGTAGCAAAGGTGGATGAGGACTTCAAGCCGATAGAAGGGACACAGGAGTATGTCAAGTGTGACACACTTCTGCTGTCAGTCGGGCTGATACCGGAGAATGAGCTTGCGAAAGATCTAGATATACAGATGGACAGTGTTACGGGCGGAGCTGTTGTGGACAGTGATATGCAGACGAGCTTTCCCGGCGTGTTTGCTTGCGGCAACGCATTGCAGGTACATGACCTTGTAGATTTTGTGACAGAGGAAGCCCGGCGTGCGGGCAAAGCGGCAGCGCAATACAAGCAAGCGGAGAAGAAAACGGTGGCAGCAGTGCCTGGCGAAGGTGTAAGATACGTAGCGCCGCAGAAACTTGTTCGTGACGGCAAGGACAAGAAGCTTTTTTTCAGAGTGAAAGGCATTACTAAGAACAACTATACCGTGGCAAGAAGCGGCGGAGAGATAATAGCATCTAAAAAGCGGATAAGGTGCGCTCCGGGAGAGATGGAGAACCTGACCATCAAAGACGAAGACATAAAAGGCGAAGTAACCGTCAGCGTGGAGGAAAAGATATGAATGAGAAGAGAACTATGACATGCATACTCTGTCCTGTCGGCTGCGAAATAACAGCACAAACGCAGGATGGAGAAATAAAAAGCATTTCGGGCAACTCCTGCAAGCGTGGTGAGAAGTATGCGCAGACAGAGATAAAAGACCCGCGCAGGACTCTTACTACTACGGTACGTGTAGGCGGAGGAAACCTGCCGCTTGTTTCTGTAAAGTCGGCTGATGCACTGCCGAAAGGTAAGCTGCTTGACAGCATGAAAGTGATTGCGAAGGTTACTGCGAAAGCGCCTGTGAGTATTGGAGACGTTATTGTTCCTGATATACTGGGAACGGGTATAGATATGATTGCGACAAGCTGTGTAGATTTGTTATAATTAGGTATGGACGAAGTTAAACAGATGCAGTGCAGGAGCGCTCTGCATTTTCACAATTCAAAATGGCTGCCGTACAGATATGATATAAACATATACCGTGGATGCAGCCACAGGTGTATATATTGCTACGCGCAGTATTCGCATGAATATATAGACGGCGGAAATTTCTTTGGTGATATATACGCAAAGACAAACATAGCTGATGTGCTCAAATCAGAACTTTCGACATTTGTGCCGGAGCCTGTAAACCTCGGAGGCGTGTGCGACAGCTATCAGCATGCGGAACGTGATTTAAAGCTGACAAAAAGTGTTCTAGAACAACTAGAACAGCACAACATACCTATAGTCTTCTCAACAAAATCCACACTTGTCCTGCGTGACATAGATTTACTCAAAAAAATGGATGCACGGGTAGCACTTACGGTGACAACGATGGACGAGACTGTGGCAAAGCTGATAGAGCCGGGGGCGCCGTCTCCGAAACAGCGCATTGCAGTGGTAGCGGAGCTTAGGGAAAACGGCATTAAGACGGGTATACACATGATGCCGATAATTCCGTATCTTACGAGCAGCGCAGACAGCCTTGAAGCGGTGTACAGAGCGGCAAAAAATGCAGGCGCAGGCTACGTACTTGCAGGGGCATTGAATCTTAAAGGCAGCACGCGCAAAGGCTTTTTCGACAGCGTACGGGCAGCGTTCCCTTCGGAATTCAGCAGGATATATGATTTGTACCGTGACCGTGAAGAGTATAGAAAATATAAAGAGCAGTTAAAGAATACACTGGACAAACTAAAGAAGATGTACCGCATGGAGGGTTACGGGAGTCTCACGAAACCTGACGAAGCAGAGCAGCTATCGTTTTTATAAAAAACGAATAAAAAAGAAGCAGTGAGGCGCTTCTTTTTTATGCCAAAGATTTATTATTACCGTATGGCTTTATAAGGGGGCTTCTGCCGGAATTGTTCCGGCAAAAACTTTTTAAACGATTTCGATTTCACACGCACATGTGCTGATGCCATGCTGCTGTTCGCTCCAATACATTATTAGAGCTGTGTTATCGCCCGTTTTGGTTATAGTTGAATATCCGAACTTGAAGTCGTTAAAACTCTTGAACGCATTGCCCGTTTCGGGAACGGAGTCCGCTCCGTATATAGTCACTGCGTTCTTAGTATCAAACGTTATGCCGCCGTCATAGGAGAGAGCAGCTTTGATACCGGGATTGTCAGAGAAGCGCTCCTGATAAACCAGCACGAATGTATCGTCATCAAAATACATGGGTGAAACGATCTGCATATGCATGTCTATCGGCTGCGCAGGCTCGAATGTGCGCCCGAAGTCACGGCTTATGCTTCTGTGATTATCAAGGTCTTTGTCACCTTCAAGGTCGAAAAACCAGTAGTAAATAAGCAGGTTCCCGTCGCTGTCTATGGTGCATCTGCCATCACCGGCAAGCACGCCTTTGTCGTGAGGGATATCTGACACTTTGTCAAATGTTTTTCCTCCGTCAACAGAGTATATGAACCGCGCCTGTATGCTTTCGTTGTAATCTTTGCCGTAGTGATTGTGCATTTCAACAGGGAAGCCAATAGTGCCGTCCGGTAGCTTGACTATAGCACCCGGTACTATGATGTCGTTGTGTTTAAAGTCTATATCTTCTCCTGCCGACCATGTCTGTCCGTTATCGCACGAACGGCTTATTCTTACTGTCATGTTCTGCATACCGTCTGAAACAGGGTCAAAAAGCGGCTTAGAGTTGTCTGTATCTATCATACCGTACACTGCGATGAGGTTATTTTTGCTAAGCTCCGTAACATAACACATAAGAAAACCTTTGTAAGGGTAGCACTGCGCATCCGCTGTGTTTGGCGGCGTTGCCGGCTCTATCCTGCCCTCATCCGGGAAATAGCGCACTGCTGCTGTTCTGCCGTATGGGTCGTGAAGGTCTGTTATCTGCCGTGCGCACACGAAGAAAGAACCGTCGGAAAGTTTTGCGGGCAGGCAGAAGTTATAGATGAACTCTTCATCAATATCTTCGATTACAGTTACGTTGTTTTTTTTGACTATACTTTTCATGATATGCTGCTCCTTCGTCTTTGATGATAATATTATCGTACAAGCGGTGAAGCGTGTCTATAGTATATTCAGCTTATTTTTCGGACTTTAATGTCATTGCAGGTGTTTTGAACTCTGCTAGAGTGCAGATGCCGCACACTGCCGTTAGCGCCGTTTGGCTTTGGCACAAGATATGGCCTTGTGTGTTTCTTGCGTCGTTCTTTAAATTCGCTGCGTTCAATGATTAACAATACGGCGGCAAAAAGTAAAAATAAAACTGCCGCCCCTATTATAACTGCGCTTGATTCTCCGATTCTTTCCCACATGGTTTTCCCCTTCCAACCGCTTACTTTAACTATATTGTACTCGCGGCCTGTCCTTTTTTTTGGACTTTGCTGAACGGGATAAGAACATTTTTGCGGTTAATGCAAAAATACATAAAAAAGAAGCTATATGCAGCTTCCTTATTGGGATGTTGTGTGTTGTGTATACTACTTTTCATATCAGGTAATGTTGTTAATACAGTTTTTCTGCGCCTATTTCGAAATCCCAAAATAGATTACAACTTAAATTCCAATTCTAAAACATATTACTATACTTTAAAACAATATCTATTGAATTATTTAAGTTTTTAATGATTTCCTCAACGGTAGTATTCTCATGGTCATACCATGTATGTATCATATTATGAATATCATTTTCAATATTAACTGCTTCGAAAGAAACAAAACGATAAGGTGCGAAGTCAGGTTTAGCTACAACGATAGCAGCCATGCTTTTTCTAAAATTCAAAACAAAATATAAAAGATCTTCATTATCTTCTATTGTTTCAATTGATACATCTTTATTTTGGAAGAGCTTTGCATTATTCTCTATCCATATAGAAACAGTTTCTTTTACTTTAACAAATGAGAGATTACTCATTCTATTTTCCTTTTATTATGGGTATGCGTCTTACATCAATCAAGAGGTATATTCTTCTAATCATATTGGCTAAAATCAAAATTGTCAGGCAGTATATCATTAATGATTTTTACTATAAGGATTTTCAACCACATAATACACGACATCCGCACCGTAATAGTGAGCCATGCCGGAGAAGCTAAGACCCGCTTTCTCCATTACATGAATGGACGCTTTGTTTTCAGGAAGCGCAACTGCGGTTATTTTCTTGAGCTTTAGCTTATCGAACCCATATTCAACAAGTGCACATGAAGCTTCAGTTGCATATCCATAGCCCCAATATTTTTTTAGATAGCGGTAACCCAGTTCAATCTCGTCAGTATCGTTAAGATGCTTAAGCGTCGTCCATCCGATAGGTTCATCGGTTTCTTTAATACAGGTTACCCATACGCCAAGACCCGGATTGTTTTTATAATACTTCAATATTCTTTCAACCGAAGCTTTGCATTGGTCGGCTGTTGTTTCTTTGCCTGTATATGTCGAGATATACCGCATTACTTCGGGGTCGTTGTCAAGCTCATATAAAAGTGCATGATCCGCCTCAATAAACTCTCTTAAATATAAACGCTGTGTTTCAATGATTTTATTGATAATATCACCATCCTGCTAAATGAAAAAGAGGGGCATGTTTTTGGCCCCTCATAAATTTAAGCTTATTCTGCTGCTTCCGGCTGAGTCTCTGTTGGCTCTAGCGGGGCAGGCGCTGCTTTCTCTTGTGCTTGTTTTGCGGCCTGCATCTGCTTTTGAAGCTCTCGTTCTTTGTCTTTACCAAGGTATTCAGGCAGTTCCATGCCCGCCATGTCAAAGAGCTCGTTCATGGGCGGAAGGCTCTTCATAAGTCCTGAAAGGAAGTTGGCTGTTGAGGACTTGCCTCCTTCTGTTCCACTATCCCAAACTGTTACTTTGTCTATCTTCAAGTTCTTTATAGCTTCGACCTGAACCTTGATGATGTCTTCCATTTTGTCGGCAATCATCATTCTCACTGCTGCATTTGTATCGCCGTCGGCGGCTTCTATTATGCGGTTGAAACCGTCAGCCTGTTTTACAAGCATTTCATTAAGACCTTTTGCCTGTGCCTGCATTTTAAGGAATATAGAGTCAGCCTCACCTTTTGCTATACGTCTGAAGCGTTCGGCCTCGGCTTCTGCATCGATCTCAACTTTCCGTTTCTCAATCTCTGCCTGTACGATGATGTCGGCTTCACGTGATGCTTTTTCCTTGCTGGCTCTTTGAAGCTCTGCGGCTTCTTCAGCTGCATATGCCTCTTCAAGAGCTTTAGCAGACTGGACCTTTTCAGCTGCTGTTGCACGCCGCAGAGCCTCTGCTTCACGTTCACGCCGCTGTGCGTCAGAGTTGGCTATCGTGATCCTTGCTGTATTTTCACCTTCAATAGCTTTTGAGTTAGATTCGGCAACGCTCACTCTTTCATCTCTCTGGGCAAGAGCTTCGCCTATAGAGCCGTCCCTGTTTTTTTCAGCAACGCTTTTTCTTGCGTCGTTTATGGCTTTTGCGGCGGCTTCCTTACCAAGTGCATCAATGTAGCCTGATTCGTCGTTTATATCTGTAACGTTGACGTTGATGAGTCTAAGACCGATTTTTTTAAGTTCACTTTCAACGTTTCTTGAAACTTCCTCAAGGAAAAGGTCTCTGTCGGTATTGATTTCTTCTATATCCATCGTTGCGACAACAAGACGCAGCTGACCGAAGATGATATCCTTTGCCAGTTCTTCGATTTCTGAAAGCCCAAGGCCCAGCAGTCTTTCGGCTGCATTTTGCATTATGCCCGTTTCGGTGGATATGCCTACGGTAAACCTTGAAGGCACATCTATACGTATATTCTGCTTGGAGAGTGCGTTAGTCAGGTCTACGGTAATAGACATCGGCGTCAGGCTCAAAAATTCATAGTGCTGGAACACCGGCCATATGAAAGCGGCTCCGCCGTGTATGCACTTTGCGCTTAAAGAGCGCCCACCCTGTTCTTTGCCGACTTTACCGTAAATGACCAATATACGATCTGAGGGACACTTTTTGTACCTTGTTAAAATAGTTATAAACATGATGAATAATATAACTACTGCAACGATAACAATTATCAATGTTTCCATTTATGTTACTCCTTTGTTTTTTTGACTATCAGCGTAGTGCCGATGTTTCCTGTTATTTTTACCGTTTCACCGGTCGGTATCTTTTTCTTTTCGTCCGTCACAGCTTCCGCCTCGACCAACCTTTCCTGTATCGTTACCATGACTTTGCCGGTGCCTGAGCGCAGCGGCGGTATAGGTATGTATACGCTGGCTGTCAGTCCTATTGCGTTTGAATATCGTATATTCCCGCTGGACTGCAGGTTTTTAACAGCAAAGAATATAAGGCCGATAACGAGCATCGCAAGGAATCCGGCTGCCGCTGCCAGAAGTACTATCCAAACAGCCAGAATGCCTGTGTGATAAAGCGCTGTACCTGTCCAGCCGAAGATACAGAAGAATGCTACAATGCCACGTACGGTAAAGAACTTAAAGCCGTACATAGTGCCATGGTCGAAGTCTTTCACATCAATGTCAGTATCTGCATCAAGGTCTGCGTCAGCATCCGTGTCTGCGTCGAAGTCAGCATCCATATCTGCGTCGAAGTCAGCATCTGCATCCGCATCAGCGTCACTGCCGCCCAGCCCGATTATTGTCATAACCGCCTGTATGAGCAGTACGACTGTGAAGGGAACTGCGATATAGTAAAATACTTGTTGAAGTATTGCCAGAGAGTTCCACCATTCGGCCATATAATCACGCTCCTTTTAGCGGCATTATATCATAAACCCACACCATAATAAACAATTTTTGGGAGATATTTTATCTGTTAAAATAGGACTTATTATTGAAAGGTGACAATCATTATAGATAAAAAAGCAATAATTGCGCCAGCGTATTTCAATCGTGTCATTTTTTCTTTATAAAGAAGCTTATTTAAAAACATCGTCGTAACAAATGATAGTTGGGATATCGGCAGCACCACGCTTACATCACCTAGTTTCATTGCTTCTATCAGGGTACAGACGCTTATGAATATCATAACTCCGCCAAGAGCTGCATATAGAAAAAACTGCGCTTTTTTCGGTGTAGCAATAATCGGAGGAGATTCACCGGACTTTTTAGATTTATGACGTTTATAAGCAAGAATACAAAGAAGAGTAACCGAGAAAAATATGTATCTCCAGAATAAAACGGCAAAGGTATCAACTGCATCAATAGCCGCATATTTATTGACTATGTTCAATGTAGATAAAAACAGACAGGCTAATAGGGCTGCTACAAAATACTTGTCTTTTAGGATCCCGCTGATCGACGGTTTCTTATTAAGAGAGAGTGAATTTTTATTTTCGTTGAGGCTCAATACAAACATTGCCGTACAGCAGAGTATTATAGCAATTATTTTGATTGCATTTACTTTATCGTTGAAGAACAGAAAACTGAATACTATACTTAATACAAAGCTAAGCCTTGCAATAATGGTGTATACTGTTCTGTTTTCTCCGTACATGCTCATTAAATAGAAATAATATGCGAAGAAAGCAATGATACCGCAGAGGAACCCATAGAAAATATTTATAGAACGGAAAAGATCAATTCCTTTTATTATACAGAATAAAAAGCTGATAAGAACTGAAACGACAGAGAGTACAAACAAAAATTCGTTTCTATTGCCTTTAACACGCTGCGTGTTTTGCTGCGTTGCTATGTCATACCCTGAATTTGCCAGCATAGTGACAAAAGCCAGGATAATCCCCTGATTCATTATAGTATCCTCTATACCGGAAACGATTCCCCGGCTTTCATATTAGGCAGTATAATACTTTTAAACTTTACATATGATACGATAATAATGAAAGCTTGTCTATATACAGTTTGCTATTTGTTGTTTTCTTACGAAGCGACAGAAATATACCGTTCTAAATTTTAAAAAACAGTAGAAAACTATAGAATATAATGCGTCATTAATAATTTATGATTGATCTTAGGGATAGGGCTAGCTACCAAGAATAGACGAGAGCTTCTTTTCGTCAAAGGGGCTTTTTCTGCTAGGGCAGTTTTGCCGTTTGCACAGCTGACAGTTAACATAATCTGTTTCTGTTTCGAAGTAAAACCCGGATACTGACTTTGCAGGTATCATAAGCATACTGTCGGTAAGCTTTACTCCGATAAGCTCTTCCACATCGCCGAAAAGAGAAAACAACTTTGTCTGTTCACTTATAGGCCAGTCCGGCAGAGAGCCGGGGCTCATCGAAGCTATTTTCTTGACGTCAAACTCGGCTTTTACATGTTTGCGCAAGGTTGTTACGGCTTGTATAAGGGCGTCTTCCATGATGGTGTTCATCCACCAGTTATGAAGTATGTCTGTCACAGTTTTAGAATACTGCTCGATCTCAATTCCGCAAGTTGCCACATATGCAAAGACACGATGGAGTCCTTCGAGGTTCTTTGGCATAACGGTGCTTAGCATCCTGCAGTCATTCAGAACAACGAAGTCAGCGCCTCTGTCTTCAATGAAAACAGGCATGTATACGGCTTTTGGCTTTGCTGTTTTTACTGCGGTTTCAATCAAAACTGAGAGCTCCGCATACTCGTCAGAATCGGATTTTATGCAGAGCTTTTTGGCCAGCGACGGTATGCTTGGTGTATATATTATATTGTCAAGAATGATTGGATCCATGTGATGCTCCTTATGTAAAATTAATATCTATTATAAACTATATTAAAAAGTATATCTATAAGTATGACTAAAGTTTCAGCGGTATTACTTTGCATGTGGATATTGGCGCCGCTGGTCGCAATAATAATCAATCTTTTTAGCAAGAGCCCAGCCAAGCTGGAGTATACCGCATTCATGTCCGAACAGAATGCATTGTATATTATACTTTTGCAAATGGGATTCTTTGGGTGCTTTGCAGGGCTTGCAGTTTTCATGAAGAGCATATACAGCGCAAAAAGGCAGCTATGCGTTTCAAAGACTATGTTCAAAAAATATTGTTTAAATACTACTGTTTCTGATGCTATTGTGGAGTATAGCAGCATGTTTTGTATCAGAAGACTTCAACAGATCGTTTTATGACTTTTTATCAGAAAGACGGGCTCCCGACTTGCTTCGCATACTGCTGGATATTCTGCTGCGGATAGGCTGTCAGGAAAACAAGACATGCAAGAAACCTGTTTTATGTATTTGCAGCAGCCATACTCTCTGCTTTTTCTATTAAGGATTCACAAAAGATTGATATGATGCTTGGGCTAACAAAGAATGCAGCGATCTTTCTTAACACAAACCATTTCGGATATTATATATGCCCGGCAATAATGTGCACCGGCATGCTTTTTGTAATAGAAAAAAGAGTGTTAATAAAATCTCTTTTCATGGTTTTTTGGTCTTCTATTCTTGATAGGCCAAAAGGGAAATACTTCAAAGCCGGATATAATAAAACGGTTTTTATTTATACCGGGAAATTGATATAACTGACGATTTACCCTTGAGCCTATATCAGGTTCTTTTACATTTGTTTTTTGTGTGGACTGAAGTTACAGTGACAAGGAAGAACAAGAGAAAAAACTGGACACTGCAAGGTAAAATAGTTTAAGATAGCCTATGGGGAGAGCATATGATAAGATTCGGACCGGCAGGCAATTCAGATAGCTTTTATAGCGAAGGTTATAAACGTACAACACAGGCTTTTTTGTGGCTTAAGAATAAGGGGCTGAATGCTTTTGAGTATTCGTTTGGGCGTGGTGTACGGCTGAAAGAAGAAATGGCAATGGCTATCGGCGAGCAGGCAGCAAAAAACGGTGTTGCTTTGAGCGTACACGCTCCGTATTATATCAACCTTGCAACACTGGAAGAAGACAAAGCCGTGGGCAACCTTAGATACTTAAAAGAATCGGCACAGGCTGCAAAGTGGATGGGAGCAAAACGGGTGGTTTTTCATCCGGGAGCACAGGGGAAGCTTTCAAGACAAAAAGCCTTCGAGCTAGTGAAAAGTGCGCTGGGGGCAGTAATAGAGAAACTGGACGAAGAGAAGCTGCTGGAAACGGTGGTGCTGTGCCCGGAAACGATGGGTAAGAAAAGACAGATAGGCAGCCTGGATGAAGTATTAGAACTTTGCAGGATAGATGAGAGGCTTATTCCTGCTATAGACTTTGGGCACTTACACGCAAGGGGCAAAGGCGCTATTAATACTCAGAAGGACTATGAGGCTATTCTTGATAAAATAGAAAATGAACTCGGTAAGCAAAGGGCTAAGCACTTTCATATCCACTTTTCAAAAATAGAGTTTACCGACAGCGGTGAGAAGAGGCACAGGATTTTTGAAGACGAGGGCTTCGGACCAGATTTCGGCCCGCTTGGCAGACTGCTGGCGCAAAGAAAACTGGAACCGGTAATAATATGCGAATCTAAAGGCACTATGGCAGAAGACGCAGTTAAAATGAAGAAAACTTATGAACAGGAGCTTGAAAAGCTATGAGGATAGAAAAACTAAGGCAGAGCCTTGAAGAAAAAAACATTGATGCAGCGCTTATAACATCTGTTGAAAATGTTAGGTACTATTCCGGATTTACCGGAGACAGCAGCCAGCTTCTGATAACGGGCAGCGAACTGTTTTTATTCACTGATTTTAGGTATACCGAACACGCACAGAAGGAAACCTGCTTTGAGGTGGTGGAGACAAACGGGAAGGAAAGGGTTGAAACGATATTCAGATACGCTTCGAAAAACAATGCTGTAAAGCTTGGTGCAGACCTTGTAAACATTAGATATCCGGAGTTTAAAAGCTATCTTGAATTCATAAAAGAAGACGATATTGCTGACATCTCTCAGATAATAGCAGACCAGAGACTCATCAAAGATGAGGATGAGCTTGGCGCAATAAGAAATGGCGCAGAATATAACGACTTGCTCTTCGAGTATCTGTGCGGCATTATTAAGCAGGGCATGAGTGAAAAAGAGATAAAAGCAGAGATAATTTATTTCATGTTAAAAAACGGTGCTGAAGTCGCATTTGACCCGGTAGTGGCATCAGGAGAGAACTCCAGCCTGCCTCATGCCGTACCGTCGGACAGAAGGTTTGAGCCGGGCGATTTTATAACGATGGACTACGGATTTAAGTTTGACGGATATTGCAGCGATTTTACCCGTACAGTTGCGATTTGTGAGGTAGACAAAGAGCAGCAAAAAGTATATGATATTGTAAAAGAGTCGGCAGATAGGGCGTTCCCGCTGCTGAGGCCGGGCGCTGAGTGCGCTAAGGTCGACGCTGCTGCAAGGGACTATATATCACAGAACGGTTTCGGGCAGTATTTCGGGCACGGGCTCGGGCATGGTGTGGGCATGGACATACACGAAGCGCCGACGCTGAACGGACTTAGCAAAGACGTTCTTCAGCCGGGAATGACAGCTACAGTAGAGCCGGGGATATACATAGCAGGAAAATACGGAGTGCGGATAGAAGACCTTTGTGTGATTACAAAGAACGGCTTCGAAAACCTAACAGCCGCACCACGTGAATTGATAATATTATAATTTATGGAGGAAGATGAATGGTAACTGCAGGAGATTTTAAAAAGGGGCTTACTATAGAAATAGACGGAGCTGTTTGGCAGATAGTGGACTTCCAGCATGTAAAGCCCGGAAAAGGCGCAGCTTTTGTCCGCACAAAAATCAAGAACGTTGTAACAGGCAGCGTTCTGGAGAAGACTTACAACCCTACTGAAAAGTTCCCCAAAGCCCGTATAGATACAAAAGAAATGGAGTATTTGTACAGCGACGGAGACCTCTATTATTTCATGGACAATGAAACATATGAACAGCTGCCGCTTGGCAAAGAAAAGGTCGAAGATGCACTGCAGTATATAAAGGAGAACATGACAGCAACTATAAAGTTCTTTAAAGGTGAAGCGTTTTTAGTTGAACCGCCGAACTTTGTAGAGCTTAAGATCGCACATACCGAGCCGGGCTTCAAAGGCGACACTGCCACTGCGGGCAACAAACCTGCAGAGCTCGAGACAGGTGCAAAGGTAATGGTACCGCTGTTTATAAACGAAGGCGATGTCATAAAGGTGGACACACGGACCGGAGAATACATGGAGAGGGCGTAGAGCTCAATAAACGAATAGAAACAAGAAGACGGCAGCCCGGTAAAAGGTTGTCGTTTTTTTAGGAAGCATCAATGTTTAAAAGTAAAAAGCATACTTAGACAAAGGAGTAGCTTTATGAACAAAGTTGTTTTAACGGACAAGATGAACGAAGACCTCGATCTCATACGGGAGCTTATTAAAAAAACGGATACGCAGCTTGTCGTAAAAGCGTGTGAAACGGAGCAGGAAACAATTGAGGCAACCCAGGACGCAGATGCGCTGCTGACCGCAGACCCCACTTTTTTTACGCCGAAGATGATAGATAGTCTGGAAAAGTGCAAGGCCGTGTTGGTGATGAGTATTGGCACAGATGCTATGGACATAGAGGCTCTGAGCAAAAAAGGCATAATGCTTATAAACGTGCCGGACTACTGCCTTGATGAAGTGGCAGATCATGCGCTTACGCTGCTGCTGAGCGTCCACCGCAAGATAAAGTTTTCGGAAGAAAAGCTGCGCGAACAGCTTGAATACCGCCCTAAGCAGCTTCGTCCTATAAAAGGACTTGCAGATACTTTGGTAGGTATATACGGCTTTGGCAGGATAGCAAAGCGCTCCGCAAAAAGACTGATGGCGTTTGGATGCAAGCTGCAGTTCTGTGACCCTTATATATATGAAGACTATGAGCAAGATGGGGTGTTTGCAAAGAAAGTCAGCTTCGAAGAGATGATGAAAACTTCTGATGACATACTCATCCATGCGCCGGCTACAAAAGAAAACTATCACATAATGAACGATGAAGCTTTTGCATTGTGTGAAAACAATCCGTATATCACTAACGTTGGCAGGGGAGAGATAATAGACGTTGAAGCGCTGTCCCGGTCGATTTACAGCGGCAGAGTAAGCGGAGCGGCGCTCGATGTGCACGAAAACTACAGCAGCTTCAAGCCGGATGACGTTATATTCACAACTCCAAATATACTTCTTACGCCGCACAGTGCTTGGTATTCTGAACGCTCTATGCTGAACATGCAGCAAACAGTCGGCGAAGAGATAAACCGAGTGATGACTGGTCAAATGCCAAATTCTGTGGTCAACCGAAAAGAGCTGGGTCTATAGATTCTCAAGTTCGGCCATATACTGCTGTGCTGTCTGCGTGCATTGTTGGGGAGTCTCGTAAAGGAATTCTATTCTGAAATCACTAACACCCGTTTTGAACAGGATGGAGAGATCTCCTTGCTCGGTTCGGCTGTGCAGTATATAGTTGTTGCAATCGCTATCAGTCACGATTGGATATTTATTTCCTTTGATATCGTCAAGGAAGAAGCTGCCGGTCTTGCAAACTCCGCAGTGTTTTTTCTCCCCAAGTGAATGAGCTATAACGCAGTGCTGCATAGCCATGAGTTCATATCTTCCATAAACAAGCGCTTCGAGAGCAGGCCTTGCCCCGTGCTCTTTTTTATATGCGTCAATCATATCTTTCAAGCTGCGCTCATCAAGCTCCGGCGAAACAGCGATCCTTTTTGCTCCAAGGCTGAAGAAAACAGCAAGCGTATAAAAATTGAGCGTGTTCAAAGTGTAGTCAAGTACGATATCGTTGCCGGCGTGATATTCATGCAGCCCACCGTTGTCGGTTATCAGTAGACGTTTATCTGTCAATGGAGGCAGTTCTTTGGCAAGCCGGCTTATTTTCAGCCTTGCTTTGTCATATTTCTCATATATTTCCTGGCTGGTGGTATATATATCGCCGTTTATGATATCTTTTACTGCAAGCAGCTGTTCTTCGTTTCTGACTAGAGCGTGGATTTTCGGCTCAGTCTGTTCATTGACAACAGGAGCTTTTGGAACAAAAGCGGCAGTTTTCCTGATTGGCAGTGCTGTTAGTGCAGCTTCCAGCGCCTGCACGGCTTCCCGTCTTACTGCATTAAGGGAGCTCTTTGCGATAAAAATATCATCATCTCTGTCAACAATAATGTTTGTTATTTCGAACGGTGTACCGCCGAGCTTTGCGATGCTGCTTTCAGGGTCTTTTGAAGGTGCGGTCTTGCTCTGCTGAACTATATCGCCGTAAACTTTTACGCTGCGCTTACCGTCACTGAACTCCAGCGAGAGTTTCTCGTTTTTCTTTGCTCTCAGATGCGCCGTTATACCAATGCTCCGGCTGCCCTGTCCGCTCAAAGTTTTTATAAGTTCTGCATCTGTTGTTTTCACGACGCCGTCGCCCGGTTTTGCGTCTGCTTTGTTCTCCAGCTCTACCGTCTGTCCGGCTTCTGCGCGGCTGACAAGTTTTCCTTTCAAATATATACGGTTGCAGATAAAACCCGTATCGGTACGTTCAAACTTTATGCCGTCACCCTGATTAAGCTTATCTGAAAGCTCGATCGTTATTGTCCTCTTGTTTACTGATACGACTTTACCAAGTGGTACTCCTGCGTGGTTGGGGCGAAGCGTGCTCATAAGTTCATCGTTTTGCAACAGATGTCCTTTTGTGAAGCCGCGGTTGAAAAGTTTCTTTAAATCTTCAATATCGCTGTTTTGCGTTCCGTCACCATCAAGCAGTCCCCGGTATATTTTTGTGACCAGCCCGACATACTCCGGCGGTTTCATACGTCCTTCTATTTTGAAACAGTCGATGCCAGCTTCGCTAAGAAGCTTAACATCATCGAAGAGCGCAATGTCACGCGGGCTTAAAAGATAGCCTGTTTCATACTTTGTGCCTTCAGAATCGGTGAGCGTATATTTCATACGGCAGCTTTGAGCGCATTTGCCACGGTTACCGCTGCGGTCAAGGGTTAGCGCGCTAAAGAGGCACTGGCCTGAATAGCATATGCAAAGCGCTCCGTGAATAAAAGCTTCTTTTTCTATGTTGCACTTAAGGCTTCTTATTTGCTCAATGTTCATTTCACGAGCAAGAACGGTCCGGTCTGCCCCCAGTGACTTAACGAAACACAAAGATGAATCATTGTGGTTGTGCATCTGTGTGCTGGCGTGTATCTCGATATCGGGGAAAAGCTGACTTGCGGCATCCATCATGCCAATGTCCTGTATTATAAAGGCGTCTGCCCCGAGCTCGTATATCGTTTTAAGGTGCGCTAAAAACTCTTGCGTTTCGTGCTCGTAAATAAGTGTATTGACTGTGACAAAGACCCTTGCACCGTAAAGATGGCAAAAGTCTATCGTCTGTTTCATCTGCTCGTATGTAAAGTTCGCGGCAAAGGCACGTGCGCCGAAACTGGAGCCGCCGAGGTATACTGCGTCCGCTCCGTTTAAAACAGCCTGCTGCGCAGCTTGCATGCTGCCTGCCGGTGATAATAGCTCTGGTTTTTTCATGCAGCTATTATAACATAAAAACACCGCTCTGGAATCATCCATAAGCGGCTTATTATATTCGGCATACAATTTTGAAAATTATCTTTCGCTTGCCTTACGTTCGTACTCAAACTGTTCCTCGTTCTCTTCGGCTTCTTTTATAATTCTGTCAGCTTTGCGGTAATAGTTCTTGAAGAACCGGAAGTAACCTTTTGTGCTTTCATTTATGTAATCGCCTTTTACAGTGTTGTCAGCAAGTATACGCTTAAAGTTGTATGCACCGTTTATTTTGAGAGGGCGGAGCAAGCCGAAATTTACAGCGTTACTTGGGCAGTGCATAACGCAGCTCATGCACATAGTGCACTTGCCGTCAAACTTAAGCTTTCCGTCCTTGACGCTGATATTGCCGGAAGGACATTCTCGCACGCATTTTAGGCACATGTTGCAGCGCTTGTTTGTGCTGTACAACCTGCCGTTAAGAATCGCGCCAGGCTGCTGAATTTTAAATATTGCAGAGAATATCTTGTGCCTTAGCTTGAAGTGGATATCATCACGTTTGCCGCTAAGCATGTCATTAGCAAGTATATCGCATAGCTTTTCATTATATTGATACATTTGTTTTACTAGACTATCCTTGTAGCGGAAAACTATGTTATAGGGCATAAGCAAATGTCTGTCGAGAGTAACGTCAAAGCCCTTGCTTAAAAGCAGGTTATAAAGCTTTCTTGATGAAGCGTCGTTAATGTGGAACGGTTCACCCGAAGTCTTGAGTATGAAAGCCTTGTTATCAGAATCGGGCAGAGATTTGACAAAATCAATAAAAATCCTCGGCGTGTTAAAAGCGTGTACAGGATAGGCAAACCCTATATAATCGAACTTTGCCGGGTCAGGAACATCTTTATAGGGCGCTTTAACACTATAGACTACCGCACTTACCCCTCTTTCTTCAAAAGAAGAAGCAGTCATCTTTGCGGTTGCAAGCGTATTGCCTGTGCCCGAAAAAACATAAATGATTGCAGTTTGCATAAGAGCCTCTAAAATAAAGATAATTACAAGGACAAGTATAGCATAAGTTGGATAGGATGCAAAATGCTTTTACTCGATTGTGCCTGTAAATGAAAGTGTGATATTATAGTACAAACAAAGAAGTTTATGGAGGTAGTAAGCAATGAAAAGCTATAGGAAAGTGCTTGAGAACGACGTACCGAAGCGCAGGCAGATGATCAACATAACTCCGAAGGTGGACGAAGCGCTGCGTGAAAGCGGTATAAAAGAAGGGCTGTGTCTCGTTAACGCAATGCACATAACCGCAAGTGTGTTTATTAACGATGATGAGTCAGGGCTGCATGCAGATTTTGAAAAATGGCTGGAAGGGCTTGCGCCGGAAAAGCCGTATTCTCAGTATGCGCACAACGGATTTGAAGACAACGCCGACGCACATTTAAAGCGCACGATAATGGGCCGGGAGGTAGTCGTGGCAGTAACCAACGGCAAGCTCGATTTTGGTCCGTGGGAGCAGATTTTCTACGGCGAATTTGACGGCAGGCGCACAAAGCGCATCATGATCAAGATAATAGGGGAATAGAAAGGCCGATTTTTTGTTGAAATAAAAACATTGTTGGGTTATAATTTTCCCCAAAGTGTTTTAAATATTTAGGAGGAGAATTCAAATGGCAGGTTTAAAAGGTGCATGTATATTCGGACAGTCGGGCGGACCGACTTCTGTAATCAACGCAAGCGCAGCCGGTGTGTTTACCCAGGCGCTCAAGGAAGAGAACATAACGAAGGTTTACGGTGCTGCTCACGGCATAAAGGGCGTTCTTGAAGAGATGCTCTACGATATGGGTGAGGAAGACCCAAAAGAGCTTGAGCTTTTAAAGACGACGCCGTCTTCTGCTCTTGGTTCAGTAAGGTATAAGCTTGCTGATGCCGAAGATGACGATACTGACTATAAGCGTATGCTCGAAGTTTTCAAAAAGTATGACGTAAGATATTTCTTCTATAACGGCGGCAACGACTCTATGGACACATGCAACAAGATAAGCAAGTTCATGGCAAAGTCGGGCTACGAAATGAAAGTCATGGGCGTTCCGAAGACCATAGACAACGATCTTTGGGCAACGGACCACTGCCCGGGGTTTGCTAGCGCAGCAAAATATATCGCAACAACTATGATGGAGATATATCAGGACGCACGTGTTTACGACACAGGAACGATAACGATAGTTGAGATAATGGGAAGAAACGCTGGCTGGCTGACGGCAGCTTCCGCACTCGCAAACGTAAAAGGCGCAGGACCGGATTTCATCTATCTTCCGGAGCGTGACTTCGACATGGACGATTTCCTTAACAAAGTCGAGAAGCTCTATAAAGAGACAGGTAAAGTCATCGTGGCAGTTTCCGAAGGCGTAAAAGACAAGGACGGCAAATACATTTCGTCTTACGGCAGCAGCATGACAGACTCTACAGACTCTTTTGGTCACGTACAGCTCGGCGGCCTTGCATATACTATCTCTGGGTTTGTTAAAGAGAGAACGGGCGCAAAGATTCGCGCTATCGAGTTTAGCTTAATGCAGAGATGTGCAGCGCACGTTGCGTCGAACACAGACATAGAGGAAAGCTTCCTTGCCGGTCAGACAGCTGTTAAAGAAGCGGTTGCCGGAAAGACTGACTTCATGGTCGGCTTCAAGTGCGACAGGACTGGCGGCTACAAGTGTGACATTGCGCTGATTCCGCTCGACGACGTTGCCAACGCAGAAAAGAAGATACCCGAAGAGTGGATAACACCGGACGGAGTGGGAGTAACGCAGGAGTTCATCGACTATGCGCTTCCGCTTATACAGGGAGAAACGCCGCTTCCCAAAGAAGACGGTCTGCCAAGGTTCGCAAAGCTGAAGAAAGTTTTAGCTAGGAAATAGAGGAAAATGAGCAGAAAGCGGCTGTTATGTAGATAGCCGTTTTTTGTTTGCATGGTTTTAGCTTTTGGTTTATCATGCTATAATAACTCAAGGCTAAAACAACGGAGGCAAAAGCAATGAATGGATCAGAACAAAATTTAAATAAACTTAGCTCGCTTGCTGTGTTCCGCAGCTTGCTTGGCGACCCAATAATAAAAAGACTTGTAAAACTTCTTGATGCGGGGGAGCAGACAAAAGAGAAGATAGACAGATACAGCGCGTTTGCGGGCGAGCTTTTCGGCAGGGGGGGCAACCTTTCTGAATATATATTGAAGTGCGTTCTGGAAGATGAAAATCCGTATATCATATTAAAAGCGCAGCAAAAAGAAATCCCCCCGGCACTGGAAGAGAGCGTGAAGCAAGAGCTTGGGATACTCGAAGAGATATCCGGCCTTTCATCCGAAGACTTTATTGAAGACATTGAATACGACGGATATCTGCCGAAATGGGATACAAAGCGTATAGATTTCCAAAAGGAATATGAAAACAGACTTAACAGCCTAACCACGGCAGGCTATGGTATATTCGCAAAATACTCTAAATTTCGCCTGCGTGGCGGCGAGATCGTGCCTGTAAAAAGCTCTGACCCGATACGCCTTTCTGACTTCAGCGGCTATGAAAAGCAGCGCACTATGGTGGTAAACAACACGCTTACGCTTCTCAGCGGCAAACCGGCGGCCAACGTTCTTCTTTACGGCGACGCAGGAACAGGCAAGTCTTCCACTGTTAAAGCCATCATAAACGAATATCAGACCAAAGGCCTGCGGCTAATCGAGATAAACAAGCGGCAGGTGGCAGACATATCTATGGTGATAGAGAAGCTGAGAAAGAACCCGCTCAAGTTCATACTGTTTATAGACGACCTCTCGTTTTCTCAGGAGAACGACGACCTTTACGAGCTCAAAGCCGCACTCGAAGGCTCGGTGTCGGCAAAGTCAGCAAACGTCGCTATATACGCCACCAGCAACAGGCGGCACCTCATCAAAGAAACCTTTTCCGACCGCGAGGGCGACGACGTGCACAGGAACGAGACCATGCAGGAGATGTGGTCGCTCTCCGACAGGTTCGGCCTGCGTGTCGGCTTCATGGCGCCGAACAAGGACCTTTACTTAAAAATAGTGCATGAGCTAAAAGACATGTATAAAGTGCACATAAACGACGAGGAGTTAGACCTTCTTGCAGAGCAGTACGCCATAACCGGACGTTCCCCAAGGGTAGCACGCCAGTTCATCGAGCATTTGAAGAGTATTGAGGGGGATGAAAAAGAGTAAGCAATTAAGATATTAAACGGCAGTTGAGAGGCTGTCGTTTTTTGTGTAAAAAATAGAAGCTCATGATATAATAAACAGGCGTTAACAATGAATATAAAGGAGAATTCATATGAGCCTTATTAGAGCCATTATAGATAAAGATGCTGTTATAATTGTAGGGGATACCAAACTATCATTTTCGCATAAGACTAATAAGCATTATAGAGAAAATCATCCGGATACAGGAGTTATTAAATCAGTTATTTTGTCACCAAAACTATGCGTAAGCTTTGCTGGAGATATGGATTATGTAGAAGAAGCAATAAAGCGTATAAATCAACTTCAAGACTTTGAGCACATCGCCGAATGCCTCTTAAACATAAATGGCGAATCAATAAAAAGTGGACATGATACTGAATTTATAATTGCGTATTTTAATGGAAAACCTAAATTGATGGAGGTAAAGAATAACTCGATAAATTATGTACAGAATTCTTGGATTGGTTCGCAGATAGCATTTGAAAAATTCCAAAAAGAGTATTTAGAAAAAACGATAAGTGGTAAATTTGCGCCATTTTTTGAAATTAGAAAAACACCTGATGGATTTACAGAGGAACAAGGGAAACGATATACGAGATTATTTAGTTCTATGAAACAAGTAATAGATGATGAAAGTCTTGAAGAAGTAGGGGGTTATATTGTTCCAGTTTTTTATACAGAAAATAGTTTTAAATATGGCTCTTACGTTTCTGCTTACAGGCGACCAATAAATGAAAAAGAATTAAATAAAGCAATATCATTTACAGGCGCAGTTGAAGGAGGCTATTGTGTAAACTTTTTTTCAAATAATATTGATTCAATTGCTATACATTTATTTCAAGGAAAACTGGGAATTCATTACTATAAGAATGAGATTGGTATGTATTATCCAAATCTATATTATAATTATGACGAGATTGATTTTGTTGATAAAATGGAACAAGAATATAAGACAACAGCTGATATATTACTTCAAGCAGACTATAGATTATATTTCAGGAAAGGGTTGAAGGCTATAGAAAAAGATATTGAATTGGCGAAAAGACATTTTGATAAAGCAAAAAATCAATTTTGGAATGATATGAGTAAGAAGTATAATAAAGACATTTGTAATAATGTTGAACATTTTAGGTTACTGGATAATAAAGAGAGAAAGTTCATTTCAAGTTGTATTTATAATATAGGTGTTTACTTTTTTTATAAAGGAAATCTAATTGATGCAATTGCCAATGTTGAAATTGCACTGATTTTTGATGAAAGCAATGAGAAATACATTAAAAGCTTAATAGAAATAAAAGAAAGGTACAATCAAGTTGAGGGGTAAGGTAATAAAAACTTTTTATTTAATCCATGGTTTTATTTACTTTAACTAGTATTATCCCTAAAATCCTACCCTTTATTTTTACTCCCCTTTACGTTATAATTGTTTTTAATATGAAGCATGGAAGAATGGAAGACTTTTTTTATGCAGTGAATAAGGAGCATAGTTATGATTTGGAACGAGGCAATCGAGTGCGCATCAAGGGAAGAAATTGAAGCCATTCAGCTTGAAAGATTGAGAAGCACGGTAGAGAACTGCTACAATAACGTAGAACATTACAGGAAAAAGTTTGACGAGATCGGTCTTAAACCGTCGGACATCAAAACGCTTTCTGACATCACTAAAATTCCGTTTACGGTCAAAGACGATTTAAGAGACAATTATCCATATAAACTGTTTGCAGTGCCAATGAAAGATGTAGTGAGGGTTCACGCTTCTTCGGGCACGACGGGCAAACCGACTGTGGTAGGTTATACCAAGGACGACCTCGACATGTGGTCAGAGGTGGTCGCAAGGCTCGCTTGCGCTGCGGGCGCTACGCCGGACGACATCGCACAGATATCGTTTGGATACACGCTGTTCACCGGCGCTTTCGGTCTGCACTACGGACTGGAGAAAATAGGCGCTACTATAATTCCTATATCCGGCGGAAACACAGAGAGACAGCTTAACGTAATGCAGGACTTCGGAACGACTCTGCTGGTCAGCACGCCGTCGTATGCGCTTTATCTTGCTGAAGTTGCCCAAAAGAAGGGCATCGACACTAAGAAGCTGCCGCTGAAGATCGGCATGTTCGGCGGAGAAGGCCACACAGAGCAGATGCGTGCAGAGATAGAAAAAGCATGGGACATGACAGCAACCGAGAACTACGGCCTTTCTGAGATAATCGGACCGGGCACATCGGGCGAGTGTATATACAAGAACGGCATGCACATAGCCGAAGACCATTTCTATTGCGAAGTTGTTGATAAAGAAACTCTGGAGCCAGTGCCTATAGGAGAGCCGGGCGAGCTCGTTATAACATCACTTTCCAAACAGGCTCTGCCTATACTGCGCTACCGCACGAAAGATATAACGTGGCTGATGCCCGAAAAGTGCGAATGCGGCAGGACGTCTATGCGTATGGCGAAGATACAGGGGCGTACGGACGATATGCTCATCATCCGCGGCGTCAACGTCTTCCCGTCTCAGATAGAAGGAGTGCTGCTCGAAGTGGACGGCATCGGCCCGCACTATGAGATAGTCGTAAGAAAAGACGGCTATATGGACAAGATAGAAGTCCTCGTAGAGCTTGTTGACGCAAGCCTGCTGGACAGCTTCAGTGCACTTGAACGTATAGAACAGAAAATAAAGCACGATCTGTTTACGATACTAGGCATAAGCGCAGATGTAAAGCTGGTTGAGCCGGAGTCATTAAGGCGCTTTGAGGGAAAAGCACAGAGAGTAACAGATTTAAGATAACTATTTATTAAGGGAGATATACATGGCAAAACAATTGATGCTCGGCAATGCTGCCTTTGCAAGAGGCGCATACGAGGCGGGAGTAACGGTAGCCGCCGCATATCCCGGAACACCAAGCACGGAAATAACGGAAAACGTGGCGAAGTACGACGAGATAAAAGCGCAGTGGGCGCCTAACGAAAAGGTAGCGCTCGAAGTTGCAATCGGTGCAAGCGTCGGCGGTGCAAGAGCGCTGTGCGCAATGAAGCATGTAGGATTGAACGTTGCGGCAGACCCGCTTTTCACGGCGGCATATACTGGCGTAAACGGCGGCTTAGTTATAATAGTAGCGGACGACCCGGGAATGAACTCCAGTCAGAACGAGCAGGATTCAAGGTTTTATGCAAGAAGCTCTCACATTCCGATGATAGAGCCTTCGGACAGCATGGAAGCAAAAGAGTTTGTGAAGACCGCTTTTAAGCTTAGCGAAAAGTTTGACACGCCGGTACTCGTGCGTTCCAACACACGGCTTTCGCATTCGCAGGGCATTGTGGAGCTCGGTGACAGGCAGGATGTGCCGCTCAAAGACTATGAAAAGAACATAGCGAAATACGTTATGATGCCGGGCATGGCAAGAAAACGCCATGTCGTGGTGGAACAGCGTATGAAGGATATAGCCCAGTACGCAGAGACGAGCGAACTTAACCGCATAGAGATGGGAGATACTTCGATAGGAGTCATCACCAGCGGTGTTACATACAACGATGTTAAAGAAGCGCTGCCGGATGCCAGCGTCTTAAAGCTTGGTATGATCTATCCGCTGCCGGAGCATACCATCAGAGAGTTTGCCTCAAAGGTAGATAAGCTCTATGTCGTTGAAGAGCTTGAGCCTTTCTTCGAAGACCAGATCAAAGCGATGGGTATAGAAATCATCGGCAAAGAAATCTTCACCGTTCAGGGCGAGTACGGCACAAACATGATATCTAAGGCAATAACGGGCAAAGAACTGGAGACGAGAGACCCCGGCCAGCTTCCTATGAGACCGCCTGTTATGTGTCCGGGCTGTCCGCACAGAGCGGTCTATTATGTGCTCAACAAGCTAAAGATAAAGGCTACGGGAGACATCGGCTGCTATACGCTGGGTGCATTAGCGCCGCTTGAATCGATAGACACCTGCGTCTGTATGGGCGCAAGTATAGGCATGGCGACCGGACTTGAAAAAGCACGGGGCAAAGACTTTGCAAGAAAGCTCGTTGCAGTGATAGGCGACTCGACTTTCTTCCACTCCGGCATAACCGGGTTGGTCGATATGGTCTATAACGGCGGAACATCCACCGTTATAATACTCGACAATTCAACCACAGGAATGACAGGGCATCAGGATCACCCGTCTACAGGTAAGAACCTCAAGGGCGACATTGCTCCTTCTGTGGATATAGAAGGGCTGGTGCGTTCGATAGGCGTTAAGCATGTTCGTACGGTAGATCCGTTCGACTTAAAAGAGCTTGAGACGGTTCTGAAAGAAGAAACGCAGAGAGAAGAACCAAGTGTTATAATAACAAAGAGAGAGTGCGTTCTGCTAGACAAAAAGAACATACTCCCGCCGTACTATATAAACGATAGCTGTACTAGCTGCGGTATGTGCATGAAACTCGGCTGTCCGGCTATAGAAAAGCGTGAGGACGGCATGTATATAAACGAGACATTGTGTACCGGCTGCGGGCTTTGTGCAGAGGTCTGCAAATTCGGCGCTATAGAAACGGCAGGTGAGTGACATGGATAAACTTAACGGCAAAGACGTTTTAATAGTGGGAGTAGGCGGGCAGGGCACGCTTCTTGCAAGCAGGATTTTAGGGAATCTGGCACAGTCGCTGGGATACGACGTAAAGCTATCGGAAGTGCACGGTATGGCACAGCGTGGAGGCAGCGTGGTTACGCATGTACGTTTCGGTGAAAAAGTTTACGCACCGACGATAGACGAAGCAGGTGCAGATATCATAATAGCCTTCGAGAAGCTGGAAGCATACCGCTGGATAGGCAAGCTGAAGAAAGACGGCAAGATGTTTGTTAACACACAGGAGATAGCGCCTATGCCGGTAATAACAGGAAAGATGAAGTATCCGAAAGACATCGAGGCGAGTATTAAGCAAAGCGTGCCGGAAGCTGTTTTCGTTGATGCACTCTCTATGGCGAAAGAAGCGGGCAACGCTAAAGCTGTCAACACTGTGCTTATAGGCGTCCTGGCAGCTAGCGTGGACATAGAAAAGCAGGCGTTTATCGACGCAATTAAAGAGACTGTACCGGAGCGGTTTATAGATATAAACCTGGCTGCGTTTGAAGAAGGCTATAACAGTATCAGATGAGGAGAGGTAAAATGTATTGGAACGAGAGAATAGAGTGTATGGACAGAGAGCAGCTAAGTAAGCTGCAGACCGAGAAACTCAAGGCAACGGCAAAAAAAGTTTATGAGAACGTACCTTTCTACAAAAAGGCGTTTGACGAAAAGGGCATCAAACCGGACGATATAAAATCGCTCGACGACTTAAAGCGCCTGCCTTTCACGGTAAAGAACGACCTGCGGGATAACTACCCGTTTGGGTTGTTTGCAGCAAAGCAGGAGGATATAGTCAGGGTACACGCTTCCTCAGGCACGACAGGCAAACCGACTGTGGTCGGCTATACTGCACGTGACATCAAAAACTGGGGAGACCTTATGGCCCGCACGTTCGTTTTTGCGGGCGGCAACAAGAACTCCGTAATACAGGTTGCATACGGCTATGGCCTGTTCACCGGCGGTCTTGGTGCTCATTACGGAGCTGAAGCGCTCGGTGCAATGACTATACCTATTTCGGGCGGTAATACAAAACGTCAGATAATGCTGATGCAGGACTTCGGTACGACGATAATTGCATGTACACCTTCGTATGCACTGTTTATGGCAGAGACTATGGAAGAGATGGGGATTGACCCAAGATCCTTAAAGCTTGAAGCCGGCGTTTTCGGCGCAGAACCATGGACGGAAGCTATGAGGACGGAGATAGAAAAGCGCCTCGGTATACTGGCTATAGACATCTATGGACTAAGTGAGATAATGGGGCCTGGTGTTGCGAGCGACTGTGAGTATAAAAATGGTCTGCATATCAGCGAAGACTTTTTCCTTCCGGAAATCATTGACCCTGAAACTCTTGAACCGCTGCCCTACGGGCAGGAGGGTGAGCTCGTTATCACTACGATAGATAAAGATGGAATTCCGCTCATAAGATACAGAACCAGAGATATCACATCTTTGAACGCTGAAACGTGCGGCTGCGGAAGGACGATGGTACGTATGAATAAGGTGTTGGGGCGCAGCGACGATATGCTGATAATCCGCGGCGTCAACGTGTTCCCGTCACAGATAGAAGAAGTGCTTGTCGGCATCTCTGCTGTCTCACCACATTACCAGATAGTCGTAGACCGTGTCGGAAACTTCGACAGGCTGGATGTTCAGGTAGAGGTCGAAGGGGATATGTTCTCTGACGAAGTCAAAAAACTTGAAGCTCTTAGGACAAAAGTGAAAGCCGAGATTCAAACTGTGCTTGGTATAAGCGTGAACGTAACGCTTGTCGAGCCAAAGACTATAGAGAGAAGCATGGGCAAGGCAAAGAGAGTAATAGACAACCGTTAATAAAGGAAGAACCCTTTATAAGAAAGGAATGGTTACGATTATGGTCAGACAATTATCCGTATTTATTGAGAACAAACAGGGAAGGCTGGCAAAGATAACAGGGCTGCTGGCGGAAGCCGGAATCGATCTAATTGCACTGTCTATTGCCGACACAACGAATTTTGGGATAATGCGCTGTATAGTTGACGACCCGGACAAAGCTGTCAAGGTGCTCAAAGACGGTGGCTTTACGGCAAGCCTTGCAGAAGTGTTCGTTGTAGAAGTTCCGGACGAGCCGGGCGGCCTTTCAAATGTGCTTAAAGCTCTTGACGAAGCACATATAAGCGTAGAATACTTGTATTCGTTCGTATGGGACCAGGACGAGAATGCACTCATACTGTTCAGAGTAGAAGACATTGAAGGTGCACTAAAGAAGTTTGAAGAGAGCCATATCAAGCTGCTGAGTGCAAAAGATATAGAACAGAAGAAATAGACGATGCTGATAAGACCCACGTATGCAAAAGTCAATCTGGCAGCTATAAAACACAACGTTGCGGCTATCAAGCAGAATGTCGGCAAAGGACGTTTGTTTTGTGCTGTAGTAAAAGCGGATGCATATGGACACGGAGCGGTAATGGTTTCTCGTGCTGCACTTGAAGGAGGCGCAGACTGGCTTGCAGTTGCGCTGGCGGAAGAAGCAAGAGAGCTGCGGCAAAACGGTATACAAGCGCCGATACTGGTGCTAGGGCCTTCATCGCAATGGCAGTGGAAAGTTGCGTCAAAGCTGGATATAAGTATGGCGGTTGTTTCCGAAGACTGTCTTGCAAGCGCTATTTACGCAGCAAAGCAGAGTGGAGAAGTACAGAAGATCCATCTGAAAGTAGACACAGGCATGAACAGGGTCGGCGTACGGACGGATAAAGAATTAAACGAACTCTTAGATATAATAGAGCGTGAACCGCTTCTTAATATTGAAGGGATGTTTACGCATTTTGCGTGTGCGGACGAAACTGACAAGTCGTATACGCAGATGCAGGCAAAGCGTTTTAATGAATTCACGTCAGTCATAAAGTCACGGGGATTCTCTCCGATACTTCATGCTGCAAACAGCGCTACATCCATAGACCTGCCGGATCTTGCTTTAGACATGGTAAGAGTCGGGATATCGCTGTACGGCTGCTATCCATCCGATGAAGTCAGCACGGAGACGGTACTCAAGCCGGCGCTTTCGTTCCACACCCATATATCGTTCATTAAAACCGTAGACAAAGGCGACAGGATAAGCTATGGCGGCACTTTTACAGCGCCTGGGCAGATGCGGGTCGCCACTCTTCCGCTGGGTTATGCGGACGGTTTTTCAAGGCTCCTTTCAAACAAAGGAGAAGTTATTATCCATGGCAAACGCGCAAAAGTGCTCGGAAGAGTATGTATGGACCAGATACTGGTAGACATAACCGAGATAGAGATGGCGAAGCTGCACGATGAGGCAGTTATAATAGGTTGTCAGGAGAAAGACTGTATTACTGCGACAGAAGTAGCTGATAAAATAGGCACCATAAGTTACGAGGTACTGTGCAACATTTCAAAGCGTGTTCCAAGGCTTTATTATGAAGAGTGAAATAAGACAGCGTCTGTTAGATCAGAGACAGGGCTTGAACAGACAGGACATCATTAGAAAAAGCGAAGCAATCTCAAACAAACTTACAGAGCTTGATTGCGTCCGTGATGCGAAATGCATCATGGCTTATTTAGCTTTCAGAAGCGAAGTGGATTTAAAATCGCTGCTTGAGTTCTGCAAAGAAAAAGGTATTAGGACTGCACTGCCAAGGATAACCGGCAGCGGGATAATGGAAGCGGCAGAATATGCAGACAGCAGCTTGCTGCAGCAAAACAAATTTGGTATATACGAGCCTTCGAATACGTGCGGTATAGAGAAAGAAAATATCGACGTAATAGTAGTACCGGCGGTTGCGTTTGATGAAGAAGGATATCGCCTTGGCTACGGCGGCGGTTACTATGACAGGTTTTTAGAAAATATTAAAGCTGTGAAAATAGGTGTATGTTTCGATTTTCAGATTTTAAATGCGCTGCCAAAAGAAGAACATGACATTAAGATGGACGTGGTGATAAGCGAAAAAAGAACTCTGGATGGCGCTCTATGAGAGTTATTGCCGGCAAATATAAAGGCAGAAAGCTTGAAAGCCCTAAAAGCAATATGATTCGTCCGACGACAGACAAAGTCAAAGAGGCGGTTTTTGGTTCACTGCAGTTCGATATTCCGGGGTCGGCCGTGCTTGACGCTTTTGCGGGAAGCGGTGCGCTTGGTATAGAGGCATTGAGCCGCGGGGCAGCGCACGTCGATTTTGTCGAGAAGAACTCAGCTTGTCTTAAAACACTCAAAGACAATCTGACTATTATCGGGGTTGATAGTTTTAGTATAATAAAGGGCGATGTTCTGAAAATTGCTGATCGTTTAAAGAGTTATGATATCGTTTTCGCGGACCCACCGTATGACGAAGGGTTGTATCTTCCTTTTCTGGAAATGGCGGCAGAGCGCGGTCTGATAAAAAAAGGCGGCAAAATTATAATGGAATGTCGGCGAACATTTGATTTTATACTTCCAAAGATGTATAATTTTATTAAGAAGAAGGACTATGGCGACATTTCGCTGTGGTTTTTAGAATACGGAGACTAGATGATGAAATGCGTTTATGCAGGCAGCTTCGATCCGATAACCTGCGGGCACGTGGATATAATCGAAAGAGCAGCGGACAGCCTCGGAGAAGTCATCATAGCGGTGCCGGTCAATATTGATAAGAAGTATACCTTCACTCTAGAGCAGCGTATAGAGCTTATTGAAAAGGCTACGTCGCATATAGAAGGCGTAAGCGTAAGAAGCGTAGATGGGCTGCTTGTTGATTTCGTAAAAGAATCCGGAGCTGGTTTTATAGTGAAAGGTCTGCGGACCATGTCAGATTTCGAGTATGAGTTTCAAATGGCTTCTATAAACAGGACTCTGCGTAAGGACGTTGACACATTCTTTATGATGGCTGCCCCTGAATTTTCTTATTTGAGTTCTTCTCTTGTAAGGGAAGTGATCCACCACGGCGGAGACATATCAGGGCTCGTCCCGGATTGTATAATTGAAGATATTAAAACCTATATTGGCAGGTGAACACATGAAATTATTAGAACTATTAGACGAATTAAAAGAAGAAATAAATGAAAGTCCAAAATCTGTTTTCTCCAACAAAAAGACCGTAGATGCGGAAATTCTGCTGGAGATACTTGACGACCTTATAAGCGTTGTACCGGAAGAGATAGAAGAAGCGCAGAAATTGCTGGCAGAAAAGCAAAAGGTTATTGAGGATGCTAAAAAAGAAGCGGAGAAAATAATTAAGAGCGCAGAGGAAGAACTGGCAAAAAAAGTGAGTGACGACGAAGTAACTAAAGCTGCAGAAGAGAACGCAAAAGAGCTGATGCAAAAAGCTAATGCCAACGCCAAGGAGATCACTGTAGGGGCCAAGGAGTATGCTGACGATATAATGAAAGAACTGGAGCTTTATTTCAGCGATTATCTTAAACTGGTAAGGAAGAACAGGATGCAACTTTCAGGCAAGCGGAAAACAGAAAGAACGCTTGAATAATAATTTGCAAAAGAAAAGCATATAAAAGCCGCAGAGCCTTCTGACTTGCGGCTTTTTAAATGCGTGAAATTATACAGGAGCTTTTTAGATTTAATTATCAAGCATAAGAAGTTTCTGGGTGTAGTCACGGGCAGTGTCGCTAAAGGGCGGTGTGTTTTGAGTAAGAGCGTAAACATCGGATGCGGCAATATCCAGTCTTGTGTATTTGTCCGATTTGCCTGTAACGAGCTGCACATAGCTCTTCTTTGAAAGCGCTGATAGAACGCTTCTGTCTTTCACAGCCAGTATGTGAAGCTGCTTTGGCAGCTTTTTATTGTGCTTTTCGACCATCGTTCGTGTTATTCCGAAAAGTGCATATAAAAGTATTCTGGAGATGCGTGTGTATGTGTATCGTTTTGTTTTTATTCTTTCAATAAGATCCTGCCTTGTTGTGCATGTCTTTGCTGCTTCAAAGATGCGGTTTTCAAGGCCTTCCGAAACTTCATGCAGCGTGCTGATATATTCCGGGCCGCCAAGACGCAGCCTGAACAAGAGTTCATTATCAAAATCCTCCGGGAACACAGACAGCAAACCTCTGCCAAGCTGGGCGGAAACATATCCTGCACACTCATCCGGCATTGAGGTCAGGCCCTTAGAGAGGTTTCCGTTTTTGACAGCAAGCCTTATTGCTGTGGCACTCGAGAGCTCCGTTGATATATCTTCGCTGTGATATCCTTGGCCGACACGCTTTATCGCTATTGGTTCAATGGGCACTTTTGTTTTATAAATTGCTTTAATATACTCAACTGCAAGTATTGCGTTTGGCTTGGTAATAGCCTCTGAAGTGTCTGGAAATGCAGCCTGCATACGGGCTTTAGGAAAACTGATTCCACTTTCAAGGTTTTTTTTGAGTGAGCGTCTAAAAGAACGTTGTTCCCTGAAAAGTGTGTATGCAGTGTTTTTAAGCGTTTCAATATCGTCTGTTTCTGAGCCAAAGCTGATAAGGTCTGATCCCAGAGCATCAAGTGCATTGATACCGCCGTATGCAAATCCCTCTGCGCTTTGCACAGCGCTTAGAAAAGGCAGCTCTATCACAGCGTCTGCGCCACCCAAGACAGCACTGTATGCTCTTGTCCATTTATCGAAAATAGCAGGTTCACCGCGCTGTACGAAGTTACCGCTCATAACGCAGACAACGAGGTCTGCACCGGTTTTTTTACGGGTTTGTTCAATATGTATCTTGTGTCCGTTATGAAATGGATTATATTCAGACACAATTCCGCATATTCTCATAATTTCTCCTTTTCAAACCGGCTAAAGTTATATATAATGGTTTGGTGCTTTTATTATAACACTACTTGAGGAAAGTTGTTTGAATAAATAATTTCATTTTTTTGAGAGGAGTAAGACTATATGGGCTTAATGGACAAGATCAAAGACAAAGCGAAGCTAGTAAGGAAGCGTATCGTTTTGCCGGAAGGGACGGAAGAGCGTACCATCAAAGCGGCCGAGATTATATCCAAAGAAGGCTTTGCAGATGTTGCGCTGATTGGAAAGGTAAGCGAAATCAGGAAACTATCGGAGGGGCTGGATTACTCAAATGTATCGATAATTGACCCCGAAGAATCGGATAAGTCTAAAAGCTATGCCGAGATGTTCTGTGAACTAAGGAAACACAAAGGGGTAACACTGCAGGATGCAGAGAAACAAGTACTAGACCCGCTATACTATGCCTGCATGATGATAAAAGCGGGTGATGCAGACGGAATGGTTGCAGGAGCAATACATACAACAGGGGACACACTCAGACCAGCACTTCAGATTATCAAGACAGCACCGGGAATTTCGGTAGTATCAAGTTCTTTCATAATGGAACTTCCAACAAAAGATTTTGGCCACAACGGAATATTGATGTTTGGTGACTGTGCTGTAAATCCGAATCCGGATGCAGACCAGCTTGCTGCTATTGCTGTTTCGACAGCAAAGACAGGCGCACAGCTTACAGGCATGGAGCCAAAAGTGGCAATGCTTTCTTTCTCTACAAAGGGAAGCGCAAAACATGAGCTGGTGGATAAAGTTGCAATGGCGACTCAGAAAGTCAAAGAACTCGATCCTTCTCTTTGCGTAGACGGAGAGCTTCAGGCTGATGCAGCGCTTGTTGAGAAGGTAGGACAGCTCAAAAGCCCGGGCAGCGAAGTTGCAGGAAAAGCAAATGTACTTATATTCCCGGACCTTCAGGCCGGTAATATCGGGTATAAGCTGGTGCAGAGGCTTGCGGGTGCAGACGCAATAGGGCCGATATGTCAGGGCCTTGCAGCACCGGTCAATGATTTGTCACGTGGATGCAGCGTTGAAGATATAGTTTCGGTTGTGGCTATTACAGCCGTTCAAGCACAAAATTAGGAGGAAACAATGAACATACTGGTTATTAATGCAGGAAGCTCGTCTCTAAAATATCAGCTTATAGAGATGGAAGAAAAAGAAGTTATAGCAAAAGGAACGGTTGAACGTATAGGAATAGACGGCTCTAACCTTGAACATAAGCCGAACGGAAAAGAAAAGGTTGTGATTACACAGCCGATGAAGGATCATACAGATGCTATAGCACTGGTACTGGATGCACTTACGGACGAAAAGCACGGCGTGCTAAAGAGCATGGACGAGATAAGCGCAGTTGGACACAGGGTCGTCCACGGTGCAGAGATGTTTTCGAACAGCGTGATAATAGACGATGAGGTTCTGGCGGCAGTTGAAGAGTGCGCAGAGCTTGCGCCGCTTCACAACCCGGCGAACCTTATGGGAATAAACGCATGTAAAAAAATAATGCCAAACGTTCCGATGGTTGCAGTATTCGATACGGCCTTCCATCAGACCATGCCGAAGAACTCATTCCTTTATGGACTTTCATATGAAGCATATTCGAAGTATCGTATACGCAGATACGGTTTCCACGGCACTTCACATAAATTTGTTGCTCAGAGATATGCTGAGATAACAGGTAAAAAAATAGAAGACTTAAAGATAATAACATGCCATCTTGGCAACGGATCAAGCGTAACGGCTGTTAACGGCGGCAAATCCGTTGACACTTCAATGGGCTTTACGCCGCTTGAAGGCTTGGTAATGGGTACACGCAGCGGTGATATCGACCCGGCTATAGTACCGTATCTGATGGACAAGATGGATATGGACCTCGATGAGACCATCAATTATCTCAATAAAAAATGCGGCGTTTGGGGCCTTTCGGGCGTTTCGAGCGACTTCAGAGACCTTTGGGATGCAAGGGAAAAAGGAAACGACAGAGCAGATACTGCTCTTAAAGTGTTCTGCTACAAGCTCAAAAAGTTTATCGGCGGCTATGCTGCTGCAATGGGCGGAGTGGACGCTATCGTGTTTACGGCCGGCATAGGCGAGAATGACTATCTTGTCCGTGAATGGGCAGTTGACGGTCTTGAGTTCTTGGGTGCACAGATCGATAAAGCTGTAAATGAAGAGTTCGCGCATGTAAGAGGCAAAGACGTCAAGCTCTCTACCGAAAGCTCAAAAGTTGAGATCTGGTGCATACCGACCAATGAAGAGCTTGCCATCGCTAAAGAGACATACGCACTTTGTGAATAGTATAGACAAAAGAAAGGGCTGCATGTATAATGTAGCTTGAAAGGAAGCCGACCTGCAGCAATGGCGCTTTTACAGGGACTTTTCGACGTGACTGCAATCGAAAAGAAGCGCAGCGGAAGAGGTAACAGCCTTTTTTCGGAAAGTATATTGTAAAAAGTGCCCGGGAAGTTTTCCGGGAAAATGGGTGGCACCACGGGTAAAACTCGTCCCTGTCAATTATTGATGGGGACGTTTTGTTATAGTTTGAAACAAGGAGACAGAGATGCTTACAAGAGCGCCGAAAGGCACAAAAGACATTCTGCCGGACGAGAGTTATAAATGGCAGTATATCGAAGGAATAATGAGGGATGTTTGTTCAAGGTATGCTTACAGAGAGATAAGGGTGCCGATTTTTGAGCATACAGAGCTTTTCCAGCGTGGTGTAGGCGATACGACGGATATAGTTCAAAAAGAGATGTATACGTTCCTTGATAAAGGTGAGCGCAGCATTACACTTAGACCGGAAGGCACGGCTGGCGTCGTAAGAAGCTATATCGAGAACAGCATGGGCGGAGCTGCCCAGCCGACCAAGATGTATTACCTGTCTTCTTCGATGTTCAGGTATGAGCGTCCTCAGGCGGGCAGATTCAGGGAGTTCCGTCAGTTCGGTATAGAGGCGTTTGGTTCGCTTAGCCCTTCGCTTGACGCAGAGGCCATAGCGCTTGCGCTCCAGATATTCAAAGAGCTTGGGATAAATGGACTTGCGCTTAATATAAACAGCATTGGCTGTTCGAAATGCAAACCGGTATACAACGAAGCGCTAAGTAAGTATCTTGAAAAACAGGAACCGGGCTTGTGTAAAGACTGCAGGCAGAGGATGAAAACAAATCCACTCCGGGTTCTTGACTGTAAGCAGGAGTCTTGCTCTAAGATAGTTGCCGACGCTCCAAAGATGATAGATTATCTATGTGAGGAGTGCTCTGAGCATTTTGAAGGATTAAAGAGTAGGCTTGAAGCGGCTGGTATCGAATACGCTGTTAATCCTATGATAGTGCGGGGGCTCGATTATTACACAAAAACAGTTTTCGAGATAATAGCCTCGGATATCGGCGCACAGAGTACGGTGTGCGGCGGCGGAAGATATGACAGACTGGTAGAGGAACTTGGCGGCAAACCAACGCCCGGAATAGGATTTGGCATGGGTATGGAACGGCTGCTGCTTGTCCTTGATTCGCTGAACTTAGAAATACCCGAGCCGGGGCTTTGCGATGTGTATGTGTGCACTCTTGGAGATAAAGCGGCACAGGAAGGTTTCTCGCTGACAACGAAAATGCGGACTGCAGGTATAAAAGCTGAGTGTGATCACATGGGCAGGAGCATGAAAGCCCAGATGAAATATGCAGGCAAGATAGGAGCAGCTAAGGTAATTATAATAGGCGAAGACGAGCTGAAAAACAAAGAAGCCGTTATAAGGGATATGGATAAAAGTGAAGAAAATACTGTTGCGATAGAGCAGCTTATAGATTTTCTGGGGGCCTCGACGAGGTAAGCTTTGACGGGATGGGTATAAAAGCAGGGAAAGCTTGAAGCTTTACCGATATTGCAAAGTGTAGGCATACGAAGCTAGTCAATCAAAGTTTTTTGCCATGTGCAAGAAAGGAACTATACACATATATGAGCGAGTTTTTACAAGGATGGAAAAGGACCGACTACTGTACTAGCTTTACAGTTGACGATGTCGGCAAAGAGGTAACACTCATGGGGTGGGTGCAGACAAGGCGTGATCTTGGTGCGCTTATATTCGTTGACCTTCGTGACAGGACAGGCCTTATGCAGGTAGTTTTCGACGAATCTAAGCTGGAAACGGATTTTGGTTCTGCAGAGCATCTGCGGCATGAGTTCGTTATTGCCATTAAAGGACCTATCGTACTAAGGGATGAAGAGACTATAAACGATAAGCTGCCCACAGGTCTCATAGAGGTTTCTGTAAGGGAGCTTAAGATCTTGAGCCGTGCACAGACGCCGCCATTTGAGGTGGATGACGAAACTGCTGTAAGAGAAGAAAAGCGTTTGAAGTATAGATACATAGACCTTCGCCGTCCTTCCATGCAGCATAACATGCTGGTAAGAAGCAAAATTTCAGCTGCAGCAAGGGAATATCTGACTCAGAATGGTTTTCTGGATATAGAAACGCCTATGCTCACAAAGAGCACACCTGAGGGAGCAAGAGACTATCTTGTTCCGTCAAGGATACATCCCGGAAGCTTCTATGCGCTGCCGCAGTCGCCGCAGACGATGAAGCAGATTCTTATGATGTCAGGGTTCGACAGGTATTTCCAGATAGTCAAGTGTTTCAGGGACGAAGACCTTCGTGCAGACAGACAGCCGGAGTTTACCCAGATAGATATTGAAATGAGCTTTGTTGACGTAGATGATATAATAGAAGCGAACGAAGGACTCATTGCACACATATTCAAAAAAGTATTGGATGTTGATGTTGAGCTTCCGCTCAGACGCATACCATACAGGGAAGCTATGGACAGGTTTGGTTCAGACAAGCCGGACACAAGGTTTGGACTGGAGCTTGTGAATGTTAGTGACATAGTAGAAAAATCGGACTTCAAAGTGTTCGCTTCAGTCGTAAAAAGCGGCGGCAGCGTCAGGGCAATAAACGCTAAAGGATGTGTAGACAAGTTCCCGAGGCGTCAGATAGATGCGCTTGTAGATTTTGTAAAGATATACGGCGCAAAAGGGATGGCATGGATATCCATGAAGGAAGATGGAATCCAGTCGCCAATAACCAAGTTCTTTACGCAAGATGAGCTTAGCGCACTGCTTGAAAGAACGGATGCACAGACGGGAGACCTTATATTCTTCGTAGGCGATAAAGAAAAGGTTGTATTTGACTCGCTAGGCAATCTGCGCCTTAAACTTGCGGAGACACTAGGGCTGATAGACGAGAGTATTTATGATTTGCTGTGGGTAGTAGACTTCCCGGTGTTCGAATACAGCGAAGAAGAGAAGCGCTATACTGCAATGCATCATCCGTTCACATCGCCCAAAGACGAAGACGCAGAAAAGATTGTAACAGACCCGGAGAATGCATATGCAAAAGCATATGATATCGTTCTTAACGGGAATGAAATAGGCGGCGGCAGCATACGTATACATGACACAGAGCTCCAGGCGAAAATGCTGGGCGCGCTGGGCTTCTCGGAAGAGGAGGCTTGGGAGAACTTTGGATTCCTGCTGGAGGCGCTCAAATACGGGACACCTCCTCATGGCGGCATAGCTTATGGCCTAGACAGGCTTGCTATGATAATGCTTGGACGAGAATCTATAAGAGACGTTATAGCGTTTCCGAAGGTGCAGAATGCTTCAGACCCGCTTACAAGCGCACCCTCAAAAGTTGCTGCAAAACAGCTTGTTGAGCTTGGGCTCAAGATAGAGGAATAGCTCCGGTTCTGATCTATCTGTTGCAGAAGAGACGAGTAGTAATATGATGAGACACGATAAACTGGTCGGGCAGCGTGGTAAAGAGAGGCTTGAGAGTTCACACGTTGTTATATTCGGAATTGGCGGAGTCGGCGGATTTGCTGCGGAAGCCCTTGCGCGTGTTTTCATTGGAAGGATAACACTGGTCGATTTTGATGTGGTAGACGAATCTAACCTGAACCGTCAGATAGTGGCGCTGAAAAGTACCATTGGCAAGCCGAAAGTTGAAGTTATGAAACAAAGGATAGAGGATATCAACCCTGCCTGCCGGGTAGTAGCTAAAAATATATTTGTGGATGCAGAGAACGCAGCGGAACTGATAGAGGGAGTTTCATACTCAGTAGACGCTGTAGACAACGTAACGGCAAAACTGGCAATTATAACAGCATGCAGACAGAAAAATATACCATGCATCTCTGCTATGGGTGCAGGCAATAAACTTAGTGGCAGCTTCATAGTAACGGATATATCCAAGACCAGCGAAGATTCACTTGCAAGAGTGGTAAGAAGAGAACTAAGAAAGCGCGGTATAGAGCACCAGAAGGTAGTCTGTTCCAACGACAAGGCAATGATAAAGATACAAAAAGGAGAGCCGATCCCCAGCATATCATATATGCCCGGGCTGTGCGGGCTCACTTTGGCAGGAGAAGTCGTGAGGGATATAGTGGGTGATATTGATGAATGAATACGGGCTGGTTGTCAAAATAGAAGACAAGAATGCATTTGTACAGTTCAGGCGTTCTTCGGCATGCGGCAAATGCAAAGCCTGTGGAATGATGGCCGGACAGAATGATATCGTTGTTGAAGTGCCTAATGAGATAAATGCAAAAGTTGGGCAGCTTGTTGAAGTCAATATAGTTATGAAAAAAGCTATAAAAGCTTCTGCGATTGCGTATATATTCCCGCTTATAATGCTTGTGCTTGGTGCAGTGCTTGGCTGGCTGCTTACCGATATATGGAATGTTTTTGCCAACAGGGACGTAACAATGGCAATATCTGCATTAATTTTTACAGCATTGTCATTTTTACTTTTAAAATTGGCTTCACCGTTGTATAATAAGACTGTTAAAAGAGTCTACACTATGGTAGGCGTAAAGGACGAAAACGACGAGGAGGAATGCAATGGCTGAACACGCAGTTGAGATCACAAATCTAAATTTTGACGAAAAAGTTACTAACAACGAAATACCGGTGCTGATAGATTTTTGGGCGGAATGGTGTGCGCCCTGCCGTATGCTTGCTCCGGCTGTCGAAAAGATAGCTGAAGAATATAAAGGCAAGGCAATAGTAGGCAAGGTAGATATAGACTCGCAGGTAGAGCTTGCTCAGAAGTTTGGGGTTATGAGTATACCAACACTGATTCTCTTTAAAAACGGAGAAGTTTTTGATAAATCAGTGGGAGTTGTACCCAAAGAAAAAATAGCGGCGATGATAGACTCAGCTATATAAAAACTATAGTATTATATAAGAATTTTTGATATAATTATTTAGTAAAGCAATTGGGGGCAGTTATGGAACCATTAAGAGTTTCTGCGAAATCACAGCCTAAGTCAGTTGCAGGCGCTATAGCAGCAATGATAAACGATTATGAAAAAGCCGAGATCGTAGCTGTGGGTGCCGGTGCTGTCAATCAGGCAATTAAAGCAATAGCTATCACAAGAGGGTTTATGGCACCAAGAGGAATAGACCTCGTTGTCATACCTGCCTTTGCAAACGTAGATATAGACGGGACGACAAGAACATCTATCAAGCTGTTTGTGGAGAAGCGCTAGTTAAATGAATACTCATTTCGGCATATTTTGCCGATTTTTTTTTGCCGGAGCTTGCGGCACAAGAAAGTTATATGAAAGGCAGACCGGTTCTTGTTTTTAAAAAGCATTGAAATGACGGGATTCAAATCCTTCCCTGAAAAAACTCAAATGCATATGAACGGCTCTATCACGGGCGTAGTCGGCCCCAACGGCAGCGGTAAGAGCAATGTTTCCGACGCTGTGCGCTGGGTGCTTGGAGAGCAGAGTGCAAAGTCTCTGCGTGGTTCCGTGATGCAGGACGTTATATTTTCCGGTACTGAAAAAAGAAAAGCAAAGGGTTTTTGCGAAGTCTCACTTGTGTTTGACAACACAGAAGGACGGCTTTCGGCGGAGTTTTCCGAAATCGAAATAAAGCGTAAGCTGTATCGTTCAGGTGAGAGCGAATATTATATCAACGGAGCAAAGTGCAGGCTTAAAGATATTCTTGAACTGTTCCGAGACACAGGAATAGGAAAAGAAGGATACTCTATAATTGGGCAGGGACGGATCGACGAGATACTGAGCGAGAAGTCTATAGACCGAAGGAAAGTCTTTGAAGAAGCATCGGGTATCATGAAATACCGTGTGCGTAAGGAAGAAGCAGAAAGAAAGCTTGAGAAAACTGCCCAGAACCTTTTGCGGGTAGAAGACATACTTCAGGAGCAGGCTTTGCAGATAAAGCCGCTTAAAAGGCAGGCGGACAACGCCAGAGTATATATTGAACTTAGCGAGAAGCTAAAGCATCTTGATGTCAATCTTTTTCTTAATGGGTACGATAAGCAGAAGCAGAAAATAGCAAAGCTTGAAGAGTCAAAAAAAGCGCTGCTGGAAGAAAAGACACAGAAAGAAAAACTGCTCAGTGAATTCGATGCAGAGCACATGCAGGAGCAGCAGAGCGCCAAACAGATCGAAGAAATGGGTGACGAGCTCGCATTGGAGCTGAGCCAGGCTCATGCAAAGATAGAACACATCGAAGGCGAGATAAAGCTCTGCGAGGAAAGGGAGCTGAACCTTAATAAAGATTCTGACAGATTGCGGCTGGAGATCGATGAAGCGGATGCCAAGTTTACTTCGCTAGGCGAACAGCAGGAAGAGAAAAAACTACGGATAGAAAAAATAGACGAAGAACTGAGCATCCAGCGCCAAATAGTCAGCGAAACAGGGAAAACCATATCCGACTTGAGCGATGTGTATGAGGACAGGGTAAAGATACTCGAAACGGTCCAGGGCGAAAAAGTCGATACGATACAGAAAATATCTGATGCAAAGAGCATCCTGAGTGCGCTTGAGGAAAAACAGCGCAGCACTCAGGAAAAACTTGCTTTGACAAAAGAGAGACTCTCTGAGTTAAAAGAGCTTTCCGCTAAAGCGGCTGCAGAACTAAGTGCAGAGAATGAAGCGCAGAGCGTAAGGCAGAGCAAACAAAACAGTTTGCTTGCAGATTTTAATGAAAGTGTATTCAGTCTTGGCAAGCTAAAAGAACAAACGGCTGAATTAAAAGAACAGCTTGAAGAAGTAAAACGGGATCACGCATCATGCGTGTCTTCGGCGAATATTCTTGCAGATATGAAAAACAGCTTCGAAGGCTATAGCAGCAGTGTACGCCGGCTGATGAGCGGGGCAGCGCAAGACAGCGACATAGGCGGGCGGATAATCGGTACTTTTGCAGACGTTATCAGCGTGCCAAAAGAATATGAGACGGCTATAGAGATGTGCCTTGGCGCTGCTTTGCAGGACGTTGTAGTAAAAACTCAGGAAGATGCAAAGTACGTTATAAAGTATCTGAGGCAGAACAACCTTGGAAGAGTCACTTTCCTTCCGCTGGATACGCTCAAAGTGCGTACTTTCAGCAGCGGTGAAAAGGACAGCTTAAAGCAGGCAGGTGCAGTAGGTGTTGCAAGCGAGCTAATATCTTGCAGGCAAGGCTGCGAGCAGGCGCTTGATTTTCTGCTTGGGCGTACAGTGATAACAACAGATAATGATTCAGCTTCAGATATAATAAAAAACAGCAGCTTCAATGTAAGAGCAGTGTCGCTTGGCGGAGATGTGTTCAACCCCAGCGGAAGCATAACAGGCGGTAGCACAGGGAAGAGCAAGAGCGGTTTTGTTTCCCGTGACCGCCGTCAGGAAGAGCTTGCTGGGAAAGCGCAGGAGCTTGAGACAAAGCGCAGCGAACTGGAAACAAAAGCAGCTGAAGCGCAAAGACAAGAACAGGTGCTTTCGGAAAGTATAGAGCAGATACGAAAAGAGCTTCAAAGTATACAGATCGAAACCGCAAAGGGAAAAGAAAAGATAAACTCGCTAGAGGCTGCGGCAGCCGACAACGAGCAGGAGACGGACAAATTAAGCGGACAGATAAAAGAGCTTGATGAGCAGTCCGGGATACTTGAGACTGAAACGGCAAGCGTGACTGCGCTTATGGAAGAAATGCGCAGATCAAGCGATACAAAGAGCGAAGACTATAAGCGAATGGAAGAGCAGTACAGCGAAAACTCAAAGCTTATAGAACAGGCAAAAGAGAAACAGCATGAGGCAGAGATAAAGATAGCCGAGCTGATGCACGAAAACTCTGCGCTGCTTGGAGAGATATTGCGTCTTGATGAAGAAAAACAGGAAACACAGAAATCTAAGGCACTTAAGAACAAGACTATAGAGCTAAACGACGAGAGCATTGAGAACTTAAGCAAGCTAAAAGAAGAGCTAAAGGGACTGCACAGTGAAAAGACAGCACTGCTGGAAGATGTTAAAAAACAGCAGAGCGATATGATAACCAAGCGCAGTATGTTAAACCAGCAGATAAGCGAGCATGACAAGAAGATTGCTGCAATACGTCAGGAATACAGCGATATCTCCGAAAAGGCGATGCGTGTGGATTTCTCGATCGAGAAAGTTCAAACGGATATAGAGCAGTCGCAGAACAGGCTGTGGGAGACGTATCAGCTGACTTATGCCAATGCACTTGCAATGCGGGATGAAAGTCTGGATATTACAGAAGCATCGAAGAATGCGGAAGAAATGAGACGGCGTATAAGGTTCCTCGGCAGCGTGAATCCAAATGCTATAGAAGACTACACTGAACTCAAAGAGCGCATGGAAGCTCTTGAAACACAGAGGGACGACCTCTCGAAAGCAAAGGCTGACTTAGAAAAACTTATCACGACACTGCTTTCAGAAATGCGCAAGACTTTCAAAGAGAGCTTTGAACAGATAAATAAGCACTTCAATAAAGCATTCAAAGACCTCTTTGACGGCGGAAGGGCAGAGCTAATACTCGAAGAGGGCGTTGATATAATGGACGCCGGCATAGAGATAGTTGCAGAGCCTCCGGGTAAAAAACTCCAGAAGATATCTCTTCTTTCGGGCGGCGAAAAAGCGCTGACAGCGATAAGCCTTCTGTTTGCGTTGCTGAAGATAAACCCCTCACCGGTGTGCATACTGGACGAGATCGATGCAGCACTTGATGAAGCGAACGTTTACAGGTTTTCGGAATACCTGAAAAAATATGCGAGAAATATGCAGTTTATAGTTATTACGCACAGAAAACCTACCATGATTTCATGCGACAGCCTGTTTGGGTTTGCGATGGAGGAAAAGGGCGTATCCAAACTGCTGTCAGTAAGGCTGGATTAATATATGGGATTATTCGGAAAGATAAGAGACGGGCTTAAAAAGACTAGGGATAACGTTTCCGCAATGGTCGGGGGCGTTATTAAGTCTTTCGACAAGATAGACGAAGCATTTTATGAGGAGCTGGAGGAAACTCTGATACTCTGTGATATAGGAGTCAGCGCTACCGGCAGGATAATGGAAGAGCTCAGGCAGAGAGTCAGGGAAGAGAAGATAAGCGAGCCATCAGACATAAAGGAACTGCTTATCAGCATAATAACACAGATGCTCAGCTTCGACGAAAAACCGTTCAGCTACCCTGTTGCAATGCTGATAGTCGGTGTGAACGGCGTTGGAAAAACAACGACCATAGGCAAGCTTGCAAAGCAGTATAAGGACAAAGGCAAAAAGGTATATATAGCGGCTGCCGACACCTTTCGTGCCGCTGCGGCAGAACAGCTCTTGGAATGGGGAAAAAGAGCCGATGCGAAAGTGATTAAGTACGGCGAGGGTGCAGACCCTGCGGCTGTTGTATATGATGCTATTGATTCTGCGAAGCATGCCGGCGCTGATGTGCTGATAATAGACACTGCAGGAAGGCTGCACAACAAAAAGAATCTGATGAGCGAACTTGAAAAGATAAACAGAGTTATAGATAAATCGTATCCGGAGGCGGACAAACGCACATTCCTTGTGGTAGATGCTACGACAGGACAAAATGCCGTTTCGCAGGCAAGGGAGTTTGCGGGTGTTACCGATCTTTCCGGTGTCATACTGACGAAACTTGACGGAACGGCAAAGGGTGGAATAGTCTGCGCGATATCGGGAGAGCTTTCTCTGCCGGTAGAATATGTCGGCGTCGGTGAAGCTATAGAAGATCTTCAGCCTTTTGATGCGGGCGAGTTTGCCCGGGGGCTGCTGTAATTAAAGATCCATACTTTCGAGTATTGAAATAGCATCTTCAACATAACAGGTACAGGCGTTCTTATATTTGATTAGCGCTGTTTTTCTGTCATCATTTTGCGTTGGTCTTTTATCTTCCGGCAGCAGTTCTCTGCAAATAACAGAACCGTGTTTATTTTTAAATTTTGCAATAAACTCTTCAACTTTCTGATAAGTATATCCTCTATCAATATTATTGTTTGCAGATATATTGCCACACTTCAGCCCAATAACAAGGACAGCGCCTGAAACAGCGCCGCATATATCACCGACTCTCAGGCCGCTGCCAAGTCCGCATGCCATACTCAGTGCAATGTTTTTGTCAAGACCGTTTTCTTCGCTGAAAACTGCCAGAACGGTTTGCCCGCAGTTATATTTATTAATAAACAATTCCTTTGATTCAGTGATTTTCTCTGACATAGCCTTGCCTCCGGTAAATAAAAGATTCCAATATGTTTATTTTAGGCAGGCGTTTAAAAATTGTCAATCAGTCTGTTTATTGATTTATGCTTGACAAAACTTTAGATATCTATATAATACTACTGTAAAGCGTTTTTACTTTACAGTTATTTTTTATCCTTACGGAGCTGTGATGGAAAAGGACTTTGAGACAGTTTTACTGTATGATGTATACGCTTCGCTGCTAACGCCAAAACAGAGGCGCCTTTGCGATATGTATTACAATCAGGACTATTCACTTTCGGAGATAGCTGAAATTGAGCAGACATCAAGACAGGCAGCACGGGACGGTATCGGCAAGGCAAAGCAGAAGCTGAAACACTTTGAAGATAGCCTTGGGCTTTACAGCAAAAGAGAGAGAACATCTAAGATACTTGTCAGCGACATGGGCAAAGAAGATATGATTAAAACACTGACCGACATTTGGGAGCTTGATAATGGCATTTGAAGGACTGAGCCAAAAACTGCAGCACGTTTTTTCGAAACTGACCAACAGGGGCAAACTCACCGAGCTTGAAGTGAAGGAAGCCATGCGTGAAGTCAAACTTGCGCTTCTGGAAGCGGATGTTAACTTCAAGGTGGTAAAAGGTTTTGTTGCCAGTGTTACGGAGCGTGCGATAGGAGAAGGAGTACTGACTAGTCTTACTCCCGGCCAGCAGGTCATAAAGATAGTGCGTGATGAGCTCGTACATACACTTGGGGACAAAAACGAAGGTGTTAAAACCTCGTCCGAGCCACCGACGGTCATCATGATGTGCGGCCTTCAGGGCGCAGGTAAAACGACTATGTGCGGCAAGCTCGCAAAGATGTGGATAAAACAGGGCAAGAAGGTCATGCTGGTTGCTCTTGATATATACAGACCGGCAGCGATAGACCAGCTTGGACGCGTTGCACAGCAGGCCGGTGCAGAGTTCTTCGAAAAAGGACAGCAGGATGTCGTCAAGACAGCGCAGCAGGCTTTGAAGCTTGCACAAAGCAAGCTGATGGACTATGTAATACTCGATACGGCCGGCAGGCTGCATATCGACTCAGATATGATGGAAGAGCTTATACGTGTGGATGAAAAGATTAATCCTGATGAAAAGCTGCTTGTGGTGGATGCTATGACAGGCCAGGATGCTGTAAACGCAGCAACTGCTTTTAACGAAAGCCTGGAGCTCGACGGAGTTGTGCTGACAAAGCTTGACGGTGACACCCGAGGCGGCGCTGCAATATCGGTAAAGGCAGTTACAGGCAAGCCTATAAAGTTCGCTGGAATAGGCGAAAAGCTGGATGACGTTGAAGTATTCCATCCCGACCGTATGGCGGGCAGGATACTCGGTATGGGCGATATGCTCACGCTTATTGAAAAAGCGGAACAGAGCTTTGAAACGCAGAAAGCGGAAGAGCTTGAACGTAAGATAAGAAAAGCGCAATTCACGCTTGAAGATTTTCTTGAGCAGATGGATCAGCTTAAAAACATGGGCGGCATCGAGGAGATGCTTGCGATGATGCCGGGCAGCAACAAGCTTTCGGGTATGCAGCTGGATGAAAAGCAGATGGCCCGAACAGAGGCTATCATAAAATCTATGACGCCCCAGGAAAGAAGAACGCCAAACATCATAGGCGGTTCAAGGAAAAAGCGAATCGCAAACGGCAGCGGTACTAAGGTACAGGACGTAAACAAGCTGCTTAGTCAGTTCGAGCAGATGAAAAAGATGATGAAGAACATGACCAAACGCGGAAGAAAAGGCATGATGAATATGCCTTTCTAAATAAAAGAATTTTCTAAATAAAAGAAATTAATTGGAGGAAAACATGGCTGTAAAAATCAGACTTAAGAGGATCGGTGCGAAAAAGAAACCTTTCTACAGAGTAGTAGTAGCGGATGCAAGGGCTCCCAGAGACGGTAAATTCATTGAAGAGATAGGCAACTATGACCCGATGAGCAAGAAGTTCGTTGTTGATGCTGACAAAGCTAAAGACTGGATAAGCAAAGGCGCACAGCCGACAGAGACTGTTCGTTCACTGTTGAAGAAAAACGGCGCCATCGAGAAATAAACGACTATCAGCACGAAAGCTGACGGAGAGGGCAAATGTTAGAGCTAGTAAAGTACATTGCACAGTCGCTCGTCGATAATCCGGACGAAGTGAAAGTTAACGAGGTCGAAGGCGAAAAGTCGATAGTGCTCGAGCTTTCGGTCGCCAAAGAAGATATGGGCAAGGTGATAGGCAAACAGGGACGTATCGCCAAAGCCATAAGGAGCGTTGTTAAAGCGTCTTCGAGCAAATCGAGAAAGAAATACGTGGTAGAGATAATAGAGCATGATTGAGATTGCCAGGGTCTTAAAAGCGCAGGGCATAAATGGTGAATTAAAAGTCCAGCTTTTTTCTGACAATGTTGAAGGGTTTGTCTCACGTGGGTTTGCTTATTTTAAGAACTCGCAGAGGGTCGACTACGAAGTCACACGGACCGAAGGCAGCGTTGTTTATCTGCGTATAGACGGTATCAAAACAAGAAACGACGCCGAGGCACTTCGTGGCGTTTTTCTTTATATTGAACGCAGCGACTTTGACGAACCGGATGAGGGAGAACATTACGTATGCGACCTTATCAGCCTTAGCGTTTTCGATGAAGAAGGAAACAAGCTGGGAGTTTTAAAAGAGATACTCCAGCACGGGGCTGCTGACGTCTATGTAGTTAAGGGCGGCAGGAATTTCATGTTCCCTGCGCTGAAAAGTGTTATATCATCTGTAGATGAGGATAGGATCACAGTCGATAAGGCAGAGCTTGATAAGGTGGCTGTTTATGAAGATTAACATACTAACGCTTTTCCCCGAAATGTTTGATTCCGTTAAAGATTCGAGCATCTGGGCTCGGGCAATAGAATCAGGTGCTGTTGAAATAAACACCATAGATATCCGCAGCTATACGACCGACAAGCATAACCGGGCAGATGACTACCCATTCGGCGGAGGCGCTGGCATGGTGCTGAAACCAGAGCCTGTTGCAGCCTGTTTCGAAGAGATCTTGAAAAACTGTCCAAACCCAAGTATAAACGTATATATGACTCCATGCGGCTCGGCGCTATCACATGAAAGAAGCGTAGAGCTTTCCCAGTATAAATGCGTGAATATTCTCTGCGGTCACTACGAAGGAGTGGACCAAAGAGCTGTTGACAAATACATTGACCTCGAGATATCTGTTGGTGATTATGTACTGACAGGAGGCGAACTCGCCGCTATGGTCGTGACTGATACGGTGATACGTCATATCGAAGGTGTGCTTGGCAACGATGAATCTACGCTCAATGAATCATTTTCGGACGCATTACTTGAATATCCGCAATACACACGTCCTGCGCAGTTCGGGGACGAGAGTGTGCCTGAGGTCTTGCTGTCCGGACATCATGCAAAAGTAGAGGAATATAACAGACGTAAGTCGCTTGAGCAGACGGCCGAAAAACGACCGGAACTGCTCTCAAAAACGGTGCTCTCAAAAACGGATATTGAATATTTAACCGGTCAATAAAGAATAAATATTCTCTAACATGAATGATACCGAGGCATGCTCGGTCATTTTTTTAAGCAAAATGAAGTTTTCACACCCCCAAACTATCAATTTATAACTTTTTAGGCAAAAAAACTTTATTTTATAAAGAATAAGTGTTATTATATTTACAATAAATAAAGCCGTAATATAATAATTATAAGGAGCAGCAAAATGGATGCTATTGATGTTGGGATACTAAACATCTTGCAGCAAAACGCCAGAACTTCAGTTAAAGACATAAGCGAGCAGGTCTCACTTTCAGCGCCTTCGGTGAAGGAGAGGATAAACAAAATGACCGACTCCGGCCTGATAAAAGAGTTCACTGCCGTACTGGAACCAAAGATGCTGGGTAAAAACCTTACCGCCTTTATGTTCCTTACACTGAAGCGGCCCAATGTTAACGACAAATTCTTAAACATGATAGAGACCGAAACTGACGTGTTGTCCTGTTACTATCTAACCGGTGATTTCGATTATATGATACAGATAGTGACGACCGACTCTGCGAAGCTTGAGCAGGTTTTGTCGAAAATCAAGAGCACGCAGGAAGTTGCAAGAACAAGAACCGTCATAGCTCTGTCCACCAAGAAAGAGAAGCATTCTGTTGCACCTTAAATTTAATATTTAGGAGCTGCAATATGATTATTGGTGTACCAAAAGAAGTTAAAAACAACGAGAACAGGGTATCCCTCACGCCTGCCGGAGTTCATAAGCTGAAAGAAGAGGGGCACAGGATTATTGTGCAGAAAGGCGCAGGAGTTGGCAGCGGTCTTGCCGACGAAGAGTATCTTGCCCAAGGCGCCGAAATGGTAGAAACTGCATGCGAAGTTTTTGATGCTGCACAGATCATTGTTAAAGTTAAAGAACCTATCGAGAGTGAATATGAGCTCTTCAAACAAGGCCAGAGCCTTTTTACCTACCTTCACCTTGCACCAAACAAACAACTGACACAGATGCTGCTGGATAAAGAGATAACGGGCATTGCCTATGAAACTCTTCAGCTTTCCGACGGCTCACTTCCACTGCTTATCCCGATGAGCGAAGTGGCAGGCAGGATGTCTATTCAGGTTGCAGCTATGCTCCAGCAGAAATATTACGGCGGAAGAGGAATGCTGCTGGGCGGTATACCGGGAGTGCTTCCCGCAAAGGTAGTCATCATTGGCGGTGGTATAGTAGGCAGCAATGCAGCACAGATGGCTGCGGGTATGGGGGCTGAAGTTACCGTTATAGATATGAACCAGCGCAGATTGGCAGAGCTTGATACTTTCTATATGGGCAGGATAAAAACACTTATGTCAAATCCGTATAATGTGGCGGCAGCTGTAGAGAATGCGGATGTGCTTATAGGTGCAGTTCTTGTTGCAGGTGCAAAGGCGCCTAAAACCGTTAGCGAAACAATGGTTAAGAGCATGAAACCGGGCTCTGTTATAGTGGACGTAGCAATAGACCAGGGCGGAACAGTGGAGACGATTGACAGAATAACTACCCATGATAACCCCTCATATATAAAACACGGCGTAGTACACTATTCAGTAGCGAACATGCCGGGTGCAGTGGCATACACGTCTACTCAGGGGCTGACGGGCGTAACGCTGCCGTGGCTCGAGAAGCTTGCAGGGCAGGGCATAGAAGAAGCAATACGCAGCAGTGTGCCGCTGCAGAAAGCGCTCAATACATATAAAGGCGCTGTAGTTTGCAAGCCTGTGGCCGATTCGCTTGGCCTTGAATGCTCAGCATTCAAATAGAAGAAAGACACATCGGCTGTCTCTTAAAAGGGGCAGCTTTTTTATTTGTAGAAGCACAGATGAAAAGCTTTTATGATATAATCATACATAGAAACGAGGTGGAGTAATGGCAAAGTTCGTTATCGTTGTGATGGACAGCGTAGGAATAGGTGAGCTTCCCGACGCAGCAGAATACGGCGATGCTGGATCGAACACAGTCGGCAATATAATAAAGAGCGTTGGGCTAAGTATACCGAATCTGGCGGCTCTTGGCATGAGCAGACTGGTGGACGGGCTGCCGCAGGCCGAAACTACCGGCGCTTACGGCAGAGCAGCTGAGCTGTTTGCCGGCAAGGACACTACGGGCGGACATTTCGAAATTGCAGGCCTTATTATGGAAAAGCCGTTTCCTGTGTTTCCGAACGGTTTCCCGCAGGAGTTTATAAGCAGGTTTGAGAAAGCCGTCAGAAGAAAAACGATAGCTAACTATCCGGCTTCGGGCACAGAGATAATTAGCAAGCTCGGCAAGCAGCATGTTGATACCGGGGCGCTCATCGTATACACTTCTGCGGACAGCGTCTTTCAGATAGCGATGCATGAAGACGTTATACCGCTTGAAGAACAGTACAGTATATGCGAGACAGCAAGGGCTATGCTGACGGGAGACCTTGCCGTTGGACGTGTTATCTGTCGTCCGTTCACAGGGACAAAAGGTAATTATACCAGAACAAAAAACCGAAAAGATTATTCGTTTGAACCGCCGGGCGAAACCATACTCTCTGCACTAAAAGGGGCAGGATATGAAGTTGCAGGTGTCGGTAAAATTGAGGACATATTTGCAAACGTAGGGCTGACGAAGAGCAACCATACGACCAATAACGATGATGGTGTAAGTGCAACGGTAGAGTTCATGAAGCAGGATTTTGACGGACTGGTATTTACCAATCTTGTAGACTTTGATATGCTGTATGGGCACAGGAACAACGCAGAAGGCTACAAAAGCGCGCTTGAAGCGTTAGATAGACGTGTGCCGGAGATATTGGGAGCACTCGGCGATGAAGATATCATAGTATTTACAGCAGACCATGGCTGTGACCCGACTACAGCAAGTACTGACCATTCAAGAGAATATATACCAATACTGGTTTATGGCAAGAACGTAAAACGTGGAGTGGATATAGGAACAAGAGAAACGTTTGCAGACATTGCAGCAACAGCAGCGGAATTTTTCGGACTGTCTGAATGGAATGCCGGTAAATCGTTCCTTGGCGAAATAATGAAAGGATGAATTGACTATGACACGGGAGAGAATAAACAGCGCATATGATTACTTAATTAAAAGCGTTAAGGCAAGACCGCAAGTCTGTATCGTGCTGGGAAGCGGTCTTGGGAGCTATGCCGATACGATAGAAGAAGCGGAGATAATAGAATATAAGGATATACCAGGGTTTCCGGTATCGACTGTGCCGGGGCACGCAGGGCGGCTTATATTCGGCAAAAAGCACGGAGTCAGCATAGCGTGCATGCAGGGCAGGTTCCATTGCTACGAGGGCTACAGCGCTGCAGAAACGGTGATACCTCTGCGTTCCCTGATAAAGCTCGGTGTAAAGAAACTGCTTATAACAAACGCTGCAGGCGGGATAAATATGGAGTTTGAGCCGGGCGACATCATGATAATAAAAGACCATATCAACTTCACGTTCCTAAATCCTCTGGAGGGGCCGAATCTAGATGAATTCGGACCGAGGTTTCCTGACATGTCATACGCTTATGATAAAAAGCTTGTGGGTGCGCTAATGGACGCTGCAAAAGACAACGGCATCAAAGTAAGAAGCGGCGTTTATATGATGTTCAAAGGGCCGTCTTTTGAGACACCAACGGAGATAAAAGCGGCAAGACTGCTCGGTGCTGATGCGGCAGGGATGTCATCTGTGCCAGAGATAATTGCAGCAACTCACGCAGGCGTTGCTTCATGTGCAATGTCGTGCATAACCAACATGGCTGCTGGTATACTCGACCAACCGCTTACCCACGAAGAGGTCATGGAGACTGGCAAGACAGCTGCAGACAACATAAAAACGCTGATCGACGGGTTTTTAAAGCGAGTTTAATATTTTACTATAGAAACAGCCTATGTTATCGGGCTGTTTTTTATTGCTAATAATTAAATATTTATTGATAAACGCTAATTACACTGTTATAATATAGTGAATTTTGAAAATGGGGAAGCACTTACAGGAGAGGCTGCGTGAAAAAGAGAGTTCTTTTATCCAGAAACAGAAAAGTGAAACGGTTGATTATATGGGGATTTATAATACTTGCGCTAACAGCTATCTGTATAAGCGCTTTCTATTCGGGGCTGACAGTCAGACATTATGAAATAACTTCAGATAAACTGCCAGAAGGTGAGAGCCTGCGCATAGTAGTAATAGCAGATCTTCATAGTGAATACTACGGAGAAAATCAGGAAAAGCTTATAGAAAAAATAAAGGCGCAGCAGCCGGATATCATAGCTCTGCCTGGAGATATTATAGATGACAACACTAGTGAAGACGGTGCGGCGGCTTTCCTTGAAGGTATTAGTGGCATAGCGCCGACGTACTACGTTTTAGGCAACCACGAGATATGGTCTGGTGAACACGAACGCCTAAAAGACATGGTGGCAGGCTATGGTTATACTGTGCTGTCAAACGAAAGTGAAATGGTTACCGTAAAAGGGATCAGGCTTTGCATCTGCGGCATTGACGATCCATACATATTGGAATATTCAGAAGATGAGAATATAAAGGAAATGCAGTCAGGCGAAGAACTGCTTTATGGGTTTAGGAATCTGAGTGATGAAGCTTTCAATATGCTGCTTGCACACCGTCCGGAACATTTTGGACTGTACCAGCAGTACGATTTTGACCTTGTGCTGAGCGGCCATGCTCATGGAGGACAGATACGCATTCCGGGAATAGTCAATGGCTTCTTCGCACCTGACCAGGGCTGGTTCCCAAAATATGCCGGAGGAGAATATAAAGAAAACGGCCAGACTATGATAGTTAGCCGTGGTCTTGGTTTTAACGCAATGGTGCCAAGGATCTTTAATCCGCCGGAAATAGTCTTTATAGATATAAAAAGATAAACTTTATATGATAAATGAAGAATCAGCTATGATTCCTGCTGTTGGCTGCGGCGGATCGAAAGTGAAGAAATGATAGTAGTTATTGTGAAGAACAATAATATAGCGATAAGAACTATAATGCCGACTGTGTATAATTTAAAGATAAATATCACTATACCAAAAGCTGCACATGCAATCTGGATAAGAGACATGATTATAGCTACAAACATATGGTTGTTAACCTTCTCGTTCAAAATGTGATGAAAATGCAGTTTGTCAGGTTTCATAATAGGCTTTTTGATTATCAGTCTGCGCAGTATAGACGTTAACATGTCAGCTATAGGCAGAAGCAATATGAATATCGGTACTACTATCGAAAGTATAGTAGGTTCTCTGACAGTACTCATTATTGAAAGCAGGCCAAGTATAAAACCGATAAGCATACTGCCTGAATCGCCCATAAAAATCATTGCGGGGTTTCTGTTGTAAGGAAGGAAACCACCTACGGCTCCGCCCAGTGAAAGCGCTATCGGCAGTGCAAAAACAGTTCTTCCCTGAATCGTGAATATTATTGCAAACGATATCGCTGCTATTATTGAAAGATAGCTTGACAGTCCGTCCAGTCCGTCTGAAAAATTGATTGCGTTGGTAATGCCGACTATCCATATAACTACAAATATTCCAAAAGCAATTTGGCGGAATAGGCTATGTGTCATTGCATAATATTGAATAAGCCCTATATATACAATTATTGCTTGTATAATGAGTATAACGAGTCTTTTTTTTGCACTGAGAGAAACAATGTCATCAATAAGGCCTACAAGTGAGACACCCAAAAGTGCTACGATAAGAGTTAGTTTAATAAAAATACTAGTTGTATAAGCAAAAGTGGCTATAGAAACCAATACCGCTATGAATATAGCAACACCGCCTAAAAGAGGTATTGGAGTAGTATGGCTTTTTCTGTTATTAGGCATATCAACGATATTCTTCTTTTTTGCTATTGTCATCATAAGGGGGGTGAGGAACAAAGCCGTAAGAAAAGGTATGAATATCGAAAGCAGAGTATTCAGCATATAAGCTCCTAAATAATTAATGATAATAACTATGCTTTGTATTTTAATATAAAAAATGAAAAATATCTACCTTAAGAATCGTAAATTTTGAAAAAATACATATTAATAACAACATATATTACATAAACGGATTAATAGTGAAGAATATGCAGATCCATAATCTTGACGCAAATGGTTACTATATGCTATATTGTCTAAGTTATAATTATTATGCCGAAGTGATGGAATTGGCAGACGTGCCGGACTCAAAATCCGGTGGTAGCGATACCGTGTGGGTTCAAATCCCACCTTCGGCACCAATAAGGAAGTGCACCACAGGTGTGCTTTTTTTATTTGGGAAAGAAAAAGAGGATTTGAACCGGAGTGAAAAGAGCATGCTGGGAGCATGCTCTGAACGAGGAGGCGTGATAGCGAAGCGGAGCAAATCCCGCCTTCGGCACCACTCACACTGACACGATGCTGTGTCGGCGTTTTGTTTTCAACAAAATCGTCAGGCATAATTCCGCACATTAATTTTAAATGCAATTCAACATAACACGTTAAATATAATCGCCTTATCTATAAATAAATTGATGAGCTGTTTTGTAGTTGCTAGAGTGCTATGTATATTAAGCTTTTTTGCAGTAATGAAAGCATATTACCTCATACTTGTAAACTGCAGCATCTTTGAATCCCTACTGGATGTTCGAAATGCTAAATTCAAACATACCTTTTTCTTTCCTCAGGTCCTCAAGCTTTTCTATAAGTGAACGAGAACCTGTCTTTGCCATCAGTGAAGTATTGTTAATAATACATAAATAAATATACAGACAAAATGATAATATATTGCAGCAAAATGGTAAAAATAAACAATAAATGAAAATAATGATATAAAAATAAATTAATATTGACAAATAAATGTTAAAGATATAACATATAATAGTATAGATGGAAACGATACAATAAATAACAACAATAAAACAGTGAAAAGCAAACCCGATAAAAGTCGGGGGCGCAAAGCTAGGAGTCTAAAGCACTTGTGCTATGACAGTTCGGCCGCCTCAATACTTGAGAGTGGCTTTTTATGTCTCTTGATGCTAAATATTAATTCTTGCTAAAACAAACAGTCATTCTACTTTTCAGATAGGGTATTCTAATCAAAATAAAAAATATAGCAATATTTATGAGAGGTGACAAGCTCATGAAGGTAGCTGCTGAGACGCTAAATACTACAAATTCTGTTTATATCGGTAAAGAAATCAATACGCAAAGAAAAAAGCATAAGTTCAGAAAAGGCAGGAGTCTGATTTGTCTTTTAAAAAAACAGTTTAGAATTTTATACCGCAAACCACGTTATATAATCTTTACAGAGCTTGCCGCTGGAAATCTAAAAATACTTGCCGGTATGTTTTCGTACGAAAAATCTAATTGTGTCTTGTTCGAAAATAAATTGCATAATGGAGCTTTTACACTGATAGAAGGGCTTGAACTTTAACGAAGACAGAACTATTGTCCTGTTGAAAAACAGGACTGGCTTTGAAAACAATTGTTGATGCGATATTCCTTGGATTAGTTCATTATTCTTGGGAGGTAATTAAACATCACAGTACTGATAAAATAAAAAACATATTTGTTCCTTTTTGTGAAAAGCAAACCCGGCAAAAGCCGGGGACGCAAAGCCTGAAGCCTAATACAGGCACTCGCCTATTATGGTGGTTCGGCTGCCTCAAAAAAAATATAACATGGAGGGAAATTCGATTATGATGCTTTTGTCACTATTATCCAACGGAGCAAAAATGCTGATTAAAAACAAAAAAGGACAGGCTATGGTGGAATACGGACTGATTATTGCACTTATTGCGATAGTTGTTATTGGTGCGATAACGGTCGTTGGCTTGGCTGTGTTTGGTGTGTTTGGCGACATATCAACTGGGCTAGGCGGGGAAGCTCCATAAGTAGGTATTTAGAATGGTTCGCAAGTTGTTTGGTAAGAGAGGCCAGTCACTGGTTGAGTTTGCATTGGTGTTACCAATTCTGCTTCTTTTAGTGTTTGCCATTATAGATTTTGGATGGCTTCTCGGAAACCAGTTGCTAGCAACTTACGGATGTAGAGAAGGGGCAAGATACGGGGCGGTAAGGGTTACATCTTCGAATTTTAATGATGTTGTTGAAGACAAAGTTTACGACGTCATGCCTGACTTTACTCACAGTGGCCTAGATGTGACAGTAGTGCGCACTAATCTATCATCTCCCAGAGAGGGCGATGTAGTAGTAAGTATTGATTATACTTTCCGCCTCCTTACACCTTTTGCACAGATGATTTTTGGCTCACAAGACTATATAACTGAAACTGAGTGTACGATGAAGGCAGAATAGCGTTTTAGGCGCTTGCCTGAAATTGATTTGTAAAAATTTTATACAGATCAAAAATCGGTAAAAAAAAATGAAGTATAAAAAATTTAGTCAAATGATAAAGGATTGCAATGGTTCGGTACCTATCATAATGGCGCTTGTGTTTATTGTGTTGTTGGTTATCGCTGCATTTGTTATTGATTTTGGTTTGGTATACCTAAGAACAGCAGATATGCAAAACGCATCAGATTCTGCTGCGCTGGCTGCTGCGTCATTATTACCCGTTGAAAACGGTGGCAGTATAACGGCTGTGGAACAAAAAGCTAAAGAATATTTAGAACTAAACGGCATCACCGAAGACGACTATACCATAAATGTTCAATTGAACTTATCAACCAATAACTTATATTATACAAGCGTAACAGTGGTTGTCTACAAACAGGAACAGCTTTACATCGCTCCGGTTATCGGCGTATCGGATTTAAATGTTAGCAGAACAGCAACAGCCCAAATTTCTCCAGCGATAGGTGTTAGAGACGTTATTCCTCTAAGCGTTACCAAAGAATATCTTGAAAGCGCAAAAGCTTCCGGTACTACTGAAAATCTAGAACTTAAGCTTGGGGCTTCTGATGACGATGTATACAGCGGAGCATTTGGACCTCTATATCTCGAGGGTAGCAGCGGCGGCGCTAATATACATGAGGACTGGTTAAAATATGGGTATCAAGGGATTTTAAAAGTTGGACAGATACTTGATGTTAATACAGGGAATATGTCGAATCCGACCAATAGAGGAGTCGATTATAGGATGGATTTATGTACACACTATCCAACCGCAGGTTGTATAGTGGAGCAATATGTTGAAACGTGTCCCAGGGTAGTTACAGTTCCAGTAATTACGTATAATAGCGCACATGAGGTGACAATTAGGGGCTTTGCCGCCTTTATACTTGAAGGGTGCGCCGGACAAGGACATAACTGTTATGTATATGGCTCTTTCATAAAAGACTTAGTAGTAAACGGCGAAGGGTCTCTTGAGGATGAAATCGGAGGTCCAAACGACTTTGGTTTATATTCCATTTCATTGATTGATTAATTATTTTGAACAAATGTCTTAAGGGGGTAATATGAAAAAAATACGCATTATTGCTATTCTGGCAGCAATTCTTACTGCTGTGCTTGTGTATGTTTTTTTTGCAAATATAAATAAACCAAATGAAGTAGAGATGACCTCTGTAGTCACTGCAAAAGTTGACATCTCAAAAGACATGGTTATTTCAAAAGACATGTTAACGGTGGTAGAACTACCTTCTGAAGCTGTCAATTCTTTTGCTGCGCATAACATTAACGAAGTTGTGGGGAAAGTCGTTAACGGTCCGGTTGTAAAAGACGAGCAAATCATTACAACAAAGCTGGTTGAGCCCGGTGAGAGTGTTGCAAGCCTTGCATATGCAATTGACGAGGGACAAAGAGCATTTACTGTGGCTGTGAATGAAGTCAGCGGTGTTGCAGGACTGCTTCAGCCACAAGATTATGTGGATGTTCTTATGATAATAACAATAGATAATATAGTGGAAACACAAAATACAGAAGGCGTACAAAATGTGGAAGGCGTACAAACGGCAGAGGAAACGGAGAGCTCTGTGGTAAGCAGGACATACTCGACAGAACTTTTTCAAAATATAAAGATACTTGCAGTAGGAAAGCGACTTGATACAAAGCTTCCAGACGAAGAAACCGAATATAGCACGGTAACGTTGTCCGTTACGCCTGAACAAGCTGTCAAATTAAATCTTGCGGTTGCCAGCGGAGAAATAAGGTTAATTCTTCGGTCGCCGCTAAGCTCTGAGATTACTGATTGCGACATCTTAACTGTTGAAGATTTGCTGGAAGATTAGATAAAGAATTATTAAAGATTGAGAGAATAAAGAATGGGCATTAAAATTATTATTATCAGCAAACAGGAAGAAACACGTGCTAAATTGATTACTGCTTTGGGAAACGACGATATTTATATCGCCGGTCAGTTTGAGGACGGCGCATCGGCATTGAGTCGGATTGAAAGCGTTGAACCTGACATTGTTATAATGGTTTTGGATACTGGCGAGACAGACATTTTTGCTATTAGTGAGCGTATATACCTAAACAGACCTAGCAGTGTCGTTATGCTGATAACAGAGAACATGGATGTTGACACCCTAAAAAAGGCTATGAAGGCTGGTATCAGGCACGTTGTTCCATGGCTTGAGGACAATAAATATCTTATTGAGAGTGTTAAATCGGTTTATAATGCTGAGAGTTCGCATCGTATTGCATTGACAGGCGAACAAACTCTTGCGCACACATCAAAAGTAATAACAGTTCTTGGCACAAAAGGCGGTAGTGGAAAGACAACCATTGCTGTAAATCTTGCTGTTAGTTTAGCTAAAAAAAGGAAAAAGGTCGCATTACTTGATCTTGATTTACAGTATGGTGACGCAAATATTTTTCTAAATTTAGAAACTAACGATACATTGTATGAGCTCATACAAGGCTATTCGAGCCTGGATATTGATACAATCCGCAGCTATATGATGACTCATTCCTCAGGATTGCAAATACTAAGTGCGCCAAAAAGTCCCGAGTACGCCGAATTTATAAAGGGAGTAAATGTCGAAAAGCTGATAAATATAATGCGGCCCTATTATGATTATTTGATTATTGATGTTTCTGCAAATATCGACGACATTACAATATTAGCTATCGACAGCTCGACAATGATTTTAATGGTTACTGGCTTAGACGTGTCTATATTAAGAAATTCAAAGATTAGTTTAAAAGTCTTGGAATCCATCAATCAAAAAAACAAAGTTAGTTTAATTATCAATCGTGAATCAAAAGGATCGGTTTCTATAAATGATGTAAAAAAAATTCTGCAATGTCCTATTGCCGCAGTAATTCCTAGCGATTGGAAGACTGTGGGCACGGCCTTGAATACAGGAACCCCGTTTGTGCTCAATGCAAAAAGAACTAAAGTCGGAGCAGCGATTACATCGCTAACAGAATATGTTATAAATTATAAGCCGGCTGTAGATAAACAAGAAACTGAGTAGTGTATTTGAAATCTAAGAGGATGAGGAAGGTATTTACAAATGCCGTTGTTTGAACGGATTAAAAAAGATCAAGGAATTGAAAAGGATATATTATCGACCGAAATTGGAATTGATAATTTCGATGATATTGTTTGGATTAAAGAAAAAATACATAATGAAGTAATCGAAACATTCAAATCAGTTTCGACTAGCCCGGAAAACAAAATCGAAAATGAAAATCACAAAGAAAAAATCATTAAGGTAATTGAAGACAGCCTAGGTAAAGAATCTTTGAACTTAACGCGCTTACAAAAAGAACGCCTTTTGAAAGAGATTTTCAATGATGTAGCAGGGCTTGGGCCTATTGAACCATTGCTGGCGGACGAGTCAATTACTGAAATAATGGTCAATGGCGCAAAAAAGGTTTATATCGAAAGACAGGGACGAATTGAATTGACTGACATTTGCTTTAGAGATAATAGTCAAGTGATGCAAGTAATCGATCGCATAGTTTCTTCTGTTGGCCGACATATCGACGAGTCAAGCCCAATGGTTGATGCGCGGCTTAAAGACGGTTCAAGAGTTAACGCGATTATTAATCCGGTATCGTTAGTTGGGCCGGTTTTAACAATAAGGAAGTTTGCTAAAGATCCAATCACTATATCGGATTTGATTACTTTTGGGTCAGCTACACCTTCAATAATTAAATTTTTGGAAGTTTGTGTTAAAGCAAGACTAAACATCATTGTTACAGGCGGAACGGGAAGCGGCAAAACAACTCTTCTCAATATATTGTCCGGATTTATACCGTCTAATGAACGTATAATTACAATCGAGGATGCTGCAGAATTACAGCTTAGGCAGGAACATGTTGTTACTCTGGAAAGCCGGCCTTCAAACTCAGAAGGGCGGGGATTGATTACTATAAGGGATCTAGTTCGAAATGCATTGCGAATGCGCCCTGACAGGATGATAGTTGGCGAAGTTCGTTCTGACGAAACGCTAGATATGTTACAAGCTATGAATACCGGACATGATGGTTCTATGACAACAGCTCATGCCAATTCACCACGCGATGTTATTTCAAGGATTGAGACCATGGTACTTATGGCAGGCGTAGAGATTCCTGTTAAGGCTATAAGGCAGCAGGTTTCTTCAGCGATTGATTTAATAGTTCATACGGCAAGGCTTCGTGATGGAAGTAGAAAAGTTGTAAGTGTTACCGAAGTTGCCGGGATGGAGAACGATGTGATCACGCTTCAGGATTTGTTTGTTTTTAAAGAGCATAGGCATCGTGCAACAGGGATTTATCCAGGGTTTGTTTCTAAAATCTCAGAAGCCGGGATCGCATTAAGCGAAGACTGGTTTAAAAAATAAGGAGCAAAAAATATGGAAATAGACATTGCAGTCCTTTCCGGTGTACTGCTTTTTTGCATTTTAAATATTTTATTTTATCAACTAAGCAATAAAAAGGTGCTTATAGATAAACGTGTAAAAGAACTTTATCCCAAAAAGACTGAACTGGAAAAAGCGGACGCACAAAAAAGAAAAAAGGATAAACAAAAAACAAGAGTAGGATTTGGCAAAAAATTGTCCGGCGATCTTGAAGCCGCAGGGATTTTATTAAAGCCGCAGGAATACCTGCTCATATGGGCAGCAACAACGATTGTGCCGCCTATGATTTTTCTTATAGCCGGAGGGCAGCTGATTTCTGTTTTTGCTGTTATGTTAATTGGTTTAATTATACCGCCCTTGCTTGTAGCCAGATCTAAAAGGAAAAGGATGAAGAAATTTGAAATGCAGCTTTCGGATTCAATTGTTTTGATAAGCAACAACTTAAGAGCGGGCTTTACTTTTCAACAGTCTATGGAGAGTGTATCAAAGGAGATGCACGAGCCGATTGCCGGCGAATTCAAGCGTACGCTTATGGAAATACAGCTTGGGGTGCCGACCGAAGAAGCAATGGAAAGGATGGTAAAGCGAACTAATAACAGCGATTTGAGCCTTCTTGTTTCCGCTGTGCTTATTCACTGGAAGGTTGGCGGGAATCTGGCCGAGGTACTTGATAACATAGCCGGGACAATTAGAGACAGGCTGAGAATTAAGGGTGAGGTAAGAATCGCAACTGCGTCTGGTAAAACATCAGGTCTGGTAATTGGGTTACTACCAGTTTTCTTGGTTGCTATTCTTATGATTATGAACCCGACATATATCATAGGGTTCTTTTCAACTACTATAGGTATTATTTTAATAATTGTTTCTATTCTAATGGAGATATTGGGTTTTTTGGTAATTAAAAAAATTACCGATATCAAAATGTGAGGTAATTATGATTTATATTGCAATATCATCTGCTGTTTTAATTTACTTTTGTTTTATACTTCTGCTCTCACCTTTAGCTAGAAAAAAAGAGCAAATCAAATCAAGGATTGATCATATTGATGAGATGTTCGATCCAAACGATAGATTTAACGATGAAAAGTTGAAACAGCCTTTGACGCAAAGGTTTTTAAAGCCGGTTTTTTTGAAGGCTATCGGCAGATTATCTAATATCTTTCCAAAGCTAAACAGTAAAAAGTCCAAAATTCTTCTTGAAAAGGCAGGATATGAGGTTCAACCCGCAACATATAATGTTATTCAGGTTTTTGTCATATTAGCCACAGGAGTCTTATTTATGGTTGCGTCGTTAATGATTAGAGTTAGCATAATTGGGATCATTCTGTTTACTATATTGGGGATGTTGTTAGGGATGCTGATTTTAAGGTATACACTTCTAGTCAAAATTCGCCGCAGGAAAGAATTAATGAGCCGGCAGATGCCGGAAGTCTTAGACTTGCTGAGCGTCAGCGTTGAAGCAGGCCTAGGCTTTGATGCAGCATTATTACATGTTGTGAACAGGCTAGAAGGGCCATTGATTGATGAACTGATTGTGTCGCATCGAGAGATAAGTTTAGGTAAAACCAGAAGCAATGCTTTAGCGGCGTTAGGCGAAAGAACCGGAATCGATGCAATGCTTGCATTTACAAGTGCTGTTATACAAGCGGAGCGGCGGGGGCTTTCATTAAAAAACGTATTAAATATTCAAGCGGCACAAATAAGACAGCAACGAAGACAACTCGTTCAAGAGAAAGCTATGAAAGCGCCAGTTAAAATCATTTTACCATTAGTGTTTTTTATCTTTCCGGTCATTCTGATTGTGCTTCTCGGCCCGGCCATAATGACTATATTGAATCTTTTGGGGGGCGTGTGATAAAATAAATGAAGAAGATAACAATATCCGGTAATGAAATCATAATAATTGAGGCCAATACTTTTTATAAAAGATTTGTGGGGCTCATGGGTAAAAAAGAAATCAAGCAAAATCAGGCTATGCTGATCAAACCTTGTTCAAGTATACATACTTGTTTTATGAAATTTACTATTGATGTTGTTTTTTTAAACAAAAACAACATTGTGGTGGACACTTTAGAAAATTTGGCACCATGGAAATTGAGTGGGAATATTAAAGATGCTAATCAGGTTCTTGAGATGTCTGCAGGCGCGATCAAAAGATTAAATATTAAAAAAAATATGAAAGTTACTATTTAAAAGCCGTTTAATAGTTAATAATATAAACACCTTGAATATAAATCAATAACACGCAAAAACCACTTGTTTTGGATTCATAAATTAATATTAAAAAAGTTGAATTAACGCAAGGAATTTATAATAATGAAAACGTTTTTATACATTCTTATAATACTGGTTTTTATAGCTACCTTTGTTTTTAGTTGTGAAACAGTTGCTTCATCTGACGACGAAGATATAGTTGACTTTATTATAGTTTTAGACGACAGTGGGTCAATGCGAGACTCAGACCCTGAAGAGTTAGCCTTGGATGGAGCAAAGTTATTTATTGACTTACTACCAGCAGGCAAATCAAACATTGGTGTAATTCTTTACGGAAAGGATGCAAAGACAATTGTCTCTATAACAGATGTTGTTGCGGCGAATAAAAAAGAAATAATTAAAAATACAATAGAAAAAAATATCAGTTATAATAATAAAATGACCAATTATGGCGGCGCTTTAGATTTGGCAGTCAACAATCTAATTGAAGCTGGATCAAAAAAAGCAGCCATTCTATTGTTTACCGATGGCAACTTAGAAGTAAAAAAGGCGGATAAAGAAGAAGTTGAAAATAAGCTGGATCAAACAATAGTTTTTTGCAACAACAAAGGATGGCCAATTTATACTATCGGATTGAATTTTGATGGAACAGTAGATAATCATAGCCTGGAAAAAATATCTTTAGGTACGGATGCGGGGAATCCGTTGATTACTGGAGAACCGCAAGATTTAAGCACGTTTTTTTCTGAAATATTCAAGCGATACTATAAAAATATACAACCTTTAGAAACTATTGAAGTAAATTCAGGTAAAGCATTCTATAATATTGGAATTCCGAAGATGGTCCTTGAAACAAGTATCGTTATAAATGGTGTTGGTACCGAAACTGAAACCATATTAAAAAATCCTAATGGGAATACAATAGAATTTGATAATGAGGCTTATTCAAAATATGAAGGACAAACATATATTGTACTCAAGCTTATTGAGCCAGCTAGCGGAAATTGGAACTTAGAGTTAGCTGGGATTGATTCTTTATTGAAACAGATATCAATTCAATCAATAAATGTAGTGGATTTACCTGCAGTTCTTAAGGTGTCGTCTGATGAAATATATATTAATCAGTCTGCCTTATTAGAAGCAAATTTGTTGTATAAAGGCAATGAAGTTATTGATGAGAGTTATTATAAAGAAGTTAATGCGGTGATCTATGTAAAGAATGGTTCATCAAATAAAGTGAAGTCTTATCCAATGACTTTTAGTGGAACGGCGCTGTGTTCAGAAATCGTTTTTGAAAACACCGGCGAATATGTTATTTCAGCAAATATTGTTACACCGTATTTTGAGAGAGAAAGCAATGAAATAAAAATCCTGGTTAAAAACCATTCTCCGGTAATAAAAAAAGAACTTGAAAACTTTGATATGAGAATTGGTACTGATTATAAGCTTTACATGTCTGAATACTTTGAAGATCCAGACAATAATGCATTAAGTTATGAAGTTGAAGTGTCTGATCTAAGCATTTTGGCAGCTACTTTACATCAAGATGTTTTGTATATTGAAGCAATAGGGGAGGTCGGAAAGTCAAGCGTTAAGATAATTGCAACCGATAGCGAAGGAGAGAAAATTCAGCAGAGTTTTTATGTAAGTGCAGTTAACACTCCGCCTATGGTAGAAAAACAAATGGGGGATACATATTTAATTATTGGAGAAGACTATACAGTTAATTTAGAGCAGTATTTTTCTGATCCAGATGGATTTCCTTTCACTGTTTATGTCGAAACAGATGATACAAAGGACATTATCATATCAAAATGCATTAATAACGTCTTATACATTAAAGGCGTAAAAACAGGTAAGGTGAACATAAAACTAATTATGACCGATAGTTCAAATGAAAGCATTGAGCTATCAGGGAAAATAATATTTTTAACGGTGTTCGGATATTGGTGGACGAAATTTTGGTTCGTATTTCTACTTATTTTTGTTATCTCTTTGCTCTTTGTGTTTATTAGTAGACGAGTTAGAGGGGGATTTAAAGTTCAGCTTCAGATTAACGGCGAATGGCTGGAATCTTATGATGTGGCGACAGGCAGCAGGTATGTACAAAATCCTTGTCTTAGAAAAAGCCAATTCACCTTAAAGCCGCTAATAGATGTTTATTCTCAGATGTCGAGGTGGTTCGATGAAAAAGAAATTTCAGAGTCATTATTGGAATACGACATCACAAAAATAAGGATTATAAGCCCTGTTATCGGGAAAAAAGTTAAGATAAAGGCAAAAAATGAAATTCATTTAAAATTTATAGAACATGAAGGAAAAGAAAAAAAACTTAAATCATGCAAGCTTAATTACAATGATAGTGTTGTTGTAGTGTTTGATGAAATTAAAGAAACAATGATAAAATTAACATATTTTAAATAATATCATCGAAAGGTAATGGACTATATCCGATTTTACAGATACCTAAAGTAATTCATGAAATAGAAAGCTTTTCTGGTCTACTCTTGTAACAGATTCGTACAGTGTCAATACTCAACATGAAATGCCGGCAACACTGCGCAGCTTGATTTAGAGTCGCACTAGAAGAAAGTTTTTAAAATTAATTTCTCAGTTGTAAAACGCAGGAGTAAAGATGTATGCTCCTGCGTTTTGTATTTAAAATTTACGATATTAATATAAGATAACAAAAGATATTATCAGAATATCTGTTTAATCGAAATGCATTTCAAACTGATTTTATTAGTATATCTGCGGGTTAAGCGTATGGCTGCTTTTCATTTTTTTGCTTATTTATTACAAGGCAAAATATAAAAAAAATTTTTTTTATTATTTAGTACTTGCATTTATAAAAAACATGCATTATAATACAACTACATCAAGTCATCAGATGACTTTGAAAATCATATAATAACTACAAAAAAATATATGATATGTGTGAAATGAAGGGGATTATTTATGCGGACAGACGAAGCTGAGATAAAGAGAATGATAGTGCTCGGCGTTGTTAAAGAAATGGCATCAAGAAAGCAATACTATGTTCCTGCCGCTGTTTCTAACCGTCATGTCCATCTCTGTACAAAAGATGCTGAAGCTCTGTTTGGAAGAGAATATTCATTTCACAGTATGAAAGATCTTTCTCAGCCAGGCCAGTACGCATGTAAGGAACAGATAACTCTTGTCGGTCCAAAAGGCAGTATAGAAAAAATACGGGTGCTTGGACCTGTTCGCAGCCAGACACAGCTTGAATTTAGCGTAACGGATGCATACCGGATAGGGATAGAGCCGGTTGTAAGGATGTCGGGCAACATAGAAGGCACACCCGGGGCAAGGCTTATCGGCCCTGCTGGAGAAGTAACACTTGACAGCGGTGTGATAGTAGCAAAGCGCCATGTACATATCTCAAACGAACAGGCACAATGGTTTGGTGTCAGCGATGGAGAGCTTATAAACCTGCGGCAGGAAGGCGACAGACCGATTGTTTTTGAGAACGTTCTGGTACGCAGCGGTGACACACATTCGCTGGAGATGCATATAGATACTGACGAAGCGAATTCAGGAATGATAAAGACAGGCATGCTGCTAAAGATGATTAAATAATGTGGAGATACAGATGACAAACGATCCGGCAAAACTGCAGTCAATAATAAGTGAGCTGGTAGCGCAGACAGTAGCTAGGCTTGACGACAATGGAGAAAAAAATGTGAATGCTTATGAAACAGCGCTCATACTATTGCCAAAGTATGTTTCAGAGCCGAAGCTGTTAGCTGACTATATTGAAAAAACTTTTCAGAATGCCAGATATATAATACCGGAGGGCTCACAACCCGGTCAGGGTTTACAGGGCTTTACTATAGAAGATGAGGGCAGCAAGCAGGAGGTTATGGCTTCTCTTGGCAGCTATCAGAGCATAGTGCTTGCGTTTCCGTCAGTATATGTGGTTAAGAAAATTGCCGGTGGTGAGGATGAGGGATTTGCTGAGGCTGTAGTCACAAAGGCACTGCTCAAGAATAAGAATGTTGTGATAATATTGGATTTCTCGTTGCAGCCGGCTTCGCAGGGCAAGTGGCTTAAAAGCATATTCTCTGCGGTCAAGGATTTAGAAGAAGCGGGAGCAGAGTTTGTAACGCTTAGCTGTACCTGTGAAGATGAACAGAATGCACTGGAGCTTGTAACAGAAGCGGATGTCACCAGAATATATGACAGCGGCAGCAGAACGATTCATTGTAAAAAAGGCGCAGTAGTTACTCCGCTTGCAAAAGACATGGCAAATGAACTTGGTCTGACAATAGAAATGTAAAAAGGAGCAATAGAAATGATATTAGCTCGTGTAAGAGGCAATGTTGTAAGTACAACAAAATCTGAAAAGCTTACCGGATTGAAGCTTCTCGTAGTTGTCCCGATAGACATAGAGACCTTTGAAGAGAAAGGTCTGCCGCTGGTTGCTATAGATACTGTAGGAGCCGGTGAGGGTGAAGTAGTTATGTGTGTGGGCGGAAGTTCGTCCCGGCAGACGCAGATGACTGAAAACAAGCCGACCGACTGTTCGATTATTGCGATAATCGATTCTGTCAAACTTAAGGGCAAAACGATATTCCAGAAATATCAGGATTAGTTACGGCAAATAGTAAAAGACTTAAGAAAAAGAACAGCAGCCGGAGAGGTATTTAATGAATTTAAGTGAAGAGCAAGTACATAAAATCGTTGAGGAGACGATAAATAAGCTGATTGCATCAAACGCACAAACGGATGACTGCAAAGAATGCTGGTTGTGCGACAGCCCGGAAGAGGCAATACGCTCTGCAAAGAAAGCCCAGGAGAAGTTTATGACGTTTTCACTGAGCGACAGGGGACGGTTCATTGAGGGGATGCGCCAGGCAGCGCGAAACAACGCCCAGTCTCTTGCAGAGCTAGCAGCCAGGGAGACCGGCTATGGCCGGATTCCCGATAAAGTACAGAAGAACCTGCTGGCCGCAGATAAAACTCCGGGAGTAGAAGACTTGCAGACATCAGCTCTGTCGGGAGACTTTGGGCTGACGCTGGTCGAGAGCGCACCATTTGGAGTCATATGCTCAATAACGCCGTCAACGAACCCGTCTTCCAGCATTATTAACAATGCGATAAGCATGGTGGCTGCAGGAAATGCAGTGGTTTTCAACCCGCACCCGGCTGCAAAGAAAACATCTATTGAGACAATAAGAGTGCTGAACGATGCGATTGCTGCAGCTGGCGGTCCTGGTACGCTCATATGCACTGTCAAAGAACCGTCTATAGAGACAGGTAAATATATGATGGAACATAAGGATGTGCCGCTACTGTCTATAACAGGCGGAGAGGCCGTTGTAAAAGTAGCCATGAAAACGGGAAAGAAAGTTATTGCAGCAGGACCGGGGAATCCGCCCGTTATCGTCGATAACACGGCAAATGTACAACAGGCTGCAAAAGATATAGTATCCGGAGCAAGTTTTGACAACAACATTCTATGCATAGCTGAAAAAGAAGTGTTTGCATTTTCAGACATTTTCGATTCTCTTATGTGCAGCATGGAAAGCTCGGGTGCTTACCGCATAGCCGGAGGCGATATAGACAAGATAGTCAAAACCGTGCTTGTAAAGCGTGAAGACGGATATGTGATAAATCGAAAGTTTGTCGGTAAAGATGCAGCTGTCATAATGCAGGCAAGCGGTGTTGAATATACCGGCGACCCCAGACTTATCATAGCTGAGGTGGATGAAAAGCATCCATTCATAACGGTAGAGATGATGATGCCGATAATGGGAATGGTAAGGGTGGATACAATAGAAGAAGCAGTGAGGGAGGCAGTCGTCGCCGAGAACGGATGTAAGCATTCTGCCATAATGCACTCACAGAATATAACGAACCTGTCGATGGCGGCTAAAGCGCTCAATACGACACTGTTTGTTAAGAATGCGCCTTCTTATGCAGGAATAGGATTCAATGGGGAAGGGCACACAACATTGACGATAGCGACGCCCACCGGCGAAGGGATCACGAGCGCAAGAAGCTTTACACGATCAAGACGCTGCGTTATGTACGGCAGCTTTAGGATAGTATAATTCGGAGGATTTATGAGCATAGCGGAAAAGGTACTCAAAGCAGGCGTTGTGGGAGCGGGAGGAGCCGGGTTCCCGACACACGTGAAAATGAACAGCAAGGCAGATATCGCATTGGCGAACGGTGCAGAGTGCGAACCTATTCTCCGGATAGACAGATGGATGATGGAGAGTTACCCGGAGAAGATAATAAAAGGATTTAAAGCGCTTATAGAGGCAACTGGTGCCAAGGAAGGCGTAATCTGTCTAAAAAAGAAAAACCATGATGCAATAGACATACTTGAAAAAGCAATAGAAAACGAACCGGGTATACGCCTGTATCTGCTGGATAATTACTATCCTGCAGGCGATGAACAGCAGATAGTATATGAAGTGACCGGCAAAGTTGTTCCGACAGGAGGCATACCTCTTGACGTCGGGGCTGTAGTCAGCAACGTGAGCACACTGATGAATATAGCGGATGCGCTTGATGATATACCCGTGACTGAGAAATATGTAACTGTCGGCGGTGAAGTTGAAAAGCCGGTCACGGTTAAAGTGCCGATCGGTGTGACTGTAGGTGAGCTTGTCAAAGAGGCCGGCGGACCGGAATCAAGCGAAGGATATACGCTTATTATAGGGGGCCCGGCAACAGGCAGGCTTTCAAACGACTGGAACGAGCCGGTCACAAAGACAACAGGCGGAGTGCTGGTTTTCAAATCTGATCATCCTCTTATAAAAAAGAAGACGGATGATGGCAAGATGGACTGGAAACTTGCAAAAGCAGTCTGCTGTCAGTGCAATATGTGTACAGAGCTCTGTCCGAGAAATGCGCTGGGGCTGGGAGTAGAGCCTCACAAAGCTATGCGTGCTTCATTCATGTCGGACGGCAAGCTTCTTGGAGATCCAAACGGTGTTTTTTCCTGCTGTGACTGCGGGCTTTGTACCTATTATGCGTGCAATTTCGGGCTGAGCCCAAACAGGATGATAGTAAAAATGAAGGAAGGGCTGCAAAAGAGCGGATACAGACCGGAGAAAAAAATCAAGACGTCTGTTTCGCCGGCTCTCAGCACTATAAAGGTGCCCACAAAGCGTCTGATGTCAAGAATGGGTGTAGTGCAATACGATAAAGATACACCACTGTCAGAAAAACTGGCGGCTCCTGTTGAGAAGGTCGGCATACCGCTTCGTATGCATATTGGAGCGTCTTCAGTACCGGTAGTAAAGGCGGGAGATAAAGTGGAAAAAGGTCAGCTGATTGCCGACATTCCTGAAAAGAGCCTTGGTGCAAAGGTACATGCCAGCATTTCGGGAACAGTAACAGATGTTACGGATAAGAGAATTCTGATCAAAGCGAATTAATACGAAGGAGATACAAACTTGAGTGCGTTAGGAATGGTCGAAACAAATTGTATACCAGCTGGGATAGAAGCGGGTGATGCAATGCTGAAAGCAGCAGATGTATCGCTGGTCAGTGCACAGTCTGTATGTGCAGGCAAATATATAGTAGTAGTTACAGGCAACGTTGCTGCGGTGCAGGCTGCGGTCGATTCGGGAGTAGAAACAGCGGCAGATGTGTTGGTTGACAGTGTAGTCATTGCGAATGTCGATGCACATGTCATTCAGGCGATTGGAGCTACATCTGATATCACAGAATACGGTGCGCTCGGTATGATTGAGACTTTTTCTCTTGCCTCAGCAGTGATATGCGCAGACGCAGCGGTAAAAGCTGCGGATATAGAACTGATAGAGGTAAGGTTAGGCCGTGGGCTGGGCGGAAAGTCGTTTATAATCATGACCGGAAAGGTTTCGGCTGTCAGGTTTGCAGTACAGACAGCGCAGAGTCTGGAAGAAGCACAGGGTATGGTGACCCGAACGGTTGTGATTCCGTCGCCTCATCCGGATATACTGCAGGCGATAATATAGAAAAAATACATAAAGGAGATTGATAATGGTTAAAGAAGCGTTGGGAATGGTTGAAACAAAAGGACTGGTCGGCGCGATAGAAGCTGCGGACGCAATGGTAAAAGCAGCCAATGTTGAGCTGATAGGCAAGGAAAAAATTGGTTCAGGACTTGTGACTGTTATGGTCAGGGGCGATGTAGGAGCGGTCAAAGCATCCGTAGATGCAGGAGCGGCCGCAGCAAAAAGAGTAGGGGAACTGCACTCGGTGCATGTTATACCACGGCCGCATGAGGATGTGGAAGGTATATTGCCGCAGAAGAGCCCGAACACACCCAAACCTGTAAAAAAACCTACACAGGCATAAGGCAGATTAAGATGTATACTGGCAAAGTTGTCGGCTCGGTCGTTTCAACAGTGAAGTATGAAAGCCTTATAGGTATAAAGCTTTTACTGGTTCAGAAGTTAAAAAACGGTATTCCTTCACAGATAATTGTTGCGGCCGACCATACAAGACAGGCCGGGACTGACGATTTGGTATATCTTATAGGATCAAAGGAAGCGGGTTTGATATTCCGGGAAGGGCTGGTGCCAGCTGATGCTGCAATCGTTGGATTTATCGATAAGTATAACGAAGAAATGTAGAAGAGTTATTTGCATGATTGAAAGGCTAACACTGTGATAATTGCTAAAGTTGTCGGGAACGTAGTATCGACGATAAAAGATAATAAGTTTAACGGGCATAAGCTGATGATTATTCAGCCGCTGGGTCTTGATGGAGAGCCCTGCGGTGAGAGGCAGATAGCATTCGACTGTGTGGATTCAGGGCCCGGAGACAAGGTCCTTGTTAACACGGACGGAGGAGCGGCGCAGACATTCTTTAACGATGAGGAATTGATTGCAGATTATACGATATGCGGAGTTATCGACGAAGTTTCGTTTATCGATAAGTAAACAACCATAATTAATAAAGATATCAATATGAAAGTACGATAAAAAACCAAAATCAATAAAAACGTTAATTGGAGGCGTAGTAAGATGGAAAAAGAAGCACTTGGCATGGTTGAAACAAGAGGACTGGTCGGAGCGATAGAAGCTGCAGATGCAATGGTAAAAGCAGCCAATGTCAAGCTGGTCGGCAAAGAGAAAATCGGTTCAGGTCTTGTAACAGTGATGGTTCGCGGTGATGTCGGCGCGGTCAAATCGTCAGTTGATGCCGGAGCGTCTGCTGCAAAGCGTGTGGGCGAGTTGGTATCCGTACATGTTATACCAAGACCGCATGAAGATGTTGAAGGTATCCTTCCTAAATAGGCGGGATCAGCGTTATTTAGTTAAATAAAAGGAGATTTACAATGACAAAAGAAGCATTGGGTATGGTTGAAACAAAAGGACTGGTAGGAGCAATAGAAGCAGCGGACGCAATGGTGAAAGCCGCTAATGTTACCTTAGTAGGCAAAGAAAAAGTTGGCTCTGGCCTTGTGACCGTTATGGTCAGAGGAGACGTCGGCGCAGTTAAAGCATCTGTTGATGCCGGAGCAGCTGCTGCAAAACGTGTAGGTGAGCTTATATCCGTACATGTTATACCACGGCCGCATGGAGATGTTGAGACATTATTGCCCTAATACAGCAATATAGAGCTAAAAAACCGGTAACGGTAAAAGCAACATAGAGGAGAAGGATAAATGGAGTTAGAAGCTCTGATAGAAAAAATAACGCAGGAAGTATATGCCAATGTTCAGGGCCGGAATGCCGTAGAGCCGGACAGCTCGGGATCTATAGAGCTGGCATCATATTTTGAATACACACGAATCAATCCGTCTGTTAAAATAGATGAGATACGACATATATGCGAACAGGCGAAGCAGCGAAAATATGCATGTGTATGTGTTCCGCAGTGGTTCACGGCTTTTGCTAAAGACATGCTTACGGGAACGAATGTTAGTGTCTGTACGCCTATAAGCCTGCCGGGCGGAGATACGTCAACACCAGGTAAATATGCAGAAGTGAAACAGGCTGTGATAAACGGTGCTGACGAAGTGGAGATTCCCTTGAATATGATGTTCCTAAAGCAGGATAATATTGATGCGGCGAAAAGGGATATTCAGGAAGCAATGATTCCGGCGGCGGGCAAAGCTTTGGTAAAAGTTTTGATTGAGACATCGGTACTGACCGAAGAGAAAGAAACACAGGCTGTCAAAATGGCAATAGACTGTGGTGCCGACTATATCGTGATTTCTAATATACTGAGTGCCAAACCGCACGATAGCAGTTATATAGGGAAAATTTCCGGGCTTTGCAAAGGCAGATGTAAGCTGAAAGTCATGGGCAATATAAAAGACAATCGAAAAGCACGTGAGGTCATTTCAGCCGGAGCAGACAGGTATGGATCGAGTCAGGCGCAAACGGCAGGAGATGTCTGAGCGATAATAACTAAATAAGGAGAAAGATTATGCTGGCATACATATCAACAAAAGAAAAAATCATCAGCTATATCAAGAAAAACAAACTCAAGGTTGGCGACAGACTGCCCTCTGAAAACGAGCTTGCGAATCTTCTTGGGATTAGTCGTCTTACACTGAGAGAAGCAATCAATGCTCTGAAAAACGAAGGGATTATCAACTCTGTGCAGGGAAGAGGGACTTTTCTTTCCGGCAGCATAGATAATATAGCGAACACGCTTAACAACAACTTGGGTATCAGTGAAATGATTATTGCCAGCGGATATGAACCGGGCGTTATGCATTTTGAGAAAGAACTCGTTAAAGCAAAAGGTGATGTAACGGTTAAACTAAACATCGGTGAAGGCACAGATGTATTGGTATTAAAACGCATACGTACTGCGGACGGCAAACCGGTTGTATATTCAAAAGACTATTTTTCTCCCAAGCTTTCGGCCCATTTTCTTGGAATATTGGACGAGAATATATCTATATATGAGTACCTTGAGACAAAATGCAATATTAATATCGGTTCCGGAATGGCTGAGATACTTCCGGTCACTGCAGAAGAATGGCTGGCTGAATGGCTGGGCATAAAAAAGGGAGAACCGGTGCTGTTGATAAAGCAGGTGGTTACAGACGTTAACGGGGAGCTGCTCATATATGCGGAAGAGTATCTGCGTGCGGACTGTTTCAAACTGCTGATCAATAGGAGGAGATCATAATATGAAAGCTATAGTAAAATATGGATTCGGCAAATTTGAGACCGAGATAAGAGAAGTGCCTGTGCCTGAAATAGGGGAAGATGATGTTTTGCTTGAAGTAAAGGCGGCTGGAGTATGCGGCTCGGATATCGCGTTTGACAACGGCGGTCACGAGAACCTTTTGAATCCTCCGGTAATACTCGGTCACGAATTTTCGGGGATCGTTGCAAGCAAGGGAAAGAATGTTACAGAATGGGAAATTGGCGACCGTGTCGTATCGGATAACACGGGCAAAGTATGCGGTAAGTGCTATGCATGCAGTACAGCAGATTACCTTTCCTGTCCGGAGAGACTGGGGCTTGGATACGGAATGGACGGCGGTTTTACAAAGTATGTTCGTATTCCTGGTGAAACTCTGAAAGTTTTTCCGAACAGCCTTATGCGCATACCTGACGAGCTTTCGTTCGAAGAAGCAGCAATACTCGATCCATGCTGCAACGGCTATATGGCTGTTGTGCAGGAATCAAAGCTTATGCCGGGAGACTATGCTGCAGTATTCGGAGTAGGGGCGCTCGGACAGTTTTCAATACAGGCGCTGCGGGTGGCTGGAGCCGCAAAGATAATTGCAATCGGACTTTCGGCAGACAGCCACAGATTTGAACTTGCAAAGCAGAGCGGAGCGACCGATATAGTTGTAGCAGACGAAGTTGATGTAGAAAAAACGATTTTGGAATTAACGGGCGGCGAAGGAGTAAGCTTGGTAGTAGACTGCGCCGGAGTTGCGGTAGTGTTAAGGCAAGCAATAGAAATTGTCCGTACTGCAGGTGAGATAGTTAAAATTGGATATGATGAAAACCCGGTCGGATTCTCACTTGATCCTATCATAGACAAAGCAGTAAGCATAAAAGGGCATTTCGGTTATAACTGGCTGTCGTGGAGAAACGTAATGAATCTAGCTGTCGCAGGCAAAATCGACTTAAAGTCAATGATATCGCATAAAATGAGCATCAGCGATTTCCGCAAAGCTTTTGATCTTGTCCGGCAGCGTGAAGCAATAAAAATAATTTTATACCCGGAAGATTAATAATGGATCAACTTGGAGGAAGAGCATTTGAAAATTTACATATGTGCCGATTTTAGTCAGGACGGGATTGACCTGCTGAAAGTAGCAGGGCATGAAGTCGTGACAGGAGGCTGGGGATTTACAAGTAAAATACTTAACGAGGATGAACTGATTGCAGATATCGGTGATGCCGAAGCGCTTATCGTCGGATATGAACAGGTGACGAGAAAAGTTTTGGATAACACCAGACTGAAAGTTATATCATCCATACGTGGAGGCCCACGAGCTAATATCGACGTAGATTATGCGACCAGCAAAGGGATACCTGTGTTCTTTACATTCGGCAGAGAAGCGCTGCCGGTTGCAGATTTCACTATGGGTCAGGTTCTGGCGGTCACACGTAAGATAGCGCGGGCAGACAGGGAGCTGCGCACAGGTTTGTTTACTGCTCCTGATACACAGTACGGTAGTGACAAAGACGTGATATGGGATATGAGTCCGGAGGGACCATGGCAGTCACGAAAAGGCATTGAGCTTGAAGGAAAAACAATGGGTCTTATAGGCTTCGGTACGGTTGGGCAGCAGGTTGCCGACAGAGCGCAGGGCTTTGGAATAAAGATAATAACATATGACCCATATCAGAAGGACGAGGTTTTAAAGGCACACAAAGCTCAGCGTGTGGATTTGGAGACGCTTCTCAAATCATCCGATATAATTTCGATTCATGCAAAAGTTACCGACCAGAATAAAGGCATGCTCGGTAAAAAGGAATTCGATATGATGCGTGACGGAGTTTACTTCATAAATAACGCGCGAGCAGGCATAGTAGTAGAGGAAGCTCAGAGAGAAGCTCTTAAGAGCGGCAAACTCGGAGGACTTGCGCTGGATGTTTTCCATACAGAACCCATCAAAGAAAATGATGAATACTTTAAATATGACAACGTGATCGTGACTCCGCATATTGCGGGCGCCGGCAGAGATGTTATATATCTTCAATCGGTAATGATTACAAACGACGTGCTGTTCTATCTGGCCGGAGGGATACCCAGGCCGATTGTGAACCCGGAAGTTTTCAGATAAAAGGAAGAGGTACGATATGGCTTTTGTAAAGACTTTGGACATACTTGAAAAATGTGCCCGTGAGAGATTTATGGTTGGCGCTTTCAACCTGTGCGGATTGGACCAGGTACCGTTTCTCATAAACGGCTCAGAAAAACTTGGCTCACCGATACTGGTAACCGAACCTGGCGTGATAGAGCCTTATATGGATTTTGAACAGTTAGCGGCTGTTACATATCATGCCGCAAAGAACACAAGTATACCCGTCGGGCTGCACCTTAGTCACGGGATGGACCTTGACAGCGTAGAGCGTGCCCTTAAAGCAGGGTTTACTTCGGTAATGTTTGATGGCTCTAAGATGGAATATGAAGAGAACGTTCGGTTGACAAGCGAAGCTGTTAAAATGGGGCACAGCTATGGCGCGGCTGTTGAAGGCGAACTTGGCGCTCTTCCGGGCGCTTCTGAAGGCGGCGAGGCTTTGGCAAGCTCGGCAGACACTATGACTGATCCTGCGCTTGCTAAGGACTACGTAAAAAGAACGGGGATAGATATTCTGGCAATATCTATCGGTAATGCACACGGGTTATATAAAGGCAAGCCGAGTCTAGACTTTCAGCGCCTTGAGCAGATCTATTACGGACTGATGTCTCAGGACGTATACCTTACACTCCACGGCGGCACCGGTATACCGGAAGACCACCTGCGGCGTGCTATGGACATGGGTATAGTCAAGGTTTGCATATATACCGATATGTGCGTTGAAGGCAAAAAGAATGCTGTGAAATATATAGAAGAAAAACCGGAATACCAGGGCAATTTCGATATCGCTGAGCTTACCGGCAGCATCAACAAAGGATTTATGGATGCAGCGGAAACCTGCATGGAAATGTTTATGAGTATCGGGCGTGCAAACAAATACGATACCCTTTCACAGGCATGTATAGATGATAAAAAAATAACACAGGATTCACAAAGTACAGCAAAACTGCAAGAGACGAAAGAGCAGGTGGTTAACCGGGACATAGGGCCAACGGTACCATCCGAGCCGGCACTGAGACCAGGAAGTGCCGAGGTGAAAGCTGGGACATACTGGCACACAAACGTATAAGGTGGTATTGAATTGCTGATTATGGGAGTTGACATGGGCACTTCGGGCTGCAAGGCTGTAGTGTTCGATGAAAAATTCAATATAGTATGCGACGCATACCGTGAATATGCGCTTAGTTTTCCGGGCGAAGGGCTGCTGGAGCTTGCCCCGGAGCTTGTATGGAACAACATCAAAGAGGTAATAGCGCAGGTCAACAAAGAGTCAGCCTTGCCGGTGCAGGCGCTTGCAGTCTCAGCAATAGGAGATGTGATACTAGCGCTCGATGAAAACGGCGATGCTGTGTGCGATTCCATAATAGATTTTGATCCGAGGGGCACAGAACAGATCAAGAGGTTTGCTCACGATTTTGGGGAAGAAAGGTTTTTCAATATTACAGGCATGCCGCCGCTGTTTATAGGCAGCCTGGCTAAGATATTGTGGATAAAGGAAAACAAACCGGATGTCTACGGCGCTGTCAAACGATGGGGCACTTATGAAGACTTTATAGTACAAAAACTCGGGATTCCTCCTACGGTGAGCTATAGTGAAGCGGCAAGGACGATGCTGTTTGACATCCGGAAGAAAAAGTGGGCGAATGAAATTCTGAAATGTATACCGATGGATGAGAATATGCTGCCAAAGCCAGTTCCTTCGGGACAAATAATTGGAAAGCTAGATAAAGATATAGCCAGTGAGCTTGGCTTTATGGAGCCGCCAAAGGTTGTAAGCGGAGGGCATGATATGGTATGCGCCGCAATAGGGGCAGGGCTTGACGAGAGAAAGCCGGAAACGGCCGTGAATATAGCTGGTACTATAGAAGGTATTGTAGCGGCAATGAAAGAGCCCAATACAGGCAAAGATATGCTTGATAATCTTTTTCCGTGTTACCCGGGCTATGACGGATATGTAACCTTCAGCGTAAATTTGACAGCAGGCTGCATACTTCGATGGTATAGGGATGTTATCGCAAAAGACACATATGAACAGTGTAAAAAGACGGGAACAGAGATATTTTCAAAGCTGCTGGAGAACCTTGACACTGAAAAGCCGGGCAGTATTATATTTATCCCTCACTTCTCCGGGAGCGGCAATCCATATTTCGATACCAACGCAAAGGGATGTATATATGGCTTGACGCTAGACAGTACAAGAAATGATATAGTTCAGGCGATGATCGAAGGGCTTAGCTACGAGCTCCGGCTGCACAGCGACGCTTTTAAAAGAGCGGGTATAAACGTTGGAACGATTAGGAGCGTGGGCGGAGGCGCAAGGATAGACAAGCAGCTGCAGCTTAAAGCCAACATCACCAGGCTTAAGGTGATAAAAGGAAACGTGGCTGAAGCTTCGGCGCTGGGAGCAGCGGCATTTGCAGCAGTTGCTATAGGGTTGATAAACCATCCAAGCGAAGCGTTCGCAGCTGCAGATGGCAAAGAAAGGGAATTTATCCCGACAGAGCTTACAAAACTAAAATTTGAAGAAGCGTTCAATGATTATGCTTCTTCGTTTGAAAAAATTCATGAATTTGAAACGCAAAAATCTGAAAGCAGGTGAAAATTTGGAACAGGTTATTCTTGAAATGAAAAACGTAGGGAAATCCTTTTCCGGCGTAAGTGTTTTACGGGATATCAACCTAAGTTTGTTCAAAGGTGAAGTACACGCTTTGCTTGGTGAAAACGGTGCGGGTAAGTCTACGCTGATCAAGATTCTCTGCGGATATCATCCGACGGAGAAAAACGAACAGATTATTCTAGACGGAAAAAATGTTGTTTTCAAGAAACCAAAAGATGCTCTTGACGCATCTATCCACACTATATATCAGGAGCTTACGCTTTGTCCTGATATGACAGTGGCTGAAAACATAGTTATTGACAAGCAGGACAGATTCAAAGGGGTCCTGCAGCACAAGAAGCAGTATAACGCCATAGCTAGAGAAGTCCTGGACAGGATGGATCAGAAGGATATTAAAGCGACTTCGATGGTCAGCGGCTTGTCGATCGCCCAGCAACAGGTTGTTGAGATCGCAAAAGCGATTGCGTCTGATGCAAAGGTCATACTTATGGATGAGCCGACTTCATCTATATCACAGGAAGATGCTGATGAGTTGATGAAGATCATAAAGACACTGAAGAATCAGGGCGTAACAATAATATACATTTCGCACAGACTTCACGAAATCGACGGTATAGCGGACAGGATCACAGTGCTAAGAGACGGCAACCTGGTCGGGACTGTCAAAAATTCTGAAGTGACCGAGCAAGACCTTATACACATGATGGTGGGACGTGAGCTTAAAGACATGTTTCCGAAAAGGAACATAGAGCTCGGGGAAACTGTGCTGAAAGTCGAAAGACTGGAAAGTGAGAACACGTTCAAAGGAGTTTCGTTTGAAGTACACAGAGGAGAGATATTCGGCATCGGCGGACTGGTCGGCGCAAAGCGGACGGAAATATTAGAGGCGCTTTTTGGCCAGAGAAAGATAACGGGCGGTGAAATCGAACTTAAAGGAGAAAAGTTTGTGCCGAAAAGCCCTATAAACGCTATGAAACATAAAATCGCTTTTGTTACTGAAGACCGTAAAAAATCCGGACTGGTTTTATGCCTTCCTGTTCTTGAGAATCTCAACATGGTTAATGTGCAGGAGAAGTCTGTACTTGGTACCCTGAACTGGAGAAAACTTTCAGACAAGGCGAAAGTGCAAAAGGAAAGCTTAAACATCAAGGTTTTTAATCTTAAGCAGGTGGTCGAAACACTATCAGGCGGCAACCAACAGAAAGTTGCACTTGGAAAATGGATGGAGTTTAAACCGGACGTACTGCTATTCGATGAACCTACAAGGGGAATAGACATCGGAGCAAAAACAGAAATATATAACATTATGGGGCAACTTGCAGAACAGGGGGCAGCAATAATAATGGTATCTTCCGAGATGCCGGAGCTTATAAGCATGTCAGATAACATAATGGTCATGAGGGAAGGTGTCATGAAAGGAGTTCTCAGCAGGGAAGAGGCAACCCAGGAAGCTGTAATGACTCTTGCGGCGCTTAGAGACTAATATATAAAGGTTCTTTAGAATCTATTATAAGGGTGGAGGAAAGAAAAGATGCAGGCAAAAAGCGAAAGTAATACTTCATTTTGGAGTGTGATTTTAAAGTATATCATTAAATTCAGAACAATAATCATACTTATTGCTCTGATCGTAGTTTTTACACTTTTAAACAATGTATTTGTTAATCCGATAAATATGCTGAACATATTGAAGCGTCAGAGCTTTGTGTTTATAGTCGGGTTTGGCATGACGTTTATTATTACACTGGCAGGACTTGACTTGTCCGTCGGTTCAGTGGCTGCGGTTACTGGCGTAGGATTTTCTATGCTGGTCAAAGGAGGCTTTATGCATCCTATCCTGGCGCTGCTGATAATGCTGATCGTTGCACTGGCGCTCGGTTTCTTTAACGGGTTTATATCAGTAAAGGGAAGGATTGAACCGTTCCTTGTTACTCTTGCAACTATGAACATGTTCAGGGGTCTTGCGTTGATACTCTCAGAAGGTAAACCTATTCCGATAGTAGTAGAGAACTATGCAGAGATTTTCGGCAATGGCGAGGTCTGGATAATACCAACGCCTGTTATAATCACTATTGTATTGTTTGCACTGTCACTGTTTTTATACAAAAAAACGAAATTTGGATTTTACGTAAGGTGTATAGGCGGCAATCCGGAAGCGGCTAGAGTTGCAGGAATAAAAGTAAACTTCATTAAGGTTGCAGCATATACTTTGAACACATTCTTTGCATTCATTGCAGGGCTAATTCTTTCAGCGCTGTTTAATTCCGGCAATCCGGATCTTGGCAAAGACCTGCCGCTTGATGCAATATCGGGAGTAATCTTGGGCGGAACCGCTATTTCGGGCGGGAACGGAAGGATGTGGGGCACTTTTGGCGGCTGTTTGATTATAGCTGTTCTTTCAGGCGGGATGTCGCTGCTCGGCCTTGCGTACTCTTATCAGATACTTGTCAAGGGCAGCGTTATCATACTTGCGATGCTGCTCGATAATTATCTGAAAAGAAAAACTAGAGATTAGTTTGGTCTGTATCTATGGGCCAGATAAAATATTAGGAGGGAAAATAAGATGAAAAAAATGGTTAGAATTCTGGTGTTCCTGCTAGTGATAGTACTTGTTTTTGCAGGATGCAAACAGACAACACCGGATGAGACCGGGGATGTTGCAGATAATGCCGCAGACAACACTGCAGATGACGTAGCTGAGGATACTGCAGACGACACGGCAGACACTACGGATGATACTGCGGACGATGCTTCAGCGCCGGTTCATTCAAATGCTGCAGACTTTACTTATCAGGAGCCTGAGGGAACTGTATTTGACCTGAATGGGTATTACAATCCGCTTGGCGTTGAATGTGACGTTACGATCAGGTCTACAGGCGGCACGGTTCAGGTTCCGGATGCAATGACCGACCCAATGCCGACAGCGAATGAGAAGTATACTATTGGGTTCTCTGTATACTATACAGTTGACGAAGTTGGTTCGATGATTCTCGAAACAATGAAAGCAGCTGCCGAAGAGTGCGGAGTGGAACTGCTGGTAAACGATGCAAACTATGATCAGAATGCTCAGAACCAGGCTATAGAGCAGTGGATACTTCAGGATGTAGACGGCGTTATTCTTGCTCCTTGTGATTTTACAGGAGTAAAAGAGTCTCTCGACAATCTTGAAGAAGCAGGAATTCCTGTCGTAACACTTAACCCACCGCTGGCAGGCAACACCGATTCTCTTACTACTTTTGACTGTGTGGTTCAAGGGCAATTAGCAGGAGAAATGCTCGAGCAAGCGATCCTCGATTCCGGCATGGAAATGAAAGGAACTATCGTATATCAGACGCTTCCGTTTGTGCATCCAAATGCTGCGACACGTGCGCTAGGCTTCCTTAGCGTATTCGAAAAATATCCTGACGTTGAAATAGTTGAGCTCACAGGCATTTCTCCCGAGGAACATTATACAGCATTTGAGGGCGCATTGCTAGCATATCCTGACATGATAGGTGCATGGGGATTGTACAGTTCGGCTACTATCGGCATGATGAATGCAAAACTTGCAGCAGACAGCGATGTGCTCTTAAGCTCTGTTGACAACGACAAGATAATCCTTAAGGGTATTTACGATGGAGATATCGTCGGTAGTGCATGCTATTCTTCGATATGGCCGGCTAAATGGACGATGAGTCAAATGGTCAACTTGCTTAACGGCGTGGATATACCCGGTGTGGTTTTCTGTGCGAACATGGCAGTGTCAAAAGACAATGTTGAAGAAGCGTTTGAGCTTTACTATCCGGGTCAGACGCTTCAGGGCTTCATGGAAGGAACTGAATAATCAGGCAAACTTAATTGAAAGAGGTTTATAAAATGAAAAAGATTCCCGAACTTATCGTAATGTTGACCCACAATGACAAGACAGTTGCGGATGCTATAGAAGTGTTTGAAGCATCAAAAGACACACCCGCAATATATTGGGGGTTCAAAGAAGCTGGTCTTGAAAAGGACAAGATGAAAAAGCTTGTGAAAATGATGAAACAAGCCGGAAAAACAACTTTCCTCGAAGTGGTTGAATACACCGAAGACGAATGTATTGCGGGAGCAAAAATAGGTGTAGAATGCGGTTTTGATATACTCATGGGAACAATGTATTTTGATTCTGTCAGAGACATAGCTAAAGAGGCAGGTATGAAGTATATGCCCTTTGTTGGCGAGATAACCGGCAGGCCGAGTATACTGGGCGGCACTATCGACGGAATGATAGAAGAAGCCAACTCTCTAATAGAAAAAGGGATAGACGGAATAGATCTCCTTGCTTACCGCTTTACGGGTGATCCGGAAGAGCTTGCTGCAAGGTTCGTAAAAGAAGTTGACCTTCCCGTTTGTCTTGCTGGCAGTATAAAAAGCTTCGAGCGGCTCGATAAGATGAAGGAGATTGCTCCCTGGACTTACACGATTGGAAGCGCCTTCTTTGATAAGAAATTCGGGGATATATCATTTGCGGACCAAATCAAGGTAGTATGCGATTACATGAAAAAATAATAATTTTGAACAGAGCTGTCCTTCCCCGGGCAGCTCTGCTCATAGCTTCTATATGTATTAATAAACCATTGGAGGTTAAAAAATGAGGATCAAAGCGAAAAAGCTGGCTGCAGAGAACTTTGCTCCGTATGGTTCATACTTCAACATCTATAGTGTTGACAGTAAAAGTGAAGGAGATTTCAATTATTATCCTGATGTTACTGCGGGGCTGTTTGGCGGCGGGAGCCTTGTCGGCTTCAGCGTCTGTGGTATAAATAAACGGAAAATGGAAGTTGAAATCGTTGAAATGCACGAAGATACAGAAGAGATAGAATTCTGCATGAGCTGTGATTCGGTGGTTTTAGCCGGACAGGAGAGCGGCAGCAAACCTTGCATAGACAAATTCGAAGCATTCCTAGTACCGAAGGATACACTCATAAGGTTTAAAAGAAAGGTATGGCATTTTGTGCCTTTCCCGCTTGAGGATATCAGAGCGATGGTATTGACGGCACTTCCGCCGTTCACATATACAAACGATTCAGTTGTTGCAAGGCTGGATGAGAGAATAGAAATTGAGTTATAATTAAGTGAAAAAAGGAGAGGGAAAATGAGAGTTTTGGCATTTGGTGCACACCCGGACGATGTTGAGTTTAGATGTGCAGGAACACTGAAGAAGTATGCTGACCGTGGCGACGAGATCACGATTGCGGTAGCGACTAACGGCAACATAGGCTCTTTTAGGATGAGTAAGGACGAGATAGCTAAGGTAAGGCACAAGGAAGCACAGACCGCTGCCGACCTGCTTGGTGCAAAGCTTATATGGATGGGCGAAGATGACGAGTTCCTTTTCGATACAAAGGAAACAAGGCTAAAATTCATAGACGCAGTAAGGGCGGCGAAGCCGGACGTGATATTTGCACCTCCGTATTTCAAAGATTACAATCCGGATCACGACATTACAGGATATCTTGCTTTTATAGCAAGGGTCAATGCGACTATCAAACTAATTGAAACAGAGCATGAACCGCACAGCAAAGTGCCTGCAATGTTCTTCGCTGTGCCTTTTGGTATAAACAATACATATTCACCTGAGTACTTTGTTGACATAACAGATACATTTGACTTCAAACTTAAAATGTTTAAGTGTCACGAAAGCCAGCAGGGCGCATGGTGCAAAGACGCTTTTGGCGTGGATTATGCGGAAATGCTGGAAAGGGAGAACAAAGCGCTTGCAGTATCTTGCGGTACGCCGAATGTAGATTATGTGGAAGCATTCATGCTTTGCAAGACATGGCCGGTCATAGCGGGAGCTTATAAACTTCTTCCTTAAATATATAAATCTTATACCATGTTTCTGCCCGCGTCTATGATGCGGGCATTGGCGTTCAGTGAAGGAGATAATTAAGATGGACAAAATTGATATAATGAATACAGTCAAACTCAGCTCACCGCATTTATTCGGTCTGCTTGTAACACAAGACGACGATTCGGGATTAAATGTTATGGGTGTTTCATGGTTTTGCTTTGCGTCTTTAAAGCCCCCGATGATGCTTCTTTGCCTTTCCAAGAAAGGCTATTCCGGTTCTGTGCTTGAAAAAACAAAGAAAGCTACGCTTTGTCTTATCACAGAGGATATTAAGCAGGAAGCCTTACAGTGCTGCAGGTGCTCGGGCAGAGATACTGACAAATTTGAAGAGTTTGGTATCAATACCGTGAGCATAGATGGATTTAGTGTGCCTGCAGTAGAAGAAAGCCGTATTGCATGGGCGCTGGAGCTGTCAGATACTATGGATGCAGGTGACCATATCGTATATCTAACAGAGATAAAGGACGCTGCTCAGCTAAGCGAAAAAGATGCACTTTATGCTTTCGAAGGATATAGAGAACTCAGAACAATATTAAGATAACAGATATCTTGGACTATCGCGGAGCAGTAACTGCAGGGCTTTTATGATGAGTGCGCACAACACTATTGGAGGTATATTATGAAATACAGAAAAATGATAGGAACGGATATTGACGCTTCGGTCATAACCCTTGGAACATGGGTGATGGGCGGCGGAACATGGTGGGGATCTGACCACGATGACAAACGTTACATCGATACCATAAAAGAAGCCGTAGATGCAGGGATAAATGTTATCGACACAGCAATGGGCTATGGCGGCGGGCATTCCGAAGAAGTCGTAGGGAAGGCAGTCAAGGGGATAAGAGATAAAGTCGCTATTGCCAGCAAGGCAAATGCCGATATTCTTACTCCCGATACGGCACGCAAAACAATTGAAGAGAGTCTTAAGAGGCTGGATACGGATTATATTGATATTTACTATATACATTGGCCGAAGCCGGGTATTTCAGTCGCTTCCAATATGGAAGCATTAGAAAAGCTGAGGGATAAGGGCCTTATAAAATACATAGGCGTATCAAATTTCACTGTAAAACATCTTGATATTGCAAGAACGGCAGGAAAAGTAAACGTGTTTCAGCCTGCATACAGTCTTTTATGGAGAAACATTGAGAAGGAATTGCTGCCTTATTGCATAGAAAAAGGGATAGGAGTCATGACTTACAGCTCTATGGCTATGGGGCTGTTGTCCGGTAAATATAAGAGAAGCGGTAGCGGATTTGAAGACGGAGATATAAGAAAGGATATGGTTGCTGTATTCTCTGGTGAACTTTATGAGAAGTGCCTTGACGCTGTTGACAAACTGACAGCAATTGCAAAGGACAACGCAATGACGATGGCGCAGGCGGCAATCAACTGGGTTTTTAGCCAGAATGGTATATCAACAGCTATTGTCGGAGCAAGGACGCCAAAACAGCTGGAAGAAAACCTAAAAGCAGTCGAATTTGAGCTGTGTCAGAGTGATATCGAAAAAATGAGGAGCATCACTCAGCAAATATATGAAGCGGTTGCAGACTGGGATACTATGTATTTTAAAAAAGCAGATGCTTTTGAAATAGTTGACTAGAATACTGAACGAAATTAAATTCAAAAGGTACAAAGAGCAAACTCATCAGCGCTGCTTTGTGCCTTTTGTATTTAAGAGATTCCATACCATATAATTTACAGATTTGTTCAAAGCAATAAAAATCAAGATGATATGTCTTTGACCAAATGATAAATTAGCATGTCATATCAGTGAAATCAATTAAAATGTCTTTAAAAGAAAACAAGTGTTAATATCATCAATCTTTCAAAATGGGGTCCATCGTGCTATAATTGCTTTTAAAACGATACTTCAAATCAATACATACACTACAAAATTGGTTATACTTTACGTAGAAATTAAACATATATACAGCGTAAAAAAAGCATTATAATAAAAATACATTTAAAAAAGTTAGGGAAATCTATGAAATACGCATACAAATATATAGTTTTGTTACTGTCTGTTTTAATATTACTTGGGGCATGCAGCACGATAGAAGAACCTGAAACGCAGGAAATAATAACGACGCAGGATGAGTCGGAACAGAAGCTTAAATTCGTTGGCATATATCCAATGGCGTCTTATGACTATTTTACCGACCATAAGCGTGGGTTTGTTATTGCGGGCGAAGAGCTGGACGTAATTGCAACATATATGGGACCGGCGGACAACGACATAGAAGAGATGGAAGAGTGTTTCCAAAGTGCAATAGCTGAAAAAGTTGACGGTATAATACTCTTCGGGGCAGATGATTCTTTTGCTTATCTTATCGACCAGGCGGCTGAAGCAGGGGTGCCCACCGTTACTGTTGACGGTGATGTAAAAAACAGCCGGAGAATAGCGTTTGTCGGCACGAATAATATTGAGGCGGGCGTGACCGGAGGAAAACTAATAGCAGAGCTTCTAAATTATTCAGGACAGATAGCCGTACTTACAGAGCCGGACGTAGACCTGCATGTAGACCGAACAAAAGGATATGCTTCAGTCATAGACCAATATCCAGGGATGCAGATAGTTGATATAGGAGATACAAAAGCGACGCCGGACGATGCCCACGATGCTGCCGTAGCGTTGATACAGAACAACCCCGGGCTTGATGCAATAGTGTGTACCGACTATTTCGGCGGTATAGGCGCTGCAGTAGCCGTAGAGGAACAGGGCAAGGTCGGTGAAATAAAGATCATCTCGATGGACAGAAACAAATATGTACTTGATAAAATAGAAGAGGGAGTTATTTCTGCAACGCTTGTTCAGCAGACTGCTCTTATGCCTTATTATGCAATGAAGATATTATACGATTACGTAAACAAACCTATAGAAATAGTAGCAGATAACGAAAATTCAAATGTGACCGGGGTACCGGCATATATCGACACCGGAGTAATCATAGTAGATAAAGATAATTATGACGAATTCTATAGAAACTGAGGAAGCAGGTTGGTTTTTAAGAAATTTCGTGAAAATATAAAGGGTGTTGAGCTTGGCTATAAGCTGCTAGCCTTGTTTCTTGTTGTTTTCATTTTCCCATTGGTTTTGTTTGGCATCCTTTCGTATCAGAACATGAATAAAACACTGCAGAAAAATGCCATAGATTACAACAACGATAAGATAGCGCTGGTCAATACAAATATCGATTCGTTTTTTAAAGAGCTAAACACTACAGTAAACTCGCTGCAGGCAGACAATAACTTTATAAGCCGGCTGCTGATGCAGGAGTCAGATTTTGAATCTACGATAGATTATATAAACAGAGACGAGAGCATATATAACAAAATAAGCAACATTCTCATACAGAACAAAGAGCTGGTGTCTGTCTATGTATATGTCGACGGCGGCGATGCATTCTATGTGAATTTCCACTCTTCGGTCGATACGGAATATTCGCCTGAAGACGAAAGCTGGTATAGATCTCTGGTTGCAGGGCGGGGAGAGCCTATGCTGCTGCAAAAGATGACAGACAGGCAGTCTGTAGATAAGACAAAAGTTGTGCCGTACGTAAGCGTGATCGAAACCGGAGACGAGCAAGATTTTTTTAAACCAAAGATTGTGCTGCAGCTAAATGTTTCAGAGAATTTTGCTGATGAGTTTATAGAGACGCCTGCAAACGAAGTTACGGAGCTATATATACTTGAGGCAAAAAAAAGCATACTTGCAAGTTCATCAAACTCGACGATAGAAAACATGGCTGGTTTTGATTTTAGTATTGACCAGGGAGTGGATTTGAATGCGAAATACGCAGATGACAGGCTTCTTGTCTCCCATATTATAAATGACAGTTCGGGGCTTATAGTAGTTGCTCTTTCTAACAACGAAAACATAATGGATGCCAGCAAGGACTACAGGACCATACTCGTTTTATTCACTGTAGCTATGCTCATACTTTTTATAATAGTTTCTGTAGTTATTTCGATAGGAGTTTCCAGACCGATAAAGAACTTAAAGAAACTGATAAGCGACGTAGGGAAAGGTAACCTCGAAGCCATACAGCAGGATTCTATTGAAGGCAGTTCATGGCTGATGTCAGCTCACTTCGACCAGTATGTTAAAACAATAAACGAGCTGCTAAAGCAGATAAATGAGCATATAAACAAGCGCCACGAGCAGGAAATAAAGATACTCCAAGCCCAGATCAATCCACATTTTATATATAATACTCTCAATACTATCAAATGGCTTGCACGATATGAAGGAAACGAGAAAACCGAAGAGGGTATAACAGCGCTTATACAGCTTCTCAAATCTACTATTCAGTTCGGTAGAAACTATACATCAATAGAAGAAGAAATACAGCAGATTAGCGACTATATAAAGATACAAAAACTTAGATATGATGATTCGTTCTCTGTAGATATCGAAGCGGATAAAGAACTGTACAAATACAAAACGCTCAAGTTTATGCTTCAACCAATAGTGGAAAACGCTATATTCCATGGTATAGATCATGAAAAAAAGAACGGGCATATAGGTATTAGAATAGAGAAACACAATGGTGACATTGTCTATACTATAAGTGACAACGGCTGCGGTATGAACGAAAAGCAAGTAGCGAATATAGCCGGCAGAGCGAAGAATAATACTTTCACCGGGATAGGGATACAGAACGTTTCCGAGAGGATACAAAAATATTTCGGAGAGAAATATGGCATAAAGATATCATCTATAAAGGGAGAAGGAACAAAAATCACGGCAACGATACCTGCCTTGCTGTATGAAGAAGATAAAGACAGCCAATAGGTTGTCAGGTTTAGGAGAGGACAATGATTAAGATTTTAGTAGTCGACGATGAGCCTCTTGTAAGAAGGGGTATCATCAGCATGCTGGAGCAGGACATCGAAGAAGCGCAGATAATCGGTGAAGCCGGTACGGGCAGTGCTGCAGTTAAAATCATTGAAAAAGAAAATCCGGACGTTGTGCTTACTGATATTATAATGCCTTCTATGAACGGCATTGAGCTGTTGAAATGGATAATGCTAAACAGGCCAAAGATAAAATCTGTAGTGCTTAGCTGCCATCAGGAATTTCAGTACGTCAAAGATGCATTCCTTTACGGAGCTGTCGACTATGTTCTCAAATATGATATAGACACAAAAACGCTCGAAAATATGATAGAGTCGCTTAAAAAAGCGCTGGCGGAAGATAAAAAAATAGCCGGTACTGATACGGCGGATTTTTTTGAGAACGATCTTGACATGATAAAAAGCAGCTTTATAAGGAATATAATAAACGAAAGGATAGTTGATGAAGCTGAGATACTCAGCAAAGCAAAAAAATATCAGCTTTCAGTAAGCCTAATAGAACCGGCATATATATTGAGCGTTTCAATAGATAATAAACAGGATGTTAGCGATAGTAAAAAGGATACATACGTAAAGGAATTTCAGGGTACTGCCAAGTCTGTTTTTTCAGAAAACTGTAGTTTCGAGCTTGTCTATGAAGGCCAGCATAGTTTTATAGTGCTAATACAGCCAAAGGACGAAAGCTATTCTATACGCAACGCATGTACATTGCTTCAGGAAAAAATAAAAACGGGATTTGATATTTGCATATCAGTAGGCGTATCAAGCAGGGGAAACAACTTTAAGCATTATGCACAGATGCTCTATTTTGCTAAAAAAGCGCTGGAACAGAAGTTCTTTGGCGGCAGTTTAAGCATCGTGTTTTATGAAGAGATAAAACAACAGACAGATGATGTAAAAGCCAAAGCTCTTAAAAAAAGTATTATAGAGAGCATTGAAGAGCTAAGTCTCAGCGATGCTCTGCTAAAGATCGATAAGCTTTATAACCTGCTAAAGGCAGGAGAATGCGCTACTGTGCTGCAGTCCAAGCTGATATATATATCTTTGGAAGAAGCGCTTATCAATGTTATCAAAGACCAGTTCAAGGGCATAACGTCCAGCAACAAAGAAATACTAGAAAGAGAATCTTTATATGATATAAACAAGCTCTTGAAGGAGAATCTGATATCAGCGGCAAATCATGTGATAAACATAATAGATATCAAAAAATGCTCTAAACCGGTATATAATACGGTAGTATATATAAATTCGTATTACTCGGACAGCTCTGTCAGTCTCGAGATGATTGCTGGCAAGTTTGGTTATACGCCTGCATATCTTTCCCGGTTGTTTAAAAAGGAGACGGGGAAGAACCTTGTCGATTATGTGAACGAAGTAAGAATATTTGCAGCGAAGAAGCTGCTAAAACAAACAAATAAAAAAGTATACGAGGTAGCAGAGCAGGTGGGCTACAGCAATTATAATTATTTCAGCAAGGTCTTTAAGCAATATGTCGGAGTTGCGCCATCAGAGTTTGCGTAAGATATAGATAAAGTGAAAACAGAAACCGATATTGCAGTAAAAAGAGCCGTGTATATACTCAGGCTCTTTTTTGTATGCACATTTTTGATATTATCGGTTTTATTGTGCCGTGTCGGTGTTTTCTAATAAAAAATGAATACCTTTTACTGCTATACGGACAATTTTAATCGGGTGAATATTTTAATACCATTATAAACAGGATTTTATCCAAACAAAAAATTTAGGAGGAACAGACATGAAAAAAACCTTAAGTATTTTACTGGCGGTTGCCATGCTTGCAGTCATCTTCTCGGGCTGTGCACAAGACGCTGCGGCAGATTCGGAAGCTGCGGATACAGCGGATTACAGCGACGAGCTATACATCGGCGTATATTGCCTTGGCGATCTTGAGTATTTCTATGACCACAAGATTGGCCTCGCTGCAGCAGGAGAGATGATGGGCGTTCAGACTAAATATGTTGGCCCGCCGGACTACGACATTGACGCTATGGTCACAGCTTTCGAGCAGGCGATTGCAGAACAGCCGGAAGGCATAATAACATTTGGAGCAGAATCAGCACTTGCACCAGTTATAGACAAAGCTGAAGCTGCAGGCATCCCTGTTATAACAGTAGACGGCGATGTATCTGCGTCCAGCAGAACTAGCTTTGTTGGCACAGGCAACTACTCCGCAGGATACCTTGGCGGCACAAAGCTTGGTGAAGCTCTGGACGGAGAAGGCTCGGTAATAATCCTGACGGAACCGGGAGTTGAGCTGCATGACGAGAGAGCTCAGGGCTATACGGACGCTCTTGGCGAGTTTGGTGGAATAGAGATCGTACAGGTTGGTGATACAAAGGCTGATCCGGTACATACACTCCAGATAGTTGCGGCTATGCTCCAGCAGTATCCTGACATCGATGGTATAGGATGTACGGACGCAGTCGGCGGTGCAGCAACTGCAACGGCTGTTGAAGAAGCCGGCCTCGCAGGACAGGTAAAGATAATATCTATGGACAGAGACAGGACAGTTCTTGAAAAGATAGGCGAAGGCGTCGTAACGGGAACAATCGTACAGAAATCTGCAATGATGCCGTTCTATGCACTTCAGATACTCTTCGCAATGCATCATGCGAACGTAGAGATATCAACAGACAACGCAGCAGCAGGAATAACTCTCGCTCCGAACTCTATCGATACAGGCGTTATATATGTTGATGAATCAAATGCAGAATATTTCATAAGAGACTAGTATAACGATCGAATTATCAGTCTATCATTCAAAACGGCGTGAGGTGTGGCAAAAGCCATGCCTCACGACATTGAAAAGGAGATTTTCGTTATTATGCAGGAAAACTATGTACTTGAAGCAAAAGGCATATCGAAGCTTTTCCCGGGTGTGCTGGCTTTAGATAATGTTGATTTTAAACTCAAAAAAGGTGAAGTGCATGCAGTTGTAGGAGAAAACGGCGCCGGCAAATCTACTCTTATGCACGTTCTTTGCGGTATACACAAACCAAACAGCGGGCATATCTATATGGATAACAATGAGATAGTCTGCAAGAGCACAACAGATGCACAGGATTATGGTATTGGAATAGTGTTTCAGGAGCTTTCATTGATACCGGAGCTCAGTGTTGCGGAAAATATATTCACAAAGCGCCAGCCGTCAAACGGGCTTGGCATAATATCAAGGGATAAGCTTAAAAAACAGGCTAAAGATCTGCTTAATACGTTCAATGAAGACATAAACCCGATGCTGCCTGTAAAGTTTCTTACAATAGCAAAACAGCAGGTAGTTGAAATACTAAAAGCCATATCCACAAGACCAAAGGTCCTCATTCTTGACGAGCCTACCTCTTCTCTTACGCAGGTAGAGACCAATAAGCTGTTTGAGAACATAAGGAAGCTTAAGAACTCAGGCATGTCGATCATATATATATCCCATCATCTGCAGGAGATATTCGAGATTGCCGACCGTGCAACTGTTTTAAAGGATGGCAAATATGTCGATACGGTGAATATAAGCGATGTTAACGAAGAAAAAATCGTCAGTATGATGGTCGGCCGGGACGTGTCTCACGAATACGTGAACAGGCAAAATAAAATTGATTATAAGAAGGTGGTTCTGGAAACCAAAGGGCTGACTCACGAATCGCTTTTTAAAGATATCTCAATAAAAGTGCACGCAGGGGAAATATTAGGTATGGCGGGCCTTATTGGAGCAGGCAGAAGCGAGTTTGCGAGGACGCTGTTTGGTCTTGACAAAGCAAAGTCCGGGCAGGTTTTCCTTGAAGGCAAGCAAATAGAAGCGGGCACTTCAACAGAAGCTATCGAGCTTGGAATAGCTTACACTTCAGAAAACAGGAAGCTCGAAGGGCTGTATCTTAATTCGACTATTAAAGATAACTGCGTGTCACCGAGGCTTGACAGGTTTGCTAAGAAGTTTCTAGGTGTGCTAGACAACAAACTGATGGAAGATTACGCAAAGATGTGCGTGGACAAGTTCAATATATCGACCCCGTCAACAGAGCAGTTCGCAAGAAACCTATCGGGGGGAAACCAGCAGAAAGTCCTTATATCTATGTGGCTGGGGATTCAGCCAAAAGTTCTTATCGCCGATGAGCCCACCAAAGGAGTTGATGTTGGCGCAAAGGCAGAGATATACGAGATATTGAGAAAGCTTGCAGACTCCGGCGTTGCCGTAATAGTGATATCATCAGACCTGCTGGAGGTGCTTAGCATAAGTGACAATATAATCGTGATGAAGAGCGGAAGAGTTGTCGGAGAGCTCAACAACAAAGAAGCAAACGAAGAAAATATAATTTCATACGCTACCGGCGTTAGAGTTTAGTATTGGAGGAAATAGCATGAACAAGATTAAAGGTTGGGTCAAAAAAATATTTGAAGCAAGAGAATCTGTACTGGTGGTTCTGATAATACTTGGCTCTATAGTTCTCAGTATTGTTTCGAACAAGTTCTTTACATTCGGTAATATCAAAGCAATTTTTTTGGGACTGAGTGTTGAAGCAATGATAGCAGCAGGCATGGCAGTACTGCTGGTATCAGGCGGCCTTGATTTGTCAATAGGCTCTACAATGGCTCTTTCGGGCGTTATTACCTGTCTGTTCATAAACAGCGGAGTTCCTGTAGTTATCAGCATAATAATAGGGCTTTTGATAGGCGCTTTGATAGGGCTTATCAGCGGAACTATAATCTCTAGGTGGAGTATAAACCCGTTCATCGTTACGCTTGGAATGATGCAGATCGTAAGAGGGTTCGTGCTCATATTCGCTAAAGGCGTTACGGTAATAAACCTGCCTGACTCATATAAAATAATCGGTCAGGGAGTGGTCGGCGGTCCAAACGGAATACAGATACCGATTATACTCACGTTGGTGATAGTTATTATTTTCGATCTGTTGCTTCGTAAAACCAAGTTTTTCAGACAGAGCTATTATGTCGGCGGCAACGAAAAGGCAGCTATAATGACGGGTATCAAAGTTAAAAAAGTAAAGATTACAAATTACATAATAGTCGGCGTTCTGGCTGCACTTGCCGGTATAGTCATGTCTGCACGTCTTGCAAGCGCTTCGACGAACATTGGTCAGGGCTTGGAGATGAAGGTCATAACCGCATGCGTCATCGGCGGAGCTAGTCTTTCCGGTGGTGAGGGGACGGTGCTGGGGGCGTTCCTTGGCTCGCTGCTTATGGCGATAATCATAAATGCACTTAATATGATGGGTGTAGATGTATATTGGCAGAACGTTATGACTGGTGCTATACTTATATTTGCAGTAGTTCTTGACACTGTTCTAAAGCGCAGGCGTGAGAATGCCGTAAATGTTGTAAAAGTAAAGGCGTAATTGCATCGTTTACTTGGATTTAAAGGAGATAGTTTTATGAGACTTAAAGACAAGGTTTGTGTAGTAACGGGATGCGGAGCAGGGATAGGCAAAGAGATAGCGTTAAGGTTTGCGCAGGAAGGCGGTAAAGTCGTATGCTCTTCCAGGAGAGAAACTACAGGCAAACCGGTCAGTGAAGAAATTGTAGCTGCCGGGGGCGATTCGATATTCGTTGAATGTGACGTTTCTATCGAAGAGCATGTAGACAAGCTGTTCAATGATGCAATTCAGAAATACGGGAGAGTAGATGTGCTTGTAAACAACGCAGGAGTAAACTATGACAAGCCGTTCCTTGACACGACTCTTGATGACTTCGACAGAGTCATAAACGTTGATCTGCGGGGAACGTTCATGTGCACGCAAAGAGCTATTAAAAGCATGACTGAACGAAGCCAGGAAGGCAGCATTATAAATATAACATCTGTGCATACTTTGCAATGTATGCCGGGAGCGGCGCCTTATGATGCGGCAAAATGGGCTGTAGTAGGCATGACAAAATCGTTAGCGGTGGAGTTTGCGCCCAAAGGCATAAGGGTAAACGCACTTTCGCCGGGGCTCATTGCAACACAGATATGGGATGATATCATGGACGCTGCGCCGGATAAAGACGAATGCGCAGATTATTGGAACAGCAATATACCTGCCGGACGACCCGGAACTGCAAGGGAAGTTGCAGACGCAGCATTGTTCCTTGCAAGTGACGAAGCAAAATACTTCAACGGCGCAAACATACTTATCGACGGCGGCATGACCAGCCAGCTTGTAAGTACGCCTTCGTATGAGTCTTCGGCTATAGAAGGCGGCAAGAGGTAAAATAATGAACAAGGCTGAGCTTGTAGTTGACGCAAAGGCTAAGCACGGTGAAAGCCCGCTTTGGTCAGCGGATAGAAATGTTCTCTATTGGTTGGATATTATGGGCAGACAAGTTCATGTGTACGATCCATCAGAGGATAAAGATAAATCATATGTTCTGGATATACTGCCGACGTCTCTTATTCGAAAAAGTGACGGTGGGTTTGCTGTGACAAGCCAGGACGGTATATATACATTTGACGAAGAGTTTTCGTCTAAAAGGTTTCTCCTCCCTTTGGAAGCGGACGATGAGAGCACAAGGTTCAATGATGCCAAAGCCGATCCTAAGGGACGTCTTTGGGCGGGCACGATGAAGTCGGACGGCGAGCCGGGCGGAGGTTCTTTATACCGTATCGGCGGCGACTATTCATACAAAAAAGTGCTCTCACCCGTCGACATTTCTAATGGTATCGTATGGTCTGGTGACAACAAAATGTACTATACAGATTCGCTTTCGGGAGAAATACAGAAATTTGATTATGATCCGGAGACGGGGGATATTACCAAAGCAGTAGTTGAGTATAAGTTTGATAAATCAATTCCTGACGGAATAGCTATTGACAGCGAAAATAACTTATGGATCGCACTTTGGGGCGAAGGAAAAGTAGCATATGTTGATACAAAACTTCATAGAATAACTGATACAATAAGTGTTGATGCGAGGCTGACGAGTGCCGTAGCTTTCGGCGGAGAAAATCTGACAACACTATACATTACGACATCAAGGCTCGGTCTGTCGGAAGCTGAGATCGATAAAGATCCTTTGACCGGCGGACTGTTCAGGTTTGAAATCGATGTAAAGGGAACTCTGTTCCACGAATTCATTGAAAAGAGCTAGAATAATGAAAGCATTAGTAAAGACAAAACCCGGAAAAGGAAATATTGAATTGATGGATATGCCAAAGCCTGTGCCTAAGCCAAACGAGGTACTGATAAGGGTTAAAGCTTGCGGTATCTGCGGCACTGATTTAAAGATACAGGACGGTGACTTTTTCGCAGATACGCCCGTTATAATCGGACATGAATTCTCCGGAGTCGTGGAAGAAACCGGAGCGGACGTTACATGTGCAAAGCCGGGCGACAGGGTGGCGTGCGAGCAGCATTCCAAAGCCTGCGGCAAGTGTAAGTTCTGTTTGTCAGGCAGGCGGCATCTGTGCCCGCATAAACGCTCTCCGGGATATCTTTCAAACGGTGCGTTCGCAGAGTATATTTGCATGGAAGAAAGTTTGGTGCACAAGATACCGGACAACATGTCTTTTAACGAAGCCGCAGTGCTTGAACCGATGGCGATAGCCGCACATGCTCTTTTTGAAAAGATAGGCATTGGAGGGGACATTAGTGCCGTTATATTGGGATGCGGACCGATTGCGCTGCTGACACTGCAGATACTCAAAGCGTGCGGAACAGCTAATGTGTATGTCACCGGGATAGACACAGACGAGGAATATAGGTTCAAAAAGGCGATTGAGTACGGTGCGTCAGAGACTATAAACGTGATGAAAACAGATGCTGTAAACGTAGTAAAAGAATTAACGGCAGGCGGGGCAGATCTGGTTATAGATTTATCGGGCGCTCCTTCAGCGATACGGCAGGGGATAGACATGCTGTGCAAAGACGGAAAGTTTTGTGCTATAGGGCTTCCGCATACCAAAGTTGAGATAGACTGGGCGGCAACTGTGCTGAAGGCGATAAATATATTCTTCAGCTACAGCTCGGGATTTGCAACATGGGAGAAGTGCATCGCTTTGATAAGCAGCGGTGAAGTAAACCTTGAGGATTTTATAAAAGATATATATTCTATTGAAGACTGGCAGGCTGCGTTTGATAAAGCAAGAAGCGGCAGTGCAATGAAAGTTATTGTGAATCTATGACCTTTTTATAAAAGTATTGATAGTATAAATATATTATTTTTATCCACGTCATTTTAAGCAGATTTAAAAAAAATTTAAAAAAAAGAAGGAGAATAAGAAATTGTGTAGAATACTATATTATAACCAGGGTAAACGTTAACCCCGATGAAAAAAGCAGAATATATATTTTTTTAGCGATAGGGTAAACGTTAACCCCGACAATCAGGAGCGATTAAGTGGATTCAAGAGAACGTGTAAGACTTACTATCAATCATAAAGAACCGGACAGAGTTCCGATAGACCTTGGTGGTTCACAGGTTACTGGTATTCACGTAGATGAGTATTGTGAGCTGGCAAAACACTATATGCTGGACGTGCTGCCACCGAAAGTTTATGACCCATGGCAGATGCTCGCAATCCCAGACTATCTTATGCTCAAAACGCTAAGTTCGGACATAATGGTAGTTGAAAACTATTCTCAATCGTTCGGGCTGAAGGGAAGCAACTGGAAGACATGGAACACATACGCCGGCAACACCGTTTTAATGTCTGGGGACTATATGCCCGAAGAGGATGATAAAGGTTATCTTCATCTTAAAAACAAGAGCGGGAAAAGCATTGCACAGATGTCACCGGGCGGGTTGTATTTCGATATAGAAGACCCGACTGCTATGACGTCAGAGTGGAACTTTATGGACCCGGAAGAATGGAGAAAAGCTATCCCGCTTTATAGTGATGAAGATTTAAAAATCATGCAGCGCAGGGCAAAGACACTTTTCGACTACACTTCATTTTCGCTTTGCGGTTCTTTTCTTAAGGGTGGTCTTGGTACAAACGCTCTGTTTGCAGGGCATACAGTGAGCGACTGGTACTGCATATTAACAGCAGAACCTGAATACGCAAATGAAATATTGGAAGCAACAGCACAAAGAGCAATTGAGAACAGCGGACTATATCTTGAAGCGTTGGGTGATTACATAGATATCATTCTGCTGTCTGGAACAGACTACGGTTCACAAAAGGCAGAGATATTTAATCCGGATATTTTCAAAGATCTGCACAGACCGAACTATAGGAAAATAACAGATTATATACACTCTAATTTTAACGTAAAAATAGCGATGCATAGCTGCGGATCTATATATAACATAATAGAACACATAATAGACGCAGGCATAGATATACTGAATCCTGTTCATGTAAACACTGCAAATATGGACCCCCAACGGCTAAAGGATGAATTTGGCTCAAGGATAGTTTTCTGGGGCGGCGGCGTAGACACTCAGACAGTCCTTCCGTTCGGTACTCCGGAAGAGGTTGCAAAGCAGGCGAAGGAGAGGGTAGAGATATTTGCGCCGGGCGGCGGATATATATTCTCGCCGGTGCACAATCTTCAACACGGCGTTTCTCCTTGCAATGTTGAAGCAATGATAGAAGCAGTCAAGGAGTTTGGCAGCTATCCTGTTTGAAGAATAGAGGATTTAGCCAGATTGACATCGAATATTCTTATAGGATAAACGTTAACTCCATTTCTAGTGCAAGGGGGGAAAGGGCCAATCAAACGTGTTACTATAAAAGATATTTCAGAAGCCGCAGGTGTGTCTGTTACAACGGTGTACAAAGCGCTGAATGACAAACCAAAAGTAAGTGAAGAAACAAGACGGGCTATACTGGATATCGCAAAAAAAATGGATTACAGACCTAACAAGCTTGCACAGAGCCTTGCGAGGAATTCTAAGACTATCGGTTTTATATCGCCGGCATACCCGGAGAATTTTACAAGGTATGTTTTCGACGGTGTTGAAAGCTCTATCAAGGATTTACTGGATTATAACTTTCACGTTACCATTAAGGCTCCAAGAAGCCAGCAAGAAACGATAAAAGCAGCAGGCGAGCTAATAGCCGATAAGGTCAACGGAATAATCATATTGTCGAACCAAGTAGTGCCCGGGTTCAATAATCTGCTTGTTGAGAAGGGTGTGGATATTCCCATTGCAGCTATTGTTTCAGCGCCTACGGACGGAACGCCGCTTATTGGCATGGTAAGGTCAGATGGGTTTGTTCTTGGCAGACTGGCGGCGCAGTTTCTCAGCCTTTGCATAGATAAAAGCAAACAGGTAGCGATATTTCTGCCGGAAGAAGATGCTACGATACACAGAGAATGTTATAAAAGCTTTGTAGATTCAAGCACTGTCTTCGGATTGAAAATGCCAAAAAGGTTCACATCCTCATTTGAAGGAGTGGAGGCAAACAAGCAGATAACAAGGCGGGTAATTGAAGAAAACGAAAATATCGCCGGGATATATGTTGCGTCAAACAACTCGGTTGGTATGTGCAAATGTCTTGAAGATATGGGAAGAACGGACATAAAAGTGATTGGGCACGACCTTCATCCAGAGCTTGCCGGATGCATGGAGAGGGGAAGTCTGCATGCAACACTTTTCCAGAATCAGTACCTGCAGGCAAGAAATGCGGTAGATCTCATGTTCCGACATTTAACAGAGAGCCGGAAGCCTTTTGGTGAAAGGTTCTTAAGGCCAGAGCTTGTGATGCTTAGCAATCTTAGCTGTTATAAAAATATGTATTAGAAGTACGATATTCATTGAAAATATACGCAAAGGGGAAACGTTAACCCCTTCCATATAGACCAATATAAGGAGTTTGAGATGTCAGAGAAGACGGTAGACAGACTAGAGAAGTATCCTGCACTTCAGATGTTCTGCCTGGAGGGCAAGTCTGCGATAATAACAGGGGCGGGCAGTGGGCTTGGCAAAGCGGTAGCTCTGGGATTTGCTAAAAGCGGCGCAGATGTCGTATTGGCCGATATGAACCCGGAAAGCGTAGAGCAGACAAAGATGCAAATCGAAGGTATGGGCTATAAAGCATGCTCTGTAATAGCCGATGTGACAAAATCAGAAGATGCGCAGAGAATAACTCAGGAGACCATAGATGAATACGGGAAAATTGACATACTCGTAAACTGTGCAGGGATAACGAGAAGAATGCCGTTTGAAGATTTTGATGAGAACGACTGGGATCTGGTGCTAAATGTAAACCTGAAGGGCTCGTTCCTTTTGTCAAAATATGCAGGCAGAGTTATGCTGGAGCAGGGCAAAGGCAGCATTATAAATTTCGGCTCGCTTGGTTCTCTTGTGGCTATCCCGAACAGCGCCGCCTACTGCGCTAGCAAGGGCGGTGTTGCCCAGATGACAAAGACTTCAGCAGTGGAATGGGCAAAACGGGGAGTTAGGGTGAACGCAATATTGCCGGGGACTTTTGAGACAAAGCTGCTTAAACAGTGTATAGATGAAAACCCCGGGTATGAGCAGGAAATGCTGCAGCGATTTCCCATAGGACGGTTTGCAAAACCGGATGAAATCGTCGGTGCATGTGTGTTTCTGGCTTCTGAAGCATCAACTTATGTAATTGGGCATTTGCTTTGTGTTGACGGCGGATGCATTGCATATTAATTATTCAGTACTACTTGGAGGAAAAAACATGGAAATGAAGGCAGCAAGATTATACGGAGCAAACGATTTAAGAATAATGCAGATACCTGTACCAGAGTTAAAGGGCAATGAAGTTAGAATTGCTGTTAAATACTGCGGTATATGCGCTACAGATCATTCGATATATTCGGGCGAGAGCAGTTTTATTGAAGCCGGGCTTATAAGATATCCAATGACTTTAGGACATGAGTATTCGGCGTCATAGATGCTGTTGGGTGTGATGTTACAAGATTCAAGATTGGAGACAGAGTCGTGGCGGATACTGGGGTATCGTGCGGTGTATGTGATGTGTGCAGGGAAGGCGATTATCTTAACTGTGAGCATATGCAGGCTGTCGGAACGATAAACGCCATCGACGGAGGATATGCGCAATATACTGTAATGCCAGAAAGGCATGTGTTTTCTCTTCCGGACAATATATCACTTCAGGAAGGTGCGCTGGTCGAGCCGATTGCTACCGGCCTCAACTCCGTGAAAAAAGGTGATATAAAAATAGGTGACGATGTTCTTGTTATAGGAACAGGGCCTATTGGCCTTGGAGCCGTTCCGTTTGTAAAGTATTCAGGAGCAAAGAGCGTTATATTGGCAGGAAGAAAAGACTTTAAGCTGGATGTTGGCAAAAAGCTGGGTGCCGATGTTACGATAAACACAACAAAAGAAGACTTGTATTCACGCATAATGGAGCTGACTGACGGTAAAGGCCCAAATGTGATTATTGAATCCTCAGGCAATGCGGATATGTTTATTCTTTCAACGAAAATGATTGCTATGAGTGGAAGGATATCGGTAGTAGCTTTCTATGAACAACCGATACACAATCTTGATATAGACCTTGCCGTAATCAAAGATGTCCAGATAATCTCAGTAATGGGAAGCCCGAATATGGGGCCGGTCGTTCTAAAAATGATGGAAACAAAGAAGATAGACTTTTCGCCAATGATAACGGGAGTATATCCGCTAGACGACGCAAAGAACGTGCTGGACGATTATAAAAACAATAACGAAAAGAAGATAAAAAGGCTCTTGGAGATATAGTATGAATATGATTTGACCAAAAGCAATGAATGGTCAATTTTAAATCGGATATTCAAAGATTGTAGCGTGACGGGCTAATGATTTTTGGAAATTCAATAATAAAAATGGAGGAAAAGGAAATGAAAAGAACGTTAACTTTCTTACTCGTGACACTCATGTTGGTTGGTCTCATCGCCGGATGTACGCCGGATACTGCCGATACTACGGATACTTCGGCGGACGACACATCAACTGCGGCAGATGACACTTCCAGCGCAGATACTTCGAGTGATGATGCTTCGGGCGATGACACTGCAGCAGCATATGATCCGCTGGAGCACCCGATCGGATTCACTATGGCGCTAAAAAGCCACCCGGTTGTGCAGATCATGATAGCAGGCTTTTTGAACAGAGCAGAAGAGCTTGGATATGAGCCAAAGCTGTATGCACCGGACGATTGGGATATTCCTAAGGCTTATGACCTTATGGAAGCAGGAATTGTGCAGCACAAAATCGAAGGTATGGTTGTATATATTTTCGATGACTCAGTAAACCAATACATCAAGAAACTCTCTGACGACGGGATATATGTCGTAACAGGTCATACAAAGGTTGATGAAGGAACAATACCAGGCCTCAGCGCATGGGCAGCCTGCGACGCAGATGCTTACGGAAGAGCAGCGGCACGTGCCATCGGAGAACAGATAGGCGGAGTAGGAACAGTTGCGGTTACAGAAGGAAGCTTCAACCCGACTGAAGACGCAGCAGCAGCAGGTTTCGCAGATGAAATGAGCATAGCTTATCCGGACGTTGTTGTACTCGACCCGATTGAAGAAGGTTTCGACACACCGACGGCGATAGACAGAGCGACTGCGATAATCCAGGCAAACCCAGATATCGCGGGAGCGTTCTCGACAACAGGAGCCGGCCCGTCCACATGGGCAGGAGCACAGGAAAACACAGGCAAGCAAATCTGCGCCATAGCTATGGACTACAGCCGTGTTAACCTAGATCTTGTTGCCGAAGGGAAAATCTATGCAGTAGTTGCACAGCCGCTTTATGCTGAGTTTGCACTATGTGCTGAAATGCTGGATACTCTTCTTCGCGGCGGAGAAGTTGAATACAACAATCTGCTCGAAGCTCCGCTGGTAACAACGGACAATATCGATGAGTATTACACTGTTCTGGAGAAGGTTGAAGAAGCATTCGAAAAGCTGAATAACTAATCAATAAAGAGAAAACCAAGCTGAATTGCCGGGCAGGCCTGTTATTCAAGGGTCTGCCCGGCTGTCAGCAAAAAGGAGATCTTAGATGTCTGAATTTATTTTGGAAGCCAGAAACATTATAAAAACCTTTCCTGGTGTAAAAGCAGTTGACGACGTCAGTATGCATGTCAAAAAAGGTGAGATAATGGGTTTGATTGGCGAAAACGGAGCCGGCAAGTCCACGATTCTCAAGGTGATTAACGGCATATATAAATCAGGGTCGTTTAAGGGCACTATAGTTGTCAACGGAAGTGAAGTTGAATTTTCGTCTCCGCATGATGCACTTAGAAAAGGTATAGGTTTCGTGCCGCAGGAAATTAATGTAATGAACGATTTGACTGTAGCGGAGAATATATTCGTCGGGCATTTGTCGGCGGACAAGAGGGCATTTACAAAACCATCGGAACTAAATAAAAGAACTGCAGCATTTCTGGAAAAGAACAAGATCAAGCTATCGCCGAGAATGCGTGTAAGGATGTTAAGCATAGGCCAGAAACAGCTGCTAATGATCGCACGTGCGCTTTCATGGGAGCCAGAAGTGCTTATACTGGATGAGCCGACTACTGCGCTTTCCAAGGAAGATGTTGAAAACCTGTTCCACATTATCAGGGATTTGAAACAAAGAGGAACCAGCATAGTTTTTGTTACACATAAACTTGAGGAAATATTGGCGCTTACCGACTCGGTAACTATTCTTAGAGACGGTAAAAAAATATCAGTTTATAACAGGGATGAATATGATACGTCCATTATAGTAAGAGACATGGTAGGACGTGAGATAACAAACATGTATCCGCAGCGCAGCACGCCTATCGGTGATGAACTGCTTCGGATAGAAAACCTGACTGTAGAACATCCGAAAATACAGGACAGGAACCTGATTGAAGATATTAGCTTTTCGTTGAATAAAGGAGAAGTCTTGGGGATAGCAGGGCTTGTCGGTTCGGGCCGATCAGAGACACTTAACGCAATATTCGGTAAGTATCCTGTAAAAAGCGGCAGGACATACATTAACAATGAAGAGATAAAAATACAAAGATGCAGTGACGCTATAAAAAACGGTATAGCTATGGTTTCGGAAGACCGTAAAACGGACGGGCTTTTGATGCTTGCAAATATAAAACACAACATCGTATTATCGAATCTTAAGAAAATACTGAAAGGTTCGATAATTAGCAAAAAACTTGAAAATAACGTTTCGAGTGAGTATATGAAATCGCTCAATATTAAGGCGAACGGCACTGATACAATGGTAGTCAACCTCTCAGGGGGCAACCAGCAAAAAGTGGTGCTTGCAAAGGCGCTTAACAGCGAGCCGAAAATACTCATTCTTGACGAACCAACAAAAGGAATCGACGTTGGTTCTAAAAACGAGATATACAACCTTATCAATAAGCTTGTGTCTATGGGAATATCAATAATAATGGTATCAAGCGAACTTCCCGAACTGATAGCGATGTGTGACCGCTTTATAGTTCTGGCAGGCGGTAGGATGGTAGGCGAGCTCAGCAAAGGCGAAGCTTCCCAGGAAGCTATCATGATGAAATGCTGCCTGTAGATTTTTTACCTATTCAACAGACTTAAGGAGGAACAAACCTTGAACTCAAGTAACAAAGGATCTATAAAGAGCTCGAACAAATCGGCTTTTAGGCGAATAATGGCTATTCCGGAAGTCAGCGTACTGATACCTCTGATAGCATTAGTCGGGATAGTTACGATAATCAATCCAATTTTTGTTGATCCCCAAAATCTTGGTGCGCTTGCAAGGTCAATGGCGTTCTGGGGGCTCTTGGCAATAGGTGAAACATTTATATTGCTTATCGGAGAAATCGACATTTCTGTCGGCTCTATGGTCTCATTCGGATCCATGTTCTTTGCATATTCTATAAAGGAACTTGGGTTTCCGCTGGGTCTTGCGATATGTGCAACATTTGCTCTGACGGTTGCGCTTTCCATGGTAAACGCTTTTTGTATCGTCAAACTGAAAATAAACTCTTTCATAGCAACGATAGCTATGTTGACGATATGCAAAGGAGCAGCACGAGTGCTGACATTTGCACGCTCTATCACAGTGTACGGAACGCCGGGCACAGAAGGATTCAGCGATTTTGGAACTAGGGAACCGCTTGGTCTAAGCTGGGCGTTCATTATATTCATTGTGCTGATAATCGCCGGGCAGTTTGTACTCAGAAAAACCTCTTATGGAAGAAAAGTCTATGCGACAGGTGATAGCGTTTCTGTTGCACAGATAGCCGGTGTAAATGTAGACAGGATCAAGATGTCAACATTTGCAATAAGCGGCTTCATGGTTGGGCTTGCAAGCATACTTCTTATTGCAAAGCAGGGAACTGCAAACCCGAACTTTGGACAGGGCTGGGAACTGATGATAATCGCTGCTACGGCAATAGGCGGAATAAGCCTGGCGGGCGGGTCCGGATCGATGATAGGAACGCTTATAGGAGTAATACTATTTGCGACGGTTTCAAACGTCCTAATACTTCTTGAAGTAAACCAGCATATGCAGCAGGTGATAACTGGAATAATCATAGTTCTGTCGGTGCTAATAGATATACGCAGGCGTACAAAACTGCTTGGGAACACAGTTTGATAGCGGCAAGGCTAATATTCAAAGGAGGAAGTTCTCTTGAAAAAAGGTAATCATAATTCAACAATACTGAATAAAATTGCGCAAAGCGATATAACAGCAATACTTGGTGCGCTGATAGCGTTGATAATCATCTTTTCAATTATTAATCCGCAATTCATTTCCCAGGCAAATGTATTCTCGCTTATAAAAACGCTTGCTTTCTACGGCATTGTAGCGATAGGAGTTACGCTGGTAATAATAGGCGGCGATATCGACATTTCTGTTGGGTCAACAGCAGGACTGGGGGCAGTTTTCAGTACTTACATAATGATGGAGTTCAATTGTTTCGGTATGCTTGATACGCCGAACGAGTGGATAGGTGTGATATTGTGTATGCTGATAACGCTTGTAGTTTGTTCTATTGTCGGGTTCATAAACGCTGGTCTAGTGGTCAATCTAAATCTTCCGCCGTTTATAGCGACAATAGCGACTCTGTATGCGGTGCGTGGTGCAATAATGGTAATAACGAACGGTAACCCGATATATCCTCTTCCGCTGTTCTTCATGGATGGTATCGGAAGGTTTGAGATAACTCTTTCAGAATATGGGGGTATATCGCTCCCTGTGATTTTATTTATAATACTGATAATTATTTTCGAGATACTGCTTAGAAGGACAACTTTCGGAAGGAACATTTATGCAACGGGGAGCAACAGGGAAGTTGCAAAGCTTGCAGGCATAAACACAAATAAAGTAAGGTATATAAATTTTGTTATAACGAGCATGCTGGCGGGGCTTTCAGGAATGCTGGTCGCTGCATTCACCCGGCAGGGTTACCCGCCTATCGGGCAGGGCTGGGAGCTGCAGATAATAGCGGCTACAGCAATCGGCGGCATTAGCCTGACGGGAGGCTCGGGTTCTGTTATCGGAACGCTTATCGGCGTGCTTATAATGAATGTACTCAACAACGGGCTTGTTGTAGTGGGAGTGAACACCTTTCTTCAGGGAGTAGTAACAGGTGTGATCATACTTCTGGCTGTGTTCCTCGATATATTGAGAAGAAACAGAAAAGTACGTTCATAGAGAACGAATGGAGAAGTTTAGATGAAAAAGGTAAAACTTACGATAACACTGCTGTTTTCATTAATTATCGTGCTTTCGCTTTTTTCTGCGGCAGGCTGCGGCAGTAAAAACGTTGAGTTCAGCGACGAAGTTTTTGCAATGTGCGTCAGAGATACATTAGAGCTTGATAGTGACGCTGAGGTGAGCTTTGAAGACGCTGAAAACCTGACCGCTCTCGATTGCTATTACGACCTGCCCATTTCGTTTGAAGATTTGAAGTATTTTCCTAACATAGAAGAGCTTATGGTTTACGGCGCTTCCGTGGAAGATATAACACCTATAGGGGAGCTTGAAAACTTAAAAGACCTTACGTTCTGGGAGACGGACATAGATGACCTTTCGGGACTTGAAAATCTAGAAAATATAGAGATGCTTGGAATAATAATGACGCCGGTTTCAGATCTTTCCCCGATATGCAGTTTAACATCGCTGGAGTCACTGACGCTGTGGGGAACCAGCGTGATAGACCTTGAGCCTATAAGAAGCCTTCGGGGATTAAAGCAACTTACGCTGCAGCTTAACCCAATAAGCGACATCTCTGCACTCAGCAGCCTTGTGAACCTTGAAGAGTTGGGAGCATCTGCAAACCTTATTGAGGATATAAGCCCTTTGAGGAACCTGCAGAATCTTAGAGTGCTGTACCTTGACAGTAACTACATCGAAGATATCGAGCCTGTTTCAGGGCTAACAAATCTAGATAAGTTGTACATAAGGGACAACCCTATAACAGACTATTCATCTTTGGAAAACCTAAATTGCGAAGAAATATTAAGATAGAGGACGGAAGAGCGGATATGAGCGAGCTTGCTGAAAAAATTAAGAATACAAAAGTTAATGAAAATGAGATAGCAGTTTTCTGGCTGGGCCAGGCAGGATTCCTGATAAAGGACTCCAGCGGCAGGCAGGTAGCAATAGACCCATATCTTTCGGACTGCTGCGAGCGCGAGTTTGGGTTCAAGAGATTGTCGGCAAAGCTCATATCACCCGGAGAGCTTGATGCCGACATAGTTTTTTCTACGCATGAACACCTCGACCATTTTGACGTCGATGCACTGCCGGAGGTCATGGCAAATGAAAAGACACGGTTTGTGGGATCTTTGCCTTCTTCGCAGATATACCGGGAGATGGCGCTGGACGAAAACAAACTCATTGAAATTGATGAAGGTAAGAGTGTTGATCTTGGCTGGGTGAAGTTTACCGGAGTTTATGCAGACCATGGAGAACTGGCGCCGGATGCGATAGGGGCGCTTATAGAGCTTGGCGGGATGACTATATATTACACCGGTGACACCGCATACCGGCCGGAGAATATGAAACAGGCTATAGAAGCAAAGCCTGATATCATCATACTGCCAATAAACGGTGCATACGGCAATCTTGATTCGTCGGAAGCTGCAAAGCTTGTACGAGACACAGGAGCAAAGTATGCGATACCCTGCCATTTCTGGACTTTTGCTGTACACGGCGGAGACCCGCAGAAATTTGATGAAGAAATGAGAAGAATTGCGCCGCAAAGTGAAACAGTATTTTTCGCACAGGGCGAGATGAAAAAGTTCAGTAATTAATGATTATGTTTAAATAAATTTAGATTCAGAGGAGGACGTATTTTTGTTATACAAGAATAAAAGCAAACTGCCTGTAATAAGCAGTTATAAACCAAAGATGACAAAGGCAGAGATTGAAGAATTTGCGTTGCAGCTGCGGCGTGATGTTATTGAATTGACATACTACTCGGGCACGCAATCGAGCCACGTTGGCGGTGAACTTTCGAGTGCAGATATCATGGCTGTGCTGTATGCACATGTGCTCAACTTGAAACCGGATGAGCCGGAGTGGGAAGAGCGAGACAGACTGATACTCTCCAAAGGGCACTGCTCTGCACTGCAGTACTGCGCAATGGCATGGCGTGGGTATTTTGAGCGGGATGTGCTGTTCAATGAATTCAACCGAGTTGACGGATGCTTGCAGGAACACTGCAACATGGAACTTAAAGGAATCGAAGCTCCGACGGGCTCTCTTGGGATGGGGCTTTCGAACGGATGCGGCATGGCATGGGCGTCTAGGCTGGTGAACAAACATAAAATTCCTCCTTATAATGTTTATGTTATTCTCGGGGATGGCGAGTGTACAGAAGGCCAGACCTGGGAAGGCGCGATGCTTGCTCACCAGCAGAACCTTGACAATCTTATAGCTATTGTCGACTACAACAAATATATAATTTCAGCTTCGACTTATGAAGTCATGGACTTAGAGCCGTTCACTGACAAATGGGAGTCGTTCGGGTGGCATGTGCAGAGGATAGACGGACATGACATAGGACAGATAATCGATGCTATAGATAAGGCGAAAAAAATCGAAACAGCACCCGGCAAACCAAGAGTCATAATCGCCGATACACTGAAAGGCAAGCCAATATCCTTTATGATGAAAGATGCTATAAACTGGCACGCAGGGCATCTTGATGATGATTTATATGAAAAGTGCATGAAGGAGCTGGGACTATGAGTGAAAAGAAAATGTACGGCGCATCCTTGAAGGGTATGCGTGCAACACTGGGAGATACACTGGTCGAGATAGGCAGGAACAATGAAAAAGCAGTTGTTATAGACTGCGAAACCGGTACAGCAACTAATATACTTGAATTCAGAGACACGTTCCCTGACAGGTTCGTAACTACGGGTGTTGCCGAACAGAGCGGAATAAGTTTTGCTTTCGGAGTTGCAAGATCGGGATTTATACCTATAGTTCCGTTGTTCAGCTCGTTTCTGACAAGACGGGCATGCGACCAGATATTCATACAGGTAGGATACGCTGAAGCTAACGCAAAGCTAATCGGCTGCTATTCCGGACTGACTACTCCGAACACAGGAGCCACACATCAGTCGGTAAACGATATTGCGATAATGCGCTCTATTCCAAACATAACTGTGATAGAGACAGCTGACCCGTTTGAATTAAAGCAGGCGCTTCTAGCAATGATGGAAATAGACGGTCCGGTTTATGTGCGCATGATAAGAGGAGATGTCGCAGAGTATGATTTTCAGTGCGTTCCGGAAGACCATAAATTCGAGGTTGGCAAATCTAGCGTACTTAAAAGCGGTAGCGAAATAACCTTAATAGGCTCCGGGCTTATGGTGCCAAGGTGCTTAAAAGCCGCACAAACGCTTAAAGAAAAGGGTATAGATGCTGAAGTTATCAACCTGTCCGCGATTAAGCCGTTTGATAAACAGACTGTGGCGGAGTCGGTTAGGAAGACAGGCAAAGCAGTGACTGCCGAGAACCATTCGGTAATAGGCGGAGTGGGCAGCGCTGTGCTGGAAGCTTTATGTGATAATCCTGTGCCTGTAAAGATGGTGGGAATAATGGACAGCTTCGGGGAGTCAGGCACTATTTCCGAGCTGTTTGAAAAGTATGGGCTGACCAGTGAAAGAATCGTTGAAGCGGCGATGGAGCTTGTTTAGAGGAGATAGCTATGAATGTTTATGATACGGATAAAATGCCGTATGAAGAATTCGGAGATGATATCAAGCGGCAGATACGGATTGTGTTTTCTCCTGACATCGGCAATGCTAAAGGCGTAAATATTGTTACTGCGACCCTGCCGCCGGGAGGAATATCAGAAGGGCATAAACATCCGGATTGCGACGAGATAATACATTTTAACATCGCAGGCAAAGCAGTTATCGACGGAGAAGAAATGGACGTGCCTGCAAACGGTTTTATCTATGCAAAGAAGGATTCTGTGCACGAATGTGTCAATACAAGCAGCGATGAAACGCTGGAGCTGTTATGTATATTTACACCGGCCTTTGCACCATACGGTAAATATCCGGAACTTATAGAAAAAACGAGAACATTTCTGGAGGAAGGTAATAATCATGGAATATGATAACACAGTCGTCATGATAACAGGAGCCGGCAGTGGGATAGGCAAAGCTACAGCTTTGGAGTTTGCACAGCTGGGCGCATATGTATGCATATGCGATATCGATATGAAAAAAGCGGAGCAAACCGCGGCCGAGATAGAGGAAGGCGACGGAAACGCAAAAGCTTTTTATATTGATATATCTGACAGCAGCAGCGTATCAGAGGCTATAAAAGGGATCATAAGCGACTTTGGAAAAATCGATACGCTGGTCAACGCCGCCGGAATCATTTTTATTGGCAAAATAGAAGACGTTACGGATGAAGCTTGGGACAGAGTTATAGACATCAACCTTAAAGGTTCATTCCTGTGCTGCAGAGAGATCGTACCCGTTTTCAAAGAACAGAAGAAGGGGTGTATCATAAACATAACCGCCGGGGCAGCCAAGACGGGCGGAATGAACGTAGGGGCAAACTATGTGTGTTCAAAAGCAGGACTAAATGTGTTGACTATACACCTTGCAAGATATCTTGCTCCATACAGAATAAGGGTGAACGCAATCAGCCCGGGGCCGATAGATACACCTATGCTGACAATTAGAGATAATATAGAAAAAGCAACGCCGCTAGGCCTGGGAAGGCCGGAAGATATAGCAAAAGCAGCGGTATTTCTTGCATCTGACGAAAAAGCCGGATATATCACTGGGGAGATACTTGATGTAGACGGCGGGCTTTTCATGGACTGATGCGACAACGGAGGAAAAAGTGTTTAACAACGAAGAACTGATAAAGATATATGAAACGATGGCAAGGATGCGCACGTTCGAAGAAGCGACGGTGCGGCTTTACAGCGAAGGTTTGGTAACAGGCTCTCTGCATCCGTATATCGGCGAAGAGGCAATAGCGGCAACGGCTGCTGCGCTAATGAAAAAAGGCGACCTTGCAACCAGTACACACCGCGGCCTGGGGCACTGCGTAGCCCTTGGACTCGACCTTAATAAGATGATGGCAGAGCTTTACGGAAAGGCCACAGGCATATGCGGCGGCAAGGGCGGCTCTATGCACATATTCGACATAGAGAACGGTCTATTGGGAACGAACGGCATAGTTGCCGGTGGCACAAGCCTTGCTGTGGGAGCGGCATTCACTCTCAAAGAGATGAAAGAAACTGACAATGTGGTTTTCTGTTTCTTCGGTGAAGGTGCGTCGAACGAAGGCGTTACCCACGAGAGCATGAACTTAGCTTCGGTGTGGAAACTGCCCGTTATATTCGTTTGCGAGAACAACATGTATCAGGTATTCACAACAGCAGAGGAAAGCTGCAGCGTGCAGGACATATCTGTGCGTGCAAAAGGCTATGATATGCCGGGCGTTACTGTAGACGGCAACGATATATTCAAGATGGGTCAAGCATTCGAAGATGCGATTGAGCGTGCCAGAGCGGGAGAAGGTCCGTCGCTTGTGGAATGCAAGACATACAGGTGGCTGGGGCACTGGCCGGGCGATACATATTCTTACGGCGGATATCGCTCTAAAGAAGAAGTGGACGCATGGAAAGAAAAATGCTGCATCGACAGGTTTGGTGACTACCTTACCAAAGAGGGCATAACAACACAGCGGCAGCTAAAAGATATTCAGGAAAAGACGGACAAGGCAGTGCAGGAGTCAATAGACTTTGCAGGCTCAAGCCCAGATCCGGACGTCTCACAGCTGATGGCTAACCTGTTCGCGTAAATAGGAGAAAACTAACTGATGGCAAAGATAAAATACTCAATAGCAATAAGAGACGCGCTTGCGGAAGAAATGAGAAGAGACCCAATGGTGTTTATGATGGGCGAAGACATAGCATGTTTTGGCGGTGTGTTCGGGTGCTCGCTGGGTCTGACAGAAGAGTTCGGAACAAAGAGAATACGAAACACGCCGATTAGCGAAGCAGCCTTCGTAGGCGCAGGGCTTGGTGCAAGCATATCCGGTGCAAGGGCTGTAGTAGAGCTGCAGTACGTTGACTTCATACTGTGCGCTATGGATCAGCTTATCAACCAGACTGCAAAGATACACTATATGAGCAACGGAAGGGTTAAGGTCCCGTACACTCTGCGTGTTCAGCAGGGATGCGGCAGAGGCAACGGAGCGCAGCATGCGCAGAACTTTGAGTCGCTGTTTTCAAACGTACCGGGGCTCAAAGTAGTATGCCCGGCAACTCCAGCTGACGCAAAGGGGCTGCTAAAGACGGCGATACGTGATGATAACCCGGTTGTTTTCTGTGAGCATAAGATGCTATACGCTACACGGGGTGAGGTTCCGGACGAAGAATACCTAATACCGTTCGGAGTTGCGGATATAAGGCGTCAGGGTAAAGACGTCACCATTATAGCGACTTCATTTATGGTGCAAAAGGCGCTTGACGCGGCAAAGATGCTGGAATATGATGGTGTTGATGCAGAGGTCATAGACCCAAGGACGATTGTGCCGCTGGATATAGATACTATCTGTGAGTCTGTGAAAAAGACAGGGAGGCTCGTCATTGTGCACGAGACCAACGAATTCAGCGGGTTTGGTGCTGAGATAGCTTTCGAGGTTCAGAATGCTGTATTCAAATACCTGGATGCTCCGATAGAGAGGGTGTGCACGGCTCAGATACCTATGCCTTACTCAAGAAAACTGGAGGATGCCAACGTGCCAACGCCCGAGAGGATTGCGCAGGCCGCTAAAAAAGCTTTGTACATATAAGGATGCGAAGATGAACACAAAGATATCCCAAATAAAATATAAAGATGTGGAGGCCGTATCAATAGAGAGCCGTTTATTAAAAGCGGTTTTTCTTCCGCTTTATGGAGCTAAAATGGCTTCGCTTATTGATAAAGAAAGCGGGAGGGAATTTCTCGTTCAGGCGGACGGAAAAAGTTATAAAAAACTTGCATATGCCGGTGACTATGTTGCAGCTGAATGCAGTGGTTTTGATGATATGTTCCCCAACATAGACGAATATAAATACATGGATTTCCCTTGGGCGGGGACTTCGATGCCGGACCACGGCGAAGTGTGCGGACTGCCTTGGGAATATGAAATACTTGAATCGGGCAAATGCCTCCACATGTGGGTATACAGTGTAAGATTTGCCTATCGTCTTGACAAGTGGGTACGTTTCGACGGAGTTGACGAACTCACTATAGAGTATGAAGCGAAGAATTTAAGTCCGTTCGATCTCGATTTTATCTGGGCAGGGCACGTAATGATCAATGCGCAGCAAGGAGCTCAGATCACATTGCCCTACAAAGACGGGGCAAAGGCGACCTGTGTGTTCTGCTCTGAAGATTCATTTGCAAATGCAGGGGATGTGCTCGTATGGCCGCAGACAAGCACAAAAGACGGTGGATACGCGGAGCTGAGCATTACCGAAGAAAAAAACGAAGACGGCAGAACATATAAATATTATTTTGATGAAGAGGCGCCGCAAGGCTGGTGCAAATATACATACCCTGACGGGACCGGATTAGAGCTTTCGTTTGACGATTCAGCTGTGCCTTATCTTGGCATATGGGTAAACGACGGAGCGTTCAAGGGGTATCACAATATAGCATTTGAGCCTTGCACCGGTACTTTCGACGACCCGGGAAGGGCAAAAGAGCATGCACAGAACAGTGTACTAAAAGCAGGCGGAGAATATGCCTGGACGATAAGTCTTAAGGCTGTGTAGTAAATATATAAAGAATTTTAATAGAGAAAAGGCAGGAATTGACCCTGCCTTGTGAAAACTGTTTCTATTTAAATTTCACAGCAGTTCCGTACACCATTACCTCCGCTGCGCCCTGGGTGACGCTGCTTGTTGCGTATCTTATGTTGACAACACCGTCAGCGCTCAGCTTTTCGGCCTCTTCCACCATGCGTTTTGTGGCTATGGCTCTAGCTTCGTTTATCATATCCGTATATGCTGTAAGCTCTCCGCCGACCAGATTTTTAAAACCGCTCAGTATGTCCCTGCCGATATTCTTTGCCCTTATGGTAGAGCCTTTCACGATTTCGATTGTTTCGAGTTCCCTGCCGGTAATAAAATCAGTATTTACTAACAACATCATCAATATCCTCCTTTTTAATTTCCCTTATCCTGTCTACCGCAACATAGACCATTGCTATCGCAAGACACACCAGCACTACGATTATCACAATCTTTAGCCAGAGGAACGGTATAATTTGAATTATAAGCCCAAAATATAAGACAATTGCAGCAATCGTCAGAATGCCGATAACAACGGGAGCGATTATTTTTTTAAACATAACTACCTCCGTATATATTCTATCACAAATAACATTGGTACAGTAGAAAATTCAAGACTGGTTACGCAGGGGGTATTCAAACTCTATTATTGACTCGCTTTTCCTGCCGATTATCTCTACGCTTACCTTGCATATATGTGCGTTAAAAACTTCTTTGATATGCACAAGATTGTTATGCGCTTCGACAAGATCGTCATTGCTCTCGAACTGGCCCAGCGTCATATGCGGCATGAACCCGCCCGGCCAGTTGGGTTTGAACTCGCGCAGTATACCTGAATAAAGCCGCTCGTGCAGGTCGCTTATCACACTGATGCCTTCAAGAACGCCCAGCATAAGGTAAAAGTTCTCGCCGTCCATGCGCTTGATGCCATGTAGCTTTAAATCAAAGCAGCTCATATCACCAACGGCGCTTGAAACGTGCTCCATGAGTTCCTGCTTTCTTATACTGCTTTCAAAAGGGAACACTAAAGTTATATGCGGGGCAATGAGTTTATAACTGGGGTCGAACTGCCGGCGTATATCGTCTATTACTTCAGCGTTATCAAACTTTGGAAATATAAGTATGCACCTTTTTTTTATATTTTGCTTCATGTCGTTCCCCTTGAAACCTATTTAGTAAAAGCCAGAGTTTACAATCCGATATTACCATAATAAACGCAGCAGTGCAATTTTGACGGTGATGTTCACTGATGCTATAATTACAATCAGCAGCGGGGTAAAGATACTAAAGATTAGCGGAGGTATGCAAGTGAAAGTAACGGACTTTAAGAAAAAAGATATGTTAAAAGCGCAAGCACTTGTTAGAGAGAATTATGAGGAAGAGCGGAATGCAAATCCACAACTTCCGAAAGTAAAGAGTATGCCGGGGCTTGAGGGGTTTGCAGACAACGGCCTTGGAGTAGCTTTGTATGAAGAAGATGAGATGCTCGGGTTCTTGTGCACCGAAGTTTCGGAGCGGTTTGGCAATCCAAGGGCATTCTGTCCGATTCACGCTCACGGAGCTGTCATGAAAGACCGGGGCAGGATATATTCAAGGCTGTATGGAGCTGCTGCACAAAAATGGGTAGATGCAAAAGCGCTGACTCACGAAGTCACACTATTTTCACACGATACTGATGCGCTTGATAGCTTTTTTTATAATGTGTTCGGCGCTTGCGTAATGTATGCAGTAATGGATATCAGCAGCAGGAAGTTTGATGCCATAGAAATAGACGGTATAGAATTCAGAGAGCTTGAAGAGCAAAGATATCCGGAAGTGAGAGAGCTTCATAACGGACTTTTCTCACATCTGCGGCGTTCGCCGGTTTTTCTGCCTTACTATGAAGAGACTCCTCAGACGTTTGCAAGAATAAAGGGCAAACGCTATTTTGTAGCACTTAAAGACGACGAAATAATCGCCTATATCAGACTGCAGCAAGATGCGGGCAATTTTGTTGCTACACAAAGTGATACGGTAAATATATCAGGCGCCTTTATGAAACCACAGTTCAGAGGCAGCGGCATATATTCAGGGCTGCTTGAATGTCTTGCATCGTCGGTAAAAAAAGAAGGATACGATAGAATAAGTGTAGATTATGAGACATATAACCCTAATGCAATGAGGTTTTGGGCAAAAAACTTTGTACCGTATACTACGACGCTAACGAGAAAGATAGAACCAAAGATACTGGAAACACCGGATTTTTAAAAAGAAAGGACAAGACATGCAATACAGAACTATGCCCGGATCTGACGAAAAACTTTCAGTACTTGGGTTTGGCTGCATGAGGCTGCCGACAAAAGGCAGATTTGTTTCTTCAATAGATGTGCAGGAAGCAAAAAAACAGATACTTTATGCTATCGATAACGGAGTAAATTATCTTGATACGGCTTATCCGTACCACAAAGGTGAGTCGGAAAGCTTCTTAGGGCAGCACATATTAAAAGACGGGTACCGTGAAAAAGTAAACATTGCGACCAAGCTTCCGACGTTTATTATAAATAAAAAGGAAAAATTCGATGAGATTTTCTCAAAACAGCTAGTTAAATTGAATGTCGAATACATAGACTATTATCTTCTCCATGCCATAAACGGAAGTACATGGGAGAAGATGAAAAGCCTTGGCATAATAGAATGGATGAACGGAATTAAAAAACAGGCCAGAGTGCGCAAGCTTGGCTTTTCATACCACGGTGCATATGAAGACTTTCCGGGAGTGGTTGGCGATTTCGATTGGGACTTTACGCAAATACAGTACAATATACTCGATGAGAACATGCAGGCCGGCAGAGCCGGAATAGAATATGCCAATGAAAAGGGCCTTGGCGTTATAGTTATGGAGCCGCTCCGAGGAGGCTCACTGGCGGGAAAGCTGCCAAGGCAAATAGAGCAGATTTACGAAAGTTCAGGTATAAAACGCAGCCCGGCGCAGTGGGCGCTGAGGTGGATCTATGACAACCCTGCTGTAACGCTGCTTCTTTCCGGCATGAACGATATAGAGCATATTAAACAGAATATAGAGACTGCCTCGCAAGCTTATCCGGGATGTATGACACAGAAGGAAAAAAAGATAATAGAAGAGGTGAAAGAGAAGTATCTTGAGATGATGGCCGTTGGCTGCACCGGCTGCGGATACTGCCTTCCTTGCCCTGCGGGGATAAATATTCCAGACGCTTTCAAAGATTTGAACAACTATAATATGTTTGGCAGGTCTTCTGCGAAGTTCTTCCACATTGCGTTTAACGGTATAATGACAAATGACGGCAAACCGCATCTTGCTGTCAACTGTATTGAATGCGGCGAGTGCGAAAAAAAGTGCCCGCAAAATATAGAGATAAGAAAAGAATTGAAAAACGTTAAAAAAGAGATGGAAGGGCTGCCGCTAAGGGCGATGGCTGCGGTTGCCCGGCCTTTTGTGAACGCGGGGAAAAAGAATCGTAAAACAAAGTAATTATAAAAGAGCTTCAGACATTTGAACTGAAGCTTTTGTTTTATTCTTAATTATCCGCTACAGGTTTATTTACATCGGTAGGGTCCCAGCGTGGGTAGTTCTCATCAATAGGTATCTTTTCAACATGATCGACCATATCGCTGCTTTCGACCACTTCAATAACGGTACCTGCCGGGCATTCATAGTATATCCACATTGCGGCTTCCACAGTCGTTCTGATGCATCCGCTGGTTGCCGATGAACCTATTGCATTATAAGAACGTTGCTGGAGTGAATCAAAACTTTTTTTGCTAAATATCGGGCCGTGGATGTATACACCTGCTGTATACTTTGTGTAATATGGCGAGAACTGGCCGGAGTTCCAGCGCTTCCAGGCGCCTTTGGAGCTTATCTTGAAAGAACCAAGAGCCGTCATCCTGGCAGACCTTCCTACAGCGCAGGGGAATGCTTTTACCAGCTTTGTATATTCGCCATTTTCATCATAGGTAAATATCGCAAATGTGTAATCTTCTTTATCGACTATTATATAATACTTGTTCTGCAGGGTCTCGTTTGCAGTGAACATAGAATCATCAGCTACTATAGGTTGTAGAATCGCTTTTAAAAGCTCATCATCCTCTGCACTCTTTTCTCCCATGTCTTTATAGAATAACAGGAGCAGACTGCCGTGCCGTATACCTGATATAGACCAGCTGTCTATATCTGCCCAAAGTATGTCTTTATGGTAAACGACGTCGTTTGCATCAAGCGCATAAAGAACACAATAATCAGCTTCACTGGAAGGCTCCCAATTGGCTATCAAACTGCCGTATTCCACCTTGTACCCAATCGTTCCGCTCAAAATCGGAAGCTCAGCAAGTTCGAATGGTAATAGTTCGTCCGGTTCCGGTATATAAGCTGGTTCAGGCGTCACCTCCGGTGTAGGTGTAGGTGTCGGTGTGGTTTCAGGTGTCTTGGCTACAGTTGGTGTTACTGCAGCAGGCGTAGGGGAAGGCTCTGAGGCAGACTTGTTTTCTGCATTATCGTTGATCGTAATAATTGTAATAACAGCGGCTACAACCAATATAACTATGAATATTTTAATGATAACGGACAACCAAGGTTTCAATGTTTTGCTCCTGATAAATTTTTACTTATATTATCATATGTAAATGGCATATGCAAAGAAAAACTTGCAAAAAATATACTGATGTTCATTGTTCACATATTCAGATTATTGTGCTATTCAGGGTATCTATAATTGTGGATGAAACGCTAATACTCTTCCAACCATTTCAGATACTCGTCTGAGAGCTCATTCAGACTCTTGCCTAAAACTGCATCAAAAGCTTCAAGGAGCGTTTGTTGGTTTTGAATATAAAATTTATCATTTAGAATACTTTTGTTATACGGCTTTTCACCTGCTTTATTAAGTATATCAATAATACACTGCTGACCGTAAGCGCCTCTTAAAAACTCCACGAACATCCCGGCCCCGTGATAAAATGAAGCGATTTGGGCTTCATCCGTCGCAGCGCTGTTATCAAACTTGGAAAGCCAATCCAAAGTGACGGCAACATCATCTTTTGTCAGCATACCGTTATCTATTCTGGTACCCCCTTCTGCAGGGTATGTCCCATACGATACAGCAAGCCCTTCTGCAAACCATGAAGGTAGATTGTTGTTACTCATCTTCAGCGTGATATGGTGCGTGAATTCATGCATCAAGAGAGGGTAATAGCGTTCGGTGTCTTCGAAACCGGAATAGAATTTTATTGACTCGTCAGCTTCACCCCAGCCTGTGAAAAGCCTCCTTACCGTGGGCACAGTTCTTTGACGCAGCAATTCTCTGTCATAATATAGCTTAACCTCGATATCGCTGTTCACCGGCATATCAAATTGCTCTGCCAGCGCTTTAATAGATCTTTGTATAATTTCTGCAAACTGTATTGCACGGGTTTCTTCAGGCTGATATTTCAATATAAATCCGTCATATTCTTTTACTTCGAACGGATAGTCACAGTCCAGCCAGATGCCATCTATTTGTTTATATAGGATTTTGTAGTTGAAGTCAAACTGCTCATAATGATAGTGCTATTCGTTTATAGTGGCTATAGCTGTTTGCTCGTCGACCATTTCAACATTGAGGAGATCCAAAGAAAAATCAGTTATACTGTCGTTAGTGATTTCGTGAAACCATCGCTGCTGCTCGTTATAATAGTACTCGTTTTCCTGTGATATCGTTGTGAGATATAATTCGAGGTTTCTATTTAAAACAGATTCCAGTTTTGTTGATATGTTTTCCTCGATCGCATCTTCCGGAAGAGCTAGCTGTGGTGCAGCGGTTTGTGTTTCAGCAGGCTGTATTTCAGTTTCTTCTGGCATTGTTGTCTGAATGGAGCAGGCAGACAAAATAAGCAAAATAGTCAGCGGTAAAATTATAAGCTTCCTCATTAATATATCCTACCTTAAATATACTGTAATTACATTACTATTCTATAGTATTTATTGTTTTTTAGTCAAATAGTATTACATGCATCTGAAGATTATCAGCTTGTTGTATATGATCCTACAGCCTTGAAAACCACATTTTTTTATGCTATCATTGCAGTAATGTTTTGAAAGTAAAAAGAAGGTAAAAAGTCTTAATGAACAAACTGCTCGAATACCCTTTTGATACGGAGCTCATTCTTAAAAAGAAAAAACGCATTAAGAAAGAACTATTGGAAGAGGGCGGCGATCGTATTAAAAAGAATATCGCTGTGTTGGGAGGCTCAACAACGCATGATATAAAGGCATGCCTGGAGCTTTTTTTATTGAACTACGGGATAGAACCTGTCTTTTATGAAAGCGAGTTTGCCCAGTACTGGCAGGACGTAATGTTCGAAGAGAGCGGGCTATATAGCTTCTCTCCGGACGTTGTTTTCATACATACAAGCAACAGAAACATATCCGTTTTTCCAACGGTGAAGAACAGCCCGGCAGAGACAGACGCTTTGCTGCAAGAACAGTTTGAGCACTACCGAGTAATGTGGGAAAAGATAAAAGAGCGCTTTGGATGTGTCGTTATACAGAACAATTTCGAGATGCCGCCATTCCGCCTTCTTGGCAACATGGACGCAAGCGACATACACGGCAGGACTAATTTTATAACAAGGCTAAACAGCCTTTTCTATGAATATGCACAAGAAAATGAGAATTTTTATATAAACGATATCAACTACCTCTCGGCAAGCTTTGGGCTGGAAAACTGGGCAGAGCCTTCTTTCTGGCATCTTTACAAATACAGTTTAAATATGACGGCGATACCATACCTTGCGCACAGCGTTGCCAATATAACAAAGTCGATATACGGCAAAAACAAAAAGTCGTTGGTGCTCGATCTCGACAACACTCTCTGGGGCGGTGTAGTCGGCGACGACGGCGTTGAAGGAATAGAGATAGGTCACGAGACGCCGATGGGGCAGGTCTACAGCGAATTCCAGCAGTATGTAAAGGCGCATAAAGATCTCGGTATTATTTTAAACATTAATTCAAAGAATGAGTATGATAATGCAATGGAAGGCCTTGGCCACCCGGAAGGAACGCTCAGACCGGAAGATTTTATAGTTATAAAAGCAAACTGGGAGAACAAGGACAAGAACCTTATTGACATTGCGGATGAGCTTGAGATATTGCCGGAAAGCCTTGTCTTCATAGACGACAACCCGGTCGAGCGGGGAATAACAAGAGCGCAGACTCAAGCGAGCGTGCCGGAAGTTGGCAGCGTGGAAACGTTTATAAACATAATTGACAAGTCGGGTTTCTTTGAAGTGACCAGCCTTTCGGAAGACGATAAAAAGCGCAGCGAGATGTATGCTGCAAACGCAATACGAAAACAGCAGAGCAAGACGTTTGAGAACTATGAAGACTATTTAAAATCGCTGGAGATGAGCGCAGTTATACGGGAATTCGAAGACATATACATACCAAGGATAACACAGCTGACAAACAAATCTAATCAGTTCAACCTTACTACGAAACGGTATCAGCAGAGCGAGATTGAGAGCGTAAGCGCTGACCAAAACTACATTTGCGTATATGGTAAGCTGACAGATAAATTTGGCGATAACGGTGTTGTCAGCGTTGTGATAGGCAGGCAGGAAGAAACGACTCTGCATATAGACCTGTGGCTGATGAGCTGCCGTGTTTTAAAACGCAGTATGGAAGACGCAATGATGGACAGTGTTGTAGAGCGTGCTAAGAAGCGGGGCATAGAAAAGATAAAAGGCTATTATTATAAAACCGCAAAGAATGCTATGGTAGCAGATTTTTTTGCCGGCTTTGAATTCGATAAAACCTCTCAGCAGGAAAACGGAGATTCCGTATGGGAACTTAATATAATTAACTATAGAAGTAGAAACAACGTTATAAAAGTGGAGAGCTGACAATGACAAGAGACGAAGTTTTAAAACAAGCACAGGACGTTTTCAGGGATGTATTTGACGATGATAGTATTGAAATAGCAGATGACACTACAGCCGACGACATAGAGGACTGGGACTCGCTGGAGCATATAAACCTTATAACGGCGATAGAGCAGCACTTTAGCATAAAGTTTGCTATGAGCGAAGCAACCAGATTCAAAAATGTCGGTGACATGATAGACACGATCCACTCTAAAGTTTCGTGATTTTGTGAGGTACTAATGACATTTACAACTCTTAGTTTTCTTATATTCGTTGCAATAGTTGTATTTGTGTATCTTTTGCTGCCGCAGAAAGCGAAACCGTATTTTCTTATAGCAGCAAGCCTTGTGTTCTATGGCTGGTGGAAGCTGTGGGCACCGCTGTTTATAGTTGCGTATGCGCTCTTCATATATGCCGCAGCAAGACTGATGGTAAAAAGCAAGTCAAAGAAGTTCTTTGTGCTGGTGTTGTTTTCCGGCATAAGCGTGCTTCTTTTCTTTATATTCAGATACGGTATATTTGGTGGGCTGATAGGAATATTGTCTGGTGGCAGAATGAGCATACAGATACTTTTCCCGCTGGGGTTTTCATATTATATGTTCAAAAGCATAAGTTATCTGATAGATGTCAACAACGGCACAGTCGAAGCAACCAATCGCTTTGACCGCTTTTTATTATATGTGACATACTTCCCGGAAGTTTCAATGGGCCCGATCTCCCGTGCGGTAGATTTCCTTCCCCAGATAGAAAAGCAAAAGCATGTAAACGCCGTTTCGGTAAACAAAGGGATTGTGCTGGTTGTTTGGGGGTTCTTCAAAAAGATAGTCTTTGCGGATATGCTGGCAAGCATGATATCACCGTATTACAGCGACCTTACACTTTCGGGCAACGGTTTTGTATGGTTTCTTGCAGCGGCGGGTTTCCTGCTGCAGCTATACCTTGATTTCTCCGCATACACAGACATTTCCATAGGTGTGTCGACTATGCTCGGTTACAATATCAAACCAAACTTTGAAGCCCCGTTTTTTGCACTTAGCATATCGGAGTTCTGGCGCAGATGGCATATCAGCCTTTCAAGCTGGCTGCTAGATTACGTTTTTACACCATTGCAGTTTATAATGAGAAAACTTAAAAAGTTCGCTTCTGTCATACCTGCACTTATTACGTTTACGCTAATAGGAGTTTGGCACGGCGGCACTTCAGCATACCTGGTGTTTGGGTTTTTGATGGGTGTGCTCGTGGCGATAGATTCGCTCATATCAAAGCGGCGCAAAAAGCTTAAGAAAACTCTGCCAAAGCCGCTTTTCAATACTGTCAGTATTATTATAACAATACTGCTGAACATACTCGTGTTCGTGTTTATGAGAGCTGGCATTGCGTCCGAAGGTTTCACAATAATCGGCAGTATATTCAAGTTCTCGACGTGGTCTGCGGCTACCGGTCTTGGCATAAAGTTTTTCATAATTTTCGGGTTGTCTGTAGCTGTAACGGTGCTTTCGCATCTTATAGAGAGAAAACAGGAGACTTTCCTTAACAAGTTCTCCGGAATGAAGCAGCCGGTTTTATGGCTGGTGTACCTTACTGTCATATTCGTCGTTATACTGTTTGGATATTACGGTCCGGGATACGACCCGATAGAGTTTATATACATAGGCTTCTAAAGCTGGAAGCTGACGTGGGAGAAATAGATGAAAAAGCTAGTTTTCACAATTAAAATACTCATATTCACAGCGATATTCCTGACTGCGTTTATATTTGCATCATATATTATCCGCCCTGACAGTGAGATGAAAGAGCGCTTCGCAGGCTTCTATGCAGAGCTGAAAGATTCTCTCGACGTTGTTGCCATAGGCTCAAGTCCTGTACAGCCGCTGTTTTCCGCTCCGCTGATATGGGGAGAGTACGGCATTGCGCTGTATCCCATATCGACGAACTCTCAGCCGACAACAGGCATAAAGTATTTGATAAAAGAGGTGCAAAAGCGGCAGTCTGACTGTCTATATGTAATAGATGTTTCTATGTTTATGGTAGAGCCGGAAGAGCTGCTTACCGAAGCTAACATTAGAAACATCACTGACAACATGAAATATTCCCTGAACCGCATACAGGCGATAAACGCAATGGTGAGTGACCCCAAAGAGCGCACAGACTATTACTTTGACATAAGCAAATACCATTCTGTGATCACAGATAAGGATGAGTTTAGCTTTGACTCATTCAAATACTTCAACTTCACTGTGCCGGCTCTGTCGAAAGGCTATCTGTTCGTTGATGCAGTTGAGCCGTTTGATACAGTTGATGTATCCGGCATTGAACAAACAAAGGCAATACCGCTAGAGGCAGAAGCGATACTGGACGACCTCCTTTCTTATGTTGACTCTGAAGGTCTTGAAGCTATGTTTGTGATCTCGCCGTATATTGCAAGCGATGAACGCAAAATGCAGCATAACTACTTGGGGGAATATATTGAAAGCAGAGGGTATACCTTTATAGACTTTAATGAATACACAGGCGATATGGGCATAGATTATTCTTCAGATTTATATAACAGGAACCACCTGAACCTTGCCGGAGGAGAGAAGTTTTCACAGTACTTTGGCAGCTATCTATCGGATAATTATGATTTTACAGATAAGCGTGCAGATATAGATTACTCTTCCTGGAATGAAGCATATTCTAATTGGGTCACCGTTGCAGAGCAGTATAAACAAAACATTGCGGATAATGCAAAGAGGCTTGGCGACGTTAAAAGATAGTATGAAACTAATGCAAAACGTGGTATCATTATTGGAATACAGTATAGAATTGTTAGGTAAACAGGAGACTGATTATGAAGAAACTTTTTATTATATTAATAACGCTTACGCTTATTTTAAGCCTTGCGGCATGTTCATCTAAGGATGTGCCGGCAGATTCTGACGTACAGGAAGCTGCTGAAGCGCAGGGTACAGAAGATACGCAGCCAGCGGAGGAAATGTCAGGGCCGTTCAACGAGAATGATATGATATTTGTCTATAACGGTGTCAGCTATCCTATAAGCACAGAAGCGCAGCCGCTGCTTGATGTATTTGGCAGCGATTATGAAGAAATAACAGCGCCAAGCTGTTCCTTTGACGGAGAAGATAAACAGTTCATATATGATTTTGCAACGGTATATACATATCCTATGGACGGGGTCGACCTTATAAACGAGATATATGTTTATGATGGCGACTTTACGACCAACCGCGGTATAAGCCTTGGCGACACTTTGGACGATGTTATAGAAGCATATGGCGAAGGTGGCTTCGAGGACGGCACAAGCTATGTATATGCGCTTTCCGGAGACCCGGAGGACATGCAGAGCCAGAGGCTGTATTTCGAGCTTACAGACGGCGTGGTAAGCGGTATAAGCTACTACGGCGCAAACGGCATAACGCTGTAAATGAAGGCAAACAAAAAACAGCTGCCTTATAAGGCGGCTGTTTTTTTACTCTATTTTAAATATTCTTCTATTGCCTTTAGCATTTCCGGGCCGATAACGTGCTCTATCTTGCATGCGTTTTCTTCAGCCCGTTTTGGAGAAAGCTTCAATGTGACTTCTATGAAACGGGTGATGAGCTTATGGTTTTCATAAACCTTCTTTGCAATAGCACGTCCTTTTTTTGTTAGAGAAACAGGGCCATACTTCTCCTGCTCTATCAGCCCAAGGTCTTTTAGAGAGTTCATGGCTTTGGTAACACTTGGTTTGCTTACGCCAAGGTGTTTTGCAATGTCTGCAGAATGAGCGTGGCTATCTTCTTTCTCCAGCAAATATATAGTTTCCAGGTACATCTCTTTAGATTCACTTTGACTCATTCCGGCTTAGCGCCTCCTTTGCTAAACTGCTTATCTAATATTATATCACAACAATAACAATAACACAATTATGGGTATATGACAATAAAAAACTTTTTATTTTGTGTTTCAAAGGCCTTCTTTTTGATTATATATAAAATGCAAGGCAAACAAACTTTGCATAATGATGAAATATTCTACAACTATAATCCTCCTTCCTTATACCTCGTCAGCTTCTATAAGCTGACTTATTTTTTAAAGGATAATAAAAGAATTCTGCGGTTTGGCTGTTTATAGAATGTTCATAGTTTTGTGTATGGTTTAATAGAAAAAGGTAATATCCTTATAACTATAGAGCAAATACTCTCTAAGAAATACTATTCCTCCCTTAAATGCTGGCAGTGCAGATGCACGGTCAGTATTTTTTGCTTTTTTAAAAGTCTTAGAATCATTTTGTTTGATTTGTGCAGACATCAAAACTTTGCTATACGCTGGTATACTACATAGAACAAGCGTGCTTTTTTGTTAATACTTCGTTTACATTCTTGTAAAGTCGATTGCAGACAAGCGGGTTATATTGATATCGTAAAATATATTATATGAAAAGGATGCCTGCTATGCAAAAGATTTTCAAACGATATGAAAAAAAATATCTGCTCAGAGATTCTCAGTGTTGTGAGCTTTATGAAAAGTTAAAAGAGCACATGGAACAAGATGCCTATAGTTCCTACTCTATACGAAATCTTTACTTTGATACAGATAACTACGAGATTATAAGACGCTCGGTCGAAAAGCCGGTATACAAAGAAAAACTTAGAGTACGCAGCTATGGAGCGCCTGGCAGTGACGATATGATTTTCCTCGAGCTTAAAAAGAAATATAAAAAGGAAGTCTTTAAAAGGCGCATCTGCTTAACGCTTGCCGAATACGAGGATTTTATAAACAAGGGGATAAGACCGGAAAGATCGGAACAGATACTGACGGAGATAGAATATTTTTTAAATGTCTACAAACCTTACCCGAGAATATACATAGCGTACGACAGAGCTGCACTTGTAGGGAAAGAAGATAAAAATCTTCGGGTCACATTTGATAAAAACATACGTTTTCGCAGCAGCGAGCTGAGTTTGAGAAGTGATGATAAGGCTATCAGGATACTTGGTGATGATCAGTGTGTAATGGAGATCAAAGTTCCGGGTGCAATGCCGCTGTGGATGTGCAGTATACTCAACGACATGCAGATTTTCCCTCAGTCGTTTTCAAAATACGGGTACTGTTATAAAAATTATTTAAATGCGGCACTAGCATAAGAAAAGAGGTATAATTATGTTTTCAACGATGATAGAGAATTTTGATCTTGCAAGCACGCTGATAAACACAGCTGCGTCGATACTGCTGGGAATAATAATCGCAGTGTTCTATATGCACAAAAGCAGCTATACGAAATCCTTTGTGGTAACGCTGGTACTGCTTCCGGCAATAGTAATGGCTGTCATATCACTTGTTAACGGCAGCATAGGAACTGGAATTGCAGTAATGGGCGCTTTCAGTCTTGTCAGGTTCAGGTCTATACCCGGGACTGCAAGAGAGATCGGTTTCATATTCTTCGCAATGGCTGTGGGTCTGGCAACGGGGATGGGATATGTCATCTATGCGGCGGTGTTTACGGTTTTGGTGGGCTTGATATCGCTTTTGCTATACAGGCTGAAGTTTGGCGAAGAAAGAATGACTAAGAAAGATTTAAGGATAACTATACCGGAGAACCTTGAGTATTCAGGGCTCTTCGACGATCTCTTCAATGAATACACAGATAATGCAAAGCTGCTGAAAGTAAGGACAACTAATATGGGAAGCCTTTATCAGCTCACATATAGAATAACGCTTAAAAACGAAGGAATAGAAAAAGAGTTTATAGACAAACTCAGGTGCAGGAACGGCAATCTTGACATAATATGCGGACAGATAGCCACGACCAGTGAGGTCCTTTAGGAGGAAACAATGATTAAAAAAATATTGATAATAGCAATATCGGCGGCTCTTAGCATATTCATGCTTGCTGCATGTGAAAACGCATCAGGTGCTTCAGACCAAGCGGAAGAAACAGCCGGCAGCGCTTCAGATACAGCTGTTCAGGTGCAGACTACAGTTGCAGACAGCACGAACACGAGCCTTGATTTTATTGAGCTTGATTATTCATCAGCAGACGAAGACAGCTCCTACAACGAGAATACAGCGACTTCGATAAAGCTGAGCGACGGCAACACACAAATAGACGGCAGCGGGGCACAAGAGAAGGATGACGTGATAACGATAACGGATGAAGGCGAATACGTTATAAGCGGTACGCTTTCAGATGGGCAAATAGTTGTTGACGCATCTGACAGTGATGTCGTTCAGATCATACTCAGTGGTGTTTGCATAACTAACAAGAGCGGCAGTGCTGTTATAGTTAATAAAGCAGAGAAGCTTGTGCTCACGCTTGCAGAAGGGACAGAGAATACAGTTGAGGACGGCCCGAACTATGACGATTCTTCAGAAGAAGCGCCGGATGCGGCTATCTATGCAGGAGAAGACCTGACGATAAACGGCAGCGGAATCCTCGGGGTTACGGGTAACTATATGAGCGGTATCAAGTGCGTGGATAATCTTATACTAATGAGCGGGCAGATAAGCGTAACTGCTAAGGCGGACGGTATAAGGGGGAAAGATTCCTTGACCGTTAATGATGCTGATATAACCATAAACGCAGGTGCAGACGGTATGAAGTCTAACAATGAAGAGGACGAAGACAGCGGGTATATAATTATCGAAGGCGGAAATATGAATATAACTGCAGCAGATGCCGGTATTAAAGCGGAGACAGGCATAATAATTGACGGTGGAGTTTTTGGTATTGAAGCGCAGCAGGATACTATAAACTGCAACGGAAGCATAAGAATAGCCGGAGGGGATATAACCCTTTCTGCGGACGATGACGGGATGCATGCCAACGATACATTAGAAGTACTGGGCGGGAACATTACTGTTCTGCAAAGCTATGAAGGCCTTGAAGGGGCAAAGGTATCCATCTTAGGCGGGAACATTACTATAACCTCCAGCGATGATGGTATAAACGCAGCGGGTGGAAGCGACGGAATGGGCGGCAGAGATATGTTTAACCAGAGCGGCGACTATTCCATAACTATCGGCGGCGGTATGCTTTATATAAACGCCGGTGGAGACGGAGTGGACAGTAACGGCAGCTTATATTTTACCGGCGGTTTTACTTCAGTAAGCGGGCCGACCAACTCGGCGAATGGCGGCCTTGATTCCAATGGGGTGCTTGAAGTAAGCGGTGGAACACTTGTGGTGCTAAGCTCTGCGGGCATGATGGAGATTCCGGATTCAGATTCGCAGCCTTTACTGACAGTGGTCTTCAGTTCAGACCAGCAGGCCGGTGAAACTTACAGCCTTTCAGACAGCAGTGACAATTTGCTCTTCACAGTCACAGCCGTGAAAACATTCCGGTGCGTGATGATAACAAGTGAAGATTTAACGCTTGACGAAACTTATACTTTCTTTTTAGGCGGCACAAGCAGCGGCGATGTTATAAACGAAGTGCTGATGTCAGGCGGTAGTTTATCAGGAGGCAGCGAAATGTTCACTGTAACATTAAACGACTATATAACGACAGTTGACGAAAGCGGGAATGCTGCGTCTGTTGGAGGAATGGGCGGCGGACCGGGCGGCGGTATGCCGGGCGGTGAAAGACCCGGGCCAAGGTAAAAAAATATAGTACCTCCTGAAATAAAAAAGACTTGGGATGTAATTTGTCCCAAGTCTTTTTTATCTATTTCTCAATTCCGTGTATCAACGGTATTTCTTTCGGTTTTTTATTTGTTATTGTATAACTCTCGGTCAGAAGCTGTGCGGCTGTTTCTCCTTTTTGCTCATCATTCACATACAGCAGAGCAAGACATTCTCCTTTTTCAACTTTATCACCTACACGCTTTTTAAGCTCGAAGCCGACATTGGGGTCGATAGTATCCGTTTTCTTTGCACGTCCTGCTCCAAGTGCGCCGGCTGCCATACCGACTTTTGTAGTGTCAACAGACCCTATATAGCCGCTTTTTTGCGCTTTTATTTCAAACTTACTCTTTACCTTAATATACGAATGCGGATCGTCAACGTACTTAGGATCTCCGCCCAGTGCGATTATCATCTCACGAAGCTTTTCCAGTCCCGCTCCCGATTTAAGGGCGCCAAGCAGCTTCTCCCTTGCCTGATCTTCGCTTTCAGCGGCTTTTCCCAGCACCAGCATATGCTCCGCCAGCGTCAGGCTGACCTCTAACAGCGGGGTGCTCATATCGAGTTTTCCGCTAAGTGCATCAACGGCTTCAGCAACTTCAATGAGGTTGCCTATGGACATGCCAAGCGGCTGGCTCATGTCGGATATCACGGCTACTGTCTGCCTGCCCGCACCTTTGCCTATAGCAACCATGGCTCGTGCAAGCTCTTTTGCATCACTTAGTGATTTCATAAAAGCGCCGTTGCCGGTTTTAACATCAAGAACTATTGCATCCGAACCGGAAGCAAGTTTTTTGCTCATTATGCTGGAAGCAATAAGCGGCATGCTGTCCACAGTGCCTGTAACGTCACGCAGAGCATATAAAAGCTTGTCGGCAGGGACAAGGTCTTTGCTCTGCCCGACGACTGCGATACCTGTCTTTTTAACTATGCTTTTCATTTCTTCGGTGTCCCGCTGAAGGTTGACTCCGGGTATGGCTTCAAGTTTGTCTACGGTACCGCCCGTGTGCCCGAGGCCTCTTCCGGACATTTTAGCGATCGGTACACCGCAGGCTGCAACAAGCGGCGCAGCAATAAGTGTGGTGGTGTCGCCGACGCCTCCGGTAGAGTGCTTGTCAACTTTGATGCCTGGAATGGAGGAAAGGTCTACGGTATCTCCAGACTTCTCCATAGCGAGTGTGAGCGCAACTGTCTCATCTGCGCTCATACCAACGAAGCATATCGCCATCATTAGTGCGGATATTTGATAGTCCGGAATATCACCCTTTACATATCCGTCTATTATGAAATGGATCTCTTCGTGTGAAAGCTCCCCGCCGTTTTTCTTTTTTTCTATTATATCTACCGTTCTCATGACGATCACTTCCTTCTTGTTTATGCAAAATCTTTTAGTATTTACAAAGTTATTTTATCATAATACATAAGTTTTGTCATGCAGCATGGTGCGGGTGCTTTCTTATAGCAAAATGTTATTTTCGCTTCAAATGCTTTTAACCAACCTGTTCTTCTGTGGTATTTCTGCATTATATAAAAATAATCATGAAAAGTACGTTTTTACTATTGACGCTTTAAAAACTAAGTCATATAATCATATTATGTTTTAGGAGGATATGCCCTTGCTTTCACAAATGCAGACAAAATCAAAGTGTGATATGGTCGTCGAGACGCTGCTCGGCGCTATTATCGATAAGAAATATCCTACGGGCAGCCAGCTTCCGACTGAGCCTGAACTTTGTGAAATGCTGGGCGTAAGCAGGATCACCGTGAGGGAGAGCTTAAAGAAGCTCGAGATGATGGGCGTAGTGTCCATCCAGCAGGGTAAAGGAACTTTCGTAAAAGAAATTGGCCTCAACACTTTTATGCAGCCCATGTTCGGGCTTATCAATTTTGACAATTTCGACATAGCTACTATATATGATGCACGGCTCTATATAGAGACGGGCTCGTGCCGTCTTGCAGCAAAGAATAGGACAGACGAAGACCTTGAAAGAATGCAGCTTCTTTTAAGGCAGATGAGAGAAGCCGTACACAAAGAGCGTCTGGAGACGAACAGAGACAGAGAATTTCACATAGCAATAGCTAAAGCATCGAAAAACAGCGTACTTGAAGCAACGGTAACAAACTTAGAAGACCTTAGCAGTGCGTGTGTCCAGCGCCTTAACAGAGTATATACTTTTATGAGCGAGGCTCAAAACCAGCACGAGCGCATTTTCGAAGCAATAAAAAACAAAGACGAGGATGCGGCCCAGAAGGCGATAGAGATCCACACGCTGGCATCAAAAGAATTTTTATTGTAATGGATATAAAAATTGTTTTAATTTAGGCTAAAACATATAATGATATGATGAATTTGAAGGGAGAGGTATATGGAACTAAAACAGAAGGTACTGGGGTTTATAGACGATCGTCAGGATGAAATGTTCGAAATGCTCTCAAAGCTCGTGCAGATCAACTCAGAAAATTTCGTATCACACGGCAATGAAAAAGAGTGTGCACTGGCTGTAAAGAAGCTATATGAAGACTTCGGACTCAAGACGCAATACTATTATCCGGATGACGTGATGAAGGATAACATAGACTACCTTCCGGGAAGAAATACAGACGAGCGTCCAAACGTTGCAGGTATATATAAAGCATCCGGGAATGGCGAAGGAAAAGGCAGCGTTATGATAGCGGCACATCTTGACACAGTCGAGATAGGAGACAAAGAGCTGTGGACAGTACCGCCGCTCGGAGGAGTCATAAAGGACGGAAGGATATATGGACGAGGAGTTGGAGACAACAAATACGGCATAGTCGTTGGGCTGTATGCACTTGAAGCGATTCGGCAGGCTGGTTGCGAGCTGAATAACGACGTTATTCTTTCGGCATACTGTGATGAAGAATTCGGCGGCGGTTAACGGCAGCATAGCTTCATGTGTGAAGTATCCATGCGATGCATACCTTAGTCTGGATTCACCGTATGGAGAACTGATGGTAGTTTCAGTCGGGGGCCAGGCGTTGAAGACAAGTCTACAGACAAAAGAAACTCAGGATTCAGCTGCTCTTGCCATAGACGGTCTTAATGTAGTAAGGGAAGAACTCGAAAAGTTTGGGCAGAGACGGCGTGACGAGCTTGATAAAAACCCGTACTACAAAGGCACACAGATGCAGGAATCCGCATACAGGATATCCGATTACGGCTGCGGAAGGGCGGGGGACAGACCTTTCAAAAGGCGGCATGAACTTTGTATTTTATACGGATAGGACCAAAGAAGAGATATACAAAGAGCTGGATGAAATAGAAAAGATATGCACAAAGAAGCTGATGAAATGGGAATAGTTTTCGGTGGCATACAGCAGGTAAGCCGTTTCTTCGACTATATGACGATAGATGAAGATGAAGACGTTGTTAAGATAATGAGCAGCAGTATAGAAGAGATACAGGGCAAACCCACGAAATTGCCGGGGCATGCCTTTCGGACTATTTTCTGTATCTTAAACACGGTTCGCCAAAAGCATATCATATGGCATCATAGGCGATTTCAAAGAGTACGGCGGGGCTCACCAGCCGGACGAGTTTATAACATGTAAAGATTTTGTGGACGTAACCAAAGCAGTAAGCCTTTTCCTGCTTGAGTGGTGCGGCTGCCACAGTTAAATAAAAATAATTATTACAGGAGGTAATATCAATGAATGAGAAATTTAAGTTCAGCCCGGCTCCATGGATACCGTACAGAGATGAGGAAGTGCTGACAAAGTGCAGGAACATTAAACGTGAGGACATGGAAAAACATCCGAACCCGGACTTCAAGATAAAGATAGTCGAAGAGGTTACACCGCTGTTTGTAGCAGACTTTTTCCACAGGATATATATGTCCGACATAACCAACCACGCGCTTCACGGGTATATTCCCAAATGCATGGCCTTCGGCATACAAGAATGTTGCGCTTCTGTGCAACCGCTATGGCGGAAGCGCAAGGAATGTGCATACATTCAACATGGACGAATGGGCAGACGATGACGGCAACGTAGCGCCGCTTAGCTACCCGGCAGGCCTTGGGTATTCCTTCAAGAAATATTTCTATGGTACACTGGATCCGGAGCTTAGACCACCGGAAGAGAACATACATTATATCTGCAACGAGAACGTAAACGACTATTCTAACATCATAGAAGACATCGGCGGCGGCGGAGCAGATGTATGCTATTCTGCAACAGGCTGGCCGGGGCCATATTGCCTTTATAGATCCGGATACAGATGAATTTAAAGCGGATTCAATCGAAGAGTTCTTAAAGCTCGGTTCACGTATCGTTACATCACATCCGTTGACAATAGCAGAAAACTCACTGTTTGCAAGCCACGGCTGCAGCGGCGACGTGGCAGCTGTGCCATGGAGAGCTGCGACTATCGGCCCGAGGGATGTTGCCAACGCACGTGACAGGTTCGAGATGCACAGCATAACTGATATGGGCGGTATAACTTCGTGGCAGAGGATGATTTCGAGACTGGAACTTTACGGTCCGGTTACGATGCAGCTTCCGGCCTCAATAGTACAGCTTTTCAAAACGAACGTATTCGTATCTGAAGACATAGCAAGACCGTTTACATATCTTGAAGATATGGAAGGCTGGATGTAAATAATAACAGAAGTCTTGCTGCCAAAAAGGCGGCAAGGCTTCTTTATAGAACAAACGACTAAAATAGGAGAGTTATCAATGAATGATAAGTTTAAATTCAGCCCGGCTCCCTGGATACCGTACAGAGACGAAGAGGTTTTAAAGAAGTGTCGTGAGATCAAGCGCGAGGACATGGAAAAACATCCGAACCCGGATTTCAAGATAAAGATAGTAGAAGAACCAACGCCGCTTTTTTGTGGCAGACCTTTTTCACAGGATATGCGTTTCTGATATAACAGACACACGCTTTACGGCAATCTTCCCAAACCCATGGAAGAGGGCATATAAGAACGTAGCGCTTCTTTGCAACCGCTATGGCGTAAGCGCAAGGAACGTACATACGTTCAACATGGACGAGTGGGCGGACGACGACGGCAATGTAGCGCCGCTTTCTTATCCGGCAGGTCTTGGGCATGCCTTTATGCAGAACTTTTACGGTGCGCTCGACCCGGAGCTGCGGCCGCCGGAGGAGAACATACATTATATCTGTAATGAGAACGTCAACGACTACTCTAAGATTATCGAAGATATCGGCGGCGGCGGAGCGGATGTTTGCTATTCCGCAACAGGCTGGGCGGGGCATATCGCCTTTATTGACCCGAACACAGAAGCGTTCAAAGCAGATTCTATTGAAGAGTTTTTAAAGCTCGGTTCACGTATAGTAACGCTTCTTCCGATAACCGTTGCTCAGAACTCACTGTCTGCGTGCTACGGCAGCAGCGGAGACGTAGCCGCCGTGCCGTGGAGAGCAGCTACTATCGGCCCAAGGGACGTTGCCAACGCACGTGACAGGTTTGAGATGCACAGTCTTACTAACCTTGGCGGCGTAACCTCATGGCAGAGGATGATATCGAGGCTTGAGCTTTATGGCCCGGTGACTATGCAGCTTCCGGCGTCAATAGTTCAGCTTTTCAAAACAACGGTATTTGTGTCGGAAGACATAGCAAGACCCTTTACATACCTTGAAGATATGGAAGGCTGGATGTAGATTTTTCGGGGATACCAGTATAGCATAGCAACCGGTATTCCCGGCTAGCTTAATTAGGCGTATCAGCTATTATATTTTATTTTATTATTTTTTGCAGCCAATCTATTGACTGGCCGTGGTTATTAGTGGTATGAGGATATAATGATAAATGTAAAAAAGATCACGGAAAATAAAAAAAATTATATTAGCCTGCTGCTTATTGCAGACCCGAGCGAGAAGGCAGTCAACAAATATTTAGGTCAGAGCGATCTTTTTGTTATGTTTGACGAAGATGAGCCGGTCTGCGCTGCAGCTGTAGTAAAAGTGTCAGAATACACATGCGAGCTTAAAAACATAGCGGCAAGTAAGCTGCGTCATGGTTATGGAAGCAGTATGCTTGAATTTTTGTTTGGCTATTATAAGGATAAATATGACTATATGGAAGTCGGTACTGGCAACTCAAGCATAGGGAACATAAACTTCTACCAGAAAAACGGGTTTGAGATAACGCACAGAATCGACAACTTCTTTACAGAAAACTATGACGAGCCGATTTTTGAAGACGGTGTGCAGTGCGTCCATATGATAATGCTTAAGAAACGTTTATAAATTCTGAAAGGGTATCCGAAAATGAAGTATGTACTTGGAATCGATGTGGGAACTACGGGCACAAAAGCTCTGCTGATTGATGAGAAGGGCAATGTTATCAGCAGCGCCTATAAAGGCTATGAGCTTATTGCAGATAAAGGCGGCGTCGTTGAACAGCGGGCGCAGGACTGGTGGAATGCTGTTGTGTATGCCACAAAAAAAGCGACTGAAGAAATAAGTGACAAGTCACAAATATCAGCCCTCTCGCTGTCTACACAGGGTGGGAGCAGCCTGCTGGTCGACAAGGACAACAATCCGCTTGGCAACTCGCTGACATGGATGGATTCACGTTCAGAGCAGGAGAAGGAAGAGCTTGCAAAAGTTTTCGGTTATGAAGGCATATACAAAAAAACAGGATGGCCGCTTAATTCAACGCTTGATGCTTCAAAGCTGCTCTGGCACAAAAAGCATAATAAAGAAGCTTTTGATAAAGCCGACAAATACGTTTCAACGATAGAATATATAAACACAAAGATGACGGGGCAGTGCGTCGTTGATTTAACAAACGGAGCGATCCGCCAGCTTATAAATATAGAGACAAGCAAATGGGATGAAGATATATTGAAGTTTCTCGAAGTTGACGAGAGCCTGATGCCGCAGATAAAAGAAACGGGGCAGGTGGTTGGCAAACTTACAAAACAGGCTGCATCTGAGCTGGGACTTACCGAAAATGTAACAGTATATAACGGCGCTCACGACCAGTATGCAGGGGCGCTTGGCTTGGGAGCTATCGAAGAAGGCGACATGGTGTTATCCACTGGAACCGCATGGGTAAACGTTGCTATTACGCAAAAGCCGATGTTCACAGAGACAAGGATAGCGCCTGCAAAGCATGTTGTAGGCAGCCTGTGGGGTGCGCTGACCTCAATACCCGTGGCAGGGAAAGCGCTCGACTGGTTCAGGAGCATTGCAGGAGAAGACTATGATGCAATAAATGCAAATGTGGTAAAAAAACAGGAAAGTTCTTCAGGACTGTTCTTCTATCCGTACCACATCGGAGCAAGGCTGCCGATAAGGCTCAAGAACGCAAAAGCAGCTTTTATAGGGTTGGGGCTGGAACATGATAAATTCGACATGTATCGGTCTGTTATGGAGGGAGTTGTCTTCCAGGTAAAGCTGACTATAGATGACTTTGCGGCCAACGGCGCCTGTATAGATACGCTTCACGTAGCAGGCGGAGCTACGAAGAGTGAATTCTGGATGTCTGTTTTAAGCGCGGTAACAGGCGCAGCTATATACAAAAGCGTTCAGCCGGATGCTGCATGTGTAGGCGCAGCTATGATAGCTGCGGTAGGCTGCAGTATGGTCAAAGACTACTGCGAAGCAAAAGAGGTATTCGTTAAGTCAGAGCTTGTGCCCGAAGCGGACGAGGCTATGAAGCAGTATTATAAAGACAAGTATGCAAGATATCTGGATGCTTGGGACAAAATGAGTAAAATATACGTTTGATACGTATAAAATATTAATCAGGAGGAAGTGTATGACAGGCAAAGACATACGCATGAACAGACTGTTCTCGAAGGGAGAGAACGCTGTGGTCATAGCTATAGACCACGGTTATATGGACGGCCCGATACCGGGCATGGAGGATATCAAAGGCGCAGCCGCGAAGATATCGCCGGAGGTGGACGCAGTGCTGCTAAGCCCCGGGATGCTGAAAAACTTAGGAAGCACATTTGACTATAAAGGAGCGCCTATTCCCGTAGTCAGGCTAAACTGGAGCACAGTTTTCTGCTTCGAATGGGGCTATGAAAAAGCACTGACAACACAGGCTTTCAGTGTGAAAGACGCTGTTGCACTCGGTGCACAAATGGTTCTGGCTTCACTGACGCTGAAAACGGGCAATGAAGAAACTGATGTTAAGAACGTAGAAATTTACGCTAAGCTTTGCAACGAAGCACGCCAATATGGTATCCCGGTAATCGGCGAATGTTTTCCGAACGACAGCGACAACATATCTGAGGAAGAAATGCACGATCAGGTGCTGCGTGGGACACGCATACTATCTGAACTTGGTGCAGACCTTATTAAAACTTTTTATACTCATAAGTTCAAAGAAGTTGTGCAGGGCTGTCCAATACCTATACTTGGCCTTGGCGGGCACACTACTCCGGACCCTGCAGATTCGCTGCAGCTAGCTGCCGATGAAATAGCGGACGGTGCAAATGGCGTAGTGTTTGGAAGAAATGCTTTGCAGAGGAAAGACCCGATAGCTTACCAACTTGCACTTAACGAGGTCGTAAAGCGGGGTATGAAACCGCAGGATGCGGTAAAACAATTCAATTTATAAAAGCGAAAGAAAAGACCCTGACATCCGGGTCTTTTTGTATTCAAAAGCTATTTTGTTTTATTGAATATACAGAGATAAAAATTTTCGCCCAGATTTCTTTTTGATATCTCAGTGAACCCGTAGCCTTCAACGATCTCTTTTGTTTCGTTGATACTTATGCGGCGCTGTTCCGGTGGACCGAGCGGTGTCTGGTATTTATGAAAATCTATTATCGCCAACTTGCCGTCATCTTTTAATATGCGGTATATTTCTTCAAAAAGCCTTTTCTTTTCGGTTATCTCGTGCAGGACAGAGCACATGAACGCAAAATCGCAAGTTTGTGTTTCAATAGGGTAATCGAATCCTTCTGGGTTGATAAGCTGAATATTCAATATATCCAAGGCTCTTGCCTTTGCGTCGATAACACTGAGCATTTCGTCAGAAACATCTATAGCATAAGTTTCAGCTCCTGTAATTATGGCTGCTTCGATAGTGAAAACGCCGGTTCCTGCACCAATATCACAAAATAAATCACCTTTTTTAAGGCCGATATCAATAAGGGTTTCTTTTGGCATAAGTTCCATTAGCCTTATCGGGTTTTCAAATTTACTCATGACAGCTCCTTTCATCAATAATTATAACGTTTGTTTACTAAAAAAGCAAAAATATTTAGCTTTCGCATAAGCAGCCGGATTGCTTTTACAGCAAACTCAAGGACATATTTGGCTCATCATATTTTTAAGTTATAAATTAGACCGTTCCGAAGAATAAAAAGGTCTTTTTTACTTATACGTATTTTACAGCACGCCTATTTATGATATATTATTCTATATTGCGGGAAATTCATTTTGAAAGGTGTTTTTTTATGAGAGAAGGAATAGCGGTTGCAGGGAACCTATTAGTAGATACTGTAAAGGTAATTGATACTTATCCTGCAAAAGGGATGCTCGGAACAATAACGGACATTGACAGAGGCGTAGGAGGTTGCGCACCCAATACAATTATACAGATAGCAAAGATAGACGGCTCCATACCTCTTTTTGCATGCGGTATGACAGGCAGCGATGAGGACGGACGCTACATTGTTGATACACTAAAAAAGTATGGTATCAATACAGACGGCGTACTTGTAAATAAAGATAAAGTAACGTCATTTACGGACGTAATGAATGCGAAAGATGATAACTCAAGGACGTTCTTTCATGCTCGTGGTGCAAACGCTGCCTACGGTTATGATGAAATAGACTTTGAAAACATCACTGCGAAGTTTTTTCATATTGGCTATGCACTTTTGATGGATTCGCTTGATGCGCCGGATGAACAGTATGGCACGGTCATGGCAAGAGCGCTCCATACTGCAAAAGAAAAGGGAATGATAACTTCGATGGATGTTGTCAGCGAGAACAGTGACAGGTTTTCAAGAATAGTCACACCAAGCCTAAAGTATTGTGACAATCTAATAATAAACGAAGTGGAAGCTTCGATGACAGTAGACCTGCCTGTAAGAAAGAATGGTGTGCTGGATGAAGCTCTTCTGAAAGACGTCTGTGCTGCGCTGCTTGACAAAGGCGTGGGCAGGCTTGTTGTCATTCATGCGCCAGAAGCAGCGTGTTCGCTTGATAAACAGGGCAATTTCCACTTTGTGCCTTCACTTAAACTTCCGGATGGCTTCATAAAAGGAAGCGTTGGCGCAGGGGATGCTTTTTGCGCCGGCATGCTTTATTCACTTTATAAAGAATACGAGATACAAGACGCACTGCTTTTCAGCGCAGGTGCGGCTGCCTGCAACCTGTCTGAATACAATTCGACAGACGGTATGAAAGACGAAAGAAGCATAAGAGAATTAATAAAACTGTATAAACGTTCTTGAAAGGATATATAAATGGCATATCTGATAACATTTGATATGGGCACAACCTCGCTGAAAGCATGCCTTTTTGATGAGAAACTGAACATTGTTGAAAGCACAGGCAAGGAATATCAGCTTGACACTCCGGCAAACGATATCGTTGAACTTGACGCAGAAGTTTATTGGGACGTCGTAAAACAGTCTATAAGCGAGCTGCTTAAAAAGAGCGGTATAGACGCAGGTGAAGTAGTATCGGTAACCTGCACAACACAGGGCGAAACACTTATACCGATAGATAAAAACGGCAATGTGCTTGCTCCAGCTATAGTCTGGATTGATGCCAGAGCACAAAGCCAGTCAGACTTTTTTATTGAGAAAATCGGGCACGATGATTTCTTTAAGACTACAGGTATACCTGAGATCGGGCCGGCAAACCCCGTATGCAAGCTCAAGTGGTACAAAGACGAGATGCCGGATGTTTATGAAAAGACTGATAAATTTCTTCTATTAGAAGACTATCTTATTTTCAAACTGACAGGCGAGAGGGTAACGAACATACCGCTGATAGCGACAACAGGGTATTACGATATTAATGAAAACAAACTATATGACGATGTCTTCGAAGCTGCGGGGCTTGATAAAGATAAGATACCGAAGGTACTCGCCAGCGGAACACAGGTCGGAAGCCTTTCGGGAACAGCTGCGGATGAACTGGGGCTTACTAAAAAAGCAATGGTCACTACTGCAGGAATAGACCAGACATGTACGGCTATCGGAGCCGGCAACATCAGAGAAGGCGTGGTTTCTGAAGTCACGGGTACATGCCTCGTCGTTGCAGCGACTACCGACAAGCCTGTTTACGACATGGATAAAAAGATGACTTATCTTAAACACTATGACGATAAGTTCCTTATACTGCCTTATTGTACTACTGCGGGCATAATCTTCAAGTGGTTCAAAGATACTTTCTGCAGCGAAGAAGCAAAGCTGTCTGAACAACAGGGTATTTCAGTATATGATATGCTTACACAGATGGCGCAGGGCGTTTCTGCGGGCAGTGACGGACTTCTGCTGATGCCGCATTTTGCGGGCAAGCTGAGCCCGGATACTAACGTTGACGCAACAGGTGTTTTCAGCGGTGTGACACTTGGAAGCACAAAAGCGCATTTTGTTCGTTCGATATTAGAGGGTGTTGCGTACATGCTGCGTGAGAATATAGAATTCATAGAATCTTTTGGTATAAAGATAGACGAAATAAGAAGCGTAGGCGGCGGCTCAAAGAGCGATTTCTGGAGCCAGATAAAAGCTGACGTTACAGGCAAAAAAATAATAAAGATGAAACATTCAGAGGCGGCTTCGCTGGGTGCAGCTATACTTGGAGCAGTATCCTGCGGATTCTTTGAAAGTGTTGATTCTGCTTGTGAAAAGCTTATTGATGTAAGCGGCAGCTTTATTCCGGATGGACAAACAGCAGCCAAATACGATAAATATTATGATGTTTTCCTGTCGCTCTACGAGAATATGCTTCCGGTATATGAAAAGAGCCGGCAGGCAAAAGGTTAGGAGGTTAAAATGGCTTGCGATAGTACGATGGAGTGTACATGCACATATCCCTGTTCAAAGCACGGCAAGTGCTGCCAATGTATAGCGTATCACAAGCGCAGAGGGGAACTCCCGGGATGCCTTTTCTCAAAAGAAGGAGAGGCAACTTATGACCGCTCTATTGAAGCTGCATATGCAGACTTCATGAAGAACAAGTAAGGAGGAAGCAGATGTCCTGCAGTAACAATATTAACTGTCCTTGTGCCGCAACAGACTGCCCCAGATTCGGCAAATGCTGTGAGTGTATAAATCACCACAAAACGAGAGGGAATCTGCCTATATGCTTTTTCTCCGACGGGTATAGGGAAACCGGCAAGACAAAGACTATTGAAGATTTATATTACGATTATATAGAACATAAATAAGGCGGTTTTTCACAGCCCTGCTTTTTTTTGCGGGGCTTTTTTAATGTGTAAATAAATATTTTCAAATAGAAAACAGGAATTTAACAAAAAAGACTTATAATATAATTGACAGTGAAACGAATTTAAAGTAAAATAGAAACGAAAGAAATTCAAAACCAAAACATAAGGAGGATACAATGTACGATAAAGATTGGGCAAAGGTTGATATTAACACCGTGCCAAACATCAAAACAGAGCTTCCCGGTCCTAAATCCAAGGATATTCACGGCAGAGCTCAGAAGATAATGAAGGGTTTTTCAAGTCAGGTTAAACTGTTTCCGGTTGCATTCGAATCTGGTAAAGGCTGCGTGTTGACAGACGTTGACGGCAATGAATATATAGATTTCTCATCCGGTATATATGTTACTGGTCTTGGCCACTGCCATCCGAAAATCAGCGAAGCTGTTGCAAAATATGCTAATCAGCTGATGAACTGCCACGACTTCTCAACACCTGTTAAAACGGCGCTTCTTGAGAAGCTTGCGAGTGTAACTATGGGAGACTTAAACGGAGTTCAGCTTTATGACTCAGGAACAACAGCAGTTGAAGCCGGTCTGCGTTGTGCAAGGGCTGCAACAGGCAAAACGGAGTTCATTTCATTCTGGAGAGACTTCCACGGCAAAACTCAGGGTGCTGTAAGCTGTGCAATAGTTAACAAGACAACAGGCGGAAGGGCGCCGGGGTTCTATCTTGCACCAAGACCTAATCCGTACAGACCGAATATACCTGTAAAGAATCCTGACAGCGGCAAAGAATATATCGACTTTTTAGAGAAGATGTATGTAAACGAAACAGCACAGGACGTTGCTGCAGTAGTTCTCGAGCCTATTCAGGGCTGGGGTGGCAGTGTCGTTCCTCCGGATGACTTCATGCCTCTGCTTCGCCAGTGGTGCGATGAAAAAGGCATATTGCTATTTGCAGACGAGGTCCTTTCAGGCATGGCAAGAACGGGTAAGATGTTCTGCATGGAGCATTGGGATGTTACGCCTGATATCACAACGCTCGGCAAAGGCTTCGGAAACGGATTCCCTGTTACAGCGATGTGCGTAAGCGACAAATATAAAGAAGCTGTAGAGAACATCAGCGCTTCTTCAAGCTATGGCGGCAATCCGATGGCATGTGCGGCTGCACTTGCATCAATTGAAGTAATCGAAGAGGAAAACCTAAACGAGCGCTCAACGCATCTTGGCGAGCTTTTCCTTGGCAGGATGAACGAACTTAAAGAAAAGTACGCTATAGTCGGCGATGCAAGGGGCAAAGGCTGCCTGCTCGCTATCGAGATTGTAAAAGACAAAGAAACAAAAGAGCCGTTTGAGCAGGCTGGCAAGATGGTCTATCAGAAGGCATTCCACAAAGGCCTTGCATGGGTTCCGTCCGGCCATATACTTAGGATGTCTCCTCCGATGATAATGGAAGACGACATGGCTATGAAGGGCATGGATATAATCGAAGAAGCTATTGCAGAAACCTGCAAAGAGCTCGGATATTAAAAAAACTTCCGGCAAGGCACAATGCCTTGCCGGAAGTCTAATAGTTAGTGTTTTCTATAGAGGATTAAGGAGAGATTTGAAATGAAAGAGATTGGTGTAGGCGTCATAGGCTACGGTTTTATGGGCAAAATGCACACGTATGGCTACAAGACCATACCACTGTATTACTCTGACTTACCGTATACGATTAAGCTTAAAGGCATCTGTGACACAGTGCCGGGAGTTGCAGAAACCGCTAAAGAACAGCAGGGTTTCGAGTTTGCAACTATGAACCCAGACGACATCATAAACAACGACGAGATAGACGTAGTGAGCGTATGCACGCCTAACGTCTTCCATAAAGACCTGGTTATAAAAGCTCTTAGGGCAGGCAAGCACGTTTATTGTGACAAGCCGCTCACAGCAAACAGCGAAGAGAGCGCAGAAGTTCTTGAAGTTCTTAAAGAAACAAAAGGCCAGACGACGCAGATGGCGCTGCAGATGAGGTTCTATCCTGCAACCATGCTTGCAAAGAAGTTGATAGACGAAGACAGGATAGGCAAGACTTATTTATTCAGGACGAGTTATCTACATTCCAGCGGTACCAACCCGATGAAAGCGCTTAGCTGGAAACAGGACAAAAAGTTCGGAGGCGGCGGAGTTCTTCTGGACCTTGGCTCACACGCATTCGACGTAATGTACAGCCTGCTCGGTGAGTACGACAGCGTATATACTATGCTCGATATTGCATATGACCAGAGACCGAACAGAGACGGAGATATGGTAAAGGTAGAGGGCGAAGACACAAGCTTGACGATGCTCAAGATGAAGAACGGCGCTAAAGGTATCGTAGAAGCAAGCAAAGTTGCAAGCGGATGCGATGACGAGCTTCGTTTCGAGATCCACGGAGAAAAAGGCGCTCTTAGGTTCAACAGTATGGATCCTGGATACCTCGAGTTCTACGACAACACCATTAAAGAGGGCCCTTACGGTGGCAACAAAGGCTTCACACGCATCGATACGATGAGTAAGTTCGAGAAGCCGGGCGGAGCATTCCCGAACCCTAAGTTTACGCTTGGATTCACACGTCCGCACGCACATGCACTGTTCAACTTTATTAACAACGCATATGAAGGCAAACAGTCTACACCGTCATTTGCAGAGGGCGCATATATCCAGCACGTCATGGAAAAATGCTATGAATCTGCAGAGAAGGACGAATGGGTAAAGATCGACTAATAAGGATAAGGTAGAAAAAAATGAGTGAAGCTCATATCGAAGAAATCGGAATAGACGATAGAAGACAAAGTATCTTAGAAATGCTCAAGAAGAAGGGCAAGGTAAAGGTAACTGACCTTTCCCGTACTTTTGGTATATCCGAAGTTACGATAAGGAATGATTTGAGTGAGCTTGAAGCTGAAGGAATGCTTACTCGTGTTCACGGCGGTGCTGTGGGCACGAGGAAAGCTTACTGTAATATGTCTCTTAACGACAGGATGAACGTCAACAGGGAAGAGAAAATGCAGATAGCCAAAGCCGTAAGGAGCATGATAAGCGACGGTGATACGCTGATGCTTGACTCGGGTACGACGACGTATTTCGTAGCAACGGAGATAACCGACGTTAAGAATTTAACGGTAGTCACCAATTCGCTGCAAGCGGCTGAAGAACTCAGCTATCACAGCAATATAAACGTGATACTTCTTGGCGGAAGCCTTGATCCCCGCTATCACTTTACGTATGGTGACGACGCACTGTGTCAGCTTAAAAAATATAAAGCGGACAAGATGATCACGGCTGTGGACGGTGTGAGCGTACAAAGCGGGCTCACTACCTACCACTATCTGGAGGCGGAAGTCAGCCGTCAGATGGTCAGCAGGGCAAACCAAATAATAGTCGTCTCGGACTATACCAAAATTGCAAGAGAAGGATTTGCCCATATTGATGAGATCACGAGCATAGACACATTGGTCACGAACAAAAAGGCAGACAAAGAAGAATTAAAAGCGATAGCCAAGATGGGTATCGAAGTTATAAAAGTATAAGAGTAGTAGCTTTTCATATATTTTCACCTGCTGTCATAGAAATATGGCAGCTTTTTCTTTTTTTACTAGAGCAATTATTTGGTGGGCGCAGCGTTTCTTGACAAACATGAACAAAATGTTAGAGTATTAGTATAATGTGATGAAAGCGGCGGACAAGAAAATGGCACATGTACACGGAAACGAAAAACAGAAGAATATAAAGGTTGCTTTCTTTTTAAACCTTACTTTCACTGTGCTGGAGGTAGCGGGCGGCATATGGACAAATAGCCTTGCTGTACTTTCGGATGCCTTGCACGACCTTGGCGATTCTTTCTCGCTGGGCCTGGCGTGGTATCTGCAGCGGCTTTCGGAAAAAGGCCCGGACAAGAAGTTTTCGTTTGGCTATGCGAGGTTCTCTCTGCTGGGTGCACTTGTAAACAGCCTCATACTCGTGGCTGGTTCGGTTTTCATACTAACAAGGTCTGTGCCGAGAATAATAAATCCACAGCCTGTTAATTCGGAAGGTATACTTATTTTTGCCGTGATCGGTATCGTCGTTAATTCAATAGCCGTGATACGTCTTCGGAGAGGTTCTTCGCTGAATGAAAAGGTCGTTTCATGGCACCTTCTGGAGGACGTGCTTGGTTGGGCTGTACTTCTTATAGGCGCTCTGGTTATGATGCTTGCGGACCTTCCGATACTTGACCCTATACTATCAGTGCTCATTACCCTGTTTGTACTATTTAACGTTGTGAAGAATCTATGGAAGATATGGAAAGTATTCCTGCAGGGCGTTCCCGAAGGCATATCGATAGACGAAGTGGAAAAGAAGGTCAAGCAGGCAACAGATGCACTTAAAGTATATCATACACACATCTGGTCTCTTGACGGAGAAAAGAACCTGCTCAGCTTGCATGTTGTGGTAAGTGATGATATAGACAGAAACGAAATCATAAATATGAAAAAGAAAGTAAGAGACACGGCGCAAGACATGGGCATTGAGCATGTGACTGTAGAAGTTGACTTTGAAAGCGAAGAGAATGCGGGCGATTGCTTTTAAACTATAGATAAATCTGCAATACAGAAACGGGCTGGGTTTCCGATTTTTACAATTTGTTAAAATTCACAGCCTTGACAAAAATATAGAAGATGGTAAAGTATATATGTTAGCACTCTCGGCTAAGGAGTGCTAAAATCAACGATTCAGGGAGATGACTTTTTTTATGGGTAAAAGGAAATTCAAGGCGGAATCACAAAGATTGCTGGACCTTATGATAAACTCCATTTATACGCACAAAGAGATTTTTTTACGTGAGCTTATCTCAAATGCCAGCGACGCAATAGACAAAATATATTACAAGGCTCTCAGCGACGAGAGTATTTCGTTCAACAAAGACGATTTTTATATAAGCATAGAAGCGGACAAGGAAACAAGGACACTGACGGTCAAAGACACAGGCATTGGCATGACCGAGGAAGAGCTGGAAAAGAATCTTGGCGTAATAGCAAAGAGCGGCACGCTGGATTTTAAAAAGAACGTGGAGAAACATGACGGCATCGATATTATAGGCCAGTTTGGCGTGGGCTTCTATTCTGCGTTCATGGTAGCCGACAAAGTAAGCGTAAAATCAAAGGCGCTGCATAGTGACGAAGCCTTTGAGTGGGTGTCGAAAGGGGCAGAAGGATATTCTATTGAACCGTGCGAAAAGCAGGAAGTCGGCACGACTATAACGCTGCACATAAAAGAAAACACGGAAGAGGAAAACTATGACGATTATCTGGATACGTACAGACTTCAGTCGATAATCAAAAAATACAGCGACTTCATACGTTATCCTATTAAGATGGATGTGGAAAAAAGCCGAAAGAAGGAAGACAGCGACGAGTTCGAAAGCTATAGTGAAGTTGAAACAATAAACAGTATGGTGCCGATCTGGCGCAAAAACAAGAGCGAATTGACCGATGAAGACTATGAGAACTTCTACAGCGAAAAGCGATATGGTTTCGACAAACCACTACGCCATATACACACAAAAGCGGAAGGAACAGTGCGCTATAACGCGATCCTTTATATACCGGGCAGTCTACCGTTTGATTTTTATACAAAAGAGTATCAGCGTGGGCTGGAACTTTATTCATCAGGCGTTATGATAATGAAAAAGTGCGAAGACCTCCTTCCGGAATACTTTGGCTTTGTTCAGGGAATGGTAGACTCAGAAGACCTTTCGCTTAATATTTCAAGAGAACTGCTGCAGCACAACAGGCAGCTGAAGCTGATAGCAAAGAATATTAAAAACAAGATAAAGTCAGAATTGATTGATATGCTTGAAAAGGACAGGGAAACTTACGAAAAATTCTTTGAGACCTTTGGGCGTCAGCTTAAATACGGTATATATTCGGGCTATGGTATGAACAAAGATGAGCTTCAGGATCTGATACTGTTCTATTCTTCTTCAGAAAAGAAGATGGTCACACTGGCTGAGTATAAAGAACGTATGAAGGAAGACCAGAAGTATATATACTATGCAGCGGGTGAGTCGAACGAGAGGATAGCTGCACTGCCTCAGACAGAGCTTGTTGCAGACAAGGGTTACGAGATACTGTATTTCACAGACGACGTGGACGAATTCGCTATCCGTATGATGAGGGAATATGAGGGCAGTGAGTTCAAATCCGTTTCAGGAAGCGATCTTGGTTTCGAGGCAGATGAGAAGGACGAAAAGGATGACAAAGAGAACAAGGAACTCTTCGACGAGATGAAAGAAATACTCGGAGACAAGGTTTCTAAAGTTCGCGCATCACAGCGGCTTAAAAACCATCCAGTATGTCTTGCAAGTGAAGGCGAGCTTTCGATAGAGATGGAAAAAGTGCTCGCAAGCATGCCGGATAATCCTGGCATGAAGGCTGAAAAAGTTTTGGAGATCAACCCGAACCATGAAGTGTTCGAAGTGTTGAAATCAGCTCAGGAGAACGATAAGGATAAATTGAAGTTATATACGCATCTGCTGTATAATCAGGCACTGCTTATTGAAGGGCTCAGCATCGAAGACCCTGTTGCATTCACAAACGATATGCTAAAGCTGATGAAATAAAGGGCTTTTCCATATGAGAAGCAATCAATGCTGGTTGCTTCTTTTATTTTTCTTTTAATACCAGCTGTATTAGTGCGGCCTGCAGCCTGCGGGGGAGTTTGCTGAAAGCTTTGAGCCCCAGCCCTGCATTCTTATAATAAGTGAATCTTGGGTGCTTGGATGTCAGGGCCTTATAATAAACTTCTGCTAAAACGCTAGGGTCTTTTGCAACGCCTTTTTTAGAGTTTATTATAGAGACAAACTGTTTTGTACCAACTTTGAAGAGCTCTGTGTTTTCAACCAGCTTTTCCGCCTCTGTATTTGTTTTTTTCAACATATCCGTCTTGAACGGCCCGGGCTTTATGTTTATGACCTTTATGCCTATAAACTGCAGCTCAAGGCGAAGTGTATCCGCATAGCACTCAAGAGCAGTCTTTGTCATGCAGTACATACCATTAAACGGGTATGGCTTAAGGCTGGCAACTTCGCTGGTGGTTATTATTATGCGTGCGCCCTTCTCCAGTAGAGGCAGGAACGTTTTATTTACACGGTATATACCCGAGAGATTTATCTCGAGTATCTTATTAAACTTCTCTTCGGGGATCTCTACGATAGAATCCATGGAAAAAACTCCGGCAATCGAAATTATTGCAAAAAGATTGCTGGTCTTGAAAGAGACGGTATCAAAAGCTTTAGCTACGCTTGCGGGTTCTGTAATATCCATATAAACAGGAATTATGTTTTCATGGCTGTTTCTTTGCTTCTTTATATCGCATGAAAAAACACGAAAGCCTCTATGCGCAAGATATTCTCCAACAGCGCTTCCCAAGCCTCCTGCGCCGCCGACAAGTAATACGTCCATTAATGCCTCCATAAAAAATTGTTATATGAAGATTGTACCAAAAATCTGCTCTCTATAGCAACGCTTCATTTGATGTTATTGCGTCTGTAGCAGAGTTTAATTTTATACTTTTTTATGATATGATAATGCAAATACCTAAGGGGAAGAATATGAGCAAAAAAGAGCTTTCAAATAGAGAAAAAGCAAAAAAAACACTTCGCCCAAGCAGACAGACGAGAAGTACGGTGCTTTTCTGGACGCTGCTGGGGGGGTGTATAGCTGTTTTGGCTGCGGCTCTTTTTTTCTTTTTCGTGTTCAGCCGTCCTTCCCAGCCAAGTCTGCCACAGACAGAAGCGTCTCAGACAACGGAGCAGGTTCAGACTGAATCTCCTATTCAGACGCCCATTGTAACGACTGGGCCTATAAAAACCCCGAAACCTCTGGTGATGCAGGATTCATTTAAAGAGCTGTATGAACAGAATAACGATTTAGTCGGCTGGATAAAAGTCGAAAACACAGATATTGACTACCCGATACTGCAGGCGGATGACAACAGCTATTATATGGACAAGGATTTTTATAAGGAGTATAGTTATCCCGGCAGCATATTTCTGGACTTTAGGTGTGACCTTAACAACATGTATCAGGCAGCGCACCAGATAGTATATGGTCATAACATGAAAAACGAGACGATGTTCCAGCAGCTCACAAAATATCAGGATGAAGATTTCTTTAAAGAAAACAGATACATCAATATAGATACTTTGTATGGCAGCTATGTCTTCGAGGTTTTTGCGGCATATGAGATGTCTGTTTCTTTCAACTATCTTGTTACAGATTTTTCAGACCGAGACAAGTGGCTGGAATTCATAGAGGTGTTCCAACAGAAAAGCGATTTTGAAACGGATATAGTGCTTTCCCGAAGCGATGTTGTGCTAACACTGTCGACATGCACAAACAGTCATAAAGACAACATGCGTTTTGTTGTTCATGCTAGGCTTACGGACCCTGAGCTTTACGACATGCAGTACAGATATATATATTAAACGTTAGCGGGTGAAGCGATAGAAAGTATTTCTATTTAACTACCGGGGGAGACTTGAATATATAGCCGCAGCCCCATACTGTACATATAAGGTTACCATAAGGCCCTATCCGATGACGAAGCGATTTGATATGGGTATCAACAGTTCTGTCACTCCCGAAGAAATCAGTTCCCCATACTTTTTCTAGTATTTTTTCTCGGCTGCAAGCCTGTCCGGGATGGCTAGCGAGGTATTGAAGCAGAAGGAACTCTTTTGGTGAAAGCTTCACAACTTTTTCATCTATAGAAACTTCATGTGAATTTATATCAATATAAAGACCTTCATAATTTATATTGTGCGGTTTTTCGGATATGCTTTTGGTATATCGCAGAATAACTTCTATGCGCGCAACAAGCTCGCGGCAGGAGAAGGGTTTGTGCATAAAATCGTCAACGCCGGCTTCAAAGTAGGATAGCATCTCTTCTTCGGTAGAATGATTGGAAAGAACTATGACTGGGGTGCCGGTATTTTTTTTTATATTTCTGCAAACATACCATGAATCAAGCTCGGGCAGGTCTCTGTCTACAACTACAACATCATAGGTATTGCGTCGCAGAAGCTTTAAAGCAGAGATGCCGTCAGCCGCTTCTTCCAGCAGATATTTATGTGATTCGACATGCCTTCTTACAGTCGTACGGATGTTTGTGTCCTGACTGACAATAAGAATAATAGTATCTTTCAATCTATTCACGATCCTTTAAGATTTGATAATACTATTTTATACTACTAAATTAATAGTTTCAACAAAAAACATCAATAAAAAGGCGTAAATATGATGAATGTGTGAAGAAAATTAAAAATACGTATAAAAAAAGCTTAAATTAATTTGAAATTATCATAAATCCATCACAATCAATTGATATAATTTTAACAAACATATCGGATAAGACACAAAAAACAACAAAATAAACATGCGTCAGGAGGTAAGGATGAGTACTAAATCCACTAAAGATTCGCATTGCTGCGAATGCGGTAAACCCGGCGAAGAACAGCTTTATGAGCAGATCGATAATGTAATCGACCTATACAAGGATAAAGAGGGCAATCTTATTCAGATTCTTCACCTTGCACAGGAGATATACGGGTATCTGCCGCTTGAAGTTCAGAGGCATATTGCATGCAAGCTCAATCTTCCGCTTTCGGAAGTATCGGGTGTTGTAACTTTCTATTCTTTCTTTTCAACCAAGAAACGGGGCAAGCATACGATAAGGGTATGCATGGGTACGGCCTGTTATGTTCGCGGAGGCAAGAAGATAGTAGAAGGACTTATGGACAAGCTCGGAATCGACATTGGAGAAACTACGGATGACGGATTGTTCACACTTGAGATTGCACGTTGTATCGGAGCGTGCGGTCTTGCTCCTGCAATGATGATAGACGATGTCGTATACAAGCAGGTCAGCGCTAATACACTGGGTTCAATACTCGGTGAATACACAAAGGCTTAAGGGGGTGTGGAGAAAATGAAAGCTATTAAAACTTTAGAACAGCTTAAGAATATTCAAAAAGAGTATAAAGAACTGCAGGAAAAATTCTCTCACCGTGTTTATGTTTGTGCAGGTGCCGGTTGTGTTTCATCGAACTGTGCGACTATACGGGACGCAGTCATCGATGAGCTAAGCAACCTGGGGCTTTCAAAAGACGTTCCGGTCTATGAAACAGGGTGTATGGGAACATGTGCTGTAGGGCCGGTAATGCTTATACTTCCAGAGCGCATATTTTATACAGACCTCACCGAAGAAAAGGCGAGAAGGATAATAAAAGCCCATATCGTAAACGGTGAAGTGATAGAGAAATACACATTCTATGATGAATCGCTTGAAAAATTCGTGCCTCTAATCGATGATATAAACTTCTTTAAGAATCAGGTCAAGATAGCACTGCGTAACTGCGGTACCATAGAATACTCAAGCATAAATGCATATATTGCGAATGACGGTTATTCCGCTGTGTTTAAAGCGGTCAAAGAAATGTCGCCTGAAGATGTCGTCGGAGAGATAAAGACATCCGGATTAAAAGGACGTGGCGGCGCCGGTTTCCCGACGGGAATAAAGTGGGAAGCAGGCCAGAAGCAGGATGCTGACAGAAAGTTCATAGTGTGTAACGCTGACGAAGGCGACCCAGGCGCATTCATGGACAGAAGCATCATAGAAGGCGACCCTCACAGCGTAATAGAAGGAATGATGATAGGCGGATACGCCATAGGCGCAAACACAGGATATATCTATGTGCGTGCTGAATATCCGATAGCTGTCGAGCGTATGACAGCGGCGCTCAAAGATGCTAGAGAATGCGGTATCTTGGGTGAAGACATATTCGAAAGCGGTTTTGATTTCAATATTGAGATAAGGATAGGCGCCGGCGCATTTGTATGCGGTGAAGAAACCTCACTAATGGCTTCAATAGAAGGCGAACGTGGTGAACCAAAACAGAAGCCGCCGTTCCCGTTCCAGAGAGGCCTTTTCGGCAAACCGACTATAATAAACAACGTAGAAACCCTTGCCAACATTCCGGTTATAATACAAAACGGAGGAAAGTGGTATACACAGTTTGGTACAGATGAGAGCAAAGGCACAAAAGTGTTTGCGCTTGCCGGTGACGTTGTAAATACCGGTATCGTAGAAGTTCCAATAGGTATACCTCTCGGTGACATAATATTTGAGATCGGCGGCGGCGTAAAGGATGGTAAGAAATTCAAATCCGCACAGATCGGCGGGCCTTCCGGCGGCTGTATAACAAACGAGAATCTAAACGTACCGACAGACTACGAAACATTAAAGAAGCTCGGCGCAATAATGGGATCCGGCGGACTTATTGTCATGAACGAAGATACTTGTATGGTAGACACGGCAAGATACTTCATGGACTTCATACAGGATGAATCGTGCGGAAAATGTACTGCCTGCCGTATAGGTACAAAGAGAATGCTCGAGATACTCGAACGCATTACAGTGGGAGAAGGCCAGGAAGGCGACATCGATCTTCTTATAGAGCTCGGTGAAACCATACAGGAAACTGCAATGTGCGGCCTTGGACAAACAGCTCCGAACCCTGTTCTTAGTACTATTAAATATTTCAGGGAAGAGTTTGAAGAGCATATTAAGAACAAGTACTGCAGAGCCGGCGTTTGCAGCGAACTGTTTATATCTCCTTGTGAGAATGCATGCCCGGCAAATGTAAACGTTCCGGGATACATGGCGCTGATATCCGAAGGCAGATTCAACGATGCCTACAGCCTTATAAGGCAGGAGAATCCGTTCCCTGCTATATGCGGAAGGATATGCACAAGGCCTTGCGAGAGCAAATGCCGCAGGGGAACGGTAGACGAACCGGTTGCAATCTGCGAGCTTAAGCGCTTTGTTGCTGACTATGCGCTAAAGCACAGCGAACCGTATTCGACCGACGTAGTATTCCCGAAAAACGGAAAGAGCGTTGCTGTTATAGGCGGCGGAGCTTCAGGTCTTACATGTGCATACTATCTGACACGCATAGGCTATAACGTAGACGTATTCGAAAGCCATGATGTTGCAGGCGGCGTGCTCGCTTACGGCATACCGCAGTACAGGCTGCCTAAAGATGTTCTTGCAGCAGAAGTTAAGCTGATAGAACAGGCGGGCGTAAATATACATCTGAATACTGAAGTTGGCAAAGATATTAAATTCGACGAGATTAAAGCGAAGTACGATGCGATATACATTGCAACGGGTACACAGCTGCCTCAGAAGATAAACATTCCCGGCGAAAGCCTTGAAGGCGTACTTCACGGTATATCATTCCTTAAGAATGTAAACACTACAAAAGACGTAAAAGTCAAAGGACACGTTGTAGTTATCGGCGGCGGCAACACGGCTATCGACTCGGCAAGAACAGCGCTGAGGATGGGTGCTGATAAAGTTACCATAATGTATAGAAGAACGTTAGATGCTATGCCGGCAGAACCGGAAGAGATCGCTGAAGCAATCGAAGAAGGTATAGAGATACTTGACCTTACGAATCCGGTAAGGTTTATATCAGACGACAATGGACACTTATCAAAGATAGAGTGTGCTAAAATGCGCCTTGGGGAGTTCGACGATTCCGGAAGACGCCGCAGTGTTTGGTTAGAGGGAGACAACTACGAACTGGATGTAGATATGGTCATTCCGGCGATAAGCCAATGTGCCGACTTCCCGTTCATATGCAAAGATGAAGTAGACCTGACAAAATGGGGCACATTTGTTACTGAAACCGACACGCAGATGACATCAATGGCCGGCGTTTTTGCAGGCGGAGACGTTGCAAGAGGACCGGACGAAGTAATAAGAGCTATAGCGGACGGAAAGAATGCCGCTAAGTCGATAGACAAGTATCTCGGCGGGAAGGGACAGCTGAACAAGGGAGAACCAATAAACATCCCAACGTCCAGCACTCCCGACGACGTAGTTGCGCATAAGCGCTTCAACATGGAGATGCTCGACTTACAGACACGCAAAGAGTCTTTCGAAGAGGTAAAGAGAGGCTATCACAAGCTTAATGCAATGGCAGAAGCTATGCGCTGTCTGCATTGTGAAAGGAGGCAGTAAGAATGGTTAATTTAACGATTAACGGACAGAATCTGACTGTTCCGGCGGAATATACGATAATGGAAGCGGCGAAGTCGGTAGGTATACAGATACCGAGCCTTTGCCACATCGACAAGATACATAAGTTCGGCTCATGCAGGATATGTGTTGTCGAAGTAGAAGGAGCAAAAACGCTTCAGGCTTCCTGCCTTGCGAAAGTCAGAGAAGGCATGGTTGTGCATACGAATACGCAGAAAGTAAGGAACTCTCGACGTGTTCTCTATGAACTGTTGCTTTCAGACCACGATAAAGACTGCCTTAGCTGCACAAGGAACCAGCACTGCGAGCTTCAGGAGCTTGGAAATACACTGGGTGTGAACGAAACAAGGTTCGACGGAGAGCACTCCGAGTATTACATAGACACCACTGTTTCGATAACGAGAAACATGTCCAAGTGTGTCTTGTGCAGACGCTGTGTCACAGTGTGTAACGAGATACAGGAAACGGGTATACTAAACGCTCAGAACCGCGGGTTCCAGTCAATTATCGGGCCGGCATTCGACCTTCCGATAGGTACTTCGAACTGCACATTCTGCGGTCAGTGTACCGTGGTCTGCCCGGTTGGAGCTCTCAAAGAGACCGACTCAACAAGAGCCGTATGGAATGCTCTGGCCGACAAAACCAAGCGTGTTGTCGTTCAGGTAGCTCCGGCAATCCGCGTTGCAATAGGCGAAGAGTTTGGATTCCCGGCGGGTTCGCGGGTGACAGGCAAGCTTGCAAAGGGTCTTGAACTCATGGGCTTCGACGATATATTCGATACTGACTTCACAGCCGACCTTACGATAATGGAAGAGGGTACAGAGTTCCTCGGCAGAGTAAAAGCGGCGCTTACAGGCGGCGAAACAACTCTTCCGATGATAACGTCATGCAGCCCGGGCTGGATAAAGTTTATTGAGCATAAATATCCGCAGCAGCTGGCACACTTATCGACATGCAAATCGCCTCATACGATGATGGGTGCGCTCGTTAAATCATTCTATGCAGAAAAGATTGATGCGGATCCTAAAGATCTGTTCGTAGTGTCAGTCATGCCGTGTACTGCAAAGAAATTTGAGATAAGCCGTAACGAAATGATGAACGATGGTATCCCGAATGTTGACGCAGTTCTGACGACAAGAGAGCTTGGCGGCATGATGAGGGAATCGGGCATAATGTTCGATCTTCTCGAAGACCGTGAGTTTGATAATCCGCTTGGTCTTTCCACAGGCGCTGCAGACATCTTCGGCGTAACAGGCGGTGTTATGGAAGCTGCTCTGCGTACCGTATACGAGCTGGTAACAGGCAGAGAAGTTCCGTTCAAAGACTTGCACGTAACCCCGATAGTAGGGCTGGAACAGGTTAAAACAGCTACTATAAAGATTGAAGGTGCAGTACCGGACTTTGCATTCCTTGAAGGTGTAGACGTTAAAGTTGCTGTAACAAGCGGTCTTGCGGGCGCCAAGAAGCTTATGGACGAGATAGAACGTGGAGAATCACCGTATCACTTTATAGAGATAATGGGATGCCCGGGCGGATGTATAACCGGCGGCGGGCAGCCAAGGTCGGACGATCCGGATATACGTACAAAGCGCATGAAAGCGATATACAACGAAGACGAAGGAAAGGCGCTGCGTAAATCGCATGAGAATCCTTCGGTAAAGAAGCTTTACGAAGAATTCCTTGACTATCCGAACAGCCATAAGTCTCACGAGTTCCTGCATACGACATATGTAAAACGTGGAATATTCAATGAATATGTTGACGAAGAGTATCTGGTAAAAGAGGTCAAGCCGGAGATGAAAGAGAGCAAGGCGGGCGTCAGCAAGAAAGACAAGATGATGCAGGCCGGACCGACCATAGCACAGCAGAGGATGAGTGAAGAGCTCGAATCAATTCGTGTTATGGCACTTGAAGCCGAGATCAGCAAGCTAAAGAAAGACCTTGAAGATTCGACTGAGACAGTAGACATTCTTAAAGAGGTTATGAGCGACTACGCTAAAAAACCTAAGAAATAAACAAACTGGAAAAGCCTCCGCTCAATATTGAACGGAGGCTTTTTTTATGGTAGATCTAATATTCATATACTTTTATATATTTGTCAGCGTTCTTTTCAGCGTCTATCAGCGTGAATTTACCGAACTCTCCACTGCCCATAGTCGGGTCTAGTATCATCCAGCGACCGTTGATATAGACTTCCGTCCATGCATGGTATACATCGGGATTAGAAGTCATATAGCCTTTGACCAGCTTCGCGGGAACGCCAATGCTCCTTAGCATGGAAGCGTAAAGCGCAGCATAATCGTAGCATATGCCCGTTTTGTCGATATACGTTTCTTCTATGTCGGGCAGATAATCATACGGCAGCGTGTCTGCCTTTTGATAGTCATATTTAATATTATCTGTTGCAAAGAAATATAGGTCTTCCGTGCAGTCATAAAGCAGTTCGTCATTGTTCTCGTCCAGTGAATCGTATACTATGTATGGAACATCCTGTATCGGCAGTTTTTCATAGTTCCAGTCAATATTCTGTATAGAATTGAGATAAACGACGATATCGTCATCTATATCCGCCTCGAATATCTTTGATTCTACTGCAAGGTACTCGTCATCTCTTATGTTCTCCATTATTCTGACTTTATATTCTCCGGAACCGTACTGGAGCGAGAAAGATTCCACTCTTCCGTCTCCGGAGAGATTGTAGACAACACGATTATCGTCTTTTATCACCTGAAGTTTTAGCTTTGCATCGGTTTCACTTTTGTAGTATATCTGAAGCAGCCCCAAGTTTACATATTTTGTGCTTATGATCTCGTCAGGTATCTCATTTGGAACAAGCTCCGGACGTGAGATGAGTTTAGCAAATAAAGCCTCGATGTCCTCCTTCGAAGCTTCTTCGGGGTTAAGTGTTGGCTGAGTATCATAGCTCATATTCTCAACTGAACTGGGCAGCTCACACCCTGTAAATATGAATGACAGTGTGATAAGTGCCAGTATAATAATCAGCTTTTTCTTCATTCTGCCTACCGTTTTTCCTGCATAGCTTTATATCTTATTATTTTAAATTCATCCTCCAATATACTGTAAGAGAGAACAACGCTTATACCAACATCATCTTCCCAAACTTCATAGCTCAGTTCAATTGAATTATTGGTTTTTTCCGTCTGTATATCAACATTTAAGTCATTAGCTATACTGCTTAGTTCATTATCTGAAGGGTTGTATTTTTTTTGCCATTGCGCTACGGTTCTGTCTATCTGTGCATACACCTCGTTCGCTTTGGCATCTGCAGAATAATACTTATCGTTCCAGTCGGCAGTTTTCTGTCCAAGCCTTACGTTGGAGAGCGCTGTAGTAAGCGCAGCCACGCCGAAAACGACAAGAACCACTAAAAGCAGTATCACGAGTATGGAAGAAGCTCCCTTTTCAGACTTAAATATCTTACTCATAAGCTACCTCCTGTTCATATTTCTTCGTGCTTATGCCGGAAAGTTCTTTTTCGTCCTGCGTGACTGATACGCTTATATCATACAGCGTGCCGGGGTAGTCAGCATCCTCTCCGTATATCTCTATATCGGCAGTATATTCGCCGTCAGTATAGCTGTATTGTGTTATTGATTCATCAAACTCAATACCAATGGCATTAAAACCAGCTTCGATGGTATCGGCACATACGATGCTCTCTATAGTGGTAGAGGCAAACAGCTCTGCTTCCTGAGCTTCGCCCGCTGCTCTGTTGGTGTCTTTAGAAAGCACGAACAAGCGTAGCAGTACTGCGCATATCAGACCAAGAGCCGCTATCGAAATGATAACTTCTACAAGTGTGAAGCCCTTTTTATTTTTAGCATTTTTAAATATCTTCATGCTTTAGCTAGCTCCTCATTCCAACAGTGCCGTTGACTATATCCGGCGGTCCATCGCCACGCTCGAATATGCATTCAATAAACAGCGCGTGGTCTTTCATAGAAACTGTGAAACCGTCAAGACTGGATATCTTGTTTGCTGCACCCACGCTGGGTGAGCTGTCCTTTTTTGTAACGCACTCATAAAGTGCACCTTCACTATAGAATATGTATGTTGAGTAGTCACCATTGTCTATGCGAAGCGTATCACCAAACGGCGTCTGCTCTACGCTGATTGCTCCGACAGTATCGTTCTGTTTTACTTTCATGCTTATATAAGAATACGAGACCCTTGCGCTCATCGTGCTCTGTTTATCGGTCGTTATATCCTCAAAGGCATTAGAGCCGGCATCAATAACTATAAAAACTACGAAAGCAAATAGTACAAGCAACAGCATAACTGTGATGGTTTCTATTCCGATAGATTTACTGCGCATACCGCTCACTCTCCCGGCCTTGCGAACACTTGCACATCCGGCAGTATGTTCGAGGCAAATTTATCATAATGGTATATATACCTGTCAGTATCAAGCTGCAGTCCGTAGTTTTGCTGAAGGTATGTAAGGTCGTCCGGATAGCGCCCTTCAAGCGCATAGCACTGCACGACACAGCTTACTACACTGTCTCTTACAAGCTCCGTCTGCCTGTCTGTCAGCTCCTTTTGGTCAAAGCTAACAAAGATCACAACAACTATAGCCGCAATGACCAGTAGGGAAACTATTATTGAAACGAGTGACAGGTTTATCTTTTTCATAACTAGCCTATTGTGTTCATTATTGTAGTTACCGGCAGTATCACCGATACAAGCACTATGCCTACTATGACTGACAGCACTATTATAAGCGCAGGTTCAAGCACAGTCGTAAGTCTTGTCAGCCTTGCATCAAGCTCCTCTTCAATCTTGTCGGCGGCTTTGTCCAGCATGTCGTCCGTATGGCCGGTGCTTTCGGCTACTGCAAGTATTCTTAGCAACAGCCCGGAAAAAAGCCCGAGTTCACTGAGTGCATTTTTAAGCGAAGTGCCCTGGTTTATTTTTTCTGCTGCTTTTGCCGCCATGTATTTAAGTTTATAGTTAGACATAGTTTTTGCCGCCATACCCACGCCGGCAGCTGTTCCTATACCACTGCGTATCAGCATTGCCAGATTTCGTGAGAAACGAACGCAGTCTATATTTTTCACGATATTTCTGCGGATGGGGGAGGCAAGCTTTACCGAATCAAGAAAGTGCCTGCCTTTATCGGACTGACGCATTATTATGACTACAAGCGCTATTGCGGCGATTAGAGCCAGGAATATATAGAAATATGTGCCTATAAACGCTCCGATATCCATAAGAACTCTTGTTATGCCGGGCATCTGTCCGCCCAATGAAGAGAGCACGTCGTTGAACATTGGTAATACTTCAACCAGCAGCAGTATTATCACGCATATCATGAGTACTGAAAGTATGATAGGGTATGTTACTGCAGACATAACCTTTGAAGATACTTTCTCTTCTTTCTCGTATGAATCTGCGATCCTTTCAAGAACCTTAGTCAGATTACCGCTTTGCTCGCCTACAGTCACCATGTTGATAAAGAAATCAGGAAGGAGCTCCTTTTCAGCAGCAAAAGATTCGCTCAGTGAAGAGCCTTCGTTTATACGTCCTGATACTCTCTCAATAAGCTGTTTTGTAGCTTTGAGCCTCGTTTGCTCACCAATGAGCAGAAGGCCTTCATAAAGTGCAAGGTCCGAATCTATTACCAGCGCAAGCTGCCTGGACAGCGAAATAAGTTCGCTCGTTGGCAGTGCCTTTAGTTTCTTCATGCTATCTCTCCTTTATGCTTTGTAAGTTCAAGATATTGCTCAAAAAGTCTTATGTCTTGTGCTTTTAACTTTGCTGTCTTCTCGTCAATTATGCCATCCCGGGCGTATTCGGCAAGCATACGCTCCAGCGAATACATACCAAGGTCTTTTCCGGTCTGTATTATATTCTTTATCTGATACTGTTTGCCTTCACGAATAAGGTTTCTTACCGCCGGTGTAGAGAACAGAACTTCACAGGCTGGTATGAGCCTGTTATACTTTTCGCTGGGCAGAAGCTGTTGAGATACGATTCCCTGCAGTACTGTTGCAAGCTGGGAGCGTATCTGGTTCTGATGGGCAGTAGGGAACGAATCAAGTATCCTGTCTATAGTTTTTACAGCGCCGACCGTATGCAGAGTAGAGAAAACTAGATGTCCTGTCTCTGCAGCAGAGAGAGCTATCGCCATTGTTTCTGCATCACGCATCTCGCCAACCATGATAACATCAGGATCTTCACGCAGCGCAGACCTTAGCGCCGAAGCGAATGAGAGAGCATCGTCGCCAACTTCACGCTGTGTAACAAGGCTCTGCTTATGACTATGGAGATATTCGACAGGGTCTTCTATGGTTAGCACATGATATCGGTTGTTTTGATTTATTACGTCTATAAGACTTGCAAGTGTTGTAGATTTACCGCAGCCGGTAGCTCCTGTAAACAATACAAGACCACTTGAAAGCCTGGTGAAATCAAGTATCTCTTCGGGCAGCCCAAGAGTAGTGAACTCCGGTATACTAAGCGGAAGCATACGAATAGCAGCGGCATAGGTGCCACGCTGCATATATATGTTGCATCTGAATCTTCCAAATCCCGCAATGGAATAAGAGAAGTCGATGACTCTGTTTTCTTTAAGATGCTCCAGCTTTTCTTCGTCAAGGCTCTGCATTATAATATCTTTTACGTCCTGGCTTGAGAGCACACTGGTACCAGGTACCTCCATCAGTCTGGAGTTGACCCTCATCAGCGGCTGGCTGCCTGCGCAGATATGCAGGTCCGTGGCGTTATACTCCTTCGTTTTCTGGAGCAAATCGTTTAGTAATGTTGTCTGCACTTTTATACCGGCCCTTTTATAAATTTCTGTCTATCAATATATATAAACAGTATAAAAAAAATAAAACACTTTTATGGTGTTTAATTTCCTTATTTCGACAGCTATTTATAACGTTGTTCCAGGTCTAACAGGTATTCTTTTATACCAAGACCGCCGCGGTAAGCTTTCTTTTTGTAGTCTTTGTGAACGACACGGTGGCAGGGGATTATTATTGGAAGGATAGTGGCTTTCATGGTGCTCCCGACGGCACGCATCGCTCTTGGGTAGCCCGCCGCAAAAGCGACCTGCGCATACGAGGCTGTTTCGCCGTACGGTATCATCATAGTAGCCCTGTAAACATCCTGCCTGAAGGGTGTGCCGGGTATAAACATAGGCAGGTCGAATTCTCTGCGCTGCCCTTCGAAATACTCAGCCATCTGGGTTGCAAAATCAAGGTTGTTATCCGTAATGATTCCGCTTGGCAATGCTTCGTCAGGAAAAAATACACGGTGTATAACACCGTTATCATAAAGCGCACTAAAACGTCCTATGGGTGTTTTAACTGAACATATAGATCTCATATGAATAATAGAAGGCTGACTGCCATTACGCCCATTCCGGCTACCAGACCATATATCGAAAGATGAGGTTCTCCGTATTCTCTTGCCGTTGGAAGCAGTTCGTCGAGTGATATGAATACCATTATGCCCGCAACTGCAGCAAAAAGCACACCAAAAACAATATTGTTCATGACGGCGGAGAGTACTGCGAAACCAACCAGCGCACCCAGCGGTTCAGAGAGCCCGGACATCAAAGACCATAAAAAAGCCTTTTTACGACTGCCCGTTGCGAAGTATACCGGCACTGAGACGGCAATGCCTTCCGGTATATTGTGGATAGCTATGGCTACTGCTATGGTTATTCCGAGTGAAGCGTCCTGCAGAGATGCTACGAAAGTAGCAATTCCCTCAGGGAAGTTGTGAATCGCTATAGCTATAGCAGTAAAAAGACCAAGACGCATGAGTTTCGTGTGGTGGTGATGGTGAGGGCCGTGTCCATGCTGACCGGCCGAAGGTATCCAGTCTTTCGGGCCGCAGGCATTGGGGTTTTTCGGAGCCGGACGTTTTCTCTTCGGACAGGTCTCGCCGTCCTCGCTCATAGACTCCACATACCTCATTTCGTGCGGGTTATCAGCAGCGGGAACCAGTCTGTCAATAAGAGCTATAACTAGTATGCCTCCAAAGAAACCAGCGGCTGTTACCCATCCTCCGCTTACATTACCAAGAGTCTGCGAAAGAAGCTTATTGGACTCGGCGAGTATCTCGACAAACGAAACATATATCATAACACCGGCGGAAAATCCAAGTGCAACTGATAAGAAGCGTGTATTTGTTCTTTTGCAGGTCCACGCAATAAGACTGCCGATGCCAGTCGAGAGACCGGCAAAAAGTGTTAGCCCGAAAGCTATTAAAATGGTATGCGTATCAAATCCCATAAATTGTTTACTTCAACTAACTTATTTTTATACATTCTATCATTAAGCCGCATATAAATCAATATGAAAAAAGACCGAACGCATATATTTGCGGCCGGTCTTTTGAAAAAGTTTTACTATTTAAGTTCTGCAGTAGCTCCAACTTCTTTGAGCTGTGCAACAACAGCTTCAGCAGCGTCTTTTTCAAGACCTTCTTTAACTGTGCTAGGAGCGCCGTCAACAACTTCTTTAGCTTCTTTGAGGCCAAGGCCTGTGATCTCACGAACAACCTTGATAACCTTGATCTTCTCTGCTCCGACTTCTTTGAGCACTACATCAAACTCTGTCTGCTCTTCAGCAGCAGCAGCCGGGCCAGCAGCCGGGCCGGCAGCAGCAACAGCAACAGGTGCAGCAGCGCTTACGCCGAATTTCTCTTCGATTTCCTTGATGAGCTCTGAAAGTTCAAGTACGCTCATTTTCTCAATTGCTTCTAAAATAGCTTTATTATCCATTAATTTTTTCCTCCAAATATTTAAAAATTTTATTTCCCTTTTTTAGCCGGGTTTAGGCTTCTTTTTGTTCTTTTACAGCATTAAGTGCGTATCCAAGTTTGCTGATTATGCCGGACAGACTGCGTGCAAATCCGGTAATCGGAGCATTCAGTGTTCCCGCCAGCATTCCTAGCAGCTGCTCTCTTGAAGGCAGCTCAGCCAGGTTGTTGATCTCTTCAATACCGATTATACGTTTGCCTAAAACACCGGTTTTGATTTCAGTCTTTTTAAGTTTCTTTGTATATTCAACTAATACTTTTGCAGGCCCGACAGGATCGTCAAAGCCAAAAGCAACTGCGGTGGGGCCAACCAGATATTCATCCAGGCCTTCCAGTTCAAGCATTTCTGCAGCACGCTTAAGCATAGAGTTTTTAAGGACCTTATACTCTACACCAGCTTCACGGAACTTGTTCCTCAGCTCGGTAACTTCGGCAACAGTCAATCCACGATAATCATAGAAAACCATGCCTTGGGCATTTTCCATTTTCTCTTTGATGTCTAAAACGACCTGTTTTTTTAATTCAATTGCCTTTTCTCCCAATCGTTACACCTCCTTCTTGTTTTTGATATAATCAAAAACCCTTTTCGCACCGGAAAGCGGCACAAAAAGGGTATCTTCTCGTTGCAACTCTCCTCGACAGGCTCCTTTAAGCCGGTTTGCCGGCACCTGTTGTCTTCGGGCAGTTAAGGATTATTTAATTCGAACTATTCTATCAGCAGACGATAGAATTGTCAAGCGGATTCTAGTTTAAGAATCTTGTACTGTTCACCTTGACGCCAGGGCCCATTGTGGACGAAAGCACTACGCTTTTCATATATGTTCCCTTTGCAGCAGATGGCTTTGCTTTGATGATTGCTTCCATCAGAGCCTGAAGGTTGTCCATCAGCTTTTCTGTACCAAAGCTCTTCTTGCCTATAACGACATGGATAATAGCAGACTTGTCAACACGGTATTCAACCTTACCCGCTTTGATATCCGTGACAGCTTTTGCTACATCTTTTGTAACTGTGCCCGATTTCGGGTTTGGCATAAGGCCTTTTGGTCCAAGGACACGGCCTATCTTACCAACAACGCCCATCATGTCCGGAGCTGCGACACAGACATCAAACTCAAACCAGTTTTCTTTCTGTATTTTTTCTACGAGCTCTTCGCCGCCTACATAATCGGCTCCTGCTTCCTTAGCTTCTTTTTCGCTGTCTCCCTTTGCAAAAACAAGGACACGTACGCTTTTACCTGTTCCGTGGGGGAGTACTATAGCCCCTCTGACCTGCTGGTCGGCATGACGCGGGTCAACACCCAAACGCACGGAAGCTTCAATTGTCTCGTCAAAGTTTGCTTTTGCAGTGTCGATTGCGAGAGCACATGCTTCTTCCGGGTCATACAACTTAGATTTGTCGAACGCTTTTATACTGTCCTGATATTTCTTTCCTCTTTTCATTACACCCTCCTTGTGGTATAGCGACCAGTAACTGGTCTCCCACTAATCTACGACTGTCACGCCCATGCTTCTTGCAGTTCCTGCAATCATGCTTATGGCCGCTTCGTCGCTTGCAGCATTAAGGTCCGGCTTTTTTATATCCGCAATTTCTTTAAGCTGCGCTCTTGTGATAGTTCCGACTTTGTTAACATTCGGTTCGCCGCTGCCTTTTTCAAGGTTGATGGCCTTTTTGATAAGAACCGGAGCCGGTGGTGTCTTCATTATGAACGAGAACGTTCTGTCTGCATACACCGTGATCACAACAGGGATGATGTATCCTGCCTGTTTTGCTGTTTTTTCGTTGAACTCCTTACAAAAGCCCATTATGTTGACGCCGTGCTGACCAAGAGCCGGGCCTACAGGCGGGGCAGGAGTTGCTTTTCCTGCAGGTATCTGCAGTTTAATGTAACCTGATATTTTTTTTGCCATAGTTACACCTCCTAAATACTTTTAATGTGGTACAAATGGAATTATCTCCGAACTGGCGGCTGATTCCTCCCACTTGTTAAAAGAGGAGATCCTCTTTATAAACGTTTTATCTGCACAAAGTCTAGGTCTACAATAGTGTCTCTGCCAAACATCGACACGACAACCTTTACTTTCTGCTTCTCGGGCTGTACTTCCTTAATAATGCCAATGAAACTCTCAAGCGGTCCGGAGGTTACCATTACGTTGTCTCCGATCTCAATATCGAGCTTTATCTGTACATCCTCTATGCCCATAGTTCTAACTTCCTTATCAGTAAGGGGGATGGGCTTGGAACCGGGGCCTACAAATCCTGTAACGCCCCTTGTATTTCTAACGACATACCAAGTCTCATCATCAAGGATCATTTTGACCATGACGTAACCGGGGTACATCTTTTTCATAACATGTTTCTTCTTGCCGTTTTTAACCTCGATGGTTTCGTCCATAGGAACCTTGACTTCAAGGATAACATCTTCAAAGCCGCGGTTAATTATAGCTTTTTCAAGATTCACCTTAACTTTGTTTTCGTAACCGGAATAGGTATGTATAACATACCAGCGGGGCGTGTCGGTCTTTTCCTGCTTAATAAACACACCATGCGGTTCGGAAGATTTTCTCTCTTCAGTTTCTTCGGTTCCTTCTATTTGGTTTTCAACGACTTCCGGTGACTCTACTACTTCACCTGTCTTTTTTTCTTCAGACATACCAATTAGCTCCGACAAAAAGCCGAAGTCTCCTTATCTATTGATTAACAAGTTGAATAACGATGTCAGGCCAATATCTATAAGACCTGTGAAAACAGCCATAACAAGTATGAAAGCTATAACAGCGCCTGCATACTTAAGCAGCGTCTTCCATGTTGGCCAGGTAACCTTTTTAAGCTCGGAAATAATATCCTTAAAAAACCTCGCCGGGCTCTTGCGCTTTTTTCGGTTGGCCTTTTTGGCAGCTTTCTTTTGCTGTTCAAGCTTTTCTTTTCTATCGTTTCCAAGCAATTTGGTTTTTGCCATAAGTTTCACATCCTAATTCAAAATAAAATATACTTATTCCTTGCTCAAATACTACTTAGTTTCCTTATGTACTGTGTGCTTCTTGCAGAAACGACAATACTTCTTCAGTTCAATCCTGTCAGGGTCGTTTTTTTTGTTCTTCATCATGTCATAGTTTCTCTGCTTGCAGTCGGTGCAAGCAAGTGTTATCTTAGTACGCATCTCTTGTATGCCTCCATAATTATCTATCGGCAATCTAAAAAAGGCCTATTAAGCCGTATTTTCGAGCACCTTTGATAATTTATCACAAACACATACTGATGTCAATGATAAAAAGGTTAAATAAAAAATTTTCTTTCCTTTATATATATAAGGGGTTTTTAATTAAAATCAAATAGTTTTTGTAAAAAAAGACAATATATAATATTAAAGGCAATATAATTACAAAAATGTAATATAACGGGTTTAAAAAACCGAAATATGTACAAAAAGTGCAAATACTACTATATAATATATATAATACCATGAATTTTCCGTGAATTTTTGTGTTTTTCAGCTTATTATTTTTCAAAAACTGTTGACTTATTTTAATGTCAGGAATACAATTTAATTGTAAGATTACACTAATATTTATAGCTTATTTATACTAATTTTCAGTGAAAAGCAAACCTGTGCGAAAGCCTGGGGCGCAAAGCATGAAGTCTAAGGTGCTAAAAAGTACTACGATGGTTCGGTCGCCTCATCTTGTTGAGTGCGGTTTTTTGTTTCTGACAAATATAGATTTAAGTATAAACAGGCTAAAGGAATAGAACTCAGTGAAAAGCAAACTCGTGCGAAAGCCGGGGACGCAAAGCACGAAGTCTAAGGCGTGTTTATCGCTATGACGGTTCGGCCGCCTCATTACTTGAGAGCGGTTTTTATTTTTTCAGAAACTGCTCCGAAAAATGGAGGACAGAATAATGAAAAAAAGAGTATTTGCGGTTTTACTGGCAGTTTTACTGCTGGTAGCATTCCTGCCAACAACTGCATCTGCATGGGGTGACCCATATAGTAAAGTGCAGATAACAAAGAGTGTTGGTGAAGTAAGTTTTGATGGAGGGAGAGATTTAACTGTTGCCAGCTTTACTGTTACTGGAGCTGGGAATATAGACTTTGGGGCATTCTGCATAGATATGCTGCACAACTATAGTCATTCCACGTCATATGTTAGCGCCTCACTGGATGCCTATCTTGGGACTCCTGCTGAGCGTGTTCGGGCAATAATGCTAAAATCTTCAGGCAACGGGCTTTCACCATCTCAAATAGCTTCAGCACTTGGCCTAGACAGCTCTATATTTGACGGGATTGCACAGAAAGACCAAGAGGAAGCAAGTTTTGCAGCTGCACAGGCAGCTATTTGGCATGTCATTCATGGTGTAAATAATCCGACATTTAAATTCAACGGCAGTAAAAAGAATGAAAGAGCTGCGGCAGCGCTTGCAATGTATGAAAAATATATACTATTATCTGGAGTAGGCCCTAGGTCATCAACTTCAGCATTTTCAGTTACTGTCGAACCGGATGGATATTATGGCCCGGCTTATCCGGATACATATCTGTTTGATGTTACGGCAACAGGGACTTACAGCAGCTTTGAGGTAAATTCATCTCACGGTACTGTTACTCCTATTACAGATCCAGATCCTACAGATGATGTTTTTCCGTATCAACTAGAACTTGCTTCCGATCCTGGTGAAAATGTAACAATTACGGCAAGCATAACCGGCAACTCTTCAGAAAAGGATGCCATAGCTCTTGAACCGGTTGTAGGGGGTTCAGTACAATGGCTGTCAGTTATGGGCAATGCAACGGTAACAGAATCTGATACAAGCACACTTACAGCCAGTCCGACATATTCGGTTTCATACGACGGAAATGGAGAAGATGCAGGTTCACCTATGCCTACAGACAGCACAGGACACTATGCGGGCGATATGGTAGCAGTCGGTTCTGAAGTTCCTCAAAAAGAGGGTTATACCTTTGCAGGATGGGAATCAGCTAAGGTTGCAGGAATTTATTGGGGAGGCAATAGCTTCACAATGCCATCTAGCAATGTAACTTTTGTAGCTAAGTGGACGATTAACCAGTACAGACTTATATTCAACAATGGATACGGCGGAGAGATTTCAAACAATATGGTTGATTATGGTTCAACTATAGATTATCCGTCTAGCCCGACTAGAACAGGCTATGTTTTCGACAGCTGGGATATACACCCGACGAAGATGCCTGCACAAGATGTTACGATAAATGCGACTTGGACGAAGGACAACTACGATGTAACATACGAGGAGCATGGAGGCTCGCAGGTTGCTGATCAGCAAAACGTACCATTCGATTCTTTGATAAACAATCCTGGTAATTCTACATGGGAAGGGCATACTTTTGAAGGATGGTTCACAGCAGAGACGGGCGGCACAGAGTGGGATTTCGTAATGGATACCATGCCTGCTTATGATCTTACGTTACATGCTCATTGGTCCTTGAACGATTATACGGTAACGTTCAAGGACTACGATAATACGACTATAGGAACACCGGAGACGGTGCTCGACGGCGACAGCGCAACAGCGCCGAGCAATCCGAGCCGCACTGGCTGGAAGTTTGACGGCTGGAGCAGCGACGGCGGGACGACATTGTTAAGCAAAGCTACGATAGACACAACGGCGGTACACGCAGACATCACGTACGTAGCACAGTACACGCAGGACGAGTACACATTGACGATAAACTACCTAAATAGAGCAAACAATGCAGTGGTGGCAACGCAGTACAGCCAGACATATAATTACGGCGACCCGTACAGTGTAACTTCACCGGCAGTTCTTGGGTTCGATGTACCGTCAATTGCAACGGTATCGGGCAACATGCCTGCAGAGGACAAGACAGTAACGGTATACTACGATGCCCACAAATTCAATCTAACGTATATGCAGGGCAGCGGAGACGGACCGACAGACTTAAGAGAATGGAGAATCTATCATAAAGACAGCGTTAGTGACAACTATCCGGTAAAGGTTGGATATGAAGTGGTAGGCACAGGCACGATAGTATCGCTTGGTGACCTGGGCTTTGTAAACAGCGAGGCAAACCGCTGGACAGACCCGTTCCTGTTTGAGACTAATGCGATAGGAGTAGATTCGAGCGAGACAGTTAAGATCTACTGGTACGATGATGATAACAGCCAATGGGTATATGCAGGAGTAAAAGCGTCGTCAGCTCTATATGAAGTAACGTATGATGCAAACGGCGGAACTCTTGATGACACAGGGCTTGCAACGCAGTATGCATATGTTGGCGGAAGCGTAACAGAACCAGGTGCAACAAGGACAGGATACACATTTGTACAGTGGAACTATACGCCTAGTATAAATCCTGCCAACGTTCAGAAAAGCTCAGCAGCAGTAGCGCAGTGGGAAGCAATAGACTACACATTGACGATAAACTACCTAAATAGAGCAAACAATGCAGTGGTGGCAACGCAGTACAGCCAGACGTATAATTACGGCGACCCGTACAGTGTAGCTTCACCGGCAGTTCTTGGGTTCGATGTACCGTCAATTGCAACGGTATCGGGCAACATGCCTGCAGAGGACAAGACAGTAACGGTATACTACGATGCCCACAAATTCAATCTAACGTATATGCAGGGCAGCGGAGACGGACCGACAGACTTAAGAGAATGGAGAATCTATCATAAAGACAGCGTTAGTGACAACTATCCGGTAGAGGTTGGATATGAAGTGGTAGGCACAGGCACGATAGTATTGCTTGGTGACCTGGGCTTTGTAAACAGCGAGGCAAACCGCTGGATAAACCCGTTCCTGTTCGAGACTAATCCGATAGGAGTAGAATCGAGCGAGACAGTTAAGATCTACTGGTACGATGATGATAACAGCCAATGGGTATATGCAGGAGTAAAAGCGTCGTCAGCTCTATATGAAGTAACGTATGATGCAAACGGCGGAACTCTTGATGACACAGGGCTTGCAACGCAGTATGCATATGTTGGCGGAAGCGTAACAGAACCAGGTGCAACAAGGACAGGGTACACATTTGTACAGTGGAACTATACACCTAGTATAAATCCTGCCAACGTTCAGAAAAGCTCTGCAGCAGTAGCGCAGTGGTCAGACCCGATAGAGTACACGATAACATACGATCTTGACGGCGGCAGCGTAGCGGGAACTAATCCTGTAACGTATACAGTAGAGTCTGCGGATATAACGCTGATAAACCCGACAAAGGCCGGTTACAACTTCGAAGGCTGGACAGGCACAGACCTTGGCAGCGCGACGATGAGCGTGACCATACCGACGGGTTCAACAGGCAACAGGAGCTACACGGCAACGTGGTCAGACCCGATAGAGTATGACATAACGTATGTGATGAACGGCGGAACAAACGACCCGAGCAACCCGGCGACCTACACGGTAGAAAGCCCGTTGATAACGCTGGCCGACCCGACAAGGGCAGGCTACAATTTCACGGGATGGACACTGACGGATAACATACCGGCAGGCTCGACAGGAAACAGGACGTTCACAGCAACGTGGTCAGACCCGATAGAGTACACGATTACATACGTAATGAACGACGGAACGAACGACCCGGCAAACCCGGCAACCTACACGGTAGAAAGTCCGTTGATAACGCTGGCAGACCCGACAAGGGCAGGCTACAACTTCACAGGATGGACACCGGAGGATAATATACCGGCAGGCAGCACGGGAAACAGGACGTTCACAGCAACGTGGTCAGACCCGATAGAGTACACGATCACATACGTAATGGACGGCGGAACAAACGACCCGGCAAACCCGGATACCTACACGATAGAGAGCCCGCTGATAACACTGGCAGACCCGGCAAGAGCGAACTTTGGATTCACAGGTTGGACACCGACGGATAACATACCGGCAGGCAGCACAGGTGACAGGACGTTCACAGCAGGATGGGCGATCGATACGTTTACAGTAACGTTCATAGACTTTGACGGGACTGTGCTTGGAACAGACGTAGTAGGCTTCGGCGGCGACGCTGTTCCCCCGGCAGATCCGGAACGTGAAGGATACGAGTTCACAGGCTGGGATGCTGACTACACCAACGTAACGGCAGACCTGACAGTTCAGGCAGAGTATGATCCGCTGCTGTTCACGGTAACGTGGGAGAACTTTGACGGAACGCAGCTTGAGGTAGACTCGGATGTACCATACGGTTCAACACCGAGCTATGACGGAGACGAGCCGACAAGAGAGTCTTCAGTTGAAAGCGACTTTACGTTTGATGGCTGGACACCGGCAATCAATCCAGTAACTGGTGACGTAACGTACACAGCGCAATACACCGAAGGCGGCAGAGCATATGTCGTAAGGTGGGAGAACTGGGACGGAACGCTGCTTGAAGAGGATTCAGTAGTATACGGTGCAATGCCGACATACGACGGAGAAACACCGGGAAGAGCGGACGAGGATGGAACAACGTTTACATTCTTGGAATGGTCACCGGTAGTAGAGCCGATAACTGGGGACATAACCTACACGGCGCAGTTCACAGAGACACTTCCTGAGGAAGCGACGCCTGAAGCTGGCCCGAGCTGGCTGTGGTGGCTGCTGCTGATACCGGGAATCGGACTGATAATACTGCTGCTGGCATTCTGGCTGAAGGTAGTGCCGATAGTCGAGAAGGTAACGCAGAACCCGGATGGAACGATAAGTATCCAGTGGGGTTATGAGAACCGCAAGGGCAGGAAGGTTGAGTTCGAAGAGGATGACTCAGTATTGAGCGCACAGGCTGGAAGCATCATAAGCAATACGCTTACAAACCCTGAAGACGGCGACACGACAGTACCGCCGGTCAAGTTTGAGAAGGGCAGAGTAGAAAACGTATTTGTAACAGTAGCAAGTGCTGATGCAAAGGTCGAGTGGAAGATAAGGAACCGCAAGGCAAAGGCCGAACTGAAAAAAGACGAAAAGTAAGCGGCAACAGCAAAATAAACGATTAGTGATTGCAGCGCCCGGGATAAATTCCCGGGCGCTGTTGTTATATTTTGAATTGATTATTGACTTACCAAACAGGTTTGAAAGTATGAGCTATATATTATATAGTAAGAAAAATCGCAAAAAGTAATAGTAAATTGATTATAATAGTATTTAAAATAAGCATTTAAAGCAATATAATGAGTAAAAGAGCAGGATTTACACTAATAAGGACAAAATATGGTATTTTTTCAAAAAAGCTATTGACATATTATATCAATAAGAATAGAATAATCAAAGAAATATACTAATATTTATAGCTTATTTATACTAACTATTCAGTGAAAGGCAAACCCGAGCGAAAGCCGGGGACGCAAAGCATGAAGTCTAAAGCGTGTTTATCGCTATGACGGTTCGGCCGCCTCGCAGCTTGAGTGCGGTTTTTTGTTTCTAGACAATTAATAAGATTTAGTATAAACAGGCTGATAACTGAAACTTGGTGAAAGGCAAACCCGAGCGAAAGCCGGGGACGCAAAGCATGAAGTCTAAGGCGTGTTTATCGCTATGATGGTTCGGCCGCCTCATTACTTGAGAGCGGTTTTTGTTTTCTCAGAAACTGCATATGAAAGTTGAGGAAAGGGTCATGAAATTTAGGAAAATTGTTGTAGTACTGCTGACGTTATTGTTAGTTTTCGGTACTATGTCACCAGTTGGAGCTGCTGACAAACCGGCGCCAACGGATGCACCGGCGCCAACGGATGAACCGGCGCCAACGGACGCACCGGCGCCAACGGATGAACCGGCGCCAACGGATGAACCGGCGCCAATGGATGAACCGGCGCCAACGGACGCACCGGAGCCAACGGACGCACCGGAGCCAACGGACGCACCGGAGCCAACGGACGCACCGGAGCCTACAGATGCACCGGAGCCAACGGACGCACCGGAGCCTACAGATGCACCGGAGCCAACGGACGCACCGGAGCCTACAGATGCACCGGAGCCTACAGACGCGCCGGCGCTTACTGATGAATATACACAAGAGGATATAGATGCTGCTTTAGATGAGCTTGAGGCAGCATACCCGACATTGGAATCGTTTCTTACGGCATATCCGACATTGGAATCGTTGCTTGCCGATTACCCGATGCTGGAAGGTGTAATAACCGACTATCCAACCTCACAGCAGCAATCGAAGCCTGCGGAACCGGAATTCGAAGACCTCGACGGGATTGGTTCTCCGCAGTACATAGGTGATGCGCCGATACCTAGAGTGCCGGCATCTGCCAGTCTGCAGTCGATGGAGTCTTTTGCTTTTATGGGAGCCAGCTCTTCCGGCCCGGAATGGCCTGAAGAAGGCGCTGTCTACGTTGAAAAGACGGGAACTGGCACAGGGACTCAGGGCGAATACCAGATAGAGCTCGAAGTCTTTGGTAAAAATACCGAATCGACCTCGGATATCGTTTTGGTGCTTGACGACTCCGGAAGCATGGGTTGGGATGGCAAATTAGGTGAGATGAAAACTGCAGCCAACAATTTTGTCGACGGCCTTATTGACGGCAGCGGCAACATCAGGATAGCAGTTGTAACGATAAACGGAGGCGGCAGCACAGGAGTTCCGCAGCTTGACTGTAACTTTACGTCAAGTGTAACGGCGCTTCACGGAGCGATAAATGGTATAGTGGCAAACGGCGGGACCAATATTCAGGGCGGACTTTATATGGCGAGGCAGCTTATAGCATCAAGCTCTGCAGACAGCAAGAACATCGTTTTAATGAGCGACGGCGACCCGACATACAGCTATGAGCCGGTTGTGGATTCTCCAACATTAGTAGGAGAACATGAAAGGTGGTATACCGGGTCTGGATATTGGGTTTGTGACTGGAATCCAACAGAAAGCGAATATGATTCTGACTTTTTCCACAGCCCTAATGGATATGATTATGGGAGTGTAATGGGCAACGGTGGTGATCCAAGCTACACATATGCTTACAGATATACTGCTACATGGGCACCGTCGGGTAGAGAATATACCTTTGATGCGCTGGGTTCTGGTTGGTTGAGTAATCCAGATCCAGAATTACAGAATTCTGTTGCTACAATAAACGAAGCGGGATATATAACCGGCAGCGTTAATGTCTATACTATAGGCTTTGATATATCAAGCTCTGGAGCATCTGTGCTTCAAAGCTGTGCGGACAGCGGCAAATATTATTCGGCAGTCCCGGGTGACCTTTCGGGAGTGTTTAGCGCAATAGGTTCCGAAATCAAATTCGCCGCACAGGACGTTACAGTTTCAGACCCGATGAGCGTATATGTGGACCTCGTGATAGCAACTCCGGGCAGCCCGACATGGGCGCTCGCAGGAACGCCGGCAGCGGCAACCGCCGATGTTGTCGTAACCAAAGGCGAGGTTGATTTTGAATACAATTCTACTCTGGGCAAATGGGAGCTGAAATGGACCATATCTGCAATAGAAGAGCAGTATGACGGTACAGAGCCGAAAGGTGAAAAAATGACCTATAAGGTAACGGTGGATCTAAATACTACTGTTCCCGGTCAGATATATCCATCCAATAAGGATACATACGTCAATTATACAGATGTTAACGGAGATCCTGCGCAAAAAGTTGCATATGAAAACTGGGATCCCGGTGACTTTACCGTGCCTGCTGTAAGCGATGGTAACGGTTCAATTAATGTAATCTATTATAGAGTCAATGATGTTGGTCAGCCAGTCAATAGTCTTGGTGAAGTTCAACCTAGCATTTCAACAGCTTATATTATAAAGAGCTTCTTTTATGAGGATGGTGGTAGTACAGCGCTTACGATTCCTGATACCTATACGGTTGTAACGGAGTCGACGGCAACAGATACCGGCGGAAAGACGTATTCAGCGTATATACAAGGCGACTCAGAAGTAGTAATGCTGACAACGAGCGACCCGACGGAAACGGTTTACTTTGGTTTTACTTTAGATATATACACTATAACGTTCGATTTAGATGGAAAGGGTACGAGTTTAGACACGCTTGAATTCACCGATATTGAATCGGGAGCCCCTTTTCCGTCTATTCCGTATGTAAATGAAAACACAGGGTATACATTTAACGGCTGGAGTCCAGACCTTTCAACGCCGCCAGCGACTGTTACTCACAGCCAGACTTATATTGCTCAGTATAATACTATTGAGTACCCAATAACGTACCACCTGGACGGAGGCATACAGATTGATCCTATGCCGAATCCGTCAAGCTATACTATTGAGACACCAACATTTACACTTTACAATCCGACTAAATCAGGTTACACGTTTGAAGGATGGACGGGCACAGACTTATCAAGCCCATCGACCAGTGTAACTGTTTATCAGGGTTCTACAGGTGCTAGAGACTATACAGCGACATGGTCACAAAATACGTACACGATAACGTTCAACGACGGAGCATACGGAATGGTGAACGGGCAGAGCAGCTTCACACTGCCTGACGGTTCTCCTTACCCGAGCGGACCTAGCGTAACTGCGGACAGCGGCTACTCGTTCGACGGATGGGGAACGCTGCCTTCGACAGTAACGAAGGACGACAGCCATACGGCAACGTACACGCCTGTAGAGTACACGATAACGTACGAGTTGTACGGCGGAACTAACAACGCCGGCAACCCGAGCAGCTACACGATAGAGTCGAGCGCAATAACATTCCTGACACCTACAAGGACAGGTTACACGTTCGACGGATGGTATACGACTGCTGCATATACAACGCCTAAAGCAGGCATACCTGCTGGAAGCACAGGCAACGTGAAAGTACACGCAAAGTGGCTGGAAGACTTCACGATAACGTTCAACGACGGAACGCACGGAACGGTGAACGGGCAGAGCAGCTTCACACTGTCTGATGGCTCGGTGTTCCCGACGCCACCGGGAGTGACAGCGGACAGCGGGTACACGTTTGACGGGTGGCCGAGCATGCCTGCTACTGTAACAGAGGACAGGACGTTTACAGCAACTTACACGCCGATAAACTACACAGTTACTTATATAGATAATGAAGGAGACAGCGGCACAATGTCGCCGAGTACTCATGTATACGGAGTTGCGAAAAACTTAACTTCGAATGCGTTTGGATTCACCGGCCACGTGTTTGATGGCTGGGCAACTTCGGACGGCGGAGCTGTTGTATATACAGACGGACAGAGCGTAATCAACCTGACATCAACACCGGGCGGCAATGTAAATCTGTATGCTGTGTGGTCACTGGACAACTATGACGTTACATACGATGAGCACGGCGGAACGTCCGTTAACGACGAAGACGACGTAGCTTTCGGAACGCTCGTAACAGATCCGGGTGCATCGTCAAAGACTGGTTACACGTTCAAAGGCTGGTTCACAGCAGAGACAGGCGGAACGGAGTGGGATTTCGATAACGATACAATGCCTGCTAACGATCTGACACTGCACGCACAGTGGACAGTTAACAACTACGACGTAACGTACAACGAGCACGGCGGAACAGACGTAAGCGACGAAAACGATGTAGATTACGGAACTCTGATTACTGATCCGGGTGCATCGTCAAAGACTGGTTACACGTTCAAAGGTTGGTTCACAGCAGAGACAGGCGGAACGGAGTGGGATTTCGATAACGATACAATGCCCGCTAACGATCTGACACTGCACGCACAGTGGACAGTTAACAACTACGACGTAACGTACAACGAGCACGGCGGAACAGACGTAAGCGACGAAAACGATGTAGATTACGGAACTTTGATTACTGATCCGGGTGCATCGTCAAAGACTGGTTACACGTTCAAAGGTTGGTTCACAGCAGAGACAGGCGGAACGGAGTGGGATTTCGATAACGATACAATGCCCGCTAACGATCTGACACTGCACGCACAGTGGACAGTTAACAACTACGACGTAACGTACAACGAGCACGGCGGAACAGACGTAAGCGACGAAAACGATGTAGATTACGGAACTTTGATTACTGATCCGGGTGCATCGTCAAAGACTGGTTACACGTTCAAAGGTTGGTTCACAGCAGAGACAGGCGGAACGGAGTGGGATTTCGATAACGATACAATGCCCGCTAACGATCTGACACTGCACGCACAGTGGACAGTTAACAACTACGACGTAACGTACAACGAGCACGGCGGAACAGACGTAAGCGACGAAAACGATGTAGATTACGGAACTTTGATTACTGATCCGGGTGCATCGTCAAAGACTGGTTACACGTTCAAAGGTTGGTTCACAGCAGAGACAGGCGGAACGGAGTGGGATTTCGATAACGATACAATGCCTGCTAACGATCTGACACTGCACGCACAGTGGACAGTTAACAACTACGACGTAACGTACAACGAGCACGGCGGAACAGACGTAAGCGACGAAAACGATGTAGATTACGGAACTTTGATTACTGATCCGGGTGCATCGTCAAAGACTGGTTACACGTTCAAAGGTTGGTTCACAGCAGAGACGGGCGGAACGGAGTGGGATTTCGATAACGATACAATGCCTGCTAACGATCTGACACTGCACGCACAGTGGACAGTTAACAACTACGACGTAACGTACAACGAGCACGGCGGAACAGACGTAAGCGACGAAAACGATGTAGATTACGGAACTCTGATTACTGATCCGGGTGCATCGTCAAAGACTGGTTACACGTTCAAAGGTTGGTTCACAGCAGAGACAGGCGGAACGGAGTGGGATTTCGATAACGATACAATGCCCGCTAACGATCTGACACTGCACGCACAGTGGACAGTTAACAACTACGACGTAACGTACAACGAGCACGGCGGAACAGACGTAAGCGACGAAAACGATGTAGATTACGGAACTTTGATTACTGATCCGGGTGCATCGTCAAAGACTGGTTACACGTTCAAAGGTTGGTTCACAGCAGAGACAGGCGGAACGGAGTGGGATTTCGATAACGATACAATGCCCGCTAACGATCTGACACTGCACGCACAGTGGACAGTTAACAACTACGACGTAACGTACAACGAGCACGGCGGAACAGACGTAAGCGACGAAAACGATGTAGATTACGGAACTTTGATTACTGATCCGGGTGCATCGTCAAAGACTGGTTACACGTTCAAAGGTTGGTTCACAGCAGAGACAGGCGGAACGGAGTGGGATTTCGATAACGATACAATGCCTGCTAACGATCTGACACTGCACGCACAGTGGACAGTTAACAACTACGACGTAACGTACAACGAGCACGGCGGAACAGACGTAAGCGACGAAAACGATGTAGATTACGGAACTCTGATTACTGATCCGGGTGCATCGTCAAAGACTGGTTACACGTTCAAAGGTTGGTTCACAGCAGAGACAGGCGGAACGGAGTGGGATTTCGATAACGATACAATGCCCGCTAACGATCTGACACTGCACGCACAGTGGACAGTTAACAACTACGACGTAACGTACAACGAGCACGGCGGAACAGACGTAAGCGACGAAAACGATGTAGATTACGGAACTTTGATTACTGATCCGGGTGCATCGTCAAAGACTGGTTACACGTTCAAAGGTTGGTTCACAGCAGAGACAGGCGGAACGGAGTGGGATTTCGATAACGATACAATGCCCGCTAACGATCTGACACTGCACGCACAGTGGACAGTTAACAACTACGACGTAACGTACAACGAGCACGGCGGAACAGACGTAAGCGACGAAAACGATGTAGATTACGGAACTTTGATTACTGATCCGGGTGCATCGTCAAAGACTGGTTACACGTTCAAAGGTTGGTTCACAGCAGAGACGGGCGGAACGGAGTGGGATTTCGATAACGATACAATGCCTGCTAACGATCTGACACTGCACGCACAGTGGACAGTTAACAACTACGACGTAACGTACAACGAGCACGGCGGAACAGACGTAAGCGACGAAAACGATGTAGATTACGGAACTTTGATTACTGATCCGGGTGCATCGTCAAAGACTGGTTACACGTTCAAAGGTTGGTTCACAGCAGAGACAGGCGGAACGGAGTGGGATTTCGATAACGATACAATGCCCGCTAACGATCTGACACTGCACGCACAGTGGACAGTTAACAACTACGACGTAACGTACAACGAGCACGGCGGAACAGACGTAAGCGACGAAAACGATGTAGATTACGGAACTTTGATTACTGATCCGGGTGCATCGTCAAAGACTGGTTACACGTTCAAAGGTTGGTTCACAGCAGAGACAGGCGGAACGGAGTGGGATTTCGATAACGATACAATGCCCGCTAACGATCTGACACTGCACGCACAGTGGACAGTTAACAACTACGACGTAACGTACAACGAGCACGGCGGAACAGACGTAAGCGACGAAAACGATGTAGATTACGGAACTTTGATTACTGATCCGGGTGCATCGTCAAAGACTGGTTACACGTTCAAAGGTTGGTTCACAGCAGAGACGGGCGGAACGGAGTGGGATTTCGATAACGATACAATGCCTGCTAACGATCTGACACTGCACGCACAGTGGTCAGACCCGATAGAGTACACGATCACATACGTGATGAACGGCGGAACGAACGACCCGAGCAACCCGGCAACCTACACGGTAGAGAGCCCGCTGATAACGCTGGCAGACCCGACAAGGGCAGGCTACAACTTCACAGGCTGGACACCGACGGATAACATACCGGCAGGCAGCACGGGGAACAAGACGTTCACAGCAACGTGGTCAGACCCGATAGAGTACACGATCACATATGTGATGAACGGCGGAACGAACGACCCGAGCAACCCGGCAACCTACACGGTAGAGAGCCCGCTGATAACGCTGGCAGACCCGACAAGGGCAGGCTACAACTTCACAGGCTGGACACCGACGGATAACATACCGGCAGGCAGCACGGGAAACAAGACGTTCACAGCAACGTGGTCAGACCCGATAGAGTACACGATTACGTACGTAATGAACGGCGGAACAAACGACCCGGCAAACCCGGCTACCTACACAGTAGAGAGCCCGCTGATAACGCTGGAAGATCCGGCAAGAGCGAACTTTGGATTCACAGGCTGGACACCGACAGATAACATACCGGCAGGCAGCACAGGTGACAGGACGTTCACAGCAGGATGGGCGATCGATACGTTCACAGTAACGTTCATAGACTTTGACGGAACTGTGCTTGGAACAGACGTAGTAGGCTTTGGCGGTGACGCAGATGCGCCGGACGATCCTGAACGTGAAGGATACGAGTTCACAGGATGGGATACCGACTACACCAACGTAACGGCAGACCTGACAGTTCAGGCAGAGTATGATCCGCTGCTGTTCACGGTAACGTGGGAGAACTTTGACGGAACGCAGCTTGAGGTAGACTCGGATGTACCATACGGTGCAACACCGAGCTATGACGGAGACGAGCCGACAAGAGAGTCTTCAGTTGAAAGCGACTTTACGTTTGATGGCTGGACACCGGCAATCAATCCAGTAACGGGTGACGTAACGTACACAGCGCAATACACCGAAAGCGGCAGAGAATATGTCGTAAGGTGGGAGAACTGGGACGGAACGCTGCTTGAAGAGGATTCGCTGGTATACGGTACAATGCCGACATACGACGGAGAAACACCGGGAAGAGCGGACGAGGATGGAACAACGTTTACATTCTTGGAATGGTCACCGGTAGTTGAGCCGATAACTGGAGACATAACCTATACTGCGCAGTTCACAGAGACACTTCCTGAGGAAGCGACGCCTGAAGCCGGTCCGAACTGGCTGTGGTGGCTGCTGCTGATACCGGGGATCGGACTGTTAATACTGCTGCTGGCATTCTGGCTGAAGATAGTGCCGATAGTCGAGAAGGTAACTCAGAACCCGGATGGAACAATAAGTATCCAGTGGGGTTATGAGAACCGCAAAGGCAGGAAGGTCGAATTCGAAGAAGATGATGATGACTCAGTATTGAGCGCACAGGCTGGAAGCATCATAAGCAATACGCTAACAGACCCCGAAGACGGCGACACGACAGTACCGCCGGTCAAGTTTGAGAAGGGCAGAGTAGAGAACGTATTTGTAACAGTAGCAAGTGCTGATGCAAAGGTCGAGTGGAAGATAAGAAACCGCAAAGCAAATGCCGAACTGAAAAAAGACGAAAAGTAAGCGGCAAAAAGCAAAATAAACGATTAGTGATTGCAGCGCCCGGGATAAATTTCCGGGCGCTGTTGTTATGTAATAAATGGTTTTATTTCCTTGACCCTGATGTTATAAAAGAATATAATACAAAAGACGATTACTAATTCGGAGGTTTGTGATGATAGACAAAGATCCAAGGATAGCGGTCGAGAATCTTTTCGGCACTGGCATCAACATACACTGGTACGGCGTTATAATAGCATGTGCGCTGCTCGTGGGGGTTATACTAGGCGTGATGGAGGCAAAACGTCGGGGTTACAGGGCAGAGATGGTGCTGGATTTTATGCTGATAGCAATCCCAATCTGCATTATTAGCGCAAGGCTATATTATGTAATATTCGCACAGGATGCCAGCGGAGCTAATCCATACTGGTCAGATCCGGCAAGCATAATCGCTATTTGGAACGGAGGCCTGGCAATATACGGAGCGGTAATCGGCGGAGTAATATCTGCATTCATATTCTTTAAATGGACAAGAGTAAGAATAGGCACGATGATGGATATAGCAGCTCCCAGCCTTATAATCGCACAGGCTATAGGCAGGTGGGGTAACTTCGTAAATCAGGAAGCACACGGCGAGATCATAACCAATCCAAAGTGGCAGTGGTTTCCTGCAGCAGTGGAAATAAACGGTACGTTCTACATGGCAACATTTTTCTACGAATTTGCCTGGAACGTTATAGTGTTCATAGTCCTTATGGCTGTGAAGGCAAAAATAAAGGTCAGGGGAGGAGTATTTGCGCTCTACCTTATCGGCTATGGAATAGGCAGGTTCTTTATAGAAGGGCTGAGAACGGACAGCCTTTGGTGGGGTTCGTTCAGAGTTTCGCAGGTACTTAGCGCAGCGCTTGTAGTCGGTGCAGTTCTCTATCTCATTTTCGCTTCGAGAAATAAAAACGAAGTTCTCGAATACAAAGGCGCATATGACGCTTCAATGACTGCGGACGAAATAAACGAATTCAAAGCGAATGCAAAGCAGATGCGGGCCCAAGAAAAAGCACAAAGCGCGCAGAGAAGAGCTGACAATCTTGCCAAGAAGAGTAACGCAGCAGAAGAAAAGGTAAAGAAAGCTCAGGAAAAAGCGGACAAGGCAAAGAAGAAACTCGAAAAATTCGAGAGCGAGATAAAGATATCAGAGATAATGGCTCAGGTTGGCGAAAGCGCTAGTGAAGAAGAAAAAGAAAAGGCTAAGAGAGCAAAGGCTAAAGCAGAAAAGCTGACAGGAAAATCTGAGGCGGTAAAAGAGGAAGTCGAGAAAGACGAAGAAAAAGTTAAAAGAGCCGAGAGCGCTGCAAGACGAAAAGAACTCAAAGCAGTGGAGGCAGAAGAAAAAGCGCTTAAAAAAGAAGTAAAGGCAAAGAAAGCAGAGATCAAAGCCACAAAGGCTTCGGAAAAGGTCATAGAAAAAGTTGAGGAAATAGCTAAAGAATCAGAGAAAAAAGAATAAAATAACATATAAAAAAGCGCCGGATGGCGTTTTTTTATAGAAGCTTTAGTTTAAATTTATTTAAATATTGAGACCTTCCATATCTTCATAACGCCCTCCGGCGGCAATGCCTTGCGGGGCAATCTCGTCAATGCGCTTTAAATCCTCTTCAGTTAGCCGGACATTTACAGCGCCAACGTTTTCCTCAAGGTAAGAAATATGTTTTGTACCCGGTATAGGTACTATGTCTTCTCCTTGAGACAGAAGCCATGCGAGTGCCAGCTGAGACGGCTTGCAGTTTTTCTGCTGGGCAAGCTCCTTGATGTAATCTACCAGGACAAGGTTTTTGATAAAATTCTTTCCTTGGAATCTGGGGACATACCGTCTGAAATCATCTTCTGCAAAATCATCAAATGTTTGTATCTTCCCGGTCAGGAACCCTCTGCCAAGAGGGCTGTAAGGAACGAATCCGATGCCCAGCTCCCTGCAAGCCGGCAGGATCTCATCTTCGACATCACGGCTCCATAAAGAATATTCTGTTTGAACTGCAGTTATAGGATGGACAGCGTGTGCACGTCGTATGGTTAATGCCGCTGCTTCAGACATGCCAATATATCGTACTTTGCCCTTCTGTACCAGCTCTGCCATAGCGCCTATTGTTTCTTCGATCGGGGTGTCAGGATCCACACGGTGTTGATAATACAGGTCAATAACGTCTACGCCAAGGCGTTTAAGACTGGCCTCACAAGCGCTTTTTACATAGTCAGGTTTGCCGCTCACTCCAAGAAAACTTCCGTCTGGGCTGCGGACATTTCCGAATTTTGTTGCTAAAACTACTTCGCTGCGACGCCTGGCAATTGCTTTGCCAACCAGCTTCTCATTCTCACCTACTCCATACATGTCTGCGGTATCCAGTAAAGTTACTCCTAAATCTAAAGCTTTGTGAATAGTATTGATTGATTCTTGCTCATTTCCTTTGCCGTAAAATTCGGACATACCCATACAACCGAGGCCGATTGATCCCACTTCCAGAGAGCTTTTTCCAATCATTCTTTTTTTCATGGTTTCTAATAGCCTCCTTAACATATTCAAATCGTTACTATGTCTATCATAGTTAACTTACAATAATGATACCACTTAGAGCTGCATCTAAGTCAAGTTTATTTTAAATATTAAAATGTGTTCGATTAAAAATGTGAATCAAAATGGATTGAAATATCGTAAATTGTTAACATGCATTCATATATTTTAGATATAACTTTATATAAGAATTGACTATCTTATAAAAATCGTAAGACAGTCAATCCATCATACCTTTTGGACTAAATGGCTAGTCTGAGATTGCTATAGCTTATGTTCTTGCAGTTTTACGCCCGCTTTTTGTATGTCATTATTGCTGAAAAAGGCATTTATTCTGCAAAATTAAGCTTCTTGCGCAGCAACTCAACATCAATGTTCCGTGGACTAAGATTGCTTTTTACTGACAAGGCAGCAGCTAGGCCTGCAGCCTCGCCTTGAGAGATTACACATGCCATTATCCTTGTGCTGCCATTTGCTTCATGCGAAGCGGATATATTTTTGCCGGCAACAATTACCTGCTCTATATCTTTTGGCAATAAACAACGGTACGGTATTTCATAAGAACCGCCGTCTTGTATAAAAGTAAATTTAGTTCTCCCGCCATGAGGGTCATGAATATCAATAGGATATGCGCCTCTTGCAATGCCGTCGCTGAATCTACTGCTGCCTATGACATCTTCCTTAGTTATTATATAATCCCCAAGTATATTCCTTGTTTCTCTGAAACCTATAGGAGAAGTGGTTAATAGCACGGCCTCTTTGAAAGCAGGAATGTTGTTTTTCATAAGATTAAAAATACGCATAACATTCCGCCTTTCCTGAATTTCGGCTTTCGTTACATCCTTTGCGTCCACACCCGATAGTCCCGCGGCTCGGGTTGCATTCAAGAAGATTTCCCCGTCCCGCATAGACACTGCTGTAAAAGTTGTTTCATGTTCTTCAGAATCAAAAACCATATGTCCTGCGATATGAACCAAGGAGGGTTTATTTTGGTCAACTTTGTTTTGTTTTATTATTCGTGTATGCCAGTTTCCCCAGCCTCTTATAGATTTTCCTTCTTTTAAGTCGACAATCAGCCTTTCAAGGTCAACATTGCCGATTCTGAATAGGATTGAACAGTTTTGCTTGGAATTGTTTTCAATAAACCTGCCTCCGGCATAATTGACCAAATCAGCGTCACCGGTGCAGTCGACAAAAACTTTAGCTTCTATCAGCTGTTTGCCAGATTTGTTCACTACTTCAATTGCCTTTATGCTGTTTGCCTCTTTAATTACATCAGAGATATAAGTATGGAATAAGATATCTGCGCCTGCTTCTAATACAGATTCCTGTGCGACATATTTATAGTACTCAGGGTCATATAAAACAAGTGAAAACTGATATCGTTCAGGCGTCTCGGGTGTATTCCAGTATGCGCCTGTCGAATATCCTAAGCATGCGCCGTGTTCTTTCATTTTTTCAACAAGTTCAAGAAAGACTCCTTTATTAACTACTTGCCCGTTAGTGTCCAAAGACCCTAAAAAAGGTATTCCGCTAACCGCAATGCCACCTAAATGCCCGTTTTGTTCTACGACAAGTGTTTTTGCACCTTCACGCGCTGCCGATATCGCGGCAGCCACACCCGCTGTTCCTCCGCCTGCAACAACTACATCATATTTCATCAAGATTTTCTCCTTTGCTAACTTAAATACATATAGACGTATATATGAATTATATAGCTATATAATCATATAAAATTCAACTTTTGTCAATGAGTTTTTAAAAAGATCTTATAAAAAAGCGGGATTATGGACAAAACCCAGCAAAGTAATACCATTTGACCGCAGTAATAGTATAAATGTATAATGATGTAGATGTTTTTGTTTTTGGAGGAAGAAATGGTTGATAAATCTAATGGAATTCCAGCATATAGGCAGATCGCAACATCTATTAGAATGCAGATTGACAGAGGTGTGTATCCTGAAGGAAGCAAGTTGCCGAACGAAGATCAAATTGCGAAAATGCATGGAGTTTCACGCGGTACTGTAAGGCAGGCGATAGGTGATTTATCAAACCAGGGTATTGTTAAAAGAATACATGGCAGCGGTACTTTTGTGTGTGAACCCGGCAACGTATGCAAGATAGAAACAGACCATTTTATATCCTTTTTAGACAGCCTTGAAAACGAGGGCGGTTCTATAGATACAACGATTTTGGATAGAGGATTGACTAGTTCACAAGGACAATTAAATGATATCTTTCCCGCTGGCATCGATTTGTTCTCAATTAAACGGCTGCGTAAAAGGGTTAATAAAGCTGTAATGTTTTCGATAGATAATATACCTGTCGACCTTGCTCCGGATATCAATATAAAGTATAAGGATAACAAATCTATTTACGATTTTTTAGAGAAGGTTTACTCACTGCGTATAAGTAAAGTCAAACGAATCTTCTATGCTATTTCAGCGAACGGAGAAGTTGCCAAAGTATTATCTCTTAAAGAAGGAGAGCCAATTTTTTATATTAAGCAGCAAGCATTCGACGACTTTGGCCGATGTATAGACTTTGCGCATCTTTATATTAAAAGCGAACTAATGCATTTTTCCATTTCGACTTCACGTTAAATTGTTTATTGTAAAAAAATTTAAAAAAGCCCTGTACAGGGCTTTTATTGGTGGGACATAGTAATCTAAATATGAACACTTTCGTGTTTTTGGGCGGGTTTGGCGTGACGATATTACTCGGAGAAATAAGAGCTTTAATCTCATTTAACAATAGCCAGCAAAGTTGCAGATCAAATCAGTTTGAACTCTTATTGACTTTTTTAAATACACATATTTGAAGCGCTCGCTTTGGTAAGACGCTAGTAAACAACTTTTAGTATGTTAGTAGTTTTAACAAACACGGAAAAAGAGGTAACGACTCCATCGACTGAGTAGATGTTTATGCCAACGCCATTTTTTCTGTAGTAATAATCGTTTAACGTATAGCCGTTTTGTTCCATTACCTCATGCGCTATATCAAGCGAACAGCCGACCCTAAGCCCCATCAGGGCGTATTTTGATGATTTGAAATCAATCTGGATGATATGATATTCATCGCGGGTGTCAGGATAACCGGCTAATCTGAAAGAGACATCGTCATTTTCCAGATCGTAACATCCAAAACCTTCATACTTTACGTATTCATTAGTGTTCTGCAATTCCTTTTCCGGCATCGCTAATGCGAAAGGCACATCACAATTTCGGTTTATTTCTTTTATTACCCGCTTTTGAGCAGGCCAACCGGGGAATGGCATAAATATAAACAAGATACCCATAACCGTCACTAGAAACAAAACAATAAGCATCACTATCCGCTTTTTCATAAAGCCTGCCCCCCTTTCTTTATATCTGACGTCTTTTGCAGCCAGATTGTTCCATAATCAGGTTTTAACTAAAGAGATAGATAGTTTCTTTTCCGGTTTTCCCTTAACTTGAAATACATCCCTCATTTAATATGGATAATAACACGATAGACTTTCCTATTGCTTTGACAGAAAAAAAACGGGACAAGCCCGATTTTTATTCTGGTGGAGCATAGCGGATTCGAACCGCTGGCCTCTGCATTGCGAACGCAGCGCTCTACCAACTGAGCCAATGCCCCATTTTATCTGGCGTGCCCGGGAGGATTCGAACCTCTGGCCTTTGGAGTCGGAGTCCAACGCTCTATCCAGCTGAGCTACGAGCACAAATAATCAGTGTAAATAATTCTAGCACAGCGCAATACGGGTGTAAAGAAAAATTCTGCTATTTATCGACAAGCATTTTCTTTAGCATTTCAGGACTGCATCTTGCATTCCGGATCGCCGTTTCACCCTTGATACTGGCTATTACGAGGCCGTCTGCTTTTTGGAGATATGGTATGAGCGCTATCCTCATTTCTTCTATTTCAAGGTCATTTTTTACGAAATAAGTATTCTGGAGCACCTTTACAGCGCCTAACTTATCAAGGGCTGTAAAGAAAGATTTATACTTTTTTTCCGGCTGTGTTAAAGAAAAGCATACGGCATAGGTGCTCATATTCAGCTCTCTTTTTTTACTATACCTTCAATCAAGGCAACAAGCTTTTTTCTTATGTCCAGAAGTTCATAGATATTTACACCGAGGTCATCGTAAATTTTATCTTCTGTGGTATAGTCTACTTCAGGGTCTATTCCGCCAAGATGCTCCCATCCGCCGGAAGAGTTGCCGTAAATAGTATATCTGCTGGCTGTGTTCTGAGCCATGCGTATGATTCCTTCACATTTATACAGCTGGTTTAATAGGTCGTTTTTTTCATTTGATTTTAAATCAACAGACGTTTCCTCGATTATGATTTCGAATTTTCTGTCGTGCGAAGCATATTCTTCAATCTGCTCAAAAACGATATTTGAAACATTCTGGACGGCATCGCTGGCTGAATAGACTGCTTCGTATATGTCGGTATCAGTTTCTTCGGTCAACTGCTCCTGAATCGCTTCGACTTTCTGCTCCAGTGACTTTATATAAAAAAGCCGAAGCAGAGCATCATCTGCAAAGCCAGGCCCAACACCGTCGTGATTTGCCTCGGTTGCCGACTCTTCGAGCATTTCCGCCATTTTTTTATATTCTATAGCTGTATCAATCAGTTTTTCACTCATATGCCACACCTCCGCCTTTTTATCAATATTACCACATGCTGATGCAAATATCTAACAAATAATAAGGATGGAGAGGGTTTTTGCCTTCATCAGCGCTTTTTTCAATTGTAAAGCTTTGTGTTATATAGTAAAATTGTCAAAACGGAGATACTTGATATGATAATTGATTTTCACACACACTGCTTTGCTGACAGCATCGCAAAGAACGCTGTCGCACAGCTCGAAAAAGTCAGCGATATAACTGCGTATCTAGACGGTACTACTGAAGGTCTGCTTGAGAATATGAAGCGTGTCGGCATTGACAAGAGTATTGTTATGCCTGTAGCTACAAAACCGTCTCAGGTGGCTAATATAAACAAGTGGGCTGCAGAGAGAACAAACGAGAAACTATTGTTTTTTGGTGCGGTTCACCCCGATGCGGCTGATACAGTTGAAACACTTCAGCAATTAAAAGAAGACGGAGTTAAAGGAATAAAGCTGCATCCGGATTACCAGGGCTTTTTTGCGGACGATGAGCGCATGATGCCTGTATACGATGCGGCTAAACAGCTTGGGCTTATAGTGCTGCTGCACGCAGGAGTAGACATAGGGCTAAAAGGAGCAGTCCACTGCACACCTCTGATGATACGAAGGATAATAGAGAACATCCCCGGCATAAAGCTTGTGGCGGCTCATATGGGCAGCCATGCTCTTTGGAGAGACGTTGAAGAAACTTTGGCAGGCAAAGATCTTTTCTTTGATACATCGTTTTCTTCATATGATTTAAAACAGGAAGGTATGCAAAGGATTATAAAAAAGCACGGAACGGACAGGATATTGTTTGGTACAGATTCTCCCTGGACGGATGCCGCAGCCGAAATAGATTTTATAAGCAATCTTTCCCTTAGCAGCTCTGATATAGACAAAATACTATTTAAAAATGCGTTATCTCTTCTTTCGTGATTTCTTGCTTTATATGAGCTTTTATCATTAACAAAAAGATGACAAATAAATATCTGATACAAAATGAGAACACTAAGGCTAAGCAATTTGCACAAAACAAGAGATTTATTTATAATTGCATTAAATTTACACATATTTCTTTCGAATACAGTTGTATATTCAGGGCAATAAATGTTATTATTTATATATAGAAAGAATAATTAGGAGTGTATTTTATGCAAATCAGAGAAAGGAAGCTGCCGTGGTGGCTGATACTCGTAACAGGTTTACTTATCGTCGCCGCAGGTATTTTCGTACTGGTAGACAACATTAAAGGTTATCAAAACGGACTTAACGTTTTGGTGTTTTTGACCGGGCTTGGCGCCCTGTCATTCGGTGTCTACAATTTTATCGTTGCTTATAAAACCCGCAGTGACAACAGTATGTTTCTCTCTTACCTCGTGCACGGGATAATTGATATCATTCTTTTGCTTCTGATAATCATAATAAGGAATTCTCACCTGCTTCTGGGCGTTATAATTGCCTGCTGGATGATGGTTTTCGGTGTATTTGAAGTAATTACGGGCAGAAGGAACGACAATCAAAAACATACAAGGCTGGGGGCTATATTCGCAATAGTCGGCCTTGTGGTGCTGGTCATCCCGCTCATCTTCTCTATAGACTATCTGACGCTTATTGGCATAGTCGGTATAGTTTTTGGCTTGTTGCGTGTTGCTCTTGGCATCATGATTAAGTCAAACGAACTGAAAACTAATTCGAAAGTAGTATAGCGATTGACAAGCTTTGCGCATTAACATATAATAACTCTCAAAGGACAAGTAGCTTTTTGCAAACAGTGTTTTTCAGAGACGTGTACACCATAGGCTGAGAGTGTGCCGGGCGCTGCTGAAAGCGAAACCACCTTTGTATAAAAAAATAATAATTAAGAGTGCTGCCTTAAAAACAAGGCGGAATTTGGGTGGAACCACGGTATATTCGTCCCATGTACAACAAATTGTGCATGGGCTTTTTATTTTAACTGCGGAGGAGAATTATGAAAATAACACTGTTTGACGGAAGTGTCAAAGAATTTGAAAATGGTATGAGTGCGCTTGATATAGCAAAAGCGCTGTCTCAGAAGCTTGGCAAAAAAGCGCTGGCTGCAAAAATCGATGGCAAAGTAGTGGACCTTTCAACAAAGATAGAGAAGGACTGTAAGCTGGAGATTCTTACGTTCGATGAAGAAGAAGGCAAAAAAGCTCTTTGGCATACAGCCTCGCACGTTATGGCGCAGGCGGTGCTCCATCTGTACCCTGAAGCTAAGCTGGCGATAGGCCCTGCGATCGACACCGGCTTCTACTATGATTTCGATGTACCGGAGCCGTTTACTGCGGAGGACCTTACGAAGATAGAAAAAGAGATGAAGCGTATAGTTGCGCAGAACATTCCGCTCGAGCGCTTCGAACTCTCGCGGCAAGAAGCTCTTGATTTCTTCAAGGGTAATCCATATAAGCAGGAACTGATAAATGAACTGCCGGAAGGCGAGACAATAAGCCTTTATAAACAAGGAGATTTTACTGACCTTTGTGCCGGGCCGCACGTACTGTCAACGGGCAAAGTAAAGGCTTTTAAACTGCTGAGCATTGCCGGTGCATACTGGCGCGGCAACGAAAAGAACAAGATGCTTACAAGGATATACGGTACGGCCTTCGAAAAACAGGAAGAGCTTGCGGAATACTTGAAAAAGCTTAAAGAAGCTAGGGAGAGAGACCATAATAAGCTCGGAAGAGAGCTAAAGTTCTTCACGACCAATGAAGCTGTGGGTCAGGGGCTGCCGCTGATAATGCCTAAAGGCGCAAAGACGATTCAGATACTCCAGCGTTTCGTGGAAGACGAAGAAGAAGCAAGAGGTTATCTGCTGACAAAAACGCCTTATATGGCAAAGAGCGACCTATATAAGATTTCAGGCCACTGGGATCATTATAAAGACGGTATGTTCATTATAGGAGACGAAGAAAAAGGAGAGGAAGTCCTGGCCCTTCGTCCTATGACATGTCCGTTCCAGTATATGATATACAAAGCTGAACATCACAGCTACCGTGACCTTCCGATGAGATATACGGAAACATCTCCGCTGTTTAGAAACGAATCTTCAGGAGAGATGCACGGACTTATACGAGTAAGACAGTTCACGCTTGCTGATGCTCATATAATATGTACGCCGGAACAGGTCGCAGAGGAATTCAAGGCAGTTTTGGACCTTATAGTGTACATAATGAAGTCTTTGGGCATAGAGGAAGATATAACATACAGATTTTCAAAATGGAGTCCGCTGAACAAAGAAAAATACCTAGACGACCCGGAGGCTTGGGAGACAACACAGGTGCTGATGAAGAGCTTGCTTGACGAAATAGGGCTTAATTATAAGGAAGCGGACGACGAAGCTGCATTCTACGGGCCAAAGCTCGACTTGCAGTTCAAGAACGTATTTGGAAAAGAAGATACTATAATGACCCTTCAGATAGATTTTGGGCTTGCAGAGCGTTTTGACATGGTATATGTAGACTCCGATGGCGAAAAGAAGCGCCCGTATATCATACACAGAAGTTCGATAGGCTGCTATGAGAGAACGCTTGCTATGCTTATAGAAAAGTATGCAGGTGCAATGCCGCTTTGGATGGCGCCCGAACAGGTACGCCTGCTGTCCATTACCGACAGGTCGGTCGAATATTTGAAAGAGTGGCAGAATAAACTGAAAGCAGCAGGTGTGCGCACCTCTCTTGATATCCGCAGCGAAAAAATAGGCTATAAGATAAGAGAAGCAAGAAGCGAAAGGCTGCCGTATATAATCGTTGCGGGTGATAAAGAAGCAGAAAGCGGAACACTGGCAGTGAGGAAACGCGGAGAAGGCGACCTTGGCGAAATGAGCGCAGACGAGTTTATGTCTATGCTTCTTGGCGAGATAGCCGAAAAGAAAATATTTTGATAAAGATATCTCCGCCGATGTTTGTTTTGGTGGGGTGAAGAAAAAAGGTGCATTATGAAGCAGCCGGTATATAACGATTACTTTCCTATGGAGGAATATGAGCAAAGGATACTGCGAATCAGAGCTGCAATGGTCAAGGAAGAGCTGGATGCAGTGCTGCTGACGACGCAGCCAAATGTAGACTACAGTTCGGGCTTTCTGAACGGCACATGGTCTGCTACGTTCGGCGAAGGCAAGACGCAGGTGCTTATAACAGCGAAAGACGTGGAGCCGGTGTTGTTCGCACAAGCCGGTCTTCAAGCGCTTTTCTGCACTTCGGCGATAGGGGATATAAGACCGCAGGGAGATGCAGACTATGGAACAAGCCCAAATGCGGTATATGGCGTTTTCAAAGAAAAAGGACTGCTTTCTGCAAAAGTAGGAATTGAGATGAGTAAAGGGGATATGATGGGTTTGTCATATCCTCTTTTTAGCGCAATAAAAACGCTTATGCCGAAGGTTGACTTTGCTGACTGCTCAGAGCTTATGTATAGTGTAAGGAAAATCAAGTCTCCTTTGGAAACCGAAAAGATAAAAAGAGCTGTTAGAATAACGCAGAAAGCGTACGAGTATGCCATTCCGCAGATAAAAGAAGGCATGAGTGAAAGAGAGCTTGCTGCGCTTATCGCAAGGGGAATGGCGGCAAATTCTGATGAAGGCGGTGCAAGGAATCCATGGTTCATATTCGTCTATGCTGATGGCAAAAACCCTGCAGCGTGGGACGGTATCCCTTCATCCTATCGGTTCAGGAAGGGCGACTGCATTTATATAGACTGCGGCGCAGTTTATCACGGTTACTACTCGGATTTTATCAGAATCGCTTCGATAGGGGAGCCAAGCGAAGCAAAACAGAGAATATACTACGGCGCGCGAAACGCAAACATGGCTTTGATAGAAAGATTGAAACCGGGCATAAAGGTAAGCTCAATGTGCAAGATACTTGCAGATGAACTTACAGCGCAGGGGCTTGGAAGAGAAGTCCAGCTGATGCAGGAATTCGGTGGAATGTATGAAGGCCACGGGATAGGGCTGTCCATCCACGAGCTGCCTGTAATTAAAGCGGACAGCGATGAGGTTCTGCTTGAAGGGATGACGCTTGCTATAGAGGGCAATGTTTTTGATGATCTGCCGCTTAGCAGGACTAAAATTGCTCTGAAAAACGAAGAGAACGTTTTGATAACCCAGAACGGTTGTAAACTGTTAACGACGGTGCCGAACGACATATATATAATAAAAAACTGACAATATCTTTTCAAAGCTTAATTTAGGTTGCTTATAAGATAGTATACATATATAATCAGTGATACTAACAATTTGGATACTAGGACGGATATGAAAAAAAGATTTGGTGAATTTCTAAATAGCTATAAAGATTTAATGGTAACAAAAAACAGTATCTTCTTGTTTTTTATAATCATTGCTGCTGTAAGCGTTGCAATGGCTTTCAGCGACGGCTTGCTTTCAAATTATTTTAAAGAAGTATACAACACAGACGGATTTGGCAGAGGACTTATTGAGCTTCCAAGAGAACTTCCAGGTATTCTAACACTGGTCGTTGTTGGCGCAATCTCGTTTATAGGAAATGTCAGGATAGGGGTTATAGCACAGCTGCTTTCAGCTGTTGGTATATTGGTGCTGGGTTTCTTTAAGCCGGTGTTCAATGTAATGCTTATATTCTTGTTTATCAACTCACTTGGCAACCATATGTATATGCCGCTGCGTGACAGTATAGGCATGGCACTGGCAGAAAAAGAAAAAATCGGCAAACGTATGGGGCAGTATGCCGGGGTAAGGTTCGCCTTTCTGACGATTGCCAGCACTGTAGTTTTCTTCCTGTTTAAATTCAATGTTTTCAGTTTCCAAACGCCGGTAATATGGACGTATGTTATAGCAGGATGCTTTTTTATAGCCGGATCGCTTCTGCTTCTTAAACTAAGCCGGAATATTGGAGAAAACCGGATACGCAGTAAAAAGTTCAAAATCGTACTGCGCAAAGAGTACAAGTTTTATTATATACTCGCAGTAGTATTCGGCGTCCAGAAACAGGTAATGCTTGTGTTTGGCCCTTGGGTGCTTATAGAGACACTTGGACAGCGGGTAGATACAATAGTGCTTCTTGGCATAATAGCATCGTTCTTCGGGATGTTTTTTATGGTACAGCTTGGCAAGTGGATAGACAAGTTCGGAGTAAAGCGTCTGTTGTTTTTTGATGCGATATCTTTTATCGGAGTATACATTATGTATGGTCTTTTATGCCTTGGGTTCGCAAACGGTCTTGCAAGGGTCGGTCTTCCGCTGATATTGACTTGCGGGTTGTTTGTGCTTGATAGACTCTCGGCACAGATGGGAGTTATAAGAACGGTATATCTTAAATCAATAATCAAGAATGATGAAGAGCTGACTCAGACACTGTCTACCGGCATGGGGCTAGATCATATAGTATCTATACTGGTTGGCGTTTCCGGCGGTGTGATATGGGTGACGATAGGTTCTCAGTACATCTTCTTTATCGTAGCTGCTCTGTCTTTTATAAACCTTGCCGTGGCTTTCCTGGTAAAAGAGCCTAACAAAGCGCTTATAAAAAAGAAGGCAGCTGCTGCTGGCGTAGACATTAGCACCGAAATGGAGAACAAGACAGACCCTGAACAGTGGTAGTCACTTCTGCAATTTGTTTACGCAGGAAGGGAACATCCCTGTATGGTATAATGTTTTGTATAAGCGAAATTACGGAGGAAGGATGAGCGAGCAGAGAAGCAATAAGAAAAGAGTGCTGCTGTATATCATTGCAGCGCTTATAATAGCTGCAATAGTATGGGTGATTTTTGCCGGTACAAATGTCTTTAACTACATAGACAGGGCAAACGAGTTAAGGCAGGAGCAGAGCGAAGACGCCGGTGAATAAAGGGCAAGGCGGTAAATGTTTTTTATTTACTATAACTGTATATACATTGTGATTTGATGGTGATATAATCGTCACCATACCAGATACGGCGGTATTTTTAAGATGTATGCAGAAAGACGAGATTTCGTTTCGTGTTCAAAAGCGGCAGATCATAGTGCGGCGCTTATATCAGTGTCTGGTTTCAGGTTAACCAAAGCAGATATCAGAGGAATAGCGAACAGCTTATAAAAGGGCTGTTATTTTTATATCCGAAAGGCAGACTATAGATATGAAGGGAAGCTTAAGAAAAATCTCAATATACCCTCCGGTGATGATGTTGTCGATGTACTTTGCGGTTTTCAGCTATATGATACCTACTATGATGGAGATGTTCAGTATGAACTACAAACAGGTGGGTGTTATATCGACGGTACAGTTTGCCGGCGGTGCAATAGCCCAGCTCGTCTGCTTTGGAATCTTTGCGGCGCTTAATAAGACAAGAATAATTTTCATTTCTTTAGCAGCAGTTACTCTATGTCTTGTGTGGGTGGGATTCAATAAAGTTGCTTTTCTTCTGTATGTACTTTTCTTTTTCAGAGGCTTTTTTGGTAATACTGTAAACACACTTTCTAATGCGCTCGTAACGGACGTTTTCGATAGGAGAAAAGAATTCTTCGTCGGGCTATACCATTCTCTTGCAGCAGGGGCGGCGGTTTTAGGACCGTATCTTGCATTGTGGCTGGGCAACAGCTTTACCGTTTCCTTTGAAATGACAGCGGTCTTGATAGGCTTATCAACTGTGGTTTTTTGGTTTGGCATGAAGCGGGATATTAAAATGCCTCTTATAGCAAACAGGGCGAATTTTGGAGGGATGTTGAAATTTTTCAGCCTGTTGAAGATAAATAGTATGGTTTTGATACTGGTTATGATACTTCTATGCAGTTTCATACAGAACATGATGGTTCTCTATATAACAAGCTTTGGCAAGCAGCTAAGCGGAGTGGATGCGGATGGTGCGCTTGCCCTTGCCATGTTCCTTGCTGGCTTGTTTGCAGGCAGTATGCTATATTCAGTGATTGCCCACAAAGTCGGGACAGTAAAAATCATGCTGGTTGCAAATATTTTGTCTTTTGCCGCACTGAGCGCAATGCTGCTTTGCAGCAGCGCGGCAGCAGTAGGATTTTTAGCTCTTGCCGGTGGGTTGTTCTTCGGAGCTAATATGCCGGGGCTTTTCGTAGAGCTGGCTAAGCTGGTGCCGCATGACAGCGGTGCTGTGTCTGCGCTGCTTTTCCTCGGGAGCATAATAGCAGGGCTGGCTGCTCCGGTGGTTGTCGGTGCTATAGCTGACGAGATAGGCATACGCTGGGCGCTGCTTATCAATATGGCGTTCTTCATACCGACAATCGGACTACTCTTTTTCTGGAGAAAACGACATATTTATTCGGCTGCCTGAAACCGGATATGATATAATTGCAGTGAATAAAAAACGGAGGCGTTCTGATGGATAAGGCAAGAATTGCGGAACTTAAAGAAATATACGAGAAAGAGCTTTTTGAAAACGTGCTGCCCTTCTGGGAAAAGTATTCACCGGACGAAGAATACGGCGGATTCGTGCACTACCTCGGTGCTGAAGGCAACGTTCTATGCACAGACAAGAGCCTTTGGGTGCAGGGGCGGCAGACCTGGCTGTTCAGCCGTCTGTATAATACAGTAGAAAAGAAAGATAAGTGGCTAAGCTTTGCAAAGCTTGGGTACGACTTCCTGCGCAAATACGGCTTTGGCGGACGTGGAAAGATGTACTTTACCGTAACTCAGGACGGCAGACCGCTTAGGATGAGACGCTATTATTTCTCCGAGACTTTTGCCATAATAGCAGCGGCGGAGTATTCGAAAGCATCTGGTGATGAGTCAGCTTTAGATTTTGCGGAAGGGCTATTCGATACCATGTGCGGTTACTATTATCATCCGGATAAGAGTCTTATCCCGCCCAAAGTTGACCCTCAGACCAGACCTTCGACCGGGCATGCGGTGCCCATGATAATGATAGCTACAGCCCAGGTCTTAAGGGAGTGCGGAGCCGACGAAGAGAAATATAACAAAGCGATAAAAGAATTTATAGATATAATATTTACAAAGTTCGTAAAGCCAGAGCATAAAGCGCTGCTGGAAACGGTCGCTCCGGACGGAAGCATAATAGACACGCCGGACGGACGAGAGATAAATCCGGGACATGCTATAGAAACATCGTGGTTTATGATGCATGAAGCGATGTATAGAAATGACAATGAACTGCTAAGAAGAGCATGTGAAATCCTTGAGTGGTCGTTCGACAGGGGATGGGACGAACAGTACGGAGGTCTTTTGTCTTTTGTAGACCTCAAAGGCTTGCCGCCTGCCAAGATGGAATGGGACATGAAATATTGGTGGCCGCATAACGAGCTTTTATATGCTAGCCTGCTGGCATATCATCTTACGGGTGAGAGCAAATATGAGGAGATGTTTGAAAAGGCACAGGAGTATACTTTCAACACTTTCCCGGACCGGGAATACGGAGGCTGGTATGGCTATATGCATCGTGACGGCAGCGTGGCTATGAAAGTAAAGGGAACGATGTTTAAAGCTGCATTCCATGTACCGCGGCAGCTTCTGTATACATGGCAGCTGCTGGGAAAGATGCAGCAGAAATAAAGTATATATCAAAAATACCGCTGGGCTTGACCGGCGGTATTTTTCTATTTAGATCTAAAGATTCTAAGAAGCTCTTAGGTACTGCTGTTTTGACGATATTGCTTAGGCGTAAGCCCCGTTTTCTGTTTGAACATAGCTGAAAAATTCGCCGTTTCGTAACCGATATGCTCAGCTATATCTTTAACAGGCATCGTAGTGCTGCGCAGGAGCGTTTTCGAAACCTCTATACGCTTTTCTATTATCTTCTGTTTGAAAGACATATTATACTTTTCGCGCAGTATACGCACAGTCTGGCGGCTGCTGATGAAGAGCTCTTTTGAAAGGTCGGATATTGAGACCTTGCTGTTGTAGTTGTGCTCAAAGAAATTCTCTATCGCTAGGCTGCGGGTGTCGGAAAGCTGACGCTTAGGCGTATCATATTCTGCTTTCTGAGTTTTAGAGATTATCCTAACCAGGCTTATTATAAGCTCTGAAAGAAGTGACTGCAGCGCTGCGTAATATCCAATACGCTTTGCGGACAACTCAGTTTGTATATCGTGTATCAGCCCGAGAACAGTACCGTCATCTGTTCCTGTAGAAAGACTTATCGCATCAAGCTCCTGGGATAGGAGGGTGTCTTCTTCAAAAGGAAAATATTCCTCCGCAGTTTTCCTGATACGTTCCACAGAAAAGCTGACTTTGCGCACGGCTCCAGATGCATTCTGGTCGTGATAGACGCCGGGACCGGTTATACAGAACTGATTTGCAGACAGGCTTATTGTACTCTCTTCGGTGCTTATCTGGCAGCATCCGTCTAGCATATATGTAAACTCAAAGGCGATGTGGTTATGGCGCTCTATAACAAAACAGTCAGCCGGGCTCATAAATGTGGAGTCCAGCGTGACCAGAAACTGATTTGAACCTATTGTCGTTGTAACAAGAGTCGAGGGCATAATTAATCCTCTTTGCATTTAATGTAAACATAATAGCATCACGATTTGACAATGTAAAGCAACAGGCTGCGGTTGATTCTTTTTGCCAACCAGCCTCGTGTGGATTCTCTGCTGCGCGCCTGCATAGTTGTCCTAAAGGCAATTTTACACCATGGCTCTAAATATTGGTTTTGTGCCGCCTTCAGGCATTCTTCGGCGTGGATTAATATTTATTGCGTACCGGCTTTGTGCTAATATGTGGAGGATGAAACGAATATTAACTTCTACAAGGAGCATTTATGGAAAAGTGGATTTTTAACAGTGAAGATAAAAAAGCTTATGACGATTTAGACTCTTTTGTGCCAAACGAGGTGTTTGATGCACATGCGCACATTTACCGTGCGAAAGACCTTGGAATAGAAGGGGAGAGTTATCTTAAAACATATGATGAAGTCGGGATCGACGTATGGGAACAAAAGCAGCGTGATGCTTTTGCAGACAGGAAGCTTGGCGCTTTGGTTTTTCCTTTCCCGACTCCGGATTGCGACATTAAAGCTGCAAACGAGTATCTTATTGAACAGCTCGAAGAGCATAACAAAAAGAGCGGAAATTTCAAAGGGCTTATGCTGCTGGATCCTGGCTTGGGTGAGGAGTATGCAAGACAGTGCCTGCAGTGCCCGCACATTGCAGGCTTCAAGCCTTACTATTGCTATAGTAATATAGAGCCAAAGTTCCAGTCGCCTATCGAAGGCTTTCTGCCGGAGTGGGCTTGCAGGCTGGCGGACGAACTGGGGCTGGTCATAACTCTTCATATGGTGAAGGACGATGCGCTTTCCGACCCGGAGAACCTGGAGTTCATAAATAGCATGTGCAAGAAGTATCCCGGTATGAAGCTTGTTTTGGCTCATGCGGCAAGGGGGTTCTTTGCACCGAATACAGTTAAGGCAATAGAAAAACTGAGAGGCTTGGAAAACGTGTGGTTCGATTCTTCGGCAGTTTGCGAGACTGCTGCACTTCGGGCTATACTCATGCAATTCGGTCCAGGCAGGCTGATGTACGGAAGCGACTTCCCTGTGTCTCAGACGAGAGACAGATATGTGGTTTTCGGCAACAGCTTCAAGGGCTGCGCAGGCGGAGGAGACAGCACAGCACTTGTTGATGAAAGACCGATAAAACTGGGGCTGGAATCTTTGCGTGCGCTGCTGCAGGCGGCCGACGAATTCGGTCTTGATGAAGCTGACCTTAAAGATATCTTTCACAACAACGCAGCAAGGCTGCTTGGGTTAATGGAAAAACCTGAAGTAGTAACGCAGGAGCTTTACAGACACGCTAAAAAAATAATACCATCGGGAACGCAGCTGCTCAGCAAACTTCCGGAGCTGAAAGCGCCGGAGCAGTGGCCGGGTTATTATAAAAGAGCGCTTGGCTGTGAAGTTTGGGACATGGACGACAAGCATTACTACGATATGGAATGCAACGGTATAGGGGCGTGTTTGCTTGGTTACAGAGACCCAGACGTTACAAAGGCAGTCATGAGAAAGCTCAATATGGGAAGCATGAGCAGTCTTAATCCGCCGGAGGAAGTGGAACTGGCTCAAAAGCTGTGCGAGATACATCCGTGGGCACAGCAGGCAAGGTTTGCAAGAACGGGCGGAGAGATCGCGGCTGTGGCTATAAGGATAGCCCGTGCTACGACAGGCAGAAGCAAGATAGCATATTCCGGATATCACGGCTGGCACGATTGGTATCTTGCCGGAAACCTTGGCGAGAGCGACGAAACAATGGGCAAACTGCTGCCCGGACTTTCAGTTAACGGAGTGCCGGTAGAGCTAAGGGGCACCAGCATACCGTTCGTTCAGGGGACGGTGCTAGACAATGCCGGAGGGCTGCTCGACGATTTTGATTCAATGATAGCAAAGCACGGCGAAGACCTTGCGGCTGTGGTAATGGAACCGGCACGGTATCATGAACCTGCGCCAGGTTACCTAGAGCATATAAAACAGGAGACAAGCAAGCGTGGTATAGTTCTGATATTCGATGAGATAACGATTGGTTTCAGAAGAAACTTCGGCGGCTCGCACCTCAAGTTTGGAGTGAACCCGGACATGGCTATATTCGCAAAGTCGCTTGGGAACGGGCATCCCGTCGGCGCTGTTATAGGCACATCGGCTGCGATGGACGGGGCGCATGATTCCTTCATCAGCAGCACGTACTGGACGGAGAGCATCGGGGCTGTAGCAGCTCTTGCCACCATCAAAAAGCACGAGGAGAATGATGTCGCCGGCCATGTTGACAGGATAGGGCGTATGGTGATGGCAAACTGGGAGAAACACGCACGCAAGCATGAGCTTCCGGTAAAAGTGCTGGACGGGTTCCCGTGTCTTGCCCATTTCGACTTCGTACACGAAAAAGCAGTCGAGCTGAAAACGCTGTATGTGCAGTGCATGCTGGAGAGAGGATTCCTTGCCACCAACATGATATACCCGACGCTGGCGCATACCGACGAGATCGTGTCGATGTACGGCGATGCTGTAGATGAAGTGTTCGGCGAAATTGCTAAGATAATAAAAGAGGACAGAATAGACGAATCTCTCAAAGGGCCAAAAGCGCATACAGGGTTCAAGAGGCTGCTATAGAATAAGGTAAAACATGCCAATTTGGCATAAGACGATATCGGTATTCCGGTATCGTCTTTTCTGTCTTTTGGTTGATACAACAACTATGGTGTTATATAATTATAGTAGTTAGTAATATTCGTGGTAGTGCTATTGACGAAATGGATTAGGGGAGTGTTCAGGAAACGGAAAAATAGAGAGGATGAATTATGGCATTATCAAAAAATAAATTTGAAAAAGCGAGATCTTTTATTTACAGAAATGCTCGGCCTATAGACTTAGCGTTATGGAGATATCATTTTGAAAATGGCACAAAGGAAGCTGTTTTGTCAGCTTTATCTTTTTATCAAAACGAGGACGGGGGGTTTGGGCATGCCCTGGAGCCTGATATTTGGAATCCAAATTCCTCTCCAATAACAACAGGGCAGGCAACTGTAATATTAAATGATATTGAATATTATAAGAAGAATAGCGGATTGGTTATGGGTTTGCTGAAATATATTGAAAGCGGGAAAGACAGGATAGATGACAAGTGGTTATTTGAAATTGAAAGCAATAACCATTTTCCACATTCTCCATGGATGCATTGGAAAGAAAATATCGAGCAGAATTATAATCCGACAATTATGTTTGTCGGGTTCGCTCTGTTGTGCGGTGACCGAAACTCTGCTCTTTATAAAAAATGCAAAAGTATAGCAGTAAAAGCTATTGATTCATTCTTAGAGCCGGAAGCTAAGAATAATATGCATGAGATGATATGCTATGTAAATTTTTATGAGTATTGCAAAACGGCGGACATTGCGGATCTTTTTCGGAATTTCAATAGATTCGAAGAAATCCTAATTCAAAGGGTGAAAGAAGAAATATGCGGAGATACAGAAAAATGGAGCACGTCATATGTTGCAAAGCCGTCCCATTTTTTTGATAGGCCAGGTAGTATATTTTATGAAGATAACAAACAGATAGCCGATTACGAGTGCGAGTTTATAATAAATTCTATGCAAGATGACGGGGCTTACCCCATTACATGGCAGTGGAACGATTACCCAGGCGAATTCTCCATAAGTGAAAACTGGTGGAAGTCATATATTTTAATAAATAATATGAAGTATTTAAAGAATTTTAACAAACTGTAGCATGATAAAGTGGCTTGTGATGAAAAGAACTGCTATAATTGGCCGGTTTTAATATACTGAATTTTTAGTGTTTAGCTTATCCAATTATAACTGAACTCTACCAAACAGCTATCCCGACGAATTCCTCTTCATCAGTGCCAGAGCATTGTATATCTATCTTGTATTCACCAGTAACGTGCGGAACAAACTGCACTATCTCGAAGTTGCTGTATAACGTTTCAGACGAAACAAGACAGCTGCCGTCAGGTGCGTATACATATAGATCGAGGTTCGCAAGAGGACTTTGCACACAGCCTTGCTCATAAACCAGAGAATCATATTTTTGCCAGAAGATTGCAACTCTTATGATGGAGTTTTGCATTGCGTCTATATCAACAGTTTTTTCAAAAGGAAAGTCGTTGGCGCTGATGCCATACGACCAATAATGATCAAAGTATACTATACCTCTTGCCCATCTGGCATCTAAAATTCCCGCTCCTTCTTTATCGCTTATCTGAGGGTTTGTATCTACGTATACATCCGCAGCAAAAGAATCACCTTTTTCACCGCTGTTGAAGGCTTCGACCTTTTCTGCAGAGCTTGCGGCAAGTATAGCTCCTACAGCCGACTGCCTAACCTTAAGCTCGGGTTTGAAGCTGCATAACTGGGCAATAGTACCGGATACCTGAGGCGCTGAAACACTTGTGCCGCTGCTGTCAAAAATGACAACGGCAGGAGCAACGAGGTTAGGCTTTTCGGCACGATCTGCGCTGCATTCCTCATAGTTCGAAAATGAAGGCAGCTCGAATAATCTGGTTATATCATATCCTTTATTGTCAAAACCGCCGACGGTAATTGCATTATAAACCATGCCTGGGCTGGTTATACTAACTGTGTCGTTGCCTGCTGTTGTTACTACGTGTACATCATGATGGAAAATTATATAGTCGAGCCACCGGGATATATCGTCATAAGTGCCTGGGGTTCCGTACGGAAGACTTGAACATATATTTATTACGTTGACACCCTTGGTCAACAGCCACTCTATCCCTCCAAAGAAATCTGATACAGTCGGTGCAGCACAACTATACAGTTCTGCATCAGGAGCCAGACCATTGTTGTTTGTACTGCCGGATCGGTCGACACCTACAAGTATTCTTGCAACCATCGTTGCATGATCTGTTGTTTCGTCACCCGGACGCTGTGTAACAGATGCAGATTTAAGATAAAGGTCAGAAGAAGACTCGGGTACGCCACTTTCTAGCTGCCCGATCTTTACACCGGCGCCGGTGTTCTCATAATCGTCAAGTACGTTGTCGGCTCTGGTAACTTTGTTTGCCTGATCAAGATCGTTATCAACAGATTTTGATTCAGCAAACTTAGAAATGAAAAGAACATCATCGTCTCCTGCAAGACTGAGCAGTTCTTCCTTTGTTGCGCTAATAATTAAAAAAGGTGAATATGAGCTTATAAAAACCTGCTCGTCTACATCACAGTATTTATTAATCAGTTCCGTATTTTTTTTAGAATAATACTCTTTGTAAACTGACCGCTTTAACTCTATTGCTTTTTGCAACACTTCAGTATCTATTTCAACTGCTCTTTTTGAACCTAACGGATCGGTTTTTGCATTTTTATATGTTTCGTATTCGCTTGGATATAGTTTGGAGAAGGAATCCAATACTTGGCTGCTGTCTTCATCGCTTAATACAACAAAGACTTTTGTTATATCTGTATTATCCATGTCCTGAAGTTCATTGAAAAAAGCTTCAGATATTTTATTATGGAAATTTTCTATATTATTATAATCTCCGACGGCAGAAGCTGGAAATTGATAATAAAGTATAATAAAGAGGATAATCAACGAGATAGTAACTGATGATATTAAAATTAATTTCTTCATTTAAAGCCGCCGTCTCCACCACTATAAAAATTATAGTTCAACATATAAATTGTGTCAATAATGCTGTTATATGGATTCAAGGTTGATTGGATGAATTTTTGTTATTTTACATAAAAGAATATAAACAGTACGAAAAAAAGAGAGCTTTTAAGCTCTCTTTAAGGTTTTAGCGTGGTTTTTACAAAAGACCTTTTTCAGAATAGAACGAACGGATAATATCCATCTGTTTTTCATCTGCGCTTCGATAAGGTATCCGCCGCCATCTTTGCGCCACTCCAAAGACCTCCATACTGGCATGGATCGTTGCATCAAAGTCAAGACCCGTATTCGGAATCAGCTCGTCAAAGAAAGGCATGTCATATTCTTTTATAATGGCAACGGCGGTCTTTATATCATCTTTCTGTATAGCGTTCCAGTATCTATGCGCAACGGACGGACAGAAGCGCATGTATACTGAAAGGTAGCCGTCTATACCATACGGATGCTGTTCAAGATGGTTTATCTTCCTGCCCCCGGACAGGAAAGCGATCCTGCCGTCAATAAGACTGGCGACCTGTTTGCCGTAATATCCGCACTTATCGTCCTTTAAGGCGCAGACACCGTTGTCCTGCTCCAGAAGAATCCTTATGGAGTCATAAGGAACGGGGGCAGGGTCAAGGCTTGTTACTATCATTGTTGGTATCTCTGCCGATATTTGAGTGTAGAACTCGACAATGCCTTCCACTGACGAAGAATTTGCCCAGTTCTTTGGAAGGGCCATATACATATCTGCACCGAGTTCATATGCAAATTTGGCGAATTTGACAGCTTCGCCCATCCACCAGCTGCCGGCTACTACACTCATAGCTCTTCCCGCGGTTTGTTCTACAACGACACGGCTGACTTCGTATACTTCACTATCTGTAAGTATAGAGTAAAGGCTGTCGCCGTACGTTAGCAGCACCGTGCCGCTGCCCGCTTCGATTATGAAGTCAACGGCATTTCTAAGCCCATTGTAATCTATGTCTCCGTTTTTCTTGAAAGGTATGCTCACCGAGGCGATGGGCCCTGTAAGCGCTTTTTTAGCCATAGCCGTCTTTTCTGCTCTGTCAAACTTCTTTGTACTCATGATAGATCCTTTCATATTATAGTTCGGAATCATTTATAAACTGCGTACTTATCCAGCATTTCAATTACATATTCATAGTTCTCAAACGGTACGTCGTCCGGCACACTATGATCGCTGTGATACATATAACCGCCGCCTTCCATGGCTATCGGTATTTTCGAGCTTATTTCTTTTTCTATCGCTTCAAACCCTGTTTCCATTGCAATAGCGCTTATATTGCCCCAGAATGCAATGTCATTGCCGAACTTTTTCTTCAGCTTTCTAACGTCAAGAGTGGTGTTCGCCTGCAGCGGTTGAACGCACTCAATTCCCGCTTCGATGAATCCGGGAATAAGAGACTCGATATTGCCACAACTATGGATGAGATAGCGTATACCGTTTCGGTGTAAAAAATCTCCGAGCTTTTTATGGTATGGGAATATTAGCTTCTTGTATATCTCGGGTGAAAAAAGTGTGGAACGGGTGCTTCCAAGATCATCGACAAGGAAATAACCATCCGGTTTCATACCAATCGAAATTGCGTATTCGAGAGTTTCTATCGTCGTGTCGATTATACCGGTAAACATTTCGTGGCAATACTTTTCATCGAGCACTAAGTCCATAAGAAGGTTCTCGTAACCCCGATGCCGCCACGTTCCCTCATACGGGCCGTAGCCGTTTATCAGTACGAACTTGTCGCCTGATAAGCTTTTTATAAACTTTTGTGCAGCCTGCTCCCATGAAGGCATAGGTATAGTGCGCAAAAATGTATGGGTATTGTCAATTCTGCTTGTGTCGTCTTTATCCAGTTTGAATCGATGCTTCATGGTTTGCCATATGTCGTAATCGGTGTTGAGGTGATTGTAAAATTCAGAGAGTGGTTTGTCTTTGTGTTTTTTTGCAGTATAGCCGCAGCGGTCATTGATAATTACAAAATCTTCGTCTTCTTCGACTATACTTGCAGGGAACCGCATTGAATTGTCTAGGTTGTACATCACGATATCGAAGTCGAATTTATTTCCGATATCTTCTGCTGTGGCGTTTTTAGGAAGCCCGAGTTTCTTTTTGTATTTTTCTATGAGTCCATCCCAAAAAGAATCGAACCTTGGAACTCTGTCAGGAATCTTGTGGTTCAGTGCAAGATTTACACGTTCTCTGCCAGTCATAGCAAACTCCTTCTCTATTTGTTTTTTAATATATAAAATACATCAGCACAATGATACAGCGATGCCCTCTGTCAGTCAATAGATGCCAGAGTAATTGTCGTCTTTTGTTGTAAAAAAGAAATATATGTCAATGCCAAAAAAGCAATTGGTATAATATATAAAGCCCTTTTTCAGTTTAGAAGGTCATTCCTTTTGCATAGGCGCCGGAGTATATATCTATGTGGTGATTTAAAGCGAGCATAAGTTGCTCAAAAAAAGCGTAAAAATGATTGGGTTTTGAATAATTATACTCAAAAACATACGTAATTAAGCATAATATAGTAAGTTTATTCTGGTTATACGTTTAGTATGCAAAAAGACATTATGTATTTCCGAGTGTTTTTGTTGAAGCAGCGCACATCTCGGGAGACAGACTTAGTGGTTGACAAAGGGCATGTTAGGTCGTATAATGAGATATATTTCAACGATGACGATGTAAATTATTAGACTTGATGTGCATAGCAAAAATGCTTAATAAAGGGTTTTGGTTTTGCATGTTTCCCGGTGCGTATTTAGCTCCGAAACTCTACGAGATTTAAATTCTTGCTGTTTTGGGCGATACTAAATAGAAAAACTCTATGAAAGAAAACCGGGTGGATAGATTAATTTTTCGGAATTTAATATTTTGTTCATTTGCATAGACAAGATTGTATTTTTGTACTGCGAATGACAAAAAAACAGATACAAGTAGTATCAAAAAAAATAGGAGGAAATAGGAATGAAGAGAATTTTAGTATTGTTACTTGCTCTCGCTATGGTCATGGCCCTCTTCGTTGGCTGTCAGAAGCAAACAACTGATGACACTGCTGACGATACAACTGCTGACACTGGCGATACTGAAGATGTGGTTGAAGACAACACGTCAGATCAGGTGCCGGACGAGAAAGAGGATATGAACGAAGGTACTGGAGAGAAAGTGTATGTGAATGACACTGCTGTCCTGAACCTTGACTGGTGGGCAGGCATCGGCACAGACTCTAAGTTTGAGCAGCCATATCGTGACCTTCAGAGCTTGTACCCTTACATGCTTTGGGGAACATTGGTTAAGACCGATCCATATAACCCGACGGATACTTCTCCGGAAGCTCTTATCTATGACATTGCTAAGAGCATGACGGTTTCTGATGATGGGCTTACTTATACATTCGAAATCAGAGATGATATAGTATGGACAGACGGTGAGCCGCTGACAGCAGAAGACGTCTTATACTCATATGAAATCAACCTTAAGCTCGTTCACACATCTTATGGTGCAAACATGCAGACGATAACCGGAGCAAAGGCAGTTCTTGACGGAGAAGCCGACACATGCTCAGGACTGTCTGTAGACGGAAACATGTTCACAGTACAGCTGGACGCTCCGTTTGTTGACATCGTAGGAAAGATATTTGCGATGATACAGATTCTACCAGAGCATCTTCTTGGTGAGACTGATCCGCTCGAGTGGGAAGACAACCTTGATTATTGGACAAAGCCTATCGGCACAGGTCCGTGGATGATCGACGAAGTTAATTTCCCGAACTATTTCACAATGGTTCAGAACCCGGATTGGTACGGCGAACCCGTAAACATCCAGAACATTACTTTCACAAGCCACGTAACAGGCGGCGTTGACGCTACTCTTGCAGACCTTATTGCAGGAAACACTGACTATGCTTTTGGTAACGGCGTTAACGATATCGTGCAGGCAGAGAATGTTGTAGCTAACAATCCTGATCAGCAGATATTCACACGTCCGTCATCCTATCAGCGTATGCTCGTGTTCAACGGCAAAGGCGCTAATGACGGTCAGTTGAACGAATTCATGCAGGTTAAAGAAGTACGTCAGGCCGTATCGCTTATAATTGACAAAGCGGCTGCTGCTGCAATGTACGGAAACACTGGTACTGCGCTGACAACTGCTGTACTGCCGAGCGACGCTTGGTATAACACTGACATACCTGCTTGGGAACGTAACACCGAGAAAGCTAAAGAGCTTCTTGATGCTGCGGGTTATGACTATAGCAAAGCTATAAGGCTGGTTTACTACTACAACGAGCAGACAACGAAAGATATCATGGACATCTTTGTTCAGAACTTCGCTGAAGTTGGCATCACTTGTGCACCGTTCCTGGCAACGGGCGACCTTGGCGCTATACTTTACGACGTAAGGAACTGGGATATAATGTACTGTGGTTACTCAACTGCAAACCCGATATATATCTATGACATGCTCCAGACTTCAAAAGGCTATGACAAGTACATGGGCGACTCTGAGTTCAGAGATGAAGTCTTCCAGCCGCTGTTCAATTCGTTCCTGTCTGAAAGCGATCCTGTTGCCCGTAAGGCTATTGCAGACGAGATTCAGGTATTTGGAATCGAGAATTGCTATCAGGTACCGGTCTACGGACTGTCAAGGATAACTATCGTCAACACGCAGAAGCTAGAGTTTGATACTCAGCTCTTCCAGGTTGATGAGCAGTCAGGCTTTGACTGGTTGTGGTCCACATGGAACCTGATTGATTATCAATAAGGTTTAAACTTATAACATTTATTAGTTAGTTAATGGACCGTATGCTGCCCGATACGGGCAGCATACGGTCAACATTTTATTTAGTAATCTGACGGGCTTTTTTAGAAGTTATCATTAAATTAAAAAATTTTCATTTTACTAGTAAGGAGGTTCACTTTGTTAAAATATTTTGGTATAAGATTATTAGCATTAATACCCAAGTTGTTCATTATTTCAATAATAATATTTCTTGGGCTTCAGCTTGTACCAGGGGACCCAATCTCAAGAACAGTCCCGCCGGACAAGCTTGCAGAAATGAATCCCGAAAAAGTTGAAGAGCTGCGAGAGAACTTGGGTCTTAATGATTCGCTGATTGAACGTTATGGGCGATGGATAGGCAACATATTTAAGGGTGACTTTGGTTACAGCCTATCTACACATGGCGAAATAAACAAGATTATTGCAAACAGGCTGCCTGCAACGCTGGAACTTGCCGCACTTGCACTTTTATGGGCAACTATAGTTGGAGTGGTATTCGGCGTTTTGTCTGCATTAAAGCAACATACTGCCGTAGACTATTCACTTACGACACTGGGTATTATAGGCATATCGGTTCCACAGTTTTTCTTTGGATTGATAGGAATAATGGTGTTCGGTGTTGCGCTCAAATGGCTGCCTGTCGGAGGCAGAATGGGTGTTGGACAAGAAGCGTTTTTTGACAGGTTAGAATACCTTGTTATGCCGGCAATAGTCCTCGGTATAGTATATATATCGACTTTGATGAGATATACACGTGGATCCATGCTGGATGTTATGAGCAAGGACTACATAAAGGTTGCACGAAGCAAAGGTATATCTGAAGTAAAAGTTAATATTAAGCATGGCTTCAGGAACGCATTGATTCCCGTTATGGTTATAATAATCATGCGTCTGCCTTATCTTGTTGCAGGAACAGTTATAATTGAGACCGTTTTCAATTATCCGGGAATGGGAGATATGCTTGTCCAGGCAATTTCGGGAACCGACCTGCCGATCGTTATGATAGCAACGCTTCTTATAGCTGTTGTAATATTGCTGGCAAGCTTCCTTGTGGACGTGGTTTCTGCTTTGCTGGATCCCAGAATAAGACTTGGGAAGGATAAGGAGGTAGCGTAAATGGGCAAACAAAAAAATGTTAAGAAGTCAAGCTTAGCAAAGCGTAATGCACAAAAATTTATGCACAACAAGCTTGCGATTGTCGGTCTTGCGCTGCTTATTGTCGTAGTTGTGCTTTCTGTGGGTGCACCTTTGTTCACAAAATACGACCCCGCATTCAACAATCCTGCAATAAGATATCAACTGCCTTCTTCTGAGCACATCCTTGGCACAGACTCTATAGGAAGAGACGTTTGGGCAAGGCTTATTTACGGCGGAAGATTTTCATTGATCATAGGGCTTGCAAGCGCTGCAGGCGCATCGCTGATTGGCGTTGTTTTAGGATGTGTATCCGGGTATTACGGCGGCAAAGTGGACGCTATAATCGTATACATTTCAGAGATATTCTACTCGTTTCCGCAGCTTCTGTTGGTTCTGATACTCGTAGGTTTTGCAGGAAGAGGCTGGGTAAATCTGATTTTGATATTCTCGCTTACAGGATGGATCTTCGGATTCAGGGTAGTACGAAGTAAGATCCTTTCATTAAGGGAAGAAACTTTTGTTGAAAGCTGCAGGGCAAACGGTATCGGAGGGCTGTCGATAATGTTCCGGCATATGCTTCCAAACACCTTAGGACCGGTCATAGTTAACGCGACACTTTCGACAGCAGGCTTTGTTCTAAATGAAGCGGCACTGAGTTTCATAGGCCTTGGCGTAGAAGCAAATATACCGACATGGGGGAATATGATAAATGCTGCAAAAAGCCTTAATGTTATGCAGAATTACCCTATGTTGTGGATAGCGCCTGGCATAGCGATATCATTGTTCGTGCTGGGTATCAACTTCTTCGGAGACGGTCTGCGAGACGTCTATGACCCGGGACAATAGGAGGTAATCAAGTGAATAAAGATATTGTATTAAAAGTAGAAAATCTTCAAACGAAATTCACGGTTGGAAAGCGTATTGTCCACGCAGTCAATGACGTAAGTTTTGAACTGAAAAGCGGATCAACACTGGGTGTCGTGGGAGAATCAGGCTGTGGCAAAAGCGTAACAGCGCATTCAATAATACAACTGCTGCCAAAGAACGGCAACATAACGAACGGAAGCGTTACGTATAGAACAAAGGCCGGCAAAGAGCTTGACCTTACCAGCTTTAAGAGAAACGGCAAATCCATCCGCCAGATAAGAGGCCAGGAAATAGCAATGATATTCCAGGATCCTCTGGCATCATTGGATCCTGTATATAAGATAGGGACGCAGATAGCAGAGAATCTGCTCGAGCATGAGAACATCAGCAAGCATGAAGCCAGAGAAAGAGTCGTTAAACTGCTTGGCGAGCTGGGGATACCGGTTCCTGACAAGCGCTACGACGACTACCCGCATCAATTTTCAGGCGGCATGAAGCAGCGTGTTATGATTGCGACAGCTATGATATGCAACCCCAACATACTTATTGCAGACGAGCCTACGACGTCGCTTGACGTGACGATACAGGCACAGATACTAAACCTGATGAAAGAAGTTCAGAAAGAACATGGGACTTCAATAATACTCATCACGCACAACATGGGTATTATAGCAGAGACGTGTGATGATGTTGTCGTCATGTATATGGGCAAGGTAGTAGAATACGGCACACTCGAGCAGGTATTTAATAATTCCAAGCATCCATATACGAAGGCGCTGCTCCAATCCGTTCCGGTACTTGGTATCGGAAAGGAAGCAAAGCTCGAGCCTATCAGAGGAACGACGCCGGATGCTTCAGATGTGCTTGAAGGCTGTGTGTTTGCACCAAGATGCGACCACGCTATGGACATATGCTGGAAGAAACCGCCGTCGGAGCTGTATCTTGAAGACAAGCATCGTGTACGCTGCTGGTTGTATGAAAAGGGGGTGAAGTAATGCCGAAAGATAAAGTAATTCTGGAAGTTGACAACCTAAAGAAATACTATCCCGTTTCTACAAAGATGTTCGCGGGCCACAAAGAATATGTTAAAGCAGTTGACGATGTATCACTGAAAGTGTATGAGGGCGAGACGCTGGGAATAGTCGGAGAGTCCGGCTGCGGGAAAACTACGTTTGGTAAATGCCTTGTAAGGCTTCACAAGCCTTCCGCAGGGCATATGAATATCAATATTGACGGAACCATGGTCGATCTGACTGCATTGAACAAGAAAGAAAGCTTCAAGACCAGAAGGCGTGTGCAGATGGTATTCCAGGATCCGTACTCGTCGTTCAACCCGGTCAAGACGATAATCAAGGCTTTTGATGAACCGCTGAAGATCCATGGATTCGGCGATAAGGAGAAAAGAAGAGAGATAATTGCAGAAAACTTAAAGACAGTCAATCTTCAGCCGGATTATATGTACAGATATCCGCACGAGTTTTCGGGCGGGCAGAGACAGAGGATATGTATAGCGCGTGCGCTTAGCCTAGACCCGCAGGTCATAGTATGTGACGAGCCGGTTTCATCGCTGGACGTTTCAATACAGGCGCAGATACTCAACCTTATGAAAGAGCTTCAGAAGGAGCGCAACTTAACGTATGTATTCATAGCGCATGACCTTTCAGTTGTTCAGTATATGAGCGACAGGATAGCGGTTATGTATCTTGGCAAGGTAGTAGAGCTTGCTGAATCAAACGAGCTTTACAACAACTGTACTCATCCGTATACGGAAGCGCTGCTTTCAGCGGTTCCAATACCGGTAATAGGTGCAAAGAAGGACAGGATAATATTGAGAGGCGATGTACCGTCTCCTATCGATCCTCCAAAGGGATGTCCTTTCCATCCCAGATGTCCAAAGGCAATAGACATCTGTGCTACGCAAGTACCGCCGCTTGAAGGCCTAAAGGCCAACGAAGACCATCTGGTTGCCTGCCACTTGGCAGAGAAATGCAGATAGTCTTAGAAAAACAGAAACAAGAGCCGCAGACTTTAAGAGCCTGCGGCTTTTTAAATGAAAGCATCTTGATTTTATAAAAAAACGGATGCCTGATGGTCAAAATAATGCTTTATTATTAGAAAATGAGCTTTTTTGAGTTTTTCTACAAATTGCTGTAGTAATGCTAAAACTATAGTGTTATAATACAGACGACAAAAAATATACTATTAAAAAAAGGAGATTTATCATGTTAAAAAAAGGTTTTTACACGGCAGTAGGAACCCCGCTAGACAGTGATAACAAAATCATCAAAGACAGCCTTGAAAAGCACATAGATGACCAGATTAAGGCAGGCGCAAGCGGCGTTCTTCTTTATGGGACTATGGGTATGGGCGGCTGTGTAAGAGACAGCCAGTATGCAGCAGGCATTGAGGCTGCTGTAAAAGCAATTGACGGAAGATGTACACTCCTGGTCGGTTCATCCGAGAACAGCCTTGGCAGAGTAAAGGACAAGTTTGAAATAATGAACTCATTTGACGGTATAGACGGCATTGTTATGACGACGCCGTATTATTTTGCAACCAGCCCTGCTAATATACTCAACTTCTTTGAGAAGACTGCAGCAATGACTAATAAAGACTTTTATCTTTACGACATAACTCCCGTAACCAAACTGAAGATAACAGCCGATATAGTCTACAAGCTGATGGATATACCTAATGTAAAGGGAATAAAATCCGGCGATCTGGTTATGATCAAAAAGCTTTTTGACAATCCGAAAAGGGATGATTTTACGCCGATATTCTCCGGTTCAGATCTTTTTGCAATTGCTAACAACTATGGTATCACGAGGTATCTCGATGGTATATTCTCATGTATGCCAAAGACTATCGAGCGTATACAGAAGTGCTATAATAGTGATGACCTTGAGGGCGCAAAAGCAGGTCTTGAAGACATGATGGATGCAAGAGATGTAATGCTGGGCGCTGGGATATGGCCGGCATTCACATATGCAATGAACGAGCTTGGCTATGAAGGCAGCTTTGCACCAGATTACGAAGTAGACATAGACGCAGGCGCAAAGAAAAAAGTTAAAAACGCGCTTATGGATTTAGGCGAGCTTTAAGAATAAATATAACATATATCAGGCAGAGATGATAAAACGTCCTGCCTTATATCAAATCAACCTAAATTATTTGAAGGGATACTTTTATTATGGAGAAAATGGTCAGGAAAGCCTCAGACAATAAGTATTTCCACAGACATTTTCACGTCGGGCTGAACTTAGGGATAGATTATATTGCTGAGCTCTATGGTGAAGATGCGGTAAAGGAATACCTGCAGCAGTACACAAGGGTATATCACAAGCCGCTTATGGAAAAAATAAAAAAAGAGGGGCTTGACGCACTGCAGGATTACTTCAAATGGCTTTACGAAATCGAGGAAGCGCCGGAAGTTATAACATTTGAGAAAAATGAAAACGAGCTTATAATAGATATAAAGAAGTGCCCGGTGATAGAATATATTAAGAATGATGGCGAAAAGGTATCACCCTATTTTATCGAGACTACGAATACTGTTAACAAAACGCTTGTAGAGGATACGCCGTATGCCTTTGAGATGATATCCTTTGATAAGGAAACGGGAGAGAGCCGACAGCGTTTTTACAAGATGGAGGAATAGCAAATGATTTCATGTACTGAGTTCATACCGGCTTACAGTGAGCTTTTTAAATACCTTGAAAAAAGAGGCGGGAAACAGGCTGTAAGAGATTATTGGGCAAGGATATCCGAAGGCGGCGTTAGCAAACTTGAAAAAGAAGTTGAAGCAAACGGGCTAAAAGGCTGCTGGAACTACTGGGCGCATGCGCTCAACGAAGAGGCGGCTGATTTTACTATGACGCTGGATGAGGATAAAGGCGAGTTTAAAATCGATATGCATCACTGCCCAAGCAAGGGGAGACTTATAGACGAAACCCATCTCGAGCCGTATGAAGACTATTGTCTTCACTGCCCGGCACTCTATAAAGGGATCGTAGAAGCTTACGGATTCAAATATGAGACGGATCTTTCAAGGACAGACAAAGCAGCATGTTCTATGACAATAAGCGATCCTAAAATAGCTAAGGAAGACTAAATATGAGTAAACTGCTTATAAAAAACGCCAAAGTTGTCAGCAGAGATGAAGTGCTGGAGGGATACGGTGTTCTTGTAAAGGACGGTAAAATTGCCGAAGTAAGCAAAGATAGTGCAATAAGCGCAGATGAAACTATTGATGCTCAAGGCAAATACATTGCTGCCGGATTCATAGACGTACACATGCATGGGGCGCACGGTATAAGAGTCGGTGATTCTAAGGAAAAGATGGAAGAGTTTTTAAAGCTTATGCCGTCTCACGGAGTTACCGGTCTGCTTGCAGGCGTTTCTCCCAGCGGTTCTGATGAAAAAGACATCGAAAAGCTTGAAGAATATTCAACGATCCAATCACAGGGAACGGGGCTTTTGGGATTTTTCCTGGAGGGCCATTTCCTAACTCTCTTTGGTGCGATATCGCATATACCGAAGAACAGGACGATAGAGAGGGTCAAAGAGCTAAAAGAGGCTGCAAAGCCGTATAAGATAGCTTTTGCAGTTTCACCCGAGCTTGACGGTTTAACACAGATGCTTCCGGAGATGACAAAGGACGCATATACTGCATTCATAACGCACACAGGCGCAAACTGGGATGAAGCCGAAGCTGCAATCGAAGCAGGGGCCAAGCACGCTTCTCACTTCTTTAACGTGTTTCCGTATACAGGCGACAAGGAACCGGGTGTAAGAGGCTGCGGCAGTGTTGAAGCTGTTTATGCACATCCGGAGGTCTCTGTAGACTTTATACTGGACGGTGTGCACGTGATACCGATAGCGGTAAAAATGGCGCTTGCCTGCAAAGACAAAGACAAAGTCTGCCTTATTAGCGACTCAAATGTGCACGCAGGGCTGCCCGCAGGAGAGTATTCGGGCGTCGAAGGTGTAGGAATAACAGTAGAATATGAAGGCGCGCCTGCAAGGCTAAAAGAAGGCAAGCTTAAAGGAGGGCTTTCGGGCAGCGGACTAACGATGGACAAAGCTGTCAGAAACGCAGTTGATATGCTAGATGTAGACCTGCCGCATGCTGTTGCAATGGCTTCATATAACCCGGCAAAAGTGCTGGGGCTGGAGGATAGGAAAGGCCTTGTAAAAGAAGGATACGATGCAGATCTCGTTATGCTTGATGGTGACCTGGGTGTTGTAAAGTGCTGGGTCGGCGGTCAGCTTAAGTACGAGAGAAAATAAATATATCGGAGGGAATAAAATGAGTAAATTTGAATTTGAGACAGCACCTTGGGTACCGTTTAAGGATAAAAAGGTGCTCGAAAAGGTTCGCAATATTAAGCGTAAGGACATGGAAAAGCATAAGAACCCGGACTTCAAGATAAAGATAGTTGCAGACGTAAATGCAATATGGGTTGCGGATATGGTGAAGCGGATATATGATTCTGATATAAAGGACGAGAAGCTGACAATGATCATGCCAAACCCTGCGCCGGGTACATATTCGACCGTAGCAGAGATAATAAACAGATTTGGTATAAACTGCCGTAACGTTTATACGTTCAACATGGACGAATGGGCAGACCATGAAGGCAACGTTGCTCCCGAGAGCTATGAAGCGGGTTTCAACCACTCATTCATAAAATATTTCTATGGCAAAATAGACCCGGAACTGAGGATGCCGAGAGAGAACTGTACAGCGTTTACGAACGAAAATGTTGACCACTACAGCGATCTTATAGTCGAGAGCGGAAATGGCGGAGCGGACATATGCTACAGCGGCCCGGGATGGGCAGGACACATAGCGTTTGTAGACCCCGACACTGAGGAGTTTGCATGCAGCTCAATCGAAGAATTCCTTGAGTTGAAAGCAAGGCGTGTCACGCTCAATCCGCTAACCGTAGCGCAGAACTCACTGCACGGTGTGTTCGGATGCAGCGGCGATATTGCGAATGTTCCGCCAAAAGCGGTTACGATAGGTCCATTTGACGTCGCACATGCAAAGAACAGGTTCGAGATGCATGCGCTTGCAACCATGGGCAGTCTTTCCTCGTGGCAGAGGATGATTTCCCGTCTGGTGCTCTATGGTCCGGTAACGCCGCAGGTTCCTTCATCTATACTGCAGCTTTTCCCGACGAGCGTTTACGTAAGCGAAAACATCGCCAGCGAATTTGAGTGCTGGGAAGAAGTCGGATATTAATATTACATCCATAAACGGAGGTAGAAAAATGATAGTTGACAAACTGGGCAATGCACACATTTATTTCGGAGTAAGTGAAAGGCTAAAAAAAGCGCTCGAGTTTCTGCAGGACAACGATATAGAGAAGCTGGAGACGGGCAGACACGAAATAGACGGAGACGATGTGTTCGTAAACGTGGTCGAATATACTTCTCGCCCGCTTGAAGAGAGCGTCTGGGAGGCGCATAGAAATTATATCGACGTTCAGTACGTCGCCAAAGGTCATGAATGTATAGGCTACGAGTATATCGGGAACCTTGATGTGACGCAGGAATATGACGAAAAAACGGACAGCCTGCTTTTAAAGGGCGATGGTAATATGGTGCAGTGTGACACAGGTACGTTTATGGTACTGTACCCCGAAGATGCACATATGCCGGGTGTTCAGGACGGCGGCCCGTGCGAGATGAAAAAAGCGATAGTCAAGGTTAGAGTGTAGCGGAGAATATAGCGGAGGCTATTGTTTTGAAGCTGCTTTTAGAGCAAAAAAACGATACCACAACAAATACGCACAGGTGTGTTTGTTGTGGTGTTTTTATTTAAAAACAGGGAGAATTAAGATGAATACAAAAAAACTATTTGATTTAACTAACAAGGTAGCGATAGTTACAGGTGGATACGGACTATACGGAAAACATATAACCATCGGGCTATGTGAGGCGGGCGCAACCGTCGTTATAGCTTCAAGAGACGTCGAAAAATGTGAGGAGCTCGCTTGTGAATTGAACAGTGAAGGGTACGAAGCTGTAGGAATGAAGCTGGATCTTGGCTCAGTCGAAAGCATTGACTCGTTTGTAGAGTCAGTGCTTAAAAAATACGGCAGGATAGACATACTCGTAAACAACGCAGTAATAAGAAAAGGAATGGCAGATTTAGAGGATGTTACTGCAGAGGGCTGGAACTTTGCCGCAAACATAAACGGAACGGGGCTGATGCAGATAAGCAAACAGGTTGTAAAAGCCATGAAGGAGAGGCGCAGCGGCTGCATTATCAATATATCATCTATACAGGGCGCTGTGGGGCCAAACTTTCCGGTTTATGGCAGCACAGGCATGAGCAGCCCTGTGAATTACACATATGATAAATGGGGCATGATAGGCTTTACCAAGTGGATGGCGAACTATTACGGCAAGTATAACATCCGGGTAAACAGCATAAGCCCGGGCGGATACAATCCGGATGCGTTCAAGGAAGAGGAAAAGAAAGAGTTTGTGCAGAACTATATGAGACTAACGCCGCTCGGCAGGTTTGCGGATGATGACGATATAAAAGGCCCGGTGGTGTTCCTGGCTTCGGAAGCAGCAAAGTACGTTACAGGGCACAATCTGCTTGTGGACGGCGGCTGGACTAGCTGGTGAGGATATGTATAAGGGATTCAAGATAAAAGCTCCTTTTTTCGAGATAGGGCCAAAGGCGTATATATACGGCGAGCAGTCAGTCGGGCTAGCAGTGGCTGCCGAAAGAGCAACTGAAAAGTATGATGTAGATGTCATTTATACTGCTCTTTATACAGATATTGCTTCTATAGCAGCGGCAACGAAAAGGTTGAAAGTGTTTGCGCAGCACATGGATAGCATCACTCCGGGGCGGGGAATAGGGATGGCGCTTCCGGAGGCGTTAAAGGATGCCGGAGCCAATGGAACGCTGCTTAACCACGCTGAGAGACCGTTGGAACTTGCCGAGATACAAAAGTGTATAAAGCGTGCGGACAGCCTTGGGCTTGCAACTTTTGTGTGTGCGGACACATTTGAGCAGGCTTGTGCAGTAGCACAGCTTTCGCCGAACATGATACTTGCAGAATCGCCGGAGCTTATCGGCGGAGGCAAGCGTACGAAAGAAGATGTAGAGCTCGTATGCCGTATAAACGATACTATTGCAAAGATAAATCCGGCAATAAAGGTAATGCACAGTGCAGGGATAAAGGATGCAAACGATGTGTATGATGTTATCTTAAACGGAGCTGACGCAACGGGATCAACGAGCGGTATAATAAAAGCAGCTGATCCCGTAGGAATGGTAAATGATATGATAGCGGCTGTGAGAGCGGCGTATAACGAGAGAACGAAAGGAAGATAGTTATGTATCTTAATGAGGAGTTCAAAATACAATCGGACAGGCGTGTGACGTTCGAGGACGTGACCGACAGAGCAAAGGATATCTTGAAAAGCAGCGGAGTTCAAAACGGACTTATGGTGGTGTTTTCACAGCACACAACGTGCAGTGTGCTGGTTCAGGAGCAGTCGGACGATGTCAACTATTACGGAGAGCAGTTTATATTGCAGGACATGACGGATGGACTTAGTAAACTGTTCCCGACTTGTACAACAGAAGGGCAGTATCTTCACCCCGGACCAAAACATATCGAGATCGCAGGCAGGGAGCGAAATGAAGAGGCTTTCTGGAGCCTTAATACGGATGCACACTTGCGATCTGTGCTGCTTGGAAGAAGCGTGACAGTTCCTATTAAAGACGGCGAGCTAATCTTAGGTGAATTCGGACGGATATACTTTGCAGATTTTGACCAGGTCAGGGCTAGGCAAAGGACTGTCAGAATACATATAGCCGGAGAATAAAGAACAGAAGCTTATCCGGCGAAAAAAAGCAAAGGAGCGTTGTTATGAAGGTTTTGGTTGTAGGGGCAGGTTCAATAGGCAGACGGCATATAGAAGTTTTAAAAGTTACTGGCAGACACGAGATCGGCATCTGCGAACTGGACAGGGATAACGCAGACGATGCAGGACAAAAATATGGCATAAGCGAGGTTTACTATGATTTAGAGGATGCAATCAAGGCACAGTTTGATGCTGTGGTCGTATGTACGCCCAATGCATATCATGCGGATGCATCCATAGCTGCAATGGAAGCCGGCTGTAATGTGCTTGTAGAAAAGCCTATTGCCAGCAGTATTTCGGATGCTTGGCGAATGGTAATGGCTGCAGAGAACACCGGCAGAACGCTGATGGTAGGGTATACGCTAAGGGTGTATCCTGGACTTAGTGAAATAAAAGGTTTGCTAAACAGCGGGAGACTGGGCAAGCCCATATCAGTGAGAGTAAACCTTAATGCTGCAATCACGCTGGTACTTAACAAGAGTGATTATCGTAAAAGTTATGAGACCGGAGGCGGCATTATATATGACTACAGTCACGAGATAGATTATTTAAGGTATCTGTTCGGAGAAATAAAAAGGTATGCTTGTTTTGTAGATTTGCAGGTAAAGAAAGAGCTTTCCTGTGACGATGTTGCTGAGATAATACTGCAATATGAAAGCGGAACGATAGCAAGCATTCACATGGATTATGTTCTTGATGGTGGAAGGACGCTGGATATAGTATGTGAGAATGGAAGGATGCATTACGATTTCAATGGCAACCTGTGTACAAAACCAGAGAAAGGCGATTCGCAGAGCATAAGTTATAGAGTCGATAGGAACGAGATGTTCGCAAAACAGTTTGAAATGTTCGAAAGAGCATGCAGGGGCGAAAAGGTAGATTACGTAACTGCACAGGACGGTCTGAAGGTATTGAAGATATGTGAAGATCTTTACGAAGCAAACGAAAAGAACATAGTAGGAGAATAGAAGGGGGAGAGCGATGCTAAAAGATCTTATATTAAAAAACAGGTCATACAGAAGGTTTGATGAAACGAAAAAAATTGAAAAAGAAGTTTTAATAGAGCTTGTAGATCTTGCAAGGCTGTCGGCTTCAGGGGCCAATATGCAGTCACTCAGGTTCTATATCTCAAACGATCAGCAGATGAACAACAAAATAAATGACTGTCTTAAATGGGCAGGATATCTTAAAGGCTGGAGCCCGCAGGAAGGGGAAAGGGCCACGGCTTTCATAGTTATGCTGAAGGACAAGGAAAGAAAATCGAGCACAGATTATGACGAGGGCATTGCAGCACAGAGCATACTGCTTGGAGCGGTCGAAAAAGGGCTTGGAGGCTGTATGCTGGGGGCTGTAGACAGAGAGAAGCTCGAAGGAGTACTGAGTCTGGATAGCAACTACGAGACGCTTTTGGTTGTGGCTCTAGGGTATCCGGCGGAGAAGGTCGTAATAGATGAGGCTGTAGGCGACGATATTAAATATTGGCGTGACGAAAACAGTGTCCATCATGTTCCTAAAAGAAAACTCAGCGACATAATAATCAATGACTAATTCTATATAGGGAGAAGTTTATGAAAATCGGAAGATTTATACACAAAGGGAAGCCAAAAGTTGGTATAGTAAAGAGCAAAACATGGATTGACACGGATGTCGTTAGCGATATCATTGAAAACAGCGAAGACATAGAGTCTTTTCTGAATCTAAGTATTGACCAAAAGGGAAGGATAGAAGAGAGACTCATCAGCTTAAAACCCGGTGACGAAAGAATGCACAGTCTCGAACATGCAGAATATCTGCCGCCAGTAGGTGAGTATTCCAATCTGTATACTATGAGAGGAATAAGTACGATTTTCTCAAGAGTATGCAAACTCGTAATTCCCACGCAGCCGATTTTTGATATGCGTTACACACACAATCTTGCAGGGCATGGCTGTACTGCGGTGTTTGATGATGACAGCCATCCGGGCGGCTGGAATCAGGAGTTTATTGCGGTCATAGGCAAACAGGCGAAAGATGTTAAAAAAGAAGAAGCTTTTGATTACATAGGCGGGTATACACTGATGATAGATCACTCCGGTTATCATGACCGCTCGCCGTTCTACAGGGACGGTATGTGGAAGATGGACGAGGATGATATGGAACTGATAGATCATTTTTACCGAACAAATTACAATGGCAACGCCCACTTCCCGCTGCCTATAGGACCGTATATAACGACAAGTGACGAAATCGAAGACCCTCACGGTATAGCGTCGAGGGAAGAGGAGAGCGGCAGACTGGTGAGTGTTGGTTCAAGCGAGGGAATGCTTATATACTTTGATGAGGTAGTGTCATATATAAGCAGCTATATGACTTTGCAACCTGGAGATATGATATCTTCTTCGTCCATATCTTATGACGGATATCAGCACTGGGACAGCCACGGAGATGGAAGCTATGTGCAGGTGAGCATGGAAGGAATAGGAGAACTGCGTATGAACATAATCGACAACAGGGGGAAGGGCGCATGAAGTATGATGTAAAAGATTTCCCGGCGCATTTAACTATGGTGGGTGAGCTTAACGGCGAAGGCGCATACAAGGCTGCGGGAAGGCGCATAATGCCGTATCCGCCGTTTGTAACCGCTCCGCAGAGCGTTGCCTCGCAGGGAGCACTGATCAAGAAAAGCTACAGCGACGTGGTGGTCTATCCCGAACTGTTTCTAGTAATCGGCGAAGATATAAAAGTAGGCGAAGGCAGCGAAAAAGCAGTTATGGGTTATGGAATAAGCCTCGGCATGTATCAGCGGTCGCTTATAAAAGACTGTGAGGCTAAGGGAGGCATGCCAAGAGATCTAGGCTGCTGCCATTGGTATCAGCTGCAGTCAGACGGAACACATATAATCGGGAAAGAACTAATTGAAGAGCTGGACATGGACGGATGCGTTCTGACGATGAGCATAGGAGACAAAGAGAAAAGATACAACATGGCGGGAATGATATGGAAGCCGGATAAGTTCCTTGCCGAGATGTCGTTGCTGGCGCACTTTAGAAAGAACGATATGATTTTCATGGGGCCTGTTGATGCGCCGATGGCTCTTGAAGGGCAGGAGAAGATAGTTGTCAAGAGCGATACGTTCGGGGAATTTGAGATCGACGTGAGGTATGAAGGTTAAATTTCATATGGAACATGAAGCATATATATTAAAAACAGACAGACTCAGAGTCAGACAATGGCAGTAAAGTGATTTTGAGGACTTATTTGAAATCATGTCAAATGAGTTGACCCATAAGAATACCGGTGAGGAAGTTTGGAATGAACAGCAAACAAAAGAGATTATACGTTGGAATATTGAGAACACCGATGTAAGAAGCGGATATTTCAATCTGCCACTAGTGTTGCTGGAAACCGAGAAAGTGATCAGGAGGATCGGGCTTAATCCTTATCTTGAAGAAGAACGCATACCTGAGATAGAATGGACAATAAATCCGGAATACTGGAACAGAGGATACGCAACAGAGATTGCAGAGGAAATGCTGCGGTTCGCATTTGAAGAAGCAGGGTTCGGAGAAGTGATCGGGATAGTGAAGAAAACCAACTTGGGTTCAATCAGAGTTCTTGAAAAAGCTGGAGCTGAGTTTAAAGAAACGAAGGAATTCAGGGGCGAAATGTGGGATTTTTATAGTATAGAAAAATAAGATATAAGGAATAGGATTTATATCAGTAAATATTGAAACTGAACATCTGGTTATAAGACGGCAGCCGTCTTCCTGAGCTCTTCCATTGCGCTGCTCCCAAGCAGTGTTCCGTCAGGCCGCTGACATACAACGTATCTATATCAACGCCTCATTCCGCCATGTCCGGCACGCTCTGCGCCGTCAACTCTTCGTTATTAGGCTCGCCAAGGTGCTTTATCTTCTTGTGATACGTCGTTAATGCGAAGATGGCCGTTATTATCAGACTGCCGCCTTCAGCTATAGGGAAAGCAAGCCATACGCCGAGTTCCTGCAGAGAGCGGCTCAGCAGCCATGCGGCAGGAAGAAGAACAACTATCTGACGGGCAAACGAGACTATCATGCTCTTGTAGGCGTCGCCTATTGCCTGCATGGATATGTTTAGCATTATCATAAACGCAGCGACCGGGAAAACTGAGCTTAGTATACGGAACGCGGGTATGCCTATAGCTATCATCTCAGGCGTGCTGGAAAACATTTTTAAAAGTGCGCCGGGGAAGGCCTGAAAGATAATCGTGCCTAGCGTCATTATGCAGAAGGCTGCAATAGAGCTAAAGCGTACTGCGTGGAGCACACGCTTCTTGTTCTTTGCTCCGAAGTTGTAGCCTGTTATAGGCATCGTGCCCTGCCCAAGCCCGAAAACAGGCATGAATATGAGAGACTGGACCTTGAAGTATGCACCGAAAACGGCTATCGATGTTTCACCAAAGCCGCCGAGTATATAGTTTATACCGGTGATCATTACAGAACCAAGGCCCTGCACTATCATTGAGGGAAAGCCTACCGCCAGTATGTTCTTTGTTATTTGAGGGTTGAAGTGGAACTTCTTCAGATTCAGCTTCAAACCTTTGCCCTTTATAAACAGCAGGAAGAAAGCGAGAAGCATCGCTATTATCTGCCCGAGTATTGTAGCTATTGCGGCGCCCTGCACGCCCATACCAAACACAAAGATGAAGATGGGGTCAAGTATCAAATTTATTACCGCACCAGTAAGCTGTATTACCATTGAGCTGACCATGTTGCCCGTTGCCTGCATGATACTCATGCACACCTGTGAGAACACAAAGCCAAAAGAGAAGATCATGACTATGGTGGCGTATTGAGTGGCGTATTCTATTATCAGTGGGTCATCTGTGAACAATCCAAAGAACCATTTTGGCAAAAAGATGGCTGAAATGGCTATGATTACCCATATTATGAAAGCCAGCAGGAAGCCGTGCTCAGCAGAGTTTACCGCTTCGTCTATCTTGTTCTCGCCAAGCCTTCTGGATATGACAGAATTAAGCCCTATACCAAGGCCGACGAAAAGCGCTATCATTACAATTTGTATCGGGAAAGCGAGCGACAAGGCAGTAAGAGCCTGTTCGCTGATGCTTGCGACGAAAATGCTGTCAACTATATTGTAGAGCGCCTGAACCAGCATGGAGATTATTGCGGGGATAGCCATCGATATAATAAGCTTTGGTATTCGCTCTTCGCCCATCCTTAAAGTATGTTTGTCCATTTTAATGCCTGCCTTCGTCTAGTATTTTTTTTCGTATCTTCTCTATAAGATATTTAAAAGTCTCCTGCTCGTCTTCGGAGAGACCAGCAGTCAGCATATTTTCCCAAGAAGATATCGTTTTGTGGATTGCTGGGAACACCTCTTCGGCTTTTTTTGTTAAATGTACTTCGTTTTTTCGTTTGTCGCTGCAGCAGTTGCATCTGCGAATATAGCCGCTTTTTTCAAGCCCCGCAAGCAGTTTTGTTACAGAGGCCTTGTTGAATAAAAGATGCTCATTAAGCTCTGCCTGAGAGCGGCCGTCTCTGCTTTTCAGAAGCAGAAGAACTTCCATCTGGCTCTTGTTCAAAGAGAATGGATGGAGCGATTCGTTTATATAGTGGTCCGCCATTTTTTGAACCAGCGATATGTTTTTCCCTATCCTTATATCCAATCGATCTGCCTCCGAAATAAATAGTTGCATTTGCAACCTTTTGCAATATTACACTAATAAAAAATTTTTGTCAATAGTTAAAAACGAACTTAGTAAAACTGTTAAAAAGCTTGGATAAAATTGATGCGTACATGTTATAATTTAACTATCTTAAGCTTTATGGAGATGGATATGAAAAAAATAAAAGCGGACCTTATCCTTGATAACTGTTACATAATCACGATGGATGATAAAAGAAGAATGATAGAAAACGGCGCTGTTGCCATTAGAAACAAAAAGATTGCGGCAGTCGGGAAAAGCACAGAAGTTCTTGCGCAGTTTGAAGCAAAGCGGCACGACTGCGAAGGGGGAATAGTCCATCCAGGATTCATCGATGCGCATGAGCATGCGGCCTGGCATATAACGAGGAGTGCAGTTCCCGACACGTTCACCGGGCAGCAGATATGGGAAGAGTTCGAATCTCCGCTGATGCAGAACATAACAGGCAAAGACGAGAGTATAAGTATGCTTTTGGCGACGATGGAAATGGCGGTAAATGGAACGACAATGTTTGGCGACACAGGCAGCGCATTCTATATAAATGACACGTTTGATGGCGCTAATGTAGTTGGCGTTAAAGGGTACACAGGATATGCGCTTGGAGACAACTTTGTTCCGGAGCTTAAGATATTCAATAAAAGCACCAAGAGGTGTATAGAGCTGCTGGAAGAGCAAATAAGTCTGTATAAACGTTCTGAAAGCAGAAAAACCGGGGCAGTAGTCGGTCTGGTCGGTATGGAAAACTGCAGCGGAGAGCTAGTGGCGGCTGCAAAGGATATAGCAAATAGAAACTCAATGCAGATGCACATTCACTCAAGCGTGTATGAAGCGGAGGTTAAGGAGTTTCTGAAAAGATACGGCAAAACACCGGTAGAGTATTATGATGATATAGGCGTGCTGGATGAGGATACGACATTAATACACATGGTGCACCTTACAGACAACGATATGGATATTTTGGAAAAGACAAAGCCAAGCATAGTGCACTGCTCAGGGGCTTCGTGCAAGCATGCGCTGGGAGCAATGCGCGGAAGGTTCTATGAGATGCACGAGCGCGGCATAAACATTGCGCTTGGCACAGACGCCGGCAACTGGAGTGACGGTCTAAGCATTGCGACGCAGATGTACCTGACTGCAGTTGTGCACAACGAATGCCACAGCAAAGCTCCCGTATTTACTGCTCAGGATGTGTTCGAAATGGCAACGATAAACGGCGCAAGGGCGCTTGGGGCAAAGGACGAATGCGGCAGCATAGAGCCTGGTAAAGCTGCGGATATAGTAATCCATACGCCGCACAGACCAGAGCTTCTGCCCAAAGGCGACAGGGTTTCTGCGATAGTATATTCAGCGCAGTCGTCCGGCGTAAAGGATGTGCTGGTAGACGGGGAATTCGTAGTAAAAAACTTTGAGCTGCAGAACGTAGACATAAGGCAGGCGGCGCCGGTGATTGATGCGCAGAAGCTGGATTTGATGGAGCGGATGGGGTTTGCTCCGCCTAAAAAGTGGCCGGAGGAGTAATGAACAAAGCTATGAAAAGAGTGATGAAACGAATTAACTGCCCGATGCAGCCTTGGCCGGCGAATGTATCGGATGAGCAGAGTAACTGCCGGTCAGGACTGCATAACTTTTTAAACATAAATATTTAAAAAAGGAGAGCAGTCTTATGAAAAATGAATTGAAAGAAGCTTTGGAAAAGGAAGAGATAGCCGCATTTGAGGGCTGGGATTTTTCGCATCTCAACGGGCGTTGGCAGGAGGAAGAACTGCCGTGGGATTATAAGAAAATCGTTGAGAGATATCTTAAAAGCACAGATGTATTGCTGGATATGGGAACGGGCGGCGGAGAGTTCTTGCTTTCACTAAAGCATCCGTATGAGTTGACAAGCGTTACAGAAGGACATGAGCCGAACTTTAAGCTGTGCCAAAGAAAACTTGGAGCGCTTGGCATTGATGTAAAGTATGCGGACGATGAAGGAAAGCTGCCGTTCGGCGACGATATATTTGATATTGTTATCAACAGACATGAAGCATATTTGCCGGAAGAAGTGAAACGAATACTGAAACCGGGCGGCGTTTTCATAACACAGCAGGTCGGAGGAGACAATAACGTTGAGCTTTCACTCAGGCTGACAGGGAAGAGAAGAAAACTGATGCCCGAGTGGAATATGAAGAACGCTGCAGAAGCGCTTGAATCCTGTGGTTTCAAGATAGTATACAAAAATGAGTACTTTCCCAAAGTACGCTTTTTTGATACCGGAGCGCTTGTGTATTTTGCAAAGGTGATAGAGTGGGAGTTCCCGGGGTTCAGCGTGCAGCAGAGCGAAGCGGAGCTTGAGTATATCGACAGGCAGATAATAAAAGAAGGAAGTTTCGAAAGTAGGGAACACAGGTTTATATTAGCGGGCAGAAAGAAAATATGAATTGGCAAAAAAGAATAAAGGATTCTTCACTGCGCTCAGGATGACAAAAAATAATATCAATGAATAACTGAGAAATTATACGTTATACCGGGTGGATGACTATTCGTTCGTTGTCTGTATCGACCTCTTCAAGGGTGAGCAGGCTGCGGTAGTTGCCCACTTTTTTTACGACGGGCTCACGCATAGCGATCGCTACGCCGCAGCCGACGACTGTAATCGTAAACTCTTTCATAAGCTCGAACATGGCGTGCAGAGTGCCGCCTGCCGATATGAAATCGTCTATTATAAGCGCCTTCTGGCCTGCGCTTACGGCACGTTTAGATATAGACATCGTGCTCATGTGCCTTGACGAGCCGGTAAGGTAGTTTATTGTGACTACACTGCCTTCAGTTATTTTTGCATCCCGCCGTGCTATTACGAGGGGCTTGTTCATAGCACGTGCGACACCCAGGGCAAGAGGTATTCCCTTAGTCTCTATAGTTGCGATAAAATCAGGGTTCGCTTTTGCAAACATCGTTGCGAATATTCCCGCCATGTTGTGAACATGCACCGGGTTCGAAAACACGTCAACAGTATATATATAGCCGCCGGGCAGTATGCGCGAAGGATCTGAAAGAAGCTCGGCGATCTGAGCCAGCGTGTCCAGTCGCTTTGCCGGCGAAACTGCGGGAACGTACCTCACGCCGCCGCCTGCGCCTAGAGCCACTTCTATATCGCCCTGGTCATATTTTTGCAGCATAGTACGCAGCATCGCAATATCCTCGCTCATTGTAGACTTTGCCGCGCCGAACATGTCGCAGAAGTACCCCAGTGGATGTGATTTGCCCGGGTTGTTTTGAAGGATGCTTGCAACTATAGCTATACGTGTTTTTCTGTCCGCCTTATCCATTGTCATGTCTCCGATTCATAAACTTAATTACATTATATAGCTTTTCACTTTGTTTTTAAATAGTGTCGAAGCTTTTTCTTGATATTATGACGTACTATATTGTATAATTCATTAGGACGTGCCAAAATTTTTGGCAAGTATTTTTATTTTACGGAGTAGTTGAATGGTAGATCTCGAAAGATACATCGGCAAAACAGTACATTTCATAGGCATCGGCGGATGCAGCATGAGCGGACTTGCCGTTATACTAAAGAACTTAGGATATAAGCCGAAAGGCTCTGATATAAACGAGTCAGTCTTCACTGATAAGCTCAGAGAGCAGGGGATAGAGTTCACGATAGGGCACAGCGCAGGCAACATAAAAGGCGCCGAGCTGGTGGTGTATTCTGCGGCGATAAAACCGGGCAATGTAGAGTACGACGCTGCAAAAGCGGCAGGGATACCGATGCTGGAGCGCTCGGTGCTGCTTGGGCTGATAAGCCGGCAGTTCGACAACGTCGTCTGCATAGCAGGGTGCCACGGCAAGACGACCATAACATCTATGAGTGCGCTTATACTGCAGCATAGCAGCATCGATCTTACTGTGCACGTAGGCGGCAAAGTAGACTTCCTCGGCGGCGGCGGAGTGATGACAGGCAGCTATCCTGCATTCCTCACCGAAGCGTGTGAATACGTCGAGAGCTTTTTGGAGCTTAGCCCTACGCACATACTCGTCAACAACATAGACGACGACCACCTTGACTATTACAAAGATATAGACGCCATATATGAGGCATTCAGAAAGTTTGTTGCGCTGATGCCCAAAGACGGCATAATGTTTGCATACGCGCACGACCCGCTAGTCCAAAAGCTGACAAAGAGCACAAGCAACGCAGTTGTAACATACGGCTTCGAAGATGCGGACTACACAGCAGCTAATTTCGAGTATGACGAAAACGGCTGCCCGGAATTTGATGTTGTCAGCCCCAAGGGAGAAGCGCACATAAAGCTGTCCGTGGTAGGCAAATACAACGTAAGCAACGCATTGGCAGCTATAACAGTATGCAGCGAGATTTTCGGAATAGACCCGCAGGACGCAGCAGATGCGCTAAAGGAATACCGCCTTGCAGGGCGCAGGTTCGAGCACATGGGCAGCAAGAACGGCGTAGAGATAATACACGACTATGCGCACCACCCAAGCGAGATACAGGCGTGCCTCGAGGCTGCCAGCCACATGCCGCACGGTAAGCTTTGGGCTGTGTTCCAATGCAATTCCTACACACGGGCAAAGACGCTGCGCAGGAAATATGCAGTAAGCTTTGGCTCGGCAGACACCGTACTGGTGCCGGACATTTACCCCGGACGTGACATTGACATGGGCGACATTCACGCAACCGACCTGGTGGCGGACATATCTGAGCATTCCGACTGCATATACATACCGACGTTTGAGCAGATTAGCGACTACCTGGACGAGCACGCCCAGCCGGGCGATGTGGTGATCACTCTTGGAAGCGGGAGTGTTAATAACGAAACTAAGAAGCTGTTATAAAATAAAGAGCCTGTGAGGGCTCTTTATTAGTGAGAGATATTATTCTTTACCTTCAATCTGATAAATGCCTTGGATTGGTTTGTTCCAATATTTTTTTATTTCTCTAACTATCTTTTTGCGATACTGGACGCCGAAATACTGGTCGTTATATTTATGCATCGTCAGGTCTTTACCCCTGTAGATATTGTCTTCCAAAGGGCGTCCGTCGAAATAAATTGAGGAATTTTTATTGATAAAGCCAGTGTAACTAGTCAAACCTACGAAATTTATGTCTTCCCATTTCATAGAGAATATTTCTTTTCTTTTGAAGAACTTCACACCTTCTTCGTCAATGTAGAATCGGGATGAATAAACGCCGAAAAATAACAGTTTTGCTATTGCTAATATGCAAAATATTAGGATTAGAGAAAAAACTATAAGAAGTAATCCGAATTCCAAATGTTTGATAGTGATATATAGCATAAAGATGCTTAAAATTAAAACTATATATAACATTATCTTTAGTCGAATTTTGATATAACTAAAATACATTGTCAACCTCATTATAGCTACTTGATTTTATATCATCCCCTCAAAATCTTTTTCAGAGATTGCTTTCCCTCCTAAATCCTGCATCCTAGGCAGCTTGATGTGCGCATTAGAAATATTATATCATAAAATATAAAAAATGGTATTGTCCTTACAGTTTTTCCACAGAAATATTTTTGTCTTTGAAATGTAGAAGTATTGTTGCTCCTGATGCAAAAAGTATTTCTTGAGATAAGGTGCGCTCATCGACAGGAAGAAATTCATTATATCCGTAATCATCAAAACCATTGCATCCTTGTTCATCGCTGTATCTGACTTCAAATTTTGATGGCTGCTTATATGTGATTCTGAACCTTTTTGATTTCAACCTTTTATCAAATGGTGTTTCAATATCGATTTGAACAGACTGGGGATTTCCTTTTTATCAATGGTTTGAGAAAGGCTTAAGCCAATCAATCGAAAATCATTAAATCCTTTATTTTCAAAATATACTTTCAAAAACTTCTTTGGCAGACGGTTTTTGATTTTGTCAAAAATCAACGAGTATTCTTTAGCATTCTTAGCCCATTCCGTATGAGCAGCTTCACGTTCCTGTTTGTCAGGGCTTCCAACTTTTGACCAAAGTTCCGGTGTGAAAAATTTCATATGTTACTCCTTAAATCGTCACTGCATACCCTCAAACTCTTCCTCACTAATCACCCTCACACCCAGTGCCTGCGCTTTAGTCAGCTTGCTGCCTGCGCTCTCTCCAGCAAGTACGAAGTCTGTGTTTTTGCTGACGGAGGAGACGACCTCGCCGCCAAGGGATTCGATGATATCGCCAGCCTGCTTGCGGGTGTAGTTTGCAAGCGTGCCTGTCAGCACCACCTTCTTGCCTGTGAAGGGGGTTTGCTTGCTTGACACTTCTTTGGGTGGTATGGGGGAGACGCCAGCGTTAAACAGTCTGCGGATGATGGCGCTGAAATGCTCGTCTGCAAAGAAGCGCACTATGTTGTCTGCCAGTATGCCGCCGATGCCGTCGATCTCTATGAGCTCTTCAGCGGATGCGCTGCGCAGGTTGTCTATGCTGCGGTATTTCGCCGCAAGGTCTTTGCCCGTCTTAGTACCCACGCCGGGTATGCCAAGTGCGTATATGAAAGCGGACAGCGGGCGTGTCTTGCTCTGTTCTATTGCGCTGCGCAGGTTCTCGGCCTTTTTCTCTCCGAAGCGGGGCAGGGCGATTACTTTGTCGTAGTCGAGGTAATAAAGGTCTGAAACGCTGTTTATGCCGAGGTTGTCAAAGAGCGTTTCCGCTGTTTTTTCAGAGAACGTCTCTATGTTCATAGCGTCACGTGAAGCGAAATGCGCTATTGCACGTGTTAGCTGCGGACGGCAGAAAAGCATGTTCTCGCAGAAGATGTTTGCGCCCTTTTCCACCAGCAGACTGCCGCATGCGGGGCAGTTGGCGGGCTGTTCTATATCCTCAGATTCAGGCAGGTATTCCGCCACTCCGAGTATCTCGGGGATAACGTCGCCGCTGCGCCGTATGAACACACGGCTCTTTAGTTTAACTTTCTTGCGCTGTATATCGCCCATGTTGTTGAGCGTGGCTTTGCTGACGGTAACGCCAGCAATATCCACCGGCTCCAGCAGTGCTCCGGGCGTCAACTTGCCCGTCCGCCCAACCTGCCATATAACTTCCTTGAGTATAGTAGTTGTCTCTTCGGCAGCAAACTTGTAGGCGACAGCCCATCGTGGGAACTTCTCTGTAAAGCCGAGAGACTCTCGAGCATCATAGCTGTCTATCTTTATAACGAGTCCGTCGATCAGGTAATCTAAGGTGTTGCGGTTTTTCTCAGCCTCTTCCGCGATCTGCATCACTTCGTCTATGGAATGCGCTCGTTTTGCAAAGCTGCTGACCGGCAGCATGTTTTCCTTTAGAAATTCGAGCATCTGTGTGTGGGTGTTGAATGGTTCGCCGTCCTTGTAGCCGATGCCGTAGCAGAAAACCGAAAGTCTGCGCTGCGCCGTAACGGCGGGGTCGAGGTTTCTCAGAGCCCCGGCGGCTGCGTTGCGTGCGTTCTTGAGCGGCTCGTCTGCCGTTTCGTTGTAATCGTGAAGTACGGATAACGGCATAAGCCCTTCGCCCTGTATTTCAACTGTGCCTTTGAAGGAAATCGAAAGCGGTACGTTGCGTATCGTCTTGACCTGCGCTGTGATTAGCTCGCCAGTAACGCCGTCACCTCTGGATGCGGCAGAAACGAGCAGCCCGTCCTGATATCGCAGGTTTATGCTCAGCCCGTCGAACTTATACTCAACTATGTAAGTCAGTTCGCCGTCATAAAGTTTTTTTGCACGGGTCTCCCATGCTTCAAGGTCTTCCCGTGTGCGCACTTTGTCTAGGCTGTACAGCGGCGAAAGATGGGTTATCTTCTCGAAGTTCTTTAAAACCTCGCCGCCGACACGTCGTGTGGGGGAGTCCTCTCGAACATAACCCGTCTGCTTCTCAAGCTGGACAAGCTCGTCGTAGAGTTCGTCATACTCGGCGTCACTAAGCGTAGGGTTATCAAGCGTGTAGTAGTTGTAATTATGCTTTTTTATAAGCTCTATAAGCTCGTCTATCCGTTTTTCCATACGGCTGCTCCTTAGCTTATTTTAAGCGGCGCAAACGCCACAAACATTTTCTTTTCACCGACTGTTTCAAAATTCACTACCGCAATCTTCTCTTCGCCGTCGCCGTTGGTAGAGACCACCTTGCCTTTGCCGAACTTGGGGTGAGTGACTACTGTTCCGGCAGAAAAAGCGTCCGGATTATGCTCCGCCTTTTTGTTTGCCGCCGGAGTGAACGACGGAGCAGAGACTTTGCCGTGTCCTAACGAGAACGGGCTTTGAATCTTGGCGGCTGCTTCCAGTCCGCGCCCCGGTTTTTTCACTTTAGCGGTCTCTATACACTCTTCGGGTATCTCGTCAAGGAATCTTGAGCGCTGGCTGGAGACATATGTGAAACCTGCTCCGCTGCGAACGAACCTCAGAGAGCTCCAAGTAAGGTACAGCCGTCTTTTCGCACGGGTCATACCAACATAGCAAAGACGGCGTTCTTCCTCTACATCGCCCTCCTGAAGGCTCATCTGGTGGGGCAGAAGTCCTTCCTGCATGCCAACAATGAAAACTATCGGGAATTCAAGCCCTTTGGCGCTGTGCAGCGTCATCAGCATCACAGCATCATCGTTGTCGCCGACGTTGTCAACGTCCGAAACGAGTGCGTTACGCTCAAGGAACGCTTCCAGTGTTTTTGGTTCCTGCGCCTGCTTCTCCCAGTCGTCAACAGACTTGAGGAATTCTTCGACGTTAAGATACCGCATCCTGCCTTCGGGTGATTTGTCTGCTAAAAGCTCGCTCTGCATGCCTGAAAACTCAAGCACTTCTTCAACGGTCTTAAGAACGCTCTGCTCGCTGCGCCGCTGCTTAATCCCTTCTATCATAGAGGTAAAAGAGTCAAGAGTCGCGGCTGCCTTTTTTGGCAGTATGCGTGACGCATCCTTTGCTACCTCATAGTAGGATCTGCCGCTTTCGTATGAAAGCGTATTTATCTTATCTACAGTTGCCGGGCCTATACCGCGTTTGGGCATGCCCACAGCACGGACAAAACACAGGTTGGCGCTTTCGTTGCAGATAAGGTTGAGATATGCAATTATATCCTTTATCTCACGGCGGTCATAGAAGCTAAGCCCTCCGTATATCTCATATGGAAGCCCGCGCTCCTTAAGTTTGTTTTCGAGTATGCGTGACTGGCTGTTGATGCGGTATAGTATGGCTATATCGCTCGGTTTATATTTGCCTTCACGAAGTATACTGTCTATCTTCGTAGCTACATATATAGCTTCCTCACCGTCATTCTGCGCCTCGAACTCAAGAGGCTTCTGACCGGATGTTACATCTGACCAAAGCTGTTTTCCGAGCCTTTCTTCATTGTTGCAGATGACCCTGTTGGCTGCGTTGAGTATATGCTGGTGCGAGCGGTAGTTCTGCTCCATCCGGATAACGGCAGCGCCTGGGAAGTCCTTCTCAAACTCGAGTATATTGTCTATGTTTGCACCGCGCCAGCCGTATATTGACTGGTCGTCGTCACCTACTACGAAGATGTTGCCGCTGCCTGCTGCAAGCTTTGAAACTATATCGTACTGAACTTGGTTAGTGTCCTGATACTCATCCACCATTATATATTCAAAGCGGTCCTGATATTTCTTCAATATGTCCGGACGGTCTGCAAACAGGTCCAGCACTTTAAGCAGCAGATCATCAAAATCGAGCGCATTGCTTGCCTTCAGTTTGTTCTCATATCTTGCATATACCCGCCCCATCATTTTAAAGAAAGAACCGTCGCCGTATTCGCCTACATAACGCTGCGGCGATATTCCGTCGTTTTTAGCACGGCTTATAGTATACTTTGCCGTTTTTGGGTCTATGAAGTCTTTTGCTATATCAAGCTCTTTCAAGCATTCCTTTACAACCGTCAGGGAGTCAGACGAATCGTATATCGAGAAGCTGCTGTCATAGCCTATGGCGCTGCCTTCAATCCGCAGCAGTTTTGCGCACATAGCATGAAAAGTGCTTATCCACATAGAACCGGCATCAGGAACAAGAGCGGTTATCCGCTGCTTCATTTCGCTTGCCGCCTTGTTAGTAAAAGTGAGCGCCAATATGCTGAAAGGTGCCACACCATTCTCAATTAAGTAAGCCGCACGTGTAGTGAGCACGCTTGTCTTGCCAGAGCCTGCGCCCGCCAGAACAAGCACCGCGCCTTTTATTGTCGTTACGGCCTTTTTTTGTTTATCATTCAGTTTGCTAAGATCCATTAATTATCCTCCAGCCGTCCAAGTACCAGTTCATATCCGCCTGTTCCATAATGAAGACAGCGGTTCACCCGGCTTATCGTGGCTGTGCTGGCGCCTGTAGTTTCCGAAATGCTGTGCGTCGTGTGGTGCTGGCTTAATAGCTTTGCGACCTTCATACGCTGAGCTATGGATATAAGCTCTGAAATAGTGCAGATATCCTCGAAGAACATATAACATTCTTCCTGCGTCTTCAGCGTAAGCACTGCGTTGAACAGGCTGTCAAGGTCGTCCGATTTTAGCTTTGAATCGTACATGGAGTCCTCCTCTAAACTATCGTGTTAACGAGCGGTTCTAAACCTTCGATGCGTATTTCTATGGTGTCGCCTTTCTGCATAGGCCCTATACCTGCAGGTGTGCCTGTAGCGATAACATCTCCCGGCAGAAGAGTCATGCACTGTGATATGAAGCTTATTAGCTCAAAAGTATCAAATCGCATATCATTCGTATTGCCGTCCTGCTTGACCTGCCCGTTCAGTATGCTTTGCACACACCTGCCGCTCGGGTCGAAGTCAGTGTCTATATAAGGACCGAAAGGACAGAATGTATCGAAAGATTTTGCACGTGTCCACTGACCGTCTATTTTTTGCAGGTCTCTGGCAGTAACGTCGTTAAGGGCTGTATAGCCAAATACATATTCTTTTGCCTGCTCAGGTGTAACGTTCTTGCAAGGCTTAGATATAACTGCGCCAAGTTCCGCTTCATAGTCTACACGCTGAGGAGCTTCAGGATAGATTATTTCACCGCCGTTTGGCAGTATGCTTGATGAAGCTTTGAGGAAAATTATAGGAGTTTCGTTCATCTTCTCTTTCATCTCTCCTGCATGGGCAACGTAGTTGAGCCCGACAGCAACTACTTTAGTTGGCTCAGAAGGCACGAGTATCGATAAACTATCAATAGGATACTCATCGCCCGTATAGCTTATACCGTCATAGGGGAGTCCGCTAATGACTTTGGCTGTGCTGCCATCCAATACTGCATAGAAAGCTTTTTCGTCAATTTTTGCTCTTAATATTTTCATAGATTAACTCCTTATTCTTATGTAATTAGCATGTTGATATTTCTTTTTATATTTTACCACACTAACACGTGAATACAAGAGCGGAGTTGGTGTTTGGGGTTAGCATATTGCAAAAAAGTTTGTTGTAGATGAAACAAATGAAAAGGACACCGCCTGCCTTCTGCAAACGATGCCCTTTTCTTCAAAGAGTTTATTATGTTTTTTCTTTATGCTATTGCCATTTTTGCTTCTTCTTCATCCTCTTTTCTTCTTTTCTTAAAGAGTATGAAGAACAGTACGAAGAGTATTAGTGCTGCGCCCATCAGTATCCAAATGAGATATCCAAAGCCTGCGCTGCCGCCTTCGGCCGAGAAAACAGCCGGGTACGATTCGACACGCTCTATCGTTACTGCGCCCTCTTCATCGACGCTCATGTTCAGTATGAACGTAGATGTGCGTGAAGCTGATGTATCGAAGTATATCACGCTTGTTTCCGCTGCCAGCGCCGTTCCTTGCTCGTCGATGAGCTTCAGGGCAACATTAGACTCGTTGCTGTTGAAATAGACGTATATAGTATGTTCGCCCTTTTCAACATTGTCGAAATAGTACCATCCGTTCTCGTCAGTTACAGCCGTTCTCGGTGTCGAGTGAAGCTCTACAGTAAGTCCCGAAAGCGGTACTCCGTTCTCGTCCGTTATCTGGCCGGTAAGGTCATATCTTGAGCCACCCACCTGCGATACGTTTCCGCCGAAGTATTCGCTCAGTATGTCTTCCAGCGGCAGGCCGTCCTCGTCGTATGTTGCTGCCGTAATGTCTGCTACGCCAACAAGCTTATCAGATGAGGCTACTTTCTCGCCGCTCATCGTAAACGCCCCTATTCGCAGTTCATATACCGTGCCTGTCTCAAGTCCGCTTATAATGCAGCTCTCTGCACCGTATACAGTTCCGAGCAGCTTGTTCCCGCTCCATATCAGGTAATAGTCAGCTCCGCTTACGCTATCCCAACCAAGTGATATAGCTGTTTTAGTTGTACCCTGCTTCGACTGCCATACGTTGAATGCAGAAGCCGAGCCGCTAGCCGGTTTGGCCGGAGCATCCACCGGAGGACGCTGGAGCACGGCCGCCTGGCCTTCAGCTACAGGTTTGGACATCGGGTCGTCCGGGTCGCTGCCTGCAGCTATTTCATCTGCATCGCTTATTCCATCGCCGTCGCTGTCTGCGTTCGGGTCGTCTATTTCTCCATCGCCGTCTTTGTCAGACGGAGTCGAGTAAGGATCATCCGGGTCACTGCCTGCTGCTATTTCATCTTCATCAGAGATGCCGTCGCCGTCTGTGTCTGCGCTTGGCTTATCCAGCTTTCCGTCGCCGTCTTTGTCAGATGGGGTAGACGAAGGATCATCCGGGTTGCTGCCTGCAGCGATCTCGTCTTCGTCAGAGACGCCGTCGCCGTCCGTATCTGCATTAGGTTTGTCTACTTTGCCGTCACCGTCTTTGTCCGAAGGGGTAGACGAAGGATCATCCGGGTCGCTGCCCGCAGCCTGCTCTTCAGCGTCTGAAACGCCGTCGCCGTCCGTGTCTGCGCTTGGCTTGTCTACTTTGCCGTCGCCGTCTTTGTCCGAAGGGGTAGACGAAGGATCATCCGGGTCGCTGCCCGCAGCCTGCTCTTCAGCGTCTGAAACGCCGTCGCCGTCCGTATCCGCACTTGGCTTGTCTACTTTGCCGTCGCCGTCTTTGTCCGAAGGAGTAGACGAAGGTTCGTCAGGGTCGCTTCCTGCAGCACGTTCGTCGCCGTCCGAAACGCCGTCACCGTCCGTATCCGTATCCGGATTATCAAGCTTTCCGTCGCCGTTCCTGTCCGACCATTTGTGTGTACGCAGCGTCATTACTTCGCCGTAGCCATAGCCTTCGCTGTTGAGTGCATATGCTGCATAATACACCGTAGTATCTGCCGGAAGGTTCTTTATAAGAGCCTCAAACTGCGCTTCATTTGTGTACTCTCCGGTAGACATCTTCTCACTGTCAGATGGTACGAAGGAACGCCGCAAGCTGTATACTATGCCCACTTCTGTGACTTGCGCTCTGCCGTCATCAATTACTTCACCGCCGCTTGTTGCGTCATCTGCGTCGATGTTGCGGCGTGTAGTTTCGAGCGTCTCAACAGTTGGTATTTCAGTGCGTTCTATATTCACTGTGATGCTCTGGCTTGCAGACTGATCATCGCTGTCTGTCAGAGTAAAGACAACAGTTCTTGGTTCAACTGCAGGTTCTACAGTGTTCATGTTCTCATATGTTACTGCGTAAATCAGTTTTTCAATGTTTTCAAGTGTTGCAAATGGTGTCAGTTCTATGACGAGGTCTTCGCCCAGTCCGCTGTTCGTTACAGTACCGATTATCTCGCCGCCTACTGTTATTGTACTTCCAACGTTTGAACCTTCTGAAAGCGTTACGTTTGCATCTGCCGCCACTGCAATCATGTCTTCATCTGCGGCTGCATTTTCGGTAATGCTGACAGTCAGCCTGCCGCCGCCAAGCTCCGTGTCGTCAATATCATTGACAGTGGAAGCTTTTGCTTCGTCGAGCAGCGCTGTGCCCTGGTCTTCAAGGTAATCAACTTCTGTTCCGCTCAGTCCGGTGAACAGCTGTACGTCGTTTACAGGCGTAAGGTTTATCAGCGCCTCATAGTCCGAGTAACTGTAGTCTATACCATCGTTTACACTGAAAAGGAAAGTTGTATAATCTTCGCCGTTCTCATCAGCCGGAGGTGAATACCTAAAGCTGCTGTTGTTTATGTCTGAGACGAGAACTTGCTGATCTTTTTCTACTGCCAGCCACTTTGAACCGTCAAAGTATTCTAAAGTACCTGCGCCGGTCAGCTGCGTTATCATCACAGATGTAAATTCATCATCGTTTGCATCAGTGTAGTTAAAGTCCGCTGCACTGAAAACATAAGCAATATCTTCATCGGTAGTAACTTCTGCGTCCGCTGCTTCCGGAGGATCATTGACTATGATAGACAAAGCGCCGGACACTTCAGATACGTTGCCCGATATATCTGTCTGTGTGAACGTAAGCTCATAGTCTCCTATGCTGAGCGCATCTTCTTCCGAGACTGTGAAACTGAAATCTCCGTTCTCGTCTGCGAGCACTGTTCCATAGTTTTTGCCGTTCTGGTCATACACGGTTATAATAGCGTATGCTTCGGCAACACCTGTGAACGAAGGAGTTCTGTTGTCTGTGGTATAGCCTTCAAAGACAGGTTCCATAGCCAGAGCTGCAGCAGGTGCAGTCGTGTCTATCATTACCGAGAGTGCACCCGACTCATAGGATACGTCACCGCCAAGGTCAGTAGACGTTATCGTTATGTCGTGCTGTCCGTCAGTCATCTCTTTTGCCGTATATGACCATGCGCCGTCAAGGCCGGATACTGTCTGACCATCGAATACGCTGTCTATATAGACCTTTATTGTCGTGCCTGCCATTGTAGAATCAGCAGTGCCGAATACTGTCGGCGTATTGTCGTTTGTTTCATCGTCTTCACTGTCTCTGCCAGAATCTGAAGAACTTTCGAGGTCTGGCACGGCAGGTGTTTTAGGTATATCGAATACATTCTCAACGTTTATAGTGACTCTTGTCGTAATCGTGAATTCGCCCGATTCTTCTTCTATCTTTACTGTCAATACGTGCTGCTGTATGGTATCATGGTCAACTTCTGCAGCCACGTAGATAGTTCCCGTAGCAGGGTCTATTCTGAATACTCCCGGGTCATTGCCTGCTGTTATAGAGAAAACGAGAGTATCGTTCTCAATGTCGTCTGCATCCACGGTTCCCACAACTTTGTCCATCGGTGCATTTTCAAATACCAGGAATTCCTGATCATATGATGTTGGCGAATCGTTTACAGGAGTTACGTTTATCGTTGCCGTATATACGTCTGTGCAGTAGTCCGTTCCATCGCTAACCTTAAATTTAAAGGTAGTATACGGGGAAGCGTTTTCGTCTGCATCAGGGAAGAAAGCAAGCAGACTCATAGCTATATCATCTGTTGTAATCTCCTGTCCGAGCGTTACTGCCGCCCAGCCCGAACCGTCGCTGTATTTTAGCGTGCCGTCGTCTGCAAGAACGGTTATGCGCAAAGTTTCAAAGCTGTCAGAGTTTAGATCGCTGTAATTGAAGTCAGATACCTTGAATATATACGGTGTGTCTTCATTTGTAGACACTGTTGTGTTCTGTGCCTGCGGAGGGTCATTGACAATCAGACTGAACGGACTGCTCAGAGCAGACACGTTGCCGGCAACGTCCGTCAATGTATATGTGAAGTCATAAGTCGCAACGTTAAGCGAATCGTCTTCCGATACAGTGAAGCTGAAGTCCCCGTTAGAATCTGTCATCACCGTACCATAGTTTTTGCTGGTCTGGTCATATACAGTGACTATGCAGTCCGCTTCTCCGTCTGCTGCCATAGTTGGAGTCCTGTCGTCTGTTGTATTGCCGCCGAGCGGAAGCCCAAGAGCACTTCCTGCTGTCGGAGCCGCAGTGTCTATAGTTACTGTAAAGGCTTCAGACTCTGCCGATGTGTCGCCGCCGAAGTCAGTCGTTTTGATAGTTATCTCATGCTGTCCGTCGGAAAGCGCATTAGTAAGAGTATAGCTCCATTCGCCTGCGGCATTAGACTGGGCTGTTCCGTCCAGTTCTCCGTCAACGTATACACTTATAGTGTTGTTGAACATCGTTGAGCCGCTTGCACCAAAAAGTGTAGGAGTCGTATCGTTGGTGATATCGTCCGTATCGCTTCTTCCTGTGTCGCTTGATGCATCAAGGTCTGCGGCAGATGGAGTAAACGGTATATCATGCATATTGTTCACATCTACAGTAGCTGTCATGGTAACTTTTCTTGTAGTAGATTCATAATGCTCCGTTACTGTTACCGTTAGCAGATGCTGCTGTATAGCGTCATAATCTATTGCGCCCGCTACTGTTATAATTCCTGTACTTGAGTTGATAGCAAACAGGCCTGAGTCGTTTCCTCCGGTTATTGCGAACGTACGTGTATCGTTTTCTTCATCGTACGTTACGACAGTGCCTATTTGTGTTCCGTTCTCAGCATTTTCGTCAACTGAGTAGGCTTGATCATATACGATAGTCGGGTCATTTATAAGCGTTATACTTATATTAAAAGTACCTGTATAAGCTGTAGATCCGTCCTCTCCGCCGTCAGTAAGAGAGAAATCAAATGAATCGTTTGTCGTTTCAGTTCCATTGTGCATATATAAGATCGCACCGTCGATTATATCCTGATTTGTAAACGTGCTTTGTCCGCCTATTTCAACACCGCTTTTATAAAGTGTTCCATTAATGACATCTGATGTCAGCTTATAAGTGAGTCCGTCGCCAGAGTCGTCAGGGTCTCCTTCGTTAAGCTGCGAAGTTGTTATTACGGCTTCGGTTCCTTCAAGCAGAGTAAGTGCACTGTTAGTAGCCACAGAGGGTGAATCATTTACCGGATTTACGGATATTGAGAATGTGTCATCTAAATAGCTCGCAGGGTCACTCAGCCTGAACGAGAACGAATCAGATAAGGATTCGCCGCCGTCGTGTGTATAGCTAAGATAATTCGCTTCTAGTTCTGTCTGCGTTATCGTACTTCCGCTGCCCATTGCTGACCCGTTCTTATATAGCGTTCCGTGGTCAGGCGCTGCAGTAATAGTATATGTAAGCTGAGCGCTTGTATTGTCAATGTCGCTTGCGGTCAGCAGAGACGTGCCTATAGCTGACTGAGCGCCTTCATTAAGATTCAGTTCAGAATTCGTATCTACCGTCGGCAGACTGTTTACGTCTATGCTGAATGTTGCGCTGATGGGCGAAACGCCATCCTCGCACCCGTCAGCAACCATGAATGTAAACGAATCGGACGTGGTCTTTGTGCCGTTGTGGCTGTAAGACAGCAAACCCGAGTCGAGCTGTGCTTGCGTAAACGTACTGTCTGCACTGAGAGCTGAGCCGTTTAATTTTAGCGCACCGTTTGAAGGCGGGCCTGTTATAGTGTATGTCAATTCTGCTGAAGTATCATCAACGTCTGTGGCTCTAATATATGAATTGGTAATAGTCGCCGTTGCCGATTCATTTAGAGTTAACTGATTATTGTCAGCCAGCGACGGTGCATCATTGACAGGCGTGATATAGCAGGGCTTGGAGTCTGAATATACTGAACCGTACTTATCTTTAAGCTGTGCAACCAGATCAAGTGATGCAACAGGATCGTCGGATGTGTTCTGATATTTTACCTGCCGCAATATATTTTGGCATATCTGCGGAGTTGCGTAAGATTTTACAACTTTTGCGTTGTCGATATCCATCGTGGAACCGACAGCACGTCCGCCTGTCTGGTCATATGAACCACAGACAAACATGAACTTAAGTTTATCACTGTATGATGAAAGGTATGACGAATTTAGCGTAATCTGTTTTTTCTGCCACGAGCTTATGGATGAGCCGCGCTGGTATAATATCTGGAACTTCTGGCCGGTGGCGTCGTTTATTAGGTAAGCATAAACGTCATAATAGTCCGAAGTTTTAGCTGCTTTCCAGTCAAATGTGATTATATCGCCCGGTGAAGCCTCAAAATAGCTCGACGTAGCAGTCGGGCCGTGGCCTGTGCCGTAAGAGTTGGTAGTACCTCTTATGCTGAGATGGAGATAATGATTCCCGTCACCTTCCTGCTCAATCGATGTTGTATACGTTCCGGTAGAGCCAATCGAGTCTCCGCTGATGTAATAGTTACTGTTGTTTAGCGTCCAGCCGCTGGAGCCATTCTCGAACCCGGAGTTTGCCATAGGTGTAACAAAATTTACCCGCAGCGGCTGTCCGTTCTGGCCGTTGTATGTCGAATCGATGTTACCAATCGCCAGTGTGCTCGAACCGTCTCCAAGGTACACTGTCGAGCCGGAGAAGGATATTGCTCCTTCAGCGTTTGGGTTGGCTGCGCTCTGGAAACTCAGCTGGTCATACTGGCTGCCGGTAGATGTACTCATCTGCACGTAACCGTTTGCGTAGTCTCCGCTGGCAATTGTTGCAGAAGTGTCAACCAACACCGCAGGGTCTCCTTCTGTAATATTAAGAGAACCTGTCAGATCAACAACACTGTCTGCCTGCGCTGTTGCAGGAAATACAGAAAGTACAAGTGCAATTGAAAGAATTAAAGGTAATATTGATTTTGTTTTTTTAGACATAATGAACTCCTCGTGAATGTATTAGCGCTATATTAATAAACATAGAATGGAAAATTGAAACAAATTTACTAATGAATTATGCAAATATGTCGAAAAATCATATGTTTGCAGAAAGCAAGCAAAGACACCTATACAGGCTATCCACAAATGCAGTATAAGATGGTATAATATATATATAAAAAGGAAGGAGATAGAATAGTCATGAAAACAGGGATCAAGATTTTTGTTGTATTAACTTTTATATTGATGGTTTCAGTCAATGCGCTTGCCAATATACTGCCCATCAACGGGATAGATACCGGAACGGTATCAGACTCGTATTCCAATCTCTTTGCACCAGCCGGGCTGACATTTTCTATCTGGGGTCTAATATATGTCTTGCTTGCAGCATTCGCTATCTACCAGCTAAGCGTAAAGAGAGGCAGCGAACTGGGGGGGCAATTCCTAAACAAAATAGGTATTGTTTTTTCTATATCATCTTTGGCAAACACAATTTGGATATTCACATGGCACTACGATATAATTTATCTCTCAATGATTCTAATGGCCGTAATTCTCGTATGTCTAATTATTATTGTGAACACGATAAGGAAACACCAGCTTAGCGTGAAGGACAAGTTTCTGGTAAAGCTGCCCTTCAGCATATATTTCGGATGGATAACTGTGGCAACGATAGCAAATGCAACCGTTCTGCTGGTAAGTATTGGATGGAACGGCTTTGGAGTGCCTGCAGTGATTTGGACGATGATCATCCTGGCTGTTGGCGCCGCCATAGGAATACTAACAATATTAAGGAACAAGGATTACCCTTATGGTCTGGTTATATTGTGGGCTTATGCCGGGATTCTAATTAAACACCTTTCAGACAGCGGATTCAGCAACAAGTATCCGCAGGTAGTAATAACGGTAATAGTCTGTCTTGTTCTTATAGCTGCGGCAGATGTTTTCGCAGCAGTCAAAAATAAATATTAGATTTAGATAAACATATGACAACATTTTATTAATAACAGTATATTGCTGATATAATAAAAAGGTCGCAGGAGCAAAACATAAACATACGATGGATATATAAGCCTTATTCAGGTACTGACAAGGAGCTGCGTATGACAAAAGAGAAAGATGACAATCAAAACAGCATCGAAAGACTGGAACTGAACGAGGAGAGCGTACTAAAGCTGTGGTCGAAAACTTACAATACAGACGGCAAGCCTGACTGGTCGCACATCTATAAATATTACCATGAAGACATAGTGTTTAAGGATTCTATCCAGTGTATCGAAGGTATAGAAGAATTTATTGCACTATGCGAGCGACTGACTAAACGGTGCAAACAGCTAAAGATGGATATTTATGCAATAATAATGAAAGATAATACAATAATGTTCGACTGGAAAATGACAATGATGTTTAAAAAGTTTCCAAGTACGCCTATCTTTGGTTCAACTAAACTTACTCTGCACGAAGACGGCAGAATAATCGGGCAGCGGGATTATTACGACTTGTGGGGAGATATATTCAACGGCATACCGTGGTTTAAAAAACCATACCGCAAGTTTATGAGAAAGAAATTCGGATGAGGACTAAAATGAAGTACACAAAAGAGGATTTAGCGTTCATAAAGAATAGATCGGCGCAGCAAAAGTCGACCAGCCAATCTATGAAAGGGAAGCTGTGCGTTGTTTCAGGAGGTACGTCGGGCGTCGGGCTGCAAGCAGTTATAAAACTAGCGGCCGGTGGGGCCGATATAGTGCTTGTATGCCGCAGTGAGACGAAAGCGCAGGGTATACGCAGCACTATACTAAAAGAAAGCAAAGTAAACATTGATATTGTAACAGCAGATTTTGCAAAGCTTGATGATGTAAGACAGGCTGCGCAGTCGATAAAAAGCAGATATCCTGTAATAGACGTCCTGTTAAACAGTGCGGGTCTGCATTCAACAAAGAGGCGTCTGACTGAAGATGGCAACGAGCTTGTTTTTCAGGTCAACCACATTGCCCCGTTTCTGTTAACGGTAATGCTGCTAGAGCCGCTGAAAGCTAGCAAACAAGGAAGAATAATCCAGGTGAATTCCGAAGGACATAGATTCGGCGGTCTGAATATAAAAGACCTCAATTGGAGAAAACGCCCATACATCGGCCTTAGAGCCTATGGAGCGTCCAAGACAGCACAGATAATGACGGTAAGAACTCTTGCAGATAAGCTTAAAGACACTGGCGTTACAGTAAACGCAATGCACCCCGGTGACGTAAGAACAAATATCGGAAACAACAACGGCTGGCTGTATCGTGCATGGCTGCACGGTGTTGTCTGGCATTTTCTGCGAGACCCGGAGATATCGGGCAATGCGCTCTACTATCTTGCAGCAGCGCCGGAACTCGAAAAAACAAGCGGAAGATACTTCAACTTAACGATAGACGAAAAGCCGATGCCCCATGCGCTCGACGAAGAAATTCAGAAGAAAGTCTGGGATAAAAGCCTTGAGCTTGCCGGGTTAACGTTTTAACTTTTTGATTACATTATCTGCGGCGAGCTTTCCTGTTAGTATAGATATGGGAAGCCCCGACGGGCTGTATGCCCATTGGCCTGCCTGCACAACATCTGGTATAGGTGTATCAATAGACCTTGCAATTTTCGGCATGCTCGTAACGGCAGGTATTGCACTGTTTTTAAAGGACCAGCCTGTTATAGCGCCATCGGTGTTGCCGGTCAGCCTCTTCATTGTCAGCGGTGTAGAGACAAAACCGTCCGCTACGCTTTCTTTAAGTTTCGGGTAGACAGATGAGTTCAGCGAGTCTATGATCGCTTCTTTGCAGAGATGTTTGAACTCCTCATACCACCCCATGTTTTCAATGTGCTTAACTAAAGAATAATCCATTAGAACACTCATAATAAGTCCGGTTTTACCTTCAGGAGCAAGGGTTTCATCTCTTAAAACAGGTATAGATATCTCAAAAGTGTTGAGTTTAATAAAGTCTCGCACCCACTCAAAGATTGCATTCTTATCATCCGTATATGTGTTGCCCTGCATTTTAATATCAGAGATAGAAGCTTTGCTTAGGCCCTGTTTTTCAGGAGTATAGAAAAAGTGTGCGCCGTGTATTTTTCCGAAATATTCTTTATCAAGATCAGAAGTAAGGTAGAGAGTCAAAACAGAATCTCCGCCTGTTTTATCCGCGATAAGCTCTCTGAAATTTTCAATTCTTTTCCTTGTTGAATTGTTTAGCTTTTCTTCACCTGCAAGGCTGCTATACAGTGTCTTTAAATCGGCTGCCCATATTAGTTTTTTATAAGAATATTTAGTGTCTTCAGTGTTAGATACAGTCTTTTCGGACAGGTCGATTTTATTTATCTCAATGCCCGTTTCTATCTGTCCGCCGGCAGCTGTAATATAGTTTTTAAGCGCTTCGATAAGCTTACCTGTGCCGCCTTTGGGATACTTATAATCTAGGTACAAGCTAAAATAACTTAGTGCAAAAAAAGCGGGTGTATTACTGAAGAAATGCTGCGCAATTATGTCGACCAGCACTTCGTTATCAGTTACACTCTTAAGATAATCTTCTATCGGGGTGTTATATTTTTTTATCTTACCAACGGTAGCAATATATTTGAACATCCATGGCAGTATGGTTTTTATTAGATACTCGCGGTCCTGCTTAATATCAAGAAAAAGCGGGTTGTCAATACCGTATAATATATCCATATAGTCCATTATTTTTTTGACGGTCTTCATTATCTCTTCGATTTCTTTTGCATCATCAGGAAACTTGTCTGTAAGCATATTCTGATACTGAACAAGGCTGTCTTTTGATGTTATATCTATTATATTATCTTCTATTCCCAAAGAAACAGGGTTGCATAAAAATTCAAGATCTATGCCAAGTTTTTTAAGCATAGGGAAAAGCACACCAGAGTTCTCAGTTGCTCTTATTCCTGCATCAAAAGTGAAGCCTTTATAGTCAAACGAGCCAACCAGGCCGCCGACACCATCTTCTTTTTCGCATAGTAAAACTTTGTGTCCGGATTTGCATAAAAAAGCCGCTGAAGTTAATCCTGAAATGCCTCCGCCTACTATAACTGCATCATATTTCATACAGACCTCGTGAACAAGAATTTTTTTATTACTAATGATTTTATAGTCTGAAGATGTGTTTGTCAATTTTGTGTAATTATAAACAATCACGATCTACATCTTTTTTACGAAAAAACAGAATATAAAAGAGAAACATGTTAAAGGATATAAAACGTGATATAATATGTGATGATATGAAAGACTAAATGATACTTTAATAAAAGAGAATATAAAGTATCGCCAAATCTGAGAAAAAGAAGTATTATTTTACATAATGTAAGGGGAAAATTGATGGCATTTAATTACTATACCATCATAATAGGATTTCTTTTAGGGGTGCTTTTGTTTTTCAGGCTGCCTCGGCTTAAAAGAGTAAAGAACAAAGACGATAAAGTTCTGAAAATATCTGTTATCATCCCGGCGAGGAACGAAGAGAAAAACCTGCCGGGTCTGCTTGCAGACCTGAAAAACCAGACATATAAGCTGCTAGAGGTTATATGTGTAGACGATGATTCACAGGACGATACGGCAAATATAATAAAAGAAGCGGGTGCGGTATATATTAAACCAGACAAACTGCCAAAAGGGTGGAAAGGCAAAACATGGGCGTGTCAGAACGGAGCGAAAGCGGCAAAGGGCGAAATCCTGCTTTTCATAGATGCAGATGTAAGGCTCTCGACAACCGCGGTCGAGTCACTGGCAGCAGAATATATCAGTAATAAAAAACCTATCTCTGTTCAGCCTTACCATACTGTTAAAAAACAGCATGAATACTTCTCGCTTTTCTTTAATCTGATCGAGGTTTGTGCAACAGGAGTAAGCTTTATAGGTGCAAAGAAAATGCGAGGTCTTTACGGGCCGCTAATTATGATTTCGAAACAAATTTTTTCCGAGTACGGAGGATATGAAACGGTAAAGGACAACGTCGCAGAAGATTTGAATCTGGGCAGGGTATACAGTAAGAAGGGGCTTGATGTTAACTTGACTTTGGGGGCAGATGAAGTTCGCTTCAGGATGTATCCAAACAGCTTCAAAGAGGTGTTTGAGGGATGGTCAAAGAATTTTTCCAGAGGCTCTGTTTCTATCAGGTGGTGGATGCTATTGATTGTCTTTGGCTGGATAACATTTTTGACTGCACTTCCCTTTGATATTGCGAAGACTCTAATGAGCGCAGATTATATTATGTTGGCTGTTGTTGGCGGGCTCTACCTGTTAAGCGTGATTATAATATACAGAACAGCACATACTATAGGTTCGTATCCTTTATACGTATGTATACTATATCCTGTGTATTTGCTGATATTTCACGTTATATTCTTTTGCTCAATCATCGCTACTTTTATAATAAAAAAGACCACATGGAAGGGAAGAAAACTTTAGGAAAGGAAAGCTGTTATGCAAATAATCAATTTACCCGGCTGGCTTATGATAGTTTCATATATCGTGTTGTGGCCGGTTTTCCAGGCGGGCATTGCGTGGATAGGAAGCAGAGTTCCGGATAGGTTTTTTGACCCGAAAAGTTTTTGGCTGAAGACGAGAAGGTGGGAAAAGGACGGGGATTTCTATAAGCACGTTTTCAGAGTGGACAGATGGAAACATCTGCTGCCCGACGGAGCTAAAGCGCATAAGGCAGGTTTTAGGAAAAAACAGCTCTCAAGCTATGAAACAGAGTACATAAAGTCATTTATATCGGAGACAGGCAGAGCGGAGATTTTCCATTGGCTGCAAATAGTTCCGTTTTGGGTTTTCGGCTTGTGGAGCCCGCCGGTGGTTATTTGGATAATGCTCGGATATGCACTGCTCGTAAACCTTCCGTGCATAATAGCGCAGAGATACAACAGACCAAGGCTGGTAAAAATATATGATTACCTGCTCCGCAAGAAAGCGGGTAAGAGTAAATGAAGATAGGCTATGCATGTGTGCATATAGGCAGTGAAAAAACAAAGATGAAAAGCCTGCGCCTGAAAAATGTTAATGAAGAAAACTTAAAGAGAGTTATATCGGACAACCTTGATGCACTGGAGCAGATAATAGCATACAATACAGAAAACAATATAAAACTTTACAGGATCAGTTCTGATATAATACCTTTTGGTTCTCACCCAGAAAATACGTTTGACTGGCAAACAAGGTTCAGTGATAAGCTGAAGCTAATAGGGGATATGATCTCTAAAGCCGGTATAAGAGTGTCTATGCACCCCGGGCAGTATACTGTACTTAACTCGCCAAATGAAGAGACAGTTTCAAGAGCGGTTGAAGACCTTAAATACCACTGCGCATTACTTGATTCGCTTGGCTGCGGTAAAGACTGCAAAATTGTACTTCATGCAGGCGGAGCTTATGGCGATAAGAAAGCTTCTGCGCGAAGATTCACAGAGCGGTATATGAAGCTGGATGAACAGGTCAAAAAACGGCTGGTAATCGAGAACGACGACAGGTCATATAATATAGAGGATATCCTTGAAATTTCAGATATTACAGGTTTGCCGGTAGTGTTCGACAACCTTCATCATGAACTGAACAGTCCGGAGAAGGCCGGTTCTGTATATGATTGGATAGAGAAGTGTACAAAAACGTGGAAAAGCGAGGACGGAATACAAAAGATACATTATTCTCAACAGGCACAAAGCGGCAGAAGTGGAGCGCATTCAGATTTTATAAAAGCTGATGAGTTTCTGGAGTTTTATAAAGGGCTGAAAAAAAGCAACATTGATATAATGCTGGAAGTCAAGGACAAGAACCTCTCGGCAGTAAAATGCAGTCTGCTTGTAAGCGATGCTCCTCATGTGAAATTTCTAGAGCGTGAATGGGCAAAATATAAGTATCTTGTGCTGTCCAGGTCTGCGCATGCTTATAACAGTATAAGACAGCTTCTGAAGGATAAAAGAAGCCCCGATGCCGTCGCTTTTTACAGGCTTGTTGAAAGCGCATTGGAGCGAGAACAAGATGTTGGCGCAGGCATAAACGCAGCCCAGCATATATGGGGGTATTTCAAAACGGAAACATTGATTGCCGAAAAGAATAAATTCAGAGTGCTAGTCGGTGAATATTCTGAAGGCAAGAAGAATTATAGATCAATAAAGCATTTTCTTTCAGAATGACGGAAAAATATAAGAAAGTTTACTTAAAAATAGTCTCTATTTCTATATGGACTGACTGATTGCAATAAAAGGTTTTCCATATTAAGCAAACATTATTCCTGATAAACCATATGTCTGTTATATATTCAATCCATTTGAAATCAAAGATGGGATGCGGTGTCTTTTATTTAATTTCTATCCAACGGATTGCTTTTTACATAATATATGTTTATACTTATACTATGGGGTTTATATTTAACTTATAACTATTATTGTGGGTTTTTATTGTTATCGTTTAAAAGAAGCGAAATGAAACAAAACTTCAGTAATTAAGCATCTATAGGAAAAAAGCAACAAAAGAAAATGCAAAATATTGGAGGCACATATGGCTAAAATTCTGGTTGTCGATGATGAACAGAGCATAAGGGCTACATTTGAGATTTTCTTAAAAAAAGAAGGTCACGAAGTTTTCTTAGCTGATGAAGTTAGTAAAGCAAATAAGATAGCTTCAGAGCAGGAATTGGATCTTATCATCACCGACATAATAATGCCAAAAGCTACGGGTATAGAGTTGTTGGGAGAGTACAAATCTAAAAAGGACAACATCCCTATAATAGTGATGACTGGTTAGCCAACAATTGAAACAGCAAAGGAAGCGGTCAGGTATAATGCTAACGACTATTTGATCAAGCCTGTTTCCAAAGATACGCTGATTAAAGCCGTAAGGTATGCACTTAACGAGAAGACACTTGTAGACAAGAAAAGAAAACTTGAAATAGAGAATGAAAAATACAGGAACAACCTCGAAAAGTTGGTGTTAAAGCGTACCCAGGCGTTGCAGAAGGCGGTCAACGGCACTATAGAGACGATAGTTCAGATATTACAGCACAAAGATCCGTATACCGTTGGCCATGTGCGAAGAGTCGGGGCGCTGTCCCTAGCAATTGCCGGCAAGCTTGGAATGGATGATGAAAAGAAGAAATGTATCTATTTTGCGGGCTATCTTCACGACATTGGCAAATTGTATATTGCATCAGAGATACTGTCAAAGCCGGGCAAGCTCAGTGAAGGTGAATTTGCAGTAGTAAAGGAACACGTAAGTAACGGATATGAGCTGACAAAGAATATAGAGCTGCCGTGGCCGGTTGCCGACATTATAATGCAGCATCACGAAAGGCTGGATGGAAGCGGTTATCCAAATGGACTTAAGGGCGATGAGATAGGAGTCGAAGCACGTATACTTGCGATTGCCGACGTTATTGAAGCGATGACTTCCCACAGACCATACAGACCAGGGTTTGGTCTGGATATAGCTCTGGACGAGATAAAAAAGAACATTGGGGTCCTATATGACAGAAAGGCAGCAACTGCAGCTATAGATCTGTTCGAAAAGGACAACTACGATTTATCAACAACACCAGGCTCTATGCTGCTTTAGGGTGATAATATTATGAATAAAAATTTTTATAAAGATATTTTAGACAATAGTCCGTTAGGATATGCATATCACAAAGTGCTGGTTGATGAAAAAGGTGAGCCTGTAGATTTTGTGTTTCTTGACGTAAACGAGACTTTTTCAAAACTAACAGGGCTAAAGAAATCTGATGTTATCAACAGAAAAGCAACCGAAGTGCTCCCTGGTATTAATAGACGAAAGCCAAACTGGATCAAGGTTTACGGAGAAATTGCACTTTCCGGAACCGAAAGCGATTTTGAGGGATATTCAAACACATTTAATGCGCCTTACCGTGCGAAAGCCTATTGCCCTGAAAGGGGCTATTTTGTTTTGGTTTTCGTTGACATCTCAAAAGAAAAGAGCCTTGAAGACTAAATGGCCGAGCTTTATGAAATAAGCCCTTTCGAAATATACAAGTTTGACAGGACTGGTAAAATCATAGGCATGAACAGCAAAGCTGGAAGGAACAGCGGATATAACCGAATTGAGCTTCTTGACATGAATATCAAGGACTTTTTAGTTTCAAAAGATAGTGTAAAGAATTTTGAAAGACAGGTTTTGTCAGGGTCTGACAAGAAGGAATACAATTGGGAGTATCCATACCTCACAAAAGATGGGCATACGAGATATGGAAGATGCACATTATTGCGGCAGGAAGACGGCAACTTTGTAGTGTTTACCAATGATATAACCGATTATTACATGAGCAGGCAAGAGGAAGAAAACATTAGACAGCAGTATAAAAAGCTGTTTGAGAATCTTAGCAGCGCAGCAATAATCTATGATGTAAAGAATGAGGGAGAAAAGCCTGAAGACTATATAATAAGAGACATCAACAGAGCTGGACGAAAAATCGAGAATGTAAAGAAGAAAGATGTGCTGGGTATAAACCTAAAAGATTTTAGACCAAATGTTGAAGAATTCGGGATAATAAAGGAGTTCCATAGCGTTTTTAAAACTGGCAAGCCTGTTCACTTCCCGCCATCACCATATATAGAGAAAAAACAAAAAAGATATTTTGAGAATGATATAGTAAAGCTTAACGATAATCAAATTGTTGCATTATATAATGATGTTACCAATATGATTGAAGAGCATCAAGAGCTTGATGAAAAGAAAAAAATGCTGGACAGTTATTTGCAGAAAGCACCTTATGGCATTTTTGTCGCTGATGCAAACGGAAAGTACAAGGATGTGAACGAAGAGGCTCAGAAGATGTCCGGCTACAGCAGGAAAGAGCTGATTTCAATGAATGTTAACTCTCTTCAAGCTCCGGATACTAAGATGCCAGGCAGCAAAAGCTTTGCAATTCTTAAAGGAAATGGCTCCATTGAAATGGAGAAGGATTACATAACCAAAAAAGGTGAAAGAAGGACATGGTACTTAAGGGCAGCTAAGGTTGATAATGATAACTATGTCGGGTTCTTTAGGGATATTACTGCAGAAAAAGAAACTCATCGTGAGCTTGAGCGTTCCAGAGAGGAAATGAGAGCGCTTTTTAACAATGCCGGAGTAGGAATAGGCTATTTTGATCCGGAAGGCAGAGCAATAATGCTTAATAATATGGCAGCTAGAAACATGGGAGGCAACCCGGAAGATTTTGAAGGTAAAACCATTAATGAGCTTTTCACAGAAAGAGATGCAAAAGTATTCATGAAACGCTTGAAACTGGCACTGAAAACCAAGAAATCAAAAGAATATGAAGATATTGACATAACCCCGGAAGGCAAAGAGTGGTTCACAAGCACATATAACAGCATCTACAATTCAAACAATGAACTTATGGGTGTTGAGATAACAGTAAAAGATATTACTGAAATAAAAAAAGCTGAAGATGCTTTAAGGATAAGTGAAGAAAGATTTAGAAGCATGATCGAAGCTAGCAGCGCAAACATGTTGCTTATAAATCCTGAAAACGCAAAGATAGAACATGCGAATCCTGCTGCTTGCAGTTTCTATGGGTGGCCTTTGAAAGATATGCTTCAGAAAACGAAATATGACCTGAATATAGTATCGAAGAGTGAAATTGATAAAACAATAAATTCAATAGTGAAAAATGGAAGCGCCAGGCTTAGTTTGAAGAATAAACTTAGGGACGGCAGGATTAGAGATGTTATCGTTGATTCAACATTAGTTGAAATCGACGGTAAGAAACAGCTGTTTTCTATAATATTCGATGATACAGAAAGGGTAGAAGCAGAGAAAAAGCTCAATGAGAGAGCTAACCGATACAGGCTGCTTTTCGAGGATGCGCCGCTTGGTTACCAATCGCTTGACGATGAAGGAAGATTTATCGTGGTAAACGATACATGGCTGCAGATGTTTGGGTATAAGAAGAAAGATGTTATAGGTAAGAGGTTCGATAAATTCATAGTTCCGGATGAAGCAAAGAAGTTCGAAGAAGCTTTTCAGAATTTCAATGGAATAGGCAACAATATTGTTGATCTCAGGATGGTTAAAAAGGACAATAGCATTATTACAGTGAAATTTACAAGCAGGAAAGCACACAAAGGCCCGGGTAGTTTTAAGAATGCGCATTGTCACTGTATACTTAGCGATATCACGGATCAGCTCGAAGCACAGAAAAAGCTGGAAAGCAAAGAGAGACGACTGAGACGTTCACAGAAAATAGCCAAATCCGGCTCTTGGGAGATAGAAGAAGGCAGCGATATGATATGGGCTTCAGAGAATGCTTTTGCAATATACGGGATGCCAGAGGATACAGGCTATGTCAGCGTAGATTATGTTGAACAGTGCATCCATGAAGATGACAGAGAGATGGCGCATAAGGCTCTTATCGACTTTAGAGAAGGTAAAAGAGGATATGACCTCATTTTTCGTATCAAACCTCCGCTAACCGGGGAAACAAAATATATAAGATCGGTAGCCGAACTCGAAGTAGACAGTGAAAATAAGACAATGAAGGTGCTTGGGGCAATAAGAGATATAACAGAGCAGGTCTCTTTGGAAAAAGAAAAGGAAAAGGCAGATAGTATATTAAGAAATCAGCAAAAGCTCGAATCGATAGGTACTCTTGCAAGTGGAATTGCACATGAAATAAACAACCCGATAAACGGAATACTCAATTATGGTCAGGTCATATCAGACAGTGTTGAAGAGGATTCGGATATAAAGAACTTTGCACAAGAGATAATCCGAGAAACTAACAGGGTTTCCGTTATAGTCAAAAACCTGCTTGATTTCTCAAGGCAAAACAACCAGCAGCACAGCTACGCTCGCCTTGAAGACATTGTGGAGGGCACGCTTTCTCTGATACGAACGATATTCAGACACGATAACATTGAATTAAATGTGAAGATTGCAAAGAATATCTGTAAAATAAAGTGCAGGAGTCAGCAAATACAGCAGGTTTTGATGAACCTTCTTACAAACGCCAGGGATGCGCTCAACGAGCGGTATCCGGGCGCCGATAAAAACAAAATAATCAATCTTACCTGCAAACAGTACACACAGGACAAAAGAAAATGGATATCCATTGATGTTGAAGACTTTGGAAGAGGTATATCCGATGAAATAAAGCAGAGGATATTCGACCCCTTCTTTACCACAAAAAAAGAAGACAAAGGGACTGGGCTTGGGCTGTCTATAAGCTATGGCATTGTTAAGGAACATCACGGACAGATTACGGTGGAATCAGAACCGGATAAGTTTACCAGGTTCACATTGCACCTGCCGTGTGATAACGGCTGGGATCTGAAATAAAATACATATAAATGGGGAAAGCGATGAAAAGAATCATAATTACAGCTATCTTGTTTGCTATATTATTTTTTCCAATGTCAGCGCTGTGCAGTGATGATGCCGGATATACATACAAGAGCGCAACCGAATATGACTATCCTCCCTTTTCTGTAACTACCGACGGAAATGCAGACGGTTTTTCAGTTGAGCTTCTAAAAGAAGTTGCCGATGTAATGGGTCTGAGAATCTCTTTCAAAGTTGATAGCTGGGCAAACATAAAGGAAGAACTTAAAGAAGGCAAATTGGATGTCCTGCCGCTCGTTGGATACACGCAGGAAAGAGACGAGTACTTCGATTTTTCAGTACCTTATATTGTTATGCATGGCAATATATTTATAAGGACGGACAATACTGACATTCGAACAGAGGATGACCTGTTCGGAAAACGAATATTGGTCATGGAGGGTGACAACGCTCACGAATATGCAGTAAGGAAGGGTCTTGGCGACGAGCTTACATTAACCAGCACATACCGGGAAGCTTTTGAACTGCTGGCGTCCGGAAAATACGATGCAGTTCTTGCTCAAAGTCTTGTAGGTGAACAGCTTATCTCTCAGATGGGGCTAAGCAAGGTTAAAGCAGCAACAAGAATAGATGAAGACGGGCTTACAGAGATAAGGACGAATCTTTCAGGGTTCGAGCAGAAGTTTTGTTTTGCTGTAAGGGAAGGGGATAAAGAGCTCCTCTCGAAGCTCAATGAAGGACTGGCCATAGTCTCCACCAATGGTACATTCGACAGGCTATATATAAAGTGGTTCCCGTTTCTTACAGACACTAAACCGAGTCTTCGTGAAATGATCGATGCTTCAGCCATAGTAATATTGCCGGTGCTGCTCATAACGCTGATATTAGTTGTTATCTTTGTTAGAAGACATATCAAACAAAAGACTCTGGAGCTGGAGAAGTCAAACAGAGCCATGTTAGAAATGGAATCTCATCTGAGGTCTCAGCAAAAGCTTGAATCGGTAGGTGTTCTTGCAAGCGGCGTTGCTCACGAAATAAACAATCCGCTCAACGGCATACTCAATTACGGACAGGTCATACTGGATATCGTAAATAAAGACGAATTAGACTGTAATGAGTTCAGGGAGTCGATAGGTACATTTTCAAAAGAAATAATAAAAGAGTCGGACAGGATATCGGGAGTGGTAGAAAACCTTCTTCAGTTTTCGAGAACGGGCAGCAAGCAGTTTGTCGAAACACAGATAGCAGACATAATCAACAATATTCTAAATCTTATTGATACAGTCATCAAGCAGGACCAGATTGCACTCGAAATTGATGTGCAGCCGGATCTGCCAAAGATAGAATGCAGGAGCCAGGAGATACAACAAGTTCTGCTTAATCTTATCATAAACGCTAAAGATGCGCTCAACGCAAAATACAAAGGATTTGATGAACAGAAAACAATTAACGTCAACGTGTCAGAGGTCGATTCTGACAAACAAAAGATGATAAGAATAACAGTAAGAGACAACGGCAACGGCATACCAAAGGATATTGGAGAGAACATATTCGATCCGTTCTTTACTACAAAGAGCAGATCTGAAGGAACGGGTCTTGGCCTTTATATCAGCTTTGGTATAGTCAAAGATCACGGCGGGAAGATGAGCTTTAAAACAAAGCAGGGCAAGTTCACTCAGTTTATTGTTGATTTGCCTGTCAAACAGAAAAATGATGGGGGTGAGGGGGAAGATATCAGTTAACCTTCCCTTTCAAGCTTTGCGGAAGAATAATATTAATAGGGAGCCCTTATAAATAAGAGCTCCCTTTAGTTTTGGTTAGTTTAACTTTACTTTATGTTATTGTGGAATAATCTCTTCGCCTGTAGTCGAGTTGACATATACGTTATCTGCTTTCCAACCAAACACACGTCCAAAGTATGCAAAGTCAAATGTGTAGGTAACCGATATCAACTTACCGTCTTCAAACATAAATTCATAGGCGGAATCGTCAGCCATAAATGCGATTTCAGTGCAGAAATGTCCGTCGTATACTGCGTTTGCTTCCACTCTCAGCACATCATCTCCGAAAATATTAACCATTATATTATTAACATATTCTTCATATTTTGTGCCGCCCATGGCATTATATTTGATTTTTGTAAGGTCATAGTCAGGGTTCCAAAGCTGGTCACAAGTAAGATTTACTATCCACATGCTGTTTGATGCCACATCCATAGTCAGCTTCTCGCCTTCCATGTGCCAGTAGTTCTCTCTAACACCCGAATTATCTATGTAGAATGTCATTGAAGGATCGTCATAGTCACCGTCACCGTTAGCAAGGGTAAGGAAAGACATATACAATCCCAGCGCCTCGTCTTGAGTCATGTCGTCGCTTCCCGGCTCGCCTTCCTCAAAATCCTGTGGAACGGCGTTCTTTACAACAGTAGGATCGCGCTGTATATCCGCTTCGAAATATACGCATTCATTCATACAAGCCTGTGCAGGATAAACACTGACAGAATAACATTCTCCGTTTAGCATTCCAAATTTGATGAAACCATCGTCATTTGTTAAGATATCAAAAGTTTTCACAGCAAATTCCTGCTGATACCCGCCGCCGCCGGAACCGCGGACATCCTTAACGGTGGTGCCAAATACGTCTGCAATTTCATTGGCTGTTGCTGACACTTTATCCGTGATAGACTCGTTTTCCAGAGAATCTTCTTCTGTGACTTTCTGTGAAGGAACATAGTTATAGTCGATGTTTATCAGATCCAGCGTATCCGCTGCAAGCGTGCATACTATAGAGTCGTCACTTGTCGCGAATTTTATGAAATCGCTGCGCAATTCGCTGCTGTCGGTATAATACCAGAAGCTGTCGGACGTTTCAGTTAGTTCAAGTCCAAAGAAATCTTTTGCATACTGCTTTGCTTTATCAAAAGCATCCATCTTCAGGTCGTAATAGTTCTCTGGCTCAATGCTGTTCCAGGTATCAGCCTCTTTGGGTACAACGCTGTCTGTAACAGGAATAAGGTAACTCCTGCGGTATTCCTTATTCATGACTATTCTGCGCAACCCTTCTGCACTGATCGGGCCGGAACTTGCGGCAGACTCTGCGGCTGCATTTTGAGCATCTTCGGATAGTGACGTGTCAATGACTGCCTCGTCTTCAGCTGTTTGAATCTGCTGTTCAGCCTTGGCGGTGTTGGCAGTTATGCTCAATACTACCGCAAGACAAGCTCCAATAACGAGAACACCAGCCAGAACGATGAAAAGCGTTTTGTTTGTTTTAACTACTTTAATCATTTTATCATCCCCTTTCTGGTGAAATAATACAACGGGGCAAATAACCGAGTCCTCACAGAGATGTAATTAAGTTGTAAAAGTTATCGTGGCGGTTGTTCCGCTTCCTTCTTCAGAAGAATAGTGCAATACTGCTTTGTGAAGCTTTGCGATTTCGTGACATAGCGGAACGCCAAGCCCGTTTCTGCCAAACGGATTATCTTTTCTGAACGGATCATTAACGTATTCCAGCTCTTCGCTGCTCATGCCTTTTCCAAAGTCGCGAACAATGATTTTACCGCTGCTGGCAGTCAGCTCAACCGTGCTGTCCTTTGGTGATGCTTTGATAGCATTCGCTGTCAGATTGTTGATAAGGCTCTGTAAAAGAAGCCGGTCGCCCGTTACCCGTTTCCAGTTCACTTTATATTTAACACTGCCATATGTTTTTTGAGCGTGTATAAAAAGGTCTTCGATATCTACACTCACCTTGTCTATTTTCCGCTGACGCAGGTTTGCTATCGTAAGCAGCTTCTCAGATACCTGCGTTAAGTGTTTGCTCTCATCCAAGATATAGCGGGTTGCAAGATACCGCTGCTCTTCCGACATATTGGAGATCATCAAGGCTTCAGCATAGCCGCTTATCACAGTCAAAGGAGTGCGCAGCTCATGAGCAAGCCTGTCGATAGGTTTATTTATCTTCTTGAGTGAGAAATAGAGCAGTGTAAACAAAGCAAGTATTACGCCCACTCCCAACAAAACTGCGCTAACACATTGTTTATTGCTGGTACCTACTACTTCAGTTACTGACTTCATATAAATAAAATAATATCCGCTGGTCAGTTGGTCAGAGATATTAATATATGTATCATTGTTTTGCTTTACCCAGGATAAAGTACCACCCTTTGTTGTATGCGAAAAAGGCAGATTGCTGAACAGTACTCCTGAATCGCTGCCTATCTCCAGAAATATACCGCTATCCTCATAGTTCCTGGCGAAAAGCTCTGCCGAGCTTTTGTGGCTTTGTTTTTTTAAATTGTTAAAAGTGCTGTCCAGTGAACGGGAAATGGCATATTCTTCGCTTATAGCAGTTTCTTTTGAATGTTCCAGCAAAGAAAGAATGGAAGGCGTTACGAGAAGGAAGATACAAGCATATAGTATTATTGTGAAAATAAAAGCTACAAAAATAAAGTTTTTCTGCCAGATATTCATAGAGTCAATCCTCGAAACGGTATCCAACTTTAAATACCGTGTTTATGCGCTCACCCAGCTCAAGTTTTTTGCGAAGCTTTTGTATATGGACATCTATGGTATGGGTTTCTCCCAAATAGTTGATGTCCCATGCTTCTTTTAAAAGACGCTGCCGGCTGAGCGCGACATTTCGGTTTTCTATCAGCAACTTCAATAAATTAAACTCCTGCAGTGTCAGATATACTGGCTTGCCTCTAAGGAATACCTGTTTTGCATCAAAGTTGACCATAAGGTCGCCAGATGCATACGAAGTTTCTTCTTTTTGCGTTCTCCTGAGAACTGCCTGCACCCTTAAAAGAAGCTCGGTTATTTCAAATGGTTTTGTGATATAGTCGTCTGCACCTTGTGTAAAACCGCGAACCTTATCGCTTGTTTCGTGCTTTGCAGTAATGAATATCGTGGGGATGTTCTCTACCTTATCCAGCACGCTGAACCCATCAATATCCGGCAGCATAATATCAAGAAGAAGCAGGTCAAAATCGCCGTCTTTGGCAAAAGTTATTGCATCTTTTCCGCAAAACGCTTGGATGCAGTTATGGCCTGTCATTTGTAAGTTGAGTGTAATCAGATCGCTGATAGGACGCTCGTCTTCAACAATCATTATATTAGCCATGCTTTACTCCATAATTTTTATCGTGAATTTTCTTACTTGTTAAATTATAACACTAAAGCATTTTTTGGTCTACTTGACTAATATCTATATTTTTATTTAAGTCTGGTCAAAGGCAATACAATAGTTTTGAACCTAAAGTTTTCAGAATCGTAGAGCGTTAAATACTTTTTCATAAAGAAAAAAAGCTAACTGTTGTGATATGGTCGCAACACTTAGCTAATATTTCTTAGATCAATACATCAATATGCATTGACTACAGTGCTTTCTCTATTATCGCCAGACCAAGCGTAGAAATATACTCTTAGTCGATAACTATACCCGGCAGTTGCGCTATGAGAGCTGCTCCAGGAACAATAATTAGTGCTGCTGTACTTTGAATAATGCTGTACATTCACCCAGGCCCCGTTCTCATACCGCTGCAGATATGCAGATATACTGCAGCTATCCACAATTGCAGAGCAATTAATTTCCGCAGACATATATGCGGTGCTTGATACGATATTCAGATTTGCTTCAACAGATGTCATATAAACGTATCTTGTGCTGGGGGGAGTACTTGATAGTTCGCTTTCGGAACTGTCAGCGGCTAACGTTGTTCCTGTGAATGCTAGTAAAAAAAGCATCGCTAATAAAATGGTAATAATTTTTCTCATATTATACCTCAATCTAATAAATTTATTGTAAGATGTAAAAGATAAAAAGATGCATTGTATAAAAAGCTATATCCGTTTTTACTTTACCTCTTACTAATTAAAACGAATATAACGATAAAATGTTACAAGTTTTTTTAAATAAATTTATTTTGGTAAACTTTCTATAACTTTGATAAGCTCATCAACGCCAACAATCCCAAATAGCTTATAAACATATGAATCCCCAAAATAGAATATTGTGTTAACGTCTGGGCTTTCAATAACAATGGTTTTATTTCCATCAATAGTTGTTTCATAAGAAGTTGAACGTTCATTATCATATGAAATAGTACCAGCACTTTTTTTTCGGCTAATATATATTGTGTTTCCATTCGAATCTTCATAAATACTCACAGCCATAATTTCATCTGCTGACCCACTTACATAATGATATCCCTCGGGCAAATATCCGGGTAAAATATCATCTTGTACATCAGTATCGTCACTAACGATTATAGTTTCTGAAACTTCATCAGAGGTTTTAAAGAAGTCGAAGAATCTTGTTCGTATAGCTTCAGAGCTTGCTATAGTTATGGTTGAAACAATAAGGACGATTATTAATCCGGCGGCTACTCTGGTTGCGATTTTGAATGTTCTTTTTCTGCGCCGCTTATTCACTTCTTTATTTATCGTTGCGGAGATCCTTTTGTCGATATTATTTGATGGTATTTCAAAATCAGCCAATTCCTCTTCAGAAGGGGCTTCCTCGGCAAGTCTGCAGAGCAGTTCTTCACCTGCATATTTTAAATAAGAATCTACAAGTTCATCGTGGCGATTTTTATCCATTTGATTCACCATCCATAATTGTGCTTAATAATTTTTTTCTTCCTCTGTGGCATCTAACTCTGGCATTTTCAACGGTAATATCAAGCATCTTAGCTATCTCTATCATTGAGAAGCCAAGGACATATCTGTGGAACACCGCTGTTGAATACTTTGGTTCAAGGTTATCAATGCAATCCATAACTTTCTTTATTTCAAGTTTGGAAATAACTATTCGTTCAGTATCATACTTATCATCTTCAATATATGCCGTATGTTTTTCAAACGGCACAGTCAATATGTTTTCGCTTTGCTTTAGAAAATCTATAGAAAGGTTTCTGACAATATAAATAATATACCCTTTTTGCATCTCAGGCGTAAACGATTCTATTTTTTTGATATGTTTGATAATACGCAAGAAAGCAGAGTGGACTATATCGTCTGCATGATCAGTGTTGTTGACAAACTTCATGGCAGTATAATACATAAGCTTCTTATATTCACTATAAATCCGCTCAACACTTTTTTTATATTCTTTTGGCAAGTATGTTGTTTTTAGTTCCGACATTTTTTCCCGCTTAATCTATTTGAAAACTTTTATAAACCAGAGAACCTTAATTATCAAGGTATAATCTGTATCAATAGCAAACGCATATCTATATAAAGATTCGTTTTATCTAGATATGTAATCAGTATACTGTTTATTCAGAATAATTTCAATAAATCGAACAGCAAAAATAAAGATTAAACATCTTTGTAATTTTTTATAAATTTTCTCAATATATAAATGAAGTACTATAAGCTCTATTATATTAGTCATCATGCAGTTAACATTTTAAGAACTCCATAAAGTTAAATGTAACAATAGACCGCTACGATTAGCAAAATCAGGTTATGGGTGAATAAATGGCTTTTGAATACAACGGCTATTCTTACGCTGATAAAGGTGCTGCTTTTCAACTCATTGTTAGGAGAATCAACACAAGCAAGACTCTTGAATTATGATATTCACAAAGATAAACAAAACAGTAAATCAGGCTATATAATGTATACATGGTTTCATAACAAGAAAAGCTTTATTGATACCGCTGCCAAATAAATCGGAGAAATGGGGGTACAATAGGGGTACACAAGAGATGTATTTTGAAGGCTATTAATTTAGGCGGTGAAAATATAGCAATAGCAGCTTTATCTGGCGGGTTGGCAGGCATGTATTATCATAACGTTAATATTCCACAGGAATGGAAAGATGTTATTGCACGAGAGGATTTGATAAGAGAAATATCAGATAACTTATATTTTGCACTGATTACTGAGTAACATTGGATAAATATAATGCGTATGTTATAATTTATATAATCACACAAAGGAGGTATGTGATGCCTGCAAATTCGAGATTACGCCTGTTATCTGTACTTGAGATATTGAGAAAAGAAACTAACGAGCAGCATATGTTAACAGCAAATGAAATCATTAGTAAGCTTAATAGCCGGTATGACATCAAAGCGGATCGAAGAGTAATTTACGAAGATGTAGAGGCTCTAATTTCTTTCGGATATGATATAAGTAAATATGAAGAAAACGGCAGAGGGTATTTTCTAAGAGAATCAGAGTTTGAGTTCTCTGAACTTAGATTGATTGCCGATGCGGTCTTATCAGCAAGGTTTATCTCAAAAAGTCACTCTAGAAAGCTACTCGATAAGATAAAAAGCCTTACGAACAAATATGATGAAAGCAGATTAGAGAAAGTGAACTTTCTTAATAATCGTATTAAGTGTGATAATGCGGCTGTTTTTTACACAATTGATTTACTATCAGAAGCTATTGAAAAAAGTATGCAAGTAAGTTTCCTATACATGGATTATGATATTCAGAAGGATTTGGTTCAAAGGGATAAAAAGCGCAGAATAGTTAGCCCATATGGGATAGTTTGGGTTAATGATTACTATTATCTTGTTGCACGATATTCATGGCTTGACACTTTGACGCATTTCAGGATTGATAAGATCAAAGACATAAAGGTTACTGATAAAGCAGCACATCCTATAACTGAGATTGATCAGTTTAAGTACGGATTTGATATAGCCAAATATATAAACAAAAGAGTTTATATGTTTGGAGGTGAGGAAGAAAGAATCGAATTAAAATGCAGAAATGCGATCTTGCATGATATTATTGAGCGTTTCGGGGAAGATGTAAAGATTTCTTCTGCCGAAGAGGGTTACTTTATTGCTAGAGTTAAAGCGGTGAAAGAGGGGTTAATATATTTCGTATTACAGTTTGGAAAGAATATTGAAGTATTAAATCCGATAGATTTTAGGGAGCAAGTAACGGAGACGATTAAAACGATGGGGGAGAAATATTGAGATTAGGACAATATTTTGAAGGACTTAAACTTTAAGATATGTGGTGAAAAACAGGAGGTAAGCATGAATATTTGGAGATTGCATATAAAATCTGAGCCAGCTAAAGGGATTACAAGAAAAGAAGTCTTAGGTTTCTGTCAGTCTGAACAGATAATAGGGGTTGGTTGGAGTGCAATAAATACAACATCAGAAAACGAAGAGGATATACGCAAGCAAGCTCTGAGTGCCGATCTTGATGCTCCAACAGCTTGTATTAAGGCTATCAATGCTATGTCGAGAATGAGAAGAGATGATTTAGTTTGGGCACGTTTAGATGGGGTTTATTTTCTATGTAAAATAGGTGAACAGTTGTGGAAAGATAGAAAGCCAAACCAGAACCATAGAGAACACGATATTTCAAATTATGTTAGTGCTAATTGGCAGTGTGTTGGTGTAGAAGAGATTGTACCAGGAAACGTGGTAAGGAGTTTTGGCCCACGAGCTGCTGTACAACGTGTCCAAGGAGTTGCATCAATTTCAAAAGCGATATGGAATAAAATATCTGGAGTTGAGCATTATATAATCGAAAAGAATGAAGAAACAATTTGGGACGTATTAACAGCGGAAATGACAGAGGAAATTGTCCTGTTGTACCTCCAATATAAAGAGAAATACATTCTCTATCCTTCAACAATAAAAAAAAGCACTTCAAAAACAGAATGCATAATGGTAAACGCCGAAGACAACCACAGGGCGTTTGTACAAGTTAAAACAGGGGTGCAACAAATAGATGCAAATGAATATATGGAGCTTCTGAGGAACGATACTGATAAGTTCTGGTTATTTTCTCCATCTAAAAATTACACAAAAAACAGTTCAAAGAATATAAGGTACTTGGAGGCTGAAACAATCGAGCGCTTCATGAAAGATCATATTAGCTTGCTTCCTAGTAATATTAAGCACTGGCTGGAAGCCCTATCTCTGCTTAAATGATGGAATAATCTCAATTTAAAGCACTTAATAACAGCTGTACCAAAACTGGTACAGCTATTTTGCTATAATCTTTTATAGCGGAAGCAATAGCGTATCTATCTTATCCCTGTTGATTTGATGGGGGGCTTGCGAGTCGTGAGCCTTGATCTATTTATCTTAAGACATTCGCATTGCGAATGATCGAACGAAGTTCGATATCGCTGCGATGCAGCTATTTACTGTGAGTATTGCTTCCGCACAATATTCTATAAGTAGAGGGCAGTCGTGAATTACGATATAAAAACGGGTTCCTTTTATTATTGGCCTTGGGATGAAACTTCTGATATTGTTGAAGATAAAGAAGATTTGCTAGAACAATACTTAGAAATGTTTAATAATAATTATATTCCTTTACTTACACCAAGGAATTTGGCAGAATATCTAACCTGCTCGGATGATCACATATTATGCAATGATATTGCCTACATTGTCAAAGGGTTTCCAAGAATAGACATTGATTATCTTGATAACATTCATGTTTTGAGAAGAACGAATATAATGATGTGTAAATTATACGATATAAGCAATAATTCAGAAAAGCATTACGAAACATTTGATGTAAAAAAGCGGGCTGGTTCTCTGCGAACAATATATGCGCCTAAACATGAATTGAAATATATACAGAAATGGATCGCAAAATATATTCTTAGCAGTTGCCAGGTTAGCGAAAATGCTAAAGCATATAAGAAAGGTTCATCAATTATTGATAACGCAAAATACCATGTGAACCGCCCAGTCATTGTTAAAACGGACATCAGTGACTTCTTTGGCAGCATTAAGTTGAACAATAGGAGAAATTCTTACGTTATAAAAAACAGCTATGAATATAAAGGCTATATTGTTAGAAAAGTGAAAGATATACATAAAAAGATACTGTGCGTGAGAGATGTGTTTTCAGATATTTATAGTACTGAAGTGGCATCATTGCTTGCTAATCTTTGCTGCTTAAACGGAAGATTACCACAGGGTGCTCCAACCAGTCCGGCCTTATCAAACATTGTATTTTATCCTTTAGACAAACGCATTGAAGCATATTGTCGTTACAACGGAATCACATACACACGGTATTCGGACGATATGTCTTTCTCCGGTGATTTTGATCCAACCTCTTTATTAAAGACTTTACGATTTATTCTTAATGATGGTGGGTTTACTATAAACAATGATAAGACAAGAATATTGCGAAGGGGGCAATGTCAACAGATAACTGGGCTCACAGTTAATAAGAGACTTCAAGTATCAAAACCATATCGAAAGAAAATACGACAGATCATGTATTATATGAAAAAGTATGGCGTCAGGGAGCATATTCTAAATCAGTACGAAGAGGGGAAGCATGAAGTTATGCGATTTGTCCGAAATGGCAAAGTATATCAAATATGCTATCTGCGGTCTCTACTAGGCAAAGTGAAATTTGTTCTTTTAATAAACCCAAAGGATAAAGAGTTTAAAAAGTATTATAAGGAGATTTGGAGTATGATTGGTGATCGTAGGCGGATGCAGGAGCAATATAAGTGAAATGAATATAAATGATATATATAATAGCTCGTATAATTCTGATGGTTATATAATTTATAAAGGTAATAAGTCTGCTGTAAAGACTGTAGAAAAGCTTATCCATGAGAATACCAACCAAAAGAAACCTCCGATATTCATAACCGGTGTGACTGCATCAGGTAAGACAAGACTTTTAAGGGAGCTCTACAATGCATGTTATACAGAAGGGATTACAGTCTGTGTTACAACCGCAAAAGATATTGCAAATGATATAGTTGAAAGCATAAGAAATAAAACAAACTATAAAAAACGGATTGTTGATAAATGCATACAATATGATTTGCTTCTGATCGATGATCTTCAAGACTTCTTTAGCAAGAAAGACACATTATATGAAATATCTAATCTAATATCGGAAATGTCAGCAAGAAATAAACATGTAGTGTGTTCAATAAAGATACCTTGCAGTTTTCTGAAAGAAGCTATGGTAGCGATAATGGGAACGAACAGGCCAATAAAGGTAGAGGAAATATATTTGCCGAGATATTCAGAAAGAATAAAAATCATAAAGTATAAGGCATTTCAGATTAATGATAAAAAGGGGATATTCCTGAATAAAAAGGTAATTCGATATCTAGCAAGCTCATGCTGTGATATCGCTAGAATAGAAGGCGCTTTCAAAGCCGTATTGCTTCATTTAGATTATTATAAGCGGAATATTGATGTATCACAAATAAAACAAATGATTAAGCTATAACACAAATAAAACTAAATAGATTTCGTTTATTATAAGGGGATTAACGTTATATAGTTATTTAATACGGATAAAGGTTGTACAAAATAAAGTACAGCCTTTTTGCTACACTTTTAACAGGAGGTGAGAGTATGAGTCAGGCAATAAAATGGATATTATACATATGTTGCATTAGCATAGGCATATTACTGTTCTCAAAGATTTGGATACGAGTAGTCATTTATAAGTACTCTAAAATACCTACAAATCGAAATATAATATCCGAAATGTTCGCTGGAATGATATTAAATATGACGGTAACACAAAACATAATGATTATGTCGTGTCCTGGTATATTAACTGACAACTTCAACCCTCAAACTAGCACAATTCAGTTATCCAAGAACGTTTACGGACAAGCAAGTATAATGGCTGTTGCGATTGCCGCCCATGAAGTTGGGCACGCTATTCAACATGAAGAAGGATATGCAGGGCTCAAAGCACAGCGCATAACAAATCCTTTGACCGGGCTGGGCATTATTACAACATCAATCCTTGTACTTATAGCCCTTTTTACAAGAGATAATACTATTATAAATATTGCGATTACATTAATCTCAATAACTATACTAACCAGGGCAATGTTATTGCCAGTTGAATACGATGCTAGCCGCAGAGCGCTAAATGTGATGTCTGAGTCAGGATTGTTTACAAAATATGAACTCGAATATGCCCATAGAGTTCTCAGGGCAGCAGCGTTTACTTATATCGCGAGTTTATTCGATGTAGTCCTAAAAGTAATCATTGTTATGTTGGCATTGCTCTTAGCTGGTAGCAATAAGAAAAAGACATAAGATAGCGTAGGGAAACTGAGCAGATATATTGACTGGAGCTCATATCAAAGGAAGGGAATAGTTTATGCTTTTCTATAAATTTAGATGTTCTTTTACTTCACCATTGAATGATATTGAAAAAAACTATGAAAGAAATAGAGAGATAGATGATAAGTGCCAAGCATATTACATGAGCAGTGAGGACAAGTTCAGATTGTGCTATATTGATCTTGAAGTCGATAACTGTACAATTATAGGAATATTCAGGCACGATGTTTTGTGCGAAAAGCAAAGCTGTGAATATGCAGCAGATTTTATAAATCATACAACAGCCTCAGGGAAAGTTGAATCAGCTGAAGAAATTACAATGGAAGTATTCTTTAACAGTTTATGTCGTGCAAGATTAAATGGGTTTGTTAGTAGAGAAAAATATATAACAGCACCGTTTGGTATAGAGGATTCCATACATTCCTTTGATGAAGACAAGCAACATCAAGAAATATGTGCCATTACTAAAAGCATTGTTGATGCTAAAGAGGCAGCAAAACAACTTTGTCTTAAGGATACTCTTTTACCGGAATTGAATAGAATATATAAGCAAGGCAACCATCGTTTGATGTGCGGTCATCCTGTCCAATATACATTAAGCACAAGCTCCTCAGTGTTGACGGATAAGGCAGTTGACATGTTGATATCAGCTCTTTATGCTAATAAACGAGTGATTAGTAGAAGGTACTCTTGGATTGATTTAATGTCACGCAGCAATGATAGAGATCTAGTTAAACTCTATGAAATTGCTAAGGGTGGAACAGTAGTAGTGCGTTGCGGGGAAAATGATTCTGAAGATGAATATGCGGGGAGCATTCACCGTAAGATCGAAATAGTTTCAAAAATGATCGTTGAGCATTCACATCAAGTATTAACTGTGCTGTGCTTCGATAAAGCAGATAAAAAGACTATGCATATGTTCCTTGAAAGCTTGCCCGGTATTGCATTCGTAAATATAAATGAGGATACGATATCGGCAAACAATGCAAGATTATATTTAAAACGTTGCGCAGAAGAGAGGGGTGCTAAATCTGTTAGAGGGCTGTACTCAGATTTAAGAGATACCCAATATAGCGTACACCAGCTTGATGGTATTTTTAACCGTTGGTATGACAAACACTTAAGAAATAATGTTTTCCCGCAATATTCGGCTTATGTTAAACCTTGCAATGTGTCTAAGCAGTTTAAAGGTGATGCTTTCCGTGATCTGGATGAAATGATTGGGCTTTCCGAATCAAAAGAAACTATTAAAAAGGCAGTAGACTATTATAAGGCTCAGAAGATGTTTGCAGAATACGAAGCGTTTTTAGAACAGCCATCAATGCATATGGTGTTTACCGGGAATCCTGGTACTGCAAAAACAACGGTAGCACGCTTATTTGCAAAGATTATGCATGATAATGGGTTGCTTGCTAGCGGTGTGTTTATTGAGGCAGGGCGTGCTGATTTGGTTGGGAAATACGTAGGCTGGACTGCAAGTATTGTTAAGAACAAGTTTAGGCAGGCAAAAGGCGGAGTGCTGTTTATTGATGAAGCTTATTCGCTTGTTGATGATAGGCAAGGTATGTATGGCGATGAAGCAATAAATACAATTGTCCAAGAGATGGAAAATATGCGCAATGAAATTGTGGTTATATTTGCAGGATATCCCGATGAGATGAAGATGTTTTTAGAAAGAAACCCAGGTCTTAAAAGCCGGATAGCTTTTCATTTAGATTTTCCTGATTATACTGCTGAGGAACTCGTTGATATAACTATTCTTCTTGCTAAACAAAAGAAGAGGGAAATAAGCAGTAATGCTAAAGACAATTTAAAGGTTTGCTTTGAACAGGCTTCGAAAGATAATAACTTTGGGAACGGTAGGTATGCACGCAATATACTGGAACAGGCAATGATGAATCAAGCAAGCAGACTTGTTGGGGCAGGCTATGATAAAGTGTGTGAATCGCAGGTTAGATTATTAAATGAAGATGATTTTGATCTAAAATACAGCTATAAGTCTAAGAGAAAAAATGATATAGGATTTTTATAAAAGAAGATGAAGCAAGAAAACATATGACAGCAACAATCAATGATGATAAAATATTGTAAGATGTTAGTTGATTATAACGATGAAAGGCAATTGATATAATGAAATACAAAATACCATCGACGGTTAGAAATCTATGTAAAGAAACTAAAGAGTTTTTTAAAAGGTTTGATGAAACTGAATATGGGCGTTTCCGATCCTGGGAACATTGTTATTTAATATTTCGAAAAAGTAAGGTGCAAGGATCTTATAAGGAGATCAAAGATATGCTTGCACTGCATTTAGCCTTCTACTTGGCTAGCTGGGGTATGTATCGAGGGTCGAGCTTTTTGCTTCAAAGAGACTATACTGTTCATTTAGACATAATCGATATATTGTATAAAGAAGAATATAATGATTTATGGGGGAAAGATCTAAGTGCCGGCATTACATGCAATGAATATCTTAATAATAACAAAAACATTAAACTGTTAAATGACATAATTGAGGAGCTATCTAAGTATTATAAAAAGGTAAAAAAGAATGTGGTTAATGAAGAAGGGGAGGAGACGAAACGGCTTATCAAGAAATTTGAGTTTAATCATACTAAGGGTTCCTCTTCGAAAAACGAGGACGTTTCAGATACATTGCTAACAAAGATATTAATGGGCACTCTTGGCTGTGTACCTGCGTTCGACAGATATTTCATGGATGGTATTAGAAAGTTTAAAGAACAATCTGAAAAAGATGATGAGAAAAAAGATGGCTGCAAACTTCAGATTTCGCTTGGCAAAAAATGCAGAGCTATTAAACTGTTGTCTGAATTATTTGGTGAGCATGATAACGAATTACCAAGGAAAAAGGTCGGTGATTATCAATATCCCGAAATGAAGATAATAGATTCTTGCTTCTGGCAGCTTGGTTATGATCAATCAATGTATGATGAAATGAAGAAGAAAAGAGAAAACAAATAATTTAATACAAAGTGTGCAATTATAATCAATTGAATAGTGAAAAAAAGGAATGAACTTCAAAGACTATAGAAAGTAGCTTAATATGAAAATCGTATTTGGGATGCAGCTTGATGGTACTGCTTGGGGCAATAAAGATGCGACTATTGGTGTAATAAGAACAGGACCGATGGGGTTTCTTGGTATACTTGAGACACAACTTGGAATAAGTATGAAGGTTGAGCATCCTGTTCATAGAATTGATGGATATATGAAGCGGATGCAACAGATAGACCGCGCCTCAATATGGTATCACGAGTCGTTTGCATCCGATCAATGGTCTACTGCAAGACGGTTGCTTGAATTACGGGATGAGCTTATTGAAGCTGGTTGGGACGGGCAAGAAACGTTATTTGGCTCACCTCGTCTGGACGCTATAACAGAATTAGAAAAAGTGGATGTTCCATTACTCAAAGGTAAAGCTGACAGGTTGCGGAAAGTAACCGATTGCCTTGAGAGTAATATGCCGGTTCATATTGATTCAATTAGCCTAACAGAGCCATTATCCATACTTACTCCCGCTTGGCAAAAAGTTATTAATCTGATACAGAGCCAAGGAGCCGATATTAAAAACCTTGAATTACCTGAAAGAAAAACGAATATAAGTAACTTATCAAAGATCCAAGCACTTATTAGCAAAAAGAGTGAAGTTGGGACTTTGTCATCTGATGACGATACGCTTATTCTGCTTAAAGCTGATAATGAATGGGAAGCGGCAGAGCACTTAGCGCTGTGGCTGGCATCGAAATGTGAATCTAATGATCAAGTAACTATAATATGTGGTACTGATACTAGCGTTTTGGATCAAGTTTTAAAACGATACGGTTTACCCTGTCTAGGTAGAGCAATGCCATCACGGTGGCGTGAGATACAACAAATACTTTCTCTTATATTAGCAAATGCATGGCAACCGGTTGATATCCGATTGGTTGTAGAGTTGCTATCCCTGACATTATCAGTATTGCCAAAATGGGCATGCAATATACTGCTTAAAGCTGTTGCTAAAGAGCCGGGCATCGGGGGCAAGGCATGGCAAAACGCCTTGGTTAATATTACAGAGGAGAACAAGAAGCTTCTTATTCAAAAAGAAGCAAATGATGTAGATGAAAAAACCGAAGTATTGCTGCAAACAATACAATCTCTTCTAGTGGATGATAGATTTGATCCTCTTAAGGGAATTCCTGAAGATAAACTAAGAGAACGTTGCCAAGTTATGATTGATAAACTTGCGTGGCGAATTGAACAAATACCCGCATTAATAGAAGTAATTAGCCAGGCACGAGAAATACAGAAGCTATCAATAGGCAAAGGCTTTATCTCCCGTATAATGTTGGAAAGGATGTTGGATACAATAATAGGCCCAGGTAACAAATCTGATGCTATAAAAGAGGAAGCAGCGCCATGGAAGTTGGTTGATCACCCGAGTCAAATTACGGATGATTGCAGTGAAATAGTATGGTGGGGATTTAATGCTAATGGACCATCGACACCAGATTATTGGAGTTTTCAAGAAAGAACAGCTCTAAATTCATGTGGTATTGATATTGAAGAAACGGCCAGTTATAGAAGCCGTGAAGCTTACGAGTGGCAACGAGGATTTATGCATGCCGAAAAGCGGTTTTTAGCTGTACATATATCGCAGATCAGAGGCGAAGAAGCTGAGCATCATCCGTACTGGGATACTATTTGGAGTTTAGCATCAAGACTGTTTAACGGTGACAACGAGGATGGTATAAAGAGATGTATTTATAAAGAATGCAAAGATTTCGGTTATGATTGGAACTGGAAATTTGCAGGGAGGGAAAATGAGCTGGAGATTGTACAGGAAGCACAAGCCTCACTGGTGACAGATCTCTATGTAATTCCTGAATCTACAATCAGCCCACCAGTAAGCATGTCTTATTCTCAGATGAACACTTTAATTGGCTGTCCGTTCGAATGGACTCTAAAGTATTACGCAGGACTAAAGCCGGCTGAAAGTCAGTCTATTCCTACCGGGAATCAAATGATAGGTACCTTTTGCCATCGTATAGTTGAGGAATTGTATAGCGAAACAAATTACTTGGATTCGAAAATTGCTTATGAAAAAGCAGGGTATCTTTTTGATAGTTTGATTAATTATATGGCATCGGAGCTGTTGACCGAAGGTAATGCTGCTGAACGACAAAGATACAGAACTTCAATAACTGAAGCAGTTCGGCAGCTTGTAACTGCTATTAACAGATTTAATCTCACAGTAGAGAAAACAGAAGCGCTGCTTGAAGGTGAAGTTGAAGGCATCCCATATAAGGGTTATGTTGATATATTGCTAAGGGACTTAGATGGCAATCCATTCTTATTGGATTTGAAATGGTCTGCTTCCGACAAATACAAAACGAAAGAAATTGAGGATGGGACATCTCTTCAATTGGCAGCATATGCTTGGATGATTAGGTCTGCTGAACCGTCACGACAGGTCAATACTGCGTACTTCATGCTTGCTCAAGGCAAGATGTTGAGTACTAGCCCTATGCTTTTAGACGAAGCTGTAGAGTCACCATATGGATTAGAGGAAACCTGGGACAGGGGAGTAAATAGCCTGGAAGAGGTGCTTAAAAGTCTTGAGACAGGCTCTGTGCATGTGTGCGGTATAGCTGAAAAGGTAAAATCTCAAGAGCTTGGTGTTCCCGAAGAAAAAGCTGCTGATCAAATTAAAGAGGAGTACAACATTAAGGGTTTATTATATCAAAGCCCTCCCTGCAGGTTTTGTGATTTTGTACGCCTTTGTGGAATAAAGGAGGACCTGTAATGAATAATATTGAGATTATTAATGCCAGTGCAGGTTCTGGTAAAACATATAGCTTAACATCCAGAATAGTAGATATTATAAAAAGCGGTATAGAGCCCGAATCTCTGATGGCGACAACTTTTACAAATCGAGCTGCGTCAGAATTACATGAGCGGATAAGGCTGCACTTGCTAAATGGGTTGTGGGATGGTGAAGTCAACAGGATTAGTGATGGCTTTATAGGTACGGTAAACAGTATCTGCGCACGACTGCTAAAAGAATATGCTATTGAAGCCGGAATGTCTCCTGCGATAGAGGTAATGCCCGAAGAAGATAGCGATAGTATATTTAATATTTCAATTGACCGTATTATCGGTATATTTGCTGAACAGATGGGCCCAATAGCTAGACGCTTAGAGCTTGATGGCAGTGGGTCTGGATATAGTAAAAATGGTGACTGGCGATCTGATGTTAAGCGTATAGTGGATCTTACAAGAAGCAATCAAATATCTATGAGTGATTTGGAGGAATATGCCGAAAGTTCATGGAGTTCATTACAAGCATTGTTTGGTGAGCCGATTGATGCTGATTTGAACAAAGAACTGCGTGATGCAATAACTAACTCTATAAATGAGCTTGAAGTTCTTAGGAGCTCAAAGATAACCACTCAGAAGGCTCTTAATACACTTAAAGAATGTTATAAACGAATAGAAGATGAACGGGTGACATGGAGCGATTGGGTGCGTCTCTCAAAGCTCAGTTCCGCTAAGGATGGACAGGATTATATTAATACTGTTAATGCTATTGCAGACAATGTTTTAAGGCATCCGCAGTTCCAGAAGGACGTGAAGGAGCTTATAACCGGAGTAATAGGATGTGCACGAGATGCCCTCCAAGATTATGACCAGTATAAGAAAGAACATGGTTTAATGGATTTTACAGATCAGGAAACACAGGTACTAGATTTGGCACTAAATAATGTTGCTTTTAAATCTTCAATGAGCGACAGGATACAAACGCTTATGGTTGATGAGTTTCAGGATACCAGTCCAATACAACTTGCATTGTTTCTTGCTATGACCAGACTTGCAGGTAAGTCAGTATGGGTTGGAGATCCTAAGCAAGCTATTTATGGGTTTAGAGGCTCTGATCCGCAGCTTATGAATGAAATAGTGTCGTTGATTGGGAATTCCGACTTATTGAGTTATTCTTGGCGGTCTAAGGAAAGGCTTATTGAATTCACAAATACTTTATTCGCCGAAGTGTTCCATGATATGAATCGAAATATGGTGGAGCTTAAGGTTCCGGCTGAACGAATAGAAAAAGCAAAAGGCGGGTGTCTTGAAACATGGTATTTGCTTGCTAAAAACAACCAAGAAGAAGTATCAGCAATAGCAAATGGAATAAGAGACCTTATTGAACGAAACGCGAACGTGAACCCAGGTGATATAGCTGTTCTATGCCGGAGAAATGATAGATGCAAAGATATAGCAGCTCAATTAGGGAAGCTGGGGACCAGAGCCTCTGTTGGGCAGGGCTTGCTAATGGATACGATGGAATGCAGACTTGCAATCGCTGCATTGCGATACATGAACAATAAGAATGATACAGTATCATTGGCAGAAATTATACGTATGACTACCTGTGATAATGATTGGTATTCTGAGCTTATGAAAAACCCTTCGGGGACAATAGAAGCCTGGCATGATACTGCTATAGCAAAGGCGCTGAATGAGGCAAGAGATAGCATAAAATACTGGACGCCTCTAGAAGCTCTGGAACAAGCTGTAAGCAAAGCAAGCCTTTTAAGTACAATCAAGTCATGGCCAAATCCAAAGCTCGCTAGAAGCAATCTGGACGCTCTAAGAGGTGCTTGTGATAAGTACATAGATCTTTGCTCTTCACGACGCAGAGCAGCTACTGTGGACGGGTTTATTACATATATAGACGAGTCTGAAATTGAGCAGGCGAAGGGAACAGGAGATCATACGGTAAATGTTCTTACATATCACGGATCAAAAGGATTGGAATGGCCGTGGGTTGTATTGACCGAACTTGATACAGAACCAAGAGATAGTGTGTTCGGTATAGATATTGAAGCATCTAAAGAGTTTGATCCAACAAATCCACTAGCTAATCGTAAAATCCGTTACTGGCCATGGCCTTTTGGTTCTCAGAAAAAGTATGATTCACTTGATGTTGAAATTGATGCGCTGCCACTTAAAAGCCAAATACGTGATAAAGCTGAACGAGAGGAACAACGCCTGCTATATGTCGGGATGACAAGGGCAAAGGACGGTCTGATATTAGCCATAAGAAAAGCCATTCGAGACGGCAGCATAAAGTGCTCCTGGCTCAATATATTAAAGGATGCAAAAGGTGATCCCGTAATAAGGTTCAGTACAGAAGTTGATGATCAGATTGTTAAGGTTGGGAATAAAGATATATCTTTTGGCATTTATAGATATGGGGCTGAAGATGTTGGGCTCCCGAGCCTATTAAACGATGATAAAGAGTATGCTCTGAATTTCACTTGCGCAGATAAGATCTATCCAGATGCTAGAGTTTCGCCAAGTGAGTTGCCATTCATTCCAGAAGAGCATGGTATGATTGAGTTTGAAATTGTAGAGAAATTTACCGAAAGAATTAGTATAAAAGGGAACCCTGAAATGGATGTGCTTGGCAATGCTGTACATTCATATTTCGCTTTTGAATATGATCGGTTAGGGGCAGAGGAACAAATAGCTCTTGCGCAAAACTTACTAAAGAACTGGGGAATGGAAACTTCGATTGATCATACTGAGCTTGTTGAAGCGGGACAGAGGCTGACAGCTTTTATAGACAAGAAATACGAAGGATATAAAGTATACAAAGAATGGCCGGTATCCATGAAGAACAAAGATGGGCAGATTATACAGGGATTTATAGATTTTCTTCTGGATACACCTTCAGGATACGTGATAATTGATCACAAGTCATATCCCGGGAAAGATGTCCTCATTAAAGCAAAAGAGTATATACCGCAGCTGATAGCTTATAAGAAAATCGTTGAGAAAGCAACGGGGAAATCTGTTGTTGACACATTACTTCATCTTCCTATTAGTGGTCTGGTACTAAGGCTATCAACTTGAATCTGAATACAGGATCTAGGTAAAGTCATTAAAAATAACGACGATGGGGCGGAACAATATGCCATATGAAAAGCAAGAAATTATTAATAAAGTCATTGAAGCTTCAAGAGTACCAAGAGATTTGTATAAATCTAAAGTAGTTAATTATAGAGGCAAAACGGCTGAAGGCCATAAGTATTCTGAAATTGTTTCAGAGTATTTATGTGAAAACATTGAGGTGCTTAATTCAATAAGGAGTGTTACAAGAGAAAAACCGTACAAAGTGATTTCTCACAAAGGTAAAACCCAAAGAGAACAATCTAACAGAGTAGAAGAACGTATAGCGTTGGATATGTATGGGCATTGCTATAAACACATTGGTGAGATTGTTGATTATCAAGTTCCGTTAAAAAACCGCAGAAGCGATAAAGGTCTTGGAAAGATAGATCTGCTTGCAAAACAAAACGATGTGATTGCGATACTTGAATTAAAAAAGCCTGAAAGTCAAGAGACGTTACTTCGTGCCGTCTTAGAAACGTTTACATACTATAAGTTAGTTGATCAGAAGAAACTTTTAGATGAATTCACAGCGCAAAGCTTAGAAAAGGCAGCGTTAGTTTATAAGGGGGGTGCGGCGCATGAAGAGTACTTAAACGGGCCGAACAATAGCATAAAGAAATTAATGGCATTATTAGATGTGAAGCTTTTCGTGTACTTTAAAAGTGGGATGTACTCAGTAGAATTTGCATAATAAATATGGAGGGGCTGAAAGATGTTAAAGAGGATAAAAGAACTTAATCAGGAAGTGTTGCTTGGAGGAATATTTGGTGTTATTGCTATTGCAGCTATTGTTTTTGAAATGGTGACAGCTGATTTTTCAAGCGAATCAATTTGGGGCGGAATAAAAGATATTGCATCGACTATAGTAGTTGTCATGGTTTTTATTATCGCAATTAGAAGTTTTGCTAGAAATAGACCGAAGACTCTCGAGGGAAAGCTCAACAAATCAATTGACGACTGGGGGAACGCAAATTGCCCGTTATTGTTTAAAGTGGAAGGTTTTCAAAAAGAGAAAGACGAATATTATGAACAAGGATATTCGATTCTCCAGAATCAAAATGAATTTCTTCGCAAAAGCATTGCAATGTCAGATGAAGAAATGGAATTATACGCATCATATAGATCTAAAAGAACTGGTAAGTTTGTTGATTTGCCAAGCTTAAGACGTATGGTTGACTCGAACTTCAAGATTAGATTCAACTTTATTGAATCGACGTATGGCGAAGAAGCTGCCAATTTCGTTGATGAAACATATCAGTGCATTAACGGTAGGTTCAAAGAAGAAAAGTTTAAAGCGAGAGTAATAGATAAGAGACACTTCACCGTCGAAATCCCGAGGATTTCTACTGAGGAGCAAATTGATAGCTTTGTAGAGCTGCTAGACTTTGTAAAATTGCTACTGGTAATACAGTCATAAACGAACAGGTTTAAGCTGAGCAGCTGAAAAATACCGTAAAAAGAAATTGTGATATTGCGGCAAGTCTTTCGATAAACCGGAGCTTTGTTTCAATATTCCAAAATTAAGGTGAGCCATGAAGATTACGATCTATCGGGGTACAAAAGAGATCGGCGGAACGCTGATCAAAATTAAAGCATCAAAAACGAGAATACTTATCGATGCTGGTTATCCGTTATTTCTTAAAAAAAAGCCTATTGATGAGAGAATAGCCAAGTTTCCCGCGGAGAAATTACTAGTACTAGGAGTATTGCCCTATATTCAAGGATTGTATGCGTGGGATACGCCGATATTTGATGCTGTAATAGTATCGCACGCTCATATTGACCATTATGGATTGTTGAAATACATTCATCCTAGCATCCCGGTATATATGTCGGATGGGACAAAAAAGCTTATCGAGACAACACAGCTTTTCAAGATAATTGAGAGATATCCATTGAATGCAAAAAGATTTACAATGTATGATCCGTTTGTAATAGGAGATTTTCACATAAAGCCATATCTAATGGATCACTCTGCTTTTGATGCAGCAGCATTTGAGATTGGAGCAGATGGTAAGACGGTAATTTACACTGGTGATTTTCGAGGGCATGGGCGTAAAGCTGAGTGCTTCAACCGATTTATTGAAAACGCAACAGTACAAGCGGATGTGTTGCTAACAGAAGGGACAATGTTGGGCAGACAAGACGAAAAAGTATTGACAGAAGATGAGCTTGAGTCAGAGATAGTAAGGAACATTAAAGGGTTAGATGCACCAGTGTTATTTCAATCATCAAGTCAGAACATCGACAGGCTTGTTACCTTCTATCGGGCAGCGAAAAGGTGTGGGAAGATATTTGTCATTGATGTTTACACTGCGAACGTACTATACGAGTTGCGTCAACTTGGCAATAATTTACCTTATCCAAATGAAAACTACGCTGATATTAAGGTATTTTACCCTTATAATTTGACCAAAAAGATATTTGATGAGATTGGCGAAGAATATGCAAAACGTTTCTCAGAGTTCCATATATCGAGAAAGCAGCTTGAGTACATACAAAATAACATTGTCATGATAATGCGTCCGTCAATGCGGAAAGACCTGAAGAGTTGTGGATTTAAAAACGGGCTGTTTATATATTCTTTATGGCCAGGATATCGAAGCAGTGAGTATCAACAACGATTTGAGAAGCGTCTTGAAGACGTATGCTTTGTACAAAAAGCACTTCATACAAGTGGGCATGCAGCTGTGGCCGATATTGAGCGTATGATAAAGGCGCTTGACCCAAAAAGTGTTGTACCAGTACATACAATGGAACCTGAATCGATAAAAGCCATAGCGAAAAATGTCGTCTTAGTAAACGATGGAGACGTATTTGTCGTTTAAAGTGTGATGACAATACCATAGCGAAAGAGTAAGATAAATAACAAAGATGTATAGAAATAAAACAGATCAAAGATGATTAATAAAGCAATGAGGTAAAAAGAAGAATGGCATCAACTGTATCATGGATTGATTATAGTAGCAAAGAACGCGAAGAAAGTATGAAAACGCTTTCAATGTTTAGTGAAAACGACAGCAGAGACGAGTTGGGGATCGGCGCAATTAGAGATAGCCTATCTGACATAATGTTCCCGGGGACAAGTACTTTGCATACACGGTTAAGATACTTTTTTTTCATACCATGGCTTTATAAAGATCTTGAACAAAAGAAAGTGCAAAAGGGACAGTTTGCTGCTCTAGCGGACAGAGCAGAACGAGAACTAATAAAAACACTTATGAAGAACGACAATACAGACGGTGTAATAGGCGCTAGAGTCGGTTTCGAACTGAAAATTCTACCAAGCTCAATGTATTGGTCCGGTCTAAGAAGTTGGGGATTATTTAAACTTCAAGCATCACGTGATGAATATCATAATTTGATTGGTTATATTTACGACGAACGGAGGGATTACGAGCACTCGAAACTTTCTAGAAGTAACCGGAACGATGATTGGCAAGACGACCGCATACTTTTAGCTACAACCTGGGACGACTCTTTACCTTCGAAACCATCAGATTTCCCTGAATATGCTTCGTGTGATTTAACATATAATGAAGCTGAATATTTGCAAGAATGTATAATTCAACACCACAAAGGCAGTCTATTAGCTTGGCTTGCACAAAACGGTGTGCCAACTGATGTCGATCACGTTAGAGAGCATCTTAAATATGCTGATTTCTCATCATCTCACAAAAAACAGATAGAACATGCTTACTTATTTGCAACCCTGATACATGGGGCTGCTTATTTATACAATCTTATGCTTGCTGAGAAAGCAAACCGAGAAGACCTGGTAGTAAAATACAAAGCTGAAATAGAAAAATATGAAACAAGTACAGAGTTCTTAAATAAATGGGATATACAGGAGTTTTGGCGCATCGTTGACTATGAAGAGTCTCCTCATTATATTGCAGCCAATACTATCAGCTTTGTTGAAGAATGGCTAAATATATCAAAAACAAGCTCTTCTATTTTAAGCGATAAACAAGCAAAAGAAATTATATTCAAACGAGAAACACATTTAAAAAGAGGGCGATCCAGATTTGTTAATATACATATGCTAGATAACTGGGGTGGAGGTTCAGGAACGAGGTTTATGAATAATCGTTGGGGCAATGTACAGATTTTGCTGAACGACCTATTCGAAGGGTTGGGGGTGAAATAGCATGTTGGATCCTGCGAAAAGAAACTTGTTATCGTCGATGTTGAAACCACCGTCGGGATATTTGTTGGACAGAGCTATTGCAACAACATTCTCTCTAGATCCGCTAATGGCAATAACGGTACCATTAAATCTGGCAGCGTTTGATATGGCGGGGGATATAAAAGACGTCATCTTATTGTACGATGCAATATGTAAGGTAACAGATAAGATTGATATCTTCCTGGACAAAGGAAGGATGCTTTATCCCAAAGTTGTACACGAAATGTACAGCCTGCTTGAGCCTATAATCCATGAAACACATGCGCCTAATGAAGGCGCTTTTCATCCGAAATGCTGGCTACTTAGATATAAAAACAGCAAATCCGAAAACGACATGCTCCACCGACTAATTATATCTTCACGGAATGTGACATTTGATAACAGTTGGGATATGTGCCTTTGCCTTGACGAAGATTCTTCAGGTTCAAAAGCTGCACCAAACCAAACGAGCCTATTAAGAGGCTTTTTCAAACAGTTATTAACTCAGATGAAAAGATAAGTGCCAGCAGAAGGGAAGGGATTGAAAGACTTTTGAATGGGCTTGATACTGTATCTTGGGAATACCCCGAAGGTATTGAACAGATAGATTTCCTATTGTTTGGTTTTGATAAGCATATATCGTTTCCAAGTCTAAAAGGCTATAAGAACTTGGTTATATCACCTTTCTGCAGCGACTACGCCTTGGAAAAACTGGTTTGGGATACGCCAAAAGAAGCAAATATACTGATATCAAGATCTGAGACTTTAGACAAACTTAAGGAAAAGACAATTGCACGATTTGCACAGGTTTATACGCTGGGCGAAAGTGAACTTATTGAAGAGAGAGAAAACGAGGATAGCCTTGAAGGTCTTCATGCAAAAGTAATGATATCAAACAAGGGTTATGATTCTACTATGTATATAGGCTCGGCGAATGCTACAGATGCTGCCATGAGCACAGGGAAGAACGTTGAGATTATGGCTCGATTAGTCGGCAAACGTTCAAAGATGGGCGGAAGCATTGACGATAACCTGCTCGGCCTGTTGGATTATGTTTTACCATATCAAAAAACTACTGTAGAAAATGAAAAAGATCAGAAAGAACTACTATTGGAAGAAATCCGCCGTGGCATTATTATTAAAGAGTATAAGGTGCTATGTGAGCAAAAGGATGAGGACAGATGGGAGGTCAAACTTTGCAGTGAAAAGCCAGGGACGGTTTCTGACGAAATTGATATCTATGCGTGGCCTATTACTATTAAGGAAGTTCGACAACGTCGAATCGATACCAGCAATGAAGCATCGATTGGTATTGTCGGGCGAATTGATATTACTGGATTAATAGCTTTTAGAATTGAAGTCGATAGCGAACACGTTTTGAAGTTCGTATTGAACTTGCCGCTTATCAATCCTCCAAAAGATCGGGAAAGTGCGCTGATAAACTATATTATTTCAAATGGGAATAACTTCTTGAGATATATTTATCTATTAGTATGTAGCCAGAATGATGGTGATATGTATGATGCGCTTATGCATTTGCGCAGATCTGATACCAACAGAAATCAGCATATGAGCATGCAGCAATTACCCTTATTAGAAGAAATGGTACGTACGCTGACAAAAGACAGAAAAGCATTTTACAGTATCAAGAAGCTCGTTGATAAAATATCAGAAACGAATGACAGTTTGATCCCAGAAGATTTTAAAGAGCTATGGCATGAAATTGAGAAGGTATTGGAGACAACATGAATAATAACCGATTTAAAGCAGATAAAGCGCTCGAACATCTAAAAGACTTTCAGAGAAACACAGTTGAATATATATTTGATCAACTGTACCGCTATGATAAAACGGACAGGTTTTTGCTGTCTGATGAAGTTGGGCTGGGTAAAACTATGGTTGCCCGTGGCGTGATTGCTAAAGCTATTGAACACTGCCAAGATACGATCGATCGATTTGATGTGGTCTATATCTGCTCCAACGCTGCCATCGCGAGACAGAATATTCGCAAACTAAATGTGCTGGATAACCAAGCAGTAAGAAATGTAGACCGGTTGACTCTTTTGCCTGTTGAAGTAAAAAAGTTGAATGAAGCTAAAAAGGATCTATACTCAAATGTGAACTTCATTAGCTTTTCACCCCAGACATCATTAGATCTTGGCTGCAGTGATGGGAGATATGACGAACGTATACTGATTTATCATATGTTAAAATCCTTACCTGATATAAATAGAAATGGATTCAAAAATCTCTTGCGCAGGAGAGTAGGGTACGGCAATTGGGGTGGCATGATAAAGAATGGGGAAGAGCTTGAATGTGATAAAAAGTTAGTAAAAGATTATATTGATGTAGTCCAAGCGGACCATGGGCTTTTGGATGCATTAAAAGAGTGTTCTAATATGTTCTCATATAACAGAGAAAAATGGCCGGACAAGTATAATAGAAAAGCAAACGAAGTTGTAGGTAAACTTCGGCAAAAACTTGCTGCAGTTTGTGTTGATGCGCTAGAGCCAGACATTATCATTTTGGATGAATTTCAAAGGTTTAAAAGCATATTGAACGGGGACTCTGAGGCGGCCATGCTTGCAAAAAGCATGTTTGAATATAGTGACGAAAACAGCAAGGTGAAACTGCTGTTATTGTCCGCCACACCATATAAAATGATGACGCTAAACACGGAAGATGAGAATCATTACCTGGACTTCTTAGATACACTGTCTTTTCTTTATAAGCATGATGATCAGAAAATACAATCTCTTAAAGAATCGTTGCGTCAGTATAGATATGCATTGAATGACCCTGAAACGTTTGATAGCAGACTGACATTAGAATTAAGGGAGAAGCTGATGCAAGTGATGTGCCGAACTGAACGCGTAAACATTACCAAGGATCATAATGCTATGCTGCGTGAATATAAGCAGATTGTTGGCGTTGAAGCCAATGACCTACGGCACGCTACTTATTTCGGTGATGTGGCCGAAGCAGTTCAGTCGCACAATGTAATTGAATATTGGAAGTCGAGCCCGTATCTGTTGAACTATCTGAAAGGATATCATTTAAGAGATCGTGTAGATAAGCTAATTGAGACTGATTCGCATCTGATGCTAGGTATTATTGACCAAGCTGAAGATAGGATGATATCACAAGAAAAAATCGAGAGGTACGCAAAAATCGAACCTGCGAATCCTAGACTACGATATTTGATGGATGAAACAGTGGGGAAGGGCATGTGGAAGCTGCTTTGGATGCCTCCTTCAATGCCATATTATGCAAATAGCGGAGTGTTTGAGAACACGGAAAAACTATCTAAAAATATTATATTTTCAAGCTGGAATGCAGTACCGGATGCGGTGTCAACTTTGCTCTCATATGAAGCAGAGCGCCTTATGGTGAAATCATATAGAGATAAAGAAGGGTTAGAGTACAGTAATCTATCAGACTTATCTACTTTGCTTGAGTTTCGTATAGTGGACGATCGACCAGTTAACATGCCGATATTTGCCTGGATGATGCCCTGTGAATGGTTAGCTAATGAAATTGATCCGCTTTTGATTGCGATGGAAGCGGACGGCGATCTAACACAGCAGCAGATGCTAGCAATTATTGAAGAGAAAATAAGGGATAGGGTTGGTCTTATTTCTTCTGAAACCGAAACCGGGCAAGAGGATGTTCAATGGTATAGCAAAGCAACTGCAATGTTTGAAGAACACTCTGTTGTTACTAGTATGCATGAATGGGTCAAGTGGCAGGATAAAACCAGCTCAGGTCTTAGAAAACACATTGATGCATATTATGAGATAGCTTGTAATGAAACGATAGGAAAAATACCGGATGATTTAACTTCAGTACTGGCTTATATTGCTTTGGCAGGACCGGGGACATGTGCATTGCGTGCAATCAAAAGGACAGTAAGAGGGATTGATCCAAAAACAGCATATATAATTGCAGCTGAAGTTGGCAATGGATTCAGAACTCTGTTTAATAAACCGGAGAATACAATGCTCGTCCGTAGCATGACAGATCAAGATGATTACTGGAGACAAGTGTTGCAGTATAGTGTTGACGGTAATATGCAGTCATTAATTGATGAACAGTTCCACTTATATGCTGAAGAGTTAAGGGCGAACGAAAACCCTGATAAAAGTGCTGTCATTGAAGTTTTCACACCGTTCATAGAAGCTCTGACGCTAAAGACATCAAGGGTACAGCTTGATGAGTTTATTCCTGAACAAGATGGGGTTAAGGTTAATCGGTTTAATATACGATGCAACTTTGCACTTAGATATGGGAAACTAAAATCTGACCAAGGCGAATCTTTAGCAAGAGCTCAGGATGTACAAAGTGCCTTTAACTCACCATTTCGTCCTTTTGTATTAATAAGCACTTCGCTTGGGCAGGAAGGATTGGACTTTCATCCATGGTGTCATTCTGTTGTACATTGGAATTTGCCGTCTAATCCGGTTGACCTTGAACAGCGCGAAGGCCGTGTACAGCGCTATAAGGGGCTAGCAGTCAGAAAAAATATTGTACAGAAGTACGGATTACAATATGCCAGAAAGAGAGGGCTAAATTCAAAAGAGGATATCTGGGAGTGGTTATTTGATACAGCTTTAGAGCTTAAATCGGATGGAAGTAACGACCTGATACCCTATTGGATATTTGAGGATGGTGATGCACATATCCGTCGAATCGTACCTATGCTCCCATATAGCAAAGAAGTAGGTCGGTTTGTCCAACTGAAAGATATGTTAACACTATACAGACTGGCTTTCGGCCAGCCGCGTCAACAGGATCTATTAGCATATCTTAGTATTAATATGGATGATGAAGTAAGAAGTAAAATCATTGATATGCAGCTGGTATTGATGCCCCAGAAGAAAATTACTTACAGTTAGTAACCGGGGTATCTGTCCCGCCATTCGGTTGTGTCTTCAAACTCAGTTAAAAGATCATTCGATATAGTTTGAATCGTGTCTGATAGCTCAATGCAGTTTATCCATTCGTTTGGGATAGCCTCTTTTCCTAAATATGCACCGATTAGATTGCCTGTGATTGAACCAGTGCTGTCACTGTCTCCGCTATGGTTTACTGCTGCACAAACGGCTTGTTGAAAATCATCCCGGTATCTTACAAAACAAAATACTGCTATAGCTAACGCTTCTTCTGCGATCCAACCTTGCCCAAGCCGGTTAAGGCGTCTATTGTATTGATGTGATTTTGAGCCAACTGTAAAGCTTCGAAAACCGCATCATATGTTTCTTTGTGATCATCATATTTGCTAAGGACACGTAACGAAATATTTACAGCTTCAATTGCATCATATCCGGTAATAAGGTTTCGGATAATCAATGCAAAAGTACCTGCGGCTAAATACCCGGTTGGATGCCCGTGAGTTAAAGCCGCACATTCGCAAGCAATTAAGAACGGATCCTCAATGCTTCTAATTAAACCAATAGGTGCTACTCTCATAACGCCACCGCAGCCTTTGCTATTGTTGATAGGTTTTTCCATTGTTCCTACCAAACCGCTGGTTAATGCGGAAAGACAAGAGTCCCCTGGTGCTCTTCGATGAAATAATCTTTGATCCTTGATAAGATTTCCGGTGAGTATTAGTTCGCTCAGATCTGATGAAGCACCTTGTGTATACAGCCAACGCAAATATGCGTGCAAAAACAGTATATATGACAGAAGGCAAGTGACAAATGCCTTTATGACGAGACCTTGTCATCGCACGTAATGTACCTTCAGCAGTAAAAAGAGTCATTTGAGTGTCATCTGAGATTTCAGCTGGAAGACCGTTAACTATGTCAATACTTTTTACACCATGTTGGCCGTATACGTTTCTGATTTCATTTAAACTAATAAATTCAACCGGCCAGCCGAGAGCATCTCCAATTGCACCGCCGATCAAGCAACCTTGATAATGTAGTGAAGAGTTCTTATTTGAACTAATTCTCATATTATTTATCCTATACTAGTTTATTTACTAAATAACTATACCGAAATGAATGTAAGATATCCAGTACACCTTTGGTTAAAAGGCTCATCTAGTGCTTGTATTCTGTTCTGTTTAATGGAGAATCATCAGGTTCAATGGGCTTTTCCTGCTTATCCACTTCAAACCTGCTCAATCCTCTTACAGTGGCTTTTAGTCCTTTGTAGTGGCCTGCATAGTGGCCTGAAACAAGGAGTTGTTTCGAAAAACATAACAAAGCATGAAAAAAGCCCAGTTTAAGGGCTTTTTTTTTCGGTGGAGCACACTCAACTAAATCCGAACTTTGAATATCCTCTAGAGATACAGTTTTGGCGCCGTCCTTATAGTTATACATCAGCACCAATTTGTCATCATACACGTACACCGAATTTACGAATACGTCGATTACGCTGTGCTGGTACTTTACATCGTCAATATTCCCGTCCTTGAACCGGCTAATCCAGAATACAATCTGCTCCTTGGTCAATACAGGCTTTTGCATTTTCTCCTGTACAATTGAAATTTCCAGCTCTTCTTTTTGGACTTCCAAGTCATCCAAACGCTGTTTCGTGGAAGCAGTGATAATGCCCTGCTGGATGGCATCCAGCATGTTCTTGATACCCTTCTCCGCCTCCTTGAACTGTTTCTGTAACAAGGGTAGCGTAGTATTCTCCTTTTTCTGGAACTCCACAATGGCATTCGCAAACCGATCAATCATATCATCCTGGAACACAATGCGTTTGGTTTCCGATACGACGAACTTCTCGATAAAGTCCTTCTTGATTGTTTTCTTGTCGCAGGTCTTCCCCCGTTTGACATTGACGCATTTGTAGTAGTGGTACATACGCCCCGTTGCGCTTGTCCCGCTTTCGCCTACCATAAACGCACCGCATTTTCCACAGAAAAGTTTGGTGGTCAGCAAATATTCCACAATAGCCTTTTTCTTAGCAGGCGCTTTCTTGTTTTTTTCCAGCCGGTCTTGTACCAAAGCAAACAACTCCTTTGAGATGATTGGTGGTATTGTATCAGGGTTAACGATATTTTTGTATCTATACTCGCCAATGTATTTCCTGTTTTTTAACATCGAATGCAGGCTGTTCTTATTGAAGGCCTTTTTCCTGCTGGATACCAAGCCGCGCGTATTCAGCGAGGCAGTAATTTGTGTAACCGTTTCTCCGTCTGCATATCGGGTGAAAATCTCCTGTACAATCGGGGCGGTCAGAGGGTCTATCAGATATTGCTGCTCATTATCCGTCGAATATCCTAGCGGCAGACCGCCTCCGTTATATTTCCCCTTTAAAGCGTTTTCAGTTAGACCACGCACAATCTTCTCGGACAGATCGGCGGAATAGTATTCCGCCATGCCCTCAAGCATGGACTCTAGGATGATTCCTTCCGGCCCATCAGAGATGTTTTCCTTTGCGGATATAACCTTAACGCCATTCTTTCTAAGTGTTGCTTTATTATGTGCCGAATCATAACGATTGCGGGCAAACCTGTCCAGCTTCCAGACGATGACAACATCAAACAGGTGTTTTGCACTATCTTTGATCATTCTCTGAAACTCAGGACGATTGTCAGTTTTGGCAGAGTAGGCTCGATCAATATACGTTCCGAAGATAGTTATTCCCTGTTTGTCGGCATATTCTTGACACTCACGTATTTGTCCCTCGATGGATTCCTCTCTCTGATTGTCACTTGAATATCTCGCATATATTACACCGTTCATTTTTCACCCTCTCCAGCCATCTTAATCAGCATTTCTTTCAATCGCGAGTTCAGGGGGGAACCTTCTTCAAAGCAAGCCTCGATAAACTCTCCCCATTCCGCTTTATTCTTTAACTTTTCTTTTACCTTTTCAGGTTGATAATCAAAATACTTGCCGTGTGGATTGTCAGTGCGGCAAAGGATATAATCGAGGGACACATCAAAATAATCTGCATACCAAAGCAAAACCCTATAAGGAGTTTCGGATTGATCTTGTTCATATCGGTTGATATTCGATTGGTTTGAATCAGCGATCTTCGCAAGCGCAGCTTGTGATAACCCTGTGCTGTTACGAAGCGTTTTTAATCTTTTCCCGAATGTTTCCATAATCATTTACTCCTTGTTTTATAAATACATTCTACTCGATATATGAGTTGAGCGCAACTCTAAACAGTCTGGAATTTAAAAAAAGAATGTACAAAAAAAGTTTCGACTAAAGGGAACAAATAAGGACACCCGATGTCGTATTATATTGTAACCACCAATACTTCAGAAGGAGGGACATATGAAGATACGGATATTCAATCCCAGCAAAAACATGATATCAATAATCGAAATAAAGAATTTTGAGTTTCTGCCCCTGTTTTACCTATTCCCAAAGGAATTGCTGAAAGATAAGTGCAACAGCCTTGTAGATATGCCCAGAAACGTGCATAGCATACTGAAAAAAGAAAAATGGTTCAAAATGCTAATGAGCGATTTCTTTTTGCAAGCGGTATGTGATCTGACAGCATATTTTGTTTGGCCTGCATTTGGTATCTCAACATATATGGAATGCTTTTCTGGGCATGATCCGATATGGTGGTTAGCCCACGCCACACCGATATGGGAAGAAGCCTTTGAGCACATTAGCGGCATCACACCGCAAAGTCTTGCGGAAACTATTCACAAAGAGCACAAGTGGTTAGACTCAGAAGCATTTCAGGAAATTATGTTACAAATCGGTTTCCGCGGTATTATAGATAATGATTTGCAACCAAGTATACAAGCGGTTCGGGAAATGCGCTGCGTTGAAGACTATGACAAACGGAGCAGCAATGCAAAGATTGATTTTCATCGTAAATGGTATCATACACGTTCTCGATTCAAGACTGTGTCTCTCGACAAACTGATTGAAGGTCATGGCAATGGTTCGCGTGGTGATGCAGTGGATTCAGCGCTCGGCGATTTTATTGAAGATCCAACAGCAAGCTTTGAAGATGCGGTCTGTAGTAAGATAGATGTCGAAAGATTTTTCGAAACGTTGAGCCCCCGTGACCGCGAGATACTCGAGATGCGAGTCGTAGGCGCAACCTACCAGGAAATCGCGGACAAACTCGCCTACAAGACACACAGCGCGGTATTAAAGCGTATCAACCGAATCACAGAGAAGTATCTAGACTATGCGGATGAACAGGAAGGAACTCGAGAGTTTTTAAAAAGTTGATATAGCTGAATGGAGAAGGAACGCTTTCTGATTACCGGGAAGCGTTTTTTGTATGCGATGAAAAGGAGGGACGAACGATGTAAATTGATTTTCATACAATTAAAACAAATGATTGAAAGGATGAGAAAATGACACAACTTAAAATCGGAATTGACAACGGAAACTACAACACAAAATCATCAGAACGGATGCTGTACGCTTCAGGGTTCACCATGAGCGACAAGGAATTTATCACAAGCGATATGCAACTGTTCTATGAAGATGCGTATTATGCCATCGGCGGGAAGCGAATGAACTTTCAGCAGGAAAAGACAAAAGAAGAGGATGCTTTCATATTAACACTTCCGGCCATCGCTAACGCTATGAAGCAAGCTGGCGTATCCTCCGCTGAGGTTATTCTCGGTGTAGGCTTGCCAATCGATATATATGGAGCACAGAAGGATGCGTTCTGTAAATACTTCCTGCGTGATGATATCCGCTTTCGCTTTGAGCAGAATGAATACTATTGCTGGATATCAGAGTGCAAAGTGTTTGCACAAGGTCACGCAGCGCTTTGCAAGTATTATCAGCAGCTTAAGAAATTTAATAGCATTACGCTGGTGGACATCGGCGGATATACCGTAGACGTTTTAACGTTGCACGATTTCAAGGTGGACAGAAGCAGCTGTGCAAGCCTGCGCATGGGGACTATTACATTGTTTAACGACATTCGCGGCGAACTTCAGCAGGGAAACATTATCCTGTCGGACGCACTAATTGCCGATGCAATGCAGGGGCGTATACAACACGCTGAAAAAGACAAAATTCGTTTGATATTAGAACGGCGTATACAGCATTATCTAAAGGAGCTGCTGGGTGCATTGCGAGAACGAGGACTTGATCTCATGCTGCCTGTCGTGTTTGTGGGCGGCGGTGCAGAGCTGCTGAACCATCGGCTCCATTCCAGGGAGGTTAACACAATCGTGATTCTTGACCGATTTGCAAACGCCGAAGGCTACAAACTGTTACTGGGGTGATGATATGCGGGAAAGAAGGTATCTAACATTCGACATGCAGAACCCACGACATATTGAGGCGTTTGAACTTTTCTCAGCGCAGCCAAATAAGCTGCGTAGTGAGTATGTGGTTAATTGTATTCTAGAATTACAGGATGAAAACCGCTTGGAGAAAACGATACAGCGGGTAATCGGGGAAGCGTTAAAAGACGTTTCGATATCTGTTCCAAACCCAAAAAATACTGCGATAAAACTGCAGACAACAAAGAGCGTTTCTGACTTGCCGGACGTGCTGTTGTCCTCGCTGGACGAGATGTGAACTATGATGGTGCATATTAGGGTAACAGGCAATAAGCATTTGCACCTTGATGGTGCACTTTTTATTTTCAGCTTGTTTATCGCACGGTTAATGGGACGGGTGTTGCTAAGAAAGCCGAAAGGCTTTCCAGCCTCGCAGAGCCCCGCGGGAGCGCCCACGCGACATCTTTCAGCTTGTCTGAAAGTGTCATAGTGGGTAAAACACTTCCTTCGGAAGTGTACGTCTCCCAAGCATCGATTAAGAAAGCCAACTATATAAAAGTCAAGTAGAAATTGGCGATTAGATAGTTGCACGGCAACAAGAGGCTGAAGCCTCAAGAGAACATTGAAAAATTAATATGGTTAGAGATTAATTTTGTGGAACGAAGTTGCAGTTATATCTCAGAATCGAAAAGACAACGCGTACGAGCTTCTTTGAAACATGTCCGAGCGCAACTAAATGGTGTTTTCCCTCCTTTCGCTTTTTGGCGTAATAGTTGCCGAAAGTGCTGTCATGATAAATAATAATCGACGCTGCAGTATGAAATGCCCATCGTAGATAAGACGATCCACGTTTAGAGACGGTGAGCTTGTTTCCATCATAGTTTCCCGACTGGTGCACCACAGGGTCAAGTCCCGCAAAAGCAAGTAACTTGTCCGGGGACTTAAAACGCAAGACATTATCGACTTCTCCAACGATTATTGCGCCTGTCACGTAGCTGATACCTGGGACAGATAAAATAACAGGACAATGTTCGTCTATGATATTTCGAATTTGAGCTTCATACATCTTGATCTGATTATTAAAAGTGCGAATCATCTCGACGCATAGTTTGATCTGGAAGGTGTAAAGTTCGTCTTTATCTCCTATTGTGGTTTTAGCAAGTTCCTTGATTAAAGCAGCTGTCTGTTGCCCATGACGGCCCTGGGAATGTTTCCTGATTGTGTTTGTAAGTCCGTCAATCCTTGCTTTGGCAATATTGGATGGAGTGCTGTACTTGTGCAGTATTTCAAGCGAAACATTGTTATGCAGCTTTGAAAATACCGCTAAATACTCAGGGAAAACAATTGTAACAAGGGCATGCAGTTCTTGCTTATGTTTGGTCATTTGCTTTACAAGAGAAATCCTGCGTCTGGATAATGATTTTAGAGAACGGCTATGGTATGATGCAAGGGTATAGGGCTTGAACTCTTGGTTTCGCATAAGAAACGTACAAATGGACTTGGCATCAATTGTATCGGTTTTTGTTTTACGAACAGATGATGCCCTACGCTCCATATTGGTGAGCAGTGGGTTTATCAGCATAGTGTCGAAGCCATTACCGACAAGGTAGTGCAGGATATTATGACTGTAATGCCCTGTGGATTCAAGTCCTATACGCACATTATCGTCACCTAACTTATCAATAAAATCACAAATGAGCGTTTTCAATTCTTTGAATCCTTTGTCGTCATTGTTAATAGTAAGAAGCTGTGCCGATTTCAAGTTTGCGTTGCTGACGATATAACAGTCATGCTTTTTACTTGCTGCATCAATGCCTACATAAATCATAATCATACCCCTAAAGTGAATTTGATAAATTGTAGCGAACGCCAGCAAATAATAATCATATGTAACCTAGTTCTTTATAACCTGTCAGTATCAATTGATCTGCAGTAACCAACTCATAACCATATTAATTATTATTGTAGCTATATCCTTTCAGAACCAGTCTTCGGTGAAGCTGTAGGAGGTGAGAAAATAGTCTACAATTTATCAAGCTGATTATACTACATAAGGCTTATGGGTTAGCCTGCGAATATAACCTAAATACAATATACTAGGAGGTGGTGTTATATATCCAAGGTTGATCGCACAGTTGTAAGAAACAAAGCGTATCCACGCAGCAACTTCTCTATTCGAGAACGTCATAACGAACGAAAGAACGAAATCTATTCAAATCCTGATATTGTACAGGAAAGAAGTCATCTCAACATCAGTTTTAAAAGCTGTAACGGCACATACACACAGGCATTTGATCAATTGCTTGAGAAAGGAACGATAAGCACACGTGGGTTAAAGCCGGATGCAGATGTGTTTGCTGAAATGGTGTTTGATGTGAATACGAAATATTTTGACGAACACGGCGGATACGATTATGCTAAGGAATTTTTCGCAGAAGCATACAAAATGGCTGTTAAGGAAGCTGGCGGTGAGCAATGTATTCTCTCGGCGGTCATGCACGCAGATGAGCGCAACAGAAGCCTATTGGACGAATTGGGACGGGACGTATATCACTATCATCTGCATGTCGTATATATCCCCGTTGTGGAAAAAGAGATTAAATGGACAAAACGCTGCAAGGACAAGGAGCTTGTCGGAACAGTTAAGGAAGTGATCCAGCAGGTCAGTCATTCTAAGAAATGGGCGTCAGTCAAGGCAGTGGATGAGAATGGCAAACTTATTCGAGATGAGAAGGGGAGAACAGTACTGATTCCATCCTATTCGCTCCTGCAGGACAGGTTCTTTGAGCATATGAAGAATTCTGGGTTCAAGGATTTCGAACGCGGAGTACGAGGCAGTACGACACAACATTTGTCCGTATTGGATTACAAGATACAGCAGGACAATGAGAAACTGGCTCGCATTGAAAAGCAGGTTGAAGATCAACAAAAAGAACAGATTGCCGTTTCCAAGAAGTTGACGGTAGAGTTGCAGACCGGAAAAAAGTTTCATGAACTTGATGAATTGGGCCAGAAAAAGGTGTTTGGCAAGGTGACGCTTGCTGAGCATGATTACAAAGAGGTTATATCGCTAGCTAAGGAAGGTGTCTTATCGCGTGGCAAAATTGAGTCTCTCAAGAGGCAGCTAAGGGATGTAACAAACCAGTTGTGGGAGTTAGAGGACAAATTCACTAAGTTATTTATGAGCACGAGAGATTACACAGAAGCCATTCGGTTAGCGCCGCAAAGAGTAAAGGAGGTCTTTTCAGAAATATTTCAGAAGGCAAAGGAGGAGAGGGAACTAAAGAAAAATGAACGTAAGCAGTATCGCGGCATAAGCCGCTAAAAGAACCTTGAAAATTTAATATGGAGGTCACAATGAAGCACACAGAAACAAAGCAAAGAGGCCAGACTGATGGCCGATAAGAAGACGGCAACAGAGATTCCAGACCACGTGATAGAGTCGTTTGCACGATGTATACTTCCGGCGATACGGAAATATTTTGATAGTGAGGAAGGACAAAGAGAGTTTGCTGCATGGAAAGCCGAGAAGGATGGCATAGACGAAGTTAATTGACAAATAAGGTGGCAGGGAGGAGCGAGTGATCGCACCACCCTGCTTTTTCTTTTTGGGTTCATGACTCGGCAAGTTGTTGGTTCGACTTCACCCGGTGTTATCAAAACGAAAAGTTCTGAATCTTAAGGGCTGTTCTCGTGGTTATATTCCAGTTTATTAGATTACCGAATTTAATAATACTTCATTAAGACAATAGAATTTATATCCCTTCTTGTTCTCGGAAAGTAATGGTAGAGGCTAAATAAGTCACAAAAATCTAAACTTGCAGACAAAAACATTTACTTGACGAAAGAGAGGTTGTTCATTCAGTAATACTCGTATATATTGAGAAGTTTTGCAATCCAAAGCGATTATATTCAGCATTGAGCAACAAATCGCCGATATAGTTCGAAGAATTACAGTTTAACACATCAAGCCAATCTGCGCATTCAACAAATCAGGCACAGCCCGTAAAACTTATATTTTGAATAGACCAATTTTTAAGAAGACGTCATAACAGAAGTTATCTAAAAAGCTTTGAGGAAAACACAAAATCATATATTCTGAACAACCGACTTAATTCTCTTTGATTTAATAAAAGAAAAGGTAAAATGATCGGGTGCGATTGCAAAGCTGCATTATAGTAAAAATTGAAAGCCAACTATTCAAGGGAAGACAGGTTTAGCAGATTGTACACGAAAAAGGTTGACTTCCTAAAATTCAAGATTCTAAATTTAATACAAAAGACAACCGCCCTATGGTATAATTAAATTAATAATTATATGGAATTGTTATTTAAAAAAAATATTTTAACTACGATTTCTTCAACATTAATTTAACTAGGATTTATTAATAGCGAAGTAAAAAACATAAATTATAAAAAAAACAGATTTCTTTTTTAAACAAGATATTGGAATATAGTCACATTCCAATCGAAGGTAAACAATAAAAATGGTAAAAACAATTTATACAATACCCATTATAATTGGTGAATATGAATACGAAGTAGGCATGAGTGAGAAGCCCTATGTTTATGGAAAAGAGTCATTGTCTGTTTGTCATAATCACCCTGGGCATGAAGTTCAAATAATCGTATCAGGTAGTTATAAAAGCTTTATTAGTGATAAGCTATACAATCTCAAAGAAGGTGATATATATGTAATAAAACCATTTCAATATCATTCACATAATTCGTGTGAACCAAACAATGCCTCCTGTCGATTCAGCTTCAATATTTCAGCTGTTAATATTAAAAGAAACAATTCTTTTTTAAATGCTATAAGTATCTTTAACTTCATTAAAGAAGATGTAATCAAATTACCTTCAGATACAATACTTAAATTAGTTTATTCAATAATTGAAGAGATTAAAAACCGCGATTCTGGTTATTTAGAAATAGTAAAGAACTTTTTATCATCAATAATAATATATCTAGCAAGGCACGAAAAAAATAAGGATGTCGATTCGAATCAAGAGTATAGTGAACATAAAAGCAAAAAAATGGATCGCATATATAATATTGAGCAGTTTTTTTATCATAACTATTTTAAATCCGTTTTTTTAGAAGATCTTGCAAGTGAGTTGAAGGTATCATCAAGACAGGCAAACAATATAATGTCTGAATTATTTGGAATGTCTTTTAGTCGGAAATTAGAAGAGATTAGGATAAAGAATGCTGCCACATTATTAATGTTTTCAAATAAAAATATTAAGGAAATAAGTTCTGCATGTGGATTCAATTCAATTAATTATTTCTATTTAATTTTTAAAAAACAAACAGGAGTTTCTCCTTCACAATATCGTAATTTGAACAATAAATAATTCAATACATTAGATTTAGTATATTAAATTTTCCTATTTAAATAGCTAGTGTCAAATATACGACCTGTTGACAAAATACCCAGGCAACCCTTTATATGGTATAATAAGCATGACGGAGGGTACTGCATATGATGGGAAAACAAAGCGGACAGCAAGAGATGGTCTTTATTGATATGGAATCCATGATACCAGAAAATCATTTACTTAGAAAGATTAACAAGCTGGTTGATTTTAGTTTTATATATGAAATCGCATCTGGTTATTATGCAAAAAAGGGGCGCCCATCAATTGATCCTGTTTTATTGATAAAGATGCTATTGATTGGGTACTTATACGGGATAAAGTCAGAAAGGCGTCTAGAGCAAGAAGTCAATTTAAATATCGCATATCGTTGGTTTTGTGGACTCAATTTGTCAGATCGGGTTCCGGATCATAGCACCTTCAGCCAGAACAGGCGAAGACGGTTTCGTGATAACGGTTTTTTCAAAGCTATCTTTATTGAAATCGTAAAACTTTGTGTAGATAATGGACTGGTGGACGGGCAATGCGTTGTATGTGATGGCTCTTTTTTACCATCCGAAGTAGCGGCGCAAAGCGGCATGATTATTGAACAGACAGTTCAGAAAAGTATGCAAAGTTATTTGGACGAACTGGACAAAGAGCTGGCTATGCAGCCGGGTTATAAAGCAGTACAACCTGGCTCAACAGTCATTTCGAAGCATACGAGTAAAACAGATCCTGAATGTGGGTACATACGTAAGAGGAAAAAGGCTGGACTAGGGTATCTAGCGGAAACAACTGTTGATTGTAAGCATGGGATTATAACAGGAATGGATGTTTATCCCGCAAACACAAAAGAGAGCAGTATTGTTCTTAAGCACTTAAAAGATCAAATGGTAAACAGCGAATTTGAGATAAAGCGGCTGGCACTTGATGGCGGTTATGATATGGGTGCAGTACATCGTGGATTAGAGCTTCTAGGCATCGAAGGATATATACCAGCTATACCTTATTCAAATGGACCAGAGAAACATGGATTTACATATCAGCCGGGGGACGATTGCTTTATCTGTCCACAGGGACACGCTCTTCATTATGATAAGCTTTATTGCGTACGGTCAACTGGAAACTATCTAAGGTGTTATATCTCTTCCAAAGATGCATGCGACACCTGCCCTCAACGAGATTCTTGCTTAGGTAAAGAAAAGAGGCGTCGAATTATGGCCAGTAGTTTCTATCCTGCATTTTCTAGGGGACATAAACGTACAGAATCCCAAACTTATGATTGGATAATGCGGATGCGAGCCATCTGGGCAGAGGGTACGTTTTCAGTATTGAAGAGAGAACATAATCTCCATAACATAAGAAAAAGAGGCCTTCTGAGAGCAAAAGAAGAAAGTCTTCTAGCTGCAGTTGCCTTAAATCTTAAAAGGATGGCAAACTCGGTGTTTAATGGCCTTTCTGAGACATTTAGATATCCTTTCTATAAACTAATTTGCAATTGTTACTCGGTATTTAATGTGTGTGCGGCATGAATTAGTGCTTTTGTCAACAGGTCGAATATAGTTCGCAAAAACCATCAGTTGCTCCAAATTGTTTATGCGGCCATCTGCCGTTCTTCCTGAATGAGGGCTATTTTTTCAGGATTGATGTAAGACCTCACGGCACCCCAGTCTTCGCTGTATTCAATCAAGTGGCTTGTCACCAGACGGATGTAAGAATCTATATTTGGAAAAACCCCTACTACGTTAGTTCTTCGTCGTATCTCTCGGTTTAATCTTTCCAGCATGTTCGTAGATGAGATTTTCCGAAAATCAATGCTCTTGAAAGAATAGAACTGTAGCGAATCTTCAAGCCCTTTTTCTAAGGTTGCAATGGCTTCAGTATAACGGCTTTCATAATCATCCATCAATAATTCAGTGTAAGCTATGGCAGTATCAATATCTGGCTGCAGCCATATTTGCTTGAGTCTTGATGCAAAAGCGGCCTTGTCTTTGCTGGGTATTCGAGCTAAGATATTGCGCATGAAATGCACTTTGCACCGTTGCCATGCACATCCGATAAAAGACTCTCTGATCGCCTTTGTTAAGCCCTTATGAGCGTCTGAAACGACCAGCCACACATCTTCAAGCCCCCTGGATTTAAGGCTGTCAAACAGGCTCTTATAGGTCGCTTCGGATTCCTCCTGCATCGGCTCTATGGCCAGTATATCGCGCTTTCCTTCGATATTGATGCCGATAACGACCTCAACGGCCATGTTAATGACTTTATTGTCGTATCTAATCTTTTCGTACAAGGCATCTACCCATAGGACGGGATACGTCTTTTCAAGCCGTCGGTTTCGGAAGGCTTGAACCTGCTCGTTCAGCTCCTTGGTTATATTAGAAACCTGACCTCGTGATATGGATTCGATTCCAAGACTCGCAGCAAGCCTTTTGATTTTCCGAGTTGATACTCCATTGATATAAGCTTCTTGAATCACGTTGATCAACGCTGTTTCCGACCTTGATTTCTCTGATACGAAGAAGGGGATGTAGCCTCCTTGACGAAGCTTCGGAACAAATAGGTACATGGTGCCCATCCTTGTGTCAAATCGCCTTACTCGATACCCTGAGCGATATCCTTTGCGTTCGTCAGTTCGCTCGGACTTGTTTTCTTGAATCTTTGATGCCACCTCAACGTCCATGAGCTGTTCGCACAGCCATTGCAGCATGGATTGCATTGGGTCTTGCTCTGACATAAATGACAGTTGCATTTTCTCCAGTGATAGGGTAGAATTTTCATAAGCCATCGGTTTATTTCTCCTTTTAGATTAGTTGACATTTATCTTTTCGGAGTTTCCGATGGCTTTACCTTTATTTACTTTTGCGAACTATATTCGACCTGTTGACAAAATACCCAGGCAACCCTTTATATGGTATAATAAGCATGACGGAGGGTACTGCATATGATGGGAAAACAAAGCGGACAGCAAGAGATGGTCTTTATTGATATGGAATCCATGATACCAGAAAATCATTTACTTAGAAAGATTAACAAGCTGGTTGATTTTAGTTTTATATATGAAATCGCATCTGGTTATTATGCAAAAAAGGGGCGCCCATCAATTGATCCTGTTTTATTGATAAAGATGCTATTGATTGGGTACTTATACGGGATAAAGTCAGAAAGGCGTCTAGAGCAAGAAGTCAATTTAAATATCGCATATCGTTGGTTTTGTGGACTCAATTTGTCAGATCGGGTTCCGGATCATAGCACCTTCAGCCAGAACAGGCGAAGACGGTTTCGTGATAACGGTTTTTTCAAAGCTATCTTTATTGAAATCGTAAAACTTTGTGTAGATAATGGACTGGTGGACGGGCAATGCGTTGTATGTGATGGCTCTTTTTTACCATCCGAAGTAGCGGCGCAAAGCGGCATGATTATTGAACAGACAGTTCAGAAAAGTATGCAAAGTTATTTGGACGAACTGGACAAAGAGCTGGCTATGCAGCCGGGTTATAAAGCAGTACAACCTGGCTCAACAGTCATTTCGAAGCATACGAGTAAAACAGATCCTGAATGTGGGTACATACGTAAGAGGAAAAAGGCTGGACTAGGGTATCTAGCGGAAACAACTGTTGATTGTAAGCATGGGATTATAACAGGAATGGATGTTTATCCCGCAAACACAAAAGAGAGCAGTATTGTTCTTAAGCACTTAAAAGATCAAATGGTAAACAGCGAATTTGAGATAAAGCGGCTGGCACTTGATGGCGGTTATGATATGGGTGCAGTACATCGTGGATTAGAGCTTCTAGGCATCGAAGGATATATACCAGCTATACCTTATTCAAATGGACCAGAGAAACATGGATTTACATATCAGCCGGGGGACGATTGCTTTATCTGTCCACAGGGACACGCTCTTCATTATGATAAGCTTTATTGCGTACGGTCAACTGGAAACTATCTAAGGTGTTATATCTCTTCCAAAGATGCATGCGACACCTGCCCTCAACGAGATTCTTGCTTAGGTAAAGAAAAGAGGCGTCGAATTATGGCTAGTAGTTTCTATCCTGCATTTTCCAGGGGACATAAACGTACAGAATCCCAAACTTATGATTGGATAATGCGGATGCGAGCCATCTGGGCAGAGGGTACGTTTTCAGTATTGAAGAGAGAGCACAATCTCCATAATATACGAAAAAGAGGCCTTCTGAGAGCAAAAGAAGAAAGTCTTCTAGCTGCAGTTGCCTTAAATCTTAAAAGGATGGCAAACTCGGTGTTTAATGGCCTTTCTGAGACATTGAGATATCCTTTCTATAAACTAATTTGCAATTGTTATTCGGTATTTAATGTGTGTGCGGCATGAAATAGTGCTTTTGTCAACAGGTCGTATATTATACTCGACCTTTAAATATAACAATGAGTTATAAAGTCATGCTGATTTTAGATGTTTGATTATAATATAAAGCAATTAGAGTTCTTTTTTGTTCTTAAATTTTGAATTGAAATTGCAGCTCCTTTATTATAAGTTAGTAAAGGAATTAATTTTATAGGAGACTAAATATGAATAATCGTATTATAGAACTCGCTAAAGAAACGCTTCAGGAATGCGCATCAAAAAAGAACACAGACAGAAAAAATAAGTGGATAAAGCATCAGAACTATAAGAGCGAAGGTGACATACTCATAAACGTCCACTTCTGGAGAAATACAGTCAACCGCATGTGGGAAGAGCTCGTGCCGGACAGCGAGATTGAGAGCTCAACGCCCACAGAATACTTCGTGGAGCGCACGCTGCTCCAGCGTTTATATAAATTTAATACTATTGATGACGACGAGGTGTTGCTGCCGACTATTTGGATAGACCCGGTCATGTCTCCTCGGAGCCGTATGTTCGGTATAGAAAAAAAACAGTCTCTGGACGGCGTAAGCGTGAAGTATTCCACTGTTATAAAAGACATGCAGGACTTAAATCTCTTTTCACAGCCGCAGTTCATAATAGACGAACAAAAAACGCAGCAGAAGAAAAACACGATATCCGCTCTTGTTGACGGCAAGGTGCCGGTCAAGGTAAAGAAGCCTTGCCTTTCCGCAAACCCGTTCGAATATGCGGCGATGTACCGCAGCATGGACGAGCTGTTTATAGACTTTATGGACTCGCCGGAGTTTGTGCATGAAATGATGGATATGTTCACCGGCTTTATAGTGAGCCGCTTTGAAGAGATAGAGGCTGCCGGCGGCATGGACCCGGAGCAGACGTGGGATTTTAGGATTCACGCCGACGGTATTGAAGACGAAGCGCACTATCGCAGCCTTAAAAACTGCTGGGTCTACATCTCCGACCAAAGCGCCGGAGTCATCTCTCCGCAGATGTACAAAGAGTTCATATACCCTTATCACGAGAGGATAGCAAAGCTTTTCGGCAAGGTATACTACCACGGCTGCGAAGACCTGACACAGAAAGCTAAATACGTAAAGGACCTTCCAAACCTGAGGCGCTTTCACATCTCACCGTGGTCGGACGCAGGCAAAATCACCGCCGAGCTCGGCGATAGATTCATATACGAGGTGCATGTGCATCCGGCCAACCACCTTTTCACATACAGCAGAAGTGAAATCGCAGCCGACATCGAACGTCTCTGCAGGGAATGCAAAGACAACGGCGCAGTATTCGACCTTAACTTAAGCGACCTCGAAACGGTGAACAACGACACGGGCAAGCTTGTGGAGTGGGCAAAAATAGCCCGTGAAGCAGCAGCTAAATTCTTTTAAAGGAGCATATGATGAGCAGATATCAAGAAGACCTCAGTCTTAGAGCAGTCCTCGAAAGGCAAGCTGCTTACTGGCAGCGTAAAAACGAACGTGCGGTGCTCCAGCGGGTGCCGTTTGCAGAGTGGCACACAAAGCCGTACCCGGTAAAGGGCAGGGATATAACCGACCCGGAGCGCATCGAGCCGGGTGATATAGACATCGAAAGATTCCTTGGGCTAAGTGACCCTCTGCCCGAGCCTAATACCGGAAACCGCATAAACACCGTTATGCCCAGATACCCGCAGTCATGGATGAGCGGTATAATTGGCTGCGGTATCTGCGCTTCAGCGGTAAGCTGCACGGCAACGGGTGCGCAGTACGGCAACATTGCACAGGCAGCAGAGCAGTTCAGCCTAAAAGAAGCTCTGGATTCAGACTGGTACACTCTGCTGCAAGAATGCACCGATGCGCTAATTGAATATGCAGGCAGCAGCGTCGCAGTTTCCCAGATGCATCTTCGTGGTATAATAGATATGCTGGCAGCTTATTTCAAAGAGGAAGTGCTGTGCATGGCTGTATATGACTATCCCGATGCTATAAAGCAGCTCGCAGATAAGTTCACTCAGCTCTATATCCACACAGCAAAGAACGACATGAAAAAGCGTGGGCTATGGCAGGGAGGCCAGGCGCTCTCATGGGGAGTGTACGCTCCGGGAGAGCTGCTTAGCTACCAGGTAGACGCATCCAACCTTTTTTCGAAAAGCATGTATGAAGATCTGTTCCTGCATTTCGATGAAAGCATAATTAACGAGTTCGAATACTCGCTATGCCATATACACTACACTGGCCTTCACGTGACGCAGAGCCTTTGCAGCATAGATCGGCTTGGCTGTGTACAGATAAACCTCGACAGGGAAGCAGCGCCCGGCTGGAGCCTCGAAAAAGTGATAGATAGCTGCAAAATAGTGCAGAGCGCAGGCAAGTGCGTGCTAATAAACGGCGAGCTCTCACAGGACGAAGCGGATAGAATGTGCAGCGAGCTTGAGCCGCAGGGGCTGATGATGATATACTGGCTTCCCGAAAAGTGGGATCCGCTAGTTATAAATTGACTAGGTGAAAAGGAGCTAGAATTATGAAAATTGTTGTTCTTGATGGGCATACTGAGAACCCCGGGGATCTTTCGTGGGAAGGTCTTGCGGCAATGGGAGATATAACGGTATTTGATAGGACACCAGAGGACAAGATAATAGACCATATAGGGTTTGCGGAAATTATATTCACTAACAAAACACCAATAACTAAGGAAACCTTGGAAGAATGTAAAAATATAAAGTTTATTGGAGTATTAGCGACGGGATATAACGTTGTTGATGTAGATGCGGCTAAAAGAAAGGGTATTCCCGTTTGTAACGTGCCAGCATATGGTACCGATTCAGTAGGTCAGTTTGCAATAGCCATGCTGCTTGAAATATGTCATCATATTGCGCATCACTCTGACGCAGTGCGTGCAGGCAGATGGGCGAAATGCGATGATTTCTGCTTTTGGGATTATCCGCTGATAGAGCTTTCAGGAAAGACGTTGGGAATAATAGGTTTTGGACGTATAGGACAGGTCACGGGCAGAATTGCAAAGGCGCTTGGAATGCATGTAATAGCTTACGATAGCTATAAGAGTGAATTAGGTAAAAAGATTGGCGATTATGTTGAACTAGATGAATTGCTAAGAACATCCGATGTAATATCTCTTCATTGCCCGTTATTTGCAGAAACCGTGGGTATAATCAATAAGGACAGTATTGATTATATGAAAGATGGAGTAATACTCCTGAATAATAGTCGTGGACAGCTTATCGTTGAGCAGGATCTTGCGGATGCTCTAAATAGCGGGAAAGTTTATTCAGCGGGATTAGATGTAGTATCAACGGAGCCGATAAGTGAAGATAATCCTCTGCTAAAAGCAAAGAACTGTTTTATTACACCACATATAAGCTGGGCTCCGAAGGAAAGTCGCCAAAGGCTTATGGATGTTGCGGTTGATAACCTTAAACGATATTTGGATGGTAATCCGGTAAATGTGGTCAACAAGTAAAAAGACTACTAAAATAGGTTCGCAAATACATAGAGAAAATAATGGAGGAATATTATGAATGGTCAGCAAATTAAGAAAAAGTTGGAGCGTTGTGAGTATGTTTACGGAACACACGTCGTTGGGTTGGTAAATCCTCTTATTCCCGAATGGGAAAAGGATTGCGGTTTAGATTTTGCATTTATATGTAATGAGCACATGCCGCTTGACAGGAGTGAGACTTCTGCTATGTGTAAGATGTATGCTTCGCATGGAGTTTCGCCGATTGTACGAATCCCTTACCCCGATGCACGCCTTGCGACTATAGCGGTTGAGGGCGGAGCGGAGGGTATTGTTGCGCCATATGTTGAGAAAGTGGAAGATATAATCGCAATTGTTGCAGCGCTCAAGTATCGCCCAATAAAAGGTGAATTTCTTAATCAAATATGCTCAGGAGAGCGTGAACCGAGTGAAACGCTTTCGGAATATATGAAGAATTTGAACCGAAATCAGTTCTTCGTTGTTGGAATAGAGAGTGTGCCGGCTATTGAACGTTTGGAAGAACTAATTAACATCGATGGTGTTTCAGCAGTGTTTCTTGGATGCCATGATATTTCCTGTTCTATGGAATTACCGTGTGATTATTCCAACCCGAGATTTATAGATATGATAACAAATGTTGTAAGTCGCTGCCGAGCTGCAGGAGTTTCGGTGGGAGCACATATAGAATATACCAATCCAATTTATCGCCAGTGCATAGAAGCGGGTATGAACTTTATTATCAATGCTGCTGATGTAACGACAGCCATTTCTGGACTCAAGTCAAGCCTTGACTTTGTTCGGGAAAACTTTGAGAAATAAGTATAAGTTAGTATTACTAAAGGCAAGCAAGATGTATTGTGGCGAAAGAATATGTTTTTCTTGTGCTGGTGCAAAGAATGCGGTAGCGGTCGGCATATGATACAGGTTATTAGATAAAACTGATAACACCAAAACTTCTTTAAAACCTTAAGAAAAACAATATTTAGCGTTAGATAATAGAGTGACATTATATCTCATAACTCAGAGCTAGTGGGTTCAAATCCTTTACCCGTATCTATTTGAATAAAGCATTTCGCAGGTCCTTAATCGGCTGACGATTCGTCTATATGGCGGCGTGGCTAAGTTAGCTAAGGATTTGGTTCTCACTGGCTATAATTCAGTCGCCGCTGTTAACAGACGATATTGAGGAACATAGATGAAAGTAGGAAACTAAACGCTGAAGTAGTAATTCGAGTAATGAAAAGTGCTAGTGTCAAATAAAGTTCGCAAAAAGTTAATAAAAAAATATTTAGAAAATACATATTTAAAAGGGGTGACGGATTAACTGTCCTCACGTATCCATGGGTATATTTTAGAGCAGCAAACCACAAATCCGAACGCATCTCCAATAAAGAGTGGGTTCGGATTTGATTGCTGTGGTGGAGAATACGAGACTCGAACTCGTGACCTCCTGACTGCCAGTCAGGCACTCTAGCCAACTGAGCTAATCCCCCACGGCAAAACATATAAATGATTTTAACTAATTGGGCAGGCAAAGTCAACCTTTGATTTATTTCGCATAAAAGAAAAAATCTTTTGAAAACAGGAGATGTGTCGTGCTTATCTGGTAATGCACCTTTCTTCAGTAAATTAAATAACAGCAAAACAGCTATAAAAGAACAACAATAAGAAAACTTGGCGACGGCTTTTTTTGTTTTTCAAGTAATAAATATCAGCAATGGAAATAAAGTCCAAAAAAAGGGACGTTATTAGCTTATAATAGAACATAAGTTCTATATATTTATGGGAAACCAAGTTTAGTGGAAAAGAAAAAACGCCGTACTTGTAGACGGCGGGTCATGAGAGATGATTATTTGCCTTCCCGCATTACTGCAGTTACTTTGAGCGCCGTTTTCAATTCCTCCTCCGAGATGTTTCGTTCCCGGACGATGCGAAGTATATCGGGAGTAAGGCCGCCGGGAAGGGTTGCCTCTTCAAGCTTAGTTCCTTCGCTGGGGCGGTTAAGAAGATAGTCGGCAGAGCATCCTAGAGCGTCACATAGCTTTTGGAGAACTTCTATCGACGGGTTGCGTTTGCCTTTCTCAATGTCGGATAAAAACGGCTGTGTTATGCCAACAAGCTCTGCAAGCTGTTTTTGATTAAGGCTCTGCGAAGTACGAAGAAGCCTGATTCTGTCTGATAAATCGTTCATTTGCTACCATCCTTTTCTACCGGGCTGAAGCCGGTTTTCTCTACAAAATAAATTATTATAGAAACATTATAGCTCATAGCGATAGATTTGTAAAGTATAGCTAAAAGCTATTGACACAACGAAAGGGGTTGTATAAAATATAGCTAAAAGCTATTTGGGAGGTAGGTTTATGAGAATATTACTGGCTAGCCGAAGGGAGAGCGCAAACATGACTCAGACACAGGTTTCAAAGTACGCAAACATATCTCAAGGCTACTATTCAGAGATAGAGAGCGGTTTTAGGTGTCCTTCACCGTCTGTTGCAGAAAATATCGCTAAAGTTCTGGACATAAATGAAAAGGACATGTTCCGGTTTTTCTACTCGAAAGAGTAGATATATATGGCTTAAAGTAATATTAATGAAATAAATCGATAATAACTTGGATACACTTATAAATCATATATCTAAGAAAAAGGCTTGGAAGGGGCTGTTTATAACGGATTGTAACTACTGCGATTACTGCGGTGCAAAGCTTTTTGTGGGCGATGAATATTACAGGCATAGGGGACTGCGGATATGTAAAGAATGCGCAGACAAATACGCATGGATGATATTCGAAGATGAAGCGGAATTGAAAAGAGAGTTCCCGCAAGATCTTATTGTCAATGATTAAGAAGATTACATAAAAGAATAATACTAAATGTACGAAGGGGTTATATTATGGAACGGGCAGAAGCACTGCTAAAAGAATACTATTATTTGAAGAAAGAGTCAAAGAAGCTGATGACAGATCTATCGCTTGCAAAGCATGCATACGAACACAGCATGAACGAGCTTCCGTCATCATGCAGATATTCAGTTGTAAAGTCGAAAGATAAAAGGATCGCAAAGCCTGTCGAAGTAAATGTAATGATAATGCTGGACGAATACTGGGCACAAGTGGAAAGCATAAAGAAAAGACTGGAGGACACAAGAGCAAAGATTGAGAAAATAGAAAACGCAATATGCAAAGCAGGCCTTGATGCAAGACAGCGTGAATATATTTCACTGAGGTATTTTTCAAACCTTTCGGCAGAGGCGGTGTCTCAACGGATGTACTGTTCTACTGCAACGTGCCGCCGGATAAGAAGGGCCGTGCTCAAGAGAATAGAAGAAACTATAAAAGAGCCGGCGTGACATGTCGCCGGCCCAGAGTTATTACAGTGAATCTTCCATACTCAATATCTTATCAACACATTCAGGCAGCATACCCAGTTCATCAAGCGCTTGGGAAATGGAATAGCGTGTCCGGTAGTCCTTTGTGCACAGCAGCGCTTTTTCGAGTCTGTCTCTGTCTATACCTGCTTTTTTGGCGCTGGTAGGTGAAGCAAGCTTCTCAAATATATCAATTATATCTTTATAGGAGGGCAGTATATCACAGTCCTTTTTATATTGTTCATGATAATCTTTCAGCGCTTTGATACGGGAAAGCTGCTGAGGCCAGGTCAGATGCCATGTTTCATTTGCCAGCATAACCTCTTCGCCGATCCCCGGCGGGTAATAGCTTAGCAGAAAGTCTTTCTTCTGCTCTTTGCTCATTTTCTGTGCTTTAATTTTATCTTCGTCTATGCTGTCTATATCAAGATTGCGCAGTATATCGTGGAACAGCAGGGAATATATAAGCCCTATACCGACACCTATGCCGTGCGATGGAGAACTGCCGCCGTAGGCAAGTGCAGCCATCTCGAAGTAATGTGAGATGTTATGTTCAACTGATGCGACCGGCCGAGTGCTGCGGACGATAAGTACTGTAAGCCCTGCAAGAATCAGCGATTCTATCAGCGCCTGCATGCCTTTTGCAGTCCGTTTGATTATCTCATCAACATTGGAAGAGCAAAGATCAAGTGCTTCTAAAAGCAGTTTTTCGCAGACCGGACAGAAAGTTTCACCGGCAACGGCGGCACCGAGTTTCCAGTCCACAAGCACGTTATATTTAGCGAGCACGTCGCCTATTCCTGCCGCCTGCATGGGCGCTGGCGCTGTTGCAAGCACGGCGGGGTCGAACATCAGAAGTTTTGCGGAATGGCCGTATTTTGTTATCTTCATGCCGTTTTCCATCAAAGAAGATGTTATAGAAGTATAACCGTCCATAGAAGCGGCTGTACCAAACACAGCAAAAGGCTTTTCCTGCAGAAAGGAAGCGCGGCGTGTCAAGTCAGTGATGACACCGGACCCTACTGATAATAGGAAGTCTGTGTTCGGTTCGATAGCGGATATTATTTCCTGAGTTCGCTCAGGTGAAGGCTCGACCTTTTCTCCCTCAAGCAGACAGAGCTTGCAGTTATAGCCGTTTTCGCTTAGGTTTTCTATCACCTTCTCTGCAGCGACACGATATGTGTTCTTGTCCGCTACGATCAGAACGCTCCTGCCATCCATGTTACCGCTAATCACATCTGCGATGCTGCCGAGCAGACCTGTACTTATATATATCTTCATGTCAGGAATATCGTGGTCAAACGAACAGCCGCAGCTTATGTTATCGATCTTAAGTTCATTTTCTTTCCTTATTATATCTATGTGCATTATTTACCCCGTTTCGAGATTAAAGATTTCGTACCCTATAATATATTCATTATACGTGGGGTGTCAATCCATAACTATTATTGTTTTACAAGCAGCTTCAATATGATTGCGTGTTTTATAAAAGTGTGCTATATTTTTAACGATATGAAGTTTCGTTTCGAAAGTATTGGACAAACGCCGAATTGAAGTCATTTATAAGGAGAGATATTATGAAACTGCTTGAAAACAAAACTGCTGTTATCACAGGTGGAGCAAAGGGAATAGGAGAATGCGTAGCCAGGACATTTGCAGACAACGGAGCCAACCTTGTGTTTGTTGTCGATATGGATGAAACTGCCGCGAAGCAGACGGCTCAGGAAATAACTGAAAGCATGGAGTGCAGATGTATACCGCTCAAGGCAGACGTTTCAAATGAAGAGCAGGTGGCAGATGTCTTCAAAGAGATAAAAAAGTACACGGATAGGCTGGACATACTTGTAAACAGTGCCGGTATCTGCCGGATCGTAGATATTGAAGACTTAACCACAAAGTCATGGGATCTTACGATGAACGTAAACTTAAAAGGCCCGTTCTTGTTTGCACGTGAAGCGCTCCGGATGATGAAAGAACAAAGATATGGAAGAATAGTCAATATAGCATCACAGGCAGGGAAGATAGGAGGTCTGATGGTGGGTATGGACTATTCATCTTCCAAGGCAGGCCTGCTTGGGCTGACCAAGGCGCTGGCCAAGAACTGCGCTGAATACAGCGTAACCGTAAACAGCGTTGCTCCCGGGCTTATAGCTACCGACATGACCACGAGTTTTGGCTACGACCCGGAGACAATACCGCTCAAGAGAGTCGGAACGCCTCAGGAAGTTGCAGACACAGTCCTGTTTCTTGCCAGTGACCTTTCAAGGTATATGACAGGCGCATGCATAGACGTAAACGGCGGCATGTCGATGTGGTAATCGCCTTAGAGGTATTGTTTTGTTTTTGTCGAAGTAATATTAAACCGAGCAAGGCAAGCTAAGCTTATCGTGCAGGTTTGACTATATTATATATTGAAAGGTGTAGGCAGAGTGTTTGCTACCGAAAGACATAACAGAATAAAACAAATGCTTTTTGAGTATGACAAGGTGAGTGTGGGCAGTCTTTCAGAGATACTTGATGTTTCTGAAGTGACAGTCCGCAAAGATTTGGAGAAGCTGGAAAAGGACGGCTTTCTCATAAGAACGCATGGGGGTGCTGTTTTAAAGGAAGACGTGCCAAAGGAAGAGCCTTCGCCGGAGTCTGACATTCCAAACATCGAAAGCAAAAAGATGATAGGCATTTTTGCCGCTGCGCTAATACAAGACAGGGATGTTATCTTCCTTGGTCCCGGCTCAACGTGTATCCAGATAGCAAAGAACCTGCGGGAAAAGAAGGATATAATCGTTGTTACAAACAACATCGGCGTTATGAGCGAGCTTGCGGGGATGCCCTGCTGCCGTGTCCTTGCCACAGGAGGGGAAATAGACGCTTCTGAATACGGCATCATGATGACCGGTGAAGCAACGATAAACAGCATAAAATCACTATATATGAACAAAGCATTCGTAAGCGTGGACGGCATTAGCTTCAACAGGGGTTATATGATGAGAAACGCATACGTAGGGCAGATGTACAGCCAACTAAAGGACTACTGTGACGAGATAATCATAGTAGCGGACCATTCAAAATACGGTGTAAATTCGCTTACCAACATAGGCGACTTAGGATTTGCAGACAAGGTAATATCCGACCAGCTGGCACCGCACGAATATATTAAGTATTTTTTTGAACACGACATACAGATATTTACGACATACCCGTTAAAATAGCATGACCTTTTAACAAAGGAAGGTTTTTATATTGGATCGAGTTATTCAGATAAAGGAATTAAAGAAGAGCTTCAATAATATTCCTGTGCTTAAAAATATAAATGTGACGATAAGATCGGGCAGGATATATGCTATAGTAGGCAAAAACGGAGCAGGTAAGTCTACACTGGTAAAACTGCTTGCAGGCATATATCAGCCGGATGGCGGACAGATATATTACAAGCATGAAGAGGTAAATATAAGAAGCCCCAAAGATGCGCTGAAGCTTGGGTGGAGTTTTCTGTTCCAGGACTTAGAGCTGTTTGGAAACCTGACAGTGGCAGAAAACGTTTTTTTTAATAACTACCCGAAAAATGTGCTGGGAGTAGTTAATCCAAAGCAGATCGCTGACATGACAGACGAGCTCGCACAGACTGTCGGGCTAAAGGCCGGCAGTGATGTGCAGGTTGGCAAGCTGGGTATGGGTGAGCGGCACCTTGTTGCTTTTATGCGTATGCTTGCAAGAGATGCTGACGTGATGGTGCTGGACGAGATATCATCTGCACTCACAAATGAAGACGCAAAGCAGATATTTGATGTAATTAAAAAGCTTAAAGCAATGGGCAAGATAGTCATTTTCGTAACTCATAACTTAAACGAAATATTCTCACAGGTAGATGAAGTCATAGTTCTAAGGGACGGCGAAGTTGTGACGCAGACGGACACCGGACATATCATAGACAGTGAGCTTATACATTCAATAGTCGGTCAGGAAGTGAGAAAGAGGTATCCGAAGCTTCCGGTAAAGCAGGGCAAAGAAATACTGCGTGTAGAAAAATTAGGGTTCGAGAAGGGTCTCAAAGACATATCTTTTAAGCTGCGCAGAGGAGAAGTCCTTGGTATTACGGGGCTGGTCGGTTCCGGCCGGACGACACTTGCAAAATGTCTGTTCGGAATAATCCCCGGATACAACGGCGATATATACTACAACAGAAGAAGAGTCAAGATAAAATCACCCAAAAACGCTGTAAGGCTGGGGCTGGGGCTTATACCCGACGACAGGCGCAACGAAGGGATATTCAATGTTTCAGACCTGATGCTGAACCTGACTATTGGTCATCTTCAGGCGATAGAGAGAAGGCATTTAAGGTGGATGATAGACAAGACGGCAGAAAAACGCCTGACAAAGGAATATTTAAATAAGCTGGGGGTGGACTATTTTTCTCTGGAGCAGCAGATGAAGTTTTTATCGAGCGGCAACCAGCAGAAAGTGCTTATAGCAAGATGGTTCCTTACCAACACAGACGTGATGATATTGGATGAACCAACAAAAGAGCTGGATATCGCATCCAAAGTAGAAGTATACAACCTTATAAACGAGATGGTAAGAAGAGAAAAGGCAGTTATACTGATATCGTCAGATTTTTCAGAGATCATCGGCATGAGCGACAGGGTTATGGTGCTCTCTTGCGGCAGGATGGTTATGGAGATGGATAAGAAGAATGCAACCAAAGACAGGATTCTGAAACGTGCTTTAGATGAAGAGTTAAAGCGCTTTAAGTAAACTCCAGGAGGTGCAGGTTTGACCAGAGTTAAAAGGTTTGGGAAAAAAGTCTTGGGACAAAAGCTCAGGTACTATTTTATCTGGATAGCGCTTATATTGATATGCGTGATATTATCGTTTTCCGCTAATACGTTTTTTACACTCAGCAACTTTGCAAACATAATGCGCCAGGCATCGGTAAATATAATACTCGCATGCGGCATGACGATCGTAATTATTATAGGCGGCATAGACTTATCAGTCGGTGCAGTGCTAGCCTTTTCCAGCTTTATAATGGCAGACATGATGAACAGGATAGGGCTGGGAACGGGTCTTATCCTAGGTATACTCGCGGGAGTGGTAATGGGCCTTATAAATGGCATTATAGTTTCACGCAGAAAGAGCATGGCTTTTGTTGTGACTCTTGGAACAATGACTATATGGCGAAGCATAGTTGCCATATATTCGGGCGGGCTGCCCATATCGAATTTTCCGGAATCATTTGAAAAAATCGCTTCCGGATACTTTCTGTTCATACCGATACCGTTCTGGATAGCAATCGCTACAGTTATTATCTGCAAGTTCCTGCTTGAGTGGACAAAGTTCGGCAAATATGTTTACGCCATAGGCAGCAACACCGTTGCTGCAAGAAACTGCGGAGTGAACGTAAACCTAATCGTTACTGTGACGTTTATAATATGCGGTTTCTTTGCAGCGCTTGCAGGCACGGTGCTGACTTCCCGGCTGGGCGCAGCTTCGGCGCAGTGGGGCATCGGCTATGAGATGGATGCTATAGCTGCTGTAGTTATAGGCGGTACAAGTTTGTCGGGCGGAAGAGGAAGAATAATGGGCACGCTGGCCGGTGCGCTGGTAATGGGCGTGTTAAGGAACGGATTAAATCTAATGAACGTGCTTTCCGAATGGCAGCAGACAGTGATGGGCATCGTGATTATCGTGGCTATACTTTGGGATAAAGGCGACAAGCACGTTACTATCAATGAAGCTAATACGGGAGGCCAGGAAGAATGAAAAAATCATTCAGAATTGTATTGGTCCTTTTATGCGTTATGCTCGTTTTGCCAGGGCTGGGGTGTGAAAAGCAGCAGAAAGATGAAAATTTTGTTTTCGGATATTCAACGCCGTCGCTGCAGAACTCTTTCTGGATAAGTGTTACAACAGCGATGAAAAAGAAGGCGGATGAACTCGGTGTCGCTCTTGAAGTCAGGGATGCCGGAAGCGATACAGCAAAACAGACTGCAGATATCGAAGATCTTATAGAACAGCAGGTAGATGTAATACTGGTCACGCCGTATGACAGCGTTTCGCTGGCGCCTGCTATAAAGCTTGCGAACAAGGCGGATATACCAGTCATAATAGTTGATATAGGCATAAACGACCCGGATGTTGAATATGAGTCGCTTATTATAACCGATAATTACACCGGAGGGCGTATTGCGGGAACATGGCTGGCGGAGTATTTTGAAGAGAACGGCATAGAGAAGCCGACAGTAGCAACGATAGAAGCGCAGCTGGGAGCGGAAAACGCCAGAGAGCGGCATCGTGGGTTTATAGACGTTATGCAGGAAGAAGGAATAAATGTTGTCCTCGGAAGGCCGGCGGATTCGCTTCGTGACAAGGCGATGACGGTGATGGAGGACTTTCTGCAAACCTATCCAGACCTTACTGCAGTGTTTGCAGAATGCGATGATATGGCGCTGGGAGCTCTTCAGGCAGTCGAACAGTCTCACGCACAGACTATTATTGTAGGTTACGACGGTAATATTGCAGCATGTGAGGAGATAAAGAAAGGAACTAATCTAAAAGCAGATGTTGACCAGCAGCCGTTTTTAATGGGAGCAATGGCCGTGTCTATGGCGGTTCAATATATGAAGGGCAGCGATATATTAAAAGAAGTAAAGATAACGCCAAAACTTATAACAGCAGAGAATGTAGACAGCTTCATTGAAGCATACGGAAAATATGAATAACGAAATTGACGAGAGGTGACTTACATTGGCAAGGGAGTATTTACTTGAGGTTTGCTGCGGTTCGGTTGATGATGCGGTAGAAGCGCAGCTCGGCGGAGCTGACAGGGTAGAGCTGAATTCAAATATGTTTTTCGGAGGGCTAACCCCAACAGCAGGTTCTATAAAAAAGGCAAAAGAGATACTAGATATACCTGTGATGGTAATGATAAGACCGAGAGGCGGGGGCTTTTGCTATACCGACAGGGAAATGGAAGTAATGGAGTATGACACGCAGACGGCTGTAAAGCTAGGAGCGGACGGCATTGTTTTTGGTATACTCAACGAGGACGGTACACTTGACGAAGAAAGGTGCGGGAGGATAATAAAGCTGGCTGGGGACAGGGATGTCGTTTTTCACAGGGCATTTGACGTCGTTCCCGACCCTATGAGCGTTTTAGATAAACTGATTGACCTTGGCGTTAAACGTGTGCTCACAACAGGGCAGCGGAACACGTTATATGAGGGTATGGATATGCTGAAAGACCTCCAGCATTACGCCGTTGGCCGCATAGAAATATTGCCGGGAGGTGGCTCGCCGCACAACGTTTTAGATGTTATAAGCAAGACCGGGTGCAATCAGATACACATGGCGTCTTTCACCAGCAGAAGCGATACTTCTACAAGGGCAAATCCTAATATATATTACGGGGCTGCGCTTTGGCCGCCGGAAGACAGGTATGAGCTTACGGACCGGCAGACGATTAGAAAAGTATCCGAAAAACTTGATTCAATATAAGAAGAACAAATAAAAGCAACAACTAATATACTGATGACGGGCATTGGCTTATACATAATTCAGCCAGTGTCTGTTTTTATTTGCGTATAAACTACTTTACAGCATAAAAAGTTCAGATACGGTTGACTGACTCAGATCAGCATCCAATTAACATTTATCCGTTTATAGTACGAAAGGCCAAAAAAGGTATGTATATCAAAAAAGTATTTTAAAATAAAAGCAGGAATTACGAAACGAAAGTAGAATATATAGGAAACAGGCATAATAATTATGAAACGAAATTACGAAAAGAAGAAAAAGCCCATTTATTGATACGGGAGGCTAATCCTAAGTGAGTTTGATGTACAACAAGGTGATTCTTATAACGGGTGCGTCGCAGGGAATAGGCGCCTATTGTGCTGACCTTTTTGCCCAGAACGGAGCAAAGAGCATCTTTTTTGTAGATACGGATTTTGAAAGTGTGAACGACCAAGCATTAAGGGTAGCTGCAAAGAATGGTTGTGAATGCATACCGGTAAAAGCAGATTTCGAAGAAGAGCGTGAGGTAAGAACTGTTTTTGAGATCATCAGGGAAAAAGCCGGAAGGTTGGATGTGATTATAAACTGTATGGATCTAGAGGTGCAAGAGTCGGTAGACGATATTGAGTCATTTGATTTTACTATGAATGCAGGACTCAAAGGTGCCTTCCTCTTTTCAAAAGAAGCACTTGGTATGATGAAGAAGCAGCACAGCGGGACTATCATAAGCGTCGTACCGCAGGAAAGCGAGCCGGGCGGCTGGACTGCAGACTCAGACGGGTATTCGGCTTTGAAAGCAGGGCTTGTATATCTTACTAAAACCCTTGCGAAAAGAGCAGCCAAGTTCGGGATAACCGTTAAGGGCGTGTCAGCAAAAGTAGAAAAGACACGAACAAACAACACCGATGACAACGTTCTTGATTTGAATAGGAGTGAGACGATCAGAGAGGTATCCGATACTGTACTGTTCCTGGCAAGCGACCATGCAAGGCATATGACGGGAACGTGCATAGACATAAGCGGGAACCTCGCTGTTTGACAAGCCGGGGAGTTCTGTTTCAGTTACAAAGTTCTAAATTATATAAGCAAAAAGCAAGGATAATGAAATTCTGCATAAGGAGAGGATGAGCATGGATAAAAAGCCGATAATAAGCGTGAAAAAAATTGGCAAGGCATTCAGCGGAGTCGTTGTTTTAAATAACGTTGACTTTGATGTCTATGCCGGTGAAGTACACGCTATCGTAGGAGAGAACGGCGCCGGTAAATCGACACTGGTCAAAATCATCAGCGGTGTCCATGAGCCGACCGGGGGCGAGGTGTATGTGGACGACAAGAAGGTTCATTTCAAATCGCCGCATGACGCAAGGGACGCAGGGATAGCGATGATCTATCAGGAGCCGCTGACTTTCCAGGATCTTAACGTTACCGAGAATGTGTTTCTTGGTCACACCAGGGACAAAAGCACTTTCCGCATAAAGTGGAGAGACCTTTACAAAGAAACGGACAAGAACTTAAAGACTCTGGGCGTAAAGATGGGCGCAAGAGCTCCCGTTCGTGGGATGTCGATAGCCGACCAGCAGATGATAGAGATTACTGCGGCGCTGTCACAGAACGCAAAAGTAATCATAATGGACGAGCCTACGGCAGCGCTCTCACAGGGCGAGGTTGTCAAGCTGTTCAGTATAATAAATGCGCTCAAGCAGCAGGGTAAAGCCATAATATTCATAGGACACAGGCTGGAGGAGATATTGGAGATATCTGATAGAGTCACAGTCCTGCGCGACGGAGAACTCGTAGGCGATAGAAAGACCAAGGACGTTACGAGGGACGATCTTGTGAAGATGATGGTCGGGCGTACGTTTAAAGAGCTTATCGTAAAAGAAGGGGCTGACATAGGCGAGGTGATGCTTGAAACTGAAGGGCTTACGATGCCAGAGCAGTATTATAACATCGACATAAAGGTCCGCAGTGGCGAGATAGTAGGAATGGCCGGACTAGTCGGTGCGGGAAGGTCTGAAGTGTCCTCGGCAATTTTCGGAGCAGAACCTACGCATGCCGGGAAGATAAAAGTAAAGGGAGAATACGTACACATACACAGTGTCGCAGATGCGCTCAAGATGGGTATTGCGATGGTGCCTGAAGACAGGGCAAGGACAGGGCTGATATTGGAGCTTGCGGTTTCAACCAACATGACTATGGCTATACTCAAGCAACTAAGTAAAAAGGTTCTTGTGAACACAAAGAAAGAGAAAGAGTATGTAAATCAGTATATAGATGATCTCAACATAAAACTGAGGGAAACGGATCAGACTGTAAAAGAACTCTCCGGCGGTAACCAGCAAAAGGTCGTTCTTTCAAAATGGCTGATGACCGAACCGGACATTCTGATACTCGACGAACCAACACGTGGTATCGACGTCGGTGCAAAAGTAGAAGTGTACAGGCTTATATCAGACCTTGCAAAACAGGGTAAAGCGATATTGATGGTTTCATCAGAGATGGAAGAGATATTGCAGCTTAGTGACAGAGTATATGTAATGTGCGAAGGAAGGGTAACAGCAGAGCTTGACAGGGATGAACTGAGTGCAGCAAGGATAATGAGCGCGGCTACTCAGGGTTCAGCTGGAAATTCGAATGAGGAGGTAGCGTTATGAGAACGACAGGTTTCTTTGGCAGAAATATTAAAAACATTGTTACCGTAATCATAATCGGTCTCATCTTCGGTGCATCGGCTATAGTCAAGCCGGAGCTTTTTGGCTCTGACAGGCTGCCTGAAGTAATCAACAGTGTAATCATGTGGATGCCTCTGATACTCACTGTTTCCATGGGCATGATGATGGTAGTAATAACGAAGGGCATAGACCTTTCGGTAGGTTCGACAGTTGGGCTTTCGGCGATGGTTGCAGGAGTTATGTTCCGTGACCTCGGAACACCGCTTTGGCTGGGCATCATAGTTTCTATGGCTATAGGGCTATTATGCGGGGCACTCAACGGTGCGATCATAGCGTACATGAAGATACCGGCTATCATTGTTACGCTCGGCACGATGAACGTTTACCGTGGCTTGACTTACATAATATCGAACGGTACACAGGTCACGGGTTATGAGCTTCCCGAAGGGATAAGCAACGCAGTAACGAACGGTATCAGCTTTGGAAATCTGCTAATCCCATGGATGGTATTAATCGCTGTGGGCATAGCGGTCATATTCTGGCTTATCATGCGGTTTACGCATTTCGGCAGGGAAGTTTATGCTATCGGCTCAAACAGAGAAGCCGCATATCTTCGTGGTATAAAATGCAAAAAGACAGAGCTCTATATCTATTCGATAACCGGTATGCTTGCAGGCATAGCTGCTATGATGTATGCGTCCAGGTACGGATATATAAATCCGTCAAATACAGGTTACGGACTTGAGTTTATGGTTATCTCAGCAACGATAATAGGCGGTGTAAGCGTCAGCGGCGGTTCTGGTACAGTCGGAGGTACGTTCCTCGGATGCCTGCTTCTGGGCAGCGTCAACACTATGCTTGCCATGGTGGGCGTTGCCGGAACAGTACAGAAATTCTCATACGGCATAATAATTGTTATAGCACTGGTTATAGACAGAGTGGTACAGATAGTGCTTGAAAAAAGAAGAATAAAAGCAAAAGGGGGAACAGTGCAATGGGAAAAAGCGTAACCGGACAAAAAATATGGCGTCTGTTTAAACGCCGTGAGGTATTTACATTAGCGCTGCTTATCGTCGTACTTGTTATAAGTATGTCACTCTCCTCAAGCTTTAGGGATCTGGGATACATCTTGAAGAGTGCAACCAGATATGTTGAATATGGCATGATTGCCCTTTCCATGACGATGATAGTCATTGCAGGCATGATAGACCTCTCCGTGCCGGCTATTATGGTGTGCCTCAACACGTTTGTTGCGATGATGTATACGGCAGGCATGCCTCTTGGATGGGCTATAGGTATGGGCGTGCTAATAGGTATGGCGCTCGGCGCTTTCAACGGAGTGCTGATAGCTTACCTGAAGCTTCCGGCGCTGATAGTGACGATAGGGACTCTTAACGCATATAGAGGACTTTCGCAGATATTTATCGGTGACAAGAGCCTTGGCAGCTTTCCGGAATGGTTCAACAGTATCGAGAAAGTTCCGATATTCAAAGGAGAAAACGCAACCTTTGGGGTGACGCTGCTGTTGTTCATTATATTTGCGGTCATATTCTATTTCGTGCTGCACAGGACAAGGTTCGGCAGAAGCGTTTATGCAATAGGCTTCAATGAAAGAGCTGCTATCTTCAGCGGAATCAAAACAAAACACGTAAAATTCATATTATTTGTTATATCCGGTTTCATATGTTCGATTGCCGGAATGCTGACAATGTCAAGGCTGCTGCTCGTTAGGTGGGATATGGCGACCGGTGGTGAGCTGGAGATAGTAACGATGGTGCTGCTTGGCGGCACAGAGATAACAGGAGGAAGAGGCAGCGTTATAGGCACGTTCCTTGCTGTAATAATAATAATCATACTAAAGACAGGACTGCTGGTTGCAAACGTTACGGCAAACGCCCAGATGTTCATAATGGGTATGCTGCTGCTGATATCCATAATAGTTCCGAACATAATGAATTATTACAGAGAAAAGAAGGGATAAGCAAAAGAATTGATTTCAGTGCTAAAGCATTGATAAAAAATAAGTAGGAGGAAAATTATGAAAAAAAGTCTATTAGTGATGCTTTGCCTCGTATTGGCAATAGCAATGGTATTTGTCGGATGTGACAAAGCGGATACAACGACCGATACCGGAGATGACATGGCCGATGACAGCGGAGATGATATGGCCGATGACAGCGGAGATGATATGGCGGACGATTCCGATACAATGGATGACGGAGATGACATGGCTGCTGAAAAGATCAGCATGGTGTTCATACCGAAAAACCTCGGCAATCCGTATTTCGAAGCTATCGAAAAAGGTTTTTATGACGCTATGGCAGAACTCGGCGAAGACAACTTCGAATTCCTGTTCACCGGCCCGGCTACTGCAGAAGCAACAAGCCAGATAGAATATATCGAAGCTGCGGTACAGAACGGCGCAGACATAATATTCATCGCCGCAAACTCCAACGACGCTCTTAACGGTACATTTGATGATGCACGTGCAGCAGGCACAAAGATAGTAATCATCAATCAGGACATCCCGGGCAGCGAAGACAGAAGAGACGGAGCAATACTGCCGACAAACTTTGCTAACGTCGGAAAAGCGCAGATCAAGCTTCTTAGCGAGCTTATGGGCGGCGCAGGCGAATTCGCAATACTGTCTGCTACTACAGATGCTCCTGACCAGAACGTATGGATCGCTGACATCGAAGACGAAGTTGCAAACAACGCAGACTACGCTAACATGACGCTTGTAGAAGTAGTTTACGGCGACGACCAGCCTGAAAAATCTACAACTGAGATGGAAGCTCTCCTGACGAAGTACCCGGACCTCGGCGGAGTTATTGCACCAACCACAGTTGGTGTTGCAGCTGCTGCAAAGGTTATCCAGAACAAGGGTATCGCAGACCAGGTTAAACTGACAGGTCTTGGACTTCCTTCAGAAATGGAAGAGTTCATACTCGATGGAACCTGCGAAGCTATGCAGCTTTGGAATCCTCCTTATGAAGGTTACCTGGCTACATACCTGGCTTACGAGATGGCAATGAACGGATTCGAGATTGCTGAGGGAGCATCATTCTCAGCAGGAAAACTCGGAGACTACACATTCGGAGCGGACAATATACTCATCACGCTTGAAGATCCTATGACATACGATCCGAGCAATATCGAAGAGTACGCTGCACTGTTCTAGAAGAAAACGGCTTATGGCGGGCGCCTGCATTTATGCAGGTGCCCTTGCCTGTAAAAGCATTATTGAAACGATCTGTCGCAGCTTTGCGGCGGTTGCGAATTATACCAGACTAAAACTGAAAGAAGTGATGATATGGGATATAAAGTCATTGATTTGTCTATGGAAATGTATGAAGGCATAAAGACAATGCCTATGGACCCAAAATTCGGTATCGTTCAGCACTGTTCACTGGATGACCTTGGCTACAACCTCAGCCGTATAACGATGTCAACACACCAGAGTACTCATCTTGATGCACCGAGACACTTTTATTATGAAGGCCAGAGCGTAGACAAGATACCACCCGAGAGGTTTGTAGGCCCTGCGATTGTGATAGATTTAAAGTATAAGGCGCCAAAAGAACCTATAACTCCGGACGATTTAAAAGCATATGAAGATAAAATAGTAAAAGGAGCAAATATACTTCTGGATACCGGATGGGACAAAGCCTTGCCCGGGCCGGAATATTTTTCCGATTTTCCGTATGTTACTGTAGAGCTAGCAGATTATCTTGCACAAAAGGAGATAAATCTTGTTGGTATGGATATGCCGACCCCCAACGGTAACGAATGGAAGTATGTACACAAGCGCCTGCTGGGAGCATCTATAATTGTGCTGGAGGGGCTTGTGAATTTAAAAGAGATATCGACAGAGCAGTGCACACTAATTGCGCTGCCGTTAAAGTTTGCCGGTGCGGATGGCTCACCCGTGCGTGCTATTGCTATAGAAGGCGATCTATTATAATTTGAATGGAAGGTGATAGTTATGAGAGGAATTGACGGAAAAGTTGCTATTGTTACAGGCGGCTCGACAGGAATAGGCTATGCCTGTGTCGAAAGGCTGTGCAGTGAGGGAGTAAAGGTTCTGTTCACCGGCAGAAGTGATATGGGTTTCGATACAGAGAAGAAGCTGCGTGAAATGGGCTATGAAGCATCGTTTTTCCAGGGCGACATGGGCGACGAAGAGTTCTGCAAAGCAACAGTAAAAGAGACAGTGAGCAAATACGGCGGAGTAGATTTCCTTGTAAACAACGCATTTCCGTTTACGGCTAAAGCTATGGACGCAAGCAGGGAAGATTGGATACATACGATGGAATGCGGTCCGGTCGCATATGCTACGATGATAGCAAACGTTGCTCCGGAGATGAAGAAGAGGGGCAAAGGCTCAATAGTCAATATCTCTAGCATATCCGCTCATATAGCCCAGCCGCTGCGCTGGACATATAACTGCGCAAAAGGCGCTGTTTCGCAGCTGACCAGGAACGCTGCGCTGGATCTTGCACCGGAGATCCGTGTCAACGGTCTTAGCCTTGGATGGATATGGACGAGAGAAGTTGACAAAGCAGCGGGTTTTGACAGAGAAAAATGGGAACCAGTGTGGGGCAAGTTTCATATGCTGCGCCGGCTTGGTATGCCGGAAGAGTGCGCTTCTGCAGCTCTGTTTATGCTCAGCGATGATTCAAGCTTCGTAACTGCGGCAGATCTGTTTGTAGACGGAGGATACTTAGGCTTGGGCAGTGAGGGTCTCGGAGAAAACTCCAACTTTGAAGGCAGCGAATAAGACGCAACCAAATAACTTGACATATCCGGGGAATTTTAGTGCACAGCATAGAGCCTGTACCAAACTTTATGCTGCTGCAGGAAAGGGATGATAGTAATCATGATACAAAACAATAAATTTGCTTGGACGTGGAATATCAAAAAAGAGTTTGTGGACGAGTATGTGAAAATACATGCCGATGTATGGCCGGATGTCCTTAACGCTCATAAAGCAGGCGGCATCAGCAATTATTCTATTTTTCAAAATGGAAACCAGTTTTTTTACTGCTTTGAATGTGATAACGTACCTGCCGCCTTTGCCATCATAGACAAAGACGAAGCGTGCCAGAGGTGGAACGCAATAACGTCGAAGATGGTAGAAGGCTCGTTCGATTTTGGAGCAGATGAGCCTATAAAACCACTAAAACAGGTATTCTATCTAAAATAGGAAATAGTTTAAAAAAGAAGGCTGTTTACAAACAGTCTTCTTTGTGGTTTAAATGGATAGAAGCATTTGTGCTAATCGAGTTGGTGCCATTTCTTTCGGTAGGACAAGGGAGTGTCGTGGACACGTTGTTTGAAAAGACTTATGAAGTGGCTGATGTGGTCGATGCCTACCTTCCTTGAGATATCGCCGACAGGCAGCATAGAGCTGGCCAGAAGAGATTTTGCAAGGTTGATGCGCAGGCGTATCTGATATTCATGAATGGATATACCGACATGCTTCTTGAACTCGTGTGAAAGATGATATTTGCTTACGAGATATTTTTTCGAGAGGTCATCGAGCGATATGTTCTCGGCAAAGTTTTTATCTATGTAATTAACGACACTTTGGAGGTATTCCGGCATGGTCGTTATGGGAGAGAGGCCGGGAGCAGCGCTTCGCAGCAATTCCGTCAGCAGCTGCATAATAAGTTCGGAACTTAAAAGCTCCGACTCTGAGCTGTATTTAGATTGCTGCTTGATTATCTCAAAGATGTGACCGGAAAATTGCTCGGCGTTGTGTACATCTACAACAGGCGGACAGTTCTTGCTAAAAAGAGCATAATAGCTTCTGGTGTTTGCGCCGTTGAAGTGCACCCAACAAGTGTCCCAGCCCTGTGTTGAGACTGTTTTATAGTAGTGGTGGTCCATGCAGTCTATAAAGAAGGCCTGGCCGGGGCTTACGGCATAAGTCTCGCCTTTATATGAAAGAGAGCCTCTTCCGGATAGCGTGTACGATATATAGAACGAATTTTGGTTCTCTCGTTCAGTAAAGTATTTTGAGCGGCACTTAAAATAGCCGGTCTCCTGTACGAAGAAAAAGGTAGAGCGGGCTATCTCTGTAGGCATGGAGTGTATCCAGACAGAGTCTTTGGCTATATCGCAGTTATATTTTTCGAGGAGGCTCCTCATACCAGGCTCCTTAACAAGATTCTGTTATTATTACGCAACTATCTTAATTGTTTTACTATGCTATATATTATATATTATATTTATCAAGAAAAGAAGGACGGTTGCGCTCCTTTTTCAGACGAAAACTGCATTATATTTTAAAAACCTCAGATATTTTTGAAAAGCCAACTGAATTTAAGACGCATCAAACGCAATATAACGATATATTGCTGCAATAGATAATAAATATAAAAAATTACTGTAAGGAGAGAAAAAATGTGTAATAATATGGAGAACGGACACGATTATGTGTATGCTAAGGATAAGTACAGAGGTTATGGTGTAGACACAGAAAAGGCAATAGAGAAGCTTGAAGGCATAACGCTGTCGATACATTGCTGGCAGGGAGATGACGTTGTTGGTCTTGAGTCCGACGGTGACCTGACCGGCGGAATTGCCGTGACGGGCAACTACATGGGCAAAGCAAGGAATGGTCAGGAACTGCGTGCAGATATCGACAAAGCTTTCTCGCTGATACCCGGCAAAAAGAAACTGAACCTTCATGCGATGTATGCTGAGTTTGACGGCAAAAAGGCGGAGCGCAACGAGATAGGCCCGGAGCATTTCGAGAAATGGATAGACTGGGCTAAGCAGAACGGTTTCGGGATGGACTTCAACCCGACACTGTTTTCTCACAATATGTTCAGAGACAACATGACTTTGACGCACCCGGACAAGCAGATAAGACAGTTCTGGATCGACCACTGCAAGCGTACTAGAGAGATAGGCGCAGAGTTTGGCAAGCAGCTGGGGCAAGCATGTGTAAACAACATTTGGGCAGCGGACGGTATGAAAGACACTCCGGCAGACAGGATGACATACCGCAGCAGGCTGAAGGATTCTCTGGACGAAATATTCGAGGACGATTTCGACAAGAATTATATTGTTGATGCTGTAGAGAGCAAACTGTTCGGCATAGGGTCGGAGAGCTTTGTGCCGGGTTCGTTCGAGTTTTATCTTGGTTATGCAGTGAAAAACAACAAGACGATATGCCTCGACTCAGGGCACTACCACCCGACAGAGACCATAGCCGATAAGATAAGCTCCGCACTGCTCTATCTTGATTCTGTACTGCTGCATGTGTCAAGAGGAGTGCGCTGGGACAGCGACCATGTCACGGCGCTTACCGACGACACAAAGATGATAGCAAAAGAGTGTGTCAACAGCGGTATGGACAGGATATTCTATGCGCTTGACTATTTCGATGCAAGCATAAACAGGATAGCAGCATGGGTAATAGGCTCAAGGGCTTTCCAGAAAGCAATGCTTCTTGCGCTGCTCGAGATGCCGGCGATACGCAAAGCAGAGGAGAGTTTTGACTACACAACAAGGTTTGCACTTCAGGAAGAACAGAAGCAGCTTCCGTGGGGCGCCGTTTGGGATGAGTTCTGCAGACGCAGCGGAGTGCCGGAAGGTTTCGGATGGCTGGATGAAGTAAGAACATACGAAGAAAACGTGCTTGCAAAGCGATAAGGAGAAACAAATGTTTGAAAATGAAAGAAAAATGATGCAGCGTATATCCAACTATTGCGGAGACAGGGTGGACTATGTGCAGGGCGGCGGCGGCAATACATCCGTTAAGTTCGATGCTCAGTTGATGGCTATAAAAGCGTCGGGTTATACGCTGAAGGAAACGACGACTGAAAAAGGATTTGTCACCGTTGACTATCAGAAGATCAAGAAGTATTACAACGAGGTCGATATTAATGCAGGTAAAGACTTCGAGAAAGAAAGCCTCACAGTAAACATGAACAGTATAACGCTGCTGGAGGGCATGGAAGAAAGGCGTCCTTCGGTCGAAGTCGGGCTGCACTCTTTCCTTGAAAGGTGCGTAATACATACTCACGCAGTATATTCAAATATCGTATGCTGTTGCAAAGAATCAAGGCCGCTTGCAGAAAAAATATTCACAGATGTCGGCATAGGGTATACGTTCGTTCCATACATCGACCCCGGCTTTAGACTGACGCTTGCAGTAAGGGATGCTGCTAAGGCATATCTTGATAAAAACGGCAGCATGGCAGACGTAATTTTTATGGAGAACCACGGTGTTATCGTTACGGATGAAGATGCAGAGGCCGCAATGGCTCTGCATGACAAAGTGAACGACAGCATTATAGCTTATCTTGGGCTGGGTAAATATCCCGAATCGAAGATTAAAAAGATACAAGGAGGCTTTGAGAGCGATACAGATTATTTGCAAGAGTTTTCAAAGAAGCACGGCGGGCTGGATTATTTTGAGAAGTTGAGGCTGTATCCTGACCAGCTAGTGTATATCAATAAAGCGCTTGGGGACGTAATAAGCTTTGAAAACGGACGAATCCTGTACAGAGCTGCAGAAAAGGAAGCAAAAGTCATCGAAGAAACCCTGCTGGGTGTTGCATATGTTATCGGGCAGATTGAGGAAGCGGGGCTGACCCTCAGGCTGATGGATGAAAAGGGCGCAGACTTTATCAATAACTGGGAGAGTGAAAAATATCGCTCGAAACTTGTTAAACAGGAAGAGGGGAAATAGCATGGCGGGGAAAGCTTTTGCGGCTGTCGACCTTGGAGCAAGCAACGGCAGGACTATCCTTGGCCGTTTCGACGGGAAGCAGCTCAGCCTGGAGGAACTCAACAGGTTCGAGAATCATTATAACGATGTTAACGGCTCGTACTACTGGGATGTGTTGTTTCTGTTCTCGTGTATAAAAGACGGGCTGAAAAAAAGCGTGAAAGCTGCGCCCGAAGGCATCTCAGGGATAGCAATAGATACATGGGGAGTAGACTTTGGACTGCTTGATAAACAGGGCAAGCTCGTTAGCAATCCCTTTTCATACCGGGATAAAAGAGGCCTGAGGGGAAGGAATGCATTTTTTGCAGATTTCGGAGAGCGTACGGCTTTTGATATTACAGGCATCGCGAGCCTGGAAATCAACTCAATATATCAGCTTTATGATATGGCCAAGAATGCAGACCCACAGATGGATATAGCGGATAAGTTGTTGCTTATGCCAGACCTGCTGTCATATATGCTGTGTGGAGAAATATCAAGCGAGTACACGAATTCGACGACCACACAGATGCTGGACGCTAAAGGCGGTTGGAGCAAAGATATAATCCGTATGCTCGGAATAAAAGAATCTTTGCTGCCGCAGATACAGATGAGCGGCGAGAAAAAAGCGGACGTTATGAGCGCTGTTATGTCTGAAACGGGGCTTACGGGCAGTGTGCCTGTGTATTGCACCGGTTCGCACGATACGGCTTCTGCGGTGGCATCCATACCGTCTGTTAACGAGAACTATGCTTTCATATCGTCGGGGACATGGTCACTCATCGGTATAGAGAGGCAGAGCGCACTCATTAACGATGTTGTATATTCAGGCGGCTTTTCTAATGAAGGCTCAATTACAGGCGGTGTAAGGCTGCTCAAGAATATAATGGGCCTTTGGATAATACAAAACTGCAAACGTCAATGGGACTCAGACGAAAAAATATCCTGGGACAGTATAGTCGGCAATGCTCAAGAAGCTGATGAGTTCGGCTCTATGATAGATGTAAATGCACATGATTTCTTTGACGGAGAGGGCATGAACGACAAAATTCAGAAGTATTGCGAGAGAACAGGCCAGAGAGTTCCGCAAACTATCGGTGAAATTGCAAGGACGGTATACGAGAGCCTTGCCTTAAGCTACAGAGAAGCATTTGAAGTTATGGAGCAGATAAGAGGCAGCAAGATAGACGTACTTCATATCATCGGCGGTGGTTCAAAGAACAAGCTGCTGAACCAGTTCACAGCGAACGCGATAGGAAGACCGGTAATAGCAGGGCCGGCGGAAGCTACAGCCATAGGCAACCTTATGGTGCAGGTGAAAGCTTCCGGCGAAGTCGGCAGCATAGAAGAAATGAGACAGGTTATAAGAGGTTCGTTTGACGTAGAGACGTATGAGCCGCGCGAAACCGAGAAATGGGCAGAGCAGTACGAACGGTATCTTAAAATAAAAAACAACGAAACGTGAGGACAAAATGCACGAACTGATAGAAAAACTGAACGCAGAAGATAAAGAGATAAGCCTGGGTGCGCTGCGGGAACTTAAAAAGCTTGCTGACAAAGGTGATATTAAACTGCCGGAAAAGACGATATATACTAACAACCACGTGCACACAAGGTACTCGTTTTCGCCGTATTCGCCGGTCAAAGCAGTGTGGATGGCTGTGAACGCCGGACTTTCAACCGTCGGGATAATGGACCACGATGCTATAAACGGAGCGGAAGAGTTCATCGAAGCCGGAAAGATAATGGGGATAGCAACAACGATAGGGTTCGAGATGCGTACCGACTGGACTGATACTGCTCTGAATGGCAGGCGTATAAACAATCCCGACCAGATATCCAATGCATATATATGTGCACACGGCATACCTCATCAGAACATAGGCAAGGCAAACGAGTTTCTTGCCAAAATACGGGAAGCAAGGCACAAGCGCAACCGAAAGATGGTAGATAACATAAACATGCTGTCCGGGTGCATGGGCATACAGATAAGCTATGATGACGATGTTCTGCCTCTGTCTCTGTTTCAGCTTGGAGGCGGAGTGACGGAGAGGCATCTGCTGTTTGCACTCACAAAGAAAATGATCGACAAATACGGCAGGGGAGAAGAGCTGCTGGGTGTATTAAAAGACAAGCTGAACATTACACCCGGGCAGAAGCAGACAGAATACCTTTTGGACGCTGGCAACGATATGTACGAGTATGACCTGCTCAACGTATTGAAGAGCAGTTTCATAAAGGATATATACATAGATGCGAACAGCACTGAAGCAGTGCCTATCAAAGAGGCAGTAGCGTTTATAAAGTCTATCGGGGCGCTGCCGTCATACTGTTACCTAGGGGACGTAGGTAAGTCACCGACGGGCGACAAGAAAGAGCAGAAATTCGAGGACGATTATCTGGAAGAAGTGATAAACGAGTGCAAGAGCATAGGGTTTGATGCTCTGGCGTATATGCCGACGAGGAACACAATACAGCAGCTTGAGCGAGTGATGCAGCTTGGAAGCAAATATGTGTTCATGCAGATAAGCGGAGAAGATATCAACCAGCCAAGACAGTCATTCATATGTGAGAAGCTGAGTGAGCCTATGTATGCGCATCTGACAGATTCTACGTGGGCACTGGTCGGGCACGAGATAGCTGCAACGCAGGATATAAGCAGGGCGATGTTTGCAGACGGCAACAGGCTCAGCCCGGAAGAGCTGGCGCAAAGGATAGAAAAATATAAGCAGATAGGTTTGGGCAGTAAACCAACAGCATAACTTTTTCCATACAAAAAAGGGCTGAAGAATCAGCCTTTTTTTGTTTTTAAACAAAGTGTGAGAGCAAGATATGCAGTGTAATGAGACGGTTTGCGCCATAAAACAAACGGTTCCTGTGAAACTGGTATACATTTATATCGCTGAATATAGTACAATGAAAGTACAATATAAATTTACAGACAGGAGAAATAATGGGCGAAGTTTTCAGAACAGCAAAAGGCAAAGATAAAATAATGAAACTGTATGAAGAAGGGCTGAAGATGTGGCCTGAGCCAAACAGACAGATAATGATACCAACATCATACGGTGAAACTTTTGTGATGGCAAGTGGAAGGGAAGGCGCAGAAGCTGTCCTGTTGTTCCATGGTTCTTCGACTAATTCCGCTATATGGATGTATGATGCACAGGTGCTTGGGGAAAAGTACAAAGTATATGCTGTAGATATAATCGGGGAGCCGGGCAAGAGCGCAGAAAGCAGACCGGCTCTGGAGTGTGAAAATTATTCAGGCTGGATAATCGAAGTCATGGACGGACTTGGGCTGAATAAAGCGGCTGTTGTCGGAAATTCACTGGGCGGCTGGCTTTCACTTTGTATTGCTACGAGTTTTCCGCAAAGAGTCGAGCAGTTGGTTCTATTGGCGCCAGCCGGATTTGCGCCGCTTCAAAAGGCGTTTGTTTTAAAGTCAGTTTCGTTCGCGCTGCAGGGCAGAAGAGGACGGGATAAGCTAAACGCTTTGATATTTGGCAGCAGTAAGATACCGAAAGAGACTCTCGAATTTGAAGAGCTATTGAGAAAATACTATATCCCACGTCCTTTTTATACTCCTGTCTTTTCAGATGAACAGATTAAGAAACTAAACATGCCTATACTTTTTCTTGGGGGAGAAGACGACCCGCTGGTAGATATAGAACAAAGCGCAAAGAGATTGAGGCAATTAATCCCACAGGCACAAATAAAGATATTAAAGAACAAATCTCATGCTCTTTTCAACATGGGGGCAGAGATAATTGAATTTTTGGATAAGAATTAGGGGCAGCTTAGTCTTCTGCTAAAGTGAATTTCCATGAGCAGTTGCAGCTTTCATCGGTGATTTCAGGATAGCAGCTTAAAGCTTCGCACTCGAACCGCTTATCTATCGTTTTAGCAAAATAAGTGTATTCAATTAAACCGACCGATTTACAGGGGTGGTACTGCATCCCTTTTCTTTTCCTTGTGTTTTGCACCCGGCAGTCAAGCGTCCTGTATATCAATGTGTTGCCTTCAACAATGATTTCATCTTTATTTATGTTTGCATACATCCTGTAGCGGAGTGCTTTGGAAAGCCCCTCTATTCCCGGATTTTCCGGCAGCAGCAGAAACTTTCTGATTCTGTTTGCCTCAACGGCGGTAAAAACTCTCCATGCATTTTCGTCGTGCTGCATTGCTTCGTCCATGCCAAACTTTCTCTCTATCGATTGGAACCAGACACCGTCCATAGCGAGCCAGTTCTTGGCGTATATATCTAGCAGTTCTATTAATTCTTCTTTTGATAAATTCTCTATTGCATCATTCGACATAGCGCTTCCTCTTTATAATTTAATCGCAGAGTTTATTATAATAGCACATATGACTATATGTAAAGCTAATGAAAGGCAGTAAAAAATTCTTTACTCATGTTGACTTTTAATTTGCGGTATGTTCTAATAACATAAGCAGGCAAGAAGCCGGCGTCATTATAACCGAAATATAAGTTTTTATCTAATACCACGAAGGTAGTTGTTTTCCAATAGGAAACAGTATTTCGGGTATTTTTTATTTGGAGGTTTTATTAATGAAAAATAGCACAAGAAGATTGGTACTTGCCAGCATGTTTCTGGCACTTGGTCTTGTTCTTCCGTTTTTAACCGGGCAGATACCCCAGTTCGGGAGCATGCTTCTGCCAATGCATATCCCCGTTCTTCTATGCGGATTCATATGCGGCTGGAAGTACGGAACAGCGGTTGGTTTTATTACACCGCTGCTGCGGAGCTTGTTGTTTGGTATGCCGCCCATGTTCCCTTTCGCCGTTACAATGGCGTTTGAACTGGCAACATACGGTCTGCTGGCAGGCCTGTTCTATCAGCTTTTCCCCAAGAAAATCGGCTTTCTTTTTGTCGATCTGATACTTGCTATGATCGGCGGCAGGATAGTATGGGGGATAGCGGCTTATCTGTTCTATGGACTCGGTGGAACTGCGGTGACCTGGCAGATGTTTATTTCCGGGGCGGTGCTCAATGCATGGCCGGGTATAGTGATACAGATAATACTGATCCCAGTTCTGATGATAGCGCTGCGGCGTACGAAAGTATTGAATCCTGAATTGAATACTAACTAATAGAGAGGCGGAAACGGCATGAAGAACATGCTGCTAAAGCATTATAAAGCGTACCCGAAGATGCAGCTTGAAGACGCAGTCAAGCTTGTATACCAAAGCGAATTTGGCGGGGGGCATATAATTAAAAGTGAGGCAGACAGCCTGCAGCGCCTGAAAGACGAATACAGTGCGCTGCAGGTCTCGCCTGACTTAAGTAAAATGTTTGAGGACATTGGTACAGGTATGTGCAGGCTAAACCTTGGAGCGCTTGATGGCGTTAGTATTGATACGGTCAACCGTTTTTTTGTTGTAAGCGCAAACACGTCAAAAGGCAGTGTGAAGAGCTTTGAGAAGAAGCTTGCCTGCATTGCCCGGTGCTGCGAAGAACGCTTGCTTCCGTTCGATGCCGATGCTGCTAAAGTGTATATAAAAGAGCTGAGAGCCAAAGGCTATCCGCCTGTCAGCCACAGCGAGGAATACCGGCAAGCTTACAAACCTGCTTATCGTGTTGTTAAAGCGCAGTTTATGAATTTTTTCAGTTTGTTTTCACTTATAGAGCAAATGCTTGCTTCGCAGGATGTGTTGACCGTTGCTATTGACGGCAACAGCGGCGCGGGCAAAACCTGGCTGGCAGCGCTTATTAAAAGCGTGTACGAAACAGAAGAGGGAGAGACTGGGGAGCGCTTACAGGATGGCTGTAATGTTTTCCCTATGGATCAATTCTTTCTTACGCCGGAGCAAAAGACCGATGATCGCTTAAACGAAAACGGCGGCAATATTGATCACGAGCGTTTTCTGCGTGAAGTCATTGGCGGAATAAACAGCATGGAACCTTTTTCATACAGACCGTACGACTGCCACGTTCAAGCCCTGGCAAAGCCAATAAAGATATTGCCAAAGCGGCTCAATATAGTGGAAGGGTGCTATAGCATGCATCCGAATCTGTCAAACAGCTATAATCTCAAAGTTTTCATAGGGATAGACCGGCAAACACAGAAAAAACGTATCCTTAAAAGAAACGGAGCAGCGATGCTGGAGCGTTACGTTAGGGAATGGATACCTCTGGAAAACAACTATTTTTCAAACCTTAAAATCAAAAACAAATGTGATCTCGTTTTTAACGGCGATTTCTGAAATAGGCAAAGGAGCAGTATATAAATAGACTTCATAATATAATGCGGACTTTGAACCAGCGTAGCATGAAGTGATTTGAAGAGGGGGAGCTCCGACGAAGGACAAGAAGGCGCAGAAGTTTGAGGATGATTATCTGGAAGAGGTTATAACCGAGTGCCGGGATATTGGCTTTGACGCCATTGCATACATGCTGATGTGGAACACCACGCAACAGCTTGAGCGTGTGATGGAGCTGTACGGCAGGTATGGGTTTATGCAGATAAGCGGAGAGGACATCAACCAGCCGAGGCAGTCGTTCATATGCGAGAAATTGAGCGAGCATATGTTTGCGCACCTTACCGACTCGGCATGGGCGCTGGTGGGGCATGAGAAAGCCACAACGAAGGATATTAGAAATGCTATGTTTGCGGATGGTAGAAGACTGAGCACAGATGAATTGAAGCAGAGGATAGAAAAATATAAAAGTATTGGGCTGGAAACAGACCAATGATGGATACTCTTTTGCATACATAAGGGCCGACGGGGCCCTTTTTTGTATTTATTTTGATTTGGAATATAGAAATCCAGATTAAAATAAGTTACTTATAAAAATCATATTAAGTAATAATATTTATTAAAACTAAAAATTAAATACCATTATTTAGAGTTGATTTCCTTTAAAGAAAAATGTTTTTTCATATTGTTAGGATTTTCATCAAACACTCCATCCCACTTAAAGTGAAATCTAAATTTTTTAGATACGCCCTCATTATACTTAATCTGATAATCGGCAATTAAATCACAGCTCGATCTTGAGTTTTCTAGAAATCTCATTGTATTATATGAGTATAATTCAAAATCCATAAAAAAACCTAATTTATTTATGGAGCAAATGTCACAATCTATATCACAACCAATAAGCATGCGTCCTTTATAGTACTCGTGATGCTTCCAGCGAAGGGGGATTCCGTTTGTATCTTGCCATTTCAACCCAGCCATCTTGTCTTCAAGCTTAATTAGAAAAACTTGTGCATCATTCGCTGGTAATCGCCACTTTGTATTTGAAACGTGTAGAAAATAGAAGAATGCTGGTTCATGGTTGTTGATATAATTAATCTCACCGCATTGATTAGAAATCGTCAACCTCAAAAATGGTCTATTTAGTTGTTTTCGAATTCTTTCTCCGAATAATGCTATAAATAACGCTATAATTACTGTTAGTGATGTGCTTATTGCAGTTATTATTTCCCATATATTTACTGGATTCATTTTTCACCTCTTTAGAACGATTCTTTAATTCTCGTTATACGCTCTTTCAATCAATGATTTAGCTTTCTCAAAGTCAGCTTCGCTTTTAATATTGACCTGTAAATTGCCTGTGCCATAATGGCCGATATTACTCATATCACGTGTAAAACCTTTAATTAATTCAACGCTTTTCGGATCGATACTTAAGTGGATCAAGACCTTACTTGCATACATTTCTACACATGCAATATTTCTTACTTTTCGAAACGCAACATATAGCTTTAGCTGATTTTCAGAAACATCATCTCCTAAAGATAGGATAAAATCTTTAATTGAAAGATATATGTTCTTCAATTTCTCTGGGGCAGTTTCATACATTTGTAGGAATGTTTTCTGGGCTGTTGTAGTCTTACCTATGCTATCAGCAGCCTCGGTATCAAAAACGGGCTTTACGTTAGGGGTGTTTATGTGTTCGAACATAATTAAATCATTGCCAAATTTATTGTATCTTACGAGCTTAATATTTCTTTGCATTTGATTTACGGCGTGTTCATCAAACTTCGTAAAGTTGCTTGCTATGCAAATAACTTGAGGGAAGCTCCAATCGATTTTATTTGCGATTTCCAGACCCAATGAATCCATGACAAGGAATTTGAAATCCGCTTTATGGTCTAATAACCAATCGAGATAGAATAATCCTTGGTTTATTACGTTCTCATCTTTGCTTCGCTTATATTCAAAAATCACAGGACAAAAGTTCTCATCTAGACCTAAACTGTCAATTCTTCCGTTTGTAATAGATAGCTCACTTTTAATGAAAGCTGTACTAAAAAAAGTCTGCATATTTTGTTCAATAAGTGTTTGGAGTTCTTTTTCTAAAGTTACAGATGTTGAAGGCAACTCGTTTACGCCTCCATGAATTGAAAATAACTTTATATCTGCCATTTTTAAAATCTCACCTTCAATAATAGATAGCCATATTATAGCATACTGAATAAAATGATGAAACGCTTAAATAGTACTATATAAACAATATGAATGAGAAAAGAGGCCCCCGCAAAGCTATGGCTTTGTGGGGAAAAGGAGGAGCAAGGAAGCGGGCGGATGTTTTTGTAAAAAAACGGAGCATAGCGAACTTTGCTCCGACGTGGGTGACAGGATTTGAAGACGGAGGCCGTCAGCCATATATATTCATCAAGACAGAAAAGGTTTTAACTAAGGCGGGTTTCAAATCGAACAGCAGGCCGCGGCCTTTTTTAGCAGATTCAAAATACATCATTCGGAAAAGAAAAAACGCCTCGCAAAAAGCGGAACGTTTTCTCTTGGTCGGGGTGACAGGATTTGAACCTGCGACCTTTTACTCCCGAAGCAAACGCGCTACCAAACTGCGCTACACCCCGATATATATGTTGGCGGGAGCAAGTGTGATTGGAGCCAATGAGCGGATTCGAACCGCTGACCTGCTCATTACGAATGAGCCGCTCTGCCAACTGAGCTACATTGGCGCTTTTTACTGCTTCGCACAGAAAGTGATTATAACACAATTTTTTGAAAGTGCCAATATATTTTTGAGAATTCCATTTATTTTTTAGCAGCAAAGTTACCGCGCTTTGCTTGTGTCTTGCTGCTGCTTTTCGTCGGTTTTTCTTTTATATAATCTGATAAGCGCCAAGCCGGCTATCAGCGAGAGTACGACCAGAGAAATGCCAAAAGTGAACCATAGAGTGCTTATGGAATTCTTTTCTACTATTACGGAAGAGAACAGTGGCGAAAGCATAGCGCCCGCCTGAAAGAAAAGCGATATTAGCGAGAGCATACTTGCACGCAGAGCAGCAGGAACTTCTAGGTTCAGCATAGTGCTGCCGATAACATTAGAGCCCGCGAATATAAAGTATAAAAGAATGAACATTCCGCCGAACCAGATAACATTCTTTTGTAATGCAAGTATGATGAACACTCCAAATAGCAGCAGTCTTGAAACAGTGTATTTGACGCCCAGATGATTTTCTGAAGACAGCACAAACCGCTTTGCAAACAGCGTACCGGCTGCGGCAAATGCAAAAGTGCCAAAGGATAACAGCCCAACTGTATAGAGCAGGCTGTCACTTGGCAGCAGTGCAGTAAAAGCCGGCTGCCAGTAAGCTTCGACGGGTGCAACGAACAGCCCGGCAAGCATGAATGAGAAAGCAAGCAAAACAACAATCGGACTCGATTTCAAGAAACTAAAGCCGGTACGTAAATGTGTTTTAAGACTTATACGATGTTCTTCGTGCGGCTTTTCTTCTTTAATGAAGATAAAAGTTAAAACTATCAGAGCGCTGAAGATTACTGCGCGAACAATGAGGCTCAAGTCGAAAGAGCCAAGCCCGGATAAGCGCTCTGATAATCCCGGCAGAAACCCGCCAAGAATAGTGCCTGCGCAAATACCTGTTGTTTCAACTATGGCAAGTGCGCTGGTAGCCTTAGAAAGGCCTTCCTTTCCATGTGTTTCAATATAGTCGTCTAGCAGCAGTGCATCGATCGAACCGGTGGAGAAAGCTCTGCCGGCTCCAAAAACCATCATTGCCGGGATAAGAAGCACAAAGCCGGATATAAAAAGAAGACTAAATGATGCAGCAAGATTTAATGCACAGGATATCAGGAAAATCTTTTTGCGCCCGAGCATATCAGAGAGTATACCGCTAGGCAGCTCAAGTATAAAAACCGTAAAGGAATATATCCCCATCAATATCGCTATCTCGGGCAGTGTACAGCCTCGTGCGATTATTATAAGACTCAGGACTGGGACTATGATGCCGGTAGCAAAATAGCTGATGAACAGCAGGGAAAGGTACGATTTTTTCATTTTCATTTTTTGTTCGGGTGGTCTGTATTATAAAAGACGAGCGCATATTCCCAGGGGTTGCTCCCCGGTGTTTTGGTTTCATGAGAATCAAGAAACTCAGAGATCAGCTGGTGAAGTTTTTTTGAATCATCCGGGGAAAGATGAACAACGCCATGCAGAAAATCCCCATATCCAATCATCTCTTCTTTAGATATGCCGGATTTTGCAATGCTGTATAGCCCGTCAAGAGTATTGTTTATAAGGTTGCGAATTATTGAGATACGTTCGCTCTCAAGGTCATCATTGTTTTCTGCGCCTATGTTTACAGTAACGTCTGTAAAGGTATAGTAGCGTGCAGTTATACCGTTTATTTTGCCGGTATGGTCAAGCTTGACAAGCCCTAAGCTCTCGAGCCTGCCAAGGTGGTGTTTTGCAGATGAGGGTGAAACATCAAGACAGCCTGCCAAATCTTTGGCAGTCATAGGCTCACCGCTTATGTGAAGGCAGCGAAGAAGCTGCTGGCGTACAGGGCTCATGAAAATCTTTAGGTCTTCAATGCTGGAAAGAGACACTATCTTTTTTGACATTTTACAAGCACTCCTTACTAATCGTTACATGTATTATAACGTAACAAATAATGTAACGTCAAGAGATAATATAATTATTTTAAATATTCAGTTAACGTAAAGTATAAGAGAAAAATTTTATATTCGTCAATTGACTGGACTTAATCTGTGTTTTTAAGTAAAATGATAATATAGATTTTATGCTTATATTATTAAATATTTTTATATATTTAGGAGGAAATATGAAAAGATTAGAAGGAAAGAGAGCAGTGATCACAGGCGGAGCGCAGGGCCTTGGAGAGGCGCTGGCAAAAAGGATGGCTCAGGAAGGCGCAAGAGTGGTAATAGGCGACCTTAATGAGGAAGGCGCAAAGCAGACCGCTTCGCAGATCGAGGGTGCACAGGCATTTTCGCTGGACGTATCCGACTATACTTCTTGTGAACAGTTCATGAAAAAAGCAAACGACCATCTCGGCGGCATAGATATTTTTGTATCAAATGCAGCGATTCTGTTTTCAGGAGCAGTCCGTGAGATGGACACAGACAGATGGAAGAAGGTAATAGATGTAAATCTGTGCGGTTTCTTTAATACGGCAAAGGCTGCTGTGATGTACATGAAAAAGGGAAGCATTATTCAGATAAATTCCAAATCAGGTAAAAAAGGCTCATACAAGAATTCTGCATATGCAGCAAGCAAATTCGGAGGGATCGGCCTCGTTCAGAGCCTGGCGCTGGAGCTTGCTGAAGAGAACATAAGGGTAAACGCAATATGTCCGGGTAATCTTCTTGATTCACCGCTTTGGGTAAACAGCTTGTTCAAACAGTATGCAAAGAATCAGGGCATAACGGAAGAGGAAGTAAGACAGAAGTATATAGATCAGGTGCCGCTCAAGCGTGGATGCAGATATGATGATGTTGCAAATCTGCTTGTGTTCCTTGCCAGTGATGAAGCGGAGTATATGACAGGTCAAGCAATCAACATTACAGGCGGGCAGCAGATGAACTAGGCCATTTTCTTTGGCCAGGGAGAGTATATGAATAAATACACAATAGAGAGGCCGAAGATGATGGAAGGCATTGATGACACCCGGTTCAATCCGAGGGTCATCATTTCATGCCTGATAGCGCTGGCGATATACATGATATACAACGTAGCTGCGTCGGTAATAGGTGTTTTTTATATCGGCTCAGAGATGTTTGCAGACCCGAGCATTTTGGGTGGTTCATTTGACGATATTGTGAACAAACTGATGCAGATGATATATTCTCAGCCGTTCATTTTAATCTTACTTTTCAGCATGGCTCTTCTTATAGGCCTGATTATAATAGAAGCAAGGGCTATTGAGAAGAAAAAGCTCAGGATGATTGGACTGGTTAAAACCCGTTTTGTACTTAAGTATATTATAGGTGCAGCCGTTGGCGTGCTTGTGCTGTTCGTACTGCTTCTGCCTACTCTTATAACAGAATATGACACGATATACTTCACGGCGGCAAAACCGCTGCTGATTACGATGCTTTTTGCGTTCATGATTCAGTCAGCTGCCGAAGAGCTTCTTTTCAGGGGCTATCTTATGACGGCCGCAAGCAGAAGAGTTGGCATGTTCTGGGGCGTCGTCATATCTTCTGTAGTGTTTGCGATGCTTCATATCGTAAACGAAGGAATGACAGTGCTGTCTATTGTGCAGATTTTTCTGCTTGGTTCATTTTTCGGGTTCTATGTCATCCGGACGAACAGCATATGGGGAGCTTTTGGTATGCACTTTGCATGGAACTTCGCGCAGGGGCTTTTCGCCAATCTTGAGGTTTCATTTGTCGATCTTGACTATAGAATAATAGTATTCGAAGGAGTAAGCTTTGAGCCGGATACAAGCAGTGTTTTTGGTAGCCCGTCAGAGCTTATACCGATAGCGCTTCTTCTGGCTGCAATAGCTGTAGTTATGTTCGTAGGTAAAAACAAAATAGTAGTAAAAAAGCCGGTAAGTGACGAATTCGAATACTAGAAATTTTTGTGAACATTCTATGGAAAAAGCCCCGTTCTTTTGACATGGTAATTTAAAGCGAGTATAATGTTTCTGATAGATTATCGACAAGGTGAGGACTGATGAAAAGACCTGTTTTGATACTGATTACCATAGCACTTTGCCTGGCAGTGTTTGCACCTGTTTCAACTGCAAACGCAATGCCTTATTTCGAAGATGCCACCGTTATCGGAGACGAAGTCAACATGAGGATGAGGCCTTCAACGGATGCTCCGGTGATAACTCAGCTTAGTGAGGGGACGAGGATCGGTGTTTTCTGCGAAGAGCAGGAGGGCTGGTATCGCATTATATATGGCAACTACAGGGGATACATAAGCACTGAATACGTTTTCCTGCCGTCAAAAGACTATATGATTGCGCATGTACAGACAGGCGGGCTCAATATGAGAGAAAATCCCGGTGTCTATTCCAACATAATAACAAAGCTTGATGAGGGTACAGGCGTAACAATCATAAATTTCTGCGGTGAATGGTATCAGATAGAAGTAATCACTGGTGAAGAAGGAAATACTCAGACACTCACCGGATATGTGTATAGTGATTATCTTAAGATAAGTACAGCAGACCACGTCATGAACATACTTAAAAAAGGTATGCAGGGCGCTGCTGTTAAAGACCTTCAGCTAGAACTTAGAAGAAGGCATTTTATGGTAGCAAACGCCACCGGATATTATGGCGATGTTACCGAAGGTGCAGTCAAGGCTTTCCAGAAAGCCGCAGGAGTCGCACAGGACGGTATTGTCGGAGAAGAGACTTACGCGCTCGTCTTTGGCGACAACGATATAACTACGACGGTTGCCGAAATGTTCGGCATAACCGGAGAAGTAAAGCTTTCAACCTGGGACGATATTGCAAAGGTATTCAGAAAAGGCACGATTGCAACCGTAACTGATGTTAAGACAGGAAAGCAGTTCAAAGTAAGAAGATTTGGTGGATGGTGGCACGCGGACTGTGAGCCGCTCACTACAGCCGATACAGCTATTATGAAGTCGATATACGGCGGAACATGGTCTTGGGACAGGCGCGCAATCTGGGTTACTATCGGCAGTAAGACATATGCTGCTTCACAGAATGGTATGCCGCACTTGGCTAGCCCAACACCGGACAACAATTTCCCCGGGCACTTCTGTATACACTTTAATGATTCCAAAGTTCATGAAACGGGTCAGGAATGCCCAAGGCATCAGTATTGTGTAGACTACGCTTACAGAATGGCGCATTGATTTGAACATGGAGCCTTTCTTTGTGTACTGTCCGGGTCCGCAAAGGAAGGCTTTTTATATGTCTGTAAATATACCTTAGAGACAGGCAGAAGGTGAATAGGACACGGAGGTAGTTAATGAAGAGATCGAAGGCTATTATGATGGCTGTCAGCACAGGAGTTATAGTGTGTTTGGTGACTTGCCTTCTTACTATAGCCATTTACCAGAAAAAGCTTGCCGGAGATGAGAATTCGCTCAACCTAAATGAGTTCGGCAGCGTAGGAGACATGATCGACGAATATTATCTTTATGATTATGACATAAAGGATGTACAGGATGCCGGACTAAAGGCAATGGTCGAGTCATTAGACGATCCGTACAGTGTATACTTCACACAGGAGGAATTCGACGCTTTTAACCAAAACTCAGCGGGAGAATACGTCGGCCTTGGCATACTGATATCTGAGAACAAGGATACGGGATATACAGAGATATTAAAGTTTTTCCCGGGCTCTTCTGCCGAGGAGCAGGGGATGCAGGTAGGCGACCTTATAGTAAAGATAGACAACGAGGACGTGACCGGCCTGTCTACAAACGAAATCGGCGTGATGTGTACTGGAGAGGAAGGCACATTCGTAACTCTTGGTGTACTGCGTAACGGCGAAGAGTATTCATATGAGCTGGAGCGAAGAGTCATAACTATAGATATGGCTGAATATGAGATGCTGGAAGACAATATAGGCTATCTTAGTATAATGCAGTTCAGCGGAAACGCGTATGACAAGTTTAAAGAAGCTATGGATTTCTTTAAAGAGCAGGGAGCAAAAGGCGTAGTAATAGACCTGCGGGATAATCCGGGCGGATACCTGAACGTAGTGGTAGACATGCTGGACGATATCCTGCCGGAAGGCACTTTGGTTTATACAGAAGATAAATATGGCAACAGAGAAACTGAATACAGCGGGCCGGACAGCATCGATATGAAGTTCACGGTGCTTGTAAACGAAAACACTGCTTCAGCCTCTGAAATATTCGCCGGAGCTATGCAGGACTATGAATACGGCGCTGTTGTGGGAACGACTACCTATGGCAAGGGAGTCGTCCAGGCTGTTCTGCCTATGGATGATACCGGGGCAGGGCTAAAGCTCACTATATCAGAGTATTTCACACCGAACGGAAGGAATATAAACGGCAAAGGCATAGAGCCTGACTTCTATATTGAGTATGACGGCAGCGGCGAAGACGTTCAGATGGATAAGGGCGTAAGCGTGTTGAAAGACAGACTTAGGTAAAACATTTTAGATGTTAAAGATATTTGTAAGAGGAGAGAAATGTTATGTATGATGTAATAATAGTAGGAGCAGGCACAGCGGGGCTGACGGCTGCGCTTTATGCAGCAAGGGCAAGCCTTAATGCGCTCGTTTTGGAAAAGGTTTTCCCGGGCGGACAGATAGCAAGGGCGCATATCGTAGAGAACTATCCGGGATTTCCGGAAGGCCTTACTGGTGTGGAACTGTCAATGAGGTTAAAAGAGCAGGCTGAAAGGCACGGCGCTGTAATTAAAACCGAGAACGTTACGGGTTTTGACCTCGAAGGAGACGTCAAAAGAATAACTACTGCTGAAGGCACATACGAGGCAAAGACGGTATTGCTTGCAATGGGAGCGAACTATAGAGAGATAGGGCTGCCTTCAGAGAAAAAACTTGTCGGTTCAGGCGTGTCATATTGTGCGACCTGCGACGGAGCGTTTTTCAAGGGGCAGGATGTTGCAGTCATTGGCGGCGGAGATACCGCTCTCGAAGATGCTATATATCTTGATAAGTTCGTAAACAAGGTATATGTAGTGCACAGACGTGATGAGTTAAGGGCACAGGCTGCGCTTCAGGAAGCAGCAAAAGCATGCGAAAAAATTGAGTTCGTTTTAAGCTGCGTACCGGAGAGCATTGAAGGCAAAGCTAAGGTCGAAGGCCTTAAAATCAAGAGCAAGAAAACAGGCGAAGTCAAGGAACTGCCTGTCACAGGCGTATTTATAGCGATAGGTATCGTGCCCGAGTCCGATGCGGTAAAAGGTATCGTATGTACGGACGATTTCGGGTATATATGTACAGATAAATGGATGGCAACAAGCGTAAAAGGCGTCTATGCAGCAGGTGACATCGTGTTAAAGCCGTTAAAGCAGGTGGTCACTGCCGCTGCAGACGGAGCGACTGCGATTTATGCGATACAAGCCTATCTGACAGAGCAGGCTGCGTGCAAGATGTAATAAAGGACTATACCAATTTGCGTATTGGTATAACACGAACTATAATACAGTAGTTCGTGGTTTGGAGGAACTATGGGAAGGTTGTTTGGCACGGACGGTGTTCGTGGTGTAGCAAACGAAAAACTTACATGCGAACTGGCATTCAAGCTCGGGCAGGCGGGTGCATACGTGCTTACCAGCAGGGTGCATAAAGCAAGGATACTGATTGGCAGGGATACGAGGATATCCGGCAATATGCTCGAAGCCGCTATGGTAGCAGGTATATGCTCTGTAGGGGCGGAAGCCATTGTTGCAGGCGTTATACCAACATCAGGCGTTGCGTTTCTAACAAGGGACTACAAGGCGGATGCGGGCGTTGTGATTTCAGCATCGCACAACTCTGTAGAGTACAACGGCATCAAGTTCTTCAACGCCGACGGCAAGAAACTGCCGGATGATGTAGAGAACAGGATCGAGAGCATCATATTGGACGGCAGCGAAGAGATCGTGCTGCAGACTGGTATAAACATAGGCCGTAAAGTAAGCGCAGCCAACAGCGCTGCGGAATACAAAGAATTTCTGCTATCGACGATAAACACAAACCTTCGTGGTTTAAAGATCGTTCTAGACTGCGCACACGGTGCGGCGTCATTCATAGGCCCAAGGAGCTTTATGGAGCTTGGGGCAGAGGTTATACCGTATTATAATACGCCGGACGGTACCAATATAAATGACTACTGCGGTTCTACGCACCCCCAGAAGCTGACACAGCTTGTTGCAGAGATGGGTGCAGACTTGGGGCTTGCTTTCGACGGCGACGCCGACAGGCTGATAGCGGTAGATGAACACGGAGTTATAGTAGACGGCGACCAGATAATGGCCATCTGCGCTATAGATATGAAAGAGCGCGGTCTGCTTAATAAAGACACTCTTGTGTGTACTGTGATGAGCAACCTTGGCTTGGATATCGCCATGAAGAAGCATGGTATAAAGACGGTCAAAACAAAGGTCGGCGACAGATACGTTCTGGAAGAGATGATGCGGGGCGGATACTCGCTTGGCGGCGAACAGTCCGGACATATTATATTCCTCGACGACAACACCACCGGTGACGGAATACTTACAGGGCTGCATCTCGCGTCGATAATCATGCGGAGCGGTAAGTCACTCAGCCGGCTGGCAAGCAGTATTAACATACTTCCGCAGGTGCTGGTGAATGCACGAGTGAAAGACGAATATAAAGACCACATCATGGAAGACAAAGAAGTTGTGGCAAAGATAAAGCAGTTGGAGAAAATGTTTCACGGCAAAGGCCGTGTGCTGATACGTCCGTCGGGTACAGAGCCCCTTGTAAGGGTGATGCTTGAAGGAACTGACAAAAAAGAAATAGAACGTCAGGCAGTCGATATGGTCAAGCTTATAGAGAGCCGCCTGGCGTAATAAAACGCTGGGAGGCTAATTTAATATGTGCGGAATAGTAGGCTATGCAGGGCAAAGAGATGCAGCAAAAGTGCTCATCGGAGGGCTTAAGAAACTTGAGTACAGAGGATATGACAGCGCAGGTATAGCTGTCGTGAAGGACGACTGCCTGACTATCCGCAAGGCAAAGGGCAGGCTTTCACAGCTGGAAGAAATGCTGGGTGACTACTCAGCTGAAGACTGCGTAGGCATAGGGCATACCAGATGGGCAACGCACGGAGAGCCGTCTCAGAAGAACTCGCACCCTCACGCGAACTGCGCAGGCACTCTTGCCGTCGTGCACAACGGTATAATTGAAAACTATATAAAATTAAAGCAATGGTTGATAGGAGAAGGAGTGGATTTTGCATCCGATACGGATACAGAAGTCGCTGCACACCTTATCAACTATTTTTATGAAGGCGATCTGCTGCAGGCAGTGATGAGCGCCGTTGACAAATTGGAAGGCTCTTATGCCTTAGGAGTTGTGTCAAAAGACCATCCGGACACTGTAGTAGCTGTAAGGAAAGACAGCCCGCTTGTAGTCGGCATAGGAGAGGGAGAGAATCTTATTGCTTCGGATATTCCGGCGCTGCTGGAGTACACCAGAGAAGTTATATTCCTTGGCGACAAAGAGATAGCAGTACTTACGCCGGACAGCGCTGCCGTCTATGACGAATACGGCAACCAAAGGGATGTGCAGACATATCATGTGGACTGGGATGCTCAGCAGGCCGAAAAGGGCGGCTTCGAACACTTCATGATAAAAGAGATACACGAAGAGCCAAAAGTCATGGCAGATACGCTCAAAGTTAAGGACGGAAAGATAAATCTAGAAAGTATAGGCATAGACGAGAGCACGATATCCGGTATAAGCAAGGTCGGTATAATCGCATGCGGAACGGCATATCACGCCGGTATGGTAGGCAAATATATTATAGAGGATCTTGCAAGGATACCCGTTGAAGTAGAGATAGCATCCGAGTTCAGATACCGCAGGCCGATAATTACACCCGGGCAGCTAGTTATAATAATCAGCCAGTCGGGAGAGACGGCAGATACTTTGGCAGCGATGAGAGAAGCAAAGAAATACGGCGCCAAAATAGCTGCGGTAGTCAACGTGGTCGGCAGTTCTATCGCGAGGGAAGCAGATGCAGTTCTGTATACCCACGCAGGCCCGGAGATCGCTGTTGCTTCCACTAAGGCATATAACACGCAGCTTATAGCTGTTTACATGATAGCGCTGGAGCTTGGAAGGCTTTCGGGCAGTCTGCAAGCGGACGAATATGAAAGGCTGGTAAAAGTGCTTTCTGAAGTGCCAAAGCTTACGCAGAAGGTGCTGGATACTAAAACGCAGCTTCAGAGGATAGCTTCCGAAAACTTTGCACAGAGCAGTGTATTTTTCATCGGCAGAGGATTAGACTTCGTATTGTCAATGGAAGCCTCGCTGAAGCTTAAAGAGATATCATACATACATTCAGAGGCTTACGCCGCAGGAGAGCTTAAACACGGCACGATAGCGCTTATAGAAGACGGTACGCTGGTCGTAGCCATAGCCACGCAGCAGAAGCTGATAGATAAAACTATCAGCAATATAAAGGAAGTCAAGGCTCGCGGGGCGAAAGTATTAGCAGTGTGCTTTGAAGGCACGCATATGCCGGAAGACGTTGCAGACGAAGTGGTCTATCTGCCCAAAACCGACGATATATTTGCACCGATACTGACTGTTACACCCATGCAGCTGTTTGCATATTATATGTCTGTTGAAAAGGGCTGCGACGTTGACAAGCCAAGGAACCTGGCGAAGAGTGTAACAGTTGAATAGCTGTTGCACAAGCTAACATAAGTCAAGTGGAATCTGATAACTGAATCCATGTTTTTGAAAGCCAAGGGATTCATAGAAACGATGTGCGCTCTCTCGCTGTAGATTGCTGGACAAAGAAACTTTATAGCAGAAGTTTTGTCTGCAAAGATCGATAGCGTACTGCATCATTTCTTTCCCGAAACCCTTACTGCGGTGCTTTTCATCTACAACTACGTCTTCGATAAGCCCGCTTCTTGCTCCAAAATGAGCAAGGTTATCCATTATGGCCAGCGAAAAAGTACCGAATATCTCTCCGACTTGCTCGGCAATATAAATATGATAGTTGGGGTATGATTCGATTTTTCGGAAAATCTCTATGGCATTGGTTAGAGATACAGTGCTTTCCCTGTCCGGTTCCAGTTGTGAATAAAGTGAAAGGATCGAAGGGATATCATTTTCCATAGCTGGTCGAATTAGCATGAATAATTCCTCCAGAAGTGCGTTTTTCTAAGTATACACCAATAGAAGATATGATGACAAAGATTCTTTGAATACGTATTACCCGTTACATGTGATGCGAAAGTTTTATGTTAAGATGATAATGAAAGGACATGTGCAAAAAATGATAAGACTGGCAAAGCTGAGCGACGCAAAAAGAATAGTGCAAATATATAACCATTACATCGAAAACACGACCGTAACGTTTGAAGAGCAGTCGGTCAGCGAACAGGATATGGCGCAGCGCATGGCCCCGAAGATTGAGCAGGGACGCTGGCTTATCTGTGAAGAAGACGGGCATGTGCACGGTTACGCTTACGCAGAGCAGTTCGCGCAGCGCAGCGCATGGCGGTTCACCTTAGTTGCTTCTGTATACCTCGATGAATCGTGCCACGGCAGAGGCCTTGGGCAGGAACTTTATAAAAATCTGTTTGATACTCTTAAGAAACAGGAAGTACACAGCGTGATGGCGCTCATAACTATGCCAAACGACAAGAGTGTCATAATGCACGAAAAGATGGGCTTCAAAAAGGTAGGGCAGGTCGTTGAGGGCGGCTATAAGCTTGGCAGATGGATAGATGTTAGTTACTGGCAGCTTATGCTGTAATATAATTAATGAGCCACAAGGCTGCTGGAGACTGCGGCCTTTTTGATACTGGAGTTAGACAATTCAGTAAGAATATATTAGTATAGTATTATATTTCGTGTTAAGGCATAATGTCAGGTTTCAACGGTATTGTAAAGGAGTGATGTTATGAAGATCATAGACCTTGATAAAGAGCATGAAGAGCTGTATTTTGTATGCCTGGAAGACTGGTCGGAAGAGATGAAGGAATCGGGAAATCATAAACGGCGCTGGTATGAGAAGATGAAGGCAAAGGGACTAAAGGTAAAGCTGGCGCTCAATGATGACGATATTGTCTGTGGCATGGTGGAATATCTGCCGGCGGAGTATGCTGTTTATGACGCGCAGGGCAGCTACTTTATAAGCTGTATATGGGTGCACGGGCATAAACAGGGGCGTGGAGACCAGAGGAAAAAAGGCTACGGAAAAGCCTTGCTTGCTGCGGCGGAAGAGGACGCAAGGGCAATGGGAGCAAAAGGTATAGCAGCCCAGGGTTTAACTATTCCTGTTTGGATACCGGCGGCTTTCTTTAAAAAGCAAGGTTACGAAGCTGCGGATAAAAACGGTATAACGCTGCTGCTCTATAAGAAGTTTGACGAAGAAGCGAAAATGCCAAAGTTCCTAAAACAAGACAAAATTCCAATGAAGGGAAAAAACAAAGGAAAAGTGACTATAACTTTTCTGCTTAACGGATACTGTCCCGGAAGAAGCATAGTATATGAAAGAGCATTAAGGGCTGTGCAGAGCTTTGGTGACAGGGTTGTGCTGGAAACAGTGGATACATCCGACCTTGAGACATTTAAAGAATGGGGCCGGCAGAATGAACTTTTTATAGAAGACAAAGCAATATCTTTTGGTCCTCCTCTGCCGTATAAGAAGCTTGAAAAACTGATAGCAAAACAGATAAAAAAACTCTGAAAAACCTGATGTTAAAATACTAACCGGCGATAAGGAATTAAAAAACACAGTAAATTGCTTGTTTACATTTTAATGGACTGAAAACAATAAATTTACAAAGAATAGTTTTTTGTTTATAATAAAAGCAGCTGTAAATTTTAGGGACAGCTGCTTTGCTTTTTTAATACAACATGAAAATGTATATGCTCTAAGTAAACCAATAGGAAAGGCCGGTCAATAAGGCTGGTATATCAACGGTAGTGGGAGGAGTTATATGGATGCTGTAATACAAAGATTGCTTGAAAGCGATCCATGGGTGCAGTTCGGAACAAGAGTGGATTTGCTTGGGCAGGACCCTGAAAAAGACGAGGCGCTTACTGCAAGAAAAAATATTGCAGCCCATCCGCTTATACAGCAGATTATAGGAGAGCTCGAAGACTGGCAGGAAGAAGTTATAACAAATCATAAAAAGGCGGGCTCCTGGCTGCACAAGCTGTCTTTCCTTGCGGAAACCGGCCTTAAAGCAGATGACGACGAGAGGCTTAAAAAACTGACAAGCCAGATAGCGGACACAGCAAGAGACGACGGTATAGTGCCTGTAAAAGTGAATGTCCCGCCAGTTTTCGGAGGCAGCGGCAAGGATACTTGGGGATGGTCGATGTGTGATGCGCCTCTCGTTATGTACTGCCTGAATATTATGGGATACGGTAAACGCAAGGATATAAAGAAGGGTATAGAAAATCTTGCGAATAAAGTCGAGTTCTACGGTTGGCCGTGCAAGAGCTCTGCCGAACTTGGCAAATTCCGCGGCCCGGGTAAGAAGGAAGACCCGTGCCCATACGGAACGCTGCTTATGCTGAAACTTTTAGCAAAGGCAGAGGATTTAAAAGACTCGTGGCAGGCAAAACAGGGAGCAGACGGCCTGCTCGGGCTTTGGGAACACAGCCAGCAGAAAAAGCCATATCTGTTCAAAATGGGTACGGATTTCAGGAAACTAAAAGCGCCGTTCATCTGGTACGACATACTGCACACTGCAGATGTCCTATCACAGTTTTCGTGGCTGAAGGCAGACTTGAGGCTTCAGAACATGATAGATATTATAAGAGATAAGAAGCGGGAAGACGGTATGTTCAGCGCGGAATCCGTTTGGATGGCATGGAAAGGCTTTGACTTTGCCCAGAAGAAATGGCCATCAGACTGGATAACGTTTCTTGCTTTGCGTATATTAAAGAGATACGAAGAATAAGCAACGAAGCACCGAAAAAAATCGGTGCTTCTTTTATGTTATCAGACATAAATCAAGTCTGTATTGTTCAGTTCGCAGCCTGTGCCAGCGCATCGTTAACAGCTTCGATAATTCCCCTTGAAGTCATAGTCGCGCCCGAAACAGTGTCAACGTCTGTAGATTGGGATTCAACTATAAGCTGAGGTATCAACTCTACCGGAACGCCCCAGAACATTTCGTTTTTTTCGTTGTGGTCCGTCACTGTAACGCTTGTTATCAGTCCGTTTTCTATAGCGACTTCTACGACAAGCCCCGGACGATAGCCGGTGCCGGTGCCGGTATATACGCCATCTGCGTATAAAGAAGTAGTGGTGTCAGCCGCAGATGTATCAGGTAATGCAGCAGATGGTTTTTGAGTTGCACTTGGCGTCACTTCCGTAGAGGCGTCAGAGGATATGTTGTTTGAGTTATGGTTGCCGTGTCCGTTGCCGTTACCTTTGGGCAGGTCGGGCAGTTGAGTTTCTTCGACTATTTCTTCGGAAACATCGGCTGCATGTGCAGTATAAGCTTCACTATCTATAATAGCTATGGTATCCGCCGACGGTACACCCAGCCTTCCTGCGATAAGATCGTCGATAAGTATGCCTCCGACGTTGACTACATGTACTACCAGCAGCGCAACAAAAACGGCAGTCAGCGAGCGATGTATATACATCCACCACTTTTTAAGCTGAAGCTTTTTTCTTAGCAGCCAGTTGAGCCCAAGCAGTATAGCAACGATAACGACGGCAGTTCCCCAGTTGAAACTTAGCAGCACATCGCTTGAAAGTATACCGTGTACTACCGAAGTGACGACTAGCAGAATACCGATAAGCTTATGGTGCCGCCGAAGCGCACAATTCAGCTTTTTGATCCAGGGTATTTTCTTTTTCTTATTGATAAGCCTAAGCGCCCAGATGACGATAAGAAGAACTGCAAGAGCAACCGAAACCCATGCCAGAACAAGATTAAACCATAATGCCATTAATATACCTCACAAATTACTATCGTATTTCAATAATACATGCTGATTATGGCAGGAAGATGAGAAAAGTATGAACATAGATTGAACAATATTGATCGATATAGATACATATTTTTCAATTTGACTTGCACTTCAAAGGGGCATTGATGTAATATAGAATAAAGAATCAAAATAAACAGGAGGATGCTAATTATGGATGCCATTAAGAATAGTCTTAAGTCAGTAAAGTCCGTATTTGAAGGCGTGCCGTTTTTAAAAGTCATGCTGACGGCTGGAGTATATATCTTTGCCGGAGGCGGTCTTTTATGGCTGATTTCCGCTTTTCTACCCGTTATTTACGGTGCATACTTCATTAAAACGCTGCTTGCTTCATTTGGCAGAGTTGCTATTTTCGTAGGTCTTGGGTTCGCAGCGGTAAAGAGCGAAGATCTATTTGTCTTGATAACAAGTGCGGCCATTTCGGTGGGTGCATTAATAGCAGCACTCGTTGAGGTCATCGCTTATGGATATTCGAATTTTGAACTGTGGCTCTATTTCCTGCTTTTCGGCGGAGTAGCAGCTCTTGTTCTGATATTCGGAGACAAGTTCAAAGAAATGAAAGCTGCGGCACAGCAGAGAGCTCAGGAAAGAGCTGTACAACAGGCTGCAGCACAACAGGCTGCGGCACAGCAAGCTGCTGCTCAGGCTGCGGCTGCGCAGCAGGTTCAGCTTATTGAGTGCCCCAATTGCAAAGGTCCCGTTCCGATAAACGCAAAATTCTGTCCGAACTGCGGAGCGCCGAATCCTGCATTACAACAGCAGGCGCCACCGGTAGCGCCTACACCGCCGCCAGCAGCACCAGCAGCACCGGCACCAGTCGCACCGGCACCAGAAGCTCCGCCGGCAGCACCAACACCAGCACAAGAAGCTCCACCGGCAGCACCAGCACAAGAAGCTCCACCGGCAGCACCGGCACCGGAAACAAAAGCATGCTCTGCGTGTGGAGCACAGATACCGGCATCGTCAGCATTCTGCGGACAATGCGGAGCAAAACAGTAAAAGTTATTTCAGATATAAAAAAGAGCTGCTCTAGAGGCGGCTCTTTTACATTTCTGGATATATATTTAATCAGTTTCTGTTCTCTATGGACATGGTGAATGCATTCCATTTTGGGTTTTTCATCCCCCGATATTTCTCTACTCGCCATCCCGCATTCTCATAACAGCGTATAAGCAGGTACATTGAACGTAAAAACATTCAGCTTCAGATAGCGTACAGTCTTGTCCGAGAAAACACAGGTCATTAGCGCTTCAAGCGCTTCTATATCCAGCAATTCCTTTGTATGTGAATGAGCTCAGAGCTCTTTTAAAGCGTTGAGCAGCATCGACATTGCATGAAGCGTTGAATACCTGCGTATAAATGCTCGGTCGGTAGTATGTCCGCGGGAAAGAAGCAGTTTTTGTGCTGTGCATCCTTTCTCACTGCAAAGGCCGATATATACAAGCCCGACCGGCTTTTCTGCACTTCCGCCGCCAGGCCCTGCTATGCCTGTTATACTTATTGCGAAGTTTGCGCCGGATAGTTCGCGGACGCCAGCAGCCATCTCAAGTGCAGTCTGCTCAGATACCGCACCGTGTTCTTCAAGCGTCTGTGGTTTCACGCCGAGGATCTGCTGTTTCATTTCGTTGGAATATGTACACACACCGCATCCAAACACCTCTGAAGCGCCGGGTACCGATGTTATTGCAGCAGAAAGACCGCCTCCCGTACAGCTTTCTGCGGTGGCAAGTGTCAGCTTTTTCTCTTTAAGTTTAGACACAAGTGCTTCCTGCATACTACCTGCGTCCACGCCGTAAACGACGTTGCCAAGGCGCTGCTTTATCTTCTCTATTACAGGGTCGATAAGGCTGTTGGCTTCAGCTTCATCTTTCGCTTTTGCAGTAACACGCACTTCCACACCCACAGGTTTTGCGTAAGGAGCTATTGTTGGGTTTGAATAGGATGTCATCAGATCCCGCAGAGTTTCTTCCACAGTGCTTTCGCCCATTCCGAACATGTTGACACGTTTGGACACAAGAGTCGATGTCTGTCCGCGCTGAAGGTATGGGACAACGTAGTTTTCAAACATTGGCTGCATCTCGTTCGGCGGGCCTGGCAGCATTATGACTGTTTTGCCGTCCTGTTCGACCGCTATGCCGGGGGCAAAGCCTGTGTCATTGAAAAAGACTGTGCTGCCAACGGGGACAAGAGCCTGAAGCAGGTTATTCTCCGAAAGCTTGATTTTTCGTATCTTTGCCAGCTGGTCTATCTTTTCTACCGAAGGCTGGTGAAGCTCCAGCGAAAGACCGAAATAGTCAGCTATAGTTTTTTTGGTAAGGTCGTCGTAAGTAGGACCAAGACCGCCGGTGGTTATTACCATATCTGCACGTGAAAGCGCAAGCTTAAGGCTTTTCTCAAGGCGATCCGAATTGTCACCCACCACACTGTGGTGGTATATGTTTATACCAAGAGCCGCGAGTTCCCTGCCAAGGAAGGCTGCGTTGGTGTTAATAATGTCGCCAAGCAGTATCTCGGTGCCAATGCATAGAATTTCAGCGTTCATGTCTTTATAGTTATCCTTTCGATGACCGAAACAGAATTATATACAATTCTGTAATCAGCCGCTATAATATCTCTGGATTACTATAACATATCATCTAAAAAAGAAAAACACAAAAGCCTTTCTATGGCAAAAAAAACACAATTGTGTTATATTAGCTTAGGTAAAAGATCTGAAAGGTAAATTCATAATGAAGATGACAACGGAGTGTATGTTCTGCTCAATAAACCAGATGTTTAAATATTACGGACAGTTTGAGAAGGACGATAAAAAACAGGCGAAATTCCTGAAAACTATATGTTCGCTTATAGCAAACTCAACTGACGAGCAGTCTGCACCAGAGCTGAACGGAATCATAATGAACATGATCACCAACGAGTTTGGCGTTGAAGATATGTTCAAAAAAGAAAAGCACGAATACAACCAGGCAGTCATGGAGATGCAAGACACTATCCAGAAACATATAGATGAGGCTGACGATAAACTATACCGTGCGCTCCAATACGCAATGACGGGCAATTATATAGACTTTGGTGTTGAAACGAAAGTTACCAGAGAAAAGCTTTCCGAACTTGTTGAAAAAGCTGTTGATATAGACCTTGGCAACACTTATGAGAAACTAAAAAAAGACCTTGAAGAAGCGGACAGCCTTGTCTATCTGCTAGACAACTGCGGAGAGGTAGTGTTCGATACGATGTGTATCGCCGAGATAAAAGAGCTCTATCCTAAGCTCGATATAACGGCAGTTGTAAGAGGAGGGCCTATATACAATGACGTTACGATGCAAGACGCACAAGAGACAGGTCTTGCGGATATGGTCAGCGTAGTCGACAACGGAATGAGTATACCGGGTACTCTGATCAAAAAAATAACGCCGCAGGTAAGCAAGCTAATAAAGCAAGCAGATGTTGTTATAGCAAAAGGAATGGGCAATTTTGAAACGATGATTGGCTGCTCGCTAAATGTGTATTACATGTTCCTCTGCAAGTGCAAAAGATTCGAGAAGGGATTCGGCCTTCCGCAGTTCAGTGCAGTTCTTATAAACGAAAAAGATTATTAGTTCAAAAAGAGTAAATATATGTTATAATAAACTCTGGCATATTGTTATGTAGTGGTGAGTTTTCGCAGGGAAGGTTCAGATATGAGAAAAAAATACTACGTAAAAAGGCGCAGATACAGAAGAAAAGCAAGAGCAAGGTTTTATATCATAATTGCTTTTATTATCGTTGCGCTGGGGGTGGGTACTTTCTTTATTGTCAAGTCGCTCAGCAATAGCGAGGGCTCAACGCAGCAGCCTAGCGACCAGACGGTAATGACGCCACCTGCACAGGAGGACATTGACGAAATTACTCAGACGCCTATCCAGACCCCGGAGGATGTCGACACTTCACCTGACCAAGATATCGGCGGCTCACAGCTTGCAGCCAGCCTAACACCTGGTTTTACGGATGAGACAGACCCTGCGAACTTTGGGTTCGAGACTGCTCTTATGTATAACAATGAAGATGTTGAAAGCTGGAAGAGCGATATTGATATAACATTTGGCACAGGGGACGAATATACGGTGCTTGAAGGCATAACCACTTTTCGCGGTAATAATTTCAGGGATGCGCCAAGCTGGGGATATGCAGACCTTACTGTTGGAAGCGAGACACTAACTCAGGTAAACATGAAAACCGGCGGCTTAGTAGGTACATGGGGCGGTTCCGGATGGACGGGCCAGCCGCTTATAGTCAAATGGCCGGCAGAGCTGCGCAGCAAGATGACGTCGCTGTTTGAAGCCTTCCGTGATAAAGAAGACTTCACAGAAGTTATAATTCCTTCACTAGACGGAAATATGTATTTTATGGAACTCTCCACCGGTGAGAAGACAAGGAACCCGATTTTTACCGGCGGGCCGACGAAAGGTACGGCATCGCTCGATCCCAGAGGATATCCGATAATATATGTTGGGCAGGGGCTTAGCCCGGAAGGAAGCCCGGACAATGCATACAATGATATTTATTTTAGAGCTTTTAGCCTAATAGATGGCGATTTGTTAATGAAAGTTGGAGCAACGACAAGAGACCCGTTTGCTCATAGAACAGACTGGCAGGCATATGATTCAAGCCCGCTTATAGACGCAGAAAGCGACACGCTTATATGGCCGGGTGAAAATGGCGTAATATACATCTGCAAGCTAAATACGCAGTATGATGAAGAAACGGGCGAAGTATCAATGGATGAAGAGCCGGTCAAAGCTAAATATAAATATACTTCAACGAGAAACACCGACGCCGAAAGATGGGGTATCGAAGACTCTATAGTCACTTGGCGCAACTATATGATATTCACAGACAATGCAGGAATGCTGCAGTGCGTAGACCTGAACACGCTGGAGCTTGTGTATGCTAACGACCTTTCAGACGACAGCGATGTTTCCATGGTGCTGGAGGAAGCGCCGAGTGCATCAACGTTCTATCTGTATACTGGCTGTGAATACGACGAGATAGTAAGAGACCTTGGAGACACCGGAACAGCCTACGCAAGGAAGCTGGACGGTCTCACAGGTGAAATTATATGGGAAACTCCGTTCACAGTATTCGCAGACGATAATGTAGACGGAGGCATCCTTGCTTCACCGGTGCTCGGCAGAGCTGGCACGACAATGGAAGGGCTTATCATCTATAACGTTTCGTATGAAGTGAGCGGCAGCAGTTCTACAAGCAGGCTGGTGGCTCTGAACAAATTTGACGGTTCTCTGGTCTGGGAATACGATATGGAAGTAAGCGGATGGTCGCCTTCGTCACCGGTGCCTGTATATACTCAGGACGGCCAAGGGTATATTGTACAGTGCGACAGAGACGGAGATGTTGTTCTTCTCAGAGCCGATGGAGAGTCTGCCGTTGAAGCAGCAAAGCTAAACGTGGAAGATAACTTTGAAGCAACTCCCGCGGTGTTTGACAACATGATCGTTGTAGGTTCAAGGAAAAGCCACTTCTTCTTTATAAAGATGGAATGATGAATGTATTAAAAAGAACGATGTCTTATCGGCGTCGTTCTTTTTTCATATGGTAAGCTGCATATATAATATAATTAAACGCAATAAAACTCATTGTGTTTTACGTTGGTATTTTGTGCTATAATAGGCGTTGATATATTTTATTACGATAGTGGCAGGATCCTTAAGAAAGGTAATTATATGAGCGGAAGATATGTAAGACGTAGCATAAAAAGAAGGAATCAGAGGAAGAAGAAAGTGCTGCTGCTCGCTGCTATTGCTATAGCAGTTGTGGCGCTGGGAGTGTGCACATTTTTTCTAATAAAATCATTCAGCGGATACGACAAGCTGGCACAGACATCCGAAGTGCAAACGCCGCCAGCGACCGAACCGACATCGACAGACACAGCTGTAACGACACAGCCAACTCAGACGACAAACCAGCCGACACAGTCACCCAGTCCGACGCCAAAACCGGAATTGTCGGCAGGGTTGACGCCGAAATACACAGATAAAACAGACCCGGCAAGTTTCGGGTTTGTAACAAAGATATATGTTGACGGCGAAGAGGTGGAGTCATACACTCGAGACGATTCGATTGATTTCAGCGTGTCCGGCGATTATAACACACTTGATGGTGTGTCGACATACAGAGGCACCAACTACCGTGATGACCCAAGCTTCGGCACAGCAGACATAACCAAGGAAGAGCTGACACTGCTGGATATCGACAAGACCACGATGCAGATAGGCAGATGGGGCGGCTCTGCATGTACTGGCCAGCCGTTGGTCGTTAAATGGACAGGCAAAACGCTTGAAAACATGGACGACATGCTTTATGACGAGTTTAAAGGCAGAGACGAACTCGTAGAAGTCATAATCGCTTCAGCGGACGGCAACATATATTTCATGGAGCTGGAGACAGGGGCAAAGACACGGGACTATATAAAAATAGGCAGCCCGACCAAAGGAACGCCCAGCCTTGATCCAAGAGGATATCCGATAATATACGTGGGGCAGGGGCTCAATCCGGAAGGCAGCACAACTGCATGCAACGACATGTATTTCAGAGTATATAGCCTAATCGACGGCGAGCTTTTGTATTCGTTCGGCGCAGCAGGCAAAGACCCGGCAGCATACCGTAACTGGCAGGCATACGACGCAAGCCCGCTCATCGACGCAGCAACGGATACGCTTATCGAGCCGGGTGAGAACGGAGTGCTGTATACTGCCAAGCTAAATACGGACTACAACGAAGATGAGGGAACGCTTACAATGAACCCGGATCCGTTAGTCAAATATACATATACGTCTACAAGGAACGAGTCTGCATATAACGGCAGGGGCGTCTGGGGAATGGAGAACTCTCCAGTAGGCTGGAGGAACTATGTGTTCTTTACAGACAACGCAGGGATGCTGCAGTGTGTAGACCTAAACACTATGAAGCTTGTCTATGCTAACGATATGGGCAACGACAGCGACGTTTCAATGATACTTGAAGAAGATGTACATAACGACACTTTCTATCTGTATACAGCAAGTGAATTTGACGATACAGTCGTTAATGCAACCAGCACCACAGGAAGCAGCTATGCACGCAAAATAAACGGATTGACAGGCGAGATAATCTGGGAGCAGCCGTTCTCCGTTTATACAGCGATAGACGGCAGCGTAGACGGAGGGATACTCTCGTCCCCGATACTCGGCAAAGAAGGCACAACGATGGAAGGGCTGATAATCTATACGGTATCCAGTCTAATCACAGACGATGGCGGAAAGACCGCAATGGTAGTGGCTCTCGACAAGCTTACAGGTGAGCTTGTCTGGCAGGTAGACCTTGAGAATTCCGGCTGGACTCCTTCATCACCGGCGCCAGTATACACACCGGACGGTCAAGGATATATCGTACAGTGTTTGTATAAAGGCACTATAAAGCTTATTAAGGTCGACGAGGAAAGCGCAAGCGTAGTCGACTCACTCAACGTCAGCGAAGAAACAGGCTCAGAGGAATATAACAGCTTTGAAGCAACTCCTGTAGTATACGATAACACAATAGTCGTAGGCTCAAGGAGCCTGCACTTCTTCTATCTTTCAATAGATTAAACGAATGCAACATAAAAAGCCTGTGAAGATTTCTTCACAGGCTTTTATAATTAGTCTCTTATTCTTTAGTCATATATTCAAGCATCGCTTTAGCTGCCGCTTTACCGGCGCCCATTGCGAGTATTACCGTTGCGGCGCCTGTAACAGCGTCTCCTCCGGCGTATACTCCTTCTATGGATGTAAGGCCGGTTTCTTCATCGGTTATTATACCGCCCCAGCTCTCTGTCTTGAGCTCCGGAGTAGCTTCACGCATAAGCGGATTAGGGCTTTGGCCTATAGCGACGACGACTGCATCAAGGTCAAGCTCAAACTCTGAGCCTTCGACAGGTACAGGTCTGCGGCGGCCCGATTCGTCCGGTTCTCCCAGTTCCATTCTCAGCAGCCTCATGCCCGTTACATAACCTTCTTTTGACCCAAGTATCTCTGTTGGGTTGATGAGCAGGTGGAATTCTATACCTTCCTCTTTGGCATGCTCGATCTCTTCGTTTCTTGCCGGCATCTCGGCTTCGCTGCGTCGGTAGACAATGTATACCTTTTCAGCGCCCAGGCGCATGGCGCACCTTGCTGCGTCCATAGCCACGTTTCCGCCGCCTATAACAGCCACCTTTTTATGGCTTATCACCGGGGTGTCGTGCTGTGGATAGAGGTAACCCTTCATAAGGTTTATACGCGTTAGGAATTCGTTTGCAGAATAGACTCCGTTCAGATTTTCACCCGGAATGTTCATGAACCGGGGCAGTCCTGCACCCGTTCCGATGAATATAGTTTCAAATCCCATTTCTTTTAAGTCGTCTATATCTAGTACCTTACCCATTACCATGTTAGTTTCTATCTTAACGCCCATGTCAGCAAGAGTATCAATCTCCTTTTGGACAAGCGCTTTTGGAAGCCTGAACTCCGGTATGCCGTATTTGAGAACGCCGCCCGGTGTATGGAAAGCTTCGAATATGGTTACGTCTACGCCTTCTTTTGCAAGGTCGGCTGCGCATGTGAGACCGGCAGGTCCGGAGCCTATCACGGCTGCTTTTTTACCAAGCGTACACTTGCATGTTATAGGCTGAACACCGGCTGCAATAGCATAGTCCGCTGCAAAACGTTCCAGTCTTCCTATAGCTACGGCTTCGTTCTTTATGCCGCGTACACACAGTTTTTCACATTGTTCTTCCTGAGGGCATACTCTTCCGCATATAGCCGGAAGTCCGTTGGTCTCACGTATCTTTTCATAAGCGTCAATATGCTTGCCCTGAGCGATAAGTTCAATAAAGTCTGGTATTTGTATCATTACCGGGCAGCCCGCAACACACGGCTGATGTTTGCACTGAAGACATCTCTGCGCCTCGTTTACTGCCATTTCTTCTGTGTACCCAAGAGCAACTTCTTCGAAATTCCTTGCACGGACTTTGGGGTCCTGCTCGGGCATTTTTGTTTTTTCTTTCTGCATGTTAGCCATTAGTCCACCCCTTTAAACAGATTGCAAGATTCGCCCTCTTGCTCTTTATACATACCCTGACGGCGCATTGCTTCGTCAAAGTCGATTTCGTGTCCGTCGAAGTCCGGTCCGTCAACACAGGCAAATTTCGTTTTGCCGCCAACGGTAACTCGACAGCCGCCGCACATTCCCGTTCCGTCTATCATTATAGAGTTCATGCTGACTATCGTCTTTATACCGTATTTCTTCGTTAGCTGTGAAACGAACTTCATCATTATAAGCGGGCCTATGGCTATGACCAGGTCAAACTTTTCACCTGCTTCGATCTCTTTTTGCAGAGCATCTGTAACGAAGCCTTTGTTGCCGTTCGAGCCGTCGTCCGTAGTTATAATCACTTTGTCTGAAACGTCGGCAAGCTCTTTCTCCAGAAGTATAAGGTCTTTATTTCTAAAACCTGCAATGCTTGTTACCTGCACGCCCAGCCTGTGAAGTTCTTTTGCCTGTGGATATGCTATCGCAGTGCCAAGGCCTCCGCCTATAACTGCAACTTTTTTCGTTCCTTCTGTAAAGTGTGACGCTTTGCCAAGCGGACCGACGAGGTCCTGCAGGCTGTCGCCTTCATTTAGTGTGCCAAGGTGTATAGTTGTTTTGCCGACTTCCTGAAATATAATAGTGATCGTCCCCTTTTTTTCGTCATGGTCAGCTATCGTTAGCGGTATGCGCTCTCCGTTTTCGTGGACACGCAGTATTATAAACTGGCCTGCCTTTGCCTTTCTGGCAATAAGCGGAGCTTCGATTTCCATGAGCTTAACCTGTTCGCTTAAAGTTTGTTTCTTTAGGATCTTGTACATGGTTTACTCCCTTAATTAATATAGTAAATTGGTATGACCATTTAAAGTCACTTTGTGATTATAACAGATATTAAAACATTTTTAAAGAGAAAGATAATAATTTCACATTAAAAAAAATAATTGCTGCCGACTGCCGGAAAAGTATATAATGCAATAAAAGGAAGGAGTGCAAAATGTTTAAACATGTTGTAAGTTTCAGGCTGAAAAACGATAAAAAAAATATGCTGCCAAAGGCAAAGCAAATGATATTAGCGCTTGCAGACATGCCTCAGGTAAAAAGCATTGAGGTGGGGGAGAACGTGATAGACAGTGCACGCTCATTCGACTTCGTCATAATAGCACAGTTCGATTCAAAGCAGGATTATGATATATACGACAAGCACGAGATGCACATACCGGTAAAGGAGTTTGTTTTCGGGATAATAGACGATGCTGTCGCTGTAGACTACGAATGCTAAGGACGGTAATAAAAAAGAGCTCCGTCAGAAGCCCGCTCCATGTTTTATTCAGACAGTGTGAAGTATGTCGATTTATAAATTGAAGGCGCTACCGACTTCCATTTTTCTATGAATGCCTGCGCTGACGATTTTGAATATGTCACCAGGTTTATCTCAAATACGGGTATCTGGTTCTCGAGTACTTTAAGCATGACCTTATATTCGTCCTCATCTATTTTGACATAGTCTGCGAAAAGTTCTGTTTCCAGCCGTAGCTCATCTCTGTTCTTGCTGCAATATTCATCGATCTCTTTGCGCTTAGAATTACGCAGTTCCTTTTCAAGATAGGAAAGTGTTGTCTGACCTAGCTTATTTATAGAATAGAATATGCCCGCCGTGGTTTCGTGCTGGTCTATAAGCCGGCTCTCAAGCAGTTCAAATATGCTTTCTTTCATATCAAAATAGTTCATCCAGCCGTTCTCCGTCACAATCCGAAGTATCTGCAGCTCTGAAAGCTGTATGTTTATAGAGTTTAATAGGTATAGCAAAAGAAGTTTGTTTTGAGCGATCGGTTCTATACGCATAAGCAGCCTCCCACTTGTTTATATGTATATTATACCACAGTCTTTGCGAAAAAAAAGCAAATATGGTATTCTGAAATTGGGATCAAACGATATATTGCGTATCAGGAGTATATTTATGATAAACGATATTAAAAAGGCGATGGAACGGGAAGGCATTGACGTATTCGGCACTTCCGACTGCAGTACAGTTTTACCTGAAAAGTTCAGCAGCGTTCCATATGCTGTAACTCTGGGCATACGGCTGTCTGATGCAGTCGTGGACGAAGTCAGCAGCAGCGGTCCGACTAAGATGTATTTTGCTCACTATCGCAGTGTGAACGCCCTTCTAGACTCCTGTGCGCTTAAATGTGTCATAATGCTGCAGCGCAGCGGCTATAGGGCGCTGGCAATCCCGGCTTCTCAGACTGTGAACAGCGCAGCAATAGCAGGGGATTTTCAGCACAAGACAGCTGCAAACCTTGCGGGCTTAGGGTTCATTGGCAAAAGCGGACTTTTCGTAACGTTGAAGTATGGTCCAAGGGTTAGGTTTGTAACTGTACTAACGGATATGCCGCTTAAGAGCACAGATATGGTTGAACCTCAGTGCGGGCATTGCAGCCTATGTGTTACAGCCTGCCCTTGCGGTGCTTTAACAGGCAGGGAGTGGACAACGGGCACAAAGAGAGAAGACATCGTTGATGCAGATCTGTGCTCATATCACATGAAAGACAAGTTCCAGAGAATCGGCAGAGGCTCTGTCTGCGGAATATGTATGGCTGTTTGCCCATTTGGTACTAATAAGTAAACAAATAGGCTTGGCCTATTAGCCTAGGATTTTTATTTCTTTCAGGATAGTTACTGCACTCTTCTTACCTTGACCGGAAAGCGGATCTTTTGGACAATGCACATTGTACATAAAGCCGTCATTGCTGCAGATTTTCGAAATGTCATTATAACCTTCGTATACAGCAGCATTTACTACTTCTCCTATAACCAATGATGAAATGCCTTTACCGGACAAATCGGAAATCGATTTAAGTTTGCATTCATAACTGATAAAAGCTTCTTTTATACGGGGTGAATTTATAATACTTGAAGGCTCAGTAGTAAAACTGCCGGCGATTGCTTCGTCGGAATCCAGCTCATTCTCAGTTATGGTTTTTATTGCATTTTCATAATATTCCTGACTTATGAAATTAATGCAGAGTTCTTCGTCTCTTGTGATGTTCATGTAAGTATGAGAATGATTCATAAGACCGGTCAAAACGGCAAAATACCCGCCATGGTCACCTGAAAAGCTGCTCCATGAGTGAAAGCAAAGATTAGGCTTACCGTTCTCTTTAAGTGTTGTGATAATAAAAAGTACCTGTGGAATACCTGCTGCGTATTCATAATGAGAAAAAAACTTGTATTGCCCTGGCCAGTCTTCTTTATAGGTTTCAGGTTTGGTTCGTCCGATATTAATTTTCATAAAAATACTCCTGTTTTTTAATAATACAGAACAAAAGTTCTATAAATGAAATTATAACATATTTTGTTTATAAATCAAATATTTATTTTATCCTATCCTGCTTATTTATTGATTTTAAGTATAAGAATTAAAACGCAGACGTATAAGAAGCGTGAAGAATAAGCATGGGCGTATATTCCCTGGGGAGACTTTGATTAAAAAAACGGCTAATTTGGTATTGATTTAATCCTATAATTGTGTATAATATGAGTACTGGATTTTTACGGGGTCATAGCCCAGCTGGTTAGAGCGCTACGTTGACATCGTAGAGGTCGTTGGTTCGAGCCCAATTGACCCCACCATATCCTGCGGTGTTCGATAACGCCTTTGTTTTAAACCTACAGATTATTTAGGGAGCTTTTAGTCCACACCCGGATGTCATGCCCGCCTTTGGCGGGAAGGCTGATGAGCCTGGCAAAGCACCCACCTGTGTGATAGCAGGTGTTAAAATTTCGGCGGACGGCACCTTGGGATCCATTTTATCAAAGCAGGGGCCCTGCGGCGGCCAAAGTTAGCCGGGTCCTGAAGTATAGCGGAATTGTGTAACGGTAGCACCTACGACTCTGACTCGTAGTGTCTAGGTTCGAATCCTAGTTCCGCTGCCACGTAAAAGCCCCTATAACCTCGATGGTTACTGGGGTTTTTGCTTTATCTGAGGTCTCGGAAAGGACAACTGGACACATTCTGGACACAAATCATTTTGATTTTTGAAAATATAGATCACTAATCACTTCTGAAGATTTACGCTTGCTCTCGTCCACCACGTGTGCATACTGCTTTAGGGTAAACCGCGCATCTGTGTGCCCAACAAACTCCTGAACCGTTTTCGGTGATTGACCGGATTCAATCAAGTAGGTTACGACCGTATGTCGGAGATCGTGCAGCCGCATATTTGGGAAGCCTGCCGTAGTCGCCGCTTTTTTGAAACTTGCAGTCAGCTTGTTCGGTCGGATTGGCTGCCCAAGTTCATTAGTGAAAATCAAGAGAGAATTTAATTTATACATGTTTTTAATGTAACGTTTCTTGAGCGATTTAAACGCATTTAACAGTACATCTGCCATGGGGAGTGTACGACGGGATGATTCGGTTTTTAACTCACTGATTTCAAGGCTGTGCGATGCTTCAACATAAATAAGAGACCTTTTTATTGACACCGTCTTTTCTTTGAAATCAATATCTGACCAATACAAGCCGAGCGCTTCGCTACGGCGAATGCCGAGCATTGCACACACCATGATTGCTTCGTAGAGCGGGCTATCCTGCAATTCTGCTATAATTTTTTTTAAGTCCTCTCGATCAGGTATGGTATATTCGAATCGCTTGTTTTTCGGCAAAGTAATATTGTCGCACGGATTGTGTGCGAGTAAGTTGGTCTTGACTGCTTTACTCAATGCGGTTGATAATACTCCGTGCACATTTTTTATAGTCTTAGGGCTGTATGTCTTAGCAGGGCTGACGAGAACCTCTTTGCCTTCAATTATTCTGTACTTTGCAGCTTTGAATTCTGTTTTTAGCATCTTGTTATATATCTTCTGAATATGCAATGTCGTGACATCTTTTAGGTGCATTTGACCAATGATCGGGATGATATGCTTTTTCATATAGCCTTCTGCTGCGGTTTTCGTATTAGGGCGCATGTGTGCACAGTATGTATCAAAATATTGCTTAAGATATTCTTCTAAACATAGTTTTCCAGCATTGGCATATGTACCAGTTTGAATCTCATGCTCAATTTCTGAAGCGAATGCTTTCGCTTCTTTGGCTCTGCTGAAAGATTTATTTCTTTGCTTGCGTATTCCGTTTTCATATACATCATAACGTACACGATACTTGTCTCCACGTTTATTAATAGTTGCCATGCAAAATCTCCTTTGCTAATTATATTACTAGCGATAATTAACATTATATAGATTTGAGTGTACAAATAAATGGTCTTTACCGTTTTTTATATCTCCGGTCTTGATTAATCCACTTCATAAACATATCTTTATCAATCTCTCCCACAAGACACTGATCCCGCTTTTCCTGCGCCGCGTCTGACCATTCAAGGAACTCAGCCTGTGTCATAGTACCAACACGCAAGCGTGAATGGTTGCGCTTGTATGCCCTGTGATACTCCTTGCGGATGGGGTCGGCATTAACCTTATCCATATACTTATGTAGCGCCCCGATATCCTTGCATACCTTCTCAGGCTGATCCGTCAGAGGCCTGGAGCAGTACTCAACATCCGTTCTGCCATCAAGTATAAAATAACGCCCGCAGTTGGCACACTTCTTAACAAATACTTCCTGTGTAATCACCTTCATCAACTCAAAGCGCATCAAAGCCCAACCCGTAGGCAGCACCGTCATTTCGGCGATCTGCGGTTTTTGTTTTTTCAGCTTGTCAGTCAGCTCTTCGATTGAAAAATCTACTTTAGGCTGAATCTCTACACTTATGACAAGTTGAGAAGAAAAAGTCTCTGTCTCAAAATAAAGCGGCTGCTCTCCCTTTGATTTACGCCACTGCTCATAGATATAAAGTCTTTCTATAGGCTTAAGCTGCATATATTTTTCATCATTTGAACCGTCCGCACAGAACTCTAGCTGCTGTTTCATAAACGACTGCATACCTAATGCATGAGCGGAGAATATGCTTATAAGAAACGGCTTGGATATGGTTCGATGTGTAGTATTTTTAAACTTTCCATTCTGCCTAAGAAACGCTACTTCCTGTGGATATTTACTGCATAGAAATTCATAGCCTGCTTTTGTATCTGGTTTATCAAAATGAATTGCGTCGAGGAATAATTCGACAAAAAAGCGCAGGTAGATATTTTGCATATCCAGTTTTTTAAGTAACCATTCAAAGTCAGGGTCATTAACATGGTAAGCAAAGCTGTATGCTTTATCCAGCGCTTTATTTAATTTTGTTAAATCATAATAAACGAAATCGAGCAACTGCTCTCCAACTAACGCTTCTTTCTGAGAACGCAATTCGTCTTGGCCTTCAATAAGAACCTGCATCTTGTTATCAGATATTCTAGCATAGTATGACATACATCACTCCTAAAAAAACGACTATCATTATAAACAGTAAACGAAAACGATAAGTCATTAAATAAATTGTCCAAATCTATTGTAATCATATCATTTAGCACTTATTATGTCAATACGGAAAATGGCAACAAAACAAAACGATAGTCGTTATATGGAGGGGAGGGAGTAATACGTAACGACTAATTGCTGCAATAAGCGGCAAGAGAAGATCTTTGAAAAATGAATATAGGAGGAGAATAATGAACCAAAACAAAACATCTTATGACCAACTACCTATAATGCTAAATGCAAACGCTGTAGCTCAAACTCTCGGTATTTCTCGTGCCGGAGCATATGAGCTTATGCACAGTGAAGGATTCCCGACACTGAGAATAGGAAAACGCATGATGGTAAGCAAAGAACACTTCATTCAATGGATCGAAAGCAACAGCGGTGAAGCAGTATGAGCAAGCTGAGAACTGTTGACGCCGAAACACTGTTGGCAACTCCTTTGAGGCCCGTCCCGTTCATTGTGGACGGGCTTATACCACGAGGGTTGCATATACTTGCCGGCAGTCCGAAGATAGGCAAGAGCTGGCTGGTACTATGGCTGTGCTTGAAGATCGCATTAGGCGAGCCAGTGTGGGAACATGCAGTAGACAGATGCGGTGTGCTCTATCTTTGCCTGGAAGATACATATAGCCGTATACAGAACCGTTTATTTGAGATTACAGATACAGCTCCTTCAAATCTGCATTTCGCAATCATGGCTGATGCGGTGGGTTCTGGATTAGAACAGCAGATCACTGCTTTCCTTAAACAGGAATCTGAAACAAAGCTTATTGTGATCGACACTCTACAGCGCATACGCTGCATTGATATGTCATCAAACGCCTATGCAAATGACTACAAAGATATCTGCGAGCTAAAGCAGCTCGCAGATAAGTATAGTATTGCAATCATACTGGTGCATCACCTGCGAAAGCATTCTGATAAAGACCCGTTCAACATGGTGTCCGGCACCACCGGTATTACTGGCGGTGTGGATACCACATATATATTAGAAAAGGATAAGCGTTCTGACAATACTGCAAAGCTGTATGTAACCGGAAGGGACGTAGAATACCTGGAGTTGTCACTGAAGTTTGAAAACTGCGTATGGGAATGTCTGGCCTGCGAAAACTCGGAAGAAGTAAGTAAACGTGAAACGCCAGGGTTTATATTACAAACAATATGTTTCATGGCTGGACGCAAAGAATGGTGCGGCAGTTCAACTGAACTGCTTTTTGAAATGAGCGATACCACAACAGCGGTCAACACGGTTACAAAACTGCTGAATCAGTATCACGATACTTTAGCTGAAAACGGTGTTGAGTATCGCTATTACCGCACAGGAAAAAGCCGGTTGATCCGGCTTAAGAGTGACGGTTATGACAGCTGTGACAGTTATATCCCTACCGGGAAACAACCGTCACAGCCGTCACCAACTGTCACCTGTGGTGGCAGTAATGGGGTGCAGGGGAAATCCCCTGCCACACACCTTGCATAGGGGTCCCCGCAAAGCCTGCTTTGTGGGGTGGGGATGCAAGGTCTAGTGTGTTACACCGCTATGATTGTTGCTGCTTAGTCGGTCTGCTGAAATATTGCAGGCCGGGCAAGCTGCTGAGTACTTGCTGCTATGCGGTGATTTTTAATTACTACTACAGCGGATTTATATAGCTATAGCGGTGTACTGAAAAAAGGAATACATACATAAGGAAGGAGTTTATATGCCATATGCTATTATGCGATTTGCTAAAAGAAAAAGAGGGTCGATAAACTCAATAGAGGCCCATAATGAGAGGAAAAAGGAACAATACAAAAGTAATCCTGATATAAATACAGCAAGGACTGCTGAGAACTATCATTTGATACAGCCTCAGTATAAATACTATTCTGAGATTATGAGAAGGATTGAAGAATCGAAGTGTCGAGTAAGAAAAGACAGTGTGCTTATGATAGAGACGCTGGTTACAGCAAGTCCAGAGTTTATTTCTATACTGACTGAAAATGAAGAACGTGAATATTTCGAGCGTGCATTAGATTTTATACGTGATGAGGTAGGAGAAGATAACGTATTAGCAGCTACCATTCATATGGATGAAAGGAATCCGCACATGCACGTTTTCTTTGTGCCTATTACGCCTGATAAGCGGTTATCTGCCAAGACGATAATAGGGAACCAAAAGAAGTTATCTGAGTGGCAGACGAAATTTCACGAGCATCGGCATCGTCCACTTTTCAGTTATCTGGATCGTGGTCAGATAAAGTTGTTTCATCAACGCATCATCGCTGACAAAGGCTCCCTTGGTTTTTGTAGCTTTTCTGAGCTGTCGGTTGAAATTCTCAATAGCGTTGGTTGTATATATAATCCGGCGAATCTGTTCCGGATATTTAAACATTGCCTGAACCTTTGAACGCCTCTACACCGAACTTATCATATTCTCTCAGCCAACGATACACAGTTTGTTCAGTTATACCAAGGCTTGATGATACTTCTGTGATTCGCTTTCCTTCTTCAATGACCTGCTTGATTGTCTGCAGCTTATACTCTTTGCTAAATGTTCTTCTCCCCATTGTTTTTTACCTCCGATTTGATTGTATTATTATCTTCTCTTCAGTGTCAACTTTAGGGGGGAAGTCCAATATACTAACTTTCGTTTTGGACTAATTTGTGGGGGCAGGTCAGTACCGATAAAGTAAGGAGGTGATGATATATATCCAAGGTTGATCGCACAGTCGTAAGGAATAAGGCGTATCCACGCAGTAACTTCTCAATAAGGGAACGACATAACGAGCGCAAGAACGAAATTTATTCCAATCCTGATATCGTGCTGGAAAGAAGCAGTCTCAATATCAGCTTTAAAAGCTGTGAAGGAACGTATACACAGGAGTTTGATAAATTACTTGAAGAAGGAACGATCAGTACACGTGGATTAAAACAAGATGCTGATGTATTTGCGGAGATGGTTTTCGATGTAAACACATTGTATTTTGATAAGCACGGAGGATATGAATACGCAAAGGACTTTTTTACCGAGGCATACAGAATGGCCGTTAAAGAAGCAGGAGGAGAGCAATACGTCCTATCGGCAGTTATGCACGCTGACGAGCGCAACAGGAGCCTCTCAGAGGAGCTTAAACGTGATGTCTATCATTATCATCTGCATGTAGTATATATACCCGTTGTGGAAAAAGAAATCAAATGGACAAAGCGGTGCAAGGACAAGGAACTTGTCGGGAAAGTCAAAGAAGTGATACACCAGGTAAGTCATTCGAAGAAATGGGCATCGGTCAAAGCGATAGACAAAAATGGAGAGCCGATAATAGCAGAGAACGAAAAAGCAGTGTTAATACCATCGTATTCGCTGCTGCAAGACAGGTTCTTTGAGCATATGAAGAATGCCGGGTTTAAGGATTTTGAGCGTGGAGTGCGTGGCAGCACGACTCAGCATTTATCTGTTTTGGATTACAAGATACAGCAGGACAATGAAAGGCTTGCCCGTATTGAAAAGCAGGTTGAGGAGCAGCAAAAAGAGCTTGACGTTGTTTCTGAAAAGCTGACTGTAGCACATCAGAGCAGCAGGTCATTTCAAAAGCTTGATGAAATAGGGCAGAAAAAGATGTTTGGCAAGGTGACACTTTCAGAGCAGGATTACAAGGAAGTTATATCGCTTGCAAAGGAAGGCGTTTTATCACGTAGCACAATAAGGTCGCTTAAGCAGAAGCTAAAAGATGTAACAGAGCAGCTATGGAATTTAGAGGACAAATTTGAAAAGTTATTTATGAGCACAAAAAATTATGTTGACGCTATGAGGCTAGCGCCGAAAAGAGTTGAAGAACTAATAAAGGACATATTTCAGAAGGCAAGGGAGGAGAGAGAACAAAAGAGACAGCGAAAGACTAAGTCAAGCGGCTTAGGCCGCTAAGAGAACCTTGAAAATTTCATATTGGAGGAAAAAATGAATAAGGAAACAATTATGAACAGGAGCTGGGCTAATGTCCGATAAGCCGAAAGATCTAGAGATTCCAGATGATGTGGTGGAATCTTTTGCACGATGTATTCTTCCGGCAATGAAGGAGTATTTTGATAGTGAGGAAGGGCGGAAGGAGTATGAGAAGTGGAAGGGAGAAAATGATATTGTTAATATGTCAAATTCAAAATAGGTGGTTAGGGATAACCAAGCTTTCGAGGTTTCCCAATATCGCAGACGATAGTGGTTGTAATAGTTGCGGGAGTTACCAAAGAAATTGTTTGTGTCACCGTATTAGAGTATAAGTTGTTCAAGAGATTGAAAAAGCTACTCTTGAACTCATAAATCTACTCTTGGTAATCGGTAAATTGGGAATAGTGCTTTTAACGATTATAGATTCGAATAATCCTTTTTAATAGGATCACGATAATAAAAATAGCGGGTCATATAAAAAACATTACCGCTATTCTTATTGATGAAAAACAATATTAATATAAAAATTATAATTTGCCAGTCAATATTTTTTCTTTTAGGTCAAGATAGTATATGAAATTTTCGAAAGGTACATTTGGTTGCACCAAATGGTCGAGCATAGGAATATAACGACCTCTCGGCAGCATATAATCTAACGTGGTTCTAAGCTCTTGCTCAATATCAGCCTTGGTCTTGGTGAGTGTAAACTTGTCTAGTCCGCCCATCATAGTAAAATCATTTCCAAATTCTTTACGGATAGTGATCGGGTCAGAGCCTGCGTTTACCTCCATAGGTAAAAACATATTAACACCTGCTTCCAGCCAGAACGGAATAAGCTTTTGTATTTTACCGTCGCTGTCAACATAAATGTTTTTTATTCCAGCTTTGTTTATTTTAGATATAAGCTTTTTATATTCGGGGAGCATGAACTTTCTAAACATTTCGGGCGAAATAAGAGGACCGCTATTATAGCACATATCTTCAAAAATGTGAAAGAAATCAAATTCGATACCGTAAGAAGTGGTCAGCTTTAACAGCTCTACGGCATAATCAGTCATAAATTCGAACATTTCCTGTGCGAGTTTGGGGTCGTCGTAGTAGATATATGAAGCTCCTTCCGTACCCATCCACCGTCTTAAGAGACTGTAGTATCCGAATTCACCGATATAAAACAACCCTACGGGATAATCCCTGCCCTGAGAATTCCACCTTTCAACAGTTCTGTTCCAGTTTTTCGGAAAGCGGTCGAGATTGGCGATATAGCGGTTTTTAAGCCTTGTAAAATCCTCTCGGTTTTCTACGGGGAAGCTCATGTACTGGTCCATGCTTGTTCTCAAGCCTCCGACCTCGCCTTCTTTCATCGCTTTATGTGTGATGCCTACTGCGTCTCTGTAAACAATGATTCTCTCGTTTTCTTCATATGTGATTACTTCAAAAGGAGGGTCGGGTATATACGTATTTATACGTGCGTATTCCAACCATCCGTTAAGCTCTTTAAAATAAGGTGCGGGTTTTTTGTCATAAAATATATAGTCTGCGTCAAATATCTCTTCTGCGTTCTCCCATTTTTCTTCATAGCCGCTAGAAATAGCGTTCTTGGGCATTCCTTCGCTTTCCCATCTCATGGCTGTCTGCGGCCAGATGCCAGCTTCCACATTGAAGACTCTGTCTACCGGTTTGCCTGCTAGTATATTGTTGAACCTTTCCCTATTGTTCATAATATAAGAACCTTCCTCCATTTTTTATATATCATCTTTGTCTTGCGGTGTTGCCGAAACAGGGTGACAGCTTTCTTTGACCGCCCTGTATCGGCAGGACGGTCAAAAAGAAGCAATCTGAATTTTCGTCAAACATTAAAATTACTATTTTTCGTATTTAAAGCTATAATACTCTTTTAGTAACTCGGTGAAGTTTTTTATAATAAGCTCAAACCACTTCTCGCCCTTTTGCACCGTTGAAGATGTCGCATCTCCCTGTGCTCCGCTTTTTGTCTTTTGTATGTGGAAAGTTGACCAGTATGCGCCTTTGATCACGTCGTGCTCGGGATACATATCACCAGCAACAAATTTACTTCTATAAGATTGAGGATCAGAAGGTGCTTTGTCCATTTGTACCAGGTCTCCCCTGACTTTGAGCATCAAAGAAGTTTCAAGTTCATCTGCGTGACCGCCCATACCGCCCTGCTCTGAAGTTCTGACTTTACTTCCCTCTTTACCAAGCATAAATATAGGCATCGCATATAGCACTACGACATCAAAAGCGTCTGCTATTTTTCTGCATACGATTTCGAGTATCGCAGGATTCTGACCGTGGCCGTTGGCTATTACTATCTTTTTGAAACCCTGCTTTACAAGAGCTGCAACTATGTCGTAAACATAATTGAGAAGCGCCTCAGGACTCACTGATATACCCCCGGGCCATTTCGAAACTTCTTTCACATGATAACCTGTCCAAACATTGGGCATAAGCAGTGTTGGGATCTCGTCCTTTAACTGCTCACAGGCTTCGTTGCATATTGCCCAAACGAGGTCACTGTCAGTCGAAACTGGTAGATGCGTACCGTGCTGTTCGAACATCCCGACAGGCAGTACAACGAGCGCATCTTTTTTGATGTACTCTTCCAGTTCCGGCCAGGTATGTTCACCAAAGTGAATTGACATTAATATTACCTCCTATACATTTTGTAAGTCTATATATTTAGAGAATAAATCCTCTGCTTTTTCGCTGTTTTCCGGGCGGTATTCGATTTTTTTCACAGATCTCTGTGCAAGCTTGTAGAAATCTTCGAAAGATGAAAGATGCCCGAGAGCATAAAGCTGCATACATGCGTTTGCAAAAGAGGTTGCTTCTACGGGGCCTGTGATAACCATACAGCCTGTGAAATCAGCTATCATCTTGCATAGTTGCGCATTTTGATTAGCACCGCCAACGAAATATATTTTCTCGAACTTTTCGCCAGAAATACTGCTGAGCTGTGACAAAACTTTTCTGCAGTGCAGCGCCACACTTTGGATTATCACTCTTGCTATGTCTCCTTGTGAGACAGGAGATTCCTGGTGGGTTTTTTTAATGTATTCGGTAATTTCGCAAGGCATGTTAGAAGGCATCATAAAGCCGGAGTATTCTATGTTTATTATGCTGTCTATGCTCGATTTTTCGGCGAGCTTCACCAGTTCGGGATAACTGAAATCCTTGCCTTCGGATGACCACTGACTTATGCATTCCTGCAGAAACCACATTGCTCCAAAATATTTGTTTATAAAGTAGTCTTCGGAAGGCGTACCAAATGATGAGATCGAAGTGTTTTTGCCATTTCTGGCGATAAATGGTGTGCTTGATATGTAGCCCATGATTGCCCAAGTTCCGCAGTTAAGCATTATGTTTTTTTCGACAATCCGAGGAGAAAGCATGGAAACAACACCCGTATCGTGTCCGCCTGATATAATGACATCCGTTGGTTTAAGACCGACAGTCTCTGCCAAATCCTCCGTGGTTTTGCCGAGTACAGCACCACATTTGATTGTCTCTGGGAAAATATCACTGTTGATTTGCAACTTGGACAGTATTTTTTGCGAAAGGGCTTTGTTTTTCCAATCAAACGCAGCCGTCGTGGAGATGTTGGTAAAGTCACACGCACGCTTTCCGGTAAGAAAGAAGTTTATTGTATCGGCGATAAAGAGAATTTCATCAGTCGCTTTGTAGATGTCCGGGTTGTCACGCTTTAGAGCAAACAGTTGGCACAAAGCATAATGTTCGGCAGGCAGCACGCCGGTGTGCGCTCCCCATTCGTTTTGACTCATATTAAGGATATCCGATATCTCATCAACAATGCCGTTGGTTCTTGCATCTCGATATGTAAACGGAAAACCGCAAAGACTGCCTGCTTTATCGACCATGCAAAAGTCCGCACCCCACGAACAGACGGAAATACCCGAAATATCATCTATGGCTTCTTTCTTAAGACCGCTTAATATTTCAAACCAGATATTTAATATATCCCAATAATAATGACCTTGAATCTTTGAATATTTATTATGGAATCTATGTATTGTGCTAAGCTCAAGCTTTGAATTCGAGTATTCGGCATACATCAGCCTGCCACTACCTGCGCCTAAGTCTATAACGATTAATTTTATCTTGTTCCTTTCCATTCTTTTCTCCATACCGTTGTATTATTTTTAATTATACATTCCTTTTTAATTATACATTCCTTTTGAACAAAAGGCAAGCAAAAATAAAAAAATTAAAACAAAAATAAAACTATTGAAAAATATTTATAATCATGCTAAAATCAAAAAATAAACAAAAAGTTTTTAAGGAGACATATTTATGTTCGATAAGGATTGGTGTAAAGTTGATGTGGATAAGGTTCCCAACATGAAAACTAAATCTCCGGGGCCAAGGTCGCTTGAGATGTGGGAGAGGATTATTAAACATATGCAAGGTTTTTCCGCTCCTGCAAAAGGAAGCCAGGTGTGTTATGATTATACCAATGGAATGACGGTAACGGATATAGACGGGAATACGTATATAGACTTTGCTGCGGGTGTCTGCGTAACAAACTGCGGGCATAATCACCCGAAAATTAAGGGAGCTATGCAAAAACAGCTTGATAAAATGATAAACTGTCATGACTTCGTCACGGAAGCAAAGGTCAAGCTGGTGGAAAAGGTTGGTGAAGTAACACCTGGAGATTTGAACGGTGTACAGCTATATTGCTCTGGTGCAGAGGCAGTGGAGTACGGTCTCAGAACTATTAGAAATGCAACAGGGCGTACAGAATTTTTAACGTTCTTTAATGACTTCCACGGTAAAACGCCGTATGCGAAGAGCCTTGGCAATATTGATGTCGCAAACGGGCCAAGACTTCAAGGTTTTTATCGTGTTCCTTATGCGCACTGCTATCGCTGTTCATTTGGTAAAACGTACCCTGAATGCGGTCTTCACTGTGCGGAGTTTGTCAAGGAAGCCATCACACAAATGTCAACAGGCTCCATTGCAGGTATTGTCGTAGAACCTGTACAGGGCTTTGCTGGCTCCGTAGTACCGGCGAAGGGCTTCTTAAAGAGAGTCAGGGAGATATGCGATGAACTCGGGATATTAATGATGGTTGACGAAGTTGCCTCCAGCTTTGGTAGAACTGGTAAAATGTTTGCGGTAGATCATGATGGCGTCGTGCCTGATGTTATGACGGTCGGAAAAGGCTTCGGAAACGGCGCAGCGATATCCGGAGTATTTTATAGAGAAGGACTTATTGAACAGTTAAAGAACTACAGCTCGTCAACTACGCATGGCGGGAACCCACTTGCTTGTGCTGCTGCGCTTGCTTCAATTGAGGTTATTCAGGAAGAAGGTCTTGTGGAGAATAGCGAAAAAGTTGGTAATGCAATGCTTAAGCGTATGAAAAAAATGAAAGAAGATTACAAGATAATTGGCGATGTGCGTGGTGCAGGTTTGTTCCTTGGAATTGAGCTGGTCAAAGACAAAGAAACAAAAGAGCCATTTGTTGAAGCGGGTAAAATGATATTCAAAAAAGGTTTCGAAAAGGGTGTCGCATGGATACCCGCTAATGAAAACCTAAGAATAACACCACCTCTTATAATGACTGAAGAAGTTGCCATGAAGGGTCTTGATATAATAGAGGAAGCGATATACGAAACAGAAAAAGAACTGGGGAAATAATGTTTTAGGAGGAAAACAGAATATGGCAAAATTAAAGTTCGAGGTTAACCCGGGGCTATTGCACCCGCTCGGCGACCGGTTCCATTCTGCGGGATATAAAGACCCGATAAATGATGGACAGGCTTTTGATACTATTGCGGGAATGCAGGTCGCCGATGGAATAGGCTTTTGGGGACCAGGGCAGGTAACAATAAAAAACGCTAAGGAAGTTGCCGAAAGAGTAAGAAATGTTGGAAAAGAACCAGCAACACTAGTGGTAAACTACTGGGAAAAGCAGTGGGGCTGGGGTAGCTTAACCAATAAATCAGCGGATATCAGGAAAAAGGCTATTGAGCGTGGACAGGAGTGTGTGGAAATAGCCAAGCTCATGGGTATGGATATCGTTTCGGTATGGTTTGGGCATGACGGAGTTGACTATGCATTCCAGGCGGACTACTCTAAAATTTGGGATTGGTTGGTAGATGGAGTTTCGCAAATTGCAGACTATGATAAAAATACTAAAGTGGCAATAGAGTATAAGATTAGAGAACCTAGAATACACGAGTTTGTAGGCAATTTTGGAGATACAATGTGCCTTATAAATGATATTGGCAAAGATAATGTAGGAATGACACTTGATCTGGGGCATGCGATAAACGCCGGGGAGCGGATAGCCTATTCTACGGCACGTGCGCTCGAAAAGGGAGTCCTTTATAATATGCACTGGGGCGATAACTATCGGTTGTGGGATGACGATGTCATCGTAGGCACGGTGAATACAATTGAGTTTATTGAGGTGGTCTACTGGCTACATAAATATGACTGGGAGGGCTGGTGTGGACTGGATCAGTATCCCTTCAAGAATAATGCGCTAGACGCAATGACTGAAAGTATACTTTGGGTAAAAGGCTTTGAAAAGCTGATTCAAAAAATCGGCATGGATGTATTGAGTGAAGTTATTAATAAAGACGAGCCAAAGGAGGCATTGCGTTTATTGAGAGAGGCTATGCTTGAGTCATAATTTGTTATAAACTCCCGTCACATTTAAATGTGACGGGAGTTTATTGCGTACAAAAATAAAAATAAAGACAAAAATCCTAATAATTGGTTATTTACAATTGTGCCGATAGGTTCAAAGTACGAAATCATATTTAAAAGTTATTATAAGTTACTAGCAAAATATTCTATACTGAAATTAACAAAATAGAAATCAATGCAATATTACTCGTCTGCAATAATTACGTTTATATTTAATTGCCTAAGTTCCTCCTTTATAGAGTCATCCAATTTATTGTCAGTTATAATAGCTGTAACACTATCGAGTGGGGCTACATTTATGTAAGCAATTTTATTGAACTTAGACGAATCTACAAGCAAATAGGTTTCAACTGCCTTGCTGATAGCTATTTTATTTATACCTGCTTCGTCATAATGAGAATCTAGAATGCCAAACTCAGTTGAGACTGCGAGAGCGGATATGAAAGCTTTTTTTAAAGCATGAGAATGTATCGTTTGCTCTGCTGAAGAACCAACGAATGCCATAGTTTTTCTTCGCAGGAGCCCGCCGCTGCTTATAATATTAATCTTTTCTTTTTCGATAAGCTTATCTATGCATTTCTTTGAATTGGTTATTACAAATAGTTCTTTATCATCAGGTATGTTCTCGCATAAAAGAAATGTAGTCGTGCCAGCATCAAAAAACAGAACGTCCTTCTCTTCAATAAATGCTGCGGCCTTTTTTGCAATAGCTTTTTTCATGTCAAAATTCTCTAGAATACGGGATTCACTGTTACTTATTTCTTCTGGTGACGCAACGGCGCCGCCGTGTGTTCTTTTGAGAAGCCCCTTTTCATCAAGGTAAGTTAAATCACGCCGTATTGTTTCTGGAGTTACATTTAAGATTTTACTTAACTCAATACAAGATACGCTATTTTTTTTCCTTACAATGTCTACTATTTGATTTCTTCTGTTGTCATTAACCAAATCAAAACCTCTTTAAATTTATTTCTTTAATAACATTATAACTAATAAGCCAAAAAAAGCAAACAAAAATTTTTGATTTTTATAAGAAATTCTGTAATCAACATAATAAATAACAAATTTATTATTTAATAAAAGCAAAATAAAAGAATAAAACAAAAATACAAAAATAAAAACAAAAAAAATATTGACTTAAATTTTGTATTTTGTTAAAATAAACTTACTATAAAAATAAAAAGGAGAATACCAATGAAAAAAATAATTTTGTTTATGCTATTGTGCTAATGGTGATGAGTATTTTATTGGCTGGTTGCAAAACAACTACACCGGTCGAAGAAGCTAATAATGACGATTCATCTATGACAGAAGATGACACAGATAATTCATCTACCGACACGTTAGAAAATGATGAGGCTGAACAGGCGGAACCGATTTTGGTCGGGTTCATAAACTATTCGGATGACATTGATGCAACACGTTTAGTCCATGAAGGAATGCAGAAAAAGGCTGACGAACTGGGAATCGAGATGCTGTATGCAACGGCAAAAACGGATGCAGCCCAAATGATTAGTAACGCAGACAATATGATTTTACAAGGTGTAGATGTACTTGTTGACTTCAATTTCAATATGGGTGGCGGAGCAGCTTTAAAGGAAAAGTGCGATGCAGCAGGAATACCGTTGATATCTATCGACATGAACTATGGAGAAGGTACATATTATGCTGGAGTAAGCAACCAGCTGGCTGGTGAATTCTCCGGAGAAGGCGCAGTGGAGTTTATAAATGAGAAATTTGGTGGCGAAATTGAATATCTCGTTATTTCAGTAGGGAACGCATTAGGAGAGGAAATTAACAAAAGGACAAGAGGTGCTGCTGATGCCATTAGGGCGGCAGGAATAGATCTGCCTGCGGAGAAGGTTATAGAGATAGAGACTGGTTCTGGCGATACAACACAACTTGCAACACAGCAGACTACAGACTTCCTGACTGCACATCCTGATGCAACAAAGGTGCTCTTTATAGGTGGTAACGACCAGAACGGATTGGGATTCCAGGCTGCGATTATAAATCAGAACAGAGAAGACGATTGCCTAATAGTTACTCATGGATGTGAAGCTCCTGCAAGATTGGCGCTGCATGAAAATGACCCTGTATGGGTTGGTTCAGTAGACTATCAGTTTGAGAAATACGCTGATACAGTTTTTGATATAATAATGAAACTGATGGCTGGTGAAGAGGTTCCGCAAGAGTCTTTTGTGAAGCTGGCTTTCGTGACAGCAGATAATATTAACGATTTTTATCCTGCGGAATAACTGACAAAAGATCTGCAGCCTTTTAAGGCTGCAGATCTAAATGTAAGGAGACGTCTTATGCCAGAAAACTATTTATTGAATATGCAGCACATAAGCAAAGCATTTCCAGGCGTTCAAGCTTTAGATGATGTTGCATTAGAAGTAAAAAATAAAGAAATTTTGACAATAGTCGGAGAGAATGGCGCCGGCAAGTCCACTCTTGTAAGAATTTTATCCGGGGCTATACAAGCTGACAGCGGGCAAATACTGCTTGACGGGGAACTTATGAACTGTTCTAACCCGAAAGAAGCAATGCAGAGTGGTATTAGAATTATCAACCAGGAGCTTAGCTACCTTGACGAAATGAGCATTGCTGAAAATGTTTTTTTAGGTAATTGGCCAATGACAAAGTATGGAAGAGTTGACTACAAAAAATTAAAAAGGAATTGCATAGAAGTTCTAAGTAAAGTAAATTTAAATGTAGATCCATTCGATGAAGCAAAAACATTGTCTGTAGCACAGAAACAGTTAGTAGAAATAGCTAAAGCTATATCAGATGATTTTAAGATATTAGTTATGGATGAGCCTACAGCTGCACTTAATGAAAAAGAAATTGAAAATCTATTCGAACTTATCCGTAATATTATAATAAGCGGTAAGTCGATTATCTATATATCCCATAAAATGGATGAAGTCTTTACTATATCGGACAGGATTCAGGTAATGAGGGATGGAAAACGTATCAGCGTCAACAAGCGCAATGAAACTTCCAGAGAACAGGTCGTTGCCGATATGGTAGGTAGGAATATTAATGATATGTATCCCAAGAATTATGTTGGAAGAGGAAAGGTTCTGCTGGAAGTGGAGGGTCTTTCAAACGATGTTTTCAGCGATGTTAGTTTTAAGGTTCATAGTGGAGAGCTCCTAGGCATATTTGGTTTGATGGGTTCTGGAAGAACAAATATTGTTGAAGCTATATTTGGGGTTCGTAAAGTAACTTCAGGAAAAGTAAAGATTGACGGTAAAACGGTCAAAATAGATTCCCCAAAAAAAGCAATGGGTTATGGTATTGCTTATTTACCAAATGAACGAAAGAAGGATGGTTTAATTTTAGACCATAGTGTTCAAGAAAATATCATTTTGGCAAATATCGATAAAAGAATTGGAACACTCAAGTTAAACTTGAGAAAGGAAGGCAAATTAGCTGACCAGTGGATAAATAAACTCCGGATCAAGGTTCCTAATAGAAAGACTGAAGTTGGCTCTCTTTCAGGAGGCAATCAACAGAAAGTTGTTATTGCTAAGGCGCTGGAGACAAAGCCTAAAATACTTATATTGAATGAGCCTACGAGAGGAATAGATGTTGGAGCAAAAGTTGAAATTTATAAGCTGATGGAAGAATTGTGTGAACAAGGGTTAGCGGTTATTATGATTTCATCTGAGCTTCCAGAGATTATAAGCATATCTGACAGAGTAGCTGTAGTATGTGAAGGTAGGATAGCAGGAGAACTGAGCAGAGATGAGATTGGAAGCGAAAATATTATGAAACTGGCAATTGGGGGTATATAAAATGAATAAAAACGATAGAAAGACTTATAAAAGCATTTTGTCAAAAACATCTAACTATCTAAAAACCAGAGGCTCGTCTTTTAGCTTGGTAATTGCTTTATTAATTATTAGCTTGATTTGGACATTAATAACCAAAGATCATATATTTCTAACATTTAAAAACATATCAAATATACTTGTGAACTCATCCATAATGGCGATTATGGCGGCAGGGCTTACAGTGGCTATGATATTGGGAGGTATGGATATCTCGCAGTATTCAATTGCTGCAGTTACTGCTATGGTCGCTGCTACACTTCTCCAAGCAAATGTAAGCGTGCCTATAGTAATAATAATTGCGATTTTGGTTGGTGCTGTTGCGGGATCGGTTAACGGTTTTTTGGTTTCTATAGTAAAGATACGCGCAATTGTGACGACGATTGGTACAATGCAGATTTTTAGGAGCATATGTTACTTGATGTATAACGGAGAGACCGTGATGATAACTAACGATTCATACAAAGCGATTGGGAGACTGTATTTGTTCGACGTGATTCCGCTCTCAGTAATTATAATGGCAGCTATATTTGCAATAACGTTTTATGTGCTTAAGTACACTTCGTTCGGACGAAAAGTATATGCTGTTGGCGGTAATCCTCAGGCTAGTTATCTTAGCGGAATAAACATCAACGCTGTGAGGTTTGGTGCTTTTGTATATAGCGGCATATCCGCAGCTATTGCGGGTATAATGTATTCCTCGCTTATTGGAGCAGCAATACCGAGCGCAGGGCAAGGTGGAGAATTGACAGTTATAGCTGCTGTTATACTCGGTGGCATCAGCCTAGCAGGGGGCAAGGGGAAAATATCAGGAACAATACTTGGTATACTAGTACTTGCTACTATTACAAACGGAATGACGCTAGTTAACGTGCCGTCTTTCTATCAGATGGCGATCAACGGTATTGTACTTATACTTGCAGTGTTCATCGATCTCTTGAGAAATGGTACTTATAAAAAGAAGTGTTAAATTTAATTTAGTTTTAGTGAGCGAAATTGAAAGTTATATAAGGAGAAAAAAGTGTCATTTGAAATTAGCTTAGAAGGAAAGACATGTGTGGTAATGGGTGGCTCTCGTGGGATTGGTGCGGAGTGTTGTAGACAACTTGCGGCCACTGGAGCAAACGTTGCATTCAGCTATAGAAAGGAAGCTGCAATATCGCAAGAATTGATTAAGGAATTGTTTAGTCATAATGTAAAAGCGAAGGCTTATCAAATGGACGTAAGCAATTTTAATCAAGTTAAAGATATGATAGAAGATGTTTACAGTGAGTTTACTTCGATTGATGTTTTGGTCTATAACGCAGCTCTTCTTTCTGCTAGTAACTTTGAGACTATATCGTATGAATCATGGAGAGAAGCGTTTGCTGTTAATGTTGATGGAGCTTTTTTTTCTGCTAAAATCACAATCCCAATAATGCTGAAAAATGGTGGAGGTAAAATTATTTTTATTGGTACAAATGCTACTATCAATGCAGGAGGAGGGACGGTGGCGTATCCAGCATCAAAGTCAGCTTTGGTAGGTCTTGCAAAACAATTGTTAAAAGAGCATCTAAGCTTAGGAATAAATGTAAATATCGTATCTCCAGCAGTTATTGATACTGATTTGCTTCGTGAAAGATATCCATCAGATGCTCAGATTGATGAGTACGGTAAAAATATCCCTGTTGGGCGAGTTGGAAAACCTATTGATATTGCGAATGCTGTTGTTTTCTTAGCGTCAAATAAAGCTGATTATATTTGTGGGCATAACTTATTAGTAGATGGCGGAAGGACGTATTATAAATAACTATGAATAAATATCTGTTGGTAATAATAATAAAACCTGAAGAATTAGACAAGTATATTGAAATTCATAAAAATGCCGGAAAAAAATTGCTGGAAGATGTAAGAAGCTGTGGATTTTTAAACGAATCTGCTTGGATATATAAAAATTTATCTATAGTATATTTTGAGACGAATAAAAGCTATGATGAATGTAATAAGTTTCTCAGAAGCAAACAATCTTGTAAGCAGTGGGATAAGATTGTGATTCCTTTATTTGAAGAATCTCCAATATTTGCAGATAAAATTTTTGATTTGAATGAACAACTAAGCAAATTTGTATTTTAGAGAATAATCTATAAATGGTTTATAGTTTAAAAAACAGGTTGCTTAGTTTTGATAATCAATTTGAAGAGTTTAAATGGAGGGAAAATGAAAAGAAAATATGAGCCGTATGAGCAGGTTTTGAAAACGATGGAAAAAACGGCAGTGCAGATGGGGTTAAAAGAAAATGAATATATTGCGCTGAAATACCCGGAAAGAGAGCTTACTGTATCAATACCCATAAAAATGGACGATGGCGCAATAAGGGTGTTTAAAGGCTACAGGGTACAGCATTCCAGCTTAAGAGGGCCTTGCAAGGGAGGTATCAGGTATCATCAGGATGTAGAAATCGAAGAGGTAAAAGCACTGGCTGCCTGGATGACATTTAAATGTGCAGTGGTAAACATACCTTACGGCGGTGGAAAAGGCGGGATTGAAGTAGACCCTGCGAAGCTGTCGGACAGGGAGATCGAAAAGCTTACGAGGGGCTATACCGCAGCAATATTGCCGCTTATCGGACCAGAGAAGGATATACCGGCACCTGATGTAAACACCAATGCAAAAGTAATGGGTTGGATAATGGATACATACAGTATGTTCGCAGGGTATTCAGTGCCGGGCGTAGTAACAGGTAAGCCGATTGATATTGGAGGTTCGCTGGGGAGGAATGGAGCTACCGGACGTGGCGTTATGTATATGACCAGAGAAATAATGCATAGATTAGGCAAACCACTTTTGGGTGCAAAGGTAGCTATTCAGGGATTCGGCAAAGTTGGCGCAACTGCAGCGGCTTCCCTTGCAAATGAAGGGGCGAAGATTGTAGCTATAAGTGATGTTTCAGGTGGTTTATATTGTGAGAAAGGTCTAGATGTAGAAAAGATAGCTGAATATACGATTAACGGCGGCAAAGCCAGACTATTTAAGGATTATGATGAAAAAGGTATTACGCATATTACGAACGAAGAACTTTTGACCATCGATTCAGACATTCTTATACCGGCAGCAACAGAGAATCAAATAACATCTGAGATAGCCGGTGAAATTAGAGCAACCGTTATAGTTGAAGGAGCAAACGGCCCTACAACTATTGAAGCAGATGAAATACTGCAAAGGAAAGGTGTAACGGTTGTTCCGGATATACTCGCAAATGCGGGAGGTGTTGTGGTTTCATATTTTGAATGGGTCCAGAATATTCAATCGTTGATGTGGGATATCGAAGAAATCAACAGAGCGCAGGAAAAAATAATGATACGTGCTTTTAATTCTGTATGGGATATATCAAATCAAAAGGAATTAACATTACGTGAATCAGCATATGTAGTTGCGATGAAAAGGCTGGTAAAGGCAAAAGAGATTAGGGGACAGCTGATGTAATTACACACATTCCCTAATTATGATTTCAATAAAACTATTTATTATTTAATGTAAGTATACTTAATTATATCTAGAAAATACCGGAAAATTCAAATATTACGCTAGAAATTAACTATGCAAGATTATAATGATTTGGATAGTCTGAAATAAACAACAAATCCGAACCCTTCCTCAAAGAGGAAAAGGTTCGGATTATTTTTGTTTGGTCTGGGTGAGAGGATTTGAACCTCCGGCCCCTTGAACCCCATTCAAGTGCATAGCTGAAAAGGTCAAGCGGCCATAAGCAAAAAAGCCCATTGTTATGCTATTTTTTGCATACTAAAATCTGGAGTTTGGCAAATAAATTAAAGCATGCTGCCAAAAGTGTGCCAAATTATTTTTATATTTTATCATATTTAATATATTGAGCATAGTTTGGGAAATAAGACCGTCAAGAGTATAAATATTAGACAGAGATATTAGCTAAACACATAGCGTACTACTGGGCAAATCTATCAAATCAGCTATTTTTATCAAAAACAGCAATATAATTATCTTGCTGTTTTCAAATGAGTGGGATATTTCGACCAAAATTCAAACCTTGCTTTCTTAGATGCTTTTTTCAACTGTTTTTTTAATTGATTCCTTGCTACTATATAGACATCGCTTTCTGATATGTTTGTCTTATACTTTTTTATTAGCAGAACAATAATGACAACAAATATGGAAAAAAGCCAAACACCACTTAAGATAGAGAGCAAGGTTTGATCTGCTTTAACTATTGCTGCAAAAATCGAAATTACGATAAGAAAATATACAGGAGTTAGAAGTATGTTACGCCTTTTCCGTTTAACGATGCAATCTGTACAAATTGAAACATTACATTCCCTTGGTTTTCTGTATCTTGTTGTAGTAGTTGTTTGCGTAGTAAGAAGTGTATTGCGAGTTGTGGAGTTCATACTGATTATTTCAGCATAATATACTTTTGCAGTTCTGCATTCAGAGATATTTCCGCACTTAGAACAATACATATGCTGAACCTCCAGCCTATCATTTTGCAAATCCAAGGAAGATAACTCGATCAATCTATATAATACTACGAAGTAACCGTTGTTACAATACCTTTGTCGTCTTCTCTTAGTGGTTCTCAGAAGGTTTGTAGATAGGAGTAATATCAAAATACTCTCATTTAATTCTTGTAGATCAATGGGGTGTATACCATGTGCAAACTCTCTATGCATCTGGTAACATAACCCACTACACATTTTTCAACGCACTGTAGATTTTTAAGTGCCAAAATGCAAATCGTAGAATTATCTATAATTTCGTAGTTTTCACCATTTCAGAAGAATAACATTGGTTTTATAATATAAATAAATATTATATGTATGTATAAAGAATTTTAAATGGCTGGTTTAACTGGCTAAATTAACAGTGAGGATAATCACTGAACAAAAAAGGAGGATAAGAATGAAAAAGAAATTTGTATTAGGAATCGTTATCACGATGATTGCTTGCTTGTTGTTGGTGGCTTGCGAATCGGCGACAACGACTCCCGCGGAGTCACCTGCGGAAACGGCGACTGAAGCGGAAAAGATCGATGCAGAAAAGATCGATGCAGAAAAGATCGATATCGATTTTTATGGTAAAATAGTTGAATACACAGCAGGACCGTCAGCATGCGAAAAGTTGCAGGAACTATTGGTGGACAAATATAACATCAACAGCCTGCAGGTTGACTGGGGAAATCTGGAACAGGTTATCCGTACGGGTATAGCTTCTGGAGAACCCTGTGATATTTATTGCTACTGGCCGATGTATCTCAAAACTTTTATAGATGATGGAATGTGCCTTGACCTTACGCCGTATCTTGATGCGGACGACGGTGCATGGCGCAAAATGATTCAGCCGGGGATGTTATCTCTTGGAGAATATGACGGCAAGATATATGGAATTCCCACCGATGCTAACGCCCCATGCTTAATCGCGAACAAAGATTTGTTTGACCAGGCTGGTGTGGCTATACCGACAGGGACGTACTGGTCATGGGATGATTTCACAACTACATGTGCGGATTTGAAAGCGGCTGGTGTATTTGCGTGGTCTATGCCTACTGACAATCAGAAAAGCAACTGGATGTGGAGACTAGGAATAGTCAGTTCAGTTGGTGGCGTAGAGGTACTTGATAACTATAACAAAGGTTTGATTTCCTGCTTGGACCCTTTGTTTGTTGATGTAATGACGAAGGTCAAAGATGTATACGACAAAGGATATATGTACCCGGGTGAGGGAGCGGTAACCCTTACCACAGACGAATCGCGTGCTGCGTTCGCACAGGGCAAGGTTGCGATAAGCGCAGAAGTTGCGGCTGGTGTCGGTACAATAATTGCAGATTTGCCTTTTGAAGCTGTGATCATACCGTGGCCTGCCATGGGTACTTCTGGAATGATAACTGGCGGTACTGATGGTTACTTCATTCCTGCAAACGTTAAAGACCCTGATGCTGCTGTTGAAGTACTCAAAGCATATACGAGCTTACCTGTGCAGCAACTTTTTGCGGATTCGGGACTAATTGTTGCAAGTACCGAAACAACAACCGATGACCCGATTGTAGATGCACTAATAGAGCAGTTCACAGGTAATAATATGATATCGGATACTTTCATGAACATCTCACCCGAGTTGATGTCATATTGTGCGGATCAGACTTTGGCGGAATTGGTTTTAGGAGGCGGTATAGATTCATTGCTTCAAGCAATGGAAGAGCTTCGCCTTGAAGCACTTAGCGAATAGCAGGCAATTTAGCAGTTATGGGGCTATAGCAGAAATGCTATAGCCCCTTATCTTATGGCTAGCCGACAATTTTTCGTTCGGGTAAGATATATGACAGTTTTTATTGCTAGTAATTAATATTATTGAAACAAAATAGCAACCTTTAGTATTTTGGTAAATTGCAAACCGTGTTAAATTAAAAAAGAATTCCGCATCAAGGCCATGAGCAGTTACACTGAAGTTGAATTACAAACAAAGCAACGGATGTGACAAGATGGGTAAAATAGAAAATAGCAAAAAGATAAGGAAATGGAAACAGCTATAATAAAAAGAGCAGATTAAAAGAGTTGTGATTTGAAGTTATTATACACAAAAACGATATACAACTATTGTAAAGCAACAGGTCAAAGTGTTCCCGAGACAAAGAGCGAGATAGCACGGACAGTCTATGGGAGCTGGCTATGTGATACAAAGCAGCGTTTGACGAGCTTGAGCGTATCAAAGGTAGCAGCATTGATATGCTGTACATTGTAGTCGGCGGGTCAAATAACAGGCTATTGAATCAGTTTACAGTCAACGCTATAAACCGCAAAGTAGTTTTAGATACATCTGAAGCAACTTCTATTGGCAATCTGATTATGTGGGTCAAGGCCTCTGGCGAAGTTAACAGCTTCAGCGAAAAGCGACGAGTGTTTTATTACTAGTTCGAAGTCAAAACATTTGATACACAAGACACGCGAATTTCGGAGCAAGTCTATGAACGGCTTTGAAAACCATACTAAAAAACAATTCTTGATGATACACATATTAAAAATCATGAGCCGACTTCGCAAACTTTATTCTTATAAAACATTAATGGCTTATAGGTGATATGGATAGCAAACCTTTATAGAATATTTATGATATAATATAAATATATTATTTAGTTCGAGGAATCTAATATGGTAACAAATGAAAAATTTAAGTAATTTAAAGATAGCATATAAGTTCAGCATAACGCTCATTGCATTGCTAATTATCCCTATTATTTTTATTTCAGTTCTAGTTAGGGACTATATAATCGCGCATAATTTTGAGCAGTCCTGCGAATCTAGACTTGTATTATTGGAGCAAGTTCAGAGGAGTGTTGTGAGTTTTACAAAGGATGTTGAATACGTATCCACTAGCCTAATGGGCAATAGTAGTATTCAGACTCTGATGAAAGGGTATAGTGATCTATCAATGGATTCCAACGAACGTCAGAGGCTTACCACTGGGCTCGATTTGCGACCGCTTGTAGAATCAAGAGAGTTTATGAAAGCCATATGCTTTTACAACGAAAATGGCATCATATATCAATATGGATTACACGTTAGGTTTGAAGATATGCAGTTTGACAAGGATGTAAGTGCGCTTAAAGGTATACCATACTGGACGTCGGCTTATAAACAATCAGCGCCGAGCCAATACTATTTCAACTATATCGAAGGCGAGCATGTCGTTTCGCTGCTGCGCGTGATTAATGATATGTACTCATACCAGAACATTTTAGGCATAGAACGCATTACGATGGATGAGGCTTATATTTGTTCATTATATTCGGCAATCAATACAAATGGCGGAACTATGTATTTGGTTAATGAAAAGGGATATATAGTATCGGCTACGGATAAATCGATGTTGGGCACGAATATTTCAAATGGAGATGATTTCTCACGATTAGTCAGCGGTTCGGGTAGATATGAACAGGGGGATAAAGTGGTTTTCTATTACCAGCAGGATTCTCCTCACTGGAGTCTTGTAATGGTCGAATCAAAAATCACCTTTATGAAAGGAGACCGCGAAATCAAGATAATTACCTATATTAACATCGTGCTTACTCTAATATTTGGGATGGTGTTTCTAATAGTACAGAATCGTAGCATCATTCGCCCGGTTTCACAGCTTTCAAAAGATGTAGAGAACTATTGTGAAGGACACTTTATAATTAACACATATTCTAAAAGTACCGATGAAATAGGCAACCTTAACCGATCAATGCAAAAAATGAGTGATTATATAACAAATTTGATTGATAAAGAGTATAAAAGCGAGATAAAACAGCGCGAGATAGAATTGGAATATCTGCAAAGCCAAATCAGACCACATTTCTTATTTAATACGCTGGATTCAATACGCTGGATGGCGTTGATTAGAAAACAGCCAGAGATTGCAGAACAGATAGAAGCGCTCTCCAAGTTTTTTCGTCACTATCTGAACAATGGTAAGAAATATACTACTCTTGCAGATGAAATAGATAGTCTGCGTACTTATGTAACTATACAGCAATTACGGTTTGCTGACAAAATCCATTTTAATATTGATGTGGATGAAACACTTCTTAATTGCAAAATTATCAAACTAATTATTCAGCCGCTTGTGGAAAACGCGGTTATACACGGTTTGGAATCAAAGATTGAAGGTGGATATGTTAATATTATAGTAGATAGATGGGATGATAAACTAAGATGCCGTGTTATTGATAATGGCGTGGGTATAAATGCAGAAGCAATAAAAAGACAAATTATGTGCAAAAATGACTTGGGGCGTTTTTCTGCACTTAAAAATATTCACGACAGGCTTGTATTGGATTTCGGAGAGGGATATGGAATAAGTATTTCAGTCAAAAAGGGAACTTCGACGACAGTTCAGATACTTTTACCTATTTTGATTGAGCAAGGAGATAATAATATATGAAAAAGACAATTATTCAATTGCTTATTGTTGACGACGTGGAGCAGATCAGGACTGGGCTAAGTTCAACCATAGATTGGTATTCGTTGGGGATTGATAAAGTGTATACGGCACGGGACGGTGAAGAAGCTTACAGTTTATGCAATAAGCATAAGATAGAGATAGTATTGGCGGATGTAAAGATGCCCGGTATAGACGGACTAGAACTGGGACGACGGCTATGTTATACACCGCTTAAAATTATCATAATGAGCGGATTCGACGATTTTTCATATGCGCAGAGCGCCATTAAAATGGGAGCTCTAGATTATTTGCTAAAGCCGGTGAATAGAGCTGAACTAATTACACGAATACATATGCTCGTAAGTGATATAGTAGGATCAAGATGTGCTTGCGGTTTTGAGGATACTGAGGAGGTAAACGGATTAGAACAACATCAGCAAATTTTCGGAGAAGATCCAAAACTAAGCTTATCTGAAAATAATTTTAATTCTTTTATGCTGCTTGCTTTTAATTATATTAACATACATTACGCTGAAAGGATGTCAATCAATGACGTCGCAGAATATGTGCGAAAGTCCAACAACTATTTCAGTTCATATTTTAAAAAAAAGACGGGCAAAACATACACTAATTATCTTGCACAAGTGCGAATTGAAAATGCAAAACGGTTGCTTCACTACACAACGCTGATGACTTATGAAATCGCAGAAAAGGTAGGATTTGGAGATTATAAATATTTTTCTAGTGTATTTAAGAGCCTTGTTGGATGCTCTCCCGGAGAATACAGACAGCATAAAACCAAATAAAAAAGTTATAACACAAATCAGATATATAGTATACTTATCAATTTAAATATTATTTTTTAGAATATAGTAGAAATTTGGATAGATTCGTTGTTTCCACCATTTTAAAGGCAATTTTGTTTTTTTATAATATAAATACATTAGTTATATTTTTATTAGTGTAGTTTAAGAAGAGGCTGAAATAGTTTCATCAATTTAAAGGAGGTTCGAATGGCGTTAAATGTGTACATTAGAAAACGCAATAGAAAGCGCCAATTGCTTGCGCTAGCATTTTTGTTACCGGCGCTTGCTTTAATTGCATTTGCCTTATATGCTCCGTTTATTTGGAACGGAATATTGTCCTTTCAGAAATGGAATGGTTTTAGCGATTCCACGTGGATTGGATTAGATAATTACAGCCGTGCATTAACTGACAATACTTCACAGTTAAGCATTCTTCATTCCTTGTACCTAGGCCTGGTTTCTACTGCAGGAGCTGTGATTTTGGGGATTTTTTTGGCGGCATTGGTGTTCAAGGTATATAGGAAAGGAGGGAGCTTTTTACAGGTTGATCATGTTTATGCCTGTAATGTTGCCTGCCGCTGTAATAGGGCTTCTGTTTACATTCATATTCAATTCAGAAATGGGTATGCTGAATAATTTTTTACGGATGATAGGGCTTTCTGATATAACAAGAGCATGGCTTGAAGACAGGAACACGGTACTTGGGTGTATTGCATTTGTTAGCATATGGAAGATGTGCGGGTTAACCATGATATTGACATTTGCGGGCATGAAGATGTTGCCGAAGCACATATTTGAATCCAGCAAGTTAGAGGGCGCAAGTTATATACGACAGTTCTTCAGCCTTATACTGCCGTTGATACGCCCGACAATACTTATTGCGGTTGTTTATACGTTGGCAACTAATTTTAAATCTTATGATGTCGTAAAGATTATGACAGGAGGCGGACCGGGTATAATGTCATCTGTGGTTCCTATCAATATTATGAAAGCTGCCTTTAAATTTGGAGACTTTGGATATGCGGCAGCACAGGCTGTGATATTGACCGGTATGGTAATACTTATTGTTTTAATTGTTAGAAGGGTATTAAAAGGGGAGGACTTATGAGTATTAAAAGCAAAAGAAAAGATGTGCGAATGCATATGAAGGGAGACCGGAAGCCTAGGATAGTCAGCAGAATATTAATCATCATGTATTGCATGTTGGTATCATACCCGATTTTCTTCGTCATAATCACATCGCTCAAGTCCACATCTGAATTCTACAGGAATATTTGGGGTTTGCCTGAAACATGGGAATTTGGAAATTACCTAATCGCATGGGACACTGCAAATATTGGCGAATACATGCTAAACAGCGTTATTGTTGTGTCGATTGTTATGGCATTTACACTAATTTTTGGCGGCTTAGCGGGGTATGCCTTGTCGCGCTTAAAGATAAGATATGCTGAATTAATTATGTTTTTGATAATTGTATGTACCATGCTGCCATCGGAGTCAGTATTGATGCCGATGTATTTAATTATTTCTAAAATGCAAATAACTGGTAAGTATTTGTCTTTGATATTACCATACATAGCCTGGGGTCTACCAATGACTACATATATATTCCGGAATTTCTTTAATACTTTACCAAACGAATTGCTAGAAGCGGCACGTATTGACGGATGCACAGAGGTAAAGTCTTTTACAAAAATTGCAGTACCAATGATGCTCCCTGCAATTGCTACAAATGCAATATTATTATTTGTATCTTGGTGGGGCGAATTGCTATGGGCCTCATGTGTATTGGCAGCTTCCAATTTAAAGACAATTCCATTAGGTTTAATATCATTTTCCGCTCAGTTTGGTACAAACTGGGGTCCGCTGTGCGCTGCAATTTGTATAATACTAATTCCATTGATTATATTTTTCTGCTTTGTTCAGAAGTATTTTGTGAGTGGGCTAACAGGCGGGGCAGTCAAGGGATAAATAGGAGGGTAAAATGGCATCTATTACATTTAAAAACGTTGCAAAAAAATATTCAAATGGAAATGATTATGCGGTCAGAGATTTTTCAATGAAGGTTGAACATGGGGATTTTATAGTACTGGTGGGCCCATCCGGATGCGGAAAATCTACAACGCTGCGCATGATTGCAGGACTGGAAGATATAACAGAGGGAGAACTCTATATCGGCGATAAACTGGTTAACGGGGTGGAACCGAAAGACAGGGATATTGCGATGGTGTTTCAGAATTACGCTCTGTATCCTCATATGAGCGTATTTGATAACATGGCGTTCGGATTAAAGCTTCGCAAGATGCCAAAAAATGAGATAAAGATGCGTGTGGAAGAAGCGGCTGAGATGCTCGACATTACTCCTTATCTGAAGCGCAAACCCAAGGCGCTATCTGGAGGTCAACAACAGCGTGTTGCATTAGGACGCGCGATAGTACGCAATACAGATGTATTCCTTATGGACGAACCGCTCTCGAATCTGGATGCAAAGTTGAGAGTTGTTATGCGTTCTGAGATATTAAAGCTTTACAGAAAGATCAAAACTACTTTTATTTATGTTACACACGACCAAACGGAAGCTATGACTATGGGAAGCCATATAGTTGTGATGAAAGATGGGATTATACAACAAATTGAATCGCCGACAAATCTATACAATAAGCCTGAAAATCGATTTGTCGCGCAGTTTATCGGAAGCCCGCAGATGAACGTTTGGAGCGGCAGGCTGGAACGGCGGGGAGACAAGGCGGTAGCTTGTATGTGGAATATAGAAATCGTTATATCTGAAAGCAGGGCAAAGATGATTGACAAAGATGCTTTTGGAGGAGAAGTGCTATTTGGGATACGACCGGAACATATAATTCCAAAGGGAGACAATTCGATAGATATGGAAGTGGATTTATACGAACAGACAGGCTCTGATGTTTTTTTGATTACCGTTCCCAATAATACACAGGAGAAAATAAACGTAAGGTTGCCGGCTACGTATAATATCCAGGCAGGAGAAAAGATATCACTGTGTTTTGATACTGAAAATCTTTATGTTTTCGATACAAAAACAGAGAAAACTCTGATTGATTATAAAAAAGCGTGATATTTGAAAAGTGGATTTAACAACAAATAAATGATTTTACAAAATGGTTTTTGTAAATGCTTATAAGTATTTATTTGTTTAATAATCGACATTATTCAGAAAAAAATATGAAAAGGAGTGATTTTATGAATAATAGAGAAAGATTTTTAGGGCTTTTCGAAGGCAAACCAATTGACAGAATATTTAATATGGAAATAGCCATATGGCCGCAAACGGCATATAGATGGGTGCAGGAAGGGTTGCCGCTTTCCGCATTGGGTATACCTGAAGGCATGGATTTTTTTGAGGGAATTAAAGACAATGATCTTATATTAATGACAAATAAACCTATTGAATATTTTACCCAACTAAACGGCTGGATTGAGATGACTGAGATAAACACATATAAACCTATGCCTCCGTTTGAGGAAATAGTTTATGAGGATGACGGACGTACAAGAACATACAGAGACGATTGCGGCAATGTTATTAAAATACTAATAGAAGGAAGCATTAATGAATGTCGTTTATCAATGGATCAGCATTTAAGTTTTCCTGTGAAAAATAGGGCTGATTTCCTTGATATGAAAAGACGTTATATTGCGAACATAGAGCGTCTGTCTAAAGACTGGAGCAAGAAGGTAAGTGAATGGAACGACACTGAAAGAGCTTATCCGTTATCTTTGTTTTATATAGGTCATATCGGATTTTATAGTATGCTCCGGCGCTGGATGGGTACAGAGGATGCATGCTGCATATTTTATGAGGATGAATCACTGGCAACCGAGATGATGGAGTTCATTGCGGATTATATGATTGAACTCATACGCCTTGGAACGAAAGATGTAAAGCAGTATGATCTTTTACATATATTCGAGGATATGTGCTTTAACACCGGACCGCTTGTTTCGCCATCTATATTCAAGAAGTTTTTCGTACCTTGCTATAAAAGGGTAATAGACGAAGCGAGGAAGCATTGCATAAATCACGTATATTTAGACAGCGACGGTGATGTAAAACCGCTTTTACCTATGATGATAGACTGCGGTGTTGATATAATCGGGCCATTAGAAGTGAAAGCAAATGCTGATCCGATAACTATGAGGAAGCAATTCGGGGGTGATATCGGTTTAATAGGAGGGTTGCCCAAAATTCTGCTATCTGACGGTCATTCCAAGGAGGAAATCGAACGCGGCGTAAGGGAAGTACTCGATTACATGCTGCCCAGAGGACGTTATTTGCCGACGCTTGATCATTCGGTTCCGCCTGATGTGTCTCTTGAAAACTTTAAATATTATTTAGAAGTGAAAGAAAAATGTCTGCTCGGCAAATAAAGAGATAATTTTTTTTAGGTATTAAAATATTGGACAAAGGCTCTGTTTTAGAGTAGAAAGGTTATCAGCATGATATATCAATTAATACATACTTTAGAAGGCTTTTTATGCGCTCCTCCTGTATCCGGTACGGAAAGCATATTAAACAGACCCAAATATGAAGATCATTGCCCGAAAGATGCAGCAAAAAAGCTACGTGAACGTTTTGCGCATCTTGTTGATCAAGGTATAGAGGGCATAGTAATTAACGTAGGCTGGACGGATTATCTCGAAAATAAAAAATCATTTAATCTGCTTAAGCTTGGTTTCGAAATTGCATTAGAACTTGGTTTAAAAATTATGATTTATGATGAAGAGGGCTATCCGAGCGGAACGGCTGGAGGCAAGGTAGTAAAGTCAAATCCGGAGCTATCCGCAAAAGCAATAAAACATATTATAAATACTGACGGGGGGCACAAATTTTTAGAGCGCGGAAATGTTGAGATTTTAAAAGCCGGCGGCGATTCCTTTGTAATCGATGGAGATAACAAAGGAATAAAAGACGGTTCAGAGGATATATATTATATTGCCGATATTTATGAAGGCACACATGCAACATGTAATTTTCGTGAAAGCAGAAGATATATCAACATATTGGACAGTCGTGCAAATAGGGCATTTATAGAATTTACACACAAAACGTACAAAAAAAATCTGCCTGAACATTTGTGGAATGAAATCCAATCATTTTTTACGGATGAGCCGTCATTTATGACGGCTCATATACCTTATATGCTTGAGGCAAAAGTCAACCCGGAAGACCCTATTAACAAGGATATGCCTTTTTATCCGTGCCTTCCTTACAGCGACGAGTTGAAAAATTATTACGAAAATAAGATGGGCGAGAAAATATCTGATAAAGTAAACGAATTATTTGCCAGGTCTGAACAGCCTTCAGAATCCAAATGTGGATTTTGGCAATGTGTTCAGGATGTCTATGAAAATGCCTATGGGCGTACAATGCTACAAGGACTTGAAGCGCTCGGAACAAAACTGAGCGGACATATACTGTTTGAAGACAATCCTTTTTATAACATGCTTTTTCACTCAAATCCATTTGTTGCGCTAAAGCACTTCCATATACCCGGAATTGACCTTCTTTCATCAGATGTTGAATATATACTTAAACAACACCTGTTTTCGCATAAAATGGTGGGAAGCGTATGCTGGTTATACGACAAACCTATGGTTACGGAAACAAGCGATTATATAGAACTCAATGTTACTAGAAAAGCTTCGGTATCCGCAAAGGAAATGCTGGTCACGCTTAGTCTTCAATATCTGTTTGGCGTTCGTGAATACGCTTACTATTATGATGAAACTCTTATGGAAGATGGCTGTTTTACTTATGTTAACAGTATACTAAAGCGTATACTTAAATATGGTGAAGGTAAAAAAAGCCGTCCGGATTTTTCGCTGTATTGTCCATATGAGACAATTTGGGCCCATTATCAGCCGTCAGACATACCGGTCATAGGTTTTCGGTTTGATGATGAAGATCCAATTTTATATTCACAGCCGGAAGCTCTTATAAATGCTAATAATGACATTCTGAAAATCGCGAGCGAATTATTCAGTAACAACGTACAATACGTAGTATGTGAAAATACGAGCGTAGATAATCTTGTCTCAAAAGGCGTGAAGGACGTAATCCTTCCTAGATGTACAGTCATCGCAAAATCACTTTATGACGCCGCTTTGTCTGGCAGGCTAAAGTTATATGGTGGTATACCCCAGTATGTTTTTGATGGCAGAGAGCTATTGCCTGCTGATAACCTTAATGTCATTAAAGAAATACCAGAAAAAAAACAAGCAATCAAAGCCGAAACCGAAGTGTACTTCTGTACATTTGAAGATAGCTACTTTGTAATAAATTCATCTCTAAAATCAGCAAGAAAAGTAAATGTTGACGGGAGCTTTATTGTTTATGATCCGGTAACCGACAAGGAATATCAGGCAAACGATTTTGTAATTGTTGAGGCAGGTAATAGTATTTTTATCTCATTTATTTAAATACAAACTGAGCATGCCTTATAGGAGGAAAGTGAAAATGAAGATAGAGTAATATTACAGGAGCTTGACAAGAAAATGAGTGAAATTGCAGCATTGCCAATACAGCAAGAAAAGAAAGGTCTTTGGACTTTTAGCCTTACCCCACAGAATTGTACAAATGGAAAGTGGTGAAAAGCAGCTGATATAATAAAACACGAGTGAAGAAAAATGGCAAAAAGAAATTATACAGCTAAGCAGGTTTGTAGCAAATAAAGAGAAGTAGAAGTAAGGATCAATCAGGGAATATCAGCAGCAGAAGCTATCAGAAGCATAGGTGTAAGCGATCAGACATATTACCGCTGGCGCAAAGAATATGGCGGAGCGCGCACTGGTAAAGCCAAGCGTATGAAAAAGATAGAAAAAGAGAAGCTGAGGTTAAAGAAGCTTATAGCTGAGCTGCCACTAGACAATGCGATTTGTAGGAAGTACCACTGGGAAACTTCTAAACCTTGCCAATCTCAGGGCAGCTATTGTATGCCGTGCCAGCAGCCGCACTAAGGCAACGCCGAAGGTGAGTGGTGGGCAAATATGCAGGAAGTATTCCACTGGTATTAGGATAGGAGATAAAAAATGAAGCAAAAAGATATCGATATTCTTCGTCGGCTTGCCGAAAAAAAGCAGAGATAGCAGGTTTGGCGGTTCAGAAAGAAAACATTAGGCTCTGGACTGACACAAACGACTTAAAAATGCAAAAGGCACCTATTTTCATAAATGAAATTCCTTGGCATGAATTTAAGGGCGAAGAAGAACTGGAGCTTCAGTGTGAGGATGCGCTATGCAGAGAGAAAGAACTGGTATTGCGCCAGGAGTTGTACTGCTGGAACCATCTGCCGGGTAGTATGGTTGTAGACGGACTAATGCCCTGTGAACTCGTTGTTTCACATTCAGGTTACGGTATAAAGGAAGAATCCGATCTTATTGAACTGGAGAAAGATACTACTGCTCCGTCACGCCATTTTCACATACAGAACAGGGAAGAGGAAGATATTGAAAAGATTGAATTTCCAATAGTGACATACAATATAGAGCAGACACAGCTTAAATTTGAAAAGTTGCAGTCGATTTTCGATGGTATTCTTAAGGTTGAAAAAACAGGATGGAAAGGTGACTGGTTTACTCCATGGGACAACCTGATTCGCCTTACCGGAGTAACCGAAGCGCTGATGGACCTAGTATTGAAACCCGAGTATATAAAGAAGCTTGTTAAGCGCTGGGTTGATGTTTCTATAAGTATGATGGTACAGTGTGTAGAACAAGGTGTATGGGCAAGCAATAATGACAACGTTCGTGTTGGATCCGGCGGCTACGGGTATTGCAGTAATCTTGATCCGGCGGGAAAATGGCGTACAGATGCTCCTCTTAACCAGCTATGGGGATGCAGTAACGCTCAGATATTCTCGGATGTATCACCGGAAATGCACTGGGAATTCTCGCTCCAATTCGAAATGGAATGGCTAAAACACTTCGGTCTAAACTATTACGGCTGCTGTGAACCGCTTCACAACAAGGCAGAGATTCTCAGGCGGATTCCGAATCTTCGCAAGGTTTCAGCCAGCCCCTGGGCAAATATAGAGAAGATGAAGGAGAATCTGGGCGACATTTGTGTTCTTTCTGTTAAGACTAACCCTGCTATTTTTGTGACGCAATCCTTTGACGAAGCACATGTGAAAAAAGAGATACTTGGAATGCTTGAGAAGAGTGAAGGCGCAAATATCGAGTTGATTATGAAAGACATTAGCACACTGAATCATGAACCGAAGCGGTTATGGAGGTGGGCAGAAGTTGCACAACAGACTATAGATGAGTTTTATGGCGGAATATAAACGGAGGAAAAGTACTATGATCAAAATAGGTATACGACCGACAATAGACGGACGGGAAAGAGGTGTGCGGGAATCGCTGGAAGTCCAGACGATGAGTATGGCGAAAGCTGCAGCAGAGCTCATCTCATCGAACCTCAAGGACAGGTCGGGGAACAGCATAGAATGCGTCATCTCGGACACGACAATCGGCGGAGTGTACGAAGCATCGATGTGCGCTGAGAAGTTCGAAAGGGAAGGCGTGTGCGCTACTCTCACCGTAACGCCGTGCTGGTGCTATGGAAGTGAGACTATGGACATGAGCCCGATGCTCCCAAAAGCAGTCTGGGGCTTCAACGGCACGGAACGCCCGGGCGCTGTATATCTCGCTGCGGTACTTGCCGCTCACACCCAGAAAGGGCTTCCCGCTTTTTCGATATACGGCAGGAACGTACAGGATGCTGATGATACTACTATTCCGGAAGATGTAAAAGAAAAGATACTGAGGTTCGCAAAAGCAGCAGTCGCCGTCGGCGAGATGAAGGGAAAGAGCTACCTCAGCTGCGGCAGCGTCTCGATGGGCATCGCAGGCTCGATAGTAGACCCCGGTTTCTTCGAGAGTTACTTCGGTATGCGCTGCGAGCAGGTAGACATGACGGAATACGTCCGGCGCATAGATGAAGGCATTTACGACAAGGACGAATACGAAAAAGCGCTGAAATGGGTAAAGGAAAAGTGCAAAGAGGGCAACGAACGAAACAAACAGCTTTCAAGCAGAGAGCGTAAAGACTACGAATGGGAATACACCGTCAAGTGCGCCCTTATAGCCAAAGACCTGATGAAAGGCAATCCGAAACTAAAGGATATGGGCTACAACGAGGAAGGCATGGGGCACAACGCAATCGCAGCAGGGTTCCAGGGACAGCGCCAGTGGACGGACCACTTCCCGAACGCAGACTTTGTGGAAGCAATACTCAACAGCTCGTTTGACTGGAACGGCAGAAGGACCCCTTACGTATTTGCTACAGAGAACGACGCACTGAACGGAGTAGCTATGCTGATGGGACACCTTCTTACAAACGCAGCGCCTATATTCTCGGACGTCAGGACGTTCTGGAGTCCGGAGGCAGTGGAGCGTGTGACGGGCGAGAAACTTCCTGAATACGCAAAGTCCGGTATCATACATCTGATTAACTCGGGCGCAACATGCCTTGACGGAACGGGTCAGCAGCAGATAGACGGCAAACCTGCTATGAAACCGTTCTGGGACATAACCGATGAAGAAGTAGAAAAGTGCCTCGACGCAACAAAATGGTGCCCTGCTAACAAAGAATACTTCAGGGGCGGCGGATTCTCGTCAAACTTCAAGACACAGGGCGGCATGCCCGTAACTATGTGCAGGATGAACCTTGTAAAAGGCCTCGGACCGGTGTTCCAGATAGCGGAAGGCTGGACGGTAAAGCTGCCGGAGAAACAGCACAAAATACTCGACGAGCGTACAGACCCGACATGGCCGACGACATGGTTCACACCAAGGATCACGGGCAAAGGCGCATTCGGCGACGTTTACAGCGTAATGTCAAACTGGGGCGCAAACCACGGTGCGATACACTACGGGCACATAGGCGCAGACCTCATAACGCTTGCTTCGATGCTGCGCATACCTGTAAATATGCATAACGTAGAAGACAGCAAGGTGTTCAGGCCGTCGAGCTGGTCTGCCTTTGGAACCGAGAACAAAGAGAGCGCAGACTACATGGCATGCAAAAACTTCGGGCCGATATACGGAAGATAAGGGGGGAATCGGAATGCTTAAAAAAATACCTTCCGTGATTTCCCCGGAGCTTATGAAAGTTCTGATGGAAATGGGACACGGGGACGAGATATGCCTTGCCGACGGCAACTTTCCTGCGGCCGGTATAGGAAAAAGAGTGGTGCGCCTCGACGGGCACGGCATAGAAGAGATATTGAGTGCGGTTTTAACGTTTTTTCCTCTCGATATGTTTGTAGAGCGCCCTGTATCGCTTATGAAAACGGTATCCGAAAGTGAAGCGCAGCCGGATATCTGGGGCAAATACGAACAGATAATAAAGTCGGGCGAAGAAAACAAGGCGTTCAGCGAGTTTGAAATGGTTGAGAGGTTCGCATTCTATGAGCGTACAAAGAACTGCTATGCAGTCGTCGCAACGGGCGAAACTGCGATATACGCCAATATGATACTCAAAAAAGGCATCGTTGCTTAGCAAAAGAGGGAAATATGGAGCAGAAAGCGTACATAGCCATAGACCTCGGAGCAAGCAGCGGACGCTCGATACTCGGGCTTTTTGACGGCAGCCGCCTTGAAATAGAGGAACTTAATCGATTCGACAATAACTTCGTAAAGGTTGGCGGCGAATACTACTGGGATATACTGCACATCTATACCAACATAATCGACAGCCTAAAAAAGTTCGGCACAACTAAGAGAGCTAAGCTCTGCGGCATAGGCATAGACACATGGGGAGTGGATTTCGGGCTCATTGACGCACAGGGAAGGCTGATAGGCAACCCGAGAGCATACAGAGACCCGAGGGCTCTTAGGGGCATGAAAGCGTTCCAGAAAAAGTACGGGCAGAGAGCTGCATTCGATATCACAGGCACAGCCAACTACGAGTACAACACGCTTTACCAGCTCTACGATATGATCGAGACGGAAGACCCTCAGCTAAAGGCTGCAGATAAGCTGCTGCTGATGCCCGACCTCATTTCGTACATGTTGTGCGGCAGAGTTTCGTGCGAGTTCACACATGCTTCGACGACTCAGATGCTGGACGCAAAAGGCAGCTGGAGTACACAGCTTGTAGACATGCTCGGCATATCTGCTGATCTTCTGCCAAAGATACAGATGAGCGGAGAGAAAAAAGACGATCTTCATGAAGATATAAGCAGAGAAGCCGGTCTCGATTACGCTGTCCCGGTATACTGCGTGGGTTCACACGACACCGCATCGGCAGTTGCATCAGTACCTGCATCAAATGATAACTATGCGTTTTTGTCTTCGGGCACATGGTCGCTGATAGGCATAGAAACGGACGAAGCGATCATAAACGACGCCGTATATTCAAGCGGGCTAACGAACGAAGGCACTGTAACGGGCGATAAAAGGCTGCTTAAAAACATAATGGGGCTGTGGATAATACAGAACTGCAAACGCCAGTGGGATTCCAAATGGAAAACCAACTGGGACGATATAGTTGAGGAAGCAGAAACGACAGAGCCGTTCAGTTCTTTCATAGACGTCAACTCCCATGATTTCTTCGACGGCGAGAACATGATCCAGAAGATACAGAGCTATTGCAGAGCAACAGGTCAAAGCATCCCCGAGACAAAAGGCGAGACAGCACGAACGGTTTACGAGAGCCTTGCCATGTGCTACAAAGAAGGTTTTGACGAGCTTGAGCGCATAAAAGGCAGCCGTATAGACGTACTGCACATAGTCGGGGGCGGGTCAAACAACAGGCTGTTGAATCAGTTCACAGCCAATGCCCTAAAGCGCACTGTAGTAGCAGGCCCTGCAGAGGCAACTGCTATCGGCAATCTGATGATGCAGGTAAAGTCCTCAGGCGAGGTGAACGGCTTCAGCGAAATGCACCGTGTGGTACGCAACTCGTTCGAGGTTGAAACATACGAGCCAACGGACACCCAGATGTGGGCGCAGGGTTATGAAAGGTTTAAAACAGTTATATTTTAAAATGACTTGGATACGAATATACGACAGTTATAAGACGGTTTATAATTCTATTCTTAAATTGGGAGATAATGCAGAACATATGTTAACAACAATATATTTTAATATTCAGCACTGAATAAAAGCTTTCGCATAAATACATTCTTAGTTTTCTTCCTCAATCAGCTATTAGTTTCTAAAACTAATAGCTGAATTTTTATAAAACATAGTTGAGAGTAGAACTTTATAGGATTAACTTCATCGCCACATCCACCCCATCAGCAGCCTGCTTCATAGCGCTGCTGGTGAAGAGGAGATAAATATGGTTACTTATAGTAAGGCAGAGGAGAATTCTCTATCAATCATCACATTATTATAACAAATTAATATAAAAATAAAAGAGGAGTTAATGTTTTGTAGAGTATATGGTTTATTGAGCATGATTATAGTGAAATAGTTTATGGAATGGATTTTTGATTAAAAATTGGACACATTTTGGACACAAAAGCTTTGAAATCACTTTGAACGATATAAACACAACGAAACGAGAAATTCCTTTAAACAGGCGTTTTCTGGAAAGGATATAACAAAAAAATACTAAAAAATATACCAAATTCTGTTTCGAATCCTAGTTCCGCTGCCAAACAAAAAGCACCCATTGCGGTGCTTTTTGTTTTGTAAGGATATGTGTATTCGAAAGTAAGCCTGCTGCCGCCTGTGGCAGATGAAGGTAGGCGTGATAGGGCTTTAGCCCGGAGCGAATCCTATTTCCGCTGCCATAAAAATCCTTATAAAATATGACCATTTTTATTGTATTTTTTATGCAATTACAACTTGTTTACATTGTGATGAACATCTGTTTAAGGAATTTGTGATAGAATAACATTACTATGCGGAGGTGTTCTTATGGCAAGAAACAGAATTTTAGTTGTTGAAGACGATGAATCCATTTCCAAAGTGATACAGAAAAACTTAACGTCTGCTGGTTATTCTGTAGCTGCCTATTTCGACGGCGCCAAGGTAGCGGAAATACTAAACAAAGATACAGATTTCGACCTGGCGTTGCTTGATATAATGCTTCCGGGCATGGATGGCTTCGAACTTATGGGATATCTAAAGCACTATGATATCCCCGTCATATATCTTACGGCAAAAGCGAATCTCGATGCCAAGGTGCAGGGCCTGCGTGACGGCGCAGAGGATTACATAGTAAAGCCGTTCGAGATCCTGGAACTTCTTGTCCGTATAGAAAAAGTGCTGGAGAGAAGAGGCAAACTTAGGCAGATACTGACTGTGGACGGTCTGGAGATAAATCTTCTGGAACGCTCTGTGCGCAAAAACGGAAACGAAATAGCGCTCAAGCCTATGGAGTTCGACTTGCTCGTGATGCTGGCAAAAAATAAAAACATAGCGCTGTCAAGAGAGCGGCTGCTCCACGGCGTGTGGGGAATTGACTTCGTGGGGGAAACAAGGACGGTTGACGTCCACATTGGGCAGATCCGTAAAAAGCTCGGGCTGGCCGACAACATAAAGACGATCTCAAAAATGGGATACCGTCTGGAGGACTAAAGAAATGAAACTGTGGATAAAGATATCTCTGATATCTATCATCATGGTTGCGATGGCAATGGGAGTAAGCAGTATGATAGTGCTGCTAAGTTCCGGCAAGAGCAGCCTTGAAATGGCAGTTGACAAAACACTTACAGACCAGAGGCTCAGAGCTGCTTCGTGGGCGACTGCAATGGAAAACGAATCCGACGCAAATTTCAGTCAGGTTGCCCGACGCAGTCTTGCTAGATACCTTATCGACAAATTCGCAGATGAAAATACTATTTTAATATCAGGTGAAGATTTCATATATAACGCTACCAACATTGAGCCGGGCGATTACCTAGAGGTTTACGGCACCAGCCAGCGGTATGTTATCAGGGATATAGGTGAGGCTTCAATACTGATTACGGGCAGCGTAGTTTCGGTAGACAAAACTGACTATTTGCTCTATGTGCTAGAGGACATCACTTACGTTTATGACGGCATCGGGCAGATGTCATACCGGTTCTCGCTTATCAATCTCGCAGTGATAATAATAACGGGTGCTATGGTAATAGTGCTGGTACGTTTTGTTCTTCGTCCGATAGAGACGCTAAAAAGAAACACAGGGCTTATAGCCGCTGGTATCTATAACAAACGTGTAGATAAGAAAGAGGACGACGAGATCGGCGAGCTCGCAGAGCACTTCAACAGTATGGCACAGGCGGTCGAGATACGCATAAAGGAGCTAAAAGACGAAGCGGACAGGCGCAATATGTTTATGTCTGCGCTCACGCACGAGCTTAAGACGCCTATGACAGCGATATCGGGCAACGCCCAAACGTTGCTGCTGACTAAAATGGATGAAGATGAGCGTGAGGAAGCGCTCATAACTATTAACTCCGAATGCCTCAGGATAGAGCGGTTGTCTCAGAAGTTGATGCAGCTTATAGGACTGCATCAAAACGAAAGCATAAAGATGGAGCGTCAAGATATCAGCGAACTGCTTGGCAGCGTCGTAAAAACCTCGGCGGAGCAGATAAAACAAAGAGGGCTGATACTGAAAGTTAAAAACAGTATGGACACTGCGGTTTTTGACATGGATCTGATGACAGAATTACTGCTTAATCTGGTGGACAATGCCGGTAAAGCTTCGAAACCTGGAGATGTTATAGAGCTGACGGCGGAGAGAAACGTGTTGTATGTAAGGGATTCTGGCATTGGTATAGCAGGAGATGAGATAGAGAGGATATGCCAGCCGTTCTATATGGCGGACAAATCAAGAAGCAGAAAGAACGGCAGCATAGGTCTGGGGCTTGCGCTTGCCGCCGAGATCGCAAAGATTCACGGAGCAAAGCTAGAGATCGACAGTGAGCCCGGCAAAGGAACTACAGTCAAGGTGGTGTTTGAAAATGAAGAAAACTAAATGGAACGTTCTATATATAATACTTGCTCTGCTTATAATATTCTCTGTTTTCGTTGTACCTAAAATCGCAGTAAGTGTGATGGGCGATACAAAAGGCCAGATCGTAACGATTCCAAAAGAGTAGACAGTGGTTGGAAGATTTTACAACCTGATTACAATCTGATGAATATCTGTTGAATATGACCGGAATATAATATTATTGGGGTAGGCGAAACGAGGCATTATAAATGAGAAAGATATTACTGGGTATATTATGTATTGCTCTGATTTCGGCCGCAGGCTGCCAGGCAACGCCGGAGCAGCCTATTGTTGTGCAAAAAGATATGCAGCAGATGCTGGAGGAGGCCAAGAAGGACGATACGCAAACACCTGAAAACAGGAACCTTCGCGAACAATACGATGTTCCCGAGGAATATCAGTTTGCAATGCAGGGAACGGACGGCAAACTGCACGTGTCGGCTGATGCGCGGATTATTGTGCCGAATTCCACCGCTATGCATATATATCGGGTAAAAGCAGCAGACTTCACTCAGGAACAGGCAGCGGCTTTTTTCGAGTATTTCTGCGGCGACGCAGAGATGTGGCAGACGCCGGAGCAACAAACAAAGTCTGAAGTTGAGCAAAGTATTATAGCATGGAGAAAGTTCATGAAAGACGAAGGTGAGGAAGATAATCCGAAAGCGCTTGCGACTCTTGCCGATCTTGAAAAGGCTTTGAAGGCCGCACCCGAAAAAATCGAGGAGCAGCGCTGTTACGGTGAGCTTGAGACATTGAACCTCTATAAAGATCCCGTCAACAAAACTGAAAAGATTGCAAGTTTCACAGGGTTTCGCTCATATGAAAAGGGCGATGGCGGAAAGACGTTCATGGTACAGAATAATAGCGATTTGAAAGAAGCGATATATGTGGAAACTTCCGATAGCGGAGGTTATGGGTTTTCTATAGATCGTATGGCATATATGAATTACAGGGATAACGGCAACCCGGCGGCGTCGGTCAATTTTGGGTATTCTGCATCTGTTCCGATTTTGGACGACAGTGACCTTGATAAGGCGCTTTTGGATAAAATAGGGTTGAAACCGAGCGAGGCAAGACAGATGGTTCAGGACGTACTGGAAACGACCGGTGCCGACTTAATGATAGACAGTGTGTACTTCATGGACGACGAACAAAAGGGATATGTTGACGGCGAAGTGAGGCCTGCCAAGAACTACGCTTACAAGATATTCTGCGTGCGTAAAGTGGACGGGCTGCCATGTGCATCTATCAAAGGCGGAAGCCAAGTGAGTTCGGACAGCAGCACCGGCGATAGCCAAGCGTTGGCCGGCAGCTGGGGCTATGAGTACGTAGAATTCATGGTGAATGCGGACGGTGTATTCAATATGTCGTGGCAGGCTCCGCTTGAGGTCATGGATGTCATCAACGACAATACCCGTCTCAAGCCTTTTTCCGAGATACAGGAGATATTCGAAAAGATGATACGCATAAAGTATGAAGCCGATCCTACCCTTGCCCACGGCAGCGTGGAATTCGAAATAAGCAGGGTAACGCTTTCGCTCCAGCGAATCACCGAACAGAACTCCATTGAAAACGGATTGCTGGTGCCAACATGGAACTTCTATGGCAAAAGGGTCGAGCATTACGAGGATGGCGGGGAAAACGAGGAAATTGGCGCGAGTATCATGAGCATAAACGCGATAGACGGAAGCATCATTAACACGGAGAAAGGTTATTAGGGGTGACATAACCATGAAGAAAGTAATAGCTTTTTGTTTGACAGCAGCAATGGCTTTTTCGCTTATTGCCGGCTGCCAGGCGACGCCTGATAAGCCTGTTGTTGTGCAAAAAGACCTGGAGCAGATGATAGAGAAGGCCACCGAAGAAGATGAGACACAACAAGACACTTCCTTAGCGGCTTGTATTAACACACCAAAAAAATACACAACGTCATTCGATGGGTATAACGGAGACTTGATTGTTAATGTCAACGCAGCTGTGACCGTGCCGGAATCGGATGGTATTTCTGTCGCGCGTATAGGTAAACATGAATTTACGCAGGGAGAAGCGGATAGGTTGATGGAGGTTTTTCTACAGGGAGAAACCCTTTATCAAGTTGATCTATCCATGACCAGGGAGGAAATACAGGAAAAGCTGCTCACGTACTATGGTATGCGTGACGGTTCAATCCCGATTGATATGGATGGAGAGAATCCACAGGATAAGGAAAAGTTGCAGCAAACCATCGAGTATTACGAGAAGCTGCTAAAGGAAGCGCCCGAAACAAAGGAATTGTGTCCTGCAAATACAACGTTTCATGCTCCGGACACGCTCATCAATCCGGATGCACAGGTGATTGAAGGGACAGCAACCGTAAACGAGAAAGCGTCGTATTTTTACGTCAACAACGGTTTTTTCAGCGAAAATAATATCGAGACGGTTTTTATCAATGCTAAAATGCATCTTGAAGGGAACTATAGTGCCTGCCCTTATAGCGTTCTTAGTGACGGAGAACTAAAAGATATACAGATTCCCGATAGTTTTAAGATGTCCAGAACAGATGCGCAAAATGCAGCGGGGGAAGTCCTGACCAAACTTGGTATTACAGATATGACTTGCGTTAGTATCCAGTACGCAGTTATGCCTGAAGAAGTTGCGACGGGTACCGTTGTGGCGGAACCGGAAGCGGTAATTACGCCGCAGCAGCTGGAAACGGGGAAGTGGGCATATTGCCTGCAATATCAGAGATCGATAAACGGTATACCTATAACCCTGACATCACATAATGGGACTCACCATGAAGAAGAAGGAGATGTATCAATGCCATGGCCATATGAAAAATTGGAGATGATCGTAGATGAAACGGGTATTGTATATTACTATTACCGGTCACCATATAGTGCTCTGGAAACAATTACAGAAGACGCAGCGTTGAAGCAGTTTTCTGAAATTGAATCCGTATTTGAAAAAATGTTTCCTATTATATACGGCCATCTGGACGAAGAAGGGACAGATTATATGCTGAAAGTCGATATAACGGAAGTGGAGTTGGGATTAATACGAATAACAGAACAAAACAGCAGGGATACTGCTCTTTTAATCCCTGTATGGGACTTTTTTGGAGATGTAACTATCATACCCTATGAAGGCGATCCTTATCAGTTCTCAGATAACGATAGCCTGATAACCATTAACGCCATTGACGGCAGCATTATCGATAGGAACTTAGGATACTAAAGGAGACATTACGTGGAAAAAGTATTTATAAAGATATTGGCCGTAACAACTGTCGTTATATTGTTTTCCGGCTGCCAGGCAACGCCGGAGCAGCCTGTTGTAGTTCAAAAAGACATGGAGCAGATGATAGAGCAAGGTGTTGGTGAAGATGCTCCGGCGCAGACAGAGCAGCAACAGAAGCCAGAGCAGACAGCAGCTGAGCCAAAGATCAGCTATGCAGAGCTGTGCGAGCATTACGGTGTACCGGAACAGTTCCAGACTACGATAACGCAAGGCAACCTGACTATCAACTGTGATGTCAAGATAGATCTTCCGGATATATTGCAGCTTCCTATGGCAAGAGTGCAGGCGGGCAGGTTCTCGCAGGAGCAGGTATATACTTTTTTCCATTCGCTATGCGGAGATACGCCTATGTATTTATCACCGAAGCAGGCGGATAAAGCATATTATCTGCGTGAGATTCTGGAATGTCAACGAAAGATTGCGGCATTAACAAATGAAGAGATGGTCAGCCATTTAAAAGAAAGGATCGTCGAGCTAAAAAAAGACTATGAAAATGCACCTGAAGACATAGAGCTTATAGAGGCCGATGGAACGTTGGAAATCAGAAAGCTTAACGATAATACAGAAACGATAAGCGGCAGTTTTACGCGTTTTTATGCAAGCTCGGCGCCGTTTGAGCACAATGCGATGATATTTTCTGTTCAAAACGATTCGGAATATAAAAAAGACGGTGCATATTCGTTTCTTGATGAAGAGGGTAACACGCAGATAGTCGCACCATGGAGCTGCTCAAGGCTTGAATTCGAGCGAGAAGGTAGATATACCGATTTCGGTACCGGAAGGCAAGGCAGGAAACTAAAGGATGTTACAGAGCTATCGCTTTCGGGCGGTGCTGTTGCAGACTGTATGCTGAATGTGACGCCGCAGCATGCGCGGGAAACAGTGGAGGCACTTATAAGCGAGGTTGGCATAGACGATATGGTCATAGATTCCGTTTCGCTTTATTCCAGCAAACAGGAGATGCCGCCCGATATTATCGAACACTTGAAGAAGGAGGGAAGGTATATAGAGGACACGACTCCGGAAACGCAGGCCTACGTGTTTCGGCTGCTGCGTCAGGTAAGCGGCGTCAGTGTTGAAAGCGTCGCCAGGTGGAGCAGCCAGAGCAGTGTGGACGGTATGGACGTCGGCAAGGAGTGGTCATACGAAATGCTGGAAATTGCAGTGGACGACAAAGGTATTGCGAACATATGCTGGGAAGCGCCGCTGGATATCCAAGAAACAATGACAGAGCATACAGTCATTATTCCTTGGAGTGATGTACAAGGTGTGTTTGAAAAGATGATTGTGATACAGCACGCGAACAATATAAATAAAGACGATCGTACCGTAATAATAGACATTACACAAGTTTCATTGTCGCTGCGGCGTATCATGGAGCGCGATTCATATGCGACAGGTCTGCTGGTTCCCGTCTGGAACTTTTTCGGAACGATAACGTCAAGAAAAGGTCAGGCAGAGCCGCACTCATCAGAATACGATAATTATCCGCTTATCATAATCAATGCTATAGACGGCAGCGTGATAGATATAGGCAAGGGGTACTAACAATAAAAGCTTACTTGCAATGGTTAGAATACAAAGAGGAGCAAAGCGTGAAGAAATATTTTGTATTAATAATGCTGATAACGACAGCGTTTGTTTTTGCCGGCTGCCAGGCAACGCCGGAGCAGCCTGTTGTAGTGCAAAAAGACATGGAGCAGATGATAGAGCAAGGCGTTGGTGAAGATGCTCCGGCGCAGACAGAGCAGCAACAGGAGCCAGAGCAGACAGCAGCTGAGCCAAAGATCAGCTATGCAGAGCTGTGCGAGCATTACGGTGTACCGGAACAGTTCCAGACTACGATAACGCAAGGCAACCTGACTATCAACTGTGATGTCAAGATAGATCTTCCGGATACATTGCAGCTTCCCATGGCAAGAGTGCAGGCGGGCAGGTTCTCGCAGGATAAGGTTACTGCACTTTTTAATACGCTGTGCGGCGATACACAGATGTATATCTCGCCCTCCATTCGGGACAAAGCATATTATGAACAGGAGATACTTGAGTGCAAGGCAGATCTTGCGAAGCAGACAGAAAATGATTTAATTAAGTTTTATAATACCATGCTTAAAAATCTTCAGGAACAATATGAAAAAGCTCCGGAAGAGCTGGCGGAAATGCCGTGTGACGGAACGCTTCAGACGTACGAACTGGTCGGAGACGGTGCAGGGGCGATGCAAGGAACACAGCAGAGGCTCAGTGCGACATCCGATATTCACAAGCTTAATGAAGGGATGTACATCTATGTACAAAATGATATTGATTACGATGATACCAGTGTTTATTCATTCGAAGACGAATTCGGAAATACGCAGATCATTGCACCTGTAAGCGGTTCGCGTTTCGACTATTCACGAGGAAACAGCAATGTCCATTTTGGGCTGCATAATGGTATTGCAAAACTTACAGATGTAACTGAACTGTCGGTTTCGGGAGGAGAGCTTAAGGATTCTCTGCTTACTTCAACGCCGAAGCTGGCAAGGGATATAGTAGAACAATTTCTCAAAGATGCCGGAATAAACGAAATGATTATAGACACCGTAAGCCTCTACTCCAGCAAAAGGGAAATACCTCCGATGCTGATAGAAGACATGGAAGAGAGGGGCGTGGTTGTTGCAGAGCAGGAGCCGGAGTCTCAGGCATACATCTTCAGACTGGTAAGGGTGCTAAACGGAGTGGAGACAGAGAGCTGCCACGACAGCAGCGAAACCAGTACAGACGGTCTATCTTTCGGTAAAGAGTGGTACTACGAGGAGATGACGATAGCTGTGGACGACGAAGGGATTTTTAGCATCTACTGGATGGCTCCGCTTGAGATAACAGAGATATTAACACAAGACACAATTATACTTCCGTTCAGCGATATCGAGGCAATTTTTGAGAAAATGGTCGTTATAAGCAATATGGACAGATATATCAATCCCGACCGCGAACAGCGTATGGATATAACAAAAGTAAAGCTATCCCTGCAGAGGATAATGGAGCAGGATTCGTTTACGACCGGGCTGCTGGTGCCTGTTTGGAATTTCTATGGAACTATGACATCGTGGAACAGCGACAATGAAGAACGTACAAACGATATGGAGTACATGCCGCTATTGTCCATCAACGCTATAAACGGCAGCATTATAGACGTATTCAAGGGGTATTGACATTTGGGGAACATTTACTGGTAGTGGTGAGAACATTCAGAGGAGCAGTTACGTGAAAAAATATTTTATATTTATACTGCTTGTAACGACGGCGGCAATGTTTACTGCCTGCCAGTCAACGCCGGAGCAGCCGGTGGTTATGCAGAAAGACTTGGAACAGATGATAGAGCAGGGTATGGAGGACAGCAGCGGAGAAGAGAGTAGCGGAAAAAGTACAGCGTCGCCCCAGCCGGAAGCCGGGCTTTCGTATGCTCAGCTTTGCGCCCATTACGGCGTGCCGGAGCGATTCCAAAATGATTTCACCGAGCAGGGCGTAACGGTTCATGCGGATATAGCAATTGAGTTGCCTGAGACGACAGCGCTGCCGATGGCGCATGTAGAAGCGGCCAGGTTCTCACAGGAGCGGGTTTATGCGCTGTTTAACGCTCTCTGTGGTGATACGCAGATGTATTTGACACCGGATGTACGGGATAAAGCGTATTATGAGCAGGAGATTCTGGAATGTCAGGCGCAGCTGGCGTTAACCACTGATGACAATGTCATTAACTCTTTAAATGATCACATAGATCTCTTGAAGGAACAATTTGCAGATGCTCCGGACAGCATTGATTTAATCCCCTCCGACGGTACGCTGCAGAGCATGGATGTGGAATACGATGCAACAGACGCTGCAACCGGTACCCAGATGTATCTTAATGCGAGTTCCGATCCGCTTGGCTTTCCTACTATGTTCGGTGCAGATAACATGCCTACAGCCATGCAATTTACCGTTTATAACGATATTGATTATGATAATACTGACGTTTATTCATATGTTGACGAGCAGGGCAATACGCAGAACTTTGCACCAAGCAGCGGTTCCAGCGTGAGATTTCAGCGAGATATGAGTCTATGCCGATACGGGCTTTACGGAACAGGAACAGTACTGGGAAATGTGACGGATCTTTCGCTCTCGGGAGGTCCTGTAGATGACTGTATGCTGACAACGACGCCAAAGCAGGCGAGAGAGACGGTGGAGCAACTCATGGCGAAAACAGGCATGGACGATATGGTGATTGACAGAGTAACTCTGTATTCAAGCAAAAGAGAACCAATATCGGATGAGATGATTGAAAGCATGGAGCAGGCGGGAATGGATACTTCTAAAATAACGGCCGAGAAGCCGGAAACGCAGGCCTATGTGTTCCGGCTGCTCAGGCAGGTGAATGAGGTCAAGGTAGAGAGCGACCACGACAGCAGCATGACGAATATGGATGGGGTATCCTACGGCAAGGAGTGGATGTACGAGGTGTTGACTATCGCGGTAGATGATGAAGGTGTCGCGAACCTCTACTGGACAGGGCCGCTTAACGTCACCGAGATATTGACGGAGGATACCGCGATTAAACCGTGGAGCGATATTGAGAACGTTTTTGAGAAAATGATGCCTATAATGTATACGTCCTATACTGATTACTATACGGATTTTCGCATTGATGTGTCGCACGCCAGCCTTTCCCTGCAGCGCATCATGGAGAAGGATTCATTTACAACTGGTTTGCTGGTGCCTGTCTGGAACTTCTATGGAACGATGGCATTCACAAACGAAGAAGGCAAAAAGGTCATAGATATGTGGTATTGCCCGCTGCTGTCCGTTAACGCGATTGACGGCAGCGTCATCGATACGGATAAGGGGTATTAGAATTATGATAAAAAAACATTTAATAATCATCGGAATGGTTATGATACTTTTCCTCACCGCCTGCCAGTCAACGCCGGAGCAGCCGGTGGTTATGCAGAAAGACTTAGAGCAGATGATAGAGCAGGGTATGGAGGAGAGCAGCGGAGAAGAGAGCGGCGAAGAAAGCACAGCGACGCCCCAGCCGGAAGCCGGGCTTTCGTATGCTCAGCTATGTGAGCATTTTGGTGTGCCGGAACGCTATACGGCAAGCATTACACAAGGCAAGCTCACTATCAACTGCGATGTGCAGATCGAGCTGCCCGAAACGATGCAGCTTCCCATGGCGAGGGTAGAGTCCGGCAGTTTTTCGCAGGAGCAGGTATACACGTTCTGGAATGCTTTGGTCGGCGATACGCCTATGTATATATGGCCGGAACAGGCAGACAAGGAATATTACCAACAGGAAATACTGGATGCAAAGGCCCAGCTGGCTGCAGAAACTGATGAGAGCAGAAAACAGGGGATACAGGGGCTGATAGACTATCTGGAAAAAGAATATCGAGATGCGCCCGACCATATTGATCTGGTGACTGCAGATGGTACCTTTATAGAAAAGGAAATGACGGAAGTGGGCATAGACGGTTCGCTGGGTACGTACCAGACACTGCACACTACGTCCGCTCCGTTTGAAGAAAAGGCTATGACGTTTTATGTAAATAACGACGTGGAGAACCCGACAGGGGCGGTCTATTCGGGCAGAGACGAACAGGGCAACTATCATACTCTGGCGCCAAGGAGCGCTGCGTCGCTTGGATTCAAAAGAGAAGACGAGCTCTATGACTTCTACTGGCAGGGGAATGTGCTTTCGGAGGTAAGTGAACTTCTGGAAACGGGTGAAGCAGCGCAAGGGTGCGAACTGGAAGCAACGCCGCAGCAGGCAAAAGATATGGTAGAGCAGTTCTTGTCTGATGTACAGGTAGAAGATATGATGATAGATACTGCGTTCCTTTGCACAAGCAATCCGATGATACAGATAGGCGCCGGTGAGTACGAGGGATACAGGGACGACGACCCTGGACAGCAGGCTTATGTATTCAGGCTGCTCCGACAGCTCGACGGAGTGAAGACAGAGAGTACGCACAGCTGGAGCCAGACGAGTGTCGAAATAGCGCAGGGAGACGAGAAAATGGCAGTCGGCAAGGAATGGGCTTATGAGTATATGATAATCGCAGTTGACGACGATGGTATATGTTATCTGAATTGGATGGCGCCGCTTGAAATCACAGAGCTGTTGACGCAAGACACAGCAATGAAACCTTGGAGCGATATACAAAGTGTCTTTGAAAAGATGATAGTGATAAAGAACGCCGACTATGAAAAAATGGAGAGCATAAAATCCCTGCAGCTTGATATTACCCATGTATCGCTAAGCCTCCAGCGTATAATGGAGCGTGATTCTTATACAACAGGGCTGCTTGTTCCGGTGTGGAACTTCTACGGCACCACTACGTTTACAGATTATACAGAAGAAGGTGAACGCAGTATTAAAATGGATTCATACTACAATCCGCTGATTTCTATAAACGGTATAGACGGCAGCGTTATAGACGTAGAATCGGGCTATTAGGGAGGGCATAATGAAAAAGACAATAACATTATTCATAACACTTGTGTTTTTTATTGGTGTGCTTACCGGCTGCCAGGCAACGCCGGATAAGCAGGTGGTCGTTCAGAAAGACTTGGAGCAGATGATAGAAAAAGCAACGCAGACAGACACAGAGCAAACAGCCGGGATGTCACTGGCAGAGCGGCTGGGCACGCGCGAATCACTGTGCGAAGAACTCGTCAGTGCAAAAGGAAACCTGAAAGTTCATGTAGACGCAGACATCGTTCTGCCGGATACGGATGTTATATCAACTTCGTATGTCGGAATGGGCTCGTTTTCTCAGGAGGATGCGCAGCGGCTGTTCGATACGCTTTGCGGCGATGCGATGCCGGTAGACCCGTATGATACTCAAATCACATACGGCTTTAAGATGAAAACGATACAAAGCCTTCTGGATCAAAAAGAGAGCGGCAAATTGGACGATATGAAATACAGCTCCATGGAAGAGCTTGACGCCGCTATCCAGCAAGTCATGGCAGAGGCGGAAGGCCTGCCGGAACACTTCGAGCGTGTTGAACCGGACTTTTCATTTGATGTGGAAAGTGACGGCAGCTCCATGCTGAATCTGCGTGTTGCACCGGACGATTCTACACTTTCAGATCTTTTCATAGTCAATTCAGGGGAAGGGCTGGGGCTTGGCAGAGCGGAGTACTGCCGGGATCTGTTCTATACTTCAGAACTTTCATATGTTCTAAACTGCGGCACTCATTTCAACGATGAAGAAACGCAAAGCCCATATTTTATCATGCCCGAAATGAGCATGGAAGACGCACAAAAGCTTGCGGAAGAAATAGTATCTGCGCTTGGGCTTAGCGATTTTGTATGTTCGGGCAGCCGGATCGGTGCACTTTATAATATAGCTGTGGATGCAGATGACGATGAGCGCAAGGGCGTGTATGAGTTTATGTTCACTCGAAATGTGAACGGTGTGACGATCACATATACCGGCGATGACGGGAACAGCGGCAAGCACCTCTCCGGCGAAAAAGAGGATGCGCTTTATATACTGCCGTGGATGTATGAGAAGATACGTATAATAATCGACGACGAAGGGGTGCTCAGCTTTCTGTGGAACTCTCCGTACGTCGTAGAAGATACCATCACTCAGGATACTGCGATGCTGCCGTTCGAAGATATTCACAATACCTTCACGCAGATGATAACTGTGGTAGACAATATATACGACACAGCAGAAGATGATTTCACCTGCGATATGTACATTACAGAAGTAAGACTGGGGCTGATGCGTGTAACTGAACAGGATATAGGTACACGAGGACTGCTTATACCAGTTTGGGATTTTTTCGGTTCATATGAGGACTCAAGAGGCACTGTATTCAGCGAAAGCTCATACCGCTCTATGCTGACCATCAACGCAATAGACGGCAGTATCATCGACCGTGAGATCGGATACTAAGGGGATATTGCATGAAAAAGACATTATTAGTTGTTATAACTATATTTATAACAGCGGCAGCTTCATCCTGCCAGCCTACTCCGGATAAGTCGGTGGTAGTGCAAAAGGACTTAGAGCAGATGATAGACATAGCAGTAGGCGAAGAGCAATCTGACGGCGAAAGCGGCAATAAAGATGTATCTGTTATACCGGAGCGCTATTCGACACAGGCACTGCATAACGCACCGGGGACGCTGACGGTCAATATTGATGCGGAAGTAGTTGCGCCGAGTGTGACTGGCCTGCCGACGGCACGGGTTGCAAAGCACTTGTTCACCGAAGATGAAGCGGCAGGAATGGTAAACGTGTTATTTAACGGGGGGCAGACATACTCAGGCGACGTTCTGCTGACAAAACAGTATTATCAGGACAGAATATTGGAAATACAGGAAATGCTGGCTGCCGAAACGGATGAACAGAAAAGGCAGGGATTAGAGAGCAGCATACAAAAATATCAGATGGCAATGAACAACTTGCCCGAAGGCGAAGGGCTTGTGGAAGCGCCGCCTGTGTTCCTGGATGAAAACGGTGCGGATAAAATGTTTCTTATATCAGATGGCAGCGACGGTCTGTACCGCACATTTTCCGTTTCAAACTATACACAGATTAACCAATATCAGCTCGAATACAGCTGCTGTGCCGGCAGGTACTTTCAAAACGGGTTCAACTTTTATGATGAAAGCATTGCCACACAGCTGCAGCACGGTATGGAGGCCGGAGGTGATCCAAAGCAGATTGCGGATTTGCAGATCACTGCAGCACAGGCGCAAAACAAAGCTGACGAGCTGCTCAGCTCTTTAGATATCGGTGACTTTGAATGCAGCCGCTGTGACTTGAAATTTGGTCGTTTCAACGAAGAATGGATAAAAGCATACGAGCTTGTGTATATGAGGCAGATTGGCGGTGTGCCGTTCACCTATATCCGTGCTCAGAGCGGCGGTGCAGAAGACGACGGGCAGGGCGGTTACATTGAAGGATGGGCGTATGAGAAGCTCAGTTTTCTGGTTGACGACAGCGGAGTTATCTACATGAGCTGGACCAATCCTTATGATGTATCAGAAGTGCTGACCGAGGACAGCGTGATGCTTCCGTTCGAGCAGATAATGGAGACATTCGAGAAGATGATCGTTGTAACCAACGCCGATTCTCAGGCGGATACAACAATTGATATCGATCGCATTACTCTGGGGCTGGCCCGCATAACGGATACGCAGACAAGAGCGCAGGGCGTAGTAGTCCCGGTATGGGATTTCTTCGGAATCAAGACAGTAAAGGGTGGGGAAGATACCTTTATAGGTGACGACCCGACTGAAACACGGCTTACCATCAACGCTATCGATGGCAGCATCATAGACCGCGAACTTGGTTATTAAGGGGGTTTTTATGAGTAAAATACAGATTAGTATATTGATTATATTATGCTGCGCTTTTTTACTTACGGCCTGCCAGGCAACGCCGGATGAGTCTGTCGTAATAGGCAAGGGCGACGGGCAGCTGGAGGAAAAGATATCCCGGCAGACAGATTCGCCGCTGCCTTCAGATATGCCTCAAAGCGGTACGCAGATTAAGCAAGCTATCAAGCATGACAGTCTAGATATTACGATAGAGCTCGATGCACTGGTCGATACTCAGGACGGTAAAACCATGCCGGCTGCGAAGGTCACACCGTATAAGTTCACACAGGAAGATGTGGACAGAGTATACGAATATTTCGTGGGCGATGCGCATTTTTTCAGGATACCTGACGGAGAAGAATGGGATTACTTAGCGCAGAAATCTATCGAGAATTGGGAGAAAAGGCTGGAGTTTGCGGAAAACAGTGAATATTATTCAGACGACCATATACAAAGGATCAGAGACAACATTGAAAGTGCAAGGCAGGATTATCTCTATGCGAAGCAGGAAACTGATTTTGAAGCGGTCTCACATACGCTGTGCAAAGAAAACCTGGTGTTCGGCGGAGACCTCACTGAAGGCGTATATGGATATTTCAAGAGCGGCGAGTACGCATACAGGCTTGGGGTAGTCAACGACGAAAACGGCATGTCCAGCGAAATGTTTATTAGAAGAGTCGGCGGCGGGGATGAGATGATCTATCAATCAGAAATGGGCAGCGATATAGAGTACATGGGCGATGGTGAAAGTATAAAAGAGCTCTCTTATGAAGACGCGTTCGCGCAGGCAAGACTGACGGCGGACGTTTTCGGCGCAGATGAAATGATGCTTGCTCATGAAGAGGCGGTACAGTATCCGACAAACACGTATGATAGTTACTACACCTTTGTTTTTACGCACCAGATAGACGGTGTGCCATGTCTCTACAATGCAATAGCTATTGCTAATGACGAAGGTTACAATGACATCTGGGACTATGAACAATTGAGAATAGAGGTCGATAGAAACGGCATAAGATCTGCAGCGTGGTATTATCCTCTAACGATTGCTGAACAGCTGGCTCAGAGCGCCTCGCTGATATCGTTTGAGCAGGTGATGGATTGCTTTTCCAAGATGGTATTCATAAAGAACAGCTGGCTTGAAAACGATTTGAACACGAAGATATATCTAAATGTTGATTATAGTGATGATCCGGGCGAGCCTAGAGAAGAAGACGCTATAACGGTTGGCAAAGTCATTGTACATATCAAAAACATCAAACTTGGGCTTATGCGTGTACAGTCAGGCATGGATTTCCTGCTGATACCCGTTTGGGATTTCTATGGATATAGGGAGAGATTTACACCGGAGGGCGAGGATATCGATATACTTTCCCGGGAAAGCACCGGCACGGCTGAGGAGTATAGGCCGATTGAATACTGCATGCTGACTATAAACGCGCTCGACGGCAGCGTAATAGACTTACAACAGGGGTATTAGGAGTCATATTATGAGAAAAACAATTTTGACCTTGACAGCAATAGCAATTTTCATTGTGCTTCTTGCCGGCTGCCAGCCAACGCCGGAAGAGCCAGTGGTGATACAGAAAGACTTGGAGCAGATGATAGAAAAGGCTCAGACGACGCCGGGAGAGGAACAAGCTAATGGCGTTTCCTTGAGGGAGCAGACCAGAGCGCCCGAAACGCTGACTATGGAATCGGAAGCTGGTAAATTTACACTGTCTGTCGATGCATCCGTGTCCGTACCGGAAGCTTATTCTATGCCTGTTATCAGAACAACAGCCGGCGAATTTACACAAGAGCAGGTGGAAGCTATATGGGATACATTAGTTGGCGACACTGTACTTTTTAGGCGTGACTCGACAGGCATGAGCCGTGAAGAACTTGTGCAGACGATAATTGATATTAAGCAATATATTGCTGACCATGAGAATGATCCGGATTATGCTGAATATATTGGACAATCAAGAGAGGAACTTGAAAGGGTTGAAGCACGATACAACTCTGCTCCAGAAGAAATTGGTATAGTTGAAGCGGATTCCACGCTGCGGAAGACCGAATATGAAGACGAAGGCACAACGTATATGTCCGCAGGAGGCAGCAGCGAAGGCAATACGATGGGCTTTGAAGTGAAAAATACAATCAAGGACAATTCGGGCTATACCATTGTGAACGCAAGTATGGATTTCTATACCGAAGAGTCGTATCACAATTTCGGGCAGGTAGGCACGATAACGGTAGACGAGGACACGCAGCTAAACGAAGATGTTAAACAGTATAAGCACTACACCGGCTCAGGCAAAGAAAACAGTCGAAGACTTTTGCGCAGATATGGGCATGCCGATGCAGGTCTATTCCATGCAGCTTATGAACGACGAAGAGACGGGTATATACGACGATGTGGTTGCGTCTGCGGCAAATTACGCATACAAAATTGTCTGCAATCGTATAGTAGAAGGCAAGCTCCCTGTTGCAATGATAAATGGAAGCACCTATCTTGATATGGAAGGCGCAATGGAGTATACAAGACAGTGGTTCTATGAAACGCTTGAGTTCATGGTAAACGACAGCGGAATCATCAGTATGAACTGGTCTGCGCCGCTGGACATCGGCGAAGTGCAGGTACAGGATTCAATGCTGCTGCCTTTTTCGGACATACAGTCCACATTTGAAAATATGATGCATATCACATATGAAGCGCAGACGAAGGAAATCGAAGGCATAGAATGCTTTGTTACCGACATAAGGCTGGAAATGATGCGTATCGGGGAGCAGGGTTCGATTGAGAACGGACTGTTAGTACCCGTGTGGAATTTTTACGGGCAGGAAGTTTGGCAATACGGTGAAGGGCAAACAAAAGAATATGCTTATCAGGTAATGCTGTGTATAAACGCCATAGACGGCAGCATTATCGACCCGCACAAGGGCTATTGATAATACTGTGAAACAGTTTCTGTTTAATCATTTTTCGGCTGACCCAGACCGAATTCATCTTTATTTAAAAAACAAGTTGACAAATGAAGGCATAAAGTCTACAATTGTAGACGAAATGTTAGAACAGCCAACATGATATGGGGAGGACCGTATATGAAAGAATCACTGTCCAGACAGGAATGGGTAATGATGGAAACGTTGTGGCATAACAGTCCGATGTTTCTTTCGCAGATAATGCAGGCTATGGAGAAGTCCGTAGACTGGACCCGAAGCAGCTATCAGACATATTTGAAGAGGATGACCGACAAGGGTCTTATCGGTTATGACACAATAAGAGGAAGCCGCAGCTATTATCCGTTGGTAAAGCGTGAAGACTGCATAGAGAACGAAAGCCAGAACATACTCTCGAAAATGACGGAGGACAGTACAAGGCTACTGCTTGCCAGCATGATACAAAAAAGCGGGCTGTTGGAAAAGGACAGAGTTGAGCTTGCAGAGCTTATAGAGAAACTCAGCGGGAGTGACAACAGGGAGGAATGACATGAACATACTCAATGTACTTGCGGAGGTAACTGTTTATTCGGCAATAATCTTTGCTGTGACGATGCTGGTAAAAAAAACGCTTGGCAGCAGGATGTCAGCCTTCTTGCACTATACAGTTTGGCTGGTGCTCGTCTTAAGGCTGGCCATGCCATTTACTATCGACAGTCCGTTGCGCTTGTTCGTGCTTCCGGCAGAAAGCACGGCTGTGAGTGAAACTCAAGACGCACCTGTGACATATAACAACTTTGAAGATGCCGGAACATATAGCGAAGCAGATACATCAACTGATGCCGACACTTCGTTTTCTCAGCCTTCGGCGAATCACAATACCGGCGACACACAACCGGTGCCGGCACAGACAAAAGAACCCAGCCATATCACATGGCAGCAGGCAGTTGTTGCATTATGGCTTGCCGGAACGGGCTTGTGCATAGCGTACATTGCAGCTGTATATATCGGGCTCAATAGAAAGATAAAGAAAAAAGGCGTCGAACCTTCAACGCGCTTAAAAGAGCTTTTTGAGCAGACAAAGGTACAGATGGGGATAAAGGCAAAGCTGCGCCTCGTTTGTCTGTACGAATACGGAACCCCAGCGCTTATGTTTCCGGGGACGGTTCTGATGCCGATGGATTCTCTGGCAGTTATGGATGAAGAACAGACAAGGTATGCACTTCGTCACGAGCTTATGCACTATAAGCGGGCTGACCATATTATAAGCATGCTCTTAAGCTTGCTAAACGCTGTCTACTGGTTCAATCCGTTTGTGTGGCTGGCATTCAGGCAGATGCGCAAAGACATGGAAACAGCGTGTGACGGGCGGGTCGTAAAGAACCTTGGGAAGGAACAAAAAAGCAACTATGCCGCTTTGATCGTTCGTTTGTTTGCACAGCCGGTGCACAGACAAATAGTGCTTGGAATGGCACAGGTGGATGCACGTAAAACAGCGGAACACCGTGTAAGGGGGATATTCATGAAAGAAAAAAGCAAAAACAGCGCTAAACTGGTTTGTGTTGTCTTAGCAGCGACGATTCTCGTTACGTGCTTTACAACAGCCTGCCAGCCTACGCCGGAATCACCGGCTGTGGTAAATAAAAATGAAGGGGTTATGGAGAGTGCAATCGCGGCCTCTCCTGAGCCGACTGATAAAAAATATGAGGCGCCGGAAACGTTGGTGCTGGAAGAGTTCGACGTAAATGCCAAGCTGACAGCCAGTATTGATGCACAGGTCGAGATACCTGATACCAATGCATATCCAGTGTATGAATTCGTGAAAGGAACGTATGCGCAGGAGCAGGTCGATAAAATAATAGAGTATTTCTACGGCGACAAGACACTTTACAACGCAGCTCAACCTTTAACGAAAGATGTTTTTGAAGAACGGCTGGTCGATGCAAAACGGGTATATCAGGAAATTCTAAACGGGGCTACGAACGAAGCCGGTAATGTTAAGTACGAAAATTCATCTGAAGAAATGCTTGAAGTTATTGAATCGCTCGAACAAGCGATATTGACGGCGCCCGAAACAAATGAAGTACAGGTTTCGGACGGAACGCTGAAACCTAGTACGATCAGCTTGTATAATATGGAAACGCTGTATGTCACTCCTGACATCAGCCAAAAAGACTCAATGTCTTTTATTGTACGAAACAGTATTGACAGTGACGGTGCTAGCTATTTAAGGCTGATAAACGGATACAGATATTATCCGATTGGTGACTCTGTAAACAAACAAGTCGACGGAATAACTACGACTCCACAAGAGGCTAAGCAAACAGTACAGGACATGCTTGACAGTTTCGGATGTAACTTTATGGAAGCGGCAGTGGTTGAAGCCGGGCAGGTCATTGAGAGTGAAGAGGTTGTTCGTGACGACTTGACTGGAGGATATAGAGTTACCTGCCTAAGGCGTGCTGGAGATTTTTTAGTAACGACTATGAGCGACGGTTCAGACTATCTGAATGAGCAAAACATGACGGATGAAGAACTGAATGAAATGTACTCTCATATGTGGCCGCCGGAGGAACTGTACGTTTATGTTGATGACACCGGCGTAACAGCCATAGATTGGCAGGGATATGGCGAGATAGCATCTACTGTTTCAGAAAACGTAAAACTTCTGCCTTTTGAAAGGCTTTCAGACCTGTTTAAAAATGCGATTTCGGCACAATATTCTTGGATGAGCGAAGAGGAAGAAAGACGTTACTCAATTACGGTCGATAGGATAGTCCTCTCCATGGCACGTATCCAGGTCAAAGACAATCCGGAAAACTGGCAGCTTGTTCCGGTATGGGAGTTTTACGGAACATATACTTATTACAATCAGAACGGCACTGAAGAGATAGTTGGCAACTACGGGCGCAGCCTGCTGATAATAAACGCAATCGACGGCTCTATGGTGCTGTAGCGCTAAAGCGTGAAGTAATCAATCTGTGCCTGCAGCAATAATAGTGCTTGACAGAGAGTTTAGCTATGACTATAATAGCAATCATAAGACTACAGAAAAAGTCATATGATTGGAGGAAACATCATGAAAGAAACGCTGACGTATCCGGAATGGGTCGTGATGCAGGCGCTTTGGGACAATCCCCCGAAGACGCTTTCAGAAGTCATAAAGTCTATGGGTGATACTCTGGACTGGAGCTACAGAACGTATGCATCATATTTAAACAAGCTTTCCGACAAGGGGCTTGCCGGGTTTGAAGTTAGGGGACGTGACAAGTTTTACTATCCTCTTGTCAAAAAAGAACAGTGCATACGGGCGGAAAGCCGCAGCCTTATTAAAAAGGTGAGCGAGAAAAGCGCAAAAGAGCTGCTCGTATGTATGATTGAAGAAAGTGGTCTTTCCAAAGAAGACCATGAGGATTTAAAGAACCTGCTCGACAAACTTTCCAAAGGAAGTGATGAGCAGTGAACATACTAAATACTCTGCTTGAAATCACCGTTTATTCTGCGATTATTTTCGTGATGATCTGGCTGTTCAGGATATTGCTGAAGAAACACCTGTCATCAATAATGATGTATACCATGTGGTTTTTGCTGATAGCAAGGCTGCTTCTACCAGTAACGATATCATCGGGATTTTCACTGTTTATTGTTCCGGCAGCAGAGACTACTAACGCTCCGCCACAAAGCGAAGTTATATCTGGCCAGAGCAGCGCAGAAACAATGGACGATTTTAGTTTTGGACAAGGTGAGCTTCCCGGCGTTGCTGACGAAACTATATTATCACAGGGGCAAATAGCAGCAGATACAACATCTGTTCAGCCGCTTAAAAGGGATTCCAGCTTCAGCATAACGTGGGAAACGGTATTGATTGTTATATGGACCGCAGGAGCTGTGGCAATGCTGACGGCGGTCTGTGTTTCAAAGATAAAACTTAAGAAAAAGCTTAGGTCTGCAAAACCGATCCCGAAAGAGTGGCAGCAGCTGGCGGACGAGATAAAAGTGCAGCTCTCAATAAAGAACAATATTAGGATCGTTATGATAAAGGGCTTTCCCTCTCCGGCATTGACTGCAAGCATTAAACCGACAGTGGTTCTTCCCGAAGAGCTGCTTTTAAAGAGCGAAGATAACGTAAGGTTTGCGCTTCTGCACGAGATGACGCATATAAAACGAAAAGACAATATAGTAAGCCTGCTGCTGCTCTTACTGCGTTCTGTATATTGGTTTAACCCAATAGTTTGGCTGACAGTAAAGCAGATGCATCTTGATATGGAGAGCGCCTGCGACAATACACTGACGACCTCCATGAGTATGCAGACAAAGAAACGCTACGCAGGCACGATGCTGTCTATGTATGCCGAAAAACAGGTGCGCTATGTGCTGGGCATGGCAACAGGGCAAACGAAGAAAACGGCTGAAAAGCGTTTGCGCAGCATATTTATGAGAAACAAGACTAGCCGGAAGGGCAGAGCATCGGCACTGCTGCTTGCTTGTGTAATGCTGCTTGCATGCTTTACTACAGCCTGCCAGCCAACGCCGGAAGAGCCGGCGGTCGTTGGAAAAGGTGAGTTCGAGGATATAATTGCTCAGGAACAAACAGAAGACCAGGAAGAGAAAACGCCTGTCATTGCAGAGCCTTATGAAGCGCCGGAGAGCTGGACGGAAGCGGTCGACATGAAGGGCAGTGATATAGAGGTAAATGTCGATGCAGATATAATCGTCCCTGATGTAAGCTCATATCCAGTCTATGAAGTGGTAAAAAACAATTTTACCCAGCAACAGATCGACGACCTTATGGACTATTTTGTTAAGGACAAGGTTATCATGCAGGCGGCGGAAATGACAAAAGCGGATTATCAGGAAATGCTGATAGAGGCAAAGCGAGGACAGTATATCGACGGAGAGTATGTCGTTAATGAGGGATCGCTTGAATGGGTAAAAGAAGTCGAAGAAATGATACGCAATGCGCCCGAGACTTCCGAGCCGCAGGTCGTAACGAACAGGTCTATTGAAGGCGACGGTTTTGGCGGCGCTGTTGTTTTGGAAGACGGGAAATACGGCAGCGTCTCTGCGTCAGAGCGGACATTCAGCTATTGCAGCGCCGGCTATCCAAGACAAGAATCCCAGTTGTTGGAGATGAATGGAACAGGAATCGAAGGGGAAATAAACATCTCGCAGCAGGAAGCGGTCGACAAGGCGCAGGAATTGTTCAGCGAACTGGGTATTACGAATATGAAAGCTGTAGACATAGAGAAAGCTGAATTGATCTCAAGAACAGACTTGAAGTTTGATGTTGAAAACCCAAAGCTGGAATCAAGGGGATATTTTATCAAATTTGCGCTCAGTATAGACGGCATAGATACCGTACTTGTTGAAGGAGGCAGATACCGTAAAGAAGAAACATTCGAGTACAGCGCTCCCTGGACTCCTGAATGGGTACATGTTTATGTTGATGAGAACGGAGATATAGGATACTTCAACTGGAAAGGTCCTTTAAAGCTTACGGAAAAAGTATCTGAGAACGTGACGCTAAAGAGCTTTGAGGATATACAGGACAGGATTCGGGCTCAAATGTTATATGAATGTGGATTCTATGAGGGGAATTTCGACAATCCAAGCATTTTGATAGAGCGTATCGAGATGAAGATGACAATAGTAGGTGTAAAAAACGAGCCTGACAAAGCGATGTATGTTCCGGCGTGGTATATATACTATGATTTGATACACAATGTAGATTTCGTAAATGATAACGGGGAACATGTCACAGAGAGGACGAGCGATGAGCTGATGGTTTTAAACGCTATCGACGGAGGGGTGGTATTGCCTTTCAGAGTTCCGACGGATATAAGCAATGCCGAAGACTTAGCGGCGGCGGAGGACGAAATCGCCGAATCAATGAATTGAAAAAACAAAGCGCCTTGTCAGAAACATAATAGAAGAAATTGACAAACCTCGATCTGTCGTGTATGCTAAAGACAAACAATTGTCGTGAGCAGTAACGACAGAAAGAGGGCGCAAAAATGCAGAAACGGCTGGCGGATTCGGAATGGGTAATACTAAATGCACTTTGGGGCAAGCCTGCGCAGACAATGAAGCAGATAGTAGAGATAATTCAGACTGAGCAGCCTGACATCACCTGGAGCTATAAGACGTATCATACCTACCTGCGCAACATGACTTCAAAAGGCTTGGTAAAAGCGGATGAGCGCAATTTAAAGGATAAGATATACTCTGCAGCGATAACAAAAGACGATGCGCTGCGTGCAGAGGGAAGAGAGCTGCTGTTACGAAAGGATTACTTCGGTTCGGTGGGGCGGCTCGTTGCAACTATGGCACAGAGCGGACAGCTTTCTGAAAGAGATGTTGAAGAACTAAAAGCGCTTGCGGACAAACTGGACAGTGACGGTGAGCAGTGATGTTACGGGATATATTAACATCGCTGATAGTAAATGCGGTAGTATTTACGTTGTTGTTCGCAATACTGCTGGGTGTACGCAAGGCGATGGGCAAGAAAATCTCTGCAGTGATGCAGTACGCTCTCTGGGCTCTCGTTGTAATAAAGCTCATAATACCGTTCGGATTCGAGAGCAGCTTAAGCCCGTTGAGTCTGTTGGATGTTTCTGATAATACAGTTGCCGACGATGTGCAGACAGATAATGCGGACGCTTACCTGCAGGATACAGGCGGCGGGGTACTTTTAGCGGAAGAGCCAGGCGGGGTACAAAGCACTGGAACAGAGCAAGCGCCGCAGACAAGTCCGGCGGAAGCAAGCGGCTATACGGCGCAAAGCACGGAAGATACTAACATTAATGTGAGAACAGAAATAAACTGGACAGTTCTTATATTTATTATTTGGGCTTTGGGAGCACTGGTCACGGCAGCGCTTGCAGTGCTGGATGCTGTGAAGCTAAAGCAAAGGATGTCGAGCGGCAGGCAAATGGTTTCGCTTCGAATAGTCCGCATTTTTTGTGAATGCAGAAAAGAACTTAGACTGCGAAAAAATGTTGATTTAGTTGTGCAGTCAGATAACAGTGTTCCGTTTGCAATAAACGTATTTCGCCCAAAGGTCGTGCTGCCAGGGGATATAGAAGAACAGAAGGATGAACAGATACGATATATATTGATGCACGAACTGACACATATCAAGTATGGCGATATGTTAATAATCGCACTGTTGAATATTCTGAGCGCTGTCTACTGGTTCAATCCGTTTGTCTGGGCTTGCTTCAGGCTGATACGCAAGGATATGGAAACGGCATGTGACTGCCGAGTGCTAGGCAATCTTGGAAAGAATTCACGCCGTGAATACATAGGCACTGTTTTGCAGTTTGCGAACAGAAACGAAGGGCGAAGGCAGTACGCTGCCATAGGCATGGCGGACGGGCGCATGACTATGGAGCAGCGCATTCGAGGCATGTTCAAGACGACAAAGACAGGCATAAAGGGCAGAATCGTCGCAGCTTTTGTCGCTGTGTCAATACTGGCGGTTAGTGTGTTGACAGCCTGCCAGCCGACGCCGGAGAGAGAAGCTGTCGTCGGGCGGCAGGAAGATGTGCTGGAAAGCGTACAGACGGTTGAACCGGACGATTTCGAGCCATACGAAGCGCCAGAACATGTCAGCGAGGTCTATGACGATTACCCGTACCTGTCGATCACATATGATGCGGATGTTATCGTGCCCGAAACGAGTGCATATCCAATCACGGAGATGTCGGAGAGGGTGTTTACAGAAGAGGATAAGCTTTCGTTTATCAGTCTGTTTATTGATGGCGACTATAAGATGTATGCAGGATGGTTCCTAACGAAAGACGATTATCTGAGCCTGCTGACCAAGGCAAAGGAGTATGAAGGCACAGAAAGAGTTACGGATAATCAATTGCAATACTTGCAAGAGCTTTACGAAAAGGCAACAAACGATGTGGAAGATACGCAGATCAGCAGCCTTGCGGAAATAAAGGAATATAGGCCTCTAAATATAAAAAATGAGGATAATATAATATCCCGTTTCATGTTTGAGCCGAATGGATTGGCATATTGTCGGGACGACAATTATATGGAGGCTGTTCCGTCCAGCATGACGGACGACAGCCGGTATGAAAAGAACATGGACGGGGATTATGATCATTTTGCCTGGAAGAAGCCGGGCGAGCCGGATATATCACAGGAGGATGCGTATGCTATCGCGCTTGAGTACATGAATAAGCTGGGTATAGATCTTGATTTGTACTCCGCAGAGATGTGCAGTTTCATCAAGGATTTTGTTGATAAAACGACGGGATGGCAGTTCACATTCATGCGCAGGATATCAAATCTGCGTGCAATCAATGATACCGGGGGATTATTTATGGATCCAAAAGCCCCACCCAGCTTTGGGTCGCCATGGGGTGAGGAGAAGCTGACGATCGCGGTCGATAAAAATGGTGTGTTCAGCCTGGGGTGGAGAGGTGCGTCGGAGCTTGGGCCGACGGTTATCGAATCGGCTCAATTGAAGGATTTTGATACGATTCAGCAGCGGATAACGAACCAGCTGAATTACCTATGCGCAACTTGGGGGGAAAGCCAAGAAAAAGTCTTTGAAATAACCATTACAAAAATCGAGCTGGGTATCAGTTTGCTGTCAGTCAAGGATCAAACAGATGTCGGCGAATATATTCCAACGTGATATGTGACTTATAGCTGCAAGTTTGAAGGTGACGACTCAGTGGAAATACAACAGATCATGTTCAGTGCGGTTGACGGCAGTTATGTGGAGCCGCGGATTACGAATGAAAAAATTATGGAGATGACAAATCCGAGCCCTGTCGACGCTGCCGATGGATCGAATTCCGAAGGGAAAGCGCCGGTAGCAACCGCAGCAGGCGGCGCATAAGCGAGCTTTACATGCAAAGAGGAATGAAATCAGCAAAGCATATGCTGTAAATAATTGACACAGCGTGGAAATCGAGGTATTATATATTACAGAATAGTTACATATATATTGCGGAGGTATTACCGTGAATAGTAAGACAGCAATTCCCAAATGTATTTCCCTTATTATTTTTTTGATATTACTGTTTAATTTTGCAGCATGCCAGCCGACGCCGGGTGAAAAAGTCGTTGTCGGCAAGAACGACGGACAATTGGAAGAAATCATTGCAGATACTGCAAGGGAAGCAGCGCAGGAAGAAATCATAAATAAAGAAACATGGGAAGATGCTTTTTCGACGAAAGACGGTAAAGTTGCTTTTGAAATAGACGCTGTGATATATGTTCCCGATTCGAATAAACTTCCTGTGGCATATATCAGCCCAAAGAACATTTCTCAGGATATGGCAGACAGAGTATTAAACACTCTGATTGGTGAGAATATAATGTATGAAGAGTCGGATTAGCTGACAAAAAGAGAAATAGGAATAGAGATCAGCAATATTGAATGTGCGGTAGCGAATGAGTATCCGGAATATAAAGAGAGCGATCCTGAAGAATATGAGTATCTTATGAGCAGAGCAACAAAAAGACTGGCAGAGCTGTATGTTCAATACGAATCTGCTCCGGAGCTGCCGCGCAGCACCGCTTCGAGGAAGTTCAACGCTTCGGATGGATCGGAGTATGAGGGCGAAAATGCTCTATTAGTTGAGAACGGTACATTGGCGCAGGAACAGGTTCAAGTGAATGAAGAGGAACAACTAAACGGTGAACAGGTGATCAAAGGCGAAGCGGATTTAGGAAAAGAAAGGTTGGCGAGGATAGAGATATATAAATATTCAACGGTCAATCAAGGTATATGGTTCAAAAACGGGGAGATCAAAGACGCAATAGTTCTTGACGTAAAGGTTGAAAGCATAAATGAGCAAGAAGCGCTAAGCGCTGCAAAAAGCGCTTTAGAGAGCATGGGAATAGAAGGCTTTGGGCTATATCAAACAGGCTATTCAAAAGTTTTGGGAGAATACGCGGACGAAGAAAAATATGCATATAAATTTCTTTTCAAGAGAGTGGTAAACGGAGTAAGCGTTTCCCATGTTGAGCAGTCCAGATATTCTTCGGGCACTCAGCCATGTATGGAGCCATGGGACACAGAAAGCGTCTATATCGCCGTTGATGATACAGGAGTGCTTTCCTTTGAGTATTCACAGCCTATAGAAGTCAATGAAATCGCAAACAATAATGTAGAACTTTTACCATTTGACGATATCAAAGAGATATTCAAAAAGCAAATGCAAATCAATTATGCGTGGAATGATGATGAACATGTATTATCACAGGCCGTTACTATAAACAGAATTGAGCTTGGGCTTGCTATGGTTGCCAGAAAAGACAATAAAGGATATATGCTGATTCCCGCATGGAACTTTTTTGGCTATGATACTTATACATATGATGAGCAGCAGCCGGGAGGATGGCAGCTTGACGAAAACAATCAAGTTCTAATTGAAGAATACGGAACCAGTTTCCTTACAATAAACGCAATTGATGGCAGTTTGATAGACAATAATCTTAGCTACTGACGATGCAGCAAACAGATTCAAAGCGTGTTTTTAAAACTTGGGACGTGCGTTGAAGGACAGGGAGGAATGAGCAAGATGAATTGCAGACTAACAAGAAAAAGCAGAGCTGTATACCGTGTGCTACTGCTGGTCACAGCAATTATACTGATGCTTGTTTTGTCTGCCAGTCAGCCGACGCCGGAAGAGCCGGTAGTAGTCGGCAAAGACCAGGAAGAGATGATAGAAGCTGCGGTGCAGACGCCGCCGCCCGGACAGAAAGAGGAACAGGAAAGCAGAGCTCTTGCCGAACGGCTGGGAGTACCGGAGCGCTATGCTGCTGAGATAACACAGGACAAGCTTATTATAAATGCCGATGCGCAGGTGGTTTTCCCGGATACGGACAAGGTGCCAATGTATAGAGTGACGGCTGCGGACTTTACGCAGAAGCAGACGGACGGGTTTATCAAAGCGCTGTTCGGTGATGAACCGCTTTATGAATATCAGGCCGGTATGAAGGTGATGACAAAAGCGGAAATAGAAGAAATGCTGGTCATATGGAAACAGCGCAAGGTTTCTACCAAAGGAGAGTTTTCCACTGAAGAGGGGCAGGAATGGTGCGACGATGTTATTGAAAGTTTTGAAAAGCAATACCAAACTGCGCCGGAGGAAAACAACGTGATCGCATCCGACGGAAAGCTAAAGCTGATGGACCTGAACAATCGTGATACTGGAGAAAAGGAAGCATGTTATTACTGGATATACGTATTTACGGCAGATAGCGATGTAGGGGATGCAAACTTTAGTATTGAGAATAACAACGACCTGGAAAAAGCTATACAATATGAGGACGGCTCAGGGCGGAGCGTAAAGCGTAATGCGAGGTTGTCATATGATATCAGAAATGATGATACTGTTAATGATAATTACTGGCAGTCTACACCGATTCCCGTTGATAAAGATACAGTAATAACAGACGAAGTGGTGCTTGAAAAACTTACGACTACACCAGGACAGGCCCAGAAAATGGCGGAAAACATGCTGGCGGCAGCGGGCGTAGACAATATGGAACTTTTCAGCATGAGCCTTGTGGACAACGAGAACATGGGAAATGTGGACGGTGTTGTCTCGCCTGCGGCGCTTTATGCATACAGGCTGCAGTTTGCGCGTGTGGTGGACGGGATGCGCTGTTCATATATCACTGGTACGACGAGTGTTTCTGATAATGCCGGTTTTGCTGCGTTATGGGACTATGAAACGTTTGAGATATATATCGACGACAGGGGGATATTCTCTCTTCGGTGGATGTCGCCTATTGAAATACAGGACAATATAACGACTGATGCTTCGATGCTGCCCTTTGAGGATATAGCGGACAAGTTTGAAGACATGATGAGGATAAGATACCTTCCCGAATCTAAAGCGCCCGGCAGGGTATCTACGACGATAGACATACAGCGTGTGTCTCTTGAACTGTTCAGGATAACCGAGCAGAACTCAATCGAAAACGGACTGCTGGTGCCTGTGTGGAACTTCTATGGGACAAAGACGGCGGATTATGAGGACGGCGGTAATTATTCTGAAGGCGAAGGGGTACCTGTTTCGCTGCTGGTGGTCAATGCCGTTGATGGCAGTATAATCGACCCGGAGCAGGGATATTGATAGAAATTTGGAGAGGGCAGGAGAGTCTCTGCCTTCTCCGTTAAAAAAGCGAGATTACAATTTGATTACAATCCGATGAACACTTGATAACCGATTTTAGATATGATAGTGAAATAGGGAATCCCATATAGAGGACGGCAAGCTCGATCGTTGGTGGTGGAATAACGACAGGAGAGCAAATGAGTTGGACAACACGGGAAAAGCAGCATACGTTGCAAAACAAGGCAGGAGAAAATATAGGCTGAACAAAAGAAAATTTGCAGGTACGCTGACAATACTTTTGTTGACGGCAGCTTTAGTGTGCGCTGCACTGATTATTTTACCAAAGAAACTGGCGAAAACAGTGCAGCCGGATCCGACTGAAACGCTTAAATTAACGGCGACAACTATGGCTCAAACGGATGAACCGGCAGCCGCAACGCCGCTTGATGAGCTAACTATTGTTGTCGATGCCGGACACGGCGGGTTTGACCCGGGCGCTATAGGCGCAGGCGGGACTCACGAAGATGTGCTAAACCTTGCTATTGCCGAGTGCCTTAAAGCGCAGCTGGAAAAAGACGGCGCAGAAGTCGTCATGACAAGGAAGGACGAAAATGCCCTTGCAGATAACAAACCCGGCGATATGGCTCAGAGGGGCATAATAATAAGACATGCCGAGGCTGACGCAGTTGTCAGCGTACACATGAACTTTTTTGAAGACGATCCGGATGTTTGCGGACCGCTTGTGCTTTTTATGCCGGGCTCGGACGGGGGAAAAGAGCTTGCGGAGAGCATACAGGAAAGCATGAACACAGCGCTTGATTCGCAAAACACTACGCGCTCTGAAAGCCTTGATGTTTTAAAAAGCGGAAGCCAGCCGTCCGTGCTGGTCGAATGCGGCTTTCTGAGCAATGTACAGGAGGAAGAAAAGCTGGGGCAGCCGGACTATCAACAAAGCGTTGCGGAGAGCATCTGCGAAGGTATAAAGGCGTATTTTTCTTAAAAAGCGGAGAGGAGACATATCATGAGAATAAGACTTGTTATAAGTATTTTTATTATGTTATGTATGGTCCTTTCCGCCTGCCAGCCGACGCCGGAGGAAGAAGCTGTGGTGAATAAAGGCAGCGACTGGGTAACTTCAATGGTCGAAAAATCAGATGATTATGGGAGAGAAGATTTAACTTTTAGTGTTCCTTTTCAGAGAATTGAATATGATTGTCCAGAAAAACTAGATTATTCTCTAGGTAGTGAGAATATATCAGTAAAAATCGATGCGCAAATTGTTCTGCCTAAATACAAAATACCTATTGTTTTGCTTGAAGAAAAGAATATGGAATATTCACAGATTGCAAAGCTGAACAAAATATTAGGATTAGATGTTAAGAAATTGTACCATTTTGATTTTGCACAAATGGCATCAACAAAGAGACAAATAGAGAAATTCATTGAACAACAATTAGAAAATATAGCTGAACTAAACAAAGAAGGTATTGATACAAAGCATGCGACAGACCACTTGGAGCATCTATATAGAGAATTGGATGACGCACCTGAAAACTATAGCGAAGCTGCTAAAATGCTTGGTTTGTATAATGATAACATTAGCAAGCCGTTTGTAATTACTGAAAAAAATTACAGTAAACAGAACTATGTTCTTGTAGCTGAAGAAAATTTATACGAAATGGTGCGATTCAATGCAATGCCGGGTAATGGGCAATACTACATATATCTGTCGGATGGAAGAGTCGGTGTACCGTCCTCAAATTCTGTAGAGTATATTGACGAGAATTATTTTAGTATAGATGAAGGTAAAGAAGAGACCAAAGCGTTTCTTGAAGCTTTAGCAAGTGAACTAAAGCTTGTGGAAATTGGTGTTATGGGGGATATAGATAATAAAGGAGACACAAGACCATATGGATACGTTTTTATATATAAAAGAATGCTTAATGGAGTAGATAGCAACTATGCAATATTACCCAGTGACGGCTGGCGTGGAGCTGCCACTGCCGCAAGAATAGATATTGCTTTTAGCGAAGAGGTGACCTATTCATCTCCTCCGATTGATGAAGAATTGATAGTAAGCGTTACTGAAGAAGGCGTTTATTATTTGAGCTATACTTCGCCAAGGCAAATTAAACAGATTCTATCTTGTGAAGCGGCACTGCTTCCTTTTGAACAGATAATGGAGCGATTTGATAAGTATATCGTTATGCATGGATTCAGTGACGAACACAACGTTTCTCTAGAGATTAATAAAGCAAAACTAGGGATGATGGATATTAAAGTGGCTAATTAAAACAACCAATATTTATCAATACCAGTGTGGGATTTTTATGGCGATTATAAAATAACATTTATGGAGAATGATGAAGTGATAGAAACAAACGAACCTTTTCAGGTTTTGTTAACAATAAACGCAATTGACGGAAGCATCATTGACAGGAGACGAGGATATTGAGAACAGATAAAGGCAGAATGAAATGAAGAGGATATTGATAATAGTAATAATAATGCTGATGCTTGCTTTGCCTGCCTGCCAGCCTACGCCGGAGGAGCAAGTGATTACTCAGAAAGACGACCTTGAAGAGATGATACAAAATACAGCGGCGCCTACAGACAACGGAGAAACGCAAACTCCGGAAACGGAAGAAGCGGAGAACAGCGATGAACCTCAGCCGGATGAGACGGAAGAGCTTGCCCTGAAATATCAGGATCATTTTGAGTTTCAGGACGGTACTTTTACTGTTGATATAGATGCAGTTGTAGACGAACCGGACGGATCTGTTTCAGTAGCGAAGGTCGAGCCGTATCTTTTTACAGAAAAGGATGCGGACAGGGCGGTAGAGGTTTTAATGGGGAACAAGCCTATATATGAGTATGAATTCCCAACCATGACGGCAAAAGCGACTTTCCAGAATAAAATCATACAATTGGAGTCAGTGATTGCAAATATTAAAAGTGATACAACGATTGATGAAAATACTAAGAGTTCGTTGATTGCTTCATATAATACTTGGATAATGGGTCTGGAAAATCTATCTACAAAAGCTGCCTTGGATTTACCTGAATGGAATCAAGTTACTACGGAATTTGTGGATAGAAGGAATAAGGCGGTGGGCTTGCATGTGAAGGCAGATACAGGGAAAATATGGCCCGCTATATTTAGTATATTAGTTTATAGTGACGGAAAAACTAGCACAATGAGTTTTGGTGATGATGACAGCATATTTGTCTATGAAGGTGTGTTGGAAATTGATGGGGATATTAAAGGAATGGAAACTACCTTCACGCAAGCTTTGAGCTTAGCTGAAGAGACATTGGAAATGATGGGTATAAATGGATTAGTATTAAATACTGCTGAGCTGGGGACATTTACTGTTTTTAGAGATGTAGAAATATTAGAAAATAAATACGTACCTAAATGTTATATATTTAATTTTGAACCTCAAATAAACGGGATAAGGACACAGGTGTATCAGACTTGCAAGGGCTTTGAAAAAGATAATGTTGAGTATGAAGCAATATGGCCGGGAGAAAAAATTCGAATTGTTATTGATGATAGTGGATTAATTGGATATTCACATGGTTACCCTGGAGTAGTTACTGAAATAATTAATGAAAATGTTGAAGTTTTAGGTTTTGATGAGATCATGGATATATTTGAGCAGCAAATATTTTATAAAGGTGTGTGGATAGCACCGAACGTGTCGTATAGCAAGCTTACAATAGAAAGAATAAAGATGAGCATGTTTCGTTTAAAAAAGAAGGATAAAGATGAATATTTATATGTGCCTGTATGGGACTTTATCGGTTCGTGGGAAACAAATAATTACAGCACAGAAGAAGAGAAAGAAGTCAGTTTCCTGACAATCAACGCAGTTAACGGGAGCGTTATAGACAGAAATCTGGGATATTGATAACAGATAGAGGCGGGCTTATATGAAGAAGATATTGATAATGGTAATAGTAATGCTGATGCTTGTTTTGCCTGCCTGCCAAGCAACTCCGGAAAGCGACGCTGTAGTTAACAAGGGCAGCGGAAGTCTGGAAGAAGCCGTTTTGGAGAAAGCTGAGTCAAACGAGGAGTTGGAGAAAACGGAAGACAGGATCGTCTGGAGTGAAAAAAAGAGCGTTAATACTGAAATCGGGGAATGCAGCGTTAGTGTCAGCATGGATATTGAAATGCCCGTGGAACCGGAGAATGTGCCGGTATACTTGATCGAGCCTGGGAATTTTGGAATGGATATGATAAAAATGGCAGTTGACTTCTTTTTGGATGGTAAGCTGTATGATGGAGATATTACTAAACAAGATATTTTAGGAGAGAAACTTGATTTTGAGAAAGAAGTCAGCAAGCATACAATACTTGACAAATATCGGTCTGATGTTGAGGATTATCTGGATTATTATGACGAGGAGTATAAAAAGGCTTCTTCTAACAATAAGGAAGCCTCATTGGAATTTACAGAAATCGAGAATGGATATAGTCAATTGTGTGTGAAGAGTTACAACGATGACAACAGTATTATGAGATTTAGTGCATATGCCTATCCAGACGGCAGAGTAGATAACTGCTACTTAAGAGTTAGGGAATTTAATAAAGTCTTCTCCTATTCAAATAAGTTAGGCGACGGTACTAAACAAAACGCTTCGGATATAAAATTTGAGCATGCACAAACCATTGTAAAAAATGCTATATCAACTTTATTTGAAGAAGAATATGCGATGGTAGACAAAAAAACTATCGATATTAAAAGCTCAATAGAGTATTTATGGAACGATCGTGTAGAAACCAGTTTGGGACAAGTGTATGTTTTCTGTTACGCACGAAAATATGGTGACTATCATTCTCTATACATTGATCCGACATCAACGGTTGGAACCGAAGGGGAGGCATATGCAAAACCTTATACAAGAGAGTACATTCAATTTGTTGCCGATGACAAAGGAATTTTATATATGAATTGTGTAAGTTTTAGTGAGGTTATAGAAGAACTAAATGATAATGTAAAACTGATGCGATTTGATGACGTGCTGGAACAGTTTAAGAAAGATGTCTTTTATCATTTTCTATGGGGGAGATCAGCAGAAATAACAATATTGAGAATAGAGTTTGGAATGGTCAGGGAACCAGTTAAAGATAATTCAGACCAATATATGATGGTTCCTGCATGGAATTTTATTGGAGATGTCAAAACAGACTGGATGCAAAATCAAGAAAAAAGCATATTAGTGCTGAATGCAATAGACGCAAGCATCATCACTGATTACGAGTCGATCACAGATCCAAAATGAGAGAAAAGGATATGTACATAAAAATATGAAAGCACACACGACATCATCAGATATAAAAAGGGCGCTGACAGGAAAGGGCTTTATAGCAGGAGTAGTCGGGCTTATTCTTGCGATAGCCTTCTCATCGCTGGGGGACATAATCACGGCGGCAAGGAGCACGTCTCCTCTGCCAAACGGTTATCATGCCCAGCTTATAATAAATGCGCTGTCTACCGACTGGGTGACCATGGCTATACCTATAGTCTGCTCCCTGCCGTTTACTACGGCGTTTGTAGACGACGTGAAAAGCGGCTACATTAAGCTGTATCTGCACCGGTCTTGCAGAAAGCAGTATATTAAATCTAAGATAATTGCCTGCGGACTGTCTGGAGGGCTGGTGCTTCTGGTAGGCATACTTGCCGCATACTTCATATCATACCTTGTGTTTACACCGATGGAATATGCACTGATGGAAGAACAGATCGCACAGCCGTATCTTGCGCAGCTTTTGCTTATCGCCGCAGTGCTTTTCTTTTCAGGCGCTTTCTGGTCGCTTGCAGGGTTTACGTTCGCATCGGCAACGGGCAGCAAGTATATGGCTTATGCTTCTCCTTTTATAATCTATTACATACTGATTATATTACACGAGCGTTATCTTGGGAGCTTATATGTGTTTTATCCAAAGCAGTGGCTGTTTCCTTCGGAAGCATGGCCGCTCGGAAGCTTCGGTGTGATAATCCTATTGCTGGAACTGACGGCTCTGGTCAGCCTGCTGTTTGCCGTTGTTGCAAAAAGGAGGCTGAACAATGTCTAGTATACAGAAAATAAGCTCAGTAACTATGTATAACTTCCGCCAGTGGAGAAAGAACCCACGCATAATCGTAACGTTTGCGCTTGCCTTTATAATGTGCTTCATGCTCTCGGACAAGGCTGTGAAGTTTGCGAAGGAATACGAGACTACTATGCAGATAGTTGAAGCGTTCGTATGGACTTTTGGTGACAGCAACTCGATACTTCTGGCATCGCTCTTGCTGCTGCTGCTGTTTGCGGATATGCCGTTCTTGTCTGCGGGTACGCCGTATTACCTTTCAAGGATAGACCGAAAGACATGGCTTGCAGGACAAGCGGTATACATAGCGCTGGCGACGCTGATATATATGCTTTTCATACTCGGCTCGACTTCTATTGTTTGTATGGGGCAGTCGTTTGTGGGCAACATGTGGAGCGAAACAGCAGCTATCTTAGGGTATTCGGGAGCCGGTAAGGCGGTTGCGCTGCCCGCTCTTGTAAAGACTCTGGAGATGAGTACGCCGTATGAATGCATGGCAACTATATTTCTGCTTATGCTTCTTTATGCTCTGCTTATGGCGTTCATAATGCTGTTCTTCAATATAAGCAGGGGACAGCTCGCGGGAGTGATAAGCGTTTTTGTTTTCAGCCTGTTTGGATTCCTGCTTAACCCGCAGCTGCTGAAAACCATATTCAAGCTGCCGGACGAGTTGATGTATAAGGCAAACGTTGCAGTAGGCTGGCTTTCGCCGTTAAACCATGCCACATATCATATGCACAACTTCGGGTATGATCTTCTGCCCAGGTTGTGGATGACATATGCGGTTTTCGGAGTGCTGATACTATTGTGCTTTCTGCTGACCCTAAGGTCGGTACGCAAATATAATTTTAATTTCTCAGGAACGGAAGGGTAGCATTAATTATGAAAGATAAGATGACAATGCGAAAAAAATCGGAAAGGGGAAACCTATTATGGATGTAGCCATAAGTGTTCAGAAAGTTACCAAAAAATTTGGCGAAGAGACAGTGCTGACAGAGGTTTCCCGAGACTTTGAAGAGGGCAAGATACACGGTATAGTCGGAAACAACGGAAGCGGGAAGACGGTCCTAATGAAGTGCATATGCGGTTTTCTGCTGCCGACAAAGGGAAAGATTTATGTCAACTATAAGCAGGTAGGCAAAGACTGTGATTTCCCCGATGATATAGGGTTGATAATAGAGACGCCGGGGTTTCTTCCTTCGCTTAGCGGAGCAAAGAATTTGCAGATTTTAGCGTCACTCAAAAGAAAGATAGACAATGGTGTGATAAGGCAAACGATACATCGAGTTGGTCTGGATCCGTCTATGAAGAAGCCGGTAGGTAAATATTCTCTGGGTATGCGGCAGCGCCTGGGGATAGCGCAGGCAATCATGGAGGACCCTTCTATACTGATACTTGACGAGCCTCTCAACGGGCTTGACAAGCACGGTGTAAAAGAAATGCGCACACTGATAAAAGGCCTGAGGGGCAAAGGCAAGACAATCATACTTGCCAGTCATAATCAAGGCGATATAGACGAGCTTTGCGACACCGTATGCGAGATGGATGCGGGGATAATGACGATGGTGAGAGAATGAGTGCGGTTGTAATAGTGAAGGATGCGGTCGTGATGACTGGCGGTGCAGTACGGACGCTTGGCGGAGTCAGCCTGGCGATAGAAGAAAAAGAGCACATTGCGATATGCGGCCCGCCGGGCAGCGGTAAAAAGGCGTTGATGGAGATCATTGCGGGAATAAACCGCCCGAGCGCCGGAAGCGTTTATGTGCTTGGCAAAGAGGTGCATAAGATGAGCCCGGATACAGCCGCAAAGTTCAGAAGCTGTTACTTCGGAATAGTGACCAGCAAGCCGGGGCTATTAAAAGACTTGAGCGTCCTTGATAATACCGCTATGCCGCTTGCGGTACAAGGGGATTTGCGTGTAAAGCAGGAAGAAGCTGCTATGGATATGCTCAAAGCGTTCGGAATAAGTCATCTGGCACATGCCTTACCTGCCCGGCTAAGTGAATACGAGAAACTGACCGTTGCAATGGCAAGGGCGGTAGTAACAAACCCGAAGATACTGTTGATGTACGAAGCTGCCCGAGAACTCACAGAGAAGGAAGCGGAACACCTGGGCGGCATGCTGGGTGCGCTTTCGAACTACGGCGACTATACGATACTATCTTTTTGTTCAGACAAAAGACAGTGTATGAATACTGACAGGATAGTTTTTTTGTACCACGGTAAAATACAGGAGGAAAGACAATGAAAAAAGCGATCTGCTTTCTTTCAATGATACTAATGCTGACGGTTATGCTGCCAGCAGCGGTACTTGCGGAAGACGAAACATCTGAACCACCAGCTGATCCTGCGACACAGCTGGAAGGTGAGACACCTGAGCCCACGGTCGAGCCAACGACACAGCCGGAAGACGACGGACCGGCTGCAGCAACGGGATTCGAAATAGACAACGAGCACATATATGCAGGGATGGAGAAGGCATTCAAAGACGGGTATGACCCGACGGTAAAGAACGGTAAAGCAATAATCGTATTGCCTCTTATCGTTGACGGGGAAATAAGAGACAACATTATTACAGCAACGCCTGACCTTGGAGGGGCTTCATCGCCTTTTGTATACAGCAACTATCAAAAAGGCATAACGCTTGCAGATAACGTGGTAGAGGGCGGAGGTACCGTTTCTTCATATCTTGTCCGGTTCGACCTGCCGCTTACAAAGCTAAGGTATAACGGTGTCTACCCTGTAAGCATAGATGTGACGGCGGTTTTGGCAGATGGTACGCCATTGCAGGGTATCTTCACAGTATATGTAAGAATAACCGATGGCAAAGATCCAAACGCACCTGAGCCTACGCCTAAGCCGGAAGTGCCAAAGTCTCAGCCTAAAGTTATAGTCAGCGGATACGAGATAGACCCATCGGTGGTAATGGCGGGAGAGGAATTCACAGCTGAAATAACGCTGGAGAACACCAGTAAAGACCAGGCTGTTCAGAACATGTCTGTGACTATCGTTAGCGATTCGCAGAACTTCGTATTGCTAGAAGATTCAAACGTAATCTTTATCGACGAGATGGAGGAAGGGGAGAAGCGGCGGATAAAGGTGAAGTATAAAACTGACATGGAAACTCCTGCACAGCGGTACTATCTTGCTATCAGCATGGAGTATGACAATAGCGACGCTATGACGCTTGCTTCAGGGGGGACTGTCATGGTGGAAGTGAGCCAGACTATGCGTTTGGAATTAGAGTCGCCTCAGGCACCGGAATCTGTCAATGCCGGCGATACCATACCGCTCGATTTTCAGGTGATGAACATGGGAAGAAGCGGAGCATATAACGTAAGGATAGAGCTAGACGTGCCGGGACTGATACCTTCTGAAACGGCGTTTATAGGAAATATGGAACCGGGCACAGCCATGCCTGCGCAGATGAATGTTTTTGTAGGAACCAAGATAATGAGCGAAGGCTATCAGGGAGAGGATAAATATGGGTATACCTCAGGTAAAATAAAGCTGATATTCGAAGATTCCGCAGGGCAGGAGTTCGTTCAGGAAACAGATTTTAACACAGCTATCAATCCACCGGTGATAAACTCTCAGCCGGAACAGCCGGAGGAAGAAGAGGAAACAGCCGGACAATGGTGGATATCACTGGTAATAGGCGCAGGTATAATTGCGGCAGTTACGACCTTTCTGGTTATAAAAAACAGGAAAGGCAAACAGAACAATGAAGATTTTTGATCTGCTTCGAGTTGCCGTAAAGAGCTTAAAAGGCAGATGGGCGGTTCTGCCGGCGCTGGGTATGGCAATAGCGATGTTCTGCTTCTGCTTTGCCGGCGCAGTGATAGTGACTGTGGGTGAACAGAAAGCGCAGCCGTATGAGCTGGAGGTGCAACCGGGAGCGGCCGGGCTTACTGATAACGATGTGCTGGAGCTTTCGCAAAAAGAGGGAGTGACTGCTGTTACGCCTATACTTACAGTTCCCGCGCAAATAACTGCAGGCGAATATAGCGCCCAGATAATGCTGAGCGGAATCAATGGTGATTATCTGGAGGACGAATTTTTAAGCGGCGGTATATTTCCGGACAGCAGTATGATGCCGTATATCGTTCTGAATGAAAAGGCGCTAAAGCTATTCAAACAAAATGATAAAGCAATAGACGAATCGCTGGAGATCGACTGGCTGCACGAAAGCACGGCGCTCAGCATTGAAGGCAGCGCCAGACCGATAGTGTCTAAAATATCGGGGGTACTCAAAAGCGATGAGCAAAGCGGTGAAGCTTTAGCATACATAAGCTTATATGCGGCAAAACAGCTTCTGCAGCAGAACGGTCAGCCTGCGGGCTATACAGGCGCAAAGGTGCGTATCGAAGATATGGGAAGCGCCGAGAGCGTAGCCAAAGGTATAATGCCGCTCGGACTTAGCGTTGCAAACCCGAACGAGCAGCTTCAGTCAGAGTGGGATGCACAGACTAAAGAAGCGGGATATCTGCTGACAGCCGGTGTTTTCAGTTTGCTGTGTTCTGCAGTTCTAACGGCGGCGTGGATAAAGATCGCGCTGTTTGGACAAAGAGAAGCGTATAGCATGCTGCTGTTGATGGGCATGAAAAGAAAAACACTGCGTCGGTTGTTTACAGCACAGTGCGCTATCATAGCTTTTAGCGGAGTTGCACTAGGGCTTATTGTCAGCGCATCGCTGCCTGCGTTTCTTTCCGCAGGTATGCAGGAAGAATCTATACTGATGCTTTCAGCGCCGGCGGGCGTTATAGGAATAAGCGCAGCGGTGATCATAATAGCCGGACTGCTGCCGTCTATAGGTGCAGGGAAAAACATTGCGGAACTGTAGGAAAAGTGGGGCTATTGTTCGAAAGTGTTTTTAACACGTTCTGATCGAAATAGTGCAATGATAATGATTGTTTCCACGACAACACTGCCTATCAGGTAATAGTATTCATGAATTATGAGGTACATGATTATCACGGCAATAACGGTGAATATGTAGACTATTTTGAATGCTGCTTGTTTTCTATAGAAAAGTATAAGTGTTCCGACAGAAAGTGCAATTATAACGATATCAAGTAATTTATACCCCAGCGGTATATAATGAGTAGTAACAATTTGCAACATGCTTGCAAGGCCTATATAAATACGTATTTGGAATAATGCCAGCCAACCGCCAAAACCGTATTTGTCTTCAAGACTTGAACTGCCGCTGCCGTTTTCATCTATCATGTTTGTCCTCCCAAAGGTAGTATATAGATTATAACAAAGCTCGATGCAAAATACTACCATTAAATGCAATATTATAAACACAAAAGGGCGCAAAAAGCGCCTTTTTGTGTACAGTTGTTTGATGCGAAGCAGGGTAAGGTATGAAGGGGAGATATAAAAAATACTTGAAAATATGTAAAGAATACTTTACAATGCCGATATAGGTAAACAGAACGAACCAAAGCGGATTGCAGGTGGTTATATGAAATTGATGAACAATATAAGAAAGCAAAGGTTTGAGAAAAACGAGATGTCTCAGCAGGAGCTTGCAGACCGAGTGGGTGTTTCAAGGATGACGATATATTCAACGGAGAAGGGCAAGTATGTACCTTCGGCTTTGCTAGCGCTGAAGATAGCAAAGGTGTTTGACAAGACAGTAGAGGAGATATTCTGGCTGGAAGAAGAAAACGGAGGTAGACAGTAATGAAAAGAAAAGCATTAATAAACATTTTCAGCGTGGCGGCGTTCTTGATGCTGGCGTACAGCGTGGCGGCATATGTGTATCTTCAGACGAACCTTACACCGCAGCAGCCGGTACTGACGGGCTTGCTGCGAACGATAGGCAACCTGATCATTCCGACACTGTTTATAGCAGGACTATTTCATATCTACCTTCTGGCGCAGGCGCTTAAAACACTCACGGGAAGGTTCTGGAGCTCTGTGCTCTACGTCCTCGTGCTGCTTTCAGGCATTATGCTGTTTTCAGACCTTGCTATACTCTCCGACATTGGCAAGGAGTATCTGCTCTTCGATGTAACGAATGAGTGGGTAATGCTCTACTGCTTTGCCGGGCTGCACATGGCGGCGATGGCATTCGGGCTGGCCGCCGTAAAAAGAGCGCAAGGAGAAGGCGGCAGGCTGTTTGAAGCGCTTGCAAATAGCGCAGAAGGATTGTTTTTATCCGTGCACCAGATATCACTTGTTTCGGGTGTGCTTGGCGTACTCGGAGTCATAGTGGCAAAAACGGACCTCATAGTAGACGAGCGTTTCAGCGGGTCTTTTGCGATATTGCTGGCAGGGCTTGCCCTGATACCTCTTGTGATGATAGTGGTTTTCTGGATAGTGAAGATGCGCAAAAAGCCGGTGAGGGAATGGATGGACGAAAAGCAGCTATCCGACACTGCACTGGGCGGTCTATCCGGGCTGATAGCCGGCGTGATACTCTACGCTGCCGTATTCGTGCTGGATTTCTTCAAGGCAATATCCCAGCCGGTGTCGTTCTGGATACTCCCCATGTTCTTCATACAGCTAATAGTTTACTCGGCGGTGATAATGATAAGGAACAGGCAGCAGGATGCATAAGAAAGTGAAAGGGAAAATCGTAATAGAGATGAGCGAAAGGGCGCTGGGAGAAGCGCTCTTTTTTTGTCTATGAGTATCAGGATTTACGGGAACGGTAAGATATTGTATAATAATTACAGAAATTTTATTGCTTTAAAGAACATGAACGAATCGCTTGGGATAATAAGAAAGAGGATGGATGAGGCAAACGGGGAGAAGTGTTAAAAATGGTGGTAAAGGCGGGGCATTATTACCAGCATCCTGATATTAAGGTGAAGGATATGATGCAGTAGGGAGTTCTTATATTCGGGACAATATATGTATTGGAGGACAGGCTTTGAGCAAAAAAGGAATAGTTATTAAAAAAGATATATATAGCGGAATAAAAGGCAAATTGATTATAATCTTGATGAATCAAATCCACCGATATGTACACAAATGGCTAGTGAAGAAAATGGATATAAAGCTAAACGACAGGGTTCTTGATATTGGCTGTGGAGGCGGAACTCTATTAGCATTGATGTCTGAAAAAACGAACGAAAAAGCATATGGAATTGATTATTCAAGCGATATGGTTTTGGCCGCGGCAAAAAAGAATCGTAAGAGAATTTCATCAGGCGATGTAGAAGTAATAAAAGCATCGGTTTCACAAATGCCGTTTAGCAATGATCTGTTTAGCGTTATAACTTCATTTGAAACAATACAGTTTTGGCCAGACATCAGCAATGACATATTAGAGGTAAAAAGGGTATTAAAAGAAGGTGGAAAGTTTTATATTATGAACCGACTGCCGGAAGAAGGTTCAAAGTGGTATGATTTTTCACAATTTAGAGTCCCGAACGATTATAGAACTGCGCTGGAGAAAGCGGGATTTAGTAATATAATTATTGATACTACTTCTAGAAAAGGATGGATTTTTATAACCGCCTCAAAATAAGCAGATATTTTTAAGCCACACCTGTCTCTTAACCGATGCGGCTTTTATTATACTCTTTTACTCCCCAAACTTGCCGGGCTACACTACCTCTAAATGGCAATGATTTATCGACAGAGCGATCCGATATCGGCTGTTTAATTAAAAAAATACATGGTTTTTAAGTGTGTAAAAAACAGTGTGTGTTTGCCGGAATAACAAAATTGACAAAGAAACACAGACATGCTAATTTATAAGTGTAATATTAATTTTTGGAGGGCAAAGGGATGGGCAGAGGCGGCGGCAGCAGAGGCGGCGGCGGTTCTTTCGGCGGCAGCAGAGGCGGCGGCGGACATTCGAGCAGAAGCTCCGGGATAAGCCGGGGCAGTTCGGGCAGCAGCCGAAGCAGCTTTAGCAGCGGACGGAGCAGTTCATCAAGCGGCTACAGCAGCAGGAGCAGCAGTTCATCAAGCAGCTACAGACCGACTAGCTCTTCATACCGGCCGACCAGCAACCGTTCATATAGCAGCTCCGGAGGCTCTTCGGGAGTCAGCCGCAATTCGGGGTGTGCGCCTAAGGCTTTCGGGATCATTTTTATCGTAGTTTTGGTAATTGTATTAGTGATAGTGCTAAGCAAATGCTCGGGCGGCGGCAATACGAACCCTGGCGGAAACACTGCTATCATACCTTCAACGATCGAAAGAGAAGCGCTTCCCAAAGGCTCGGCAAACGAGACCGACTATTATACCGACGAAGCAGGGTGGATAAACAATCCCGTCACGCTGGAGAGCGGGCTTAAGTATTTCTATAACAAAACGGGCGTGCAGCCCTACGTATATATAACTGATGACATCGACGGATTGTATTCTCCGGATATGGACGATATGCAGGTGTTCAGCGAAAGAAAGTATGACGAGCTTTTCACGGACGAAGCGCATGTTATCCTGGTTTTCTATGAGCGAAATTCGGGCGAATATATGACCTGGTATACTACAGGAACCCAGGCAAAATCGGTAGTCGACGCTGAAGCAGGTGAGATACTGCTTGAATATATCGACAGGTATTATTATGAAAATATGTCCGATGAGGAGTTTTTCAGCAAGGCCTTCAAAGATACGGCAGACCGCATAATGAAGATCACGAGGTCGCCGTGGATCATAGTGCTGATAGTCTTCGGAACAATAATAATATTGACCGTATTGTTCCTGTGGTGGAGGAACGCAAAGAAGCAGAAGAACCTTGAAGCGAAGCAGACAGAGGAGATGCTGAGCAAACCACTTGAAAAGTTCGGGGACAAGGAAGCGCAGGTGCTTGGAAAGAAATATGACGACGACCCGAGCACGTAAGGCAGACTATGTTGTTTAAGCGCTGTTTGCAAACAGTGTATCAATAAAGATAAGGAGATAAGAATATGGGTATATTAGCGAGATTCGGCGATATTATCAAAGCTAACGTCAATGCAGCAATCGATAATATGGAAGACCCGGCAAAGATGATAGACCAGTACATGCGTGACCTTATGGAGGACCTGGCCGAGGTGAAGCGTGAGACTGCCGGCGTGATGGCGGAAGAGAAGCGCACTAAGAGGCTTGTGGACGAGAACGAAGCGGAAGTTGTGAAGTACAACGAGTTTGCGAAGAAAGCGCTGCAGGCCGGCGAAGACGCTGACGCACGTGTGTTCATCAGCAAGAAGCAGGAGCTTGAAGCGACGGGCGCAGGGCTGAAGACCGCATATGCCGCAGCCAGCGAAAACGCCGCAAAGATGAGGCAGATGCACGACAAACTGACTGACGATATCGAAGCGCTAAAAGCACGCAGAGAGATGGTCAAGGCAAAAGTCGCCGTCGCCAAAACACAGGAGACAATCAACAAAGCTACTTCGACTGCGGCGGAGTCCGAGAGCGCAATGGGCGCTTTCAAGCGTATGGAAGAAAAAGCGGACCGCATGCTGGACGAAGCCACGTCTATGGCTGAGTTGAATGAAGAACCAATCGACGATGCCAGAGAGCTTGAGAAGAAATACGCCGCCAAGGGTACTGCTTCGGTAGACGAAGAGCTTGACAGGATGAAGAAAGAAATGGGGCTTTAACAGGCGTAAAAGCGTTTTCAGTTAAATAAAACAAAAAAGCCGCACCAGTTTCTCAACCGATGCGGCTTTTCTTATACCATTCTATTCCCCAAACTTGCCGTGCCACACCACCTCACGGTAGTTCTGCGTGTCGGTGTCGCCTTCGGTGGAGAAGAGGAGCACGACGCTGTTTCTATCAAGGCCTAGTGCGCTTTGCAGCTCTTCGTCCGCACGCATGACGTACTCTATAACGCCTGTGCCGACCGCGCCCGATTCGCCCGCCGTAACGGCAGGGTCACCGGGGAGGGGCGCTGCAAGTATTCGCATACCGTTAGCCGTGATGGTGTCGTCTGCGGAAACAAAGCCTGTCGCAGAGTGCTTTATAATCTCCCACGCAAGCGGGTTGGGCACGCCGCACGAAAGCCCCGCCATTATACTGTCCATCTCGCCGCCCACGCTGTGCGCTTTGCCGTCTGCAGCTTTGCCGGAGGCAAAGAAACAGTTTGCGTTGTGCGGCTCCATTATGAATATTTTGGGTAAGTTGTCTTTATATTTGTTTGCAAGGCACGCAGTCATTGCGGAAGCGAAGCTGCCCACGCCTGCCTGCAGGAACACGTGGGTGGGGATGACGCCGCCCAGCTGTTCCATGACCTCGACGAACATAGTCGCATAGCCCTGCATGACGTGCAGCGGTACTTGTTCATCTATTGCCTGCCCGGTGTCGGGGATGGCGATGTACGTTTCGTTTTGCTCACATAGCTCGTTTACTATGTCCACGCAGCCGTCGTAGTTGGTTTCCGTGACTATAACCTTTGCGCCGAACTGCTCTATAGCAGAGACCCTATCCGGTACTGTACCTTTGGGCATGTAGACTATACAGCCCTGGCCGAACTCGTGCGCAGACCACGCCACAGATTTGCCATGGTTGCCGTCCGAAGCAGCCACGAACGTGAAGCTAAGCCCGTTGTCCTTCAGCTCTTCAAAGGTAGTATCAGCGATGTCTTTACCGAGCTGAGAACACAAAAAGTTAGCGACAGCATAAGAGCCACCCAGCAGCTTGAACGCTTTGAGCGGATGGCGCTGGGACTCGTCTTTGAGGTAGATATCGCCAAGGCCGAGGCGCTCTGCCAGGTTCTTTAAGTGTCTCAGCGGTGTGATGGTGTACTTTTCACCCATAGAGCGGTGGAACGCCGTCGTCTTTGCCAGCGTTTCTTCGCCAAACAGAGATGTGTATTCGCTAGGCTCGTCCGTTTTCAGTTTGTTTTCAACGTACTCTATTCGTTTCATCTTCTATCCTTACTTTATATCCAGTTTCATAGCGATCGTCTTACCCTGTCCGTTCTCGATAGTCCAGTGCGTAGTAAGTATGCTGCCGTCCGAGAGCATGATTGCGCCCGGCTGCCCGAACTTAAGATATGCAAATACAGCAGCTGCATTCTCGCTTTTGATGATTGGTGTGTCCGGCTCCCAAATGACTTTTTCTGTTTCTATATCCCACTTGCCGTTTTCAAGATTGACCACATAGGCATAGATACCCGGGCGGTCTGTACCTTTACGCATAGCGTGCAGAGCCAGCAGCCTGTCTTCGCCGATGGCGCAGACGCTGGAAGCCTGCCCGAAAATGCCGGTGTCGAACGGCCCTTCAAAGCTCTGTCCGTTGTCGTAGGATATAGTATATTGATTGTTGAACGATTCGCCGGTGACGAGGTCTTCGCACCATGCTATGTTGACGAGACTGCCGCTATTTTCTAGCTGGCACAGGCGCTGTTCATATGCCGACACGTTTTCGCCCATGTCCATACATATAACGTCGTCGTTCCACGTCTTGCCTTCGTCGCTGGTACGCAGCAGACGTCCGCAGGACGGCTCCAGGCGAACTCCTTCCCATGTTATGAATGAGGTTATAGGCGTTACCCAGTCGCCGTTCTGAAGCACGGTCAGAGGCGCTGAAGCTTCTATCGGTCCTTTGAACGTTGACGGCACACGCTGCGGTACTGACCACGTCTTGCCGTTGTCGTTTGATATTAGAAATATAATATACGAGTTTTGCACTCCGCCCGTTTCGGGGTTGCCTATCGGCTGGCTGGGGTCGGGACGCTCGTATTCATAGCCTATCATGGCGACTCTGCCGCCGCCCACATTGGTGGCTTTAAGAGAGTCAGTAGTCGGGATATCCTGTCCGGTCTTGTTATAAAACACAGGCAGAAGCTCGAAAGTCTTACCTTTGTCATGGCTGATGCACAGGCGGGTCGTGCCGTTGACGCTCTCGAACGCTTCACCCATCTGGTGAGTAGCGAGTATATCGCCGTTGTCGAGCTCGCACGCAAACGGGAAATAGCTGTGTCTAGAGTTGAGTACAGGGGTCGGGTTTGTCCAGATTATGCTTTCGTTTTGCTTAGTGATCTTCATGATAAACCTCCTCGAAATGCATGCCGGGTACGGCACATATTGACTATCATAATATATCACAAGTGAATATGGAATTAAACTGTTTTAGTCATAAAAACTATGGAAGCAATAAAGAGCGGCTTGACAAAAAATAGTTATTTTTTTACAATGTTAAGAAAAAATAAGGAGAATTAAGATGGGGCAAACAGAGATATAACGAAAAATGTTGTAGGTTTTTACGAAGGCTATGAGGAAAAGACAAGGACTGCAAAAGGAATAGGGTCTTTTGAACTCTACAGAACCAAAGAACTAATCGAAAGATATTTTCCAAAACCGCCTGCAAAAGTGTGCGATATCGGCGGAGCAACAGGTGTATATTCGTTCTGGCTTGCAGAAAAGGGGTATGAAACACATCTGGTTGATCTTACACCAAAACATATCGAAACGGCAAAAAAAGAAAACAGAATGGCAGAGAAAAAAATCGCATCGCTGACTGTTGGTGATGCAAGAAAGCTAGAATTTAATAACAGCTGCTTTGATGCTGTGTTAGTTCACGGACCGCTGTATCATCTTGTAAAAGAAGAAGACAGGCTCATGGCTTTATCAGAAGCGAGAAGGGTGCTGAAAAAAGACGGTGTTTTTATTGGTGTTGGCATAACAAAATATGCTTCGCTTTTTTATGCGCTGCAGAGCGGTGAGTTTTGGAACGATGAGTATTATGACAAGACAAAAAGAATGCTTAAAAGGCAGTTCGCAGAGGACGACATATGGTACTTTCATCATCCAGATGAACTGATAAAAGAAACAGCATCAGCCGGATTTAATGATATAAAAGTAATTGGTGTGATGGGACCTGTGTGGATGGCAAAGAACTTTGATGAGGAATGGGGAACAGAGGAGGGAAGAAAAAGGATTCTGGAAACGGCTGGTTTGACTGAAGATGAGCCGCGCATTAGCCCAAGGACACTGGTTGCGGCGAGAAAATAACTTTTATGAAGGATGTGCATACAAAGCGCATCTTTTCTTTTTGAAGAAAAATAAAAAAGGTATTGACAAAGCAGATGTTACGATGTAACATTACAATGTAATATTACAGATTATAGTAAAGGAGCATCACTATGGCACCAAAGATCGGTGAAAGTGAATGGTATGTTATGAAAGCTTTGTGGGAGAGCTCACCCCAGAGCGGCAACGATATCGTTAAGAACGTAAGCGCAAAGACAGACTGGTCGCAGAGTACTATACTTACGATGGTAAGAAGGCTTGTAAAGAAGCGGGCTATCGGTGTCAAGCAAGAAAAAGTAATGATGTATTATCCGTTGGTCGACGAGAGCGAGATAGTAAAGAAAGAAACTGATATGTTCCTGCAAAGGGTATATGAGGGTTCTGTTAACATGCTCATAAAAGGATACATTGAGAACGAAGAACTGTCGAATGAAGAAATCGAAGAATTAAAGAAGATGCTCGACGGTATGAAATAGGAGCGCAAAATGAGCGAAATATTCAGGACAGTGTTATCTATGTCGATGGGCGCTGTGGCGCTTGGTATTATGGTACTGGCGGTTAGGGCGATAATCGGGAGCAGGCAGACTGCGGCACATACTCTTATGCTTGCGCTGCTGGTGGCAAGGCTAGTGGTGCCTGTAAGCATCGAGAGCCAGGCAAGCGTTATGAACCTTATACCGGATGGGCTGAAGCAGGTGCAAACAGCGGCATATGAAGACTACATCGAACCGGGGTATGCAAGTTTTACTACTGCTGAAGAGCAGCAGGAAGTTTCTGTGCATTTATCAGACAGCGGACAAGAACAGGAAACATTTGCAACTGAAGAAAACACAGATTTGACTACTTCTGAAACATCAGCAGGAATTCAAAGCATTATATCAGCGGGGCAAGAAGCGCAGCCGAAAAGCATAGATTACTGGCAATTGGCTGCATACTTATGGATAGCGGGAATGGCTGCGCTGGCATTTGTAATCTTTATCAGCAATACGGTGTTTATGAGCAAAGTGAGAAGAAACAGAGACTATGACCTGCCGGGGCTTGATGAGATTATAAGGCAGTGTGCGGAAGAGTTTGGCATAAAGAAAAAGATTCGTGCAGTACGCATGAGCGAGATAAACAATGTGGCAGTCTGCGGAATAATTAGACCGAAGCTGCTTATATCGCCGGAGACATTCGAGGAGCTTAGCACACAACAGAAAAAAGATGTGATAATGCACGAGATGTCACATATAAAGAGGCACGACACGCTGCTTAGCTTTGTGCTTACCTTAGTGAATATAATCCACTGGTTCAATCCGGTGGTATGGGTGGTGTTTGCTTTATTCAGAAAAGACATGGAAGTGATGTGCGATTCGAAGGTGCTCCGCAAGATGGAAGCGTGGCAGCGCAAGAGCTATGCGGACACTCTGCTGAAGCTTGCGAAGAATGTGAACAGCAGGCACCCCAGGCTGGCGATGGCGCTTTTTATGAGCAGGGCAAGCATTAAAAGGAGACTAACTATGATTACAAAATATAAGAAGAACAAGCCGGTCATCGCTGTACTTGCGATAATATTAGTTGTTGGTATTGCAATAACAGGGTGTACAACAGGCACAACTGATGAAGTCACAGATGAAGAGAAAATGCAGGAAGTGACAACTCAACAGACAGAAGAACAGCAAGATACTGGAGAAAGTGAAGATGAAAATAGCACGGATGTGCAGCAGGATACTGAAGATAATGAAACTGCTGAATTTGAGGACACACCTGGAGAACTTGCCTTAAGAAATCTTGCTATATTAAGCGACGCGCAAATTCAATATACGGACTGTGAAAATGATAGCTCTAAGGAGTTCTATAGGGTGCTATCCATGATTGAGTCGATTGAGATAATGCCGGGAGAAAAGGTTTCGCTTAGAGAACTGGTGGGCTATGATGGCAAAGGTGATGCAGAGATTGCTGCTAAAGATATTTCGGAAATGAATGATAAATCATATGGATGCAGCCCCAGCACTGCAGCAACGGCAATCTACATAGCAGCGGTAAAAGCGCAGATGGAAGTAGCTGAAGTGACACATAATATTTCGGCGCCTTACGGTCTGCCTGCGGGGCTCGATGTGGTGTTTAGTGAAACGGGAGGAGATATAGAGATAACGAATCCATATGATTTTGATATAATCATTGAAACGAAAACCATGGGCGGTTACGTAAATTGCGAGGTGTTGATACCAAGAAGTGGGACAGGGGCTGTATACAGCGTTGAATTAACGGTAGATATCATAAGCAATGATCTGCCGGATCCGATATATCATTACAATAAAACAACACTGCCGAATGGTGAAGCTATACCTGAGGGAGAGGCAGTTACGTATATTGAAAGCACCAGCATAACTCAGGCTGTTGTATGGTGCGATAGATATACTGATAATAAAGAACCTGTTTTATATGAATCGGTGAATTATAAACCAATTCCGGCAGAGATATATGTGAACGGGGGATACACAGATTGAATAGGTAAGGCTGGAATTATAGAGAGCACAGACTAAAAAAGGGACGTGACATCACGCCCCTTTGATTTTTATGACCTATAAGTCCATCAAACCTTCATCATAAACGCATTTTGGGAAACAGAGCTCTTCAGAGTCGAACCTCATTCCGTTAAGATACTGGTAATCGTGGTTTGTGCCCGTTTCGAACGTTATCGACTGCAGGCACATGGCAAGCTGGTCGGCGCCTGCTTTCTTATTGAAGCGCCGGTTTCCGTACTGGTTGTCGCCAAGGACGGGCAAACCGTAGAAAGCAAGATGTGCCCTTGCCTGGTGAAGACCGTTGGTTACAGGCCGCACAAGCAGCAGAGACATTGTTTCGCCGGAGCTGAGTTTTCTGTATCTCGTAACGATAGGCTTTGCATCTTTTTCATACTTGGTCAGAACTTTTGCGTGTGTCATCGCTTTGTTCTTTTTATAGTATGCCAGAAGCTCGTCTTCTTCCTGCGCTATGCCTATAACGGGACAGAGATAGTGACGGCAGATCCTGCGCTGGTTGAGAGCCTCTATCATGAAAAGATAGCCTTCCTCGTGCTTGGCCATTATCAGCAGACCGCTCTCATAAGGGCCCAGCCTGTAAACGAGATATGGAACCATGAGCGCATCAAGGTTATATTCGCCCTGGCTCTTCATTATATTTTCGACCTTGGAAACAGCGCTTGGAACGTCTTCGTAGTCAGAAATGGAATCCAGCCCGGATGGTTTGTCTACTATTACAAAGTTTTCATCCTGATATACTATGGTCGGTTCAAGCTCTACTCCGACAAGGTCTCCGCAAAGGTAGATATCAACTATGTCACCTTCACTGACTGTTTCATCTCCGTATGCCGGCTCCTCGTTAAGATCTATATCACCGAATTTTAATGCACGTTCCTGGTTTTTGATAGAAAAATCCGGATAGACTACTTCTAACAGTTCAAAAAGCGGCAGGCCTTCGTGTTCTTTTGTTACTTCATATGAAATCATAATTTACCCCGCAAATGATATATAGATAAATGATAGTATAACAAAGAATATAAGTCAAGAATTTGACGGAAACAGAGTAAAGGAAGGCTGGTGTGTGTATCTTAGGAAAGGGGTAGGAGTTGCACAAATGGACGAAAATAGCCTTAGAAGAGGCGGAGAGATATAGCTAGGTTAGGACAATTGTAATTGGTAGATTATTACTGTATAATAAGTAATATATATTTTTTTTGGAGCTAATTATGGATAGGAGAATTGAATATTTAATTGTAAAACAAGAAGATGATTTTTGTGCTAATGAAGAAAGTTTTAAAAACCTCCTTTTAACTAATAATCAAATCAAAATTGAAAATGAAATAATTTATATTGGAAAAAGTAAAATTAAATTTGAGCTGCAAAAGGAAGAAATAAAGAAAACGAAAGAGATTTCATTTTCTTTAAAACTTATTGTTTCCGGAAGCACAAAAGGTCAAATAATATTACTTGAAAAAGCTGATAAGTTACTCAGGCGTATTATTGAAAATAATAAAATTGGTTTTTATATAAATACAGTTTGGGATGACGTGTCAATCTACTATGGTGAAAAAGCCTATCCAATGATTAATAAAATAGAGAATAAGATGAGAAAAATCATCTATATTTTCATGCTGAGAAATTCGGGAAGCAAATGGGTTGAAAGAAATATACCATCAGGTGTAAAAGATGCAATTAAGAGAATCCAGGAAAAAGAAAAGATACAAGGTATGTATGAAGACTGCCTATATTATGCAGATTTTATTCAGTTGAGTTTGTTTTTCTTTATTAAATATCCTTTAAATAATAATTTGCAGTCATTGTTTAAGAGATTAGAAGATGAAAAGAATAAAGATGATGAGTTTTTTGAAATAATAAAAGAAATTTATGAACCTAGGTCAAACTGGGATAGGTATTTCTCGTTTATTATAATGATAGACGATTTAGATAAAAAGTGGGAAGAATTATATGCTTTTAGAAATAGAGTGGCACATAATAAACGTATTGACGGAAAGAGCTATAATTTGTTTTTGGAGTTGATTAATGAGGTTGAGGATGCTTTCGATGAATGCCTTGAGAAAATCGGTGAGATAAAAATGACCGAAGAAGAACAAAAGGCAGTTGAAGATATGGCTGAAAACATTACTGGTCTTAATTATGGGAATACACTTGGTAAGACTCTTACAAATGTTGCTATACAGCTAAACTTAAAAGATTATTTAACGGTAAATACGAATCCTCTAGCAGAGGCACTTAAAGGCTATTCGGTAAATACGAATCCTCTAGCAGAGGCACTTAGAGGCTATTCGGTAAATACGAATCCTCTGGCAGAGGCACTTAAAGGCTATTCGGTAAATACGAACCCTCTAGCAGAGGCACTTAAAGGCTATTCGGTAAATACTAACCCTCTAAAAGAGGCAACTGAAGGTTTAACTGTAAAAATGAATCCTGGAGTTTTAGAAAAGTTGAATGTGAATATAGGCGAAAAGATATTGTACGAAGACGATAAAAATAATAAAGACGATAAGATTGATACCAAGGAATGATTATGTATAGATTATTATTAATATAATTTAAGTCAAGAAAAAGACATGAAGTATCCTTGCACAAAAAACCAAACTCTGATATATTATATAAAAATGAATACGAACCGTTTGAAGAGGGTGGTTTGTGCGGTAGTGCAAAGCGATGCGGGGGCAGTGAGAGCCTGCAGACTACGAATAACCATTGGCGCTTCTTTTGAAGACGGGCAGTTTAATAAAGCGGCCGGGGCAGTGGAACCGGCAACTTGGGTGGAACCACGGAATAGTCATTTCGTCCCTTGGATAGGGGGAGAAATGGCTTTTATTTATAATAGCAAATAAATTTATTTATACGAGGAGAAAGTATGGAACAGAAAAAGAAGACGATGGACAAGATAGTTGCCCTGTGTAAAAACAGGGGTTATGTATTCCCGGGGTCGGATATATACGGCGGCCTTGCGAACTCCTGGGACTACGGTCCGCTTGGTGTGGAGTTCAAAAATAACGTTAAGCAGGCGTGGTGGAAGAAATTTATAAAAGAGTGCCCGTATAACGTAGGGCTCGACTCTGCTATACTCATGAATCCTCAGGTTTGGGTTGCATCAGGGCACGTTGGAGGCTTTTCAGATCCGCTGATGGACTGCAAGGAGTGTAAAGCACGCTTTCGGGCAGACGATATGATAGAGCAGTATGCGGCAAAGAAAGACCTTGACATCGATGTTGCGGGAATGAGCCCGGAAGAAATGGAAGCTTTTATATCAGAGAAGGGGCTCAACTGCCCTGTCTGCGGCAAAAGCAATTTTACCGGCATACGTAAATTCAACCTTATGTTCAAGACGTTCCAGGGAGTTACGGAAGATTCAAGCAGTGAGATTTTCCTGCGTCCGGAGACAGCCCAGGGCATATTCGTAAATTTCAAAAACGTGCAGCGCAGCACAAGGAAGCGTATACCTTTCGGCATAGGGCAGATAGGAAAGTCTTTCAGAAACGAGATAACACCCGGTAACTTCATATTTCGTATTAGGGAATTTGAGCAAATGGAGCTGGAGTTCTTCTGCGAACCGGGCAAAGACCTTGAATGGTTTAATTACTGGAAGGAATTCTGCTATAACTGGCTGCTCTCGCTCGGCATGACCAAAGAGAACATAAAGCTGCGTGACCACAGCGAAGACGAGCTTTCACACTATAGCAACGCAACTACGGACATAGAGTTCCTTTTTCCGTTTGGCTGGGGAGAGCTTTGGGGTATTGCCGACAGGACAGACTTCGACTTAAAATCCCATCAGGAACATTCAGGACAGAGCATGGAATATGTTGACCCGGTGACGGGGGAGAAGTATCTGCCGTATTGCATAGAGCCGTCACTTGGCGCAGACAGAGTAGCGTTAGCGTTCCTGTGTGATGCCTACGATGAGGAGGAGCTTGAGAACGGTGACACAAGAACCGTGATGAGGCTGTCACCTGCGTTAGCGCCGTTCAAGGCCGCAGTGCTTCCGCAGCAGAAAAAGCTGAACGAAAAGGCGCAGGAAGTGTACGACATGCTGCTAAAAGACCACATGGTAGATTTCGACGTTACAGGCAGCATAGGCAAGCGTTACAGAAGACAGGACGAGATAGGCACACCGTATTGCGTGACTGTAGACTTTGACACTCTTGATGACGGATGCGTGACCGTGCGTGACCGTGATACTATGGAGCAGATAAGGATAGAAATCGACAAGGTGAGCGCCTATATTGCAGAGAAAACGGCTTTCTAGCCGGGAGGAGCAATAATGGAATACAGGAAGTTTGGCGGAAAAATAGTAGTCAGGTTTGATAAAGACGAAGAGATAGTGCAAACATTGGCTGAGCTGTGCAGAAAAGAAGGGATACGGCTTGGTGCGGTGAGCGCTATCGGAGCTGTCGGCGAAGCTACGGTAGGCTGCTTCAACACTGCAGAAAAAAAATATTATTCTAAAGACCTGAAAGGTATATTTGAGATAGCGAGCCTAAGCGGAAACGTAAGCACTATGGACGGAGAAGTGTATCTTCACCTTCACTGTGTGCTCGCAGACGAAAGCTATAATACCATCGGCGGGCATCTTAACAGGGCTGTTGTCAGTGCAACTTGCGAAATGGTAATCGACGTTATCGACGGAGTTATAGACAGAGCTTTCAGCGAGCAGATCGGTCTTAACCTTTATAAATTTAATTAATACTCAAATAAAAACGGGCTGTGCAATTTACGCATAGCCTGTTTTTGATATCGGGGTCTCCGCCGACGTGTATTTTTAGTGGGGTGAAGTCATCTGTGCTTTTGCTTTTGCAGCATGAGGTTTGATATAAAAATGCGGATTATACCGAACAGCATAAGTAAAAGCAGCGGGAAGTATAGTGCAGATACCGTTACAGCCAATGTAAAGTACTCTGCAAAACCATTGTCTAAGATCAACATTGTAATCAATGGTATCTGAAGCAGCGCTGCGATAATAAGTATAAGCAGTACCCGCTTGTTGCGGTCGATGAGCGACTGATTATCAGTATAAACTTTTGGTCTTGCGCCTTCGTAGTCTTTACGCCACATCATCCAGCCGGAGCTTTTATTTACAAGCTCCCAGCCGTAGTCGTCAATAATAGCCAAATATTCCGTACTGGGGCTGCTCTGATAATCGACGCAGTAGCTTGTTTTTCTTGGCTCGTCCTTAACAAATCCGAACATCATCTGTGCAAACCCGACAGTGACCAGCCTCCATCCTTCTGCGGCCATTGTCTCAAGATATCTCTCTATACTGCCGGGGTTCCAGCCCCACCATATTTTAAATACTTTTTTCATTGAAAGACGCCTTCCTTTCGTGCGTTCTCAACCAGTTCATGTAAACGCTCAACTTCCATGCCGAGTATCTGCGTCCCGGTATGAGTTATTATATATGTACGCCTTCTGTCGTGTTCACTTACGGGTCTTATCAGCCCGTCTTTTTCCATCTTGGAAAGAGTGCCGTATATCGTGCCTGCGCCTAAGATCAGCCTGCCGCCGGTAAGAGAGTCTACATGACCCTTTATACCGTAGCCGTGCCGTTCTTTTGAAAGAGCAAGCAGTATGTAATATGCTGTCTCGGTCATCGGTATGTATTTTTCTATAAGCCGACCATTCATTGACTTCTCCTGTTTCATATAGCGCTATATCACGACGTGATATATCATGGCTTGATTATATCGCGACGTGATATAGTTGTCAAGTTCAATATTTTATTAACCATACTTGAGCCATGCTAGCGTTTTAAGCCGCGAAGATTCATAAATAAGAGGGGAAATGGAAAGATTTATCGAATAGTATCAATTATACTCAGGTAAAAGCATACCGTAGCAATGGATCGGAGGAAGCATGGTCTATTTTGTAAGGCATGGCAGAAAAGTTAAAGCAGACAGCAATCAGTATTATAATAAGCAGCTGCGTATCGTTGACGACCCGCTTAGCGAAGAGGGAGCAAAGGACGCAGAAAGGATAGCGGCATTCTTCAAAAACATAGATATTAAAAAGATATACGTCAGCCAGTATAAACGAGCATACCAGACAGCGCAGCCTGTTGCAAAAGACAAGGAGCTTCCTATAATCATTGACGAGCGTGTGAATGAGATAAACAACGGTAAGCTTAGGAACATGTCGGACGAGCAGGCAGCAGCCGCTTCTCCTGAAGTCTGGAGCGCTTTTATGAGCCATGAGTGTGACGTTCGATTTCCCGGCGGAGAATGTGGGGAAGACGTTAAACGCAGACAGGACAGTTTCCTAAACGACATCAAAGACGAAAAAGAAGACATAATGGTTATTACCCACGAAGGCTATATCCGTCTTTTGATGTGCAATATACTTGGCCTTCCGGTATATAAACGTTATAAATTCAAGGTGGATATGGGCGGCGTAAGCGCTGTATATTACGATAAAGACGACGGGTGGAAGATAGTTAAGTTCAACCAGAGTGTGTGAATCAACAGTCTTTAATTCTCATCATATTTCTTTCCTTTTGCGAGCATATAAAACCCTGCAAAAAGGTTAGCAACGACACATGCCAAAGTTGCCGGTGATATAATTAAATGAACCACAGGGAAAGGAGCTATCCAATAACCGAACCAGCCAATAATGAGCAGCGCTGATACTGCAAAAGTACAGCATATCATTAAAATTCTTGCTTTTCTGTTTTCGGTGCGCATAACGAAAGACAGCCAGAAAGTGTATAACACGAGAGGTACGATCGTTACTAATGAGCTTAGCATCGAATAACCAAACAGGAAAGTCAGGCCTGCTATTCTGTCCAGATACTCCGAAAGAACGCCGAACCCTAATATGATTATAAAAGGCAATACTACGATTAGAACAGAAGATATAATATGCTTTGCTTTCATGAAGAACACCTCTGGACATTTTTATTAATTATACCATAAATATACATATGTGTCTGTAAAAAAATAATCCATCTACCCCTGTAGCCCTTCCCACTCGTCCATAAGCTCATCTATTTTTATCTGCACCTGTTCGTGCTGCTTGGAAAGCCCGGCGATGTCTTCATCGCTAAGGGCCTCGGGATTCGATAAACTCTGCTCAATTGCTACAAGTTCTTCTTCTGCCTGTGCTATAGCGTCTTCAAGCTCCTGTAGTTTCTTTTGCTGCTCACGCTCGTTAAGCGCCGCAATGCGCTGCTCTTTTTTTTGCTTATATGCTGCGGTCTTGGTGAGGGTGGGGTCGGTCTCTTCTTCAAGCTCGCTCTGTTTCTGCTTTTCCAGAAACTCTAAGTAGTCGCTCCAGTTGCCTTTGTACTGGATGACCTCGTCGCTCTTCATTTCCAGCATACGTGTCGCCAGCTTGTTTATGAAATATCTGTCGTGGCTCACGAACAGCACTGTTCCGTCGAAGTCGAAAAGCGCATCTTCAAGCACCTCACGGCTGTCCATGTCAAGGTGGTTGGTAGGCTCGTCCAGCAGCAGCAGGTTGCCTTTGCCGAGCATAAGCATCAGCAGTGAGAGCCGTCCCTTTTCGCCCCCGGAAAGTGTGCTTATTTTTTTGTCTATATCGTCGCCGTAGAAGAGAAAGCCCGCAAGGCAGTTCCTTATCTCGCTGTCGTCCATTCTCGGGAACTCTTCACGCATTTGCTCTATCACGGTGAGGGAGGGGTCAAGGTTCTGTTGAAGCTGGTCATAATATGAAAGTGTTATCTTGGAACCAAGGGTGACAGTGCCGCTCTTTGGTTGCAGCTGCGAAGATATTATACGCAGCAGTGTAGTCTTGCCAATGCCGTTGGCTCCGATCAGCGCAGCCTTGTCGCCTCTGCTTAAGTTTATATTAAGTCCGGAAAAAAGCTCTGTTCCGTCAAAGCCCATAGAAAGGTTTTCTATGTTTAAGACATCGTTGCCGCCACGATGTTCCGCAGAGAGACTTAGCTTCATGCTTGATTTGTTTGCTACCTTGTCTACACGCTCCAGCCTGTCAAGCTCACGCTGTTTTGCCCTTGCTTTAACGAAGCTTTTGTGTGCGCCCTGCCTGCCCCAAGATTTATAACGCTCTATCATCTGCTTATAGCGTTTTATGTCAAGCTGGTTTTTCTCATAAGCTTTGATCTGCAGTTCACGCTGAGCTTCACGTTCGTTTATATAATCCGTATAGTTGCCTTTATAAGATGTCGATATGCCCCGGTCTATCTCGACGATATCTGTGCAAAGCTGGTCAAGAAAATAGCGGTCGTGCGATACGATGATAACCGCGCCCTGCCACTGTTTGAGATAGCTCTCCAGCCAGGAGAGCGCATCTATGTCAAGATGGTTTGTCGGCTCGTCCAGCAGCAGAAGCTCTGGTTTTTCAAGCAGCATCTTTGCAAGATACAGCCTTGAGCGCTGCCCTCCGGAAAGTGTATCCACTTTCTGCCCATACACATCGGCATACAGCCCAAGCCCGGTAAGCACGCCTTTGATGGCGCTTTCATATCCGTAGCCTCCTGCGTCCTCAAAAGCTGTTGTTGCGAGGTCATACTCATGTGATATTTTGTCCCACAGTTCATGGTCGTTTGCTGCGTCCTGCATGCGGTGCTCGAGACTTCGCATTTTATCTTCCAGCGCAAAAACCTCGTCGAACACGGTCAGCATAAGCTCCCATACACTGAGCGTAGAGTGTTCGTTAGCCTCCTGCTCAAGATATGATACTTCAACAGACGAGGGCATGGTTACACTGCCAGAGTCGCATTGATGCTCTCCGGTGATAATACGAAGCAAAGTCGTCTTACCCGCTCCATTAGAACCGACCAGTCCTAGAATGCTTCTGTCGGCAACAGTGAAGCTTACGTCTTTTAAAACCTCGTCTATTCCGAAGCTCTTGCTTATGTTTTTAAGAGTAAGTATCGTCACTCGCTTTGGCTTATCCTTTCGTTACTTGCTTCTGCTTTTGCTGTGTATCTCTTCAAGCGTACTAAGGTCTAACTCTATGCATGACTTTACGACCTTGTCTGCCATCGTGGTGTCAAATTTCTCACCTTCGGGTGCCAGCACGACTGCTGCCATACCCGCTCGCTTTGCTGCAACGAGCCCGCTGTGCGAGTCCTCTATGACGAGGCATTCATCGGGCGGAGTGCCAAGCATACTTGCCGCCAGCAGGAATATATCCGGTTCCGGTTTGCTTGCTCCTGCCATACAGCTCGTTGCTATCGCACCTACAAACGGATTGAGCCCAAGGCGCTCTGCGACGTTGTGTGCGTTCTGCTTGAAAGTAGAAGTGGCAATAGCCGTTTTCAATCCGTATTCCCTGCATCTTTTGAGAAGATCCAGAGAGTCTTCTATAGGGTGGAGGTTTCCGCTTTCGTAATGTTCATCCATCCGTTCAAGCTCGCGCTGTGCAAGCACCTGTGAATCTTCTTCAAGATCGTAATCTTTCTTCAGCCCGGCCCAGGTGTCGGGGGTAGACTCGCCCATATATTTTTTCAGTACATGCTCTTCAAACTTAACGCCGAGCTCTTTGCCTATGCGCATCTGCTGGCTTAAATACTCGGTCTCACTGTCTATCAGCACGCCGTCCATATCGAAAAGTATTGCTTTTAACAAACTGTTGCCTCCCAAGCTGTTTCCAAAAAAATACCGAAGAATCTTCTTCGGTGGTTAAGTATATCACATCACGTGCTAAATTGGCTATAGTATGTTTTTCAGCTCATTAAGATGCTGTATTTCGTAAGTAACAACAACTCTTTTGTCGCTGGGTTTGCCGGATGGGTTATACCAGCAGGTGTCTATTCCAGCGTTGTTCCCGCCCTTTATATCTGAAGACAGTGAATCGCCTATGATAAGCACTTCGTCTGTGTTGACATCGCCTAATTTACTAAACACCTTATTGAAATATTCTATATGCGGTTTTGCCACTCCCAGCGCTTCGGAGATGAACATTGCTCTGAAATACTTAGCAAGGCTGGAACGCTCATATCTTGATTCCTGCACCTGTGTTATCCCGTTTGTTACAAGGTATAGCGGGTACTTCTTATATAGATATTCAAGTATGTCCACTGCTCCGTCAAGGAAGAAAGCGCCCTTCGACAGATATTTTACAAAAGCAGTTCCTGTCTCATCCGGGCTGCCGTCAAACCCGAAATGTTCAAACAGCATTGTGAATCTGTCTTTGCGTATTTCATTCTGTGTAGTTTTTCCCTGCTCAAGCAGTGCCCACAGCGATGCGTTGATGCTTTTATAAGTTTTAAGTATATCATCCGTGCATTCGATAGAGCTTTCTCTGAGCGCATTTTGCAGAGCAAAAGTCTCCGCCTTGTCGAAGTCAAAAAGTGTTCCGTCCGCATCAAACAGTATAGTTTTGTATTGTTTCATTGAAAGCTCCCCGATATATTCTGAAACCAGCTATAAATAAAAGAAATCTACTGTGAAGTAATATATTCTATACTCTCAAAGAACCGCGGAAACCTCTGACAGCATAGTAGGAATCAGCGCTGTTGTGGTATACAAACACTTTACCGTAGCGGAAATCTGCAAACAGAGCACCCCCTAAGTTTCTTATGTCATTAGGAGTTTGTATCCAGCTGGATGTCTTTGTATCAAAATTGCCAAGGCTCTGCAGATATCTGTAATCTCCCTCTGTTAACAGGTCGATACCGATTGTAGCCGCCATATCGATAACACTGTTTTCAGGCTTGAATTTCTTCCTCGACTCAAGGGCTTCACGGTCGTAGCACAGGCTTCGGCGTCCTTCCGGGCTCTCTTTCGAGCAATCGAAAAAGAGGTATTTTCCAGTCATGTCGTCAAACCCAACAACATCCGGCTCGCCGCCTGTTTCTTCCATCTCATTCAGCGCCCATAGTTTTTCAGCATCCGGCTTAAGCCTGCTCTGCACTTTCTGCCAGCTGATGCCTTCGTGACGCTTCATGTTTGCTTCAAAGCGTGATTCAAGTATCTGCAGAAGTTCTGCGCTTTTCTCATCAGACAAATTCATTCAACACCTCTCAGTTCGCTGTTAACGGAACATATGGTGCCTGTCACGAGGTTTTTATCCTTTTACAGCTTTCTTTATTTTTTCGATAGCTTCATCTACGCTGAGGTCCTGCCTGTCTTTTTCGCTGCGCGGCTTATATTCCACGATGCCTTCGCCGGCACGCCGCCCCACTGTTATGCGGTGAGGGATACCGATCAGATCTGCGTCTTTGAACTTAACTCCCGCACGCTCTGCCCGGTCGTCTATAAGCGTTTCTATACCCAGAGCGCACAGCTTATCATATACTTCTTCAGCGAGCGCTGTCTGTTCTTCGTTGTTAGAGCCGACCGGTATAACTATAGCGTTATACGGTGCAACGCTGTCCGGCCAGATTATGCCGTCGTCGTCGCAGCTGTGCTCTATTATAGCCTGCATCGTGCGGTTAAGGCCGATGCCGTAGCTTCCCATTATGCATGGTTGGTCTTTTCCGTTCTGATCAAGGAATGTGCAGCCCATTGCAATGCTGTATTTGGTTCCAAGCTTGAATATGTGACCTACTTCAATTGCATTTGCTATATCAAGGCCGGCTCCGCACTGCGGACACGGGTCACCCTGAACAACAAGACGTATATCAACAACGTCCTTGCTCTCAAAGTCCCTTCCGTAGTTCGCTCCGCTGTAGTGATAATCCGTCTCGTTTGCGCCGATGAGGAAGTTGCTCATTGCCAGTATCTCCGGGTCGACGATGAGGCGGTCTGCCTTTATACCGACAGGACCTGCAAACCCGACTTCTGCGTTCGTTGCTGCTCTTACGTCTGTTGCGCTTGCAAGGTCGAGGTTGGCGCATCCGAGGTAGTTAGAAAGCTTAGTTTCGTTTATATCACGATCGCCCCGAACCATAGCGGCGATTATTTTTCCGTCAGCTATATATATCAGCGTCTTTGCAAAGTTTTCTGCTGTGCAGTCAAAGAATCCGGTCAAATCTTCAATAGTTCCGACATTGGGTGTATGGACCTTTTCAAGCGGCTGAATTTCTATGGTCTGAGCTTTTTCAGGAACAGGGCATGGCGCCATTTCGCTGTTGGCGGCATATCCGCACGCCGGGCATATGGCTATCATATCGTCGCCGATGTCTGACTTTACCATAAACTCCTGGGAACCGGAACCGCCCATTGCGCCACTGTCTGCATGAACTATAACGTAATCAAGACCGCAGCGGTCGAACACTTTGCAGTAAGCGTCATACATCGCTTTATAGGATGCGTCAAGGCCCGCTTCGTCAACGTCAAAAGAATATGAATCCTTCATCACGAACTCACGGCTTCTTATCATTCCAAAGCGAGGACGGCGCTCGTCCCTGTATTTATGCTGTATCTGATAGACAGTCTTGGGCATTGCCTTATATGACTGCATTTCCTGCCGAAGGACGTATGCAAATATTTCTTCGTGAGTTGGCCCAAGGCAGAAATCCCTGTCGTTACGGTCTTTGAACTTAATCATCTCTGTTCCGAAAACGTCCCATCTTCCGGATTCTTTATAGTATTCAGCCGGAAGAATAGCCGGCATTATAAGCTCTTCTGCACCTGCGGCGTCCATCTCCTGGCGGATTATTTCTTCTATCTTTTTATATACTCTGAAACCGAGCGGCATCATGGCATAGACGCCTGCGGCAAGGCGGCGTATCATGCCTGCTTTTATCAGCAGTACATGGCTTTTTGCTTCTGCCTCCGAAGGCGCTTCCCTTTGGGTGCCAAACAGCATTTTTGACATTCTCATAAGTAATTCTCCTTAATATAAAAGCAACTTTAATAATTACACGCAAAACAGTATAACATACAAGGAAGGGCTATTCAATGAGTGTAAAACGATTTGAAATATATATTTAACAAGAAAAGGCTAAAAAATCACATCGTAAGCGTATTACAGGAAACTGCTAAGTAGCAGTTCTGCTAGACAAATATAAAGACAATGTGCGGATGAATCTTACTGCATCTGAAAATAAATATGTAGACATAAGGAGATAAGTGTAGTAATATTAGCGTTTGTGCCCAATTAAAGCAAGGGGCGCGCTAAACAAATAGACAGGAGAAGTATGAGTAGAAGAAAATTTGAAGAATTCGATCTTTCACCGCAGGTAGAAAAAGCGATAGCGGCGATGGGTTTTGAAGAGACAACGCCTATACAGGCGGAAGCTATGCCCGTAATAATGGACGGGCAGGATGTGATTGGGCAGGCACAGACAGGAACAGGTAAAACATGTGCGTTTGCGATACCTGCAGTAGAGATGCTGAACAAAGAGGATGAGTCAGTTCAGGTTCTTGTATTATGCCCGACAAGAGAACTCGCAATTCAAACTGCGGAAGAGTTCGAGAACGTGGCGAAGTTCACCGAAAGAGTAAGCGTACTGCCGATATACGGCGGACATTCAATAGAACGGCAGATAACTGCGCTTAAAAAAAGACCTCAGATAATAATCGGAACACCCGGCAGGGTAATGGACCATATGCGAAGAAGAACGCTCAAGCTAGGTGGGCTCAAGATGCTCATTCTTGATGAGGCTGATGAGATGCTAAGCATGGGATTCCAGGAAGATCTGGATGTGATTCTGGCGAGCACACCCGAAGAGAAGCAAACAGTGCTTTTTTCGGCAACAATGTCAAAATCGATACTGGCGATCACGAAGAAATATCAAAAAGACCCGGTGCACATAAAGATAGCGCATCAGCAGTTGACTGTGCCAAATATCGAGCAATATTGCATAGAAGTGCGTGAGAGCTCTAAGATAGATATACTCTCAAGAGTTATCGACGGACACAACATTGGCATGGCGCTTGTCTTTTGCAATACAAAGCGCAAGGTGGACGAACTTACCATGAGGCTTAGGACCTGGGGATACTTAGCAGCTGCTTTGCACGGCGATATACGCCAGAACGAGCGGATCAATGTGCTCAACAAGTTCAAGAACGGTGAAGTTACGATTCTTGTTGCTACAGACGTTGCGGCTAGAGGAATAGATGTAGACAATATCGACGCGGTTTTCAACTATGATTTACCCAGCGACGAAGAGTATTACGTACATCGTATAGGCAGAACCGGAAGAGCAGGCAGAGACGGAAGGTCATATACATTCATCAGCGGCAGAGAATGGATGAAACTAAAAGATATACAGCGCTATACTAAAGCAAAAATAAAAATGATAGAAGCGCCGACAAAGTTTGACATCAAAGACGGCAAGATAAACGATATGCTCAAAAAGGTATCGCAAAAGGCTGCAGAAGGCACGGATAGCGAATATATAGAATATATCGAGCGGATAATAGAAGAGCAGAGCTCGAAAGAAGAACAGATCACAACTCTGGATGTTGCTGCAGCCCTGCTGAAGATGCTTGTAAAGAAAACGATAATTGTTAGAGATGACGCTCCATTGAAGACGGAAAAGTCTGGCACCTATAAAACGAGCGGCAACAGGAAGAGCTATGGGAGCAGAAAAAGCTACGGCGGAAAACAAAATTACCGCAAGAGATAAGCGGATAGGCGCATACCTGATAGTATTCTGAAAATAGTTTTAAATTAAAAAAATAATTAGGTTGACAAAAAGATTTTGTATATGAGATAATATATATGCAGAATAAAACAGAATATCAAGGGACGATGGATGCGAGAGAGACTTCTAGATACCGGGATCCCCGCCGACGTGTGCGTTGATGGGGCGGAGCAAGAAGCACCGAAGATGTAAACAGCGGAAATGTCGAGCCGTCTGTGAAACTTTCAGGTAAAGCAGATCGCATCTTAACATACCTCTGGAAAGCTGCCTTGCGGCGGCACCGAAGGAGCAACGCTTTTTAGCGGAATCTCTCAGGTAAACGAACAGAGAAAGACGAAGTAATTTGTCTTTCTCTTTTTAATTTCATAAAGAGAGAGGATACTAAAAAGGACGGGAGGCTGCTGTATGAAAAGAATATTGATAAGTGATGGCATGGACAAAGGCGCTTTTGAACAGCTGTGCACTCTTGGGTACGAAGCCATAGATAAACACTTTGAACCCGAAGAGCTTGAACAAGAGATAAAAAACTTCGATGCAGTTATAGTGCGTTCTGCGACTAAAATCACAAAAGATATATTAAGCAGTTCGCTTGAAACAGGCAGGCTGAAACTTGTGGTGCGTGCCGGGGTAGGGCTGGATAACATAGACCTTTTATTTGCAAAAGAAAACGGCATAACAGTAATGAACACTCCCAAAGCCAGCAGCAGGGCTGTTGCTGAGCTGACGATGGGGCATATGCTGAGCATAGCACGCAATCTATATATATCCAACGTCACAATGAGGCAGGGAAAGTGGAATAAAAAAGAGTATAAAGGTACGGAGCTATATGGCAAAACGCTTGGCATAATAGGATTTGGCAGGATAGGCATCGAGACGGCAAAGCTGGCATCATGCATGGGAATGAATGTTGTCTATTACCAGAGAAGAGGCCAAAGACCGAACTGCGGGCAGTACAGATATATGAATAAAACTGAGCTTCTGCAGATCAGTGATTTTATATCGCTGCACACGCCTTACGTTGAGCAATTCGGAGCAGTTCTAAAGAAAGAAGATTTCGATATGATGAAGGACGGCGTTTATATCATAAACACATCGAGGGGCAGGGTGATCGATGAGGATGCGCTGCTGGATGCGCTCGATTCAGGAAAAGTTACAGCAGCGGCACTTGATGTTTTCAAAAGTGAGCCGAACGTAAACAAGCGTATATTACAGCACGAGAGGATAAGCATGTCGCCGCATATAGCGGGCCTTACAAAGCAGGCGCAGCAAAGGATAGGGCAGGAAACTGTAGAGATAGTCAAAAGCTTCTTTGAAGCCTAGATGAGTTTAAAAAAGCGTCAATAATACTAACCTTATTTCTCCAATATGATCAAGGGATTTCTGGGATATGCAGGGAGCGGCATTGTCCAAGGAGTCCTTTGTTCGTATAAAAAACATTTTTAAGGTGAGACTTTTTTTGTTTTCAATTGTCTAATATAATAGATAGCAGTAAAACAAAGGAGAACAATTTGGACTTCGGTGCAGAAAACTATCGGCGCTTTCTTGACGGCGATGAAGAAGGATTATCTGAGATTGTAAAAGAATACAGTGACGGATTACTACTGTTTATTAATAAAGTGGTTTGTGATTATTGTACGGCTGAAGATATAGTGGAGGATATTTTTGCTGAACTGATAGTAAAAAGAAGAACGTTTAACAATAAATCTAAGTTTAAAACATATTTATATAAAATAGGACGAAACAAGGCTCTGAACCACATTAAGAAAAGCTCAATAGCAAAGCTGATTTCACAGGATAAAATAGAGGAAACAGCCGATATAGATTCTTCGGCTGAGAAAAGACTAATAGATAAAGAAAGAGACAGGGTGCTCTATAAGGCTTTGAGGGAACTAAAAACGGAATACAGGCAGGTACTTTATTTGATATATTTTCAGGATATGTCTTATGCAAATATTAGTAGCATTATGAAAAAGAGCGTAAAGCAGATAAAGAATATTGCTTATAGATCGAAACGGGCATTGAAAAGGATTTTGGAGAAAGAAGAGGGCTTTGATTATTATGAAGACATATGAGCAGCGCACAAAGGCAATTTTGAGAAAAGCTGAGATACTTAGAGAAAACAGAAAGAAAACAGGCAGAGCTTTATGTATTTCATCATTAGCGGCAGTCTGCGGAGCTACTGCGGTATTTGCAGCGCTGAGCGCAGCGGGAAGAACGACACAAAACGAGCCGGATGAAATAGCTGCGGCAGACAGTACAGCCATTGCCGAAACTTACGATAACCCGGAAGTACAGGAACCGCAGCAGATTGATATAAACAGTGGATATGTGAATTACAGCGAGCTTGAATTCAATTATAACGGGTATGCTTCTTATATTGATATGACTGATGACCAGACAGCAGATATCGCTTATCCGTTCAGCGAAGAACTTCTGGCTGACTGCATCCTTGTTGCTAAAGCTACGGTCTTGAGTGTGGGGACGGGTATTTGGGACTGCCCGGAGGAGGTGCCGGAGGACAGCGACCTTGACACTCTTGTGTTCACACTCCAGCTGGATAAAATATTTTATTCGGATATAGAGGTTAAGGAAGGGGATGCGTTTGTTATTGAGCAGGCAGTTCTCGGGGGGACGTTTTCAGATTCCGAGTTTGGGCTTAAGGTTGGCGGGCAGTATTTTCTGCCGATAGTAAATCATGGAGACAGGTTCAGCGTAAGCGAATACGGGCTGGTGTATGCATTTGAGCCAATGATAGAACAAAGCGCAAACGGAGGATATATTTTCAGCGACAGATGGGCTTCGCTTTTCAGCGACGACACAGCGCAAATAGTTATGGATGTTGCTATGGCAGACGGCGGAGCACTGGAAAAGGAAATGTACATCAGGGCAGATGAGAGATTTGAAGACGATTTTCAGAAGATCGTAGACCGCTATTGCCGCTAAAAGCTGTTACTCATCAATCTTTTCCAACTGGAAAAACACAGGCCGGTAGCCGTCTGTGCAGCAGGTGACGAAGCAGGGCTGGCCATTACGGGCAATTCCGTAAACAAGCTTTTGGATGTCTGCCCATGCCCAGCCGCAGAAGCCTTCCGGCATCTCCCAGGGGGAATCAAGGCTGGTTATGAATTCGTCGCCGACGTTGAAATGCGTACACTCGTGCCATTGCGAAGGATCGTATGTATACTTGTCTGCAAGCTCTTTGTTGAATATCTTTTTTACGACGGTGATTTTAACACGGCGTTTTTCCATAGCATATTTTTCGTTCATTTGGCACCTCTAAAATGTATTATATTACCAATAAAGTTGCTTTTTTAATATAAAAGTATTATAATATATAAACAATAGACATCGGCATTTCAGGTATGGCTGAGGGTTGTCATATCTGTTACATAGAAGGCGGGCCGCCTTAAAGAAGCGGCCTGCTTTTTATATACCGAGAACTCCGAAAACGACAAGGCCGATTACTCCCGAAGCAAGAACGACTAAGATGGGTGAAACCTTGAATTTTATCATTGCCACTCCGGCGGCTATTGCTATCGAAAGCGACGCCAGATCGAGGCTTTTTGCAACGTCCGAAAAGCTCATGCCGGAAAGCGTGTCTACGCCAAAGAGCGAGGGGACCGCCATTATTGCGGCTGCGGCTGCAATCAGCCCGGTGACAGCAGGACGCAGGCCCCACATAGCACGCCGTACGATTATGTTGTCGGAAAATCTAAAGAAGTATTTTGCCAGCAGTGTTGTTATTATGAGCGAAGGAACAGTCACAGCTATGCTGGGTATTATACCGCCGAACAGCCCGAGAGTCCTAACACCGGAAAAAGTAGCTGCATTTATAGCAAAAGGACCGGGGGTCATCTGGGCAAGCGCTATCATATCTGCAACTTCTGTAGCAGTCATGAGCCCGTTGGATATAAGTTCTGAATTTATCAACGGCAGCATTGCGTATCCGCCGCCGATGGTGAAGACGCCTATTTTAATGAAAATCCATGCCAGCCTTAGATACTGTATTATCATGACTTGTCCTCCTTTATCTGAGGAGGCTCATTCTTGATGCGCCATATACCGACAGTAACGCCAAAGATTATCGCTCCGATTATTATGTATATGCTGTTTACTCCAAGTATTATTGAAAGCAGGAATGCTAGAACAAAAACAGCTATGCTTACGATATCTTTCCTGAACGGTTTTGTGAACCGCAGGAACGCAGAAACGAGCAGCGCGACCACTGCAGCACGAACGCCCCGCAGTGCACCTGCAACATATACATTGTCTTTTACATTTTCATATACGAACGTAAGCGCAGTAAGCACAATTATCGAAGGCAGTATAACGCCGAGAACGGCAAGCAACGCGCCTTTTAGCTTCTGGAGTTTGTACCCGAGCAATATAGAGCAGTTCACTGCGATCACGCCGGGTACGGACTGGGAGAGGGCAACCATGTTGACCATCTCCTCTTCCGAAAACCACCTGCGTTTTCTTACGAACTCATCCTCTATGTATGAGACCATAACATAGCCGCCGCCAAAAGTGACTGCACCGAGCTTGAGCATAGTTAAGAAAATTATCAGGCACTGCTTTTTATTGCTTATTTTTTCAGCCATTCTTCTTAGTGTGATTTAATAGCCCGCCGTCCTTTAGGACGCCTTTTAACCTATCAGACACGTCAATATTGACTTCAAAATCGAAGCCTTTTGTTTTATCAGTGACTGTGAAAGCAGTTTTGCCGTCAAGCTTGTCTATCGCATCGGTTATCACGAGTTCGTCACCCATGTCTATTTTGTCGTAAACAGACTCGTTAGCAAAAACGAGAGGCAGTATGCCTGAGTTTACAAGGTTAGCCTGATGTATGCGTGCGAACGATTTGGCAATAACGCCTTTTATACCAAGGTACAGCGGAACGAGCGCAGCGTGCTCTCTTGAAGAACCCTGTCCATAGTTGTGACCCGCTACCAGAAAACCGCCGTTCTTCTCTTTTGCGCGAGCCGGGAAAGTCTCGTCCACCGGCGTAAGGCAGAAGTCTGAAAGATGCGGTATGTTGGAACGGTACGGCAGAAGCTTCGCGTTAGACGGCATAATATGGTCTGTAGTGATGTTATCTTCCATTTTAAGGAGCACTTCGCCGCCTACAGTATCTGCAAGCGCTTTTCCAAGCGGGAACGGCTTAATATTGGGGCCGCGGACGACTTGCGTTTCACCGTTTTCATCAGGCGCCATAACGAGGTTGTCGTTTATTGTAAATGCTTTCGGCATTTCGATATCGAGCATATCAGCATCAAGCCCTAAATCACGAGGGTCGGTAAGCATGCCTGTGAGCGCTGTCGCTGCTGCAACTTCCGGGCTTACGAGGTATACGTCTGCGCTGAAAGTTCCCGAACGTCCGTAGAAGTTACGGTTGAATGTACGGACAGAGACAGCGTCCGTTTTCGGTGACTGACCCATCCCAATGCACGGACCGCAGCCGGATTCGAGTATACGTCCGCCAGCTGCTATGATATCTGCAAGCGCTCCGTTGGCTGCAAGCATAGTAAGCACCTGCTTAGAGCCGGGGGAGATGGTAAGGCTGACGTTATCGGCGATAGACTTGCCCTTGAGCATGGCTGCAACTCGCATCATGTCCATGTAAGACGAGTTCGTGCAGCTGCCTATGCAGACCTGGTCAACATTTATCTTGCCTATCTCATGTACGGATTTTACTTTATCCGGGCTGTGCGGCATCGCTGCCATCGGCTCCAGCTTAGACAGATCTATAGTTATGGTTTCAGCATATTCTGCATCTGTATCTGCGCTCAGCGGCTTGTAGTCTGCTTCACGTCTCTGTGCGGCGAGGAACTCTTTTGTCACTTCGTCGCTTGGGAAGATGGAAGTTGTTGCGCCAAGCTCAGCGCCCATGTTGGTTATGGTCGCACGCTCGGGTACAGAAAGCGACGAGACACCTTCTCCGAAGTATTCGACTATCTTTCCAACGCCGCCTTTGACGGACAACACACGCAGCACTTCGAGTATTACGTCCTTTGCTGCTACTCCGAACGGCAGCTTGCCAGTCAGTTCTACTCCCAGGATTTTCGGCATGGGGATGTAGTAAGCTCCGCCTGCCATTGCAACTGCAACGTCGAGCCCGCCAGCACCGATGGCTATCATGCCTATACCGCCGCCTGTCGGGGTGTGGCTGTCGCTGCCAAGAAGCGTAGCACCCGGTATCCCGAAGCGCTCTAAGTTGACCTGGTGGCATATGCCGTTGCCCGGACGGCTGAAGAATACTCCGTGTTTCTTTGCAACTGTTTCAATGTACTTATGATCGTCAGCGTTCTCGAAGCCGGACTGAAGCATGTTGTGGTCTATGTATGCGAGCGACTTTTTTGTCTTTACTCTCGGAACGTCCATAGCCTCGAACTGAAGATATGCCATAGTGCCTGTAGAGTCCTGAGTCAGCGTATAGTCAATCTTTATTGATATTTCCTGACCGGGTATCATTTCTCCCGATACTAAGTGTTCTTTTAGAATTTTTTCAGCTAATGTTTTGCTCAAAGTTGTTCCTCCTATAAATCGATATTAAAACTTTTCATGTCCTATTATTCTACATTCCACCGTATAAAAATGCAACTTAAACAACAGATATATTCGTTTGTATAGCATAATAAGCGTGCAGTTATACATTTTTATACTGTGATATGGTAAAAATCTAACTGGTGATCTCAACTCTGTTGCCATCCGGGTCAAGAACAATGCTCTCATAATAGCCAGCGCCGGTTGTCCTTGGCTCACTGAGGACCCTGAAGCCTGATTTTCTAATAGTGTCAATAGTGTCGGTCAGATCGTTGCCTGCCTGTGCACTGTCGACACTAACGGCAAAATGAGCTATGCAGACTTTTTCCGTGCTTGGATCATTTTGTTCATCGGGTATTTTAGCAGACTGCATTATCTCCAGTCTGCAGCCTTCAGCAAAACTCAAAAAATAAGACTCAAAACCGTTTGCCGGGTTTGTGTATTCTTTATTAGCTTTGGCTTAAAAAAGGTGCAGTAAAAGTTTTTCATTGCTACCAACTGATTTGTGTAGACTCCGATATATTCGATTTTCATAATATACTATCCTTATGAAGCTATCGGGAACCAGCAGCGTTCATACCAAAAAGGCAGAGAAATTTAGATTTCTTTCATCCAGTCGGCCGCGTGCTTTGTCCAGATTTCATATCTGCTTTGGAACGGCTCGCCGTAGACTGTGCTGTTAGCAAGAGAAAGACCATGAGCTCCGTCAGGGAAGACGTGAAGCTCGAAAGGCACTCCGTTTTTTGAAAGCTCATTAGCAAAAAGAAGAGAATTCTCTACAGGGACTAGCTCGTCGTTGGCAGTGTGCCATAAAAAGCAGGGCGGAGTGTCTGGAGTTACCTGTTTTTGTGGAGACACAAGGTCCATCTTTTCTTTCTTTCCGTAGTCCGGACCCAAGATATTTTTGAACGAGCCTCCGTGCGAATGTTCTGCTGAGTTTAAAACAGCATAGGAGAGAATTGCACCGGCTGGTCTAACTTCGCCGAATACGTCCTTAACAAAATCAGCATTCCAGAAAACTGCAAGGCTGGCTGCAAGGTGTCCGCCTGCTGAAAAGCCGCAGACGAAAATGTACTCTTTATCGACGTTCAGCATCTCTGCGTTTGCTCTTATCAATGCAAATGCTGCGCACAGCTCGAAAAGCTGGGTGGGGAAAAGAGCGCCTCCTGTGCTGTAGCGGAGCACGAAACAGTTCATATCTTCTGCGAGGAAACGCAGGGCTATCGGTTCCGCTTCTCTGTCGGAGAGGAACTCATAGCCGCCGCCGGGGCAGATAATAACACTTCTGCGTTTGCGGTGGTGGTCTATCTCTTCAGAGTTGTCCGGTGCATACAGCGTAAGCGTCGGGACAAACCCGTTGTCAACAAGACCAAGAGCTTCGTATTCAAACTTCAAATCAATCGTTTTATAAATCATAGTAAACCTCGCCTATATCAGTTCGTCAAAGTTTTCAGGAGCACTGTTCCGCTCTTTTCTTTCTATCTCTTTTACCATTTCAACGATATGTCTGTTTAGAGGGGTGTCAACTCCATATTCTTTGCCTTTGTCCGCAATATATCCGTTGAAATAGTCTATCTCTGTTGGCTTGCCGCGCCGCAAAGACATAAGGCTGGAGCTTGTCAGCCTGCGGTATTTAAACCCGATTATCCTTATGAGCGAATGACGTTTTATCTTAGCAAATATGCTGTTGCCCTTTATGAACGAGTAGTAGTCGAGCTTTTTTGCAAACGGAGGCACTTCAAGTTTCATAGCATCGGCCACCTGCATAGCTTCTTTCATAATAGCTATGAATATATTGCGTGCTTTACGTTTTTTCAGCATCACTCCCAGCCGCAGCCCGCTGACCACCCCCATAGATGTTATGCATGCGTTAACTATCATCTTAGAATAAAGTTCGTTTATTATATTATCGCTGATACGTGTGGGCATAAAGTCAGAGAAAATCTTTATTAGTTCAGTAAGGTCAAGGCCTTCTCCGCCTATGACGAATTCGCCTTCCGATGTCATTCGAAGCGTTCCGTCCGGCAGCATATTTGCGCCCCAGCCGATTACGCAACCCGCTGTGTTTTTGCCGACTATATCTTTCATAGCGTCAACGCAGATGCCGTTCTGCATGGAAACGAATATGGTATCGTCATGTGCGAATGCGAGCGATCTCTTTGCTGCGTCCGGCATGTCATATGCTTTTGTGACGATGAGTATATAATCCTTCTTGCCGGATAGCTGCTCTATATCAGCAACAGCGTTCATTTTGATTTGGTGCTCACCGCGGATGCCTGTTACAACAAGGCCTTCTTCCCGTGCCAGCTTTGCTTTGTCTTCATACTTACATACTATCTGTACGTCGTGCCCGGCTTTAGTCAGAAACGCTGCTGTTATTCCACCTATTGCGCCGGCGCCTATTACTACTATGCTTTTTTTCATGGGATATACCTCGTTTATATTTATGAAGATAATTATAGCACACTGCCGCTGTGTGCTTCAATCACAGCTATTTTTTTTCAGCGATTATAAAAATGCTGTAGGAGTGTTCTTCGAGTGTGGGCGCAGGCAATGCATACATTCTTGCGAAGAAACGTATCGCCTCTTTTGAATCGCTATAGAAGGAGCGTAGTTTTTCCAATGATATACCTGTATCACGAATGACATTTTTTTCAAGAGACATGCACAGGTTGGTAAATGGCTGGTGAAGAACCTTTTGTATAGAAAAGCCTGTGGTTTCAAGCAGGGATGCTATTCCCTTGTGGGTGAACCTATGCAAATGAAACTCGTTGGTAGGGCTGCCGTTCTCATCAACCGGTTCAAACTTCGCTTTTGGTACGGACAATAACAGCGTACCGAATCTATTCATGACACGGCATACGTTTTCAAGAAACTTTTTAGGGTCTTCAAGATGCTCCAGAGTATCAAAACAGGTGACCAGATCGATATCTTTGAGCCATCCTAAATTGTCTTCGTTTAGGTCGCGGTTATAAAAATTCAGATTGGTCAGCGAGAAGCCGGCCGCTGTGTTGATTGCCTTTTCTATAAGTTCACTGTTGTAGTCTATGCCAAAGATCTCGGCGCCGGATTGTGCCATCTCGATGCATCCGTACCCGTCGGCGCAGGCAGCGTCCAGCACTCTATTGATATTGCGTTTTTTTATATAATCTGCGGCGTATATGTACCGCCCAAGATGCTCTATCCTCATCCAGAACTCGGGATTTGAGCTGTCGAAAGGCAGACAGTACTCTTTATCAATATGCTTCAAAATATCACTCCTGTTCCAGCTTAGTATATAAGATGAAGCAAAGACATGCAAACAGATGTCAGACTTTCTTGCCCAAGCTGCTTCTTTATATCTATCAACTATCAACTTGCTGTCAGCTGCACGAATCTATGCTATTAGTAAGAAAAAAAGGAGCGGGTTTTATTCCGCTTCTTTTGCTTCTTTTGCGTGGAAAAACTTTTCAAGATTTTCAGGCATTACATATTCTTTGTTTCCTAAAGGCGGTGTTTCGCCGTATATCGCTTTTAGTATAGAGCTCATCAGCAGCTTCTTGGGAGCAGAGGTATACTGCTCACCTTCATAGTTCCAGACGCGGCAGTCAACATCATCTCCGCAGATATCGCTGCAGCATGCGCAGCTGGTTTCTTCCATATCGCCGTCTATATCCACACCGTTTACACGCACGGTGGGGGAGCACTCAAGTTTATATTCGGCAGCTTTTTGCCTAGTGTCAATGAGTATTTTTTTGACTTCGATATATAGCCCCGCAGCATTGAGTACGCCCGAGAGAGCTTCTATAGCTTCGTCAAGTGCGCTTAGTGTATCCTGACACCTATTGCACGTGTCAAGGTCCAGATAAAAATATTCTATTATTACCGGTTTTGGTTTCTTGGGGGCGCAGCAGCCGGTATCAGTGCAGTCGCCCGGGCATTTTATTTCAGACATAGCATTACCCCAATATCTTTTTTATTTCTTTTGTTTTAGGCACTCTGCCGGTCGTCTTAACTATACCGTCGACAATAAGCCCGGGAGTGCTTATTATTCCGGATTTCATTATCTCTTCCATATCGGTTATATACTTTATATCGGCTTCTATGCCAAGCTCGCTTACAGCTTCATTTACGTTCGCAAGCAGCTTCTCGCAGGATTTACATCCGCCTCCTAATACTTTTATCTCCATTGTTATACCTCCGTTGTTTGTTTTATCATATCAGCAGCATGAATCATCGCCGCAGCCACAGCCTTTATCACAGCCGCATTCATCGTCGCTGCTATTATCATCGCAGTCACAATCGCCGCCGCCGTTGTCACCGCAGTCACAGTCTCCACTGCAGCATCCTCCGCCAGTCTCTCTTTCTTCGCTGTCACCAAAGTAAGTGATAGCATCAGCAGGGCATATCCCTGCGCATCCTTTACAGCCCTCTATGCACCCTTCAGGATTGATTACCTTTGGGGTGGGCGCTTTTTCTTCATCGTATACACCGTGGCTGCAAAACTCTATGCACGAGCCGCATTCTGTACAGTTCTCATAATTGATCATTGGATACCAGTTTTTAGACATAATTATTCTCCTAACAATTTATATATATTTTCTTTAAGATATAGCACTTTCTGCTCTATCGTTTTTGCCGTTTTAATGAACTCTTCTTTTTCCTTGCCAGTCGGATCGTCGAGGCCCCAGTCCTCACGGTAACGACAGGGCAGGAACGGGCACTCCACTCCGCAGCCCATGGTTATTACTACGTCAATTGGGGGAAGCTCCGTCAGCACTTTGTTGTACTGTGTCTGCGTCATGTCGACTCCGTATAGCTCTTTTATTACCTCGACAGCGTCCGGGTTGATTGCCGATTTGATGTCTGTTCCGGCAGAGTACGCTTCAAAAACATCTGCTGCTTTCAGCTTTGATATAGCTTCCGCCATCTGAGAGCGGCACGAGTTATGAGTGCATATGAATGCTACTTTTGGTTTAGTCATAGTTCCCTCCTTTTAAACAAATAAGAATGATATTGCGTTGAACGCAAATCCCATTATCAATATACCTGCAACTACTATTCCTGCAAATATGAGAAGAAGCTTTGTTTTTACCACCTTCTTCAATAATATCATAGAAGGAAGCGAAAGTGCAGTAACTGCCATCATAAAAGAGAGCACGGTGCCTATGCCTACGCCTTTGCCAACGAGCGCTTCTGCTATCGGCAGAGTACCGAATATGTCCGCATACATTGGTACGCCTACTACAGTAGCAAGGGGCACGGAATACCAGTGCTGCTGACCGAGTATCGCAGATATTATATTCTCAGGTACCCAGTTGTGAATTGCTGCGCCTATGCCTACGCCAATGAGTATATACAGCCACACTTTGTTTATTATCATTGCGACCTGGGCGCCTGCGAACCTCAGCCTGTCACGCTTTTGCATTTCTGGACCTTCTGCAGTTTCCGCCTGCTGTCCGAATACATAAGGCTCAACGTATTTCTCGAGCTTCATGCGGCTCATGATTGTGCCGCCTGCAACTGCCAGTATTAGCCCGAATATCACATAAGCAAGAGCTATCTTCCAGTTGAATATGCTTGCAAGCAGCAGCACGGATGCAAGGTCAACTAGTGGCGAGCTTATAAGGAACGAGAACGTTACACCGATGGGCAGCCCCGCTCTGGTAAAGCCTATGAAAAGAGGTATGGAAGAGCAGGAGCAGAAGGGAGTTATAGTGCCGAGCAGCGCTCCGAGTATATTCGACCCTACGCCCTTGTGACGCCCTAGGATCCGCTTTGTTCTCTCCGGCGGAAAATAGCTCTGTATGTACGATATTGCAAATATCAGAACGGATAGCAATATAAATATCTTTATGGTATCATATATGAAAAAGTGTATGCTGCCGCCTATCCGCTCTGCAGTCGAGAGCCCGAATACGTCTTCAATTAATTTTCTTACCAGTTCGCTGAGCCAGTTCATTTTCAGAAGCTGGTCGTTCAGCCAGTTGAATACTACCAATGTGTTTCCTCCTGTATGTTAAAAAATTATATGTTTTGTTGTGTTGCGGGGAACCAGTTCCTCGTTTTATTGGCAAACCTGACGAGTGCAAGCATCAGCGGCACTTCGACGAGGACACCGACTATCGTTGCAAGAGCTGCAGAAGACTGAAGCCCGAACACTGAAATAGCGACTGCTACAGCTAGTTCAAAAAAGTTGCTTGCGCCTATCATTGCGCCGGGAGCTGCAATGTCGTGTGGCAGTTTCCAAGCACGAGACCAAAGGTATGCTATGAAGAATATAAGCACAGTTTGCAGAGTCAGCGGAACAGCTATCAGAACTATGTCCAAAGGCTGGCTGATTATTTTTGAACCCTGGAAAGAGAATATAATTACTAGCGTCAACAACAGCCCCGCTATCGTTATGTTGTTGAACTTTGGTATGAATTTATTCTCGAAATAATCTTTGCCTTTGTGCTTTGTTATTAGAACTCTTGAAAGCCATCCTGAAACAAGAGGTATCACTACAAACAGTATTACCGATAAAAACAATGTGCCCCATGGAACGCCTATGCCTTTTACTCCGATGCCGCCCAGCATGAACAGCAAGCCGACTATAGGCGCAAATGCCGGAAGTATTATAAGGTCGTTCGTTGCTACCTGCACAAGAGTGTGCGCAGGGTTTCCCTTTGTAAGGTGGCTCCATACGAACACCATTGCTGTGCACGGCGCTGCGCCGAGTAGTATAGCGCCCGCCAGATAGTCTTTGGCAACCTCTTGCGGTATTATTGTCTTGTATATGATGAAAAAGAAAAGATATGAAACAGCAAACATCGTAAAAGGCTTTATCAGCCAGTTCACTGTCCAGGTCACCACAAGCCCCTTTGGATTTTTACCGACGTTTTTGATGCTGGCAAAATCCACCTTAAGCATCATTGGATAGATCATAAGCCATATAAGTATTGCAACCGGTATGGAAACGTTATAGTATTCGAACTTACCGAGAAAATCCGGAACGGCCGGCAGCCAAAGGCTTATGACTATTCCCAGTCCCATACACAGTATTACCCAAAGAGTCAGATATTTCTCGAAAAAGCTTATTCCGTTTGTACTTTTATCTTTGCTCATAGTTTTCACCTATTTTGCGCAGTTGCATGCTGCGGTTTTGTCTGCTGCTTTACCGAGCGCCGAGAAAAAGATGGACAGCTCTTTGCTTAAAGTCTCATTCAGGCTGTAGTGCATCCATGCTCCGTCCCTGCGTGCGTTGACAAGCCCGCTGTTAACAAGTACTTTCATATGGTATGAAAGCGTCGGCTGAGTTATGCTGAACTTTTCAAGTATCATGCAGGCGCACAGTTCGCCTTTTGTCAGCATGTCAACTATCTCCATCCTTGTTTCGTCTGACAGCGCCTTTAGCACAGGCACGTATTTTTTATACTTCATAGTATCGCTCCTAATATAGATAGATTTCTATGATATAGAAGATTATCTATGTGTATTATATGAGAATGTGAAGGTTTTGTCAATGTTGCAGATGTTAATTGTGTGTAAAAAAACAATAGAAAAGCTAATCTTTAATTCGGGATATCTCCGCCGACACTATCCTACGGTTTTTTATCTGCAGCACTTTTATATGAAATTCGTTAATATCTAGCTCTGGCGTCGTTCCATCGGCAGGGACATAGCTCATCTTTGAAAAGATAAGGCCGCCAAGTGTATCATAGTCGCCATGGGGGAGTTTTGTTTTGAGAGCAGTGTTTAAGTCGTCAAGAGCCGTATCTCCACGAACTATCAATACGTCTGGCGCTTTTTCTGATATGAAAGGTGTTTCATCGTCGTGCTCATCTTCTATCTCGCCGACGATTTCTTCCAGAATATCTTCAAGAGTGACTGCTCCGCTGACGCCGCCGTATTCATCCACCACTATATACATATGGCTCTTGTTTCGCAGCATCTCGCGTAGCACAATATATGCTTTAGTCGTTTCCGGCACGAAATGAGCTTTGTGAAGCAGTACGTTTTCATCCGGACTGCATAAAAGGTCACGCACATGAAGTATGCCAAGGATATCGTCCTTGTTTTTTCCGCAAACAGGATATCTTGAGAAACCGTTTTTACATATGCTCTCGTGCCATGCGTTTTTGCTGTCCTTTTTAAATAAGACTTCAAGGTCTGTGCGTGGAGTCATTATTTCAACGACTGTGGTATCGCCAAGCTCTAATATATTATCAATAAACTGACCTTCCTGCGGTTCTATTGCGCCTTTTTGTTCGCCTAGGTCAACAAGTATTTTAATTTCTTCTTCAGTGACATTCTGGGTGTTATCGGAAGGGTCGATACCAAAAAGACGCAGCACTACATTTGTCGAAGCAGTAAGCAGCCAAACGAGGGGCGTCGTTATTTTTGATATCAGATATATAGGACGGCCAAAGCGCTTGGCGATCTTTTCACTTCGGTGCATGGCTATTCGCTTTGGTACAAGTTCCCCAAAAACCAGCGTGAAATAGGATAGTATAAGCGTTATAACAACAACGCATATGGTATCGAGGGTGTCGGCCGGGATACGCACGCCAAGCCCGGTGAGCCATTTAACCAACGGGTCAGAAAAACTGTTTGCCGCAAAGGCACTGGCAAGGAAACCTGCCAGAGTAATGCCGACCTGAATTGTGGCAAGAAACCTTGCCGGGCGCTGCATAAGCTTTGCGATATAAGAAGCACTTTTGTCTCCTTCAGCAGCTCGTCTTTTATACTTTTCTTCATTTAATGATATAACTGCGATTTCAGTGCAAGCAAAAAAGGCGTTTATTGATATGAGTATTATCTGGACTATTAGCGGCAAAAAAAGAGTAAAAAACACAGCTGACACCTCTGGTTAATTTTATGCGATTAGTATATACTATGAGTGATGCAAAAGCAATTTAGTAGCCATGTAATTTTGAATAGTGACTAAGAATGTTTTGCAGAAAAGACTGATTAATCTTGGAAAATACTTGTTTTGTTATCGCGAAGAGGTATATTTTGTATAAAAATGTAATCAAATTATAAAATATTACGTTTCAATCTACACATTTGAGCTTATATATGGTATAAGTATATTTGTACATATCTTATTGGCAGTGGTGGGGCATAAAAGTGCCAAAAGCGCTTGTTGTTGCCGATTAAAGGTATGAGGGGAAAAAGATGTTTCGAAAGTTTTGTGGGGTTTTAGTATGTGCGGTGCTCCTTGTAGCATCTGTTTTTGGCGTATCCGAAGCAAAAGCTGAAGACACCTCTGGTTATGATATCGTCCGTATAAAACTTTCAATGGGCAGCAGGACTTCCACTGATATATTCATTGACGGTAACTATGCTATAGAGGAAGATAGAACGGTCATACTACCAAGACAGCTATATACAGTTAAAATAGAAGGCAGCAGCCTTGCACTTTATTACAACAGTACACGTCTTTATTCGGGAACAACAATTACATTCATACAGCACGCAGCCTCGGAAGGGTATAATAATGTTATAACCCTTAATAATGATGTACACGGATATTGCTCATATTTAGGCGATTTGCATTTTACGATATCCGGCGGGTATATTATGGTAGTTAATCATATCTACCTTGAAGAATACCTCTATGGCGTAGTGCCGTATGAAATGAGCAACTCGTGGCCGCAGGAGGCATTGCAGGCTCAAGCAATCTGTGCGAGGACATATTCAGTAAGGTATATGAGTGACAGCGGAAGTTATGATATGGTGGACACTACTTCGAACCAGACATACCACGGATATGATGCTTCCAACGATAATGCGATTGCGGCAGTTGACGCAACAGCAAAGCAGGTGCTTATGTCTGGAGGAGAATTTGTTGCTACGTATTATGCAGCTTCAAACGGCGGGCAGATAGACATACCACAGCACGTATGGTCATACGGCAACACATTGATGCCTTACCATGTAATAAAAGATGATCCGTTTGATATTGCCAACCCTGACAGCAAAGAAGAAACACTCGTTTTCCCGAAGACATTTTCAGACACCGCTTCAGTCAAATACGTAAGTGACACATACGATTATATAGGGCAGGAAATGGTGGACACGCTGGCAGCAAACGCACTGCGGTACATAAAGGTGTCTTGTTTGCCGAGCGTCGCCGCAAAAGGGTATATCGCAAAAGTTACAGGTGATGTTGATATAGTTGGAGTGAATAGTATAACAGCCCATACGCATGAGGGCAACCATGGTGGTGTATACGATGGTGCTACTGTACTATATGACGGAAAAGATTATAATGGAGAGAACAGTTGCAGATATTATGAAAAAGCAACGGTTAATATGACGGTACTTGCCAAGAAGTATTCTGAAGGCGGAGAGCCAATAATGCTGGGTGATGTGAACGGCGACGAACAAATTAATATTGCAGATTATACAGAATTAAGATTATATCTTCTTGAACTGCAAAAGCTTACTGACGAACAGAAGCTAGCGGCTGATATCAATGGAGATGGGCAACTGAATATGACTGACTATACAAAACTGAGGTTACATTTACTTGACCTTCTACCAATCGTTCAGAAAGATACTGATCCGGGAACACTTGTGACTGAAGAAGTTACTGTACAGTTTGACATAGAGCTTCATGAGTTTGACAACATGGAAGGTCTTTACAGGTCATTTTACAGCTCCAGCCTTAGGCTGTTTGCTGTTGAAGAGACGGATACGGGCTGGGAAATACATCAGCGCAGGTTTGGACATGGAATAGGTATGAGCCAGCGCGGAGCGCAGCAGATGGCCAATACTATAAATCCAGATACAGTAGGAACCTCGGAAACCCCTGACGGGAGAGTTTATAATGGCGAAGAGATATGCCTGTTTTATTATCCTAACACGACGGTAAGCACACTCAGTATAGAAAAGCCGGCGCTTGCTGCTCTAGCTACGGCGCCCAGTCTTGGAGCGACTAATGCTGCGGTTACGGGCTGCGAATGGCTGAACGTTCGGGCGACGCCGGACACAAGTCAGTCGGCAATAGGACGGATACCGGTGGGAACGAGGATAGAGGTAGCGGATGATTTTGTAACTGACGGCTGGCACATGATTAACTACGGTGGTACAAATGCATATGTTTCCGCTACTTATACGGTTCTCGACTGAAAATAACGATTTAAATGATTGCCTGATGGTTAGGCTGTATGATATAATTTGCGACAAAAGTGTAAGGTTATGACAGGAGGCGAGAGACGATTATAAGGCTGAAGCGCATTGTCTTTTCTACAGCGGCAGCGGCCATGATATTCATGGTGATCCCAGTGGGATTTGCGGCAGGTACAGACGCTATTGAAATAACAGACGATAATTTAAAACAAGCTCTTATCGACCTTGGTGCTGACACCGGAGGCGGGGAAGGAGACACCCCTGACGGTGAGATATCCGAGGACGAGATGTCTGCGCTTACCGGAAGCCTTGATCTTAGCGCAAAGAGTATAAGTGATATAAACGGACTGGAATATGCTGTTGGGCTCGAGGGCATCAACCTTAGTAATAACACGATTCGGGATATAGGTCCGCTGACCGGGCTTAGCATAGTGTCGCTTGATGTAACATTGAACTATCTTGACATAACCGAAGGCAGCGACGATATGACGGACATTTCAACGCTGCAAACGGGAGGTTGCATTGTTGCGTATGATCCGCAGAAAGACATACCGGCGGCAAGCGTAACCATAACACAAAGCGTTGAGCTTTGCCCGGGTGATACCTTTACACCTACTGTTTCTGTATTGCCGGCTGATGCAGCGAACAAAAACTACACGCTGACATCAGGTAACGAAGAAATTGTGACTACAAGTGGTACAATTATAACTGCAGTTGCAGCCGGAAGTACGAAAGTGACAGTGACGACGCAGGACGGCGGATATAGTGCTCAGTGCGATGTAAATGTAGTGCCGGGGATTATAACGTCCAGCAAATATTCTATATATGACGACAAATTATGGTTCGCTTATGAAGGAACTTCTGCACAAGAGCTGATAAGTGAGATATATAACGATACAAAATACCTTAGCGTACACAAGGCTGACGGCAGCGTATATAATGGAGAGTCTGTTGCAACAGGGATGACACTAAGGCTGACTGTTGCAGGACAGACAAGACATGAAGTGACGATACTGACAAGGGGAGACGCAAACGGCGACGGTAATGTCAGTATAAAAGACTATACACTACTAAGATTACACATATTAGGTTTAAAAAATCTTACAGGTGTATACTCAATATCGCCTGACCTTAACCTTGACAGTAGTTTGTCTATAACGGATTATACTATAGCAAGGCTTCATATTCTCGGGATAAAGCCTATTACTGAAACATATATGCCAATAGACAAAGGTGAATCTACAGACCCGATGAACCCAAACGATCCGGGATATCTTGATACGATAAGCAATCCTAAGATAAGGCACTTTATTGAGGTAGCGCTGGAGCAGCAGGGAGATCCGTATGTTTGGGGAGCAGAGGGACCGGACAGCTTTGATTGTTCAGGCTTTGCGTATTACTGTTTAACGCAGGTTGGTTACAGCCCGATATACAGGACAACTGCACTGTCTTATTCGGACTATTATTACCACGAGGGGATATCAAGTACAAAAAAATGGCCGTGGGAGTTTGTTGCAATAGCGGACCTTCAGCCCGGAGACCTCATGTTTTATAAGAGCGATCCTTTTGACACCAACAGGCCGATAGGGCATGTGGGAATATACCTCGGTAACGGATATCATATACACGCCTCATCAACATACGAACAGGTAATAGTCAGCAGACTGGACGGCTGGTATGATGAGTTCTGTTATTACGGCAGAAGGATTAATTGGTAGATGGCGCAGGTTGTATATTTAAATATTAGATAATGTTTGTGCAATAATTGTACTAAAATGAAAAGGGGATTATATGAAAAGATTTTTACCGATTTTATTAGTAATGATACTTGTTGTCTCAATGATTGGAATTTTAGATGTATCAGCAGGAGCTTCGATATCTGGTTACAGTAGTGTGCTTGCCGGGAGGTCATATACTTATAAAGGCACTGCGAAGTTTACTGCAACTAGTTTGATTTGTGCAATCAAAGGGCTTGACGTGTGGCAAGATGGTGATGGAGGTGGATCTGACACAGACAAAGCGCTGACGGCAACAGCTTCTATAAAGGTTTCAATTCCTTCAAGTGCAAAGCCTGGAGATACATATACTATCGAGTTCTGGGGCAAATATCAAAGTGGAGGAGAACAAAAAAGCTTCTCGACTAAAAAAACTATAACTGTTGTTGAAAAACAAACACCAGATCCTAACGCAACTCCACGACCGCCGGAAGGCTGGGATATAGTCAAAGAGGCTGTTCGCGAAGCCGAGGAAGGCGCTGTTGTAGAGGCCGTTATGGAAGACGATTATAAAATACCTGAATCGCTTCTTAAAATGATTATCGAAAATAAGAATATACTGCATGTCAATTTTGGGACATATACCTGTACTATAGACCCGGCAAAATTTACTGATATAGACGGTATAAAGAAACTCAACCTAAAACTTGATTTCGAGAAAGCGGCGGGTCTTAGTGAGATTGCAGGAAATAAAGACGTTTACCAACTGCATTTCGGGCACGTTGGCGAGCTGCCAGGCATGCTCAAGTTTACATTTAAAGCTACAGAAAACAAACCTGGAGATGTGGTATACCTATACTACTATTACGGAGAAGCTAATGTAATCGAAGGTAAGACAAAAGCGGTAGTTGACGAAAATGGTATGCTGACATTTGAAATATATCACTGTTCCAGCTATTTTGTGACATCGGAAGTGCTTGAAGGTGCTTCCAGCAATTTCGATACTGAAACTCAGGCAAAGCTTGATGAAATCAACATAACGCTCGGAGAAAAGCAGACAGAGCTCGACGAAGCCAATGCAAAGATAGCAAGCCTGGAAGAAGAGAACACAGTTCTTGGTGAAGACCTTACAGCGGCTAAAGCTGAAGCAGCCGAATTTGAAGATATGGCGGAAAAAGCACTGGCCGAGCCTGAGACGGAAGATACCGAGTTTTCACTGGTGGTTCTGATTGCGGCGGTTGCTGCAGCCATTATGCTGTCCATACTACTGACAATGCTTATAACAAGGTCAGGTCTGTTTAAAAGATCTGGAAAAGCAACGGCAGAAAAAAACCCGGAATATCAGACTGAGGCTGTTCCGGAACCGAAGTTTGAATCTTTGGATGAGCCAGTACAGGAAACAGGAGAGGATATTGAACCGGAAGAAAGAACTGAACAGGCAGGAGAAACTGAACCGGAAAATAATAATAAAATTGAATTTTAAGTAAGTCAGTTAAAGGGTCTCTTTTCTAAAGAGGCTCTTTTTTTATCAGTAAAGACTTTTAAAAGGCGTTTTCTTAATGAACCAATTTATATCTGATATATTAAAAGAAGGCCTTTCATTATGAAGTGCGTTATATGCGCCGCATGCGCTAGCAAACCGCAGCGAATGTTCTGAGCTTTGCGATGAAAGAATTCCGTGTATAAATCCTGCGCAGAATGCATCACCACTGCCGGTAGTGTCCACTGCATTGATATCGAATGGATTTATATAGCCGCAAAAGCCGGGGATGTCCGCGTATGCACCTCTGTTTCCAAGCTTGATAATGACACCGACTGCACCGTATTCCTTGAAAATGACAGCTGCTTTAGCAGGATTGTTTTCTCCTGTCAAATGTATACTCTCGGTTTCACTGGGCATGAAGAAGTTTATAAACGGCAGGAACGGTTTCACACCGTCAAGGCGTAGGTTCTTTTTATCTGAGCCCATATCTGCAAAAGTGACGACACCGCTTTTTTTTGTATGTTGGAGTACTTCGGCTAGGCCTGCTTCTTCCAGCTTCGGGATACCGTATATGCTGCCGATGGACAGTGCCCGGGTGTTTGCTATTGCATCCATATCAACATTATCAAGGCAGAAGTCGTAGTTGCTGCCACGCTTGCAGATTATATTCCGCTCGCCTGTTTTTGACACAAGCACTATTGCGCTGCTAGTTGAAGAATCGGGTGAAAGAACCATGTTTTCAATGTTGACTCCGGCATTAGATAATCTGCCGGCAAGGAAATGCCCCAGGAAATCGTCGCCGAGACGGCAGCTAAGGCGAACACTTCTGCCAAGCCCCGCGAGGAACAGCGCCTGGTTAACAGCGTCTCCGCCGGGGGTAAGCATCACCTCATCAATAGGAGTATTGTCATGGTCGAAAATGCTGCGGTCAACAGGATAAGCAGTTATATCTACAACAGCGATTCCGAGCGTAACAACGTCTGTTTTCTTATCGTTCATATCTATTACTCCTATATTATATATTTTCAGTTTATCATAATATCACAGGATTGGGGAGAAGAGAGTGTTTTAAAGGTGGTAATTACAGCAAAAGGTGGTGTATAATCAATGCAAGTATTATAGTGGAGGCAAAGTATGGGCGTAAAAAGGGTATTGCTGTTTTTCGTGGTTATTATAATAACGGCTTCATTTGCAGCATGCAGCGGGAAAGATTTGCAGCAGAAAACAGAAATATCAAGCCATGAGATAGTAGTTGTAACACAAACGCCCGGCCCAACGGCAGAGCCAACACCCAGTCCGACAATACAGCCTTCGCCCAGTCCTACAGCAGAGCCGACTCCCAGCCCCAGCCCTGAACCGACATCTGAACAGGCAGCTCCAAACATAATAGGCTTTTATACACGTGAAGCCCACAGAAAGCTGCTCGATGAGTTCGTCGGCAACTGGAAAAGAGGCAAAGATATCTATATCTTTGACGTGTATGCAACCAATAAAGAAGAGCTGGAATACAATTCACACAAAGCTTTATTCGAGGCTTATTGGGATGAATTCCCACTGGCAGACGATTATAAGATCGGTTATTGTCTGAAGTTTACTCTTGATACCGGAGTCACCCATAAGCTAATGATACGGCTTCCGAAAGACTGCCCCAAAGATAAAAATACGTTTTTCTATCCGTATATTGAAGTTTACGTGTATGATAATATACACTTAAGACCGGGAGTAAAGTTCTATCATCTTGAAGAGAAAACAACATATCCATATACGCTTATGACTTCTATTAAACTTACTCCAGGAGTCAGGATAGACGAAGTTGCTGCTATTGAACTCACTACCTTTATATATAAAGACAACAATGATTTTGACGTTGTATCGGGAGACTATATTGGCCCTGTAAGCTATACAATTCCTGTTAAAAGAAAGCAGTAAGATAGTTAAGAGATAGGACTTTTTTAGTCTATTATCTCATCCAGTTTTGTATACCCGTAAGCTTCAGGAACTCCGTATTTATATTTGTTTTTCTTTATATGCCCGGAGATCTCAAGTCTGCCGTTGCCTATTATGCGTTCTCCAAGCATTCCCTGAGCCCATGTGAGTATGTTGTCGATATTAACAACATCGATACTTAGTTTCTGAGCGATCCATTTAGCGATGCACAAACCGTAATAGATATCATCATAAAAAAATCTGTGTGATTTATCAATTACCCACTTTCCGTTTTCATGAACGACAGGAGTACGAATTGCGCCCAATGTATTTGAATTTTCGAATGTTTCAAGCACAGTTCTATTATTTCGCAGGTTTGTTTTATTATCCAGATCAATGTAGTCGAGCATAAACGTAAAATCCTTATCTGGATAGAGCTCTTTTATCTTGTTTCGTATTAGTGAATAATCACTGTCAAGTTTCGCAAGAATCTGTGCAGATTTCGCTGAGAAATCTTTATAGAAATATGGCACATCCTCTTTTTTATCCCACACTCCGTCCTCTTCAAGAAAAAGTCCGTATAAACGTGAAGTATGGATTATTTGATTGTCTAGCGAAAGGGTCAGAGAAATGAAATTGTCAGCTTGTGTGAACCTTCCATGACCAAAGCAGCCGTATACTATCTTATCAAGCAGGGCTTCATTCAGCATGGGAAAGTCTTTTTTTGGAGAGACTGCTGCTACATTTACCGGCTTTGCACCATATACTATACCGGCGCTGCCGTACTTTTCAGTTCTGCATATCCACGGTATAAGCCCTATCGCAAAAGTCGTTATGTTATCAAGAGAGAATTCATCAGCTATCTCTTTTGTCATCCAGTTAAAGCCCGCTTGTCCGAAAACAGTTCCAATAAAGACCTTTTTATTATTATCAATATGACCGGCAATGCTGTGCAGAGCCTGCCTGTAGGCGTGCACAGGCATACAAAGTATTATTATATCTGCATCCGGAATGACTTCCGAAGGGTCTGATGAAACAGTGTCTATCTTTCCTTTAAAAGTACAAATATGTTCACCGCACGGATGTCGGTAATCCAGCGATATATTATTTTTCCAGCTTTGGGGCTTTCTCGTAAGCAGGTTGACTTCAAGCCCGGTTTTTGAAAGCAGAGGGATAAGCACATGTGCGCTGCTGCCCCCGCCCATTACAGTTATGGTTTTCAAATTTTCCTCCAGTATTTCAGGCGTTGTCTATTGTCTTCTTGTCGTGCAGCAATCCCAGTACGCCTTTGCTGTTTTTATCCTTACGACTGGAACAGATCTCACAACTGCAGTTTGCTTCATATTTTTCTGGCTCGATATAAGTATATAGTTTGCCTTCATAATTTCTCAAAACGATTTTGTTATAGCTTCTAGAAATAACATAGTTTGGAAGCATCGGAATCTTGCCTCCTCCGCCAGGCGCATCTATAACATAGCTTGGGACGCCAAGGCCGGATGTATGACCGCGCAGTCCCTCGATAATCTCAATACCTTTAGATATCGGAGTTCGGAAATGTTCTATACCTCTGGCAAGGTCGCACTGATATATGTAATATGGGCGGACACGTATAGAGAGCAGTTTTCTCACCAGTTTTGTCATAATGTGTACGCAGTCATTCACACCTTTCAAAAGCACCGTTTGGTTGCCAAGAGGTATCCCGGCATCCGCCAGCTTAGCGCATGCTTTTGAAGACTCCGGCGTAATTTCTCTATAGTGGTTGAAGTGGGTGTTTATCCAGATGGGATGATATTTTTTTAGCATTTTCACAAGTTTATCGTCTATCCTTTGGGGAAGAACGACAGGTATTCTTGTTCCTATACGTATTATCTCAACATGCTTGATACTCCTGATTTTTTTTATAACGCTCTCCAGCCTGTCGGTAGAAAGAAGCAGCGGGTCGCCGCCGGAGATGATGACATCTCTTATCTGCTCATGGCTTCTTATATATTCTATGCCCTTCTCTATCTGCTTTAATGACAGGTGGCTGTCACACTGCCCGGCAAACCGCCTTCGTGTACAGTGCCGGCAGTACATAGCGCACATATCGGTTATCAGCAGAAGCGCCCGGTCGGGATATCTGTGGACAAGGCCGGGTACGGGGGAGTCTTCGTCCTCGCACAACGGATCACGCTGCTCCGATTTAGAGTATTTCATCTCGCTAATAGTGGGTATCGCCTGTTTTCTTATCGGGTCTTCAGGGTCGTTTGGGTCTATAAGCGAGAGATAGTATGGAGTTATGGCCATACGCAGCTTTGAGTCACAGTTTTTTTCTTTCATTTTTATAGTTAAATAACGTCCGGCATCTTCAATGTCTTCGATCCGGTTTTCCATTTGCCATTTCCAATCATTCCATTCTTTTCTAGAGATTCCATTAAAAAAAGACGCACTATTATCAGTTTTCATATAAAGTCAAACTTCCTTTCTTTTTTACAGAAAATAAAAAGACACCCTAGAATCTTGATAGAGTTAGGGTGCCTAAACTTCGCTTGAGTAAAGCTCGTAACATACCACTGCCTGCAGTAGCATAATCCATTGCCTTTATGTTAAAGACCCTGGACAGGCCTCAGTTCTAAACGGAATTTTTCAGCGCCGTTTTTGCTTTTTTCGAATGCTTACGCTGATACTGAACTTCTTGTCTGCCATTTATTCATTATCATGCTCACACCCGGGCTAATCACAGTGCCTACTTCATTTCTGTATGCCAATGATAACATATGTAGAAAATGTTTGCAAACAAAGCGAGCTATCCATGGAAGGAAACAGCGCATAGAAACAAAATAATAATCTATCTGTGAAGTGAAAGAAAAGTTGTTTGTTTAAGACAATATCACCTCTTTATTAACAATAATAGGAAAACTTCAGAATCAATTGAAAATTTAATTATTGCGCTATATAATGAATGGTAGTCATTTGGCATCATATTATTTATATTTTTTATTAGGAGTTTTTATTATGAGCATCTTTGAAAAAGCTAAGCTTGGTATAATGCGCTCTGTTTTAGACAAGCGCAAAAAGAAAAACCCTTTCGATATCCACTTCGCAGAACATTATAAACTTCCAGAAGACGCTGATATTTATGATATAAACAGCTATTTCTTTTCATGCCACGATATGCAGGGAAGAAGCCTGATGCTTCGCCATGCCGCAAGAGGCGGAGACGTTACGGAGGTCTGGTTCGCATACCGTGATGAGAAGGGAAACGAGTATATAAACGATAAGCAGTATTACGATAAAGAGCCGCCTGCAACGTCCGTCAAGTGTATTGAAACGGACAAGAAGTGGCTTTTTTCGTTTGAAGGAGAAGTAAGAGACCAGAAAAATGACAAGCTGATGGATGCTAAATTCGAAGGAACGTTTGATGCTACAAGAACACTTTTCGAATTCAGTCAACATCTTGATTCCAGAGTGCTTGGCGGAGCGATAGCGAAAGAAAAATGGACAAAAGACTATTTCAAAGCGCTGCAAAAACAGAATCAGGTCCACTACGAGCAGCCTGGCAGGCTTACCGGGACTATTCAGATAGGCAGAAAGAAGACTATGCTGGAATTAAACGCAATGAGAGACCATTCGTACGGCAGGCGAGACTGGAACTATATGAACAACCATTTTTGGCTTACATGCTTGTTTGATGATGGAACTACATTTAATGCAAATGTTGTGAGCGTTCCGGCAATACGTTCTCTTGCTACAGGGTATATCGAAGACGGCAATGAGGCGCTTGGCCTGTGCAGAGCTTCGGTTGATGTTGATATAAAAAATTACGCAGTGCCGGAGAAATTTTCTTATACCGGAGAATTTTTGAATGGTGAGACGTTTAAAGTTGACTGCGAACTGGAAAGCGTATTCGTGTTTCCGCTGGACGGCGGTAAATACGTCATATACGAGGGTGTAGGTACTTTTAACATGAACGGCAAAAAGGGCAGAGGCAATCTGGAATTTGGCTTCAACGGTGACGAATCAAGAATAGGAAAGCTGGGCTGAGCTAATGAAAATATATGATTTATATGATATACCTGCTGACGCTTTTGAAAGCGTAGGCGGGAAAGCAAAAGGCCTGTATGAACTAAGCCAATGCGGACTTACAGTAGCAAAAGGTTTTGTTGCTGTAGATATAGACAGCGAAGTAGCGCTGCAGGCTGTTGTAGACTACTATGAGGGCAGCGGTTTGGAAACTGTAGCTGTGCGTTCCAGCGCTTCTTCAGAGGACGGGGAGGTCTATTCGAGCGCCGGACAGTATACAACTATACTTGGAGCGCAGGGAAAAGCGCAGGTGAAGCAGGGGATAAAAAGGTGTCTTGAGTCTCTAACCCGTGACGTGGCAGAAAGCTATACTGAATATTTCAGCGATGCAAAGAGCGATAAGATGAGTGTTATCGTGCAGGAGATGGTAGATGCCGACGTTTCAGGCGTATGCTTTACACAGCATGGGGATGATGAAGGCACGGTACATATAGAAGCTGTGGAAGGACTGGGTGAGAACCTGGTCTCCGGCAAAATGACAGCCAGAGAATATCTTATAGATAAATACAACATGCAGACACAGGGTGACGAGCTTTTAAATGCAGATATGCTGAGAAAAATCGCTGAAGAGGCGTGTTTAGCCAGCGAAAGAATGGGATTTGCTCTGGATACCGAATGGGCCGTGTTGGACAACGAACTTTACTGGCTGCAGGCAAGACCGATAACCGTAACAAAAGAAATAGACGCATTCGAGCTTGATTCCACCTGCATTGGAGAGAACGACGTTGTGACGACGTGCAATATCGGTGAGATGATGCCGGGCGCCGTAACGCCGCTTACTATGTCTACCAGCATGTATGCGATAGACCACGGCGTCCGCCGGCTGATGTATGAATCAGGTACGTCCAAGAGCATAGAAGAATACCCGCCTGAGAGCTGTTTCCCTCATGTGGGGGGGACGATGTTCCTTAACTTAAACACAATGAAAAACATCGCTGACTATGTAGCAATGTCTGACGATACTAACCTCGAGATAGCGCTCTGCGGACGTGTGTTGGAAGGCTTACCTGAAAGGGAAAAGAGAAAGGTCAGTAAACTAATTAGAGCATTAAACGCAATCAAGTATTTCAAAATATTGTTCAGCACAAAAAAAGCGTGCAGGAATATAAAGCAGCTGGCGGAAGGTCTTGACATACCCGAAGGCGGCACGGCAAAAGAGCAGTATGATGCGATAGACGCAAATCTTTATAAAAACAATGATGCTTTCTGGTATCACTATATAACTTCTTCCCAGGCAGGAGCCATGAGCGCTGCACTATATCACACACTGGTAGGCGAGGGAGAAACGCCGGAGGAAGCAAACTCAATTATAGCCGGGGTTCTTGAAAATATTGAAAACGTTGAGAGTGTCGATATATTAAAGTCACTTAAAAAGATAGCGGCAGAGATATTGAAAGAAAGACCGCAGGCTGTTGGTTATGATGCTGAGCAGCTTGCTGAATACCTTAAAGTGAGCGAGGGACAGAGCGCTTATATGCTCGAACATTTCATTAAAAGACACGGACACAGAGCCATAAGAGAAGCCGAGATGATGAGCAAGTCGTGGCATATGGACGATGTCAGCCTCAGCGGCTTTTTAAAATCAATAATGGCTGCGGGCATCACTGAAAATAGACCCGCAAACGTACAAGAGTATATCAACAGCATTTTAGGACGGTATAAGGGAGGTACCGGCAAAGCTCTTAAGTTTATGATAGACCAGGCAAGAAAGGGAGTTGTAAACAGAGAGTTTACAAAGTCTTACTGCATAAAATTACTCGATGGTTTTAAAGTTGCGTATCAGCGTCTGGGCAGACTGATGCTGGACGAGGGTATGTTCCCGGAAGAGGAGCTTGTTTATTTCTTAAAGCACGATGAACTTGGCCGGTTAATAGATGGTGAAAGAACGCTGGTGAAGAAAGCCGTTGCACGAAGAAGGGTCTTTGAAGAACAGAAGGACTTAAAATTCAAAGAAATGAACGTAGGCAAGCCTGTGCCGGTAAAGGTCGATTACTCTAAACTTGAAGCCTCCAAAGTGCTCTCAGGTTCTGCAATCAGCAGGGGAAAGGTCACCGGAAAAGCAAGGGTTATCTCCTGCGTAGAAGATGCAAACAAGCTGGAGAAGGGCGAGATAATGGTTGCGGCGTTCACGGATATTGGCTGGTCGCCCTACTATAGCGTGGCAGGGGCTCTTGTAACGGAGGTTGGCTCGGTACTTTCGCACGGTGCAGTGGTCGCAAGAGAGTACGCACTGCCACTAGTTTCAAATATAGCTTATGCTACCAAGCTTATTAAGACAGGAAGCGTAATATGTGTTGACGGCAGCAAAGGCGAGGTAGCGATTATAGAAGCCGCACAATAATGATGCAATAAAAAAAGAACAGGATAAAAGAGCTTGTTCTTTTTTTGTACACTTAAAATTACAACTAAGGATACGGCTGAAAAAGCGTATGGCAGGAATAGTCATAGCAAATATCGAATAGATATTATATACCACATTATTCAACTATTGTATTACATAAATAAAAGTATAATAAGTAGGTAATTGATGATTGCTTCTTTTTTAATTATGTTTGAGGAGGTATTATTTGATGAATAGTGAGAATCTGCTTCTTGATATGTACAAAAACCATCAATATGAATCAACAAAGAAAAACATTCAGGGGCTTGTAATGGCAATGAGCGCTTCCGGTATACTTGTTGGTGCGATATTAACTGTTCTTCTTATTTCGAATATATTATCGTTTTATTTATTTGCCAGTGTAATATTATGTATCGGAGTGGTTTTTATACTTCATAAGTTTAAGGTTATATCACTCAATACAGCAAGCATAATTTATATTATATACATATGTTTTTTATTTATTCCTGCAAATTGGGTAGTAGCTGATGGTGTAAACGGCGGAACTCCCTTTGTTATGGTAATAGTAATGCTTGCGATAATGATGGTCTTTTCAGGAAAGATGCAGAGAGTAATACAGATTTGCTATCTGCTGGTCATGCTTGGGTTGTCGGTCTATTCCGTTCTGACAGCAGCAGAGACGGACATTCTCTATACAATATACAAATCGTCAGCTTTCTTTATTTCTGCAGTACTTATAGCATATTATATGCAGTATATGTTGAAAAAATATGATCAGATGCACGACAGGTTTTTAAGAGGCTCAATAAAGGATGAACTAACACGAGTATTAAGCCGAAGTGTGATAGATGTGGTAATAAAGTATACTGAGTCGCTTTTTAAAAACAAGAAAATGGACTATGTAATGATTATGATAGACGTAGATAACTTTAAAAAGCTCAACGACGAATACGGTCACGTAGTGGGAGATATAGTGCTGCGCAACACTGCGGCATGCATTAAAGGACATTTGAGAGAAGAAGATTTTGTTATAAGATACGGCGGTGACGAATTTCTGGTAGTTCTTCTTGGGGCGTCTATTGAGAATGCAAGATTAGTATTTGAACGGATAGAAAATGAGAAACAGTGCAAGAGGCTGCTTGACTTTAACATTACTGTAAGCAGGGGGTATGCAGTCAGAAGCGAATGCGAAGAACCGCAAGATGTTATCAAGCTGGCGGACAAGAGGATGTATGAACACAAGGAGTCTAAGCGTAATAAATAAAAGGGATTTTATTCAAAACATAAGTATTCAAAAAGTATTTTTAAGGATCGCGTAACTTTTTTATGCATATTAGTTTTATATTTGAGAGTGTTGTTGAGTTGTTTGAAATAGCTTTTATTATATTTGAATGAATCAAAAAAGCCGTATATCTCAGATAAGTCGATATTTGGCTCTTTATTTGTACCATTCATTACAACTCTGGTTTTTTACCGGTGTTTATTTATTGAACTGATAATAAGCATATGATAGTATTGTAAGTAATCTAATATGCAAATATAAACGGAAAGTATAGTATAATATTCTTCTTGAGATATATTCAATTTATAAGCATCGGAGGCACTAAATGAAAAAAGCGAATTCTGCAGGTCGGACGGCTCTTAAAAATAAAATTTTGGCATTGATCATATCAATGCTTATTTTAGTATCAATATTCACATACGATATTGCAACGATAAAGGCAGAAGATGAAAAACAGCCGCCGACGCAAACAGAAGAGCCGCAGCCTGAAGTGCCCCAGGATATACTTGGGGAATTTCAAGGAACGGGAGAGAAACCTGTTGACCTGCCAGGGCAGTATGGACCAAATGACGTTTTGAGTGAGTCACAGAAAAAACTTTCGACCAGACTTCTACAGTTGTTGAATGAGGACTTTTTGCCTCCTGCAACAACACAAAGTCAAATAATAAGCCAAATGGAAAAACTCGGACAGCTGGCTATATCTCCGGTTATAAATGGCGCAGACAGCGAGTCGAGCGGTCTTGAGATATATGTATATATAAACTTTGAAAAGGGTGCGGATACAAGCATTTTTAAACAGCATGTTAAAAGAATAGTAGATAAAGATGAGGACTACGGGCTTGCAGCAGCATGGGTAGATGTGAATTCGCTTGATGCACTGGCTTCTCTAAACGAAGTAAAAAGTATTAGAGAAATCATACCTCCGGTTCTATATACCGGCTCTGCACTAAGTGAAGGAGATGCGCTGCATAATGCAGACGATGTCCGTGCAATCACGGGCGCTGACGGCAGCGGAGTAAAAATCGGAATTATATCCGATGGTGTTGACAGCTATGCATCAGCAGTCGTGAGCGGAGACCTTCCAGCCAGCTTGACGGTTCTGGGGAACAGTATTGGAGGCGATGAAGGAACCGCGATGCTGGAAATCGTACATGATTTGGCACCGGGAGCACAGTTGTATTTTCACGATTGCGGCAATACAGTTTTTGATTTCACTAATGCAATAGACGATCTTGCAGCAGCAGGGTGTACGATAATCTGTGACGATATCGGTTGGATCGCAGAGCCCTTCTTTGAAGATGGTTATGTAGCACAACATGTTGAAGACCTGACAACGGCTCAAGATATACTGTATGTAACTTCAGCCGGTAATGCTGCTTATAAACATTACCAGGGTACCTTTTATAATAATGGCTCGGATTATACTGATTTCAGCAGAGGGACAGACACCCAAAACTTGTACGCTCACTTATATCCGGGAAGCAGAATACGGGTTATTCTTCAATGGAACGAACCTTTTGGAGGCGCATCAAGCGACTACCAATTATACCTGACAACTGCAGATGCAAGTGTTGAGCTTCAGTCTAGTGAAAATGTACAAAACGGGAATGATGACCCGATCGAATGGATATTATATACAAACAGTACCGGTTCTGAAATGGATGTTGCAATAAGAGTTTTCGCAGAAAATGCCCCTGTAGACAAAGAGCTGGAAATTTACATTTACGATGCGTCGGTGTATACCAACAATATTGTAACTGAGGATTCCATATTCGGGCAGGCGGCAGCTACGGGAGCGGTATCCGTGGGCGCTATAAACGTTGGTGACCCGGATAATATTGCTTACTATTCTTCCCGAGGGCCGGTCACTACGCTGACGGGAACAAGGCAGAAACCAGATATTTGCGGAGCAGCTGGTGTGTCGGTTACAGGCGCAGGAGGGTTCAGCAATCCTTTCTACGGAACAAGCGCTGCTGCACCGCACATTGCTGCAATTGCAGGACTGCTTGAATCAAGATTCACAAACATGAGCGCAGATGAAATAAAACAGCTCATGTTTGATACGGCAGATGACCTTGGCAGCGCCGGGTATGACAGTGTTTTTGGTTATGGGCGAGCTGATGCATACACAGCGGCTACCAGCTACTTTGTTGCGACGTTTGACAGCCAGGGCGGAAGCGCTGTAGAGATCCAGGTGCTGTCAAACGGAGATAAAATCACCAAACCAGCCGATCCGACATTAGCCGATGCCGATTTTATAGGATGGTATAAAGAAGCCGCTTGTATAAACCCTTGGGATTTTGATGTTGATACGATTAGCGCAGATACAACGCTTTATGCTAAATTCGTAAGCTTTGACGGTGAGGGAACAGAATCGCTTCCATATATAATCTCTACAAAAACTGACTTGAACGATGTGCGCTATTTTCCGACTGCACATTTCAGCATGGCAAACGATATTGTATTCACAGAATCTGATTTTACTGAAAGTGGCGATTTCTATAATTCGGGAGAAGGATTTATACCAATCGGGACTGTTGACACACCGTTTTCAGGAGTATTCGACGGAAACGGATACGCTATCGAAGGCTTATATCAAAACATATCAAGCGCATCGGGTGTACTGGCCGGCTTGTTTGGATATATCGACAGTGCAACGGTTCAGAATACAGGGCTTGAAGGCAGCAGCATTAGCGCTGACTGCAGCGCCGGTTATAGCTATGTCGGCGGCATAGTGGGGCACGCCGTTGGCAGCAGCACAATAATCAACTGCTATAATACCGGAGACATCAGCTCGAACGGGTCTCCTTATTGCAATGTCGGTGGCATTGCGGGCAAGGCCGACTCTAATACAATAGAAAACTGTTTCAACATGGGCAGTGTAAACGGAAGCAGTTCCTATTACTGTGTCGCAGGAGGCATAACGGGATGGGGCTCTGTCAGCAACTGTTATAATACAGGTGAAATTTTCAGCAGCGCAGTTCAATACAGTTATGCCGGAGGCATATCGGGAATGTCAAGCAGTGTATCGCACTGTTACGATATAGGAGGAGTCGGCAGCGAGACGACTAATCCTTTATATGACCCTTATTATGGCGGTATTGTAGGGGGGATCAATGACGGCGGTTCAACAACCGATAATTATTACATTGACAGCATACCTATGGGTGTTGGATACGGTACTGACAACGCGGTTTCTGTAGATAGAACGCAGCTTTCACAACAATCAACTTTCACAGGTTTCGATTTTACTTCGACATGGACAATGGATGGAAACACTACGTATGCTTTTCCAGAACTGCAGGCAGCAACAATGCCCGGAAAGTATGTAACGTCTATAGAAGTAACCAGTACGAGTGATATTATAGACATTTCAACTACACTGCAGATGAACGCACAAGTATTGCCGAGTGATGCTGATGACAAAAGCTATATCTGGAGCATAGAAAACGACACTGGCGAAGCAACGATAGACGAAAGCGGTCTTCTGACAGGAGTAGCGCTTGGAACTGTCACAGTAAAAGCGACCTCAAACGATGTAAATATGATTGTTGGATCAAAAGAGATTGAAGTTGTAAGGCCGGCGACGGGGGTAAGCCTGAATACATCTTCTATTGAATTGTCAGTGGGACAAAATTATACACTTACAGCCACCGTAGAGCCTCCTGACGCAAGTAATACAAGTGTTACATGGACATCCAGCAATGAGAGCGTGGCTACGGTTACAGATGGTGTTGTTAGTGCTGTTAGTGAAGGCACATCTAAAATAACAGTAAAAACTGTGGACGGCGGATTTGAAGCTACATGTGATGTAAACGTCGTAGTTCCGGTAACGGGCGTAAGCTTGGATGAAGGACCGATAGACCTTTTTACGGGAGATACTTACCAACTGACCGAAACGGTCTTGCCGGAAAATGCAACGAATAAAAGTGTGACATGGTCATCAAACAATGAAGGGGCTGCACTCGTATCAGACGGTCTTGTTTCTGCAATAGGTGACGGCGAAGCAACGATAACAGTAACTACCGTGGATGGCAGCTTTGAAGCTACATGTGTAGTCAAGGTCACAACACCAGTGACAGGCGTGAGCCTTAATAAAGAGACTCTTGTGCTGGAGCTGGAAGATACTGATACACTTATAGCAACTGTTGAGCCTTCTGATGCCACTAACAAGAGCGTTACATGGGCTTCCAGCGATGAAAGCGTAGCAACCGTATCGGACGGTGTCGTCAGTGCCGTAGCGGAAGGCGATGCTACGATAACTGTGACAACGGTCGATGGAGACTTTACTGCTACCTGTGATGTTTCGGTAATCATTAAAAGCGACAATGATTATCTGAGAAGCTGCATAATAGATTTTGGGGATGAACACATGACTTTCTCAGACAGCGTCTGGGGAGAGTTCGTTGTAGATAAAACGATAATCGTAGATAGTGTTATTGATCTAGAGATGCCTAATTACTTCACGCAATGTGAACTGAAGCCAGGTGTTTCAGATACGGAAAAAGCTACATATAAAATATTCGATGGAACTACGCTGCTAAGCAGCAATGCACCGTATGTTGTTGATATTCCAAGCGCAGGAACAGAAACTCTGAGTGTGGAAGTAACTGCTGAAAACGGTGATACACGCAGCTATACAGTAAACATTACAAGAGCAGAGGCGGAGAATGAAGCATATCCGTTCCAAATAGTATTTAGCAGTGAGTACGGTGGGGGAGATTGGTTTGAACCGTCATTTGAACAGAACAGATATACTTATGATAAAACAATAGAAAATGAAATACTCAGTGCCCAGGTTTCTGTATATCCGGTAGATGCAGATGCATCATATACAATATACCTGAATGGTGATCTTCTTGGGACAGACCAATCTGCTGAGATAGATTTCACTGCCGGCACCAACAAAGTTGAAATCGTACTGACTTCGCAACCGAACGTACAGAGAACATATACATTCCTGATACATAGAAAAAACTCTGATTCTTTGTTAGATTTGCAGAGCTTATCAGCAAACAGCATAGTATCGTCAAATTATTCGGATAATACAGGATATTATGATTATAAGATAGAGAATTTCAATCCATCACTGTTGGATTATGATTTGGATGTACCGAATGCAACCGCAGAAATAGCATTTAAAGTATACACAGAGAATGATGATGCAACTGTGGTAGTAAAGAAGGGCTCAGTTGTAATATCTGAAACAGCAGATATAGGATATCAAACGACTTTGGATGTAGGTCTAAATGAGTTTACTTTCGAAGTTTCGCACCCGGCGCTTGGGTATACAAAAACTTATACGGTCGATGTCACAAGAGCAGTGTCGGATGAGTCGAATGCAGATTTATGCAATCTTCTGGTAGCTGGGAGAAAAATTGATGGCTTTGACAGCGATGTTATTTCATATGAACACTACGCAAATGGAAGTGCAGGGTTGACTTTGCATCCTGTTGCTGCAAATACAGGAGCTACGTATCAGATATTCAAAGACGCTGCATTGGTCGCGGATAACGAGCCAACCAACTGGGAAACGCTGAATAGCGCACCAATGAATACTGTATTTACTGTTGTTGTAACAGCCGCAAATGGAGTGACTCAAAGGACATACACCTTAATTGTTAATACTGTCAGCAGTAAGGCTGAGCTAAATAGCCTGGCTTTCAGTAATAATTCAAATCGTTATAATGTATTTTTGGAAGACGCTGTATATACATATTCGTTTGATGCAGCCTATGCTGATGATGTTTTAAAAATTGAAACCTCAAGCAATGAGAATTCAGAAATAGTTATTTATGATGAGAGCACGCTTATATGGCAGGACGGAATGGGCAGTATATGGGATGTTGAGTTAAATCTAGACGTAGGGCTGAACACGTTTGCCATAGAAGTAACGGCAGAAGACGGGATTACACAGAAGACATATACGATAAGTATTACAAGAATGGCAGCACCGGCAATAGACAATGTAAATGTATGCAGCTTATTGTTATACGTTGGAGGCGATGGAGGCGCAGTAGAGTTTGGTGAAGAGTTCACTTCTGATATTATTGATTATTCCTATTCAGTAGAAAACTCATATAACAGTTCGGAGTTGTATTTTGTGCTTGAAAGCGGGTTTGCTACAAGCAAAGTCTATTTAAACGGATATATGATGGAAGAGTGCGGATATGAGAAGTCCTCATGCGCCCTAAACAACCTGAGAATAAATGAAGGATTAAATATACTGGAAATAGTAGTAACGGCTCAGGACGGCTCTACGACTAAAACATATACGTTTAACATAACGAGAGAATCGAGTACCTTGGTCAGCCTGGAGATGATATCAGAGCCTGGCAAGCTAGAATATCTGGACGGAGAGGCGCTGGACCTTACCGGATTGTCTATATTGGCAAACTTCAGCAGCGGCGACATGAAGATGCTTGACGGCAATGATGTAACGGCTTCAGGATTTGACAACACAGTTCCTGGTGCTCAAACAGTCACGCTTACATATCAGGACAAATCAGTTACATATGAGGTGACCGTATACGTCCGGGTGTCGAGTGTGGAATTGAACAAAGAAACGCTGAGCTTGATAGATACCAACTCAGAAACGCTGACAGCAAATGTCCTGCCTGCGAACGCATCAAGTCAGGAAGTTTTTTGGGAAAGCGACAATACTGATGTGGCAACGGTAAATCAAAGCGGGCTTGTAACGGCAGTCGGTGTCGGTACAGCGAATATCACTGCGACCGCAGACGGCGTATCCGGCACGTGTGCAGTGACTGTCAGTAAAAAAGCTGTCGTAAGTGTGCTGCTCAGCAGCAGCTCCGAAGAGTTGATGGAAGGTGATACGGTAACGCTGACCGCGGAAGTCTTACCGGCAGATGCGACGTATCCGCAGATCACATGGTCTAGCAGCAACACAGGCGTGGCTACAGTCGATCAAAACGGGAAAGTTAAAGCGGTCGCAAAAGGTACTGCAACTATTTATGGAACAGCCGACGGAGTGGATGGCACATGCCTCATTACTGTAACTGAATTAGAACAGCTTGAATCATCAGTATATACTGTTGACAGGTCTGCCGGGCTGTTGAAAGACATTTCGATAAAAACGTCAGTCACCGAACTTAAATCCAATTTGTCAAACAACCCTGATGATATTAAGGTATATGACAAAAACGGAACTCAATACAACGGTGAGCTGGTTGCCTCCGGTATGGTAGTTAAGCTTGTGATAGACGGCACTGTCAAAGATTCGCTAACTATATCTATTTTGGCTGATATTAGCGGAGACGGGAAGATAGATATTGATGATATTTTATATATCCGCGCAGATATACTAAATACATATAATTTTAGTAGTTACGAAAAAGAAGCTGCGGATGTAAACAAAGATGGCGAAATAGATATTGATGATATTTTATACATCAGGGCGCATATTCTAGGAACATACAATATTCATTCAAAGTGAGGTAAAAAGATGAAAAAAAGCATAAGTTTTTTGATTATTATTATGTTAATGTTGACGCTATTCCCTATGCAACCAATGGCTGCAAGCGCTTCTTTTAGCATCTCAGGGCCAAGTACATTGGTTACAGGAGAAACAGGAACTTATACTGTAAAGGTAACTGTTAGCGATGCTGCAGCTGCTCAGGCAACTCTGAATTATGATAGCAACTTTTTTGAACTGGTTTCAGGGAATCCAACGGGTGTTTGGCAGGTTGAAGCAAATAAAAGCACTACGGTTACACTTATTACAGTTAAGCTTAAATGCAAGGGCGGAATAGGCACTTCGGGTTCCTTGTCTTTGAGTAATAACAAGGTTTCGAGATTAACAGGAGGCGCACCACCATCAGAATCAGTTTCATGTGGAGGAGCATCAAAAAAAGTAACTGTCGGCGTACCAAAGACGCCCGACCCAAACGCTACGCCAAAGCCGCTTGAGGGCTGGGAGATAGTTGAAGCTGCAGCGGATGAGGCGAAGGAAGGTGAAGTCATAGAAGCTGTTATGAAGGATGATTATAAAATACCGGAAAGCCTTTTAAAGCAACTGATCGACAATAAAAATAAGCTGATTGTTGATTTTGGCACATATAAGTGTACGATAGACCCTGCAAAGCTGACTGATATTAAAGGAATAAAGTCGTTGAATCTTGAGCTAAGCTTCGAAAAGCTGGATGAGGTTTCAGAAGCAGCCGGAGGGCTGGATACATATCAGCTGCATTTCAAACACAGCGGCGAGCTGCCGGGAATGCTGCAGTTTACATTTAAAGCTGAAGGCAATGCTCCGGGGGATACCGTATATCTATACTATTATTACGGCGAAGCAAATGTAATGGAAGGTAAAGTATCGGCAGTTGTAGATGAGAACGGAATGCTGACTTTCGAGATATATCATTGCTCTAGCTATTTGGTGACCAGTGAGATTCTGCCGGACGCAATAAGTAACTTTGATAATAAGTCTGCTCAGGAACTGGAAGCTGCTAACGCTTCTTTAGAAGACGCAAAGGCTACTATAGAGCAAATGCAGATATCTCTTGGCGAAGCGGATAATCAGATAACGACCCTGAGCGGAGAACTTGCAGAAGCTAAGGCAAAGATTGCGAGTGAAGAAGCAAAAGCAAACGAAGAAAAAGAAATTGATAAAACAGATTCAGGCGTTTCGGCGGTAGTATATATAATATCACTTTTAGCAGCAGCACTGATAAGCGTATTGCTAACTATGCTGTTATGCAAAACGGGTATATTTAAAAAGCTGGCGGATAAAAGGATGTATGAGCACAAAGAATCAAAACGTACTGAAAAACAGGGATAATTGGCAAGTGGTTCGACAGAAACTATATGTTAGTAAAATAGTTGATATTGAGTATTAAAAAAATCGCTGCAAACAAGAAGGAGCTTAATGTTTCTTCTTGTTTTTATATTGAGTTTTATTGTGTACTTGACAAACATACTTTAATATTTAAAGAAATAATAACCTTATATGGATTAGATGATATAAAAATGGGCGTGTTTAACAAAGGGGTTCAATTGTGATGTTTTAATGAAAACAGCATATTCTCACTAAAATTTACTGCATTTGTACTCTCATTTTAGTGAAAAGCAAGTTCGTACGAAAGACGAATACGCAAAGCATGAAATCAAAACGTATTGTTACGCTAGGATGGCTCGGACGCCTCAGTGGTAATGAATGCGGTTTTTTTGTTATATAAAAGCAGAAGAATAATTGTAAGAATATTATCAGAATGATGTTTATGATGAATAAGGAAAGGAATCTGCAGGATGCAAAAAATATGATGCGGTAGTTGAGTTTAATGTTATATCACATCCGCAAGCTGCTGTTGTATGGGAAGATACGATGCGTCTGACTGTACATAAAACGAAGAAAGACAAGAAGGGGGCAATCAAACAAGGCGCAGCGAGCATTCCGGAAGAGGATGTTCCGGAGGCTGGTGCAGAAGGGATCCTCTTTCCATGGTGGATTCTTCATCTTACAGCAGGGCTTTGCTTGTTGGCTATCTCATTTTTGGTCTGGAAAAGGGAAAAAACATAGCATGTATTCGGCAGCCGAAATTATAAAGAGAGCACTTATTATAATAATCCTTTTATCTGTTTTAAAATAATATTTGCCTATAGCCATGCAATCACAATTTTTTTCTTGACAAGTATATAGAAGTGATATATTCTTAGGTCAGAGTTATTTCGGCTATGAGTGCCACGGGGGATAGCTCTTTATTTTTTCTAAAAATCCAAATTTTGCCATGATTCGGAAAAGGGAAAATAATCAATATGCAGAAGTCTGTACTATGTATCCGTGAATTGACCGATTCGGGTGACAAAATATTAAACAATATAAGCTTTTGCATAGATAAGGGCGGAGTTTGCGGAATCGTTTGTGAGGAAGAAACAACACAGCGGTTCGGAGACATCCTGGCAGGACGCAGAAGACCAGTTCTTGGTGAGATAGAGATCGACGGTAAACAGGTAAGGATAAACAGCATAAAGCAGGCAAGAAAAAAGGGTATAGGTATTATCTTTCCTGGAAATCAGCTGATGCCGAACCTGTCTGTAGGAGAAAATATCTTCTTCAGCAGCATGAATTTTTTCATTAGCAGGTCACGAATGCATGCTAGTGTTGAGCGGATGATAAGAAACTTAAATCTTGACATCGATGTTAATTCGAAGGTGAGCGATTTAAAAGAAGAAGAAAAGTTTCTTGTAGATTTACTCCAGGTGCTGTACAGAAAGCCGAAGATAGTAGTTATCATGAAAATGAGGGGGCTGACGTCAAAGTCACAAAACATACTGAAACGAATAGTTATTCAGCAAAGCAGACGCAGCATAAGCTTTTTGTTTTTCTCGAGCAGAATAGATGAAATTCTAAGCGTCGTGGACAGAGTGGCGACTATCCATCATGGGGAACTCAGTAAATTTATTTCTATAGATGACGTCAAGAAAAAGCCATCGGACCTTGTAAGGCTTATACTTGGTCAGGACGCAGTAGATATACAGCTTTCTCCTGATGAATATGAGATAGAGATATATAATACGATAATCAAGATCAACGAGCTGATTACGACCGAGCATGCATTGTCAGAGATATTCAATTTTCTTGCGGAAAGACTGGTCAAGATCACGAGCGGGAACTACTGCGGTATAGTTATTGCAGACGAGAAATCAAAATCGATACATAAAGAGGGAAGCTACAACCTGACGGAACATGAACTTGATCAGGAATCAGTAAGACAGGTTATAGAGAGCGGTAAAATCCTTTATAAAGCATCGCAAAACTCAGAGTATAACTATATTGAGGACTTGGACAGCGTGATAACAAGCGCAATATCGATAAGCGTGCCTATAAAGATAAAGACACAGGTGATAGGGGTAATACAACTTGGTTTTGACAAACCAAGGATACTGAAGAATGAACTGCTAAAAATACTGGCGACATTTTGTTACCAGGCAGCAATGGCGGTAGAAAACAGCAGGCTAGTGTCAAAATCCACCTTGATAATGGAGGCGCACCACAGGATAAAGAACAATCTTCAGTCGATTGTATCGCTGCTGCTGCTGGAAAGCGGCAACAAAAAGAATAAAGAGCTAGATACCATCATTGAAGCGACAGTGTCAAGGATAAAGGCTATGGCAGCCGTGCATGAACTGTTGTCGCATCGTGATAACTCATCCGGCATGGTGAACTTATACGAGCTTATTATGTTTCTTATAGACAACATGCCGGAGTTAAAAGAGAGAGGAATCAAGATTGAGCTGAATCTGAAAAACTATTATATACAATACAGCAAAGCGACATCCTGTATACTGGCGATAAATGAACTGGTAGTAAACTGTTTAAAGCATGCTTTCCCTGGAGATTATACGATGTCGGAAAAAATAATCAGTATCAATATGCAGGAGAGCAAAGATGGTATGGAAGTAATGATTTCTGATAACGGTATCGGAATCGGAGAAGATATTGACAGGCTGCAGCAAACAGGGCTTGGGATGCAGATTATAAGATCGCTTATCGAGAAAGATATAAAAGGCCATTTCTATATAAACAATATTGACGGTGATAGGGGCTCTGCTGGTACGGCAGCAAAGATATTGTTAGATAAACAATATTGACGATAGGATGATTTTTTGTGGAAAAGCTAAGAGTGATGGTTGTTGAAGATGAATATCTTGTGCTAATGGGCCTAAGCTCAATAGTTAAAGAGCTTGGACACAGCGTTGTGGCAGAAGCTATGAACGGTGAAGAAGCTGTAAAAATCGCACAGGAAAAAAAGCCGGATATAATTCTTATGGATATCAACCTGCCCGGTATCGACGGTATAGAGGCCGCAAATATTATAAATAAGAGAACGAATATCCCGACCATAATGATAACCGGATATTCAGATCAGGAGTCGATTAGGAGGGCAAATGAAGCAAGCGTTCTGGCATACCTTGTAAAACCGGTAAGTAAAAGAGACGTGCAGCCGGCGCTGGAAATAGCTGTTTCAAGGTTCAAAGAGATCGAAGGGCTTAAAAAAGAAGTCCAGCAGACAAAGATAGAGTTGGAAAACAGGAAAACCATAGAAAAAGCCAAAGGCATAATAATGAAATGCAAGGATATGGATGAACAACAGGCTTTTAAATGGATGCAGCAAGAGAGCAGGAATCTAAATATGAAGCTCATAAAACTTGCAGAGAAAGTAATAGATTTTAATAAGAAGTTTTAGATATAGCAGGTTATTTGATTGTAATGGTTATGGGTGCCAAAAGTTATTTTTTGGTGCCCATTTGTTTTATAAAAAAGTTTTTAATAAAACAAAAATGGAGGTTAGTTATGAAGAAAAAACTTTTCTTAGTTGCATTGGTGATGATGCTGAGTATTGCTCTGGTGTTTAGCGGCTGTACCCAGCAGACTACCGATACACAGGACGACCAGCAAGAACAGCAAGAACAGCAGAGCGATCAGGAAGACACAACTGCACAGGAGCCGGACAGCGACGAGCCGGCATTCAAAGCGGCACTCGTAGAAGTAGCGGCAAATATCTTCTATGATCTGATCGACTCGGGAGTTCGGGATGTCGTTGAAGCAAAAGGAGGGGTACTGCTTCGCTCTATCAGCGATTTCGATTTGCAGAAAGAACTAGCACTGGTGGAAGACTATCTGCTGCAGGATATCGATGTTATGTTTCTAAGCGTAGTTGACCCTGTGGGAAGCGCTGAAGCTATAAGAAAATGCAATGAAGCGGGAGTTCCGGTAATTTGTCTTGCTTCAGAGCCGTCGCCGGATGAGGATGTAGATATTATAACTTATACAAAATCGGACGACACCGAAGCTGCGCTCGAAGTGGCTGAATACATACTTGCACAGATCGACTACAGCGGAGACGTTCTTATCATCGACGGGCCGCAGATCACATGTGTGCTGGAGCGTGTGGCTGGCTATAAGGAAGTGATAGACCAATACCCGGATGTAAATTTGGTTGGACATGCAATAGTCGACGAACATTCCGTTTCCGGTAATATCAAACTTATTGAAAATCTTCTTCAGGCGCATCCGGAGACAAAAGCGATATTTACGTATTGCGGATATGGGATACAGGCTGCGGACGTGGCGCTAAAGAATCTTGGAAGAGAAGATATCTGGGTCGGCGAAGTAGACGGTATCCCGGAGGAATGTGAGCTTCTTGCAAACGGTAATGTAAAAGGTGCAACAATAGGGCAGCAGCCGTATCTGTTTGGCGTAAGGGCAGCAGAAGCATATCTTACATATCTTGAAGACAACAATGCAGATATTCCGCTGTGGACAAAAGTCGAGCACGTACTCATAACTGCTGAAAACGCATCTGAATGGGATGCGTATGATCCTAGCAGAAACAGGTATGCTGAGTAGGCGAATAATGACGAGATAGTAGTTGATGCGGGATCCATGGAGTTAATGCCCTTGGATCCCCGCATAAAATCAGCAGTTTTCATAATGAAGGGTGTTCATATGAGCGAAACAATACTGAGAATGAAAAAAATAAACAAGATTTTCCCTGGTACGCAGGCCTTAAGGAATGTAGATTTTGAAGTGCAAAAGGGTGAAATACATTCAGTAGTAGGTACGAACGGTTCAGGTAAATCGACACTGATGAATATTCTGGCAGGAGTAATATTGCCTACCAGCGGTTCAATAGAATTTAAGAACGAGACTATGGAATTCCACTCACCGTCCCAGGCTATGAAAAAGGGGATTGTAATGATTCATCAGGAACTGAAGCTGATACCTGAAATCAGCGTTTCAGAAAACATATATTTTGGAAGGTTCTTTAAACATAAAGCTCTGCCGATTATCGACTGGGCGCTTATGAATAAAGAGACAAAGAGAATAATAGGAGAACTAAACAACAGCATAGACCCGAAAGATAAGATTTCAAGCTTATCTGTTGCTGAACAGCAAATGGTCGAGATAGCAAAAGCACTTTCTCAAAAAGCGGAAATAATAATCATGGATGAGCCGACAGCAAGCTTAACGCTCGAAGAGACAAAGGTGCTTTTTAAGATAATAAGAGATGTTCAAAAAAAAGGTGTGTCTATAATTTACATATCTCATCGCTTGGACGAAGTGCTCGAGATATCCGACAGGATAACTGTGCTAAAGGATTCTGAGTTTATTGCAACGCTGAGCAATGACTCATCTATATCAAAAGAACAACTGGTAAAGCTGATGCTGCAAAAGGAATATTTACAAGAAAACAATCCAGTTTTCAACAGAGTGATAGAGAAAAAGACCGTATTGTCTGCAAAGAATATCTGTCATTCAAATAAAGTTTTTAATGTGTCATTTGATATAAATAAAGGAGAAGTGCTGGGCATCGCAGGCTTGCTTGGCTCCGGACGTACCGAACTTTTAAAGTGTATATTCGGGGCACTGCCATTAAGAAACGGAGAATTTTATATAAACGAAAGACGCTATAACCCAAAGAGTCCAAAAGATGCGGTAAAAAATGGAATAGCGCTGATTTCAGAAGACCGGAAGAGTGAAGGTTTGGTTCTTTCAATGTCTATACTGGACAACATGGCATTTCCGAATTTTAAAAGGTTTTTAGCAGGGCCTGTGATAAAACAAAAAAAATTGAAAGAAAAAGTTCAGGAGCAGGTAAAAGTGCTGAACCTTAAATGTGACAAGGTTTCGTCACACGTAAGCAATCTATCAGGAGGAAACCAGCAGAAAGTCGTTCTAGGCAAATGGATGCTGGCGCACAGCGATATCATACTGATGGATGAGCCGACCCGTGGAATAGACGTCGGAGCAAAGGAAGAAGTTTATTCGCTTGTAAGAGACCTTGCAGAAAAGGGTAAAAGCATAATCTTTGTTTCATCAGAACTGGAAGAAGTGAAAAGGGTAAGTGACAGGATTTTAGTCATGTATAACGGCCAGATTACAGGCGAACTATATCAAAACAATACAATGGAGGAGATACTGCGTTATGCAACAGGAACAGTACAATAATTCGTGCGCTCAAGGCACGAAAAAAACAGTTTGGGGCAATATCAAGAAAGGCTATTCCAAGCTTGGGACAACAGGCAATGTGCTTATAGTATTGCTGCTTATCGTTACTCTGCTAAGTATACTGAGTCCGTATTTCTTGACGATTGGGAATATAACCAATATTGCACGTCAGACCGCAACACTGGCGATAGTTGCGGTAGGGATAACGATGGTCATAATAACAGGTGGGATCGACCTTTCTGTAGCATCGAATATAAGCTTCAATAATGTTCTGATGGCGATACTGATAGTCAACTTAAAGATGTCGCTTCCTCTCGTGTTGCTTCTGGTGCTTGTCTCCGGCATTGCGCTCGGGCTGTTCAACGGTTTTTTGATAACTATTCTGAAGATACCTCCGATCATTGCCACATTGTCAACTTCAATATCATATAGCGGAATGGCTTGGGCGATATCTCAGGGGTATGGTATAAATATTCCGAGAGACAATCCGATAACGGTTCTTGGTAACGGTAACATCGGACCTATACCTGTTTCGCTGATACTGGTGCTGATAATTTATGTACTGGCTTTTCTGGTAATGCGCAACACAAGATTCGGCAGGATACTTTACGGATTGGGAGGAAACTCAGAAGCGGTATATCTCTCCGGGCTTTCTGTACGCAAATATACACTTATAGTATATATGGTCTCAGGATTCTTTGCAGCGCTTGCAAGTATAGTTCTTACAGGGCGTGTAGTAAACGGACATCCGAACGGCGGAAATAATATGGAGATGGACTCCATCGCCGCGACCGTGCTTGGCGGAGCGAGCGTGTTCGGCGGAGTCGGGAATATCTGGGGCACACTGGTCGGCGTTTTCACCATGACTATAATCATAAACGGATTAAACCTACTGCAGATAAATCCTTATATACAGATCATTGTAAAAGGGCTAGTACTGGCTGGTTCGGTCGGGCTTAGCTGTATTAAAAAGAAAAAGAGATAATAATAGGAGGTAACACAATGAACAGTCAATTGAATATCGATAGCGACTATATTATTTCGATCCGGCGTGAGCTTCACTTGTACCCGGAACTGCATTACGACAACCCTGCAACTCTATCTATCATCAGGCGTGAATTGGAGGGCATGGGAATAGAATATACCGAAGATTATGGTAAAAGCAGCATAGTTGCAACGATAAACCCCGATCTGACAGGGTATACCGTCGGGTTAAGAGCGGATACGGATGCCATCCCTGTCCAGGAGACGAATGATATTCCATACAAGTCAACGATGGACGGACAGATGCATGCCTGCGGGCATGATGCCCATATGGCGATGCTTCTTGGCGCTGCAAAAGCGCTTAACGGAATGAAAGATCAGCTTGCCTGCAGTGTAAAACTGATATTCCAATGCGGCGAGGAAGGCCCGGATACGGGGGCACGACACATGGTCGCTGATGGCGTTATGGATGATATAGACATTATTATTGCACAGCACGTCAGCCCGGATCTTAAAACTGGTTCGATGGGCATATGCCAGGGTCCGAATCTGGCTGCATGCCATCCGTTCATGCTAAAGTTCTACGGCGAAGCTGCACACATTACATTGCCGCAGGCAGGCAAGGATGCGGCTGCTATGGCTGTAAAAACCTATAATGGCATCCAGCAGATGCTGGCGACCGAAATAGACCCGTTTGCAAATTACATATGTGGTGTGGGGGCAATAAGGGCAGGGCAGAGCTTTGGTATAGTTGCCGATTATGCAGAGATAGAAGGAGTTATTACGGCATACGACATGGAACTGGACGAGTATATGATTAAACGCATGGAGCAGATGGGGAAGAATGCAGCAGAAGAAGTTGGCGGGAGTTTTAAATCGGAGCAAGAGATAACCTGCCTTATAGTAGACAATGATATAGATGTGACGAATCTGCTGAAAGCTTCAGCTGGAAAAGTGGTCGGGAAAGATAATATCATTGACCTAAAACCTTCTTTGGCCTGTGAAGATTTTAGTTTCTTTATTTCCAAAAAACCTGGTGCACTATACTGGCTTGGTGTTAGGAGTGAAGAAAAAGGTGCTGTCAATGCGCTTCACACAAGTGAGTTTAAAATCGATGAAGATGCTTTGAAAATAGGCAGCGGAATATTTGTGCAGTTTGTACTGGACAATATGAGGGGCGTCAGCTGAAAAAGAAAGTAAAAGATAGTTATATGTTTTGTGGACTGATTGAAGCGAGGTATCATTATGTCAAAAATTAAAATAGGTATCGTCAGCACGAGAGACAAATCGTTTATAGGAGACGCTGAAGGATTTTTCAATAAATCAATAGAAAGCCTGAAAGAGTCATCTGTAAAACTTGGGTTCGAACTGTACATTGTAAGCAGCCCGGTATATACGGATGCGGATGCAAAGAAAGCCGTTGAAGAATGCGAGAAAAACAATGTGGATTTTTTGCTTGTACAAATCACTACCTGCTCGGGAGGAACGCTCATACCGATATTTGCAGGCATAACAAAAGCAAGGCTTGGGATATGGGCAATCCCTGAAGGGGCGACCAAAGGGCCATCACCGTTCAACTCGTTTGTAGGCATGACATTCTATGCGGGTATAATAGGACACTATGTTAAAGAGCACGATGTTAAGTTTAAATGGTTCTATGGTGATGCTGAAGATAAAATGTTTAAAAACAGATTCAGCGTAACAGTAAAAGCTCTTGACGCACTCAAGAAGCTGTGCAGCTCAAAAGTTGCACTGATAGGCGGAGTCTCAAATGGCTTTGGAGATTTATACTTTGATGAGCGCAGTATAAAAAAAAGATTCAAAGGAATAGATATTAGTCAATACAATGAGTATAGGGAAATCAGGGATAAAGCGCTTGGTTTCAAAGCAAGCCAAGTAGAAAAGGTTTCTGAAGACTTTGTTAACGAAGCTAAATGCATAAGCGAACAATGCAGGCCTTACGTTGAAGCCAACGCACGTATATATATGGCGTACAAGGAGTTCATTGATGAATATAACTGTGATGCTCTTGCTTTGAACTGTATATACAAACTTCAGGAAGATTTTAAAACAAACCTGTGTGCAGTTATAGGAAAGCTTAATGATGATGGAACAGTTGTTGCCTGCGAGGGAGATCTTATGGGGGCTCTCAGCATGCTGCTTTTAAAATATCTGACCGGCAGTGAGACGACCCTCATGGATTTTCCTCAGTTTGATGAAAACGACAACAGCATATTGATGTGGCATTGCGGTTCGACTGCAAAATGCTTTGCTCAGAACGAATGCTTCACGCTGCAGACAAGCTACAGCGGTATGCCTATAGTCAGGGACCTTTCATTCAAACCGGAGCACGTAACGATCGCAAGAATAGCGGGAGAAGCAGACAAGATATTTATTGCGGACGGCAAAGTGATAAAGGACAAAGAAAGCTTTACCGGCAGCAGCGGCTGGATCGGTGATGTACGGCTGAACAGAGAAAAGATATCGGCAATTGACTTTGTTAATACAGTTCTTGTCAATAAATTTCATCATCATTATCCGGTTGCCTTTGGCGACGTTACAAACGAAATCAATGAGATTGCTTCGTGGATTTCAATGGGCCATATAAATGAAGTTAAATACGAGGACTACTTTCAAGACAGCATTATGATATAGGAACCTGCATCGCAGGTGATATATAAAGAGTTAAAAATAAATATCATTTTCCCTCCGCCTTAACAAGAGCCGAATAAAAGCGTTTTGCATTATTTGGCTTTTGTAATTATATAATTATGTGGTGTTTTTTTATATTGCAGCTGTTTAAATCTATTATAGAAAATGATAGTTGTTTTATTGCGCCACTTTATACTTTTTCAAAAGACTTTCGGCATATAAGCTTCTAAAATTAATTTGACTTCATTTAGTTTCAATTCTCTTGAGAAGTGGTACAAATAACAAAGTGTATGCGAAAAATGGCTTAAAAACACGAGAATAGAAGAATTCTGTAGTAAAACAGGCGTTTTTTGTGGCGTATGACATTAAAAACACAAAAATAGAATAATTAAACATTTTTTTATAGCGGAATACTATATGTTGTGGTAAACTACTAGTAATTGTACTATAGCCATATCTGATATTATCGTAGTGGGAGGGAATATGAAAAGAATAAAGAATAAGGTTGCATTTTTACTATTTCTAGGAATGCTGATTTCAGTTAGCTTGGGCAGCGTTGCTCTGGCTGCAGACCCCCAGGAGATTGACATAAATGTAGATCAGGATGATTTGCTGGACATCGTATTGACACTGGGTCAGACAGACTCAGATGTCTCAAATGTTGAAGCGGACTTAACGGCTGCTTTAGTAGCTATGGGTGTTCCGGAAGACAAAATCAAGATACAGGCGGTGGAATCCAACGATGTAAGCGCTGGAGACACTAGTGCGGGTTGGGAGGTTTTCGATCACACCAACAATGTAGCTTATGAGATTCCATATTACAGACCATATTATAATGAGGTTAATAATAACTACAATTTAAACAATCATATTGAAGTTAGCACGACAGACGGCACTGATATTGATTTCTATGGCTATGGCTCTCCATCATATAAGGACTTTATGTATATGCCAGATAGTGATCCGGGCAAAAAAATCATTGATTTTTATATTCAAGAAGGCGAATTCCATGATGCCCTTGATGGTCCAGGATTTTTTATAAATACAGGCATGTCGGATAATGCTTTCCCCAATAAAACCATGACCGGATATTTATTATTTTTCAAATATACTATAATGAGTTCCAATCCTCCTGTAATTTATCTATATTCATTTACAAACCAGAATGTATATAATTTTCACGGGAGTACAACGGGGACTGTATCAAATGTTGCGAGCATAGGTACATTAGTCGCTACAGCAAGCGTATCTCCGTTGAATAGTAATATAGGCACAATAAGAAAAATAAAAATCGAAGCAACACCTACCGGGATGCAAATGTGGTATGCAGATGCTGCGTCTGGAGACCCGAACAGTTTAACTTTGAACCCAGTCACATGGAATTTAGCGGCAGGTGGTTCGAGTACAGAAGTCACATTAACAGATAATGGTTCATACGGATTTGGACCAATGAACTCTTATCTATATCATGGCTGCAGCGCACATACTCACTTTACATTCAATGATATAACAATGAGCACTGAATCATCCAAACGGTTCTCTGAAGTTATACGTGAGCCGGAATGGAGAGACGAATCCAAACGTTTTATCATAAACGCAGAAGATGGCGCAGTAAGCGATTTTTCTGACCCGGAAGCACTCGGCGAGATCTTGGCACGCCTTGGTAACGAGAACATTCATTATCTCGGTTGGGGCTATGATGATGCGGACGGCGAAGCGTTCATTCAGAAGAACGACGGCAACGGTATATATATAGATAAAGATGATGCTGCAACCGATACATACAGCGAGCAGATCAATGCACTTGCAACATACATTTATAACGAGTACGTAGACGGAGTTGTCAACGATACTGAATATCTTATCTACGGCAAACCGAGTTCGCTATCTATCACGCCTGAGTCGGAACAGACAAACACAGCCGATATAGATTGGCCGAACGGTAAGTGGCTTATCGACCAGGATGAAACTTATTACGAGAATCCAACAGGAGTTGTACCTTATGACAATGTGCCGCTCAGTAATCTTGACATTTCGTTCACCGAGACGGGTAAATATGATATTTATTATAAAGCGGAAGTAGTCAAAACAGTATATGTACATCGTCAGCCTGTTGCTAAATTCACCGTTAGTGTGAGCGATGACGGGAACTATACCGTGAACATAGATGACAATGCATACGACCCCGATACATATGATCCGGGTAACGATGCATATGATGAGGGTATTGACTCAACAGCTTGGTACTATAAAGAAACAACCGCCAGCTCTTGGACTTCGGGCAAGCCGACAACGTTTGAAGCCGATAAAGAATATATCATCAAGCAGGTAGTGACGGACGGGCTTGGCGTACAAAGCGATCCGTACCTGCGGTATGTTTCGACAACATCGGGCGGAGATCCGTCGACGCCGGTTGCCGAGTTTAAAGTTTCCCCGTCTCCGCTGCGTACGTATGTCACTGACCCGGACGTGGTAAGCTATACGGATACATCTTACGATCCAAACGGCGAAGCCATTAACGGATATTTGTGGAAAGTGTCGCTTGACGGCACAGAGATATACAGCGCTTCTTCGCCTATGACAAACTTTGAAGGCGTGGCTGCAGGAACATATAAAATAACGCTTGAGGTCAAGAATGCGAGTAACGTATGGTCTGAGCCGGTTGCACGCTACCTGACAGTCATTGTCGATACTACTGCACCAACAGCAGAGTGCGATACTTCAAGCGGCACATACAATGAACCAAAAGTTGTTACACTGACATTCAGCGACGAAGAGGGCGGAAGCGGATTTAGCCATCGCTTTGCAGTTCTCAGCGATTCGGCAACGACCCCGACAAGTTGGGGCTCAATGGGCACGAACAGTGAATACAGCGTTTCCATCAGCAGCCCCGGGACATACTATCTGCACTATAAAGCAGTGGACTATGCGAATAATGAATCTACACCTGCATACTTTGGACCGTTCACACTGACGGACAATACAGCACCTTCAACGCCGAATATCGATGTTTCACCGGCATATGTCGACGGCACATGGGCGACTGAGGCTCTTACAGCAACGGCATCCGGCTCTACAGATGACTTTACGGCGGATGAGGACCTTGTGTATAGTGTTTCGACTGACGGTACGAATTATACGACGGGCAACAGCAAAATATTTAGCGCGACGGGTATGTATACCGTATACTTTAAAGTGACGGATGAAAGCAATAACACCAGCAGCGTCGCAAGCAAGACGGTGAAGGTGGACGTTGACGATCCGAGCGTACCGGATGTCGATATGCAGTCGGACGGCTCATCATATATCGCCGGGACATGGGCAACAACGGACGTGGATATAACGCTCAGCGGCTCTACTGACGTTGGCAGCGGTTTTTCTGTCTACCAGTACAAGATAGACAGCGGCGACTGGCAGGACGGCGGCACGTATACGTTCAGCTCGTCCGGTAAGTATACATTCTATTACCGCTCTGAAGATAATGCAGGCAACGTTTCTGCAACCAACTCTAAAATAGTTTGGGTAGACGTGTCTTCGCCAAGCGAGCCGACGATAGAGACCTCTCCGGAATACACTGACGGAACATGGTCAAAGACGGCAATCACCGTTTCGGCATCCGGCTCGACAGATGATATGACTGCGGATGGGGACCTTGTATATGAAGTTTCTACCGACGGTACTAACTACACTGCGGGAAGCAGCAAGCTTCTTGATACGAGCGGAGAGCATACCGTATACTTCAAAGTTACGGATGAAGGCGGAAACAGCACGGTCGTAAGCAAGACTGTAAAAGTGGACCTTATCGATCCGAGCACGCCTGATATTGACATGGTGTCAAACAGCCTGCCGTATATAGCGGGCACATGGGCAACGGCTGATGTTGATATAACGCTCAGCGGATCAACAGATGATAACAGCGGAGTAGAAAAGTATCAATACAAGATAGATGACGGAGACTGGCAGGACGGCACTACGTACACATTCGATACATCCGGTGAGTATACATTCTATTACCGTTCTGTAGACAACGCTGGCAACATATCGGCTGAAGGCTCGAAAAAAGTCAAGCTGGATAAAGAAGAGCCTGTAGATTTTGTAATAACAACGAGCGTTACGACGATAGACAGCATTGATATATCTGCTTCAACAACAGATGCTATGTCAGGTATGGCAGTGCTTGGATACAGGATATATAACGGCAGTGAATGGTCAGAATGGAAAGCTACTGTTAACGAAACACTGACAGGCTATACCAGAGGCGAAGAGGTAACGCTGAAAGTTGAGGCTATAGACAATGCCGGCAACGTAAGGACAGTGTCAGTGACGGTTTCAACTCTGGAGAATACATCACCGACAGCAGTGGATGATACCTTCACGATGAAGGAGGATGCTGCAAGCACCGAACTGGATCTTACAGCGAACGATACGGATGCAGATATTGATACTGACGAAGGCGATACACTTACAGTAGCTTCAGTGTCAGCGCTTACAAAACCGTCGGCGGGCAAGCTTACGCTAGTCGCAGGCAAAGTAGTATTCAAACCGGCTGCAGACTATAACGGAACTGTCAAATTCACATATGTAGTTGAAGACGAATTCGGCGCACAGGACACAGGGCTTGTAACTGTTAATGTAACTGCAGTGAATGATCCCCCGGATGCATATAATGATTCTGCGACAGTGGACGAAGATTCTTCAGTAATAGTTTATGTGCTGAATAATGATGAGGATATCGACAGCACGCTTACAATAGATTCGTTCAGCAATCCGGCAAACGGAACTGTAGAAAAGAGCGGATCAGGGCTGAAATATACGCCTGATGAGAACTACAACGGAAAAGACACATTTACATATACGATAACGGATGGCAAATATGAGTCTACGGCTCAGGTATCTGTAACTGTTGATAGCGTAAACGATGCACCGGTACTTAATAATGATACGGCAAGTACGTATTATGAAGTTTCGGTAGAGATAGACGTTCTGGCAAACGATAGTGACATAGAAACAGATGGACTGTCCATCGCTTCCGTATCTGCTCCAAGCAACGGGACAGCAGTCATCTCCAGCGGCAAGGTCGTATATACGCCTGCAGAAGATTTTGTAGGAACCGATACGTTTAACTATACTGTCGTAGATGGAGATATTGAAAAGACAGCTCTCGTAACAGTGGAAGTGAGCTATCCTGAGTACTACAAAGAAGGTACTGCAATATTCGAACCGGAAGGCGGAGGAGACGAAGGTGAAGGCGGCGAAGGCGGCGGCGAAGAAGAAATAGTAATAATCAAACCGCCGACTAAAGGAAGCACCAACAGCACTGGCAACGACGTTTACTATACTCCTGATTCAGGCAGCGGCGGCGGAATAGATACATATACCTTTGTGGTCAAGAAGAACGGTCAGGAGGTCGTCTATCAGGTCATTACGACTACTGATCCGGCCACCGGCGAAGCTAAGACACTTGGTTATGGAGCGCCGCTTAATGAGGATAGCTTTAATACTAACAAAAACACAGAGCTTGTGATAGACCTGTCTGAGTATATCGGTAACTATGGTGATATCACTGGTATCTCTATAGACGGACAGCCGGCGAACGGCAGCGTACGCATAGAAGACGGTAAGTTGATTTACACACCGGGTGATGGCTTTGTGGGTATGGACGGTTTAGTGATAACGGTGTCTATGGGCGACGAGTCGATACCTTATGCCGCAACGTTTAATGTGCTGGACGAAGAAACCAAAGCGCCTTTCTTCTCATGGTGGTGCGTGGTAGGCTGGCTCATAGCGGCGATTCTGCTGCTTATAAACTATCTGTGGCGCAGAGAGTTCTTCAACGAAAAGAAACTGCGTGTGATACTGTATATTGTTGTAAGCGTAGTGCTGATGGTTCTGCTATGCTGGCTGAGACATTACGTGGGGTATGTAGTATCTATCATAATAGAAGCAGCATACATAGCGTTCAGCTATATATATGCGGCACTGCGCTCACGTAAAAACGAGACAGAATAAATAAAACCTAAATAGCAAATAAATATAGCCTGCAAGCTGACAACCAAGCCAGTTTGCGGGCTGTTTTTTTTACAAAGATCGAATAAATGTATTTATATTACAATATAATATTAAAATTGATTTTTATTTTAAAGAACAATATTATAAAATGCTTAAGATGTTTGGGTCGATGAAAATAAAAGAAAGTATTGAGTTTAATAATGCTGCTTCAGCAGATATGAATACAATAAACAATCGCTGTTTTTGTGAAAAAAGACAAGTGTGCAGTGGCCTTAATTCTTATATTCCAGCTTGTTTTTTTTCAGCTCTTCCCGCCGCCTTCTGTATTCTATAATTGGAAGATCGCCCTGTACAAGTTTCTCTTTCATACCATAGCTTGTCTTTTTCGGTATTTGAGTTAATACGACCCGCTTGTCTTGCTTTAGGATAACGTTGCTGAATAATTTGCCAAAGAAATTGACAATATGTGAAAGGACGGGAAGCCTTAAAAACTTTTGATAGAATCTTAGATATATAACACTTTTTTCTTCATCTATTGGGACAAAGGCTGCAAATACCCTTACTTTATCAGATATGACGTTTTGCCATATGTTGGGAAAACGGAATTTTAGACTGAACAATTTCTCGGGTTCTTCAATTTCCGCAGGCTTAAGGGGAATTGTTTTGCCGTCGTCAAACACATTGAAAACATAAAAAGTCATTGTTTCCTCATCCCAATGCACAACAGGCCCGTTTACAAGAGTTTTTTTATCTGATCCTATTGTATTATAGTGAACGAATGGCAAGTGCATTACATCAAGCTGATTCTCAATGCATCTGGAATAATGCACATCCCAATAGTCTGTTATTTGAGAGTAGCTGAACTCCTCAAGTTCTTTAAAAAAGGGTATTGGAGGCAAAGGCTCTGTTTTTTCTCCCCACCATAACCAAATCAGTCCGCCCATTTGCCTTGCTTCATAATGCTTTACTTCGTATCTTTCCGGAACAGGCGTATTCTTTCCGTTAGCTGGTATCATTATAACTTTGCCGGTTTCATTATATTCAAAGCCGTGGAATGGGCATTGTATATGATCGCCGCATAACTTGCCAGCACTCAGTTTTGCTCCCCGGTGGCAGCACTGGTCAGCGATGCAGGCGATACTGCCATCTTCCCGGCGCCACAAGACGAGTTTTTCTCCTAACCGAACTACTCCAATCAGCTTTTTGCTTTTAATTTCATGCGAGTCTAAAATTGCGTACCATTGGTTTTTAATCATTTATCACACCTCAAATTCCAAATCTGGGTCTACTGATTATTTATAAAATTTTGAATTGCGTCAACGGTTTGCTTTTGCTGCTCTTTTCTTGTAATCGAAGCGATCCCGTCTCCCTTTTGCTCACCATAGTTGCCAAAATACGCATGATTACCATCGGTGATTTCAAGTTTTCTTTGAACATCTTCAAGCTTGGTCAAATCGAGCTTTATATCTTCACTTCCGTAGATGGCAAGTGTAGGCAGACTAGAGTCGTTTACCGGATATGCCCCAAGAAGTATAAGCCCGTCTACTTTATCACTGTTATTTCCGACATAACTGCTAGCCATCGCTCCGCCTAATGAATGACCGCAGATATACCAATTACTTATATTTGAAAACTCATCATATATTTTGTCGGCAGCATTTATATTGAATACTGCAAGATTAAAAGGCATCCTTATAAGAACACATGTAATACCTTTATTTGAAAGTTCTTTTAACAGAGGTGCGTATGCATCAGTTTCAACTTTACCACCCGGATAGAATATAAGACCGGTATCAGACTGTTCTTCAGAATAGAAAACAGTTATATTGCCATCTGTAATGATATTATCTCCTGAGTCGATTATATCTTTAGCGGTCTGGTCTGCTCTATAATAATCTAGCGTGTATATATAAAAACCGCCTAAAACTACAACAAGAAATACTGAAATAATTATAATCGCAATCTTCGTCTTTTTCTTTTTCATTTTTTCAACCGCCTTATTGGTTTTTCACTTTTCTTCTAGCTAATAATATACTTACAGATTTCAGAAACTGCAACTTGTGCCTCTGGAATAGGCAGCAGCATCCAGATATGCTGCATGTCTTCATATTCGTAGTAAGCGCACTCATAGCCATTATTAATCAACTTATCTCTAAGTTTTCTTGATTGTACATTTAACATATCTTTTGTTCCGGTAAATATAGCTATTTTGCCCATATCGTTTAAATCATCATAAATTGGAGAACAGCGATAATCTTTAATATCTAAGTCGCCGGCATATACTCTTCCGATTTTTTTTAAAGCATCTGAGTCCAACATAAAATCCTGATCCGAACAACTGGAATAGTCATTGCCTTCCATTGAAATATCTAACCAAGCTGACAACAGTATAACTTTTGAAGGTTTCGGCATAATATTTCCTTTATTGACCGCGATTGACAAAGCAAGTGCCATTCCGCCTCCGGCTGAATCACCCATCAATATTATCTCCTGCCCTGCTGCTTCAATAATATTTTTATATGCTTTTTTTACTGTTTCTAAAGTATTGACACAATCGCTCTTAGGGGCAAGCGGATAATCAAAAAAAGTTACTTTTGATTTTGTTTGCTCTATTATCGAGTCAATAAACTTCCAATGGATTCTTGAGGAATGCAGAGAATACGCACCACCGTGAAAATATATTATGTGTTTATCGATAGCCTCTGTTGAATAAACTGTAAAGCATTTCATTTCAGCTGCAAAGAATTCTCTTACGTTATATTTTCTATAAATAAATTTTGGCGGCTTTTCATGGCTGCTTTTTCTTTGAAAATCAAATATCTTTTTTGATACTATTTTCTTGAAGCTTACTAGGGCTAAAGCCTTCTGCATTATTTTTGCTTTCGTACTTATCAATTCAAACTCCTGATAAAAAGTATGAGAATACTATTCATACTTTTAAAAATCCATTTTTATTTTTCCTTTGGTAATACGACTTATGCCAAAAATAAATTAAAAAATATATCTGGTAAGTTCATTAAGCTCTGTAACTCGGTTTCCGATAAAATCTGATTCATGTTTATTTCTGTCCATCAATACAAAATCGATTTCTGAAACATATGCGCCTTTGTAGTCATCTTCAATTGAGTTTCCTATAAAAACAGCTTCTTCTGAAAATGCTCCAAGTTCGTTTAATACAAAGCTAAAGAACCTTTTATCGGGCTTAGCATAGCCTACTTCGCCGCTAATATAGACATGCTGAAAATAATTATTTAGTCCTGTGGATTTTATTTTACTTTTCTGTGCTAGATAAGGCCCGTTGGTCAGCAGCGCCATTTTTACGTCATATAAAGTTAGCCGGTCAAGAAACGGAATAACATCATCGTAAAGCTTGACGTTGGTTAAGCTGCTTAAGAATAATTTGTTTATACTTCTTGATATTTTTTCAGCATCTTCATGTAGTTCTTTTAATACCTTAAATGAACCTAGCAGCCTGAACTCTTCATCATCTACTGCATTCTTAAAATAATTACTTATAAGCTTTTCTTTTATTGGATCATAGCTAATCCAAAAATACTCAGGAACGATACCTGAATCAATCAGTACAGAATTAACGCTTTCCTTAACGTCAGAATTGGTGAAGTAAGTAAGCGTTTCATCGAGATCGAACAATATAAATTTATATTTACATTTTAGGTTGTCATTCATATATAACCCAATCTCTAATTTGATTTATGTTCGTTCTAATTTGATTAATCATCTTATGGTCATAAGTTAGTTCTTTGCTTCACTTGCCTTTTTCTTTACTCCGCTTGTCATTTATAATCTTCATATGCTCATCTGTAATCAATGAAACATCATTTTCCTTTGCCCAGTTTACGCAGGATTTCAGAGCCGTGTTAAGAAACACTCTCGGGACATTCACAAGTTTTTCGCACGCTTCTTCTGTAAACCTGACTTCTGGGTCTATCCGCTCTGACGCATACAAAACTACCTGAACATTCATACCTGCTTTTTTGGGAATGGGCTCTTTTCTTGGCTTGCCGGATTTTGCATACCAAAAATGTGTATTGTCTCTGTATCCGTAATCGATTGGAATGTCGGGGAAACCATTTGTTTTTGTACCGTTCACGATTGTATTCCTGTACTTTTCTTTCATCAAGATTTTATCTATTTTAAGTATAAAATGAGCGCCTGTTTCGCTGGTTATCCCGTTAAAATCATGATATGGTGGAGAATAGCTTTCCTGAACTTTATCATCACTTGCTCCGTCAAGCTCCCTTAGCCATGTACATTCAAAAACCTGAAAAGCCTCGCTGACGACCTTAGGCCGTTCGCCTTCTGCCATACCATCTTCCAATTCAAAAAGCAGATCCTTCATCTTTTCCTTTGGTTCATCGCCCGGATATCCAAGACGAACCGCTTCTTTAAAATATTTGCTTTTGGCTGTTATAAAATTTAACGCGCATTTGGAGTTGTTCAATATATTCATTGCTGTATTTGAGTTATTTCGAAGACAAAGCAGCATAGTGTAATCTTCTTTGCCGGCCACATAATATGGACTGCATAAAGAATATGAGCCAATGCTCGTAAGACCATCCTCGCACAGTGTTGAAACCAAAATTGTAGGCATCGGAAAAAACGCTGAAGTTTGATAAAAATTATCTACGATTCTCAACTCTTTGAATGACGACATATTTATACATCCTTTTATGATTATAATATCATATATAAACTTTGCGGGCTATAAATGTTTTTCTGGTATTAGAGTTTAAAACAGCAAGTCTATACAATTGGTATCGAACCAGTTTTACAAGGGACTCTATATAAGTCCTGTTTGTTTTACATTAGGTATTCGATTTTTACTTAAAGCATAAATAAATTGTACAAGCTTGTTAAAAAAGGTATACTTTTATTAACTTGTTAAACGGGTGTTCATATAAATGAAAGAGATTCGATGGCATAACAGCATAAGCTTTAAAATACCGCTTATTATTCTGGCAATTATAATAATACCGGTTTTTATTTTTTGGCAGTACAATTATATGAATCTGCTTGATAATGCTACCGATAAAACAAAGATCATAGTCGAATCCAGTCTTAACAACCTGTCGCAAAGCATAGATTACACCTTGAAAAAAAATTCTGATTATGCTACCGATCAGGTGAATGATCCTGAATTTATCGGACTTATCGAAGACTATTTGAGCAGCGACGGAGACGAGAAGACAATAGCAAGAGGCAGACTGACGTTATACTTGAATCAGCAGATGCTCAATACAAATCTGTTCGACTCGGCAATAATCATCTTCGAAGAAGGCGACAAGATACTCACAACGAAACAGGGGCTAAAAGAGATAGAGATAGACTCGGTAATAGGTAAAAGGATTTTTGATGAATATTTTCTGCACAATGAAAGTAAGATAGGGTGGTATACGACCCAGAATTACCTTCATTATGGTGAGCCGACACTGTCATATATGAGGCCTATAAAAATACCGAGTGAGCCGGATATGAATGTTTCACTCATATGCAATATGGATAACGAAGATATTTTCAAAATGATAAACTCAGAAGATTACCAAAGAAGCTTTCTTGTGATAAGCGGATATAACGGGCAGGTAATGCTTAGCTCATACAGGCAGTTGATAGGGCAGAATATTTATGATGATTTAAAGTTTGAACAACTGGACAGTATGGAACAAAACAATTCTTTCATGGTGGACTACCAAGGTGAAGACTATCTTGTCGTTTATACTACGTCTTTGCAGTCGAGCTGGAATTATATCAAAGCAGTACCGACCGATATTATTTACGAGCCATACAGAGACCAGCTTAATATGATATATATTTTAGCTGCGATAAGTGTTATAGTTTCTATCTTTGGCTCGATTATCATAACGAGATACGTGGTCAAACCAATAAACAGGCTGGTTTCAGGGTTCAAAAAAATGGAGAAAGGCAGCCTGAATGAACTGGAAAACATTAAACGCAACGATGAGCTGGGGTACATGTTCGACGGATACAACACGATGGTAAAAAAGCTGCGATCATTGATAGACGAACTATATATCAAGGAGCTGCTGCGTAAAGAGTCACAGATACGTTCGATGCAGTCACAAATGAACGAACATTTCCTGCACAACGTATTGAATTCGATATATTGCATAGCTAAAAAAGAAAAGGCCGAAGACACCGGAGAAATGATAAATATATTATCCAAGCTGTTCAGAATGTCGCTTTCTCAAGGCCGCGAGTTTGTTACGGTAAGAGACATTATCCAGCTTATCAACTACTATCTATGGATTCAGAAAGCAAGGTACGGCGAGAGGCTAATGTTCAAAGTAGAAGCAGATAATGAGATACTGGATTCTTACGTTCTAAAATACCTCTTTCAGCCCATAGTTGAAAATGCAGTGCTGCACGGCATCGAAAGCAAAAAAGGCGATGGAACGATACTTGTCAAGTTTAAAAAGGCGGGGGACATGCTCAATTTTGAAGTTGAAGACAACGGCGTTGGGCTGACAGAGAAAAAGAGGCGGGAGCTATACGATGTCTTTGAAAACCACAATGTAATAAAGGGCGACAACTTTGCACTCAAGAATATAAATGCCCAGATAAAAATAGTATACGGCGAGGAGTATGGCATAAATATCAAGAGCGTTTCAAACAAAAAAACTGTAATCGGGTTTAATATACCTTTGAAGAGCAAAGAGGTGATGGAGGATGAGTAGCTATAAGCTTTTGGTAGTCGATGATGAGAAGCTGGCAAGAGAATATATAATTAACCTCGTCGACTGGAGCAGGTTTGGCATCAATGCTGTTTATGAAGCCGATAATTGTTTTAACGCTCTCGAAATCATAGAAGATAAAAAACCGGATATTGTTTTTCTTGATATTAAAATGCCTGAAATGACGGGTACCCAGCTGTTGATGGTATTGTGTGAAAAGAATATAAATACGCAGGTCGTTGTGTTAAGCGGCTACAGCGATTTTGAGTCGGCAAGAATGATGCTAAAGACCGGCAAAGTGATACAATATCTTTTAAAACCTGTTTCAGAAGACCTGGCAGTCGAAGCCGTTGCGCAGTCGATAGAGAACATAGAAAAGAAAAAGCAGCTAGAAGGCATGAAAGAGATGCTTGAAGTTGTTGCGACTAAAGAAAAAAAGAGATTCTACCAGTCGAAGATATTCGGTTTTTCTTATGAAGAAGATATGTCGGTATCGGACAAAGAATATAACTCTATGCTGGTAGCAGTTATGTACTGCGAAGACGGCTCACCCGAAGGCACAGACGTCTGCAAAGATATGCTTGTTTATCAGATAAGCAACCTGCGGTTCATTTATCCATGTGAGCAGGAAGGCTATTATGCCCTGCTTTTTGCTTCAGAGCGTAAAGGCATAGAAGAAGATACACATAAGATATGCAGCTATATATGTGAAAAGAACGGATGCAGCTGCGGTATAGGCAAAGAGTATGACAATGTTGAAGACTTGAATGCGTCTTACAGGGAAGCAAAATTCGCCTGCGAATCGAGGATATTTGTCAGTAAAAATGTTATAATGCCTGACGATATTTATGTCGGATTGAAAAAATATATCGACAGAGATGCAATGATTAAGAAGATGACACAGCACGTCAGAGCCGGAGACAGAGAAAAAATAGACGAATTGCTTAAAATAATGATAAAGTCATATTTCTTTACAGTGTCCGAAGATAAGTCGAAACAGATGTATGATTTGAGCGTAGCAAAAGCTTATTTTGCTTATTTTCTGGAGGCCATCCTTGCGACAACGAAAACGACGCTCAATATATCAAATTTATTCTCTGTTAAAAATATTGATGAGCTTTTCCAAATGATGCGCAGAACGCTTCATCAAAGCTGTGAATATTACCAGCAGGACAAATTCATACATAAACAGAAGCTTATAAGTGAAGTCAAACAATACATAGAAGCTAATTATAATAAACCGATATCGCTAAATGATGCTGCGGACGTAGTATTTATCAATCCGTCCTACCTATCAAGGCTTTTTTCTGAAGTTGAGGGTGAAGTCTTTACCGACTATGTTATAAGGGTGCGTTTAAACGAGGCGAAAAAACTGCTTATCAACAGAAAGCTCAAAGTATACGAAGTCGCAGAGATGGTAGGGTATAAAAATTTCAAATACTTCCTTAAGGTCTTTAAGGAAAAAGAGGGGATAACTCCAGCGCATTACAGAGAGAAAAACATATTTGTTTCAGGAAGCTTTCAGTAAAGCATAGCTTCGTCGAGATGTTTTTCAATCTTTGAATAATTTGAGACCTTTTTTAAAAATAGGGCCATTGAATCCAAAATACAAAGCTTGTAGACTTTATACATAACAGTTTCCGCTGTTTTCAGGAAACCGTTATTTATGACTTGTATTTGGATCGTGGTGCGTGACACGGTACAAAAAAGTAAATAATAGGGAGGATACGATGAAAAAGATCATTCTTGTGGTTTTAGCAGTGTGTATGATTTTCGCATTTGCGGCATGTTCAAACGGAGCAGACCAGGCAGCGACTGACCAGAGCGAAGATACAGCAGCACAGCAGAATGACCAGCCAGGAGACCAGGAAGCAAAGACATATCACTTTGGACTGAGCGTTCCGTCATTGGAGTTCACATTCTTTGCAGCGATGAAGACGGCTATGGAGAAGGAGTTCCCGAGAGACAACATAGAAGTTACAGTATACAACGGCGAGAACAATCAGGAGAAGCAGAACAAAGACATAGAAGACATGATAAGCAAGGGGCTCGACGGTATTGTACTTATACCTATCACTGTTGAAGGAGCAGTCCCGGCGATCAAATATGCTAACGAAAACGATGTACCAGTAATCACAGTCGATCGTGCCGTAACTCCGGATACAGGAGCAGATACGGTAAGTTTCGTGGGTTCAGACCATTATCCGATGGGGCTGCAGGCAGGCGAGATGCTGATACAGGCGCTTGAAGAAAAGTTTCCGGATGCAGAAAAATGGAACGTTGTAGAACTTGAAGGAACACCGGGCTCATCTGCTGCAATAGACAGAGGCAGAGGCATAAATGATGCTATAGCGGAAGATGCAAGGGTAAACGTCATAGCACAGCTAAACGGCGAGTTCGCTACTACAACAGCAACAAGCATTGCCGAAGATGTTCTGACTGCCAACCCGGACTTAAATGCATTCGTATGCCACAACGACATGATGGCAGAAGGCTGCTATCAGGCGCTGGTTAATGCGAATAAGGTCGGAGACGTCGTTATAATAGGAATAGATGGACAGAGGTCTACTGTTGAAAAAATAGCTGAAGGATTCATCCATGGTACTGTAATACAGTATCCGGACAAAATGGCTATAAAGGGCATAGAACTGCTTAAAGCATATATAGAGGGTGAACAGGTAGATGATATTTACTTCATTCCTACAGAGCAGATACCGCCGAGTGAAGCACAGAGATATTTAGATGAGAATCTGACTTGGTAAATAACCGCTGAAAAAGGGGCAGGGATATCCCTGCTCCTTTTCTATATCGGGGTCCCCGACAGCGTTTGCGTCGGCGGGGAGAATGCAGCCGGAGGGAATAAATTTGGGAAGTGGCAACGTGTCAAAATATGATTTGAATGATTATACATTAGCAGCGCAGGGAATCACAAAAAAATATGGGAATACTGAAGTGCTCAAGGACGTAAGCTTTTTACTTAAAAAAGGCGAAGTTCATGCCCTGCTGGGTGCAAACGGCGCAGGAAAAAGCACATTATTAAAGATACTGGACGGAGTGATACATGATCACAGCGGTGATTTATATTTAAATGGGGAAAAGGTTCATATAAGCGATCCCGACAATGCAAGAAAACAAGGTATAGGTATGGTCCATCAGGAGCTTACGGTGCTCCCTAACATATCCGTACAGGAAAATATATTTTTGAGCAGACTTCCGAAAAACGCTGCGGGTCTGGTCAACTGGAAAAAGCTCTATAAAGATAGCAAAAGCGTTTTAGAGTCTATTGGTATGGATATAGACCCTGGGATGCAGCTTAGTGAACTTACTGTAGCAGACAGGCAGATGGTAGAGATAGCAAGGATAGTTTCTATGAACTCGCCAATAATACTGCTCGACGAGCCGACCTCTGCACTGAGCGAAGCGGAAATAAGCAGGCTGTTAGAGCTTATACTCAAGTTTAAGCAAGAAGGCAAAAGCGTCGTATTCATTACTCACAAGCTGGATGAGATATTAAAAGTTTCGGACCGGGTAACCATACTTCGTGACGGAATAAAGATAGAGACAGTCGAAGTGACTGACAGGAGCAAACAGACAGAAAAATATCTCATTTCTAAAATGATAGGGACTGATGAGGGCGATATATCCGCAATGTTTCCGCCAAAAGAAAAGAATACCGGGGAAATGGCATTGGAAGTAGACGGTCTTACAAAAGAAGGTGTTTATGAGGATATCAGCTTCTATGCTATGCATGGCGAAGTCTGTGTGTTCACGGGGCTCAAAGGCGCAAAACGAACAGAAGTTATGAGAGCAGTATTCGGAGCAGATAAATATACTGCCGGTACGATAAAGATAAAGGGGATACAGATTTCCAGACATTCCATAAGCAAATCTAAATCGAACAAACTAGGTATGGTAACGGAAGACAGGAAGAGCGAAGGAATAGTGGCTCTTATGCCTATCAAGCATAATATTTCTATGTCAACTATAGAAGACTGCTCGATAGCCGGTTTTATAAGCGACAGAAAACTCTGCGCAAAGGCAAATCTATACGTTGAGAAGCTAAATATCAAAGTTCCGTCTATAAACGTTCAGGTAAGTTCGCTCAGCGGAGGCAACCAGCAAAAAGTCGTGCTTTCAAAATGGCTGGCGGCAAAGCCGGAGATATTGATACTTGATGAGCCGACAAGAGGCATTGACGTCGGGGCAAAGATAGAGATCTACAAGCTTATAAGAAAGATGGCCAGAGAAGGAACAGCAGTTATAGTCGTTTCTTCAGAACTGCCGGAGGTCATAGGGCTGGCTGATCGTGTGTATGTAATGCGTGAAGGAAAAATGGTCGGTGAGCTTGAGGGCAGCGATATAGAAAACAAACAAATCATGCATCTGATGTTTGGGCATGAAAAGACAGTGGGGGACAATAAAAATGAATGCATTAACTAAAGAAAAAAGAAAAAAGCGGTTCGATATAGCAACTTTTGCACCGGTGATTTTTCTGCTCGTATTGCTTTTATTCTATTCGATATTTGCTAATAACTTTTTCAGTGTCGGAAATTTTGTAAATATATTAAGACAGGTGTCTGTTACTGGCACGATGGCGGTCGGGGTAACGCTTGTAATACTCCTTGGAGAGATAGACCTTTCGATAGCTACAGTAATGGCGTTTTCCGGCATGATAGTCTCAGGACTTTCACTGGGGCAGTTTTTCGGGCTACCTGCGCTTCCGGTCGGGCTGTGCATTATAATTGCAATTCTTGTCGGTGTTCTGATAGGAGCGCTGTCCGGGCTTGCGAATGCAAAGCTTGGCATACCGGGTTTTATGGCAACGCTGTCTATGATGTTCATCTGCGAAGGCCTGATGCTTATGCTGACGGGTGCTGCTCCAATATTCGGGCTGCCGCAGGCTTTGGTTTTCTGGGGCAGTGGATATATATTCGGCTCAATACCAGTCATCATCGTAGTGTTCATGGCGGTATTTCTGTTGGGTCTGCTGCTACTAAAGTTCACTGTTTTCGGCAGGAACCTGTATGCTATAGGCGGCAACGCAGAAGCAGCAAGATTAGCGGGAATACATATCGTTAAAAACAAAGTGATGAGCTTTGTTATATCAGCAGCGCTGGCCTCTCTGGCAGGTGTACTTATGGTAGGCCGTATAGGAAGCGGACAGGTAACGGCAGGTGAAGGGCTTCAGATGCAGCCAATAGCCGCTGCTGTTCTCGGCGGCGCGTCACTGCTCGGCGGTAAAGGCAATATGCTCGGGACGCTGCTCGGCGTGCTCATAATGGGTGTTTTGGTAAACGGGCTCAATATTATGGGCGCAGGTTCAGAGATACAGAAACTAACGACCGGGCTTGTGCTTTTCGCAGCAGTAGCGTTCAACATCTGGTCTGCAAAAAGGACACAGCGATAGATAATCTTGGTTAGGAGAAAACATGAATAAACCAGTCTTAAAAATGCAGAATATCACAAAGAGATTCCCTGGTGTAACTGCTGCCGACAATGTCAATCTGGACGTATATAAAGGCGAGATACTCGCACTGATGGGAGAGAACGGCGCCGGCAAATCGACGCTTATGAAAATACTTTCAGGCGTAATACAGAAAGATTCAGGCAAAATATTCTTCAATGGCGAAGAGGTCATTATCGAGAACCCAATCCATGCGCAGAAACTTGGTATAAGCATCATACATCAGGAACTTAACCTGCTGCCGAACATGAGCATATATGAAAATATATTTATTGGCCTAGAAAAGAGGAAAGCGCATGTTTTCCTAGACCGTAAAACTTCGCAAAGAAAAGCTCAGGAACTGCTTGAAAAGATCGGCATGAAAGTCAGCGTGAACACACTTGTCAAGAACCTGTCAGTTGCGCAAAGACAGATGGTCGAGATATGCAAAGGGCTTTCGATGAATCCAAAACTTATGATAATGGACGAGCCGACTTCATCGCTGACTGAAATTGAAACGGAAGTTTTAAAGAAACTGATCATAAAACTTAGAGAGCAGGGCGTATCCATAATATATATTTCTCACAGGATAGAAGAAGTCATAGAGCTTTCGGACAGAGCTTTGGTGCTGCGGGATGGTATTGTTGCAGGAACGTTGGACAAACAGGATATAACGCATGATAACCTTATAAAGCTCATGGTTGGAAGGGTCATAAGCGATTTCTTCCCAAGAACGCAAAACAAGATCGGAGATGAAGTTTTAAGAGCGCAGAACATCAGTACAAAAGATTTGCTCAAAGATGTCTCCTTCAGTGTAAGGCAGGGTGAGATATTAGGCTTTGCAGGCCTTATCGGAGCGGGAAGGACAGAGCTTATACGTGCCGTCATCGGCCTTGATAAAAAAAGCGGCGGAAGCGTCTATAAGAACGGAAAGCTTGTTAGCATAAAACACTCAAAAGATGCACTAAAGCACAGCATTACATATACTCCCGAAGACCGCAAACTTGAAGGTCTTGTGCTGAACATGACTATACGGGAGAACACAACACTGTCTATTCTTGAAAGAATAAGCAGATTGTACTTTATAAGCAGCGTGCTCGATAGAAACACGTCAAAAAAATATCTGGATGATATGAGGATAGTGGCTACAGGCACAGAGCAGAAAGTTGGCAACTTGAGCGGCGGCAATCAGCAAAAGGTAGTCATATCAAAGTCGCTAGCGACCAATCCTGATGTGTTGATACTGGATGAGCCTACAAGAGGTGTAGACGTCGGAGCAAAAAAAGAGATACACAGTATAATCAATAAGCTGGCGAGCGAGGGAATGGCTGTAGTGATAATATCCTCGGAGCTTCCGGAGATAATAGGAATGAGCGACAGAATAATAGTAATGCATCAGGGTGAGGTAAAGGGAGAACTTTCCCGCAGGGAAGCGACCCAGGAAAGAATACTGCACATGGCAATAAATCAATAGAAAATCTGAGGATATGGAGTCAACGATATGAAAAAAGAGCAGACTTTTAAAACAGCATCTATAAACATTGGCAGGAGAATACTGAAATCACAGATAATCGGCATAGTAATGATATTACTTGTGATGTGCGTTATATTGACTGTAAGCACAGAGCAGTTTTTAGTAGAAGATAATATATTTTCGGTGCTAAGGCAGATTTCTTTCATAGCGATCATTGCAATTGGCGAATGCCTTGTAATTATCACAGGCGGGATAGACCTCTCGGTAGGCTCGATATTTGCGATGTCAAGCGTTGTTGCTACAATGAGCATGGTGCAGTGGGGAGTTTCTGTCTTTGTCGGAGTAGTTATAGGCTTGGTTGTAGGAGCTTTATTCGGGCTTGCCAACGGCTTATTCATAACAAAACTGCGGCTTCCTCCTTTCATTGCTACGCTGGGCACCCTTAGCATAGCCAGGGGTCTGGCATACGGCGTAACGGGAGGATATCCAATATCCTCCCTACCGCAGGCTTTCAAATTTATAGGACAGGGCTATATCGGACCGGTGCCTTTTCCGGTAGTATTGCTGGTTTTCCTTGGCGTTATATTCACGATATTCCTGCGTAAGACTGTTTTAGGGCGAAGGATATATGCCATAGGCGGGAATGAGGAAACTGCAAGAGTTTCAGGAATAAAGGTAAAGAATGTAAAACTCATAGTATATGTGCTGTCCGGAGTGATGGCAAGCATCTCCGGTATGGCTACGGCAGGGAGGCTCGGTGTTGCTCAGTCTACTGCCGGGCAGGGGTATGAGCTGGACGCTATAGCAGCGGTGATTATCGGCGGCGCAAGCGTTACAGGCGGAATAGGAACGGTTTTCGGAGCAATTATCGGCGCTGCAATAATGGGAGTGCTCAAGAACGGATTGGTGCTGCTAAGCGTTTCTGCCTATTGGCAACAGGCTATAATAGGCTGCGTAATTATATTAGCGGTATCAATGGACCAGCTGCGCTTTATACGAAAAAGAAAATAGTAAAAGCAAAAAAAGAGTTCGCTTGTTGTTTGCTTTGATTGGTTTTTAAAAGTAATTTTTAGATTACATATTTTAAAGGCTTAGTTAAGTTCACAATTTTTAGCGACAAAAATATAACTAGGAGGAAAAAAGTATGAAAAAAGTATTGTTGATCGTGCTTGCACTTATGATGACCCTTATGATGTTTGCGGCCTGTGCACAGCAAGCTGATGAACCAGAAACGCAGGCGGATGAGCCGGAAGCTGCGGCAGATACAATTGCGGATGAACCGGAGGAGCAGGCAGTTGATACTGCAGCAGACACTGAAGACGAAGAGCCTTCAGATATTGTTGTTGCTGTAGTTCCAAAGGCTCTTGACAACCCTATATTCATCGATGCCAAGGTTGCAGCAGAAGCGGCTGGTGAAGATCTCGGTATAACAGTATTGTATACTGGCTCTACCAATTCGGATGCGGCAGAGCAGGTGAATGTTATCGAAGGGCTTATATCAAAAGGCGTCGATGCAATGCTTATAAGCTGCAATGATGCAGATGCTTTAAAAGACGTAATTGACAAAGCGACAGACCAGGGGATACACGTTGCAACGTTCGATTCCGATTCACCGGACAGCAAGAGGCTTTTCTATATCGGTACGAACAACTACAATGCAGGCAAAACTGCTGCGGAATACATGCAGGAAATTCTGCCCGACGGCGGACAAGTTGCACTGCTCACAGGTGTGCTCGGAGCCCCCAACCTTGAAGAGAGGATACAAGGCTTTAAAGACACTTGCGAAGGCACGAACATAGAGATACTTCCGATACAGACAGGCAATGATGACGTTGCGACGTCTGTAGAAGTTGTAAACCAGTTCACGCTTGCCAACCCCGACCTTGACGGCTGGTGGTTTGTAGGCGGATGGCCGTTCTTCGCAGACGAGGAAGCGCTGGTTGGGCTCAAACAGTTCCGTGAGAACGGCGGAAAAGTTGTATCTATAGACACGTTCCATCCGATGCTCAAGTACGTCGAACTCGATTACGTTGACCAGCTTATCGGCTCAAACTACACTGCAATGGGAGACCAGGGCGTAAGGATGCTCTATGATGCCATCATGGGCAATATGCCAACTACGGATAACGTAGATACAGGGTTTGAATTCTGCGACATCAGCAATGTGGAAGAAGTGCTGGCTACTAAGACACCTTGGTAGAAACAAGACGGTTTGTAATCAGAGAGTAAACAGACTACTTAATCAGTATTGACATCAGCTTTGTGCCCGGCGTTTACGCCGGGCAGCAGAGCATGTGCTTTTTTAAAACAGGTTAACATCTTTAGCAAACGGAGGAAAAGAAATGGTCGATCTGTATGGCATGAAGATTAAAGATATACAACGGTATGTAGGCTCAATGGAGCAGATAATGGGCGCTAAAGAGTTTACATTCAGGAACGGAAAACAGGACGGCGTCAAAGGAATCGAAGTATATAACGATACCGGGTTCAGATTTACAGTTCTTCCGGACAAGGGCATGGATATCGGGAGCACTAGCTATTGCGGCAAATCGATCACGTGGGACTGCAAAAACGGTGTGGTCGCACCGCAGTACTTTGAAAACGGAGGGCTTGGTTTTTTGCGTAGTTTTGGCGGCGGGCTGATGGCTACTTGCGGACTGACTAACGCCGGTTCTGACTGCACTGATGAAGAAGAGGTTCTTGGTATCCATGACAGAATAAATAATATCCCCGCCAAGAGATATTCGATAGATGAATATTGGGACAGTGAAAAATATGCTATAAGCATAAAGGGACGTGTTCAGCAAAGCAGCCTCTACTATGAAAACATGGTGCTGGAGCGGGAAATAACGTTCAAGATGGGCGAAACAAAGATAAATATACACGATACAGTAATCAACGAGGGTTATAATGATACGCCTTTTATGCTGCTTTATCATATTAATTTTGGTTTTCCTATTGTAACGCAAGATACAAGGATCTATACACCGGCAGAAAATGTAGAACCCTGGAGCGAGTATGCGCTGAAAGGAAACGGCAAAGCGCTGGAGTGCCCGCAGCCGACAGCTCATTATCAGTACGAATGTTTTACTCACGATATGCCGAAGAACAGGCAAGTATATGCAGCAGTGGTCAATGAAAAAATAAAATTCGGCGGATATATAAAATTTTCAACAGATCAGCTTCCTTGTATGATAAACTGGAAAATGATGGGCGGGCAGGATTATGTAGTGGCGCTTGAACCGGGCACAAACATCCCTGAAGGCAGAATAGAGGCACGTAAAAATGACAGGCTTAAAATTATGAGCGCAGGGGAGAGATACGAAACCGACCTCGAAATCGGACTTGTTGATGGAGAGGCTGACATAGAAAGAATGAAGAACTTAATAAGCAAATAGGAGGCTTTGGTAGATATGGATATGAAAGCAGTAAAGATATACGGACCAAGTTTAGTTAAAATAGAAGAAACGAAAGTTAAAGAACCGGGCGTGGGAGAAGCGCTTATAAAAATAAAAGCTGCCGGCTTGTGCGGAACGGACTATGAACTTTATACAGGAGATATGATATACATAAAGCAGGGGCTGAGCACGCTTCCTCTGATACCGGGGCATGAATGGTCGGGAGTTATTGAAAAGCTTGGCGCTGAAACAGACGGCTTCAGTGTTGGTGATAAAGTTACGGGAGAATGTACAGTCAGCTGCGGGCACTGCAAGTTCTGCATGCAGGGCAATCTTAGCATGTGCATAAACAGGACTGAAACGGGCGTTATGAACCGAGACGGCGGATTCGCGGAATATGTAACCTTTCCGGTTTCGCATCTTCACAAGTTCAATGATATACCATTTAATGAAGCTGCGCTTATTGAGCCGACAGGCATTGCTCTGTACGCCGTTATGAAAGGAAAAGTAAGTCCGTTCGATAACGTTATGGTATGCGGCCCTGGTCCTGTCGGGCTTCAGGCTGCCCAGATAGCAAAGCGGGTGTTCAACGCAAAGCGTGTCATACTCACCGGGACGAGAGATGAAAGACTGGAGCGCTCAGCAGAGTACGGTCTTGATGGTACGATAAACATACGCAAAGAAGATATAGAACAACGTGTAAAAGAGATCACAAACGGTGAAATGATAAACGTGGTCATAGAGGAGTCGGGCGGAGCTTCTGTATTCGAAGACATTCAAAAAGTGATAATGCCGCTAGGACGCATAGTCCTGAATGGGTTCTTCGGCGGCAAGAAGGCCGATATCGACTGGGACTTTGTTACTACGAACGAGATAGATATAATCGGTTCTTTAGGCAGCCCGAATATCTGGGATGATGTTATTCACATGCTGGAAGAAGGCAAGCTGGAGACACATTCGCTCATATCGCATACTATGGGTCTTGAAGATTTCATCAAAGGCCTTGATATAATGGTTGAAAGAAAAGAAAACGTTTGTAAGGTTATAATCAACCCGTAAAGGAGCATGCAAATGAAAATAATCGATTTGTCACATAAGATAACAGATAATAATCCGGTATTTCCGGGCGACCCGCAGGTGAAGTTTAAATCTCATCATACGCATGAGAGCATCGGGTATAAGGTGACTGCAATTGAAATGGGAACGCATACGGCAACGCATATTGACGTGCCTGTACATAAACTGCCGGATACTGATACTGTCGACAAGATATCGCTCAGCAGAACAATGGGGAAAGCGTATATCGCAGATTTTACAGGTTTGAAATCTAAACAGGAGATAACTGCTGACAATTTAGCAAAGCTGGAGGACGCTATTGGAGATTGCAAAAAAATAATAATAAAGACGGGATGGGCAAGTCATTACGGCAAAGAAGATTTCTTTTCAGATTTCAATGGATTGACTGAAGATGCGGCAGAATGGATAGTCTCAAAAGGGATAGAGCTGGTAGGCTTAGAAAGCCCGTCTGTACATCCCGAAAAGCACTCAGAAGTGCACGAGATATTGCTAAAAAGCGGTGTGCTTGTTGTTGAGACTTTGTGTAATCTTGAGGATATTTCAAAACCGATCGTACACTTTTTTGCTGCTCCGCTAAAACTTGAAGGACTGGACGGTTCTCCTGTAAGGGCGTTTGCAATTGAAGACGGTCTTGATTGATGCGATGCAATTTTCAGAGAGGTGAAAGATGAAAGCTTTAGTTAAAACGGCAGCAGGCCAAGGCAATATCGAAGTAAGAGATGTTCCTATACCCGAGATACCTGCCGATGATTGGGTACTGATAAAAGTAAAGGCAGCCGGAGTGTGCGGTACAGACCTGCATATATGGCACGACCAGTTCCCGTATTGGCCGCCGGTAACGCTGGGGCATGAATTTGCCGGAGAGATAGTGAAGAAGGGCAGCGAAGTAAACAGGTTCAAAGAAGGCGACAGAGTTGTTGCTGAGCCGCATACGCTTGCCTGCACAGAGTGCGAGCTTTGCCGGCAGGGCAGGATTCAGCTTTGCAGCAGTAAACGTTCGCCCGGGTGGGGGATAGACGGCGGCTTTGCAGAGTATGTTGTTATGCCGCAGGTTCTGCTTCACCGTGTACCGGATGGAATGGGTAATGATATTGCTGCGCTTGCAGAGCCGATGGCGATAGCGGTTCATCAGGTAACCGAACGCTGTAAAATCGAGTGTCAGGATTTTGTAGTGGTCACTGGCGCAGGACCTATAGGTATACTTGCGGCTTTTGTTGCAAAGTCGGTGGGGGCAGGCAAGGTAGCGATAACGGGCATGGATGCATGCGAGTTTATCCGTTTCAAGGTTGCGGGTGAGCTGGGGGCGGACTATATAATCAACGTACAAAAAAGCAATGCTGTTGAGCAGATAATGAAACTGACTGGCGGAAAGGGTGCAGACGTAGTTATAGAAACCAGCGGAGCGCCGAAGGCTATTGCTCAGTCTATAGAAGTGCTTAAAAAATGCGGAAAGCTCTGTGCAATCGGGCTGGGAAAAACTGAGGAAACTTGCATCCCATGGAACAAAGCTGTGCAGAAATCGCTTGATATAGTTTGCTGCATGAGTTCCGGATATACAGCCTGGGATAAGGCGCTTTCACTTATGGATAGTACGGATAAAGATCTGAGTAAATTGGTAACGCATAAGGCCAGGCTGGAAGACTGGCAGAACGTTTTCGAAGAGCTTGAAGCAGAAAGGGGTATAAAAGCACTCTTTTTACCTTGATAAGAACAATTTATAAATTGTATAAAGAAGACGAACATCAAATATGTGTCTTTATAATCTATGGGACTGTTTTAGATTCGATCTTAAAGTACATATTTTATTAATATTAACATTTATCCGGTACAACTATATAACAAGACCGCTGCAACTTACTACTTTCTAATAAATCATTGTTGCAAGAGCTATTGGAAGTTCGTTATCATATACGATTTGTTGTAGAGTCTCTAATAATAAGACTATGCTCTGTAATAGTTTGATTTTCAGATGTCTTCTTGTTAATTGTGTTTGAAAGTTCAGTTATAGCTGTTTTAGCAAGCTTTTCTTTATCTATCCTAACCGTTGTAAGCGGCGGATCAATATAAGCTGACAATATAATGTCGTCTATCCCGATAACTGAAATATCATTTGGTACGTCTATGCCATGCTCTTTTGCGCACCTGATAGCGTTTATTGCATATATATCGGCGTTACAGAAAACTGCAGTGGGCATGTCTCCGCATTCCAGGATAGAGAGCATTTCATTGTATGCGGATTCCTCGTCGTTAGCATTTGTCCTGAGCCAGGCCGCTGGTATATTTATTTTATTCTGCTCCAGAACAAGCCTGTAGCCGTTAAGAGTCTGTTGGCTGAACTGCGGAGAAATACTGCTTCCAATGTATGCAATTTTTTTGTGACCGGTGCTTATCAAGTAGTTCATTGCTGTTACAGCTGCCGCTGTATAATCGAACATTACGTTAATTGTATCTTTATCTATATAATGGGCGTCTACCAGAACATAGGGGATGTCAAATTCCTTTATACGGTTTGTAATTACCGGGTCAATATCGCCGTAAGATATGATACCGTCAACGTCGTGTGTTTTGATAACTTTTGGCAAAACTACGTCTGTATTCTTTAAACATACCGAAGTGTAAATAAGATTAAACCCCAGTTTGTTGCATTCCTTGAGTACGATTTGGTAAGTTCAGAATGAAAGAAATGTTCAAGAGGTGAACTGTTTTCTTTTGAAAGCACTGCAATGTTGTCTGTCTTATTGAACAAAAGACGTCTTGAGCTGGGGTTAGGTACATAGTTAAGCTTATCAACAAGCTCTAATATTTTTGCTCTGGTAGCATCGCTTATTCCTGGCCTGTTGTTTATTGCCAGGGAAACAGCTGCTGGAGAAACTCCGGCCAGCTCGGCTATTTCTTTTATTGTGTATTTTTGCATATATCGCCCTGCTTTCGTTTTTGCATCCTTGTTATTATTGTGCCATAAAAGCATTTATTTGTAAACACTAAATTATAATCGGCATAACTAAAACCATTAACTTATATCAGAATATAGAAATAATATAACGAAAATATGCTTGACATACATGGATAAAGTGGTATAATGACGTAAATAAAAGCTTTTAGTTGATATCTGAATACGTCGGTCAAATTACCAGATAATTGAATAATACTAACAAATAACTAAATGCTTTAATATATTTATCACTTCTATATAATTCAAGGGGAGGTTTATCATGAAAGAAAAATTAGCTATCCATGGTGGTCCAAAAGCTAAAACTACACCTAATTATCCTATGTATCCAGGTGGACTGGAAATCGGCGAGGAAGAAAAGCGTCAAGCGTTAGAGGTTCTTGACAGAAAGTATCTGTTCAGATATTACGGTCCGGAAAAGTATCCGTCTAAGGTAAAAGAACTTGAAGAGAAGTTTGCACAAAAGACGGGAAGCAAATATGCACTTGCAGTCACATCCTGTACTGCTGCGCTTATAACATCACTGGTCGCATGCGGCATAGGCCCGGGAGACGAAGTTATAGTCACCGGCTACACTTTTTTTGCATCCTGTGCAGCCATCGTAGCGGCAAACGCAGTACCCGTAATCTGCGAAATAGATGAAACGCTTACAATGGATCCAAAGGATATAGAGAAAAAGATATCGCCTTCTACAAAAGCTATAATAGCAGTCCATATGAGAGGTGTACCATGCGACATGGACTCTATCATGAAGATAGCAAAGAAACATGATTTGAAAGTGATTGAGGACTGTGCACAGGCTGCCGGAGGAACATATAAAGGAAAGTATCTGGGCACGATCGGAAACTGCGGCTGCTTCTCTTTCCAGTATCATAAAACAATAACAGCAGGAGAAGGCGGCATGATACTTACTCAGGACGAGAGACTTTATGACAGATGTATGGGTTATCATGATACGGCTGCTTGCTGGAGACCTGAAAGATTTGCGGAACAGAGATATGAAGGTGAACTTTTTGTAGGTACTAACTATCGTATGAGTGAGCTTATCGGAGCAGTCTTGTTAGCTCAGTTTGCAAAATTAGATAAGCTTCTCGAACTAATGCGCAGAAACCAAAAGATAATCATAGACGGTATAAAAAATACTCCGGGTATCAAGATTCGGCCCAGATATGACGACGAAGGTGATACGGGCATATGCCTGATGTTCTACCTTGATTCTCATGAAAAAGTCGGACCGTTTGTAGAGGCTCTCAAAGCCGAAGGTGTGGACGCAGCAGGGGTGTTCAATTCAGGTATACCAGATTGGCATATCTATGCACACTGGAAGCACATTATAAATAAAAGAAGCGCTACTGTAAAAGAATGGCCGTGGTCGTGCTCGCTTTACAAAGGCAACGTAGAGTACAGCGAAGATATGAATCCGAACACTTTGGAATATCTTGGTAGAGTAGTTCATCTCGATATCCCGTCTCAAATGAGTGTAGAGGATTGTGAAATGATTGCAAAAGCCATCAATAAAGTCGCAGCAGAGCTTGCGTAGGAGGGTAACTATGAAATATTCATTATGTATAGAAGCATTGTTTGAAAAGTATGATTTTTATGATCGTATCAAGCTTGCTGCTGATGCTGGTCTCGATGCCATAGAATTTTGGGATCCTTCTGATAAAGATGTAGACAAGGTTGCAAGCCTCACTGCGAACTACGGACTCAGTGTTGCTATCTGTACAACAATGACCCCGTGGGATCTTCGCATGAACGATAATCATAAAAAGGTTGAAGCGGCTGTTGCGGAATCTATAAAGCGTGCTAAAGCAATGGACTGCCCTTCACTGATAGGGTTGTCCGGTGATATCGACAGTGTGAAGGATACGCAGAAAGGCGTGCTTATAACCAATCTTAATATCGTCAAGGGCATGTGTGAGCAAGCCGGCATTACCCTGAACATGGAAGTGCTAAATTCGTACATAGACCACAAGGGTTATTATCTTGATTGTTCGCATGAGGGCTTCGAAATAGTACGAAGTGTGAACAGCGACAATATAAAGGTGCTGTTCGATATCTATCATATGCAGATCATGGAAGGCAATATCATCAATACTATTACGGCTAATATAGACAACATCGGACATATACATTCTGCCGGAAATCCGGGAAGGAATGAACACTATATTGGTGAGATAAACTATCCGGGCATAATAGAAGCAATCGAAAAGACTGGTTATGAAGGATACTTTGGCTTGGAATACTGGCCAACTTTTGACGATGTAAAGTCTCTTGAGAAAGTAATGTCATATCTTAAAAGCTAAAGACCGGAGGGTGAGATGAAACAGATAAAAGCCGGAATAATCGGGATGGGCTATATTGGCGCAAGCCATATAGAAGCACTTAGAAGGATAGGATTCATAAAAGTTGAGGCTGTTGCCGATGTAAATTATGAGCTGGCAAAAGCTAAGGCCGACGCTTTCTATATACCTAAGTGTTACCGTACCGTGGAAGAGATGATAACGGATGATGAAATAGACGTAATACATAATTGTACGCCGAATCATCTTCATCTGGAAATTAATGAGAAGATAATAAAGGCGGGCAAGCATGTGTTCTCAGAAAAACCGCTTGCTATGACGAGCGAAGAGTCTGCAAAGATGCTTGAGATATTAGAGCAGAACCCGCAGGTCATACACGGCGTCAACTACTGCTACCGGTTAAACCCGTTGGTGCAGGAGACAAAGCGACGCTATGAAAAAGGCGAGTTAGGAAAGCCACTGCTTGTCCACGGAAGCTATCTGCAAGACTGGCTACTGTATGATACAGACTATAACTGGAGGATAGAACCGGAAGTATCTGGGCCTTCACGCTGCATTTCAGACATAGGTACACACTGGATGGATCTTGTACAATGCGTACTCGGCTCTAAAATAGTGGAAGTATGTGCAGACCTGGTTACTGTGTATCCGGTTCGCAGGAAGCCCACAGCTCAGGTAGAAACATTCTCTACCAGCAGTTCGACTGAATATGAAGAGAAGAAAGTTGAAACGGAAGACTACGGCGCCGTCATGTTCAAGATGGACAACGGAGTATCCGGAGTGTTCCATGTGTCGGAGGTATCGGCAGGACACGGCTGCTTCTTCAACTTCGAACTGGATGGCACGAAATGCTCTGTAGCATGGAACCAGGAAACGGGAGACCGTATGTGGGTAGGGCATCGTGAAGCAGATAATAATCTGGTACTAAGAAATCCGGCGACTATCGATTCCAAGGTTTTGCCATATACCCACCTGGCAAAGGGACATCCCGAAGGCTGGAACGATGCTGAAGTCGCGACTATATTCTCTTTCTATAACTTTATTAGAGAAGGGAAAAGGCAGGGGATAGACGAAGCCGATTTTGCAGATTTTTATGACGGACATTACGAAGTAAAGCTGGTCGAGGCAATTTTAGAATCAAATAAAAACCGTAGTTGGGTAAAAGTAAAATAACAGGAGGAAAATAAATGGCTAAATTTAAGTATTCAGCAGGTCCTTGGAACGTGCACAGCGGTGCGGACGCTTTCGGGCCGCCGGTTAGGGACGAGATCGACTTCGTCACTAAGGTGAAAAAGTATAAGGAAATAGGATTCGACGCAATTCAGTTCCACGACGATGACGCCGTGCCGAACATGAACGAGCTAAGCGAAGACCAGATAATAAAAGAAGCGGAAAAGGTAAAGACGATACTTGATGACCATGGCCTTGCGGCAGAGTTCGTAGCGCCGAGGCTGTGGATGGACCCAAGGACGATAGACGGCGGCTATACTTCGAACAATGCGGAAGACAGAGAGTTCGCTATGTGGCGCTCATACCGCAGCATAGACATAGCAAAAGCGCTCGGCTGCAAAAACATAGTACTGTGGCTTGCAAGAGAAGGCACATATGTGTATGAGAGCAAAGACCCGGTTCTAAGCACACAGCGCATAATAGGCGCAATGAACAAGATGCTAGAGTACGATAAGAACATTCGTATTATGATAGAGACTAAACCAAACGAGCCTGTAGACATCAGCTTCTGCCCGACGATGGGGCATACGATGGCGCTTGCATCTGCAACGATAGACCCTAGCCGTGTAGGCGGACTTCTTGAGACTGCGCATGCAGTGCTGGCGGGTCTTGACCCGGCAAACGAGATAGCTTTTGCTCTTGCGTTCGATAAGCTGTTCAGTGTACACCTTAACGACCAGAACGGCATGAAGTATGACCAGGACAAAGCGTTTGCAGTCGACAATCTGAGGCGTGGTTTCAACCAGATAAAAGTGTTGATGGATAACAACTATGGCAGCCGAGGAGAATATGTAGGCCTCGACGTAAAGGCAGTAAGAACACAGAAACAGGATGACAGCTACCGCCACCTCGAGAACAGCCTGAAGATAGCCAAGATGCTTGAAGCAAAGGTAGAGAGCTTTGATAAGAAATATCAGCAGCAGTGCATAGATGCCCGTGACTATGAGGCTCTGGAGATGTATGTGATGGAACACCTGATGAAGGGCTGATAAAGTTGTATAGCCGGGGGAAGGATTTCTTCATCCTCCTTCCTCGGCTAATTTCTATGATTAAAATTTTTAGTTTAATATACAGAATCAATAAAGAAGCCAGACAAAGAAGTTTTAGAAAATTTTAAGTAGGTTTCGAATGATAAATTTAAAAGACAAAGTAAAAAGCATTATAGAAAACAAAAAAGAATTGCTAGTCATCTTTGCTGGTGATAGTCATACATGGGGACAAGGCGCGGACGGAGCGGAAGACGCATTAGAACCACCGCCAGTATTAGGAGGGGAGATAAGAAGGCTTCCACAGAATATTCCTTGCTTTGCGGCGCTTTTTACAGATCATATAAAAGCATTTCGAAAAGATAAAAAAACATATGTATTGAATTTTGGCTTTGGATGCGCTTCAACAAGGAAATATCTTGCCCAATATTGGCAGCAAGCTGTAGAGAGATTCGCACCTGATATATTGATTATCACATTTGCAATAAATGACTGGCTTGTAGATCCGGTAAGCCCCGATGATATTTCTTTGGAAGAATTCAAAAAAAATATAAACGATATGATAGACAAAGCAAAGGCTCTAGGTACTATACCGGTTTTATTAACGGTAAGCCCGATAAGGGGGCCGCAATACAGTAATGGACATTATTACGAAGACTATATAGAAGTTATCAGAAATATTGGGATTGAAAGAAATGATGTACTTCTTGCCGATGCAAATAAGGATATGACAGAGTTTATAAGGAAGAATAATCAGGGATCTGATTATAATGACATATTTTTTGATGACTGGCATGTAAACCAAAAAGGACACCAGATATACTTTGAGACTTTAAAAAAAACGTTGAGTATTTAATATGAAAAGTTTAGACTCATATTTAATGGGTCAATAAAAATAAAGGAGAAAAATATGAAAAGGGTTATTGTTTTACTTGTGTGTGGTCTATTGCTGTTTTCCCTAGTAGGTTGTGATACAACCACAGATTCTGAAACAGCAGCAAATGATCAATCTGATTCTACGGTTGCGGATGATGAAACAGCTTCTACAGATGCAGATGAAGAGGACGCGTCGACAGGAACAGATGAAGAGGCGGATGCTACGGAATCACAGTATGCAGCGGAAGCACAAGCAGCTGCAAATTCATACGCAAATGATACTTACTTCAGCAATTTTGAGAATTACAAAGACTTTAGTGCGGATGGAGCCTATAAAGTCGCTTTTGTTTGTAAGTTCATTACCAGCAGTTGGTTCGCCCCAAAAACAGAAGGCATGCAGGAAAGAGCTGACGAACTCGGTATAGAGTTTATCGGTATAGATGGTAACAACGCAGAAGATGCATTCCTTCAGGGCGTACAAAACGCTATCAATCAGGATGTCGATGCTATAATATTGACACCTGTAACAGCGGCTATGGTCCCCTCTGTTATTGATCTGTGTAAAGAAGCCGGTGTTGCGTATATCACAACTGATGACGGCGGCTACGATTCAGAAGGCAACCGTGTGCCTCATCTTGGACTTGACGACTTTGGCCTTTGCTACAGCTCGGCAGTTGCAGCAGGTGAAGCAGCAGTCGAACGTGGGTTTGATGTATCAAAACTTAAGGTAGCGGTTCTCGATGCTCCTTCAGTCGAGAGCATTCACAAAAGAAGCCTTGGCAGCTATCAGGGCCTCATGGATTCCATACCCGGGTTGACAGACGACAATTTCATTTGGCTCGATACTATCGACAATCTTACTGACAACAATATTTCTAAGCTTTCGGGCGCATATCAGGCTAACGCAGCAACAACAGATCATTGGATAGTTGTCTGCGGCGGAAACAACGTTTGGGATGCTGCATTCCCGATATTTGATGAGAATGAAGTTGACTATGCAAACGTGTTATGCACTGGCGTTGCCGGCGATGCTACAATCGTTGATGCAGCAAAAGCTTCAGAAGGCAAGGCAAACAGCCTGTTCTGCTCTGGTATACTTCCGGCTCCTTCGGGAAGAGCTTTGATAGACCTGTGTAACGACCTGTTTGTAAACGGGACACCATTCCCGGATTTCACAGGATATCCGGACTATATCGTTTCTAGTGAAAACATCGACCAGTGGGCAGCGGAATTTGAATAAAAAATGATATACTAGGTTTGGGAGGAGAGCTTCTCCTCCCAAATTTAAAAAAGGGGATGAATTGATGAGTGGACAAGTGATTTTAAAAGCCAGGAATATTTCGAAGAGCTTTCCCGGAGTGAAGGCACTTGATGATGTCAGCATTGACCTTAAAGTAGGAGAGGTGCATGCTCTTTGTGGTGAAAATGGTGCAGGCAAATCTACGCTGCTCAAAGTGTTAACAGGAATATTTGCAAAGGATGAAGGCGATATCTTCATTGATGATGAGAAGGTAGAAATAAAGAATATCAGTGACGCACGAAAATACGGAGTACACGTTGTCCCGCAGGAAATGGCAATGGCGTCGCATCTTACTGTAGCTGAGAATATATTTATAGGCAGATACCCAAGGAACAAAGTTGGAATTGTTGAGTGGAAAAAGATGTATGAAGATGCTGAAAAGCTGCAGGAGAAACTTGGCAATACCGGGGCCATGCTTGACGTTCACACAAAAGTTGGAAGCTTAAGCATGGGACATAAGCAGATGATAGAAATTATGAGGGCTATGATTGACGATAACATTCGTATAATCGCTTTTGACGAACCTACGGCATCACTTTCGGCAAAGGAAACCGAGAGTTTATTTGAATTAATTAGAGATTTAAAAAGTCGGAACCTGAGTATTGTTTTTGTAAGCCACAAACTCAGTGAGATTTTTGAAATATGTGACACAGTTTCTGTTCTGAAAGACGGCAAGTATGTAGATACAAAGAATGTTGCTGAGATTACGCATGATGACATTGTTAAAATGATGGTAGGAAGAGACCTGAATCTGTTTGGAGAAAAGAGGAAAGGTAAACCTGGAGAGGTTGCATTGAAGATAGAAAACTTTACTGCGGCGGGCAGATACAGCGACGTAGGGTTTGAAGCTAGGGCTGGCGAAATATTAGGTTTTTATGGACTTGTAGGAGCTGGGCGAACAGAAGTTATGAGAAGTATTTTCGGCTTAGATGCCAAAGAGTCTGGCGATGTATATATAAAGGGACAGAAAGTTAACATAAAAACACCTCAGAAAGCAAAAAAGCTTGGGATAGGATTTGTAACAGAAGACAGGCGTGGCGAGGGCCTTATGCTTAGGACGACATTAAAGATGAATATAAGCATGCCAAATATGGAAGCGATAACTGGTAAAAACGGATTGCTTTCCAGTAAGAAAGAAACGGAATATGCAAAAGAAGGCATGGAGAAGTTTAATGTAAAAGCACCAAGCGAGATGACTAAGGCGGCAACTCTCTCGGGCGGAAACCAGCAAAAGGTAGTAATTGCAAAATGGGTACAAGCAGATTGTGACATAATTATTTTTGATGAACCGACCAGGGGTATAGACGTTGGTGCAAAAGCCGAAGTTTATGAAGTTATGAAAGGTCTTGCTGATAACGGGAAATGCGTTATAATGGTTAGCTCTGAGCTGCCTGAGACACTGGGGATTTGTGATCGCATTATAGTCATGCGAGAGGGCAAGGTTGTGGCAGATATGCCAAATATCCATTTAACGGAAGAAAACATAATAAAATACGCGCTGGCGAACTAGGGGGAGTAGTATGAGACAGATTAAATTAGCAATTGGAAGAATAAAGGATACGCCGGGCAGCCTGACTATATTGATGCTGCTCGCCTTGATAATCATCTTTTCTAACACTTCGGATTATTTTTTCACAGGTCCGAGCTTGATGGCAATTTTGCTTAGTGCAAGTACGGTATCCTATATAGCGGCAGGGCAGTTCCTAGTGTTGCTTGGAGGGCAGTTTGATATGTCAGTCGGCAATGTCGCTGCTATGGGAGGTGTAATATATACACTTCTTGCGGCAGGTGGCATGAGTGTTCCGCTGGCGCTGATGTTTGCTCTGTTATTTGGAATAGTATCGGGATTGATTGCTGGCATATGTGTTTCCAGATTCCGGACAAATGCATTTATAACGACTTTTGCTCTATTACAGATATACAGAGGAATATTATTTGTGTTGACCGGTGGTTCCTCAGTAAGTATACCGCCGAGTGACGCTTTTAGATTCATTGGGACATACAAGCTGTTTGGAGTGATCCAGATGCCGATTATACTAATGGTAGTGATATTTGCGGTTCTTCTGTTTGTTCTTAAGTTTACAAAACTTGGCCGCAGTGTGTATTGTGTTGGTAACAATCCGGAAGCAGCAAAAATATGCGGTATAAACGTTGCGAACATCACTACTTTTGCATTTGTGATGACGGGTGTTCTATCGGCATTGTCGGGAGCTGTATTCGCATCAAGGGTTGGATCGGGACAGCCGAATCTGGGAGCAACATATGCACTCGACACTATAGCGGCATGCGTTATAGGTGGTACTATAATGTCGGGCGGCAAAGGTAATATCTGGGGAGCATTCTTTGGTATATTAGTTGTTTATACCATACAGAATGGCTTGATAATGTCAGGACTGGATGCGTATTATCACTATATTGTTACTGGCTTGATAATGTTTCTGGCTGTGCTGGCGCAAGCAGAGAAAGCAAAAAAATAACTATTGTATGTTTTCAAATGACTGCTGTTATATAGTTACAGAAGTTTTTACCAGGCGGTGGCAAACTCAATATCGCAGATTTGCCTCCGCTTGGCATAATTCCTTCAATTGTTGAGATATGAATATTTTGAATATATTGTTGCCTAAAAGTTGTTGTTATAAAGGTAACAAGAAATGGAATGAGGTAGATTAATGAACGTATTAGCTATTGGTTGCCATCCGGATGATCTGGAGCTATGCTGCGGTGGAACACTTATTAAATATGTAAAGCAAGGTCACAAAGTATTTATGGGAAGCATTGCAAATGGCAATGTAGGACATAAGGTCATTGAACCGGACGAATTAAGAAAAATCCGGCTAGCAGAAGCCAGAGATGCAGCAAAGATTATAGGCGCAGAACATTTTTGCATCGATCAGGATGACTTAGACGTGGAAGCTTCTGATAAAGAGTTGTTTAAAAAGGTCGTAGAAGTTATAAGATGGGCAGATCCGGACGTTATAATAACGCACAATCCTGTCGATTACATGAGGGATCATGAGCAAACGAGCAAAATGGTTGTAAATGCTGCTTTTTGTTCAACTGTAAATCATTTAAAAACCAAGACTGCTGCGATAAACAAAATGATACCTGTATTCTACATGGATACTGCTTCCGGTGTGGATTTTTCACCTGCCGAATATGTCGATATCAGTGAAGAGATTGAACAAAAGCTTTCGGCTTCGAATGCGCACCAAAGCCAGATTAAATGGCTTAAAGAACATGATAATATAGACTTCCTGGATTTTATAAGGACGTGCTCAAAATATAGGGGCCAGCAATGCAGCGTTCCATACGCAGAAGGATTCAGGCATTATTCGGGCTGGCAAAGGTTTGCGACAAAACGACTGCTTCCGTAAGAATTAAATATTAATGAAGACATATTTAAGAATTCCTATAAGGAGAATATTTTGTTGTATAAGCAATCTGCAAAAAAACGCATAATGAGTACGCTAAGGGGCGAGAATACCCAACACATACCATTTACTACTTATTCTTTGTTTTCTGAGTTAAGCACATTTGAACGTGAAATGCGTGAACTTGGAATGGGGTATGTATATCCTACCCGTTCTTATGATATCGTTCAAAAAGAGGCTGTTGTTCGAGAAATCCATTACTGTGGATCAGACGGAACTCCTATGATAAGAACTGAATACGAAACGCCATACGGTTTATTATATACAGAGAAAATGCCGCAACCTGAACTATATACTGACTGGGTAAAAGAGCACATGTATAAATCGCCGAATGACTACAAAGCCATTTTATGGTTAGTTAATGATATGAAGGCAATACCGAGATACGATAGGATCAAAAATCTGATATCTTATTTAGGCGAAGATTTTGTTGTGCGTGATTGGCTGCCGTTGGAGCCTTTGGGGAATCTTATAACTTCTATATATATGGAAGCCCAGACTTATGCTTTGGAATGGTACGACAACCGTGATGAGATTTTAAAACTTTATGATGCTTTTAAAGAATTGAATAGAAGTATTTATCCTATTGTAGCAAACGGTCCACTTGAGTTTGTGAATTACGGAGGCAATGTAATACCGGAAATAGTCGGCAGAGAAAACTTTGTGAAATATTATAGCCCGAATTATAACGAAGCTGCAGAAATAATGCACAAAGAGGGAAAGCTGATAGGCACTCATCTTGATGATAACAATACTACCATTATGGATGAAATCGGAGACACCATGCTGGACTATATTGAAGCATACGATCCTGGGATAAGTCCGGACTTGGAGGTGGCGTTTGAAAAATTTAAGGGTAAAGCAATCTGGATTAACTGGCCTTCAGCTTGGCATACTGAATCGGCAAAAGCAGCTGAAGATTTGACAAGAAAGCTTTTATCTAAGATTGATACAAAACATAGACTTTTAGTTGGAGTTACAGAAAACATGCCTATTGGAAAAGAGCGTGAGCTTATGCCGGCAATTTTAAAAGCAATAAAAGATGTGGGCAGGTAAACCTGTAAGATTCTGCGGAACAAGGAGTAACTAATGACTACCAGAGTGACTGAAGCCCTGTACAAAGATGTAAAATGTATTGCTCTTGAGAATAGCGGCATTCGAGTTATAGTCATTCCGGAGTCCGGCGGGAAGATACAAAGTTTGTATGATAAAACTGAAAAATATGAACATTTATATCAATCCCCCGGCAGCAAATTCATTAGACCTGTATATGGAGCTAAATTTGAAGAATGCGAATTTAGCGGATTTGATGATATGTTCCCCAACATACTATCATGTGCTTATCCGGATTTTCCGTGGGAAGGGATAGAGATGCCTGATCACGGGGAGGTTTGGACACAGAACCTTGAATATGAGATAAAAGACAAAAGTGTGGCATTGTCATGCAGAGGAATCAGATTCCCATATACTTTTTTTAAAGAAATCAGTATCGACGAGAGAACTGTTATCATCGATTATTTGATAAATAATCACTCAAATTATGATTTTAAATATATTTGGGCGGCTCACCCTCTAAAAAATATTGATGATAACAGTGAGATCCTTCTACCTTCAAAAGTCAAAGAAATTATGCATACTTTTGGAGGGCTCAATGAACCCGACGTGTTTGGCAATATTGCTGATTTGAATGATGAAAGCAGCAATACTCTTATGTCAAGTGGTTTGAACAAATGTAAGAAGTATTATGTTTTCGGCAAAATGGCTTTGGGAGAGTGTGCACTGTATAACAACAAAACTTGTAGATTTATTAAGTTTTCGTATCCAAAGGAAAAGGTGCCGTATCTTGGCGTTTGGATAAACAATGACGGATATTATAATCAGAGAAATGTAGCGCTGGAGCCGTGTACTGCCGCACCGGATGCCGTAGATATGGCTGACACTTATGGGTGGACATCTATATTAGAACCGCATGGAAGTGTGAATTGGAGATTATCAGTAGAAATAGGCTGTGAGAAAGATAAGAAGAAAATAATTCAATAAGATTAAAACTATGGGAGGCAAAGCAAATGAATAATAGAAAAAATTTCTTCAGAGCAATGAGAAGAGATAATCCGGAACGTGTGCCGTTTGGGTTTGAGCTTTGTCCTTCTCATATTGAAGAGTTTAAACAAAACAAAGGCGTTGAGGATTACTTAGAGTATTATAAATTCCCGTATCGTTTCATTGATATCAACGAATCAACAATGGAATTTGATACAGAAAAGTATTACGGTGAGATTGCAGATAATATAGGGCCAATATTATGGAACCCGGATTGGGGTATTCTCGGTGAAACGGGCTCAGTTGCGCATTTTCAAAAAATGCTGCACCCTATGGCTGGTTTTAAAACAATTGAAGAGATAAAAGAATATCCGTTCCCTGATTTTCTGGCAGAATATCGATGGGAAGGAGTCCCCGAGATGATTCAGGAGCTAAAGAAAAGAGATCTGGTTTCGATAGCATTTATGGAAATGACAACTTTTGAAATTGCTTGGTATCTCAGAGGCATGGACAGCTTTATGATTGATTTGATGATAAATAAAGAGTTTGCCAAAGCGTTATTAGACAAGATTACCGAACTTCATGCAGGAAAGGCTAGAAAATTTGCCGAAGCCGGAGCGGACGTAGTTATGTTGGGAGATGATATCGCTACTCAGCTTGACATGATGATGGCTCCGGATCTTTGGAGGCAGATGATTAAACCGCATCTTGCAGAAGTGATAAAAAGTGCAAAAACAGCTAAAGAAGACGTACTGATACTATATCACAGTGATGGTAATGTTCAAAAGGTTATACCCGACTTGATTGAAATCGGAGTAGATATTTTGAATCCGCTGCAGCCTGAATGCATGGATCCTGTTGAAATCAAGGAGCTTTACGGAGATAGATTATCGTTCTGGGGAGCATTAGGAACACAAACAACTTTGCCGTTTGGAACTCCTGATGAAGTTAGGGTAAAATGCAAGGAATTGATTGAGAAAGTAGGCAAAGGCGGCGGTCTTTTACTTGCGCCTACACATATGGTTGAGCCTGAAGTTCCGTGGGAGAATTTAAATGCGTTTCTGGAAGCAGTTGAAGAGTATGGGAGATATTAAACAGTTTCCGAAAGTTCTGACTATTTGTTTGTTATATATTACTACAAATGTGAAATTTTGAAAAATAAGCATGAGCCGTATCAACAGGTTGCGGAAATAATCGATGACACTGCAAAGGTTATGGAATAGACTTGATTATTAGACGTAAAGAGTGGGTTATTGTATATTGCTGGAAAAAATAAAATAATCAGTTAATAAATTGAGCTTTATCTCTATATACCCGCAATTATATTGAGAAACTAAAGCTCAATTTTTTAAAGCTATAGATTCTACTGATAAGCTGTCTTGACATATGAGTAGTTTCTGCTGAGAGCCTTTATTTATAAGCCTTTTTTTAGGTGAAGCTTGGCTGAAAATCTGCATGATTTAGTAAAAAAATTAGTGAAAATATAATACTAATAATATTGACATATGGTATAAACTGTTGTAGTATTATAAGGCAAAAGAGACATTTTGAAACTTAATACTGTGAAAAGCAAACCCGTTGAAAAGACGGGGACGCAAAGCTCGAAGTCTAAAGCAATTATGCCATGACCGTTCAGCCGCCTCATTTTTTGAGAGCGGTTTTTTATTTGAAAACGATGTAAATTAATATCATATTGTTTATTGGGAGCCACAATATTTTTTGAGGGCGCTTCTGATTGGATGGTGTACAGCCGATAGATGCTGTCGGGATCTTCTCAAAAACCAAGGTCACCGTTACTAAGCACCGCAATCAATGCAAAAAAGTTAAAATTAAATAATTATCATGCATTTTAAGGTTTGATAAATTTGAACCTGATTTTTTAGTGACTTGAAACTGTAATAATTTTTCACAAGTATTTGTTGTGAAATATAAAAATAACTAAAAATGAAAGGAATACGGTGGAAAGATGAGAACTAAAAAAATTATTAGAATCGGAGCATTTACACTAATTATCGCACTACTTTTAGTTGGAGCTATTGGAGCTATGGGCACCGGGGCGTGGTTTTCAGATACTGAAACGTCAAATGGCAACACACTTACCGCAGGCACTCTAGATCTTACTGTGGATGGCGAAAACGATCCTAATGTTGCTTTTATGACGTGTACTGATATGAGTCCTGGCGATACTGAGTATCAATATTGGGTTCTGAAGAACGTTGGGAGCATTGATGGGCAGCCTTCAATAACATTCAGCGCCATAACTAATAATGATAATGGGCTAACGGATCCAGAAGGCGATGTAGATACAACCGGAGGAGACGGCGAAGGTGAACTTGGTGCAAATGCGTATGTAATGATGAAATGGCGTCAGCCAGTTGGTACGGGTACTTGGCAGAGCGTCAGGCTTACAAACAATTGGGGGAATCCTCTTCTTAACGGAATTGCTGGCGCAACAGTTGGAGAAGGACTTCTTACTGCCGGTGGAGCTATAGTTGATAATGCATTGCCAGTACTTAGCCAGGATGAAGAAGTAGAAGTAGAATTCAGAGTATGGATAATGAATTCAATCGGAGATGTAATACAGAGTGACAGCGCAGAATTCAATGTTATCTTTAATCTGGACCAGAACTAAAACTTGAATGATCGTAAAGGGCTCTTGTTTTTGTTTATTGTATCTTTAAACAAGCACATATAGCCCTTTAGTATCACTAAAGTTTATAAAGGTATGGAGCTAATGGAAGAAAGTAATCCAAAGAAAAAAGCATCAGTATGGTCAATAATAATCACTGTTCTATTGATATTGCTTATTCTATTTCTTGTGTTTATAGCATATGGGACTGCGGTTCCTAATAGATTCTATAAGTTGTTGATAGTAACAAGTGGCAGTATGTCGCCTACATTCGAAGCTGGGGATTTGATTATGATTGTCAAAACAGACCCAGACGAAGTGAAGGTTGGTGACATCTCAACTTTTCAAACAAGAGAAGGTGAGTTGCTGACTCATCGAATAGTTGAGATAAAAGAAGATGGCGAAATCGTTACAAAAGGCGATGCGAATGAAGATGTGGATACCTGGTCAGACGGATGGAAGCTTGGTCTTGTTGAAACACGCTATGTTGCAAAGTTTCCTATATGCGGACGAGTAATTTCGATGATTAAAGGGTGGTTTGTAAAGGATACTGGAGCTTGGTTAAAAGATACTGAAAAGCTAGAAACCAATTTAAATGCTGATGAATGGGCAATCGAACCTTCTCTTGGCAGTCTGAGTTTACCTCCTGCAAATGCACCGACGGCAACACCCAAGCCGACAGCAGCACCCGAGCTGACAGCAACACCCGAGCCGACAGCAACGCCCGAGCCGACAGTGACGCCCGAGCCGACAGCAACACCCGAGCCGACAGTGACGCCCGAGCCGACAGCAACGCCCGAGCCGACAGCAACGCCCGAGTCGACAGTAACGCCCGAGCCGACAGTAACGCCCGAGCCGACAGCAACGCCCGAGCCGACAGCAACGCCCGAGCCGACAGAGTAACCATAGACGATTTTAATTGATTTAGCAGTTAAGATGGGTACTTATTGATATATTTGGTGAATTTGAATTAAGATATTTTAATTTCAAAATAAAAAGGGCAAACAAATAAAAATTTATTAAAGGAGAAGGAAGGTAATAATTATGGGAATTTTGAAAAAAAGATATTTCCGGATCGCAATATTTGCTTTGACTTTTACACTGTTATTAGTTGCGGCTCTTGGAGCTATTGGAACAGGCGCATGGTTTTCCGATACTGAAACATCAAATGGTAACACTCTAACAGCTGGTTCGTTAGACCTCAAAGTCGATGGGGGTGACGATAATGTTGTAAAGTTTACAGTTAACAACATGAGACCGGGGAATCAGCCAAAAGCGAGCTGGACACTGGCTAATGATGGAACAATTAATGGCTATCTAGACTTAGAAGACATTTCAGTCACCAGCAACGAAAACGGTATTTTGGACCCGGAAAGCGCAGCCGGAGATGTGAGCGCAGACGTTGGCGAACTTCAGGATATCGTAAACCTAAGGCTATTTGTTGACACAAATAAAGATGGATGGATCAGTACTGGTGAAGTTGTATTCTACAACGGACCTGCAGGTAATATCGCAGGGAACTATGAGCTTGATGAATTGATTGCAGCAGGCTCAGATATTAAAATTGTTGCAATATTCGACTGGTGGACTACTGCCGATGATAATATGGCAATGTCTGACGATTTCACATTAAATATTTCCTTCGAGTTAGGGCAAACTGTTGGTCAATAAACTGTCAAACTAATTAATTGAAAGCCTAAGAGCTCTTTGATCAATCAAAGGGCTCTTTTCATTTTACAATTAAATCTAAATAATGTTTTGAATAGGTATAAATTGGTTTATATATATGCTGTCATAGCTTTATGTATGAAATAAAACAGTGAATTTAATTCATACAGCAACTTTGCTTAAGTTATAGCTTAGAGAGGCTGAATGTTATGAGACGCATAGACATGATCTTGCTTTTTCTTATTCTTTGCATATCATTGCCTGTAGTATCTGGATTTGCATATAGACCCGATACCGATAATGATAGGCTTAATCAACATACAATAGAAAGCTCAGAAAGCTGGGCTAGTGTTAATGTTGGCGACGATGAACCGAAAGGGAAGCTGCAAAATAGCGATGTTAACTTTTCGTTAGATAGTATGATACCTGACTGTCTGCAAAAAACAACTTGGATAGTAGTTAATAGCAATTCATTTGAGTGTTATCTTGATCTTGAAAAGATAAACATAACTAGCAATGAAAACGGATGTTTAGAACCGGAAATTGATGCTGGAGATAAAACGCCTGACGAAGGTGAGCTAAACAATGTTGTGTGGATCAGCCTTTTTATAGATAAAAACAGAGATGAGTCTTATAATAGCGGCGATTTGATGATTTATAATGGAGCAGCTAGTTCTATTGCATATACCTATGACTTAAATGAAAGTATTGGCGCTGGCAATGATGTTCAGATTACAGCATTATTTGAATGGATAAGTACGGCAAACTGCAACGTCGCCATGGGAGATGACTTATCAATAGATGTAACCTTCGAACTGGCACAAACGGCAGGGCAATAACACTTATTTGTTTAGCATCATTATTTCCAAAGAAAACAGAAAAAAACCGCTAGGGATATTTCAGGACGGGTATGCAGCCGGTATTACGCCGGTAGAGCCGATAATCAGATTTGAATTGATGACTCCACCCTTACCATTTTTTTATCTGACATACCATTATATGATTTTTCTGAATAAGGGTTTAAGGTTTTTGTATCAATATGTATATGGCATGTTATACCGTATTGTCTGCGCAGGGATAAGGTAGGGGTAGGCCAAAATTGAATAAAGCGACTTGGGAGAACATGTAATAGTAACTATCTGATATAGCGATGCTCATAATTAAGGTTTCATTTCTTTGTTTTATTTATCCAGTACCTCCACATACCCTTCCGTACCATCAACACGGATAATATCGCCGTCCTTAATGAGCGTTGTTGCGTTTTCCACGCTGACGACGGCCGGCAGACCATACTCACGTGCAATTATCGCACCGTGTGTCACCAGGCCGCCGACTTCGGTGACCAAACCCTTGATTGATACAAAGACGGGTGTCCAGCTCGGGTCTGTAAAGCGAGTGACGAGGATATCACCTTCCTTTATGTCGGCATCTTCCATTGAAGCTACTACACGAGCTCTGCCTTCGACGACGCCGGCCGAAACGGCCAGGCCGGGCAATGCATTTTTGCTACTGTTTTTTTCGTCGTATGTTGATGTAATTATGCCTTCATCCGTTGTCATAACCCTTGGAGGAGTAAGCTTAGCATAGGCTTTGTATGCATCTTTTCGTTTCTCTATAATCTTATAGTCAAAGCTTTTGCCGTTTACGATACTGCGCATCTCATCAAAGTAGAGATAATAGATATCTTCACGGTTTTTTAGTATACTCTTTTTAACCAGCAAGTCGGCTTCCTTTAAAAGCGCCTTTTTGAAGATATAATACCTTTCTACAAATGCGTGCTTTGGATACTCTCTAAAGCCAATATGATTGCGCATTACGCTTATTTTCTTTGTCATTTTGCGGGCTTTGTTTTTCCCGCCGGGAAGGCTTTTTATCTGCTCAAGCAATTCACGTTCTTTGTCTTTGGATTGTTTTATACCTTGATTGAATTTTGTTTCCTTTGAATTCGCTTCAAAGTTTTTGATGTTGCTTAAGATAGTCGGGATGAGAGCAGTGGGCTGCTCGCTCCAGCGCAGGCGGGTGATGTCTATATCACCTGAGCAGCGCATGCCGTATTTTTTTAAGTATGCTTTCATGACCCGGCATACCTGCGTGCCTCCTTCAAGGAGCATAAGGTTTTGAAAAAAGCTGTCATCTTCTGCACGTGATTTTAAGTATGCAATCACTTCGGGATATTTGCGAACCGCGTCCGAGACATCCATAAGATCCAGCCCCATATCAGATGTTATGCTGTTTGGCACACATTGAGTGAATGTATCGGCGGCGGTTTGTATACCGAGCCATTTTTTTGCCTTTTTGTTTATCCAGTTTATCGGCAGTAGTCCGGTAGTGAGCACTCCGGTACACTCGGGCGTAACAATTGTTCTTTTCAATACCCTCTGTTCATGTTCAATAAAAGCAAAGAGCTGCTCGCCCTTTAGCTTTATGATATCTTCTCTTAATTTATCTATTACTCTCTGATCTTTTTTAATAACATCTTTAACATTGTCGGGATTGTTCTCTCTTGTCATTCTTATTTTATGGGGTAGAAACGCTAATGAAACCTCTCCCTCCTTACGGCTGAATACCCTTTGCCTGCCATGCGGAAGCGATTTTATAATCTCCTTTTGTTTCACAAGCCTTTTTACTGATTTGAGCATCAATTCTTCGCCCAATGTTTTGAGCAGGAAAAGCGCTAGCTTTCTGCCGATAAACGATGCCAGATCGTTTGACATGTCTTGATAAAGCCTGCCTGCCGACTCAATATAGGTATTATCTCCCATAGCTATGTTAAAAAAGAATATACCAAGCGGCTTTATGGGGTCTGTCATCATCTGCAAGTGCCCGGCAGATAAATACGCACGGTTCTTTCCATCTGTAGATTCGGGGATAGGAAAAAGCGTAGTGATCGGCCTGCTCTGTACGAAATAGAATGTACCGTTTTGCAGACACCACTCTATGTCTTGCGGACAGCCAAAATGCGACTCGAGCTTCCTGCCGATAGCTGCCAGATTTAGTATCTGCGTATCTGTTAATGCTTGCTTGTCGCTTTGAGCTCTTTCAACTGTACATTTCTCAGTGCCTTCCTGTTCATTTGCGAATATTGCCAGTTTCTTCGATGCTATTATTTTTTCCACGATTTTGCCGGCTTTAACGGTGTAGTTGTCGGCAGTTACGATACCCGATACCAATGCTTCGCCAAGCCCAAAACCTGCATCGATTTTCACAAGTTTTTTATTTGATGTAACAGGGTCAGCTGTAAACATAATTCCAGATACCTGCGGCTGCACCATCTTTTGCACAACAACACTAAGATATACCTTATTATGGTCAAAAGAGTTTTGAATCCGGTAGGTAATAGCTCTGTCAGTAAAAAGCGAAGCCCAACATTTTCTTACATGTTTGAGAATTGAGTCTGTTCCTTTTATATTGAGATATGAATCATGCTGTCCCGCAAACGATGCATTTGGCAGGTCTTCTGCTGTCGCACTTGAGCGTATGGCGTAGCCGGCGGTTTTACCTATCCGTTCAATACCTTTTGAGATTTCACTTGCTATCTCTTCCGGCACTTCAATGTTTTCGATTAAACTGCGTATTTTTTTGCCAAACCCTTGTATTTCGCTTTTCTCATGGATTTTGAGTGCAGCCAGCTGATTTACAAGTATGCCCAGACTATCATTTGTTTTTACAATCTGTTTATACGCTTTGGTCGTAATGCAGAAACCATCAGGTACCGAAATATCAGCAATTTGAAATAATAGCCCGAGGTTTGAGCCTTTGCCGCCGACGCTTGCTATGCTTTCTTTTATTATTTGGTTAAAATCGATTATGTATTTGCTCATTTATTACCTCACAATTCATCGTGTTGTTATTTATCTTGCTTTTCTATTCCATATCGGAGCATTTCTAAGAATTTGCTTTTCTTTTTTCTAAACTCAGCCCAGAAAGTATCATCCATCAATTTACCTTCCTCAACCATTTTGTATAAGTGTTTATAATTGAAGTGCTGCATAATGATCTCAACAAACTCAAATGCGTCTTCACGGTCTATGCCCTGCCGGAGAGGAATCTCATCAAACAGCTGTTTAAGCTTAAGACTTCTCATATCTTGTTTTTTGCCATTCTCAGAAGCCATATGCGCACTGAAAGAGTCGATATCTTCCTTAAGCTCATCGGGTGTGTTGTAGAAAGCTTCAAGGAGAATCTTTGCCACCTTGGGATTATCCTTCAGATAATCAATTCTAAGAAAACCGCTTTGCCCTCTCGCTTCAAAAAAATCGGAGTAGCTATCCATATTTTTTTCGTTTACAAAAGGCGCCATATCCTCGAAGCACCGGTGTAAGATATTCAGATATAACGTCTTTTTGCTTTGGAAATGATGGAATATCAGCGCTTTGGATATTCCTGCCGCTTCTGCAAGCATCGCCGTGGTGGCGCCGGCGTATCCATAACGTACAAAAACATCGAAGCAGGCATCCAGTATTTTCTTCTTTTCATATAGCTTTAGCGGCATATCAATCACACTCCAAAATCATATACTAACCGGTGGTCAGTATTATTATATCGCTATACTAACCGCCAGTCAACAAAAAATTATTTATAAATGCAAATTCATGATATCTCATTAATAAACTTACTTTTAATCTGCTTCTTTAAAATAGTAAAAAATTTCTTTAGATAGGACTTTTTTGGAGCCGAAAATCAGATTTGAATTGTTACCCCCATCCTTACCATATAGGTAGTCAAACGCTGAGAGTCTTCATTTATCGACCTTTTCCGAAGTGTGATTTATGAGTACCACCATTTGTACCCCCATTTTGTTAAATAATATACGGAGATAGAAGAAAATAAGCAATTAATTATTGCCTAGACCATTAAAAATGAAATTCTATTTCATTATGTTGTCGCCTGTACTATAAGAATAACCTCGTCGCCTTCTCTGCATGGCTCTAACAAGGTTTTGAAGAGGGAGCAGTATTCCATGCATCTTTGATTTTTATTTCAGGACACTACTTTCAATTTGTACAATTCTATAAGGTAGGGTCAAGCAGCATTTACGCTAGATGCATATTGTCACTTGAGCGAAAAAGATGGAGCTGGTTTCAGCTATCGGAATTGAATAATTCATCCAAAATATCAAGGGATAATAAGGCAATAGGGGCCCGCATAGTGGCGATTCAGAAAAATTCAGATAAAAATGCGCAGTTATGGTCAATGTTTATGCGGCTTTTTTAGTTTTTAGAGAGTTACCTTAACTATCTCTCCATTAATAAAGCGAGCTTTATTATTCATTCTGGCCGTATTTTTGGCTGACAACCTTATATGACCATTGTTCTTATTCCATAGAAAGCTTTTTTACAGAATTCCTGATTATTAAATCATTTGACTGTATATTGATACTGCTGACTTCTTCTTTTTCTATCATTTTTACTATGAGGTCTGTAGCGAGGCAGCCGAGCTGCTCCTTGTTTATATTTATCGTTGTTAGGTTAGGCGTTAAATATTCCGTTAGGAAAAGATTATCGATTCCTGTAAAGGAGATGTCATCCGGAACTTTGTATCCTAAATCATGAGCACATTTCATTGCTCCAATAGCAAATGAATCTACCGCACAAAAAACAGCTGTCGGAATGGCGTTGCTCCCAAGAATGTTTTTCATGCAGTCATAAGCGTCGGACTCATTGGTGGCAGTTATCTGTATCCAATAGGGAGGTATAGAGATGCTGTGCATATCGAGCGCTCTGCAAAAGCCATTGAACGTTTGCATATAGAAATTTGGAACGCTGCCTTTGCTTATGAACGCAATTTTTCTGTGACCGTTTTCAATTAGATAGCTAGTCGATTTAAACGCAGCGATTTCATAATCTATATTTATGCTTATATTCTGCGGATTGTGTTCCTGTGCGTCTACAACGATATATGGTATATCGAGTTCTTTGATTGCGGAAGTGATAGCCGGAGCACAGTCCTGAAGAAAAATAACGCCATCCGTATCATGCTGCCTTATAAGCCTTGGTAAACGAACTTCATCGTTTTTTATATCGATTTCTGTAAAAACTATATTGTAACCATAGTCTTTACTGCGTTTTAGTAAACCGCGCATAATGCCTACATAGAACAAGTCCTCCATAGGGGAATTTTCATCGTTCATAACAAGGGCAATATTATAACTGCGCTTGTAGACTAGCCTTCGTGAATTAATATTTGGTACAAACCCCGTCTTTTTTATAATGGTTTTAACTAATTTGCGGGTTTCTTCGCTTACACCCGGCTTATCATTGATTACGAATGAAACGGCAGATGGAGAAACTCCGGCCATTTTTGCAATATCTCTTATCGTTACCCTGGACATGTCAACCTCCGTATAACTAAACAGTTTTAGTTAATTATATAGTTTTAGTAGCAATGTGTCAACAATTATTACAATGCTTATAATAATAAGGCAAAACACGATAATAACTGCTTATATGAACTTTTATGGACTTTAATTCGCAAAAATTATTAAATAAACATTTCTTTAAATTTGGGGTTGACAAAGAGATAATCGGTGTGTATTATTTTACTAAACCGTTAAAGTTAATCGCAAAAGCAAACCGAATTACAATTTTAAGCTCAATAAAAGTAATATAAAACAAAAAAGAAGTTTATTCTTATTAAAGGAGGCAAAAGTTATGGCTGGAGGCCCAGGGTCATACCTGATAGGAGAAGAGGAACGTAAAGAAGTTTTAGATGTATTGGAAACAGGCTATCTGTTCCGATACGGTGACGAAAAAGATCCCGCATTTAAAAAGAAGTGTGTTACCTTTGAAAAAGAGTTTGCAGAAAAGATGGATGCGAAATACTGCGTTGCGGTTACTAGCGGAACTATGGCGCTTATGGACTGCCTTGCAGCGCTGGGTATTGGAGCTGGCGACGAGGTGTTAGTTCCCGGCTATACATTCATAGCATCTATTTCATCAATAATATTGTCGAACGCTATACCTGTGCTTGTCGAAGTGGACGAATCCCTGACAATGGATCCTGATGACATAGAGAAAAAGATAACATCATGTACAAAGGCTATAATGCCTGTCCATATGCTCGGAAACGTCTGTGATATGGACAGAATTATGGAAATAGCTAAAAAGCATAACCTTTTTGTTATAGAAGATTGCTGTCAGGCATGCGGGGCAAAGTATAAAGGCAGACGGGTAGGCACCTTTGGTGATATTGCGGCATACTCTCTTAACATATTCAAGACGATAACATCCGGCGATGGTGGCGCAGTTTTAACGAACGACTACAGCCTGTACCAAAGGGCATTTGCATTCCATGATCAGGGTCATATGCCGCTTCGAACAGGTGTGGAAGTTGGCGAGCGCTCTATTGTCGGAATGAATATGAGAATGAATGAGCTTACAGGTGCGGTTGCTTTGGCGCAACTGAGAAAGCTTGACGGTCTTCTTGAAACGCTGCGCATCAAAAAGAAAAGACTCAAAGACCAGATACAGGGAATTGACGGCGTAAGCTTTAGAAAAATAAATGATGATGGCGAGTGCAACACACTGCTGACACTTATATTCGATACTAAGGAAAAAGCACAAAAATTCTGCAAAACTGTTGGTGCAAGCACAGTCTCTACTTCCGGCTGGCATGTATATAATAACATGGAACAGATAATAGGAAGAAAAACTGTGACGGAATACAACTGTCCGTACGCATGTGAACATTATGGTAAGAAGGTTGAATACTATGCTCATATGCTTCCGCAGACGGATGACATTCTGGAGCGTGCAGTTAACATATCGATAGGCGTTGTTGACAAGGGCCTAGGCGCAGGCTTCGGTGTTAACATCAACTCCACCGAAGAGGAGATAGACGAAACGGCAAAGAGTCTTGTTAAGGTTTTAAAGGAGCTGTAAAAATGGGCAAAATCAAAGCCGGAATAATCGGGATGGGCTATATTGGCGCAAGCCATATAGAAGCGCTTAGAAGGATAGGATTCATAGAAGTTGAGGCTGTTGCCGATTTAAATTATGAGCTGGCAAAAGCTAAGGCCGACGCTTTCTATATACCTAAGTGTTACCGCACCGTGGAAGAGATGATAGCGGATGAAGAAATAGACGTAATACACAACTGTACGCCGAATCATCTTCATCTGGAAATTAATGAGAAGATAATAAAGGCGGGCAAGCATGTGTTCTCAGAAAAACCGCTTGCTATGACGAGCGAAGAGTCTGCTAAGATGCTTGAGATATTAGAGCAGAACCCGCAGGTCATACACGGCGTCAACTACTGCTACCGGTTAAACCCGTTGGTGCAGGAGACAAAGCGACGCTATGAAAAAGGCGAGTTAGGAAAGCCACTGCTTGTCCACGGAAGCTATCTGCAAGACTGGCTGCTGTATGATACAGACTATAACTGGAGGATAGAACCGGAAGTATCTGGGCCTTCACGCTGCATTTCAGACATAGGTACACACTGGATGGATCTTGTACAATGCGTACTCGGCTCTAAAATAGTGGAAGTATGTGCAGACCTGGTTACTGTGTATCCGGTTCGCAGGAAGCCCACAGCCCAGGTAGAAACATTCTCTACCAGCAGTTCGACTGAATATGAAGAGAAGAAAGTTGAAACGGAAGACTACGGCGCCGTCATGTTCAAGATGGACAACGGAGTATCCGGAGTGTTCCATGTGTCGGAGGTATCGGCAGGACACGGCTGCTTCTTCAACTTCGAACTGGATGGCACGAAATGCTCTGTAGCATGGAACCAGGAAACGGGAGACCGTATGTGGGTAGGGCATCGTGAAGCAGATAATAATCTGGTACTAAGAAATCCAGCGACTATCGATTCCAAGGTTTTGCCATATACCCACCTGGCAAAGGGACATCCCGAAGGCTGGAACGATGCTGAAGTCGCGACTATATTCTCTTTCTATAACTTTATTAGAGAAGGGAAAAGGCAGGGGATAGACGAAGCCGATTTTGCAGATTTTCATGACGGACATTACGAAGTAAAGCTGGTCGAGGCAATTCTTGAATCCAACAAGAAACGCGGCTGGGTCATAGTATAGGAGGCGCCGGTTATGAAGTTGAATACACTGAAGGTATTAGCCGAAGAAGAGATAAAAAAAGTACACGAGGCATCGCTTAATATATTGGAACAGACAGGCCTCTTAATAGAAGATAACGACGTTCTAAACATATTGAAGGAAGCCGGCTGTGAAGTCGATTTCGATTCACAGAGGGCGAAATTCCCTAAGGAAATAGTTGAAAAATCACTTTCTTCCTGCCCTGCAAGCTTCCCTGTTTTGGACAGGGACGGAAATATTGCTTTTGTACTCGGCGAAGATGACTGCGTTTGCGGAAGCGGACATAACGCTGTGTTTACAATGATAGACGAAAGCGGAGAGCGTAGGGACGCAGAGCTCTCGGATGTTAAAGAGTTTTCAATTGTGTCTGATGCATTGAGCGAAGTAGATATTATAGGAGTACCATTCAGCCCGCAGGATGTTAACCTTAATACCTCTTTGCTCTATGCAATCAAACAAATACTTGATGTATCTAAAAAGCCAATATTCTTTAGCTGCGAGAGCGATATAATAAACAACGCAGCACTCGAAATGTGCAAAACAGTCCTCGGTGTTGAAGAACTGAACGGACGCAGCAACCTGATAAGCCAGCTTTCCACAACAAGCCCGCTTTATTGGGAGCGTGGTGCTGTTCGTGCACTGCATAAGGTCTCAGAGGCGGGCATGCCTATTGCTTTTCTGCCGCAGCCGATAGCCGGAGTGACAGCTCCGTTTACGGTAGCCGGACTGCTAACAGTGCACAATACAGAGGTGCTCTCAGGTATAGTGATATCACAGATTATTAACCCGGGCCTCCCGGTGATATACGCCTGCGCATGGACAACATATGATATGCAGCGCACCAACGTGCTTATAGGCAGACCGGAGTCTTCGATGCTGCGTATAGCAGGGGCCCAGATGGCTGAGTTTTATAATATTCCCAGTCATACAACAGCGCCGGACAACGATTCGAACCTGCATGATGAACAGGGAGCGTGGGAGAAGATGCTCTCGACGATGTGCGGTATCGGAGGCGAAAACAGCATGATAATGAACCTCGGCATGCTGGGAACGGGAATGACTATAACGACGGAGCAGCTGATAATGGATAACGAGATCTGCCGCATCGTACGCAGGATGAAGCGTGGTATAGAAGTGACAGACGAAACGATAGCAGCGGACGTTATAAACAAGGTCGGTCCAAAAGAAATATTCATGATGGAAGACCATACTTTAATGAACTTAAGGTCGGGAGAGCATGCTCCGATGGACATATCGAACGGTGCGAACTACGGAGTGTGGCGTGAAGAAGGTAAGATTTCTTCTGCCAAGGCTGCAAACAATATTAAGAAAAGCATACTTGAAAAGGGGATTCAAAACCCGTTGGATGAAGATAAATCGGCTAAGCTAGCGGACATAATAGTAAAGTACGAAAAACAATTCTGATATCGGAGGATAGAGATGGAACCATTACTCGGTATTATCGCACTGGCAGGAGAATATGAAGTTGGATTCAGTGAAGCGCCAAAGCTGCTTGGCGAGTGCGCTGGGTCGCTGGAGAGCGCAGGAGTGAATATATACAACTGCGGAGTCGTGATGTATGATCTTAAATCCATGAACGAAGCTGCGGACAAGCTTTTAGGCAAAGATTTATCTGCGCTGCTGGTATGCGTGGGTACATGGTCGGAAGACCATCACTTGCTTGACCTTCTTGGCTACATAGAAAAGCCTGTGATATTGTGGGCTTTTCCCAACATAGAGTCAGGCTCTATGTGCGGTGTCCATCAGATATGCTCGGTTTTCACCGATATAGACCAAAAGTACTACGCAGTATACGGAAACCCAGACGATGCACAAACAATAGATGAGATACGCAAAATTGCAAAGACAATTAAGCTTGCCGGACATCTTAAAAGAGTTCGCATAGGAAGTGTGGGCGGCAGGATAAAAGGAATGACAGAGATAGCTTTCGACGAGTTTGCAATCAAAAAGAAGACCGGAGTACGCATCATAAACCTTGATGAATCAGAGCTGCTTGAAGCAGCTAAAAAGATACCGATTGAAAAAGCAAACCAAGAGCTAAAGAAGCTCTACGGTGAGAACATCAAAATATCATCTGCAGAAAATCACATGATAGAATCGTTACAATACTACCTTGGAATGAAAAACCTGATAAATGAATATGCGCTTGAAGGCATTGTTGTTAAATGTTATCCCAACTATATGGGCAAAGTATGCCTCGGATATTCACTTTTGTCGGAAGAAGGTATAGTGTGCGGTTGTGAAGGTGACGTAAACAGCACCGTGATGATGAAGATACTGTATGATCTTACCGGCCAGCCGATTCATAACACTGACATACTGTATGCATACACGGATGATAATTCTCTGCTCTTTTCCCACTGTGGTTCGGGCGGGTTCAGCCTTGCTGCAACGAAGGAAGAGATAGACCTTGCGCCGGTAAGGCTTGCTGACAGCGGAGTGTGCGCACTGTTCACGGCAAAGACTGGAATTGTAACTCTCGCCAACCTCGTAGGCGCCGGAGAGAATCTGCGCATGTGCGTAATGACAGGGCAGGCTGTTCCTGCAAGCATGGATTTTCCAGGCAACCCATTGAAAGTAAAAATGGACAAGGATGTTCTTGAAATAAACAGGCAGATAGCAAAGCAAGGAACAGGCCATCACTGGATGGCGGGATACGGCGATGTTTCAGACGAGCTTGAAGCTTTCTGCGAGATGAATGATATCAAATTTTGCTGTTTATAATGACTTTTAGTTTCCTATTGCATGATAGGGTAAATAAAAAAAGGAGAGATTAAGATGAAGAAAAGATTTTTTGTAATTGTTGTAGTCATGCTGGTTGTGAGCTGTATGCTTGTAGCCTGCGGACCAAAAGATGCCGATACATCTGATTCTGACACATCTCAGGATACAGCTCAGGATTCCGGGGATGCTTCTCAGGACACAGCAGATGCTGATTCTTCAGGTGAAACAGAAGTCAATATACTTTGCTTCCAAGGCTACACAGAACCGGATTGGGTCGGGCCTTTTGAAGAGATGTATGGAGTGACCGTTAATGCGACATACGCCGGAACAGTAGAAGAGATGTTCACTAAGGCTATGGCTGGCGGCACACAGTATGACATTGTATCTATTGACTGCGGTTCGGTACAACGTTATTATGATGCTGGAATAATTCAATCGATTGACCAGTCAAAAATAACGAACTATGATAAGCTAAGTGGATTCTTCAAGGATGCTGACTATAAAATGTATGACGGCGAAATGTATCACGTGCCCATGGTTTGGGGTTCAAACAACTTCGTATACAACATGGATGCACTACCGGACCTGCCGCAGACATGGAGCATAATGTGGGATCCGGCATATGCCGGACAGATCTCAGTTACAGACGAAGCAAACAACATGGTAGTCTGCACGGCGATTGCTTTAGGGTTTGAAGACCCGTATAACCTGTCGGACGAAGAGTTTGCGGCAGTCAAAGAAAAGCTTGTTCTTATCGCTAAAAACTGCAGAACATTCTCCAACGGATTCGACAATGAAAAACAGCTCCTCCAGACCGGTGAAACAAATGCATCAATATCCGGATACGACTCCGGTCTTGTTATGTATCTTCGTGACGAAGCGGGCATGAATGTCGGGAGAATGATGCCGGAAGAAGGCATATATGCCTGGATAGACGGCTGGGTAATGCTTAAAGACGCTGCAAATCCCGAGACTGCTCATAAGTTTATGGACTGGATGCTTGCAGATGAAAACCAAGTCAAGCTCGCAGAAGTAATGAGCTTCGGCGCTGTTACACCGGCAGCAAAAAACGCGCTTGATCCGGATGTTGTAAGATTGTGCGCATATGATGATATTGATAATGTTCCAGTTCCGGTATTTGTCATGAAGACTCCGGAAGACTTCGAGAGAAGAGTTAACCTTTGGAACGAAGCTAAAGCAGAAGCTTCTAAGTAAGACCACTTTAGTGAGGCCGGAGGAGATGTCTCCGGCCTCAATTACATGATATTGACGAGGGATGAAAAATGGCGAATATTGATAAGGACAAACCTAACTCAGGCGAATATGAAATCGAGTTAAAACACATCAAGAAAAAATACGGGGATTTCACAGCGGTGCAGGACAGTTCTTTCGGGATCAAACATGGAGAATTCTTTTCGTTGCTGGGGCCTTCGGGATGCGGTAAGACAACTACTCTGCGCATGATTTCCGGTCTTGAAGACCCGAGTGCAGGGCGGATATATCTTGCAGGAGAAGACGTAACGAACACTCCGCCGCATCTTAGAAACGTAAACACGGTATTTCAGGATTACGCACTGTTCCCGCACATGAACATATATAAAAATGTTTATTTTCCGCTCAAGATGAAGAAGATACGTCCGGCGCAGGCAGATCCTATGATAAAAGATATATTAAATCTGGTAGAAATGAGCGACTTTGCGCACCGGCTTCCGCAGCAGCTATCGGGCGGACAGAGACAGAGGATAGCTCTTGCACGTTCCTTGGTTAACCATCCAAGAGCCCTATTGCTTGACGAGCCCTTAGGAGCGCTTGACTTCAAGCTCAGAACAGTCATGCAGACTGTGCTAAAAGATATACAGAAAAACGTTGATATAACTTTTATATATGTAACGCACGATCAGACAGAAGCGATAACGATGTCGGATAAAATCTGCGTCATGGACAAAGGCGTTATTCACCAGATAGGTACTCCGGACGAAGTTTATAATTCTCCGGCCACCCGTTTTGTTGCCGGCTTCATTGGCGAAATGAACTTTTTATATACTAATGTTGACAAGGTTGACGCAGAGTATGTAAAGGCAGGATTAGAAGGCGGAGTTTTGATAGCCAAAAAGCACGAGAGCTTTACCGAAGGAAGCTCGGTGTGCATAGGTATACGTCCGGAACGAATTTTATACAAGAAACCCGAAAATACAGAAAAATTCAACGTTATATGTGGAAGAGTGGACAGAATTATATTCCGCGGCAACGATTTTGACATAACGGTAAAGATAGGCTGTAACACCATAAGATACACAGAGCCGGCAAGTGATTATCAGCAGCATAACCTGGGCGATGAGATAGAGCTGTATTTCTCGCACGACAGCGCTATAGCGTACAGGGATGAAGAAGGCGAGTGCTGCAGGGAGGAAAATTATGAAGAAAATCTCTCCTGATGAGTCTGTTTTAAAGAATAAAATAAGCCCGGCAAAGCGTTTAAAAAAGCTTATCATAGGTATACCTATAGCTGTATGGATTATCATATTCGTAATACTGCCGCTTTTGGTGGTTGTACAGTACAGCCTTTACTTCAAAGTAGATGCTCAGATGGACAAGAGCATAACTACGCTGCAGAACTATGCAGAGTTTTTTACAAACCCGATATATCTGCCGATATTCTTCAAGACTATTTTCTATGCGCTGATGATATCGTGCATAAGTCTTCTGATGGGGTATCCGCTTGCATATCTGGTTTCACGCAAAATAAAACGGTTCCGCAACCAGTTTTACCTGCTGATACTAGTGCCGCTTTGGGTCAGCTATCTGGTTAGAATTATCGCATGGCGTACCGTGCTAGGAAGGACGGGGCTTATAAACAGTGTGCTTCTTGGTTTGCATATAGTTAACGAGCCGGTATCGTGGCTGATATACAGCCCGTTCGCGGTGGTCATAACGCTGGTGCATATAACGCTGCCGTTCGTGTTTATACCGATATTCAATTCGCTCGAAAAGATACCAAAAAATCTTATGGCGGCGGCATCCGATCTTGGCGCAAACAGCTTCAAGCGGTTTATAAACGTGGTGTTCCCGCTGTCGCTTCCGGGCGTGCTCAACGGTTTTACGATGGCGTTCGTCATTTCGCTAGGCGACTACATCATTCCTAAACAGCTCGGCGGTACAAAGATGATAATGTTCGGAAGTCTGATATCCGACCAATTCGGACAGGCGTATAACTGGCCTCTAGGATCTGCGCTTGGATTCATACTGTTCCTCGTGGCGGTGCTAATCCTGTTCGTGTCCACAAAACTTGGGAGTAAGGAGGGCTTTACGGAATGATGAAAGACAATAAAGATACGGTTGAGCTAAAACCAAAAAAGAAATTCAGATTCCCAGGCCTCTCTATATATGGAGCGCTTGTATACTTATTCCTGTATCTGCCGCTTATCGTTGTCGTGCTATATTCTTTCAATAGCTCGACGACAACGTTGAAGCTATCGGATATGACTTTTGGCTGGTATGCAGACGTTTTTAAGAATCAAGACGTACTGATTGCGCTTCGAAACTCGTTTGTGATATCCGGCGTTGCGGTGGTTGTCGCAGTAATCGTTGGCACGAGCGGCGCTCTGTTCTTAAATAGAGTCAAGTTCCCGGGGCAGAACCTTTTTAAAGCGGTAGCAAACCTGCCGATAATACTTCCGGGTATAATTGTCGGCCTTTCGATGCTTCTGGTGCTCGTAAGTCTTTCAGTTAAGCTGAGCCTGTCAACTATACTTCTCGGGCATATGACGTTTACAACAGCTGTGGTGATGTTCCAGGTTCTTGCGAGACTGCAGAGGCTTTCGCCAAACCTTGAAAAGGCTGCAAACGACCTTGGAGCAACGCCAATAAAAGCGTTCTGGTATGTAACGCTGCCGATGATAAAGCGTGCAGTTATCGGTGGTGCGCTGCTTGCGTTCACGATGTCGTTCGACGAGATCATAATCACATACTTCCTTGCGGGTACTGACGTAACACTGCCGGTATACATCTACGGTTCAATTAGGTTTGGTATATCACCGGAGATATTCGCAATCTCTACAGTAGTTCTGCTGTTCTCGATAATTCTAATAGTACTCATGGCGAAGTACACGGGAACAGAAGACGATAGACTAGCAAAATAATATAATTATAAAGACAAAGGAGAAATAAATATGTCAAAATTCAAGTATTCAGCAGGTCCTTGGAACGTGCACAGCGGTGCGGACGCTTTCGGGCCGCCGGTAAGGGATGAGATTGACTTCGTCACTAAGGTGAAAAAGTATAAGGAAATAGGATTCGACGCAATTCAGTTCCACGACGATGACGCCGTGCCGAACATGAACGAGCTAAGCGAAGACCAGATAATAAAAGAAGCGGAAAAGGTAAAGACGATACTTGATGACCATGGTCTTGTGGCAGAGTTCGTAGCGCCGAGGCTGTGGATGGACCCAAGGACGATAGACGGCGGCTATACTTCGAACAATGCGGAAGACAGAGAGTTCGCTATGTGGCGCTCATACCGTAGCATAGACATAGCAAAAGCGCTCGGCTGTAGGAATATAGTACTTTGGCTTGCAAGAGAAGGTACATATGTGTATGAGAGCAAAGACCCGGTTCTAAGCACACAGCGCATAATAGGCGCGATGAACAAGATGCTAGAGTACGATAAGAACATTCGTATTATGATAGAGACTAAACCAAACGAGCCTGTAGACATCAGCTTCTGCCCGACGATGGGGCATACGATGGCGCTTGCATCTGCAACGATAGACCCTGGCCGTGTAGGCGGACTTCTTGAGACTGCGCATGCAGTGCTGGCGGGTCTTGACCCGGCAAACGAGATAGCTTTTGCTCTTGCGTTCGATAAGCTGTTCAGTGTACACCTTAACGACCAGAACGGCATGAAGTATGATCAGGACAAAGCGTTTGCAGTCGACAATCTGAGGCGTGGTTTCAACCAGATAAAAGTGTTGATGGATAACAACTATGGCAGCAGAGGAGAATATGTAGGCCTCGACGTAAAGGCAGTAAGAACACAGAAACAGGATGACAGCTACCGTCACCTCGAGAACAGTCTCAAGATAGCCAGGATGCTTGAAGCAAAGGTAGAGAGCTTTGATAAGAAATATCAGCAGCAGTGCATAGATGCCCGTGACTATGAGGCTCTGGAGATGTATGTGATGGAACACCTGATGAAGGGCTGATGACAAAAAGTAAAAGCCGAGGCAGCGATATATGCCTCGGCTTTGTTATATGTAAACTTTATTTTAGCTGGAGATAATTATGAATAAAGGAAAACAGCGCTCTTACATCGGACACAGCTTCCAGTATGCCGGCGCGATGAGCATAAAAATACAGGATGGGAAAGCATTAGGTTTAAAAGCTGTTTTAATGGAGAACAGCAGCGGTCTTTCGATGACGGTTCTGCAGGACAGATGCCTGGATATCTATTCACTCAAAATCTGTGGGAAAAGCATAGCTTTCCTGTCAAAAGCCGGAGTCATACATCCGCTATATTATGATGCAAGAGGGCACGAGTGGCTGAGGAGCTTTGGAGCAGGATTTCTTACGACCTGTGGACTAACCCAAGTCGGTGAGCCTTGCAGCATGGACGGTGTCGATTTAGGTATGCACGGCTGCTTATCGAACACCTCAGCGGAGAAAGTCACGATAGAAGATACTGACGATGAGATCATAGTATCCGGCAGGGTGCACCAGTATAAATTCCAGTTTGAAGATATTGCTCTCTACAGAAGCATACATTTGAACAAGAAAGATAATAAGCTAAAGATATATAACAAAGTCGTGAACGAAGGTTGGCGGGCTACACCGTTCATGGTATTGTTTCACTTCAATTTCGGCTATCCGTTCTTGAACCCGCAGATGTCTATAAAGCTCCCGGATGCAGACATTGAAGGATGGGACGCATACAGCAGCAGTGTAAAAAACGAACATAAGGAAGTGACAGAACCGGACGCAGAATATATTGAGCAGACATTTATACACAAGCTTAAAGGCGACAGGAACGGAGTAAGCTTTTCTCTTGCCGACAGAAAAAACGAACCATGCACCAGAGTCCGGTTCGAATACGATGCTTCTTATCTGCCGTATATAACACAGTGGAAGTATCTGAAACCTGGAGAGTACGTAATGGCGATAGAGCCGTGCAACAACCACGTCAAGGGTAGGAAATGGGAAAAGAACAACGGGTCACTTGAGTTCCTTGAGCCGGGTGAAACAAGAGAGATGGATTTCACTATAACTTTTGACTAAACGAATTGGAGGTAAACATGAACATAGCACTTTATGGAGCAGAGCCGGTAAGAACAAAGCCGTGGCCGAAATGGCCGCTGTTCACACAGCAGGATAAAGACGATCTGGCTGCCGTTCTTGACGACGGCGGCATGACTGCTATAACCGGCCCTATTGTTAAGCAGTTCGAGGACAGTTTCGCAGAAAAGTTCGGAGCAAAGTATGCTCTTGCCTGTACCAACGGGATTTCATCGCTGCATCTTGCGCTGGCATCTATGGGTGTAGGCGTGGGTGACGAGGTAATAGTACCGGCTCATACATTCATAGGCTCTGCAATACCCATAGTAATGGCGAATGCTATCCCCGTATTCGCGGATATAGACGCAGAAACTTTCAATATCGATTCTGCTGCACTTAAGAAGGCGATAACACCGCGTACCAAAGCAGTGGTTGTTGTGCATCTAAACGGTCTGCCTGCGCCTATGGATGAAATAATGGCGATAGCGCAAGAATATGGGTTAAAGGTATTGGAAGATGCGTGTCAGGCTCACGGAGCGTACTATAAAGGAAAAGCTGCAGGTACTATAGGAGATGCAGGGTGCTTCAGTTTCTTTGAAGACAAAGTTATGACCACCGGCGAAGGCGGGATGCTGATAACTGACTCTTATGAGATATACGAGAAAGCAAGATGCATGAGAAGCTGCGGAGAGCCGACAAGCCAGAAGATAGGCGAGAGGAAGTATGAACACACTATGCTTGGCTACAACTATCGCATGAGCTCGCTTCAGGCGGCTCTCGGTATAAACCAGCTGAAAAGGCTGGATGACATGGTGGAAAAGAGGAACAGGAATGCAGCGTATCTGAGGGAGGCGCTGAAAGATATTAAAGGTATAAATGTTCCCAAAGAATACGACGGAGTAAAAAACGCATACTACAAATTCGTATGCAAGATAGACCCGACATTGTTTAAAACAGACCTGTTAACTTTTGTGGATGCTGTCAAAGCAGAGGGCATAATGTGTACTCCACGTTACCCAAAACCGTTGCCGTTGCAGGAAGTCTATCAAAACAAACACGGATACGAGGGAGAGGGCTGCTGCCCGTTTGACTGCCCGAAGTATAAAGGTAGTATAGACTATTCAAACGAAAGCTGGCCGAATGCGCAGAAGGTAGGGGAGGAGGCATTTGTTCTGACGGTGCATCCGTCTATTGAAAAAGCAGACCTGGATGACACTATAGCTGCAGTCGAAAAAACAGTGGAGTATTTTACCAATACTAACAATCAATATAGCTTTTAATAAATAATAAAAAACAGAGTAAACGAGTTAAATCTTGTAATGGGTCAGCTAAGGGTTCTGCTTAACAGTATAATAATAAAAAACCCCAGTTTAAAGGGGTTTTTTAGAGTTTCAAGTGGCGGAGAGGGTAGCCATGTATACAAGGTAAAAAAATTTCGCAGCGATTTTTATTAGCTTAGCCAATATATTATCATTTCAGATCGATTCTTTTAGGTTGTGTTAATTTTATTTTTTTGTCTGATGTTGGGTATAAATGCTGATTATAACAAATCGATTTTAGTTTTACTTTTCACTATTAATTATAATAATAGCGTGATTGTCAAATCTATCAAGAATAAAAAATCTGACTAAATGGTGTATAAATTCACTATGAAGCTACTAAACTGACTTGAATTATGGCCATCATCCTTACCATAGTATTTGCAAGATACCCCTAAACTATTCTATGATCAAGATTTTAAGGCAGCACAGAGCGATACACATGCAGGAGCGTCTAAAAGCAGGAAGCCTGTGGAACGATTTAGACTTAGTGTTTTGTACAGAGCTAGGTAACTATTTGAATCCTCGCAATATCAATAGGAAGCTTTATGGGATATCTAAAAGGTTTGGACTTCCTAAGATATCAGCGCATTCGCTCAGGCATACTTTTGCTACTCGTGCATTTGAACTTGATGTTAAACCTAAGGTCGTACAGGAGATTTTAGGACATGCAGATATATCTATTACCTTGAATACATACACACACTATGGACGACACAAAGCGTGAGGAGATGAAGAAATTAGAGACTATCGTTTTATCATAGCAAATTATATAATTAGCCTATTTAAACACAGCTTATCGCTGTGTTTTTTATTTTCTCCACCGGTAGGGGTACGGTAGGGGTATAAATGCCAATCGAAGAAATACAATCTCTATTTAGCATTTCTCTATATATCATAAAAACAGCATGACTATAAAACAAGTCAAAAATAAAAAATCCGCTTAAACGACGTTTAAACGGACTATGGAGCCGCTAATCAGATTTGAACTGATGACCCCATCCTTACCATGGATGTGCTCTACCTACTGAGCTATAGCGGCAAAAACTTTTTGCGGTGCGAATGCTATTATAATTCATATATTAATTGTTTTCAAGTGTTTTTGTTGCCTTTCTTCTGATATGTTTAATTCTGTGCAGTGCTGCAAATCATCGGACTTTAAAAAATAACATCGGCTCAAACTATCTTGCTAAAATAACTTTCTATCCTGGTTTGGATTTTGCAGTTAAGTTTTCTTATAATGAAAGAAACAAGAATGAATATCAATGTCATAGCTATGATTACAAGAGAGAAGATAAGCCACCCGCCGACATATTCGACATTAAGAAATGGATATGGATATTGACCTGTTACCAGGCCGTATATCAGCGATACGAGAAGATAAATAACGGGCAGGATAAGAATCTTATAGTCGACCTTGGTTTTTCTCATGTCGGTCAAAATAAAATAGTCAAGCGCAGCAATGAACGGCATAATATAATGCGTTAAAATAGAATTTGTCATAGAAATATAATGAATGGTTGTATTGATCGATTTTTCATTAAGCTTTTCATATATGCTGTCAACAAAGCCGTTGTTAAGGAAAATAATGAACACGATGCCTACAATCAAGATATATGTTGTTAAAGCATGAGTTACCGTATTGCTGCGGATCTTTTCAAAGAAAGCAGAGACTATATAATAAATACCAATAAACATATTTGTCAAAACAGTAAAGTAAAGCATCGCGGGTATCTCGCTGTTCCACGAATGCAGTATCCTGTTAAAAAGATTGGCAACAAGTATTATACCAAGGACCAGCCGCACTATCCTGGTTATTTTTGGTGACACCAAATTATTAGAGTTAATAGGGTTTTTGTTATCTTTTTCCATGACAAACAACCTTTTTCATATATTCTCACAGAGGATGTATAATTTATACAGCCTACAAAGCTATGACGTATACATGATAACACAAGCTACCAAATAAAGCAAGGTACAACATATTGAGTAATATTGCTGCATCAGGGATAAGCGTATAACAAGCGGATGGAACTAAATGAAAAAATTGGCTGTGTATAAAAAATGATATATTTTTTTCTGACTGTAAATTTGATGTCATAGAAATTGATATTATTATAGAAATGTGATAATATACGACATTATATGTAAGATATTTTTGACTGCAATAACATACTGAGGTGCATGGCTTGACAAACAATAAATATGAGCTTATAGATGTAGATAAAATAGAAGAGCAGCAGGAGGACAACAGTAAACGTACCAGAATAATACTAGCTGTCATTTTGGCCGTAGTTATACTGGCGTCGGTATTGGTTTATTTCCTGATCTTTGCGCCGACGGCGCAGGAGAAAGCTCACATAGTTATTTCAGAGGTAGTGACAAGCAACAGCCTGTCATTCGTTGACGATACGCTTGGAAGTCCGGACTGGATAGAGCTTTATAACGCCTCAAGCTTTGATATATCGCTCAAAGGCTATGGTATAAGTGACGTTGCGGTGCTGCCATATAGATACAAGTTTGGAAATGTGACGATCAAAGCCGGAGAGTATCTTGTAGTTTACGCTACACCGGATAGAGGTACAGATGATATCTGTATTGGGTTCGGGCTCTCGAAAGAAGGAGAGAATATTTACCTTACAGACCCGAACGGCGAACCAATGCAGATGCTATACGTTCCGGAACTGCGGCAGGATATGGCATGGGGGTTGACAGACTCCGGAGAATACAAATATATTGCCCAGCCGACACCGGGCGCAAGGAACAGTAACATCACTTCAGATACGATAGATGGCTTTAAGTGGCTTACGGAAACTTCCAAGGTCATTGTAAACGAAGTAATGCCTACCGAGAGCGAACTGCTGCCGGGAGCGGCTGCACAGTATGCATGGGTAGAATTATACAACACCTCCGACGAAACGGTAAACCTGAATGATTTCTTCCTTTCAGACAACCCTGATAACGTTAAGAAATGGCGCTTCCCGGAATTTGAGCTTGAAGCGAATGGATACATGGTCGTCTACATGTCGGGAGAGGACAGCACGGAAGGCGAGCTGCATACAAACTTCTCAATCAGTAATGATGAACACATCGTATATTTCTCGGACGGCAGCGTAGGCATAACGATGGATATCGGCTGGGACGAAGACCTTATCGACGGTTTCTCCATCGGACTTGATGAAAACGGCGATATGAAGTATTTTAGCGTACCGACGCCGGGAGCTGCTAACACCGTAAATGCTCTTGAAAGCTTCGGCTACGAAGAGATAGACACCGGGCTTAAAGTAAACGAGATATTGCTAGACAATGCATTTTCAATTTTGGACGAGGACGGGGACAGGCCGGCTTGGGTAGAGCTTTATAACGACTCAATTAGAACTATACAGCTAAAGGACTATTTCCTGAGCGACACCGACAGCAACTATTATAAGTGGCGCTTCCCGGATATAGAGCTTGAATCCGGCCAGTATATAGTTGTATTCCTGTCCGGCAAGGACAAGACGGATACAGGACTGCACACCAACTTTAAAATCGGTGAAGACGAATCAGCGCTTTATATAACCAACCGTACTGAAGCGAAGCAAACGGCTTTTTCACTCGATTTCAGTGTTAAGGAAAACATATCTTACGGCCTTGCAGGCGAAGATGAGTGGAAATATTTCGGCAAACCGACGCCGGGAGCTGAAAACAGCACCAGCAGTTTTGATGAGATCGCAAGCGCCCGTTTTTTTGATACAAACGGAGTATACATAAATGAGGTATCTGCAGTGGGGGAGCCCAAATCGGGAGACCTTGACTGGATCGAGATAAGGAACGGCAGCGGCGGAAGTGTAAACCTCGGAGGGTATTATCTCTCCGACAGCTTTGACGAACCGCTCAAGTGGCAGATACCAGAGATGACGGTAAGTTCAGGAGGATATGTAGTAATATACGCCTCCTCGACGGCCTCGGAGCAGACGAGCAAGACGGCACCGTTTGGCATTTCGGCGTCGGGGGAGACGCTGCTGCTGTCGAACTCAAGCGGTGTGCTGATAGACAGCTTCGAGACTGGCGTGCTGCAAACAGGAAACAGTGTTGGAAGACTTAGCGGTGATGAATTGGGCAGCCGTGTTTTTTTTACTTCAAGCACAAAAGGCAAAGCTAACGCAGACGCATACTATACGGCTTATACAGCCCAGCCGGAGTTTTCACAGCCCGGCGGATACACGGAAAAAAACACCGTTGTGGAGCTTATGTGCCAAGACCCCGAAGCTAAGATATATTACACCACCAACGGCGACAAACCTACAACATCTTCGACGCTTTACCAAGGCGGTATAAAGATAACCAGTTCAACGCCTTTAAGGGCGATAGCAGTAGCCCCGAATAAGCTTCCCAGCCTGATACAGACAAACAGCTACCTTGTCGAGAAACGGCATGACATTTCGGTGCTGTGCATATCCGGAGACCAGGACGATATAAACTATGCTTATCGTGTAAGCGAGATTTTTGTAAAAAGGGAAGGTGAAGCATACTTTGAATACTATGAAGAGGATGGCAAGGAAGGTGTCGAGTTCCCCGGAGCGATTAGGGTAGCCGGAGCAGGAACACGTTCATATCCGCAAAAATCGCTGAATATATATCTGCGTGGCGGCTACGGCCAAAGCAATGTCACATACCCTTTCTTTGATAACTATGGTATTACAGAGTTCAAATCTCTGTCATTGAGAAATTCCGGCCAGGATGTTGGATTAACATGTCTGCGTACAGCATTTGCAGAAATGGCTGTAAACGGTATGCGTCTTGACAATCCGCAGCAGAAACCTGTGGCTGTCTACATCAACGGTGAATACTGGGGGCTCTATTGGCTTTGCGAAAATCAGAATGAAGATTTTTACGCTTCCCGGCACAACCTCGACAGGGACAACGTCGAGATGATAAAGCGAAACCAATATGCGTTGTCAGGAACAAAGTACGAGATCATTGATGTGCGTTCTTATGCAAGAAGCCACAACCTTGCAAATGAAGATTACTATCAGAAGTTTATACAGTGGGTAGATGAAGAAGAGATAATGGACTATATAGCTGCGCAGACATTCTTCGGCAACGGTGATATGTTCAACCAGAAATACTGGAGAGAAACGAACTACGAAGTCGAGTGGCGGCTTATATTCTACGACCTTGACGGGGCGCTATATAGTAAGTCTGCAAATTATCTTTACAACTATTTTAATAGTAACGGAGTGCCTTCCGCAAACGGCTCGCTTACAAACATGGATATTCAATGTGCACTGCTGCAAAACGACGGATGGAAAGAACAGTTCATCGAGAGGTATGCGTATCTGCTGAATACTACCTTTTCGCAGGATTCGGTACTAACGCTTTTTGACAGCATGGTAGATATGATTGATTCCGAGATGCCAAGGCAGGTAGACAGATTTCCTTATCCGCGCTCATATTCAAGCTGGCAGAGCTCTGTTAAAAGCGCAAGATCAGTACTGGCGGCAAGGACGGCTGCAAGCAAGAGAAACCTCCAGAATTACTTCCATCTGTCAGATGAAAGAATGAAAGAGCTTTTCCCGGACGGCGGGTATTAAAAGATATTCACATCAACGATAATAATTAGATATAAGGCCGCAGATGCGGCTCTTTTTTTATATGCTCTGTTTTCCCCAATATAAGAATCAAATAGTGAGGATATTATTAGTTAATGCAAAACAATAATTTAGAGATATTAACTACAGCAGAATATATGTTAATAAATTGATAAAATGATAAATTGATGTTAAAATGATGTTAAACAAGTAAAATAGGGAATAAAAGTAAATTGATTTTACAGCAGTGGTGATATGATTTTGACAGAAAAAAACGAATTGATTTATATTGAAAATAAAAAGACAACACATTATAACAAACGCAATAAAATAATTCTATGTGCAGCTTTATTAGCAATAGCAGTAATGATAATCACATTATACTCTGTAGTTCACGCTAACGCATCAGCAGAACCGGCGGGAATTATTATTAATGAGGTTGTGTCTTCCAATAATTTTTCATATATAGACGATAGCCTCGGCAGTCCGGACTGGATCGAGCTATACAACACTTCAAATTTCGAAATATCACTTAAGGGATATGGAATAAGCGATGATTCATCAACTCCTTATAAATACACCTTCGATGATGTTGCAATAGGGGCAGGAGAATATCTTGTAGTATACGCTATGCCAAAAGCAGATTTGGAACAGATATTCCTTGGATTTTCATTATCGAAAGACGGTGAATCCATAGTGCTCTCAAACCCACAGGGCGGCGTTGTGCAAATGCTTGAAGTTCCGGAGCTAAAAGAGGATATTGCATGGGGCAGAACTAAAAACGGAGAATATAAATATATAGAGGCCCCGACTATAGGGTGTGCAAACAGCGATGCTGTCATAGACTCATTACTGGAATCTAGTGCGGTATACGATTTATCTGAATTGCGGATAAATGAAGTTATGCCAAAAGCATCATCGATTCTGGACGGCAACCGGCAATACTATGGCTGGGTGGAAGTATACAATACCGGCAGCGAAGATAAAAACCTCTCAGATTTTTACCTTTCCGACGAGCAAGATAATCTAAATAAATGGCGTTTTCCAGAAAGAGAGATTGCGCCAAACGAATGTATTTTAGTGTATTTATCCGGCAAAGATAGTGAAGTACAAGAGATCCATGCAGATTTTAAGCTCAGCGAATCTGAAACATCTTTATATTTGACAGACGGGAACTCTGGCGCTACCAGCGAAACGAGTTGGAGCAGCGAGATTCCAACAGATATTTCTTTTGGCTTGGATGGAAACGGCGATATGAAGTACTTTAGCTTGCCTACGCCTGGTGAACAGAATGAAACAAAAGCATTCGACAGCTTTGAAAAAACACAGATGAAAGATTTCATTGTAAACGAGATACTGCTGGAGAACGAGTATTCGATTATGGACGAGGATGGTGACAGGCCGGCGTGGGCAGAGTTTTATAACAGCTCGCAGCAGACTCTGATGCTGGGGCAGTATTATTTAAGCGATGATGAAGAGAATCCATACAAGTGGCGTTTCCCGGATGCTGCAGTCAAACCGGGCGAATATCAGCTTGTTTATCTTTCGGGCAAGAACAAAGCAGGCAGCGAACTGCATACAGGGTTCAAAATCGGCAGTAACGAGACTGTGCTGATAGTTACCGACAGAGAAAACATGCAGCAGACTTTGTTTAGGCTCGATATGGACATAAGGAAGGATGTTTCTTACGGAATTACGGATACGGGTGGATGGGCATATTTCGGAAGTCCGACCCCCGGCGCAGAAAATATGACAAACAGTTTTGCAGAAACTGCGGACGTATTCAGTTTTGACATAAAAGGTTTATATATAAACGAAGTATGTGCAGCTGGAAAAGGCAGGGACTGGATAGAAATAGCAAACGGGGGAGACAGCGAAGTAAAACTAGATGGATATTATCTGAGTGACAGCGAAGATAAGCCATATAAGTGGCTGGTTCCGGATATAACGATTCCTGCGCATGGTTTTACGGTCATATACGCTTCGTCCGACGTTTCAGAACAGGATGAGCTAACTGCGCCATTTGGCATTTCAGCCTCCGGGGAGATGCTGTTGCTTTCATCGCCCGGCGGTGCACTTATAGATCGTTTTGAAACAGGAGTGGTGCGCCCGGGGAAAAGTACAGGGCGGCTGTGCGGTGACGAGACCGGTAGCAGAGTTTTTTTTGCATCCAGTTCAAAGGGAAAAGCAAACGAAGGTGATTCATTCAGCACATATACAGCGCAGCCTGTTTTCTCAGAACCAGGTGGGTATCTTGAGAAAGATACTTTTGTGCAGATCACATGTGAAGATAAGGATGCGGTTATTTACTATACAACCAACGGAGATATACCTAGCGCATCTTCAAAGGTTTATACAGAGCAGATACTTATAAGTAAATCAACACCTCTCAGAGCGGTTGCGATATCACCCGGCCGTCTTCCAAGCATGATAGTAACAACGAATTTTCTCGTTGAAGAGATGCACGATATAGACGTTATCTGTATAACAGGAGACAGAGACGATATAAACTACATGTATTCTTCGTCCAAAAGAAACAGGGAAGTCGGGGCATATATAGAATATTTTGAGCAGGACGGCAAGATTGGCACGGCTTTTCCGGCAGGGATAAGAGTTACCGGGCTTATAAGCCGCAGCTATCCCCAAAAGTCGCTCAAGATATATTTGCGTGGTCAGTACGGCCAAAGCAGCGTAGTATATCCGTTTTTTGACGGATATCCAGTTGTGGATTATCAGTCATTGACAATAAGGAACTCCGGACAGGACCTGTATTATACACACATGAAAACTGCATTTTTCGAAATGGCGGTAGACGGGCTCAATATTGACAATACACAGCAAAAACCAGTGGCAGTGTATATCAACGGAAAGTACTGGGGAATGTACTGGCTGTGCGAAAATCAAAACGAAGATCATTTTGCGTCTGTTTATGATTTTGACCGCAACGATATCGAAGTTATCCGCAGGAACAATACAGTTGTGGCAGGAAGCAGCAAAGAGTTTCTCGCTGTGCGTAAGTTTGCGAGGTCTCACAACATGGCAGATGAGGAAAACTACAGTAAGTTAACTGCCATGGTAGATGAACAGGCTTTCATGGACTATATAACAGTGCAGACGTATTTATGCAATTGGGATATGTATAACCAAAAATATTGGCGCACTACAGATTACGAACACGAATGGCGCCCGATGTTCTTCGATCTAGACTATTCATTCAGATTCCCTGGCAAATGCTATCTTAGCTCTTATTTCAGCAAATATGGTGTAACATGGACGGGAGGAGACCAATCAAAGACGAATATGGATATTCCATATGCTTTGCTAAAGAACGAAGGTTGGAAACAGGAGTTTATCGAAAGGTACGCATACATACTGAGTACGACTCTCGCATCCGAGACGATAGTTCCGCTTTTCGACAGCACTGTAGCTGATATTGATAAAGAAATGAAAAGGCATATAAATCGTTGGCATGCACCAAGGTCGTATAGTAGCTGGGAAAAAGAAGTCAATAAGTTAAGGAAAATATTAACGAAGAGGACAGAACAGTGCATTAAAAGCTTCCAGAAATATTTTGATCTGTCGGACGAGCGTATGGCAGAGCTTTTCCCGGAAGGCGGATATTAATCTTTGCTTTTGAACAAGCTGTTGCCGTTTGGATCGATCGCAACTATAAGAGGGACTTTATCAAAATACAGTTCACGTATAGCCTCGGCGCCAAGGTCGTCGAAGGCTATTATTTTTGCTTGTGTGATATGTGACGCAATTAGCGCGCCTGCTCCGCCGATTGCTGCAAAATAAACAGCGCCGTTATTCATTATAGCCTGCCTGGCCTTTTCTGAAACAGGCCCTTTGCCGATGACGAAGGAAAGCCCCATGTCATAGAGATTTGGTGCATATGCGTTCATACGTGAAGATGTTGTGGGGCCGCACGAGTTTATAACACGACCGGGCATATCGGGGCACGGTCCTGCATAGAATATACCGCTGCCGCTGATTTTAAAAGGGAGTGGAAGCCCTTTTTCCATCATATCAAAAAGCCTTGCATGAGCAGCGTCTCTTGCTGTGTATGCTCTGCCGGAAAGCTCAACGATGTCTCCTGCTTTAAGATGACTTATATCCTGTTTTGAAAAAGGTGATGTTATCTGTATCATGAGGACTCCTTATATAACTGCGGATGCATGTCTTGATGCGTGGCACTGGAAGTTGACCGCTACCGGAAGACCGGCGATGTGCGTTGGGTATTTAGTAATATGAACGTCCAGGCAGTAATTAGGGCCGCCGAAACCAAGAGCGCCTATGCCAAGTGCATTTATGCTGTCTTTAAGCTCGATCTCAAGAGCTGCCAGCTCATCGTCTTCGCTTCTGCTGCCGATTTCACGAAGTAGTTCTTTCTTTGCAATAAGAGCGCACTTTTCAAATGTGCCGCCAATGCCTATCCCCAGTATAACAGGGGGGCAGGGGCTTCCACCCGCTTTAATAACACTATCAAGCACAAACTGCTTTATACCATTAATACCATCGCTTGGGTTCAGCATAGCCAGCCGGCTCATGTTCTCACTGCCAAAGCCTTTGGGTGCAGCATATATTTTTAACAGCTCTCCCGGTACGATGTCGTAATGTATTACCGCCGGAGTGTTGTCCTGCGTGTTTTTTCTGGTTATAGGGTCAAGCACAGATTTGCGGAAAAAACCTTCTCTGTATGCCTGATGGACACCTTTGTTTATCGCATCAGCCAAGCTGCCTTCAATGAAGACCTGCTGTCCTATCTCGATAAAAACGACGGCCATACCGGTATCCTGACAGTACGGCATGCCTGTTTCGTCCGATATCCCGGCGTTCTCTACAAGCTGCCGCAAAGCTTCTTTTGCTATTGGCGTAGGTTCGGTCTCATATGCTGTTTTAACGGCGCTGAGAGCGTCCTTGCCAGGCATTCTGGCTGCCCTCAGGAAGAGCATTCGTACGATCTCAGTAACTTCGCTGCTTTTGATAATACGCATAATTTTATCCTTATTTTAGTTTATAGATTTATTATAGTCCAAACTAAAGCCGCGTGCAACGAGTTTTAGGTAAGCACAGCTTTTAACGACATTATGATGCTAGTACAAGTGCTTGTAAAAAGTAACTTAATTATATAGAATAAAAAAACATCGTAAAGGTAAATTCTTGTCTTGTAATTATATTTATCATAGTGTATAATAACCTTCGCTGATTTGTTTTCCGAGGATGCTTCCCTGGCAGGCAATGCAGGCGCTTTGCGGGCGTGCTGGAATTGGCAGACAGGCACGGTTGAGGGCCGTGTGTTGGAAACGACGTGTGGGTTCAAGTCCCACCGCCCGCACCAGATGAAACGAAAAAAAGTGTGTGTGTCAAAGTTTTTAGCTTCAAATAAGTAAAAGGACTTGAACACGAGCCTGCCGCCGCAAAGGCGGAAGAAGGCAGGCGAGGCGGCGTGATAGGGGCGAGAGCCCCGGAGCAAGTCCCACCGCCCGCACCAGATGAAACGAAAAAAAGTGTGTGTGTCAAAGTTTTTAGCTTCAAATAAGTAAAAGGACTTGAACACGAGCCTGCCGCCGCAAAGGCGGAAGAAGGCAGGCGAGGCGGCGTGATAGGGGCGAGAGCCCCGGAGCAAGTCCCACCGCCCGCACCATACCCGTTACGGGTGGGTTATCGATTAGAATAGAATGTCTATATATTTTGCGGATGTGGCGGAATTGGCAGACGCGCTAGGTTCAGGACCTAGTGGTGGCAACATCGTGGGGGTTCAAGTCCCTTCATCCGCACCAAAAGAAAGTAGTTAGAAATTAGTCTAACTACTCTTTTTTTATCCAAAAACGCCTATATGAAAGGCTTTTAGTCCAATATGGTTATCTAATATTTTAGAGAGATTAATTAAATATTTAATAACGTGGCATAAAAATAGAACTGAATATGCCACAAAATATGCCACAAATCTTGTTTTATAGTATAGATTATGGTATTTTACTAATAGAAATAAGAAAGAGGTGTGATAATGGCAACTAAACCAGAGAAACTTAAAAGCGGCAACTATAGAGTTAGAACATCATACTTAGATGAAACTGGTAAACAGAAGTTTAAAAGCTTTACATCACGAACAGCTAAAGAAGCAACCTTCTTAGCTTTGCAGTTTGAAGTTGACCACAAGCACGCCTTAAAGCCTGAAAACATTTCTTTGAAACAAGCTATAGAAAAATTTATTGGCAATAGAGAAAACATTTTAAGTCCATCTACTATTGTTGGTTATGAACAATTAAAAAGAAACGCATATGGTTCAATAATTAATATGCGGCTGGGAATACTAAAAAAAGAAGATATTCAAAAAGCAATTAATGATTATTCTAAAGACCATTCACCTAAATCAGTTAGAAATGCTTTAGGATTATTAAAGGCAGTATTAAGGGAATTTTATTCAGAACTTAATACTGAAGGTATTATTCTTCCTCCAAAGAGAACACCAACAATGGTAATACCGACTACAGAACAGGTGCAGGAGGTCATACAAGCCGCACAGGGAACTGATTTATACTTACCCATACTATTGGGTGCTTTGCTTGGTTTAAGGCGTAGTGAGGTGTTTGCCTTAACTTGGGATGATGTTGATTTAGATAATAAAACATTGACCATTGATAAAGCTACAGTTCGCAATAAGAATAGGGATTGGGTAGTAAAGGAAACTAAGACCACAAGCAGTAAGCGAGTTCTGCCTTTGCCAGCAATTATTTTAGATGAATTAACAGATGATGCAAAGCCGCTTATAACTATTACAGCAAGTCAATTTTCAGATAGGTATAGTAAGTTATGCAAGCCGTTAGGAGTGCCGCAAGGTTTTCATACACTAAGGCACTATAACGCTTCTATCATGCTACTACAGAACGTGCCTAACAAGTATGCACAGGAACGACTTGGACACGCAACAGACAATATGCTAAAGCAAGTATATCAACATACTTTTAAGAAGGAACAAGATATTATTGCTGACAGATTAAATGAGTTCTTTAATGAGAATATTAAAAAAGAAGGCTAAAGCCTTCTTCCTTTATACTATATTCAATTTTTCTTGCTGGGTGAAGTTAAACACTTCAAATAGCTTTCTTAATTCTTTTCTTGTAAAGCGGTCAGGATTGTTTAACTTGTTGTAAAGTGATGCTGGTGACATTGACAGCTTTATTGCCAGTTCTTTTTTTGTGTAACCGTATCTTACTAATCTTGCCGCAATTAAGGCATTTAGTTCGATTCTTTCGTCTAACTGTTTTGCTGTCAATGTCATTCACCACCTTTCTACTTTATTTTAACTATACCTATGCAACTGCTTGTTCTGATTGAATCTGCTTAAACTTGCTAACCATAGAAACTGTTTTTGTGACAATCTTTGCCGCAAACAACTCTGGAAAGTATCTCTTAGCGAACTCTGAACGGAAAGCGGCGAAGTATTTTCTATCACCCTTCTCTGACATAAGTGTTTCACTTCTTTCAATAATCCAATCTTGCTCAACCTTTGGTGCTACAGCGAAGAATTCCTCAATGAACTTCCTGCTTATATCTGTCACCTTAGTTATTTCCTTTACCTCAACTACTGAATTGCTAACCACTGTGCTTTCACTATTGTTTACTGCACCCTCTGACGCTCTTTTAATCATTTCATTTTTAGTCATAATTTTATACTCTTTTCTGCCTTTCGGCTAATTATATTTGATTTGCTTGCAAGCTTTATCATGTATCCATCATAGCAAAAAAAAATTGGCATTTCTATAGTTTATCATCTAACTTTATTTAATGGGATTATTGAATAAATTTCGGCTGAAAATTCTATACAAAATACCTAATAATGCTACTTAACTTATGAAGGGATTAAACCACCTTGCATGATTTAGAGGGCATTGTATTTTACTGAGATATGCACTATAATTATTAACATAATTCAGTATTATGTGTTGGGAGTACAAATTGAAAAAAATCTTATTTATTGTAATCTCTATTTGTTTAGTCATATCCCTTGTTGGATGTTCTCAATTTTCAACAAGCAAATCCTTTTCAACGGCTCAACCACTTTCTACAGCTACACCAACAGCTACAACCATACCCATACCTACACCTACACCTGAATTAATAGATTATTATTCTACAGCAACTTATTATGTACAATTTATTAAAGATGGATTAGTTGCACCAAATTCATTGCAACTCAATGCAGTTAGAATAGCTGTTTTTGATGAGAATATTGCAAATCATAATTATCAAGTCTCGGGGACTTTAGTTGCTAATAAGGGATTTGAAGACATTTATTATATGTTATATATAGATTATACGTATACAAATATTAATAATACGCTAACACGAAATTTAGTAGTATTAACATTTTATAGAGATAGCACCGTAGAAGAGGATGGGCAATTATGGATAGCTGCATACCCTGATTTAAATGGTGCTACAACTTTTACTCTTAATGAAGACTTTATTTTTGAACAATTACGATAGAAAAAGAAGCGTCTTGTAAAAGGCGGTTCTTTCATTGTTTTATCAAACCTTTCTTTTTTTCCAATAGAAATTAAAAAGAATTCAGCAAGTTTTATAAAGCAAGACAAGGAAGGAGTTGCTACTTTCCTTATATGCGGCTGACCACCTTGCCGTTGTCTTGCTTTATTTATATTAAAAGGTGGAATAAATTATAAGGTGGTAGAAATTATGACTAACGAAGAAAGAATTTCTTTTGTATGCTATCCAACTTTTCTTGATGCTGTAGAAAAGATGCCAAAAGAATTACAAGGTGAGGCGGCTTTAGCTATACTAAAGCTTGGTATTAATGGTGAATGGACAGATAGTAACCCATATATAGATATGATGCTAACACTAATTGCACCAAACATTAAGGCCGCAAAGGGAAGATACACAGCCGCAGTAGAGAATGGAAAGAAAGGTGGTAGACCATCAAAAGTGGACAAAGACAAAGTAAAACAATTATTTTTAGAAGGAAAGACTAACACTGATATTGCGGCAGAGTGCGGTTGCACTGCTGACTATATACGCAAATTGACTAATACATACAAATTGCAGAAAAACCAGAATAAATTAGGTTTTTCTGGTTATAACCTTGATATAGATATAGATATAGATAATAATAACAATAAAGATAATAATAAAAATAGTAATAGAGAGATGGATAATAGTCCATCTGCCAACGAAAGGGAAGATGTAAAAAACCAACTGCTTGAATTAGGGTTTGAAGAAGATTGGATAGAAATTGCTTTTGGCTCAAAACCGCAACAAGTTTGGGATAGGTATGGCTATGGACTATTATTCAAACATGACTATCAATTAGAGATTAATGAGTTGCAAAAAAATCTGGAATTTTTTTATGATGTAGATAATGATGGACAATGTCCAAATAGTTGATACTACAATATTTGAATTAAAGTCATTGACATTAATAGATGCTACATATTATTATACCGATATAACTCAAATTATTATTTCCATATTGAATAAATTATTACTTTTGAATTGAATACATAAATAGAAAGGGGATTTTAAATTGAAACTTTTTAAAAAGTCTGAAATAGGTATTGACGATTTTATTGAGGAGTCGTATGAATCGTATAAAAATGAGAATGTGGTGGAAACAAGAAGCGAATTTTTATGGATGAAGGCAGTTAATTTTCATAAAGTAGGTATATGGTTCTTTTGGGTTGGATTGATTTCCTTAGTTGCTGGTGGTATTGTTTTTGCATATGATGGAGAGCTATCCGCTTATGTGCTTTGGGTGATAGGTGGTGCTGGCTTGATACCTGGTACGATAATGTATTTTTTCGGACTGCACTTAATGAGTTCTTCAGCAACTCTTATAGAAATTGAAATGGTAAATGACAATTTATCAAAAATGAAAGCAAAAGATGAATCTAAAGATAAGTGATAATTGAAATAGTTTATATGAATAAGCGGTAATCATAGCGATTGCCGCCTTATTTTTTATATAGATTTTATATCATTTTACTACCAAATAAGCATAACTTATATGCTTCTCTGATTATTTATACTGAAAGCTAAAATTTAATACTAAAATGGCGGCGAATTATTGAATACTCGGCAAGGCAATAAGATAGCCTGTAACTGGTAAACTATATTGGACGGTTTTTGGCAAACAATTTTCCCTACTTAATGAATAAAAGAGCTTGTCCATTTATACTCGAATGAGAGTATAAATGGAGGCAGGCAGAAATGGTAGGGATAACGATGTATGCAGAAATACAGAAACTAAAAACAATGGGGTACAAAAAACAAAGAGCAGCACGGGAACTTAGGCTTGATGCAAAAACAGTAAGGAAGTATTGGGACATGACAGAGGGCGAATATCTGTCATACATGCTTGAAGCCAAAGAACGAACAAAAATCATGGATCCGTATTACGGGTATGTGTTGGATAAACTAAAAACATATCCCGAAATCTCAGGAGCTATACTTTACGATAATCTTAGGGAAGACTTTGCGGACTTTAAGCCGTCATACCGTACAGTTCGGTTGTTTGTGAGTAACGTTAGAGAGAAAGAAGGTATACCGGCACCCGTAAAAATACGACAGTATGCTGAGAATCCTGAATTACCTTTTGGCTATCAGGCTCAGGTGGATTTGGGACAAAAGGTAATGAAAGACAGCTACGGGAAATCCGTTAGGATATATATATTCGCAATGGTATTAAGCTGCTCACGATATAAATATGTATGCTTTCAATTAGAACCCTTTACAGCACAAACATTTATACAGGCACATGACAGAGCATTCCGCTTTTATGGAGGCAGGCCAACAGAAATCGTATATGATCAAGATAGAGTAATGGTTGTCAGCGAAAACAGCGGAGATATTATATATACAGAAACATTTGAAAACTACAAGAATTATGCTGGTTTCTCTGTCCATTTGTGTCGTGGCAATGACCCGGAAAGTAAAGGAAAGATTGAAGCTGTTGTAAAGTATGTAAAAAACAACTTTCTGACCTGCAGAATCTATCACGGGATAGCAAGGCTCAACAGCGACGGGCTGGCGTGGTTGGACCGGACCGGAAACGGATTAGTGCACGAGACAACAAAGATGGTCCCTGCCGTTGTATTTGCGCAGGAGCAGCAGCATTTGAAATCTGCGCCGGAATTGGGAGAATCAACTTATGTACCGTCAACTGCTATCGTTCGTAAAAACAATGTTGTAATGTACCGGCAGAACCGTTACTGTATGCCCAAGGGAACCTATGAGCCGGGTAAAAAAGTTCGGATAGAAGCTGATGAAACATCAAATAGGGTACGGTTTTACGATTTAAAAGACGATGTATTTATTGATGAATATACTATAGCTGACGGTGTAGGAAAATGCGTACGCAATGAACATCCGGAACGGGACAGGTTCTCCAAACTGCAAAGCATTAAAGACAAAGTGTTTGCTGGATACATATCACCGGAAGGAACTCGTTTTGTAGAGAAGATTATTGAAGCTAAACCGAGATATGTTCGAGACCAGCTGGGTATACTGCTGAAACTTGCAGAGATATATTCAGCAGATGAACTCCATCGTGCAGCCGTGTATTGTCTGGATAGGCAGATCGTATCGGCTAATGATTTTAGGGATACATTGGAGTACTTTAAACAACTGAAACCTTTGCCTGCTGAATGTAGCGGTACTATCCCTGTTAAGTATAGTGTAGTCATAGCCCAAACGAGACCTATAGAGGTTTACGCCAGTCTCTGTAAAGGCGGTGAGCGGTAATGACAGACGTTGAACGCATCCGTACATATGCAAAACAGCTTGGACTTGCGAATATGTCCAGGAGAACATTTCCTTTTTTAAATGAGCAAATATCCAACGAGGCTTTCCTAGCGAACTGTCTGCATGATGAGGTTTTATATCGAGAGGAGAATAAAAAGAAACGAAGGATCAAGCAAGCCTGTCTGCCGACTTACAAGGGCTTTGAGACGTTTGATACAGAGTTTCAGAAAGGGATTACCACCTGGCAGTTAAATCAGTTGGCCGCCCTTACTTGGATTGAAGGAATATACAACCTGATCTTAATCGGTCCTCCGGGAACAGGAAAGACACATCTTGCTCTGGCTATCGGAAACAAGGCTGTGGAGATTGGATACAAGGTTTTCTTTTCCTCTATGGATACGCTTGTTCATATCCTGAAAACACAAGAGATATCCAGAAGTTCAGCAGCACGTCTTAAGTGGATCAAGGAAGCAGACTTACTTATTATTGACGAGCTAGGTTATCTACCGGTTGGGAAAACAGAAGCCAATATGTTCTTCCAACTGATATCTCATTTATACGAGAATACTTCTGTCGTAATTACTTCTAATAAGGGTTTTGACGGATGGGCTGATGTTCTTGGTGATTCGATTCTAGCAACCGCTTTGTTGGATAGGTTGACTCATAAATGTCAGGTGCTTTCATTTTCCGACGACAGTTACCGCTTAGCTCACAGAAAACAGATCTTTGTGGAAAATACTAAATAAAAAGTAGGGAATCTTATTTGCCAAAAAGCAGGGAATTTTATTTGACAGTAACATAATCATTTAAGACTTGATGCGGTTTTTGGATATGATAAACAAGGCTTGACTGAAACACTACAAAGAAGTGCAGGAAACACACAAGCACTAATAAATAGTGAAGGTTCTGGCGGCATTAGTGCAGAAGATATTGCATCAATTATAGCACAAGCTAAACTTGCAATTTATCCTATTGGGGCTGTTTACACTTCAGTAGATAGTACTTCACCAGAAACATTATTTGGTGGTACTTGGGCGGCGTTTGCCGCAGGTAGGACTGTAGTAGGTATTGATAGCACAGATACAGATTTTGATACAGTAGAAGAAGAAATAGGAACTAAAGAAGAAACATTAACTGAAGCACAAATGCCTTCACATACTCACATTCAAAACGCACACAGCCATAGTATTGACCATGACCACGCCGCAGTGACAAGCGGCACACAAAGTGCAAGCCATAGTCACGCAACTAATATTGGTTCAGTAACATCTTCTAGTGCTGGCGGCACTTGGCATAGTATTTGGTGGGGTCAAGAGAGACCTATTTCACTATCAAGTGGTTCTAAAGGTGTTGGCAATATTTATAGCTCAAGCGGTTATAGAACAGGTTATGCTTCTGGCTCTGTATATCAATATGCTATGAACGCAAAAGCGGCGGCTACCCATGCACACGCAACTAATCCACCAAGTACAAGTTCAGGAAGCCAAAGTGTAAGTCATACACATAGTGTTAACTTACCAGCGTTTAGTGGAACAAGTGGTAGTACAACCGCAACAAATCAAAGCACAGGTGGCGGCGAAGCACATAACAATATACAACCTTCTATAGTTGTGTATATGTGGAAAAGAACAGCATAGGAGGGAATATGGCAGAGATAGATAAAGGTAAGGTAAAGAGTGCTTCAGACTTAATAAAGAAGCACCCATATAACCTTTCTAAAGAAGATAGAAAAGCTACTATTGCTAATCAAGACTTAGATACTTTAGGTATTAGTGAAGATGGTCACGAAGTTAGAATTAAGATTAAGAAAGATAAGGCAATGAAAGTAGCAACAAAATATAAAGATAATGCTAATTGGGCAGAGTGTGTATACTACAATGCTGAAGGCGAAGAAGAAGGTGTGCAATATAAGCACATATTAGATGAAGAATAGGAGGTAAACCATATGGAAAATTTAGATTTCTATGGGGTGTTTGATTTCTCTGAAGGAGATTCAGATATTTATGAATACACAAGTGCTGAATTTACAGCACTTATAAAAGGCATTAGCGGAACAGGCATAGCTATCAATGAAGGTGATAAGTTTGCTATTACCGCAAGTGGTCTTGATATTACTATTGGAAGTGGTATGTGCTTTATTGATGGTAAGTATGGTTACAATGATAGCGATACAATAATTTCACTTGATGCAGAATCAGTATCATTAAAAAGAATTGATAGAATTGTATTAGCATCAGATGTGACTAATAGAATAATTGGATTAAAGGTGTTGAAAGGCACAGCCGCCGCAAGTCCTACAGTAGAAGCACTAACACAAGGTGATACTTACTATGAAATACCAGTATGCCAAGTGTTAATAGAGAATGGTAGTGATACAACAGTTACTGATGAACGTGAATATGTTTACACACCAACTGAAGTAAACACTAAATTAGAAGCTATTTTAAGCGGCACTGAATATGTTTATGCGGTTTACGCATAAGGCGGTGATAATATGTCACAAATAACAAGAACACCTACACAAGCTGTAAGGGTAAGTTATGGTGCACCATATAATAACTATGATGGACAAGAACTAAGGGTTGGTGTGCAATCAAGCACATCAACTCGATATATGAGTTTGGTTCAATTTGATATAAGTGCTATACCTGCAAATTCTATTGTTTCTTCAGCTTATGTAAAGTTATATAGTTTTTCTGATGAGTGTTGGAGAGCCGCCGCAACACAGTTATGTCAAAGGGTTACAAGTAGTTGGAGTGAAGGAAGTGTAACATATAATGCAAGACCATCAGTAACAACATCAAACCAATCAAGCCATACAACAAGCGGCAGTTATGATACTTGGGAACAATGGACAGTAACTAATATTGTTCAAGAATGGGTAAACGGAACAAGCAACTATGGCTTATGGTTTATCCAAGATGGCTTAACTACTTCATTGGGTAAAGCATACCATGATGAAAATATGAGTAATGCACCAATATTAGTAGTTAATTATACAACACCAACAGCTTGTGGTGCACCAACATCATGCAGTGTTAGTCCTACAATAGCTGAAAGCAGTGCAACATTAAGTTGGGGTGGTGCTACATCAGGAAAAGCTAATAGTATTGTTGGCTATGATATTGACTATTGTGAAAGTAGTGATGGTTCAAGCTGGGGTTCATGGATAACATTAGCTTCTGTTACTTCAACATTGGCTTATGGTTCAAGAACAGTTAATCCGCACTCAACAAGAGGGTATTACAGAAAGTATAGAGTTAGAACAAAAGGTTCGCTTGGTTCAAGTTACTACTCTGGTTATAAGGAAAGCACAAACACATTAAAGAAGAATGAAGTACCAAATACAATTAGCGGTACACCTTCACTATCAACAACTAATGCCGCAAATGGCGAAACAGTAAGAATTAGCTTTACCAATGCTGGCGGTGATAACTTAGCTGGCTATGAAGTAGCCATGAAAGATGATAGTGATGTTTGGTACAATAGCGGTCAAATCATGGGAACTAACGCTTCAGCAAGTGCAACTTATGTTGATGTATCTACAAGCGGTTGGTCTACTGGTAACACGTGGAAGTTCTTAGTTCGTGGCTATGATAGTTTTGGTATACGTGGTTCATGGAGTGCGGAAACCGCATTACTAACCATTGGTGCTGAACCATCAATGCCAAGAACAGTTCTATATGATGGTGGCACTGAAAGCTATTTTGAAAGTCCAGTTAGAGTTAGCTGGTCTGCACCTTTAAATACTTATGGATTAGATTATACCTATGAAGTAAGAATAGGTGAATGGAACGGTTCAAGCTATGATTATGGTAGTGCAATTTCAACAGGCACAACTGCATATTATGACTTAGTATTAACTGGTTATAGCAGAGGTGATAGGCTATATGTTCAAGTTCGTGCTACTAACGAGGTAGGCGATAGTGATTGGAAAGGAAACGAAGTAGATATATTCTACAATCAGATTCCAGCACAACCAACTTTAATATTCCCAAAAGCAAACACAACTATATATAACTTAACACCAAGAATAGGGTTCACCTATGGTATTGATGCAGATGGTCAAGCTGTATTAGGTACTGTAGAAATTGATAGTGTTGATAAAGATGCTACAACAGACTATTGGAGTAATAAAGGTTCAAAGACAACCGCCGCAAGTTCACTGGTTCAAGGTTGGACACTTGCCGCAGGTGAGTATACAGCAGACTATCTAAGTAATGATGGGTTGATAGACAATACAGAACAATCAGTTACTTTCAATGTAGCAGAACCAAGCTGGACAGATAGCACCTTAGTAAGTGGTAGCACTCCAATTAAGGCAGTTCATATTACTGAACTAAGAGATGTTATTGATGATATTTATGATTATTATGGTTTAACCAATCCAACGTGGACAGACACGCTGACAAGCGGCACAACGCCGATTATGGCAGTTCATTTAACAGAGATGCGTAATGCTATTGAAGCTGTAAGAACGTATGTAAATGGCTTTGACAGCGGCACAAGTAAAGATATTGCGGCATTTAGTTGGACAGATAGCACATTAACAAATAAGCGAATAAAGGCAGTGCATATTCAAGAATTGAGAAATGCAGTTGTAACATTATAGAGGTGAAGAAATGAGAAAACTTGATAGATGGATAACTAAATTCTTGACTAAATTAATATTTGCTATAAATGGGATAACGCTTTAAAAGCGTTATCTCAAATATATTGTGAGGTGCAACATGGATTGGACACAAATAATAGTAACTTTAATAGTATGTTTGTTTGGTTCAGCAGGACTAATAACAGGATATTTAAAGTATAAATTAGGTAAAGCTGAAAAACAAAACAACAAAGTAAAAGAAATTGATGCGAAGATATATGTTCAAAAAGCATCATGTTCAAGATATGAACTGATACATCAAGAAATGGCTTGCCGCAAGATAAACGGTGAACAGATTAATGGTGAATTAAAAGCATCATTTAAAGACTACAGAGAACAATGTGAAGAACTACAAAGATTATATGATGAACGTGCCGCAGTATTAAGGCAAAATTAGAAGATAAGGTTTATGAAGTAAATGATTGACAGATATATTAAAAATGCAATAATATAAAGGTATTAAATTAAGGAGTATCTTATATGGAATATATACCTTGGATTCTTACTGGTCTTTCTATTATTGTAGCTATTATATTTGGCATTAAAGGTAGTGCATCAAAAAAACAAAGTGAAATAAGAGAATTGAGAAAAGATAATAAAGATTTATATGATGAGAATAAAGAGATTAAACATAAATATGAGGAGCTTGAAAAGCAGTACAAAACATTAGAAGAAACGCATAAAGACTTTGTTGATAATAAGCCTGAAGAACTTAGTGAGTATGATAAACAATTAGATGACATAATTAATTATAATCCAAAGTTTTAGAATGAAATATGCCACGAAATATGCCACAACGCCGAAATACCGCAGTATGAAAGGCTATATTAAGGGTTCAAGTCCCTTCATCCGCACCAAAAGAACAGCTCACCTTTAGGTGAGCTGTTCTTTTGGTTAAAGCGGAGAAGGGACTTGAACCAGAGTATGCCGCCGCCTGTGGCGGAAAAAGGCATACGAAGTGGCGTGATAGGCGGCTTGCCGCCGGAGCAAGTCCCGAAAACAATATGAAACAGCATATAGCAGAATAACAGGTGAGCTGTTCTTTTGGTTAAAGCGGAGAAGGGACTTGAACCAGAGTATGCCGCCGCCTGTGGCGGAAAAAGGCATACGAAGTGGCGTGATAGGCGGCTTGCCGCCGGAGCAAGTCCCGAAAACAATATGAAACAGCATATAGCAGAATAACAGGTGAGCTGTTCTTTTGGTTAGAGCAAAGAAGGGACTTGAACCAGAGTATGCCGCCGCCTGTGGCGGAAAAAGGCATACGAAGTGGCGTGATAGGCGGCTTGCCGCCGGAGCAAGTCCCGAAAACAATATGAAACAGCATATAGCAGAATAACAGGTGAGCTGTTCTTTTGGTTAGAGCAAAGAAGGGACTTGAACAAGAGCTCGCCGCCGACGGCGGAAAAGGGAATATCTTGCGCCAATAAAAGATGTATATCTTTCTTTATTCTGGGAATATGATAATATAGATTCAGAGATTATAGAAAACTAAGATAAACAAAAATTCTTATACTTATTTGAGTTTAAGATATGTAGAAGGAGAATATATCTATGAAATTCAGAAAAGCGAATGAAAAAGATATTCTGCGGCTAATTGATATGCGGCTGGCGTATTTATCGGAAGACTATAATGAACTTACAGCAAAACAAACTTCCGCAATCTCAGCGCAACTGCCAGGTTACTTCAAGAGCCATTTAAATAAAGATTTATTTGTGTATATCTGTGAGGATAATGAGTTGATTATATCCACAGTTTTTCTTTTAATTAATAAAACACCTGCAAATCCAAGCTTTTTGAATGGATTGACAGGCATGATACTTAACGTATATACATTACCGGATTTTCGCAAACGTGGTATTGCTGGGGATTTGATGAAAATGGCGATGAAAGACGCAAAGAAAATGGAATTATCTTATTTGGAATTGAAAGCAACAACTGCTGGTTCATCATTGTATCATAAACTTGGCTTTGTTATGGAGAAATCAAAATATGTTTCTATGAAATATATGATTGAGTGAGTTTGTTCTAAATGAAAAAATTAATTTTTTCTTTGCTTTGTGATATAATATAATCAGATAAAACATTTGAGAACTATAACATCAAAATATTCCGACAACAGACAATATGTCAAATAAAATTATAATATAGTTTATGTGACTTTGTCACAGTTTATTTACAATAAAAAAGCATAATATTAAACAGTAATAATTACTATTAAGAAATGGTGGTGAACAAAATGGAAATAGTATTTAAAAAGCTTAGAAGATTCAACATGGTAATGGGAGCGCTTCATTTGGTTCAGGGCATAATAATGTTGGTATTGGCAACAAGCGTTATTCAGAAGATATCAGAGTTTACACCACAGATAAATCAGTTTTATATAACATATAATTTAGAAACACAATCGTTGGAGACAGCAGGGCGTGAACTTTTCGAGCTTCCGTTTGGTATATTGGTGGCAGTTTTCCTGTTGATATCAGCGGCGGCGCATGCGTTGATATCAATCCCTAAAAAGCTCAACGCTGTGTATAATGCAGACCTTCAAAAGGGTATAAATAAGTTCAGATGGTTCGAATATGCGCTTAGTTCATCAGTTATGATAGTGTTGATATCTACGCTATTCGGTATCTACGATATTGCTTCCCTTCTGCTTATATTCATTGTAAATGCTTCTATGAACCTGTTTGGTCTTGTGATGGAGCAGCTGAATTCAAAGAAAGACAGCGGCAAAGTAAACTGGGGGCCTTTTGTTTGGGGCTCAATAGCTGGCCTTGCGCCGTGGGCAGTAATTATAATTTATATGACGGGCACAGGCAATTATGATATGGTGCCGTGGTTTGTCTGGGCAATCGTTGGAACCTACTTCGTGGCATTCAATACCTTCCCGATAAATATGATACTTCAATATAAGAAGGTGGGTAAGTGGAACAACTATTTATATGGAGAGAGGACTTACATAGTTTTAAGCCTTGTTGCAAAATCGCTGCTTGCTTGGCTGGTTCTTTTCGGAGCTATGCAGCCGTAAAAGAAATAAACATAACTAGGTAACTAAGCCGGTATAATGAAAATCTAAAATATCGGCTTTTTATTTATAGACTGCTTGTGATATGCTTGACAACAGCCGCACCATATATTAGCTTATATAAAGCATTGCTGGTATTAGAATAAACAAGACAAGGGAGAGGATATGATGCAGGATTACACCGAAATTGCATTTAACGAGACGTTCGATATAGTTTACAACGACATTACAAACAAGAAGAACTGCGATAACAGTTTTGATAAAGACGACCTGAAAGATCTGTTGAACACTTTATATATAAACGAAGGTAACAACTGGACAGGACATGGAGAAATAGTAATGGCGAAGCACTCTGCAACGATAGCTGCTTGCGAAGCAGTATTAGCTGAGTGGGATTGACATTAAAGTGATCTTCTTAAAGGGTAATTTTAAAATTTAAACGGATAAATTAAATGAGAACTGACTGATCAGATAAAAGGGACGGTGGTAGTGTGAAAAATTGCATTGCAGTTTCTGGGATAGCATAAAATATAAAATAAACCAGGAGGTTATTATGACTATTCCGGATAAAAGAATATATCCTAGAACAAATGATGATACAACTGTGTATTTGAAAAATATTATTAAGAACCCGAACATCATTGTTGGTGAATACACAATGTATAATGATTTCGTCAATGATCCTTTGCAGTTTGAAAAAAACAACGTACTTTATCATTTTCCGGTTAATGATGACAAGCTGATAATTGGCAAGTTCTGTTCAATAGCGTGCGGTGCAAAGTTCATTTTCACAAGCGCTAATCATACTGCAGAATCACTTTCGACTTATCCATTTCCAATTTTTTTCGAAGAATGGAGCCTTGATAAAGAAAATGTTGCACAGGCATGGGACAACAAGGGCGATACAATAATCGGTAATGACGTTTGGATAGGCTATGAAGCTGTAATTATGCAGGGAGTACATGTCGGAGACGGTGCGGTAATCGGGACAAGAGCTGTTGTAACTAAGGATGTACCGCCATACACGGTCGTAGGCGGTGTACCGGCAAAAGCAATACACAAGCGTTATGACGAAACAACCATTGAAAAGCTGCTGCAAACAAAATGGTGGGACTGGTCTTCGGAAAAGGTAAAGCAACATTTATTTTTTATAATGAACGGAGAAGTTGACATGCTCACCAACAGCGAAAACTGATTATTAATATTTGCTGCTGGCTGTGTAATTCTATTTGACAAAAAGAGCTTTAACTATGAATTATTAGAAACAGGATCGCTTGAAAAAGGTGGTCCTGTTTTTCTATTATTTTGTTTTTCTGCTGTGTTTCCTGTGCTATAATATGACATAAATATAATTATATTGGAGGCGTATAATGAATCTTGCCATTGTTTTTGCTCCATGCAAAGTCTGATGAAGGACGGAGATTGCATGGAGCGGTAGTCTAATATTGCCGTCCGGGTCGGGCTTTGCATTTTCAATCTATATTGACTTGAAGGAGCAAAGCCATGAAAAAACAAAATATATTAACTGAACTCCGGGATTTTCTTATGCTATGGAGTTCCCAGGCTGTATCTGCATTGGGAACAGCCATGACGAGTTTCGCGCTGATTGTCTGGGTATACGGGCAAAAAGGTACAGCTTCAAGCATTACGCTTTTATCGATTTGTTCTTTCTTGCCTTCGATAGTGTTTTGCTTTATTGCAGGTGCGATAGCCGACAGATGGGATAAAAAGCGCATCATGCTGCTGGCAGACTTAGCGGCAGCTTTCGGCACTTTAATTGTACTGGTTCTGTATCTTGCAGCTGCACTGCAAATTTGGCATCTGTACATTATCAACTTTTTGCTCAGTTTTATGAATGCCTTTCAGAATCCGGCATCATATGTGGCAACAAGTTTGCTTGTGCCCAAAAGGCATTATGTCAGGGTCAGCGGTCTGCAGTCTCTGTCAGGGTCTGTTGTTACAATCCTTGCCCCGGCGTTGGGGAGTGCGCTGCTTGCATTTGGCGGGCTTGAAACCGTATTGGCATTTGACTTAGTTACCTTTGCGGCTGCATTTGCAGTATTGATGTTTTTCATTAAAATTCCCAAAACAGAACTTGAAGCTAAGTGTGGTAAAGAGCCTTTTTTGAAAAGTTGCAAAGAAGGCATAAACTTTCTTCGGGAGCACAGGGCGCTGATGCGTATCATACTGTTTTTTGCATTTATAAATTTGATTGCAAAAATGGGGGAATACGGTATGCTGCCGGCATTGATATTGAGCAGGACAGGAAATGACCAGACTGCTCTTGGTATGGTCGAAGCCGCTGTCGGAGCAGGTACGCTTATTGGCAGCAACATTGTAACACTGATAAAACCGGCAAAAAGCCGGGTAAAGGTAGTATTCTTTGCATGCGGGATAGCATTTCTCTTAGGGGATGTATTCCTGAGTCTGACACATACATTATTACTATGGATCATTGCAGCGGTTGCATCAAATATCCCTATGGCGTTTATAAGCGCTAATCTGACTGCAATTATGCGTACTAATGTACCAATCAGGATGCAAGGAAGGGTGTTTTCAGCACGAGACACCATCCAGTACAGTACGATTCCACTAGGATTATTTCTTGGAGGAGTATTAGCTGATTATGTTTTTGAGCCGTTTATGACAACAAGTTCGCTATTGCAGAGAGTATTGTCTGTGATGTTCGGAACGGGTAAAGGCTCAGGAATCGCTTTAATATTTTTTATCGTAGGCATAATTGGATTTGTAACGAATTTTGTATGTTTGAAAAATCCGGCATATAAGGTTTTGGATAAAGATGGGTATGAGTAGAATGCAATATGTACAGCCCTGATACTGAGTTTGTTTAATTAAAGATTCAATGAAAAAATGGTCCGCCGAAAAGCGGGCTGTTTTTTATATTCTTCTACAGAAAAAGCTGAACGCTGTCAAAGATCAGTCAAGGCAGGGATTTTTAACCGCTTAGAGCATCTGCGAGTCAAAGATAATGACAGGCGAACGGGCAGCCGGCTTAAGAAGATGTTTCATTTGAAGAAGCTACATCAACATTCGTCTTTGCCCTATAGATCCTGTTTAAAAAGATGCTGATGAGCACTATTGCAATTCCATAAAAACCTATGAGAAGATACCATGAGAAACAGTCTAAAAAAATGCCAAACAACAGCATTGCTATTGGAATCGACGAATCGCCCAAAGAATTCGTAACGCTGAAGACCCTGCCCGACATATCAGCAGAAGTATTTTTATGCAGAATAGTCTGGTAGTTCGTGCTTATAACTATTATAGCCGAGCTGAGCAGCATGAATATCATCAAAAACGGAAGAATACCCTCAGTTCCAAACCAGAGGAATATTCCGCACGCAATATAAATAATTCCAGCCCCCGCAATACCCCAAAATACGAATTGCGCCTCTCGATTCATTTTTTTTCTGATGCTCAAAAGCAAAGCTGAAACTACAGCGCCCAGCCCAAAGAAGGTCTGGAGATAACCGAGGTTCTCGGCTCCGTTTCCGGGCAGTTTTACAGCCAAAGCAGGTATTATGACCTGGACAGAGCCTACGAAGAAATGTACGAGAGCTACAACAACGATCAATACAACGAGCTTTTTTCGGCCAAATATATATTTATACCCGTCAAGTATACTCTGCCTGTAGCTCTTCTTATACAGATCTTTACCAGCGGTTTTGGGCAGACTCAGCAGAACCTTGAATAGTGCTGATACTAAAAAGGAAAGCGAATTGAAGATGAAGACAAAGGTATACCCGATATACGCTACTGAAAGCCCGCCAAGTACTGGCCCTATTATCATCGCTATGCCGCCAACAAGACTGCTCATAGAATTCGCTTTTGCAAGCTGTGCCCGGCCAACCACCTGGGGAATAACGGACTGCAGAGCCGGGTCGAAAAAAGCCGAGCATACGGACAATAGTATTTGTGCTGAAATTATAACAGTCAGGCTAAGAAAACCAAAAAAATAAACTGCTATTACTGCGGCAATGATCAAACCTCTTAACATATCAGCTGCAATAAGCAGACGTCTTTTGTCGTACCTGTCGACCACTACACCTATGAAAAATCCAAGGGCGATGGCAGGAATCATAGAACAGAATAAAACAAGCCCCATCATAGAGGGGGAGCCGGTAGTTTCCAGCACCCAAAAAGCAAGCGCCAGTGCATAGAACTTGTCACCTATTTCGGATACAAACTTTCCGCATAACAAAAGGCAGAAGTTTTTATTAATGCCTATCTTATTCAAAAATATACCTTCCTAAAATTGAGTGCAAAAAAAGAGGCCAGTTTTAAACATTCCAGCGCTATATAAAGGACAACTAGCCGATCCTAGACTTGCTTCTCATTTTTTTGATTTCTTCTTCGCCAAAGCCGATAGCCTCAAGGAATTGCTGGTGCTGCTGCGGTGAATGATTTTCAAAGTCTTCATGAAACCTGCTGGATTCTTCAACACCGATCCCGGCGCCTTCAAGGATATGGTTCCAGCCATCCGTATCAAGCTCGTGGATACGCTTTGCAGCGTTTTCAGACATCAATATTTTTACTACAATCTGCTGCTGCTCCTTGATTTTCATGATTTCTTTGTTAAGCTCATCAAGCCGTTTCATAAGTGCGCAAACGATATTATTTTTCTCTTCATTATCAAGCAACTTTGGCATTTCGCTTAAAGATAGACCCGCTGCTTTAAGAAGCATTATTCGGCTCATCTTTTCAACGTCTTCACTGCTGTAAAGCCTGTATCCTGCTTTGCTTCTTTCCGAAGGGTTCAAGAGCCCGATATTGTCATAATACAATAATGTTGTCCTGGATATACCAAACATGTTAGCAAGCTTTCCTACAGATATATTCATGATATCACCTCTCTTCGAATCACCTAATCAGAAGTATAAACTATAAAGCGGTAGACAGGTCAATAGAAAATTTCTGGAGGTACGCATTCTGCTGAATATAATAATTACAGACTATGGATACTATCCGATTCTTAGATAATCCAATAGATACCTCCGGACTTGAAAAAGCGGTCTTTCTCTGCAGTTTGTTTATTATGAAGTTTTGTTTAAATCATGTTATAATCCAGAAAGGATGTATTAGACTTATGTTTTTTAGATACATATAACGGAGGGAATAAGGGGAATTATGATTGATGCGGATAAATGGATGAGAGAACTCACCGTCAAACTAAAGAGTCGTTTTGGTGACAAGCTTTGTTTTGCAGGGCTGCAGGGAAGCTATCAAAGAGGAGAACAGCATAAGGACAGCGATATTGATGCTGTAGTTATACTTGACACACTCTCTTTCGATGACCTGGCCGCTTACAAAGAGATCATATTGACAATGCCTGAAAATGATAAGGCATGCGGTTTTATATCCGGCAAACAGGAGCTGATGAACTGGCCAAAGCACGAGCTTTTTCAGTTTAGTTATGATACTCGTTCATTCTACGGGTCTCTTCACGAATTGCTTCCCAATATAGAAGATAAAGACGTTGCAGACAGCGTGAAAATAAGCGCATCAGGCATTTACCATTTATGTTGCCACACGGCAGTTCATGAACCATCAAATACTATAATTATAGAAAGCTTATATAAAGGAGCGTTTTTCATATTGCAGGCGCTGCACTATTTGCGCAGCGGTGATTATATCAGTACAAAAAAAGAGTTGTCAGCAAAACTGCATGACGATGAAAAAACGATACTGGATGTGAGTATGCACTTGCACAGATACCAAAACAGATCACAGATGAAATATTCAGCAACTCATTTCAGGATTTTAGATTTACAAAAGCCGGAGTAACAACTGAGTGCGATATTGAATATTCCGGATACATTAATGCCTCCTACTATTTGCTGCCCGATGAGAATGAAGCAGAGAACTATTTGAAGCTGGTCTTTAAAGTCAGCCAATAGAATTGAAGAGCAAATGATATCAATATGATAATGTCTTTGCTTAGCTTTATGTAAATTTCAAAAAATAATAACAAAATATAGTAAAATGTATTGACATTAGCAGTATCTATATTTATAATTGCAAATATAGATACCATATATACAAATACAATCGATGTGAGGTTCAATATGAAAACATTGACGAAACCGGAATGGGCAGTTATGTCGGTACTTTGGGAAGATTCTCCTCTCTATCTATCCGAGATAATAGAACGTATGGGAGACTCGGTAGACTGGAACTATAACACATACTCTTCATATCTGCGAAAGCTGTATGAAAAGGGGCACATAGGCTTCTATGTACAGCGGCGTGACAAGCAGTATTATCCCATAACCACAAAAAGTGAATGTACAAAGGTAGAGAGCCGTGAACTGCTTCAAAAGATACAAAGAAATACGGCAAAAGAATTTTTAGTATGTATGATCAAAGACAGCAAACTATCAAAACAGGAATCAGAAGAATTAAAAAAGCTTATAGATGAGCTAAGCCGTAAAGGAGATTAGAAATGAAAATTCTAATGACACTTCTTGAAGTATCGGTATATTCGGCTGTTATACTTGCGGTTATACTGATAATCAAGAAAGTGTTTGGCAAAAAGATGACTGCGGCAGTGCAGTTCTCCCTTTGGGTTCTGCTTATCCTAAGGCTGCTAATACCAGTGTCTTTAGACAGCGGAATGCATTTCTATTCGCTGCCAAGCGAACCACTACAGGAAATGGCAACTGCTGAGTCTTACCAAACTAATGCAACATATGAAAATACATATATAAACAGCTATGAAGATACGCCAGCTACGCAGCCCGAATATTCTGGCAGTAGTTCGGATTATTCAGTGCAGCCTTCAGTAGATGGAGAAGCGATCCAGAGTGAAATCCAAACTCCTAGATATAAATTTACCATAAGCGATGCGCTATTGGCCGCATGGCTGGCCGGTATAATCTTACTTGCCGTAGTAATGACACAGAGCTACATCAAACTTAAAAGGCGTATTAAAAAAGGTATGGTCGGCACTGTTCCTAAAAGTCTGCAAGAGCTATTTGAAAGCTGCAGAATAAGGCTGAACGTTAAGAACGATATAAAGATTGCCGTCAGCAGTGAGTTTGAAAGCACTATGCTTCTTGCTTCACTAAGGCCGATACTCATAGTGCCAAAACACCTTTTAACGCCTTATAACAAAGAAATACTGACGCACTGTATTATGCATGAATTAGCGCACTATAAAAGGAGAGACTATCTTTGGTATCTGTTGATAAACGCACTATGCGCGTTCTACTGGTTTAACCCTGTTGTGTGGATAGGCACACGACTGATGAAGCAGGACATGGAAGCCGCCTGTGATGCGCATGCAGTACAAACAATGTCCGGCAGCGAGCGTGACAGATACGCAAAAACTTTGCTTGCTATGTTCAGCAACAAAAATAAGCGTTTTCAGGTCGCAATGGGGATGGGAATCGCAGCAAAAAAGGAAGTCGCCAGAAGATTGAGAGGTATTTATATGAAACGTAAAATGAAGATAAAAACAAGCCTTTCGCTTATCGTTGTTGCTTTGCTGGTGCTGTTCTCATGCTTTACAACAGCGTGCCAGCCGGGAGAGCCTTTGACCGACTCAGCGGCAAATGATACATCACAAAATAGCCAGACACAGACGATTGAAACGCAGGCAGATGACTCAATATACTCTGCAGACAGCTCAGCTTTAGTATTCGAAGCTCCGACGAAGCCGTATGAAGCGCCGGAATACTGGAAGGAAACTGTTGAGGACGGCACGCTGACTGTTGATATAGACACTGAAATTACGATGCCGGATACAGACAATTTCCCAGTGGTAAAAGTCGAGATGCTGACACTCACGCAGGATTACTTAGACAAGCTGATAGACTATTTTGTGCCGGAAGGAAAGTTTTACGAGTGGCCGCAACCCAGAACAAAAGCGGACTACGAGGAATGGCTTATTGAAGCACGTAAAGGGACGTACATTGACGGTGAATATGTGGTTGATGAGGGGTTGATTGCTGATTTGGAAAAAAGGCAGGCAGAAGCTCCCAAAGAAGCAAAAAAGGTTTATGTCGATACGACGCTGACGTACATGATAGAAGACCCGAACGAGCCGCGCAGCACTGCAGGCGGGGAAAATTTCTTAAGCATAGCTGTTGAGCGAAGCGGTCAAACCGACCCGGCGTATATAGCCGCTGCCAATTTTGTAGAAGGGATAACTGACAGAACACTTTTCTTATACAGAGAGACCGAGTATATAAATGAAGCGCTTGTAAACAGATTACTTGAAGATGAACAGAGGATGTCGGACCAGAATGAATCTAATGAATACTTTGATGAAATGCAGCGGAGAGATCTTGAGACTGCTCTTAAGCGTAAAGAGGTTCTCAATAATTATACGCTGACTCCGGATGAAGTAGAGCCGTATGCGCAGAAACTGATGAGCGACCTCGGGTTTACAGATTTTCAGCTTATAAGCGTACAGAAAGCTGTTACGTATCCGGTTTTTGACGAAGCTGCAAACATTTTGGAAACCGGTGGTTACGAATTTGTCTATTCCAGAAAATATAATGGTTTATCTGGTTACACACGAAATGGCTGGGGAGGGAGTACATGGGAAGACCCTCCGGTGTATGTTGAGCCTTTTGAACAGGAAACGATTAAAGTTTTTGTTACTGAGGACGGAGTAAAGTCATTCAACTGGTTTAGCAGTATTGGGAAAACAGAAAAAGTGTATGATTCAGTCAAGCTTCTGCCGTTCGACCAGATTCAGGAAGCAGCGATAAGACAAATAAAAAACAAGATCATCACTCCTCTTTCAAATGGCAAAGATTATAGATTTAGTAATTATTATTCGACCGACATGTTTGTTTACGGTAATGGTGGCAACGCTCCTGATTCATACAACTATGTCGCCAAGGTGAAAGTTGTTTCGGCAGAGCTGTGCATGGGCTATATAAGAACCGGTACGCCAAGCCAGGCATTAGTGGTGCCTGTGTGGAAGTTCGATGTCTTTGATGTGTCCGGTGTAAATAATGATGAACTGTACGAGATCAACCATGAAATCATCGTTATAAACGCTATTGACGGAGGCGCCGTCGACCGTTATACACCGGAACAGGAATTTTCGTGACATTGATTCCTATTTCTAAAGACGCCGTCGGGCTTGTACCGGCGGTGTTTTTGTGACCCGCTTTTTTTGGACTATTATATGAATTATGATATAATTTTGAGGACAGTATGTAAGCTGATTACTATAGAGGAGAGACAGATGAATGAACTATAGAAAAGCGGAAAAAGATGATGTATCGCAGTTAGTTGAACTGCGGAAAAGACAACTAACCGACGAAGGCTCTTTGGCTTCAAACGATATCAGCGGTGAGCTAGAAGCCTACTTCACATCGTCTTTAGAAAATGGAACTCTTGTCTGCTGGGTCGCGAAAGAAAGCGGTGAGATCGTCGCAACGGGCGGGGTTTGCTTTTTCCAGCTTCCGCCGACATTCACCAATCCGACGGGGTATATTTCATACATCACAAATATGTACACAAAACCGGAATACCGCCGCAGGGGCATAGCCGCAAAACTGCTGGAGCTCGTGATGGATGAAGCGGCTCAGAAGAAATATAAGATGCTGCTGCACGCTTCAGACATGGGCAGGTCTTTATATATGAAATCGGGTTTTAAAGATGCGGAAGGCTTTATGACGATGACACTGTAAAAATACTTCGGGAGACAGGCGGCCTAAAAACCGAACCTGCCTTGACAAAAACCCGAAAATTATATAGAATTCTCTTTAGTCCATGGGGGAGTAGTTGGCGCAATATGGCGCTGTAAGTCAACATACTGGCTATAAAAAGCCTGGCTTGCATTAAATAACGAGACTCGTGTACGGCTTTTGCTGTACCGGAGCTCTCAAACAGAGTTGTGATTAGGTGCTGCATTGGCACTTAATTTTTTTATGAGGTGAAATGAATGGGTTTTGTTGAGCTGGTTTTGATAGCGGTCAGCCTTGCTATGGATGCTTTCGCGGTGTCGTTGTGCAAGGGGCTTAGTATGAGCAGGCTGAAGCTGAAAAATGCTGCGGTGATAGCGCTGTTTTTCGGCGGTTTTCAGGCGCTCATGCCTCTTGCTGGCTGGCTGCTCGGGAAGCAGTTCGAGAGCTATATAACCAGCTTCGACCACTGGATAGCGTTCGGTCTGCTGGTTCTCATCGGCGGCAAGATGATATATGAAGTGTTGAAAAAAGACAGCTGTCCTGCAAAAAGTGCAGATGTTCTTGATATAAAAGAGCTTCTTGTGCTCTCTGTTGCAACCAGCATAGATGCACTGGCTGTCGGTATAACTTTTGCTTTCCTGAAGACGTCGATAGCTCCGGCAGTTGCTCTCATAGGCGTAATCACTTTTATCATTTCTTTCGGCGGGGTTTTTATAGGGCACAAGTTCGGAGCAAGGTTCAAATCTAAAGCGGAGCTTGCCGGCGGTCTAGTGCTGATACTGATAGGAACAAGGATACTGCTGCAGCATCTTGGCGTGTGGGCTTAATGTTTTGGGTAGCTTTCAAGTTCCGTATAAACCAGCCTGCCGTTTATTCTGTGTGAAAGCATCAGACTGAAGAAATCAACCTTTGTTGAAAAAGCGTCTCCAAGCAATTCGGTATTATCTATCCGGCGCTTTTCTCTCACCTTTCGTGCAAGCGTGATATGCGGTTTAAAGCCGTTTGGCTGAAGCGAAAAGCCAGCCTGTTTTATCTTTTCATAGATATCGCTCTGCAGTTGGTTCAGCGATTCATTGCTCTGTATGCCTATCCACCAGATATCACCGCTGCTTTTTTTGAAAAAGCCGGTGCTGCCAAATTCAAGCGTCATCTTCGGCATCCTGATTTTTTCAAGAGCTCTTTTCAAAGGCTCGAGTTGTGTTTCCCCGACTTCACCTATAAAAACTAGAGTGAGGTGCATGTTTTCAAGATGAGTGAAGCTGCCGTCCGCACTTTTCTCAAGACGGCGCTGAACCTGCTGGATCTTTCTTTTTGTGTTTTTGTCAAAGTTGACTGCAACAAATAGACGCATAGGCGCTCCTTATTAATATAATCTTAGAACTCCTTCTCAAGCTCGCCCTTAACTGCCTCATTTATTTTCAATATCTCTTCAGCGCCTCCGTGCGGTGCATCCGGCCATTCATCCACCTTGGGACCCCAATATTCCCTTGGTGCACCATGGTATTTCGCTATAACGTGTATGTGCAGATGAGGGATGCCGTCGCCCAGCACGAAAAAGTAAACGTGCTCACAGCTAAGCGCCTTTTTTAGCGCTTTCGAGAGCGCTCGCTGGGCAAGACCAAAAGCTTTTGCTTCTTCTTCAGTGGCTTCGTAGAACCCCTTGAAATGCCGTCTGCTTTCAATCATATAGTAACCAAGGTAATTTTTGTCAGTGTCAGGCAGCGGCACAAAGTGGTTGATTACAAAGCGCTCGCTGCGGTAGATCTCAAATGTTGTGTCTTTGTGTTTACTGCATATAATGCATGGTTCATTGCTCATTTTTGGTCTCCCTTCAGTTTCTTTATCTTTGTGCTGAAAAGCTTTGCATCATCGCCTGTCGGATATCTGCGCAGCGTATAAAGCCCGGTACTTTTTATCTCTTTTTCAGCTTCTTGAAGCCCTGGTGCATATATAAACTCACCGCCCGGTTTAAGGCTTCGCAATATATCGTGATATTTATCTGCATACAAGCTCTTCCGGCCGTTCCCGGAAGCATGCCTGAAGTGGTTAGAGAACGCCATGTGCGAAATTACTGTGCCCCAGTAACCCGGTTCGAACTCCATGCTCAGCCAGTCCTGCCTTATAAGGTTCGAGTGGACCTCTGCGTTTCTGTCTGCGCCATAGGCGTCTATTCCCAGGCTAAGCAGATATTTGACCAGCCCGCCGCTTCTTCCGCAGCCAAGGTCCAGCACAGGCTCGCTCAGCGTATACGGGTTGATATGAAGTATCTCCAGTTGAAACTGCGGCGTATATTCGCTGCACACCTTTTTGCTTATCACCGGCGAATCACTATATTCTTCAAATACCTTTGTACCGTTGGTAGAAACGAGCGAATCTTTTATGTTTAGATAATGCTGCCGGAAAGCCTGTGTTATAGTGTCAGCATCAAGCTTGTCCTGCAGGCAAAGCGTTTCTATATTTTCCATGAACTCAAGGTAAACGTCCGCAATAGCCTGCCGTCCTTCGTCATCGAAAACAAGAAACTGGTTAATATCCTGCAGTGTCTCGATAATAAGTCCGCCAATAGCAGCGGCAAACTGCTTTTTGTTGCCGCTTTCTTCTAAAGACTGTATAAAAGAAAGTACGCTTTGCCTGTCGCTCAAAAACGTGTCTATAGTATACTGCGAGCACTCAAAAGAGAACTCTGAGCTGCCAAGGAAATTCTGACTCCAGAACAGGCTTTTAAGAGCGTTGGTTTTAAGCTGGGATGTTATTATTTTTTCCATGTCCGGCTGCATAAGATAGGCTTCCTTTTTAAAGTAATTGGTTTTTAATATTATAACATATCTAATATAATATGTGACTACGATTGAAACGCATCTGTTATATATGTATAATTGTAATATAACTATGGAGGTATATGGTTGTAATGGAAGAAAAACGAATTTTACTAGTTGGAAATGGATTCTCATCTCAGCTGATTAGCGCGTATGAAAATAGAAAAATGTTAGAAAAACTTGCGCGAGCTAATCCTGTACTATAAAAAGTGTAAAAGAAAAGATAAATGATATAACCAGATTATTAAATACGCCAGATTATAAGGAAAATATTATCGAAATGTTATTTGAGTATTTTTCAAGTATGGATAAATCAAAGGATTTGTACGAAAAGTATTTTATTAATTTTGGGCTAGCAAATGAATTAGAATCAATAAATATTGAAACAATAATTATGATTGCTACATTGTTTGAATTAGAAGGAGTGGATAGCCTAATTGATTCAGCAAAAAAGATTTGCTTTAATGAAGGAAATAATGGTTTTTCTTGTGTAGAAAAAGAAGTAGATATAAATAATGCAAAGAGCTTTATTAGTGGTTTTGATGAAGTTTTTACAACAAACTTTGATTACATACTGGATGATATTTTCAGCAAAGATGTAAAACATCTTCATGGAGGCTTTGATTATTTTAAAGTAATTTATAAAAGAAACAACGGAGTTGGAATTGAAAAATATGATTCAAGGGTTAAAGAATTTGACCATAGTTTATTTAGCAATGAAGAAATTAATGAAATAGAGCAAGATTGTTTGATTTGGGGATTTGACAGTGAAGACAAATTAAGAAAATCAAGGGGAGGATTTGGCTTTCCAATATCGTTTCCGTTTTTTTCTCCAATATCACTTCTGAATCGCTACTTAGAGAATCTAAAGAGTGAAGATTATATTGAAATACATATATGGGGATACAGTGGGAATAATGACCAGCATATTAATAATGCGATTAAGAATAATAAACATTTAAAGAGGATAATTTACTACTGTGATCCTGAAAAAGAACTGAATGATGAAGATTTTTATATTAAAATTAAATCAATGTTTATAAATAACAATTCGTGTCTGGTGTTGAAACCTTGGAATGAAATTTGGGATGGTTTTTATAACGGAAATGATATCGGTGATTAAAACTTAGATAAGGAAAAGACACACCATATCGGTGTGCCTCTCCCTACATCCTCTCTCCATTTAGCGAGGTCCCGGTGTCCACCGGGTGGTTACACAATCTCTCCTTCCGGAGATATGACGTGTACGTTAATTGGTATATCCTTGCCGCTCTTTTGTACCGCCGTCTCAACTGCTCTTGTCAGTCCTCCGCAGCACGGCACGGTCATCCTTGTGACAGTGATGCTGTGAATGTCGTTGCTGGCGATTATATCGGCAAGCTTATCGCTGTAGTCAACGGCGTCCAGCTTAGGACACCCGACCAGCGTGATTTTGTCTTTCATAAATTTGCGGTGGAAGTCTCCGTATGCAAACCCGCAGCAGTCTGCGGCGATAAGCAGGTCAGCTCCGTGCAAATATGGTGCGATAGGGTTAACCAGCTTAATCTGCACCGGCCACTGCTTTAGCTGAGAGCCTATTTCGCCTTCCGGATCATTAGGCACTTGCTTTGCGTGCTCCACTTGCTTTGCTACGGTAGAGGGGCATACGAATTGCGGAGCAGCGCTCACTTCCTTTTCCACCATCTTGATAGCATCCACCGGGCACTGGGGCAGGCACATGCCGAGGCCGTCGCAGTGATCTTCACGCACAAGCTGTGCTTTTCCGTCGATCATTGATATTGCTCCCTGGTGGCACGCATTCGCACAGGCGCCGCAGCCCGTGCATTTCTCTCTGTCTATCTCTATAACATTTCTTTTCATAAATGCACTCTCTTTCTTGATTTTACAATTGTATTATAGTATACTGACGTCAGAACAGATGTGATTATTGTCACAAAAAAAGGAGAAAAAATGTATCAGAATATAAAGCTGTTCAAAGGAATAGATTTCGACGATCTGCACGACATGCTAAGGTGTATGGGTGCATATTCTAAATCGTACGACAAAAATGAATTCATATTCCTCGCAGGCGATAAGATAAGCTCGATAGGAGTCGTGCTTACAGGCGCTGTCAACATCGTGAAAGAAAGCATCTCCGGACAACGGCGTATAATGATGAGCGCAGGCAAGGGGCAGTTCTTTGCAGAGAGTATCGCTGCAGCAGATGTCAAAGAGTCGCCCGTCAGCGTCATAGCCAAAACAGACTGTTCCGTGCTTTTTATGCCGATAGACAAGTTCCTCTACACCTGCACTAACTCCTGCCAGTTCCATAGCAAACTGATACATAACCTCGTCTCCATACTGGCGGAGAAAAACATGTTTCTAAATCAGAAAATAGATTATCTTACAGCAAAGAATACAAGAGAAAAGATATCCATGTACTTAGGCGACGTTATGAGCAGAAAGAAGAGCGCTACTGTCAAGATACCATACAGCCGCAACGACCTGGCTGAATACCTCGGAGTAGACAGGAGCGTACTCTCACGTGAGCTGTCGAAAATGAAAAAAGAAGGTATCCTCGATTTTGAAAAGAATACCTTCACAGTTCTTATGCCTGATGAACTCTAAGCTGTATAATTCTGCGGTGCAGGCGCTTTGAAAACGAATATCTCCAGCGTTTCATCGTTTTTATTACATACGTTCATCTTTGTGTTGTATGCAATATTGATTATGCTGCCAATGCCAAACGTTTCTTCTTTCGCATCGTCAAGCTGCAGCGTAACAGCGCCACGAATAACGCTCATGTAAACGTTAGAGTTTGAATAGTGTTCCGGCAGGCATTCACCTTTATTCAGTATCATGTGGTTGATGTTAACATTGTCATCAGCCACGATCCGCTCAATAGTTTTTTCATTTCCCAGTGTATATTTATATACTTTATTGATCATTTTTTACTGTCTCCTCTTATATCATTTTTGCTATATCTTCTTCAACAGTTGAAATAGTGCCGAGCCCAAACGTGTCGATAAGAAATTTTGCTACATTGTCCGACAGGAAAGCCGGCAGAGTCGGGCCGACGTGTATGTTCTTTACACCCAGGTGAAGCAGCGCCAGCAAAACTATAACGGCTTTCTGCTCATACCATGCAATGTTATAAGCTATAGGCAGTTCGTTTATATCGCAGCCGAAAACTTCTGCCAGCTTTATGGCTATAACTGCAAGCGAGTATGAATCGTTGCACTGCCCGGCGTCCAGTACTCTCGGTATGCCGCCGATGTCACCGAGGTCCAGCTTATTATAGCGGTATTTTGCACATCCGGCGGTAAGTATCACTGTGTCTTTTGGCAGCGCCTGCGCAAATCCTGTGTAATAGCGGCGTTGCTTGAAACGACCATCGCAGCCAGCCATCACGACAAACTTTTTTATGGCTCCGCTTTTGACGGCATCGACAACTTTATCAGCAAGAGCAAGAACCTGGTTGTGTGCGAACCCTCCTGTTATGCTTCCTGTTTCGATCTGCGTCGGGGGCGCACTTTTTTTGGCATGCTCAATTATTTCAGAAAAGTCTTTTTTCCCGTTTTCATCAGTTTTTATTCTTTTCCAGCCGGGCATGCCGGTGTTGCCTGTCATATAAACTCTGTCGTTATACCCAGCGTCTTTTGCGGGCGGTACGAGGCAGTTCGTAGTAAAGAGGATCGGGCCGTTGAAAGTCTCAAACTCCTGCTTTTGGTGCCACCAAGAGCCTCCGTAGTTCCCGGCAAGGTGGGTGTATTTCTTAAGCTCGGGATAATAATGCGCCGGCAGCATCTCTCCGTGGGTATACACGTCTACGCCGCTGCCTTCTGTCTGTTCAAGCAGCTCTTTGATATCGTGCAGGTCGTGTCCGGAAACGAGTATACCGGGGTTGTTTCTTGTGCCGATGTCTACTGTGGTTATCTCCGGATTCCCATAAGAGCTAGTGTTGGTTTCATCGAGAAGAGCCATTGCTTTCACACCATATTTGCCCGTTTCGTCGATCAAAGAAAAATATCCGCCAAGGTCTATCGAATCGTCAAGCAGCGCTGCAAGAGCTTTTCTGGTGAAATCGAACACAGTCTGAGAAAACTTGCCAAGGTTGTATGCATGAGAATGATATGCCGCTATTCCCATAACACCGTAAAGAATCGTTTCTCTTGCGCTTCTTAAGTCTTCATCGGCTGTAACAAGCGCATTGCCTTTTGCGTGCTCAGCTGCGAAATCCAGGTCTTCGCTGCTAACTTTGTTATATAGGGTTCGTCCTTCGGTTACAGTTTCAGAAAGCGCCTGCGGGTCAAAATTCGCATTAGTGATGCACTTAAAAAGCGTGTTCATAATAAATACATCGATCTGCTTTAAGGTCTCACTGTCGGGGTTTGCTTCGTTTGTTTTTGCAGCCAGCTCTTTTGCCAGATATTTGAGTGAATCTAGGTTCTGGGCAACTTCGGGTGCTTTACCGCATACGCCGATTTTTGTGCAGCCTTTTCCGCCTGCCGTTTCCTGACATTGATAACAAAACATATTGTCCATGATCATCCTCCTAAAATTTACTTTATGACTATAAGTATATACTTAGGGTGCGATGAGTATGTGATTTTTGTCACGATATTTAAGATTAATGCAATTGCTATAATAATTATAACACCAAAAGCTTATTTAGTCAGATTGAGAAAGAAAGGTGATATAATAACAATCAAGGTCAAGAAATTTTCTCCGGCAAACAGTATATTATCAGAAGGGAGGCAGGGAAATGGATGATAGGATAAAGGCGGTCAAAAAAGTGCAGACATATATCGAAAGCAATCTACACAAGCGCCTGTCGCTTTTCGAGATCGCACAGCATTCAGGATATTCACCGTGGCATATCTCGAGGCTGTTCCGGGAATATACAGGCAAGACTATATTTGATTATCTGCGCTCGATACGTCTGTCAAAAGCAGCTCTGATGCTTCGTGATTCTCAGGTTCAGGTGGTCGACGTTGCTCTGGAGTTCATATTTGATACGCACGAAGGATTCACACGTGCTTTTTCCAGACAGTTTGGTATAAATCCCAAGCAGTATGCAATGCATACTCCGCCGATAAAACTGTTCATGCCATATCCTGTTTCCGACTATAATATTGAGAGGGGAGACAAGACGATGAAAGAAGAAAAAACTAATATCATTTTTGCACAGGTCATAGAGAGGCCAGCACGGGCTGCGATAATCAAGAGAGGTACAAAAGCGACGGAATACTTCGGATACTGCGAGGAAGTCGGCTGCGATGTCTGGGGAGTGCTCTGTTCTGTTAAAGGCGCCCTGTATGAACCGATTGGAATGTGGCTGCCGGGCAAGATGATAACGCCCGGGACTTCTGAATACGTACAAGGGGTAGAAGTGCCGGTAGATTATTCTCTGGATGTGCCGGAAGGATACGAGCTTATAAACCTGGAACCGTGCAAAATGATGGTTTTTCAGGGGCCAAAGTACGATGACGAAAATTTCGAAGAAGAGATTTTGAAGGTAATGCATGCTATAGACGAGTATAATCCGAAAGACTTTGGCTTCGAATGGGCGGATGAAGAAGCCCCTAGATTCCAGTATGCGCCTCTTGGTTCACGCGGCTATATAGAAGCCCGGCCTGTAAGACAGATAATATAAGAAAAAGCATCAGTAATTATTTTTCTTTCTGCAAAACATGAAATATTGTATAATAGGAGAAACACGTTTTAAAGGAGGCAGAGTATGTCTATTGCACTGCTGATAATAGACCTTCAGAAGGAATATTTCAAAGACGGAAAAAGGCAGGGAGAGCTGACTGACGCCCTCGAATATATAAACGAAACAGCAAAGCTTTTCAGAAAAGCAGAGAGACCTGTTGTGATTGTTCAGCACGCAAACGAAGACAACAAACCGGATTCATCAGGTTTTGATGTGGTTGAAGAGCTGGAAGCCGACGACTCGGATTACAGGATAGTAAAGACATATTCAAACGCTTTCTGGAAGACAGAGCTTGAAGAGCTGCTCAGAGAATTAGATGTAGAATATGTAATTTGCTGCGGATATGCCGCCAGCCACTGCGTGCTATCTACATACAACGGCGCAAGGGAGAGGGACTTTACTTCCGCATTGCTTCAGCGGGGTGTTATAGGGATCAATAAAGATGACGCGAAGCAAGAGCAGCAAAAGCGTGATGTTGTAAGCTATTATACCGTCAAATTCATGCTCGAAAAGTTTTGACAAATCAATATTTATGCATATGAAAAGGGCAGTAAAAGAAGCTGCCCTTTTTATGTACTCTGTTTACAGCGCAAGTCCGCCGTCTATCTTCAGTACAGCTCCGTTAACGAATGCCGCCTCGTCGCTTGCGAGGTATGCGCACGCTGCGGCAATCTCTTCCGGTTTCCCGAGCCGCCTTGAAGGGGTCTTAGATTTGATCGAGTCGAGTATCTTTTCAGGCACTTTCTGCACCATCTCGGTGGCTGTATATCCCGGTGCGACTGCGTTTGCGTTTATGCCGTACTTTGCAAGCTCCTTTGCCCACGTCTGCGTCATGGAAACCACAGCGGCTTTCGTTGCCGCATAGTTTGTCTGCCCGAAGTTGCCGTTGTGTGCAGTCACTGAAGCAATGCTTATTATCTTGCCGTACCCGTTTTCTATCATGTGGTTAACAACAGCACGTGTGCACGCAAACACACCCTTCATGTTAACGGCTACTACGTTGTCAAACTGCTGCTCGCTCATGTTTTTGAGTTGTGCATCGGCTGTTATTCCTGCGTTGTTAACGAGTATATCTATCCTGTCGAACCTGTTTATGATATCTGCAAAGCCGTTTTGCACTTCTTCAAAATCAGTAACGTCCATTATTACTGAGGAGGCATCTCCATATACTTTGAGTTCATTAACTGCTCTTCCAAGGCTTTCGGCGTTTATGTCGGTTATTATTACCCTGGCGCCTTCCTCAAGCAGCCGCTGCGCTATAGCTTTTCCAAGGCCTCTGGCAGCGCCTGTGACTACCGCCGTTTTGTTTTTCAGTTTCATATCTGCAATTCCTTTCTTCTATACAAATAGCTCTGATTCCATCAGCTTTAAGTTTTCCGATATAACGGGTTCAAACTCCATGTGAGCCAGAATATCTTTCTCAAGGTCGATTCCGGGGGCGATCTCGATGAGAGTCATGCCATTTTCGGTAAGCTCGAACACAGCACGTTCAGTTACATAAAGCACCGGCTGATTCTTTTTAACGGCGAACTCTCCGCTGAAAGTAATCTGCTGTACATGATCTATGAATTTTTTGATACTGCCCTCGTTGTCGATAACGAGTTTTCCGTCACTGCACGATATTTTAAGCCCTTTTGCCGTGAAAGTTCCGCAGTATACTACCTTCTGCGCAGTCTGCGTGATATCTATGAAGCCGCCGCATCCGGCTATCTTAGGGCCGAACTTCGAAACGTTTACGTTGCCGTGTTTGTCGGTCTGAGCAAGCCCAAGGAATGCAAGATCCAGCCCACCGCCCTGATAGAAGTCGAACTGGTACGGCTGGTCTATTATAGCTTCAGGGTTGCTGGAGCATCCAAAATCAACTCCGCCTGCAGGTGTTCCACCTATAGGGCCTGCCTCCACTGTTATAGTATAGCTGCCCTTTTCTGCTACCTGCGCCACACCCTCCGGCATGCCTATGCCAAGGTTTATTATTGCGCCGGGCATAAGCTCTTTGGCAGCACGTTTGCTTATTATACGCCGCTCAAGGCTCAATTCATCGCCTTTCAAAGGTGTGTCGCTGTCCTTGCCTATGTATGCCGGGTTGAAATCTACGCTGAATGTCTGCATGTGAAATTTCGGGTCGGAAGCTACAACCACAGCATCAATGAAGATACCCGGGATAATGACCTGTTTCGGGTCAAGTGTTCCGGCTTCAACGATACGTTCCACCTGAACGATGACCTTGCCGCCGCTGTTCTTTGCTGCCTGCGCTGCCGAGAGCATCTCTGCTGTTACTGCTTCTTTCTCCATAGTGACGTTACCGTTTTTGTCGGCAGTCGTGCCGCGTATCAGTGCAACGTCGATGGGGAAGGACTTATAGAAAAGGTACTCTCTGCCGCCAAGTTCGATGAGTTCAACTATATCTTGCGTAGTTTTTTCGTTCAGCTTGCCGCCTTCCAGCCTTGGGTCTACGAAAGTATTGAGGCCTATGTGCGTTATAGTGCCAGGCTTCTTTGCGGCGATGTCACGGAAAAGGTGTGAAACAACGCCCTGAGGTATGTTATAAGCTTCGATCTTGTTCTCAAAAGCAAGTTTTTGCACCATAGGTACGAGGCCCCAGTGTCCGCCTATGACTTTAGCAACAAGTCCTTCGTGTCCGAAATGGTTAACACCCCTGGTTTTGGTATCACCCTGTCCTGCACCGTAAACAACAGTCAGGTTTTTGGGGTTGCCGGTAGATAAAAACTTCTGCTCAATAGCGTAAGCTAGCTCTTCGGGGAAAGCTGCCCCGATGAAGCCGTCAGTTGCTACGGTATCGCCGTCCTTTATAAGCTCTGCTGCCTGTGCTGCTGTTAAAAATAGTTTTTCCATAAATGATCCCTCTTTATCAATATGTATAGAATCCGCGGCCGGTTTTCCTGCCCAGCCTTCCTTCGCCCACCATCTGTTCTATAAGCGGACACGGCTTGTATTTGTCTTCGCCGAGACCTTTGTGGAGCGTCTGCATTATTACCAAAACGACATCAAGCCCTACATAGTCACCAAGTTCCAGCGGACCCATAGGGTGGTTCGCACCCAGCTTCATAGCCGTGTCGATGTCTTCTTTACATGCACCCTGCATAAGCAGAAAAGCAGCGTCGTTAATCATAGGTATCAGCAGCCTGTTGACTATGAATCCCGGAAGCTCCGGCGAGTCTACTGCCTGCTTTCCGATCTGCTTCGTAAAGTCAAGTGTCTTTTGGTATGTCTCGTCAGAAGTCTGCTCGCTGCGTATCAGCTCTATAAGTTTCATTACGGTAGGCGGGCTGAAAAAGTGTGCGCACATTATACGCTCAGGGTTCTTAGCGTTTTTTACTATCTGCGTTATGCTAAGACCGGATGTGTTGCTTAGTATCAGTGCATCTTTCTTCGCATATGCTTCTATATGTGAAAGAAGATTTATCTTAAGCTCTAGGTTCTCGCTAACAGCTTCGATCACAACATCAGCATCGCCGATTGCGCTTAGCTCTGTAGTATATGCCAGCCTCGACTGCACAGCTTCGCTTTCTTCTGCGCTTATTTTGCCTTTCTCAACAAGTTTAGCCAGTGTTTTTTTGTTTGCTGTCTGTGCCTTATCAAGCTGCTCCTGTGATATGTCAGTGTTAAGTGTATCAATGCCGTTCTGCGCACACAAAAGAGCTATGGAGCCTCCCATGAACCCTGCTCCGACAACGGCTGCTTTATTTGCTTTAAACATCTAAATTCTCCTTTATATGTTCCTGATTATGACCGTCACACCCATGCCGCCGCCTACGCACAGTGAAGCTAAGCCGAGTTCCTGTTTTCTTCTTCTAAGCTCATATATAAGCGTAGTCAGTATCCTTGCGCCCGATGCTCCGACAGGATGTCCAAGAGCAATAGCGCCTCCGTTCACGTTGATCTTTTCCGCTGGTATATCAAGGTCATGAATTACGGCTATTGACTGCGCCGCAAAGGCTTCGTTGAGCTCAAACAGGTCAATATCGCCAATTTGCAGCCCGGCTTTTTTCATCGCTTGTCTGCTTGCCGGGATCGGCCCCAGCCCCATAACGGAAGGTTCAACGCCAGCGCTCGAATAGCTTACTATCTCTGCGAGCGGTTTTATTCCAAGCTCTTCTGCTTTTCCCGCCGCCATCACAATAAGTGCGCATGCACCGTCGTTTATGCCTGAAGCGTTGCCGGCCGTTACTGTACCGTCCTTTTTAAATGCCGGGCGTAGTTTAGCAAGGGATTCTTTAGTTGTGCCGAATCTTGGGTGTTCATCAGTGTCAAAAATCAAATCATCCTTCTTCCGCTGGGGGATGGTAACAGGGACTATCTCTTCTTTGAATTTTCCGCCTTTGATTGCAGCTTGTGCTTTTTGCTGGCTTATCGCCGCGAATTCGTCCTGTTCTTCACGAGATATTCCAAATGCTTCAGCTATATTCTCTGCTGTTATGCCCATGTGCACGTTCGAAAACACGTCAGTCAAAGCATCGCCGACCATCATGTCACGCAGCGACACGTCGCCCATCTTTGCGCCGAACCGGACGCTGTCGGAAACGTATGCCGCACGGCTCATGCTCTCAGTTCCGCCAGCCAGTACGATATCGTTGTCGCCGCAAAGAACAGTCTGTGCTGCAAGCGAAATGCTTCGCAGGCCGGAACCGCATACCTGGTTTATAGTCATAGCCGGTACTTCAACGGGAATGCCTGATTTTACTGCAATTTGTCTTGCGACGTTTTGACCAAGGCCGCCCTGAAGTATACAGCCTAGGAAAACTTCGTCAATCAGTGCTTTATCAAGGCCGGTGTCTTCTATTACCTTCTGTGTTACTGTCCTGCCAAGCTCTGCAGCACTGATGGAAGACAGCGTGCCGCCGTAGCCTCCGATGGCTGTGCGCTTTGCCGCAACTATTACGGGATTTTTCATTTTTTTACCTCCAGAAATCAGGATTGAGTGTTTAATAATTTTATTGTTTATATAGCTTATAATACTTTACCCGCAAGCCGTTTGTCAATCGTGATTAAAAAATAAACATGATTATATAGATATTGAAATAGGAGCTTTTTTATGTTATCCTTGCAAAGAAAGAGGTGGCGTTTTGGAGAAATTATCCCTTAAGCAAAAGCGCATGCTGCAATACTTTATAGAAGCTGCCCAGCATATAATCGAGGCAGACGGGTTTGACAACGTCACTATACGAAAGATATCGCAGGAAGCCGGCTACAACAGCGCAACTATATACAACTACTACGAGGACTTAGAGCATCTTCTTCAGTTTGCTTGCATGGAATATCTTGTGAAATACCAAAAGAAGCTGCTAAAAAGCATTGCCGGTCTCAAAAGCCCAAAGGAAATTTACTTTGCTACGTGGACGCTGTTTGCTTCAGAATGCTATGATCATCCTAAGGTGTTCTACCAGCTCTTTTTCTCTAAACATAAAGATAAGATATTTAAAACTTTCTATAGATATTTAGAGATATTCGACGTTAAATATGACGATATCCCGCGCCAAAAGATATTTTCTTTCATAACCCTGCCGGATCTTGTGAAGAGGCACACTATTCTCCTCGAAGGGCTGGCAGAGGGCGGACTAATAACAAACGATCACCTTGAGGACAAAGCGGATATGCTTACGAGAGTTTTCGAAAGTATGCTTTCTTCTATAAGGCTTGATAAAGATATATTCTCAAAAGAGGAATTCACCGACAGGATAATTCTTTATTCAAAGATTTTACTGTGTCTTAGTTGATAAAGGCCAAAGTTATTAATTTTAGCGTATAGCAGTTGACTAACACCACTATATAAAATAAAATAGTATCTACTATTTTAACTTAAATTGGAGAAAGAATGAAAAAACTTGTCATATACTTCTTAGCATTAGTGCTTATTATATCCGTAGTCACCGGTTGCTCAAATAACAAAAACGAAATCTTAGTAATACCTATACCAGTCGAAGACAGGCTTGCGATCATTGATGACCTTATGGCGCAGGAAGATTATTCCGGCGTTAAAACGATATATGAAGAATCAACAGGTGAGGACACGCAGATAATAAAAGATTACCTTGAGAGTTATGCGATGCTCTATATAGACGAAGCTAAAGAAACGCTGTCGACAAAACGACTGGAACAGTTCAGGCAAACAGGATACAGTGATATTGTACTGACAGACGGGATAGCTCTCATAGAGCGTCTCATTGTTTCAGATACACTGTACAAAGAAGGAAAGATAGCCTATAACGGCCGAGATTTCGAGACAGCCAAAGAAAAGCTCAGAGCAGTTGACCCGGAATATTCAGGTTATGCTACTGCACAGGAATGCCTTACAGAAATCGCCGGCAGGGAACAAGCGTGGCAGACCGCAAAGTTCGGCAGGAATCAGGGTACGTATGCTCTGGCATACGACAATGAATTTATATATATCCCATATCGGTTAGAAGGGATTTTTGGCATATTGAAGGCTGATGCACAAAGCACTTATGCTGAGTTTCTTCCGCTTTCTGACAAAGGCGATTATGTGATAACCGGAATGAACATTATCGGAGACTATCTGTATTTCATAGCCGGAGAGGATGTTGGTCGCGGCTTGATGTTTGAAAATCCTTACTGCATATACGAGATGAAAGCGGATGGGAACGGTCTTGCCCAGGTAGCACAGGGCGACTACTTCGATATGATCATACACGATTCACAGGTATATGCTCTTTCATATACCAAGGGTCTGGTGCAGATGGATAAAGATTTCTCAAATGAAACTGTACTGGTTTCGGGAGATATCATCGAGTTTAGCGCAGCAACGGACGGAATATACTATACAGTCAGAGGCTCGCTTGGAAGCAGCAGCGACAACACAGTATATTTCTATGACGGGCAGGATAGCGAAAAGATGGATGACGGAAGCTTCCTGCACTATTATAATTATTCGCAGAACTCTCTTAAGCTGCAGAGTTCGGGAAGCACAAAAGAAGTGCTATATTTAAACAATGAAAAGATAGAAACGACTGATATTCTCAAGGTTTACGGTCTTGTAGGCGGCAGGGTAATATACTCGACGCCCGGCAGCGATGCACAAGAAAGGCTTAAAAGCTATGATGTAAGCAGCAAAGACACGCAAAATTACACAGGTTCAGGAGAACTTCCGGAATACTATATTACTGGCATATCGTATGAAACGGAGCAGATTTATCTTATTAACAGTGACGGAGCTTATGTCACCGGAAAAGATTTTGAGGATATACAGGTGCTGGAACTACCTGTTGTGGACAACGACAAACTTGCGGCTAACATGTCGCTGCTGCGTCATATCGAGGATGCAGAGCTTTATTCTCCGGAAGAACCGGAAGTAGTCGTTCTAAGCGACGAGCAGCTTTGGTACTACAGCGATGCAAGCCTAAATATCGTTATGGAAAAGCGGTTTCTTGAAGAAACTGAATGCATTGCATATATTACGCACATCCGTACTAACGACTACAGCCGGATAACAACAGGCAGCTGGGGAAGTTCAGCGGACTCAAGTTCTACTGCAGATCCGGAGGATGTGGCTGCAAAATTTGGAGTGATATACGGTCAGAGCACAGATTACTTCAACTATAACAGCGACGCAAGAAGAGGCATTGTGATAAGGAACGGAGAGGTTTTCAGAGACAGAATATATAACAGCATGCTTGCAATATATCCCGACGGCAGATTTGTGACATATGAAAAGGGAGACACGATAAGCGCAGACGGACTTGTTGAAGACGGTGTGATGAATTCATTCTCGTTCGGGCCGGTGCTTGTTGAAGATAGCTTTTTATCCCCAAGTTCACCCAACAGTAAAGTGGCAGTAAGAAACCCACGAAGCGCAATAGGGATGGTAGAACCGGGACACTATGTGAGTATAGTAGTGGATGGAAGAAGCTCACAGAGCCGGGGCCTGACTACCGTGGCGCTTGGTGAGCTGTTTGCCGATGAAGGCTGCGCTGTGGCGTATAATCTCGACGGAGGGGGCACCATATCGGCAGTGTTCCTTGGCAACATGATGGATCTTAGCACGCACTATCGTAAAATACCAGATATACTTTATTTTGGTTCATCAGAGCTTGTGCCGTTAAACCTTGAAGAATATACAATGACCTATGAAGACTATATATCTGCTGAAAAGGATGTTCAGGAATAATAACAGTTTATAAAGCCGGTATGTGCGGATGTAAATATTTATCACAGCCGGCTTGTAAAAAGTTATTCATCTTGTATTTTTTTATATTTTCATATATTATTAGTTAGACAAAGCATAACGGCATGAGCAATGCTGTGTGCTTTTTTGAGGCGAAGATTAGAGCTGATTCCGCTGTCCGGCATACTTGCTCATTTATAAAAAAGCTTCGGATAAAACAGTATGTTGTTGTTTTAGCAGAAGCCTGTAGACCGGAAGTATATTTTTAGGAGTTGCATTTGGATAAAGACTTAAAGAACCTGGCCGTAGTCATACCGGCATATAAACCGGGCAAAGAGCTTGAAAGCTTTTCTCAGGAGCTGGCCGAAATAGGCTTCGGTGAAATCATAGTTGTGGATGACGGCGGCGGCAGGGATTATTCCGATATTTTCAAGACTGTGAAAGCTGCAGGCTGTAAGCTGTTAGTGCACGAGACAAACAAGGGCAAAGGCAGGGCGCTGAAGACAGCTTTTGAATATATTATTAAGCACACCCCGGATATCAGCGCAGTAGTTACCGCTGATGCCGACGGACAGCATCTCATAAAGGACATAATAAGGGTAGGGGAAAAGACGCTTGAAACAGAAGATGCGCTGGTAATAGGAGGCAGGGTTTTCTCCGGCAAAGTTCCTTTCAGGAGCAGGCTTGGGAACACACTTACAAGAGGCATATATAATTTTGTTGCAGGGCAGAAGGTTCACGATACGCAGACCGGTCTTAGGGGTATTCCCATAAACGCTCTCGAAAAGATATCAAAGCTTCACGGAGAACGTTATGAGTTCGAGATGAACATGCTTCTTGAAGCAAAGAGGCTGAAACTAAAGATAATAGAGATCGAGATAGAAACGGTATATATTGACGACAACGCAAGTTCTCACTTCAATGCGCTGACCGATTCATGGAAGATATACAAACAGATAATAATGTTCAGCGGAGCTTCAATATACAGGCATGTTATTATGTTTGGCGGCTCATCGCTGCTGGCCTTCGGGATAGACTACGCACTTTTTTCGCTTTTCGTACTGATAGCGCCTACGTTTTTTGCACGGGTGCCCCAGGATCAAATAGTAAATGTTTTAGGGCTTAGTTTTAAGTATTATCCTCCCGTTTTAATAGCAACGATAGTCGCAAGAACGGTGAGTTCCACTGTCAATTTTATAATAAACCGTAATATTGTGTTTGGTAAAAAAGGCGAGGGGATAGTCAAACATGCTTTAAGTTACTATCTTTTGGTAGTAATTATCCTGATACTGAACAACCTGATAATAACAGGTCTGATATCGGCCGGATTGAATGTATTTATAGCCCAGATAGTCACTCAAGCCGTACTCTTCGTTTGCAGCTTTTTCATACAAAAGCGCATAATCTTCAACTAGAGGACTGAAAGGCAGTTATGAAAAATAAAATAATTTTCGTGTTTAAAGGATTTGTGATAGGGATAGCCAACATCATACCGGGTGTCTCCGGGGGAACGCTGGCGCTTATACTCGGGATATATGAGAGGTTCATTAGATCCCTCTCAAATTTTTCATTGCACTCGCTTAAAACTGTAGTGATGCTGCTTTCTTTCAAGCGCAAACGCTATGAAGAGTTCAGAGAAGAGATGAAACGCATAGATGCTCTGTTTTTACTGCTTTTGCTTATAGGGCTTGGGGCAGCTTTGGTTGCGTTCTCCAGTCTTATGACATATTTGATAGAGAACCACCACGATATAACATACGGGTTCTTCTTCGGGCTTATACTGGCTTCGGTAAAGGTCCCTCTTTCGATGATCAGAAAGTATGATTTTAAAGTAGTGCTTTTTGGAGTGATAGGCATAGCAATAGTGGTTGCACTTGCGCTGATACAGAGCGACGCCGACAAAATTGCCAGTGCTCAGAGAGCCCAGGAAGCCGCGCAGGCATCCGGCACTATGACTTCCCAGCTTGATATAGGCAGGATACTGATGTTTTTCGTCGCAGGTATGCTAGCGACATCAGCGATGATACTGCCGGGAATAAGCGGCTCTTTTATATCTCTGCTGCTCGGTCAATATTTCTTCCTGCTCGAAGCCATCGCCACCGGAAATATAATAGTTCTGCTGATATACATCATAGGTGCGATAGCCGGCATCAAGCTTTTTGCAAAGTTCATGGAGTTTCTGTTCAAGAAGTTTCATAACACAGTTATGGCATTTCTTACAGGACTGGTCATAGGTTCGCTCTATGTTACCTGGCCTTTCAAGGGCAGCGCATTAGTAGGCAGCGAAACTGTATATCTTGGCAATGTGATCCCAACTCAGTTCGGACTGAATGAGATATTAACTATTGCAACGGCAGTCGTCGGTATCGTGATAGTAATAGTAATGATCATTGTGACAAAAAAAGCTGATAAAGATAAAGAGGTTTCAGAAATTTCTTAAAGGATTAGCCGCATTTGCACGTATCTATAATAGAAAGCGTACAAACAGGTGCACAAGAGGCGGGTTTTAAGTTCTTTTTACATTTACAGGAAAATGACGGATTGAAACTGCGGCAGGCTTGTGGTATGCTTCTAGAAAAGCGGGCAAAGACACAAAGCTTGTTGTTTTTGCCTGTATAAAAGCAAATAAAGCGATTTACGGATTTACATCTGTGGTTGAAAATAAATTGAACTGAAGGTATGGTATTAAAAAAAGATGAACAAAGATGATAAAAATATAGAAAGCGGCTCTGGCGGCGATAAAAAAATAGGCCTTTTCAGCGAAGACTTCAAGAAATGGCGCAAGAAAGAGAAGCGTGACAAAAAAGAGAATAAGGTTAAGCAGAAGAAAGCTGAAAATCAGGGGATAGACGGAGATAGACCGATAAAAGCTAGAGCAAAATGGAGCAGGAAAAGCAAAGTGCTGTTTATCGTGCTGTGTTCAGTGCTCGGCGTGTTTATAATAGGCGGTGTACTGTTGTTGACGTTCTTTAACAACCCGCTTGGCAGCCTCGATACGGTGGCGGATCAGATGCAGATCGTTCCGACTCCGACTACTCAGGAGACAGGACTTCCGGACAGGCCGGATGATACTGAAGCTACGCCCGAACCAACACTCAACCCTTATGAAGAGCTGATGGCGTATGCGGACACAAGCATACTTGAAAAAACAATAAACATAATGTTGATCGGTACAGATTATGCAGTGGAAAGGGAAACATGGGGCGGCAAGCATGAATATCATGCAGACGTAATGATAGTGCTTTCCATAAATACAGAGACGAACGCTGTTAATATGATATCCCTCCCACGTGACACTTATGCAAAGATACCAGGTGTAGACGGAATATACAAACTCAACGCTTCTATAAACTGCGGCGGAGGCTGGCCTACCGAAGGCGGGTTCAAGAAAGTCTGTGAAGCTGCGGCATGGATGGTAGGCATACCAAGCATAGATTATTACTACGCTGTAGACATGGCTGCGGTAAAGGGTTTGGTTGATGCCATAGGAGGTCTTGATTACGACCTTGATATATCCTTCGATAATCAGGGAAGAGAGTATGAAGCAGGGTTCCAGCATATGGACGGGCAGGCCGTGCTCGACTATCTTCGTGTAAGAAAAGCCGAGCATATAGTACAGAGCGGTCAGTCTAGTGACCTTAAGCGTATAGACCGTCAGAAACGTATGCTGATAGCTATATTCAAGAAGATAAAAGAATCAAATCTTCTGGCGAATATACCGAAGATAATTGAAGCTTTTGACGGTGGGCTCTATACCAACCTGACAACGATGCAGACGGCTGGTCTTGTGTCTTTTGCATACAATATAGACCCTGAAGATATAGGCATGTACTCTATGAGCGGTAAATATAAGAATATATTCAACTGGCTTTTCGTGATAACAAATCAGACGAACAGGAAGGACATAATCGAAGAAGTTTATGGCTTCAGGCCAAAAGCAAGGAGCGAATATGACGAGGAATCTGCAATGTGGCTTTGGGAAAACATGCAGCTCGAAAAAATACTTGAAGAAAGCGAGCCGGTCATAACGCAGGTGAAAGCTGTACTCGACGAGGATGCACAAAGACCAAAAGAGCCCGAGCCAGAGCCCCCTCCGACAGCGACACCGACGCCAGACCCGTCAGTAACGCCGGATCCGAATGCGTCGCCGACGCCGACGATAGCGCCCACTCCAGAGCCGACCGTACCTCCTGGAGGATACAGGAAGTATGACGATTCTGTGTATGAGTTCTACAGCAAGGTTGAAGAAGAATATTTTGCTCTGCTGACGTGGGATCTTAGCGTAAACGATGATGATTTGACGGACGAGATCATAGAGGCGCTCTCCAAGGCGAACACGCAGTTCAAAACAGATGTTGAAAAGCTGTGCGGTATGTTCAACATCACTGTGCCTAAATGGAAGGTGACCTACGAAAAAGATGATAACGAAATATATGTAGATTTCAGATAGTATAAAGCGGCTCCTGTTTTAACGGCAGGGGCCTTTTTTTTACTCTGAAACTGACAATATCCATAAGTTTGTAGATTTATCCAGACGAAAAATATATAATAGTGAAAATGAGACTTTAAGGAGGAATAAAAATGATTTGTCAAAACTGCGGAAGTCAGCTCACAGAAGGGATGCGTTTCTGTAATGCATGCGGAGCGCCGGTCCAGCTCACTCAGCCTGCCGGCCTTAGATATGAGGTCTTCGGAGGCAACCTGCCTGCCGTTTCAATAAAACTTGAGACCGGCCAAAGTATATATACCCAATCGGGCGGGATGCTCTGGATGACGGGCGGAATAAGCATGGAAACAAACATGAAGGGCGGTCTTGGCAAAGGACTCGGGCGCATGATTTCAGGAGACTCGCTTTTCATGGCAACATACACAGCAAATGCGCCAGGTCAGGAGATAGCTGTTGCAAGCTCATTCCCCGGAAGCATACTGGACCTGACGATGAACGGAAATGGTATAATAGCCCAGAAATCGGCTTTCCTGTGTGCAGAACCGAATGTAACACTCAGTGCATACGTAACAAGAAGCATAGGAGCTGGGCTGTTCGGGGGAGAAGGCTTTGTACTGCAGAGGATAACTGGTTTTGGCAAAGTATTTTTAGAAATAGACGGAAGCCTTGTTGAGCGGGTACTTGCTCCCGGCGAGACTATTAAAGTTGATACTGGCAACGTCGCAGCATTCGAAGAAAGCGTGACTTACCAGGCAGAGATGATAAAAGGCTTTAAAAACATATTGTTTGGAGGAGAAGGCTTGTTCCTTACTACACTTACGGGGCCGGGCAAAGTCTGGATGCAGACTATGACACTACCGGCTGTTGCAAGGAAGCTAACGCCTTTCCTGCCAAAGCAGAGCTAGAGAAGGTGTGAGAATGAAAAGAAAAGCGACTAGAGATGAAGGCGTAAAGATAGTTACATACGGTCTTATAGGCAATGTTTTTCTTGCGCTGCTCAAAGGCTCGGTCGGGCTTATTTTTGCCAGCCAGGTTCTGACTGCGGATGCAGTCAATTCGGCGGGCGATGTAATGACTACGTTCGTTGTATTGCTTGGTTTGCGCTATGCAATAAAGCCACACGATGAAGACCACCATTACGGCCATGGCAAAATGGAGGCGCTCGTTTCGCTGTTCGTTGGTATATTCATAATGGTGGGTACCGGTTTTCTGGTCAGGAACATAATAATAACTCTGATAAACAAAGAAGCGCTGGAGCCAAGCTTTGTTGCACTGGCGGCGGCAGTCGTTTCAATAGCAGTAAAGGTCGTTATGTATAGAATGACTTATTCTGCCGGAAAGAAGCTGAACTCAATAGCAATTCTTACCAGCGCAAAAGACTACCGCAACGATATAATCGCAACGTCGGGTGCAGTTGTAGCGATTACGCTTGCTATTATCGGAAAAGCAGCCGGAGTACACGCACTTGTTGTCTATTCAGAGCCTATAATGGCGTTCGTAATAGCTCTGTTCATAGTCAAGACGGCGGTAGAGATAATAACCGAGTCCAGCAAGATGCTGCTGGATGCCGCTCCGGATAAAGAAACGGTGGAAGGTATACGAAAGGCTATCGACGAAGCTGAAGGTGTAGAGTGCATCAACTGGGTAAAATGCCGCAAAATGGGCAGAGGCCTGCTCGTGGACGCAGCTATCGAAGTTGACGGCAGCCTCAAGGTAATCACGGGGCATGATATAGGTGATGAAGCAAAGTTTGCGGTCATGGCAAGATATCCGGAGGTTTTGGACGTTATAATACACATCAACCCAAGAGGGCAGAAAGAGTGCTGAAAGACAGGAGATTTTATGATTAGAACAGACTCAAGAGAGCCGCAGGAACTGCGGGAGATTAGCATAACACGGGATTTTATGAAGAATGCGCATGGCAGCGTGTTGATAGAATGGGGAAACACAAGGGTGCTGTGCACAGCTATGTATGAAGTCGGAGTGCCAGCATTTGTTGACGTAGAAAGCAAAGGCTGGCTTACTGCCGAATATAGTATGCTGCCAGCTTCCACGCCTCAGAGAAAAAGAAGATCAATCTTAAAACCGGACGGCAGGAGTACAGAGATAAGCAGGCTTATAGGCAGGGCGTTAAGGAGCGTATTCGATTTTGAAGCGATACCGGGGTATACGATACATATAGACTGCGATGTCATAGAAGCGGATGGAGGTACAAGGACGGCAAGTATCACCGGCGCATACGTGGCGCTGTCTCTTTGTATAGACAAGATGCTGGATATGGAGATAATTGACTCATCGCCGCTCAAAAGCGGAGTAGCGGCAGTAAGCTGCGGTGTGGTGAATGATACCGCAATGCTGGATTTGTGCTATGTTGAAGACAGCATGGCGCAGGCCGATGCAAATATAGTTATGTCGCATGACGGCGGTATTATTGAGATTCAGGCAACGGGGGAGAAGCGGCCCATAAAAGCGCAGGAGCTCGACCTTCTCATAGAGTATGCAAAGTCGGGGATAGAAACGATAAAGCTGATGCAGCAGGATGCGTGCAGAGACTAACTGATGCGGACTTGCCCCCTGAAAATAGGGGGCTTTTTGTTTTTAAGTATGAAACCTTTGCGGTGTTGAAATGCTGTCTGCCTGACGTTATAATAAAAAACATCAGATACATACTACAAGGGGGAAGAGATGAAAAGATTAGTCATTGGAACGAACAATGTGCATAAAGCACGGGAAATAAAACAGATATTAGGCAGTTTCTATGACGAGATCCTCTCGCTCAAAGAAGCGGGTATAGAGCTTGAGGTAGAGGAAGACGGCGAGACTCTCGAAGAAAATGCAGTAAAAAAGGCGGTAGAAGCTGCAAAAATAACCGGCTGCGATACTCTGGCCGACGATACCGGCCTTATGGTAGATGCACTCGGAGGTGCTCCTGGAGTTTATTCGGCACGATATGCCGGAGAAGACGTCAGCTACGAGGATAATAATATAAAGCTTTTAAAGGAACTGGATGGAATAGAGAACAGAAGAGCAAAATTCGTGTGTGTCATGGCGCTAGTTAAAAACGGCAAAGTAATCACTGCAAAGGGTGAAGTGCCGGGCGTTATAACCACAGAGCTTATGGGAGAGCAGGGCTTTGGATACGATCCTCTGTTCTTTTCAACAGAGCTTAATAAAACATTTGCTCAGGCTTCGGCGGAAGAGAAAAACACCGTAAGCCACAGGGCAAGGGCGCTAGCAGCGCTAAAAGAGAAGATGGAACAGGAAAAGGAATAGATGCCACAAGACAAAAAGGATAAAATCAAGAAGACTAAAAGGATAACTGCACAGGCGCTTTTTGCGACGCTCTCGCTCGGTCTAATACCTATATACACGCTCATCTTTGGTACAAAAGAAAATCCGTTTGAGAACACGCTGTCCGGGATAGGCAACGCATTCGACCACAAACTCAGCTTCATATTCTGGGGAAGTTTAACCGGGCTTGCTATAGCTTACTACACGCTATATATGTTTTCGAAGATAGGATATCAGAACAAAGCAGCACGAAGGTTTTTATACGGTTCACAGGCCTGTCTTGTGCTTACAGTGCTTACACCTGCGCTAAAGGATGTTTTCCCGGTATGGCATTTTATACATGTAACGTTCTCGACGCTGTTCGCACTGTTCTTCGTGGCATCCATACTTCTGTTCCTGCAATACCTTTCAAGGAGCAATACTGACCTTTCGAAAAAGTCGTTCTTTCTGCTTATCGCATGCGTCGGGATATCAATAGTGTCGCTGTTTTTTATGGGGCTCAACGGCGTGGTAGAGATACTTTTCTTCATAGGCATATCTATTTTCCTGTTTGTACTGAACATATATCTGAATAAATTCGTAGAAAAGCAGCCGAAGCTTAAAGAGTATACTAAGAAAAGCCGGAGAAAGAAATGAAGAGACTTCTGATAATAAGTGACAGCCATGGAAACAAAGAAGGTATATTAAGAGCGGTTGAAGCTGCAGGCGAGATAGACGCAGTAGTTCACCTTGGAGATTTCGACAGAGACACAGTATGTCTTCGTGGAAGGACAAGGGTATATTCAGTGCGTGGCAACTGCGATATTGGCTCCGTGAATAAAGAGGAAAGGCTCGTTTCTTTTGCTGGAAGACGCATACTGATGGTGCACGGGCATAAGCAAAGGGTAAAGCAGGGTCTGCTGACCCTTGGGTTTTATGCACAGGAGAAAAACGCGGATGCTGTGCTATACGGGCACACGCATATACCAAAGGAGGCTCTCAACGGCGGAGTGCTGCTCTATAACCCTGGCGCGCTTTCCGGTATGAGACCGTCATACGGCATTCTGGAGATAGACGATAACGGCAGGATAAGTGCAAAGACTCACCTGCTGCTGCCGCAGGGCTGATTATACATTACGAAAAACAGTCTTTTAAAGGGGAACATTACATGGCCGTCACACAGAGGCTGGTAGTGTTTTTTTACTGTTGCACAGGCTTTTTCCAGTCTGTTAACCGGTGAGTGACCATTTAAGATTAAACCTAATAAAGCTAAGAAAGAGCTGCTTATATGCGGCTCTTTTTTATAAAAAAATAATCTTGACAAAATTAGTAGGGTATACTATCATAATCTTGACCAAAATACTATGAATTAGCTTATTCGATAATAGAAGGGAACTTTAGGGTTGATAATTTCCACAAAAGGCAGATATGGCCTGCGTGCTATGTTCGAACTTGCAAAAGGCTATGGGCAGGGCACGATGAGTATAAAAAGCATAGCCGAGATACAGGGCCTTAGCGAGCAGTACTTAGAGCAGCTTTTTTCCAAGCTGAAGTCTGCGCAGCTTGTTGAGAGCACCCGTGGCCCCAGCGGCGGTTACAAGTTGTCTCAGAAACCGGAGAGCATCAGCGTAGGCAGGGTTCTGACGGTCCTTGAGGGAGAGCTTACTCCGGCGGAGTGCGTCGGTGAAGAATCTCACTGCGAGCATGTTGAGCTTTGTACTACACATATAATCTGGCAGAGGATATACGACGGATTCAACGATGTTATAAATTCAATAACGCTCAGAGACATGGTAGATGATTATAATAAGACTGTTGATGAAAGACCACAGGCAAAGGACGTAAGGTGTTAATATGGGAATATATCTGGACCACGCAGCTACAACGTACACAGACAAGAAAGTCTTAAAAACCATGATGCCCTATTTCTCTGAAACGTTCGGAAACGCATCCAGCCTGCACGGCTGCGGAAGAGAAGCGGAAAAGAGTGTAGCAAAGGCACGCTCACAGGTTGCCGCTGCTATAGGGGCAAAACCGGCCGAGATATTTTTTACCTCCGGAGGCACGGAAAGCGACAACTGGGCTATAAAAGGTGCAGCCCGGTTTGCTGGCAAAGGGCATATAATAACGACGTCGGTAGAGCATCATGCGGTCCTTGAAACGTGCGAAAGCCTTGAAAAAGAAGGATTCGAAGTGACATATCTGTCCGTTGACAAAGACGGCCGTGTCAGCCCGGAAGCGGTCGAAGCGGCCCTGCGAAGCGATACCGTGCTGATAAGTGTGATGACGGCAAACAACGAAGTAGGCACGATAATGCCTATAAAGCAAATAGGCGCTGTCGCAAAAGAACACGGAATACCTTTCCACACAGATGCTGTACAAGCGGCGGGGCATATACCAATAAACGTTGACGAGATGAATATAGATATGCTTTCAATGTCCGCCCATAAGTTCTACGGTCCCAAAGGAGTGGGTGTGCTTTATATAAGAACTGGTACGAATATAGAGAAATTTGTGCACGGCGGGGCTCAGGAAAAAGGGAAAAGGGCAGGTACTTTGGACACTCCCGGAATAGTCGGCCTGGGTGCTGCAATAGAGCTTGCTGTTCAAGACATGGATAAAGAGTACGAGAGGGAAACAAAGCTAGCAGAAAGACTAAGAAAAGGCTTACTAGAGCTGCCAAGGGTCTTTCTGAACGGGCACAAAACGGATAGGCTGCCGGGCAACGTTAACATCTCTTTCGAGGGGATAGAGGCAGAGGCGCTCATGCTTCATCTGGATCTTGAAGGCATAGCAGTATCGACAGGCTCTGCGTGCTCATCTGGTTCTACCAGCCCGTCATATGTACTGCGGCAGATGGGTTTCAGCATAGAACATGCACGGGCAGCGGTAAGGTTCACAATAGGGCGCCGGAATAGTACAGCACAGATAGACGAAGTAATTGAAAAAACGAAAAGCATAGTGGGCAGATTAAGAGCGATATCGCCTCTGTTTGCTGATAAAGGAGAAAAGTAATATGTATAACGATAAAGTATTGGAACATTTCAAAAACCCTCATAACGTCGGTGAGATGGAGAACCCGGACGGCTATGCCGAAGTAGGCAGCAGCGAGTGCGGCGACACCATGCAGATGTACATCAGGGTAGAAGACAACAAGATCAAGGATATTAAATATAAGACCTACGGTTGCTGCGCTGCAATAGCTTCTTCCAGCATTGCTACGGATATGGCGAAAGGCAAAACCATAGAGGAAGCTGAAGCAATGACGAAAGCCGATATAGTCGAAGAACTTGGGGGACTTCCGGATAAAAAGATACACTGCTCACTTCTTGCGGAGGATGCGCTTAAAGCCGCAATCAAAGACTATAAATCCAAGTAAATACGAAGCAAATCTTCAATAAATAAAACCGAGGTTTACAGCCGGGTTTTTATTGAATCAATATGAGATAAAATGAAAAAACAAAAAATCCCGGGTTTTCCTCTTTTAATTCCGGCATTTAGGACAGTCCTGTTTATAGCTGCAGTTTAAGGCGTTTGTTGAACTCATTGCTTTTTATTATAGAAAACAAGTAAGCTATTCCTGTGACGCAAGTCTAGTTTTCGTGAATTTCGATGTCGCATTAAAAATATAAATTGGGATAAACATCATGCAGAATAAGGGAAATATTACCTGTTAAATCATATATAACCAAGGAATATATCCCTTTTTATATTAATTAATGTGAAAATTGATGAATCTTCAAAAAAAGTTGTTTTTTTATTGGAAAAACAATGGCAAATAAGATATACTTTATGTGAAGAAACATCCAGATTTGTAGAAGCCATATCCCATATCAGGCGCTTGCCTATCGTGATAAAACTACACCCAGTCTGATTATTATTTTTGTTTATAGCGAAGGGAATTTATGTAATGAAAAAAGTATTAGGTGTATTGATTACTGTTTTAATGGTTTTTACGATGATGCCGGCTGTAGCATCGGCAGCGACTTATGACCACGTTGTGGGCGATGGCGAGTCGTTTGATATTTCTACTGCTTCAGACGGAGATACGATAGGCGTAAGCGGTGCAGTGACGCTTACAGGCACGAAAAAAGTTAATGTGTTTTGCAGCGCCGGTACAACACTGACGATAGATAATTTGAACATTGATGTCAGCGCTACATCGACCGCATGCCCGATAACGTTCGACGGCGCAGGAAATACGCTGATATTGAAAAATACTTCTTATCTGAAAGCGGGTTATGGTGAGCCGGCCGTCAAAGTGCTGTCAGGGACATCACTTAATATAACAGGTGGTGAGAGCGATATCGTTTCACTGCTGGGCGGCGATGATGCTGCAGGACTAGGCGGCGGAGAATATAACGGTGCTGTAGGAAGCATCACGATCTCAGGCGGCAATGTGCAGGCTACCGGCGGTGAAAACGGAGCGGGGATCGGTGCAGGAATAAATATGTCGAATGGTACAGTTAAGATAACTGGCGGAGATGTCGAAGCTTACGGCGGAAGTCATGCTGCAGGCATCGGCGGCGGCGGTGATTACGGCGGCGGCGGGACGATAGAGATATCAGGAGGCATCGTCGAAGCTTACGGCAGTATCGGCGGAGCAGGCATCGGCGGCGGTTATAACGGCAACGGCGGAAGCATCAAGATATCCGGCACTGCGGATATTACAGCATACGGCGGCTATGATTTGCAGGGAATAGAACCAGCAGGCGCAGCAGGCATCGGCGGCGGCTTTTTGGGCTCCGGCGGAACGATAGATATACAGGGCGGCACTGTTAAGGGCTACGGAAGCAAAGAAGGAGCAGGTATCGGCGGCGGTTCAAGCAAGGGCGCTTCGGTCACAATATCCGGAGGAACTGTGGAAGCGGAAGGCGGAAACGGCGGAGCAGGCATCGGAAGCGGAGAGGAAGCAGCTGACACCGGAAGCATCAAGATATCCGGCGGCAGCGTTACTGCCCTGGGCGGGATCGATGGAGCTGGTATAGGCGGCGGTTATTACAGCGGCGGCGGCACCATAGAGATATCCGGCAGTGCCGATGTTGCTGCTTCAGGCGGCCAGGAAGGTGCGGGAATAGGAAGCGGAAATGATGCATCTGTTGAAGGCCTTGACGGAGGAACTATCAAAGTTTCGGGTGGCAGCGTTGTTTCAAAAGGCGGTGCCAACGGCGGAGCAGGCATCGGTGGCGGAAAAAATACGGACAGCGGTACTATAACAATAGAAGGAACAGCAGATGTAAAGGCTTATGGCACAGGCGGCGCAGGTATAGGCGGCGGATGTTATGGAGACGGCGGTTCGATAACTATAACAGGCGGTACGGTGGACGCATTAGGCGATACAGTATTTGACGATTATTATTACTCAACTTGCGGAGCTGCAGGTATAGGCGGCGGTGTCGGAGGCAATGGCGGAACCATAACGATATCAGGAGGAAGCGTAAAAGCGGAGAGTACCTTATATGGAGCAGGCATCGGCAGCGGCGACGGGTTTCCTCAGGAAGAAGATGTTGAACCTCAGCCAAGCGGAGGTATCATAACCATATCAGGCGGTACAATAGAAGCAATCGGCGGCGAACACTGCAGTGCGGGGATAGGCGGCGGATACAATGGTAGAAGCGGCGTTATAACAATATCGGGCGGTACGGTAGATGCAATCGCCGGCGAGAGCGCTGCAGGCATCGGTGGTGGAGTTATGGGCGATGCAAACATTATAACTATTTCAGGTGGAATAATTAATGCAACAAGTGAAGGATACGGCGCAGGCATAGGCGGCGGTGAAGAAGGACACGGCGGTATAATCAATATATCAGGCGGAACAGTATATGCGCTAAGTAAGGTACCTGAAATTAAAATAGATCTGGAAGCGGAGGCTCTACAGTCTATAAAAAATCCAGACGAGCATAATTTGGAACTGTTCATAGCTCAGTCGGATATTTCGATATATGTAGCTGCGGCAGGAATCGGCGACGGAGCAACTGGAGTCGAACCGGTGGTCAACGACTATGTAACTAACCGTGATGCAAATAGCGAAGTTACCATATCGGGCGGACTCGTTTATGCAGGCGGACCGGAAGGGGATATTGGTCCTGGCGCATTGATTCTGATATCGGGCGGAAGTGCAGTTTTTCTTAAGAACGATCTTGTAAACGAAGACCCACCGATAATTCCAGACGGACATGTACATAAAACATCGTCGGATTCGAAAGATCCTCTTGTTTTTAAAGACTATTCTGTATACGGGATAAAAGTGGCTGCAGACTGGACGGATGCAACAGGCGGTTATTTCAGGCTGTACACTCTTGATTATGATGCGAACGGAGGCAGCGGCGGCTTCGAGACGACAGTAGCAGGCGGACAGGAAATAACGCTGGACGACGGAACAAGCCTAACCAACGATGGTTATGTATTTACAGGCTGGAATTCCCGGCAAGACAACGAAGGAACGAGCTATAACGGCGGCGAAAAAATGTTGATGCCGCTTGAAGATAAGACACTATATGCAGTTTGGGCGGAAGACACAGGCGGGCAGAGAGGGATGATAGGAACCGTTTTAACAGACGATAACGGGGATCCTCTTCCTGGATACACGATAGAGCTTCATTCCGTTGTGCTTACCGGAGTAACAGATTCGGACGGCAAAGTTACTTTCTCTAATGTTTTGTTCAAAGACCATACTCTTATCATAAAGAACAGCAGCGACGTTATAGTAGCAACGTTCACTCTAAAGATGAGTGAAGGTTCAGCAAGCGGATATGTTATAAACGGAAGTGAGATAGACGTAACATATACCGGGCATACTGTAAGCGTCCAGATAGATATATCCTTCGACGGCGAAGAAACAACTGTCGAAGATGTCACGATAATGGAAAACCCGGATACGGGCAGCGGTTCTAACTGGCTAGTTTGGGCGGCGATAGCATCTGTGCTGACAATGATAGCAGCAATGTTTGCATTGCGCAGACGTGTAAATATTAAATATTGAACTTTAAAGAAACGCTGGGTTTAAATCTGGCGGTTCTCTTATTAAGAAGGGAAATAGATATGAAAAAAATAGTCGTCGTTATGGTTACGGTTCTAATGATTTTAGCACTGATGCCTTTGCCTGCATTAGCGGCAGACGGCACGATCAGCTCAAACAGCACACATGACTTATCCGAATACGGAAACGACTCTACGATCACGATAAATGCGGGGCTGACGGTCACACTGACCAACACCGGTGATGTGACGTATACTAACATGAAAATCGTGTGCGGCGCTGGGGTCAGTCTCACGCTAAGCGGAGTGAAAATCGACAATTCGGCAACATCCGGCGCATGTGCGCTCAAGTTTTCGGGCAGCGGCAATACGCTGGCATTTACAGGGAACACATATCTGACCAGTGGAGAGTTCGAGCCTGGGATAAGTGTCATGAGTGGAGTATCTCTTCAAATCAATGGTACTGGGACACTGGATGTTATAGGCGGAAGTTTAGCGGCCGGTATAGGCTGCAGTTACAATGCGGAAGCTGGAAGCATAACTATATCAGGTGGAGACGTTGAAACCAACGGTGGTGATTTCGCTGCAGGTATAGGCGGAGGTAATCTCAGCAGCGGTGGAAGTATTACAATTTCAGGCGGTATTGTAACTGCAAGAGGCTACAGCCATGCAGCGGGCATAGGCGGTGGAAACGGGGGCAGCGGCGGCACGATCAACATTACCGGCGGCACTGTTACGGCAGAAGGTGGAGCAAGCGGCGCCGGCATCGGCACCGGATATAACGTTGAAACCAACACCACCGTAATCAATATTTCTGGCGGAAATATTACCGCCGGATGTGAGGGGACAAACGGAGCAGGCATCGGCGGCGGTGAATACAGCCCGGGCGGCACTATAAATATTTCCGGCGGTACGGTAACGGCCAAGGGCGGCACAGAAGCGGCGGGCATCGGCGGCGGTTATTACGGAAACGGCGGAAGCATTACAATAACAAGCGGTACGATAACGGCGACCGGCGGTACTGACGGCGGAGCGGGCATTGGCAGCGGCGACGGCAGCGACGGCAGCAATGGCGTCAACGGCGGCACGATCAACATATTAGGCGGCACGGTTAAGGCATACGGCGGCGGGTCAAGCGGCTTAGGCCAATACGGTGCAGGTATCGGCGGCGGAGACTACTGTGCAGGCGGGATTATCACGATATCGGGTAATGCGGATGTAACGGCGGAAGGCGGCATTGAGGCAGCAGGTATCGGCGGCGGCTACGAAGGTGACGGCGGAGTCATTACAATTAAAGGCAGTGTAAAAGTCACGGCAACAGGCGGTATGTATGGAGCAGGCATCGGCAGTGGATACACACCTTATAACGATGATGCAGATACGAAGATCACGATATCAGAAAACGCTGACGTCACGGCAACAGGCGGGACTTATAGTGCAGGTATTGGCGGCGGATGCTTTGCCACCGGCGGAACGATAGAAATAGCAGGCGGCACTGTTAGTGCACAAGGCGGCAATGAAGCGGCAGGTATCGGCGGTGGTTCAAGCGAGGGCTGTAACGTAACGATACAAGGCGGAACGGTGGTAGCAACGGGCGGCAGCACAGGCTCCGGTATCGGAAGCGGAGAACAAGCGGAGGATACCGGCAGCGTGACGATAACCGGCGGCAGTGTGAGTGCGCAGGGCGGCACAGACGGCGCAGGTATCGGCGGCGGCTACTACAGCGGCGGCGGCACGATACATATCTCCGGCGGCACGGTGGCTGCGACGGGTGGCAACAACGGTGCAGGGATTGGCAGCGGCTGCGATGCTTCTTCTGAAGGCAAGGACGGTGGTGACATCACGATAGAAGGCGATGCGGATGTGACGACCACAGGCGGGGAATACGGTGCAGGCATTGGCGGTGGCCAGTATTGCTCAGGCGGTACGATCAATATATCGGGCACTGCGGATGTAACGGCATACGGAGGCGGCAGCAGCGAAAACGATAGCGGCTATAGCGGCGCAGGCATCGGCGGTGGCTATTACGGCCACGGTGGGGAAATTCATATATCCGGCGGGACGGTGACGGCCATGGGAGGCGATGACAGCGCTGCGATCGGCGGCGGCGACGGCGGCGACGGCGGCACCATTACCATATCCGGCGGTATCGTATATGCCATAAAACACACAGAAGGTACGTGTGATATCGGGCACGGCGGGGGTAGTGACGGCAGCATCAGTATATCCGACACAGCGGCGGTGCTGCTCGGTACAGATACCATCAGCCCGAGTCCGCCGACAACAATGACACATACGCATTATATATTTACAGAAGATACGGAGGAAGCATACGGAATAGATATTCCGACCGAGTGGATGCCGACTTTCGGCGCATATCTCGTACTTTGCGATCTTGATTATAACGACGGCGGCGGCACCGGTACCGTACCGGATTCGTCTACGCAGGCAGTTGGGTCGAAAATAGTGGTTGCAGCTAACACACTTACAAACAGCGGATACGAGTTTAACGGATGGAACACAGCGGAAGACGGCAGCGGAGACGCATATGACCCGGGCGATATGTTCACTTTCCCTGTAGGCGACACAACGCTGTATGCACAGTGGAAGATTGCTGACGGTGTGCAGACCGGCAGTTTAGGAGCGCTGCTCAGCGACGGCAGCGGAAACCCGCTTGCCGGTTATACGATAGAACTCCACTCGACTGTAAAGACTGGTGTAACCGATGCAAGCGGCAAAGTAACCTTTGATATCGTGCCGTACGCAGATCATACTCTTGTAATAAAAAATAGCAGCAACACTATTCTTGCCACGTTTAATCTCAATATGACAAGTGGAGCTATGGGTGGATATACATTGGATGGCAGCAATATAAATGTAACATTCACAGAGGACACAGTAGCTATACAGATAAGCCTGTCTTATGATGGCGAAGTCGTTTCGGTCGAAGATGTTACTATTGTAGAAAATCCGGACACAGGGGATAGCTCCGGTTGGTTAATCTGGGTGGCAATAGCGGCATTGATGCTTATGGCAGCTGCGGCAGTGGCTGTAAAGAAACGTTCGGGAGTATAAAAAAGAGCCGGGTTTAGTCCGGCTAATAAAAAATCGTTAGAATAAAGCCCTTCTGCCATAAATGCAGCAAGGGCTTTCTATTTAAAATTTCAGTGCGCTTATTCGCTCAACTGCTTCTATGGTGTTTTCCTTAGTGTTGAAAGCCGTCAGTCTGAAACAGCCTTCACCAGCGCTTCCAAAGCCCGCACCCGGTGTTCCAGCAACGTTCGCTTCATTGAGCAGCTTGTCAAAGAAGTCCCAAGATGGCATGTTGTTCGGAGTCTTCAGCCAGATGTACGGTGAGTTTACTCCGCCGAAGCATTCTATTCCAAGTGATTTAAGTCCGCCGGTGATTATCTTTGCATTTGCAAGGTAATAATCAATCGTTTCTTTAAGCTGTGCTTTGCCTTCCTGCGAATAACAGGCAAGTGCGCCTTTCTGGGTAACGTACGGCACACCGTTAAACTTGGTGGTATGGCGTCTGTTCCACATGGTATTGAGCGACATCGCTTCTCCGTCAGAATCATAACCGTAAAGCGCCTTTGGAACTACTGCAAATGCGCAGCGGGCACCGGTGAATCCTGCTGTTTTGGAAAAGCTGCGGAATTCTATGGCAACTTCTGTAGCGCCTTCTATCTCATAAATACTGTGAGGTATGTCGTCCTCTCTTATGAACGCTTCATACGCTGCGTCAAACAGTATTATCGAACCGTTCTTCTTCGCATAGTCAACCCAGGTTTTAAGCTCCGCTTTCGTAAGCACGGTTCCTGTCGGGTTGTTGGGGTAGCAAAGGTATATTATGTCTATCGGTGTGCTGGGCAGAGCCGGTTTAAAACTATTTTCCGCCGTACACGCAAGATATGTTATATCTGTGTATGCTTTCTTTATTGGGTCAAATTCACCTGAGCGACCTGCCATAACGTTGGTATCAACATATACCGGGTATACCGGGTCCTGCACTGCAACGGTGCATGTATCAGAGAATAATTCACCGATGTTGCCGGTGTCGCACTTTGCTCCGTCCGAAATAAATATCTCGTCTGCAGAGATGGACAAGCCTGCGTAATCGTTATCAGCGATAGCTTCGCGCAGCCATGCATATCCCTGCTCCGGCCCGTATCCGTGGAAGCCGGATGCTGTACCCATATCATCCACAGCATCTTTCATAGCCTTTGTTACAGCCTGCGGAAGCGGACGTGTCGCATCGCCAATACCAAGCTTTATAACGTTGTCAGAGCCATGTGCGCTTATGCGCTTAGCTATTTCAGAAAACAAATAGCTTCCCTGAAGCCGCTGGTAGTTTTCGTTAACTAATATCATTCTTTATATCTCTCCTAAAAATTTTCAACTTCTTTACATTCGCAGATGTTATATTAACATATCACGCTGAAAAATGCTATAGCCATTTAGAACAGCAGCGGGAGGTATATTATAAATATCATATGTCCTCTATATGCCTGCTTTACCTGAACCAAACCTTTTTATATATACAGTATACCCTCAATTCGGTTGCTTTTTATGCTGTGGGGTTGTAAAATGTAAAGAACCTGCTTTTGGTTGTTTGAACATATCAAAATAAGGATGGGAACATGCGAAATATAGAGAAAAAGATAAAGAAACTCAAAGAAAAAAAGAACGCTATAATACTTGCTCATTATTATCAAACAGGCGATATACAAGATGTTGCCGACATGGTTGGAGATTCTTTCGGCCTAAGTAAAAAGGCAAAAGAAAACGATGCGGACATGATAGTCTTCTGCGGAGTTAAGTTCATGGCGGAGAGCGCAAAGATACTGAGTCCGCAAAAGAAGGTTCTTCTTCCGGTGGCGGATGCTGGCTGCCCTATGGCAGATATGGTCACACCGCAGGATATCAAAGAGCTCAGGGAAAAGCATCCGGGGGCTGCAGTGGTCAGCTATGTGAATTCCACTTCGCAAGTAAAGGCTGTAAGCGATGTTTGCGTAACGTCTTCCAACGCAGTCAGAGTCGTTTCAAAGCTTAAAGAGGAAAAAATAATCTTCGTTCCCGACCAAAATCTTGCAAGGTTTGTTGCAAAACAGCTGCCCGAAAAGCAGATCATACCATTCTGCGGTTACTGTATAGTGCACCATCAGATAGGCATCGAAGAAGTGAATGAAGCAAGAAAACATATGCCGGATGCGCAATTGCTTGTTCACCCGGAATGCACAGAAGAAGTTGTAAACAGCGCAGACTACGTTGGCAGTACTGCCGGTATAATCGACTATGCAGGAAAATCCGAAGGCAAGCGCTTTATAATAGGTACAGAGATGGGAATACTGCACGTACTTAAGAAAAACAATCCGGACAAAGAGTTCTATCTCATGTCGCCAAAGCTTTTGTGTCGCAACATGAAAAAGACTAAGCTGGAAGATGTTTATTACGCCCTCAAAGAAGAAAAGAACGTCATAAATCTTGACGAAGACATAATTGAAAAAGCGGGCAGAAGCCTGGAGCGTATGCTGGAGCTTAGCTGAAGGGGATAAGTATGAAGAGATATATAGCCGACATTGAAGGCGCAAAGATATTAAAAACCGACGTCGCAATAATAGGCAGCGGTCTTGCCGGGATGTATGCGGCGTATCACCTTGACGAGCGCCTTTCCTGCGCTCTGTTCACAAAAGAGCAGATTGAAGACTCAAGTTCTTCTCTGGCTCAGGGCGGGATAGCCGTTGTTACGGAAAAGGACGATACATTCCTTTATCATTTTCAGGATACAATGAACGCCGGAGCGGGCGAGTGCGATGAAAACGCCGTCCGGACGATAGTTGAAGAAGGTCCGGAACAGATAGAACAGATGCTCCGGCTGGGTGCAAACTTCGACCACGACCGTAAAGGCAACCTGCTGACAACAAGAGAAGGCGGGCATGGCATGAACCGAATACTTCATGCAGGCGGCGATGCTACCGGTCTCGAGATGGTAAGGACACTAAAGAAAACGGTGCTTGGAAAAGATAACATAAAGGTGCACGAAAACTCCTTTGTAGCAGATGTGCTTACTCAGGACGGGCAGGTTTGCGGTCTTAGCGTCTATGAAAAGGGAGAATGGTTCGTATACAAAACAAGGCACGTTATAATTGCGACCGGCGGGATAGGGCAGATATTCAGATACACGACCAACCCGTGCGTAGCAACGGGAGACGGGATCGCACTTGGCCACAGAGCGGGCGCAGCGCTTGCTAATATGGAGTTCATACAGTTCCATCCTACGGGTATGTATACGCCGGAGAACAGAAACAGACAGTGCTTTTTGATATCCGAAGCAGTCAGAGGCGAGGGCGGCATATTGCTAAACGATGCAGGAGAGCGCTTTATGAAAGACAGGCATCCGCTTGCAGAGCTTGCGCCAAGGGATATTGTAGCAAGAGAGAACTACAGGGAGATACAGAACCAGGCTTCTCCTTATGTCAAGCTTGATATAACCGCAAAAACAAAAGAGTTCCTCGAAAAGAGGTTTCCCACTATTTATAAAAAATGCATGGAAAGCGGCATAGATATGTCGAAAGATTTTATACCTGTCGGCCCGGTCCAGCATTATATGATGGGCGGAATAATAACAGACCTTCAGGGAAGAACGAACGTAAAAGGTCTTCTTGCCTGCGGAGAGTCGGCAATGACAGGCGTACACGGAGCAAACAGGCTGGCAAGCAACTCGACTCTGGAATGCCTTGTGTTCGGCAAGCACTGTGCTCAGGTCGTCAACGAAGAGTTTACCGGAGAAGATTTTGATATAAGCATACCAAAGATAATAGACACTGTAGACAAACAGTTTGATACGCAGGAGATGATGATAGAACTGAAAGGCATAATGGTTAAATACTGCGGGATACTCCGTATTGGTCCCAGCATGAAATACGGATTGGAGCTTGTCACCGAAATGCTTTGTCTGCTGAGGGACGCAAAGCTTGAGGACATCAAACAGATGGAGCTATACAACATGCTGACAGTTGCAAAAGAAGTTATCAAGGGTGCAATATCACGCAAGAAATCTGTGGGCGCGCATTACCGTATAGATGAAGGGAGAGCTTACTGATGATAGATTTTTCTCTGGCAAGGCTTATAGAATCTGCACTTGCCGAAGATTTGGGGCTGGGCGATGTTACAACAATGAACACTGTTCCGGCAGATAAAAATATAAAGGGAAGGTTCATCGCAAAGGCAGAAGGCGTTCTGTGCGGTATAGATACAGCAAAAGCGGTATTTGCATATGTAGACAAAGATATTAAGATAGACAGCTTTTTTGAAGACGGACAGGAAGTAAAAACGGGCGATCTCATTGCGACTATCGAGGGCAACGCCGCCAACGTGCTGATGGCAGAGAGGCTTGCGCTCAATCTTATGCAAAGGATGTCCGGTATTGCAACCAACACCAGAAATACAGTTAAAAAAGTAGAAGGCTACGATGTGAAAATACTTGACACAAGGAAAACTACTCCCGGCCTGCGCATGCTCGAAAAGCATGCCGTTAAAACAGGCGGCGGGTTCAACCACCGCTTCTCGCTTTCGGACGGAGTGCTTATAAAGGATAACCACATAAAAGCAGCGGGTGGTATAAAAAACGCTGTGGAATCGGCAAGGCAGGGAGTGCCGCATACTCTTAAAATTGAGATAGAAGTTGAGACGCTTGAACAGGTAAAACAGGCGCTGGAAGCCGGCGCTGACATAATAATGCTGGATAATATGAGCAACGAGCAGATGGCACAGGCTGTAAAGTATATAAACGGCAGGGCGCTGACCGAAGCTTCCGGCAACATGGATCAAAAGGACCTCGCAAAAGTTGCGCAGACAGGCGTGGATTTCATATCGATAGGAGCGCTTACCAACTCGCTTTATCCGCTGGACATAAGCCTTAAATTCGAGTAGTAAGAATATTATTTAACAAATCAGAAAAGTAACGCAGGAGGTTAGTCAAAAGCCTTCTGCGTTTTTCTATACATCCTTTTAACTCAGCGATAATTGTATTAGGCTGGGTGTCATGGTAAAATAAATAAGACGATCACGATTGAATTTTTATGGAGGCTGCATGAAGATACTTCACACATCAGACTGGCACATAGGCCACGCTCTTTACGGCAGAAAAAGGACAGCAGAACACGAGAAGTTCCTGTCATGGCTGATAGAAACCATCAGGGAAAGGAATATAGATGCTCTGCTCGTTGCCGGCGATGTGTTCGACAACGGCGCACCCGGCGGAGCTTCAGAGCAGCTTTATTATAATTTTCTAACTTCCATACTGAAAACACAATGTCATTCGGTCGTTATAGTATCCGGCAACCACGATTCCCCGACGAGGCTGCAGGCCCCTTCGGGTATACTGCGCAGCCTTGATATACACGTGATCGGGCTACCTGGAGAGCCGGATGAACACGTAATAGAACTGAAGGATGAAAGCGGCAATACAGCGGCGATTTGCTGTGCTGTTTCTTATCTTCGCAAGAACGAAATAGTTCGGCTGTCTGCAGACGATACAAGCTCCTCCGACGATGCCGTGGCCGCTGCTACCAGGCAGTTCTACAAGGATGTAACAGACGCAGCGCTCAAAAGACAAGCGGGCGTTCCGATAGTTGCAATGGGGCATCTGTTCGCGGCAGGAAGCGTAACGCACGAAGGAGACGGTGTACGTGAGCTATATGTCGGCAGCCTTGGGCATGTGGGTGCAGATACCTTCCCAAGCGAGCTTGACTATACAGCGCTTGGGCACATACACAGCGAGCAGGCTGTGGCGGGCAGACAAAATGTAAGATACTGCGGTTCACCTCTGTGCATGAGCTTTTCAGAGATAGGCAATCCTAAGTATGTGCTGGAATACGACGTACAGGCTAAAGACATGGAAAGAATCGAAGTGCCGGTCTTTCAGCAGCTTTACGCTGTTTCGGGCGAATATTATGAAATAATAGGTCAGTTAGGGCAAATCGAAGCCGGCTCTTGGGTCGAAGTCACATATACAGGCAAAGAGCACCGCTCTTCACTGGCATTCGACGTGAATGAAGCTGTAAAGGGGACGGGAGTCGAAGTGTTGAGTATACGCAGCAGAGCGGCGGTCAGCAGTATACTAAGCGCACAGGCAGAGACGCAAACGCTCGAGTCAATGAGGGTGCAGGATGTGTTTTTAAGATGTCTTGACGACAACGAAGTGCACGGACAGCGCCGAGATGAAATGATACGCTGCTTTGACGAGATAGTGCGGGATGTAGAGGAGAGTGACTTATGCGAATAGAAAAAGTGGCTATCGAAAACATAAACTCACTCTACGGCAGGTTCGAAATAGACTTTACCGACAACGCTTATTCGCTGGGGCTGTTTGCTATAGTCGGGCCTTCGGGAGCGGGCAAGAGCACTATACTAGATGCTATGTGTCTTGCACTCTATGGCAGGACGCCAAGAATAACAGTGAGCGCCGAACACGACGAGGCAATGAACCGCAACTCAGACAAATGTCGGGCGGAAGCGGTTTTCGTTTCAGGCGGTAAAAGATATGCAGGCGTGTTTGAGCACCGCAGGACACTGCGAAGTGCCAAGCCTTTCATGCCGCCAAAGAACGAGCTTTTCGAGATCATGGCAGACGGTTCAAGAAAAGCGCTGTCAGACAATAAAACAGAGGCGCTTGGCAGGATAAAAGAAATAATAGGGCTGGACTATGATCAGTTCACACGCTCGGTAATGTTGGCGCAGTTCAAATTTGCAGAGTTCCTCAGCGCAAATTCCGGGCAGCGTGCAGAGATACTCGAGCAGGTCTCCGGAACAGATATATACAGGCGTATCTCCGTTGCGGTATATAACAAACAGAAGGAGTATAAGACGCGGCTTGAAGAGATACGCATAAAAAAAGAGACGGTCAGCGTACTCGAGCCTGAGAAGGTTAAAGCAATTGAGCAGGAACTTGAGACAATAGATACTTCTATAGCATGGCTGGATACTTTAAAAACGAAAACTGACGAGGGTATCTCTGCGTTCAAAAGCAGAGCGGAAAGCGAAAAAGCTCTTGAAGGGCTGTTGGAAATGCAACGTCAAATAGGCAAGACTTTAGAAGAAAAGAAAAAAGCGTTGGACGCAGCTTTGAATGAAGAGAAAAAGCAAAAACAGCAGAGCGCACAGCTTGCTAAGACTCTGACTGCTGTAAGAGAGCTAGACCTTAAAAAGAAAAACGCACAAAAAGAAGAAAACAGGCTGAAACGTGATATCGCTTCAGATGATGAAGATATATTGAATCAGAAGAAAAATATACTGGGGATATTAAAAAAGCATCTGCCGGATGCAGATGACAATCAGCTCCGCCTGCTTTATGAAGCGGACAACGAAGCGCAGATAATCACAGAGCATCTTAGCGCAGAGCTGCAGCAGGCAGAGCAAAAAGAAACTAAGCTGAAAGAACAGCGCAGCAAACTGCTCCGGGGCAGAAGCGAAAAGACATGGACGGACAGGCAGGATAAGCTTGAAGAAGCGCTGCCGCTTCTAAAAGCCAGAGACCAGATCAAACAGGCTGCCGCAGAGCAGGAAACGCTTAAAGTTTCGCTTGAAAAACTTGAAGCGGAAAGCAAAAAGATAGATGAAAGTATAAAGGAGAATCAGGAGAAGTTTCTCTATGCCAAACTGCAGGAAAAGTACGGCGAGCAGAGAAAACAGCTTAAAGACGGCGAACCGTGTCCGCTCTGTGGTGCTCTGGAGCATCCGAGTGCACACGAAGATATAGAGACCACGTTCGTAAAAGAAGCTGAGGAAGAACGCCGGAAGCTCGACGAACAGAAGAAGAAAAACGAGAGCAGCATAACGGATGTAACATATAAAGTAAGCGTACAGGCAAAGGCGTTGTCAGACAACGAAGCGGCTATAGCCGGCAAGGAAAAACTGCTAGAGGAATTCGAAGGCAGTTCCAATGAAGCGCTGGAGCAAGAAGCTTCAGATATCAAAAGAGTTCTTGTTGAAGCAAGAAAAATGAGCGAAGAGATATCATCGGTTGGAGCAGAAGTTCTGAGGCTTACTAGACAACTTGGTGAAGTCAGCGAAGATGTTCAGCAGATAAAGCATGCAAAGCAGACTATAGGCGAATACGAGAGGCGTAAAGCCGTTTTTATAAAAGAGCTAGAGACTGTTGCAAAGCATACGAAAGATATCGTATCGGAAAGGCAGGAACTTTTCGGGGACAAAAACGCTGATGACGAGGAAAGGACACAGGAGGATGCGCTCGAAGCCGCCGAAACAAAAACGATTCAGATAAGACGGCAGACGGAAGCTGCTAAAGCGGACGAGGCAGGCAACTCCGCAGACATCACAAGCACGAAAAACAGGATAGACGAATATGGGGAAGTGTTTGATACGGCTTACAGCGAAGTGCAAAGTATGGCAGGTCAGACGGATAAGCTAGATACAGCAGGCCAGACGGATACAGGCGAAGAGATAAGAAAGCAGCTTGGCAGTCTTGCCAAAAGTGCAGAGCAGCAGCCTGCCCGGACGATGCAGCAGCTATCAGCCAGCCTCAGCGTATTGTCCAGAGCTCTCGGCGTAAGGAAGGGTGAGGCAAGGCAGACGCTTAGCATCAACGAGCAGAACAAAAAACAGGTAAAAGAACTGCTGGCAGAGGAGAAAAAAGCGGGTGACGAGTTCAAGAAATGGAGCGATCTTAACGGACTGATAGGTTCTGCCGACGGCATCAAGTTTTCCAGGATAGCGCAGGGTATAACGTTCGATGTACTGTTGCGCTTTGCCAACGAGAGTTTGAAAAAGATGAGCGACAGATATATACTGGTGCGTGATAATGAGAACACTACAAGTCCGCTGGAGATAAACGTGATAGACAACTATCAGGCGGGCGAACAGCGGCCAGTAAGCAACCTCTCGGGCGGAGAGAGCTTTGTTGTTTCACTTGCGCTTGCGCTCGGGCTTTCAGAGATGTCTTCGGGCAGGACGCAGATAGACTCGCTGTTCATAGACGAAGGCTTTGCTTCTCTTGACGAGAACTACCTGGAGCTTGCGCTGCAGACGCTCTCCACACTTGGCAACCGCCAGAACAAGCTCATAGGCGTTATATCGCATGTAAAAGAGCTCAAAGAGCGCATAGACACACAGATAGAAGTAACTCCGTTGTCCGGAGGCAGGAGCGCAATGTCCGGACCGGGAGTTCTGGTTATATAGAATAAAAATAGATGTCTATAATGAAGGACTTACTCGATATAAAAAATATTGAGCTTGAAATAAATTGCTAATAAAGATATAATCAGCAGTCAGCATAAGGAGAATACATGAAGAAATTAAGAAAAGTATTAAGCCATAAGCTGTTCATACACGGAATGGTTCTGCTGGGGTTGTTTGCGCTGTGGGGGTATATTGTAACACAGAACCAGTATATACTGCTGGGAGTTGCCGCATCGTTCGCGGGCGCGGTATGCGGTGCGTTTATACTTGTTATTGACAAAATAGGCAGTAAGTAAAAGGTATCAATACATAATTGACACCAGAGCCCTGAACAAGGTAATTAAAAAGATATAATTTTAAAATTTTAGAATAGAGGAACAGATGGGAACACAGGAAAAGATAAGAAACATTGCCATAGTGGCGCATGTAGACCATGGCAAGACAACGCTGGTAGACCAGATGCTGCGGCAGTCTGGAATTTTCCGCACGAACGAAGCTGTAAGAGAGCGGGTCATGGACTCGGGAGACTTAGAACAGGAGCGTGGAATAACGATACTATCTAAGAATACTGCGGTTGAATATAAGGGAGTCAAGATAAATATAGTTGACACACCGGGCCATGCCGACTTCGGCGGCGAGGTAGAGCGTGTGCTGACGATGGTAGACAGCGTGCTGCTGCTTGTTGATGCGTTTGAAGGATGTATGCCGCAGACGAGATTCGTGCTTAAAAAAGCGCTTGCCCTGAAAAAGCATGTCATGGCGGTAGTCAACAAGATAGACAGACCGGGAGCAAGACCGGAAGCCGTTGTAGACGGTATAATAGATTTGTTCATAGAGCTTGGCGCAGACGAAGACCAGCTGGATTTCCCGGTAGTTTATACTTCGGCAAAGAACGGTACTGCGTCTCTTGATGCACACAGCCAGACTGAAGACATAACACCTCTTTTTGATGCGATAATGGAGCACGCCCCGGCGCCGCAGGGCGATATCGACGGGCCATTGCAGGTATTGATATCCAATATAGACTACGACGATTACATTGGCAGGATAGGTATCGGCAGAGTTGAGCGCGGCAGCGCTGTGCGCAACATGCAGGCGGTGCTGTGCAAAGACGACGGATCAAGACAAAACGTCAAAATATCCAAACTGTTTACTTTCAGCGGCCTTGACCGGACAGAGACTCAGCAGGCGCAGTTTGGTGACATAATCGCAATAGCCGGCATACCGGGCATTAACATAGGCGAAACTGTGTGCGACCCGGAGAATGTGGAAGCTCTGCCGTTCGTTAAGATAGACGAACCGACTGTATCAATGAACTTTATAGTCAACAACAGCCCGTTTGCAGGTACAGAAGGCAAGTTCGTAACCTCAAGGAATTTAAGAGAGCGGCTGATGAGGGAGCTTGAAACAAACGTCAGCCTGCGTGTGGAAGAGACGGACTCGACAGACTCTTTCAAAGTCTCCGGCAGGGGAGAACTTCACCTTTCAATACTTATAGAGACTATGAGAAGGGAAGGATACGAGTTTTCAGTGTCCCGTCCTGCTGTCATATACAAAGAGGATAAGGGTGTTCGAACAGAACCGTTTGAACTTCTTATGATAGACGTGCCGGGCGAATATACAGGTGTTGTTGTAGAAAAACTTGCGTCAAGGCGTGGTGAGCTTGTAGACATGTCATCAGAAGGAGCGGCGACAAGGCTGGAGTTCAAGATCCCGGCAAGAGGGCTTATTGGTTACCGAAACGAGTTCATGACGGACACAAAAGGCAACGGTGTTCTCAACCACGTATTCTGCGGATACAGAGACTATGCAGGCGATATCCCAGAGAGGCAGAGAGGCTCCATAATAGCGCACGAGAGAGGCGAGACGACAGCATACGGCCTCTATAGCGCGCAGGAAAGAGGACGGCTGTTCGTAGGGGCGGGCGTCAGCGTCTATAACGGCATGATAGTCGGCGAGAACGCAAGGGGCGAAGATATCGTGATAAACGTTTGCCGCAAAAAGCAGCTTACCAACACAAGGGCTTCCGGCTCTGACGAAGCGCTTCGGCTGACTCCTGCAACGGTGCTTAGCCTGGAGCAGAGCCTGGAGTTCATAGCAGATGATGAGCTTGTGGAAGTGACGCCAAAGAGCATACGACTTCGCAAAACGCTGCTCGACAAGAACGATAGAGCAAAGGCGCAAAAACAAGTGTAAAAATTTTAGCCGTAACAGCATGGCGCTGATGCGGCTTTTTTGATATAATATGGTATATAGGTCAAGGGTAATTATTACAGATATGTTACGGTTGTGTTGACAAAATGTAAAATCAAGGTTAGTATATAATCAGAAAAAGCATATTATACCCTTTCGAATGGAGGAAGCATGCCGAAAAGGACGGATAAAAACGACCAGGGCAGCAAAAGCAACCAACAAAAAAGCAGAATGGCAGCAAAAAAGCAGAGCGTAAAACGCAAAGGCTTTGCGGGGCTTGTTTTTTCCAACCCGGAAAATGCAGGCAAACCAAAACGATATAGAAAAAAACAAAAAACAGCTGATGATACTATACTCAAAAAAGAACCGGTGAAAAATAGAACGCCAAACGATAAGAGAAGTGCAGTAAAGCGACTTGTTTATGCGATAAAGAAAAGGATAACGAACAAAAGAAAACAGGCAGCGCTACCGGAAAGCAGACAGAGCAGCAGTAAAAAGAAATTCTTTAAAATTGCCAAAGCAATCATAACTGTACTGGTAGCCCGGACAGCAGCTCTCTTTAAGAAAAAAGGCGCACCGGCAGTAAATGCTGCAGCGAAGAAAGTTAAACGCAGAAAACTGTTCGCTTATGCCGGAGCAGGGACTCTGATTATTGCTGTGACTTTGGTGTTCATACTTGTGCCGGACGGAAGGGCGCAGACAAGCGAAGATGAGATTCCGGGAAGCATTCTTGCAGCGGTGCAAACTCAGCAAAGCGAGCCGACAAGAACACCTATTAAAACGACGTTACCGGAGCTGACACGTCCGGATACAGAAACATACGAAAACACTACAGAGCAAACAACAAGCCCGACGCAGACGACAAGCCCGACAAGGACGCCTGTACCTACGACAACGGCAACGCCAAAACCTACAGAGAAGCCGACGCCCACTCCGACGGAGAAGCCGACGCCAATCCCAACGGAAAAGCCGACGCAGACGCAAGCGCCAAGTCAGGATATCAACGCTATAGTAGCGGGATATAGGGTAGAATCAGACAGCTATTATAACAAGATGGGTTTTTCGACTAACTACTATGATTATACCGATACGGATTTGCTGATGGTAGCGCAGGTGATACACGGGGAATCGAAAAGCCAGTCGCTGGAGGGTAAAATCGCTGTTGGTAATGTCATCATGAACCGTGTGCTCAACCCGAACTATTTTGGCAATACTATAAAAGCGGTGGTTGAAGCGCCAAGACAGTTTACAGCATACAGCCCTGATATAGTACCCAGCCAGGCGTGTTACGACGCAGCAAGAATGGTGCTTGACGATCAGAACTGGGTCGTTCCGCAGAACGTTTACTTCTTTAACCCGAGCGGAAGCGCAGGCAGAAATACGCTTTATGCTAAAATTGATAATCACTACTTCTTTTCTTACAACTATCCGGGCAGGAACAACAACGGCATTGTTCCCGATGCTCTTTTCAAGAGGGTATACGAGTGGCCGAGGTATGGCTGCATACCTGCGGCCAGAGTGAAAAACATGCAATCGATGCTTGCCACGCTCGGCTACAGCACAAGTGCAGACGGATACTTCGGCATTGGTACAAAAGAAGCGCTGGAGAAGTTCCAGAGCGACCACGGCCTAACTGCAGACGGAGTTGCAGGACAGGCAACCCTAAAGAAGCTGATAAACACATATGGATTTGATAAATATTTAGACAATTTCGTTAACTGATAGCGGAGTACTGATATGAATGACATAAATGCAGTAAGGGAAATAGTAAGGCAAAAAGACGGATGGCTCAAAAGCCACGGTCTTGGCAATGATTATATTGTTTTTAACGCAGCGAATATAAGCTTTGAGCTTTGTAAAGAAAACGTCGTGAGGATATGTGACGAACACTTCGGGATAGGCTCTGACGGTATACTGCTTGCAACCGAATCTAAGCGTGCTGATTTCGGATTGACGATATATAACCCGGACGGCAGCACTGCTGAAAAGAGCGGTAACGGACTGAGGATATTTGCAGATTATCTGTATGGCATGGGGTATACGGATAAAACTAAGATAAGTGTAGAAGTCGGCGGACATGTCGTATGGTGTTCGTTAGATATTGGTAATAACGGAGATGTTGATAACATAACGGTAGATATAGGCAAAGCAACATTTGCGCCGGCACAAATACCTGTTATATCAGATAAGCGCGAAGCACTTGATATTAAAATTAGATTGGGCGAAGAAGACTGGTTATTCTCTGCGGCCTCAGTAGGCAACCCTCATGCGGTGTTCATCGTTGATGATGTCAATGATATTGATGTCATTAAAACCGGGGCTATGGTCGAGAACCATGAGATATTCCCAAACAGGACCAACGTACAATTTGTTCAGGTTTTGGACAGAAACAGTGCAGTTATAGAAATATATGAGCGTGGAGCGGGGTATACTCTTGCATCGGGGAGCAGCTCCTGTGCAGTTGTAGCGGTCCTTTATAAAAAGGGATTGGTTGATAAAAAAGTAAGCGTGCATATGCCGGGCGGTACGCTGGAAGTCGAGATTGACAATGACTATAACCTCCGGCTGAGCGGGCCTGTTGAGAGGACAGCATGCGGAGTATTACTTTGATTGAAAAATATAAGGGCGGTATTACCCGCTCTTTTTTATTTCTTAGCTTTTAAGTTGAGAATGGAGCCAAAGAAAGATATAATCATATCATAGATTTATTCGGAGGCTTGACATGGGCAGCTCCACCATAATTAACATACCCGTTACTATAAACGAGAACAGATTAGTGTTCGTTTTTTCTGATGCTTTTTATCTTGAGAGGACAGTTGATTCAGAGATACATTCGCACTCTTTTTTCGAGATGCATTATTTCCTTGAAGGGAACGGCAGCGTGACGGTTGGCCGTGAAACGGTGCGCTTCGAGCCGGGAATGATACTGCTTATAGCGCCGGAAAAGTATCACATTCAGAGCATGGAAAGCCCGGTGACGGCAAAGTATATATTCAAGTTCTCCCTGGAAGCTGTAAAAAGCAAAAATGACGATATCGCACTGCCGCTGACGGAACGGATATTGAGTGGCGGTTTTATTTTAATAAAAGACAACCAGGACGTATTAGCGGCACTGAGGGAGATAGAAAAAGAGCTGGCGGCAGAGCTTAAAGGGTATAAAGGCATTGTTTCAAGCTTGCTTACAGTGGTAATGACAAAGCTGTGCCGGGAGTGCTGCGGAGCTGCGAAAACGGAAAAAACGGACGGAATGGCAATTTCGGCAAGGACGGAAACAATAATAGACAACTATTTTGACCAGAACTATAACAGAGGCGCAAAGATAGAAGAACTTTGCGGGCTTGTGCATTTAAGCTGCAGCCAGCTTTCAAGGGTGATACGCTCGATGTACGGAGTGTCATTTAAGGAAAAGCATGTTGAAACAAGACTGAATTACATAGAACACCTGCTAAAGAAAGATAAAATCACAATTGAGCAGATATCGCAGATGTGCGGCTTTGAGAGCGCTTCCGGGTTGTCTAACTTCTTTAAACGCCATAAACACATGTCTCCGCAGCAATACAGAAAACAAAGCAGAGTTTAGGAAACAGAGCATGGCATCGGTGAAACTGACCGATAATGCTATGTCTTTTTTTGTGTTGACGTAATATCCTAATATCAGCAAATAAACAGGAGGGCATATTATGGATAAAAAACAAAAGGGCGATGTTTCGGGAAGGGGCATGGACGGAGGATATAAGGTTCCGTTTCCGGGCAAGATGAGTGCATACCTTCAGGAAGAGATAGATGCGGTAACAGATGTTATGAAGAACAGCGATGTGCTTACCCAAGGGGCACACATGCGAAAGTTTCAAAAGGATTTTGAGGAATACTCCGGAGCAAAGCATGCGTTTGCAGTGGACAACGCTTCGAATGCGCTGGTGCTTGCTATGGCGTTGTGCAGGATAGAAAAAGCAGATGAAGTAATCGTGCCTGCTTACACTTTTTGCTCGACGGCGATAGCGGCGGGAATGCACGGCGCAAAGATAGTATGGGCGGATATGGATAAAGAAACATGGAACGTTAGCCCGCAGGACATCGAAAGAAAGATAACAGACAGAACAAAGGTGATAATAGCCGTTCATCTGCTGGGAATGCCGGCGGATATGCCTGCTATTATGAAGATAGCCAAGAAGCATGGATTAAAGGTTATAGAAGACTGTGCGCAGGCGCCGGGAGCAATGATAGGCGCACAGATGTGCGGTACATTCGGTGACTTCGGCTGTTTTTCGTTCCAGACAGCAAAGAACATATCCACACTGGGAGAAGGCGGTATGCTGACCGTGAAGAGTGACGAGGATGCGGCGCTGGTGCCGGGACTGCGGTTCGTGGGCGCTAAAGCTTTTCCCGAAGGCCGTGAGCGCTATTGGGTGCCTGCTATGAGCACAGTAGACATCGACATCGAAGGGCAGTGGCCGTATAACTTCTGTCTTGGTGAAGCACAGTGCGCACTTGGGTCGGTCATGCTAAAGCGGCTTGATGATGTGAATGAAAAGCTTATAGAGCAGGGGATGAAGATAAGAAAAGCGCTGGCTCACACACCGCAGATAACTTTCAATAAGATTCCGCAGGGCTGCAAGCATGTACACCATCAGTTCGTCATGCACTTTGAAGGCACGAACGGCAAGGACAGGAATGACCTTATGGATATACTCGTAAATGACTATAAGATGCGCTGCATAGTTCAGTACTGGCCGCTCTATAACTTCCCGCTATTTGAGAAGATGGGATTCAGCGAACATGAATGTCCTGTATTGGACGAATGGTGGGATAACTCTTTCAGCTTGCCCTGGTGGTGCGGCATAGGTGACGAAACGATAGAATATATGACCGACGCTATCAAACAAGCAATAGAGCAGCTGAAGAAATAGCAGCAAAGGAGAAACGATGGAATACAGGAAAGTACCTAAAACAGAACTTGAAGTATCAACTATATGCCTTGGTACTATGACGTTCGGCACGCCAGTGGGCAGGGAAGACTCTGTTAAACTAGTGCACTATGCGTTGGAGCGGGGAATAAACTTCATAGATACTGCGAACATATATGAAGGGTATGCAAGGAAGCTTGGAAGTGCAGGCGGAGTAGCGGAAGAGTGTATAGGAGCAGCGCTGAAAGGACGCAGGCATGATGTTATAGTTGCAACGAAGGTCGGCATGAGCGTAGGCGACGGACCGCTAGACGAGGGGCTTGGCGCAGCAGCTATAGAGCACAACCTGACAAAGAGCTTAAAGCGGCTTTGCAGCGATTACGTAGATATATATTATGCGCACAGGTTTGATGAAAAAACTACGCCAGAAGAGCTTGCGGGGGCAATGAATGAACAAATAAAAAAAGGCAGGATAAGACACTGGGCGGTCAGCAACTACAACGGGCTGCAGATGGTGAAGCTTTTAAAAGCGTGCGACGATAACGGACTTATTCGTCCGGTGATGTGCCAGCCTGCATTGTCTCTGCTGAACATTGATGCGGTAGCAGATATAATGTATGTGTGCGCAAGAGAGCAGATAGCGCTGGTTCCGTACCGTGTGCTGCAGAGCGGCCTGCTGACAGGCAAGTACAAACAGGGGCAAACGCCGCCGGAAGGCTCTAGAAAACAGGAACAGCCCGAATGGGTGCCGGATATGACGCAGAAGCAAGCGCAAGCTCTGGAAAGAATAAGAGAGGTGTGTAGTACGATTGGCACTTCGATGACACGATATGCACTTGACTTTGTACTGAAGCAGGCAGGAGTGGTGTCTGCCATCGTGGGAGTAAAGAACACGGCGCAGATAGATATGGCTGTGGATGGAATGTAAGGGATATGAAAGAGCTGCTGAATATGAGCGGCTCTTTTTTTATGTGCAAAAATGTATTGTTAATATCCACAATTGAACTCAAATATAAATATCTATGGAAAAAGATTGAAAATATAGTATAATAGACAGGAATTGTTTTTTTCGGAGGACGTTATGGGGAAAATAGAAATAGACGAACAAAAGTATGATATATTGCTTGAGCAGGTAGAAGTCTATTTCGCTGGCGAAATGGACCAGCCTATAGGAGAGCTTAAAGCAAAGCTAACACTGGACTTCATACTGGAAAGCGTTGGACCGGTGGTTTATAACAAAGCAGTAGCAGATATGCAGAAGTTTCTTTATGAGCGTATCGATGACCTTTATGAATACGAAAGATAGCGGCAAAAGGAGCAAAGAATGAGCGAAATCAAAAAGACCCTGGGGATGCAGAGGGATTTTTACAGGGCAGGCAAAACAAGGGATATTAATTTCAGGATAGAAAAACTAAAAAAGCTAAGGCTGGCTCTCCAGGAATCTGAACAGGGTTTTTATGATGCTATGCAGGCGGATTTTGGCAAGTGCGCATTCGAGGTGTATGTTTCCGAGCTCGCGCTTGTTATAAGCGGCATAAAGAACTATGAGAAAAAGCTGAGACGCTTGACGAGAACCAAAACGACTCGTGGGACTCTTGCTTCGTTTCATTCAAAAAGCACTATAAAAATGGAGCCGTATGGCAATATACTAATAATATCGCCATGGAACTATCCTGTTCAGCTTACTCTTTCTCCGCTCGTCGGGGCTATTGCTGCCGGCAACACGGTGATCATTAAGCCTTCAAGGTATGTACCGCAGACTGCTGCACTTATCAAAAAAATAGTCGAACAGGTCTTTTCGCGGGAGCACGTTACTGTTGTTGAAGGCGGTACAGAAGCAAACATTGCACTTTTAAAAGAGAAATTCGATTATATATTTTTTACCGGAGGAACAGCGGTTGGCAAGATAGTCATGAAAGCGGCTGCGGATAATCTAACACCGCTTACACTGGAGCTCGGAGGAAAGAGCCCGGCTATCGTGGATGAGACAGCTGACATTGATAAAACAGCTAAGTCTATAATATGGGCGAAATTTTTAAACGCAGGACAGACGTGCATTGCGCCGGACTTCGTTATGGTGAAAAAGCAGGTTAAAGACAAACTGCTCAAGAGCATGCAGTATTATATTGAAGAGTTTTATGGTGATGAGCCTAAGGAAAGCCCGGATCTGGCAAGGATAATAAGCACCAAGCATTTTGACAGAATCACTGCGCTTATCAATTATGATAAAGTAGTGGTCGGCGGTGACAGCGACAGAAAACTGCGCTATATTTCTCCTACCATAATGGAAGAGGTGACGTTTGATGACACAGTGATGCAGGAGGAGATTTTCGGGCCTCTGCTCCCGGTGATTAGTTACGAAAATGAAGATGAGCTGATAGACACGCTGCAAAAACGCCCTACGCCGCTTGCAATGTATGTATACAGCAGGGATAAAAAAAGAGCAAAAAGATTGCTCGACATGCTGCCTTCCGGAGGGGCTGTCGTCAACGATGCGATGATACATTTTGCAAATCCGCACCTGCCGTTTGGCGGCAAAGGAAGCTCCGGCTTTGGCAAGTATCACGGAAAGCACAGCCTTAATACGTTTTCACATCACAGGGCAGTTGTTTACAGAAGCCTGCTGTTTGACCTGCCAAGGTATGCACCGTATAAGGGCAAGCTGGGGTTTATCAAGAAGTTTATGTAGGCGGGTCACAGACGCTGCATGGCTCATAGCCCTGCTGCTTTGCCTGGCTGAGAGTTACAGGGATTTTGGAACTTGAAAGATGGGAGCAATCCTGCGTGTGATACTTTGAGCCGCTTTTGGTTACATAAACTATTATTTCGTCTGAATCCATATCATCGACATCAGCAGTAGGCAGAGGTGTGCCGTGCTCTACCACGCCGCCGTTTTTGACTATGTCTGAAGTACAGGCAGACAAAACAAGCAAAGCGGTTATTAATATCAGAATTAAGAATTTTTTCATTGTACCACCAAAAGATGTTGATATAATATTATACAGCAAAAACATTTAAAACTGCAAACGGAGGTTTATCATGAAAATCGTTGTGCTCGATTCTTCGGCGCTTGAATATGACGGCATGAGCTGGGAGCCAATGGAGAAGCTAGGCAGCCTTGAAGTTTATCACAGTACACCGAGCGAGCTGATATTAGACCGCATTGGAGACGCAGGGTACGTATTCGTTAACGGAACGCCGCTGACTGCGCAGACGATAAACACAGCGCCTAATCTTAAGTGGATAGGAGTGCTGTCTACCGGCTATAACCTGGTGGACACGGACGCTGCTGCGAAAAGACAAATACCTGTGTGCAACTCTCCTGGATATGCTGCGAGCACAGTTGCGGAGCTTGCTTTCTGCCTGCTGCTGGAGATAGTCAGGGGAGTGGGCGATATTTCGAGGACGGTCATGGGCGGTGGCTGGAAGAAGGGCGTCGATTTTTACTCAGGACGCATAGGACTGCAGGAGCTTTTCGGGAAGACTTACGGCGTGATAGGATTCGGAGACATCGGCAGAAGGAGCGCAGCTATAGCCCGTGGGTTTGGCATGGATGTGCTGGTTCACGACGATTACGTGGACAGAAAAACATATCCACAAACGAGGTTCGTTACACTTGATGAGCTGCTTGAACAGTCGGACGTTGTTTCGCTGCACTGTCCTTTGAATGATCAGACAAAGCATATCATAAACAAAGAAAGCATTGAGAAGATGAAGGACGAAGCTGTCCTCATAAATACGGCGAGAGGCGGGCTGGTGGACGAAGATGCACTTTGTAAGGCATTGAATAGCGGAAAGCTGGCGGCTGCCGGCTGCGACAGTGTTTCGGAAGAGCCAATCAGACCGGACAACCCTTTGATGACCGCAAGGAACGCAATGATAACGCCGCATATAGGCTGGGCAAGCAGGGAAGCAAGGCAGAGGCTTATGGACGTAGCGGTGAAAAACTTAGCCTCGCACCTTAGCGGGAAAACGATAAATGTGGTGAATATGCCGTTCTAAAAGAGACGGACTTAGCCGTCTCTAGTAAGGTTAAAAGGCTTTATTCAGGAGACGTTATTTTACCCGGGTTCAATATGTTGCCCGGGTCGAATGCCCTCTTTATCCCCGCCATAAGGTTCATTATATCTTCACCGAGTGATTGTTCTAGATATCCTTTTTTAGCGTGTCCTATGCCGTGTTCGCCTGATATCTGACCGCCTTTAATTTTAGATTCTTCATACAGGCTGCCCATAACAGCATCACACTTTTCTTTCCAATCCTGCGCACTTAAACCATCCTTGCACAGGTATATATGAAGGTTTCCGTCACCGGCGTGACCGAAGCTGCGAAGGCGCAAGCCGTGACTTTTTTCGAGAGTGTCAACGAAGCTCATGAAGCTGCCGAGCGCCGTTCTTGGCACTACAACGTCGCATTCGTCCATTTCCGGAGTAGAGGTCTTGATAGCTTCGAGGAACGCTCCGCGAGCTTTCCATATGGATTCCTGACGTTCTTCGGTATCGGATATAAACACGTCGAGAGCGCCGTTTTCAAGGCATATATCTGCGACTTTCTGGTAGGACGCTTCAAGCTCTGCCCGCGTGGTGCCGTCGAATGTCAGCAGCAGATATGCGTTTGCGGATTTATCCGGGAAGTGCAGCCCGAGGTATTCTTCGGCTGCTTCTATTACCTGCTTCTGCATGAACTCGACCGCTGTCGGATTCGTCTTTGACTGTAGTATCTTTGGTACTGTATCGAAGCACTGCTCAAGGTTGTCAAACGGAACAAGCAGTGAAAGCGCAAACTGCGGCAGGGGGATGAGCTTTAGTATAAGCTTTGTTACTATGCCGAGCGTGCCTTCGGAGCCGACCATAAGGTCCCGAATGCTGTAACCGGAGCTGTTCTTGGCAACTTTGCCGCCAAGTTCGATAACGTTTCCATTGGGCAGTACGACCGTCATGCCGAGCACGTAGTCACGCGTAACGCCGTATTTAATGGCGCGCATGCCGCCTGCGTTGGTCATGACGTTGCCGCCAATAGTAGCGGACTTTTCACCCGGGTCGGGAGGGTACATCATGCCTTCTTCTATTGCCGCCTGTGCAAGAGTCATAAGCAATACGCCCGGTTCGAGCGTTACTGTGAAGTTCTCATGATCGAACTCTAAAATGTTGTCCATCTTGGCGAGTGAGAGAAGTATGCCGCCGTGCAAGGCGACACATCCGCCGCAAAGCCCTGTGCCGGAGCCTCTTGGGGTAACTGGTATATTGCGCTGCGTGGCCAGCTGCATTATCTCGCTGACCTGCTGAGTGGATATTGCTTCGGCTACGACTTCAGGAGCAAACTCGCCGTAAAGTGTCATTTCATCGTGCGTAAAGTCTTCGTGTATTGCTTCACCTTTAAAGACATGCTCTGCGCCGCATATATCTATAAGCTTCTTTATATCAGTGCCAGTTACTTTGTTATACTGCATACTCTTTTGCTCCTTTGATTTTCTCGATAAGGTCCGGGATTATCTCATAGATGTCGCCTATGATACCAACGTGAGCTGTTTTGAATATAGGCGCATTCTTATCGGAGTTGATTGCCACGATACGCTCGGAGGAATCCATGCATGCAGTAAACTGTATTGCACCCGACACACCGCAGGTTATTATGAGCTTTGGCTTAACTGTGCGTCCGGAAAGACCGATTTGGCGGGTATAGTCGCACCAGCCTTTTTCAACCATCGGACGGGTGCAGGCGTATTCGCCGCCTAGCAGGTGCGCAAGTTCTTTAACGAGCGCTAAATCTTCCTTCTCTGCAACGCCTTGTCCGGCTACTACCAGAACGGCTGCTTCGGTAATAGAAACCTCTTCCGGCTTTTTCTCTATTCGCAGCACACTTATCTGGGATGATGTCAACTCTTTCGTGACCTTGCGGAAGATGACTTTGCCGTGCGACGCTGTTTCTTTAGCCCTGTCCATGACTTTATAACGCACTGTTGCGAACTGCGGGCGTGTGTTCGGCGTTATGATCTGAGCCATTATATTGCCGCCGAAAGCAGGACGTATCTGGACGAGATCTGTATTTGGCTTTATATCTAAGCTGGTGCAGTCTGCAGTGAGGCCTGTCCTGAAACGTGTTGCGGCACGTGGGGCAAGGGAGCGCCCTATCGACGTCCCGCCCACGAGCACGACGCTTGGCTCAATGTCATTTATCAAGTCTTCAAAAACGTTGGTATATGCGTCCACTTTGAACTCAGCGAGGCTCTCATCGTCATAGACGAACACTTCGTCTACTCCGTATTTTAGCAGCTCATTAGCAGCCTCTTTGGTCTCATGGCCAATGAGAAGCACGGATACAGGCATGGGCGTGGTTTCTGCCAGACGCTTTGCCGTGCCTATGAGTTCTATTGTGACAGGGTGCAGCTTGCCTTCATCGAACTGGGCATATACCAGGTAGCCGTTCCATTTGCGCTTATCTACGCACACTTTGCCTTCGCTAACCGATATTGCATCTTCCGGACACTGTTTTATGCACAGCTTGCACATCTTGCATGCGGATGATATTTCGATTTTGTCGTCCGATAAACTCATAGCATCGAACGGACATACATCTATACATTTTTCGCAGAGGGTACATTTTGAATAGTCGATATTGAGAAATGCCATCAGTTGCCTCCTATATACTTTTCGCCTACAAGCATATCGTAAAGCTCGTTTACGCAATCCGTATCTTTGCTGTTCCACATGATCTGGTCGATATCTTTGGAAGGAGCGAATATGCGCTCTACCTTGGTGGGAGAGCCGTTTAGACCGCAGATGTTTTCGCTGCCACCCGGAAGGTCAGTTATGCACAGGTTCTTAACCGGCCAGTCTTTTGTTTTCAACAGGTTGAGATACGATGGCAACCGCGGAGTATAAATATCTTTTTCAACGGTTATTAGGCAGGGGAATTGCAGCCGTACGACTTCGAAACTGTCCGCCATGTTCTGCTCGACTACTATGCTGGATTCATCAGAACTCTCTATCTTGCTGACCCATGTGACGTGGGGTATACGCAGGTGCTCCGCTATAGCCGGACCGACCTGTGCAGTATCTCCGTCAGTTGTTTGTTTGCCGCATATAATAAGATCGAAGCTGCCGAGAGCTTTTATGCCTTCGGAGATGGTGTATGAAGTGGCGAGTACGTCTGCGCCGGCAAAGCCCATATCGCAAAGCAGAACGCCGGAGTCTGCACCCATCATGTAAGCTTCACGAATGACGGCTTCTGCCTGAGGTGGACCCATTGAAACGACGGTTATAGTTCCACCGTGCTGCTTTTTGAGCCGCAAAGCAGTTTCAAGCGCATAAAGGTCGTACGGGTTCATTTTGCTGGGTACACCGCTGCGCTTGAGCACTCCTGTTTCGGGGTCTATGTCTACTGTGGTGGTACCGGGCACCTGCTTTATGCATACTACTATATTCATGTCTACTCCTCTATAATAACACCGACACCGTCGGGAATCACTGTTATTTTCTCGCTGCCGCCAAGCATAGCGTCTGCTTTTTCAAGCGCTTCTTCGAATGTATGAGCATGCTGCATATGAAAGTCTTTGATGAGCTGCGGGTCTACGAAGCTGCTGACCAAGATGGCTTTTTGGCACCCCATCAGCACACGTGCGAGTATCTGTGCTTCCCACTGGTCGGGCAGCGTTTTGTCTGCAGGTATCGAAGCAATCTTTTCGCTGACTTCCTGCGGAGAATCTGACTGCTTGAACCAGTTATAGAAACCTTCGCCGCCGTGACCATCACAGCAAGAGGAAACGACTATCAAAACGCCGCCGGGCATAAGACAGCTTTCAGCAGCCGTCATGCTTTTGACAGTCTGGTATACGTTCTGGTCGAGTGGATAGCCGCCGTTTGATGTTATCGCTATCTTTGCTTTCTGCGCTTTGACGCTTGCTGATTTGCGGACTGACTCACAGCCCTGTTCATGCGCCTTTTCAGAATCGCCTGCGAAAGCTCCGATTATCTTTTTGCTTTCATCCAGAGTAACGTTGAGTATGAAGCCAAGGCCGACCTGCGCCGCCGCAAACAGCATGTCTTTGTGCAGCGGGTTGCCGTTAAGCATGCCCGTTCTGGCTTTCTCATGCGCTATAAACTGTGCATTGTGGTTGTACATTATAGTATCTTTGCTGCATATGCCGGGAAGAATGCTCTTTCTGCCGCCCGAAAAGCCGGCAAAGAAATGCGGCTCTATGAACCCTTCGGCAACGATAAGGTCTGCCCAGTCTACAAGCTTGTTTATCTTAAGACTGCCGCCGGAGGGGAGAATACCTTTGTCTACCATTGCTGAAGCGTCGAATGCGTCGTGGACGATTATATCTTCGTTCTTGTATATATCACAGCCGAATTTGTCTTCAAGCTCTTCTGCCGTTGTTTCCCGGTGGAAGCCTGTAGCAATAAGTATCTTAATGTTGGCATCAGGGTTGTTTTTCCTTGTTTCTTCAAGCAGAAGCGGCATTGTTATCCGGCTGGGCACAGGGCGTGTGTGATCGCTTGTGATTATGAGGATATTGCTTTTATCCTGCGCAAGCTCGCATAGTAATGACGATTGTATAGGGGAAGACAAAGCCTGCTTTACGATATCAGATTCGCTAATACCGCCGGTATATGGCTCTTTGGGAGCAAGCACAGCTTTTATGCGCTCGTCCGGCAGATCGATACTCATGTGGTTGCGGTGGTAGGGGATATTTAGCTTCATTTTGATTCCTCCGTGATAGTATTTTTAAGAATATAGCTGCGTACGCCTTCGAGGTGTGTCCGCAGAGCTTTTTCTGCCTTCTGCGGCTGGTGGTCTTTTATTGCTTCAAAAATCTGTGTATGCTCTTTTATCCAGCGCTGAGTTATAGTATCGTCTGTGCTAAGCTTTGACCGGCTGGTGTGTATGGAAGTAAAAACGATGTAGGAAAGGCATTCGCCTGCAAGCGCAAAGACCTTGTTGCCTGTTGCCCGGAAAATCGACATGTGAAAGTCTATGTCTGCCTGCTCTGCCAGCGGTTCGTTTCCGCTCTGCATTTGCTTGAGGGATTGCTCCATCTTTGATATCGTGCCTGCGTCGGCGGACTTTGCCGCAGCGGTCACGGCTTGGCTCTCCAGCATGATACGAAAATCCATCATATCTCCCATAAGGTCTACATCCTGAAGGAAGAGGGGAGCAATGGTGTTGATAAACGGTGCTATCTGAAAATCCTGTACGTATGTGCCGCCGCCGTGACGCACTTCGAGCACGCCGATTATCTCCAGCGTACGGAATGCTTCACGAATTGACGAACGGCTTGCGCCCAGCATTTCTGACAGTACACGCTCTCCGGGCAGTTTATCGCCGTTTTTAAGCTCACCGCCGGATATCATCATTATTATCTGCTCTATTATCTGCTTGTATGTTTTTTGATTGGGGATTGCTGCAAAGTTCATTTTTCCTCCTGCATGGTAAGAGGTCTGACCAGTTGATGAAATTATTATAGAATAGTGAGGATGCGGTGTCAAGGGGGAACGAAAAGATACTGACGCAGAAAGGTTTAGAATTAATTCTTTTTTAGTTAGGCGAACTTATAGTTCAATCGAAGAACAATGAGCTTTTTTCGTTGTTTGAGCTATACTTAAGGACTTCAAAAGTTAAAAATGAACATGAGAGGCTAATTGCTAATTAATGCATATAATGTTAGCGAATTGTATATTGTTATGTTATGATAATGTTGGATTATGAGTATAATGGGAAGACTGGACGATTTTAAATTTTCAGGAGGAAATGATTAGTGCAATTTCACATAATGAATAATGGTATTGATTCATTACAGCACGGTTTAGAACACTATAAGGAATTTCTTGAAAAAAGCGATGATATAAATTTAAGTCTTGATGAATATTTTAGTGAACTAAAACATGCTACAATATCTATTCATGACGCAATAGAACTATTTACAAAACAAATTTTATATGATGTGAATGAACTGCTAATATTTAAAGTTGACTATACTGATGATTTTATATCGAAATTATTACATGTTAAATATATTGATAATAAAAAAGATTCACATATGGATTACTTTATTGCGGGTAAAGTGGAAGATACGGTCTATAAAACAATTGACTATAAGGAAAGTATAAAAATTCTTAAATCAATATTCAAAAAAGAATTACCTGCTAGTACTTATAGTAACCTTAGTTTGCTTGGGGAGATGCGTAATGCAATGACTCATCTTGGATACTGGGATGATTTTAGATGGTATAAAATTATGATAGCAATTAATGATACGCTTGATTCTGTAAAAGCCTTCTATAGCGTAATAATCAAAAATGCAGAAAAGTATTTTTATTATGAAACAATGCAAGAAATTGATCATATCTTAGCTTTGTCGAGTCAACATATCGAAAACACTTGGTGGGCAATGTGGGAGTATTGTATTGATGCTTTATGTTTATATATTGAAGAAAATTTAAGTGATTCGATTAGTGATGCGCGATTTAATATAGAGGAAGATTCTCATGCATTGAAGCGCATTTCTTTTATGGTAGAAGGAAAATCATATGAACTAGATGTCAGAGTAATTCCTCGGTATGATGCAATTGTATTAATAAAAAACAATATAGTTGTTTATGCTATAAATATGAATAAATCAAAATATTCTAGAGATTCGAGCGATTCAAGGGTAATTTACAAATCGAGTAATTTTTATTACTTTGATAAAGCAACAGAGTATTCGGAAGGATTATCATTTGATTGGGACGATAAGAAGGCTTTGAAAGTCTGTGATACTAATATTCATTTAATAAACAATTTAAAGGAGTTATACAGAAAAGCTTTGCAGAAACAATGAGAGACTCAATTATTCCACGCAATATTACTGAGATGAGAATTATAGCAATAATAGTATGCTCAAAAACATCTGAAAACGATAGTGCCAGAAAGAAGAGGCAAGTTTATGCTTCCTGCATCACTCTTTAAGGAGCTGACGGAGTTGAGAATGGCGGAATGTATCTGATATATGAAGTTGATTACACCATGCGGATAATGTATAATTGTTTCCGATAAACAAAAGTTTCTTGGAAAGGTATCCATTATGAGAAAAACTGAAATGACGATAGGTATTTGTGCGGGAGCAGTCGGGATAGTTCTTGGGCTGCTGCTTTTATTTGATTTATTTCCTGTCTCGCCGCTAGTATCCGGTAATTTGCACAGGGACGTATATGCTTATATATGCATAGCTGCTAATGTGGTTGGGCTTGTTGGGGCGATAATGCTGAGAAAACGACATCTCTTAGGATCGGGCCTGATGGCGGCTGCGCTTATAGCTATTGTGTTTTTCGGGTTCCCGTGGCAGATGATATCTGTAACTGCTTATATAGTAAGCGTCGTACTTGCCGTAGTTCCGGAAAGGCTTCACGAATAGAGAGAAAAAAAGCAGCATTATCCATTTTACGATAGTGTTGCTTTTTTATTTACAAATTATTAACACTAAACGCCGCAAAAAGGGGTATAATAATATTGACGGATTTCATTTTTTAAACAGCTATAATTATTAAGTATTAATTAGAAGGAGATTCGTCAATGATATTAATAACAGGAGCAGGCGGCCATATAGGCAACGTGCTCGTAAAACATCTCTATAAAAAAGGGCATAGAGACCTTAGACTTTTTGCGCAGCCCAAAGAAGATATTTCATACATTGAAAAATATGCTAAGGAGATCGTCCGGGGGGACATTTGTGACTCTTTGGCTGTTTCGGCTGCCGTGAGAGGGTGCGATTACGTTTTTCACCTTGCCGGACTGGTCGAGATATCGGGGGTGCGCAAGAAAAAAGTTTTCGACGTTAACGTCGGGGGAACAAAAAACGTTGTTAACGCATGCCTTGAGAAAAAGGTGAAAAGGCTGCTGCACGTATCCAGCGTCCACGCTTTAAGAGAGCCAAAACAAGGCTCTATAGATGAGACGCTTGACCCGGACATAAGCAGGCTTAACGGCGCGTATGCAAAGAGCAAAGCCATGGCGACCATTGAGGTGATGAACGCCATACAAAAAGGGCTTGATGCGGTTATAGTTTTTCCGAGCGGCATCATAGGCCCGTATGACTTTAAGTCGTCTTACACCGGCAGCGCTATCAAAGGATATATCAGCGCTAAAAAAACGCAGTATTACTTCGACGGCAAGTATGACTTCGTTGATGTGCGTGATGCGGTCGATGGCATATACAGAGCTTTCAGGTTTGGCGAAAAGGGGCAGGGGTATATCATATCCGGCAGCGTATCCAGCCTTGAAGAGATCATCAAAGCAGTGGAAGAAAGCACCGGTAACACGATAAAGAGAAAGAGAGTGCCTGCGCTGCTCGTAAAGGCTGCTGCGGTGTTTGCGCCTGTATATTATATGATGGCAAGGAAAAAGCCTGTGCTTTCAAAGTATGCCGTAGATGTGCTGATGGGCAACTCGCAGATATCATGCAGCAAAGCGCAGGAGAAGCTGGGGTATAAGCCAAGGCCGCTTATCAAAACAATAAAAGACATGGTAAGGTGGCACAGGGCTGCAAGAGTTGAAAGCTGAGAAAAGGTTAAATGGACGATGCGGTAAACGTGTCGTCTTTTTTGTTTGCAAAACCATACTGGCTATTGGTATTATATAGAAAATAAATTAAAAAGGATCTGAAATGGCTATTAGAAAAAAAGTACTGCTATGTATGATTATTGCAGTGATAATTTTATCAGGCTGCAATAATCCCGAAAATCCTAAAAAGTTAAATGAATCCATGATCATCCCTGATATAGGTAGTGATATTTGCACTGAAGCTATAGACTATGAAAGACTTTGGGATGTCGACATTGAACAAAATGAATACGTAAAGGAAAATGCATCATATCGTGTTGTTTGGGATTCGAATGATAAAAAGGTTTCATTTAGCGTAACACCAATTGAATACTCAAATACTACTTATGAGGATATTGAGACTTATGAAAAAGACGGTATTAATTATTATATCAGAGAAAGTACAATTTGCTGGGATAGTTATGACTTGAAGGAGGGGGGCTTAAAGCATTTCAGGGAGGTCTATTGTATCAGAGAAGACAAAAAATATAGTTTTGCATTAGAAGTTGATAACGATAAAAGCCTATTGCTGCCAATTGAAAAGTGCATAGGATTATTGAATGATTCGGAGAGTATGCCGGACGGAATGGAGAAGAGCAGTGAGTTCTGGCATGTAGAGTTCAAAAAGGGCTCCATATCCTTTGATGTAACGATCTATGTTGCTCCGTTCGACACAAAAATATACAATGACGTCTCAAATATTGAAGGATTGGAACTCGTCAGCGATAACACAACAGAGTATTATTATAAGAGCAATGAACGCTCGGTGGATGAACCAAACAGCGCTTCCGTTTATTGGCTCAGCGATATTGGACTGATAGAAATACGTGCAGGCGTACCATACTCAGAAAGAAACGACGTGCCAAAAGATGCTCTCGACTTTATAAATATAGAACTTGCAAAAAAAATCTTCAGGCAGATGAATAACTGATCCGAGCGGTATTATATGGAGTTTATAAAAAAACGGTTTTGTGTAATGTTAAAGCTTGACTGAGCCTCTCTGTTTTCTCATTTCGAACAGCTGAGCTGCAAAGTAGTACTCAATAAAGATACCTTCTTTTATCATTTGCAGCACCTTTTCTTTATCTGCCCACATAACAGTTTCGACTTCTTCTTTTTGGAGGGACTAACTCTGAAACATCTATATTTCGTTCTATCAGATAAAAATCGTCGAAGCCTTCTTCGAAATTCATTGTAAAGAAAGGCCGATCATTCGAGAGGTCTATTGCATAGCCTAATTCTTCGAGAGTTTCCCTCTGAGCTGCTTGTATGCTGCTTTCGCCGGCTAGAGCTCTGCCGCCAACGGTAACATCCCACATGCCGGGCCAGAGTGATTTCCACGGCTGACGTTTCTGGATAAGAAGCTCACCATTTGAATTGAAGATACAGACGTGCACTACGAGATGATATTCGCCCTTTTGCAGAGGCATATCACGCTCGATGGTTTTTCCGGTGGGGATGCGGTCAGCGTTGTAGATGTCCCAATGTTCCATAAAGTCTCCTTGAAGTGCGCCAGCTACCTGAATTCATTTACGATGCCGGGTTTATCCTGTCTTTGGCAAGCGAGAGCATCAGCTTGATACGGTTGAGCTGGTTGACTTCGCTGGCGCCCGGGTCGTAGTCTATCGCCACTATGTTGGCGTGCGAATATTTGGCGCGAAGTGGCTGTATAACGCCTTTGCCGACTATGTGGTTGGGCAGGCATGCAAACGGCTGAACGCAGACTATGCCGTCGGCGCCTTCCTTTATAAGCTCTGCCATCTCGCCGGTGAGGAACCATCCTTCGCCCGTCTGGTTGCCTATTGAAAGGAACTCTGAAGCGGACTTTGCCTTGTGGTCTATCGTGCTTGGCGGATAGAAGCGTTTTGACTTCTCGAGCGCTTTTTTCATAAGGCTGCGTGAATGCTCTATAAACGCTACAGCGATGTTGCCAAAGTGCGCAAACAGCCTTGGTTTGCCTAGCTTCTCTGACTTGAAGTTGGTGTTGTATGCGCAGTAGAGCAGGAAGTCGGTAAGATCCGGCACTTTTACTTCTGCGCCCTCTTCTTCGAGAACCTTTACAATCTCGTTGTTGGCAGTCGGATGATATTTAACAAGTATTTCGCCTACAACGCCGATGACCGGTTTCTTTATATCGTTGATCGGTATGTTGTCAAACTCTTCTATCATATCGTGTATATTGCGTTTATAAACACGATGATTGAGGCTTTTAACATTCTCTGCAACTATTTTGCGCCACTTCTGGTATGCTTTTTCTACGTCACCCTTTGTCTGCTCATACGGGCGCACTCCCAATGTTAGACGGTTTAAAAGGTCTCCGTAGATCACTGCGCGCATTGCGCGGCGGATGAAGCTTAGGTTCATTTTGAAACCGGGGTGTTTCTCCAGCCCTGCGGCATTGAGAGATATGACAGGGATATAGCCGTAGCCTGCGTCTGTCAGCGCTTTGCGGATGAGGCCGATATAGTTGGATGCGCGGCAGCCGCCGCCCGTCTGCGAGATTATGCAGGCGAGTTTGCTGGTGTCGTATTTGCCCGATTTGATGGCTTCTATCAGCTGCCCTGTTACGAGTATAGTCGGATAACATGCATCATTATTAACGTATTTTAGGCCTTCGTCAACTGCGCCTCTGTCGACGGAGGGCAGTATCTCCAGATGGAACCCGGAAGCCTCGAAGGCAGGTTTTAGAAAGTCAAAATGAATAGGCGACATCTGCGGAGAGATTATCGTATATTCCTTCTTCATGTGCTTTTGGAACAGCACCTTTTTATATCCGGTCGCCTTTTCTTTTATTGCTTTGACAGTGAGGCTGCTTTTTTTATCACGCTCCTGCATTGCTGCTGCAAGAGAGCGCAGGCGGATCTTTATAGCGCCTGTGTTGCTTATCTCGTCTATCTTGATTAGCGTATATATTTTACCGTAGGCTGAAAGTATCTCGTTGGTCTGGTCGGTGACAACGGCATCTAGTCCGCAGCCGAACGAGTTGAGCTGAACGAGCTCGAGCCCGGGCGTAACTCCGGCAAGGTATGCCGAAGAGTATATGCGTGTATGGTACATCCACTGGTCGAGAACACGAAGAGGCTTGTATTCGCCGAGGTGCGCTATGCTCTGCTCTGTCAGCACGGCAAAGCCAAGGGAAGTGATTATAGAGCTTATGCCGTGGTTAATCTCCGGGTCGACGTGATATGGGCGCCCGCTGAGAACTATTGCTTTTAGCTCTCCCTTTTTGACCTGGTCTAGTATTATCTCGCCCTGCTTTTTTATATCGTGCTGGAAGGCAGACTTCTCGTGCCATGCGGCGTTGGCTGCACGGCGAATATCTGACGCCGGAATATCCGGGAACTCTTCGGCAAGGCGTTTCTTAAGGCTGTGCAGATTGTCCATTGCGAGGAAAGGCATCAGCAGGTCGACCTGGTTTTCTTTTATCTCAGTCATGTTGTTTTTAATGTTTTCAGCATAAGAGGTGACAATAGGGCAGTTGTAGTTATTGGCTGCTCTTTTCTCCTCTTTCTTTTCGTACGGAATGCAGGGGAAGAAAATTTTCTTGACTCCACTGTCGATAAGTTTTCGTACTGCGCCGTGGGCAAGTTTAGCGGGATAGCAAAGAGATTCACTTGGGATGCTCTCTATGCCTGCGCTGTAGACCTTGCGAGATGAACGGGGAGACAACACTACACTGAAACCAAGCTGTGTGAAGAAGGTGTGCCAGAACGGATAGTTCTCGTACATACCGAGCACACGGGGGATGCCTATCGTTCCACGGGGCGCTTCATCTTCTTTGAGTGATTCATATGCAAATGTGCGGTTGTAAGTATACTCATACATATCGGGCAGCGTGTTCTTGGCGTGCTCTATGCCCTGGCCGCGCTCGCACCGGTTTCCGGATATGAACTTGCGTCCGTCGCCGAACATGTTTATAGAAAGGCGGCAGTTGTTTTCACAAGCGCCGCATCTTGTATGCTTAGCTGTGATGACCATGGCATCAAGCTCTTCTTTTGAAATAATGGAAGAGCGGCTGCCTGCCTCACAACGGGTTTTAGCTATAAGGGCTGAACCAAAAGCTCCCATGAGCCCTGCTATATTTGGCCGCGTGACCTCTCTGTCTGTCAAAAGCTCTATGGCACGGAGCACTGCGTCATTTAAGAACGTGCCGCCCTGAACCACTATGTTCTCACCGAGGTCGTCAGAATTCTTGAGTTTTATAACTTTATACAGAGCATTTTTGACTACCGAATAGGAAAGACCAGCTGATATTCCGCCCAACGTCGAGCCCTCTTTCTGGGCTTGCCGCACCTTGGAATTCATGAAAACCGTGCAGCGGCTGCCAAGGTCCATAGGCTGGTCTGCAAAAAGCGCCTGCTGTGCAAAGTTCTCGATTGAGCTGTCCAATGAAGAAGCGAACGTTTCTAGGAAAGAACCGCAGCCTGAAGAGCAGGCTTCGTTTAATATGACTTCATCTATGACTCCGTCTTTTATCCGCATACACTTCATATCCTGTCCGCCGATGTCCAGTATAAAATCTATATTGGGACGGAAGTGTTTTGCTGCTGTATAGTGGGCAACCGTTTCCACTTCACTGGTGTCCAGCCTGAAAGCTGCCCGTGCAAGATTTTCTCCGTAGCCTGTTGAAGAGGCGTTGGCAATATACGCTCCGCTAGGCAGTTTGTTGTATATGTCCGCTATTATTTTGCGCATGACATCGAGCGGCCTGCCTTTGTTGGAGCCGTAATGTGTGTAGATTATATCGTTATTATCAGAGATAAGAACAGCTTTGGTTGTCGTCGAGCCTGCATCTATTCCAAGATAACACGGTCCGGTATGCTTGCTGATATCAAGCTTTGTTACTTCCGCTTCGTTGTGGCGTTTTGTGAAGTCGTCATAGTCCTGCTGAGATGCGAACAGAGGTGGGAGCTTGACTATATTGTCTTCGAATGTATAGACTTGGGTCGATTTGCGCTGGAGCTCTTTTAAAGAGACTGTTTCGCCGCCTGACATTATAGCCGCACCTGCAGCTACGAACATCATAGCATAAGGGGCGTCCATAATAGCTTCCGGCTGCAGATTCAGCGTTTCGACAAAGTGCTTTTTCAGCACCGGCAGAAAATGAAGCGGGCCGCCGAGGAACGCTATATTGCCGCGTATGGGACGACCGCACGCAAGGCCGCTTATAGTCTGATTTACAACTGCCTGAAAAACGGAGGCAGCGATGTCCTGCCTTGCTGCTCCTTCGTTTATCAGCGGCTGGATGTCACTCTTAGCAAACACGCCGCATCTTGCAGCTATGTCGTATACATTAGTTGCGTCTGCGGCAAGCGAATCGAGGCCCTTGGCATCCGTTTGCAGAAGCGAGGCCATCTGGTCTATAAAAGCGCCTGTGCCGCCTGCGCACGTTCCATTCATGCGCTGTTCCGTGCTGCCGGAAAAATACGTTATCTTTGCGTCTTCGCCGCCGAGCTCTATAGCCACGTCGGTTTCGGGGATATATTTTTTTACTGCGTTGCTTGCTGCGATTACTTCCTGAACAAACGGCAATGAAAGCCATTTGCCGACAGAAAGCCCGCCGGAACCTGTTACGCATACTGTCAAATCGATATCGCCAAGCTCACTGTAAGCTTTGTTTATCATAGCAGAAACGGCATTTGTAATGTCGCTCATGTGACGTTCGTAGTAATTGAAAATAAGCTTATCATCACCGATGACAGCGCATTTTACTGTGGTAGAGCCTATATCCAGCCCCATTTTGTATACTTTGCCCATCTGTTTTGTCTCCCTTGTTATCAGAGAATCAGTATACATCACACGTGCTTTATAATCAAAGTATAAATGGCTTTTTTAATCAATTGTTTACACAAATGATATTATATACGTGCTTTAGTAACATAAGCGGTTGCCGGCATTAAATTATAAATAAAAAGCAGCAAAGAGATAAACATTGCTGCTTTTTATAATCCGAATATCAGCCTTTAATCAACTCATCAAGCTCATCCTGCCCGTCTACTATGCCAAGCTCAATATCGAAGCGGCACTGCTGCCCGGCTTCAATGAACTTAAGAGTGCCTTGCTCTCTGGCTGTTTTTCTTGAAATTGGAGAAGAGTTGCACGGCTCCATTGCTGCAACGTAGTCGCCTTTCTTCATGTGTTTCCACTGGGTAAAGTCGCTAAGCTGGCTTTTTTTGTACTTAAGATATACTCCGAACCCAAGAACGTCATTATATAAGCAGGAGAATACATCGTCGCCTTTTGGCTGCATGTCATAGAAGAATACATGCTCCGGGAAAATTGTTTTCGGCTCTTCAAAAACCAAACGCTCATCTGCGAACTTTGCAGAATAGTCATCTTTTGACCTGACGGTTGCGGGAGTTGTGTACATTTTAGTGTCGGGAGATACTAGCGGGTGACTGAAGTTGAAGTGGTATAGCAGCATGAGCGGAGATTTTTCAAAACCACAGTTTTCTATAACATCGTTTATCATTATTTTTTTCTCGCCCAGCTTGAAAGAAATTTCACGGGTCAGAGTCAGGTTCTCTGCGAAGTATTCGCTCTCTCTTACCTTGCCGCGAACTTTGACAACGTATTCGTCTCCTTCCCACTCTTTATATATTCCAATATCGTCTGCGGGGATGTTGTTTATCTTGCCGTGTATGCCGAGCTTTTTGCCTTCGTCTTCACATGCGCCGCCCACGTTTAACAGCCCGCAGGTGGTAAGCAGTCCGGCTGTGAAGCTGCGGAAGAAATTCATTCCGTCTTCATCGAAGGAGAAGGGGGAGACTATGCCTGTTTTTGATACATGTCCGAATGCAAATCCTTTGTATTCCGCCCATGCAAGATCCATCCCTCTGTCGGGCAGGACGGTCATGCTAAGGCCGCCGCCTGTACGTATGTCTATCATGCTGACGCCTTTGCCTCTGCCGGTCTTAAGCTCGCAGTACTTTGCATCTGCGATCTGGGAGATATCGCCTACATAGCCCGTAAGTTCTTGTTTGGTATACTGTTTTCCATAAATCTTTGCCATAGTAGTATTCCTTTCGATATAATCTCGTTTTGTATCATGTCAGAATAAATGATATCACAAACGCGGATGTTTTTCTATCAAAAAAGAAGGCGAATTCGATATATTTTCAGCGTGAGAAAAAATATCTTGAAATCTATTGTTTATGTTTCGATGTTGATATATAATAGGCGTGACGATGAAAGAAGGAAGTAAAGCATGACTAAGTTTAGAAAGACTTTATTTATAACAACAGCACTAATTATGACGCTTAGCCTTTTCGCAGGATGCGGCAGCCACAGCTCTGAAGCTGTTGAGAAATATCTGTCTGAGGCGCAGGACGATTCGAAATCTCTTGATGATGATTTAAGACTTGCGTGGTCTCCGCAGGACCGCAGTGTAGAGTATTTTGAAAAGATGACTCTTGGGTTCCAGGAATACTGTGTTAATAATAAGTACACGGCGTTGATAGCCGATCCTTCGGGCAGTATGCAGGAACAGTACAGTGAGTTTGAGAACTGGATAGCAATGGGGGTAGATGCTATTGCAGCGGCGCCTATTGATGTGGAACATCTTGGAGATATTACTGCGAAGGCGCAGCTTGAGGGAATCGTTGTTGCGGGAGTTTGCAGAAAACTGCCGAATGCTGACTTTAACTATACGCTGGATGAATATGACCTTGGTTATATGATAGGAAAGAACGCATTAAAATGGGCGGAAGAAAAAATGGGCGGCAGGGCAAACGTTTTGCTGATGCTGAACGATTCGGATGAATTTTTAAAAGTGAGAGGCGACGGTATAAAAGACGCTCTTGAAGAAATGCAGGGAGTTAGGATAGCAGGACAGGAGAGCGTGGACAGTGTGCCTGACGCTAAGGTTGCGGCAAATTCTGCACTGAAAACATATTTAGGCGTAGATATGGTGGTTTGCATAAGCGACGAATATGCTGTGGGCGTACTTGAGGTAGTAGAAGACCTTGACTTGGATACTGATAATTTTTATATAGGTGGAGCGGGATATACCGACGAAGCGGTAAAGGTGATGAACGAGAGCGGAAGCTGCCTGCGTTCTTCAGTTGATCTCTTTGCATATGAAACGGGCTGGAAACTGGCGGACATGATGGCAAAAGCCGTCGTTAACGGCGTTGAACAGGACACGAGCTATTTTGAACCGGAGAGCTATTGGCAGAATGTTTTGCTCTGGAATTAAATTCAGAAATACAGGAGGCGGATTATGATTGAACCCAAAGTCGGATTTATTGTTTACGGTGTGCACAAAGACGGCCTGTGCGATCCTAACGGTCAGCCGTTTATAGACGAGAGGATCGTTGAGGAAGCGAAAGAAACCTTGAAAGAAAAAGGACTTAAGCTCGAGTGCCACGATATAGTCGTTGCTTCGAAGAAGGAAGCCAAAGAGGCTCTAGGAAAGTTCAAGCACGATGACGAGATAGATGCTATCGTTCTATTTACAGGCACATGGGTATGGTCTGCACATATGCTGAGCGCACTTCGTGATTTCGCGAAGACGGGCAAGGCAATTGTGATATGGACACATCCGGGTTCTCAGGGCTGGAGGCCTGTCGGCGGGCTGGTGCTGAGCGCGGCCCTGAAAGAGATCGGTATAAAATATAAGTTTGTATACGGAAGCGCAAAGACGAAAGAGGACGTAGACAGGATCGTAAGCTACTGTATTGCAGGCGCGCTCGTCAACAAGCTTAACATGACTACTGCTGCGGCTTTCGGCGGACGTGGAATGGGGCAGAACTGCGGTGTGGCAGACCCGTCGCAGTGGACAAAGGCCTTTGGCGTGGATATAGATTCGAGAGACGCCACGCAGCTTATTGAAGAGGCAAAAGCGATAAGCGAAGATGAGGTGGAAGAATACAGGCAAAGCCTTGGCGAGTGGTTCCAAGAGCTGCCTGAGAAAAATGATATGACTTCGAGGTCGATAAGGCTTTACCTTGCGATGAAGAAGATAATGGAGCAGGAAGACTTCGATTATTATACGATACAGTCTTTCCCAGGCCTTGGTGACGACTACAGTGCGACGTGTCTTATGCAGAGCATGATGCTGAACGAGAGGCAGGCAACTTCAACTCTTTCAGACTTCAACACGTTGATGTCTACCATACTTCTTAACGAGATTAGCACGGAAGCCATATATTACGGAGACCTGCAGCATATTGACAAAGAGAACAAAGAGATAAAGATAATAGGAGACGGAACGATACCTCCGTCGCTGGCAGGAAGAACGAACGACGGAAAAGCAAGCTTTGCAGAGCATGGCATACCGACGGAAGGAAAGGCAGGCGGGCTTTCGGTAAGCCTCGTCGCAAAGAGCGGCAACGGAGCGCTTGCACGCCTTGGAAGAGTGGACGGAAAGTTCCAGATGGTGCTTGCACGCTGTGAAGTGTTTGAGCCGGACGCTTTCCTGATCGAGGACAGGAAAAACGAATGCGGGATACCGTTCTGGCCCCACGCTTTTGTAACAGTTGACGCAGACATGGACAAACTGCTTGAAGAATGGAACAGCGAGTATGCGTGCCTTGGATACGGCGATAATCTTGTAGAGATACTTACAGATTTCTGTGATTTACTGGATATAGAAGTAATCATACCGTAACCGATAAGAAGACTATATAACAGCCGTGGCAAAGCGCTGCGGCTGTTTTTGTTTATGCAGCCGGCATTAAGGGGCTTAGTTTACAAATCGTTCTTTTTTAAAGGCTTGATTATACTGGCTAAATAGGAGAAAATAAGATATAATAGCTCGGACAAAAGTGAGGGTTAATATTTTGTTTGAGGTTAAAGACGTTGCTGCGGGAAGCGCTGCAAAAAATCATGGTATCAAAAAAGGCGATAAGATAGCGAGTATAAACGGGCAGCAGTTGATAGATTATATCGATTACGTTTATTTTAGCGCACAGGAAAGGCTTAAGATAAAGCTGTTTAGAGATGGGCAGCTTTTAACGTTCAGGATATCAAAAGGCGAAGACGACGACCTGGGGCTGGATTTTGTTCAGCCGCTTATGGGCGCAAAGAGGGTGTGCGGGAACAAATGTTTGTTTTGCTTTGTGGACCAGCTGCCAAGAGGTATGCGAAAGAGTCTTTATCTTAAGGACGAGGACTGGCGCTATTCGCTCATAATGGGCAACTACGTTACAATGTCTTCTATAGACAAGAATGAGCTTGCAAGGATAATCAAACGGCGTGTATCACCGCTGTATATATCTGTGCACACAGTTGATGAAGCGCTGCGCCGCAGGATGCTGGGCAATGAAAAAGCAGTTAAGATTCGCCCGCTTCTAAAGAAACTTAAACGAAACGGGATAAACTTCCACGCTCAAGCAGTAGTTTGCCCCGGCGTAAACGATGAAGAGAAACTGGAAGAGACTATAAGCTTTCTTACAGGGTTGCAGCCTGAATGCAGATCGCTAGCGGTCGTGCCTGTGGGGCTGACGGAATATCGTGGGAAGCTGGAAAAGATAGAAGCTGTAACCGGGCAGCAGGCAGCTAGAACTATCGGCATGGTTGAAAGATGGCAGCGAGAATGCTTAAATAGAACGGGAACACGTTTTGTGTTTGCGGCGGACGAGTATTACATTAAAGCGGGGCTGCCGATACCGGATTATGAGAGCTATGAGGCGTTTGAACAGATAGAAAACGGCGTGGGGATGATGGCGAAATTCCTGCATGAGGCGAAACAGAGCAAACTTGTGGCAAACAAACATATCAGCGTTGCTACCGGAGTGGATGCGTTTGGATTTTTTAAAGAACTGGCAGACGGCGCGAAGGGACGGATAAGCGTTTACAGTGTACGCAACAGGACTTTTGGCAGCAGCATTACAGTTGCGGGGCTGCTTGGTGGAAGAGACTATCTTGAAGAGCTGCGAGGAAAACAGCTGGGTGAAAAGCTGCTGATATCTGCGGACAGCTTGAAAGATGGAGAAGTCTTTCTGGATGATATGAGCCTTGATGAACTAAAGGATGAACTTGGGGTGAAGATAATACCGATAAGCGACGGGTATAACTTTGCACAGGTCATAAACGAAGATTAGGGGAACAGTGAATGGCAAAACCTTTTGTAGCGGTTGTCGGCAGACCAAATGTCGGCAAATCGACTTTTTTCAATAAAATAGCAGGGAAGCGTATTTCAATAATCGAGGATACGCCGGGTGTAACACGTGACAGGATATATGCCGATGCTGAGTGGCTTTCACATGAGTTCACGCTTATCGATACGGGGGGGATAGATCCGGGCAGCAATGACGTTATATTGAAGCAGATGAAGCTTCAGGCGCAGCTCGCACTGGATATAGCTGATGTTATTCTTTTTTTCGTAGACGCAAAGCAAGGCGTTGTGCCGGCTGACTATGAAGTGGCAGACCTTCTGCGAAAGGCAGGCAAGCCGATCATAACAGTAGTCAACAAGGCTGACACAAAGCAGGATGAAGAGAATATGTATGACTTCTATGCGCTTGGTACAGACAGCCTTTTTGCAATATCTTCGGCGCAGGGACTTGGGCTTGGAGACCTGCTTGACGAGGTAGTGTCATATTTTGAAGAAACCGAACAGCAGGAGGAAGAGCCGGCTATAAAGATTGCTGTCGTGGGCAAGCCTAACGTAGGTAAATCTTCACTTGTTAATAGAATCATAGGGGAGCAGCGCACTATAGTTTCAGACATTGCCGGGACGACCAGAGACGCTATCGACGTGCCCTTTGAACGAAACGGCGAGAAGTATGTACTTATTGACACTGCAGGCATAAGGAAGAAAGCAAGGATAGAGAGCAAAAGCATAGAACGATATAGCGTCATACGCTCGTTTGCGGCAGTAAGGCGTGCCGACTGCGTAGTCATCATGATAGATGCGATTGAAGGGATAACTGAGCAGGATGTTAAGGTGGCGGGCTTTGTTCACGAAGAAGGCAAACCTTGTGTTATCACTATCAACAAATGGGATGCTGTTGATAAGGATACTCACACTATAAACAAATATGACAAGGACGTTGAAAGAGACTTTGCATTCATGAATTATGCAAAGACCGTTTATATATCGGCGCTTAAGGGGCAGAGGATAGACAAATTGTTCTACATGCTGGGAGAGGCGCTGGAGAACAGCAGGAGGCGTATATCGACAGGCCTTTTAAACGAGTGTATTGGTGAAGCCGTGACAATGGTGGAACCTCCGTCTGACAAGGGCAGGAGGCTAAAGATATATTATGCTACGCAGGTTGCCGTGGAGCCGCCGTATTTTATAATATTTGTCAACGACAACAGGCTGATGCATTTTTCGTATATGAGGTATCTTGAAAACTATTTGAGAAAGAGCTTTGATTTTTCCGGGACTCCTATTAGGATAACCGCAAGAAATAAAAACGACTGAGCAGGAGGAGCATCGCATGGTCTGGAAGTATATTTTAACTGCTGTAATTGGGTATTTGATTGGGTGTATATCCTTTGGATATCTGGGCGGCAAAATATTTAAGGGCAAGGACATAAGGGACGTCGGAAGCGGCAACCCGGGCACGGCTAACGCCATAAGGAACTACGGTTGGGGCATAGGCGTGTTTACGTTCTTAGGGGATGTTTTTAAAGGAATAGCGGCGGCGTTGATCGGGCTTTGGCTGTGCGGCGGTCTGCCGGAGTTTTTCCAGAACGGATTTGCCAGCTGGACAACATCCGGAAACAGCGCCGAACTTGGTGCATATATAGGCGGTATAGCAGCTGTTTTAGGGCATATATGGCCGGTTTTCTTGAAGTTCCGCGGTGGTAAAGGAGTTGCAACGAGCTTTGGTGTGTTCCTTGTTATGATGCCTATGTATGCACTTATAGCTTTTGCTGTATGCGTTGTAATAATAGCGCTGACCAAGACGATGTCGATAGGCTCGCTTGTCGGTACGGCGCTTATGGCTGTAGCTTCTGTGGTATTTTACCACTGGAACTGGCTGCATCACGCAACTTGTGTTATACTGCTTATACTTGTTTTCTATTCCCACCGGGCCAACATTAAACGGCTTGCCGAGGGAAAAGAGAATCAATTATAGACGGGAGAGTTTATGTTACAGATAATCATCATACTGCTTATTGTGGCGGCGGACCTTCTTACGAAGTATCTGCTGGTGCCTGTAATGACGCAGGCAGGCGGTTCAGTTCCTGTTATAGGCAGCTGGTTTCACCTTACATATGTTGAAAATACGGGCGCTTCGTTCGGTATTTTTCAGAACAGCGTACCGTTTTTTATAGCAGTTACGGCCATTGTACTGGTCGTTGGCATCGTTTTCATGATAAAGACGAGAAAAACGCAGTCTGTGTTTTTAAAAGTGAGTTTGTCTTTAGTAATCGGAGGCGCTATAGGTAATTTTTACGACAGGATAGTTTTCGGATATGTAAGAGACTTTCTGGATTTCAGGCTGCCGTTCTGGCACTGGGTATTTAACATTGCTGACGCATGCCTTGTGATAGGCTCTATAATGCTGGGCGTTTATGTGTTGTTTATACACAAGGAAAAGGACGGGAAAACACTTTTTGCACGAAGAGAAAAAAAGCCTGCAACTCAAAGCAGTGAAAACAAAGGGGAAGACGCTTAGATTATACAGCTGAGTATCTCTTCTAAAGTAATGTTGAACATAAAGCTCTCTACGCCGTTGGCGATGAGGGCTTTTTTGATTTCATTTTCTTCGTAGGTGCAGCCGACAAGCGCATCTTCAAGGCCGGATAAGCCTTCTTTTGCAAAGAAGTCGCCGGAGAAGTGTATTTCTTCGATGCGGCCGTTGTTGACGTATGACTGCACTATCAGTTTTCCGCCGGCAAAACGGTTTTCTTTAGTTATGTTGAACTTAGGCGCGCTGCCGAAGTTCCATTCCCACGAATCGAAAACCTGTTTCTTTATCTGATTAACTCGCTTTTCATCCTGCTCACTAAGCTCGTATATATCCATGCCGTAGGTTAGGTATGACAGCATCAGATCTCTAAATTCCAGACTGGAGATTTTTTTGTCCATATGGTCAGCAATATTCGTGACACGGCTTTTGACCGATTTTATACCTTTGCTGATGAGTTTTTCATCGTCGGGCGAAAGCGAACGCACTAGTTCGGAAAGGTCTGTATCGAACAGCAGCGAGCCGTGATGGAGCATTATGTTTTTCTTTACGTACTGGGCGTTGCCGGAAAACTTTTTGCTGTCTATTAAAAGATCGTTCCTGCCGCTTTTAACGGCGGGAACACCTATGGAGGCAAGCGCATCGAGTATAGGCTTTGTGTACGTATGAAAGTCGATTTCTTTTTTGTCGCGGGCTTTGTTTATGAACGAGAATTGCCAGCCGTTCGGGTCGGTATAGATGGTGCCTCCACCGGTTATGCGACGGACGATATTTATGTTATGCGCTTTGGCGTAGTCTATGTTGACTTCTGCACGAGCGTTCTGGTAACGGCCGATCATAAGCGTGGGGGCAGTGCGCCAGAACATGAAATAACCATCTGAGACATCAAGCTCTTCGATGAGGTATTTTTCCAGTGCAAAGTTGAAGTTGGCGTCTGTACTGTCACACTTAACGTACATCATTTTTTAATCTTCTCATTCCTTCTATTGCGTTGTAGGAACTGCGCACGAACGGACCGCTGGCTACGTATGTAAAGCCTTTTTCGAGGCCTATCTGCTCATATTCTTTGAACTGCTCAGGCGTTATGTACTCGGCGACTTCAATGTGCTTTTTGGACGGCTGGAGGTATTGCCCTATCGTTAGAAGGTCGCAGTCGATTGCACGAAGGTCGTCCATTACAGCCAGTACCTGCTCTTTGGTTTCACCAAGGCCGACCATTATTCCCGTTTTTGAGAATATGCCGCTTGTAAGCGTTTTTACACGCTCGAGAAGCTGGAGCGAGCGCTCGTATTTTGCCATAGGGCGCACTTTAGAATAGAGCGAAGGCACAGTTTCGACATTGTGGTTTATGATTTCCGGGCGGGCGTTTATAACTGTCATAAGGGCGTCGACATCGCCTTTGAAATCCGGTATAAGCACTTCAACGGTGCTTTCCGGCAGAGTTGCTTTGAGCGCTCTGATAGTGGCTGCAAAGTGCTCTGCACCGCCGTCGGGCAGGTCGTCTCTTGTTACGCTGGTGACGACGATGTGCTTTAGACCCAGCTTTTGCGAAGCTATAGCAACATTTTCCGGCTCGTCCGGGTCGAGCATAGTAGGGTTGCCTTTGGGAACGTCGCAGAAGCGGCAGTTGCGCGTGCACACGCTGCCGAGTATCATGAACGTTGCTGTCTTGTTTTTGAAGCATTCACCACGGTTGGGACAGCTTGCACCTTCGCACACTGTGTTGAGCGACAGGCTGCGCAGCATGTTCTCCATTTCCATGACGGCTTTTATGTCCATCTTCTTTTTGAGCCACTCGGGTTTTTTCTGTACTGCCATATTTGATTGCCTCCGGTATATTTCGTATATGGTATTATATAGTTTCCGGGGGATTAAATCAATCGTTATGCAAATGCTAATGTAAACTTTCGTATAAGAATGAATGCATATGAAGGAAGAATTATGCTACAATGGAAGAAATAAAATTGAAAATAATATGGAAGATATTGATGTTAATCTATGCTTACAGGGATTGGCTGGCGGCATCTGACTATATAGGTTGGTAGAGGAGGTAAACTGATGAGGGATTTTTTACTCGCATTATTTATTATCGGGATAGTAATCTACATACGAGATTTTTTGGGGCGTGGTTTTGTTCCAATAAAGCTGGTAATACTGACGATCTTACTTCCTCTTACAATAATTACTTTGAATTACGTAAAATTAATTGAAAATCCAGAAAAGCAAAAAACTATGCTTGCTAGGCATACGATTTTATTGCATGATACTGAAGTTGCAAGAAAAGCAGCAGGTATTTCGGCATACAATTCTGTAAAAAGAAGTTATCCAATTGTTATTTCAATTGTTACATTGGTGATAGTAGGTTACGCACTGCTTAGAATAATCGAAAAAGCTAATAGAGGAATGTTTGTATTTAGTCGTTTGACATTTATATTTGGGATAATACTAATTACCACTATGACTATCATACTAATTATCAGTCTCAAAAAAAGGATCACCTTTTTGCAAAGGAGAATATTAGAAAAAATGCTTATGTATATTTAAATGCTATTATAGGTTTGATGTTAATTGCTAAATAAAGCTAAATCATTTTTGTTGTATAAGCAAAGCAAAAATGCGAAGAGTAGGCAGGCGAACGCCTGTGTTGATAAAGAAAGTTATCGGTGATAATATAGGCTCATGGGCGATAAAATGATTTTTAATGTTGAAGAGAATGCACAGCGGCTGGACACATATCTTGCCGAGAAGACGGATATGTCCCGTTCACGCATTAAAAAAGCGATATTGGATCAGAGCGTTCTTGTTAACGAAGAAAAGGCAAAGCCGGGCACCTCGCTCAAAAAAGGCGATGTTGTCAGCGTTATTGTTGATGAGCCGGAAGAAGCTTCGAGCGAGCCGGAAGATATACCTGTAGATATCGTCTATCAGGACAGGGACATAGCAGTTATAAACAAAAAGCAGGGTATGGTGGTGCACCCTGCGCCGGGAAATTATTCAGGAACGCTGGTGAATGCACTGCTTTTTCACTTGAAAGACCTTTCGGGCATAGGCGGCAAGATAAGACCGGGGATAGTGCACAGGATAGACAAAGAAACTTCCGGGCTGCTGGTGGTGGCAAAGAACGACAGGGCGCACCTTAGCCTTGCAGAGCAGATAGCAAGCAAGCAGGCGAAGCGGTTTTATACGGCGGTAGTACACGGTAACATTAAAGAGGACGAGCTGACGATAGACAAGCCCATAGGGAGAAGCAGAAGAGACAGAAAGAAAATGGCTGTTGACCACGCAGGCCGGCAGGCGACGACTATTGTCAGAGTGCTGGAACGGTTTGGAGACTATACGCTGGTGGAGGCGGAACTCAAAACAGGGCGCACGCACCAGATACGTGTGCACCTTGCCAGCATAAAGCGTCCGGTGGCGGGGGATAAAGTATACGGGCCTAAGAAGACAAAGCTGCACGACGCAGGACAGCTTCTGCACGCAGGCAGACTGGAGCTGCGGCACCCATCGAGCGGACAGGATATGAGCTTTACGGCGCCGCTGCCGGAATATTTTGAAAAAGTTTTAGAGGATTTAAGAGGAAACAACTGACACAGTCCTTTTTAAATGAAGAAAACTGCGCAGATGCAACAGCAAAGATACGTAAAGTGTCTTTTACGAGTGAAACAGGCTGTGAATGAGTTAAATCCCGGTTGACAATCTTTGATTTGCCTAATATAATACACAATGTGTTATTAAGCTCCCAAAGGTCGGGATATATAAAATCCCGTGGAGTATGGGAGGGAGGGTAAAGTTTAGTGGCTGAAATTAGAGTTGGAGAAAACGAGTCTTTAGAGAATGCTCTGAAGAGGTTTAAGCGTTTGACTGCAAGAGAAGGTACGATGGCAGAGCTTAGAAAACGTGAGCATTACGAAAAGCCGAGCGTTAAGAGAAAGAAGAAGGCGGAAGCGGCTAGAAAAAGAAGACGGTAAGTAAACAATTTAAAAATAAGCCCGGCGGCGTATGCTTCCGGGTTTTGTTATACCTTTTTTTATGGTAGAATAGCTCTTGAGGAGAGTGCATCTTATGAAAAGAGTGTTTTACACGGCGGTTCTAGTTATGATAGTGCTGTTTCTGCTGTCCGGCGCAGTGCTGGCGCAGGAAGACGACAGCGTTATGCTGGTGGAACTGACGGGGGAAGTCAACGCAGCTATGACGGCGTATATCGACGAGCAGATCAGCGACGCCGAAAGCAGCGGTACGCCCGTCGTACTGGTCATAGATACATACGGGGGCCAGATACTTGAAGCGGACAACATGAAAAAGAGGATACTTGAAGCGACTGTGCCGGTGGACTGCTATATAACGCAGAACGCTCTTAGTTCAGGAGTGCTGATAAGCATATCGTGTGAGAATATAGTTATGTCGCCCTCGGCTGTGATAGGCGCTGCGGAGACGATACCGAACGACGAGAAGACGCTCTCGACATGGGTAGGCATTCTTGAGTCTGCTGCGGAGGCAAGAGGCAGAGACACGCAAGTCGTTGCTGCTATGGCTGATAAACGCATACAGATCGAGGGCGTGACGAACAAAGATGAACTTTTAACGCTGGGCGCATCAAAAGCGCTTGAGCTCGGGATATCTGACGGAACGGCTGCGAACGTAAACGATGCGCTTAGTTTGCTTGGCTATGAAGGATATTCGAGCACTCAAGTGCAGATGAGCTTTCCCGTAAGGGCGGCGCAGTTCCTGACATCTACGGCGGTGGCAAGCATACTTTTTCTGGCTGCGATAATCTGTATGGGCATAGAGATATTCACGCCCGGCTTTGGTATATTCGGCGTTTTGTCTATAATATGCTTCGGGCTGTATTTTGGCGGGAGCTTCCTTGCCGGATTTGCAGAGTGGTGGAGCGCCGCACTGTTCGTTGCCGGGCTGGTTATGTTTGCTATCGAAGCAGCGGTGCCGGGCTTTGGCATATTCGGGATACTCGGATTTGTGTTTATAGGCGCGGGGCTGCTGTTTGCGGCGAGAGACATAAGGAGCTTTCTGATAATACTCGGCGTAGGGCTGGTGGGCGCTATAATAGCGCTGCCGCTGTTGTTTAAACTGTTCAAAAAACTTGGGCTCATACGAAAACTGTCGCTTGTAGGTAACATGGAAGTAGAGCAGGGGTATGCGAGCCACGAGCATACTGAAACGCTGCTTGGCAAGAAAGGCGAGGCTATAACAGACTTAAGACCCGCAGGAGTTGCAAAGATAGACGGAGTACGGCAGAGCGTGCTGACTTCAGGAGACTATATAAACAAGGGAGAGACTGTCGTTGTTGTGCAGCACACGCCTGGCAGGATAGTTGTGGAGAAGGCGGAATAGAAGACAAAACACAGAAATGAACATACAAGGGGCTTTAAGAGTCCCTTTTTAATTTACAATTAGTTCTTGGATTCTTTGCATCCTGCCATCTGGCTTATATGGTATTTTAAGACGGGATATGGTATTATAGAAAAACAGGACGGCGGGGCTGTGATGTTAATAAAAAGCGGCTCTGAACTGAAAGAAAATCCGGTGATTATAAGGAGCGCAGAGTTTGGCAAACAACAACGTAGAAGTGGGCATAGACGTAGATAATATTGAGCATATAATTGCACTGTTCGGTTCATTCGACGAGAATGCAAAAGCTATAGAGAAGGAAACGGGAGCAAGTATAGTATCGAGGAATACGCATATAGCTATTTCGGGCTGCCCGGAAGATGTGGAGCTTGCGAAGACAGTGGTAGACAAGCTGCTGATGATGATACGCAGGCACGACAAAATAGATCTTTCAAAAATAAGATATGCCGTTGAGCTTGCACGGGAAGGCAACGCAGACGCTATAGAAGAGATAATGGCGGATGTCATCGCAATCACAAACAAGGGCCGGCAGGTGAAATCCAGGACCATCGGACAGAAACGCTATGTCAAGGCAATGAGAGAGAATACTGTCGTATTCGGTATAGGCCCGGCGGGAACAGGAAAGACGTATCTTGCAATGGCTATGGCTGTTATGGCGCTTAAGAACAAGGAAGTAGAGAGGATAATACTGACAAGGCCGGCTGTTGAAGCAGGAGAGAGCCTTGGATTTCTGCCGGGGGACCTGCAGTCGAAAGTGGACCCGTATCTTCGGCCTCTTTATGATGCTCTGTATGAATTCCTGGGCAGTGAATCGTTTGCACGCTTAAGCGAGAGAGGCACTATCGAAGTTGCACCGCTTGCGTATATGCGCGGAAGGACGCTTTCCGACGCTTTCATAGTGCTGGACGAAGCGCAGAACTGCACCAGCGAGCAGATGAAGATGTTCTTAACGAGGTTCGGCGAGAACTCGAGGGTAGTCGTAACGGGCGATATAACTCAGATAGACCTTCCGAAAGAGAAGACGAGCGGGCTTAAACAGAGCATAGAGATACTCGACGGCGTGGAGGGTATAAGCTTTCAGTACTTAACGCATAAAGATGTTGTAAGGCACCGGATGGTGCAGAATATAATAAAAGCATATGAGAGGTTTGAAAAAAGCAGAGGGAGGTAGTAGCCTGTGGCTGTACGCATGCAAAAGAGAAGGACTATATCGAAGCGCAGCAGCGCAGCTGCACTGCTGATCGGAGTCGTGACGACACTGGTCGTTTTCGGACTGGTCGCTTTGTCGGTAACGCCCGTGAAGTATGACATAACTGTTGATGCAGTGGCGCCGGCTACTATAACCGCAAGCAAAGATATAACGGATACAGTTACTACACAGGCGCTGATGGACGAGGCGCAGGCGCAGGTCGCACCCGTATATAGCATAAACGGCGAGATCACTCAGACCGTAAAAGAAGAAGTGTCCGGGTTTTTTGCAGATGTTGCAAAGGCTGCGGGGTACGTAAAACAGGAATATATCGACAGTGAGATAAGAGACAGCATATATACGGTTTCCAGAGAGACTCTGGAGCAGCAGTATGACCCGGCGGAAGTGGACTGGCAGTTTTATTTAAGCGACGTACAGATGCAGCAGCTAAGAGCAATGACAGACGGGCTGGAGGATGAGCTCATATATGCCGTGGCGGCCTTGAGCGAAACCCAGATAGCGAACCTGGGGACAGAAGTCGAAACAATGGTGAATGAGTCGCTGAGCAACGGAATAAGAGACGAACACATAGAAACGGAAAAGGAAGCGCTGGCGATAAGGATATCTGCGCTGGTTGATGAACAGAATACCGCAAAGCTGCTTATTTATCCTGTAGATAAGTATATTGAGACAAACATGATATATGACGAGGCAGCTACGCAGCAGGCGATATTGAACGCAAGGCAGAGCGTTGTACCCGTAACATATAAGCAGAGCCAGACCGTCGTAGTGGAAGGTGAGGTCGTAACAGAAGCACAGATGAAGGTGCTTTCCGACCTTGGCGTTATCGGCGGCGAAGGAACGGATTATAAGCTGTATATAGGAGTGCTGTTGTTCATACTGCTGTTGTTCGGAGCGTATGGAGTATATATGTATCAGTTTGAGAGCGAGACTCTTGCGGATACAAGGAAGCTGCTTATACTAGCAACTATAACAGTGCTGGTGACGGCGATGGCTGTAGCTCTGGCAAGGGTGGACAGCAGGATACTGCCTGTGTTCTTCGGAACTATGCTGGCAAGCGTGCTGGTATCAAGAAGGAGCGCTCTTGCACTTGGAGTGCTGCTGGCGTTCGTCGCAGGTGCGGCGTGTTCGTGGAACTCAGGACTTATTTCGGCAGTGATGCTGAGAACAGTTATGATGGGCGTTGTCGGCGGTGTGGTTTCGGTGTTTATGTTATATAAGCCGGGGCACAGAACGGCGCTGATACTTTCGGGACTTGCTGCAGGGGCAGCAAACCTTGTGATAGCGGTAGTTGTAAACTTGACTGGTTCTGTAGAGTTCATATGGAACGAATTCTGGCAGGACGGCGCATATGCTTTGGGAAGTGCGCTGCTGGCGGGAGTATTGGTCATAGGCACACTGCCCATTTGGGAGGCGGTTTTCCGTGTGTCCACACCGACCAAGCTGCTGGAGCTTTCCAACCCGAACCATCCGCTGCTAAAGAGGCTGACGATTGAAGCGCCGGGGACTTATCACCACAGCATACTGACTGCAAACCTTGCAGAAGCGGGAGCGGAAGCCATTGGGGCGAATTCGCTGCTTTGCCGGGTGGGCGCATATTTTCACGATGTCGGTAAGCTTGACAACCCAATGTATTTCAAGGAGAACCAGAAGGACAAAAACCCGCATGATGACCTGCCGCCTGAGAGAAGCGCAAGGATAATAACAGGGCATCTTACAAGCGGCCTTGAGTACGCACAAAAGTTCAAGCTGCCAAGGGATGTGCAGAAGATCATTTCACAGCATCACGGAGATACTCATGTCGAATACTTCCTTTATAAAGCGAAACAGAACGCAGAGGAAGTAGACGAAGCAAAGTTTAAGTATTCCGGTAGCAAACCGGGCACGAAGGAGTCTGCAGTGGTCATGCTGGCGGACAACGTGGAGGCGGCTGTCAGAAGCATGGACGACCCGGACAAAGAACAGGTAAAGGAAATGATAAACGGCCTTATTAAAAAGAGGTATAATGAAGGACAGCTTGATGAGTGTCCGCTCAACAGGCGGGACCTGAACACGATAGCAAAGGCTTTCTATAATACATATGAAGGTGTGCTGCACGAAAGGGTGAAATATCCGGGGCAGGAAAAATGAAGATAAGTATTGCAAGTGAAGAGAAGCTAAAAGCGCCGGTAAAGCGTGCTATAACAAAAACTATAAAAGCGGCTTTGAAGCTGCACGGTCCAAAGAAGCTGGTTTCTGTACTAGTCACGGACGATGAGGATATAAGAGGACTGAACAGACAGTTTCGTGATATAGACAAGCCTACGGACGTGCTCTCTTTTCCTTCGCAGGAGGAAGGATTTCTTGGCGATATAGCAATATCGCTTGAAAAAGCACAGTCGCAGGCGCAAGAATACGGGCACAGTCTGGAGCGGGAAGTTGCTTTCCTGACAGCGCATGCTATGCTGCATCTTTTCGGGTTTGACCATATGGAGGAGAAGGATGATACGGTCATGAGGCAGCAGCAAAGAGAAATACTTAAAAGATCGGGGTATGATGTTAGATGAAACACGAGGAACTATTAAAGAAAGCTAAAGAAGCTAAGGCATATGCATATGTGCCTTACTCAAGCTTCAGGGTGGGCGCTGCACTGCTTGGAAAGAGCGGCAGGGTGTACACCGGCTGTAACGTTGAAAACGCGGCATACAGCGTTACGTGCTGTGCCGAGAGGACTGCATTGTTCAAAGCTGTTTCGGAGGGGGAGAAGGAGTTTGAGGCAATAGCTGTGACTTCTGATTCTGCTGATATAACATATCCGTGCGGAGTATGCAGACAGGCGCTTGTTGAGTTTGCACCGGATATGGACGTGATTTCTTCGAACTGTGAACTGGAAAACGAAACGAGCAAGGCAAGTGAACTTTTACCAAATTTCTTTTCAGGCAAGGAAATGGAGGACTGATGGCGCACAAATATGCTTTTATCGCAATAGTAGGCAGCCCGAATGTGGGCAAGTCTACGCTGATGAATTATATAGTAGGAACTAAAGTAGCGATTGTATCTGAAAAGCCGCAGACAACAAGAAACAGGATAGCCGGGATTGTCAGCGGTGAGGATTTTCAGATGGTGTTTCTGGATACGCCGGGAATGCACGAGCCAAAGAACAAGCTGGGTGAATATATGGTGAAAACAGCGATGGACAGTGCAAGGGACGTTGAAGCTGTGCTGTTCGTGTGTGATGCTAAATTTGGCATAGGAGAGAGGGACAGGTCGATAGTTGAAAAACTGGTTCAGGGCAGCGTTCCTGTAGTCGGTGCGGTAAACAAAACAGACATAGCTGCGCAGGAAGCGGCAGACAAAGCCGTAGAGGAGCTTTCCGGGCTGGGGCTGGGAAGTGTTCATGTTATATCTGCGAAGACAGGAGAAGGCGTCAGAGGGCTTATGGAAGCCCTTAAGAGTTATCTGGTGGATGGACCGAGGTTTTATCCGGAGGACGAGTATACCGATCAGCCTGAACGGCTGATTGCTGCGGAGATGATAAGGGAGAAAGCGCTAAGGCGTCTGAAAGAGGAAGTACCGCACGGAGTGGGCGTGACCGTAGACAAAGTTGTCGAGAGACAGGACAAGGAAATAACAGAAGTGTACGCTACGATATTGTGTGAGAAGGACAGCCATAAGGGCATTATAATAGGAAAAGGCGGAAAGATGCTCGGAAACATCGGCAGCGATGCAAGGGCAGACCTTGAGATGCTTTTCGGAAGAAAAGTGTATCTTGAACTGTTCGTAAAGGTGGCCTCTGGCTGGCGTGATTCGAGACGGGTAATGAAAGATCTAGGGTACGAGTAGGGCTATGAGAAAGACATTAGCATTGGTTTTAAGAACGGCGGATTTCAAGGACAACGACAGTATGCTTACGCTGCTGACGCAGGACTATGGACTTATGTCCGCAAAAGTCAGAGGAGCAAAGAAACAAACGAGCAAGCTGTTCTGCGCTTCAAGACAGTTCTGCTGTGCAGAGTACAGCTTTTATGAAAAGGACGGACGCTACGGCGTAAAGGGCGTTCATATAAAGAAGAGTTTCGGACATATGCAGGATGACTATGAAGCTTATGCTGCTGCATGCTTTGTTTCTGAAGTCGTCCAGAAGGTGGCACAGGAAGAAAACGAGTCTAAGAAGCTGTTTGCGCTTGTCGTAAACGTTATGTATGCTATTGACATGAATGTGGTATCGCCAAAGACGGCTGCGTGTTATTTTGTTCAGAGGCTGCTTCAGATTGAAGGGGTATATCCACAGACAGAGGAGTGTGTGCTTTGCGGCAGCACGGATAACTTAGAAAAGTTTTCTGTCAGCCACGGCGGTACTGTGTGTAGGAAGTGTTCGGAAGGAATAAGCGTGGACGCAAGGCTGCTGACGGCAATGAGAATGATGAAGACTGTTATGCCAAAGGATATTGATGAGATATCGCTGCCCGGAGGTATCGAAGCAAAGCTTCTGGGAGCGCTTATGGATTATCTTGAACAAACGTTGCAGATAAGACTTAAAACGAGAAGATTTTTGCTTGCATAGCAGGGGCGAATTTTTCGCCTTTGCCGGTGCAGTAGAAATAATGGAGAAAAAACCGCCGCAGGCAATATGAGTTATTGACATCGGATGATTCTTGTGATAAAATTCCGTCTTGTCGGTTGCTCATTTTGAGCATGAGCGTAGGCGGCAGCGTGCACCTGTAGCTCAGCAGGATAGAGCAACGGCCTTCTAAGCCGTGTGCCCGGGGTTCGAGTCCCTGCAGGTGCGCCAATTTACCGGAGTCCCAAACGTTTAATAAAGGTTTTGGGAAGTCCATGGTGGGTATAGCTCAGTTGGTTAGAGCGCCAGGTTGTGGCCCTGGAGGCCGTGGGTTCGAATCCCACTACTCACCCCATTAATGTACGGGACCCACGAAAAGGCACAGACTTTTTAGGGCGTTAAACGGTGGGGTGTCGCCAAGCGGTAAGGCACAGGACTTTGACTCCTGTATTCGCAGGTTCAAATCCTGCCACCCCAGCCATCTGCTTAGCAATTTGGTAAAATGCTTTTTTAACTGCAGACCGGCAGCAAACTTAATATGACCCATTAGCTCAGTAGGTAGAGCACTTGACTTTTAATCAAGGTGTCCGGCGTTCGAATCGCCGATGGGTCACCAAAACAAAAAGACTCCATGTGGAGTCTTTTTGCTTTCGCAGAGGCGATTCGAACGCCAGAGCACGCAGCATGCCGGAGGTTTGCTGCGGCGTAAGGAAGGGGGCCTTAGTTAAGAGAGTAGGTTTAAAAAATAGATGTGAGTAAAAAGAGTACGGTGTAAAATTGTGGTTAATATATTGGATGGTTATATATATTGTGAGTTACTAATATTAGGAATATAACATTGTATTATAAAGAGAAATATTGTAAACTACATAAAGTGGTGAGATAATAGGATATTTCGAAAAGAACGATGCAGTAAAAACAGTAGTAAACGGAGGCTGAGTATTTGAATGTCTTAATTGTAGGGCAATACTACTATCCAGATGACTTTAAAATAAATGAAATCTCCTATGAATTGGTAAAGCGGGGACATAAGGTAACAGTATTGACGGGGTTACCTGATTATTCAACTGGCAAAGTACCAAAAGAGTATAAGCGATTTAAGAACAGAAGGCAGATCATCAATGGCGTTAGTGTTGTACGAGTACCTATTATTGCAAGAAGGACAGGCGTGGCTTGGAGGTTTTTAAACTATCTTTCATTTATGGTGATGTCGAGCATACGGGCACTTTTTTTAAAGAAAGATTTTGAAACTATATTATGCTATCAAACGTCTCCTGTAACAATGGCGCATGCGGCTGTTAGGCTTAGGAAACGTACAAATACGAAATTGATGCTTTACTGTCTTGACCTTTGGCCGGAATCGCTAAAAGCATGGAATGTTAAAGAGGAGAGCCTGCTTTTCAAAGCTGTAAAGAAATACAGCAGCAAGATATATAAAAAGTGCGATATAATTGCAGTTACGTCTCCACCATTTAAGGACTACCTTATAAATCAGTGCGGGGTTTTGGCATCACAAATAGAATACCTGCCTCAATATGCAGAGTATCCACATAGAGTTAGCAAAACAGAAAGCGGAGGTTTAATAAACTTTGCGTTCGGCGGGAATATCGGCATGGTGCAAGATGTTGAATGTATTATCCGCGCGGCCAGCCGATTAAAGGATATCGAGGGATATGCAGTGCACATATATGGCAATGGATCAAGTTTGAACGACTGCATGGCGCTTGCAAAGCAATTAAACGTCCAGGAAAAAGTGATTTTTCATGGCAGGGTTGATAAGAGCGCCCTATATGAAGCATATAATAATATAGACGTTTTTTTACTGACACTAAAGGATACCGGGTTTATCGGTATGACTGCTCCAGCCAAGCTGCAGGAATATATGGCAGCAGGCAAACCTATTGTTGCTGCAATCAACGGGTTTGCTGCGGATATAATTTTTGAGGCAAAATGCGGATTGGTATGTGATGCATCAGATGATGGACAGCTTGCGAAAAACATGAGGGAGTATATTCAAAATACGGGTTCATATAGTGAACTTGGGAATAATGGATATATATACTACAAAGAGAACTTTACTTTGGAGATATTCTTGGAAAGATTAATAAAGATACTTGAGGGCCTGCGTATTTAAAAAATGTATGAAACGGTTATAAAAAAATGTTTGGATGTTTTATGTGCTGTTGTGTTGTTATTATTAATATGGCCGCTTCTGTTGATTATTATAGTCAGCATAAGAATTAGCTCAAATGGAAAGGTTATATTTAGACAAAAACGTGTTGGCAAAGATAAAAAGATTTTTAATCTGTTTAAATTCAGGACGATGAAACCGGATGCTCCGAGTGATGTGCCGACTCATATGCTAAACAATCCGGAAGCATATATCACTCGGCTGGGGAAGATATTAAGAAGGACAAGTATGGATGAATTGCCACAGCTTATAAATATCCTGAGGGGTCAGATGAGCTTTGTTGGCCCAAGGCCTGCTCTGTATAATCAATATGATTTGATAGAGGCAAGAGACAAAGTGGGCGTAAACAGACTTACACCAGGGCTTACAGGATGGGCACAGGTAAACGGAAGAGATGAGATCCCGATATTGCGAAAAGCAGAGCTGGACGGGGAGTATCTTCAGAATATCGGATTTAAAATGGATCTCAAGATATTGTTAACTACAATAGTACAAACAATTTTTGGCGTTGGGATAAAAGAGGGTAAGGATAATAAAAATATAGAAGGTGAAATTGATGTTCAAAAATAAAACTTTGATGATTACTGGTGGTACCGGAAGCTTTGGAAACGCTGTTATGAAAAGATTCCTGCATTCTGATGTCGAAGAAATCAGAATATTTTCCAGAGACGAGAAAAAACAAGACGATATGCGAAAGCTTTACAAAAGCGATAAACTAAAATTTCATATCGGAGATGTTAGAGATATCAGCAGCCTTAAAAATGCGATGTATGGTGTGGATTATATTTTTCATGCAGCAGCGCTAAAGCAGGTGCCGTCGTGCGAGTTTTTTCCTCTTGAAGCGGTTAAAACGAACGTGCTTGGTACAGATAATATGCTGACTGCAGCGATAGAAAGCGGAGTCAAAAAGATAATTTGCCTGTCTACAGATAAAGCAGCGTATCCGATCAATGCAATGGGTATTTCAAAAGCAATGATGGAAAAGGTGTTTACAGCAAAATCAAAGACAGTTTCGCCTGAAAGAACAGTGATTTGCGGAACTCGGTATGGTAACGTAATGGCGTCAAGAGGCTCGGTCATCCCATTGTTTATAAGTCAAATAAAAGGCGGCAAACCTATCACTATTACAAATCCGGATATGACTCGGTTTCTAATGAGCCTTGACGAAGCTGTGGAATTGGTGGTTTTTGCGTTTGCTAATGCTAAATCTGGAGATATTATGGTGCAAAAGGCACCAGCCAGCACGATCGCTGATCTTGCCCAGGCATTGCTGGAACTGTTTGGGGCAGATAATGGAATTAAAATAATTGGAACAAGACACGGAGAAAAGCTTTATGAAACTCTGCTTACTAAAGAGGAGCATATGGTTGCAAAAGATATGGGAAACTACTTTAGAGTGCCAGTGGATAAAAGAGATCTTAACTATGATAAATATTTTGTGCAGGGAGATCAAAAATTATCGGGCGAAGAAGAATATAATTCTCATAACACCACTAGATTGAATGTTGTGCAGGTAAAGGAGAAATTGTTAACTCTTGATATTGTGAAGCAGGAATTGAAGGACTGGAATGTGTAGATCAATATGATTGATAAACAGAAAAAATTACTGAATGCATTTAAAATGGGTGGTGGGAATTATGAAACTTGCCAACAAATCTATAATAAAGATCTGTATGGCGGTTCATGATGCAAAGATACTTTTTTGATGCTGTGTAAGTAATATGCCGGGCAATCGTATAAAACAAATTTGTGATTGAACCATGCTGCGTTTTGATAGTATGCTACATTGACATTTATTTTCATTATAGATATACTACAGATGATTTTGAACCGTGATTAGAGATAAAAACTTTGTTTTAAGGAGATAAAATGGTTAGTAATAATAAGTCGGATGCCGCATATAATGAACAAGAAGGCATCTCTATCGTAGAGTTGATAAAAATACTGTGGCGAGGAAAATGGATAATAGCAATAACGCTTATTGTTTTTTTATTGGCCGCATCAGTATATAGCTTTTTTATTGCGGGAGCTTCGTATATTAGTACAGCATCGCTGTCTATTGAACAAAGTGAAAATCCAAAATACGATGTAAATACTTATGTTCAACAGATGTCTAGCATAGAGTTTTATGATATTGCTGCAGCATCTTTGAAAAGCGCTGATCAGACTGTAACTGCCGAACAGATAAGTTCATCTGCAACTATCACCGCAAATGAAGAGCTCAGTACAATAAGAGTATCCGTTGAAATGGCGGACCCGCAAATGTCTGCGGATGTTGCAAATGCAATTATTGACAGCTTTCCTGCTTATATTACTGGAATAGTTAAAGAAAATGCTGAAGCGGAATTTGAAAATGTTGAGATAGAATTAGCAGAATCAGAACTTTTGATGAAAGAAAAATTCAATGAACTGACATCATTCTTAAAAGACCATGCAGGAATCGACAATATTCAATCTGAAATTGATGTATTAAGAAAGCAGCCTACGGATATAATGGTATCGAAGAATGAAACCCAAAATAATATTGAAATTTATTCAATGCAGTTAGAGAGCCTATACAAAATTGCAAAAACTTATGGTATTGAACTATACACAGATATACCAACAAATCAATCAGCAGAGTCAAGTGCTGCTGGAACAGCATCTTATGATGATGACGGAGTATATAGCTCGGTATTGGTTTCGGAAATTGCTAAAGTGCAGAGCAAACTATTGGAAGAGCAATCCAGAATGATTGCTCTGGAGAATTTGAGCATTACTATTCAGGACCAACTTACAGAAAAAGAAAATTACTACAATATACATGGATATGAATATGAACAACTGCAAAATGAATATACTTCCACAAAAGAGTGTTACAGAGGGAATTTAGCGCAACTGACTGAAATGCGAAAAACTTCCTTTTCTCTATTTGGTGAAGAGCATATTAATATTGAGATGCAAGCGGAAGTTCCCCAAGCTCCCGTTGATACAAATAAATTCAGGACAATTGCTGTGTTAGGCGTAATTGGGCTTGTACTAGGTGGAATCATTGTTTTATTTCGCAATTACTGGATCAAGGAAAAAGAAAAACTGAAAAAGTAACCGGTCTTAGGATTACATTGAGTTTATTATAGTTGGATCAGGAAGGAATGTTATTTGAAAATATTGATAACAGGAGCAAACGGTTTTCTTGGGAAAAATCTTATTGCTGAACTGAAAAATAGCGGTTATAGAGATTTATTTGCATTTGATATTGACACTGATGAGGCATTATTAGATAAATATACAAAAGAGTGCGATTTTGTTTTTCATTTAGCTGGTGTAAACAGACCAAAAAATGAAAAAGAGTTCATGGAAGGCAATTTCGATTTCTCTTCTAAACTCATATCACTGCTTGAAAAGCATAAGAATAAGGCGCCTATATTGATATCGTCTTCAATACAGGCTGAGCAGAACAATCCTTATGGTCTTAGCAAAAAGGCTGGGGAGGATTTGTTTTTAGAATACTCGCAAAGCAATAATGTGAATACGTTTGTATACCGTTTACCAAATCTTTTTGGAAAGTGGAGCAGGCCGAATTACAATTCAGTTGTTGCAACATTTTGCTACAATATTGCCAGAGGGATTGACATTAAAATAAACGATTCGGATGCTTGTTTGGAATTGTGTTACATTGATGATGTGTTAGAGGAGTTTAAAAAAGCTTTAAATGGCAAACCCACGAAAAAAGGAAGATTCTGTACAATTCCCGTTCAGCATCAGATAAAACTGGGCGAACTCGCAGAAAAAATATTTAGTTTTAGGGATAGCAGGGAGAATTTAAAAGTTCCTGATATGTCGGAAACACTGACTAAAAAGCTCTACAGCACTTATTTGAGTTTCTTGCCAGAAGACAGATTTGAATATGAGTTAAATATGCATTGTGATGAAAGAGGCTCTTTTACTGAATTTCTTAGAACCCCTGAAAGAGGGCAGGTCTCGGTTAATATATCAAGGCCGGGGGTTACAAAAGGGAACCATTGGCATCACACTAAAAATGAGAAATTCCTGGCTGTCAGCGGCAAGGGCATTATTAGATTAAGAAAGATTGGGTCAAACGATATCATAGAATATAAAGTGAGCGGTGAAAAGCTCAGCGTGGTTGATATCCCTGTTGGCTACGCACATTCAATAGTTAATATCGGAGATAGTGACCTGGTAATGCTTATGTGGGTCAATGAATGTTATGACCCGGAGCAGCCAGATACGTATTATGAAGAAGTTTAGAGAGATGCTGATTATTCTATAAGGAGATTTGTTTGTATTATATAGTATTCTTCATTGGTATAATCTTTTCAATCATAAATGATAAAAGACGGATTTCCTTTTATTTAATGGTTCTTTTGTTGTTAGTATTAGCATGCTTAAGATTTGGCGTTGGTGCAGATTATTTCTCATATCAGTTTTTATACTCGAGAATTAATCCGTCAATCTTTGTTGAACTTGCGCACGGGGCTGATAATCAAGAAATTGGTTTCAGGCTTTTAGGCTCGCTTATTAAGGGGTTAGGATTTTCATATCAATTTTATTTAATAATTATTTCTGCTGTAAACCTACTTTTCATTTCTTTGATTTGCAAAAAATATAGTAAAAATCCGACGCTTTCATTAACGGTATATTATAGTTTTTATTATCTTGTTTGGACATTCAGCGGACTTAGACAAGGACTGGTTCTGGCAATTGGTATGTATTATCTTCTTAAGTATATTAATCAAAACAAATCTATAAGATTCTTTATAATAATTTTTATCTTAACGTTAATACATTATTCCGCACTTATTCTGATAATCTATTATTTAGTTACTAAAATTGAGTTTAGGAAAAAAACCCTGATTATAATCACCATATGTAGCATTTTATTCTCTCTGATACCCTGGGGGAACATTTTGAAGATTTTTTCAGGTGTTCCTATTATAGACAAAGTGCTTATATATATTGATGCAGACTATTCTATTGGTTCTATTTTAAACTTTCAAAGTCTAGGCAGGATCGCTTTCCTGGTAATTGCGTTATTTTATTATAACACATATAAAATGCGAAGCAGCTTTTCAAAAAAGCTAATTAATATATATATATTTAGCATAATAATATATTTCCTTTTTCAATTCTCAGAGCTTACTGCTGCAAGATTATCGATATACGGAAAGTTTTTAGATATAATTTTATTAGTAAATGTGTATTATTTATATAAAGACAGAATAAATAAAATATTGTACATTGTTCTTTTAGGGTTATTGATGTTGTTATATTTAAATAAAGATTTAAGTACATTGGTTAGCGAAACAGGGATGCAAACTGAGGATAAAATAAATATACCGTATACTAATATAATAAATAAAGAGGACATAGATTTTGATAATAGATTTTATGATATTCTATATAAGGAATAGTATTAATCGGCGAAAGGATTTTCATGGAAGAACTGGTTAGCGTAATTGTTCCGATTTACAACAGTGAGGATTGTCTTGCCAAATGCATAGAGAGTATTATAAAACAAACATACATTAATCTTCAAATTATTCTTGTGGATGATGGTTCAACTGATAGTTGCTCTGAAATTTGTGATAAATATGAAAAAGAAGATAGAAGAATAAAAGTTATACATAAAGAGAACAAAGGGGCTTCAGGGGCCAGAAATTCTGGCTTAAGGTTCGCAACAGGTGAATATATAGCTTTTGTTGACAGTGACGATTGGATTGAAGAAGATTTACTAGAAGAGCTGATGAACTGTGCAAAAAAGAATAATGCAGACATTGTGGGTTTCAATTCAAACATTACTCGTGAAAAAATTACAACTCAAGATATTCTTAGCTACTATTTTATAAAAGGAGATATATCGGTATGGGCTAATCTATGGCATAAGAAACTTTTTGAAGAATTTTCTTTTATAAGTGGTGCTGTGTCTGAAGATGTTATGGCTTCATATGAACTGTTTAAAAAGTGCGAAGTATTGGTTGAAATTCCGGGATTAGCCGGGTATCATTATTCGGTGACAGAAGGCAGCGTATCAAGAAGCGTATTTAAAACGGGCGATTATGCTGCGATTGACCTTACAACTAAGGTTGCAAATGATGTTAAGGATTATTGCCCAGGTGCCTATCCATATGCTTTGTTACATACGTATAAGGCCATGTTTAATATAATTAATAAAGCAGCTTTATATGGGATTGATAAAAACGTCGACAGGGAGAATTTTGAAAAAACGAAAAAAGTGTATATAAATAAATTGAGAAGAAATATTTACGCAATATTGGGAACAAAATATTTTTCTAAAAGAGATAAAATACAGATCATAGTACTGTGCATATCACCAAAGTTATTTTTATTGGCAAAACACAAATATATTAAAAGAACTGATTAAGGTTGCATTGGATTAATTTTGTATAGTAAAATAAATTGAACAAATCGAATTATTAAGGAAATTAATATGAAAAAGTTAAAGGTTATGACAGTGGTTGGTACAAGGCCCGAAATAATAAGGTTATCAGCCGTAATTAATAAGCTTGAAGACTCAAACGCTATTGACCATGTTTTTGTACATACAGGTCAAAACTATGACTATGAGCTGAACGAGGTTTTCTTTAAAGATTTTAACTTAAGAAAGCCTGATTATTTTCTTGATGCTGCAAAAGGTACAGCTATTGAAACTATAGGAAATATACTTATTAAGATTGATTCCGTAATTGAAAAAGAAACGCCTGAGGCTTTTTTGGTGCTTGGCGATACTAACAGCTGTCTTTGTGCTATTGCGGCAAAGCGACATCATATTCCTGTGTTTCATATGGAAGCTGGCAACCGCTGCTTTGACCAGCGCGTCCCAGAGGAGACCAACCGAAAGATTGTCGATCATATAGCAGACATCAACATGACATACAGCGATATTGCCAGGGAATATCTGCTAAGGGAGGGTTTACCGTCTGACAGGGTAATAAAGACAGGCAGCCCGATGTTTGAAGTAATCCACTCTAAGATGGATGAAATTATAAATTCAGATGTTGTTGGACGACTTGGCTTATCAAATGACAGGTACTTTGTGGTGTCGGCACATAGGGAAGAAAACATTAATTCAGATAAAATGTTTTTTGGCTTAATAGACAGCTTGAATAAAATTGCGGATAAATATGAATTGCCGATTATAATCAGTACACACCCTCGCACAAGAAAGAAAATATCTGAAAAGGCAGCTTCACTACATCCGCTGATAAAAACGTTAAAACCCCTTGGTTTTATCGATTATATCAAGTTGCAACTGGCTGCTAAAGCAGTGCTGAGTGACAGTGGTACGATAAGTGAAGAATCTTCAATCTTAGGCCTTAGAGCTTTAAACATTCGTGAAGCACACGAACGGCCAGAGGCGATGGAAGAGGCTTCTGTAATGATGGTAGGCATGAATACTGAACGTATGATGCAGGGGTTAATAGTACTAGAGAGCCAAACAAAGGATACGCTGCGGACTGTCAGCGACTATAGCATGCCGAATGTATCCGAAAAAGTTTTGCGCATCATACTTTCCTATACGGATTATGTTAATCGAACGGTTTGGAGCAAACCATGAAGGTATTGCAGATAAACTCTGTTTGTAATATTGGCAGTACTGGGCGAATTGCTAATAGTATTCATGATATGCTAGTTTCAGACGGCCATGAAAGCTATATAGCGTATGGAAGAAACAATGCAGAGAATACCCCTGATTTTATAAAGATCGGGAGTATGCTTGATACATATCTTCATGTAGCAAAAACAAGACTTTTTGACAAACATGGGTTTGGTTCCAGACATGCAACTCTGAATTTTTTAAAGCAAGTAGATAAACTTGAACCAGATATAATTCATTTACATAATATCCATGGGTATTACATCAACATTGAACTATTATTTAAGTACCTTAAACAGACAGGTAAGCCCGTTGTTTGGACGCTGCATGACTGCTGGGCTTTTACTGGCCACTGTTCACACTATGAGCATGTGAAGTGCGATAAATGGCGTTCTGGCTGCTATAAGTGCCCTCAGATAAAAGAGTATCCGTCAAGTTTTTTTGCGGACAATTCATCTGTTAATTACAAAAAAAAGAAGGAATTGTTTACAGGTGTTCCTGATTTGCAAATTGTTACTCCGTCTAAGTGGCTGGCGGGTATAGTCTCCGAGTCGTTTTTTAAAGACTACCCGGTAAGGACAATATATAATGGGATAGATTTAAAAACTTTTTGTCCAAGAAAAAGTCAGATTAGAGGAAAATATAATTTAGAAAGTAAATTTATAATCTTGGGTGTAGCAAATGTCTGGACAGAAAGAAAAGGTCTGAAATATTTTTACGAGTTAGCCGAATCGGTCAAAGATGACATGGCAATAATTTTAGTTGGATTGACGGAGAAACAGAAGAAACAACTACCTGAAGGTATTGTTGGTATCACTAAGACAGAAAACGTGAATGAACTGGCTGAGATTTACTCCGAAGCAGATGTATTTGTTAACCCGACACTGGAAGATAGCTTCCCCACAACAAATTTGGAAGCGATTGCGTGCGGGACACCTGTAATTACATTTGATACAGGTGGAAGCTCGGAGAGCGTTGATAAAAATACCGGTATTGTTATTGAAAAAACAGATATCACAAGTATTTTGTCAGCAATAGAGGACATAAGGAGCAAAGGTAAAGAGCAGTATTCGGCAGCGTGTAGAGAAAGAGCGCAAGCCTTGTATGAAGAAAATAAGCAATTTTATGACTATATTGAGTTATATAGTAAGGTGATGCGATGAGAGTGTTGTTTTTAACAAATATTCCTTCTCCATACCGAATCGATTTTTTTAATGAGCTTGGTAAGTTATGTGATCTTACTGTATTATTTGAGCGTTCAACCGCGAAAAACAGGGAGAATGAATGGTTAGAAAATAGGAAGTTTGATTTCAATGCAGTGTTCCTAAAAGGCATCAGTATTGGTGATGAAAATGCATTGTGTTTTTCAGTCAGGCGATGGCTCAGTAAAGACAAATTTGATATAATCATTGTTGGCGGGTATAGCACGCCTACGGGTATGCTTGCAATATTAACGTTGAATAGGCGTCGAATTCCGTTTGTATTAAACAGCGATGGAGGATTTGTCAAGCAAGACGCAGGAATAAGAGCGAGAATAAAACATTATTTTATACGAAGTGCGAATTGGTGGCTTAGCTCTAGTAAAAGTACAAGCGAATACCTTGTGCATTATGGCGCCAATCCAAACCGGATATTCATATATCCTTTTTCATCTTTGCATAAAAGGGATATTAATATTTTGCCAGCAAGCGAAGCGGAAAAAGAACAGTTACGAAAGAAGCTTGGCATTGAAGGGGAAAAAGTTGTGCTTGGCGCAGGTCAGTTTATACATCGAAAAGGGTTTGATACAGCAATAGAGGCTTGGGCAAATATGCCGAAAGAGTATACGCTTTTAATTATAGGGAGCGGATCTGAAGAAGAAAAATACAGAGAAATGATAAACAAGAAGGACTTAAAGAATGTACAGATCATAGGCTTTCAGAATAAAGAATCACTTAAGCAGTACTATCGGGCATCGGATGTGTTTATTTTTCCTACACGTGAAGATATATGGGGCTTGGTTGTAAATGAAGCTATGGCACAAGGCTTGCCGGTAATATCGACAGATGCTGCTCTATCAGCGTGCGAATTGGTTTCTAACGGTGTGAATGGTTATTTGATTTCTCCTGACGACCCAAAAGCTTTATCGGATAAATTGCATAGGATATTTGATGACGATAAAAGAATTCTTATGATGGGGAAAGAAAGTATAAGAATTATTAGTGACTATTCTATTGAAAACATGGCCAAAACCCATATTGAAGTATTTGAAAAAATCATTCATGATAAATGTGATATTAAAAGGGGCGTTGAGCAGTAATGAAAATAGCATACGCATCATGTTTAATATCTGACAGAGCTTATAAAGAGCTTTTTAGCCGCCAAATCAATAAACCCGGACAACAAGTGCAGAAATATCATAGACTATTAGCTGAGGGCTTTGTAAAAAATGGAATCAGTGTTGAAACGGTATCGGCGCCTCCTATTACGAGAACAAATTATACGAAAAGATTTTACAGAAGAAAGCAAGAGACTGAGAACGGACTTGTGTATAACTATCTTTCTGTTGTAAATGTCGGGGTATTGAAAAACATATTGATGTTTTTAGGAAGCTTCGTAAAAACAATTTGTATAGTTGCTAAAAATAAAGGATCTATTGTTATTTGTGATGTTTTGAATGTAAGCGTATCAGCAGGAGCATTGCTGGCGGCAAAAATAGCAGGAAGAAAAAGTGTTGGGATTGTAACGGATATTCCGGAGATGCAGCAGGTAAGTAAAAAGAAGTTTTCATTATGGATAAACAATAAGATATTATATGGGTTCTCAAGCTACGTTTTTTTAACCGAGCAGATGAATGAAAAGGTCAATTTGAAAAAGCGTCCGTACGTTGTGGTCGAGGGGCATGTGGACATCGGCATGAGAGACGTAGAGAACAAGCCAGAAGATAAGTATGAACAGAAGGTGTGTTTATACGCAGGAGCGCTCCATATCATATATGGGATAAAGATGTTGGTGGAGGCTTTTCTTAATGCAGACATGCCTGATTCTGAAATCCATATTTATGGCGCTGGCGATTATGAGGATGAACTAAAAGAAATAAGTCAGCGGTATAAGCAGGTGAAATATTTCGGCAGCGTTGCTAATCAAACTGTAGTTGAAGAACAACTTAAAGCTACATTACTTGTTAATCCAAGACCATCAAATGAGGAATTTACTAAATACTCATTTCCATCGAAAAACATGGAATATATGGCATCAGGAACACCTGCATTGACAGCCAGACTTCCGGGGATGCCAAAAGATTATGAGGATTACGTATATATTTTTACTGAAGAAACCGTAGATGGCTTAGCCAGTTCTTTGAAAAGCATATTAAACAAAAGCAAAGATGAGCTGCACCAAAAGGGGATGGCTGCAAAAGAGTTTGTGCTCAAGAACAAGAATAATGTATCACAGGCAAAAAAAATCATAGATGGATTATTTAATTATTAATTATCAAATAGGAGAGTAACAATGAAAATTGTATGGTTAACCAATGTACCGCTGCCCGAGGCCTCAGAATTGATGGGGCAATCACCTAGCTGCTATGGCGGATGGTTGGTTAATACCGCAAAGAATTTAGAAGAAACGAAAGATATAGGTTTGGCTGCGATTTCTATTAAGCAGGGCATAAAAGAAACAATAAAACTTGAAGGGCAGTATACCACGCATTATGTTGTGCCGGCTATAAACATTAATGATAAAAGTGCCATAAGCGACAACCGTTTTTTGACACAGATAATAAGCGAAGTTCGCCCTGATATTGTACATATATTTGGAACGGAGTTTGCACACACGCTTGCAATGGCAAACGTATGTAATGCAATGGATATAAAGATGGTAATTTCAATACAGGGCCTTGTGTCAGTTTACGCAAAACATTACTTGAGTGGTTTACCAACGAATATATTGCGTAAGACAACTTTAAGAGATTTTTTACGCAGAGATAATCTTTGGCAACAACAAAAAAAATTTAAACAGCGCGGCAGACTTGAAGTTGAAGCAATAAAAAAAACTAAGCATGTAATTGGAAGGACGACTTGGGATAAAGCATGTGTCTCTTGGATAAACTCTGAAGCTGAGTATCACTTCTGCAATGAGACATTGCGAGATGCTTTTTATGAAAACTCATGGATGCTTGAAGGATGCGAAAAGCATACTATAATCACCAGTCAAGGATCGTATCCTATCAAAGGACTTCATTTTATGCTGGAGGCTATGCCGCTGATACTTGAAAAGTATCCTGATACGGTTCTGTATGTTGCGGGAGACAACCCGGCGAAATCTGGTTCTATTAGTCAAAAGCTGAGACAATCGTCATATGGAAAATATCTTATCGAGCTGATTGACAAACACCAATTGCATAACAGTGTTCGGTTTACCGGACCATTAAATGAGCAGCAAATGTGCGATAGATATATCAAGTCTAATGTATTTGTATGTCCATCTTCAATTGAAAACAGTCCGAATTCGCTGGGAGAAGCTATGATCTTAGGCATGCCATGTGTTGCGTCGGATGTAGGCGGTGTGTCTGACATGCTGAAGCACGAAGATGAAGGATTTGTATACCAAGCTGATGCACCATATATGCTGGCGTATTACGTTTGTGAGATATTTGCAGATGATAACTTAGCAAGAAGATTATCAACAAACGCAAAAAAACATGCTATGAAAACGCATGACAGAAAGATAAATACGCTGCGATTGCAGGGGATATATCATAATATTTTCAATATGCGTAAAAATAAGTGTTGATATTTGTGCTGTGTTAATATAGAATTGGTGTAGCGAATTTATTGATAAACGATATATAAGGCGGTATTTATGCTCGCACCAGTAGTAGTATTTGTATATAATCGTCCAGAACATACGAAAAGGACGATTGAAGCGCTATCAAGGAACAGGCTTGCAAACAAGTCAGAAGTCTATATTTTTTCGGATGGTCCGAAAAACGAAAAATCGATTGCTCAAGTCGAACAGGTTAGAAATTATGTTCATTCGATAATAAATTCTAATGCATTTGCTTCAGTATACATAAAAGAAGCTGACGAGAACAAAGGACTAGCTAATTCTGTGATATCGGGGGTAAACCAGGTTATTAAAAAACATGGTAAAGTTATAGTGCTTGAAGATGATCTGGTTTCAACGCCGGATTTTTTAGAATACATGAATGATGGGCTTGATTATTATCAGGATAATAATAAGATTTGGTCTATAAGCGGGTACACATTTAATATGGATATACCTAAGGATTACAAAAGAGATATTTATTTTTCCTATAGAGGATGCAGCAGTGGATACGGAACATGGCTTGACAGGTGGGGAAAAGTGGATTGGGCTGTAGAGGACTTTAAGAGGTTTAATCGAGACAGGAAACAGCGTAAGAAATTTAACAGAGGTGGGTTGGATCTTGCAAATATGCTTGAGAATCAGATTGCAGGTAAAATAGATTCTTGGGCCATTCGATGGTGTTATACGCAATCAAAAACTGACATGTATACAATATATCCAGTAAAATCACGAATAAAAAATATTGGATTCGATGGCTCAGGTACACACAGCGGAGTAAATACGAAATATAATGTCGAACTAGATAATAACAGTAAGTGCCTTTTTGATAACTTAGGTTTTGACAAAAGAATTGTGAAAATGTTTAAGAAACACTTTATGGGACATATTGAATATTTTAAGCTGGAACTTAAACACTTGCTAATAAAATTGCACTTAATTAAGAGGTGAAAATGGACTTATATAATAGAATAATAAAAAAAGAAACAAGTATTGCGATAGTCGGGATGGGTTATGTTGGGATGCCTCTTGCTGTTGCATTTTCAAAAAAGGCAAAAGTTATTGGTTTTGATTTATCAAAAAGTAGAATAGAGAAGTACAAGAAGGGTATTGACTTAACTAATGAGGTCGGTGATGAAGCATTAATAAATTCATCGGTTGTTTTTACTTCAGATCAAAACGAGCTAAAGAATGCAATGTTTTATATAGTGGCAGTTCCTACTCCTATAAATTTAGATAAAACGCCAGATTTATCTTATGTGATTAATGCTTCAAGTATGATTGGGGCAAATTTAAAAAAAGGTGCAATCTGTGTTTTTGAATCCACAGTTTATCCGGGGGTAACACAAGAAGTGTGTGTACCCGCTCTAGAAAAGGCATCCGGACTAAAGTGTGGAGTGGATTTTAAGGTTGGGTATTCACCTGAAAGAATAAACCCGGGCGATAAAGTCCATCGACTTGAAGCTATTACTAAAATTGTATCTGGAATGGATAAACAAAGCCTCGAAGTAATTGCAAAAACATATGAGCTTATTATTCAGGCTGGAGTATATAGAGCGGAAAGTATAAAAGTCGCCGAGGCTGCTAAGGTTATTGAAAATTCGCAAAGGGACTTGAATATCGCGTTTATGAATGAACTTTCGATGTTATTCAACAAGATGGATATAGATACACAGTCTGTTTTAAAAGCGGCTGCAACAAAGTGGAACTTTCTAGATTTTAGCCCTGGCCTCGTTGGCGGGCACTGCATTGGTGTTGATCCATATTACCTGACCTATAGAGCCAGTCTGCTTGATTACGATTCCAAGCTAATTCTATCAAGTCGAACAATCAATGACTCAATGGGCAACTACGTAGCGGAGCAAACGATTAAGAAGCTGATTCATTCAGGCATTGCTGTTAAAGGATCAAGAGTTGCTATATTTGGAGTTACATTCAAAGAAAATTGTCCGGATATTCGAAACACAAAAGTAGTTGACATTATTCGAACACTACAGGAATACGGTGTTGAAGTCTTAGTTCTTGATAGCATAGCAAACGAGGAAGACTTAGAATCATCATATGGGGTAAAACTCAATAAATATTCTGATATAAGAGATGTTGATGCCTGTATTTTTGCAGTGCCGCATGATGAGTTTAAGAATATGGATTTTGAGAGATTGAAGAAATGGTATAGGAGAAGTAATATTCTAATTGATGTAAAAGGTATCTTCAATATGGAAACTGCGAAAAGCGAAGGCTTTTCATATTGGAGATTATAGTAATGTTCATATAAGTTTTCAAAAAAGATATGGATATGGTGCAACAAGGCAAAATATCGTAATTAATTACCAGGAGTAAAGCTTGAACGAGAAAAATAAACGTCATATAATCATTAATTCTCTAGTATGGAAATTGCTTGAGCGAGGCGGTGTTCAGGGTGTACAATTTGTTATTTCAATAGTTCTGGCTCGACTACTTGTACCAGAGGACTATGGTGTAATAGCGCTAATTAGTATATTTATTTTAATATCAAATGTTTTCATACAAAGAGGCTTCAATGCAGCGTTAATTCAGAAAAAGGATGCAGACCATCTGGATTTCTCATCGGTTTTTTATCTTAGTTTATTTGTAGCTGCATTATTATATCTTTTGCTATTTTTCACTGCACCATTAATTGCTAGGTTTTATGATGAACCTCAGCTCATTCCAATACTGCGTGTTTTTGCTATTTCGCTTATAATCGGCGCAGTAAATTCCATTCAAAACGCATATTTAGCTAGAGAAATGCAATTTAGGAAGCTTTTCTTTAGCAGCCTTAGCGGTGTAATTATTGCGGGCGCTATCGGACTTTGGATGGCGTACGCTGGTTACGGCGTTTGGGCGTTGGTTGCGCAACAACTTATAAATGCTATAATTATTACGCTTGTGCTGTGGTTCACCGTGAAATGGCGCCCCAAAAGAGAGTTTTCTTGGACAAGACTAAAAGGTCTATTTTCTTATGGCTGGAAACTGCTGGTTGCTACTTTGATTGACACGCTGTATGTTAATATTTACGGTTTAATTATAGGTAAGCTGTATAGTAAAGATGTGTTGGGTTATTATAATAGAGGACAACAGTTCCCAAATTTAATTGTTAGTAATATAAATGGCTCTATTCAAGCTGTAATGCTACCGGCACTTTCATCAGAGCAAGAAGACAGGGAACGTGTTAAAAATATGGTGCGCCGGTCTATTATAACAAGTTCTTATGTTATTTTTCCTATGATGATAGGCCTAGCGGCAATAGCAGAACCGCTTGTACGAATAATGTTAACGGATAAGTGGCTGCCAAGTGTACCTTATTTGCAGATATTCTGTATAAGCTACGCGCTTTGGCCTGTTCATACGGCAAACCTGCAGGCAATTAATGCAGTAGGGCGAAGTGATATATTTTTAAAACTGGAAGTAATTAAAAAAATTATTGGTGTAGCAATATTGGCTGTAACGGTTCCATTTGGTGTCTATGCTATGGCCTGGGGTGTATTCGGAAGCAATGTGATATCTGCAATAATTAATGCTTATCCTAACAGGAAATTGCTCGATTATAAGGTGAGTGAGCAGATTAGAGATCTGCTGCCATCTTTACTATTGTCAATGTTTATGGGAGGAGCGGTATACTGTCTGAAATTGTTTGGTTTTGCTGCATGGTTAACGCTGATCGTGCAAGTTGTTGCGGGTGTTGTTATCTATGTTCTTTTATCAAAGTTGTTTAAAGTTGAAAGCTTGACATATTTGATTGACACTCTTCGAGAGACACTTAATCGGAGAAAGAAAAAACAAGAGACGAGCACTTGATGGATGCCTTGTTAAAAGATTGCAAAAGCTGATATAATAGATCTAATGTATACTGGTAATAGGCTTTGAAAGATAATTAACTTAATCTAAAAACGATGAAAGAATGATATTATATGGTGAAAAAAATCAGAGTAACTAGATCATCAATTCCGCCTTTTGATGAATATATGGAAGAGATAAAGAGCATCTGGGATAGTAGATGGCTAACAAACTTTGGCGAAAAGCATCAAAAATTGGTTTTGGAATTAAGGGAGTTTTTGAAAACTGATGGTCTTTCATTGTTCTCAAATGGTCATCTTGCACTTGAGTATCTGCTAGAAGCATTTGAGCTTAAGGGTGAAGTAATTACTACACCTTTTACTTTTGCTTCTACTACACATGCGATTGTGCGTAAAGGACTGGTTCCTGTTTTTTGTGATATAAGAGATTGCGATTGTAATATTGATGTGGAAAAAATTGAGCCCCTGATAACAGAAATAACCCGTGCCATTCTACCGGTACATGTTTTTGGTAATCCATGTGATGTAGTCAGAATAGAGCAGATAGCAAAGAAACATGGGCTTATCGTAATATATGATGCAGCGCATGCTTTTGGTATAGAACTGGATGAAAGAGGAATTGCAGATTTTGGAGATGCATCAATGTTTAGCTTTCATGCTACAAAAGTGTTTCACACGATTGAAGGTGGTGCAGTTGCGTCAAGGAACGATGAGTTAATACGCAAACTGGACTGCTTGAAGAATTATGGTATAGATGGACCGGAGAGTGTGGGGGCTATTGGCGGAAATGCAAAGATGAACGAGTTTCAGGCAGCAATGGGGATATGCAATCTGAGACATATCGCAGAGGAAATTGAGTTGAGAAAAGCGGCGGCAGAACGTTATTATACAAACTTGGATGGTATAAAAGGAATAAAGACTATAATGCCAGCTAGCAGAGTCAAATACAATTATGCATATTTGCCGATTCTTATTGACGGATATAAGGCTACAAGGGATGAAGTTTTTGAAGCTCTTGGTAAAGAAAGCATTTTTGCCCGCAAATATTTTTATCCGCTAACGAACAGTTTTAAATGTTATGATGGCACGTTTGATGAAAGCTTGACACCTATTGCCGGCCGTATCGCTAACAGCGTGCTGACTTTACCGCTTTATTCAGGACTGGGAAATGATGAGATTGACCATATTTGCAGCATAATAAAAGGAGTTTAATTATGAAAGGCATTATTCTTGCAGGCGGTAGGGGAACAAGACTATATCCTATTACAAAGGCAGTATCAAAACAGCTTCTTCCTGTCTATGATAAACCGTTAATATATTATCCTCTGTCTGTGTTGATATTAGCAAGTATTAGTGAAATCCTAATCATATCAACTCCTGAAGATGCGCCGGTTTATGAGAAGCTACTGGGTGATGGAAAAGAATTGGGTTTGAACATTTCATATAAAGTGCAAGAGGTGCCAAGAGGACTTGCAGATGCATTTATTATTGGAGAGGAATTTATCGGAGACGATAGCGTGTGCTTGATATTAGGAGACAACGTTTTCTACGGTCAGGATTTAACCAAATCGCTAAAACATGCTATGGGAACTCTGTCTGGTGCAACAATTTTCGGTTATCCAGTAAAGGAAGCTCAAGCATTTGGTGTAGTTGAGTTTGATAAGAACAATAAGGTTATTTCTATCGAAGAGAAGCCAAAGCATCCTAAATCAAATTATGCTGTTCCGGGATTGTATTTTTACGACAATCGTGTTGTGCAAATTGCAAAAAAAATAAAACCGTCGGTACGTGGCGAAATTGAGATTACAGCGGTAAACAATGCCTATCTTGAGATGGGGTCGCTTAACGTTATTCTTCTTGGCAGAGGGATGGCATGGCTGGATACCGGCTCACCTGAAGGTATGCTCAAAGCAGCAGAATATGTTGAAGCCGTGCAAAGCCGACAAGGGTTTTATATTTCCTGTATAGAAGAAATTGCATGGCGGCGTGGATTAATTGATAATAAACAATTACGCAAAATTGGTGAAGGACTTAAGATGACTGACTATGGACAATATATACTATCTTTGTTAGAAGATAAAAATAACCACTAAAGGGAAACAAATGAAAAACATACTGATTACCGGTGGAGCCGGATTTATTGGCAGTAATTTTGTTAAAAGAATGGTTAATAAATATTCTGAATATAGAATCATTAACATTGATGCGCTTACATATGCTGGGAACCTGGAAAACCTGACAGATGTTTCGAATATGCCGAATTATATATTTGAAAAAGCGGATATTCGTGACCGAAAAGAAATAAGCAGAATTTTTAGAGAATATGACATTGACACTGTTATCAACTTTGCAGCCGAGTCTCATGTGGACCGCAGCATTGAAGATCCACAAATTTTTTTAACAACGAATGTAATTGGAACACAAGTACTATTGGATACTGCAAAACAAAGCTGGAAGATTGATCCCGATAATAAGTACTGTTCAAAATATCATGATGGTGTAAAATTTATTCAGGTGTCAACAGATGAGGTATATGGGGCTCTTGGGGCGGCTGGCAAATTTGTAGAGAGCACACCTATTATGCCAAACAGTCCATATTCTGCTTCGAAAGCGAGCGCGGATATGATCGTAAGGGCATATCATAAAACTTTTGGTATGCCGATAAATATAACAAGATGTTCAAATAACTATGGACCATATCAGTTTCCCGAGAAGCTTATTCCGCTGATGATAAACAACTGCACACAGGATAAACCTATGCCGGTTTATGGAGATGGCATGCAGATACGAGACTGGCTGCACGTTTATGACCATTGCGATGCTATAGATACAGTTCTTCATAATGGCAAAAACGGAGAGGTTTATAACATTGGAGGAAACAATGAGAAAGCAAATATAGAGATCGTTAAAATGATTATTGCAGCATTTGGAAAGTCTGAATCACTTATAAAATTTGTTAATGACCGGCCAGGACATGACAGGCGTTATGCTATTGATAATACTAAAATAACAACCGAGCTGGGATGGAAGCCTGCATTTACGTTCGAAAAAGGTATGGAGCAAACAATTGAGTGGTATAGAACAAATACGGATTGGATAGACAAAATTGTTTCCGGTGAGTATGAAGCATACTATGATAGAATGTATAAACGATAATAGACAGACCGGAAAAAAGGAGAAAAGATGAAAATATTGCATATATTCCCAAGAGCCAACTATATGGTCACAACAAATTTCACAAAGTTTATTAATGAGTATTTTCAGAATAGTAGCCATTCGTTTGCACTGGTTGGTGAAATTGAGGGCTTTTATAAAGATGAAAAAGTTAAAGAGCAAGTTATGCCCATTGAAAGATCAGATATTCCTGCAATGATGAAAAAATATGACAGGATTATATTTCATTCAATGTTCTTTTTAGGACCTAAAGTAATGCTGTGGTTGTTACTGAACAAATCAGAATTGAATAAAGTATATTGGGTATCCTGGGGCGGGGACTTATATCAATGGAGAATAAATTACAATTCAAAATTTTATAGTATGATCCATAATAGTTTAATGTATTTGATAATTAAAAATATAAAAAACTTTGTTGCAATTTTCCCAAAAGATGAAGAATATTTCAAACAAAAATTTAAGACAAAAGCAAATACGATTGTTGCATCTTATGTAGGTTGGTCATATGAGTCAATATCAAATAAAGATTTTGCTGATGAAATCGTTAAACAGAGAAGTCAGACCAGGACAAAGACAATAAATATTCAAGTCGGCCATAGCGCAAATCAATCACTACAGCATATTGAAGTTTTTAAGAAATTACTGAAATATAAAGACGAGGATGTGATGATACATGTACCAATAAACTATGGTGGTAAAGATTACGGTGATAAAGTTGAAAAAGCTGCAAAGGATTATTTTGGGAGTAAAGCTGTTTGTTATCGAGATATGATGTGCAAGGAAGACTACAATAAGTTTCTAGCAAAAATGGATGTTGCTATTTTCAATTCAACGAGACAAATTGGTTTATATAATGTATATTATCTTCTTTTTTTAGGGAAGCGTATATATCTTAATAGTGAATCAGTCGTATATAAGTATTTTATGGAACAAGACATTGATGTGAGTGATTATAAATTGTTAGATGTTTTAAAATTTAAGCAGATATATAAAATGTCTGATAGAGATAAAATATTTAACTATATAAACCGTACTATTAATAATCCTGAATATCTTATTAATGCATGGTCAAAAGCATTCAGTTAGTAAAGTAGAGCGTAAAAGGAGAGTTTTTAATGAAGTTAAAAGCATTGTTACTATGCGCAAGTCATAATGATTTAGGGCTTATACGAGCACTGCGTAAAATGGGGTATCATATAATCGTTACAGGCAACCGAAAAGGCTTAATAGGAGAAAAATTTTGTGATGAGTATATATGTGCGGACTATTCAGATAAAGAACTCATTTTAAAAATTGCAGAAGAAAACAAGGTCGATGCTATTTGCCCGTGTTGTAATGATTTTGGAGTATATACTGCTTCATACGTCGCAGAAAAACTTGGGCTTCCAGGGCACGATCCATATAAAACCGTTTTGATGCTTCATAATAAAGATTTGTTTAAAAAATTCGCTATTAAAAATAATATACAGACACCAAGAGCAGATTCGTTTTGTGAAAAAGAAGAAGCAATTCAATATATTAAAGAAATAAATTATCCAGCAATTATAAAACCCATAGATGCCAGCGCCGGGAATGGTATTAACAGGGCGGATAATATACAGGAAGCAGTCGATGCAATTGAGGAAGCTTTCATGGTATCAAGAGAGAAGAGAATAGTTATAGAACCGTTTATTGAAGGCAGCCAGCATGGATTTTGTTCATATTTGCTAAATAAAAAGGTCGTTGCATATTGTTCGGACAATGAATACTCTTTTAACAATAAGTATAGAGTGGAAATAGCCTCTTGCCCTTCTGAGAATAACGACATAGTCTGTGATTTTTTAGTATCACAAATAGAAAGAATAGCCATGCTTCTTGATTTGAAGGATGGTATTTTTCATTTGCAATATATATTCAGTAATGGACAACCGCAAATTATTGAGGTTATGCGTCGAATTCTTGGAAATATGTATTCAATACCGTCTAGTATGTTGATTGGTTTCGATTGGGATTATTGGGAGACAAGGGCAAGGTGTGGGCTGGATTGCAGCGGTTTTCCAATGAAGACTAAGCAAGAGGGATTCTTTGCTTATAAAACGATAATGGGAAATAGAAACGGTGTAATAAAAAGCATTGATATACCAAGAAAGTATGATAAATATATATTTGACAAATGTATTTTAAGAGAACCAGGCTATGTAATTGAAAAATTTCAGTCTGATCCCGTAGGATTTCTATTTATGATGTTTTCGTCTGCAGAAGAAATGAGACATGTGCTCGTTGACAAGTATGATGACTCTCTTGTAGAATTGGCATAGAATAGAAAAATCTGATAAAAAATAAAGGATATGTTTATACAACGATATGGATGAAAAAAGCAAAAAAGCATTATTGCTATGCGCAAGCCATAATGATTTGGGTTTGATAAGAGCACTTCGTAAAATGGGTTATTATATACTTGTTACTGGAAACAGAAGGGGATTGATAGGAGAAAAATTTTGTGACGAATACATAAGCGCAGACTATTCAGACAAAGAATTAATCTTAAAAATTGCTGATGCTAATGATATAGATGCGATTTGTCCATGCTGTAATGATTTTGGGGTATATACTGCCGCTTATGTTGCAGAAAAACTTGGTCTTCCGGGGCATGATCCATATGAGACAGTATTGACGCTCCATAATAAAGACCGTTTTAAAGAGTTTGCTAAAGAATATGGTATTTTGACGCCTTTAGCTTACTCTTTTAATGAGCCCGGAAAAGCAATAAAACAAATACAAAACATTGAGTATCCGATAATAATCAAACCTATAGACGCTAGTGCAGGAAACGGTATAAGTAAAGCGGATGATATTGATTCAGCGGTTAAAGCGATTGAGAATGCATTTGAAGTTTCAAGGAAAAAACGAATTGTTATAGAACCATATATTGAAGGGACACAGCATGGTTTTTGTACGTATTTGCTTAACAAAAAAGTAGTTGCGTGCAGTACGAACAACGAGTATTCGATAATGAATAAATATCGAGTGGAAATTGATACATATCCTGCAGTTGGGTATCATGATGTTTATGATTTTTTAGTTAAACAGATCGAAAAGATAGCGGATGTATTGAACTTAAAAGACGGAATTTTCCATCTTCAATATATTGTTAATAAGGGCAAGCCATTTATAATAGAAGTAATGAGGCGTGTGCTGGGGAACATGTACTCAGTTCCGGCAAATATGCTGAACGGTTTTGACTGGGACTACTGGGAAGCCAGAGCAAGATGCGGACATGATTGCAGCAGTTTTCCCAAAAATACAGAACAAGAAGGTTTCTTTGCATATAAAACGATATTGGGAAATAGAAACGGTACAATAAAGAATATAAATATACCGAAGAAGTATGATAAATATATATTTGACAAGTGCATTTTAGGAGAACCCGGATATGTAATTGAAAAATATCAGTCTGATCCTATAGGATTTCTATTTATGATGTTTTCATCAAATGAGGAAATGAGACTTGTTTTGATAGATGATTATTTTAATGAGTTTATAGAATACGAAGCTGATAATAAGGAGAGCGTATAAATGGAAAGAAAGAAAGAAATATGTATTGGTGTTGCTGGAGCGGGTAGAGGAACAGAGCTGCATATGAATGCACTGAAAAGATATAGAGGGATAGATATAAAATACAAACGGATTATTGCCAGAAGATTCGAACAAGTTAATTTGGCAAAAGAAAAGTATGGTTTTCTAGAGTCATCTCTTAATTTTGATGATTTGATTAATGATCCTGAGATAGATGTAATTGATATTTGCACTCCTCCATATGCTCATGAAGATATGATAAAGAAAGCATTAATGGCTGGTAAACATGTAATATGTGAAAAGCCCATATCTGGATATTTCGGTGTGGAAGGAGATATCGAGCCAATTGGGAAAAGCGTTCCAAAGGAGAAAATGTATAGATCTCTTTTAAAAAACCTTGATGAGTTACGGGAAGTTGTTAAGTCCTCTGGTAAAAAGTTTTGTTATGCTGAAAATTTTATTTACGCACCCGCAGTACAAAAATCAGCTGAAATTATAAGAAAGAAGAAAAGTAGGATTCTTTTTGCAAAAGGTGAAGAAAGTCTTAAGGGCTCAAGCTCATCTGTTGCCGGCGAATGGAATAAAACCGGCGGGGGAACTTTTATAAGGACAGGAATACATCCCTTATCTGCAGTTTTATGGTTGAAGCAGCAAGAAGCTATTGCCAGAAGAGAAGAAATAGCTGTCAAGTGTGTTATTGCCGATATGGGTCAATCTACTGTTAAATTAAACCCATATGAGCACAGGCACATAGCTGCTAGTCCTAATGACGTTGAGGATAGCGGTACTGTGATTCTAACTTTTACTGATGATTCAAGAGCTGTGTTAATGGCTACGGACACTTTGCTTGGAGGTAGCAAAAACTATATTGAGCTATATTGTAATGACGCTGTTATGAAATGCAATTTGACAATGTCCGATTTGATGAGCACCTATTTCTTAGATGAAGACCGACTTGATGATGTATATATTTCAGAAATGCTTCCTTCCAGGACAGGGTGGAATAATCCGTTCCTTGAGGATGAAGTCATCAGGGGGTATGCTGATGAGATGAAAGACTTCATGGAATCGATATTCTATAACAGACAACCACAGTCTGGGTTTGAGCTCGCTTACGATACAATAAAAATTATCTATGCTGCTTATATGTCAGCCGAAAAAGGCTGTAGAATAGACTTATAAATATATCATTGAAGGAAATAATGTGTATTACAAAACGAAATTACCGACACCAGAAGAAATTAAAGAGAAATCTTCTGTTGACAAAGCGACAATTAAAAAAAGGCAAATAGTAATTAATAGTATTGAGAATGCTTTAAGTCTAAAAACAAAAAAGAAGCTATTAATTATTGGTCCATGCTCTGCTGATAATGAAGATGCAGTTATTAAGTATGTTTATAAATTAGCAGGATTACAGGAGAAAGTGAAAGATAAATTTATCATAATTCCTCGTGTTTATACCAGTAAGCCAAGAACGAAAGGCTATGGGTATAAAGGATTGCTTCACAGACCTGATATATATTCATCTCATGATGATATTTTATCTGGCTTGCTTGCTATGAGGAATCTTCATTTGCGTGTGGTAAAAGAAACTGGGATGTTCGGTGCAGATGAAATGCTTTATCCGGAAATTATAAATTATATTGATGACCTTATAGTGTATACAGTTGTGGGGACTCGTTCTGTAGAAAATCAGCAACATAGACTATTATCAAGTGGATTAAATATACCTGTTGGAATGAAGAATCCGTTGAGTGGAAGCTTCGACCAAATGCTAAACGCAGTTTTAACTGCACAAAGTCCACATAATATGTTGTTTTGTGGTTGGGAAGTGATAACGGAGGGCAATAAGTACTCGCATTGCATTTTGCGAGGATATTTAGATACTTGTGGCAGATCAAGACCAAATTATAGTTTTGAAAATCTTGTTGAACTCTATGATAAGTATGTTGAATATAATCTGATTAATAATGCTGCAATTGTAGATTGTAGTCATAGCAATTCAAAAAAAAGATATTTAGAGCAAATAAGGATAGCGAAAAATGTATTCTCATCATGTGAAATAGACGACAGTATTAATGGATTTGTAAAAGGTCTTATGATAGAGAGCTATATAGAAGATGGCTCTCAGTTAATTGGGAATGGTGTTTTTGGACAGTCAATAACAGATCCATGCCTTGGCTGGGAGAAAACTGAAAAGCTGGTGTATGAATTAAGCGATATGATATAATCTGAAAAAACAGAACGGAATTAGGAAAGTAACAATGTAAGATTTAAGCTTAAGTATGTCAGTTTTGATATGGAAATTATAAAAGTTTCAAGAAGTGGTCGCGGTATTATTTGCGATGTATTTTTTAGATTAATTAAACTATTAGATTGCAGACTTTTACTATAACACACATTTAAATAAAGTTACATAAACAATAGAAGTACATGACATCGAAATATATATTATTAGGCGCCTTTAGCTAGATTGTATTTGGCAAAGAATGATGAAAAAAATCTTTTATTTAGCCATTAGTTAAATATGATTTTTTGAACACTTGATTTAATTTTGGTAATGTAATAGATTAATATATAATAAAAGATTATCAACTCAATACTTTATACTGATGAAATATATTTAATAGTTATACTAATTATGGAGTGTAGGTGAAATGATAAAAATTAAAAAAATTCATATTTTGAGCTTAGCAAATGTTCTTAAACCAAAAATTATAATGGAAATTTTGAAAGAGGCATTATTTTTTACTGAAAGAGAAATTGAATATATAACCAATGAAGATACAGGATTTGTTATCGACTTTTGCAGAGAAAACAGTATAAATGTAATTAAAGTTGATCATTCTGATATTAGCAAGTCTGTTGACATAATTCAAAAAAGAGAACCGGATCTATTGATTTGCATGGGATGGAATAGGATTATTCCAGAAGAATATTTGAGTATATATAAAAAAAGTATAAATTGTCATAGCGGACTGCTGCCTGATTATCGGGGGAACAGGGCGTACATGCCGTTGTATGCAAATATCGAAGATGAATACGGAACAACTATTCATTATATGACAAAAGAATTTGATGATGGTAATATAATAAAACAAGCTAAACTAAAAATGTACCTAGATGAAACACCTCTAATTATCCATAGAAGAATTTGCGAATTGACGGCGTTGATTCTTCCTGAGGCAGTATCTCGCGTTGAACATGGATATGAAGGAGTAAAACAAACCGGCAAGGCGCGCTTTTTCACAGAGCTGACCAGAAAAGATATGGATGATCTGCGTCATAGGAATATAGAGAATTTGAGAAAAGGCCTGCCAAAAGAAGTTGCGCCGCACAGAGAATGGGATTTATAAGCGGGGGTATGAGATGAATATATTATTGACCTCGGTGGGACGCAGAAGTTATTTAGTTGATTACTTTAAAGAGGCGATTGGTGCAGACGGTGAGATACACGTCTCAAATAGTACTGATATTACGCCGGCTTTTACTCGTGCTGATAAAAGCGTGGTTTCGCCATTGATATATGATGATTCGTATATACCTTTTTTATTAGAGTACTGCAAGGCAAATAAAATAGGAGCAATTATTTCATTGTTTGATCTGGACTTATATGTTCTATCAAAGCACAAGATGAAATTTGAGAGAATCGGCACTAAAGTACTGGTGTCGGATAAAAATGTAATAGATATATGTAATGACAAATGGAAAACACATGTATACTTGCTGGAAAAAGGATTTAATTCTCCTAAGACCTGCATCGGGCTTGATATTGCTATAAAAAATATAAGAAAAAAGCAGCTTGAATTCCCATTAATGATTAAACCTCGATGGGGTACAGGCTCTATTGGAGTATATGAAGCGTGTGATGAGCAAGAGCTTGAAGTGTTTTATAGTAAAACTCAAAATGCGATTAGCAATACTTATCTTAAGCATGAGTCTGGAATGGACATTAAAAACAGCGTGATGATACAAGAAAAATTAAGAGGCCAGGAATATGGCCTTGATATAATCAATGATTTAAATGGAGTTTATCAGAATACCGTTGTAAAACTGAAATACGCAATGAGATCCGGAGAAACGGATTGTGCAAAGACAGTAGCTAATAAACAACTAAAAGAACTTGGCGAAGAAATTGGCAGAATTCTCGGGCATATTGGGAATTTGGATGTAGATGTATTCATTAAAGATAACATTGCGTATATTTTAGAAATGAATGCTAGATTTGGGGGAGGCTATCCTTTCAGTCACGTTTCCGGGGTTAACTTACCGCTTGCGATTGTGAAGTGGTTAAACAATGAAAGACTCGAAGATGATGTTTTAAAAGAAAAGATTGGAGTCGTATCACATAAGGATATTTGTATTTCAATAATAAGTGAATAGCAATATGGATAAATATCTTTACTTTTAATATAACCTGCAAGAATAAGAGTTACAATTGACGTTGCAGGTTAACGGTTTATGATGCTATAATTTATATTAACCTTTGGAGGCTGTAAGTTGATTCTGTGCATATATGGTGCCAGCGGTGCGGGATATAGTGTTCTTGAATTAGCAGAACATATTAATAATATAAGTAATCGCTGGGGGAAAATATCATATCAAGAACTAAAATGAAAACTTAAGTACAGAGCAAAGGATATGATATAAAGTCCAGACAAATAATAGCTTTTCAGACATCATGTGAGGTTAAAAATGTTTGGAAGTAAAATAAAAATTATCATCAATATATTGTTAATAGTAACACTGATATTTCTTACTGCCTGTGAGAAAGGGTTTGCGTTCAGGGGCAGCCACTTTGGAGATTCAGTCGAACAGGTGCAGCAAAATGAAAGCAATGTAGGCGAAGTAAGTGAGGAAGAGGGATATAAATACCTGAGCTATTATGATGGTGTAAATAATTATGGTGATTATATCAGCAACGTATCTTATGACTTTAAAGACGATAAGCTAATACTAATAACTGAACTAATATATTACTATGAAGATGAAAACGATCTTGATAAGGACGATGTATTTGAAGAGTTGAAAAAAGAGTTAAGTAAATACGGAAGCCCTGATGAAGAAGAATGGGGAGAAGTTGCAAATACTGCTTTATGGGAAGCGGGTGATTTTGGGTTAGTGTTATTTGTTGCTGAGGGCACTGCGATTCTTGCATACAGTGCATATCCTGAAAGGGCAAGAGAAAGCTACTTTGACACGCAAGGCTTTTTTACTAATTTATTACGCGGTTGAAAAAACTTTTTAAATGCATAATAAAATGATCAGCCATGTTTGATATTATCCGGTAAAACAAATATAATATATTTTTCGAGGGCAATTCCGGAGTAAACTTTTACTATAATGAGCTGTTTCTTTTGGGGGGCATATGAAACTTAACATAATCGATTACGGCAGGATAGACTATTTTGAAGCGCTGGAGCTTCAGCGCAAACTGCAGCAGGAGAGGATAGAAGAAAGCATACCGGATACACTTATGGTGGTGGAACACAACCCTGTGTTGACGCTTGGCAAACGTGGGGAATACTCTAACATATTGGTGAGTGAGCAGCTTCTGAAAGAAAAAGGGATACAGACTGTAGAAGTGGAGCGTGGAGGAGACATAACATTCCACGGGCCGGGGCAGCTGGTAGTTTATCCGATACTAGACCTGATGCAGCACGGCAAGGACTTAAGAAGATATATAAACAATCTACAGGATGTTATGATAGATGTGCTAAAGCGCCGGTTTAACATCGACGCAGAGAAAAAGACAGGTGTGCATACGGGCGTCTGGATAGGCAATAATAAAATTGCGGCAATGGGTATCTCGGTCAGCAAGTGGGTGACAATGCACGGGTTTGCGCTTAATGTTAATACGGATCTTTCTTTTTTTGATATGATCGTTCCATGCGGGCTTGCCGGATTTGGTGTTACATCTATTGAAAAGGAGACAGGCAGCAAAGCTGATTTTAATGCGGTAAGCAAAGAAATACAGGATGAATTTGTAAGCGTTTTCGGTTATGATGAGGTAATAAGGACTACGGGCTGCAATTCATAAAAGTTATATAAACGCCATACAGATTAAAACATCTGGAGGAGAGCAAAACGTGACAACTCTTATAAAAAACTGCCGGGTAATTGACGGGATAAGTGATTCGCCCCTGGAAAGGGGCTTTGTACTATTAAAAGATAATAGGATAGAGTTGATAGGACATGGCGAGCCGGATATGCAGGCGGATAAGACTATAGACGCTGATAACGGTTTTCTTTTGCCCGGACTAATAAACCTTCACGTACACATCAACCGCAGACATCTTTCGAGAGCGGAAGGAGTGTTCCGCCAGGGGGCGCCGTATGTTGAAAACTCATCTGACGCAAAACGTATGATTTTTGCGGCTAAAAACGCATGGTATGCTCTTTCACAGGGAATTACCACGCTGCGGGACGCTTGTTCTGTCGGCAGAACTGCCAGCGAGCTTAAAGCATGCATCAACGAAGGGCTGATACCAGGCCCCAGGCTCATTGTTTGCGGGCTTGGAATAGCATCTACAGGCGGGCATGAGACACACAGGTATAAAGGCGCTGTAGAGGCGGACGGGCCGGCAGAAGTGAAGAAGGCGGTCAGGCAGGAGATAAAAATGGGCGCTGATTTCATAAAACTGATGGTGAGCGGCGGCCTCGGAGGTATGCCGGAGCATGAGCACCCGGACTGGACCGAGATGGACGTTGAAGAGATAACTGCTGCTACAGCGGTTGCTCACAGCCATAAAAAGGATGTGACTGTGCATGCAATGGGTGAGGCACCGGTTATAAATGCACTGATTGGCGGCGTTGACGGAATCGAGCACGGCGCTGTTTTGACGGAGAGGGCGCTTGATATAATGAAACAAAGAAACGTTTATTATGTGCCCACTATGAGCGGTATTAAAGCTGTGGCCGACAAGGAAGAGCAAAGCGGCAGCAAGCAGCTCGCAAGGATAATGCGGGATTCAGTTGCAGACCCGCAGCGTGAGAGTGTAAAAAAAGCTCATAAGAAAGGAATTCTAATAGGTGCAGGCAGCGATACTCTTGGCTCGCTGTATTCTGAGCTGAAGCTTTTTAATGAATGCGGACTGAGCAAGATACAGGCCATTCAGACTGCTACAATCAATGCAGCAAAGATTCTGCGTATGGATGATGTTATCGGTACTATTGAAGAAGGCAAAATAGCAGATTTGCTTTTAGTAAAAAACAATCCCTTGGAAGACCTGGATGCGCTTTTAGAAGTGGAAAGGGTATTCTCAGTCGGAAATGAGATCCGAAAAGATTTCCTTGTAAAATAAAAGCAGCCATGAATTGCAAGGCTGCTGATAAAAAATCTAATCTGCAATTTTTAGTTCCCGGTTTTTTACCGCGTCTATAGTGTTTCGTTCTATAAAGCTGGTTCTAAGATTAACATTTTGTATAACTTTGAAATCCGGGTTTTCAACTTTTTTCATGAGCATACTTACGGCGATATCCACCTGTTCCTCCATATGACAGTTAACGGAGGCTAGCATATGGTGCTCATCCAACATACACATTGTGTTATCAACGCCAGCAATTGAAATATCGTCAGGTATCTTGAGCCCCGCTTCGTCGATTGCTTTTGCGGCGCCGACGGCAATATCGTCGTATGCTGCGAATACTGCGGTGGGAATGTTGCCTTTTTCTATGATATCGTTCATCATTTCGACACCGGCCTGCTCAAACCTAAAGTCACTTACCCGGATAAGAGACTGGTCAACTTCAAGTCCGTGTCCTTCCATAGAATCCAGGAAAAAATCCAGCCGGTGGGAAGTAAGCTTTTCGCTCAGAAACGCAATTTTTGTATGCCCATGCTTTTTGAAACTTGCGACGCCTTCATCTATCCCGACACCATCATTGACACAGATGTAGTCATAAGGATGAGTCTCGAAGCTGGGGTAGGAGAGCCCTACCATTGGGATGGAGAACTGGGGAATGTCACCAAACACATTGAACGGTGACACGCATATAATGCCGTCAACAGATTCGCAAGCCTCGAAATATCTGCACAGTTCAATTATCCGTTGTGTGGCAAAGCGTGCGCTTCCCATAACCATAACACCGTTCATCTCGGTGATATGGTTATCGAACATCTCTATAAGCCTTGAATAATAGTTACTCGTTATATCTGAATAGATAACTGCTATTTTCGGACCGTCGCCAAGAAGAGCCTTTCTTTTCTTTATGTTTTTGTTGTACCCGTAGGTACTGGCAAGATCGACAATGCGCTGTTTCGTATCTTCCCCAATGTCATTGGAATCGTTCAGTGCCTTTGAAACGGTAGATACCGACACACCGGCGATCTCGGCAAGTTCTTTTAATGTCGTCATAATAACCTCTGTTTTAAATTTAATAAAACATTTATTTCGAACAATACTACTATATAGCAATTACTATAATTATTCAAGGATTTTTCGAAACTTTTGTAGAAAGAATCTTTTTAGTAAGGACGGATTATTGCGGATTACTGCATAATTGTATGGAAATACCGAAAATTTCGAAAATAAAAAAAATATATACCGAAAATTTCGAAATATTGTTGACAAATAACTATAATTTTTATATATTATTAAAAAAGCAATGAATAACAGCCCCAAATTAACACAATATGTGAATAAAAAGAGAAACAGCCACGAAAACAATCTAGTTAATAAAGCGAGTAATTTTCGATAAAAAACTAAAACTATTATAGAGATTACTTGAGAATTATATATTTTCGTTTTGGTGTTGGTCTCAAAGAAAGAGACTATAATAAACCATATAATAAAAAGGAGGATAATATGAAAAGAGTCTTGGCACTTATCTTGGCGTTGGCAATGGCATGTGTTTTATTTGTCGGTTGTGATAATACGACTGATACAGGCGATGTGGCTGACAGTGGTTCTTCGGACAGCGGTTCTTCGGACAGTGGTTCTTCAGACAGCGGTTCTTCGGACAGTGGTTCTTCGGACAGCGGAGACAAAGAAGTAGAAGAGGTATACTGGTTCTCCAGCATCGGGGCATACAAAGCGCTTCTTGAAGAAGAGGTTGCAAACTGGAATGCTACCGTTGGTGCAGAAAAAGGCATAAAGATAGTTATGGAAACAAATATAGATAACTATTCAACAGCTGCACAGACAATGATGGAAGCAGGAACTTTCCCGGATATCCTTGATGCATACGGCAGGACAAACTGGATCAATGCCGGATGGATAAAAGACCTGTACGAAGTGGAAGGTCTTGAAGATCTTATTGCTAGATTTGAACCGTATCTTGCACAGGGTGTTAACCTGGATGGAGACATGCTGGTAGCTCTTCCGCTCGAAGTTGTTCCTATAAAGATGGTTTACAACAAAGAGATATTTGAAGAGTGCGGCCTTGAAGGACCTCCGGATACTTGGGACGACATGGTGGAGTATGCACGAATCATAACTGAAAAAGGCAATGGCGATTACTATGGCTTTGGCTGGACGACAATGTTTTCGATAGCATGGCGCCGCCAGGCTTTCAAAGCCACAATGTCTAGCACAGGTGTTGGTTATTTTGACAATACAAACGCTGAGTACAATTTCACGCCATTTAAACCTGTAGTGGATGCAGTCACTCAGATGTATCAGGAAGATTCAATGTTCCCGTCACCGCTTGACCAGCACATTGACCCGATAAGGAACAGATTCGCTGAAGGTTTGGTTGGTATGGAAATTGCACCATCATATGACATTGCTGTATATAACATACAGTTCCCGTGTGATTTCGATTGGGGTGTCGCAGATGTTCCGACATATGAACCGGGCGAAGCACCGTATAAGGGAGTATATCTGAACCGTGCAAATGTTTCTATATCATCGGCTGTAACAGACGACAGAATGTGGGCAGTAGTTGAAGTTATGAAATTCCTGCACAGCGAAGACCTTTATGGTAAACTATATTCAAATAGTTCTATAATACCTCATGAGGAAAGCATCATTGAGGCAGTCAAAGCAGCTGGTTTTGAGAATGAGCTCAAAAACTGGGCAGAGATGTCTGATATAACGAATTTTGCAGCTGTTAATGTATTCCCGGATGGATTGTTGACAATAGAAGGCGACAACTTCGAGACAGTATTTACAAATATTATGCTTGGAGAGACAACTTGGGATGCGGAAATCGATGCCCTTAACGAGCGTTACAATGAAGCGTATCAGCAGGCAAAAGAAGACGGGCTAATCAACACGAGTATTTATGAGACACCGTATAGCCTGGAGAAATAACTAAAATATAAAAATGACTTTTTGCAGCCCCGCCAAGGTTTCTCTTTGGCGGGGATTGCAAGAGCTTGTTGCTAAGCTTTAGCTCTGCAGGGATGATAATATTACTTAACTAAAGATGCTTTTATCCATATGGTAAGATTTTTAACAGCATCTTTTTTACTAAAAAATATCCGGATAATTTGGAGGAATTTATGGCAAGGAAAACAGGCAGATTCAATAAGCTGCGAAGGGAAGAGCTGATACAATCGTACGCTATGATATCGATCAGTGTTATAGGACTTGCTTTGTTCGTTATATTTCCGCTTTGCTGGGTAGCCAGATATTGCCTATATAGTTATGGTGGTTCCGGCACGCCGCTTAACTTTGTCGGGCTGGATAATTTCGTCAGAGTTTTTACAGACTCGGCAAGATATTGGCAAGCAGTTAAGAACACATTTATTTTTGCATTAGGCAAGCTTGCAGTCGAGCTTCCTCTTGCGTTAGTACTTGCATCTTTACTGGCACGAAAGCTTAGAGGAAGAAGCTTTTTCAGGTCTGTATTCTTTCTGCCGTCGATGCTCTCTGTCGCTGTAATGGGCATAGTTTTTTACTATTTATTTGGTTCATATAATGGGGTTGTAAATGAGTTTATAAGAGCGGTGGGCGGAAAACGCATATCATGGTTTACGGATGGAACGCTTGCAATGATAGTTCTAATGATAACTTCTATATGGCAAAATTTCGGTATTAATATGCTGTTCTTTATGACGGGCTTGCAAAGCATACCATTGGAGATGTATGAGGCGGCAGCCATAGACGGGGCCAAACCCAGCCAGCAGTTTTTCCACGTAACGATCCCGATGCTGGGACCGGTGACGCAGATGGTAGTTATGAATGCGCTGCTTGGGTCTTTGAAAACCACGGACTTGGTAATAGTAATGACAAACGGGGCGCCAAACGGAAAAACAGAAGTTATGATGAGTTATATATATAAGCTATTCTTTACTACTAATACTTCGAGTGATTACGGATATGCAGCTGCTTTGATGCTTGTAACAGCAGTTATTCTGGGCATAGTCACTGTTGTGTACCTTAAGGCTACTGCGAAGAGCAGTGAAATATATTAGGAGGCGGCTGAAATGAGAAAGAATAAATTTAAAGTAAGTAAAATCTTTCTGTATTTGTTCCTCCTGATAGTAGTTGTCGTTACACTGATACCGATTGCTTATACTATATCAGCCTCTTTTAAAACTAATACAGAGATAATGTCTGGCGGAGCACATCTTATACCGAAAGAATTTACCATTGATAACTATGTTACCGCATGGACGATGGGGGCATCGGGTGGATCTGCCGTTGGAAGAGACCCGGTAACATTTGCAGACTATACTTGGAACTCGTTGATAATATCTGTATTGACTGTGGTAGGAACTGTTATTTTCACATCACTTGCAGCGTATTGTTTCCAACGTGGGGATTTTCCAGGAAGAAAAACTCTGTATAATGTATTTTTAGGAACAATGTTTATTTCTGCAGGAGCGGTGACACTTTTCCCGATATTAAAACTTGCGACGGCTATGGGAATTAACAATATGTACGGTATACCTATAGTGCAGATATTCACCATGTCTGCAGCTAACCTGTTTTTAACGATGGGATATATGAGAACTATCAGCCGGGAGATAGACGATGCTGCAAAGATTGACGGCTGTTCTTTTTTCAGAACTTACTACAATATCATATTGCCTTTATGCAAACCTATATTGGCAACCATTGCGCTTATGAGCTTTAGAGCTTCATGGAACAACTATCTGCTCCCGATGGTATTTACACTCGGCAAGCCTACAACATACCCGCTTGTTGTAGGAGTTGTTGCACTCAAAAGCTTTGGCGGTGAGGGCGCAGCCCAGTACAATCTGTTAATGGCCGGCACCATGTTCAGCATCGTACCGATAGTTGTAGTTTACTTTGCACTGAACAGATACTTTGTTACAGGTATGACACAGGGCGCAGTAAAAGGATAGAAAAGTTTATCATTTGGGAGGAGAATATGGCAACAACACCTAAGGTCGGGTTTGTATGTTTTGGAGAAGTAAACACCCCGATAAAAAGTTTAAAAATTAAGCACGATGAGACGATAAAGACTCTTGGAGAGTTGAATATTGATTTAGTTGATGCTGGAATAGTTTCGGATGATACGGAGTATAAGAGCGCTAGAGATGCAGTAAACAAGCTATATGGAGAAGACATAAGCAGTATAGTGTTATGCATTGCAGGATGGATACCCACGCACGCAGTTATCCGCGTTACAGATGAATTCCGGCACCTGCCAATGATTATTTGGGGTCTGTGCGGATGGCGTAAAAACGGCAGGATAGTTACAACCGCCGGACAAGCGGGAACGACTGCGTTGAGACCGGCATTAGAAGCGCAGGGGTATAGATTTAAGTATATATACAGCGTAATAGACATGCCGGAACCGACAGGGAGTATTAAATCGTTTATAATGGCGGCTCATGCTGCGAAACAACTAAGAAAAGCTAACATTGGCAGTATGGGATATGCAGACATGCTGCTTTACGGAACACAGTATGAAGTGAATTCTCTGCGCAGCCAGATCGGTCCGCAGGTTGAAGTTTTCGAAATGCTTGAAATGGTCCAAAATCTTGAAAGTATATCAAATGAAGAAATAAGTGAATATAAAAAATATATCAATGATACATGGAAGTTTGAAATGCAGAGCGACGAAAAGGTCGTGGAGACAGGCATAAAATACGCATTGGCTGTAGGTAAGAAGATTAAAGAAAGAGGCTACAGTGCTGTTACGCTAAATGACGTTGATGGTATGAAAAAACTGCTTGGTTTTCCTCCGGCAATGGTTTTCATGCTTCTTGATCATTATTTCGATGTTCAGACAACACCGGAAAACGATGTTATGGGCAATGTTACCCAGCTTATGATGAAGCTGGCAACAGGCATGGACGCTTATTATATGGAATACTATGAGTTTTTCAATGAGAGCATGCTTATAGGTGTGCCCGATTACATTACACAGGCTGCAACTAAAGGTGATATACGTGTATTGCCGGCAGCGTTTGGGAAACTGTCATCATCACTTCTTAATGTATCGAAAGCAAAAGATGGTTATGTTACTTGTGCAAGACTGATATATAAAAATGACGGATATTATATGCACATCTACACAGGAGAGGCGAAACAGCCGCCGGCCTGGGAAGAGTACGGCTGGGATGACCCATCACCGCAGCTTCCAAGCCTGGAAGTTTTTCCTGACAACTGCAGCGTACCTGAGTTTGCAAAGAAAGTTTCTTCTCAGCACGTTATAGTATGTTATGGCGATCATTATGAGACATTATGTGACCTGTGCGGTTTGTTAGGTATAAAGGTTATTTAGCGGATAGTAAAACTGAAAGTCAATTTAAATATTCCTTCTATTTCCTCGTAGCACTCCGCTTAAGCATTGCTTCGGCGGAGCGCTAATGCAATATGATGAAAAAGCAGGTTGTCTATACTTACCTGTAGTAAGGAATATAATTGATGATTAGAGAGTCCGCTTAAGTATCATATGGCGAAGTTTTCACCGGATTAAAAAGAAAGAAGGAAAACATAATGAGCAGAAATCAATTAAAAATAGGATGGTCTACAATATCTATAACACCAAACAAGCCGATAAGCCTGCACGGACAGCTCTACCACAGAGTATCGGAATATGTGCATGATCCTATATATGCCACTGCTCTTGCAATAGAGAACGGCGAGGAGCAATGTATAATAGTTTCAATGGATATGGCTGCGGTATATCTTGAGCATACAGAAAGGGCACGCTCTGAAGTTGATGGAATCAATGGTATCGATGCAAAAAAAATAGTATTCAGCGCAACACACACACATAATTCAAGTCAATTTATGGATGACCCCCACAGGGATAATTTTGAAAGCTATATAGGTAAAGACAAGGTATTGAAGCTGGAATTACCTGAAGACTTGATGTCTGGAGCAGATGCAAAGGCGTTTCTTCACGAACGAATTGTTACAGTTATACTTGATGCGTGGGAGAACAGGCAGCCGGGCGGCATAAGTTATGCTTCTGACTATGCGGCGGTTGGTTTTAACAGGAGACCTGTGTTTGACATAGGAGATGGAAAAACAGAAAGCAAGATGTACGGCGCTTGTTCGGTGGACAGTTTCCTAAGGTTTGAAGGACCTGTTGACCATACAATAGATATGCTTTATACATGGGACATGGACAGGAACCTGACGGGTGTACTGGTGGATGTACCTTGCCCTTCACAGGTGTTTGAGCTGCATAGGTTTATAACGGCAGATTACTGGGGCTATGCCAGAAGCGAGATAAGGGAACGGTTCGGCAATATAAACGTACTTTCAATCTGCGGCGCTGCCGGTGACCAGAACCCGCTCGATCTGGTGCGTATATCAAAGGATAACGTTCAGGCGTTGAAAGAATGGAATGCACAGGCCGGAGAAGTCTTCAGAAACTTCGATATGGCTGAGGAATGTCAGAGTATAGCTGACAGGATAGCCGAGGCTGTTGAGCGGGGTTATAGAAAAGCAAAAAACTATGTTCAGACGAAGCCGGAATTCATACATACTGTTTTTGACATGGAGCTTCCACTCAGGAAGGTTTCAAAGGAAGATTATGAAGAGGCTAAAAAGACAATAGAAGATAAATGTGCTCAGTTCTCTGCTGCTAAGCGCATGGAGTCCAGCGACCAGCTTGAGATGTTTGAACCGGTCGGAGTAGTCATGCGCTGGGAAGAACAGAAGAAGACTGACAAATATAGTTTCCAGACAAGTGTTATACGAATCGGAGAAATTGCTATTGCTACAAATTCATTTGAATTGTTCGTGGACTATGGTTTGAGAATTCGTGCAAAATGTAAGGCAAAACAGGCGTTTATATTCCAACTTACAAATGGATCGGGTGGATACTTGCCTACCCAGGCAGCAATCGAAGGCGGCAGCTATTCGTCTAAACCGGCTTCGACTAAGGTTGGACCGGAGGGTGGCGATGAGCTTTCAGTTCGGTTTGTGGATGAGATAAACAAGCTTTTTGAGGATTAGGGATATATAGCTTAAAGGAAATATATGTATATAAAGCGCGGAAGGACGTGTGCTGTAAAAGGGTAATATTGTGAGAATAGACTTGCAGTATCGGGTAGGATGGAGAGTCGGAAAAACAATTATTGCGGTTGCACTTAGCATGGTGTATGTTGTGATCTTTGACAGGGAAGCAATTCTTGCACCTGTCAACGCCGTCATATGTATGATGCCGACCAGGGATGAGAGCATTGTATCAGCAAAGACACGCCTTATATCGACCGGTATAGGCGGAGCGCTGGCGTTTGCAGCTATACAGCTGGGTTCAGTAATGCCTAAGTACCCTGAGATATGGTATATAGCCGTTCTGCCTGCTATGGTTTTACTGAACATGTATCTGTGTAATGTCTTAAGGCTCAAACAATACATAACATATTCAACTATTATCATTCTTGTTATTGCGCTGAATTATAACATACGAAACTATGAGCCTGTTTCATATACCATAAGCAGGCTGGTGGATACAGCAGTCGGTGCAGTTATTGCTACCCTGGTAAACATGTTCCTGCCCAGCTCAAGCAACAGTGAATAGTGATTGTTAACAAAGGAGATAAGTAATGAGTAAAGGCAATTTGAATATCGGATGGGCGAGTGAATCTATAACACCGAAAAGGCCGATTACGCTGCACGGACAATTATACCATCGTGTATCCAGTTATGTGCACGATCCGATATACACAACTGCTCTCGCAATTGAAAACGCAGATGAGCAGTGCATAATGGTTTCGCTTGATGTTGCAGCAGTCCATCCTTTCCATATAAAGTGGGCACGTGAGGAAGTTGACGGTGTCGACGGCATTGATGCGGACAAGATAACGTTTAGCGCAACTCATACGCATAACTCCGGGCAGTTTATGATTGATCCTCACCGTGAGTTTTTTAAAAAATATCTCGGGGAAGAAATTGTGCCGGAGGTAGAAGAGCCTGAAGACATGATGACCAGCGAAGAAGAAAAAGAATTTTTGCATGAACGACTGGTGACGGTGATACTTGACGCTTGGAGAAACAGAGCGCCCGGAGGCATAAGCTATGCTACGGATTACGCAGCAATAGGCTTCAATCGCCGTCCTGTTTTTGACGCCGGGAATGGTAAGATAGAGAGCAAGATGTATGGCGTTTGTTCACAGGATAATTTTCTTAGGTTCGAAGGACCGGTGGACCATACGATAGATATGCTTTATACGTGGGACATGGACAGAAACCTTACAGGAGTGCTTGTGGATGTGCCATGCCCGTCGCAGGTATTTGAACTGCACAGGTTCATAACGGCTGACTACTGGTGTTATGCCAGAAGTGAGATAAGAGAGCAATTTGGCAACATAAATGTGCTGTCAATATGCGGCGCTGCCGGAGACCAGAATCCGCTTGACCTTGTGCGAATATCTAAAGACAATGTTCAGGCGCTCAAAGAATGGAACGCTCAGGCAGGAGAAGTCTTCAGAAACTTCGACATGGCGGAGGAATGCCAGCTTATCGGCGAGAGGATAGCGCAGGCTGTTGTGCGTGGATACAGAACTGCAAAGAACTACGTGCAGACAAAGCCGGAGTTTGCACATACTACATTTGATATGGAGCTTCCTTTAAAGAAAGTAACAGAGGAAGATTATCAAGAAGCAAAGGAAACGATAGAAAAGAAACGCTCTGAATTTTCGTCTGAAAACAGAATGGAATCGAGCGATGTTATCAGCCTTTTTGAGCCTATGGGCGTTATTAACCGCTGGAACGAGCAAAACGAAAGCGAGAGTTACGGGCTTCATGTGAGCGTGATGCGCATAGGGCAGATTGCTGTTGCTACATGTCCGTTTGAACTTTTTGTTGAGTACGGACAAAGAATTCGTGCAAAGTGCAAAGCAAAACAGGCGTTTATATTCCAGTTGACTAACGGACGGGGTATGTATCTGCCGACACAGGCTGCTATCAACGGAGGCAGCTATTCGTCTAAGCCTATATCGATAAAGGTTGGGCCGGAAGGCGGAGACGAACTAACAGAGCGGTTGGTAGAGGAAATAAACAAGCTGTTTTAAATTGATGTACAGATGAGAATGCGGTACAATACCATAAATACATTTATGAGGTGATATAGTGCCAAAGATAAAAATGGAAAATGTAAAAATGGTATATAAATCGGGGACGGTAGCGCTGGAAAACTTTAACCTTGATATTGAGGACGGAGAGTTTCTTGTTTTGTACGGACCGTCCGGCTGCGGGAAAACGACTATACTAAGGCTGCTGTCCGGGCTGGAGAGACCGGAGGAAGGAAGCATCTTCTTTGATGAAGAGCTAGTGAACAGGAAGCTTCCTCAGGACAGAAACACTGCGATGGTCTTCCAGAACTACTCTTTGTATTCGCATCTGACCGTATATAAAAACATAGCGTTTCCTTTGAAGATGAAAAAGGTGCAAAAAGAGGAGATGGACAAACGTGTAATGCGGATGGCTAAACTGCTTGATATCGAGCATCTACTGAACCGGCGCCCGAGAGCGTTATCCGGCGGACAGCGCCAGAGAGTTGCGCTTGGAAGAGCGATAATACGTGACCCGGAGCTGTTTTTGCTTGACGAACCGCTTTCAAACCTTGATACGAACATGAGGATGGAATTAAGGGCGCAGATAGTAAAGATGCACAACGAGCTTGGCACAACGTTTGTATACGTTACCCATGACCAAACGGAAGCGATGGTGATGGGAGACAGGGTAGCTATTATGTATGAGGGTGAAATACGCCAGATAGACAAGCCTTGGAAGGTATATAACGAGCCTGCTGACATTATTGCGGCAGGGCTTATAGGCACACCGAAGATGAACTTTTTGCCGGCAGTAATTGAGGCTGAAGACGGCGACAGGATGTATGTGAAGCTGAATGACAACAGTATCGAACTTAAAGGGATAGAAAAAAAGTATAAAGGCAGGCAGGTGATACTAGGCATAAGGCCGGAGGATATGCATCTTGAACCTGACGGACTGGAAGAGTATTGCAGTATAGATGCGCAGTATCAGACCACGGAATCGCTTGGCGCAGAATCTTACGGCCTGTTTATATATGATGATATAAAGATGAGTGCAAGGATACGCAACAATGTTTTTATGAAGATAAAAGAATATCCGCTTGTCATTGACCTAAAGAAGCTTCACGTTTTTGACAGAGAGACAGGCAAAAACGTGAAAGCGGTATAGAAAGGAAAATAGCAAATGGGTATATTTGATAGATATATAAACAAGCCGGGCCCCGGAATACCGAAGGACAAGCCAAAGAAAAAGGGTATGGCTCTGTTTTTCGAGATATTATGGAGAGAGTTCTGGACTCTTTTAAAGCTCAACATGCTGTTTTTAGTTTTCTGTATACCAGTAGTGACTATACCGGCGGCTATAACGGCGATGAGCAGGATAACACTGACCATGATGAGAGATAAGAACCATTTCCTCTTCAGAGACTTCTTTTCATGTTTTAAGAAAGAGTTTTTAAAGTCGCTGGGTGCAGGTGCGATAGTGTTTGTGATAATGGCGCTGTCCGCTTTCGGGGTGTGGTTTTATACCAGCCTAGAAGCTCTCGGATGGCTGAGGATGATACCTGCAGCTATCGGTGCTGGTTGCTTTATAATCATCTTGCTAATGGGCAATTACATCTTCGCGCAGATTGCATATCTTGAAGTTCCTTTCGGAAAGATGTTCAAAAACGCATTTTATCTTGTATTTGTGTGCATAAAACGAAACCTGATAGTTCTTGTCATTAATGCTATTTTACTTGGCCTGGGGATAGGCATGCTGCCGTATTCTCTGCCTGCGTTCATTATGATAATTTTCTCGCTGGCTAACTTCGTAGCTATGTTTCATGCTTATCCAGCTATGCAAAAGTATTTGGAAAAGCCGGAAGAGAAGCCAAACGAGTTTGAACAGGCCGGGAAGTTTACAAGCTGGCAGGAAGAACGTGACAGGATCGCAAAAGCCGGCAGGCAAAACCAAAGTTGAATATTCATACCGCCTCCCACTCCACTCACTGGCCGGCGGTATGTTAAAAAAAGGAGGAGTGAAATTTCCGCAGGGCTTGCGGTGCGGCAGTGTGGAGACCTGTCGTAATGTCCGTATGACGTATGCGCATACGGACGAGGTAACAGATGCGGAGGCACTTTTACCAGAGCTGAGAGAATTTATGGCAAACGTAACGCTGAAAGGAATCAAAAAGCAGTACAACAAGGATGTTGTAGCGGTACAGGATTTCAACCTTGAGATCGAAGATAAAGAATTCGTTGTGCTGGTTGGACCGTCCGGCTGCGGCAAATCTACAACACTAAGGATGATAGCCGGACTGGAGGAGATCACCGAAGGGGAGCTGTACATCGGAGAGCGCCTAGTTAACGATGTGGCTCCAAAAGACAGAGATATAGCAATGGTGTTTCAGAACTACGCGCTTTATCCACACATGTCCGTCTTTCAAAACATGGGATTTGCGCTCAAACTTAGAAAAGAAAAGAAAAATGTGATAGGTGATAAAGTTGGCGGCGCAGCAAAAATACTAAGCATTCTAGATCTTCTTGAAAGAAAGCCAAAAGCGCTTTCGGGAGGGCAGCGCCAGCGTGTTGCAATAGGCAGAGCAATAGTAAGGGAACCAAAAGTGTTTCTAATGGACGAGCCGCTTTCAAACCTTGATGCAAAACTTAGAAACCAGATGCGTGCAGAGATAATAAAGCTTAGGCAGAGAATTAACACAACTTTTATATATGTAACGCATGACCAGATCGAAGCTATGACGCTTGGTGACCGTATCGTTATTATGAAAGACGGCTTTATACAGCAGGTGGGTACTCCGACTGAAGTTTTTGAAACGCCTGCAAACCTCTTTGTAGCAGGTTTCATCGGAATCCCGCAGATGAATCTTTTTGATGCACAGCTTATGGTGAAAAACGGAAATTATGAGGTAAAACTTGAAGGAAGAGAAATGACGCTTCCTGACGATGCTCAGAAGATATTATCTAAGAAGAACCAGAAACCCTGTGACGTTGTGCTGGGAGTGAGACCTGAGCACATGTGTCTTGTTGGCAAGGACGCAAGAAATGTTGCAGATATTATTGAAGCCAAGGTGGACGTATTCGAAATGATGGGAAGTGAAGTATATCTTCATGTGACCATTCAGGGCAATGATGCTATAATCCGTGTACCTACAGAAGAAATAAAGGGGATGTTCGACCTTAACAACATAAATGACAAACCCGTATACTTTGATTTTCCGATAAGACTGATGCACGTTTTTGATAAGAAATCGCAGAAGAATCTGCTTATTTAGAGGAACAGACATAAGGCCGGCCGCAGCAAAGCTGCTTAGCCGGCCTTAAATTTTATACAGCAGGAAAATTGACAAAGGACAGATAAAGGAGAAATAATTGGAGGCAATACTGCTATCTATCCGGGTCGTTGTACCGGTATTTATATTGGTAGGGCTCGGGTTCGCACTTAAAAAAATAAAGCTGATTAACGACGGGGCTCTTTCGACGATTACTTCGGTAACGTTTAAAGTATTTTTCCCGGTAATGATATTTAACAATCTATATAATGCAAATATAGAGCAAGCTCTAAACCTTCCGGTAATGCTGTTTTCAGCTGCATTTGTTTTAATATCTTTTGGGATGGCAATGCTTATTGTGCCCCTTATTGTCAAAGACAATGCAAAAAGAAGTACGCTGATACAAGGCCTATTCAGAAGTAATACTCTGATGCTCGGTATACCTGTGATCACGGCACTGTGCGGCTCTTCAAGCGCAGGGCTTATGACTCTCGTTATAGCTGTGGTTGTTCCGCTTTATAATGCACTTGGTGTAATTGTTATGGAGGTATATTGCGGAAAGCATGCGAGTTGCAAGAATACCATACTAAACATTCTTAAGAATCCGCTTGTTGTTGGTTCGGTACTTGGAATTGCTGCGTTGCTTATTGACTTCAAACTACCGTATATAATTGAAAAACCAATAGCCGGCGTTGCCGGGATAGCTGCACCTCTTGCGCTTATACTTCTTGGAGGATTCATAAAATTTGATACTATAAAAGACTCTGTAAAGCTTATAGTAGTGGGGGTGACGGGAAGGCTGCTGATAGTACCTGCAATATTTTTGACAGCAGCGATACTTCTTGGATTCCGAGGTGTTGAACTTGCAACGCTGATGGGTGTCGTGTGTGCTCCGACAGCGGTATCGACATTTATAATGGCACAGAACATGAACGGGGACGCAAACCTTGCGGCTCATCTTGTCGTGGTTGGAACAACAGCCTCCGCTGTGTCTATATTCTTCTGGATATTCCTTCTAAAACAACTGGCGATGTTTTGAAAAATGCATATGTAAAAGAGTTTTACGATAAAAAACTCAGGGTGAATATAAAGTCCATGGAGCGTTTTGCACCTTAGGAAGAAGCTGAAGTAACAGCAGCTTGGTATATTTAAGATTGCACCAAGATGCCATTAGAGCTGCTGCGGGAGACCATGGGAGGGAAAGGAAGCACTGATTTAGCAAGGAGGCTTGATGTATGAACCCAAAAGATTTTCCATACGAAAAGTTTTTAGCGGTTAAGGAAGAGAAGGAAAAAAACTTACTAAGATTGTTTGATAACAATGAGACTGTTGTAATGCAATTCCCAACACATGCAGGGCACTGGAATGAGGAGTGCAGGTATATGGACAGATCACTTGAGTCTCAGTTAAGTTTTCTGTCGGAATATATAGAGCTTGAATCTGACGTTATAATATCGTATCTTCAGCCATGGCATGGCGTTGGCATTTACGCTTCCGCATACGGATGCAAGTATAGATGGAACGACGATGCTGCGCCAGATGTCATGTATGAGATACACAGCCTTGATGAAATAAAAACGCTGAAAAAACCTGATATTTATGATTGCGAGGAAATGGTATGGGTACTTGATGCTATTAAATATTTTAAAGAGAAGACTGGCGGCATGCTGGAGATAGCGCTTACAGACACACAGAGCCCAAGCGATACAGCGAGTCTGATACTGGATTCCACAGAATTCCTGGCAGCATCAGTAGCTGAACCAAAGCGGATAAGAGGGTTGCTTAACAGTATAACGGACTTAATAATAGAATTCAGCGAAGCGCAGATAGAAACTGCGGGCGGAGTAGTTCATCCGGGGCATATTATGCCTTCGTCAGATGAATTGAATGGCATAAGCATAAGCGATGATAATATGTCTTTTATCTCACCAGAAGCCTATAAGAATATATCTTTGCCGTACCACAACAGGATATCAAGGCATTTCGGGGGACTGGCATTGCATAGCTGCGGCGTTGTTGCACATAACGCAGATCTGCTGAAGCAGACGTACGGACTTAAGATATTCGACACTGCAATAGGAAGAAGCGTTGACCCGAACCCGAACGAGCCTTCGCAGCTAAGGGACGCTTTCAAAAACACTGGGATCATACTGAAAGTGCGCTTGGGAGAGAACGAACTTGAACTGCTTGATGATATCGTTGACAAGGATCTGAAGCTCATTGTTCAGATCGTCTCGGGTGAAACCATTGACCATAAAAACAGGGTTTATGATATCGTAAAAGAAAGGATCGCAAAGCTGCTGTAATAGGAAACCGCTAAAACAACTTTTAGTTTATGTAATGAAGGAGTTTATATATTAAGTAATGTATAGTATAATTTTGTTTACAATAAACTTCGAAAGGAAGAGAAAATGAGCGGATTTGTACCTGACAGGGAATATGCGGTCAAAGTTTTCAAGGAACACAATGAGTCGGACAACCTTCTTAAGCATGCGTTGGCAGTGGAAGCAGTGATGAGACATTTTGCTGCGCTTTTCGGAGAAGACGAGGAAAAGTGGGGAGTAGTCGGCCTCGTTCACGACATAGATTATGAGAAGCATCCGGATGAGCATTGCGTTGCGGCAAGAAAAATACTTGAAGATAGAAACTTTCCGGAGGAATATATACACGCAGTACAGAGCCATGGCTGGGGGCTGTGCAGCGATGTTGAACCAACCGAAAGAATGGAGAAAGTGCTTTATACTATTGATGAGCTGACAGGGCTTATTACTGCGGTTGTGCTTATGAGGCCGAGTAAGAGCGTGCTGGATTTAAAGCTCTCGTCCGTTAAAAAGAAGTGGAAGCAAAAATCTTTTGCGGCAGGTGCGAATCGTGAAGTGATTGCAAACGGCGCCGGGATGCTGGGGATGGAGCTTGACGAAGTGATCGAGCATACCATAAAAGGAATGCAGTCTGCGGCAAAAGAGCTTGGGCTTGAAGGAGAGGTCATCTCATAATCATCCGGGATTTTCAGGAACAACAGGAAGACTTTTGTACATACTTATAAAATAAAGCTTTTAATCGAATATTATATTTATATAATATGCAACATATAGTATAATCTTTTGTATGATATTTTTTATAATTACTTTTATAGCAACGACGATTGGCGGCATTGCCGGAATGGGCGGAGGCGTTATAATAAAGCCTGCGCTGGATTTTCTGGGCGTAGATTTGGAGACGGCTGCAGTTCTGTGCGCTGTGACCGTTCTTACAATGACTATAGTTTCTGTGATAAAACAGGCACGTATGAAGTTTAAATTCGATAAACAGCTATTGATGCTTGCGCTGAGTGCACTTGTAGGCGGCGCAGCAGGTAACCAGCTGTTTATTTTTTCTATAAGCGGGTGGAGCGACCGCACAGTAAATATGATACAGATCATCATCAGTGTTGTTCTTCTGCTGTTTGCGCTGCTGAAGGACGTTTTAGGCAAGAGCAAGTTTAAAAGCCCAGCTGCTTACATATTGGCGGGATTTTTACTTGGGGCTGTATCTACTTTCGTAGGCATTGGCGGCGGACCGATAAACGTTGCGGTATTGGTCGTATTCTTCGGATTTGATGTAAAGAAAGCTGCGATTGGCTCTATATTCATGATAATGTTTGCACAGGCGGTAAATGTCGTTACTATGATGATAACGGGGGATATGTTTGAACAGGGTATCGGACTTAATGCGCTGTGGTATATGGTTCCGGCTGCTGTAATCGGCGGGTTTCTAGGGTCTGTGCTTAATAGGAAACTACATTTAAAACATGTAAATATAATATTCAGTGTGGCGGTAATATTAGTCATTGCACTGAACATATATAATTTTATCAATCTTTTTGTTTGAGGAAAAGGTGCCAGTTTTTGTATAGGTATACGTTGTTTTATTGTATGCCGGAAACAGTTGATGTATAATATAATCAATTTTTCGGAAGGAGCAGCATTATGACCAGTAAAGAAAGGGTCTACAGAAGGCTGGAAGGAAGACCGACCGACAGGATACCTAATCTTAATATAATAATGATGATTTCAGCACGACTGGCGAACATATCATATAAAGAGTACTGTACTGACTACAGAAAGCTGGTCGCTGCAGACCTTGATGCAACAAAACGCTTTGGTATTGATATATTAAGCGTCATATCCGACCCGATGAGAGAAGTGGAGCTGTTTGGCGGACAGACGGTGCTGCCGGAAGACGATGTGCCTTATGCAGCTGATGCGTTTCTTGAAGAGTATGATGACATTATAAAGCTTAAGCTCAATTCAATAGAAAGTGCACCAAGGGCGATAGACAGAGTTAATGCTGCTGAGCTTTTCCGTAAAGAAGCGGGGGATGAGTATCCGATATGCGGATGGGTGGAGGGACCTGTTGCCGAAGCGAGCGACTTGCGGGGCATAAACAAGTTTATGGAAGACTTGCTGGTAGAGCCGGAATTTGCCTCTGAACTTATGGACATATGCGTCAGCAACGCTCTCGTGTATGCAAAAGCACAAGTAGATGCAGGGTGCGATATCATAGGAGTGGGTGACGCTGCTGCTTCGCTTATCGGTCCTAGGATATATGAGCAGATGGCATTTGAGCATCAGAAAAGGCTGCTGAAAGGCATAAAGGAATACGGTGCTCTTACAAAGCTGCACATATGCGGAAACACGACCGACTTGGTAGAGCTGATACCGGCGGATTACATTGATATATTCGACATTGACTGGATGGTGGATTATAAGAAGACTGTCAAACTTATTGGCGGCAAGGTGTCGGTGAACGGTAACTTCGACCCGGTCAGCGTACTGTTGCAGGGAAATGAAGAGCTCGTTAGAAGCGAGACTATAAGGTGTATAGTTGACGGCAACGATACTAGTATGGTGTCAGCTGGATGCGAGGTGCCGAAATTCACACCAGAAGAAAACTTGGAAACAGTCAGCAGAACGCTGGCAGAGTTATAAATATATTACAGAAGGGGAATGGTGTTATGCTGTTTATTGGATTGGACGTTGGTACTGCCGGCTGCAAGGCTTCGCTGGTCGATGAAAAAGGCGAGATTATAGGATTTAAGTATTCAGAGTATTCTGTTGAGACTCCACAAGAGGGGTATGTGGAAATGGATGCTAATCTTGTATGGAAGGCCGTAAAGGAAACACTTGAAGGGGTCGCAGGTGAAGATGTTGCTGCTATAAGTATAGCGACTTTCGGAGAAGCCGTAGTAATGCTTGACGAGAATGACGAAGTGCTTGCAAAAAGCATTTTCTATTCTGATATTCGCGGAACACATGAGATAGATGATATACTTGCGGCGATAGATAAGGACGAACTTCAGGCTATAACCGGCCTTCCTATAACGCCAATGTATTCTGCAAACAAACTGATGTGGGTAAAGAAGCACCAGCCAAAAATATATTCAAAAGCAAAAAAGATGATGCTTTACGGAGATTTTATTGCTTATAAGCTGACTGGCGAGAGGATGATAGACTATTCGCTGGCATCCAGGTCTATGCTTTTTGATATATCTGAGAAGAAGTGGTCCGGCAAAGCGGCGAATGCGTTGGGAATAGATGCAGGCATGTTCTCTAAGCCTGTAATATCCGGAACGACTATAGGGCAGCTTTTGCCTAGCGTTGCAAATAGCTTGGGGCTTAAAAGCAGCGTTATAGTTGTAGCGGGGGGGCACGACCAGCCAATGGCAGCGCTTGGAGCGGGAGTAGTAAAGAGCGGTCAGTCTGTAGACGGCATGGGCTCTGCAGAATGCATCACGCTTGCTCTTGATAAAAAGGATATAACACGGAAGATGTATGAAAACAATTATTGCTGCGAACCGTATGTGTTTGAAGACAAATTTGTAACACTTGCGTTCAATACCTCTTCCGGGACTGCTATCAAATGGTATAGAGACGCTATAGAAAGTGAAAGGTCGACTGAGTATGCTAAGACAGGAAAGAGCTTTTACAGCGATGTTTTGGAGAAGGAATGCTCACGGCAGACGAGCGGCGTTTATTTTCTGCCGTTTGTGGCGGGATCGGGCACACCGTATGTTGACAACACCACAGGCGCTGCATTTATAGGCATCAGGGCTTCGACCAGGAAACCAGACCTTTACAGAGCGGTGCTGGAAGGCGTGTGCTTTGAGATGAAGCTAAACATAGATATATTAAAAGAGTGCGGTATAGTGCTGGACGACTCTGTTGCTGTTGGCGGGGGAGCGGAGTCTGAGCTGCTAATGCAGATAAAAGCGGATATTTGGAACAGGCAGATAAAGACTGTTAAGACTGCTCAGGCTGGAATAATGGGAGTATGCATGCTTTCGGGCGTGGCAAAGGGAGCATACAGCAGCATCGAGGAAGCTGTTGGCGTAATGGTAAAACCGGGCAAAGTGTATGAGCCGGATAGTGAAATGGTAAAGATATATGAAGAGAAGATGCAGGTGTACAAGATGATATTCCCTGCGGTAAAAGATATGCAGAACACATGAATAATCTGAATTATTTTGTAACTGTATGGAATCCTAAAACTGCATTGAAAAATGCAGTTTTTCTTTTATAAAAAAATATAAAAAGTAGTGGATATTTCTTAAATTATAATGTATAATAGTTATACGTATACACGAAATATCAAAATATTAAACATTTCAGAAGCATTATAAATTAAAAATCGGAGGTTTTTATGAGTTTAGTTATGGGTATCGATGTCGGTACGTCCGGCGTCAAATGTATAATCATCAATGAAAAGGGAGCAGTTTTAGCATCAGATACCCAAGGGTACCCCTTGAGTACACCGCAGAACGGATGGTCGGAGCAAGACCCGGCTGACTGGTGGGAAGGGACCAAGACAGCCATAAAAAACGTTTTTGCTTCAAGCGGCGTTGACAGTGCAGATATTACCGGAGTTGGTTTCTCCGGGCAGATGCACGGGCTTGTTGCTCTTGACGATGATGACAACGTAATAAGGCCGGCTATTCTCTGGAACGACCAGAGAACAGGCAAGGAGTGCGAAGAGATAATCGAGATGGCGGGCGGCCTTGACGGATTGCTCTCTTATACCAACAACACGATGCTGACCGGCTTTACAGGCGGGAAGATATTGTGGCTTAAAAAGAACGAGCCGGATAATTACAAGAGAATGAAAAGTTTCCTGATGCCGAAAGACTATATAAGGTTTATGCTGACGGGGCGCAAATATACAGACGTTTCGGATGCGAGCGGAACGGGGTTCTTCGACGTTGAAAAGCGGCAGTGGAGCAGGAAGATAATAAATATAGTCGGGCTTGATTTCTCGACATTCCCGGAAAGCCTTGAGTCGGACGAACCGGCGGGAAGTATAACGAAAAAAGCAGCCGGAGAGACAGGCCTTAAAGAAGGAATGAAAGCGTATGCCGGCGGAGGTGACGCTGTGATACAGACGACGGGTATGGGTATTGTCCAGGAAGGAACAATAGGGCTTATAATCGGTACATCGGGTATCGTATCTATGTCACTTGACGGATTTGGAAAGAACGAAGGCGGAAAGCTGCAGTTTTTCTGCAACAACGATAAAAATAAATGGCAGGCGTTTGGATGTCAGCTAAGCTCCGGCGGCTCTTTAGAGTGGCTGAAAGAAAAATTATATGACGAGAATGACCCGTTTGCGCAGATAAACAAAGGCGCAGAGCAAAGCGGCGTTGGCGCAAACAAGCTTATTTTTCTGCCGTACCTTACGGGAGAGAGAAGCCCGCATCCAGACCCTGACGCAAGGGGAGTGTTCTTCGGGCTTAGTCTGATGCACGGCAAGGGCGACATGGCAAGGGCTGTCATGGAAGGTGTAACTTTTGGGCTGCGGGAGATATATGAGCTTATAATGGCTTCTAAGCCGGACCTTAAACCGACACAGGTATTTTCATCTGGAGGAGGAAGCAAGAGCCCTCTATGGAGGCAGATACAGGCGGATATTTTCGGCCTGCCTGTAAAAACGCTGACAGGGGCTGCTGAAGGCGGGGCTTACGGCGCTGCCGTTGTTGCGGGAGTAGGCGCAGACATGTGGAAGGACATTGTGGAAGCGGCACAGGGGCTGCAGGAAGAGACTGTAACGATGCCTAATGAAGATAACAAGGACGAATACGACAGGATTTTCAAAGTATATAAAGGCCTTTACGAAGACCTTAAAGATAGATTTAAACAGCTGTAGACATAAGCGAAATTCATAAAAGAGGGGAGACATAATTATCAGACAGCCAACTATGAAAGATGTGGCGAAGCTGGTTGGGGTTTCTCAGCCGACCGTATCTCATGTAATAAACGGGACTGCGCCGATATCTGAAAACGTAAGAAGAAAGGTCTTGTCGGCAATCGACGAGCTTGGGTATGTACCCAATGCTATGGCTAAAGGCCTCAAGACAAGAAAGTCCGCTATTGTGGGGCTTATTGTACCTGACGTTTCACTGCACTATTACAGCGCAGTCGTAAAAGCCGTTGAAAGAGCGATGCGTCTGCAGGGGTATATGGTCTTTTTGTGCAATACGTTTTATAACGCCGAGGTGGAAAGCCAGTATATAGAGACACTTATACAGCACAACGTAATCGGTGTGCTTAGCTGCTCGGATCTGCTTGAAAAGAAATCATACAAACTGCTTGAGCGGCACAGGATACCTATAGTCCTTATTGATTCAAGAACGGATACAAGCGACGATATTACAAGAATAGGTGTAGACAACCTTGAGATAGCAAGGATAGCCGTAAACCACCTTTATGAAGTCGGCGCCAGAAACATATGTTATGTAAGCGAGCCGCTTGGGGCGGAAGTTATAGGCCTCAGGGTTAACGCTTTCAAACAGGCTATGAACGAAAAAGGCCTTGATTGCAGTGAAAAGAACTGTTTTATAGCGCCAAAACAATATGATACATATGACAAGATGCAGCAGGGGTATAACATCGGAGCGAACATACTTGTGAACCCGGATATCGACGCTGTATTTGCAAGCTCTGATGAGTTTGCTTTCGGTGTGCTCAGCAGGCTAAAAGAGTATGGTGTAAAGATTCCGGACGATATACTTCTGATGGGATGCGACAACGATGAGTTGTCAGCTATGATAACTCCTTCGCTGACAAGCGTTGTGCAGCCTATAAAGCAGATGGCAAAGCTTGGCGTTAAGCTGCTGTGCGATGCTATAAAAGAAGAAGAAGTACCTTCAGAGAAAATTGTTCTTGAACCTAGCATTCTGATAAGAGAATCTACGGTCAAGATCGGCAAAAGATAAAGAGTTTATTATTAAATAAAAAAGGAGAAATGATTATGAAAAAGATTTCTGTTGGAAGTTGGGCATACATAATGGGAGAATATGGTGACAAACCTATGATGCTTCCTGAGCTATGCGCCGGACTGAATGAACTTGGATTTGACGGCATAAGCATGGGTGGTTTTAAGCCACATGCAAACCCGGAACTTTATGACACAGATGAGAAAAGAGCAGGACTTAAGAAACTGTTAGCAGATAACAGTCTGGAAGTTGCAGACTTTGCTGTCGATACATGGAGCGTTAATTCTTTGACGCAGAATAACGAGTGGCTTGCGCTTTATACCCAGGGCGTGGAATTCATGGCAAAAATGGGATGGAAGACTATCCGTATAGACAGCGGTTCTCCTCCGGTACTTCCGGAAGGAATGACATACGACGACGCCAAGGACATAGTAAAGACCATGTTCCGCAAGAGCGCTAAGATAGCTGCGAAAGAGGGCATAGATGTCGTTTGGGAATTTGAACCGGGATTCATAATAAATGAACCGAAGAACGTTTTAGAAACCGTCAAAGATGTCGACGAAAAGAATTTCAGCCTGCTCGTTGACACATGCCATGCTCACATGGGCGCAAACGGCGCAAGGCATATCGAAGAAGGGCTGACACTTGCCGGAGGCGAGCTTGAGTATATAAAAATGCTCAAAGGCCTGATAGGATTTGTGCACGTCATCGATTCTGACGGGACATTGAACGGCGAAGGAACGAGCACGCATGCTCCGTTTGGTCTTGGCAATATAGACTTTGATAAGGTCATACCGGCGCTTCTAGATGCTGGATATACGGGCGACTGGTGGGCAATAGACCTTTGCGAATGGCCGAACGCATGGGATGTAACGGCGCAAAGCAAAGCTTTTGTTGACGAGCTCAACAAGAAATTCTAGGAGGTTTAACATGAAAGGGAAAATGAAAGCTCAGGTTTTTTACGAAGCCAATGTAATGAAATTTGAGGAGATAGACATTCCGCAGATTGGGCCGGATGAAGTTCTTGTGAAGGTTAAGTACTGCGGAATCTGCGGCAGCGATATCTCTTATTATTACGGACACAGCCCGCTAGGCACAGCAGACGGCAAAGGCCCGCTTGTGCTGGGACACGAATTTTCCGGAGAGATAGTAGAGGTTGGCGATCTGCCAAAATCCAAAGGGCTTTTCGCAGAGGGTGACAGAGTTATCTGCAACCCGGTACAGCAGTGCAATGCCTGCAGCGACTGTGCAAAGGGCAATTTTAACATATGCAACTATATGACCGTACCGGGAGTAAGCAACAATGGTGCGTTTGCAGAGTACGTTGTAATGAAATATACGCACATATATAAGATGCCTGAGGGCATGTCATATAAAGAAGCTGCTATATGCGAACCGCTTGCATGCGGAAGCTATGGCGTTAAGAAGCTCGATCCGCAGATAGGCGATTTTGTAGTGGTCTTCGGACCGGGAGCCATTGGCATAATGATGGTCCAGCTTATAAAGGCAAGAGGAGCTGACAAGGTAGTGCTGGTCGGCACAAGGGATTATCCTCTTGGTGTGGGCAAAGACTGCGGTGCTGATTACATAATTAACGTTAAGGACGAAAGCTCACCGGACTATGTCAGCGATATAAAAGCAAAGATAGAGGAGCTGAACGGCGGCAATCTTGCCGACAAAGTAATTGTTCCGACGAGTTCGAAGAAAGCTCTTCAGGATGCTCTGGAAGTTTTAGCGCCTGCCGGAACGGTTGTTTACTTTCGGACTGCCGGGTGAAGAAGACACAGTTGATATTCCTGCACTTAATGCTATACAGAGCGACATTACGGTTAAGTTTGCTTGGCTGGCTCCGCTAGTATGGCCTACGGCTATAGGTGCTTTAAAGTCTGGGATAATCAGCACTGACAAGCTGTTTACGCATGAATTCAGCCTTGCCGATACGCCGAAAAGGGCATCAAGTTCATGAAAGAGGGCGAAGGGAGATAAATTAAAAGGAATTATTTCCATAGAGAAATAGCCCTGAATCTTGGGAGGAAACTTGATGGTAAAGAATAAAATATTAGACGAGCTCAATAAAAACAAAGGCGTGCTGCGCCTGGCTCCGGCATGGGTCGGCAGGACTATCCTGCTGCCCGGCAGGAGGCTGAAGCTCGATGTAAGGGACATTTATGCAAGAGGAGCGCAGTGGGGCGGAATATCCGAACGCTGGATGGCTTCTACCGGAATGGTGGATAACGGGCCGACCACGTATGAGGATGAGGGGCTTAGCTTTCGTAGTAGTCGAAACGTCTTCGGGGTATGAGAAGCTTAAATTAAAAGACGCTATAGACGAGGCCGGCGATGAGATATTCGGTAAAGATATCATGGATAAATGGGGAGGATTAAAATCCTTCGCAAAGTTCTATGACTTCAAGACGCCGATACCGCATCATGTGCACCTGAGAGAAGAGCATGCAAAGGCTGTGGGAGACACCCCGAAGCCGGAGTCTTATTTCTTCCCGTCGGAGCTTAATAACTATGACTATTTAGGCGGATATACTTATTTCGGCCTTGACCCGGAAACGACAAGAGAGCAGCTTAAGACATATATTGCTGACTGGGGCAAAGGCGGAGACAACGGTATTTTAGAGCTGGCGACGGCGTATAAGCTGAAGCTGAATACTGGATGGGACGTTCCCGCGGGTATACTTCATGCGCCCGGTTCACTTGTGACTTATGAACCGCAGTGGGTAAGTGACTGCTCATTGTTCTGGCAGTCAATGATCCAGGACAAATTCTTTGAGAGAGATCTGCTTGTCAAGTTCATACCGGACGACAAGAAATGGGATCTTGATTATTTGATCGATTGTCTCGACTGGGAGGCAAACACTGACCCTGAGTTTAAGAAGAACCACTACCATGAGCCTGTTCCTGTAGAGGATGTGGATTCCATGAAGGAAAAAGGCTATGTAGAAGAATGGATATCTTACGGAAGCGACAGGTTCAGCGCAAAGAGGCTGGAAGTTGCGCCGGGAAGACAAGTCGTTATCAAAGACGCAGCGGCATACGGCTTTATCGCGATGAAAGGCAACGGGGAGATAAACGGTGTTAAGATCGAAACACCTGCGGTGATACGCTATGAACAGCTTACGAGAGACGAGTTTTATGTTTCTGTGGAAGCTGCTAAGAGCGGTGTTACAATAACTAACACCAGTGACTGCTCTGAGCTGGTGCTGCTTAAACACTTTGGGCCGGACAACCCGGAAGCGGCAAAGTTTGTAAAGTAACTTACGTAAAATAAATATTAAGGAGATGTTATTATGAGTATTTCAGCAAGCAAGACAGACGGCGTAAGGACAAAGCTAAAATACGGCATGGTAGGCGGCGGCCCCGGCTCGTTTATCGGGGACGTCCACAGGCGCTCTATCGCACTTGACGGCAAGGCTGACCTGGTTGCCGGAAGCTTTTCGAGGAATATGGAAGGCAGCCTTCAGACGGCAAAGGAACTTGGCGTATGTGAAGAGCGTGTTTATGCTACGTATGAGGAAATGGCTAAAAAGGAAGCGGCGAGGGAAGACGGGATAGATTTCGTAGTAATAGTTACTCCTAACTTTATGCATTATGCAGTAGCGAAAGCTTTCTTGGAAAACGGCATACACGTTGCCTGTGACAAACCGCTGTGCTTCGAGATAGAGGAAGCTGAAGAATTGAGAGACCTTGCAAAGAAGAGCGGCTGTCTGTTCTGTGTTACATATACTTATACGGGACATGTTATGGCGAAACAGGCAAGAGACATGATCCAAAAAGGCGAGATAGGCGAAGTTCGTGTGGTAATGACAGAATATGCACAGGATTGGCTCATTGAATCTGACGAAGAGCTTGGCAAACAAGGCGAGTGGAGGACAGACCCAAAACGTTCAGGCCGTTCGAATTGTCTTGGAGATATCGGTACGCATGCTGAGAATATGGTCAATTATATGACCGGGCTGAAGCTGAAAAGGCTGTGCGCAAAGATGGACAAAAAAGTTGCCGGACGAGTGCTGGATGATAATTCTCAGGTTTTGCTGGAGTATGAAAACGGAGCGACAGGTACTCTGTGGGCAAGCCAGGTCGCTATCGGAAACGACAACGCTTTAAGAACAAGGATTTTCGGAACATTGGGCACAATAGAATTTGTACAGGAAGATAGCAACTATTTAAAAGTTACCAAAAAGGGCGGCTCGACGATGATTTATTCAAGAGGGACAGGAGCTGTCGGAGAAGCTGCCGGAGCATTCAGCAGACTGCCGTCAGGCCATCCTGAGGGGCTGTTCTCTGCTTTTGCTAACATCTATTCAGCATTTGCGGATGCTATATATGACAAGGCGGACGGCATTGACAAGGACGAGGAGTCTTATGGATATCCGACTGTAGAGATGGGCCTTGACGGAGTTAAGTTCGTTAACAGATGCGTTGAAAGCTCGCAGGCGGGCAGCGTTTGGGTAGACTTCTAATAATAATTTATGAAGCGGAGGTAAGAAATTATGAGACCGGTAACACTATTTACAGGACAATGGGCAGACCTGCCGATGGACGTGATGTGCAAGACTGCAGCGGAAATGGGTTATGAAGGACTGGAGCTTGCAACATGGGGCAACCACGTAGACTCAACTAGAGCGGCAAACGACATGGAGTATGTCAACAGTATAAAAGCGGAGCTTGAGAAAAACGGACTGAAAACATGGGCCATCAGCACACATCTGTGCGGACAGCTTGTGTGTGACGAATATGACGAACGTCATAATGGATTTGCACCTTCGAAGTATGCAAACGACCACGAGGCAATGAGAAAGTGGGCGGTAGATTATACGATGGATACCATTAAGGCTGCTAACAACCTTGGCATAAAGATAATTACAGGGTTCATGGGCTCTCCTATATGGAATAAGTGGTATTCGTTCCCGCAGACAAGCCAGGAGATGATCGACAAGGGATATGCTGACGTGGTAAAAGCATGGACGCCGATATTTGATGAGATGGATAAATATGGTATCAAGTTTGCGCTCGAAGTGCACCCGACTGAGATAGCATTTGACTACTATTCTTTTGTTAAGCTGCTTGAAGCCTTTGATTACAGAGAGACTCTTGGCATGAACTTCGACCCGAGCCATTTGATTTGGCAGGGCATCACTCCGCACCTTATGATACGTGCACTTCCTGACAGGGTATATCATGTACACATCAAGGATGCTGCGGTTACTCTTGACGGATTGAACGGGATATTAGGTTCGCATATTGAGTTTGGCGATACAAGACGTGGCTGGAACTTCCGCTCACCGGGCAGAGGCCATGTTGATTTCAACGAGATAGTAAGAGAACTTAACCAGATAGGATATGACGGGCCGCTTTCCATTGAATGGGAAGACAGCGGAATGGACAGAATGGCAGGAGGCGCTGAAGCCTGCGAATTCACCAAAGATATCAACATCAGCCCGAACGTTGGAGCTTTTGATGACGCTTTAAAGGCAGACTAAAAAGGTATGCGTTGAAAAACTGCTATGGAAAAAAAGACCGGGGAAAAGAATCCTGAGAAAAAAGATGCGGGAAAGCCTGAAGAAGCATGCCGTGAAGAAAAAGGCAAAAAGGACTGCAGGGATAATTGTATGCACTGCGGCTCTCACTGCATCTATTTAAAAAACGATTAGGAGGAAGAAAAATGGAAGTTGGTGTATTTTTAGCATTAGAGCCATACACGAGCATTGAAAGGCAACTGCAGCTTGCAAAAGAGGCTGGATTTACTCATGCGGACATAACAGACGTGCACGAAGGAAGCAGCATGTTCAACTCTGCAGGTCTTGCCGCTACTGTCAGCCTTGATGGAGACCCGTTTGCGACCAAGAGACTGTTTGATAAGTACGGCATAACTCCTTCAACAGTTTGCGTACACGGTGCTCTGCTTGAACCAAGCAATCCGGCAGCATTCCAGACAGCAGGCATAATGAAAGGCATAAAATTCGCAGCGGCTATAGGCATAAGAGACTGCGTTACAACAGAGAATGAACCGCATTCAGAGTGGGCAAAGAACTTAAGCTACGACCAGAGCATATTCACTATTGCTGAGAAATTGGTTGTGCCATGCCAGATGGCGGAAGACTTCGGAGTCAACATACTTCTTGAGCCTCATGGTCCTTTTACGGACACTATACAGGGTATAAAGGATATAATGGACTGCCTTGGTAATCCTAAGTCACTTGGTGTAAATATGGATACGGGCAACTCTTGGCTGGGCGGAACGGATCCGGTAGAGATGGCAAGAGTCTTCAAGGACAAGATATTCCATGTTCATTGGAAAGACCTTGGCGAAGAGTATGTTGAGAGGCGCGGCAAGCAGTTTGGCTGCGGATTTTCTACTATCGCACTTGGCGACGGCGTAATCGATATTAAAGGCGTCGTTGATGTGCTCAAAGACAGGAAAGAGATACTTGCTTCTACGCTGGAGATCGGCGGAACGGCAGAGATGCTGCAGAAGAGCGTAGCATATCTTAAATCCTGCGGGCTGTAAAAAAATAAAATAAAATAAAATATAACTGCGGATTCGCCTGCTTTTTAAGGCAGGCGAAGTTTGCGGTATCTGCAGCAGCATGCTGCGGGCAGGAAAAGAGGAGAATCGAAAAATGAAAGAATATTTTCCGGGTATAAAAAAACTCGAATACACACAGGAAAAAATGAAGCCCGGCCTTTACTTCAGACACTATAATTCTGATGAGAAGGTTGGCGGCAAGACGATGAAAGAGCAGCTAAAATTCGCTGCGGCATGGTGGCACACTTTCTGTAATGAAGGAGCAGACCAGTTCGGCGTCGGCACAGCACAGCGTCCGTGGCAGGGCCTTTCAGACATAAAAAAAGCTGAAGCAAGGGTGTATGCAGGCTTTGAGTTCATGCAGAAAATGGGCATTGAATATTTCTGCTTCCACGACAGAGACATTGCGCCGGAAGGCGATACACTTGCCGAAACTAACAAGAACCTAGACCATATCGTAAAAATAATAAAGCAGCAGATGGACGAGACCGGCATCAAAAACCTTTGGGGAACTGCAAATCTGTTTGGTAATCCTAGGTATATGCATGGAGCTTCAACGAGCTGTAATGCCGATTCTTTTGCATATGCTGCGGCACAGGTCAAAAAGGCTATGGAGATAACCAAAGAGCTGGGCGGTCAGAACTATGTGTTCTGGGGCGGCAGGGAAGGCTACGAAACGCTTCTGAACACTGACCTTAAGCTTGAAAATGATAACATGGCAAGGTTTATGCATATGGCTGTTGATTATGCGAAAGAAATCGGCTTCGACGGTCAGTTCCTTATAGAGCCAAAACCAAAAGAGCCGACAAAACATCAGTATGATTTTGATGTTGCTTCGGGTATTGCGTATCTTAAAACATACGATCTTGATAAGGATTTCAAGTTCAACATAGAAGCAAACCATGCTACACTTGCCGGACACACTTTCCAGCACGATTTGAGGGTGGCAAGAGTCAATGGCATGCTTGGGTCTATAGATGCAAACCAGGGAGACATGCTGCTTGGATGGGATACTGACCAGTTCCCGACAGACCTTTATGTTTCTACGCTTGCTATGTATGAAGTGATTAAGATGGGCGGTTTCGGTAAAGGCGGACTTAACTTTGATGCTAAAGTGCGTCGTCCTTCTTTTAAACCGGAGGATCTGTTCTATGCTCATGCAGCAGGTATGGACGGCTTTGCAAAAGGCCTCAAAGCAGCTCAGAAACTTGCGGATGACGGATTTCTTGATGATTTTGTCGAGAAGAGATATTCAAGCTGGAAGAGCGGCGTAGGCGCAGGCATAATAGACGGCAAGGAAGACTTTAAGTCTCTTGAGAAATACGCAATGGGAATAAAAGAAGTCGTTCATGAATCCGGAATGCAGGAATATCTTGAGACGATGTTAAACGAATATATTCTGAACAGTTAGTATTTTTAGAGGAAAGGGAGAAAGATATGTATAAACTTGGAATGAACCTGCTTTTGTGGACAGACGTTGTTCGTTTGAGCAAGGATAAGGAGCTTATCGATAAGGTTCTTGGCATGGGATTTGACGGAGTTGAGATACCTGTTATGGACGTTAGCGTTGAAGAAGCAAAAGAGCTTGGTGACTACGTTAAGTCTAAGGGCAAGGAGTGCACAACTCTTTCGGTGCTTGGAGGGTCTAACCCAATCAGCCCGGATAAAAGCGTAAGGGATGCGGCATATAAGGACATGTGCCACTACATTGATTGTGCTGTGGCTATGGGATCAACCGTACTTAGCGGTCCGTTTGACCAGCAGCTTGGCTATTTCAGCGGAGCAAGACCGACGGAGCAGGAGTGGGAATGGTCAATAGAAGTTATGAAAAAAGCATGTCAGTATGCTCTTGACAAGGGTGTCAACATTGGTATAGAGCCGCTAAATAGGTTTGAGCAGTATCTGCTTAACACCGCTGCTGATGGTGTTGAATACATAAAGCAGCTTGATATGCCAAACGCAGGGCTTCTGCTGGATACTATGCACCTTAACGTGGAAGAGCTTGATATCGCGAAAGCTTTCGAGCTTGGACTGCCTTATGCTAAGCATGTGCATATTTCCGAGAACAACAGGGGTATACCGGGAACAGGACATGCATGCACGAAGGAAGTTTTTGATGCTATAAAGGCAAGTGACTATGACGGATGGCTGACCATTGAAGCGTTTAACGAAGGCGCACCGTCTATGCAGGGGCCGCTTCATCTTTGGAGGACGTTTGCTCCTTCTGACGATTCACTGGCGGAGCAGGGTCTTGCGTACATGAAGAAGATGTCAAAATAGTAACTATAACCGGTAAGGCTTCTCTGGGAAAGGGAAGCCTTAGCCGGCGAAAAAGGAAACTGTCTGATCATTCAGACTTAAGGGTAAAATGATAGATAAACAGATATCGTTGAAATCCATAAAAAAGTATAAAAGCAGCGACGAGAAGGTTTTTTATAAATCTGATCTTGAATCAACATCCGATTATTACAGCAACGTTTTTAACAAAATGGAAGAAGGCATAAGTGTGCTGGATGAGAATTACGTCATAGATGACGTTAATTTTGCTATGCAGAAATGGTACGGACACAGAGACAGGATAATAGGCGAAAAGTGCTATGAGGTTTATCATAACAGGAAGCAGCCTTGCGAAGTGTGCCCGGTCAGGGAGACACTGATGACAGGCAGAACGCACAAGGAGATAGTTCCTTATCAGACTTTTGACAACGATGCTGCCGGCTGGCAGGAGGTTCGTGGCTATCCTGTATATGACGGAGGAGAGATAGTAGGTGTTATTGAGTATGTTAAAGACGTAACGTATGAGATGGACCTCTTTTCAAAAGTTGCAAGTATAGAACGGGAACTTGTCAATTTAAAGACACAGAATGTTGTGCTGAACGAGTACTTAAGCCAGAAAGAGCAGGAGAGGAGTACGCTGGAAAACAACATATCTCTTAACGTTAAGAAACTCGTCAAACCGGTCATTCACGAACTTAGGGATAATTACAGCGCTAACCAGGCGGAGAAACAGATGATCTCATTTCTGGAGTCGCTACTGGAGAAGATAGTTGAGCCGTATATGAACAATGTTGCTAACTCGATATGCGATTTTACTACCAGGGAAATTGAAATAATGCAGCTTATCAAACAGGGAAAATCGAGTAAAGAGATAGCTGCTATGCTTTTTGTTACAGAAAAAACCGTTGCTTTTCACCGGGGCAACATAAGAAAGAAACTGGATCTTAAAAAGACAGACAACTTAAGAGCATACCTTCTTAAAAAACCAATAGTGTTTGAATAGAATAAAAAAAGAGCATTAATCTTGGGATGTTAGTACTAGGTTTTGGCTAGCATCAAACAGATATTTTGCGGGAATGGTCTAATATCGACCTGGTATATATAATTAACTGTAGAATGGGGCTGGGAAGACAAAGTGCGCCGGATACAGTTTTTTATGTATCATGAAAGACCCTGTTAATATCTGAAGGGAGAATTTAAATGAGCAAGGATTATTTATCACAGCCGATAAATATCGGACCGCTGGAAGCAAAAAACAGATTCGTTATCAACGCGATGGAGTGCTGCGATGCAGACGAGAAGGGCAATGCCGGCCCGGACACTTATGAGAGGTATACTAACCTTTTTGAAGGCGGAGCAGGAATCGTTGTACTGGAAGCTATAACGGTAAGCTATGAGAGCAGGAGCCGTGAGTTCCAGCTGAGCATAGAACCGCACAACCAGGAGTCTATAACAAAGCTGGTAAGCGACATGAAGAAGGTGAATCCGGATCCGCTTTTCATATTTCAGCTTACACATTCCGGAGAGCTGAGCCATCCGGGATTTTCAAGGAGAGTTTGCATAAAGCCGCTGCCGGGTTTTGGCGGAGACATTCTCAGCGAAGAAGAAGTTGACGACATAATGGATAAATTCGTGCTGTCAGCAAAGATAGCATATGATTCGGGAGCTGACGGTGTTGACTTAAAGTTCTGTCACGGCTATCTTGGTTCACAGATTCTGCGCCCGTACAACGACAGGCAGTGGAAATATGGCGGTCCATGGGAAAGAAGACGCCAGTTTGCTTTCGACATGATAGAAAGAGTAAGAAAAGAGATACCGGACAAGAACTTCCTGCTTGGCTCGAAGATTTCTATGTGGGAAGGATTCCCGGGCGGACAGGGAAGCGCAGGCCCGGATACTGCTATAATCGACCTTACAGAGCCGCTCGACCTCGCTAAAGGTCTTGAAGAGAGGGGAGCAAGCTTCGTTATACAGTCAGCTGGCAGCCCGTCCATTACGCTGGCGCTTTCACAGCCGGACAAGTCTATACCAGACCAGGTATATTTGCATCATACATTCTCGAAAGCTCTTCGGGACACTCTTAAGCCGGAGACTGTTGTTATTGGCTCTGCATACTCAGTGTTTAACAACGGGAACAACAAACTGCAGGCCAGGAACAAGGAAGAGAGCACAACGTTCTTCTGGGGCAACAAGAACATAGAAGACGGCGTTGTAGATATGATAGCGCTGGGAAGACAGTCTATAGCTGACCCGAAGATGCCAGCGAAGTATCTTGCCGGCAACGAAGGGGATATAAAATATTGTACGGCCTGTGACAACTGTATAGAATTCCTTATAAGACAAAAGCATGTTGGGTGTGCTACTTATAATAAAAAGTATACTGATTCTCTGCTGCAGATTAGAAGAGAAGAAGGAAAGCTGAAAGCTAAACATACATGATTTAGAACAAATTGAAAAACTTTTGCAAACAGCCTGAGGAAGAAATCTGACCTTGGGCTGTTTTGTGTTAAGAAAAGAACAATTTCATATATTTTGTTAAGAACAAATGCGCAAAAGGCATTAAAATCATTTATATTCCATTTATAATATAAATTAGATATTAATACATTAAAAAATTGTATAAATAAAATGTTGATTTGAAGAAGGGTTTGTTGTATAATCAATACAAGAAAACGGTTTAACGGAAGAGCAGTACATGATATTGATTCTATAATAAACCAAGGAGTTTAGTAGATGGTCGAAAAAACAGTGACTCTCATATGTATGCCCGCTAAATCGAGTGATCAAGTTCCGATGTCAAGAGCTGTAATTTGGCGCTATTAAATGTTTATAATATAATAATTATTTTTAGTCACAATAGATAATATTTTTTTGACAGCCGTGTGTTTCTAAATGGGATTATTTTATTGAATAGTTGTTTTTGAATACTACCTTGCAAGGGAGAAGCGTTCAAAGATTATTGTAAGTTAAGTCGTAGGAGGTATGAAAGTGCAGAATGATTATATCCTGGAGATGAAAGGAATAAAAAAATCTTTCCCAGGTGTTGATGTCTTCGATAATTTCAATTTTGATTTGAAAAGAGGCGAAGTTCATTGTATATGCGGCGAAAACGGCGCAGGCAAGTCTACACTGATAAAGATGCTCTCGGGTGCTTATACACCAGATGCAGGGGTCAGGATAGTTGACGGCAGGAAGATAGATGTAATGACACCTAGGTCTGCAATGAGACTGGGTATACAGACGATCTATCAGGAGCATAACCTGTATCCGCTGCTGCCCGTTTATGAAAACCTGTTTGCAGGCAATGAAATTGGTTCGGGACCGATGGTGAATAAGGCTAAAATGGTTGCAAAAACCGTAGAAGTGCTTGAGTTTTTGCATTCTAACATTTCGCCTTATGAGATAGTTGCGAACCTTGGCAGCGGAGAACAAAAAACGATAGAGATAGCAAGGGCTTTCATTCAGGAATCTAAAATAATGATCCTAGATGAACCGACGGCTTCTTTCAGTAAGAAAGAAATTGAGCATCTGCTTGGAATAATTAAGAAGCTTTCTTCTGAAGGAATCAGTATAATATATATCTCTCATCACTTGGATGAGGTGTTCAAGATTTCAGATAGAGTAACTGTTATAAGAGACGGTATAAAGATAAATACGTACGGTATTGAGAATTTGACGGAACAACAGCTTATTCAGGATATGGTAGGCAGAGACGTTTCGGCATTTTATAAGAGAGACAAAGCGGATATCGGTGACATTGTATTTGAGGCCGAGAACATGTCCGGAAACGGTGTAAAGAAGGCAAGCATAAAAGTCCGGTCGGGAGAGCTCGTAGGCATTGCAGGTATGGTAGGCTCAGGCCGTACCGAGCTTGCAGAGCTTCTTTTCGGAGTAAAACCGAAAGACACCGGAACAATAAAGATAATGGGCAACGAAGTCAATATAAGAACACCGCTTGATGCGATTGCCAATCATATGTGTTTTATTACTGAAGACAGGCAGTCTTCGGGACTGTTCCTTATACATTCGATAGCTCAGAATACTGTTATCGCAAGCTATGCGAAAAACAAAAATCCTTTTGTGACTCCTGCCGATGATATAAAGATCGCCAGGAAATATGTAAAAGCAATGAATGTTATCACGCCGAGTGTTTTCCAGAAAGCGATGTTCCTTTCAGGCGGGAACCAGCAGAAAGTTGTTTTGGCAAAATGGTTTGCTACCGTGGGAGACATTTATATATTCGACGAACCGACAAGGGGTATCGATGTTGGTGCAAAGGAAGAGATATACAAAATAATGACTGATCTTCTCAAGCAAGGCAAATCAATAATTATGATATCGTCGGATATGCCTGAGCTTATTGCAATGAGCGACAGGATAATGGTAATGAGAAATGGCAAAATGGTAGCTGAGATCGACAAGAAGGCAGAAATCAGCGAAGAGAATATTCTAAACTATTCTATTGGAGGAGATGTATAATGGAGAAACAACAGAATTCGGCGGTGCAGAAAAACGATCGTTTGCGCAGGGCTTGGCAGCATGATAATACGCCAATATTCCTTGTATTGATTGTAATTCTTGTTGCTGTAATTGTTATAGAACTGATTGTGAACGGAACGACGAATTTCATTACACCGAGGAATATCTCGAACGTTCTTCTGCAGATATCGGTTACCGGTATATTTGCACTGAGCATGAACATGGTCATGATTTCAGGCGGTATCGACCTTTCGGTAGGCTGGATGATGAGTTTCCTTGGAACAGGGTTTGCATACCTTATAAGGTTCTCGGGATTGCCAGAACTTTTGGTTGTATTGATATGTATTGCAGTTGCGGTAGGATTCCAGCTGTTGATGGGCTTTATCATATCCAGAACTAAGCTGGAGCCGTTCATTATTTCCCTTGGATTTATGAGTATATACAGAGGTTTCACATATCTTATTACGAATGGACGAGAGATAACTATCATTAATAGATTTGAATTCCTTGGCAGTGAGATATGGAAGATAGGTGAAAATGCCAATCCTGAAAATCAGTTTTCGCTGAGGGTGCCGATACTGCTGTTCTTATTGCTGACGTTTATTGTTTGGCTGGTAATCAAATATACTAAGTTCGGAAGAAGAGTTTATGCAGTCGGCGGAAATGAAAATGCTGCATATCTTGCAGGAATAAACGTTAAGAATTTCAAGCTCTTGATATATGGTATAAACGGATTGTTTATAGCTCTTGCTTCAATGACGCTGCTCTCCAGACTTGGAACAGGAAGCCCTATAATGGGCACGGGCAAGGAGATTGACGTTATCGCAGCCGTTGTCGTTGGCGGGACATCACTTTCAGGTGGTAAAGGTAATGTGTGGGGCACTGTAATAGGTGTTGTACTTCTGGGTATAATGTCTAACGCACTCAATATCTTGAGTGTATCACCGCATTATCAGTATATCATGAAAGGCTTGTTGATCATCGGCGCAGTACTTATAGGTTATTATAGCAGCCTGAGGACTATGAAAAGATCGAAGAAAGCGGCTTAATAGTTCGTGGGCTCTAAAATAATAGCATCATAACACTGGTGCACAATTTACCTGTTGGTAAAAATAATAGGGAGGAAGAAAAATGAAAAAAACTATTGCAATTCTCTTAGTAGTAGTTATGATCGGCGTAGCACTGGCTGGTTGTAGCGGCGGAAAAGATGAAACCAAGACTATAGGCTTCATCAATGCCGGCCCGGATGACTACTATGCACAATTCGGTGACGCTTTTAAGGCTATCGGCGCTGAAATGGGCTATGAAGTAAAAGAACTTAACTCGGACTATAGCCCGGAGAAAGAATTGGCTAACGTTCAGGACTTTATTTCACAGGGTGTTGACGCTATTGCAGTTATCACAGCTGGAGCAGCTGGTTCTGCAGCATCGATTTCTGCGGCAAATGAAGCTGAAGTTCCAATATTCTTTATCGCTGGCAAACCGGATCTCAACCCCGGAACAGAACTACAGGGTCACGTTACTGACAACTTTGTTATGATGGGTTATCTCATCGGACAGTGGGTTGCAGAAAATTATCCTGGTGCACAGACTGTAAACATTCCTGGATTCCTTGGACAGGGCACAGCTGAAGGTGAAATCGTTGGTTTCGACCTGGCTCTTGAAGAAGCTGGAATGCCGCCGGCAATCATGACGGCAAGCTCTGAATGGCAGAGACCGCTCGCTGTTCCAATTGCTCAGGACTTAGTTGCTTCAGGACAGGAATTTGACGTTGTGTTCTGCTGTAACGAAGAAACTTACTTCGGCGTAAAACAGGTGTTTGACGAGCTAGGCGTAGACAAAGTGCTTGTATCTAACAACGGTAAGGACGATGCATGGCCGGATCTTGAGTCTGGTGCTCTTGCAGCTACTGTTCCGAACCCGCCGTCACTGAATGCAGACCTTTGCCTGCAGCAGATTCAAAGATATCTTGACGGTGAAGATTTTATTACTTATCTGCAGATTAAGCCTCCGTTTGTTTTGACAGGTGAAAATGTAGACGAAGCTATTCCTTGGACTGTATCTGACTATCTTGAAGGACGTGCTAATGATACGTTCCAGTGGAAGCTGGCAGATTATGAAGCAGCATACGAAGCAAACAAGGCTGACTTCGAAGAATTTAATGCTAAACTCGAAGAATATCTGGCAAACAACTAAGAAGTAGAAAAAAATGAGGCCCCGTCAATATATCGGGGTCTCATAAACTTTTGGTACGCCAACAGGTATTGAAAGAACAATAGAATACGTATTTTATGGTTTAAAAGAAGGAGCCTGCAGATTTGCAGGCTCCGTTTTTATTTTATAATATCCAGATCGTCATCTTCCTGATAATTGTTCTTGAAGTTTGCTATTGCTTTCTTTATATGGTCTTTCATGAGCTCGCTAGCAAGCGCAGTGGATTTGTTTTTTATTGCATTGAATATTGCCTGATGGTCTTCTAAGGACTTGATAGGCTGACCTGGTATACGAAGTGTTGTCTGGCGTGACTTGGAAAGCAGACCTGCACACATACGCAGTATCTCGCTCATTGCGGAGTTTTTTGAAGCAATGGCAAGTGCAGTGTGAAAGTCGTTATCTCCCTTAAGACCGATACCGCCGCTGTCGATGTCCTGTTTCATTTCTTCAAGAGCCTGCTGCATAGATTCTAAGTCTTCAGGAGTAGAACGCTTAGCAGCAAGCAGAGCTATTTCTGACTCTAGAAGCTGCCTAACTTCCAAAAGTTCTGATATAAGCTTTTTGTTTTGGGACAGCACGGCAGAGAAGGGGTGAAGAACGTTATCAAGAGATATTGCTTTAACGAAAGTGCCTCCCCCGACTTTTGATTCGATATAGCCCATCGATTCCATGGAACGCAAAGCCTCACGTATAGCGGTACGACTTACATGAAGCTCGTCAGCAAGCTGACGTTCGGCAGGCAGCCTATCGCCCGGAAGCAGCTTGCCTTCTTCGATAAGGTCAGTAAGCTGCTTTACTATTTCTTCGTAAAGGCGTGTCTTTTTAAGCGGTTCCAACATTTTCTGGTCTCCTTATTATAACCATAACATTGTTAAAGTATAGCATATAAAAACGTTATTGTCTAATGGTATGACAAATAAATTGTTTAAAATCACTATAAAATAGCTTGAAACCTCTAAAAAATGCAGAAAATTAACTATTATATGTTGCATTGATAATATAGTTATGCTATTATTGGTATGACCAATAGGGGAATTACGAAAAAATCACTTTAAAAACACAAAAACTTGCAAATTTTTGGGAGGGTATCACATGGATTACAGAAAAGAGAGCTTGAAACTGCATTATAAGTGGAAGGGCAAAATCGAGGTTGTAGCAACGACACCGGTAAAGAACAAGGAAGACTTGTCTCTTGCTTATACACCGGGTGTTGCGGAGCCTTGTCTTGAGATTCAGAAGGATATTAACAAGAGCTATGAACTTACGCGCAGATGGAACATGGTTGCTGTTGTTACAGACGGAACAGCGGTACTTGGCCTTGGTGACATCGGACCTGAAGCAGGAATGCCTGTTATGGAAGGAAAGTGCGTATTGTTCAAAGAGTTTGGCGACGTTGATGCATTTCCTTTGTGTGTAAAGTCTAAGGAAGTTGATGATATCGTAGAAACTGTATATCAGATTTCGGGAAGCTTCGGCGGCATAAACCTTGAGGACATTGCTGCACCGAGGTGTTTTGAGATAGAGAAAAAGCTTAAAGAACTGTGTGACATCCCAATTTTCCATGACGACCAGCACGGAACAGCTGTAGTTACTGCAGCCGCGATGATAAACGCTATGAAACTGACAGGCAGGGACTTGAAAGACCAGGAATGCGTAGTATCGGGCGCAGGCGCTGCAGGTGTTGCTGTTACAAAGCTGCTTATGAGCATGGGGCTTCGAAACGTAATCTTGTGTGATTCTAAAGGCGCTATATACGAAGGAAGAGAAGGACTTAACCCTTTCAAACAGGAAATGGCTAAGATAAGCAACAGGGAAATGAAGAAGGGCTCGCTGGAAGACGTTATAGCAGGATCTGATGTGTTCATCGGAGTTTCAGCGCCAGGAATCGTTTCTGAAGCGATGGTAAAGTCTATGAACCCTGACCCGATAATTTTTGCAATGAGCAACCCGACACCGGAAATAATGCCTGACATTGCAATAAAGGCCGGAGCAAGCGTTGTTGGAACAGGCCGGAGCGACTTTGCAAACCAGATCAATAACGTTCTTGCGTTCCCGGGAATTTTCAGAGGAACTTTTGACGTAAGGGCGAGCGATATTAATGATGATATGAAGATAGCAGCAGCGTATGCGATTGCAGGACTCGTTTCGGACGAGGAACTAAATGCAGAGTACGTTATACCTGCACCGTTTGATCCTAGAGTCGGCGATGCTGTAGCAGAAGCGGTAGCGCAAGCTGCGAGAAAATCGGGAGTAGCAAGGATATAGAAGGAGATGGGAACTATGATTGACAATTTAATCGAGAGATCAAAAAAAGCGCAGGCCGTACTGGAGACATACGACCAGGAGAAAATCGACAAAATAGTAAGGATGTTTGCGAAGGTGGTTTTTGATGAGGCTGATCCGCTTGCAAAGATGGCCGCTGAAGAGACACGTATGGGCGTCTATGAAGATAAGATAAAGAAAAACCAGGGCAAGGCAAGGATAATCTGGAACCAGCTTAAGGGCAAAAAGTCGGTTGGCATTTTAAGACATCTTAAAGAAGAAGGACTGGTCGAAGTAGCAAAGCCGATGGGAGTGGTTGGGGCAGTTACACCGTGTACGAACCCTATAGTCACGCCTATGTGCAATGCTATGTTTGCAGTAAAGGGTCGCAACTCGATTATAATTGCGCCGCATCCAAGAGCAAAGAAATGTGCCAAAGTGATGCAGGATATGTATTGGGCGCAGCTTGACAAGATGGGAGTCCCAAGAGATATATACATTACTATCGAAGAGCCGTCTATAGACCTGACGGGCGAGCTTATGAAGAAGGTAGACGTCGTTATAGCGACCGGCGGAATGGGCATGGTAAAGGCTGCTTATTCTTCCGGTAAACCGAGCTTCGGCGTGGGCGCCGGCAACGTGCAGTGCATAATCGACCGTGATGTTGATTTCAACGAAGCGGCAAGCAAAGCCATAGCCGGGCGTATATTCGACAACGGTATAATCTGCTCGGGCGAACAGACGGTTATAGCGCATAAGGACGACTTTGACAAAGTTATGGCGGCATTCGTATATAACGGTGCTTATTATACGGAAGATAAAAAGGAACTCGATGCACTGCGCAGTACTCTTTTCACTGACGGTCATATGAGCAAAGACGTTGTAGGACAGCCAATTGAAAAGATAGCTAAGATGGCAGGAATAGAGATACCCGATGGCACAAAAGTAATAATAGTCAAGCCGGACAAGTGCGGCGATGCCGATCTGTTCAGCAAGGAAAAGATGTGCTGTGTAATGTCAGCTTATGAATATGACTCATGGGAGCAGGCTGTTGACATCGCACTTTGTAACCTTAACGTTGAGGGCAAGGGGCACAGCGCTATCGTTCATTCGAACAATACGCAGAATATTGAGTATGCGGGAGTTACGCTGCCGATAAGCAGACTGCTTGTGAATCAGATATGCGCAACGATGAACGGCGGAAGCTTTGTTAATTCACTAAATGCAACAACTACACTTGGATGCGGAAGCTGGGGCAACAACTCGATATCTGAGAACCTTACATTCAAGCACCTGATAAACGTATCGAGGATAGCTTATGAGATTCCGGGCGAGCAGCCGAGCGACGAAGTGATTTGGGGAGAGTAACGGATGAAACTGCTTGAATACAAAGCGCAGGAGCTTTTTGCTCAATTCGGCATACCCGTCAAAAAGGGTGTCGTAATTGACGATGCGCAGGACGTAAAAGGCAAGATAAAAAGTGCAGGATTATCTTATCCTGTAGTTATAAAAGCCCAGGTTCAGGTGGGTGGACGCGGCAAGGCGGGCGGCATACAGTTTGCGCAGGACGCTAAGGAAGCACAGGGGATAGTTGACAAACTGCTATTTTCTGAGCTGAAAGGACTTAAAGTAAACAAGCTGTATGTTGTGGAAAAAGCGGACCCGAAAGTGGAATGGTATCTTTCCATAATGCTGGACAGGCTGTCGAAGTGCCCACTCATCATATTCTCTGCAATGGGCGGAGTTGACATCGAAGAAGTAGCAAAGACTGATCCGGAAAAGATACTTCGCATACCTGTGAACCCGATGCTTGGGATAACGGATTATGTTGTAAGGTATATTGAGACCGTATCGGGCATAGGAAAGCAGGAAGGTTTTAAAACACTGCTGCAGAACCTTTACAAGATGTTCATGGACTATAGCTGTATGCTTACAGAGATTAATCCGCTGGTGTTGGACGAAAAGGAAGGCATACTGGCGCTGGACGGCAAGGTAGACATAGACGACAGTGCGCTGTTCAGGCTGCCGGACATCGCAGAGTTTGCAAAGACGCTGCCTGTAGAGCCGCTGGTAGCAGAAGCAGCATCATTTGACTTTTTATATATACCCATCGAAGAGGGCGGCAACATTGCAGTAATGTCGAACGGTTCGGGAATGCTGATGAGCTGTATAGACCTTATATCGAAGAAGGGGATGAAAGTCGGCGCAGCGCTTGACCTTGGCGGCGGCGCAACGGCGGAAAGAATAAAAGAGGCTGTTAGGATAGTTCTTTGCGGAAAGGACATTGATACGTTGCTTATAAGCATATTCGGCGGCATCACAAGATGCGACGAAGTTGCAAGAGGAGTAAAGATGGCGCTGGAAGCATGCGGTATTCAAAAGAACGTTATTATAAGGATAGAAGGAACGAACAAGCAGCAGGGGCTTGAGGTCATTGAAACCATAGACGGCGTGACGGCTGTGGACAGTATACCGCAGGGCGTGGATGCGCTTGCAGAGAGGAGCGCCGTATGAGTATTATAATTGATGAGAACACGAAGCTTATTGTACAGGGCATCACAGGCAGGGAAGGAAGCTTTCACACCGAGCAGATGCTAGAATACGGCACGAACGTCGTTGCAGGAGTTACGCCGGGTAAAGGCGGTCAGGAAGTGCTTGGCGTTCCGGTTTATGACACTGTAAGGGAAGCGATGGACAAGACGGAAGCTAACACCAGTGTTATATTCGTTCCGGCAAAGTTTACGCCGGCAGGAGTTCATGAAGCAATCGACGCAGGAGTGCCGACGGTGCTTACGATATCTGAACATACACCGGTGCACGACATGATGGAGTGTTATCATCTTGCAAAGATGAAAGGAACTAGGCTGTTTGGACCTAATTCTTTCGGGATAATATCACCGGGCAAGTCTAAAGCTGGATTTATGGCACACAGGATATTTTCTCCGGGCAGTGTTGGAATAATGTCGAGAAGCGCAACCAACTGTTATGAAACTGTATTTATGATGACTAATGAAGGTATCGGTCAGTCGACGTGCATTGGCGTTGGGGGAGACATGATACCCGGCTCTACTTTTGTAGACCTGCTTGGTGATTTTGAGGCTGATGAGCAGACAAAAGCCATCGTGATAATAGGTGAGATAGGCGGTAGCGAAGAAGAACTTGCGGCTGCATATATAAAGGATAATATATCTAAGCCTGTAGTGACGCTTATTGCCGGAAAGAATGCCCCGAAGGGCAGGAGCATGGGACACGCAGGAGCTATCGTTTCGGCAGACGGAACGGGAAGCGCCGAGAACAAGGAAAAAGTTTTGAGTGCAGCGGGCTGCCGGATTGCGGAGAGCACGGTGCATATTGTTGAGATACTAAAAGAACTTGGAGTTTAAGGGAAGGGAAACTCAGTACTTCCAGAAAGAAAGGGGATCCGTATGATCAAGAAGGACAAATTGCTTTGGATCTATACTAAAATGAACGAGATCCGAAAGTTTGAAGAAAAAGCCTTCAAGCTATTTGAAGAGAACAAGCTTCGTGGTTCTGTGCATCTGTATATTGGTGAAGAAGCCATAGCTTCAACTGTGATATCTTTGCTGAGAGACAGCGACTATATCACAAGTACACACAGAGGACACGGACACGGCATAGCCAAGAGCGGCGATTTAAAGAGCGCGATGGCAGAGCTTATGGGCAAAGAGACTGGTTTTTGTAAAGGCAGAGGCGGCTCTATGCACATAGCGGACTTAAAGAAGGGCAACCTCGGAGCTAATGCTATAGTCGGCGGCGGAATACCTATTGCGGTAGGCGGCGCGCTTGCAGCAAAGCTTAAGGGAACAGACAACGTTGCTGTATCGTTCTTTGGAGACGGAGCAAGCAATCAGGGAACGTTCCACGAGAGCATAAACTTAGCTTCAGTATGGAACCTTCCGGCGATATTCGTATGTGAGAACAACTCGTTTGCTATCAGCGTTCCTGTTGAGACGAGTACGTCTGTAAAGGATATAAGCGTAAGAAGCAAAGGATATGATATACCGGGAGTGACAGTTGACGGAAACGATGTGCTTGCTATCTATGACGCTATGGAAAAGGCTCTTAAACGTGCTAAAGCAGGAAAAGGGCCAACGCTAATAGAGTGCAAGACATATAGGTGGAAGGGACACTGGACAGGTGACCCGGAAGTGTATCGTACACGTGAACAGGTTGCAGAGTGGATGGAAAAGTGCCCGATAAAGCGTCTGCGTAAATACATGATAGACGAGAAAATTGCTACTGAAAAAGAACTTGACGATATTGAAGCAAAAGCACAGGCTGATGTAGACGAAGCTACTGAGTTTGCACTAAGCAGCCCTGAGCCGGACCCGGCACATGTTTTAGATGATGTGTTTTATGAAGGCGAGGTGTCTTAAATGATAAAATCATATGCACAGGCGATAAAAGATTGCATTGCACAGGAAATGAGAAAAGACAACGATATCTTCGTAATGGGTGAAGACATCGCCAAGCAGGGTGGTATATTCGGATGTACCCGTGGCCTTCTTGATGAGTTTGGTGAGGACAGGGTAAGGAATACACCTATTTCTGAGAGCGCAATTGTTGGAGCGGGAGTTGGAGCTGCATGCGCGGGAATGAGGCCGATAGTTGAGCTTATGTACATGGACTTCGTTTACGTTGCTATGGACCAGCTTCTCAATCAGGCAGCAAAGATAAGATATATGTTTGGCGGCAAAGCAAAGGTTCCTCTCGTCGTAAGAGGGCAACAGGGGATAGGCAGAGGCAACGCAGGACAGCACTCGCAGTCCGTTGAAGCGCTGTTCATGCATATACCAGGTATGAAAGTCGTTTGTCCTTCCAGCCCGGCTGATGCAGCTGGACTTTTAAGAACAGCAATAAGAGACGACAACCCGATAATGTTCTTTGAGCACAAAGCGCTGTATGCTACCAAAGGCGAAGTGCCGGAAGACGAGAACTTTGCGATTCCTTTCGGCAAAGCGAACATACTTCGTGAGGGCAAGGATGCTACTATAGTGGCAACACTGCTTTATGTAGGCAAAGCTATGGAAGCGGCTGACAAGCTTGAAAAAGAGGGCATATCTGTAGAGGTCATAGACCCGCGTACATTGGTACCGCTCGATATAGACACTATTGTAGAGTCGGTAAAGAAGACAGGCAGACTGATAACCGTACACGAGGCGCACAAGAATCAGGGACCGGGCGCAGAGATCGCAGCTCAGGTTACTGAAAAAGCGTTTAAGTATCTTGATGCTCCGCCGGAGAGACTGGGTGCAAAATACTGCACACTGCCGTTTAACCTCGGACTGGAGAACGCAGTTGTACCGCAGGTGGACGAGATAGTCGCAGCGGTAAAAAAGTCGCTCTATAAATAACGAAGGAGTTTTAAAATGGCTGAAAAAGTTATAATGCCAAAGCAGGGCCTTCAGATGACGGAAGGCACTATCATAAAGTGGCTCGTCGAAGAGGGCGGGGACTGCAAAGAAGGTCAGCCGCTTTTTGAGATGGAGACGGACAAGCTGACCATTGAAATAGATGCGCCGGCTTCGGGCAAGCTTTTGAAGATTGTCCGGGGAGAAGGCGAAACCGTGCCGATAACCGAGACTATAGCGATTATCGGGCAAGACGGTGAAGATATCAACAACCTCCTTAATATAAGTGAGCACAAGCCCGTGGCTGCAGAAAAAGCAGCTGCAGCGCAGGAAATACCGGAACAAGAAAAAGTACCGGCTGAAGCTGCTTTTGCCAAGGGCGACAGAGTGTTCATTTCTCCAAGAGCGAGGATGACGGCGGATAATAACGGCGTCGATATAAATGAAGTTGACGGAAGCGGACCGGAAGGGTTCATAATAGAGCGGGATATACTCGGGTTTGCAAAGACTGCTCCAAAAGCAACTCCGCTTGCAAAAGTCGTAGCGGAACAGAGCGGCGTAGAGCTGGGCGCAGTTGAAGGAACGGGAGCCAGAGGCAAGATAACAAGAGCGGACGTTTTGGCTAAGATGTCATCAGCAGCCGGCAGCCGGAAGGGCACAATAAAGCCTTTCGCAGGCATGCGCAAAGTTATTTCCCAGAGGATGAGACTGAGCATGGAAACTGCGGCACAGACTTCCCATACGATAACCGTGGATATGAGCGAAGCGGCAAAGATAAGGGAAGCTTTCAAGAGCGAAGGCGTCAAGATATCTTACAACGATATCGTGTCTTATGTGGTATGCCGTGCACTTAGCGAATATCCGCAGATGAATTCGGAGCTGACGGACGAAGGCATATTGGTGAAGGATTATGTTAACCTAGGCATCGCTGTTGCGCTGGATGAAGGGCTTATAGTGCCCGTCATAAAAGATGCTGATCTTTTGAGCCTTGAGGGGCTTGCGCAGGCAACGAGGGAAATGGCTAACAAGGCAAAGAACGGCGGACTTTCTCCGGACGATTACAAGGGCGGAAGCTTTACTACATCTAACCTTGGCATGTTTGGACTGGATTCTTTTGTAGCTATCATAAACCAGCCGGAGAGCGGCATACTTGCAATTGGCGCTATCAAGAAAACGCCTGTCGTAGAAGGTGACGATATCGTAGTAAAACCGCTGATGTCGCTAACGCTTTCTTATGACCATCGTATAGTTGACGGTGCGCCGGCAGCGCAGTTCCTGGCAGCAATCAAGAAATATATTGAGAAACCGTATCTGGTGCTGTAAGGAGAAGATATGACTAAGAAATATGATGTTGCAGTACTTGGCGGCGGGCCGGGCGGTTATGTTGCGGCCATAAGACTTGCTAAGCTAGGCAAAAAAGCGGTACTTATAGAAAAAGACAATGTGGGCGGGACGTGTCTTAACCGTGGGTGCATACCTACAAAGGCGCTCCTGCACAGCGCAGAGGTTTATGAGCAAGCTCTGCATGCGGCTGATTACGGTGTTTTTGTTGAGGGCGCAAGCTATGATTACACAAAGATAGCCGGTAAGAAAGATGAGGTCGTAGGCAAACTTCGCGGCGGTATAGAATTCCTGCTGAAAAAAGCCGGAGTCGATGTTATAAAAGGCACTGGCGTAGTTGAAGCAAAGGGAAAGATAACGGTTGACGGCAAGGAATCGGTTGAGGCTGATGATATAATAATCGCAACAGGTTCCAAACCTTCAAAAGTACCTATTCCCGGAATAGACAGCGAGGGAGTGGTCGATTCAGACGGCGTGCTTGCGTTCACACAGGCGCCGGAGTCGCTGGTCATAATTGGCGGCGGAGTAATCGGAATAGAGTTTGCTTCACTTTTCAATGCGCTTGGCAAGAAAGTTACTGTCATAGAGATGCTGCCAAAGATACTCGGAAACGTGGATGATGACATAACTCAAAGAACGCATACGCTGCTGAAAAAACAGGGCATAGATATTTTTACGTCTGCTAAAGTGACAAAGATAGAAAAGGGCGGTACAGTCTACTTCGAAATGGACGGAGAGACAAAGAGCGTTAAAGCACAAACATGCGTTGTTGCGATAGGCCGCTCGCCAGTTACAAGCGAAATCGGGCTTGAAGCTTTGGGACTAAAAATGAACCGCGGCTTTGTTGAAGTGGATGAACGTATGAAAACAAACGTTGACGGCATATATGCTATCGGCGACATAACCGGCAAAGCGCAGCTTGCGCACGTGGCTTCTGAACAGGGGCTGGTAGCGGCGCACAACATAGCAGGGCAGGACAAGAGAATGCGCTATGACGTTATACCTGCGTGCATATATACCAGACCGGAAATCGCCAGCGTAGGCATCACCGAAGCGGCGGCAAAGGAAAAAGGCATTAACGTTAAAACAGGAAGTTTTCTTCCTGCGGCGAACGGGAAGTCTATGATAGCCGGAGAGCAAAGCGGTATTGTGAAGGTTGTTACCGATGCAGACACAGGAGAGATATTGGGAGCGCATCTTATGTGCCACCGCGCTACGGATATGATAGCAGAGGTGTGCGCAGCGATGAGGGCGGAAGGAACGATAGAAGAGCTGTCCGACACTGTGCATCCGCACCCGACAGTTAGTGAGATGATAATGGAAGCAGCTCACGATGTACACGCAATGTGTGTACACAAAGTATAGATTAATGTCTTGTTGCCCGGATGCAGTGCGTCCGGGCAGCTATGACGAAAAGGTGTGCATATGAAAATCGAACTAGGATTCTGCAAGGGCTCTCAGCAGCTCGAGATACCTGATAAACATAATGTGAAGGTGCTTGTCCCGAACGAAGTGGGAGAGGGGCTTACTGGTGATGAAGAGGTCTTGAGGGCATTGGAAGAGCCGACCGGCAGCGATAAGCTGAGAGACATCGTTAAGCCGGGCGAAAAGATAGTCATAATAACAAGCGATATAACACGGCCGATGCCTTCGAAGGTAGTCGTGCCTCTCGTGGTTGCAGAAATCGAAAAAGCTGGTGTTTCGCGAAGCGATATAACAGTTGTGTTTGCGCTTGGCTCGCACAGACGCCACACGGAAGAAGAGATGCGCTATCTCGTAGGCGACGAGGTTTATGAGAGCGTAAGATGCATAGATGCTGATGCTGAGAACTGTATACACCTTGGCGTGTCTAAAGCAGGAACGCCGTTCGATGTTTTTGATGAAGTAGTAAACGCAGACCGCAGGATATGCCTTGGCAATGTGGAATATCATTATTTTGCCGGGTACTCAGGCGGAGCAAAGGCGATAATGCCGGGTGTTTCGACAAGGGGAGCTATACAGTCGAACCACTCTATGATGGTTGATAAGAACTCGTGCACGGGCAAGATAGAAGGAAACCCTGTACGGGAAGACATAGATGATGTTGCAAATTTCGTAACGATAGATTTTATAGTCAACGTTGTGCTGGACGAGCACAAAAAAATCGTTCATGCGCAGGCTGGGCATTATATTGAAGCGCACAGGAAAGCTTGCAGATATCTTGATACATTGTATATGGTCGGCATAGAAAAAAGAGCCGATATTGTTATAGTGTCTGCAGGCGGATATCCGAAAGATTTAAATCTCTATCAGGCGCAGAAGGCACTTGACAACGCAAAGCACGCTGTAAAAAAAGGCGGGACTATAATTTTAGTTGCTTCATGCAAAGAGGGCCTTGGAGAAGGAGCTTTCGAGAGGTGGATGACAACGGCGGAGAGTCCGCAGTTTATGGTGGAAGAGATACAGAGAAACTTTGAGCTGGGCGGACACAAAGCAGCGGCTATAGCCATGGTGCTTGGAGAAGCTGACGTTATGCTCGTTTCCGACCTTGATGAAGGATTTGTTAAAGACATATTCTTAAAGCCGATGAGAGACGTACAGAGCGCATTTGACGCTGCTGCGGGGCAAAGAGCGCAGGACGTGATAGTTATGCCGTACGGGGGGTCTACGCTGCCAAAAGTCAAATAGAGGGCGAATGTCCTTTATAAATATATTTTAAATAAGCAATTCAATAATTTCAATGCGGACGACATCAGTCTGCGAGATTCCGGTAACAACTAAATAATAGACAGGATGCAGCTAATATATGTGAACGTATATATAATTTCTTGATGCATCCAAAGAGACATCGAAACAATGGCCCAAAGGAGCTTAGATTTTGTATTTGGTTTTTTAAGTGTTTTAAAAAATACGGGATTTACTCTACGGGACCACACAAAAAGGAGAATTTTGTTTATGGAATGGATCATAATAGCTGTTGCGGCAGCTGCTGTTTGTATTGCCTTTTTTAAGGCAAATAACATTAAAAGAATAAAAGTAAGCGACGAAAAAATGAAAAAAGTTGCAGGATTTATCGAAACTGGAGCCATGACTTATCTTAAACGCCAGTATGTGATAATGCTTGCATTCGTGGCTGTAATGAGCGTTGTGCTGCTGCTCGTGCCTTCGCTTGGATGGAAGGTAATGGTGTGCTTTATAAGTGGAGCGGCACTGTCTGCACTGGCAGGGTTCTTTGGCATGAGAGTAGCTGTGAAAGCTAACGTGAGGACTGCGCAGGCTGCAAAGCAAGGCTTGAAGCAATCTCTTAAAGTAGCTTTTTCCGGCGGCAGCGTTACCGGACTTTTGATTGTAGGATTTGCTGCACTTGGCCTCGGTGTGCTGTTCATGCTGTTTGACGACATCAGTGTGCTGACTGGATTCAGCCTTGGTGCAAGCACTATTGCTCTTTTCTGCAGAGTAGGCGGAGGTATATTCACAAAAGCGGCTGATGTGGGCGCAGACCTCGTCGGCAAAGTGGAGGCAGGGATACCAGAAGATGACCCGAGAAACCCAGCTGTTATAGCAGATAACGTGGGCGACAACGTAGGTGACGTTGCGGGAATGGGCAGTGATATATTCGAAAGCTATGCGGGAGCAATAATATCTTCACTTCTGCTTGGTTTTGTAGCGTTTGCCGGCAAGGGCGCATCATTTACTTTCCTTATGGCTGCCTTTGGTATAGTCGCAACAATAATAGGCATCTTCATAGTAAGGCTGGTTAAGGCCAAGAGCGCTCACACTTCGCTGAGAGCCGGAACATTCATAAGCGCCGCTTTGAGCGCAGTCGGAGCGGCAGCAGCAGATTATATAATCTTTGGTGACTTCAAGCTTATACCTGCGGTTATAATGGGAATAGTAACAGGTGTTGTGATAGGGCAGATAACCGAGTATTACACATCTGCAGCATATAAACCGGTTAAGGGGATCGCACAACAGAGCACGACAGGGGCTGCAACGAACATACTGAGCGGCATGGCTGTCGGTATGAGGAGCACAGCAGGGCCTATCGTTATGATAGCGGTGTGCCTTCTTGTTTCATTCTGGTCGGCAGGGCTTTTCGGAGTAGCGCTTGCGGCGCTCGGTATGCTGTCTACCGTTGGTATGATAGTTTCTGTTGACGCATACGGACCGATAGCCGACAACGCCGGCGGCATAGCGCAGATGTCCGGGCAGGACGAAAGCGTAAGAAAGATAACAGACCATCTTGACTCTGTAGGCAACACCACAGCTGCCATAGGCAAAGGGTTCTCAATAGGTTCTGCTGCACTTACAGCGCTTGCGCTGTTTACAACGTATGCGCATACAGTGGGGCTTGAGCTAGTAAATGTGCTGGAACCAAAGGTAATAGTCGGGCTGCTTCTTGGCGGTATGCTTCCTTATCTGTTCTCTGCACTGACTATCGAAGCTGTTTCCAAAGCTGCAAAGAAGATGATAGCTGAGGTGAGAAGACAGTTTAGCGAGATAGACGGGATAATGGAAGGTAAAGCACAGCCGGAATATTCAAAGTGTATAGACATATCGACAAAGGCCGCGCTTACGCAGATGATATTGCCGGGAGTGATAGTGATTGCTGCTCCTATAGTTGTAGGGCTGCTGCTGGGCAAGACAGCGCTTGCGGGGCTGCTAGTCGGGGCGACAGTTACAGGAGTCGTTATCGCCGTGAAGATGGCTAACAGCGGGGGAGCGTGGGACAACGCTAAAAAGCACATAGAGGAAGGCGCACACGAGGGAAAGAACTCTCAAGCGCACAAGGCTTCTGTAATCGGTGACACAGTCGGCGACCCGCTAAAAGACACGGCAGGCCCGTCCATAAACATATTGATAAAGATAATGAGCATAGTTGCGCTGGTGTTTGCGCCTCTGTTCATGTAGTAAAAAGCAAGAAAAGAAAGCAGGGGCAAATATAAATGCCTCTGCTTTTTTTAGTAGTTTTTACAAACTAGTTAGAAGTGCGAACACCCTGTCGAATTCCTTATTGATTTTTGCAATACCGATTACACCGCCGCTCATACCGCTCATTGCTTTATCGAAATGGATAAGAGTGCCTCCGTCCGGTGTGGTGAATATTTTTAAGGAGAACTTGTTTCGCGTAACGAAACCGCCGCCCCAAAAGCGACCTACTGCGTTGCCGATACCGTAGATGCCGTCCAGCTTAGTACCTTCTTCAAGCTTGTAGCCTTGAGCGGAGAACATGTTGAATACTGCTTCTGATACTTCCTGCCAGGGCCGTCCCGGCTTGTTGATCTCTACCATGTTTTTTCCCTCCCGTTTAAACTAATCTATAGATACAGCCGCATACGCAGTTTCAACATAATCACCAAGGACGGCCAGGACCGCCGGCGTACCTTTTGAAGTTCTGCCGCTGCAGCTTATCTGCGAAGATTCAATCTCATAGTGCTGGGATGAATTGAGAAGAACATGAATTATTCCCGTTTGCTGCATCACAAGCGCAGCTGCAACTCTTGAACCGGTTGCTTCGTTCTTCTGAAGAGTAAGCGCTTTTACGCCCTTGCCGCCTCGACGCTGGGTTTCAAACTGAGACGCTTTCGAGCGTTTTGTATATCCAAGATCGGTAAATATCATCACATCGTCTCTATCGTCTATGGGGGACGCTAAAATAGCTTCTGAATCTTTTTCCAAAGCGATGGCCTTGACTCCCTTCGCTGAGCGTCCCATAGCGGAGACATCACTGGAAGAAAACCGTATCGACATACCACTGGAGGATATCAGCAGCCAGTCTGTTTTAGAACTAAGCAGGTGTACGCTGATTATACTATCGCCGTCTGAGAGGCCGCTGGCGATTATTTTTTTGTTGCGAACGTCGTATTCGCCAAGGGCAGTACGCTTTATAAGACCGCTCTTAGTAGCAAAGAACAAGTCGCCCTTCTTATAGTCGTCGAAACTGAATATCGCCACTATCTCTTCGCCTGCGTCCACTCCTGCCATAAGGGCAGAGAGGGGCTTGCCTTTGTCTTTTGGCTTGCTGTCAGGAAGGTCTGTGCAGGCAAGAGTATACATGTTGCCATGACTGGTAAAGATTTGTATGTTATTTTGAGTTGTTGTCTGAACGAGTATCTTTGGTGTATCACCGTTCGATACACTTGATTTTTGGTATGTTTTTAGAGCGATGCGCTTTAAAAAACCATCGGCAGTCATTGATACGAGGTAATCTTCAACCGCTATGTAGTCAGATTCATTTATCTGTATCTCGTGGCTTTCCTCGAGAATTTTCGTACGGCGCTCATCAGCAAATTTCTCTTTGACTTCGCCAAGTTCGTGCATAATTACTTTCATAAGCATATCATTTGATTTAAGTATAGCTTCAAGCCGCTTTATGGTTTCGAGTATGAAAGCGTATTCTTTCTGGAGAGCTTCAATTTCCAGCGCAGTCAGCCTTGCGAGCCTCATATCGAGTATGGCCTGTGCCTGAATGTCTGTTAGCTCGAAACGTTCCATCAGCCGCGCTTTTGCTTCTTTAGGTGAAGCGCTGCTGCGGATTATCTTTATAACTTCGTCGATGTTCTTTACGGCTATTATAAGACCGGCGAGTATGTGCTCACGCTTCTTTGCACGGTCGAGGTCGAACTTCGTTCTGCGTGTTACGACATCTTTCTGGAACGCTATATAATAGTCGATCATCTCCATGAGAGAGAGCTGCTTTGGCTGTCCGTCGGCAATACACACCATGTTGATGCCGAAAGTTACCTGCATATCGGAGTATTTATAGAGACAGGTGAGAATGTCTTGTGCATCATAACCTTTTCGGACTTCTATTACCGCACGAATGCCCGTTCTGTCCGATTCGTCTCGGATATCTGCAATGCCCGCGAACATCTCTTTCCTTGTTTCGGTTACCTGCAGTATCTTCTGAAGCATCACTGCTTTGTTTACCTGGTAAGGCATCTCTTTTATAACAATAAGGGTTTTTCCGTTCGAGCCCTTTTCAATTACTGCGTTTGCACGAATGGCGACCTTGCCTCTGCCCGTTTCGTATGCCTGCTTTAGCTGCTCCATGTTCAGCATATAGCCGCCTGTGGGAAAATCCGGACCTTTTATATGCTTCATAAGCTCTTCAAGGCTCAGGTCTTTGTTGATTATGCGCGCTATTACGCCGTCAACGACTTCTCCGAGATTATGGGGAGGTATATTGGTAGCAAGCCCTACAGCAATACCTGAAGCGCCGTTGACAAGCAGGTTGGGAAAACGTGCCGGAAGCATGTCAGGTTCTTTTAGGGTGTCGTCAAAGTTTAGCGAGAAACTCACTGTGTCTTTGTGTATGTGTGCAAGCATCTCCATGGCTATGGGGGAGAGACGGGCTTCTGTGTACCTCATGGCAGCGGCTGTGTCACCGTCCATGCTGCCAAAGTTTCCGTGTCCTGATACAAGAGGCGCACGCATAACAAATCCTTGGGCCATGCGCACCATAGCATCGTATACAGAGCGGTCGCCGTGCGGATGATATTTACCAAGGCAGTCACCGACTATCCTTGCGGATTTTCTATGAGGCTTGTCCGGAGAAAGCGAAAGTTCCATCATGGTATAAAGTATGCGCCGTTGTACCGGCTTTAAGCCGTCTTCTACTCGTGGAAGCGCCCTGTCCATGATAACTGACTCCGCAAACGGTATCATGGAGTCGTGCATAACTTCGCTCAGTGAAAGAGGGGTTACTTTTTCGCTGATTAATTATTTCATCTTTTTTCTTTTTTGCCAATGTCTTTCACCTTCTCTTCGAAAAAGCTGTCTTTTTTATTGAAGTTTGCATGTTCCGATATATATAACTTCCTTGGTTCTGTTTTATCTCCCATCAGTATCGTGACCAGGCGCTCGGCTTCTGCTTGGTCATCGAGCGAGACTTGGAAGAGCTGTCTCCCTGCCGGGTCCATCGTGGTTTCCCAAAGCTGTTCAGGATTCATTTCGCCAAGGCCTTTATAGCGTTGCACATTAGTGTCGCCGCCAAGTGTTTCCTGGGCCATGCGCAGGTCTGCATCGCTGTATGCGTATATCGTCTGCTTGCCTTTATAAACACGGTAGAGCGGAGGCCTGCCTATATAGATGTGGCCTGCAGTCAAAAGGTCTTTGAAATATCTGTAGAAGAAAGTCAGCAGTATAGCGCGGATATGCGCTCCGTCGTCGTCTGCATCCGCCAGTATTATTATCTTGTGATATTTTAAAGCTTCTTCGTCGAAATCTCCGTCGAAACCTGTGCCAAGAGCGGTTATTATCGAGCGGAACTCTTCGTTTTGTATAACCTGGTCGAGCCGCTTTTTTTCTACGTTGAGCGGTTTGCCGCGCAGGGGTAGTATTGCCTGGAACTGCCGGTCACGACCTTGCTTTGCGCTGCCGCCGGCGCTGTCGCCCTCGACTATGAAAAGCTCGTTCTGCTTTGCGTCTTTGCCAGTACAGCTGGAAAGCTTTCCTACAAGCGGCGCTCCTTCCAGTTTGCTGCGCTGACGCTCCAGCTTCTTTGCCTTTGTTGCTGCCTGCCGTGCTTTCGCGGCCTTTATCGCTTTACCGACGATTTCGCCGGCTATATTTGCGTTGTTGAGGTCTGCAAGATATAAAGAGAGCTTTTCCTGAACTATAGATTCCACTATAGTGCGCACTTCTGTGTTGCCAAGCTTGCCCTTTGTCTGGCCTTCGAATTGGGCATCTTTCATCTTTACGGTTATTACTGCACTCATGCCTTCACGGTAGTCGTCGCCAGAAAGGTTATCATCCTTTTCTTTAAGAAGCCCTGTGCTTCTTGCATATTCGTTCATGACCTTGGTATGTGCAGATTTGAAGCCTGAAACATGTGTACCGCCGTCAGCAGTCTCTATTGTATTTACAAACGAGAGAATATTGTCGTTATATGTGTCGTTGTATTGTATAGCTATATCGACTTTGACATCGCCCTTCTCGCCGCCGAAACAAATCGGCTCGTCATGAAGCACTGTTTTTTCCTCGTTAAGATATTTTACGAAGTCTGTTATCCCGCCCTGATAGTCGAACATGACTCTCTTTGGTTTGCCGTCCTTTTTCGTTCTCTCGTCGGTCAGTGTTATTACGACGCCCTTTGTAAGGAACGATATTATACGAAGGTGTGAAGAGACTGTATCGAAGTTAAGAGAAATCGTCTCGAAAACACGGTCATCCGCAAGATAGGTTATTGTCGTGCCGCGGTGGCTGCAGCGTCCCTTTTCAGTTAGCTTGTCAACACGGCGTCCGCTTTCGATCTTGCCGTTCTTCATATAGCTTTTAAAGCTCTGCTGATATAGCTTTCCGCCAACGCCGACTTCTACGGTAAGCCATCTTGAAAGTGCGTTAACGACGGAAGCGCCAACTCCGTGCAGGCCGCCCGAATATGTGTATGAATCGTTGTTGAATTTGCCGCCGGCGTGAAGCTGAGTGAAAACAACCTCTACGCCCGAAACCTTGAGCTCGGGATGAAGGCCGACAGGAATGCCTCTTCCGTTGTCATGTACTGTTACTGAATTGTCTTCGTGAATGGTAACTTCTATTTTATCGGCAAAACCGTTTGCCGCTTCGTCCACTGCGTTGTCTACTATCTCCCAGAGCAGATGGTGAAGCCCTTTTTGGCCGGTCGAGCCGATATACATGCCCGGACGCTTGCGAACAGCATCCAGACCTTCGAGCACCTGAATATCGCTGGCAGAATATTTTTTTGCCATATGTCCCCCTTGAAACTTCCTCACAATATATAATACAAAATGTGGTATCGGTAAATTTATGTACCACATTATATGATACCTTAAATGGGAGTTTTTTTCAATAATAAGTTTATTCTTTACAGTGAAAAACGTGCATAAATAAAGAGCCGCAGAGCAGTCCTGAAACGATGCTGGCACGACTCTAGAGTGTATTTTTAATAGATGAACTGTACCATCTCTATACCAGCTTCTTCGAAGATTTGGCTTGTAAAGTCATCCGGGTAGGGCTTTTCATATATGACTTTTGTTATTCCTGCGTTGACTATCATCTTTGAGCAGATAACGCACGGCTGGTGGGTGCAGTAGAGGGTTGCGCCGTCTATGCTGACACCGAGCTTGGCTGCCTGTATTATGGCGTTCTGCTCTGCGTGAATGGCAAAGCACAATTCGTGCTGTTTACCAGACGGGATATTAAGCTTCTGACGGAGGCACTCACCTTTTTCTTTGCAGCTTTCTATGCCGGAAGGGGCACCGTTGTATCCAGTAGTAAGGATGCGCTTGTTCTTGACTATTATCGCACCGATGCTGCGGTTTTCTTTATAGCAGCTGGACCACTTTGCTATCGTTTTTGTAAGGTCCATAAAACGCTTATCCCATTTATCCATCTTCATAGATACCCCTTTTATAATTAGATTTTATTAACTAGTTCAACATCTTGTATAAAAGTCCTTCTGTGCGGAGCAAAAAACAGGTTCTTTGGTTACTTTTTTTAGTATGAGTGAGATTAGAGGAGAATGAAAGAGCAATATAGAAGTATTCTTGAATAAAGGCGGATAAATGGCAATTACGGCGCAATTATAAGTTTGCCTAAAAAAGGCTAATCGTTTATATTATTTATTGTTAGCACTCGCCACCATCGAGTGCTAACAACTTAAAAATTTTGCATATTAATTGATAATATTAAAAGGAGGCAGAAATAATGTCCATAAAACCACTAGGTGACAGAGTTGTTATCAAGAGCACTGAGTCGGAAGAGACCACAAAGAGCGGTATCGTACTGACAGGCAGTGCAAAGGAAAAACCGCAGACCGCAGAAGTCGTGGCAGTCGGCCCCGGCGGAATGGTTGACGGAAAAGAAGTTGTAATGAACGTAAAGGTCGGTGAAACGGTTCTTTACTCGAAGTATGCAGGAACGGAAGTTAAACTTGACGGCGAAGAGTTTATAATCGTGCGTCAGAGCGATCTTCTTGCAGTTGTAGAATAGGGAGGAAATACAAAATGGCTAAACAGATCAAGTATGGTGAAGAGGCAAGACGTGCTCTTGAAGCAGGAGTTAACCAGCTTGCCGATACAGTAAAAGTTACACTTGGACCAAAGGGAAGAAACGTGGTTCTTGACAAGAAGTTTGGTTCACCGGCTATCACAAACGACGGTGTTACTATAGCTAAAGATATCGAGCTTGAAGATGCGTTTGAAAACATGGGCGCACAGCTCGTTAAAGAAGTCGCAACAAAGACAAACGACGTTGCCGGAGACGGTACTACTACAGCAACACTGCTTGCTCAGGCTATCATTCGTGAAGGCCTCAAGAACGTTGCTGCAGGTGCAAACCCGATGGGAATAAAGAAGGGTATCTTAAAGGCTGCAGACATCGCTGTAGAGAGCCTCAAAGAGCTTTCAAACCCGATAGAGGATTCTAAGGCAATAGCACAGGTCGCTTCGATCTCTGCAGGAGACGAGGAGATAGGCGAGCTTATCGCACAGGCTATGGAAAAGGTCGGAAACGACGGTGTTATCACAGTTGAAGAAAGCAAGACAATGCTGACAGAACTCAACGTAGTTGAAGGTATGCAGTTTGACAGGGGATATGCTTCTCCGTATATGGTGACAGATGCCGACAAGATGGAAGCAGTTCTTGAAGATCCGCTCATTCTTATCACAGACAAGAAAATATCAAACATTCAGGAGATACTTCCAGTGCTTGAACAAGTCGTCCAACAGGGAAAGAAACTTCTAATAATCGCCGAAGATGTTGAAGGCGAAGCTCTTGCTACGCTTGTTGTCAACAAACTTAGAGGAACATTTAACTGTGTTGCAGTTAAAGCTCCGGGCTTTGGTGACAGAAGAAAGGCTATGCTTCAGGATATCGCTGTTCTTACAGGCGGGCAGGTCATCAGCGAAGAGATAGGCATCGATCTTAAGGAAGCTACGCTTGATATGATGGGCACAGCTCGTCAGGTCAAGGTTGACAAAGAGAACACAACAATAGTCGAAGGCGGCGGAGACCCATCTGAGATAAAGGCACGTATACATTCAATAAAGAACCAGATTGAAGAGACTACTTCAGATTATGACCGTGAGAAGCTTCAGGAGAGGCTTGCTAAGCTGGCAGGCGGAGTTGCTGTTATACAGGTTGGCGCAGCTACGGAGACGGAAATGAAGGAATCAAAGATGCGCATAGAGGACGCTCTTGCAGCAACGAGAGCTGCTGTCGAAGAAGGCATCGTACCGGGCGGCGGAATCGCACTGCTTGACAGCTGTGCAGCTGTACAAAAAGCAATCGACAAAGCCGAGGGAGACCAGAGAACCGGCATGAAGATAGTGCTTCGTGCGCTTGAAGAGCCTATGAGACAGATCGCTGCGAACGCCGGACTTGAGGGAAGTGTTATCGTAGGCAAGATAAAAGAGCAAAACGACAGGAACTACGGTTATGACGCAGCCAAGAACGAGTATGGCGACATGGTAGCAAAAGGTATCATAGACCCGACCAAGGTTACAAGAAGCGCTCTGCAGAACGCTGCTTCGATAGCATCATTGCTGCTGACAACGGAGAGCATTGTTACAGATATACCGGAAGAAACACCTCCGATGCCGATGGGCGGCGCAGGCGGCGGAATGCCGGGGATGTACTAAGCCGATAGTAAAGTTAATTAAAGCTTCAAACATTTATTCACATAATGAAAAGAGCACGAGTCAGAAATGACTGGTGCTTTTTTTTGCTATATATAGAAATTTAATACTAGAATAAAATGTATATTATGTTACAATATTAAAAAACAAATACTATAGGGAGGCATAAGCGGATGGAAACTTTTTTTATTATAATAGGGGTTGCAGTATTATTATTCTTTGTAATATTTGCTATTTTTGGCAGACGCCAAGGCAAAAAGAATATTGAAAAAAACGAACTGTTTTTAAAAAGGTTGAAGGAACAAGGTATTGATCCCGAAAAACGAATCGACTTCTGCGATATTGAACTTGGATTATACATTGATTCTGAAAAAGAGAAATGGTGTATTAGAGAAAAACATTCTTCGCCAATCGAAATCTATAGTTTTAATGATCTGACAGGATTCAGCGTTCTCGATAACGGAGAAATCATATTGAAAAGCGGAGAAAAAGAAATAGAAGGGCCATTTAATGCGGAAGTCGGAAAAGTGTACTGTAAAAGGCTGGAGATTATTATAGAATTAAATAATAATGCAAATCTCGAAAAGAGGCTGCTATTTATATCGGACGATACGCAAAGAAAGTGTACATATTATCGTATTTGTGTCGAAAACATGCAGAGGATTTTGGATGGCTTGGCCTATATATTTTACGACAGCAAACAAACCAATGAGAGTTAGAGGGCAAAAAACAAGAAGTCAGAATATAAAACAGAACTGCGTTGACATGTTTATAATATACAGACATAATTATGTGTAAGTCGAAAATCTACTGAAGGGCAGAAGACGATATGGATAGACAACGATATATACAGGGTCTTGTCTGCGGCAGCACAGCGTTTGCGCTGTGAGGACTGCTCCCGCTTTACTAGCTGTAGATGCCCTTCAGTTATTTGCAATATTGGCTATTATCGAATAATGAGGTAAACACATGATACGCAAAGCGCTCCAGAGTGATTTAGACGAAATAATGAATATCGTCGAAAAAACTATAGAGGACATGGAAGAAGCTAAAAACTTTCAGTGGAACAGCGATTACCCGACAAGAGAAATTTTTGCGAACGATATTGCAAACGATGGATTGTATATATTTGAGGAAGAAGTCGGCAAGATCGCAGGTATGATATGTATCAACTTCGATGAACCGGAAGAGTATAATGGGCTTGGCTGGTCATGTAAAAAAAGAGCGGCTATACTGCACAGGTTGGTCGTGAGCTCTGCTGTGAAAGGGCAGGGCATAGGGACAAGGCTGATGCATTTTGCGGAGGAGAAGGCAGCGCAAATGGGAGCAGATTATATAAAATCGGACACGTACTCTACCAATAAACAAATGAACAATCTGTTTAAAAAGCTCGGCTATAACTATGTTGGTGATACAAGATTCCCAGGAAGGGAGCTGCAGTTTTACTGCTATGAAAAATTGCTTAGGTAAAAGAAAATATATCGAAAATTATAGTAATCAAATCTCTTTTTGATATAAGGCGCAGCCTATTCTGCCAAACTTTTCGGTATTGAAGGACTTTGTTCCTGCAAGTTCAAAACCACAGCTTTCATACAGTCTGCACAGCTTTTTGCGGTGCAGGTCGCAGTCGAGCCGCAGGTATTTTATATTACATCTTTTTCTGCAGATATCAGCAGCATATTCAATGAGAATCTTTGAATATCCTTTTCCGGCAAATTTACGGCGAACTGAAAGCTTGTGAATGTATCCAGCTGATTCAGGAGAATACTGCCAGATGAAGCCGCCGTCAAAATCAAGTATGAATGCACCAACGCTTTCATTACCGAGCCAGACGACATAGAACTCACAGGTTTCGTACTGAAGGTTATGCTCCGATAAATCTTCAAGCCGCCACAGAGGTTTGCCGGAGTTTATTAGCCACTGCGCAGATTCTCTCATTACACTTAAGGCTTCTGCTTTATTCTTGGAAGTGAACGTTAGCGTTTCATCCACAATAAACTCCAATCAAAACCCAAGTATTTCGTATTGCAAAAAAATATTATGATTATATATTCTGATCGTATCTTTCAATTTTACCATGCCAGAACTGTTCGATGTCGGCTATCATCTCAGGATTATATCTTAAATAGAAGAATGACTTAACGTGCTCCAGCCTGTCTTTACCAGCGTTGTTTTTGTACTTTGTATAGTCTTGCTGGTTTATTATGAATGTAACTACATACTGCTTGCGTTTTCTGTATCTGTCGAAAGGCATGGAATAGCTTATAAGGATACGTTTAATATCATCCCAAGCAAAAGTGTGCTCGTAGTATGCTGTTTTTATGGTATCTTCAAGCACGATAAAGTCTCTTTGTATGTTGACGTAGCGGCGTTTGCCTATGAACTTATTTATGCTGTTCTGGGACATGGAAATTGCCATAATAAAGCTGTTTATCAGAATGATCAAACTTATCGGAACGATCCAGAGCATTAAGATAAGTTTTGGGTCTGTCAGGTTTACAAACCAAGAGACAAAGTACAGCAGCAAAGCAATAAAAGCCAAGCTCAGCGCAAGGCTTATCAAGAAGACTACTCTGGTTCTCTTTTCGTAATTTTCGCTGAACGCTTTGTATCTCATTATATGCTGCCTTTATCTATTGGAATATGATAGGCCTGCCAAAGACGTTCCAGTCGGTGCATTCTTCTACACCGCCGTTTACTATGTTGTCGTATATGCGGCGGTCTTCTGTGCGCTTTTTTACAACTCCTATCAAGCTGCCGGCAGCTTCGTATATGTATCCGTGGATACCGACTATGCCCATATGGACAATCTTTCCTTCTTCGTCTTCTACGAAGACCATATCTCCCGGCATTAGTTCATCTTTGGTTATAGGCGTGCAGCACAGCTTGTAGGTATCCGATGCAGTAAGGTCTGTTATATCGTCATATAAATGAAGCTCGCCTGCAGTATACCACCAAAGGCCGCTGCAGTCCCATGCATAGTCTTCGGGGAACGAAAAACCGTTTTGTTCAGCATTTGCTGCGATTTCCATGAAGTAGTCGTAGCGCCCCATTGTGAAGTATGACTCGTACATGCGGTAGACATTGGAAACAAAGTCTGTGGTTATCTGATCCCCTTGCGCGCCGAAAATGTACTGGCCGCCAACGCATGTTTCAAGAAAATCAAGAACACGCTGGACTTGCTGTGAAGGTGCGGGCTCATCTGCATACTTTTCTTCGTAATAGTCGGTTTCATCTTTCGTTTCCTGCGCAGTCTGCTGTTTAGCGCAGGATGCGCCAAAAAGAAGTGCAATTGATAGTAGTAGTAATAGTGTCGCTCTAATATGTCTATTCATAAGAGAGATTATATACATTATGGAAACGTTTGGCAATAAGGAAAATTAGTTTACTCTTTGGTTCTGACTCTTAAATTACTTGACTAGCTGTACTTAAAGAGTCTTGCATGGTAAAATAAAACAAATAGGATTAAGGGTGATAGTGGTATGGATATTAAAAGAATCGCAGGTACTGCTTGGGCAGCATGGGATGATGAAAAAGGGGTTATCATTGATACCGCAAAACGCGGCCAAAGGGAAAGTCTGCTAAAAAAAATTGATGAACTGGGCGTTAAAGTTGACTATATACTGCTTACACATACGCATTACGACCATATGGGCAGCGCTGAGACACTTCGTGAAAAGACGGGGGCAAAGGTTGTTGTCGGAGCAGGAGAAGCTGACTGCATACGAAAGGGGCACACAGGTGTACCAAAAGGAACTAACGCTTTTGCAAGGATGATGGGCAGCGCCGGACACGAGATCGAACCGAAGCAGGTTGAGTTCTATGAGCCGGTGACAAGAGCTATTGTTGAGATTTCTGAAGAGACCCGGCTGGAGTTCGGCGGCAGCTTTATAACTGCTCTGCCGCTGGGCGCTCATTCGTCAGGGTCGGTCGGTTATGAAATAGGAGAAGATTTTTTTGCAGGAGATGTTGTTTTTGCTATAGGCCCTGTGATTTATCCACTATTTGCTGACTTCGAAGAGGATATAAAAGCTGCATGGGAGAAGATAATAAGCAGCGGTGCAAAGTATATTTATCCGGGACACGGGCGACGCTTGACGAAGGAGTTTTTTGAAAAGCAGTACGAAAAAAGGTTTAAGTAATATAAAAAGGAGATTTATTATGTACAGGAAAATCGACGTATATGAGAATATGAACGAAATAATGAAGAGGCTGAAAACCGGCATACTTCTTACAACCAAGAAGGAAGGTAAAGTTAACACTATGACTATAGCGTGGGGGGCCATCGGGATAGAGTGGAACAAGCTTGTTTTCATGGCACTGGTAAGGCAGTCGAGGCACACGCACGGTATGATGAAAAATGAGTTTACAGTTAACATACCGATAGATAACAGCGCGAAGAAGGCGCTTTCTTACTGCGGGACTAAGAGCGGCCGGGATACTGATAAGATAGCTGATATGGGGCTGACGCTGGTAGAAGGACAGGAAGTTGATGTGCCGGCTATTAAAGAGCTGCCTATGACGCTGGAGTGCAGGATAATATATGAACAGAGGCAGGACGAGAATGCTATCCCGGACAGTATAAAGAAAAGCATGTATCCGGACAGCGACTATCATACGGTTTTCTTTGGCGAGATAGTTGCGGCATATGTAATTGAATAGTGATATAAAAAACACGGAGCTGTGATAACGCAGCTCTTTTTTTATAAGATCTTTGGTACGATATAGATTACAAGCGGCAACGTAAAAGTACACAAAACAGTTGTGGCTAGCACGAACTGTGCGGCAAAGTCCGGCTCGTTGTCAAACTCTTTTGCGATTATAGCACTGTTTACTGCAGCGGGAGTGGAAACGCCGATTATAAGCGCCTGGGCAAGCACGCCTGTTATACCGAGCAGCTTTACTATCGCAAAGGCAAGTATAGGCACACACAGCATGCGTATCAACGAACCTACAGCAACGTTTTTCATGCCTTTGAAGTTCTTTATTTCACCAAGCCTTGCTCCTAGTGTAAGCAGTGCAAAAGCTATAAATGAAGCGGTGACATATTCAAGCGGGATTTTGATAGTTGCCGGAATTTCGACATTAAAGCTGCGAAGGATTATGGCAAGTGCAATTGCATATAAAACAGGCATTTTTATAACATTTTTAAGAGATTGTTTTGTTGAGTATTTACCTGAACTTGCCTGAAAAACTACGAATGTTCCGGTTACTATGTTCTGTACAGTGATTATAATGAGCTGGGAAGCCATTGCAACTACAGAGCCAGGAAAAGCAAGCTCAATAAGCGGAACTCCGTAGTTTCCTGTGTTTATAAGCATAAATGTGTTGCCCATAGCTTTTCGCATAGGTTTTTTGTATCGCATTATAACGCTTATGAGCTGGCTGATCAAAAAAAGCATGGTCATAAGTATAACTATATACGGAACGACTTTCAGCAGGAGGCCTTCTGCTAACTCCATACTATATATTTTTTGAAACATCATGCATGGCAGCATAACATAGACATTTATCTTAACCAGTATTTCAACACTTGGCTTGAAGATTTTTTCTATACCAAAACCAACGATTATAATAATGATGATGGGCAGTGAAATATTAAATATTATATACAAAAATTCAGACATCGGTTACCTCTAATCGATTTGTATTTTAGAGTATATCAGATTCTGTAGTAACAATACAGGATAAAATATAACACTTGTGTTACTTTTAGCACAAAAAAACATTCTTTGTGCTATAATCTTTTGTAAATGTATAGCAATCATATCTATTTTGTAAGGGGTGAGTTTTTTGGATTTTAAAAACGGGATCTTGCTCTATGTTATAGGTGCGGTCATTGCGTTTTTCGTACTTGCGCAGTCCGTCTATTTTCTTGTAAGGGCCGTTAAAAGAGGCAGGCAAATCGGGCTTTCCGGTAAGGTGATGAAGGAAGCTGCGATATCCAGCGCAACGTTCTCTATCGTTCCGTCCGTACCGATAGCTATATCTATGATAGTGCTGGCGGTGACTATGGGTGCGGCATTCTCATGGATAAGGTTGTCTGTTATAGGCTCTATGTCTTACGAGATATACGCTGCAGGGCAGGTGGCGCAGGCGGCGGATATTTCTAAAGAAGCTCTCGGATCTATGCCTGTCAACGTTTTTGCGGGTGCGATGTGGGTGATGACACTGGGCATAATTGTCGGACCTGTATTCAATATATTCGGTCTTAAGCGGTATCAGAAAAAGATAGGCGAGATAGGTCAGCGTAACCCCAAATGGTCTAAAATCCTTATTGATGCGCTGTTCATGGGCATAATCGCCGTTATGGGAGGCCAGTTCATTGCAAAAGGAATAGCAGCATTCGGCAGGCTTGCCGAACCGGCTCTTGTTGTGAACGGACAGGCACAACTTCTTACGCTCGTCTCTAGCGCAGTGCTGATGGCGCTGTTCGGAGTGGTGATAAAAGCAAGCAAAGCTAAGTGGCTGGAAAACTTTGCTCTGCCTGTTTCGATGGTGGGCGCTATTGCGCTTTCCGTGCTCTATCACGGTTGGTTTTAGGGGGTGAACGACAATGAATAAAAAAGAAACTCTTATGCTGAGTGAATATATGGAAGCAACGCACCGCACAGGAAGGATATGGACGGCTTTTGCAATGCTGCTTGTAATTTCAGTTCCGCTGCTGTTCTGTATCGTTTACGGAGTTACCCCTGAATGGAATTCGTTCTATAAAGGCGTTATAGCGGTCGTGCCTATGTACTGGGCTATCGGCCTTATAGAGATATTCAACTATTCGCCGATGCTGGGAAGCGGAGGCACTTATCTGGCTTTTGTTACAGGTAACCTTTTAAACATGAAAGTACCGGCGTCTAAAGTGGCGCTTGATAAAGCGGGCTACAGCGCAGAGACGGAAGAAGGCGAGGTGCTCTCTACTATTGCAGTGGCAGTTTCGAGCATCGTTACTACGCTTGTACTGGTTGTCGCTTTACTGTTTGTTGTGCCTATAAATGCATGGATAAACTCAAGCGAGCTTTTACGTAACGTGTTCGATTTAAAAATCGGATACGTGATACCGGCGCTGTTCGGCGCTCTTGGTGTGGTATTCATAGCAAAGAGCTGGAGGATAGCGATTCTTCCGATGCTGCTTATGATAGCCGTTTTTCTACTTATTCCGGCTACTTATGATATTTCGGGAATACTTATCCCGGTCATGAGCATACTTAGCGTTGTAATAGCAAGGCTGCTTTTCAAGAAAAACATGATTTAGGAGACAGACATAAAATGATAGCATTATACTGCGTACTTGGAATATTGTTTATACTTATCGCTGTGATGGCGCTGAACACGTGGGTAAAAAAACCGGGAAAGAAAGAAAAATTCACGACACCGGAAATTGACTTTGACGAACAAAAACTGGCGGAGCATCTTTCAGGTATGATCAAATTCAAGACGTTGACCTCTGTTAAGGAGGACGGGTTTGATGAGAAGGAGTTCCTCGGTCTGCATAACTACCTTAAAAGAACGTATCCACTGATCCACAAAACGCTCGCTCGTGAGGTGATTAACAAATACAGCCTTATATATAAATGGGAGGGAAGCGGAAGCGACAAGAAGCCAATATTGCTGACTGGGCATCAGGACGTTGTGCCTGCAGAAGAAAACTCTCTTAGCGAGTGGAAGCATGAACCGTTCTCCGGTGACATAGCGGACGGGTATGTGTGGGGCAGGGGAACGCTCGATATGAAAGGACATTTTTGCCAGATATTCGAAGGCATCGAAAGTCTGATAAATGAGGGTTATGCTCCGATGCGTGACATCTACATTGCGCTTGGGCACGATGAAGAGTCTATGGGCGCATACGGCGCAGCGCAGTGCGTTAAGTATTTCAAAGAAAAAGGAATAAGCTTTGAATTTGTGCTGGATGAAGGCGGCATCCTTATAGGCGGTGAAATCTTCGGAGTAAACGAGAAGGTCGCAGCCGTCGGTATCAGTGAAAAGGGATATATTGACATAAGGCTGACCGTTACTTCAAAAGGAGGGCACGCATCCAGGCCGCCGAAAAACACGGCTGTTGGTATACTTGCAGAGGCTATAACAAAGCTCGAAAAGTACCAGATGCGGTTTGTGCTCAACCCTGCGACGAAGGGTATGCTTGATGCGCTGGGCGGCTATATGAAGTTTCCGAACAATGTTGTAACAGCAAACTTGTGGATAACCAAGCCGATTTTACTAAGAGCGCTCGCAAAGAGCAACTCAGGCGCTGCTATGGTGAGGTCTACGATTGCGCCGACTATGCTTAAAGGCTCGGATACGCCAAACGTGCTGGCAAGCAGTGCAGAGGCCGTCGTGAACTGCAGGATATCTCCGGGCGAAGCTATGCAGGATGTTGTTGACCATTTTAAAAAGGTTATAAAGAACGATGAAGTAAAAATAGAAGTTATTAACGGGCATGAACCGACGAACGCCTCTTCGACGACGAGCGAAGCGTATAAAACGGTCACAGAGACTATCGGAGAGATTTTCGGAGAGTTCGTTATCTCGCCGTACCTAATGGTCGGAGCAACGGACTCGAGGCAGTATAAGGAGATAACAGACGGTATATATCTGTTCCACCCGATACGCTCAATAATGCAGGATCTTGATACAATACACGCAGCGAACGAGCGGTTAAGTACGCAGTCGCTGAAAGAGGGCGCAGAGTTCTTTGCCCGTCTTGTAAAAAAGGCGGATGGGTGATGTAGGGAAATAGAGTGTAAACGAATAATATTATTCTGCTTCTATAATTTTTATTACCACGATATAATACAGCAAATAAGAAGTCATCTGAATATGTATGCAAGTTTGAACAACCGGCATGGCTGTAATGGAGGTGAATCCTATTAATACGTTTGAGAACTATGTTTATAAAAAAGAAGTTGACTGGTCGTTGTTAACAGAAGGATTCACATTGCCTGTTGATAATCAAGTTGTGTTTGGACAGATTATGGGACGGTTTTTACAGAGAGGTGAATCCAAAGATATTACTCTTTATTTGGATGGGAAAGCTTATGGAGCTAGAATTACCAATGTTAACTTTAATCCTAGGTTTAAAAGAAAAAAAGATACATTTCAAATTCGCTACAGTAGGAACAGTGACTTAGCTAAGGCATTACAGCGATATTTCGTAAAAAGCTATAGCTATATTAAGAGTATTCGTGAAACCAGAGCAACTGGTGATAATACTATGATTAGACTACCGGAAGATTATAAAGAATATATAGTCATATATACGACAGAATATGATGATTCTTATGTGCTTGAAACTATTGAAATAGATGATATAGCATCTTTTAAGAAAATAATTGCCGGTAAGCAGGAAAAAATAATAGAAATAGGATTTAATTATAATTTCAAGGATTTAACTGCAGGCATAATAGAAAAAGAGCTTTCTGTTAAAATACGTAAGCTAAATAAAAAAATTGGCGATAATTTAAAGCTGCTTTATGGTTTTCGTTGCCAAATATGTGGGGAATTAATTGGTAAAAAGTATGGTTCGCAGATAGTTGAAGCGCATCATATTGATTATTTTGTTATAAGCTTTAACAATGACGCGATTAATCAGATAATTATCTGCCCGAACCATCACAGCATTATTCACGATGTCAATCCTGTTTTTAATAGAAGTCAATTGCTATACAAATATAAAAATGGGTATGAACAAAGGCTGGTGCTAAATAAACATTTATAGTTGATTAAAGATTAAAATTAATAATAGTTTCTATTTGTAAAAAACTATCGTGGATGATATTATATATTGACAATTGCACTTTTTAGTATGCATTCATATCTATTCATTTAATTATAATTTAGGAGGCAGATCATGAGAGAGTTTGTTATTGCTACGGATTCAGATACTGAGATACCATATACGTTTGCGGAAGAGAAGGACATACCTGTGTTTTTGATGCCGTACACAGTTGACGGCGAAGAGAAGCTTTTCGACCTTGGAAAGAACACAGACTTTGAAAAGTTCTACGGTCAGCTGGCTGAGGGCGCATCGGCAAGCACATCGACACGCTCGCTGCTTGATATCGAAGACTTCTTCAGGGATATAGTAAAGCAGGGCAAAGACGTGCTGCAGCTTTCGTTCTCGTCACAGCTTTCGGCGCATTTCAGCCAGTGTGAACTTGCAAGGAAGAATGTGATAGAGGAGTTTCCTGATGCGAGGATAGAGCTTGTGGACACGCTGCGTATTTCAATGGGCGCAGGTATACTCGTAATGGAGGCACAGAAGCAAAAAGAGCAGGGCAAAAGCCTTGACGAAATAAAGGATTGGGTAGAGGAAAACAAGCTTAGAGCGCATGCGTGGTTCTCTGTGGACGACCTTAACTTCCTAAAGAAGGGCGGAAGGGTGTCCGGCGCTGCTGCGATGGTGGGAACTATACTGGGCGTAAAGCCGATACTCAAGCTCAACCATGAAGGAAAGATAGTAGCTGCTGACAAGGTGAAAGGCTCTAAGAACGTGTATAAGTTCTTCCTTGATACAATTGAGAAGTATATCGAGAAACCGGAAGACCAGACGATATATGTACTGCATGCAGGAGCGATGAAGGCTGCAGAGAAGATCAAAGAAATGGTCGAGCAGGAAGTTAAGTGTGAGGGAGTTGTGATACAGGATATCGGCCCCGTCATTGGCTGCCACACCGGCCCGGGCGCACTGGCTGTTATCTTCATGGGACAAAAGCAGGATTCGTGATGTAATAAAAATGAAACAGAGAGGCCTGGCGAGGGCCTCTTTTTTGGAGGTTTAAATGCTAATAATTGAAAAGCTAACTGTTCGGGTATATGATCCGACTCAATTCACATTAATAAGCCTTTTAGTTAGCTCTGTTGTTGCACTAGTTGCAGTAGTAGGTCTAATTGTGTCAATATGCAATAATCGAAAAATATATAGGGAGAATCAAAGACTTAATAAAATTCAGCTCCAAAATAAATTTCCTTTTTTTGAATTAATAAATCCTCACGTAGACAACTTGCCGGAAGTTAACTTTGCTTTTCCGGAGATATCACATTTTATGAAAATTATTAAAGAAGAGCCAGAGGACTATTATATGCTGACAATAGATAGCAGCATTGAAGACAGTGGAAAGCCTGATAGACAATATTATTGTTCTAATCTTTGGTTTGATTTAAAAAATAAAAGCGATTCAATTATTAAGGAAATTGTAATAGAAAAAGTTGCATACCAGAGACCTAAGAGAATAGAAAGCGAAGCTGTATTTACTGAAGGGCATGTAGATACAGTTGAGAATTATGATACAATAAAAGGAGTTTTTTATAAGGGCGATAAGATTAAAATTAGAGTAAAACATTGTTTTGAAAACGATAGGATTTTCAAAGCTTATAATGAAGAATTGGTTTGCATAAGCTTCTTGATTAGGATTACAATCATTTCAGGGGTAACCTTTTTTGAAAATATTAGACTTGAAGGATATTCAGGAACAAGGCCATCAAGTCTAAGTTATTTGCATTCTGAAGAACGTATGGAAATTGAGTATCTAAAGGAGAATGTAGTAATATTGATTTGATTATTAATTTATAGAGGAAGTATATGAGCATTGAAACTTTACAGAAGATGATAGACGAGAGCAAAAGGATAGTGTTTTTCGGCGGGGCAGGAGTGTCTACTGAGAGCGGCCTTAAGGACTTTCGAAGCGAGGACGGGCTTTACAGAGAGAAGCATAAATTTACGCCTGAGACTATCCTCAGCCACGATTTTTTCATGGAGCATACGGAAGAGTTCTATGAGTTCTACCGAACCAAGCTATTAAAGACAGACATTTTACCTAACAAGGCGCATGAAAAGCTTGCGGAGATGGAGAGAAAAGGCAGGCTGGATGCTGTCGTTACGCAGAACATAGACGGGCTGCATCAGGCGGCCGGAAGCAAAAACGTGATTGAGCTGCACGGAAGTGTATACCGTAACTATTGCATATCATGCAAAAAGAAATACGGGCTCGATTATGTGTTGCAGACCGACGGAGTTCCGAAGTGCGAATGCGGCGGCATGATCAGGCCGGACGTTGTGCTTTATCAGGAACCGCTGGAAAACGCAGTGACGGATGCTGCTCTTGATGCAGTAAGCAATGCAGATATGCTGATAGTCGGCGGAACGTCGCTGGCTGTGTACCCGGCAGCTTCACTGATAGGATATTACAGAGGAGCAAGGCTGGTGCTTATAAACAAATCGCCAACGCCGTATGACGGGCAGGCAGACCTGCTTATCGCCGGCAGGATAGGAGAAACGCTGTCGCAGATAGAAGTTTGATTGATGCGTGTCTGATATGATATAATCTGAAAACAGAGATAGAAACACAGCGCGGTATGGTAGTCCGTGCGCACTTTTTGTAAGTGTCAGTAACCTTCCGTTTGTATAGACGGTCGTCCCTTCTCTTTTGTTTTGTATACGCAAAACGGAAGGGATATTTTTATGCAGAAAACAAGGATAGAACTTAGTGTGTTTCATGACGGGCAGTTTTTTACTGCAATATTTGAAGAGACGGGCGAAGAGGGATGCAGAGCAGCAAAGATGGTGTTTGCGCAAAAGCCGTTTGACAGGACCATAGAGAGAATCATCTGCGAAAACTATTATGAGTTGGATTTTTCACTTCCGGTGCAAGCTGGTGTTTTGCGTGCGCTGAGCAGCAACCCCAAGCGCAGGCAACGGCAGGCGGCAAAAGCAAAGGCGGGCGTTTCTACCAAAGCTCAGGAAGCCATGCAAAAGCAGGTCGAGAGCAGAAAGATAACAGTCGCAAGGGAAAAAAGTGAGGATAGAAAAGAAGAACAGAGCAAGAAATATGAAATGCGCAGACAAAAGAGAAAAGATAAACACAGAGGACATTAAGAACGTTTGCAGCAGGCAGAACGCAGAGCTTTTTTTTTCAGCTTCGGCATGTTATAATACGCCTGCAACGAAAATTAGCGGAGGGCTTTGATGAAACGACTTATCGCAATTACTCTGATGCTGGTTCTGGCATTCACAATGTCTGCATGTTCTGATGCCAACAAGGAAGATACTATGATATCTCCCGACGTAGTTACGCTGCAAACGGAGCAGCCGTCGGCGGATTCCGGCACGGATGAAGTTGAAGCGACGAATAAGATAGGCTTTGCACTTGCGGGTGACAACAGTTTTACGCAGCAGTTCGAAGCTGATATCAACACTGAATGCAGCGCTCTAGGATATGAAGCGGTGGTAAGCAAAGCGATGACAGCGGAAGAGCAGAACACACAGATAAGGACAATGATATCTGACAACGTCAACGTTATAGTGCTGCAGCCGGTGGATGTGGACGAACTTGAAGCTATGCTCGCTGAATGTGAAACCCATGGCATACCTGTTATTGATATAGTGGAATCAATAAACGGTCTTGTCAGCACCCTTATAACTCCGGATTACCTCGCTATAGGAAAGAGTGCAGGAAGGGACGCTGTTGAACTTTTCGGAGACAGCGACGGACAGTGCATGATCATAAAGACAAAGGTCGACAGCTTTTCTATGCAGCTGATGACTGATGGATTTATTGAAGAGATAAACAAGGACAAAGACGTTACGCTTGTCGGCGAAGAGTATTGCGGCAGCGACGAAGAGAAGGCATATGAAGCGGCAAAAGCCGCTATAACCGGCAGAGAAGTCGATTTTATATTTGCGCAAAGCGATGTGCTGGCCAAAGGAGCGCTGAGGGCAATAGAAGACAGGAACAGCGATATCAAGCTTGTGGCATTTGGCGGAGATATGGAGCTTATATCCGCTGCTGTAGACGGCAGGATCCATTCGTGTATTTTCTTTGGCACGAATAAGCTTGCTGAGGAAACGATGTATATTGCGGACAGGCTTATGAAAAATCCGGCGTATCTTCCGGAACAGTACGTTGAGGTCAGGATAGAGGCGGCGCAGGAAGACGGTGCAGCGCAGTATTACGTGGACGGCGGCCTTTACGCACAAACAGCAGGAGAATAGAAAATCACGTAAAACGTAAGTGTCTGGGCTTAATACAAACAAGAAAGAATAGCTGTTACAATATAAAAACTTTTTATAAGGAAACTGTGCAGAGATGCTGCTGTTGGTTTTTGTAAAGCAACATTGCGAAAAAAGGGACAGGCAATGCCTGCTCTTTTTTAATGCCACAAAAATGTATTGGCGTGTTATAATAAGCAAAGCAAACACGAAAGGACCGTTTGATATGCAGACCCTTTATGCTGTAAGAGGAAAAGACCCTGCTGGGATGACGAAACAGATACTTGATGCGGCGAAGCTGGAGCAGTATATCGGAAAAAACGACAGTGTAGGATTAAAACCCAACCTCGTTGTTGCAAAGACATATAAAAGCGGAGCTACGACCAACCCGGCGATCTGTGCGCTGATAATAGAGTATCTATTTGAGCATGGCATAAAGAACATATCTATAATCGAAAGCTCATGGATAGGCGAAAAAACGAGCAGAGCTTTTGAAGTGTGCGGATATAACGAGCTTGCAACAAGGTATGGAGTCGAACTTATTGACGTCAAGAAAGACGAAATGGTGGTAAAAGAATACGGCGGCTTGAAAGTGGAAGTTTCACGCCGTGCGCTGGAGACTGATTATCTTATTAACCTGCCGCTTATAAAAGGACACTGCCAGACGAAGATGACTTGCGCGCTCAAGAACTTAAAGGGCCTCGTATCCGACAAAGAAAAGAGGCGCTTTCATCAGCTTGGACTGACTGAGCCTATAGCGTATCTTAACAAGATGATAAGCGCAGACTATATAATAGCTGACGGTACATGGACCGACCCGACATTTGAGGAGGGCGGCAACCCGGAAGCGCTTGACGTTATGATAGCAGGCAGCGACCCGGTATTGCTGGATACTTACGCAGCCGGGCTATTAGGAATGAAACCTCAAAATATAGGGTATTTGAAGCTTGCGGAAAAAATCGGCATAGGCAGCGGCGATATTGAAAGCGCAAAGATAATTGAGCTGGGGCAGGGCGAAGGCAGGACTGCGCAGAGGGATGAGCGCCTGGAGCATATAGAAGGGCTTATTGAGCAGGACAACGCATGCAGCGCATGTTACGCTAACCTCGTAAGTGCAATGCTGCAGACGGAATCTGAAAAGAAGGTGAGCATCGGACAAGGGTTCTTCAACAAGAGAGGGGAGCTGGGATGCGGCGACTGCACAAGCCTCTTTGAGAGGTATGTGAAGGGATGCCCGCCTGAAGTTGATGATATAATAAAGGAACTGGAAGGTTCGTAATGATACGCAGGTTCAGAAAACAAGATACGATAGCTATGGCAGACCTGGCAAGAGGAACTTTTGCCGCTTGCAACGCGGAAGACTATTTTGACATAGAGGGCGTAGAGAAGACGCTTGACAGCTTTGATACGGCAAAACACAGCGAACAGGAGCTTTTTAGCTCTCTGAGCTCCACGGATATATTCTATATTTTCGAAGAGGATGGGAAGATAACAGGTATGATCCGCGGCAAGAAGAATAGAGTACATACATTATTTGTAAGCGTTGGCCGGCAAAACAAGGGCATCGGCAGAAAACTCATGGAGAAGTTTGAGAAGAGCGCAATAGAGCAGAGAGCAGAGTTTATTGAAATACACGCCTCGCTGGCTGCTGCTGCGTTCTATGAGAAAATGGGTTACAAGAAACTCGGCGGTGTCTGCGATTTTGAAGGCCTTAAGATATATAATATGCGCAAAGATTTTTAGCAGAAGGAGATACACATGAAAAGGTTTACTGTTTTGATAGACGGCATGGCGGACAGGCCGCAGGAAGTACTGGGCGGGAAGACACCCATGGAAGCGGCGATAAAGCCGGGACTGGATGCGCTCTACAGGCTGGGCAGGCCGGGTACGGTGCTAACGATACCGCCGGGCATGGAAGTCGGCAGCGCCGTAGCGAATATGAATATGCTTGGGTATAATCCGGCAGAGGTGTATAAAGGAAGGGCAGTTATTGAAGCGGCGGGCGCAGGGATACCCGTCGAGCAGGGCAGCCTGTATATCCGCTGCAACTTCGTTACGCTTAAGGGAAGCAATTTTGAAGACAGCATAATGGAAAGCTACAGCGCACACGACATTGAGACCGACATTTCAAGACCGCTTGTGGAGAGGCTGAACAAAGAGGTGTTTGGCGGTGATACACAGCTTATAAATACGGACACTTTCAGGAACATACTAGTTGTTAAAGGCAGGGCGGAAATAGCGGAAAGCCTTAAGTTTATGCCGCCGCATGACATGATAGGCGGACGTGCCGGCGACCATGCAAAGGGCGAAGGTGTCATCGATGAGTTCTATGACATGATGCGCAGAGCATATGATGTGCTCAAAGAAGACAACGATACGAAAGCCAATGCTATATGGTTCTGGGGCGCTTCGTATGCGCCTAGCTTCGGAGAGCCGTCTGGGCAAAAACGTGTGGTGCTGGCGGAAACAACGCTTATGCGGGGCATAGCGGCGCTTTCGGGCACAGACTGTATATCGACGGATGAGTCGAGGGGCTTCGTGAAGTTCCTCAAAGACAAAAAACAGACTGCACTGGATGCGCTTAAGGAATACGACTATGCGTATATACACATACAGAAGCTGGATGATTTGTCGCATGAACTGATGCCGCAGGAGAAAACGGAGGCGCTGGAGCAGATAGACGAGCATTTCGTGCGGCCGTTCTTTGAAGAGATGGAGAAAAGCGGTGAGGATTTCAGCGCTGTGATCGCTTCTGACCACTTCACATTCTCGGACAGCGGCGGACACGGAGGAGAGCCTGCACCGTTTGTGCTGCTAGGGTTGGGCAGCAGCGGAAACAGCGGCAGGTTCACGGAACGAAACTGCGAAAAAGCGCAGCTAGACCTTAGCGCAGCGGAGCTTGTGAAGCTGCAGATGGGGAGGTAAAAAATGAATTTTGAGTTTTACACCGCACACAGGATAGTGTTTGGATGCGGAGAGATAAAACGCCTGCCGGAGCTTGCAGGGGCCTTAGGGAGCCATTTCCTGATAGTGTACGGAGGCGGCTCAGAGAAGTCGGGCGTGCTGGGCGAGCTCGCAAAAGGGCTGGAGGAGAACGACAAGAGAATAACACCGTTTGGCGGAGTGACGGATGAACCAACACCGCAGATAGTGGACGAGGCAGCGCAGGCCGGCAGGGAAGCCGGAGTTGACGCTGTTATAGGAATTGGTGGCGGAAGTGTTATGGACACAGCAAAAGCTGTAGCAGGGCTGATAACGAACGGCGGAAGCGTGAAAGACTACCTTGAAGGAGTGGGCAAAGGCGCTAAAGTCACCAAAGACCCGCTGCCGTTCATAGCAGTGCCGACGACTTCCGGAACGGGCACCGAAGTCACCAAGAACGCTGTGATAATGTCTAAAGAAGAGGGATATAAAAAGAGCATGCGTGACGAAAAGCTCATCGCCGACATCGCGCTTGTTGACCCGGAGCTGACTTTATCTGTGCCGAGGGACGTGACGGCGGCATCGGGCCTGGACGCATTATGCCAGATGATAGAGAGCTATACTGCAAAGGGCGCCAACGAGATGTGTGACGCTATGTCGATATACCAGATACCCAAAGCATTCAAAGCGCTGAAAGCCGCATACGACGACGGCAGCGACATCGAAGCCAGGACGCAGATGTCTATGGCATCTATGGTTAGCGGTATATGCCTTGCAAACGCAGGCCTCGGGGCAGCGCACGGAATAGGTGCGGCGCTGGGTGCACTGTTTGGAGTAAAGCACGGCGTGGCATGCGGTATGCTTCTGCCGCATGTGATGAGATATAACATAGCGCACGGTGTGTACAGATATGCCGACATCGCATGGGCTATCGGCTGCAGCGACGAGGACGAAAAGACTGCTTCTGTATATGCCACATATGAGATAGCGGAGCTTTGCGAGCACATGAAGATGCCAAAGAAACTGCATGAATTGGGCGTGACCCAAGACATGATACCGCAGCTTGCCAAAGCATCTATGGGCTCTTCGATGAGCAAGAACCCGGTGGAGATGGACGAGAAGGCGTGTGCGGAGTTTTTGGAGTCGATATTGTGAGAAAAGATGGAAAGAAAAATGTCTGGGAGTAAGAAATGATTAAAAGATTTTTCGCAGGGCTTTCTGGTTTGCTTTTATTGGGTGGCATTGTTATTTTAGGTGTATTTGCGTATAGTGACTCATTTTTTATAATATGGTTTGGGTTAGCTACAGCACTATTATCTTCTATAATTTTTGTTTTATTAAGGTATGCTATTATTGGTGAGGGGAAAGCAATCTCTCTTATAAAAGATATGGGTAAAGTGCCAGAAATGGAGAAAATGATTCTAGAAGCAAAGACAGAAGCAGAAGGATTGCGGTTACTTAGAGGAGAAAGAGAGAGGTTAATTGAAACGGTAAGATATGAAGTGAAGAAAAAAGCTTTAGAAGAGCGAAAGAATATGTTGTTGAAAGAAGAACAGGCAATGTTGCAGGAAATGAATGCAATAAATGAAGAAATAAATAGCTATAATAAAGTGGACGATGAGTTAAGTACAACTCAAAAAGAAATAAAAGAAATGATGCAAAGACTTGATCAAAGAAAAAATGGTGAAACACTTTTGCCGATAGGTAAAGTATATGTTAATATAAACAGTTTATTTGGTTCATTATCTTACAGTATTATTAATATGATATTACCACTAGTAAGTGCTATTGTGAGTAAAAAGAAGCGATAAAATAGATAAAGTTATATTTGGTTTGATAATCAGAATAAGTGTTATTTTTTATATGCTGATAATTTAAAAAAGTTTCATATTGAGATAAAGTGATTATTGTCAGCTTGGAGGTGCACGCCAATGAACTACAAAAAAGAATTCATAGATATCTATAAAAAGAACATAAAGCGTGAAGGGGCGGACAAGCTGCTTGAATACCTTGATTCGGGCAACAGCGACTTCTTTACTGCGCCTGCTAGCACGAGATATCATAATTCGTATGAAGGCGGACTGGTTGAACACAGCGTGGTGACGTATCATTGCATGGTAGACTACCTTGCACGGGAGAGGGTGAAGGAAGTTTACGGCTATACCTGCGATGATGAGACGGCGGCTGTGGCGGCGCTGCTGCACGATGTGTGCAAGATAAACTGCTATAAGGTGAGCACGAGAAACCGCAAGGACGAGGACGGCAACTGGGTGCAGGTGCCGTGGTACGACTTCGAGGACGAGCTGCCGTACGGACACGGCGAGAAGTCGGTGTATATGATATCGGCATACATGAAGCTTTCAAGGGAGGAAGCGTTTGCGATAAGGTATCACATGGGGTTTTCTAAGGAAGGCGAGGACGCAAGGGCGGTGACTAAGGCGTTCACGATGTTTCCGCTGGCGTTTGCGCTCTCTACGGCGGACATGGAAGCGACATATTTTATCAAAGCGGACAAGTGATATAGGACTAGTGCTTTCTATGTCTTGTTAAATATTTGTTTATGTTGACTTCGTCTTCGATTTCGAGGTCACGCTCTCCGGCGAGCGATTCAATGTGGTGGGTGAACTCGTGCTTGAGCGTGTGCTCAAGGCGCTTTTCGAGCTCTTCGTTTGAAAGATTGGATGACACCCTTCTGAAAGAACCGTAGTATATGGCGATGTATCTGCCGAGCGCCCGGCTGTAATGATATTCGCCGAGGATATACAGATCGTTGGCTACTGCCTGCTCATGCATTTTGACATCGGGAAGCAGTATTATACCGCCGTTGAGTTCTTTATAAAGCTCTTCGGGAATCTTCTGAGCTGCTCTGTCCAGCATATCCTGCATCTCTTCTATAGTTATCATCAAAACGCCCTTTCAAATGTGTTAAATTTATTCTACATTAGCAATAACTATAATGCAACTCAAGAAATTTTATGATACAATATAAAAAAAGCTGGAGGTATTATATGGATAATCAAACTATTGCAATCATTGCTCTTGTAGTTTACATCCTTGTTGGATTAGTATTCTGTTTCTTCGGCAACAAATGGCTGAAAATCATACTGGCCATATATGGATTCATAGCCGGTTTCATGCTGGCATATACTCTTTTGCCGATGTTTACGTCTCTTGACAGCATCTACGTTATACTAATAAGCTTGGGTGTCGGCCTTGTCGGAGCGCTGCTTTTCGTGCTGCTGCTTTATGTCGGGCTGTTTTTTATCGGCTTCGGCGCTGGGGTGCTCATCAGTCTGCTCCTTATCGATGCATTCAACCTCAACCTGTTTGACTGGTATGTATATATCCCGGTCATAATAATAGGCTGTGTGCTTGGCTCTATCACGCTGAACAACCGGCGGATATTCGTCTCGCTGTTTACATCGTACATCGGCGCATCTATGCTTGCGGTTTCGCTGTATGCTATCGTGAATGGCATCAGTTCTGACAACCTTATGCTTTCGGGCAATCTACAGCAGACAGGAGGGCTGTACACTTCGTGGCTGTATATAATCGCATTGGTGCTCTTGTTCGTGGCCGGGCTTGTCATACAGCTTACTGTAACGAGCAAGAAGAAACTTAAAACAGGCCAGTAAGCCGGGTGCTCCTTTATGGTGCTCGGCATTGAAATCGCAGTAATCATTATTGCTGTATTATATTGTTTCGTAGGATACAGGCTGGCAAGGATACTGCTTCCGATATGCGGTGCGGTAATAACTCTGGTCCTGCTGTATTTTTTGTTCTTACAGAGCACGAGTCTTATCGATATTGAAAAGCTTATAATTTCAGCTAGTGCGGCCGTTTTCGTTTACGTAATTCTGTTTTACATAAAACGAGCGGCTGCCTTTGTTGTAGGGCTTGCTGCGGCAGCGATTGCATGTCTTATCGTGCTCAGTATGTTTGACTTTGGCGGTTTGGATATCGTATCTCCGATAGTTGTGGCTTTGTGCCTGATGTCTGCGCTTTTAAGCTCTGTATACCTGCGCTCTGCAGTTATAGTGACGACTTCGTTGTTAGGCGGGTGCGTTGCTTCCATAGCCGGAGTTATGCTGCTGACAATGGGGGGCGCTCCTCAAACACTGGGGATGCTCATTCCTTCGGCTGTAGATTCGATCATGGCTAATACTTTTGTAACCGCATTTGCTGCGCTTGGGTTTACGGCTATAGCTATACTTGTTCAGTTCCTCGTATTTTCTTCAAAAACTGTTCTGCCTACCAAGAGTGAGCGCAGAAAAAAGAATCAGGAGCTAAGGATGAAGAATGAAATTGGGAACGAAAAGACCGAAACTAAAGGAGGCCGTAACTCTTTTATATAGGCGAAGATGTTAACGTAAGCATAATTATTAAAAAATAGTGTATATTTATACACTATTTTTGATTTTAGCGTTGTATTTTGAATAATGTTATGATATTATTTAGCGGCATGTAGATTTGGAAAGGAATTAAAAAGGAGTAGAAAAATGAAAAAAGTATTATTATTGGTATTAGCGGTTGCTATGGTATTTATGATATTTGCAGCCTGTGGAAAGAAAGATCAGCTTGTTATGGCAACTAATGCGGAATTTCCTCCGTATGAATATCACGAGGGTGATGAAATTGTTGGTATCGATGCAGAGATAGCCCAGGCAATAGCCGACAAGCTTGGCATGGAACTGGTGATAGAGGACATGGCATTTGATTCTATCGTAACAGCGGTACAAAGCGGCAAAGCAGACATCGGTCTTGCCGGCATGACTGTTACTGAAGACCGCTTAAAGAACATCAATTTCTCTGATCCATATGCGACTGGCAAGCAGGTTATTATCGTTGCCGAGGGTTCCGACATAGCTTCAGCTGATGACTTTGAAGGAAAGACGATAGGCGTTCAGGGCAGCACAACAGGCGACCTCTATGTAACATGGGACTATGTTGATGAAGGCCTAGCACAGATTGAGCGCTATAACAAAGGCATGGATGCTGTTATGGCACTGGTTCAGGGCAAAGTTGATGCTGTAGTAATCGACAACGAACCAGCAAAAGTATTCGTAGAGCAGAACGAAGGGCTTAAAATACTTGAAACAGAATATGTCATCGAAGAATATGCCGCTGCTATATCGAAGGACAATGACGAACTGCTGGCACAGGTGAACGAAGCACTTGCGGAATTAAAAGAGTCCGGTGAGCTTCAGGCAATCATAGACAAATACATCACAGCGGAATAGTAAAATATCGCTGCATATTGATGCAGTATAAGCATGACTTAAGAGGGCTGCCGGATTATAGGCGGCCCTTTTGCAAATTGCTTTAAAATAAGTTATAGTGAATCATAAAACTTTGTGAGAGTTGGTGGTGTATTGATGTCCGAGTGGTGGGCAAAGATAGCTGATAAATTTGTCAATAATTTTATCGCAGAAGATAGATGGAGATATATTTGGAATGGTCTTGGAGTTACGCTCCTGATAACAGTTTGTGCTGTTGTCATTGGAATAACAATAGGGTTCCTGGTGGCTGTTGTTCGTTCGACGCATGACAGGACCGGCAGGATGAAGTTTGCCAATGCAATCTGCCGTCTGTATCTAACTGTTATACGTGGCACGCCTGTGCTTGTGCAGCTGCTCATAATATACTTTGTTATATTCGGTTCTGTAAACGTAGATAAGAAGCTGGTTGCTATCATAGCGTTTGGTATCAACTCCGGCGCATATGTAGCCGAGATTTTCAGAGCCGGGATAATGAGTGTAGACATCGGGCAGTTTGAGGCAGGGCGAAGCCTTGGATTCAACTATTCACAGACGATGACGAGTATTATAATGCCACAGGCGTTCAAAAACTCGATACCGCCGCTGGCGAACGAGCTGATAGTTCTTTTAAAGGAGACATCTATCGTTGGATACATTGCCTTGGAAGACTTAACAAAGGGCGGAGATATAATAAGGGGACGTACGTTTGATGCCTTCATGCCTTTGCTGGCAGTTGCGCTAATATACCTCACTATAGTTATGATACTTTCGAAAGGCGTTACCATTCTTGAGAGGAGGCTGAGACAAAGTGATCACTGATGATATAATAATAAGAACTGAAAATCTGCAGAAACACTTTGGAGAAGTCGCAGCTCTTGATGGTGTGGATACGCAGATAAAAAAAGGCGAAGTCGTAGTAGTAATTGGGCCTTCGGGCAGCGGGAAATCTACGTATCTTAGGTGTTTGAATCTACTTGAGATGCCGACCGGCGGAAAAGTGTTTTTCGAGGGAGTTGACATAACCGACCCGAAAGTCGATATTAACAGGCACAGACAGAAGATGGGAATGGTGTTCCAACATTTCAATCTTTTCCACCATAAGAACGTTATAGACAACATGACGCTTGCGCCTATCAAGCTGCTAAAGAAGAGCAAGGAAGAGGCCGAGGAGAAAGCAATGCAGCTGCTGCGCAGAGTCGGTTTGCAGGAAAAGGCGCAGAGCTTCCCGAGCAAGCTCTCGGGCGGACAGAAGCAGAGGATCGCTATAGTGCGTGCGCTTTGTATGGACCCGGACGTCATGCTGTTTGATGAACCGACCTCAGCTCTTGATCCGGAGATGGTAGGCGAAGTCCTTGACGTTATGAAAGACCTTGCAAAAGGCGGTATGACCATGGTCGTCGTTACGCATGAGATGGGCTTTGCACGTGAAGTGGGCTCAAGAGTGCTGTTTATGGATGAAGGTAGGATAATTGAAGAAGCGCCGCCAAAAGAATTCTTTAGCAACCCAAAGAACACGAGGCTGAAAGATTTCTTGTCAAAAGTTATATAAAATATAAATTTATAAAGCGGGGCGGCATATCAGCTGTTCCGTTTTTTATTTGTTTTAAACAAGGGCTGATTAGTATAGATTTTGTCATCTGATACATTCGACCCGGATGTTGAAAGCCCTTTTATTACTATCCTATTTTTACCGTGGTTGTCACTTTTGTAGAGCACGCCGTTTGGGGCGCATAGATAGCGCCGGTTGATAAGAAAGTTGTCCCAAAACGAAAAACCGCAGTTCCAGTTGTTCGGGGCTTTTGTCTTGTATGCTCTGGTATGGGTGTGGATAGTGCCGGCGATATTTTTGAAAATAAGTAGAGATATGACAGATTCAAAATACATCATTAAAACGTGTTTGCTGTTGCCTATGTGGATTTTTCCGAGATAGTATCTAGCATCTTTTCTTTTCCGATAGATAACAGCTCCATACTCGTTTTCGCTTTGCTGGGAAAGTTCGGTATAGTTTTTTGCAAAATATATTGCAGAATCATCGGATGTATCGAATAAACGCCGTGACTGTTTCAAAAGTCAGGTCCTGTAGTCTGCGTTTATGCTTACGTAATCGTGCGAAAAGTCACAGGTGTACATCGTGTCTTTACCGCTGCCTTCTCCAAAGATGAGGGAGTATACTACTTCTTTCTGTTTAAGCTCGGCAAGGGCTTTCTGCTCATCGAAGACAAGGCCGCCTCCGTCTTTACAAACCTGCACATTGCCTATAAAGATATTTACATTGTAAGGGTCGAAAATGGCCCCGGAATAACCTGCTGCGGTAAGCAGTCTGCCCCAGTTTGCGTCATTGCCATATGCAGCAGTTTTGCACAGCGGGGATTTTGCTATAGCTGTTGCTATCTTGTGAGCGTCTTCGTCTGTTTTCGCGCCTTCGATATTAATAATAAGCAGCTTGGTTGCGCCTTCTCCGTCGGCTGCAAGCTGTTTTGCGAGACTGATGCAGACTTCCTTGAGAGCACCAAAGAACTTGTTATATTCAGAACTGCCAAGGTTTATTTCGTTGTTTCCGGCCAAGCATGAAGAGAGGAGGACTGTTTCGTCGCAAACGCTGGTGTCGCCGTCTATGCTTATACGGTTGAACGAGATATCTACAGCTTCTTTCAAAGCTGTTTGCAAGGTGTCAGCAGCTATCACGGCATCGGTCGTTATAACGCTGATCATTGTCGCCATGTTTGGATGGATCATGCCGCTGCCTTTTGCCATACCGCCGATATGTACTTCATTTCCGCCGATAGTTACGCTTGCCTGCGCCTGCTTTGGAAGAGTGTCTGTCGTCATTATCGCTTGTGCGGCGCTCAATCCTCCTCCCGGGAAAGGAGAGAGCGTGCTGATTCCATTCTCTATCGAAGAAAGGGGCAGGGGATGGCCTATAACGCCGGTGGAAGCCGGCAGAACTTCACTTGGGCTGCAGCCGAATTTTGCTGCGGCAAGATCTGCAAAACGCTGCGCATCTTTATCGCCGCGCCCGGCAAGGCATGCGTTAGCGTTACCGGAGTTTATTATAACGACTCTTGCTTTGCCGCTGCGAATATTCTTCTGTGAAAGCAGAAGGCTGTGACCTTTTACCACGTTCTGAGTAAAAACACCGGCCGCTGCTGCCTCAGTTTCGCAGACAACGATCGCAAGGTCTTTATTACCGTTCTTTTTTATACCGCAGGCAACGCCGTCTGCGCTAAAGCCGCCTGCATATGTTACTCCGCTTCTCATATCAGTCCTCTTTATTCTTATTGTTTTTATATGGTGAAAGCTTACCCAAGCCGGAAGCAAGCACCATCGAAAGAAATGCAGGTATGTTCTTTCCCTGGTTTTCCCTAACATCTTTCAAATATTCCTCAAACGAGGTGTTCTGGTAGTCTAGGATACGCTGGGACTCTTCGGTGTCGTACCAGTCCATAAAATAACTGTCTGTGCTGTCTTTAAAGCAGTCGTCGGCAGGGGGCGTAAGACCTAGACTGTCGAAAACTCCGTCTACAAGCTGCTTGTTTGTGATCTGGCAGCCGTTTTCTTTACCGCCGGCTATCAGGAAAGTTTTCTGCAAAACTTTATCTTCATCCGTCTGGAAAAGCTGTACGCAGTTTATTATGGCCGTGGCTGCGTCGTCTATAAACACCAGCTCGTTTCGTGCCTTGGGCGGAAACTCGAAAAGGTATTTTATCATAGATAAATCGTAGTTGCCTATATCCGACATCACACTGGCAAGGCGCAGTATGCAATAACGGACATTGCTGTCTTTTAGCAGTGTCTCTGCCTTGACCTTGCAGTCGGTATAGTTGTTTATAGGATGGGTCTCGTCATCAGGGCTGATCGGCGGAGTTTTATCCTGCGTCGGACCAAAGACACTGGTTGACGAAGCATATATGAGTGCGGCGTTATTACCGTGAAAATCTATTGCATCTATTAAGTTGCGTGTGCCAGTTACGTTGACAGCGAAAGTGCGCTCATATGACTCTTCACTTTTAGGCGGAAGTATCGCCGCCATATGCACAACGCAGTCAATACCTTTCATTACCGAGTGTACAAAACTTTTATCTGTTATGCTGCCAATAATGAAAGTAACTTTCTTCTTAAAAGGCTTCATTCGCTTTCTGTTTTTCTTGCTTGCTGAGTGAACCACTACCGTTACATTCCAGCCTTTATCAAGAGCCGCCTGCGTTACCGCCATGCCTACATTGCCAAGGCCGCCGGTGATGAGAATATTCATAAAGTCCACCTTTTTGTTTTTGGTTATTCTTAGAATATATGAAACATAAAAATAATGCAATCTCTTATAATAAAAATTTGAAAATATAATAGTTTGGTATATAATACATTAAGAAATGAGGTGAAGATGTTAGAATTCAAAGACGTAGAACTTAGTGATAGTGTTTTGTTTGAAGAATATGCTCAGCCGCTTTTCGGCCTGGAAGCATGCTTTGGAAATATATATATATGGAGAAAGGCCTGGGATATTAAGATTGCGCATGACAATCAGTCGCTTTACGTGCTTATGGAGAACGATGAGCCGTCTTTTATGCTGCCGCCGTTCATGAAGAACGAAAAGGACAGCATGTGCGGCGCTATCGAAAAGTGCGAAGAGTATATGAAGAAGAAGTACGGCATACCGCTGCTGCTTAAAGGCACGACGCTGCCTATAAAAGAACGTATTGAGCGGGACTGCCCTGGAAGCTTTGAGTTCTCTGACGACAGGTGCAACTATGAGTATGTTTACAACAGAGATGACCTTGCGAACCTTACAGGAAAGAAGTTTCATTCTAAGCGTAACCATATAAACAGGTTGCTTGCGAATCATAGCTTCGAGTATAAGCCATATTCGAAAGAATATTACGAGGAATGTATTGGTCTTCAAAATAAATGGGTCCATTCAAAAGGTGGAATGAACGAAGACTTCGAGGACGAGCTCATAGTGGCAAAGGAAGCATTTGATAATATGGAAGCGTTGAAGCTGCGATGCGGACTTTTATTCATAGACGGGGAGCTGGCTGCTTATTCGATAGGCGAGAAGTATCGCAATTCGGCGGTAATACACATAGAGAAAGCAGATCCGGAAGTGCCCGGAGCGTTCAACCTGATAAACCGCGAATTCATACGCAACGCATGGAAAGACGTGGAATATATCAACAGGGAAGAGGACATGGGGATCGAGGGAATGAGACGCTCTAAACTTTCTTATAATCCTGTTTATCTGGTCGAAAAGTTTGACTGTGTGAGGAAATAGTATGGATATCCGCTTGCTGGATAAAAACGACACCGAACAGGCAAAGGCGCTTTGGAAGAGCGCTTTTGGTGACAGCGACGAGTTTATAGACACTTATTTTGACAACAAGATATTGCCAGGTAATTCGATAGGTATATTCGACAGCGGGCTTAAAAGCGTTGTGCATATGATACCGTATAAGATACGTTTGCAGGGTCGAAGTTTTCAGTCGGCTTATATCGCAGGCGCGGCAACAGCACAGGACAGCAGGAAGCTGGGGCTGATGAAGCTGCTGCTGAATGAATCGCTTATGCTTATGCGCAGCCGGGGAATATTCATGACACATCTTTATCCATTCCTGCACAGTTTCTATGAGCAGTTCGGTTGGGCTACCTACAGCTATGTTGAAAAAGTTGTTGTAACAGAAGGCAGAAAAGCAAAGAATGTAGAGCAAACGAAGGATATCAATATACTTCATTCGCTTTATCACAACATGATACGCAGCTGCGACGGTTACGTGATAAGAGCGGACAGGGAATGGAAGTGGCGTACAGACGAACTGTATGCTGACGGTGGGAAGACCTATGTGCTTTATGAAGACGGTCAGCCCGTATGTTATATGATGTGTTTTGAAGATAACGGCAGTGTTGAAATACTCGAGACAGTGTATAAGCACCCACGCTATGCTAGGCGGCTTGCAGAGCACCTTGCAGCCGTCGCAGGGAGTGTGGAGTATTATCTGATGTCTCAGGATCAAAACAATGCAGCGCACGGAATGGCAAGGATAGTTGACGCACAGCGCGTACTTGAAGAGTTCGGGGCGACCAAACTTCTTGAAAAACTGGCAGTGCATGATGATTTTGCGAAGTGGAACAACTTAGGCAGCGGCAGCACAAGCCTTGATATAGGGGAACTTACCAGAGCAGTACATATGGGTTTTAAAAGAGCTCTCGGGCCGGAAGGTATACAATATGCTGAGATGTTAAATATGGATATAAATGAGCGTTTTACTTGCATTTTTGAGGAATACTGATAAAATTATATCTATGTGGGGAATATTTGTAGGGATCGGATTGGGTGCAGGACAGATTTTAGCGCTGAAAGCTCTTATGGGAATACTCTTGAAAGACAGTAAACCAGCGTTGAAACTGCTTGCGTTTTTGCTAATTATAATAAAAATGGCGGCAATAGTGCTGATACTGGTTCTTTTGTCCAGGCTGTCTTTACAGCACGTTATATGGGCAGCCGGAGGGATGTTTATCGGGCTTGTGTCGGTGTCGTTTATCATATTTTTAAGACGAAAGAAGACGGACAAAAATGAACATACTGACTGAAAAATACATAACAGGGCCAGGCTTTGCGGCTGAAGATATCTCCGTAGTACCGCACAAGGTCAACATTTTCGGCATTGAAATTAGCGAAACGGTTATAACCGCATGGGTCGTTATGCTGATAATAATACTTTTTGCTGTTATAGTGCGTGTTATTCTGCTTAAGAAATTCGAGACTGTTCCAAAAGGTCTGCAGAATATACTTGAGATAATAGTTGAATTTTTCGAGAGGTTTTCCAACTCTATCCTAGGTAAACACGGCGCTGCATTTGCGGCATACATCTTCACTGTAGCTATTATGATATTTTGTACAGGTCTGGTTGAACTTTTTGGGTTCAGAGCGCCTGCTACAGACTTAAACTTTACGATTGCTTTGTCTGGAATGTCGTTTATAATCATCAACGCATTTGGATTCTATTACACCGGTATCCTTGGCAGGATAAGATGGTTCTTTAAACCAAAGGCGTTCATGCTGCCTATAAACTTAATAACGCATGCTATTATCCCTGTATCGTTGTCTTTCCGTCTTTTCGGCAATATGTTTGCCGGGCTGGTGGTTATGGATCTTTTGTATGGCGTGTGGTATTTGTCTTTCGGACTGCCGGCTCTTATATCGATATATTTCAACCTGTTCCATACAGGCATACAGACATATATATTCCTCGTGCTTACACTCTCTTTCATGGAAGAAACGGAAGCATACGGAGAAAAGCATATTTTCAAAAGACACAAAAAAGAAAAAGACCAGCGAAAGAAGCTGGAAGCATAATTTATTAACAATGGAGGTAGAAAGATGACTAGTGCAATAATTGCTATTGGTGTAGGACTGGCGGTTTTCACAGGCGTAGGTGCAGGAATAGGAATGGGTATTGCTACAAGCCGTGCAACGGAAGCTGTGGCAAGACAGCCAGAGGCCAGCGGAAAGATCAATCAGATGCTGCTTATCGGCCTTGCTTTTGCAGAGACTACAGCAATATACGGCTTTGTTATTGCTATACTTATGATTGGCAAGATATAAGTGTTTATTTGTATACTGCGAAAGTAGGGGAGCTGTAATGTTAGAGATAAACTGGGTAGAAGTAGGTATACATGTACTAAACGTAATAATACTATACGTTGTGTTAAGGCTGCTTCTTTATAAGCCGGTTTTAAAGTTCATAAAGAAGCGTGAGCACAAGTTTGCCGACAAAGTAGATGAGCTTGACGAACGTGAAAAAGAGCTTGACCGGCGCAAACAGGAATATGAGAAGCTGATGGAAGAAGCAAGCAGTGAAGCGGCTACTATTATCACGAACAGCAATGAGATGGCAAGAGACCATGCAAGGGAAGTTCTTGACAATGCAAAAGAACATGCAAGAGACCTTGTTATAAGAGCCAAAAAAGAGATTGAGGCGGAAAAAATGCAGGCAAGGCTGGACATGAAAACCGAGATTGCAGATATGGCTATACAGATTGCAGAAAAGGTGCTGGAACGTGAAGTTTCGCTGGAAGACAACCGCAAGATCATTGATGAGTTCTTCGAAAGGGTGGGATAGACTTGGCGATAAAAGGAAAACTGAAGTCTGCCGTTGCTCTTGATGAACTGACGGTGCAGTCTATAAAAAAAGGATTTGAAGCTCTTGTTGGTCAGGAAATAGAGTTTACTACTGAAGTTGCACCGGAACTGCTGGGCGGTTTTGTTGTGGTGCTGGGCAATAAAGTTTATGACAGGAGCGTTAAAGCGCACCTTGGCAAGCTGAAGAACTTCATTATAGATTCGGACGAAATACCTTATAAAAATGATGCATTGGAGGAAAGTGACTTCGATGTTGAATTCGACTCTGAAGATTTCAGCAAGGCAACAAAAGACCGTATAAAAGAGTATACGGGTGTTATGGACGTTACTGAGATCGGTACTGTGGTAAGCTCCGGCGACGGCATAGTGCACGTTGAGGGCCTGGAAGGTTGTAAATACGGCGAGCTCTTAGAATTCGAAGACAATGCTTATGGTATTGTCATGAATCTTTCTTTGGAGAGCATCGGAGCCGTCATGCTGAACAACGCCATAGAGGTTTCCGAAGGAACTACTGTCAAGAACACAGGTACTGTTGTTCAGGTTCCTGTCGGAGAGCAGCTTTTGGGGCGTGTTATAAGTCCGCTTGGTGTTCCTCTGGATGGGAAAGGCAAGATACATTCTGTAAATTATCGTACGATAGAATCTCCTGCACCGGCTATAGAGGACAGACAGGGAGTCAAACAGCCTCTGGAAACGGGCATAATGTTTATAGACTCGATGATACCTATAGGCAAAGGCCAGAGAGAGCTTATAATAGGCGACAGGCAGACGGGCAAAACTGCTATCGCCATTGATACGATACTGAACCAAAAGGGCAAGAACGTCTACTGTGTGTATGTAGCGATAGGGCAGAAGGCGTCTACAATAGCCGCAATAATGCAAACGCTGGAAGAAGAAGGTGCGCTCGAATACACAGTTGTAGTTGCTTCCACAGGCAGCGACACTGCACCAATGCAGTATATAGCCCCGTATGCGGGCTGTGCAGTAGCAGAAGACTTTATGTATCAGGGCAAGGATGCACTAGTGGTTTACGATGACCTTTCAAAGCACGCCGTGGCTTACAGGACGATGTCGCTGCTGCTAAGACGTCCGCCGGGCAGGGAAGCTTACCCTGGCGATGTTTTCTATCTGCACTCAAGGCTGCTGGAACGTGCAGCAAAGCTCGACGACCGGCACGGCGGTGGTTCACTTACAGCGCTGCCTATAATAGAAACGATGTCAGGCGATATCTCTGCATATATACCGACTAACGTCATATCAATAACAGACGGACAAATATACCTTGAGTCTGAGCTCTTCAATGCAGGAATAAGACCGGGTGTTAATGTCGGACTTTCTGTCTCGCGAGTAGGCGGAAGTGCACAGACAAAGGCTATGAGAAGAGTGGCCGGGCGCCTTAGGCTGGATCTTGCTCAGTACCGTGAGCTTGCTGTTTTTGCACAGTTTGCTTCCGACCTTGACAAGGCAACTCAGGAGACTCTTGACCAGGGTGCAAAGCTTACAGAAGCGCTTAAACAGGGGCAGTACTCGCCTCTGCCGATGGCAAGCCAGGTCATACTTTTGTTTGTTGCTGTAAATAAATATCTTGTGAAGATACCTATGAAAAACGTTAAGAATTTCAATACAGGATATCTTAACTATGTGGATACAAATTTCCCTGATGTGCGGATAAGCATTAACAAGACAGGAGAACTGAGCGATAGCGCTGCAGCTAAACTGAAGAAAGCCGCAGAGCAGTTTGTTATAACTTATTGCAGGACGCATAACATAAAGCTCGAAGATGAGGACGAGGAAGAGAATGGACAAGGAGTCATAGAGGAAAGTAAAGACGAGAGCACAGACAAAGGTGCAGAAGAGAACAGAAACAAAAATGCAAAAGAAGTAGATGAAACGAGCAAAGATGAAAGTTCGGATGAAAGCATAGATGAAGGAAAAGAAGCAAGCAAAGATGAAAAAGTAGAAGAGGAAAAAGACAATGGCTAATATGGGGGATATCAAACATAGTATCAGGTCGATATCTGATACGGAACAGATCACCCGTGCTATGCATCTTATATCCACTTCTAAGATGAAGAAGGCTATAAACAGGTATAACTCTAACCATGTCCATTTTGAACGTGTTCAGTCGGCAATGAAGGATATATTTGCGCACACCCACGAGGTGAGCCATCCGTATATAGGTGAGAGCGAGAACGGAAGGGCGGCTTACGTAGTAATAGCTGCGGACAAGGGGCTGTGTGGAGGGTATAACCACAACATATTGAATTTCGCAGAGCAGAAGATGAGAAACAGCGAAGAGAAGTACATACTAACAGTCGGGCAGGAAGCAAGAGCGTATTTCGAACGGCGGGGGTATATGATCGACGTCGAGTTCCTGCACGTTTCTCAGGATCCTTCGCTTTACAACGCAAGGAACATCACGAACGACATTCTGGAATTGTATGATAACGGTTTAATGGATGAAGTTTATATAGCGTATACGAGATTCTATTCAGCACTCAGGCAGGAGCCGAGCCTTCTGAAACTGCTGCCGCTGTCTATGTCAAACTTCGAGAGCATAGACGTGGAAACACAGTATACCGCCGAGATGAACTACCATCCTTCGCCCAAAGAAGTGTTTGACATACTGGTGCCGCAGTATATCGTCGGGCTTGTTTATGGCTGCCTGGTTCAGTCGTATGCGAGTGAGCATTCCGCAAGGATGACGGCGATGGAAAACGCTACGAACAATGCAGAAGACATGATTGACGATCTGACCAAAAAGTATAACAGGGCAAGGCAGACGGCGATCACAAACGAGATATCAGAGATTAACGGTGCGCTTGAAGCGCTGTCAGTTCATCAATAGCACGAATAATTGCCGGAAAATCGGCAACGGGAGATAATATGGCAGAAGAGTACAACATAGTAAATAAAGGAGAGCTTATACGCATTACCGGGCCTGTGCTGGACGTGAAGTTTCATGACGGGCATTTACCGGAGATATATAATGCGCTGGTTATAAAGCTTAAAGATAGAGAAGTCTGGCTGGAAGTTGCCATGCATATCGGCGACAATACGGTAAGATGCATTGCACTGCACGCCACAGAAGGGCTTTTTTGCGGCCTTGCGGTAATAAACACAGGTGATAAGATACAGGTGCCTGTCGGTAAAGAATCAATAGGCCGGGTTATGAACGTTATTGGCCAGCCTATAGACGGCAAGGGCCCGATTAAAGCGGAACATAAGTGGTCTATTCACAGAGCAGCGCCGAAATTTGCAGAACAAAACCCTGCTACACAGATATTCGAAACGGGTATCAAGGTAATAGACCTGCTTGCACCGTACGCAAGAGGCGGCAAAACCGGATTGTTCGGAGGGGCAGGCGTTGGTAAGACTGTTCTTATAATGGAGCTTATAAGGAACATAGCTACAGAGCATGGCGGATATTCGGTGTTTGCAGGCGTGGGAGAGAGGAGCCGTGAAGGCAATGAACTGATCGAAGACATGGAGGAATCCGGTGTCATAGAAAAGACGTGCCTTGCTTTTGGGCAGATGAACGAGCCGCCTGGCTCGCGTATGCGAGTTGCACTTACCGGGCTTACACTGGCTGAGTATTTAAGAGATGAAGAACAGCAGGATGTGCTGCTGTTTATAGATAACATATACAGGTTCATACAAGCTGGCAGCGAGGTTTCAGCGCTGCTTGGGCGCATACCTTCCGCAGTTGGTTATCAGCCGACACTTGCGAATGAACTGGGGTCGCTGCAGGAGAGGATAACATCGACAAAGAACGGTTCAATAACTTCTGTGCAGGCTATATATGTGCCTGCTGACGACTTAACAGACCCGGCGCCGGCAACGACATTTGCGCATCTTGATGCGACGACGGTACTTTCAAGACAGATAGCGGAACTTGGTATTTATCCGGCTATAAACCCTCTGGAATCGACTTCCAGGATACTGGACCCAAGGATAATAGGCGAAGAGCATTATAACGTCGCAAGGCGTACTCAGGAGATATTACAGAGGTATAATGAGCTGCAGGATATAATAGCTATTCTTGGCATGGAAGAGCTTTCCGACGCTGATAAGACGATAGTGTTCAGGGCCAGGAAGATACAGAGGTTTCTTTCACAGCCGATGTCGGTTGCTGAAGTATTCTCTGGAATTCCGGGCAAATATGTACCGCTTGAAAAGACGATAGAAAGTTTTAAAACGATTGTAGACGGCGAGGTCGATGACCTGCCGGAGTCCGCATTCTTTATGGCAGGAGATATTGACGATGTAAAAGCAAAGGCAAAGAAGGTGTAGCATGCCTGCAAAGTATAAACTGGAGATAATCACTCCGGAGAGGATATTCTATAAAGGGGAAGTCCAGAGCGTAATAGTGCCTACTACTGACGGCTATATGAGCGTGCAGAAAATGCACGAACCGATGGTAGCTGCGCTGCAGATAGGCGAGATGAAGCTGCAGATGGAAGACGGTGAATGGCGAAGCTGTATAACTTCTTCGGGTTTCGTCGAAGTACGCCCGGACGAGACTATTATATTTTCGCAGACAGTCGAATGGCCGGACGAGATAGACCTGCGGCGTGCTCAGGAAGCTAAAGAGAGAGCGGAGGAGCGCATGAGGCAGAAGAAGAGCTATCAGGAATATATGCAGAACCAGATATCACTTGCACGTGCAATGGTCCGCTTAAGGGTAGGCAGAAAGAACAGGAATTTAGAATAGCGATGTTTATATGGAAAGAAGTGCTTGAAACTCAAAATCAGCAGCTGTTTGATAAAAATCTTGACGGACTTAAGCAAGCAGGGATAAAAACAAAAACCAAGCTTCGGATGGACATGGGCGGATATATGGGCAGAGGCAGGATAGAATACGGTAGTTACGGAGTCAGAAACAAAGTTTCTTACAGGCTTTTTGTTAAAAAAGCGGATGTAGAGAGTGCACGTTCTCTCATTTACAACAGGTCACGCTGATATATTATAATAAAACAACTGTAAACTATACATCTAGGTGTTGCTGAATTTGGCGGCACCTTTATATATTAAAATAATAGTTGAGGTGTGTTATGAAAAAAGCTGTAGTTTTTTATTCTTTTGACGGAAACACTCGCATGATAGCAGGAGAGATAGCGAAGAAGTTTGAAGCAGACACTTTTGAGCTGGAAGAAGTTAAAAAAAGACCTGAAGGAATGAAGGTATTCATGAGTGCAGGATTTCAGGCTTTCTTCGGCATCAAGACAAAGCTGAAAGATGACTATTCGAAGCAGCTGAGTGGATATGATATGATATATATAGGAACACCGATATGGGCGGCAAAGCCCGCGCCGGCTGTAAACAGCTTTCTTGCAAGCCTTGCACCAGCAGATAAGAGCTTCTTTGTATTCACCGTACAGGCAGGCCCGGCTGACGGAACGCCGAATAAAGCTGCACAGATAATTGCTAAAAAGCTTAAGGCAAAAGGTGCTGATGATGTGCAGGCGGTGAGCTTCAGGGGTGCAGATATTGGCAAGTGTATAAGCGAAGAGCAGGCAAAAAAGCTTGTAGATGAAGTAATTTAGCTAAGATGAGATATTACAGATGTATTGCGCTTACATTGACTTTAACGGCTCTTTGCTGTATTATTGATACACAATTCAAATGAACAGCGTTGCGCTGGGAGATTTATATGGCAAAAAAATCAGGGAAGCCTGAAAAGAGCAATAATGGCGTAAATAAAAAGCCGGAGTCTGGAAGGGCTTTTATTTTTGGCAGTAAAAAAGAAAAAGCTGATAGTTTTCTTGGCGACGGTGGTTTTGTGGTAGATAGGCAGACGGAACCGAAGAACACAAATAACTTTTTTGCAGTCGAGCCTGACCAAAAGGCTGAACCGGATATAGAACAGAAAAAAACTGAAGAAGTCAAAGATAATGCTTTGAAGCAGGATAAAGATAAGAACAAAGAGGAGAACATTGCTGAAAAGAAGGATAGAAAGATTGTAAAAAAAGCTAAAAAGCAGAAGCTGCAAGAGGGTGCAGGAGGAAAGGCACAAGAAAAAATTGCTTCCAGCCTTGATAAAAAAGAAGAAAGCGCAGCTAAAGCGATCGATAAAAATGAGAAGAAAAAAAGCATCCGTAAGGATAAACAAAAAAGAAAAGTTACTGCAGAGCCCGTAAGCATTGAAATGGAACAGCAACCGGAGAAGGTTGAGACATCTGCAGTAGACATAAGCAGCGAAAAAGTAAAAGCAGCAGATAAAAATGAAAAACATGGATTTTTCGGAAAAGCAAGAGAGCTTAAAGATAAGAAGACAGAGAAAGAAGAGACAGGGAAACAAAAAGTCAAGCCGAGCAAAGCTGAAAAGGCAAAGCCGGCAAAAAGCATAACTGCAAAGCAAACAGTGGCACCAAAGAATTTTGATGAAGAGCTTGAAGCGATAAAGAAGCAGCAGAAAAAAGCAGCCAGGAAGGTAAGCAGAAGGCTTTCAAAACCGGTATCTGCGGTGGCTGCCTGGATAAAGGGAATAATACCTTCCAAGGGCAGAGATAATGCGCTTAAATTTGCACAGACGGCCGGATGGAAAAAGACAAAAAAAACAAAGCGGATTTTTATATATTCCGGAGCAGGAGCGCTTGCTGTTGCGATAACGCTGGTGTTTATATTCGTTCCGTTTGGTGCAAACGGTGAAATTCAAGCGGACGATATCGATGAGTCGGATTCTGTTGATATGGTGTCTGCGTTGACAGAACAGACCGGCACACCCATACCGACAAAGACAGTAATACCGACAACAAGCATAACACAAACTCCTATTGTAACAACTGAGCCGGACCCGACGCACCAGACTATAAACATAAGCAGCATGATAGACGACTGTAAGGTCGATGCAGATCTTTACTATAATGAAGCCGGGTATTCAAACAACTATTACGAATATACAGAGAACGAGATGTATATACTTGCGCAGCTTATACATGGAGAGGCACGGGGAGAGAGCTTGGACGGTATGGTTGCTGTGGGCAATGTTGTTATGAACAGGGTGCTCAACAGGCGTTATTTTGGAAATACTATTCAGTCAGTCGTTACAGCTTCGGGGCAGTTTTCCGGTTATAAATCGACGATAGTGCCAAGCTCTAAGTGCAAGATAGCGGCAAGAAAAGTGCTCGATTATCAGGTCTGGATAGTTCCTCAGAACATTTATTATTTCAAAGCTTCCGGAGTAGTAGGAGTAGACTGGGGGAGCCACAAATTCTATAAGAGGATAGGCGGACATAACTTCTATATACACAGATACGGTGGGCGCAGCAATACGGACAAGATACCTCCGAGGATGTATGAACGCACGTATAAATGGCCGAGGATGGGATGCTGGCCCGAAGACAGAATATACCGGGTGCAGTATATGCTCAACAAGCTTGGCTATAACGTTAAGGCAGACAGTTATTTTGGCGCCGGTACAATGAAAGAGCTTAAGAAATTTCAGGAGAAAAAGGGACTTGAAGCGGACGGTGTAGCCGGCCCTTCAACGATAGAAGCACTTATCCGGGCTTTCGGAGTTGAGGAATATTACGAGAAGTTCTATACCTGATCAATATGTAAAACGTATCGGCATTCTTTTATAAAACAAGATTTAATCTTGTTTTTTATGCCGTTATACTATAAAATGTTTTAGTCTGCTTGAAATAGACGAATATATGAATTGGTAGAAGGAGAACCTGATGGACAAAATTAAAATGCCTGTTCCTCTCGTAGAGATGGACGGCGATGAAATGACGAGAATAATGTGGAAGATGATCAAAGATTATCTTTTGGAACCATATATAGAGCTCAACACTGAATATTATGACCTTGGACTTACTGAACGTGACCGGACGGACGACAGCGTTACAGTTGACGCAGCAAGAGCGATAAAGAAATATGGAGTCGGCGTAAAATGCGCTACTATTACTCCTAATGCGCAAAGAGTGAAGGAGTATGACTTAAAGAAAATGTGGAAAAGCCCGAACGGTACTATAAGGGAGATACTCGACGGTACTGTATTCAGACAGCCTATCCTTGTTGAGGGGATTAAGCCAACGGTTAAAACATGGGAGCTTCCAATAACAATTGCCAGGCACGCTTTTGGTGACATATATAATGCAACTGAGTGTATTGTTGATGGTGAAGCAAAAGCAGAGCTGGTTATAACGCAAAGGAATGGAAGCATAGACAAGCATGAGATTGCAATGTTTGACGATAAGGGCGGCGTTGTAAGAGGTATGTTCAACACGACGAAATCTATAGAAAGTTTTGCTAAAGCGTGCTTTAACTTTGCGCTTGATACAAAAACAGATCTTTGGTTTGCTACAAAAGATACGATATCCAAACAGTATCACCACAGGTTCAAGGATATATTCCAGGAGATATTTGACGCAAGCTATAAAACAAAGTTTGCCAAAGCGGGCATAGAGTATTTCTATACGCTGATAGACGACGCCGTAGCCCGTGTAATACGCTCTCGGGGCGGTTTTATCTGGGCATGCATGAACTATGACGGCGATGTCATGAGCGACATGGTAGCGACAGCTTACGGCAGCCTTGCTATGATGACTTCGGTGCTCGTTTCACCTGAAGGTTATTATGAGTATGAGGCGGCGCATGGAACAGTAACAAGGCACTATTACAAGCATCTTGAGGGGGAGACGACTTCTACCAACTGTATGGCTACACTGTTTGCATGGACAGGAGCGCTTAAAAAGCGTGCAGAGCTTGACGGCAACAAAGAGCTTGAATCGTTCGCACAGAGGCTTGAAGAGATATCAATTAAGACAATAGAAGACGGAGACATGACGGGCGACCTTGTGATACTCAGCGAGCTTGAGAATAAAAAGAAGCTGAGCACTGAAGATTTTATTAAAGAGATTAAGAGAAGACTGGACGCAAGTTTATAGGGAGATATAATGAGTTTATTAAGCCAATGGACAGGAATTGCCGAGATGGAGCGTACTCCTCAGGAGAACGATGCCTTTTGGAAAGAGTATTTTGATATAGAGACGCAAGCCTATAAAAAGATATTAGCCAGGAAAGAAGATTTTTACGATGACAAGCTGTCTGTTATAGCCAGCGAGTTTGACATGACGTGTGTGGTTTTTATAGGGTTTATGGACGGCATAAACACCAGCCTTGAAAAAGAGTATGACCTTGACAAGCTGAAAGAGGGCAGCAAGGTTTCTCTTAAAGTAGATTTTAAAAAGCTGTATTACAACATGCTTGAAGCAAAGGCGAAATGGCTGTATACTTTAGATGAGTGGGACGATATTCTTTCTCAGGAAGAGCGCAAAATCATTCGTGACCAATGGCGGAAAGACAAGCAGGCCGTTTCAAGCAAAATAGGAAGAAACGAGCCGTGCCCGTGCGGAAGCGGTAAAAAATATAAAAAATGCTGCGGTCAAAATAAATAGTCGATACGATATTGACTAATAATGCATCTGGTGTTAGAATACCAAAGTGCCAATTTTGCTGGTACGTTGATTAGGGTGCATCATGCGGGCGTGACGGAACTGGCAGACGTGCTAGATTTAGGATCTAGTGTCCTAGTGGCGTGGGAGTTCAAATCTCTTCGCCCGCACCAAAAGCAATATGCGGGAGTGACTCAGTGGTAGAGTGCGACCTTGCCAAGGTCGAAGTCGCGGGTTCGAATCCCGTCTTCCGCTCCACATCGATTATCGGTGAAATTTACGCAGACTGTGTTTGCAAAGAGGAGGGAACTTCTCTTAAAACCTTTGCGGGTGTAGCTCAATGGTAGAGCCCCAGCCTTCCAAGCTGGTTGTGTCGGTTCGATCCCGATCACCCGCTCCAATCACACTCAGTGTGATCAATATTTTTTTTGGGTGATTAGCTCAGTTGGCTAGAGCACCTGACTCTTAATCAGGGTGTCCGGGGTTCGAATCCCCGATCGCCTACCAAATAAAAAAGTACTCTATAGAGTACTTTTTTATTTGGTTTAGGCTAGGGGCCTTAAACCAGAGCAGAGCACACCGCCGCCATGGCGGATGAAGGTGTGCGGAGCGAGTTCATGCAAAGGTAAACGATATAAAGAAAAAACCGACAGAGCGGATTGATGCCGGTTTTTCTATTTATGTATTCGACTATAGATGTTCATATATTAGATTGAGTGTCTTCATACTTAATGACATTGAGAAACGATGCTGTATTCGGACAAGCTTTAACAGCAATTCTGGTCTCTAAATACCAAACAGATCTGCTTCTGAGTCGAAAGAGTATATACGCCAAAGTATTTTATCGCTTCCCGCAAAGCTTATTGTATAGCACGGACCCGTTTCCATTATTACATGGCAGTCTACCAAATAAGATACGGGATTATTGTAGTCGTCAAAAATAACCTGAATGCCATCGATCATCATATAATCGACTTTGCCACTGTTCTTCAAATATTTACCTAATACTTCTTTTGCCATTGCAAAATAATCATCTTCATCATTTTCAATTATATAAGGTTTTGGCATAGGGTCATTTGTATCGAATTCATCCGCATTACCATGAGTGAAATCTATCAAATTTCCCGTTATAGCATCAAAACTGATGGAAAAATAATCATCATAAATATACCATAAAGCTCGCTGTGCGCTGCCTGATATCCTGAAACGCGCTGAAATCAGAGGCTTCTCCAATGTTTTGCCTGTAATTGTTTCGCAATATTCGATTGCCAGATCCATCGCTTCGTCAACTGTTAAGTGTTCCGGACCTATCTGAGAATCGTAGACTATCTCGGGCGAATATATATGATGGTCGTATACGGTAGGGGGCCTGTTTTCGAAGGAACTGCCGGAAAGACACTTGTCTGCAGATTCGTATGAAAAGAACCTGTCAAGATTATACGGGCCTTCAGTGTATGTAATGCAATAGCTGCTGCCGCTTTCCATCAGTACTCGCAGTGTTAAACGGAAAGTACCTTTTTTACCAGGCTCGCCTGTAAAAACAACACCGTCAAAGACTACCTCTGAAATGTTTCTTCCGTCTGCAAAGTTCTTTTCGATAAAAGAGGTTGCTTTTTCTATATACTTATCGTGGTCTTTAGTAAGGCTTTCTTTATAGGATGCAAACTCATCTTCTGAAAAGACGGTTTCGCCAATATAACCGCGAATATTATAGAAGGCTGTGACCTCTCCTGTTTGAGAGTCGACATATGCGACGGCTTCTTTATTGCCCAGCAGCCACGCGTTGATGTTGGAATGCAGTGAAGCGCTTATGTGCTTTGCAGGCATCTCGGAACCGAAGAACAAAGAGTACATCGACTGGTACGAGCCTTTTGCTTCGTCAATCGAAATGCCGTCTTTTGTATTCAAATCTTGATTGTTTTCAAGCGCTTTTTCAGAGTTTTCGCCAGATTGAGCGGCACCTGACTGTGATACGGAGACAGAATTATCTTTTGTGAGGGCATCGTTGCTATCCTGCTGCTTTTCGCCTTCATCAGAATAATCTGTTTTAATAATTTTGTTTTCTTCAACGTTGCCTGCAATGGCGATACCGCCGATCAGAGCAGCCGTGCATACAGCTATAGCGCCGAATGTTATAAGTATGATTTTAAGCTTTCCTTTATTCTTCATAGGAAGTTCTCCTTTGCTTTTTCTTATATCATGCACTGTTCTTTTCATGAATTTATAATCATTGTATTATCAAGTTGTAAAAGTTATTTTTGCTGTTGTTCCTTCTCCAAGGCATGATTCGAATGAAAGCCTGGCTTTGTGCAGCTTTGCTATCTGGTGGCATAGCGGTATACCAAGACCGGAACCGCCTTTGGCTTGGTGACTGGGGTTGTTGGCACGAAGGAGCTCTTTTTCGCTCATACCTTTTCCGTGATCTGTCACTTCAATGGTGTTATCATATGATTTCAGCAAAACTGTATCGCCTTCAATGCTTGCCTTTACAGAATTTGAAACGAGATTATTTACAAGGCTCTGCAGAAGTGTCGGGTCGCCAAAGAAGTGCTTTTGCTGCACTGAGTATTCAATATTTATGAAAGACATTTTAGCGCTGTCGAAAACTTCTCTTATATTTATTTTCTTCTTAGTGACGCTGCCTTCACGAAGGTTTGCCATAATGAGAAGACTGTTTGTTATGTCTGACAACCTGCGGCTTTCGTCAACTATGAACTGTGTGGCGCTATAGCGTTCTTCATCGCTGAGCGCTGCTATCTGAAGATATTGTGCGTAGCCCTGTATGGAAGTGAGAGGGGTGCGCAGCTCATGCGCAAGGTTGTTGAGCGGGCGATAGAGGCGCTTCAGTGTAAAATACAACCCGCATGCAAGTATTACTGAAACTCCAACGCTTAATACAACGAGAAAAGCAGTGCGTCTGTTGTGGCTTTGATAGAGATTGTTGATGTTTTTATCATAGACAAGAAAATAGTCTTTGGATGTTTCCTGCAGCGGATTTATTATATTTATAAATTTGCCAGCACCTTCTTTTCGTATAGTGCAGACCATTGCATTTTCTGGCACAAAATCTATATTTGTTATCTCGCTTCCTTGAATAATATTTCCTTCGCTGTTTATTAGAGAGACAGAAATACCTGTTTTACTATAATAGTTGGAGTATAGTGAAACGACATTGCTCAGGGCAGCGGAACTGTCTGCCTGACGATTTTCCAGAGCTGATATGTCTGAAGATATAGCATGTGAAATAAAGTGTGCCTGGTTCATATCATTTTCGCGCTGGGTTTTCAGCATTGCTGAAAAAGATGTCTGTACTATTATAAGAATGCATGTAAAGAAGAAAACAATAAACAGTATTAGAGTATACAGATAGTTCTTTTCCCATACTCTCATTAGAAACTAGACCTCCAAACGGTATCCGACTTTATATACGGTTTTGATGCAATCTTCCCAGCCTAGCTTATTTCGAAGTTTCTGAATATGTACGTCTACTGTCCGTGTGTCGCCGTAGTAGTCAAAACCCCATGCAAGCTCTAAAAGTATGCTGCGTGAAAGGGCTATGTTGCGGTTGAGAACGAGTATCTGCAAAAGCTCGAACTCCTGAGGAGTAAGCTCGGTCAGCACTCCGCTTTGATACACCTTTCTGGCTGGGAAATCCACGGTTACATTTCCGAGAACAAGCGGTTCATCGTCCGTTTTAGTGCGTCTCAAAACAGCCTGCACACGTGCAAGAAGCTCTAAAATCTCGAAAGGCTTTATTATATAGTCGTCTGCACCTAGGTTAAGGCCGTGGACTCTGTCCTGAACTGCATCACGAGCTGTAAGAAAAATTACCGCTGTGCCACCAGACTGCTTAATTATATCGAAGCCGCTTATGTCCGGAAGCATTATATCCAGTATCAAAAGGTCAAACTCGTGAGTATCGAGCGCTGCGATCGCTTCTGTTCCACAGTGAGCCTGAATGCAGCTGTGCCCGACTAGGGTAAGGTTTCTGTCAACGAGTTCGCTGATAGCTTTGTCGTCTTCTGCAATTAGTATTCTAGCCATAACAGACCTCCGTATAGCATTCTAATGTATAGATGTAATGAAGTTGTAAAGAGTAAAGCCACAGAACTATTATTTATTATAAAATGTTATAAGTAAAGACAAATATTGTATTTGCTATATCGCACTGCTGCTGGTGATGATATAAAAAGCCTCCGGCTGTAAACCAGCCGGAGGCTTAAGTCGTTTTAGTTATTTATGCGGTTCACTAAAGCAAATCGGCCACTATACTGTCGAGTTCTTCCGGTGTGGTTTTAGATTCGTACCTATCCAGCACGTTACCATCCCGGTCAACAAGGAACTTGGTGAAGTTCCACTTTATGGCGCTGCCAAGGTTGCCTTTTGCCTGCTCTTTAAGATAAACATAAAGCGGGTCTGCGTCCTTACCGTTCACTTTGATTTTTTTGAACAGGGGGAATGTCACCCCGAAATTTACCTGGCAAAAGGAAAGTATCTCTGCATCTGTTCCCGGTTCCTGGTTAGCAAACTGGTTGCAGGGGAAACCGAGTATTACAAAGCCTTTGTCCTTATATTTTCCATACAGCGCCTGCAGGCCGGAATACTGCTTCGTATAACCGCATTTACTAGCTACGTTCACTATGAGAAGGACTTTGCCTTTATACTCTGAGAGTGAAACGTCTTCGCCTTTGTTATTTTTAACTGTAAAATCATAGATTGTCATTATCAGCACCGTCCTTTCTAAATAATATTTTACATCTTTCTTGAAGTAAACGCAATAATCTGGTAGTATTTAGAATGCGAAAGGAACTATTTGCGGTTTTCTGACGTCTTAGATAGCGACATAAGTTTTTAACTGGAGGGTAAGATCTTGAAAAAAGCAATAGTAGTATTATCGGCAGCGCTTATGCTGTTTGCCGGGGCATGTGGTGTTTTACCGGACTATTCCAGCGATATGGATAATAACCAAAGCCCGGATTTAAACGTACAGACACAACAGCCGGAAGGCAGCCTTGAAGACGCTGTTGCAGGTGAAAAGTTGATTTATGGCGACAGTGCTGCTGAAGAGGAACTTGAACCGCAGCAGGGCGAAGCAGTGCTGACACAAAGCGTAACTAATTCTGTTAGCAGCCTTGGCAACAAAGACGCTTATTTCTATGTTAAGCTGGGCGCCTGTTTCAATCTTGATAAAGACTTCGAATATGAAGGCAGGCAGTATAAAGAGTGGGACAAGGTGCCGGAAATGCAAGCGTATTACGATGCTTACGAAGTATGGCTGCAGGATGTTTATCCCGGGCTTGATGCACAGATGAAGGCTGCGCAGGACAGGGGAGAAGAGCAGGCACAAGGGTGGGACAACCACAATCCTTTTGACTATTTTGACATCTATTATGAACACGCACAGACAGAGGACGTTATAGCAGCATGGAAAGAGGCAAGGGATAAAGTGAACGCTGCGCAGCAGGCATATGATGAGTGGACTAAGTCTGATGAATATCTGGAACAGCTGTATAGTCTCCTTCAGAGCGAAACACAGAGACTGAAGCAGGAAGGGCTGTTTGTTGAACTGAGGGGCTGGGATATCGTCGGGTATCTAACTAAAGAACAGGTAAGGGATTTTGATTGCGGCGAATATGGATATGCGATAAGCTGGGGAGAAAAACCTGCCGAATAATAACATTGATACAAAAAAAGCAGGGAGCACATAAGCTCTCTGCTTTTATATTGCGATTTAAGAAACACTTTCTTTGGCTGGTTCCTTTTTCTTAATCAGGTCTACATGCTGCCAGCCGCCTCTGGAGAAAACTATGAACATGATAATGGAGCTTATTGCAAAAGATATCGATATGCCTAGGAAAAGTCCTCTTATTCCGAGAGCTGTATAGGAAAAAGCGTACCCGAGCCCTACACGAAGCAGAAGGCTGACTATCGTCATTACCATAAGATGCACTGAAGCGCCAGAACCCTGAAATACGCCGTTTATGGTTATTCGTACAGAAAGGAAAGCGTATCCGAAACTTATGATCATTACATAACTTCTTGCAAGAGATATCACATCTGCTCCTGCGTTTGCAAACAGAAAGTCGAACATCGCAGTTGGGAACAGAAATAGAAGTGTGCTAAGAGTAAGTGTAATGAGCCCGCTGTGGAAGATAGCTGTGCGCGCGCCTATGAAGGCACGCTTTTTCTCACCGGCTCCTATATTCTGACCGACTATAGTTGCTGCTGCCTGCGAAAGGCTCATGCCCGGAAGGAAAATGAGCGAATCGAGCTTGGTACCAAGGCTATAGGCAGAGCTTGCTGTTGCACCGAACATATTGACCCTTGAAAAAAGTACTGACCCTGACAGCGAGAGCGTGACCTGCGATATACTTGCCGGTATAGCTATTTTAATAAGCTTCTTTGCGATATGCCAGTGCACTTTAAGATGGCGCAGTTGCAGTTTTAGCTGATGCCGGCCGGAGAAAACCAGCCATGCAAGGAAAAGAGCCATGAGTGCTCGTGCGATGATTGTGGCATATGCGGCACCTGCAACACCCAATTCCGGGAACGGACCCCAGCCAAATATCATAAAGGGGTCAAGAGCCATATTCAACAAACCGGAAACAACGCCGACTATCATTGGCGTTATAACGTCGCCGACGCCACGCAGTATGCCTGAGAAAACGAACGACATGAAAGCAAATACAACGCCGGAAATTATAATAGTGAAGTATTCAAGTGCATATTCGTATATTTCAGGGGGAGTATTTATGAGATTTAACAACTGTCGGCGGAAAATAAGGCCCGCTGCTGCGAAAACGAGTGCAACACTGCCTATCAGTATTATCGAAGTGAAACATGCTGCTTCAAGGTTTTTCTGATCTTTTGCTCCGTAATACATAGCAACGAGAGCTGCAGTTGCAACGTTTAAGCCGATAGCAAACGAAACGACAACGAACACTATTGAAAAACTGGTAGAAACAGCTGCTATTGCGTTTGCGCTGTCTTCAAGCTGACCTACCCAGAATGTGTCTGTTAGGTTGTATATCACCTGTATCAGGTTGATGATTATGAGAGGCCAGGACATTTTCCAAAGGTTTTTCGTAAGGCTGCCTTTGGTTGCGTCAATCTCTTTGCCAAGCGAGAATTTCATAAACTTCCTTGTGGTAAAATAGTTTTTTGCCTGTGTGAAGTGCGGGGCTCTTTTACCATTTGGTAGAAATGCTATCATAGTATGCTCAAATGCGCAACTCCTGTAACAAATTTACATCATGCAGAAATGCGGTTGTAAACGAGCAGTAAATGATTTATTATTAGTTTATATTATTTGTGGAGGTGTTGTATGCCGCTGATAGACATGCCGCTTGATGAACTGAAGGAATATATGGGCAGGAGCCCTAGACCTGCAGATATCGATGAGTTTTGGGACCGCTCGCTTGAAGAAATGAAGAGTATAGATGCTGATTTAAGTATTGAACCTGCGGAGTTCTCTTCGCCTGTGGCAGAGTGCTATGATATGTATTTTACAGGCATCGGGGGCTCAAGGATATACGCAAAACTGCTGACTCCCAAGCAGCCGAAGGGCAAGAATCCCGCTGTGGTGGAATTCCACGGCTATAAAGGCAACAGCGGAGACTGGACGGATAAACTGCCTTACGTAGCTATGGGATATACAGTTGCTTCTATGGACTGCCGCGGACAGGGCGGACGTTCCCGTGATGATTCAAGCAGTGGTGCCAGCTCTATATACGGGCATATAGTTAGGGGGGTGGAGGACGGGCCTGAGAGCCTTTTCTACAGGGCGATGTTCCTTGATGCCGCACAGCTGGCATATCTCGTTATGGGCTTTAACTGGGTGGATGAGACACGTGTGGGTTGCAAAGGACGAAGCCAGGGAGGTGCGCTTACGCTTGCATGCGCAAGTCTTGTACCGGAGATGAAGCTTGCCGTTCCGCAATTTCCGTTCTTGTGTGATTATAAGCGTGTGTGGGAAATGGACCTTGCAGAAAGAGCATATAAAGAGATTAAAGATTATTTTAGGATGTTTGACCCAAGGCATGAAAAGGAAGATGAACTTTTCGAGACACTTTCTTACATAGACCTGCAGAATATAGTGCACAGGATAAAAGCAAAGGTGCTCATGATAACAGGGCTGATGGATGACGTTTGCCCGCCAAGTACGCAATTTGCTGCTTACAATAAGATAGAATCCGTAAAGGAAATGATAATATACCCCGACTACGGACATGAGACATTTCAGGGGCAGAATGACATAGCTTATGAGTTCCTGGCCCAGCTCTGACGGCATCAGATAAGCTTATGGAAGGAGACGATGATGGCAAGCCTTTTCATTAAAGACATAGGAACGATGGTCACGTGTGATGATAGCTACAATGTTTTCAATAATGTCAACATGTTAATTACGGACGGAGAAATTAATTATATCGGCAAAGAGAACAAAGAGGCTGATAGCGTTTATGATGCGAAAGGCATGGTAATGTATCCGGGACTTATTAACTCACACCATCATCTGTATCAGATATTCTCCCGAAACCTGCCGCAGGTGCAGAACCTAGAGCTTTTCGACTGGCTTACTCAGCTTTATGAGATATGGAAGAATCTTGACAAAACATGGGTGAGGGCGACTTCGATGGTCGGTATGGGAGAGTTTCTGAAAACGGGGTGCACCACTTGTTTTGACCATCATTATGTTTTCCCCAAGGGTGCGGATAAGCTAATTGACACACAGTTCGAGGCTGCGCAGGAGTTGGGGATAAGGATGCACGCTTCGAGAGGCAGCATGTCGCTAAGTAAAAAGGACGGCGGACTGCCGCCGGACAGCGTCGTACAGACGATTGACGATATACTGAAAGATTCACAGCGGTTGATTGAAAAGTATCATGATCCTTCGAAGTTGTCTATGAGACGCATAGCGCTTGCACCGTGCTCGCCGTTCAGTGTTACGGATGAGCTTATGATAGACAGCGCAGCTCTTGCAAGGCAGTACGGAGTGCGCCTGCATACACATCTTGCAGAAACTAATGATGAAGTGCGTTTCATGATTGAAAAGTACGGCAAGCGTCCACTGGAAGTGATGCAGGATCTAAACTGGACGGGCAGCGATGTTTGGTTTGCACACGGTATATATTTCAACGACGATGAGATAGACTATCTGGCAAAGACGCAGACAGGCGTTGCGCACTGTCCGATATCGAATATGAAGCTGTCTTCGGGGATAGCTAAGATACCGCAGATGCTGGAAAAAGGAGTGCCCGTGGGGCTGGCAGTGGACGGCAGCGCAAGCAACGATGGCTCTGATATGCTGGAGGAGATAAGAGTAGGGTTCTTGCTTCACCGGCTTAATTCCAGCAAACAGGCACCGTCGGGCTATGATATGCTGAAAATCGCCACAAGAGGGAGCGCCAGAGTGCTGGGCAGAGACGATATAGGGCAGCTTAAGGAAGGCTGTGCGGGCGACTGCTTTATGGTGAGCACAGACCGAATAGAACTTGTCGGAGCGGATTTTGACGCAAAATCCATGCTGGGCACAGTTGGTTTTAAAGGCAGTGTGGACTGCACTGTTGTAGACGGAAGGATAGTTGTGGACGGCGGAAAGCTTGTAAGTGTTGACGAAGAGAGAATAACAGCCGAGGCAAAAACAAGCTTAAAAAAGTTCTATAGCTGACGTCAGCGAAAATGGTTTGGGTTCATCAGAACTCGGAAATGAAATGCACATATGTAATTATATGTATTGGAGAAAGAGGCTGGATGCTAAGTATGAGAATACAGTATTTCAAAGAGCTTTTTATCTATTGTTAATATCTGTATGAAATTCTTAAGTTGTATTTAAGAGCGATACATGTTAAAATGCTAAAGTAAATTTTTTCTTGCGGGAGATATATTTTTGAGGAAAAGAGTCCGAAATATCATTGCAGGTTTGCTGACAGCTGTATTATTCGCCGGTCTTCTGATATACGGTCTTAACGCAGAAAAAGAAGAACAAGCGGAGGACGGCGGGTCTGTCATCATTAACGAGTTTATGGCGTCTAACAAAAGCACCATAGCGGACGGAAACGGTGACTACAGCGACTGGATAGAGCTGTACAATCCAACGGACAGTTCCGTGAACCTTTACGGATACGGCCTTTCGGACGACAGCACTAATATAAAATGGGCATTCCCGGATGTTACTATGGAGCCGGGCGGATATTTAGTAGTATTTGCCGCCAGCGCATCATCGCAAACTTCCGGTTTTTATCATACCGGTTTTAAACTAAGTTCAGAAAAAGGCGGGGTATACCTTTCTGACACTATGGGCACACCGGTGGATTCAGTTGAATATGAGGACCAGATCACTGGTATATCTGTTGGAAGGGGTGCCGATGGTCAGTGGATGGCTATGGAACCATCACCGGGTTTTTCTAATGATGAAGCAGGTGTTGCGGCATTTATGGAGAGCAGAAAAACCGATGATGAAATGATAATAATAACGGAAGTGATGTCGCAGAACAGGACGACTATCGCTGATGCTAACGGAGAATTCAACGATTATATCGAAATATATAACGAAGGAAGCACAACCGTAAACCTTGACGGCTACAAGCTTTCTGATGATATCGACAACATTGGCAAATGGACATTCCCGGAGGTTTCGATTGACCCGGGACAGTATCTGCTGATATTCGCTTCAGGGGCAGAGTATTCTGAAGGCGGGGACTTGCAGGCAAGCTTTAGGATATCTTCGCTTGAAGAGACAGTGGTGCTCTCTAATCCTTTTGGTCTGATTGCAGACAGCGTGACGCTACGGGAAATCGATACCGACTGGTCATATTCCAGAGTCATAGGGCAGGATGGAACCTATACGGACGAATGGCAAGCTACAGGAAAGCCGACTCCTGGATTGGTAAACACATCTGACGGCTTTGCTTCTTTTATGCAAACCAATGTTGTTTCAACGGGACAGGTCGTTATAAACGAAGCAATGGTTTCAAACGGCAGCGTGCTGGAGGAAGCAGACGGAGAGTATTACGACTGGATAGAGCTTTACAACAGGGGAGACACAGATGTTGACCTTACCGGATACAGCCTTAGCGACGACCAGAACAACCCTTCAAAATTCAAGTTTGACGGAAAAACCATAGGTGCAGGACAATACCTGGTGGTTATGGCGTCTGGCGACACTGAAACGGATGCACAGTTTAATTATTTGCATGCAAACTTCCGCCTTAGCGGCGACGGAGAAGTTGTTGCACTGTATGACCCGCAGGGAGTGCTGCAGGACAGACTGATACTTACATATGCGCCACACGATATATCCATAGGAAGGCAGGAGGGCAGGAATGAGCTTTTCTACTTTGAGGATGCAACACCGGGTACTGCTAATACAAACGCATATTCCGGACTGCTGGCAGCGCCGCAGGCAGGGACTGCTGCGGGCAGCTATGACAGCGCAGTTGAGGTTTCGCTGTCGTGTTCAGAAGAGGACGCAAAGATATATTATACGCTGGACGGCGGCGAGCCGACGCAGAATGACAGCCTGTATTCGGGGCCGATAAGCATACCGCAGACGGGTATGATACGTGCAAGAACGTATAAGGACGGTTTCATACAGAGCGAGATAAGCACTAATACATATTTTATAGGCGAAACACACAGCCTGCCGTTGTTGTCGGTTGTGACAGAGAATGACTATTTGTTTGATCCGCAGACAGGCATATATATGCTGGGGCCGAACGCTGTAGAAATTGCCGGCAGCCCCGGGCATTATAAAGACGCAAACTATTCGGCGTCCGGACAGGAAGCGGAGCGGCCTGCATCGTTCGAAGTTTTTGATGAGAACGGACAGCAGGTGTTTGCGCAGAACATAGGCATAAGGATACAGGGCGGCTATTCCAGAGACCATGAGCAAAAATCGTTTGCGATATTCGCAAGAAGTGAATACGGCACGGGTGTTATGAGATATGCGTTCTTTGACAACAGGCCTTTTACGGAATATCAGTCTATACAGCTTAGGCAGGGTGGACAAGATTCCAATGCGGCGAAGATAAAAGAAGCAACTATACTTTCACTTGTTGAAGGGCAGGGCTTTAATTTTATAATCCAGGCTATGAGGCCGTATGTACTGTATATAAACGGGAAATACTGGGGCGTTTACTATATGCAGGAGAAGCGCAACGAGGATTTCATTGCCCAGCACGAAGGAGTGAGTGACCCGGACAACATGAACATAATGAAGGGATCGTCGGGTTTGCTGCAAGGCTCCAAGAAGGAATATGGCGAGATCATCAGCTTTGTTGACAGTCATGATATGTCGGTAAAAGAAAACTTTGACTACGTGGCTCAGTATGTTGATACCGACAGCTTCATGGATCTAATGATAAACCAGATATGGATAGCGAACTCCGACTATGGGAACCTTGAGTATTATCAGATATTGCCGGACGGTAAGTGGAAGCAGATATTCTATGACTTCTGCTGGACATTCAGAGTGGTGGAAGACCCGACGGGGCATCAAACGCTGAAATGGCGTATGGATATGTCCAAGGCGGGCTCATCGCTGTTGAACGGATTTCTTGATTACAAACCATGGTTTGACGAGTTTATAGAACGCTTTGCCTGGACGATGGACGAGGTTTATGATACAGACAGAGTACTTGCTGAAATAGACCATCAGGCAAGCCTTATTGCAGATGAGATACCTGCTGAAAGAGAAACTTTCGGCGGCACGGTGTCTAACTGGGAGGCGAACGTTGAAAACATGAGGAAGTTTGCAAGAACGAGAAATCAGGATGTTGTTGCTCAGCTAAAAGCAACTTTCAACCTTTCGGCTGAACAGAAAAGCATGCTTGATGATGCAATAGCACAGGATTGATAGAAGAGGTAGAAAGTGCCCAGAAAAGATGAAGACATATTTAAAAAACTGAAAAAAGAGAAGCCGCTTGTGAAAACTTCTGCCGATTCAGAACCTGTGGACCTGGACAAGAAGAGTACTTTTGATTTGATGCTGGATAAAAAAACAGGCAGCAGAAAGCCTGACACATCGAGAGCACCAAAACGTGGCTCTAGAACTGTGGTCGCAAAAAAAGCTTCAGCTGAAAAGAAAAAGGAGCTTGATGTATTCTCGCCGATTTCAAAGGAAAGCGTGAAAGCAAAAGAAGCGGTCCATGACATAGACTATGGTATTGATGAGAAAAGGGCGAAGATAAAGAGGCCTGAGCCTTTAGTGAAGAGGCAGGAGAAGAGAGTAGAGCCAGAGCGCAAAAAAACCGGGCCTGAGCCGAAAAAAAAGGAGCTTAAACCGCCAATCAGCGACTCAAGTAGTGTAATGCAGAAGCACATCAGGGCTGATAAAAAGGCAGAGAAGCTAAGACAGCAAGCGCTGCTGCAGGAGCTTGAACTGGATAGAATCAGCGAAGAAGCGCAGAGGGTGCTTTCGGGAAAGCCTGAAGAAGAGCTAAAACCCTTTAGAGCGGAAACGGAAGAACCGCGCAGAGTGCAGATAAGAGCGAATAAACCAAGACTTGAGGAAAAACAGCCGGAGATTGAGATAAACGCTGAAAAGCGTTCAGAATATAAGAAGGCAAGCAAAGAACCAGTAAAAAGACAGGAGGAGCCTGCTGAACTGGAGTTCATTGAGCCAGAAAGAGCAAAAAGTGCACAACCAGTGGCAGTGAAGAGACAGAGCAGTGAGCCAATGATGAGAGCAGCACGTGGAGAAGAAGTGCACGCCGAAGAGGTCCAAAAGACTTTCAGGCACGAGCTGAAGTATTATATCAACTATAAGGATCATATGCTTTTAAGAACAGCGCTTGGCGCCGTTATGTATCCGGACGACAATGTTGATGAGAACGGTGGATACCATATAAGAAGTCTTTATTTTGACGATATATATGAAACGGCGCTTGCAGAAAAGATAAGCGGAGTGGACGACAGGTGCAAGTTCAGGATAAGGATATATAATCTTGATGACGGGAACATCAAGCTGGAGAAAAAGAGCAAGCATGGCAAATTCATAAGCAAGACTAGCATAAGGATATCAAGACAGGAGTACGACAGCATAATCGCCGGTGACGGCAGCTTCCTTCTTGAAAAAGACAACGCTGTTGCAAGAGAGTTCTATTCGAATATGAAGATGAGGCTGCTGCGTCCGAGGGTGCTTGTTGACTATTGGCGAGAGGCCTACGTATATCCCATTGAAGATACGAGGATTACGTTTGATATAGACCTTAAAGGAAGCACGATGCTGACAGATATATTCGACCCTAAGACACCGGTCCTGCCGGTGTTCGATAACGGCTTGATGGTGCTTGAAGTCAAGTTTAACAGATATCTGCCGGAAAGTGTTAAATGTGCTCTTGGCAGCGTCAGCGCTGTAAAACGGAGTGCGATTTCAAAATATGTATTATGCAGGAAATATTATTAGGAGGAAACAGAAGTGGGAACGTTGGTTAGTTTAAATTTGGCAGAGGGCAGCAGGCTTGCTCCCGCACTGCGAGGCATTGCTGATTATTTCAAGTCAGGCGTCGTATCGGATGCAGGTGATGTTGCACCGCTTACTATTTGGGACTTTATTATTACACTGGGTGCAGCATTTCTGATTGGTATATTCATATATATCATATATAGAGTTACTTTCGGCGGAGTCGTTTTTGAGAAGAACTTTGGCACGTCGCTAGTTATGCTCAGCATGGTAACGGCGATGGTCATACTGCCTATATCAACCAACCTGCTGCTTTCTCTTGGTATGGTTGGTGCGTTGTCGATTGTCCGTTTCAGAACGGCAGTGAAAGAGCCGAGCGATACCATATACATGTTCTGGGCTATTGCGGCAGGTATAACGCTGGGGGCAAGGCTGTATATTGAAGCAGCGATTGCTTCAATTCTGATAGGATTGCTGCTGATAATATGGAACCTTGTCCGCTCGAAGAAGAATCTGCCGTATATATTGGTGCTGCGATTCGACGAAAGCAGCAAGAAGCAGGTGCAAGATGTTTTAAGGCATCTTCCTCAGGGCAAGCTTAAGTCTAAAATAGTTTCGGGAAGTTTGATAGAGCTTACTATAGAAATGAACATTAAGAGGGGCGATATCGGAGCTATTGATGCATTTGGCTCGATAGACGGAGTGCATGACGCTTCACTCATAAGTTACAAAGGTGATGTCGTTTCTTAAAGGAATATAAGAGAGTATCGTATAAATAAGCAACAGACGGTGGTGTTTTCATCGTCTGCTGTTTTATTTTTACAGAAATTATGGTAATATGCTTATAACGAAAAAAACAAGACAAAAGGGAACTAACGGAAAGAAAAGATATGAAAAAAATTGCTTTAATGATATTGTCGATTACTTTACTGCTGGGCGCTTGCAGTACGCAAACACAGCAGGACGCTGTTGATATAACGCCGGACGTTACACAGAAAGAGACACCGACGCCTGGTTCTACAACTGAGCCTGCACAGACACCCGAACAAACACCGGTGACCACGGAGTCTCCTACACCGGAGCCGACGCCGACGCCTTATGTAAAGCTTTCGGACCCGACCTCTGCGCTTAGCGTGAGAAAAGGACCGGGCACAAATACAGAGAAGATAGGCTCTCTAAAAGACGGAGACACAGTTACCATTCTGGAACTTGGTGATGTCTGGCACAAGATAGCTTGGGAAGGCGGGGAGGCTTATGTGTTTGCACAGTATATCAAAAATGTGCCTGTGCAGTATGCTTATGTGCCTGCGCTTGAAGCTACAGTTGACGGTGAAACATATGTGAGCAAGATGGTGGACGTAAGGGCAGTTGTACCTGACCTGAAGATTTGGCTTACTTTTGCTTCGCAGGATAATTATATGGACAAGGTTTTATACCCTGCGGGTGCATGTCTTCTGCAGGAGGAGACAGCTAAAAAGCTTGCGCTTGCGCAGGAAAAGTTCAAAGAGGACGGATACAGGATAAGGCTGTATGACGGTTACAGGCCGTATTCTGTCTCTGTGCTTTTGTATGAAGCCATTCGTGACGGAAGGTTTGTTGCAAACCCCAGCAAGAGCCCTTCCAACCACAATAGGGGAGCTGCTGTAGATATAACGCTTGAAAGGCTGGACACAGGTGAACAGATACCGATGCCGTCGTTCATGATGACACTGAATATATCTTCCTATAGAAACTTGCCGAACATTTATGACTATGAAGAAGGCAGCGAGGAGTATGAAGCTATTTTGAAGGAGTTCCCTGAAATACTGGATTATCCAGAAAGAAGTAATCAGGCGATAAAAAACATGAACTATATGACGAAAATAATGAAGAGCTGCGGGTTTACCACTATAAACACTGAATGGTGGCACTTTACCGATAGTGAGAAGAGCAAATTCATGGTGCTGGACTATGATCTCGAAAATGATGTTCAGTGGATACCTGAAGACGAGTATGAGGATTTTTTGGCACAGAATGGCGAACCGCTTGAGTATCTGCCTGACTATGTTATATTCCCGGTAGTTGAGGAAGAGACGACGGAACCGCAGTAAAATTCTTATATAATAAAAAGCTATTTTAGTAAATAGCTTTTTTTATTATGGCTTTAGCCAGTTGAGCACGCAAAGCGTGCGAAATATAAACCACCCGCTATGCGGGTGAGCGATAAAAGTTATACAAAAAGTCACCAAACCAGTAGTATAGGGATGTTCAAGTCTCTATAACAAGAAAGGAAAGGTGACTTAATGGCAAACAAAACACATAGTTTAGCACATACAAAATGGATGTGTAAATATCACATAGTATTTACACCTAAGTATAGGCGCAAAGCAATATATAATCAATATAAAAGCAGTATGCGAGAGATATTGAGGCAACTATGCAGATACAAAGGTGTAGAGATATTGGAAGGACATCTAATGCTGGATCATATACATATGCTGGTGAGTATTCCGCCCAAAATAAGCGTATCAAGTTTTATGGGATATCTGAAGGGAAAGAGTGCACTGATGATGTTTGATAAGCATGCAAACTTAAAGTATAAATTTGGCAACAGGCATTTTTGGGCAGAAGGATATTATGTTAGTACAGTAGGGTTAAATGAAGCAACAATAACAAAATATATCCAAGAGCAGGAGAAACACGACATAGCTTTAGATAAGCTGAGTGTAAAAGAGTATGAGAACCCTTTTAAGGGGTAGCTGGTAGTACAAATACTCCTTTAGGAGTGGCAAAAGAGGCAACGGCAGTGGAGGCTTGAACAAAGTGAAAGCCAGCGTCTTTAGGCGCTGGCCGGTAACATGCCCTTATAGGGCTAGTGCAAACCACCCGTTTTACGGGTGGTCATGACTTGTTGGGGGTTTATTAACCACGGTCAGTTTATTCGGTTTCTGTAAAATCGACCTTGCCATCAGTGATTTGGTATATGAAGTTATCGTAGTTTTCATAATTGTTTCTGACGTATTTATCGAAGCTGTAAGCTCCGAAGAATATGCTGCCTGCTATGACTATCCAAATCAGCACGGAAGCCCATACAGGGAAGCGTTTGCTGCTTGACGATGATATTGTAGAAAGAGGGTTGTCTATTAAAGATTTTTTTTCTTTTTCATCGCCTGTGTCATAGTCATATACTACCTTTGAAGGCTCTGGCTGTTTTTCCGGTTTTGGTTCTTCCTGCTCAATTATAAAATGCTCGTCTTCTGTTTCTTGTTCTTTTTCGTCCGAAATGAAGAACCTTGCAGGATCAAGTTCAAGCTCCAGTGCATCGGCTTCTTCCTCCTGCTTAGTTTTCTTTTTTTCTTTCTCCGGTTCAGGTTCCGGCTGATGGGCAGCTTGTTCAGGTTTTTTCTCAGTTTCGTGGCTTTGCTCTTCCTGGGCTTTTGCCTTTGCTTCTTCAGCCAGCCGCTGTTCTTCCTGCAGAATTTCTGCTTCATCATATTTTGGTTTAGGTTTGTTAGGATTATAACGCCTTCTAGTCGGCTCTTCCACTGGCACAACTTCGACCTGAGGCTCATCTGCCGGTTGCCCTTCTTCAATGTTTTCAGGCTCTGCTTCCTGTTTGCTTTCGGATTTGAATTTTTCCATATAAGCTTCAGGATCGAACTCGTCTATTTCAAGATCTTCCTCTTCTTTATCATCGATTGCGTTTCGGATAGCGTCAAGATATACTTTCGAATATGCTGGTACTCCGCTTATTGGAAAGTCGTCTTTCGGTTCTTCTGATGACTGGGTTATTTCCTTCGCAATTTCCTGGAGCTCATCTATAGCTATGGGAGCCGGCGCATCTTTTTCTTCTGCCTTTTGTTCTTGTGTGTAGATCTCATCGTCTTCATCACTTATATCTTCAAGTTCTTCTTGCAGAGACTCTTCTTGAAGCTCTGCTTCATCTTCCATAATTACTTCGTTATTAAATTGGTTTTCATCTTCAAATTGGTTTTCATCTTCAAATGAATCATCCGTTTCTTCATCTTCTTCGCTCAGAACATCATTATAATCATCGTGTTTGCTGTTCATCTGTTTTTCAATATGGGCAAGCAGGGGATTGACATGTTTTGTGCCGCTCTGGTCACTAAAGATATCCTCGATGTTAAAATCTTCGGGTTCTTCTTCAGGAGGAGCGGGAGGCTCGTCCATCTTTGAAGACGGTTCGGAATCTATTACCGGGAAGGTTTCGTTATACAATATTATATTTTCATAATGGTCGGGCAGTGATGAACCTTTAGTATCGTCCTCCGTTTCAGAAACATCGTTCAAAGGTCTGCTAATGGGAACATTTGTATTTATTTCTTCCACAAGGGCGCCGCACTTAGGACACAGCACATCAGAACTGCTCAGGTTGTATTTGCATTTGGGGCACTTGTTCATATCTCTCTCCAGAATAAATTGTAGTAACAAAAGCGCTGTAATTTTTCATACAACATTGTATATTATACACTAAACTGATATTATATTATATACTATTTTGCTATAGGAGGCACTATTTTTTTGTTAATTTATTTTGACAATGCAGCAACGACAAGACCGAAATATGCAGATATTACAGAATTTCACATGAAAGACGGTTGGTTCAACCCATCAAGTGCATATTCGGGGGCAGCGGACGTTTCTGTACAAATGAAAAACACAAGGCAGGCTCTGCTGGGATTAACTGGCTTTTCGGGCAGCGTCATATTCAATTCCGGCGGCACGGAAGCGAACAACATGGCGCTAAGCTCTGCATTCAAAAAGAACGCACACTATATAACGAGCGCAGTTGAGCATCCTTCTGTATACGAGACATTTATACACTTTGAACAGCAGGGAGCAAAGGTGGATTATATTAAGCCGCAGAACTTTTGTGTAAAGCCGGAAGCTGTTGCGCAGTTGGTGACGAAAGACACTGTACTGGTCAGCATAATGCATGTGAACAACGAGACGGGAGCTATTAACGATATAAGGGCGATTGCAGCAGCAGTGAAAGCAAAGAATCCACAATGTCTTTTCCACAGCGACGGAGTTCAGGCACTTAAGAAAACTAATATCGACCTTTCGGGGAGCAAAGTTGACTTTTACAGCGTGAGCGCTCATAAAATAAATGCGCTTAAAGGTACAGGCGCTCTGCTGGTAAGAGAAGGCAGGAAGATTAAGCCGCTGGTGTTTGGAGGCGGGCAGGAAAGCAAAATTAGGCCGGGAACCGAAAATACGCTTGGCATACAGGTGTTCGGTGCAGCGCTGAATGATAGAACTGACAGCACAGAAGATGTAAAAAAGCTAAGGTTAAAGCTGACAGCCGGGCTTAAGAAGATAGAAGGGGCTGTTATAAACGAGCCTGAAGCATATGTGCCGCATATCGTAAGCGTTTCATTTAAGGGCATAAGGGCCGAAGTGCTTGTAAGGCTGCTTGGGGAAAAGGGAATATACATAGGAACAGGAGCTGCATGCGCTAAAGGGAAGCTGAGCAGAGTACTGCTTGAAAGCGGAGTCGAGCGCACATTTGCTGAGGGTACAGTAAGAATAAGCATGGACGGCGACAATAAACCGGATGAAATAGATATATTGTTAAAGGAGCTTATAGAGGCTCTTGAGGTGTTAAGGAGGTTTAACAGAAGTTGATCATGGAAAACGTAATTATAGTACGCTACGCTGAAATACATTTAAAGGGACTCAATCGTCCTTTCTTTGAAAAAGCGCTTGTAAAGAATATAAGAGTCGCTCTTAAAGGAATAGGGGAGCCGGTAGTGAAACGTGGGGAGAGCAGGGTTTATGTGCATAACGTAAGTAATGCAGACCTTGAAAGGACGCTTGATGCACTGTCCTGTGTGTTCGGCATACACTCATACAGCCCTGGTGTGATGCTGGAGCAGGACTTCGACAAAGCGGCAGAGCTGATGGCAGAGATGGTGGAGCAACTTCGAAAAGAAATAGATAAAGAGACCGTGACTTTTAAAGTGGAGGCAAAGCGTGCAGACAAGCGGTTTCCAATGAAATCTATGGATATGGCAGCAAAGGCAGGCGGCGTGATACTGGACAGAGTTGACGGGCTTAAGGTGGAGCTGACAAACCCGGAAATAACTGCTTATTTAGAAATGAGACAGCAGGCTTATGTATTCACACGGATGCTGCCAGGGCCGGGCGGTATGCCTGTTGGCTGTAATGGAAGCGCTACGCTGCTTCTTTCAGGCGGAATAGACAGCCCTGTAGCCGGCTGCATGATCGCAAAGCGTGGAGTGTCATTGACGGCGGTACACTTTGAGAGCTTCCCGTATACGAGCGATAAAGCACTTGCTAAGGTATATGATTTGACAATGCTGATGAGCCGCTATACAGGCAGTATAAAGCTGCATGTAGTAAGATTTACAGACATACAGATGAAGCTGCACACAGAATGCCCTTCCGAGTATTTAACAGTTCTTATGAGACGTTTTATGATGAGGATAGCACAGCGTATTGCAAGGCAGGATTCTACGATGGCTCTTATAACGGGTGAAAGCGTCGGGCAGGTTGCCAGCCAGACTCTTGAAGCGCTGTATGCAACCAACAGCGCAGTGGATATGACAGTACTTCGCCCGCTTATAGGTATGGATAAGATAGAGATAACGGCACAGGCGGAGAAGTATGGTACTTTTGAGACGTCTATATTGCCGTATGAAGACTGCTGTACAGTATTTGTACCAAAGCATCCGGTAATAAAGCCGAAGATGAGTGAGATAGAAAAAGCAGAAGCAAAACTGGATGTTGAAGAGATGATAGAATCAGCCATAAAGGATCATGTTGTGAAGGTTATAGGATAAAGAATGGAGACGACTTATATTACCGCATGGATGCCGATATTCATAATTTTATTTTTGATAATAATACCACAACAGACATCTGTAAGAAATATGGCAAGGTTGATAATTAATAGAAAGAAGGGGAGGAGCGCAATGACAAACGAACTTGTGAAGAAGTACATCGGTAAATATTGCTATGTGACAACAGGCAATATGGGAGTGTCGGCCAAAGGAAAAATTGTTGAAGTCAATGAAAACTGGGTAGAAGTAGAAACAAAAAGCGGCATCGAAATAATAAACCTGGATTTCATACAGAATATAAAAGTCAAAGGATGATGAAAAAACCGGACATTACTGTCCGGTTTTTTGCACTATAGGTTAAATAAGCCCCAGCTCTATCATAGCGTCGGCGACCTTTTTAAAACCGACTATGTTGGAGCCTATAACATAATTACCTTTGTGTCCATACTGCTCTGCAGCTTCGGCGGACTCGTTGAATATCTTCAGCATTATTTCTTTTAGTTTGTTATCTACCTGTTTGAAAGGCCAGGAGAGTTTTTCGCTGTTTTGGCTCATTTCGAGAGCAGACACTGCTACGCCTCCGGCATTAGCGGCTTTTCCGGGTGCAAAGAGAATATTGCTTTTCTGGAATACTGATATAGCCTGCGGGGTAGAAGGCATATTTGCACCTTCGCCGACGGCTATACAGCCGTTTCTAGCCAGCATTTTTGCTTCCTGTTCGTCTAGCTCATTTTCTGTTGCACAGGGAAGAGCTATTTCGCAGGGGACAGACCAGATATCTCTGCTCTCTTTTTTATATTCTGCTTTTGGATGATATTTGACATATTCCGATATCCTGCCGCGTTCAACTTCTTTTATTTGTTTTATAGTATTGAGGTTGATGCCTTTTTTGTCGTATACGAAACCATCAGAATCGCTCATGGCAAGCACTTTTGCTCCGAGCTCTGCTGCTTTTTCGTTAGCGTATATAGCTACGTTACCAGAGCCGGATATTACTACTGTTTTGCCGTTGAAGTTGCCTCTTCTGTTGAATTTCATCATTTCTTCGACAAGATAAACCAGCCCATATCCGGTCGATTCCTTTCTTGCATGGCTGCCGCCGTACAAGAGGCCTTTGCCCGTAAGCACACCAGTGTGTTCTCCGGTGATGCGCTTATATTGACCGTACAGATAGCCGATCTCTCTTTGACCGACGCCGATATCACCTGCAGGAATATCGCGATTTGGCCCGATGTGTTTGTGTAGCTCTGTCATATAACTCTGGCAAAAGCGCATCACTTCGGCGTCCGATTTGCCTTTCGGGTCGAAGTCGCTGCCACCTTTTGCTCCGCCTATGGAAAGACCAGTTAGGGCATTCTTAAAAATCTGTTCGAATCCGAGAAATTTAATTATCCCGAGGTTGACGGAAGGGTGGAAGCGTGTGCCGCCTTTATATGGCCCGATTGCGCTGTTGAACTGTACACGATAGCCTGTGTTTACCTTTATGTTGTTTTCATCATCCATCCATGTGATACGGAAGATAAAAGAACGTTCAGGTATTACTATGCGTTCCAATATATTCGCTTTTATATATTCAGGGTGCTTGTCTATCACAAGCCTTAGCGATTCGAGCACTTCGGTTGCTGCCTGCAGGAACTCGGGTTCATGACGGTTCATGGCAACAAGGCTGTCGAGTACCCCGGAAACATAAGATGCGGAAGTCATTGCAAAATCTCCTTTCATGACAAAATGGTGAATTTGTGCATTTCAAGGATGTGATATAAGACTATCACAAGTATAATGATTTTTGCAAGAAGAGCTGCTGCCGGGGCGGAAGATATTTGTTCTGACTCAAAAAGCATAAAACTTTAAATATCATAAAAAATGATATTTAACTCAATAAATATGTATTTTATAAAACACTTTATTTCTGCTATGCTTTATGCATAAGATTGAAATAGCCGGAGACGTTCCCGCAGACGACAAAGGGTTTATTATGAAAAAACTTACCCGCATGGCAATAGCACTTAACTTTCTATATTTTGCAGCACGCTTTGCATCAAGACCGTACATATCGATTTTGGCGGTCAGCCTTGGCGCAAACGAAATGCAGGTTGGCATAATCATTTCACTATATAGTATCATACAGGTATTTTTCGCACTTCTTATTGGCAAAATTTTGGACAAAAGAGGGCAGAAGCTTCCTTTAGCAGTAGGAGCAGTGTTTTTCATTGCAGGAACACTTTTAATGGTAGCGGCAAAAGGACTGCTCTTGACGGGCATAGCGACCGTTATGCTCGGCGTTGCCCATGGGACTATACTTGTATCCAGCCAGTCGATAATGACAGCTGTAACGGACGATAAGGCCCGTGAGAAGCAGGTTGGGTATTTCTACTTCGCTGCTTCAGTAGGAGCTTTTGCAGGGCCGGCTATCGGAGGGTATCTACAGGATACGTTGGGGCCGAACCTCGGATTTCTGGGAGCAACTATTCTTGGGATCGCAGCTTTTATACTTATATTGTCCATGCCCAATTACAGATGCTTTGAAGGCGAGCGAAAAACCAGCCTTTCATCGCTGATAAAGAATAAAAAAATCATTGCTAATGTTCTTTTGAGTGCGCTGGTTTTCTTTACTTTCGATGTTTACTCCACATATTTTCCGCTGTATGGTGTAACGGAAGTCGGACTTACTTCCTCTCAGGTTGGGTTGACAATAAGCGCAGGCTCGCTGGCTGCTATGGTAATAAGGCCGTTGCTGGGAAAGTTGTGCCGGCTATTTACAAGACAGAGGGTTTTCTTAGGGAGCCTGATACTTGGCAGTGTATGCATTGCATTTATGGGAATAGCAAAGAGCTTCTATCCGCTGCTTGCAATAGCACTTATCTACGGCTTTACATATGGGCTGACTTATCCGCTTACGCTGATAACAGTGACGGAGGTGTCTACGCCTGAAAACAGAAGCCGTATAATTGCCATGCGTGTTATGGCAAACAGTTCAGCACAGTCAGTTAGCCCTGTATTTTTCGGAGCGGTTGCAGGTATTGCAGGCCTTTCAAGCGTATTTTTTGGCAGCAGTGTTCTCATGTTCGGATGCATATATATGGCCAGCCGGTTGACAGGCAAAAGGAACAGAAAGCCTAAAGAGGCTGCCTAGCAGCAAAGTCCCGGTACATTCAATGCTTTAATATATTCCTTGAACTGCTCAAGAAAATATTCCACATCTTTTACAAGGCTTTCACTCTGTTTACCCCTTGTAACTGCATATATTACTATATCCGGCGGAGGATCTGAAAAACTGCATATGCGAACGCCGGGATAACTGCTGTACATATTTACAAGAGAAGAGGGGCAAAGCGTCCAGAACTCCGGGTTTTCCATCAGCCTTAAACGCAGGTTCAAATCGACAGTATAAACCTTGTAGTCTATATCGGCACCCCAGATACGGTTACGCCAGAGCGTAGTATCTTCCGACCATACAAGGCAAACTTCATTTTCGGGGATAAGGCTGGATGTTTCAATTATGTCTGCTGCAAAGCTGCTTTCCTGCGAGCAGGCGAGATACATCTTTTCTCTGTAAGCCGGGCGTGAAACAAGATTCTTGTTTGTGCCGGCGGGCTGGCGGTGAGTAAAGCCGATGTCCAGCAGATAGGTGTCTACCATACTGATGGTCTGCGGAGACCTTGACGAAGTGTGAGATATGCTGAACGCCGGATTTTCACGTATGAATTTCAGCAGGAAGTCGGAAAGCAGGGTAGAGTTGATAGTCCCAGTTCCGCCGACCTGGAGCTTATGCGCAGGTACATTTCTGCCAAAGGATTTTGTATCATCAATCAAGGCTAGCCACCGCTCTGCGATAGGTATGAAGTGTACACCGTCTTCAGTCAGAGTCACACCACGAATGCCCTTGCTTCGTATTATTAGCTTTTTACCGAGTTCTTCTTCCAGACGGCCAAGTCGCAGGCTTATAGTAGACTGTGAAACGAAAAGCTGCTTTGCGACAGCGGTCATATTTTTGCCGTAAGCCACGGCAAGGAAAGTTTCTATAGCTGCTGTATCCATAAATGCTCCTTAAATATTAGGTATATGCATATTATTTATTATAAATAAGTGTTTGTCAAATATTATTGCAACGACAAGTAATTCTAGAAAAACTACCTAAATAAAAAAGTCCGGACATATTTGTCCGGACTTTGACTTTGTGCTTATTTGTACTTCGGCTTTTGATGATAATGTGTGTGCAGCAGCTCGTGAGACTTGTGCCCGTTCGGCTTTCCTAGGAACTCATCGTAAAGCTGTTTGACTTCTGCATTCTGATGAGATTTCCTTATCTGCTTTTCTGAGTCTTCCTGGTAAGTCGCCTTAGCCCTTGCAACACGCGGGTCTACATCCATACGCTTGGAAGCAGAGACTATCGGCTGTCCGCCGCCGGATACACAGCCGCCGGGGCAGCCCATCACTTCGATGAAGTGGTAATCCTTTTTGCCTGCACGAATCGCTTCAAGAAGGTCTTTGGCGTTGCCGGTGCCGTTTGCTACAGCTACGTTGATATCCATTCCTGCTACGTTTACGGTTGCTTCTTTAACACCTTCGATTCCTCTGACAGATGTATACTCAATATCTTTTAAGTCTTCACCGGTAAGAATATCCGCTACAGTACGGATGGCAGCCTCCATGACGCCGCCTGTTGCACCAAAGATGACAGCAGCGCCGGAAGACTCACCCAGCACTTTGTCGAAGTCTTCTTCCGGAAGATTGACGAAATCTATGTTTGCCTGTTTTATCATCCGGGCAAGCTCTCTGGTCGTGAGCACAGCGTCAACATCACGCCTTCCGTTTACAGCCATTTCGTCACGTTCTTTTTCAAACTTCTTTGCAGTACAAGGCATTATGGAAACAACATAGATATCATCGGGATTTATACCGAACTTATCTGCGTAGTAAGTCTTGATAACAGCGCCTTCCATCTGGTGGGGCGATTTGCACGTCGAAAGATTGTCGAGGAAATCCGGGAAGAAATGCTCGCAGTACTTTATCCAGCCCGGGCTGCAAGAGGTTATCATAGGCAGCTTTCCGCCGTTGTTGATACGGTCAAGCAGTTCGGTTCCTTCCTCGAGTATTGTAAGGTCTGCTGCAAAGTCTGTATCGAAGACTTTGTCAAATCCAAGACGCCTCAAGGCATTTACCATCTTACCAGTCACACTGCTGCCTGTAGGTATGCCGAACTCTTCGCCAAGCCCGAACCGGACAGCGGGAGCTGTTTGAACGACAACATGTTTTTTGGGGTCATCCAATGCATCCCAGACATAATCTATCTCACGCTTTTCTGAAAGCGCCCCGACAGGGCAGACGGTTATACACTGTCCGCAATTCACGCATGGAACGTCATTGAGCGACTTGCCGAAGACAGGTTCAATAATTGTATTAAAACCACGCTGAGTAGTGCCGACAGCGCCTATTTTCTGTATTTTACTGCACATTGCAATGCAGCGTCTGCAGAGTATGCACTTATTAGGGTCACGCACTATCGATGGAGAACCGGTATCTATCGGTCTGTCCATGTTTGCGCCTTCATAATGCACGTCTTCTACGCCCATGTCTTCGCAGAGCTGCTGCAGTTCACAGCTTCCGTTCCTTATACAGCTAAGGCATCTTTTATCATGGTTAGAGAGTATAAGCTCTAAGTTTACCTGTCGTGCTTCCTGAACGGCTTTTGATGTAGTTGAAACTACCATACCATCAGTCGCCGGCAGCGTACACGAAGCCTGCAGGCCTCTTCCGCCTTCCAATACTTCAACAAGACAGATACGGCAAGCGCCGAGCGAGTTGACGCCTTTAAGGTAACAAAGCGTCGGTATTTTTATATGTGCTGCACGTGCCGCTTCAAGCACGGTTGTGTTTTTTGGCACCTGCACAGTTACATTATCTATGGTTACAGATATCATATCCAGTTACTCCTTCCTATTTCTTATCGATTGCAGAGAATTTACATTTGTCTACGCATGCGCCGCACTTGATACAAACGCTTGGGTCTATAGAATGCTTCTCTTTTATAGATCCGGATATAGCGTTTGTAGGGCAGACTTTCGCACAAGCTCCGCATCCGATACACTTATCGTTGATGATGTAGTTAAGGAGAGCCTTGCAATGACCCGCAGGACACTTTTTGTCATATATATGAGCTTCATATTCATCTCTAAAGTACTTTATAGTAGAAAGTACAGGGTTCGGAGCAGACTTGCCAAGGCCGCAAAGCGCAGAAGCTTTTATGTTCTTGCCGAGGCGTTCCAGTTTCTCTATATCTCCGGGCTCTCCCTGACCGTTTACGATACGTTCTAAAATCTCCAGCATACGTTTTGTACCGATGCGGCAGGGGGGACATTTTCCGCAAGACTCATCGACTGTGAAGTCGAGGAAGAACCTTGCTACGTCTACCATACAGTTGTCTTCGTCCATTACTATAAGACCGCCGCTTCCCATCATTGAGCCGATCTTTAAGAGAGAATCGTAGTCGATGGGGGTATCAAGGTGCTCGGCCGGTATACATCCGCCGGACGGGCCGCCAGTCTGCGCAGCTTTAAATTTTTTATCGTTTGGTATTCCGCCGCCGACATCATATATGATCTCACGCAGTGTTGTGCCCATTGGGATCTCCAGCAATCCGGTATTCTGAATCTTCCCGCCAAGTGCAAAGACCTTTGTTCCCTTACTGGTTTCTGTGCCTCTTGAGGCAAACCAATCAGCGCCGTTAAGAATTATCTGAGGGATATTAGCTAATGTTTCAACGTTGTTTATAATAGTTGGTTTGCCAAAGAGACCTTTCTGTGCCGGGAACGGCGGCTTTGGAGTAGGCTCGCCGCGTTTGCCCTCAATAGAAGAGATAAGAGCCGTTTCCTCGCCACAGACGAACGCTCCCGCACCAAGACGTATTTCTATATCAAAGTCGAAGCCGGTTTCGAATATGTTTTTACCTAAAAGACCGTATTCTCTTGCCTGCTCAATAGCTATTCCAAGACGCTCGACAGCGATAGGGTATTCTGCACGCACATATATATAGCCCATGTTTGCGCCTATGGCATATCCTGCAATAGCCATCGCCTCAAGGACGGCATGGGGGTCACCTTCAAGAACGCTTCTGTCCATGAATGCGCCCGGATCGCCTTCGTCGGCGTTGCAGATTACGTACTTCTGCTTATTATCTTCGTTTTTACAGAACTGCCACTTAAGGCCGGTCGGGAATCCGCCGCCTCCACGTCCGCGAAGACCGGAGTCTTTCAGAATGTCGATTACTTCCTGCTGCCCAAGCTCTGTCAGGCACTTGCCGAGAGCTTTGTATCCGTCAAAAGCGATGTATTCGTCGATTTTTTCCGGGTCTATGACACCGCAGTTGCGAAGCGCAATACGTTCCTGTTTCTGATAGAAACCTATATTATTGAGTGAAGTTTCAATGTCCGTATCTGCTTCTTTGAAAAGGAGTCTTTTTACAAGTCTTCCCTTAAGAAGGTGTTCCTGAACTATTTCAGAAACATCAGATGGCTTTACTCTGGAGTAGAAGCTGCCCTCAGGGTATATTATTACTACCGGACCTGCTTCACAAAGGCCAAAGCAACCAGTCTTGACTACTTTAACTTCTTTATTAAGACCCGCTTTTTTTATCTCAGTATTAAATTTATCTATTATCTTCGGCGATTCGGAAGATGTACACCCGGTACCGCCGCAGACAAGTACATGTGAACGATATATATCCATTCTTTTCCTCCTAGTTGTGTTTCTCGTAGTAGCCTATCGTATACTCCGCTACAGGATTTCCGTTGACGATATGTTCAGCGACTATCTTGCCGACCATTTCCGGCGTAACATTAACGTAAGTGACTTTTTCTTTGTCGGGGGAGTGCACCTCGACTATCGGCTCAAGACGGCAGACGCCGATACAGCCGGTCTGTGATACGGTAACATCCTTCAGGCCTCTTTTTCTTACCTGCTCAGTAAAAGCGGTAAGCACCGGTCGTGCGCCTGCTGCTATGCCGCAGGTCGCCATGCCGACGACTATGCGGACAGAATTGTTGCTTTTTCGAACATCTATTTCAGACAAAGCCTTGTTTCTTATTTCTTCAAGTTCCTTTAAGGACTTCATATTTCTTTACCTCCAAAAACTTCTGTTATCCCTTCGCTCAAATACCCGATTATAAACTCCTGAACATCACCATTTATTATAGGGACACTGCCAAGAGTCTTTTTTATCTGTCTCGTATCGTATACATAAGAGCAGCTCTTTTCTGCCCTGAACACGAAGTCCAGCTCCGGGTTCATTATCGTCAGCGTGTATACAGTCTGCGCAAGATCGCCCAAAGGCGGCCTGTCTATGTGAGAACACTTATAGTTTGCGCAGAGCTTTGTGCCTTCGCCTGGCTTTGACTCTAAACTCAGTGTTTCTCCGGTTCTTTCACAGCTTGCCGCAAACAGCGGTATGCCGAGACCGACATTTCTCTGCGTTCTTGATGTAGCGAACGGGCTGGTTACTTTCTTTAGCATTTCTGGGCTCATACCGCTGCCGTTGTCTTCGACTGTAACGCTCAGCAGGTCTTTGTTTTCATCGATAGCTATGCTGATTTCGACAAGACTTGCCTTGGCACGAATCGAATTCTGTGCAATGTCCAGTATGTGCATCGAGATGTCTCTCATTTCTTCTTTCTGTATTCGTCGACAATACCTGGAACGTCTGACGGAGTCAGCCTGCCGTAAACCTGATCGTCTATCATGATTACGGGGGCGAGGCCGCAGCATCCAAGACACCTTGTAGGCTCTAATGTAAACTTGCCATCCGGCGTCGTCTCTCCGGGCTTAATGTCCAGCTCTTCGCTCAGCTTGTCGAGAATCTTCTCAACGTTCCTGACATAGCAAGCAGTACCCATACAAACGCTTACGACGTGTTCACCTTTAGGCTCAAGTGCAAACTGTGAATAGAACGTCGCTACGCCGTAGACATCGCTCATTGGGATGTCTAGTTCCTCCGCTATGAATTCCTGAACATCAATAGTCAGGGCACCGTAGATATCCTGTGCTTTCTGCATGATAGGCATCAGGGGCCCTTTTTTCTTTTTCTGCTGCTCGATAAAGCTTAAAAGTTCGCTTCTTTTAGGCTCTACACCAACATTGCTCATTAAAATCCCTCCTAATAAAATATATATATATTAACATTGTTAAATATTTATCAATCTAGCATGTTCATTTTATCACAAACTATAAGGGTCTGTACATAGTTTTTTGTCAAAAACTTTTGAATTCTATATAAAAAGTTAAAAATGTTCGTATTTCTCAAGTAATGTTAAATAATAACAGACATTTTATGAACATATGTTATATAAGTTCATAATAAGCATAGAAATTAAATATCATTACTGTCATTTAATTGATTTTGTTAATTTAAGCAGGCGGAAGTGAGACATGTATGAATTACTGGATTAAGCTATATAATCAATCAAATCGTCGATTGTGTAAATATTATCAAACTTATGCAGCCTTTCATGGATGCTGAAAAGGCTGTGAGCATCAGACGAGCACAGTTTTTTCTGGCGGCACTCGTATGGTTTGCACCTGAATAACTCAACTGTACTGAAAAGACCTTCAGGTATATATCCAAGGTTCGTAACAAGAGCAAAAGATGGCCTGGTTATGTGGGCAGGGACGGGAGCACCGCCGTGCTGTTTGGTCAAAGCTGCAAGCTGTTCTATAGTATATGAGCTTGACTGTGCGAGGAGCTTTTCTGCCTGGCCAATCTGATTGTCATTTTCGTCTATAATAGTCTGGCTGCCGAAAATAAACGAGTTTGGTATATCTGACAGGCTGCTGTAAACGATATCTGCATATTCAAGAGCGTTATCGATATTTTTAAAATAGGACAATAGATGTACTTCTTCTGCTGTTGTTGTTTCGATTCCAGGCACAAATAATATATCAAACGTTTCTGCAGCTTTTTTCATGGCAACTAGATTAAAGCCGCAGTTATGATCTGTAAGTGCGATGACATCCAGACCTTTTAAATGAGCCATACCGGCAATGTTCATAGGAGTCATATCTTCGTCAGCGCAGGGGGAGAGGCAGGAATGAATGTGCAGATCGTAATAAAGGCTCATGACACTTCGCCGATACCAAGATGACACAGCGCTGCTGCAACTCCATATGAAGATATAGGAGCTGAGATAACTGTGATGTTCTTTTCATCAGCAGTTTTGATAAAACTCTCAGTAAGTGCAATGCCTTCGGGTATTATAACACATGAAAAACCGTGTAGTGAAGCTACAGCCAGCACGTTTTCGTGTGTCTGTACAGTGACCCATGCTGTACCGGGCTGTCCGTGCGCCATAACCCAGCTTAGAAGATCGCAAACGTATGCGCTTGTTATCTCTTCTGTACCGGTTCCGGCTTTTATCTCCCAGCCATTCTTTTCACAGAGTTTGGTTACCTTCATTTTTTCTCGCCTTCTTTCGTTTCTGTAAGGCCTACCATCTGTTCGGCAAGGCTTGCGACCTTGTCCCGCAAACGGAAGATGCAGTCGATTTCTTTTGCTTGTCCTGCTACTATATCCTCGGCAAGTGCACGGCAGGAGGGGGAGCCGCAGGAACCGCAGTCCAGCCCTGGCAGGCTCTCGGTAATACGGTCTATCTGTTCCAACTTGTGCATTGCAACTACCATATCTTCGTCTATTTTCATGACAGGCATAGCTTCTATAGGTTCTGTAAAATCTACAGTGCCGTCGGTTATATACTTATCGAAGTCTTTACTTAAGAGACTTTTGTTTTCTATGTTGTCCGATAGTTTTTTGATTCTTGTGCGGGCCACAAAAGGGTTCTCAAATGTAAGCGGGCCGCCGACGCAGCCGCCAGGGCACGCAAGGCCTTCGAAAAATTCGAGCTCTCCAAGCCGCAGGTTGTCGATTTCCTCAAGTACGTTGATCACGTTGTTTATGCCGTCTACCGCAAGATAATTATCTACGCCTATGGCGGCGCTTTCACCACCGGAGTTGGCCCAGCCTACACCGTAAACGGACGCAAGACTTCCTGATGCGCCAAGCAAACCGGGCTTCTTTAGCTGCCCGGATAAAAGTCCGTATATGTCAGTTATGGAAATTGCGCCGTCTACAGAGCTTTGTTTTGTTCCGTACGGGTGCATAATACTTGTCATTTTTGCAGGGCAGGGCGTAATGAAGAATGCACCGATATCTTTTATATCAACGCCGTGTTTTTGTGCATATTCCCTTTTTGCGACTGACGCAGCGACTTCCATAGGAGATAGCAGATCGATTATGTTGCCTATTAGTTCTGGGAAGCGTACCTGTATCAGCCTGACTATCGCCGGGCATGCGGAAGATATAACAGGAAGGTTCTTTTTATCTGATATATGCTTTTTTATTGCGCTGGTAACGATATCAGCGCCTTTGGCAACTTCGAAGACGTCATCGAATCCCATCAGTTTTAAACTCATTACGACACGGTCTATGCTTTTTAAGTTCTTGAACTGACCGTAAAGAGAAGGCGCAGGAAGCGCTATTTTATATTTAAATTTATTCGTATCTGAAAAAGAGTCTGTGTACGCTATCTTTGCGTGATAGGGGCAAACACGAATACACTCTCCGCAGTCAATGCAGCGCTCGGCTATTATCTGTGCCTTGCCGTCACGCACACGGATTGCTTCTGTTGGACATCGTTTTATGCAGTTGGTACAGCCCTTGCATTTGTCTTTGTCGAGCCGCACAGAATGAAAATAGGTATCCATCATTAATCACCTTATGTTGAAATCGAGACACAACTGAGTGCCGTTCTTGTCAGAGCTTATATCAAAGCTGTCGCTGTTTTTCTTCATGTTGGGAAGGCCCATGCCTGCGCCGAAGCCCATAGTGCGGATATTTTCCGGAGCTGTGGAGAAACCTTCCGTCATAGCATCGTCAATGCTTGATATGCCGGGTCCTGTATCGGTGCAGCAAAGCCTTATGCTGCCGGGGGATATCTGCAGAGTCATAGCGCCGCCGTGGCTGTGGATGATGATATTCATCTCCGCTTCATATGCAGCTATGGTGACTCTTCTTATGATCGATGACTCTATGCCGATGCGCTTTAGTATACTCTTTATCTTTGCGGAAGCTTCACCGGCAGCAGGGAAATCGTTTGCAGTAATTTCAAACTCTTCTGTGAACACTTCTGCCATAAGCTATAGCCTCGAGCACGGAGTAAGCCCGCTGGTATAAAGAAGCCCGCATGCTTCATAAAGCGAATGAGAACAGGACATAAGCAGTATTCCGTTTTCCTGCGCCATGCTTAATATGTCTTCATCAGGACGCTTACCACGTACGAACACTATGCAATAAACATCCAGCATCTGAGCCGTTCTTATAACATGCTGGTTGACCATCCCCGTAAGCAAAACGGAGTGCTCTTTTGCAAAAGCAAGAGCATCGCTCATAAGGTCGGCTCCGCATGCGGAAGTTACTTCCCTGTCTAGATTTTCTTTGCCGCACAACACTTCACATTCAAGCACGGCAGCTACATTTGATATTTTCATCTTTACCTCTATTTGTTATCTTTCTGCCCATTTTGCGAGGCAGGTATGATGATTCAACTAAGATTATACTTAACATTTATTAAAAAGTCTATATATGCAGAAAAGCTGCATTGGGCAAATAAAAAAGCCGCAGGTGTTGTTTCTGCGGCTGTCAGTATTTGCGTTATCTGCTTTTTCCCATAAAGAACAGAGCAACGGTGCCTGGGCCCGCATGGGCACCGATGACACTGCCAAGACTATTTATCATAAAACCGCCAACGCCGGGGAACTTTTCTAATATCATTTCCTTAACTTTCTCCGCAGCTTCTTCATCGTCACCGTGGCTGATAAATATCTGCTGACCGTCGGGGTTTACGACAAGTTCTTCCATCTTGTCAACAAGGAACCGCAAAGCCTTTTTTCTGCCCTTCATCTTTTCCCTAGGTATAAGGTGCCCTTCATGGTCTACGTTGAGCACAGGTTTTATCTGCAGAAGATTGCCCACAAAAGCTGCCCCGCCTGAAAGCCTGCCTCCACGGCGCAGGTGGTCGAGGCTGTCTACGGTAAACCAGTGGTTCAAGTTCAATTTATTTGCTTCCAGCCATTTTGCGACCTCTGATATACTTTTACCCTCATCTCGCATTTTTACAGCATAGTCGACGAGAAGCCCAAGGCCGAGGGAGGCGCACAGCGAGTCGATGACATATATCTGCCTTTCGGGATATTTTTCTCTCATGTCGCCTGCTACCAGATTGACATTGCCGCAGCTTCCGGAAAGACCGGATGAAAATGCAATATAGAGTATGTCTGTTCCCTGCGATAAGAAACCGTCAAACACATCTATGGCTTCTGCGGGAGTGAGCTGGGAAGTTCTTGGCATATGGCCGTTGCGTTCCAGATCAAAGAACTTCTTAGATTCCATATCGCCGTCTTTATAGTCTTTGCCGTCCAGAGTGAAAGTGTATTTAATAACAGTGATATCGTGTTTTTCTGTGTATTCTTTGGGTAAATCGGAAGTTGAACTTGTAATTATTGTAAAATTACTCATAGCGTTCGTCCTTTCTATATCTATATTTATAATAATTCTATAATTTGAAGTATAAATAATCAAGCAGATTATAACTAATTAATAAATTCTTCATACAATCATTCTTTTTGTATCTCCAAACATTCTGCTGCAGATGATGTTAAAAAGTCTAAAAGTGCATGGATTATAAAGGAAACTGTCTAGGTGTGAGTAAAGTTCATATTCAGTATACGTATAATAATTCATTATGATGCCGGAGTATCGAAATTGCAATATTCGCACAGACCACATTCAAAAATATGGTAATATATACCTCTGGAAAGCAAAATGCTATAATATATGATGCAAATATGAAGGTTAAATATAAAAACACTTCATTTTTTTGCAAATAAGAGATTGAAAATAATACTGGCTTATGTTATTATGTGAATACAATACGAAATCTAGTAGATTATGTTTATTTCTTTGGAGGAAAAAATGGAATTATCGAAAAAAGCACTGGGCGTGTCACCGTCGATGACGCTGAAGATTTCTGCTATGGCGAAGAAAATGAAAGCTGAAGGAAGAGATGTTGTTGGCTTTGGAGCAGGCGAGCCGGATTTTGATACTCCCGATAATATAAGAAAGGCCGCATGCGAAGCGCTGGACAAAGGCATGACAAAATATACGCCAGCGTCAGGCACGGCAGAGCTAAAAGCTGCAGTCGCTGAAAGGCTTATGAAAAAGTACGGCCTCGAATATGCGCCTTCAGATATCGTTATTTCTAACGGTGCAAAGCATTCACTGTTCAATGTTTTTGCAGCGATACTGAACACCGGCGACGAAGTGATCATTCCTGTACCATACTGGGTGACTTATCCGGAACTTGTTAAAATGAACGACGGAGTGCCGGTTTTCCTGCAGGGGGGCAGCAACTTTAAGATTACGGCTAAAGACATCGAAGGAGCTATCAACAGTAAAACAAAAGCACTTATTCTGAACACACCGTCTAACCCTTGCGGAGCTGTCTATTCAAGGCAGGAGCTTGAGGATATATCTAAGGTGTGCGTAAAAGCAGGTATCTTCGTGGTTTCGGACGAGATCTACGACGAACTTATATATGAAGGCGAGCATGTAAGCATTGCTTCGCTTGGAAGCGACATCAAAGCGCAGACTATCATCATAAACGGTATGTCGAAGACGTATGCGATGACAGGATGGAGACTTGGCTATACTGCAAGCAGCGCTGAGCTGGCAAAAATAATGGGAGCATATCAGTCTCATGCTGCGTCCAATCCTAATTCTATTGCGCAGTATGCCGGCGTTGAAGCACTAAACGGTCCGCAGGACACAGTTGCAATGATGAAAGCCGCTTTTGACAAACGCAGAAAGATGCTGTGTGAGTTGATAAATGAAATCGAAGGGCTTTCATGCAGTATACCAAAAGGCGCTTTTTATGTGATGATGGATATTTCGAAGCTAAAAGGAAAAAGCTTTGACGGGATAGAGATAAAGGATTCTCTTGAGTTTGCTGAAGTGCTATTGAAAAATACGCTTACAGCGGTCATACCCGGTATCGCTTTCGGAGCTGACGATTATGTACGTCTTAGCTATGCAACAAGTGAGCAGAACATACAAAAAGGTATGCAGAGGATAAAAGAGTTTGTAACAGCACTGGAATAGAAGTACAGGAGGAAAAAATTATGCACGACGAAGATCAAATATTAATAAACGAAAGAACAAATCTATTGCACGAGAATGATTATCATTATTCGTTGCAGGACGTTGAAGAACCGCAGCTTTTCCGTGACATGTTTGACTACGATCATGTTCCGAAAATAACGTTTAACAACCGCGTTGTTCCCATGCGGATGCCAAAGGATATTTGGATAACGGATACAACGTTCAGGGACGGTCAGCAGGCAAGGATACCGTTTACAGTAAAGCAGATAGTAGACTTATATAAGCTTGAGCATAAGCTCGGAGGGCCAAACGGTATAATCCGCCAAAGCGAATTTTTTGTCTACACCGACAAAGATAAAGAAGCGATTCAGGAATGTATAGACCTTGGCTATGAATTCCCGGAAGTTACGACATGGATACGTGCCAGCGAAAAAGACTTCGAAATGATAAAGAAGTACGGTATCAAGGAAACAGGTATCCTCGTCAGTTGTTCTGACTATCATATCTTTAAGAAGATGGGTATGACAAGAAAGCAGGCAATGGACAAGTACCTCGGCATAGTAAAGATGGCTATAGAATATGGTATAATACCAAGATGCCATTTTGAAGACATTACAAGGGCGGATTACTATGGATTCGTGATACCTTTTGCTGATGAGCTTATGAAGATAGCGCAGGAAGCCAGAGTGCCTATAAAGATAAGGATGTGCGACACTCTTGGCTACGGAATAACGTACCCGGGAGCATCGCTGCCCAGAAGCGTACAGGGGATAGTATATGGACTTCGCAACCTGTCCGGCTTCTCGTCGGAGCAGCTTGAATGGCACGGGCATAATGACTTCTATAAGGTAGTTACCAACTCTGCAACTGCATGGCTTTACGGAGCTTCATCTGTAAACTGCTCGCTGCTTGGTATAGGCGAACGCACAGGCAACTGCCCGATAGAAGCAATGGTAGTTGAGTACTGTGGACTTAAAGGAACAGACGACGGTATGGATTTATCTGTAATAACAGAGATTGCGGATTACTTTGAAAACGAACTCAAAACGGATATACCGCCACGCACTCCGTTCATCGGCAGGAGCTTCAATTCAACAAGAGCTGGAATACATGCAGACGGCTTGCTGAAGGACGAAGAAATATACAATATCTTTAACACTGAGAAGATATTGAACAGACCTGTCACAGTTGCTATCAATGCGCATTCCGGACTTGCCGGTATTGCCCATTGGATAAATTCTTACTTTAAGCTGAAAGACGATCTGGCCATTGACAAGAGGGACGATCTTGTTGTAGCAGTGAAAGAAGAAGTAGATAAAGATTTCTCCACAGGAAGGACGACTGCTTTTGGCGACCTTGAGCTGGAGGCAATCATTAAAGAGATCAATGAAGATAAGTATATTGCACTCTGCCATCATAAAAAGAGTTTGTTCGGGAAAGAATGCGAAATAGGAAAAGAAGCAGAGTAGACTGATAAAAACTAAGAAGCTTTCAGACTTGAGAATTCAAGGTCGGGGCTTCTTTTTTACTGCAAGAATAACTATAATATTTAAATCATAGTGTAGATTTGTTGTAGTTAAATGTACTAAGGCGATCCCGCTGGTTACTATAAATAAAAGTGCGAATGGAATCAGAGGAAAACTGAGGTCCGTTGACTTTGGCAGGGTCGGACTGTATAATTCTTTTATTGCAGAGAAAAGGGGACAAGAACAGATGAACATTGCAGTATTATGCGGCGGACTTAGCAGGGAACGGGACGTGTCACTATGTACGGCGTCTATGGTTACAAAGGCGCTGCTTAAAAGCGGGCATAACGCCGTTATGGTAGACGTTATAGGAGATTATGATGTGCCGGATGGTGACTTTATCAGATATATTGAAGACTGCAGAAAAAGGCCGGAAGAAGTTGTGTTGGTTGGCAAGGATGCGCCGGATATCGCCGAGCTGAGAAAGCAGCGTGAAGGCAAGCCGGGCTTTGGCAGAAATGTTCTTGAAATATGCGGTGCTGCCGATATCGTGTTTATGGCACTTCATGGTGAGGACGGCGAGGACGGCAAGATACAAGCCGCTCTTGATATGATGGGTATAAAATATACTGGTTCAGGGTATCTTGCCAGTGCAGTTGCATTGAACAAACATTTTGCAAAAATGATATTTACGGTGGGCAGGATATTAACACCAAAATATACTGTTATAAGAAAAGAAGAATACAAAAGGGGCTCAAAGAAAATAGTTCCGCCATGTGTGGTTAAATCAAGCGCCAGCGGTTCGAGCATCGGTGTTTTTATTGTTGATGAAACAAAGAGCATTGACGAGCTTGATGATATAAAAGAAAAGGCTCTGGAGATGGATGATGAAATAGTCGTTGAAGAGTATATCGAAGGCAGGGAGTTTACATGCGCAGTGCTTGATGATAAGGCGCTTCCTTTAGTAGAGATAATACCAAACGAGGGCTTCTATGATTATGAACACAAGTACCAGCCAGGGGCTACACTTGAAGTATGCCCGGCGAAGCTTGATGATGAACATACCCAAAAGATTCAGCAGGCGGCGCTTAAAGCTCATAAGGTTCTGGGTATGCAGGTGTATTCAAGAACGGACTTCATAATGGATAAACAGGGGCAAGTTTATTGTCTTGAAACGAACAGCCTGCCGGGGATGACTCCGACAAGCCTTGTGCCGCAGGAAGCACAGGCGATTGGGATGAGTTATGAGCAGTTATGCGAAAAGATCATTGAACTTTCGCTAAGAAAATATAAGTAGGTAATTATGCAGAGCTTGACTATAAATGAAATAGCAAAAAGCTGCGATGGTAAGGTTTTCGGGTCCCCGTCTCTTTGTGACCTAAGCGTTACCGATATAAAGATAGACTCAAGGCAAGTGCAGCCGGGTGAGCTTTTTATTGCCATAAAAGGAGAGAATACAGACGGGCATTTGTATATAGATAAAGCGTTTGATAACGGTGCTGCCTGCGTTGTATGCGAAAATCCTCTGGGTGACAAGCCGCATATACTGGTTGAGTCGACTTTTACTGCGCTAAAGGACATTGCGGAATACTATCGAAGTTTGTTTGATATAAAGGTAGTTGCTATAACCGGAAGCGTTGGTAAGACTACGGCGAAGGAAATGGTATACAGCGTGCTGAGCCAGAAGTATAGCGTAATGAAAACAAAAGGGAATTTCAACAACGAGTTTGGCCTTCCACAGACGATATTAAACATTGAAAAAGAGCATGAAATAGCAGTCATAGAAATGGGGATGAGCGAGCCCGGCGAAATCAGACGGCTGGGGAAGATAGCTAAACCCGACGCAGTGTTGATAATGAACATAGGCGAGTCGCATATCGGTAATCTTGGCAGCAGAGACAACATTTTCAAGGCGAAGTGCGAGATTTTTGAATATATGAGCAAAGATGCCATAGTTGTGCTTAACGGCGACGATGATAAGCTTTCGACTATAGACACCAAAGGTGCAGTGTTTTTCGGCAGGAATGACAGCAATGATGTTAAGCTGATAGAAATACTAAGCGCAGATATGAAAGGTACCCGGATAACGGCTGATTATTTTGGTCAGCAGATCGAACTTTTTATACCAAAGCCAGGTGAATATATGATTTATCCTGCATTGGCGGCAGCTGCGATGGGAGCTAAATTCGGGCTGACGCAACAGCAGATCACCGACGGAGTTGAAGGCTATATGTCTGTTTCGCAAAGGATGGAAATTGTTGAAACGGACAGCATCACAATAATAGACGATGTCTATAACGCAAGCAGGCAGTCTATTCTTGCCGGAGCAAAAACGATGAAGTTCGCAAAAGGGCGAAGAGTTGCTATAGTAGGCGATGTATTGGAATTGGGCGAATATGAAAGGGACATACATTTCAAAATTGGCGAAGGTTTGGCGAAGCTTGGCATAGACGTTATAATTTGCGTCGGTGAAGGAGCGAAATATACATGGGAAGGCGCTTCGGGAATATCGAAGGGTAGCGTGTACTACTATTCTTCCAAGCAAGACCTTTTTAGTAAGCTGCCGGAGCTTATATTAAAAGGTGATACAGTTTTCGTAAAAGCTTCAAGGGGCATGCACTTCGAGGAGATAGTTAAGAAGCTAAAAGAGCTCTGATAGGACAAGGAGCCGTAGAAGGCTCTTTTTTATAAGCAAAATTATGAAATTTAAAAATTGCTGTAAAAAGACGGTATTTAAAGGTATACTGTTTAGTAAGTTTGATAATATTTTTAAGGAGCAATAAATGATAAAGACACTTGATAACGGAATTAGAGTAGTATATGAACACCTTCCGGATTTCAACTCTGTTTCCGTTGGGATATGGGTAAAGACAGGCTCTGTTTGCGAGACAGAACAGGAGAATGGCATATCCCATTATATAGAGCACATGATGTTCAAAGGAACACCCAGCAGAACGGCAAAAGACATTGCGGTGGATATGGACAAAATAGGCGGACAGATAAACGCATTTACGTCCAAGGAATGTACATGCTATCACGCAAGAGTTGTGCCGGATAAATTTGATGTTGCGACGGAAGTGCTGGCAGACCTTTTTTCAAATTCTCTGTTTGATGAAACAGAGATGGCGAAGGAAAAGGGAGTTGTTCTTGAAGAAATAGCAATGGTGAACGACAACGTGGAAGAGCTTGCACACGAGAAAATAAGCGAGCTTTTCTTTACCGGAAGTAAGATTTCGCAGCCGATACTCGGTACTGAAGAAAACATAATGAATTTTACACAAAAGAACCTTTTTAATTATGTTGAAAAACACTATTATCCGGGTAACGTAATTGTTGCTGTTGCTGGCAAATTTGATGAACAGGAAATGCTTGAAAGCGTCGAACGGCATCTTGGCGGATATACGAGAGGTGAAAAGAAGCAAGAGACACAGTATGGCAACGGACATAAACCGATGCGCCGATCGCTGTTCATAGAGAAGGATGTTGAGCAGACGCATCTTTGCATATCTTTCCCCGGCGTTTCATACGACAACGACGAGAGGTTTGCGCTTGCTGTCATGAATAACGTGCTGGGCGGAGGAATGAGCTCAAGGCTGTTCCAAAAGATAAGAGAAGAGATGGGACTTGCTTATGCTGTATATTCATATCCTACGTCATACAGCTATGACGGTATGTTTACGCTTTATGGAGGCACAACTGCTGCGAATGCGGATACCGTTACCAGACTGATGTTTGAAGAGATAGACAGGCTTAAAAAAGAGAAGATAAACTATGATGAGTTTGTGATGGGCAAAGACCAGCTTCTTGGCAACTATGTGCTTTCGCTTGAAAGTACAAACGCAAAGATGAGTGCACTTGGGAAGACGTTGCTTCTGCAATCGGAAGAATACGATGAAGCGAAGACGATAGAAAAGATAAAAGCTGTCACAAATGATAGGGTTAGCAAGCTGATAGATGAGATATTCGATTATGAAAGTATATCGGTTGTATTCGCTGGCAATATAAAAAAGAAAAGTGAGTTGGAAAAATTACTGGAGGTATAAAAGTGGATAAACTCGAGAACATTTTTAACTGGCAAAACAAGTTTGACTCTGAACTCGTAAGCAGCAGGGGACTTGAAGATATACCGATGGAACAATGGATACAAAAAGAGACGCTGGCGATGATGTCCGAGCTTGCAGAGCTTATAGACGAAGTGAACTTCAAATGGTGGAAAAACCCTAAAGAAGTGGACAAAAACAAGGTGAAAGACGAGCTTGTGGATATTCTGCACTTTTTTGTTAGCATGTGTTTAAAAACAGGCATGGATGCTGACGAACTGCACCAAAGGTATCTTGACAAAAACAAAGAGAACTTTGACAGGCAGCATGGCAAATCTGAAAAGAAGGGGTACGAAGCGAATGTATAAGGCGATACTTGATTCACTTATTGAGCCCGTGCTAATGGTGGATACAGAGCATGTAATGGTATATATGAATAAAGCGGCAGAACAGCAGTTTAAAGACAGGGGCGGAAGTGAGCTTCTTGGGCGCTCAATATTTGACTGCCACAACGATAACTCAAACAATATGATTAAAGAAGTGTTTAGAAAAATGCAACACGAGGGGCTCGATGAACAATTGATATTTGATGGTGAGAAAAAAAAGATTTTCATGAGAGCCGTTCGCGATGAGACCGGTGAGCTTATAGGATATTATGAAAGGTATGAGTATAAATAATCTTTCAAAATATAAGAAAAGGCTTCGGAGGTTTTGCTTTGGAGCTTTTTTAGTACCATGGCGATAGTAAACGAGATGATTGTGCAAATGATATTCTGAGAATTTACACAAACTAATTTGTGTGTGAAACAGGCGAACATCTGATTGTTGTGTATGGTATAATGTCTAAAGGGAGGGTGCTGTTTTATGACGATAGTATATTTTGGGATAGTCCTTGCGGCGCTTTGGCTGCTTGTAGAGATATTGGCAATCGTTTTTCGCATTACCGGACTTGATTCGCAAAAGGCTAGATTTCAGGTCATATCAATATTGACACACACCGGATTTACGACAAGAGAGTCTGAGCTTATAGCCCAGCATCCGCTAAGAAGAAAGCTAGCAAGCGGGCTTATGTTGGTTAGCTACCTTGCACAGATATCCCTTGTTTCTCTGTTGTTCAACATGATATCGCAGAATATAACACAGCTTATCTACGCTGGGGCAGGCCTCGTAGCCTTTGCAGTGCTTTTCATATTGATAACAAGAAGTAAATATGTAAAGATAAAAATTGACAGGATGGTAGAGAGGATCATATCAAGAAGAGTGATAAAGCAGGCAAGCAGGCGCTCTGTAGACCAGGTTTTAAAGATAAGCCCGGATTTTGCGGTATATGAAGTGCTGGTGGAAGCAGGCAGCTTTTTGATAGATAAAACACTTGCTACTGCTAATCTAAGCGAAAGGTCTGTGCATGTACTCAAAGTTGACAGAGGCTCGAACACTGTAGATTTCCCGAACGCAGATTTTAAAATACAGCAGGGGGACAAACTAATTGTTTATGGTAAGATACAGTCTATAAGGGAACTGGCAACCAACGGAAAATAGCTGTTTGAGATTACAGGCTCCGGGTTTCATACCGGAGCTTTTTAATTGTTGATTCTGTGCATCTGATTATTCCGAAGAGCGAATAGAACAAATTTTTGGATTTAAGCCTTAATGGTGATTGTATATTTTTCTACTTATGTTATAATACTTGATGAGGTGAAATTAGTATGCCTAAAGCAAAAAGACCAAGCTCTAGACAGAAAACTAAAACAAGGGCCGCTGCCAGTAAAAAGAATTCACACACAAATGAAATAGCCGGAGTGCTGCTCATAGCACTAGGCGTTTTTATTGGTGTGTGTGTTTTTCTTCCGGCAGACACAGGAATTATCGGAGGAGTGTTAAAAGACGCTCTTTTCGGACTGTTCGGCATTTTTACATATGTAGCGCCTTTTGCTGTTATTATCATAGGAATACTGACGATTGCTGCAAGGAGCAAGAAGGTCAATGTGGGCAAGATACTTCTATATGTTCTTTTTGTTGTTTCTGTTTTCTCAATTGCACAGACGTTTATGCTAGATAAGCTGGTGACGGATGACGGATTTTTCAAATTCGTACAGAGTTCATATCAGGCAGGTGTTACAATAGCAGGTTCCGGCGCTGTTGGATGTTTGCTTGTTTATCCGTGCTTTTTACTAATAGGCAAAATAGGTTGTATTATACTCTTTATAGCTCTGGCGCTTGTGTCCGTACTTGTGCTTGCCAACCTATCTATTAAGAAGATGGGCACAAAAGCTATTGATGCCGGAAGAACTGTAGTCCAGAAAGCAAAAGAGGGTGCGGAGCAAAGAAAGAAAAACAGACTTTATATAGAAGACTTGAGCGAAGATACACATGAAGCCGATCCATTTGACGAACCAGAGCTGCTGGGCAGGAAGAGCTTTAGAAAAAAAGAACGCAACAACTTCTTTGATGATGATATTTATACTGATGTAAACAGCAAGGCTGAAACCCTTCCGATGCCGGAAGACGATGAGGAACCGTTGTTCGACGACGTTGACGAGGATAATGTACAAAACACAGGATCACTAACGATCGAATCGTATGAAGACTATCAGCACAAACAGAACGAACCGAATCTGGAGCTGACCGCAAACAAGGAACATCAGGCGCTGAAGGCTAAAAAGGGGCAGAAAAAATATAAAATGCCGCCGCTTTCACTGCTTGCAAAACCGGACAGCAAAAACAAGACTGAAAGTATGGAAGAGCAGCGCAGGAATGCCCTTCTTATTGAAGAGACGCTTGAGAACTTCGGTATAAAAGCTAAAGTCGTACATATAGTAAAAGGGCCTGCCGTTACAAGATATGAACTAAGGCCGGCTCCGGGTGTGCGTGTAAAGCGTATTAAAGAGCTGGAGAACGATATTGCGATGAACCTTGCGGCAAAGTCCGTAAAAATCGAAGCGCCTATACCCGGCAAAGCTGCAGTTGGGATAGAAGTGCCTAATATGGACGTGACTTTTGTTCATCTTCGCTCTATGCTTATTGGCGAAGAATTCAAGAGGGCAAAGTCTCCGCTTACGTTTGCACTTGGTAAAGATATATCCGGCAAGAACTATTATGTGGATATCGCAAAGATGCCTCATATGCTTATTGCGGGTGAGACGGGATCGGGCAAGAGTGTGTGCATAAATTCTATGATAACGAGTATACTCTTTAAAGCTACGCCGGACGAAGTCAAACTTATACTTATCGACCCGAAGGTTGTTGAACTTTCGATATTCAAAACGATTCCTCACCTGCTAGTACCTGTTGTTACAGATACTAAAAAAGCAGCTAGCGCACTCAATTGGGCTGTCAGTGAAATGACATCTAGATATAAGCTTTTTGCGGAGGTAGGAGCAAGGGACATAAAAAGGTTCAATGAACTGGCGGAAGAGTCGGAAGAAGACATACTGCCAAGGATAGTTGTTATAGTAGACGAGCTGGCAGAGCTGATGATGGCGCAGAAAAGGGAAGTCGAAGACTCGATCTGCCGTATAGCCCAGCTTGGACGTGCCGCAGGTATACATCTTATCGTTGCGACGCAGAGGCCGTCTGTAGACGTTATCACAGGAGTTATCAAAGCTAACATAAGCTCCCGTATAGCATTCAAAGTTAACGCCGGGGTAGACTCAAGGACGATACTCGACAAGAACGGCGCAGAAAAGCTGCTGCGTAACGGCGACATGCTTTATCATCCTTCCGGAGCGCCCAAAGAAGTAAGGCTGCAGGGGTGTTATGTAGGTGACGATGATATAGAAAGAGTAACTCAGTACATTTCGACTGAAGACCAGTTTGATGAAGAGGTCGAAAAGGACATATCGTCTTCGACAGAACAAGAGAGCGCCGACGGAGACTATGATGAGTTGCTTCCAAGAGCTATAGAAATAGTTCTGGAACATGACCAGGCTTCGATTTCAATGCTGCAAAGACGGCTGCGTGTCGGATATGCCCGTGCCGCACGTCTTGTTGACGAGATGGAAGTAAGGAAGCTGGTAAGCCCGTTTGAGGGAAGTAAAGCAAGACAGGTTCTGATATCGTGGGAGCAGTATGAGCAGATGTTTGGAACAAAAGAGGAGTAGAATGGACAAAGTATTAATATACGTGGTCTCGCTGGGGTGTGTAAAAAACCAGATAGATACAGAGCATATGCTTGGGATTCTTGCACACAGCAACGCTGCGCTGACGCAGGACCCGCAGAGTGCTGACATTATAATTGTAAACACCTGCGGATTCATAGGTGATGCTAAGCAGGAATCGATAGATACCATACTGGAGATGGCGCAGTATCCGGGCAAACTCATTGTAACTGGATGCCTTTCCCAGAGGTATGCTGACGAGCTTTCTGAAGAGCTGCCGGAAGTCGACGTTTTCCTTGGGGTGTCAAGCTACTCGAAAATCAACGAAGCTATAAACATGGCGCTGGAAGGCAAGAAGTGTTTCTGTACCGACAGGATAGATGAAGAGCTGGTTGAACGGGTACTTACTACACCATCGCATATAGCATATGTCAAGATAGCCGAAGGATGTGACAACAAGTGCAGCTATTGCGCTATCCCATACATTAGAGGTCCGTTGAAGAGCAGGGACATAGAGAGCATACTCACAGAAATTGAAGACCTGCGTGACGGCGGTGTGAAGGAAATAATACTGATAGCCCAGGATACGACTAAGTATGGCACCGACCTTGGAGAACCGATGATCGCACAGCTGGTTGACCGTGCCGCAGAAATAATGAAGGATGGCTGGGTAAGACTGCTTTACTGCTATCCGGAGGGAATAACAAACGAGCTTATAGCGGTTATGCAAAAGCATGACAACGTTTGTAACTATATGGACATACCAATACAGCATTTCAGTGACGCTATTTTAAAGCGCATGAACAGAAGAAATACAAAAGAGTCTTCAAAGCGTATTGTAAAGAAACTACATGAAAAGAGCTTTACCATAAGGACTACGCTAATAGTTGGATTTCCGGGTGAAACGCAGGAGGATTTTAGTGAGATGCTGGATGCTGTCAAGGAGCTTAGGTTCGAGAGACTCGGTGTGTTCCGCTATTCTAACGAAGACGGCACGCCTGCAGAGAAACTGCCCGGGCAGATATCTGAAGAGGTAAAGAGACAGAGATATAACGAAGTCATGGCGCTGCAGGAGGGTATATCGCAGCAGATATGCGAAGACAGCATAGGCAAAACGCAGCGTGTTATAGTTGACGGATTTGACGAAGAAACGGGACTGGCCGTTGGCAGGACAATGGGCCAGGCGCCGGATGTGGATGGGATAACATATATATCAACAAAGAATATGCTGGAAGCCGGAAGCTTTGTGGATGTTGTTATAGAAAAAGCATATGAATACGATCTTTTAGGGGAGACAAAATGAATATAGCTAACAAACTTACTCTTGCAAGGATAATATTAATACCAATATTTATTGCATTTTTTTATATAAATATAAAGTATCAATATCTTTACGCCGCCGTTATCTTTGTCATTGCGGCAATTACAGATCTTCTTGACGGAAGATTGGCAAGAAAACATGATATAGTAACTAACTTTGGCAAGCTTATCGACCCGATAGCGGATAAACTTCTTGTTTGCAGTGCGCTTGTAATGCTGATGACGGTCGAGGATTTTCGTATGAGTGCTATAGTCGTAATAATACTCATTGGCAGAGAGTTTATAGTAAGCGGACTGCGGTTGATTGCTGCGGCTGAAGGCAAGGTGGTTGCGGCAAGCGGACTGGGGAAGATAAAAACAGTCGTACAGATCGTGGCTGTCTGTACAGTGCTTGTAGAAGGTTATATATTCACTTGGGATTCATGGAATTTTCCGCTTGGGCTGGTGCTGATGTGGGCGAGCGCTGTAATAGCAGTTGTGAGCCTTGTGGACTATTTCATAAAAAACAGGCAGGTTTTAAAAACGCTTTTCTAGAGTCCGCAAAAAGGGACTTTAACTGTGTTATAATCAGAATACAAGATTAATCAGGAGGGGCAATATGTCAGCAGAAAAACAAAAAGCGCTCGATATGGCGTTGAACCAGATAGAGAAACAATTCGGCAAGGGCAGCGTAATGAAACTTGGTGATTCCGTAGGGCTGCCTGTGGACGTCATACCGACAGGATGCCTGGAGCTGGATATTGCGCTTGGTGTGGGCGGCGTGCCAAGAGGAAGAATAATAGAAGTGTATGGACCTGAATCTTCAGGTAAGACAACTGTTGCGCTGCACATGGTTGCAGAAGCTCAGAAGCTGGGCGGAGCTGCGGCGTTTATAGACGCAGAGCATGCGCTTGACCCGACTTATGCTTCTAACCTCGGAGTAGACATAGACAATCTTTACGTGTCACAGCCGGATACGGGTGAGCAGGCGCTGGAAATAACCGAAGCTCTGGTAAGGTCTGGAGCTATCGACATAATAGTTATCGATTCTGTTGCTGCACTGGTGCCAAAGGCAGAGATAGACGGCGAGATGGGACAGTCGCATGTGGGACTGCAGGCACGGCTGATGTCTCAGGCACTAAGAAAGCTTGCCGGAATAATAAGCAAATCCGGTACTGTAGCCGTATTTATAAACCAGTTAAGAGAAAAAGTCGGCGTTATGTTTGGTAATCCGGAAACGACTCCCGGCGGACGAGCGCTCAAATTCTATTCCTCTGTCAGGCTTGATGTAAGGCGCATTGAGACGCTTAAAAACGGTGCAGACATGATAGGAAACCGTACCAGGATAAAAGTAGCAAAGAACAAGGTTGCGCCTCCGTTCAAGAAAGCGGAATTCGATATATTCTACGGGGAAGGGATATCTGCGGAAAGCAGTGTAATTAACCTTGGAACTGAGATGGGTATAATCAAAAAATCCGGCTCGTGGTTCTATTATGGTGATGAAAGGATAGCGCAGGGCAAAGACAATGCCAGACTATACCTGAAGGAGAACAAAGACGTTTATAACCTGCTCAAAGCGAAAATACTTGAAGAGTACGGCCTTGGCAAGATGAAAGCAGCGAGCGCAGACGATTCGGAAGATATACAAGACTCGGATGACTGATAAAAGTAAAATAAATGTGAACGAATTGAAATGTGAAGGCAGATAATGTATAATAACGTAAGGTGGTGCAGTATTCTAGTCGGTACTGCGATTTTGAAAGCGGGGCTAAAAATCCGCTAAAGGGCACATCGATGAAGTTCCTTGTGTTGGCCTAGGGCGCCCAGCCCGGGGCTGATGCTGGGAGTTAAGGTCGTGGGGCGATCCGCAATGGCATGCGGGCGATGACCCTGCTTCCGTGGAGACCCAAGCAGGTGGCAACATGGGACACTTAATGCTACTACTTGGGATTAAACCTGTTATGCGGTGAAAAGCTGTGTACAGAGTAGCCTGCCTTGAGTTATACGGGGTGTAGTACAGAACACGCCCGAGAGTACAAAGGCCACGTACTTTTGGAACGATTGCTGCATGAAACCCGCATGGCAAAAGAGGCTAGAAATCGCGTTTGTGCTGTCGAGGAAAACTCCTAGACTGTATGTGTGTAAGTGTCTGAAATACACATTGCACCCAGGTATTTTGGAGATTATAGTGTGGTCTAAACGGCAATCCAGTCATGTGAACGGTAACGTCGCATTTCAGGGTTTAAAGGGAAACCGCTCCATCGGCGACGGGGAGTACTCTTGAAGGGAAATCCTACTGGACCTAAGCTGCAAGGTTTATCCAAAATATCACCACCCTTTTATTTCTTTTTTATAAATGATATTTTTAACAAAGGATTATGGCTAAAAAGAAAACAGGCATTAAATATTGGGCGCTGAAGATCTTTCTGATCACACTTGTTTTTACAGCAGGGCTCAGCGTGGCAACAGAGTCGCTGATGGACAATCTACCTACCATAGCGGCTGCTTTTATTATTGTATTAATTATTTTGATAGGCGTAGTGTTCGATATAATTGGCATAGCATTTGCGACCTGTGACCCTGCACCGTTCATTTCAATGGCTTCAAAGAAAATCAAAAAGGCAAAGAGCGCTATTAAGCTGCTTAGAAACGCTGATATCGTATCTAACATATGCGGGGACGTGGTGGGAGATATGTGCGGAATCGTAAGCGGCGCGGCCGGTGCTGCTGTTGCGGTCAGCGTCGCAATAAGAGGTGACGCAAGCGAAATAGTATGGGTAATAGTAATGTCCAGTCTTATTGCAGCTTTCACTGTAGCCGGCAAAGCGGCAGGTAAAACTCTGGCGATCAAAAAAAATAAAGAGATAGTAGGCATTGTATCATCAGTAGTTATGGTTTTCGTCAAAGACGATAAAAACAATACACCACCTAAAAAGAAAAATGTTAAATAAAGGAGCAATTAAGTGGCGCAAACAAAAGACAGCAATTATACATGGGACTATAGGATGCGCATTTTTAAAGATGCTTCGGTTCCAAAGACGATTATAAAGATATTTTTGTTTACAGTTATAGCAATAATGATGTTTGTACTTGTGCTGGCCCTCATAGAAGGAGACCTAACGACAAGTGTATTCATTGAAGTTGCTGAAGTTTTCGGACTTGTTTTTCTTGGTCTTGCGGTACTCACTTTATTAGCGTATTATATTGTTTTTGCAGCTTTGCACGGCGGCAAATATGACATTGTGTACAAAATGGATGATAAGGGCGTAAGCTTTATAACAGCAAAAGGAACAATGGACAAGGTCAAGAAAATGGCTCTTATCGGGGCCGTTGCGGGGATTGCAGCGGGCAGCCTGTCGACTGTCGGAAGCAGCATATTGGCGGGAACGAGAAGCAGCATGTATACGAAGTTTTCAGCCGTAACAAAAGTAGTTGTATACAACAGGAGCAAAAAGCTTGTACTTACAGAGAACCACGTTGCAAAAAATCATATTTACACAGAGCAAGATAATTTTGAGAAGATATCAAAACACATACTTGGAAAATGCACCAAAGCGAAAGTGATTAACAAGAGGTAGAACATGCCGGATAAAAAACGCATAGATATATACCTGTTTGAAAATGGACTTGCACCCAGCAGAGAGAAGGCCAAAGCCTATGTGTTTGCCGGGCATGTTTTTTTAGATGGAAAAATGTGCGATAAACCGTCTGCAACGGTATCGGAAAAACAGGAAGTTGAAGTGCGTGGCGGTGACGAGTTTGTCAGCAGGGGCGGTAAAAAGCTGCAAAAGGCGATAGAAAGCTTCGAGCTCGACATCGCAGGGAAAGTTGCTATAGATATTGGCGCATCTACCGGAGGGTTTACTGATTGTATGCTGCGTGAAGGCGCATCGTTTGTTTATGCTGTAGACGTAGGATATGGGCAGCTTGCGTGGAAGCTTAGGAACGATGAACGTGTCTGCGTGATGGAGAGGACTAATGCAAGGCACATTGAAAAGAAGATGTTTGATAAGGACATAAACTTTGCCAGCATAGATGTGTCTTTTATCTCCATAAAGCTGATATTGCCGGCTCTCAAAAGAGTGCTGACTCCGCCATTTACCATAGCTGCACTCATCAAACCGCAGTTTGAGGCAGGGAGAAAGAACGTAGGTAAAAAGGGTGTTGTCAGAGACAAGGACGTGCATATCAGCGTTATTGAAGATATACTTGAGTTTGCAAAACAAAGTGGTTTTACTATCTGCGGGCTAGACTTCAGCCCAATAAAAGGACCGGAAGGCAACATAGAATATCTTGCTTGTCTTTCAGACAGCGGTATGAATGTTGAAACCAGTGCGAAAGCCGTTGTCGATTCGGCTCATAGCAACTCATTTTAACGAAAATAATAAGATTTTATAACAATGTGCCTGAATATGGTTGTATAATTATTCTACATTGTTTATAATATTTTGTATGACTTTAAAAAAAGTTGGGATAATCGCAAATCCTAAAAAAGATAAAGGTTATAAAGGCGCTGTCAGCGTTGCGAGGAATCTTCGCCAACGTGGGATAGACGTTTATTTCGACCCTTCGGGAATGCCCGAAGGTGAGACGAAAAAGATAGATTATTCCAAGACCGATTGCTTGATAGTACTTGGCGGAGACGGTACTATACTAAAAGCCGCAACTGATGGCTGCGAATACGGCGTAGGTATACTAGGTATAAACCTTGGCCGCCTTGGCTTTTTGTCTGAAGTTGAACTGGATGAAATAGACAACGCAATAGACAGGATACAAAAAGGCGATTATTATGTGGAAGAGCGGCTCATGCTCTATGGCAGTGTTAAAGACGAACAGGGCGGCAGGGAATGCTCTGTGACGGCTCTTAACGATATAGCGCTTGTCAAGGAAGACATGGCAAGGATGATCAACATAGAACTTATCATAAACGGAGCGCTGGCAGACAGGATGCCGTGTGACGGTATGCTCGTTGCGACACCAACGGGGTCTACGGCATATTCATTATCTGCGGGCGGACCAATAGTGTGTCCGAAACTAAAATGCATGCTTGCTACTCCGCTCAATGCGCATACGCTTCATTCTAAAACTATTATTGCTTCGAGTGAGGATATGATAACTTTAAAGCCGCTAACAGATTCGGGGGCACTGCTTACGAGCGATGGGGTTGTTGTCAGAAGAATGCAGAAAGGTGAAGTCGTAGACATCAAAAAATCTAAACATCTGGCGCATTTTATAAGATTTAAAGAAGGGTATTTCTATCCTCTTCTCAGGTCTAAATTTTTGAACTGGGATAAATAAGCTTTGACTTTTCGAAAGTCTATGAATAAATAAGAAAAGAGGCTTTTTTATGAAAGCAGGCAGACAAAACATGATACTCAAAGTTATTGAAGAAAATAACGTTGAGACACAAGACGAACTTGCCCTATTGCTGAAAAAAAAGGGGTTCGAGGTTACCCAGGCTACGATTTCCCGTGACATAAAAGAGCTGAAACTTATCAAGGCACAGTCAAGCGACGGTTCATATAAGTATGCAGCCAACGGTCTTGAGCAGAGCGGTAAATTCGATGTATTCCGCAGGGTATTCAGCGAAACTGTTATTTCGGTTGACGAAGCTGTGGGCATGGTGGTCGTTCATACTATGACGGGCAGCGCAAGCGTAGCTGCAGAGGCTATTGATGAAATGAACATGACGGAGATTTCCGGGTGTATCGCAGGCGATAACACTATATTTGTGGCAATCAAAAAAGCAGGCATGCAGACGTTCGTTGCAGATTCTCTTAGAAAGATGATAGCACGCTAAGCTAGGGTGAACTGATAGAAATATGTTGAGCAGACTGAAAATAAAAAATATAGCTCTTATAGACGAGCTTGAAATATCACTCAGCACAGGCCTTGGTGTGCTTTCAGGTGAAACGGGTGCCGGCAAATCTATAATAGTTGATTCCGTTAACTTGGCGCTTGGTGAGCGTGCCGATAGGGAGCTTATTCGTTCGGGGCAGGACAAAGCTGTCGTAGAAGCATGGTTCGAGGATGTTCCATCTGAGACTCTTAAGATATTGGACGAGCAGGAGATAGACGCAGACGACGGCATAGTAGTTTTATCAAGAGAACTTAGCGTAGCAGGAAAAAACGTATGCCGAATAAACGGAGTACTTGTAACGCTTGCTGTGCTAAAGCAGACGAGCGACCTTCTTGTGGATATTCATGGACAGCACGAACATCAGTCGCTGCTGAATGAGAAAAATCATATCGGAATGCTTGATGCTTTCGGAGAAGGCATAGAACAGGCAAAGCAGAAAACAAAACAACTATACAGAGAATTTTCAGCCGTAAAGAAACGGCTTTTATCAATTTCAGGTAATGAAGGCGACAGAGAGCGGCGTATAGATATGCTGCGCTTTCAGATAGATGAAATTCAAAAAGCAGCGATTAGAAAAGATGAAGAAGAAGAGCTTAAACAACAAAAGGTTCTTTTAAACTCTGCCGAAAGAATAGCCGAAGCGCTGTCAGGTGCTTATGATTATTTATATGATGAGGACGAGAATGTGCTTGCCATGCTCAAAGATGCTGGGCAGAAGCTGCAGGGGATAGAGGACGTAGACAAGAAATTTGAAGAGCTTTCAGCCAAGGTGGATGAAGCTTACTACATTGTTGAAGAGATTGCATCAAGTATCAGCAGTGAGATGAGCGAAAACTATTTTGATGCTGGAGAGCTTGAAGATATAGAACTGCGGCTTTCACTGATAAGCAGTCTAGGCAGAAAATATGGTGATGCTACAGTTGACGGCAATTACATCAAAAATGCTGAGCAGGAGCTTGAAGACCTTATCGGAAGCGAAGAGCTTATCGCAGAGCTTACTTTGGAACTTGAAAAAAAGAAAGATATGCTATATGAACAGTCCTGTGTTTTGTCAAATTTAAGGAGAAAAGCGGCTGATGAGTTTTCCGGCAGGATGCAGCAACAGCTTTCCGAACTCGGGATGGCAGGCGCAGTCTTTGAAGTGAATATGGCTGATATACTTTCGAAGGAAGAGTGCACTTTTACAGCAAACGGAATCGACAGTGTAGAGTTCTATATTTCGGCAAACAGGGGAGAGCCGGCAAAGCCGCTAAGAAAGGTAGCTTCGGGTGGTGAGGTTTCAAGGATAATGCTTGCACTTAAAAACATAGCTGCCAATGAAGGCGGGATCCCAACCATGATATTCGATGAGATAGATACGGGTATCAGTGGAAGGATGGCAGAGGTGGTTGCGCGAAAGCTTAGGAATATTGCCAAGAGGCGCCAGGTAATATGCGTTACGCATCTCCCGCAGATCGCAAGCATGGCGGACAAGCATTTCCGAATAAGTAAATCAAGCGACGATAGCTCTACAACGACCCAGGTGGAAGAGCTTACTGAAAACGGACGTGTCGGCGAGATAGCAAGGCTGGCTGGCGGCGAATCCAGCGTTTCTCTTATGCATGCAAGGGAGATGCTTCAAAAAGCACAGGATTATAAAAGCACTATCTGAACTTGGTCGATAGATAATATATCCGCATATAAAAGAGCTTTTGCCAGGCATTTTTTATATTAATATCAAGAAATTTGCATGCAAATTGCGTTGACTCAAAAAAAGTTTTGTGATATGGTATCTTTGCCGAGTTTGTTTTGTTTTTATGAAATTCGGATTTATTTATTATACATTTAAAAAAATTGTGTAAAAAAGGCATTTTGCGTTGTATAATGCTTTTTTTTATTGTATACTTTTTCGGTGCTCTGAATTATGCGGTTATTTTTATGACCGTAAATATATATAATTTATTTAAGGAGATATGATAAATATGGGGAAAAAATATGTATATCTTTTCAGCGAAGCTAATGCTTCGATGAAAAACCTGCTGGGAGGCAAAGGTGCCAACCTTGCAGAAATGACGTCTCTCGGGCTGCCTGTTCCGCAGGGCTTTACGATGTCGACAGAGGCTTGTAACCGCTATTATGAAGACGGAAAAGTTATCGCTGACGACATCCTTGAGCAGTTTTATGAAGCACTGAAGAAGACGGAAGAGATCAATGGTAAGAGATTTGGTGATTCTGACAATCCGCTGCTGGTTTCAGTGAGGTCGGGCGCAAGAGTATCTATGCCGGGAATGATGGACACCATCCTTAACCTCGGGCTTAACGATATTGCAGTTGAAGGACTGGCAAAGCTTACGGGCAATGATAGATTCGCATATGACAGCTACAGAAGGTTCATACAGATGTTCTCTGACGTTGTTATGGGTATAGAAAAGTGTAAGTTTGAAGAGATACTTGATGACATAAAAGAAGAAAAAGGCGCAACTAATGATACTGACCTTAACACAGATGATTTAAAGCTTGTTGTTAAGAGATATAAAGCGCTGTATATCGTTGAACAGGGCGAAGAGTTTCCACAGGATCCGAAAATTCAGCTATTGGAAGCAGTCAAAGCTGTTTTCCGTTCATGGGACAACCCAAGAGCGATCGTGTATCGCCGTATGAACGATATTCCGGGAGACTGGGGCACTGCGGTAAACGTGCAGGCTATGGTATTCGGCAACATGGGCAACGATTCCGGCACAGGCGTTGCATTTACAAGAAATCCGTCAACAGGAGAAAGAAAGCTCTACGGTGAGTTCTTAATGAACGCACAGGGAGAAGACGTTGTCGCCGGTATCAGAACTCCAAAGCTTATTTCCGAGCTGGAAGACACTATGCCTGAAGTTTACAAGGAGTTTGTGGATATAGCTGCAAAGCTTGAAGATCATTACAGGGATATGCAGGACATGGAGTTTACGATCGAGAGAGGAAAACTCTATATGCTGCAGACAAGAAACGGCAAGAGAACAGCAGCGGCTGCTCTCAAAATAGCTGTTGACCTTGTTGATGAAGGCAAAGTTAATAAAGAAGAAGCTCTTATGAAGATAGAACCAAAACAGCTTGATGCTCTTCTTCATCCTACATTCGACCCTGAAGCTATTAAAAAGGCTGTACCTATGGCAAGGGGCCTTGCGGCTTCTCCTGGCGCTGCATGCGGTAAAATATACTTCACAGCAAGAGAAGCGGCAGAAGCTGTTGAAAACGGTGAGCAGGTCATACTGGTAAGGCTGGAGACGTCTCCTGAAGATATCGAGGGCATGTATGCTGCAAACGGAATCCTTACTTCACGTGGTGGAATGACCTCACATGCAGCAGTTGTTGCAAGGGGAATCGGCACATGCTGCGTATCCGGCTGCGGAGAAGTAATGATAGTAGAAAAAACAAAGACAATGAGTACGACCGACGGACGAGTCTTCCATGAGGGCGACTATATTTCGATAGACGGTTCCACAGGCTTTGTATACGGTGAAGCTGTTGCAACAATAGCTGCAGAGCTTACAGGCGATTTTGGAACTATAATGCAATGGGCTGACGAAGTAAGAACACTAAAAGTCAGAACAAATGCTGATTCTCCCAAAGATGCTGCACAGGCCGTAAAATTCGGAGCAGAGGGAATAGGACTTTGCCGTACAGAGCATATGTTTTTTGATGAGGACAGAATCCCGGCTATGCGTGAGATGATAGTTTCAAAGACTGTTGACCAGAGAGTCAAAGCGCTTGCAAAGCTTCTTCCGATGCAGAAACAGGATTTCAAAGGCATATACGAGGCTATGGGCGAAAGACCAGTCACAATAAGGCTGCTTGACCCGCCATTGCACGAGTTTCTTCCGCAAGAAGATGAAGACATCAAGGCACTGGCAAAAGAAATGATGCTCTCATATGATGAGCTTCATATGACTATAGCTAACCTACATGAATTCAATCCGATGCTGGGACATAGGGGCTGTCGTCTTGCTGTCACCTATCCGGAAATAGCAGATATGCAGGCAAGGGCTATAATAGAAGCTGCTATAGAAGTATCAAAAGAACAGGGCATCAAAATAAAGCCCGAGATAATGATACCTCTTGTAGGAGAGATCAAAGAGCTCAAATATGTTAAAGATATTGTTGTAGCAACTGCAGAAAAAGTTATTGCTGAAAGCGACGTCAAGATCGAATACATGGTTGGGACTATGATAGAAGTACCACGTGCTGCACTTACTGCCGATGAGATCGCTGAGGAAGCGGAGTTCTTCTCGTTCGGAACGAACGACCTGACTCAGATGACATTCGGTTTCTCAAGAGACGATGCAGGCAAGTTCCTTGACGATTATTATAACAAGAAGATATACGAATCTGATCCGTTTGCAAGACTCGATCAAAATGGCGTTGGCAAACTTGTCAAAATGGCTGCAGAGCTTGGCAAGAAAACAAGACCGGATATCAAGCTTGGCATTTGCGGAGAGCACGGCGGAGAAGCAAGCTCGGTCAAGTTCTGTCACGATGTAGGCCTAAGCTATGTATCATGCTCACCATACCGTGTGCCTATCGCAAGACTTGCGGCTGCGCAGGCTGCTATAGAAGCAAAACAGGCATAGTAATAAACAACAGAAAAGAGGCAGGGATGGTCCTTGTCTCTTTTTTTATGCTTGCTTTTTTTCTGGTGCGGTTGTAAAGAGTTTGTGAATATATACCACAATTATAAATAGTAAGAAGGATTTTTAAAAGGTTTGTGTAAAATATAAATATGAACAAAAAAGAAGGCACATATAGACAGGTGCGTGAGCAAATGGAATATAGCATACTAAGCCGGCAGGCAGCAAAGGCGGCTGAAACGCAGGGAAGGGAGATAAGCATTCAACCCTGCAGTTTGCGAACGGACTATCAGAGAGACCGTGACAGAATATTGCACTGTAAATCATTTAGAAGGCTGAAGCATAAGACGCAGGTGTTTTTTTCGCCGGAAGGTGATCATTACCGTACAAGACTTACGCATACTCTGGAGGTTTCCCAGATAGCGAGGACGATATCCCGGTGCCTTAGGCTGAATGAAGACTTAACAGAAGCGATTGCTCTTGGGCATGACCTTGGACATACACCTTTCGGACATGCGGGCGAGCGTGTATTAAATGAACTGACAGGGCACTTTGAACATAATGAACAGAGCCTAAGAGTTGTAGAAGTTCTTGAAGGCGGTTGCGGCCTCAACCTTACATATGAGGTTAGAGACGGAATACTCAACCATAAACGGGGCCTTATTCCGTGTACTTTGGAAGGCAGGGTAGTCAATATATCTGACAGGATAGCATATGTCAATCATGATATCGATGATGCGCTCCGTGCAGGAATATTGAAAGAACTGCCGAAAGAGTATACAGAGGCATTTGGCACAACTCACGGACAGAGGATAAACGCAATGATAACCGATGTTGTAAGCAGCAGTGACGGCTGCAACGATATATTTATGTCCGGGGATAGTGAAATTTTGTTTGAAAAACTAAGGCAATTTTTATTTGATAATGTCTACTTTGGATCTGAAGCAAAAAGCGAAGAAGGCAAATCCGAACAGCTTATAGGGCTGTTGTTCTCGCACTTCAGAGAAAAACCGCAGGATATGGGCCCCGGGGCCGAAGACAGGATAGAAAAATTCGGGATGATGCAGACCATAACGGACTACATCGCCGGAATGACGGACAGGTTTGCAGTTAAAGTGTTTGAAGATCTTTACATACCGAAAGGCTGGAAAAAATATTAGTGGCACGTTTTACGGATGATTGGCTTTCCGAGCTGTATTCAAAAAATGATATAGTAGACGTCGTGTCGGAATACACGACGCTTAATGAAAGCGGCGGCAGGTTTTGGGGCCTTTGCCCGTTTCACAATGAAAAAACGCCCAGTTTTTCAGTGAGCCGGGAAAAGCAGCTTTACTATTGTTTTGGATGCAAGCAGGGCGGCAATGTAACAAACTTCTTAATGAAGACTGAGAATCTTAGTTTTCCGGAAGCCGTTGAGCGGCTTGCGAAGCGTGTGAACATGCCGATGCAGCAGGTTATGGAGAACGAGCAGTATAAAAAGGTGACACAAAAGAAGAAAACCATAGCCGCAATGAACAGGACTGCTGCGCTGGCTTATTACAATATGCTGCATTCCGAAAAAGGAAGAAAAGCGCTTGAATACCTTAAAAAGCGCGGTATAGACGAAAAAATGATAAAGCGGTTCGGGCTGGGGTTTGCACCCGATGAGTGGAATACTGTAACAGATCTGCTTAGAAAAGAAGGTTTTAAAGACGAGGATATAAAGGATTCAGGTTTGGTTTCGGTCAAAAACGGCAGTATGTATGACGTTTTCCGTGGGCGTGTGATGTTTCCGATAATAAATACTTTCGGAGATGTTATAGCATTCGGAGGAAGAGTTCTGGGCGATGAAGTGCCAAAGTATCTTAACACAAGAGAAACGCCCGCTTTCAATAAAAGAAGAAACCTATACGGTCTTGACCATGTCAGGAAGCTTAAGGATATAAAAGGCGTCGTTATAGTCGAAGGATACATGGACGTAGTATCACTTTCTTCACACGGCGTTAAAGCTGTTGTAGCGTCGCTTGGCACTGCACTTACAAGGCAGCAGGCTATGCTTATCAAGCGGTATACCGGCAACGTGTTTATAGCGTATGACGGCGACGAAGCAGGCAGAATTGCGACAATGAAGGCACTTGATATATTAGAGGCAGAGGGTCTGAACGTCAGGGTACTGGAATTTGATGAAGGCCTAGACCCGGATGATTTCATTAGAAAGAACGAACTTTCAGGATTTGCAAAAAAGGTTAAAAATTCTTTAAGCGCCATTGCATACAGGCTGGAAACCAAGAAGAAAGACTTTGATCTGGAGACTCAGGACGGCAGGGAAGGCTATGCAATAGAAGCAGCAAAGATAATAGCAAATTTAAACAGCCCAATAAAACAGGAACGCTATATAAGCATAGTGGCTTCACAGACGGGTTTCAGCGAAAAAGCTATTGAACAGCAGATAGGCACAAAAGTACAGTCAAAATCGCAGAACAAGATTTCAAGAAAAAGTGATAAGAAGAGCGGTGATATTGAGGACGTATTTCTTGCGTACGCAATGGCTAACCCGCAGCATCTTCTTGGGATCGCCCACAAAATCCATCAGGATGATTTTGAGGCCGCAGAGCATAAAAAAATATTTTCTGTATTAATGGACTATGTAAAAAGAGGAATTCAGCCCACATATGCCGAAATAGTATCAGAACTTGAATCGGAAGAGATTGCCAGCGAGGCGGCAAGACTGGCTGAAAAGCAGACAGTAGCGGCAGATCCCGCAGGCTTTATGAACGACTGTGCCGCAAGACTTAAAAAGCATGTGATCGAAACAAAGCGCCAAAAGCTCAAAGAAGAACTAAAAAGCGCTTCGGGCGATAAAATGAAAAAACTGCTCGCAGAAATAAGCGGGTTAGATAAAGAATTAAGTGATAAATAATTAGGGTAAGGTGATTAAATTTTGGCCAAACAAACGGTAAAAAAACCGGCAAAAAAAACTCAGACAAAAAATTCAGCCGCAGATTCTGTAAAGGAGTCTGCAGTGAGGACAGCGACTGAAAAAGCTCCGGCAAAGAAGGCGGCTGCTTCAAAAACTGATACAAAGAAAAACGAAGCACAGGACAAGGCGGAAAAACCTGCTGAAGATACTGTTAAAGCAGTAAAGAGTACTGCAACAAAGAAGACTGAAAGCACTGAAGCGAAGTCAAAGAATCCGGTAAAGGGAAAAGAGCAGGCCGGCAATAATGAAGAATCAAAAGCTCCGTCAAAAAAGACAGCTTCAAAAGCAAAGTCAGGCAAGGCAAAGATAACAAAAGCCGAGCTTAATACGGACGATGCGAATGATATGGCTCTCTCTGAAGAGAACCTTATGAGAATACAGGCGCTTGGGAAGCTGATGGAGACCGAGAAAGAGGACAAGATAAAAGACATTATAGAAAAGGGCAAAAAGAAGGGCTCGCTTACATATAAAGAGATAAACGATGCGCTTGAAGGGGCGGAGATCGACACCGACCACCTCGACAAACTTCTTTCTGCGCTTGAAGAGATGAAGATAGAAGTCCTTGACGAAATTGATAAAGCAGATGATATTGATGAAGATGTTGACCAGGAAGTCGAGATAAGCGTACCGGAAGGCGTAAACATAGACGATCCTGTAAGGATGTATCTTAAAGAGATTGGCAAGGTAGACCTTTTGACAGCAGAGGAAGAGGTAGAGCTTGCAAAAGCAATGGCGGCAGGGCATGAGAGCGCAAAGAGAAAACTTGCCGAAGCCAACCTGCGGCTGGTAGTCAGTATAGCGAAGAGATATGTTGGGCGAGGCATGCTGTTCCTCGACCTTATACAGGAAGGCAACCTTGGCCTGATAAAAGCGGTAGAGAAGTTTGACTATACTAAGGGATATAAGTTTTCTACATATGCTACATGGTGGATAAGGCAGGCTATAACAAGGGCAATTGCAGACCAGGCACGTACGATAAGGATACCTGTACATATGGTCGAGACTATAAATAAGCTGATACGTGTTTCAAGACAGCTTCTTCAGCAATACGGAAGAGACCCACTGCCGGACGAAGTAGCAAGGGAAATGGATATAAGCGAAGATAAAGTTCGCGAGATAATAAAAATTGCGCAGGAGCCTGTTTCACTGGAAACGCCGATAGGTGAAGAGGAAGACAGCCATCTTGGAGACTTCATACCGGATGAGGACGCACCTGCACCGGCTGAAGCTGCTGCATTTACGCTGCTAAAAGAGCAGCTTATGGACGTTCTGGATACTTTAACGCCAAGGGAAGAAAAGGTATTAAGGCTAAGGTTCGGTCTTGATGACGGCAGAGCCAGGACGCTTGAGGAAGTCGGCAGGGAGTTTCAGGTAACAAGGGAGCGCATACGGCAGATTGAGGCCAAAGCATTAAGAAAGCTGAGGCATCCAAGCAGAAGTAAAAAACTGCGGGATTTCCTCGACTGATACCAAAAAATTTACGTTTGCGATGCGGCAGCCTTATTGATAAACGGGCTGCCCTTTTGTTTGTAAAGGAGAAGTTATGATTTCATACAGGCTGAATGCAATAATTAATATGGTGCCTGAAGTTGGCACTGCGGCGGATATCGGAACTGATCACGGCAAGGTTGCTGCCGATATAATTAAGAAGGGTAAAGCCGGGAAGGTAATATGTTCTGATATAAGCGGCAAATCTCTGAAAAAGGCAAGAAAGCTGGTCAAAACAAAGAAACTTGAGGACTTAATTGCGCTGCGTGAAGGTGATGGGCTGAAAGTATTGGAACCGGGCGAAGCTGACGCTGTGATAATAGCCGGAATGGGTGGAGAGCTGATTGCGGACATACTTAAAAAGGGAGAAGGAAAAGTGCCAGATATACTTGTACTGTCATGCAACACTGCTTCAGGGCTGCTTAGAGCCTGGCTGGATAATAACGGATTTGTAATAGAGGACGAGGAGCTTGTGTTTGAAGGCAGACATTTTTATCCGGTCATGCTCGCACGGCGGGGGAACCCGGCAGGTCTTAGCGATATAGAGCTTGAATTCGGGCCTGTAATGCTAAAAAAGAAGCCGAAAATACTAAAGGTCTTTTTAAAGAGAAGGATAGAGACAACACTTGAAATAAGAAAAAACATTAAAAATGCTAATAATGAAAATAAGGATAGGCTGCTGACTCAAATAGACGAGCAGCTTGAAAAGTACAGAGAGGTAGAGAAATGTCTGCAGCAATAAAAGAAGTAGTCAGCATCATAGAGAGTATAGCGCCTTTACGGGATGCATATGAGTGGGACAACAGCGGTTTGCAGATTAAGTGCGCTGAAAGGGTTAACAACATGCTCATTACACTTGATGTTACGCCTCAGACAGTGGCTGAGGCAAAAGAAAACGGCTGTGATATGATTCTCTCGCACCATCCGCTCATCTTTGATGAAATGAAATCTGTCGATATAGACGCATACACGGATTCGATAGTTATGCAGCTTATAAAAAACGATATATCGCTTTATTGCGCTCATACTTCATTTGACAGAGCGCAGGGCGGGCTAAACGATGAGCTTGCGCAAAGTTTGGGGCTTCTGGATATAGAAACTATACAAGAACAGGGAGAAGGAGTGCTGAGGATAGGAAGGCTGGAAAAGTTTTTAAGTGCTGCGGAACTGGCTGACAGAGTAAAGGAAACGCTTTTATGCAGTCATGTCTGTTTAACGGATGTTGATCCGGGCAAAATAGAGATGGTAGGTGTAGTCGGGGGGAGCGGAGGAGACTTTGCTGCTGCGGCAAAAGTGCACGGCGCACAAGCCCTAATTACCGGCGAAGCAAAGCACAGTCATCATCTGGAGGCGAAAGGGCTGGGGATACTTATTGTTGAGGCCGGACATTACGATACAGAAAAGCTTTTCAGTAAGGTTCTACTTAGCGGTTTACAATTAAGGATAGATGAGGTACAATTACATTTAGGCTTAAAATTAAGTAAGCAATCAGGTGCACCATACAACGTTGTGTAAACAGTGCAGAAAGGATTTTTTTGTTGGATAAACTGGAGTTGTTATACGAATACATGCAAAGCGATGCTAAGCTGGAAGCGTATGAGAAAAAACTTAAGAACACAGAGACGAGGAAGCAGCTTGTAAAGCTGCAGAATTATCTTAAAAAGCAGCAGAGCGCTCTTAAAGACATGGAGAAAAAAGCCATGGTAGAGCAGAACAGCCTGTCTGAGATAAATGCGCAGCATGAGCAGATCAAGAAAATGCTGGGGCAGAAGCATAAAGATATCAGCGAATATGAGAAGGTTGCCCCTGAAGAGCTGGATATCAATGTTGTCAAAGGCCTTGTTAATGAGTATGAGATGACATACGAAAACATCGTGAAGCAAAAGAGGCGTGCCGTTAGCATAGAGAAAAAGGCGGATGAGACGGAGAGAAAGCTCAAAGAGATACTTTCTCATGTCAGCAAGGTTCAGAAAGACTTCGCACTTTTGAAGAAAAAGCATGAAGAAGAGCTTCATGCAGGCGCGGGTGAGCTTGACAAGCTCAAAAAGCAGAATGAAGCTGCGGCTAAGAAGGTAGACCCGGAGCTTTTAAAGAAATATAACCGTATCAAGAAGAACAGACCAATGCCTGTTGCGCTTTTGTCTGACGGAAGATGCATGGGATGCAACATGGACCTGCCCAGCAATGCGCTGGCGAAGATAAAGAAAGACGGAGTAGTTGTTGAATGCGAAAACTGCGGACGTATACTCTATCTTAAATAAAACAGAATTAAAAAATGGATCATAGATTTTGAGCAGGCTGAACGGCCGCCCGGTATTTATATCGGGAGGAAAGTCCGAGCTCCGCAGGGCAGGGCGCCGGGTAACACCCGGTGGAGGCGACTCTAAGGAAAGTGCAACAGAAAGATACCGCCCTTTAAGCTTTGCTTTTTGGGTAAGGGTGAAATGGTGAGGTAAGAGCTCACCAGCAGCTTTGGTAACTTAGCTGCTCTGTAAACCCCGTCCGGTGCAAGATTGATAGTGGGCGCTTGTGCGACTGCCCGTCGTGCCCCATGTAATCGCTGGAGCCTGCAGGTAACTGCGGGCCTAGATAGATGGCCGTTCCAGACAGAACTCGGCTTACAGGCCTGTCTCAAAACCTTTATCATAAGTCTGAAATAGACTTCGTAAAAAGAAGCTTAGAACAGCTTCTTTTATATTTTGTATGAAAGGAAGCGGGCATAAATAAAGCTTGTTGAGCGTTGTGCCTGCATGTATACTTAAACTGTGAATAACAGATTCCTGCCTGTGTCCCAGGAGGACATGGGAAAAGAGAATATAAAAGAATTAGATTTTATAATTGTTACACCGGATGCATACGTTGATCATCCGTCATTTGCTGCTGCTGTTATTGGCAGATTCGTCGAGAGCCTTGGATTCAGCGTAGGAATAATAGCGCAGCCGGACTGGAAAGAACCGGATGACTTTAGCAGGCTTGGAACGCCAAAATATGCTTTTTTAGTGAGCGGCGGGAACATGGACGGCATGGTAAATATGTATACTGCGGCTAAGAAAAGGCGCAGCGAAGATGCGTATTCTCCCGGCGGAAAAATGGGGCTGAGGCCTCCAAGGCCAAGCATAGCATATACCGCAAGGTTGAAGCAGGAACATAATGAGACTCCTGTAATAATAGGCGGGGTAGAGGCTTCCAACCGCAGGTTTGCACATTATGATTATAATGAAGACAAGATAAGACGCTCGTATCTAGTCGACAGCAAAGCGGACATGCTGGTTTATGGCATGGGTGAAAACCCGCTCCGTGAGATATGTTCAAGGCTTGCAGACGGAGAAGACATATCGCAGATCGATGAAGTGCGTGGCACATGTATAATAAAAAGGGACCTCGATAGTACTGAAGATTTCATAATGCTGCCTTCTTTTGAGGAAGTGCATGAAAGCAAGAAGAAGTTTGAGCAGGCTTTTAAGATCATTTATCTTAATTCTGTTCAAGCAGGTAAAACGCTGGTGCAGCAGCATGGCGACAGGTTTCTTGTTCAGCAACCGCCGTCAAGACTGCTGACGACACCGCAGATGGATGAAATATATGAGCTGCCGTTCACAAGACAGCAGCATCCTATGTATAAGGAACCGGTACCGGCGCTTTTCGAAGTGCAGTTTAGCATAACGGCTATGCGGGGCTGCCCTGGTATGTGTTCGTTCTGTTCGATATCCGCACATCAAGGCAAGAAGATTCAAAAGCGTTCCAAAAAATCTATAGTGGAGGAAGCAAAAAGACTGACCGCTATGGACGGATTCAAGGGCAATGTATCCGATGTTGGAGGACCGACAGCTAACTTTTATGACGCTGTATGTACAGCAAAAAACTCGCAGAGCTGTACGAAAAACTGTATGACACCGCAAATATGCAATAATCTAAAAGTCAGCCACAAGGGCATAACGGAAGTATTGGAAGGCATAGAGAGAGTTCCGGGAATAAAACGTGTGTTCATACGCTCCGGTCTGCGCTATGACTATATAATGGCAGATAAAGACAAACACTTTTTTAACAGGCTGGTAAAGAAACATGTTTCAGGACAGCTCAAGGTAGCGCCTGAGCACGTCTGCCCTGATGTTCTTGCGCTTATGAACAAACCGGACTATAGGGTGTATGAACGTTTTGCACAGAGGTTTTCAAAGGCCTCAAATAATATAGGCAAGAAGCAGTATATACTTCCATATTATATATCGTCCCATCCTGGAAGCACTCTGGAAGACGCAATAGAGCTTGCGCTGACGCTTAAGAAGCAGCGATTCATACCGGAACAGGTGCAGGACTTCTATCCGACACCGGGCACACTGTCGACGAGCATGTATTATACCGGCACCAATCCGCTTAACGGCAAGCCTGTTTACGTAGCCGATTCTGTGGAAGAAAAAGCCATGCAGCGGGCACTGCTACAGTTCAATAATAAAAGAAACTGGCCTATCATCCGCAAGGCGCTCGAAAAAGCGGGCAGGCAGGATCTTATCGGCAGAGGGCCTGAATGTCTTGTGCCGGAAGATATGAGGAAAGGTGCGGGCAGCAAGCAAAAATATAAAAAGCAAAGATAAAAGGCGCGATTGTATAGCTGGAAAATGCTTTTTCTTATGCTATTTTCTTATTCAAACAACTGTGATATAATGAAATCCAAATAGAATGGGAGAAAAGATTATGAAGAGAATACTTATCGTTGATGATGAGCCGAGCCTTATAAAGGGATTAAGATTTAATTTAGAGCAGCAGGACGGATATATAGTCGATGAAGCGCTTGACGGTCAGCAGGCCCTGGATATGTTTGCGCCGGACAAGTATGATCTCATACTTCTCGACCTCATGCTTCCCGGAGTAGACGGCATGGAAGTCTGCCAGAGGATAAGAAGCATATCAAACGTTCCCATTATAATGCTTACGGCAAAAGATGATGATATGGATAAAATCATGGGCCTGGAGTACGGCGCTGATGATTACATGACTAAGCCGTTCAACATGCTTGAATTAAAAGCCAGGATAAAGACTATATTCCGTCGTGCACAGGGAAGCGAAAAGGCAAAAGAACCGCAGACCCTGACGGCAAAGAATATGGTGGTCAACCTCGAGAACAGAAGCGTCGAGATAGACGGTAAAGATATCAGCCTTACAGCAAAAGAGTTCGACCTTCTGCAGCTTTTCATAACAAACAAAGGCAAGGTCTATGACAGAGAGAAGCTGCTTGAGCTTATATGGAAATATGAGTATCTCGGAGACTTAAGAACGGTAGACGTTCATATACGCCGGCTTCGTGAGAAGATAGAAAGCAACCCGGCCAAACCCGAATTCATACTCACAAAGTGGGGAGTGGGGTACTATTTCTCGGATAAATAACATTTTCTATTCTATACGGTGGAGATTCGTATTTATCTATGTTTTTGTGGCCGCCCTGGCTTTTGCGGCGGTCACGCTTATAGTCGCCTATCTGGCAGAAGACTATCTGGTGAAAATACGTGTGGGGGACCAGCTTAAAAGCACAAATAACGTTGCCGTCAGCATGGCTCCCTATCTATACAGCTCCAATTCAAAGATGATGCATGAACTTGCACAGGAAAGCTCACAAAAATATGGTGGGCGTTTTTTGGTGCTCAATAAATCCGGCATAGTACAGGTGGACAGCTTCTCAATACTCAACGGTCAGAAGCTGGAGCACCGTGAGATCTCTGAAGTGCTGCTTGGGCCGGATGATACCTCCTATGGCTTTCATGAGATGGTGGACGAAGAGGGCGAAACATTTTATGCTGTATATTATACTTCGGCAATAGTATATGAATCTGATACAATCGGACTAGTACTCTTTGCTGACGATATACAGGATGTCGTAGAGATAACACAGGATTTTGTTAGCGTACTTATCATAATTTCAGTAGTTGCAGCTGTTGTACTTATGCTGTTCAGCCTTGTGTTTTCAGGGTATATAACAAAGCCGATAAACGACTTAAAGAAGATAGCTATATCCATTTCCAAGGGTAACCTTACTCAGCGGATAAAGGTAACAGGAAAGAATGAGATAAGCGAGCTTGCAAAGACGTTCAATACCATGAGCGAAAAGCTGGAGAACACAGACAGAAAACGAAGCGAGTTTGTATCTAATGCATCGCACGAGCTTAAAACTCCGCTTTCTTCTATGAAGATACTCATAGAGTCGCTGCTATATCAGGATGGTGTGGATGAAAAGATATACAAAGAATTTTTAACTGATATAAATTCGGAAATTGACAGGCTGAATGATATAATAACAGGTCTGCTTACTCTTGCAAAGACTGACAGTGAAACAGAAGCTCTGGTAATCGACAAGATACTGTTGAGTGAGCTTGTTTACAAATCCGTTTCTGCACTCAAACCGATAGCCAGGGAGAAGGGGATAAGGCTTGAGTATCATGTGCTCAGTGAGCTTGAGATAGAGTGCGATGCTATCAAGGTAATGCAGGCTGTCGTTAACCTGGTCGAAAATGCTATCAAGTATACTGACAAAGGCGGCTACGTTCGCGTTACTCTGCAGAGGCAGGGGCAGATGGCGGCTATAGTTGTTAAAGACAACGGATGCGGTATATCCGAGGATGCGCTGGAGCAGCTGTTCGAACGGTTCTATAGAGTGGATAAGGCAAGAGCGAGAGACACAGGAGGCAGCGGCCTTGGGCTGCACATAGCAAGGAAGATAGCTCTGCTTCACGGCGGAAATATAGATGTTTCCAGTCAGGAAGGCAAGGGCAGTATTTTCACGCTTTATCTGCCGCTTAAAAGAACAGGAGAAAATAATGAAAAAGCTTAAGTTTTTACTGCTGGCTGTTTTGATTATTATGGCTTTTGCTACGGGATGTACGCAGAATACGGAAGTGCCGGAGGGCAACGTACCGGATATCAACCCGAATGCCGAAGCAGCCAATAAAGACACCACCGATGTTATGTTGTACTTTTCCTATCACGGCGAAGACCTTCTTGCAGGTGAAACGAGGTCTATTGATGTGCCGATAAGCGACACACTCGAAAAAGCGGTCGTAAAAGCGTTGGTTGACGGGCCTGTTTCGGACGAGCTTACAGGGCTTTTCTGGCAGGGTGTTGAACTCATCGGCATCGATGAGAACGCAAATCATGTTTTCGTTACACTTAGCCAGGAATTCATTACAACTGAGCCGGAGCAGGAGCTTATCGATGGAATGACCGCTGACGAGCAGAAGAAGCTTGCGATATACTCTATAGTAAACACCATAGTTGAGATGGGCGTATACTCAAGAGTGCAGATATACGTGGCAAATGAGAACGGAATTAATCAGAGAATAACGCACAAACAGGCGGGGTGGAGCGACGACAACGATTATCTTGATCCGCTGGGAAGGGATTCTTCACTTATCCTGACACCAGAGAATACGATAATTCAGGCACTTACGTCTTTTAAAAACAAAGACTGGTCACGCCTGTATACCTTTACGGCAAAGTCTGACATTGACGGTACGAGCAAGCCGCTGATATCGGATTTTAGCAGTGCGCTTGCTAAAGAAGGCAACGTCCTTGAAAATTTTGAGGCTATCGATTCAAACGTTGCCAGCGACGGCCAATCTGCGGTAGTGATGATAAACTATTCATTGAAAACACGTGAAGGAACTATAATTGAAGAAGACAACATCCCTATTATACTTGTCAGGGAGAAAAATATATGGAAGCTTACGTATTCTTCTCTTGTGAACCTTCTTATCAATGTATAACCAGAGGAAACGATGAAGCGGACTATTTTCTTTATAATTGCTGTGTGCCTGCTGCTGGCAGGATGCAGCGTAATAAGACAGACCGATGAGACAGGGGAGCCAGTTCCCGTGAGCGTTATTGACTTGCCGTCCGATGAACAGCCCTACAGGGTGCAAAAGGGCGCTGTCTATTTCTATAATAAAACCAGTGATACACTCTCGGCAGAGATAAGAAATCTTGTGATAGGGCAGGACGAGAATCCTGCAAGAGCGGCGGTAGAGGCGCTGCTTGAAGGACCGTCAGAAGGCAGCGGTTTCGTTGCTGTTGCACCCGAGAGTATGGAGCTTGATTTTATAGAATTCACGGGTAGTGTTGCTAACGTTTACCTTAAATATACCGGCGAAGAATTAGAGCCGCTGCAGAAGTATACGCTGGAACTGGCAGTTACAAACACGGTTACGGATATACTTGGAGCAAAATATGTGTGTATATTCTATAATGAAGAATATACAGGATTTTCAGGTGCCAACAGCGCTCCGCTGGAGAAGCACTCCGGCAGCGTACAGGAAGCGTACAACCAGACTTCGGCAAAGTATATAGGGGCGCTTGAACCGCAAACTACGCCCGGAGAAGGGCAGCCAGCGGACGGACAACCTGCAGAGGAGCCACAACCGACGACGGACGAGCAGGAACCGTCAACAGATGGACAAAACAGCACGGCAGACGAAAGCGATGAGCTTATTCAGGTGAATAAAACGACGGATATACAGACCGTTCTATATTTCGTTTCATATGAAGGAGGGTTCATATTACCCGAGGTACGCAACATTACTTATACTGATGACAATTATGCAGAAGTTATTTTCAGAGAGCTCATGGCCGGCCCGACGGACACAACGACTATGAGAAGTCTTCTGCCGTCCGGACTGGAACTTTTGTCACCGCCGATCATAAGTGATGACAAAATAAAGATCAGCCTTAGTAAGCTTCCTTCTGTGGACGATTTTGATGACGAAGGCTATGAAGCGTCATATGCTGCGCTTTCATATACCCTTACGGGCTTTCTGCCGGGAATAACCAGCATAGATATTACTGTCCTTGGACAGCCTATATCAGACTTTGATGATTCTTATAAACTGGCTAACGGTATGCAGAGGTCGGACTACCATGGATTTATAGGAAGTAGTGCACCAATATATTTTACGGACAAAAACTCTGACCTTCTTCTTGTAGTACAGCACAGCATGGAGCAGGCCAGCACATGGAGTGCAAAACAGAGGATTCTTGAAATACTCCGTGGGCCGCTAAGCTCTGATACAGCAAGTGCATGGCCGGTTATAACGACCGGAGTAACACAAGACGATATACTTTCTGTACAGACGTATAATGACACCGTCTATGTCAACCTGTCACAGAATTTCAAGGAAGCGTGTGACGATCTTTCGGCAAAGAACGAAATGCTGCTCGTATACTCTATAGTAAACACACTGACGTCTATGGACGGGATAAACAAAGTTCAGTTCCTAATAGAAGGAGAGCAGATTGACGAGCTTTCAGGCACCTTGTGCATGTCTGATCCGTTCCTTAAAAATTACGATATCATAAAAGAATAGAGCTGACAGTTAGAACTATATGCAGTTGTGCGAGAGAAAACAGGCGAAAGCCAGCAAATGTGTGTTGCACTCTTTTAATAAATGCACTACAATATAAAAATATTAAAGGAGGGTGGACATGGGCAACGACAAACACCAAAGAACCAGAACGCTTGTAATCGCAAGTATGCTTACAGCAATTATTTTTTTAAGTACTTATTATGTTAAATTTCCGGTACCGAAAGCTCCAGGCGCTTATGTTAACATCGGAGATAGTGTGATTTATATTTCCGGAGTTCTTCTTGCATTCCCATGGGCAGCTGGTGCTGCGGCAATAGGCAGTATGCTTGCAGACATAATGTACGGAGGCGGCTGGTATATTCCTGCGACCTTTGTTATTAAAGGCCTTATGGGGCTTGTGGCTTCGCTGTTTCTGTACAGAAAGAAAAAAGAAGGCGACCAAAAGCTCAAGTTAGCACACGAAGAGAAAAACAGAGGTGCATTTTTCAAGTTTGTTCTTGTCTGTGTTTTGTGTGGAGCGATCATGGTAAGCGGATACTTCCTGTTTGAGTGGATAGTGTTTGGATGGGTATATGCGTTGAGTACTGTTTTGTTTAACCTGATACAGTGGGCAGGTGGCGTAATAGTGGCGGCAATTCTGTATTATCCTATAAAAGTCATAAAGGCGGCGATATAGATGAAACTGACTTGCTTCGGGAAATACGGACCCTATCCTAAGGGCGGCAAGTCGACTTCCTGCTATATGCTGGAGCATGACGGTAAGAATATCATAATTGAGCTTGGCTGCGGTGCTCTCTCAAAGGTGCTAGAAAAGCTTAACGTAGAAGATATAGACGCTGTATTTCTTTCTCATCTTCATGCAGACCACATGGGTGATATGCTTACCCTGCGGTATGCGCTCAAAGCTTCTATGGTTTCTGGAGATATCGAAGGACCGCTTCCGGTCTATTTTCCGGCGAAACCGCAGGCAGAGGCGGATATGCTGGCGTCTAATCCACTTATTGATGCAAGGTTTATACAGGACGGTATGAGCACGCAGATTTTCGGACTTAATATAAGCTTTGCTTTTATGCCGCATCCATACCCAAGCTATGCAATGAAGTTTGTTGCAGACGGCAAAACGTTTGTCTATTCTGGCGACACAAAAGAAAATGACAGACTGGCTCCTTTTGCAAAGGATGCAGACCTATTTCTGATGGAAGCAGCATTGCTGGAAAAGGATGTGCACAAAGCTTCTGCACACCTTAGCGCAGTGGAAGCAGGAAAGATAGGAAAGCAATCCGGAGCAAAGAGAATGCTCATCACGCATCTTTTCCCCAAGTATGACCCGAAGGATGTTTTGGAGGAAGTAAAGCGAAGCTATAAAGACGCACAGTTCATAGAGGAGAACAAGACATACGAGGTTTAGATGGGCATCAAGCGCAAGAGCAGTATAATGAATTACCGGCCTTTGTTTTTGGCAGCACTGTCTCTGGCACTGGGAATAGTCATCGGACGCTATTCCGGCTATAGCGTTTTCTATATAATTCTAGCTGCATTGCTGGGCATTGCGGCTATTTGTTTGCGAAAAAAACGTGTAATAATACTTGTATGTGCTGCGCTTATGCTTTTCGGTGTTTTCTTATCATCTTTGATGTTTGATGTCGATTATATCGAACCACAGCAGCAGATGAGCGTTAAGGGCAGAGTTACAGCTTCACCGTATGAATCTGATTACGGCGATACTATAATAGTACTCGATAAAGCAAGCATAAATGATGAAAGCTGCGGCAGGATAAAAATGCACCTTGGAAGCGGCGCTGAGGGATTGGAGCCGGGGGATATTATAGAAACTGTTGCCGACATAGAAGTGCCGAGCGGTGTACGCAACCCAGGCGGATACAACGAAAAGCTTCAGTATCTTTCGCAGGGTATATATTACAAGGCTTATGCAGATGATATTTCTGTTACCGGTTATAACGGCGGCGTTATGATAGTGTCTGCAAAAATAAGAGAGTATATCGGCGGCGTGATGGATGATATATTCGAGGATGATGTTCAGGGTGTGGCAAAAGCTATGCTGCTTGGTGAAAAGTATGACCTGGATAAAGAGGTGTATAGTTCCTTCAGAGACACAGGTATGGCGCATGTGCTGGCGGTGTCCGGACTGCATGCAGGGATACTCATTGGTTTCTTCTATATGATTCTGAAAGGGATAAAGACTGGAAGAAAGACGAAACTGGGGGTCACGCTTGGTTTCGTGTTGTTGTACGCCTGTGTTACCGGACTGACGCCTTCGATAGTGCGTGCTTCAATAATGGCGGCTGCACTGCTCATTGGAAACTATTTCGGAAAACAATCGGATTCACTAAACTATCTTTCCGCAGCGTTTATAATATCGCTGCTGATAAATCCGCTTAGCCTATATTCAACAAGCTTTATGTTGTCATTCGGGGCGGTGTTTTCGATAATAACGCTGGGGTGGCAGATAAACTATTGGCTTAAAAGGCACACACCTGAACGGATGGGAAACTTCAGCGGACTTGTTTCAATGTCGGCAGGGGCAACGGCGGGCACTTTGCCTTTTCTGGCGCTTAGATTCAACAGTATATCTACTTTCAGTATAATCACTAATATAATCATAATTCCGGTTGCTTCGGTGGCTATAGCCCTGGTGTTTATAACTACGGCTGCCGGACTAATATTTCAGACACTTGGTGTTTGGATGGCTTATGTTTCAGGGTTCGTTGTGAGAATACTGATAAAGGTCATAGGATGGATCGCATCAATTCCTGCGGTAGCTGTGGATGTTGCTTCTCCGCCGTGGTACCTTATACTTGCACTATTTCTGATATTATTTTTAACTTCAAAATATGTTTTGTTAAAGACATGGATAAAAGCTGCTGTTAGCGTTGCTGTTGCTGCAGTTGTGCTGTGCGCTGTGCTGCTTGGTGTGCCGTCAGGAATGTATATTGTTTTCCTCGATGTGGGGCAGGCAGATGCCGCGTTTATAAGAACACAGCAGGGAGGGGAATACTTCATTGACGGCGGCAGGGAAAGAAGCGTAGCGCAGGTAACAGACTTCGTTGTGAGCAACGGATACACTCCCGACGCAGCTTTTGTGTCGCATTCTGACTCAGATCACTTTTCGGGCATCAAAGCACTGCATGATAATGATATGCTGAAAAAAGTGTATTGCTCATATCAGGAGCTCGATTATGTTAAGAAGGAGCTTCCGGATGCACAGGTCGTACCGCTGGCTGCCGGAGACATCGTATGGCTGGACGAATACACAAAGGCAACAGTTCTTTATCCATACAAAGATACGCAATCTGATGAGAAAAATGATGCTTCACTGGTGTTGCTTGTGGAGTATAAGGATGCAAAGGTGCTTCTGACCGGCGATATTTCCGGTCAGACGGAAACACTTATACTATCAAGGGTAGGCGAAGTTGATATATATAAAGCTGCGCATCACGGTTCAAAGTTTTCGTCTTTTGAGCTTCCGCTTAGCGGCCTTGAACCAGACTACAGCGTAATAAGCGTTGGTTACAACACGTTCGGGCACCCGCATCCATTTGCGGTAGCAAACCTTGAGGAATATTCCGGGGAAGTGTATACTACAATAGACGATTATGCAGTAGAGTTCTATATCAGCGATGATATAAAAGTAAAGGTTTACGGAGACATGGATGTATAACTTATACCTTCTTGCCGGCAACGGTTACATGATTAAAAAGAATCTGGATGAAATCAAAGCCTCTCTGAACATTGAGTACGAGGAACTCAACTTTGTGGTGTTCCGTGATATGCCTGCGGTAGGAGAGGTCGTTGATGCTTGTTCCAGTGTGCCTTTTATGTCGGAAAAGCGTCTTGTTGTATTAAAAGATACCCGGCTTCTTTCGGGCAAGGGCAGTAAAGAAGACGGCAAGGAACTTGCGGATTATCTGGAAAGGTTACCGGAAACAAGCGTGCTTATAATGTGCTATGAAGGAGAGCCCGATAAACGCAGGGCGCTGTATAAACGGGCGACTAAGCTCGGAAAAGTAATAAGTAACGCCGAACCCAAAGCGCCTGCCTGCGTAAGCTTTGCTATGGAAAAGGCGAAAAAAGCCGGTGCTGTAATGAAAAAACAGCAGGCAGAACTTATCGTTGAAATCGCCGGATGCGATTATTACGTCATTGAGAACGAAGTTGATAAGCTTGCCGTGTATGCAAAAGGCCGTCAGATAACTGAAGAGGATATAAAGCGGTGTGTTTCGCGAACGCTGGAATACAGCTCGTTTGAACTGCACAGGCTTTTCATACAAAAAAGAACAGCCGAGGCAGTAAGCCTTTTAAATGAGATATTGAGCGAAGAAAGCCCGGAAGCACTTGTGGGGCTGCTGGCATACAACTTCAGGGAAATGTATAAAGTGCGTTCTATGATGGACATTGGCTATTCTGCAAACAGGATAGCAGGAGTGCTCAAATCCAGTGACTTTATTGTAAGCAAGCGCATGAGCGAGTGCAGAGGCTTTACTTCAAAAGAAATAAGAAAAGCAATCGGCATGCTTAGTGAAACTGACTATCAAAAAAAGAGCGGCAGGGGGGACTCAGACCTAATGCTCCCACGAACGCTCTTCGAAATATACAAGCTTTAAAACTATTATTTAAAAATTAATAAGCCCGTATCCGAATTACTCCGGATGCAGGCCGAGTTTAGACGCTGCCGGTTTATGAAAGTGTATTCATAGCCTTTGCTATCTGTGCCTTTTTACGGTCGATGCTGTTTTTATGCAGCGTGCCTTTTATCCTTGCTTTGTCAAGAGCACCGGTATATTCCGCAAACAAAGCCTGGGCCTTTTCTTTGTTACCTTCGGCAACAGCGGCTTCGAATTTCTTCGCAAGAGTTTTGAGCTCTGTTTTTATAACACGGTTCCTAAGATTGGCCTTAGTTTCAACACGCATACGTCTCTCTGCAGATTGAATATTTGGCAAGTGTATTACCTCCATCTTTCATTTAAGCCGTTTTAACGACGAAGTGTATTTTAACATAACGAGTACCCTTTTGCAACAAATTTTCAGATAATTGACTGCTGTTGCCCGATAAGAGGCGAAAAGACGCAGCAAAAGCGTTTTATATCTAAAATAAAGCTATATTTATTACCAACTGCCGTCCAATTATTTAGTCAGCTGTTTTTACTGTATAAACGGACAAAAAGCGGCTTTATGTGGAACAAAAATACGTAGGAATATGTATTCTACACCATATATTGTATGCTTGAATAACTGCTATACATATTTAATTTTTTTGTTAAAATTTATGCTTAATAAAGAAGGAAATCATAAAAAAAGAGAGAATACTATGTTTAAGAGTGGGGAATAATGGGTATATATGGTGAGATAGGGAGCTAAATGGTGGTTGATGACTAAAAATCCCTATATGGCAGTATCACAACGACAGACGGAGGCCTAGGCAAAGGTGGGCATACTGACCGGCAAATATGAACATAACGTAGATGAAAAAGGTCGCCTCGCGATTCCATCCAAAATGAGGATGGAGCTTGGCGAACCGTTCTTTATCACTTGCCTGTCTTCTGAATGCTTAAGCGTATATCCCAAAGAAGAATGGGACGCATTTTCGGAAAAGCTCAACCAAATACCTCAGTCTGCACTAAAAGCACAGCGCAGTATAAGGATGATATTCTCTAACGCTGTCAAGTGTGAACCGGACAAACAGGGAAGAGTGCTTCTTCCGGCTCATCTTCGTGAAAAGGTTGGAATAGATAAGGAAGTAGTAACAATAGGTTTAAATAAAATAGCTGAGATATTTGCAAAAGACAAATGGCATGGATTTGAAGATGAGTTTGACGACAACGATACAATGGCGAATCTTGAACCTTTCGGTGTTTAATGATGGCACACACAACTGTATTGCTGGAAGAGACAATTGATGCGTTAAATCTAAAGCCCGGGATGATAATAGCGGACGGAACACTCGGAGGCGGGGGCCATTCGCTGCAGATATTGAAAAGGATAGCGCCTGACGGAAAGCTCATAGGCATCGACAAAGATGATTATGCTCTTGGAAGAGCGAAGGAAAGGCTTAAAGAGTATGAGGATCAAACGGTTTTCATACACGATGATTTTAGGAATATCAAAGAGATTGTGAGGTCTCTGGATATAGAAGGTATAGACGGAGCGGTGCTCGATTTGGGGGTGAGCTCGTTCCAGCTTGACCAATGTAAAAGGGGTTTTTCATATAACCAGGATGCAAAGCTCGATATGCGCATGGATATAAGAGAAAAGACCAGCGCAGCGGAAATAGTAAATAACTATACGCAAAATGAGCTTGCAAGGATTCTTAAGGACTACGGTGAGGAAAAATGGGCTGCAAGGATAGCAGAATTTATTGTAAAGCAGCGAGAAGAGCGGCCCATTGAAACCACCGGAGAACTTGTGGAAGTGATCAAGAATGCAGTGCCGGCGGCGGCAAGGAGAGACGGACCGCACCCGGCGAGAAGGACTTTTCAGGCACTCAGGATAGAAGTTAACGGTGAACTAGACGCACTGAAGACAGCACTTGGCGACTTTGTCAGCGTAATGAACGACGGAGCAAGGCTGGCAGTGATAACGTTCCATTCTCTTGAAGACAGGATAGTTAAGCAGGAGTTTAGAAGATTAGCAGACCCTTGCGAGTGCCCAAAGGATTTCCCGATATGTGTGTGCGGTAAAAAACCGCTTGGGAAAGTGATAACAAAGAAACCGATACTGCCGAGCGGCAGTGAGATAGAAGCGAACCAGAGGAGCAGGAGTGCAAAACTGCGTGTTTTCGAAGTGAGGCGGGGAGGCATCTATGCAGAGCGTACAGGCAAAGACATATCATAAACCAAAGCCGCAGGAGCTTCCTTTAAGGCCGCAGAAAAAAATTGTAAAAAAAGACGGCAACGTCGTTTACGGAAGCGGGTTTGCGGACAGAAAGGTGCGGCAGCCTTCAGCTAAGGCAAAGCAGGTGGCAAAACGCAAACCGAAAGTCAAGAGCGGACTTGCTTCTACGCTCATAGTGCTATTTATAGCTTTCAGTGCACTGGTTCTGCTGGTTTCTAGATATGCTGGAGTATGTACGATCGGGTCTCAGAACAACGAAATGAGAAGCCAGCTAGAGACGATAGAAGCAAAGATAGACAACCTAGCAGTAGATATTGAACTAAAGGATGATATAGATTATGTACACTTGTCTGCACAGGAAGACCTTGGGATGAAATATCCTGACCAGAGCCAGAAAATAACGATTAGTCTGGATGGCAGATAAAAAGGGGAGAAAGAAGTTGCCACAGCCAACACGCAAATCAAAAAAGAGACTTCTTTTGTTAATGGTTACTGTGTTGGTTATGTTTGCAGGGTTGTCTGCGAAGATGGCATATGTAGTCTTTGCACAAGGAGAGGAACTCCAGGAAAAAGCGCTGCTTCAGCAGACAAAAGACTCTGCCGTTGCTGCAGAGCGTGGCAGCATACTTGACAGGAACGGCAACGTGCTTGCAAAGAGTGCAAACGCATATACAGTCGTTGTCCGGCCTGAGATACTTGAGCAGGGCAATGTAGACTCCATAATCAGCAAGCTTGCACAAGTGCTGGAGATGGATGAAGAGACGGTAAGGAAAAAGGCAACAAACACCAGCAAGAAGGAGATATGGTTGGCAAGGCAGATAGGCGACAATGCTGCAAACGAACTAAGAAAGCTGAGCCTGCCTGGCGTATATTTTACAGTAGAGACCAAAAGATATTACCCGAACAGTGCGTTCCTTACACAAACTATTGGGTTTACGAATGTAGATGGAGTAGGTCTTGAAGGGATAGAAGCGTACTATGATGAGTACCTTTCCGGACAGCCGGGAAGAGTAGTTGCAGAAACAGATGTGGCAGGCAATGCGATTCCGCTGGCGGAGCAGTTTTATATAGCTCCCGAGAACGGATACGACGTCGTGCTGACTGCGGACGAAGTGATACAGAGCTTTCTTGAAAAATCATTGCAGGAAGCGATGGACAACGAAAATGCTAAAGGCGCCTGGGGAATAGTAATAGACCCGGATACAGGCGAAATACTGGCTATGGAATGCCTGCCGGACTATGACCTTAACGACATTCCAAACGATGATATGGCAACTCTGACAGCCCAGTCACGCAACAGCATTATCACCAGTGAATTTGAACCGGGCAGCATGTTTGAAGCAATAACAGCTGCAAGTGCGCTGGACAGCGGCGCTGTAGATGCAAACAGCGTTTTTGACTGCAAGGGCTATGGAATGATACAGGGACAGCAGATAAAGTGCCTTGCTTACCCTGATAGCCACGGAGAACAGGATATATACGAGGCGGCACAGAATATGTGCAGCTCCGCTTTCATAGAAATGGGTTTGAGTCTTGGGACACAAAGGTTTTATGATTACTTATACGACTTTGGTTTCGGACAGCCTGCGGGTATCACATTCCCGGCCGACCAGGACGGAAACGTCACGGCGGAAAAATATGTGCAAAAAAGTGACCTCGCCCGCATGACAGTCGGGCAATCTATAGCCGTAACACCACTGCAATTGATTTCCTCAGTCAGCGCAGTGGTTAACGGCGGTTTTTTATTTCAGCCGAAAATAGTAAGAGCGCTGCAGGACAGCGATGGGAATATAGTAAAAGAATATGAACCGGTAGCAGTGTCACAGCCGATAAGCGAAACAACTTCTGCAGCAATGCGTCAGCTTTTGGAAGGTGTTGTATCCGACGGGCTGGGGAAAGGATGCTATATACCAGGATACTGTGTGGGCGGGATTGCAGGAATTTCTCCTAAGTATGATGACGACGGTAATATAATAGAAGGCAGCCATCTTGATTCGTTTGTGGGTTTTGCGCCTGCGGACGATCCGGAGATTGTTGTACTCATAATTGTTGATGAGCCGGACTGCCCGGAAAGCTTCGGGATAACCAAAGCTGCTCCGTATGTGCAAAGTGTGCTCTATGAGTCTCTGCAGTATCTTGGTGAAGTGCAGGATGAGACAGAAGCAGCGCAGCCGACGATGGCAGATGTGCCGGATATTACCGGAAGGAGCCTGGAAGAAGCTAAAGCGGCGCTTGATACAGCCGGGCTTCGGTATATTGCTGATGGAACGGGAAACATTGAAAGCCAAGAGCCTTTAGCGGGCGAAATCGTGCTGAAAGGCTCGGTAGTGCTGCTGAGCATGGATACAAAGCCGGAGAAGACGGACATGGAAGGTATGCTTATAGTGCCCGAACTTATCGGATTAGAGGTCATGCAGGCTTCTGAAAAGCTTGTGGATTATGACTTGAAGCTGGTTATACAGGGAAGTGGTACAGCTGTATCACAGAACCCGCAGGCGGGAACAGTTGTAGAGGAGGGAACAAGCATCACCGTTCAGTTCGCTTCATCTTAAATAATAGCATTTTGAATAATATTGTGTTATAATCGGCTGGATTATAGTATGCGGACCACACTTTTAGAAACGGTCCGAATAACAGGAGGATGGCATTTGAAACTAGCAGACCTATGCACAGAGGAAATGAATATAAACGGCGATAGCCGAACAGAGATATCAAGCGTAGCGTACGATTCAAGAAAAGTCAGTAAAGGTGCGCTCTTTTTCTGCATACCGGGATATAAAACAGACGGTCACAAGTATGCGAAAGATGCAGTAGATAACGGAGCTGCTGCGCTGGTTGTAAGCAGAGAACTGGACATTGATATACCACAGGTAGTCGTTGAAAACCCGAGACGAGCGATGGCGCTTATGTCGAGGGAGTTTTACGGCAGACCGGATGAAAAAATGACAACTATAGGTATAACCGGCACCAACGGGAAAACCACGACAACATATATGATAAAGTCCATACTTGAAACGGCAGGCGAAAAGACAGGACTTATCGGAACTATACACAATATGATAGGCAAAAAAGAAATACCTACGGAGAGGACGACGCCCGAATCGCCGGACCTTTTTGCGCTTCTGGCACAAATGGCACAGGAAGAATGCACGAACGTAGTAATGGAAGTATCATCGCACTCACTGGTGCTGGAACGTGTGGCAGGAATAACTTTTGATGTTTCGGTGTTTACAAATCTAACACAGGATCATCTTGATTTTCACAGTACAATAGGAAACTATGCGGAAGCGAAGAAAAAATTATTCAGGCAGTCTTTAAAAACTGCTATGAATGCAGATGATAAGTACGCAAGTATGCTGATGGAAGGAATAGATGGAGAGTTTAAGCTATATGGTATAAAGAACCAAATAGATGTTTATGCAAAGAATATTGAGATTACACCCAAAGGCGTTACCTATGATATGTGCTGTTGTAGCGGTATGGTGCCAATAAGCTTACAGATCCCCGGTATATTCAGCGTTTACAATTCTCTTTCTGCAGCTACAGCCTGTTTGATGCTGGGCAGCAATCTTGAGAACATCAAGACCGGTCTTGAAGCAATGCCTGGGGTAGACGGAAGGTTTGAAGTCTTGAATACGGCAGATTTGCCTTTTACTATAATACTTGACTATGCGCACACTCCGGATAGTCTGGAGAACACACTAAAGACTGTTAAGGAATTTGCCCGTGGCAGAGTTATTCCAGTGTTTGGCTGTGGCGGCGACAGGGACGCAGAGAAACGTCCGATAATGGGAGAAATCGCCGGGAACCTTGCCGATTTCGCTATAATAACATCGGACAATCCAAGATCCGAGGATCCATTCCTGATAATTGAAGCGATAGAAGCCGGCATGAAAAGAACAAAATGTGAATATATCAGTATAGAGAACAGAAGAAAAGCGATAAAGTATTCTATAGAAAACGCACGGCCGGATGATATAATAGTACTTGCAGGCAAAGGCCATGAAACATATCAGGAGATAAACGGTGTAAAGCATCCGTTTGATGAAAAGGTCGTTGTTGCACAACTTCTGGCTGAATATAAAAATGATTAATTAACGGAGTATACTTATGGGAGAAATGGCATATGCGGCCTATGCGCTGCTTGCAGCGTTTGCAGCTGCCCTTATTTTTGGTTACATACTGGTTCCTTTGCTGAAAAGGCTAAATATGGGGCAGCAGATAAGGGATGACGGACCAAAGACTCATCTTTCGAAGGCAGGAACACCGACGATGGGCGGCGTAATCATTATGCTTGCACTGCTTGTCGGAGTTTTCGTGTTTGCAAGAGGCAGCCTCGACTATATCTGGATAGCGCTCGGACTTACTCTGCTTTTCGGTATAATTGGGCTGATCGACGATATGATAATCGTTGTGCGCAAGCGTTCACTGGGACTGAAGGCCTATCAGAAGCTGATAATACAGTTTGCTATTGCAGCAGCGGTTTCTCTTATAGCGTACTACAACACAGGTATAGGCTCTAAGCTCATAGTGCCGTTTACAAGCTTAGAATGGGATTTAGGATTCTGGTATATCCCGTTTACGACAATAGCTGTAGTCCTTATTGTAAACAGCGTTAATCTGACAGATGGCCTGGACGGACTGGCATCAAGCGTAAGTCTCGTCAATGCAGCCGCATACGCAGTTATATTCTTCGGGCTTTTCGCTGCAGCACAAAAGGGCTTTTCCGCACAGATGCAGGACGGCATGAAAAACATGATGCTTTTTTCAGCGGCGCTGGCAGGAGCATGTCTTGGATTTCTGCGGTTCAATACCTTCCCGGCTAAGGTATTCATGGGTGATACGGGAGCTTTTGCGCTTGGAGGCGCTTTTTCCGCAATAGCTATCATTTCCAGAATGCAGCTGCTGCTTATAATAACAGGGTTTATGTTCCTTGCATCTTCGATATCAGTAGTGCTGCAGGTAGGCTCATACAAAACGAGAAAGAAGCGTATATTTAAAATGGCGCCGCTTCATCATCATTATGAGTTAAAGGGAGTGCCGGAAACAAAGATAGTTACTTTCTACACGATGATAACATTTATACTGTGTGTTATTGGTATCATAGCGGTATATTAGAGGAAAAGTATGGAGCTTAACGGTAAAACGGTAATAGTAGTTGGTATGGCAAAAAGCGGCATCGCCAGTGCGCGGTTGCTCCTTGACAAAGGCGCAGATGTAATACTTTATGATGCTAAAAGCTTAGATAAATTTGTGCCGGGCACTTTTGACGAATTCAATAATCGTGCAGTTTTTGCTTTCGGCAAAAACCCTGAAGATTTGCGATATGATATGATGGTACTGAGCCCGGGTGTACCGACAGCGCTGGGATTCGTACAAAAAGCAGTAGAGGAAGGCAAAAAGGTTATAGGAGAGCAGGAACTGGGCTTTATGTTCACCGAAGCCGAATTCGTGTCGATAACCGGAACAAACGGCAAGACGACTACTACTATTTTAACAGGTGAGATATTTAAAAATGCCGGGATAAGTACACATGTGCTTGGGAACATGGGAATACCCATTGCCGGAGAAGTACAGCATACAAAAAAAGGCGACGTTATTGTGTCGGAAACGGCAGCGCTTCAGGTTGAAATGATAGCTGATTTTCGGCCGCATGTGTGCGCAGTTTTAAATATAACTGAAGACCATCTCGATAGATTCGGCACAATGGGAAAATATATTGCCGCAAAAAAAAGGGTATTCGAGAACCAGACAGAGCAGGATTTCTGTATTCTTAATTATGACAATGATATAACTAGAGCAATGAAGGATGAGCCGGCGTCTAGAGTTGTGTTATTCTCAAGAAAAGAACAACTTGAAAGCGGAGTTTTCGTAAAAGACGGAATGATCGTAAGTGCTGAAGATGACGGGCTGCATAAGATATGCGGGGCTGACGAGGTAAAGATACCCGGAGTCCACAATCTTGAAAATGCGCTGGCTGCATGTGCAATGGCAAGGTGCTATGGAATTGACGAGAGAATTATTGCAGAAACGCTGAGGGAGTTTTCGGGTGTTGAACACAGGATTGAGTTCGTCAGAGAGTTTGAAGGCATAAGATATATAAACGACTCTAAGGCGACAAACCCGGACGCTTCGATGTATGCGGCACGTGCCATGGCAAGGCCCACGGTTATAATACTGGGAGGCTCGGAAAAAAAGAACAGTTTTGTAGCTATGCTAAGCGGTTTTGGAGAGAACATCAAGGCCGTAGTTGCTATAGGAGAAACGAAGGCGAACATTGTCAGAGATGCAAAAACAGCAGGGTTTGATAATATTCAAACTGCTGATAGCTTTGAAGAGGCTGTACAAATTGCAAGAAAGATTGCCAGCAGAGGTTGGAATGTACTTCTTTCGCCCGCATGCGCAAGCTATGACATGTTTGACAACTTTGAACACCGGGGAACGGTATTTAAAAAAATTGTAAACTCGTTTTAGCGTATCCGGTTGATTTGTGAGGAATCGGTCTATGGGGAAGTCGCAGAAGCAGGGGCATAACTTCGATTATTTGCTGCTCGTTTTGACGATAATACTTGTGCTTTTCGGTATTATCATGGTTTTTTCTGCGAGTTTTTATTATGCCGCAAACAGTTCCAACACAGATTATGACGGTTACTTTTATTTTTGGAGACAGATAGGCGGGGCCGCCGTTGGTCTTGTTATCATGATAATCTTGTCTTTTATCGACTTCAACAAGCTGAAAAAAATAAGATTTTGGCTGCTGGGATTCAGCTTGCTGTTGATGGTTCTCGTTTTCATACCCGGAATAGGAATGGAGATAAACGGTTCTAAGCGCTGGCTGAATTTAAAGGTTATATCTATACAACCTGTAGAAATATTAAAACTAGCAATTATAATATTCTGTGCTGCCGGAATGTCCATAAACAAAGAAAAAATGAAGCAGTTCAAATACGGGATGCTGCCATACCTTGTTCTTCTTGCTGTCTGCGCTGTTCTGCTCGTTTTTCAGCCGAATTTCAGCGCTATAGTAACGATAGCTCTTCTGATATTTGCGATGATGCTGGTTGGAGGAGCCAGCGTACTGCAGTTTACGATAATGGGTGTGGCTGGACTTAGTGCAGGTTCGCTTATTATGATAAGTTCTGATTACAGAATGAGCAGGATAGCCGCCTTCTTGAATCCGTGGGAATACGCAGATAACAAATCATATCAATTTGTACAATCGCTTTACTCTATAGCATCGGGCGGGCTTTTCGGAAGAGGCCTTGGTAACTCGAGACAGAAGTTCTTATATCTGCCGTATGGTGAATCGGATTTTATATTTGCAATAATAGTTGAAGAGCTCGGGTATATTGGGGGGATACTGCTGATAGCGGTTTTCGGGTTGCTGATATGGAGGGGTATCAGGATCGCACTTCGTGCTCCTAACGATTTTGGAACTATGCTGGCGACGGGGATAACCGTGCTTATCGCAGTACAGGTGTTTATAAATGTCGGTGTGGTTGTGGGCCTTGTTCCTGCGACTGGTGTTGCTCTGCCGTTTATAAGCGCAGGAAGGACTTCACTCATTGTTTTTATGGCGGAGATAGGCATACTTCTAAACATATCAAAGCAGGCAGGTATAACAAAGACGGCAGATAAAAAAGCTGCTGTAAGCAAAGGAAAGGCAAAGACGGCATGAACAAAAAGAAAAGAGTATTTGTAATAGTCGTTATTCTTCTGCTTGCTTCTGCGCTGCTTTTTGTGTGTTATCAGCTGTTCACTGTAAGGAGTATAATAATAGAAGGAAGCGCTCCACACGATTATATACGCTCTATATGCGGACTGGAGGAAGGAAAGAGCATATTCTTTTCGGACACAAAGGCTGCATATAAAATTATCGAAGAAGAACCATGGCTTAAACCTGTCGAGGTAAAGAAAGTTTATCCGGATAAGATAATTATCACTGTGCAGCAGAGAGAGATCGCCGCGTATGTTGAGAATGGTGATGTTCTGCTTGCTATAGACGAGGAATGTGTAGTACTTAGGGCGGAGCAGACAGAGAATGCGGATTTGCCGGTGATAACGGGGCTTAAAGCGGACGTTTTCGAAGTCGGCAAAACTATAGGATGCGCAGACAAGTTTTTGCTGGAAGTAGCAAAAAAAGTGATAATCGAACTTGAAGGAAGGGAGATGGATATTGAAAAAATTGACGTTTCTTTTGCGGCAAACATAGTTCTTGAAACAAAGCAGGGGATGAGCATAGAACTTGGTGACGATACGCAGCTTGGTGATAAACTACGGCTTGCACAGGCAACTATTGAAGAGTTGAGCTCACGTGGTGACACTGCCGGGATACTGGATGTGTCTGCGGTTACAAGTGCTTATTACCGTGAAAATTAGGTTAAATCTATTGTTATTTGTTGTAAACATGGTATTATAGAATATGGAGTTCTATATGCATATCTTCCTGATTGCTGATAAAGTTCTTTTGAGGGGAAACGTTGATTTGATATGAGAAACATTGCGGCTGCTATCGAATTTGGTACGTCCAAGATCGTATGTGTAATTGGACGAGAGAAATCGGTAGGACGTTTTGAAGTGCTTGGCTCGGGAGAGTCTAAATACGAAGGTTTCAAGCAGGGAAGATGGGTAAGGCCGTCTAATGTGGAAGAAGCAACGGCAAAAGCTTTGATGATAGCGGAGAAAAAGGCAAGGAAGAGAGTAAAGGAGATTTATGTCGGTGTACCAGGAGCGTTCAGCAAGGTGGTATGCAGAAGCGGAAATATCGAAACAAGAAGAGGAGTAGTTTCCAGAGGCGACATTGAAAGACTGATACAGGATGCAGACACATTTGCAGTCGAGACGAAATATAGTGTGGTCAGCAGTACACCTATATTCTTTGTATTGGATGACCAGAAACATTACATAGATGTTATAGGCAACAAGTCTGTAAGGATTAGGGGAAAGATATCTTTTGTGCTTGCACATAAGAGCTTCATAGTTAACATAACGAAGGTTATGAAAACGCTTGGAGTGGAAGTCAAGGCGCTTATACCTGAAATGCTGGCAGAAAGCCTGTTTATAGTCCCGACACAGGAGCGGGATAATAGTGCGGTGCTGCTAAATATAGGATATTTTGATACGAATGTTACAGTTGTATATGGCGACGCAATTGTATATAATAAGACTATCGGTGTGGGAGGAATGCAGATTGCGAACGACCTCGCGCTTGTTCTAAACACTGATGTAGATTTGGCGGAGCAGATAAAAAGACGGTATTCGTTTGGACTGAGCACGGGCAGCGAGAAGCTTTTCGATTTTGCAAAGAACAGTGAGGGCAAAATGGAAAAGTTTAACCACAATCATGTTTCGGAGATAATAGAAGCAAGGGTAGAGCATCTGTGCCATCTCATCAACAGAGCGTTCGAGCAAAGCCCTGTCACCATTGCGAGAAGAACAAGGGTCTTTCTTACGGGCGGCGGCTTAGCTATGATGAGAGGCTCAAGAGACATACTGCAAAAGTACTTAAAGCGTCAGGTGAGGCTGACGAATATTCAGGCTCCGCAGCTGTCTACACCTAACTATTACACTGTACTTGGACTGCTCGATTATGTATTCGAGAACGAACACAGCAGTGAAGAAAGCGCCGGTAAACGCTGAACAGGAGCAAGTTTATAGCAAAGAATAATCATTAACTCTTGCTAATAAAAGGGGGATTTTATGCCATTAGAAATTGATATTGAACAGGACAGCATTGCTAAGATAAAAGTTATAGGCATAGGCGGAGCAGGCAACAACGCTGTTAACCGTATGATTTCACACGGGCTTACAGGGGCTGAATTCTATGCCGTCAACACAGATAAACAGGCGTTGCTTTTGTCAAAAGCAAAAAACAAGATACAGATAGGAGAAAAGCTGACGTGCGGGCTTGGCGTCGGCGGAGACCCTGTGATCGGAAAACGTGCGGCTGAAGAGAGCATTGACGAATTGAGCGCAATGGTTGAAGGAGCCAATCTTGTTTATATAGCTGCAGGGCTTGGAGGCGGAACCGGAACTGGTGCTTCGCCTATAGTTGCAGAGCTTGCCAGGCAGAAGGGAATACTCGTTGTGGCTGTGGTCACTATGCCGTTTATGTTCGAAGGAGGTCAGCGCCTTACAAGAGCAAAGGAAGGACATGAAAACCTCAGCGATAATGTTGATACTATAGTTACCATACCGAACGACAAGCTGCTTCAGGTTATAGGCAAGGGCACTTCAATGCTGGAGGCTTTCCGTGTTGCAGACGATGTGCTTAGGCAGGGCATACAGGGCATAACCGACCTGATCGTAAAACCTGCGCTTGTCAATCTCGATTTTGCTGATGTAAAAACAGTTATGATGGAGAGAGGCGTTGCTCATATGGGTATAGGCGTTGGCTATGGTGACAATAAAACAATGGACGCTGCAAAACAGGCTATTCAGAGTCCGCTGCTAGACACAAGTATAGAGGGAGCTCGTGGAATACTCTATAACGTAACGGGAGACCCAAGCATGGGGCTGCTGGAGATTGAGGAAGCTGCAAACCTAATAAGACAGGCAGCAGACCCGGATGCGAATATCTTCTTTGGTGCAGATACAGACGATACTTTAGAGGACGAAGTACGCATCACAGTGATTGCGACCGGCTTTGATGCTGTAAAAAGGCCAAGACCGGCTGTAAGAGAGGAACTTAAACAACCGGGAGAGCTTGAATTTGGTTTTGATTCAGCAAATGATGATGAGGATCTCTTTGTAGATGTTAAGCCCGGAAGAAAAGAGCCGTCCCTAGGTGAACTAACTGACACAAGCAACGATCTTGATATCCCTCCGTTCCTGCGCAGGAAGAAAAACAAAGGTGATTTCAGATAATATATATGTATTAATGTAACAATATGGTTGCGAAGAGCATCGGCGGAATTTCCTCTGGTGCTCTTATTGAAAAAAGCGCAAATAACCGATTTGACTAAACGAGTGTTTTTCCTGTATACTGCAGTTCAGAAGCGGTTAACAACAGGCTTTATACTATTAACTAAATAAGGATGACTTACATTGAAGATTTATAACACGATGACGAAGAGTAAACAGGAATTCGTACCGGTAGAGCAGGGGAAAGCGAAGATATATGCCTGCGGGCCTACTGTATACGATTTCTTTCATATAGGCAACGCAAGACCGTTTATTATATTCGATACTTTAAGGAGATATTTAGAGTATATCGGATATGATGTTACTTTTGTTCAGAATTTTACTGATGTGGATGATAAGATGATAGCACGGGCGCAGAAAGAAGGCGTAACTCTGGCAGAACTCGGGCAGAAGTTCATTAACGAATATTACAAAGATGCGCAGGGACTGGGAATAAAAAAAGCTGATTATCATCCTTTGGCAACAAAGCATATTGGAGATATAATTAAGCTCGTAAAAAAGCTTGTTGATAATGGACATGCATATGAAGTGGATGGAGATGTTTATTATGACGTTTCCAGTTTCCCCGGATACGGAAAGCTGTCAGGACAGTCAATGGAAGACTTACAGGCTGGTGCAAGGATAGACGTAACAGACATTAAAAGAAGTCCTGAAGATTTTGCGCTCTGGAAAGCAGCAAAAGAAGGTGAAGACTCATGGGACAGCCCGTGGGGCAAAGGCAGACCGGGGTGGCATATAGAATGCAGCGCTATGAGCATGAAATATCTTGGCGAAACGTTTGATATACACGGCGGCGGGCAAGACCTTGTTTTTCCGCATCATGAAAACGAAATAGCACAGAGTGAAGGCGCGACAGGGAAAACATTTGCGAACTACTGGATGCACAACGGCTATATAAATATTGACAACCAGAAGATGAGCAAATCTAAAGGAAACTTCTTTACAGTTCGTGATATTGCAAAAAGCTATGATCTTAGCATCGTACGCCTGTTTATGCTTTCATCGCATTACAGGAACCCAATAAACTTTTCAGAGGAGCATATCGAACAGGCTGCTTCAGCTATGACACGCGTAAAAACCTGCAGAGAGAACCTTAAATTTATAATGGAAAACGGCAGTGATGAGAAGGTAGAAACAGAAGGAATGATAAGCAATCTGGAGAGCCGTTTCACACAGCAGATGGATGACGATCTAAACACTGCAGGAGCAATAGGAGCAATATTTGAATATATCAAAGAAGTCAATCTTGCATTTACAGATAACAAAGACAGGCAAAGTGCAGGAAAAGCACTGGAAGCTCTTGATAAAATTCTTGCTGTGCTCGGGATAGAGCCAAAGGAAGAACGAACTGTGCCCGAAGAAGTAAGCAGACTTGCGCAAGAGCGGCAGAAAGCACGTCAGGAAAAAGATTATGCAAAAGCTGACGAGCTAAGGGACAGAATAGAAGACCTAGGGTATGAACTGAAGGATACACCGGAAGGTGTAAAAATAAATAAAAAATAGGGGTGTAATATTGAACATGTTATTTAGCCTGATAGGGCTTGAGGAAGCGGCTACAGAGGCTGCAGAAACAACGAATCAAATGGGGATGTTCGACAACTTGTTTTCGTTGATTATGGTAGCGGCTGGTGTTTACGCTATATATTCTGCGATTACCGGAAAGGGAGCAGCATTCCGAAAAGACTATCCTGCATCAATGCAGAAGGAAGCAACTGAGCTTCTGCAGAAGTTTTTATGGATAATAGGTCCAGCTGCAGTTATTTCGGGTGTGTTAGACTTTATCGTTACAGATCCGATGTATGAATTTTGGCCTTATATCGGCGGCTTAATAGTTATTTTGCCGACGATAGTTATATATGTGGTAATGTTCAGACGAAAGTTTAGAGAAGATCTGAAACGAATGAGATAGCTGTCTTATACAATTAATCGAAGTAGCGCTTAAAACACAATAGCATTTAATACTATTATGAGGCTGCTTTTATATAGCAGCCTCGTATGTGGTTAAAGGAGCGAAAATGAAGCGATTTTTCACAATATTATTCAGCGTACTTGCAAGCATTATGCTAATAATTGCAATGCTGGTCGTCAGCATAGAGATGTTTGCACTTAACAGCAATTTTTATAAAAAGGAATATAAAAAGCTTGATACAGCGCAAAGCATAGGAATAAGTGAAAGAGATTTAGAGCATGTTACGGACGTACTAATCGACTATACTGCAGACAGAGCGCCCAGCCTTGATGTTAAGGCAGAAATAGCAGGGGTGGAGCAGCAGGTCTTCGGAGAGCGCGAAAAAGCACATATGGTAGACGTTCAAGCGCTTTACGTTGGTGCACGAAACGTCAGAACGATATGTCTTATTGTCGCACCGATTCTTATCATAATTGCATTTATAATTAGCAAAGCAAAAGCACTGAGGGTTTTGTGCAGGTCGTTCCTTATAACTTCTGGAGCGTTTCTCGTTGTTACGGCGGCACTGACTGTTTTTGCAGTAACTGATTTTAACACATTCTGGACATCGTTCCACCATGTTTTTTTTACTAACGATCTGTGGCTGCTGAACCCATATACGGACGTGCTTATCATGATGGTGCCGGAGCAGTTTTTCTTCGACCTTGTAACAAGTATAATCATAAGGTTCATATCTATGTTCGTGATATTCAACGCGGCTGCATTTGTCGGTCTGAAGCTTTATAAAAGAAAGGCAGCAAAGAAAGTTGAACAATGAAGAAAGAGTGATCCTGGCGATAGAAACGTCCTGCGATGAAACTGCTGCTGCGGTAACGATTGGCAGAAAGGTTCTAAGCAACGCAGTCTATACGCAGCCGGAGCATGAAAAATACGGCGGAGTGGTGCCGGAGATAGCATCACGAAACCATATAATGAAAATACCATATATCGTTGATGAAGCGCTGGGCAGTGCCGGCATAACGATGAAGGATATTGATTCTGTTGCTGTTACTGATGGTCCCGGCCTTGTCGGGGCGCTTCTGGTAGGCGTTTCGTATGCAAAAGGTCTTGCATACTCCCTTGATATACCGCTTATACCAGTGCATCATATAGAAGGACATATATGCTCGCTGTATATATCGCATGTGGAACTTGAGCCGCCGTTTTTATGTTTGGTGGTCTCGGGCGGGCATTCACATATCGTAGTCGTAGAGGACTACGGAAAATATAGGCTGATTGCAAAAACGAGAGACGATGCGGTTGGCGAAGCGTTTGATAAAACTGCAAGAGCCCTTGGCTTGGGCTACCCAGGCGGACCGAAACTGGAACAGCTTGCGCAAAAGGGCAAGCCTGTGTATGAGTATACTAGGGGTTTTAAAGGCGAAGACCACCTTGATTTTACTTTCAGCGGTCTTAAAACAGCTGTAATAAACCACATGCACAACATGGACCAAAAAGGCGCAGAGTACAGCAAAGCAGATATAGCGGCAAGTTTCCAAAAGGAAGCTGTAGATTTTCTTGCCGATAATACCTTCGAAGCTGCACGGCGTGAGGGAATAGGCGTAATCGGCATAGCCGGTGGAGTATCTTCCAATAGCGCACTTCGGGCTGAGCTTGAGAGAAGAGCGAAAAAACAGGGGCTAATGCTATACCTGCCGGAGCAGAAGTACTGCACAGATAACGCCGCTATGATAGGATGCGCTGCAAGCTTTGCAGAGCCGGCAAAAAAGCCGCTTGAGCTTAACGCAGATCCTTCAAAAATGCTTTTTTAATAAAATTTAATAATAATACAATAATAGCGCCGGGCAAACTAAGAATATGCCCGGGTTTTTGTTCACACTATTTTTATAATATCACAGGATTATGTTAGCCTAAGGCTATTGCAAATACTTCTTATTTGTGTATAATATAAGTTGAAGGTCAAAGATAGTCAAACCTTCGGATTGGGGTGAGATTGTGTCGGTTTTAAGTGATACGATTGAAAAGTTCATCAAAGAACTGATGAACGAATATGAAGACAGGATTGACTTGCAGCGCAACGAGCTTGCGGCGCATTTCAATTGTGCGCCTTCTCAGATAAATTATGTGCTTGCAACCAGATTCACGCCAGACAGGGGATATATTACTGAAAGCAGGCGTGGAGGTGGCGGATATATCCGTGTAGTAAGACTGAAAGTCGATAAGTCGGATCATTTGTTTTTGCTTGTTACTAACAGGATAGGCGACGATATCACAGAAAGAGATGCTGAAGATATTATTATAAGACTGGCGGAGAGCGGAGCAGTAAGCAGAGGCGAGGCGGAGTTAATGAGTGCAGCTATTTCCACAAAGGCTCTCAATATACCGGTTGTATTAAAGGACAGGATAAGAGCCAGTATATTAAAGCAGATGCTGCTTGTACTGCTTAGCAGAGAGGATGATGATGATGCTGTGTGATAATTGTTTAAAAAACCAGGCAACTGTGCATCTGACTACGTTTACGAACGGACAGGTAAAGACACTTCATCTTTGTACGCAGTGTGCAGCAAAGAAAGGCAAAGCAACAAGTGTTGTTGGCCCGAATTTCAATGATTTTATGAGTTCTTTCTATGATAAGGAAGAGTCTGATGTTTTGGAATGTAAAAACTGTGGTACGACGCTTGATGAGTTTTCCAAGACAGGCAAACTAGGCTGTGCCAACTGTTACAGCGTTTTCAGACAGAGTGTGATCCCTGTTCTAAAAGGAATACACATGAACACTGAACATAAAGGCAAAGTGCCTGGACAGAGGATAGATGTGGACGTTGAAAAGGAAACAAGGCAGAATAAAAAAGACAAGCTTAAAAAAGAACTTAATGCAGCCGTGGCAACAGAAAATTTCGAACAGGCAGCAAAGCTTCGTGACGAAATAGTTCTGCTTGATAAGGAAGGTGAATAGCATGCCAATATGGTTAAAAGCTGATGCACCTGAAAACGACGTAGTTGTTTCTTCTCGAATGAGGCTTGCAAGAAACCTTGCAGGCGTTCCTTTTCCCGCTAAGATAAAGGACCCTCAGGATGTCGAGAAAGTTCATGATGCGGCAAAGAACAGTTTGCTAAAGTCCGTTGAATTCAGCTACAGCAGGCTTGCAGATATGGACGAAATTGAAAAAATGGCTCTGACAGAGCGTCATATAATAAGCAATGAACTTGCAAGGAATAAAGACGGAGGGCTGATTAGGAGCACTGACGAGAGTATAAGCGTTATGATATTTGAGGAAGACCATTTCAGGCTGCAGAGCCTTGTCTCGGGGTTTGCGCCCAGCAAAGCTTACAGTGATGTAGATTTGCTTGACAAGATGCTTTCAGACGATGTAAGTTACGCTTTTGACGATCAGTTTGGTTTTCTTACAAGCTGCCCTACAAACGTAGGAACAGGACTTCGTGCATCTGTTATGATGCATCTGCCGGCTCTTGCTGCAACCAAAGGCATTCGCAGGATATCAAGCCTTATAACAAAAGTCGGAATGACTGTAAGAGGCGCTTTCGGTGAGGGAAGTGCAGCTTCAGGCTCGTTCTATCAGTTATCCAATCAGATCACACTTGGCGTTTCAGAGCAGGATATCATAAACAGGCTGACAAAAACAGTGGGCACCGTGATGGAATATGAAAGAAACACAAGGAAAGGAATGTACAGAAATCTTGGGATATTGTTAGAAGACAAGATTTTCAGAGCGATAGGCGTGTTAAAGAACGCACGCAGGATGGGCTATATGGAAGCCCAGAAGCTGATATCCGATGTTGCACTCGGCTCTTCGCTGGGAATAGTCGAAGGCCTTCAGAGCAGCGATCTTTACGCTGTAATGATGGATTCAAGGCCAGCCATAATCGCAGGGCAAAATATAGGCATGAATGCGCAGCAGAGGGATATAAAACGTGCTGATATGATGCGGCAGGTATTCAGCAAATAAGGGGGGGAAATAATATATGGATATATTCAACAGATTTACGGAAGGCGCAAAAAATGCGCTAAAATTGGCGGAAAAGAAAGCACGAGAGCTTGGTCACAACTATGTTGGCACAGAGCACCTTTTGCTTGGTCTTATAGAGGAAAAACAGGGTGTTGCAGCCAACCTTTTGAATATGGCTGGTGTTGATGAACAGGCCGTGACGGAAAACATAGAAGCTCTGATTGGAAAGGGCGATTATATGTTTACCGAAGGCTTCAGCTATACGCCGAGGTCAAAAAAGATACTTGAGATGAGCATAGCAATATCCAGGCAGATGCAGCAAAACTATGTAGGTACAGAACATATACTGTATGCGCTTGTTTCCGAAAAAGAAGGCGTTGCGTTCAAGATACTTAGTGAAATAGGTGTCGACGTAAATGAAATCGAAAACGGAATAATTAAGGCTGCCGGAGACAACATGCAGCAGACTGCAGGAACAAATAGTAAGTCAGAAACTCCGAAGCTTGATTCTTTCGGTATCGACCTTACGCAAGCTGCGAAAGACGGGGAACTTGATCCTGTTATCGGAAGGGTAAAGGAGATAGAAAGAATAACCCAGGTTCTTTCCAGACGCACAAAGAACAATCCTGTATTGATAGGTGAACCGGGCGTAGGTAAATCTGCAATAGCAGAAGGCCTTGCGCAGAGAATAGTTGACGGCAAAGTTCCGGAGCTTTTGCGTGACAAGCGTGTGATATCGCTAGACCTGGCAGGTATGATCGCAGGTACAAAATACAGAGGTGAGTTTGAAGACAGACTCAAAGAGGCACTTAAAGAACTCAAAGCCTCTGGAAAAGTGATACTTTTCATTGACGAGATACACACGATCGTGGGAGCCGGTGCAGCTGAGGGTGCGATGGATGCTGCAAATATATTAAAACCGGCACTTGCAAGAGGAGAGATACAGGTAGTAGGCGCTACTACGTATGATGAATACAGAAAGAACATAGAGAAGGACGCTGCGCTTGAGAGAAGGTTCCAGCCTGTTAAGGTTGGAGAACCGACAAAGGAAGAGACTCTTGAGATATTGAAAGGCCTGCGTGATAAATATGAAGCGCACCACAGAGTCAAGATAACTGATGAGGCATTGAGCGCTGCAGTAGAACTTTCTGACAGATATCTGATGGATAGGTTCCTGCCAGACAAGGCAATAGATCTTATGGATGAAGCTGCTTCAAAAGTCAGATTGGGGATATACACAGCACCTCCTGACCTTAAGGAAATGGAAGACAAAGTCGGTGAGATAAGGAAAGAAAAAGAACAGGCAATTGCACACCAGAACTTCGAGAAGGCTGCAGAGCTGCGTGACGAGGAAAAGAGCCTAGATAAACAGATGAAGCAGTTAAAGAAAGAGTGGGAGAAAGACACCCAGAAGATGGTGGGAAGCGTGACTGAAACAGAGATCGCTCAGATAGTATCTTCGTGGACAAATATACCTGTGGTCAAGCTGACGGAAGACGAGGCAAAGAGGTTATTAAGGCTGGAGGAGACGCTGCACAAAAGAGTGATAGGACAGAATGAAGCATGTGTGGTTGTTTCAAAGGCCATCAGACGCTCGAGAGCAGGGCTTAAAGACCCAAAAAGACCGGTAGGTTCGTTCATATTCCTGGGGCCGACAGGTGTAGGTAAAACGGAGCTTTCCCGTGCGCTTGCAGAGGCAATGTTTGGTGACGAAGAGGCAATGATACGGCTTGATATGTCGGAGTATATGGAAAAGCACACGGTTAGCAAACTAATTGGTTCGCCTCCGGGATATGTGGGCTTTGACGAAGGAGGACAGCTTACTGAGAAAGTGAGACGAAATCCGTATTCCGTGCTGCTGCTTGACGAAATCGAAAAAGCTAACCCGGATGTGTTCAACATACTGCTTCAGATATTGGAAGACGGAAGGCTGACGGACTCGCAGGGACGTACTGTAGACTTTAAAAACTGCGTAATAATATTGACGTCGAATATCGGTGCACAGGGGATAGAGAACTCTAAGCGTATCGGGTTTACGCCTCAGGAAAGCAACGGTGGATATGAACGTATGAAAGAAGGCATAATGGAACAATTGAAGAAAGAATTCAGGCCTGAATTCATAAACAGACTTGATGATATCATAGTGTTCCATAAGCTGTCGAAGGAAGACATCAAACATATAGCGAAGCTGATGCTTGATACCGTTGGAGAGCGGCTGAAAGAAAGAGACATGGAGCTAAGCTATACGGATGAAGCTGTCGAATACCTTGCAGAGAATGGCTATGACGAGGTTTATGGCGCACGGCCGCTCAGACGCATGATACAACAGCTAGTCGAGGACGAGCTTTCAGAAGAGATACTTGAAGGCACAATCAGCCTTGGCGATAAAGTTCAAATGTATATAAAGGACCAGAAGCCGGCTTTTAAGAAGCTTTAACAATAAATTAAACAAAAGCAGGGATATGCAAATGCCCTGCTTTTTTATTATACATTTTTTGTGATAGAATTATTGTTTGAAGAAACAAGTCCATAATGATATAATTTTAATACAAAAACGGTATCATTACAGGAGATAAGATGACTGATGTCTGCAGCCCGATAGGGTTTTTTGATTCAGGACTTGGTGGCATAAGTGTGCTGAAGACAGCGTTCGAGCTGATGCCGAACGAAAATTATTTATATTACAGTGATTATAAAAATGCGCCTTATGGTGAAAAGAGCGAAGAAGAGATAAAAGAGCTTTCGATTGCTGCGGCAAAAGTACTTTATGACAGGGGTGTAAAAGCTATCGTCGTAGCATGCAACACAGCAACGAGTGCTTCTGTTAAGATGATGAGGGACAAGTTTAATCTGCCGGTCATAAGCATGGAACCTGCAGTGAAACCTGCGCTTGAGGTAAATGGAAAAGTGCTTGTACTTGCAACCCCTGCTACTGTTTCACAAACCAGATATAAAAGGCTTCTTGAAAGGCTCGATGCAGGCGAAAGAGTTATCAATATAGGGTGCAGTGGCCTTGTTGAAATGATAGAAGAGGGCAGAACTGACAAAGAAAGCATAACTGAATATTTTTCAGGGAGACTGGAGTTTCTGAAAGAAGAAAAGATTAATGCGGTAGTGCTGGGATGCACACATTATTCTTTTATAGAGAGTGGAATAAAAGATTATCTTGACAGCAATTACTGCAGTAATTGCAGTGTATTTGACGGAAGGTTCGGCACAGCGCGACAACTAAAACGTGTGCTTGTTGAAAAAGCAATGCTTTGCAGCGATGAAAAAGAGGGCAGGGTAGAGTTTTTAACTTCCGGCAGCAAAGATTTGCTGGAAAAGTATAAAAAATTATTTGAAACATTTTAAAATTTAACATTATATCCGTTGAAAGGCACTATATATTGTGGTATTATAACTCTACCATACATTATAAAGGGGTCTTATTATGGAATTATCAAAGAATGCACAACTGGTTTTAGAGAGAAGATATCTAAAAAAGAATAAAAACGGTATAGCTGAAAAACCTGAAAGCATGATGAAGCGTGTAGCAAAGACGATTGCAGCTGCAGATAAAATCTACGGCGAAGATCCAAATGTTGCGCAGCAGGAGTTTTATGATGCGATGACACAGTTGAAATTCCTGCCGAATTCACCAACTCTTATGAATGCGGGCAGAGAACTAGGTCAGCTTTCCGCCTGTTTTGTACTGCCTATAGAAGACAGCATGGAAGGCATTTTTGGTACGCTTTCAAACGCAGCAATGATTCACAAGAGCGGCGGCGGGACAGGGTTCTCGTTTTCAAGGATACGTCAGGAAGGCGCCACTGTAAAATCAACAGGCGGAGTTGCCAGCGGTCCGATAAGCTTCATGAAGGTATACAACTCTTCAACAGAAGCCGTGAAACAGGGCGGCACGAGGCGTGGTGCAAATATGGGCATACTTCGTGTGGACCATCCTGACATAATTGAGTTCATAACATGCAAGAGTGATCTTTCGCAGCTTACAAACTTCAATATCAGTGTTGGTCTGACGGAAGGCTTCATGCAAGCCGTTCTGGATGACAGGGACTATGATCTGATCGATCCGTCTAATGGCAAAATTGTAAAAAGCCTTCGTGCAAAGGACGTTTACGAGACTATTATAGACATGGCCTGGCAGAACGGAGAACCGGGTATAGTATTCCTGGACAGGATAAACAAGGACAACCCTGTACCGGAAGCGGGTGAAATTGAAAGCACCAATCCGTGTGGCGAGCAGCCGCTGCTTCCATATGAAAGCTGCAACTTAGGCTCCATCAATCTTAATAAATTTGCAGACGACGGAAAGATCGATTACAAAGGAATGGCACAGACCATAAAAACGGCGGTTCATTTCCTTGATAACGTTATTGACGTAAACAAATATCCGCTTAAGCAGATAGAAAAAATGACAAAAAGTATGAGAAAAATCGGGCTTGGAGTTATGGGGTTTGCAGACATGCTCTATAAGCTTGGGGTATCATATAACTCAGAGCAGGCCATTGAAACTGCAAGAGAAGTAATGGCTTTCATAAAGAAGACTGCGGATGGAAAATCGGCGGAGCTTGCCGAAAAGCGGGGAAGCTTTCCGATGTTTGACAACAGTGTGTATCCTGCTCGTGGTGTTAAAAGGATGAGGAACGCAACAGTTACCACCATTGCGCCGACGGGGACGATTTCTATAATTGCCGGTACTTCAAGCGGTATAGAGCCTGTGTTCGCTATCTCATATATAAGAAACGTCATGGACAACGATAAGCTGCTGGAAGTCCATCCATATTTTGAAGAGAAGGCTAAGCAGATGGGTTTCTACAGCAAGGAGCTCATGGAAAGAATCGCTAAAAGCGCAACGCTCAAAGATATCGAAGAGATTCCTCTGGAGATAAAAGACGTATTCGTAACTGCGCACGACATTACTCCAGAGTATCACATAAGGATGCAGAGCGCTTTCCAGGAGTACACGGACAACGCTGTTTCGAAGACGGTCAATTTCCCGAAATTCGCAACGAGGCAGGATGTAAAAGATGCTTATGATCTTGCTTATGAACTTGGGCTTAAAGGCGTTACTATATACAGGGACGGCAGCAGACAGAACCAGGTGCTAAGCGTAGACAAAAAGAAAGAAGAAACGAAGGACGGCACAACGCTTGTTCCAAGAGAACGCCCGGAGGTAACAAAGGGAATCACAAGGAAGATAAAGATAGGATGCGGCAATTTATATGTTACGGTAAACTATGATAAAGACGGGATATGTGAAGTGTTCACAAACCTGGGAAGGGCAGGAGGATGTCCGTCACAGTCCGAGGCAACCAGCAGGCTTGCATCGATGGCGCTGCGATCCGGAATAGATGTTGATGTAATAATTGAGCAGCTTCGTGGTATCCGCTGCCATTCAACGCTGCGCCAGAAAGGCCTAAAAGTTCTTTCGTGTCCGGATGCTATCGGCAGGGTTTTAGAGCAGGTCGTAGAGATCCGCAAGATGGAAGAAGGAAAGACTGGGGATGCTCACGAGCTTAAGGCAGGGGCAAAGTGCCCGGAGTGTGCGTCGGTGATGGAGCATGAGGGAGGCTGTGTTGTATGCCGCTCGTGCGGCTATTCAAAGTGTGGTTGAAGATACATAAATAAGCTGTGCATCTTAGCTGTGTACAGCTTTATTTTTTGATAGAACTGGTTTTGATGAAAGCTGTTTTTTCGGTTGTATATATGACTTTTTTGTAATATAATTTTTTTAGCAGAGAATTTGGAACTTTATTGGGGTGTGTTTCGTCATAAATGTGTACAAGTCCGATATTTGCCGGATGTACATAGATGGCGAAAAGAGTTTGAGGCTGATGGATTGTAAAACAGTAAAAGAAAAAATAAATATTTTTGATTCCTTGAGCCAGCAGGAAAAGGATGAAGTTCTTGTCCACGCACAAAGCTGCGAAGATTGCAGAAAAGAGCTTATTGATGCTGCCAGGTTAAGGGAAACGCTTGCTGAGCTTGAAGAGGTCGAACCGCCGGACGGTCTTGCGCAGTCTGCCATAAACAAGGCGAGAAAGTCGATCAAGATACCTCCGTTCGCATATATATCCGTAGCGGTTGCAGCAGTTGTAGCGGTGGCGTTTTTTGCGACTTCGAGTGTTCTTGGCCCAAAGACCAGGACGGTAGATGATACTATGCAGATGGCCGAGAATGATGAAATGTTTAAAACTAACAGTGAAGTAATGGATGAGGATTTAGGAGCCGGAGTAGAATCGGCTGATATGCCGGAAGAAGCGGTGATGGCTCAAAGCGATTATGAAGACGAGGCGTTAGAAGCTGCAAACAGTGCCGACGGCGTTGCGGAAGACAGCGACAGAGGACCGAGCCAGTGCTATATACATGTGACCGCAGACAAAGTGGACTTTGCACAAGCGGTTGAAACGTTACTTACCGATAATGATATATATATTGACAGCTACATGACAGATGAGAAGACAAGGGTGATTATGTTCGTTATAGGAGAGCTGGGTCTTGAAGAATTCAAAGCTCTTATGGAAGAATATGAGATAGAATGCGACACATTGATAACAGCCGGCTCTATAATAGAAATGACGATAGAAAGCTGATCCTAGATGTCGGCAACCAAGATATAAAAATAGTAAAAAAGAACGCCGGATATTTATCGGCGTTCTTTTCAAATAGATTATTTTTCGTTATCATCATTCTGTGAACCAGATGTTTGACCATCGGAATCTTTCTTGTCAAGGTCTTTTGTCATTTCCATGATCTGGATCTCAAGAGGAGAAAGGCCGGAATGGCTTTCGTTTTCTTTGCTTTGTTCGGTATCATCCTCTTCACTGATTTCTTCAGGGTCGGGAAGTCTTATGGGACGAAGTGTTCCTTCTTCTTTACGCTTATAATACCTTGAAGCCGGAAGTATGATTCCGAAGATAAGGATTATAAGTCCGATGCCGATTACCAAGAGCAGCTTTATAGCAATAGACCATTCCACTGAAGCTGAACCTTCAGGGAATACCTGAGGTGCAAAGAAAAGCAGTGAGCCGTATATTACTATTATTATCGCAAGAGTATCCAGCATAGCGAGGTTATAAAGCGCAAGACGCATATTGAAACGGCGTTCGATCCACCTTCTGCCGAACATGACTATTACAAATATGATAAGCCACAGGTAGGAAATGAGTGTATTAGTGTTCCCAAGGAAATTCGGCAGGAACAAAGATGCAAGAAGCGCTGCGGCAGATATTATGCCGATTATTACCTGAAGCACTCTTAATTGAGTGTCGGTTAGTTTCGCTCTAGTTTCATTCATTAATTTACTCCTTAATTGATTTATACGCTATTATTACACAGTTTTAAATTAAATTCCATACTAAACATGAAAAATGTATTTATTTTTTATATTGTTTCTGATAGAATGAAATTTAACAAATAGAAGATTGGGGCTTTAAATAGGCGCTGATTGCAGACGTTGGAGGGAAAGAATGAAGTATTACAAAACGAGCGACATTAGAAATATCACTTTGGTAGGCCATGGCGGAGACGGTAAGACTACGCTTGCCGAAGCGATGCTTTATAATAGTGGCGCAATCGACAGGCAGTGCAAGACAGAAGACGGAAACACAGTAATGGATTTTGACCCCGAAGAGATCAAAAGAAACATTTCAATAAGCTCGGCAGTTGCTTCGGCAGAGTGGAAGAGCACTAAAATCAATATAATCGACACTCCTGGTTATTTTGATTTTATTGGTGATGCAGCCTCGGGATATTACCTTGCCGACAGCGCTCTTATTCTTGTCAGCGGCCTTTCCGGATTGTCGGTCGGGGCAGAACAAGCATGGGAAAAGTGCGCAGAGGAAAAGATCCCAAGAGCATTTTTAATAAACCAGATGGACAAGGAACACGTAGAATTTGAAAAAGCGCTGGACAGCCTTAAAGAAAAGTACGGAACGCATATAACTCTGCTACAGCTGCCAATAGGTCAGGGGCTGGGTTTTAAAGGTGTTGTCGACATAATAGATATGAAGGCTTATGAGTTTGGAGACGGAAAAGATAAAGAAATCGATATCCCGGCTGAACTTGCGGACCGGGCTGCCGAGATGCGTGAAGCAATCATAGAGAATGCAGCAGAGAACGACGAAGAACTGATGGAAAAATACTTTGAAGGCGAAGAGCTGACAAAGCAGGATATTATGAAGGGTCTAAAAGAGGGCATAGTTGACGGAGACGTCGTTCCGGTGTTCGTGGCGGCTGCTGCACCAAATCAGGGTGTAAGACTGCTGATGGATAACCTGATTACTCTTATGCCGTCACCCGATCAAGCTATAAAAATAACAGGCAAAACGCCAAAAGGCGACGAGATCACATATAATGCTGATCCGTCTCTGCCGTTTGCTGCTCAGGTTTATAAAACTGTTGCAGACCCGTTTGTGGGCAAGCTATCTATATTCAAAGTTTTGGGCGGAGAATTGAAGCTAGGGCAGAATATCGATAATGCAAACGCAGAAAAACACGAGAAGTTCGGACAGATATACATAATGTTCGGTAAAAAACAAATCAACGTAGATAAACTTGCAGCAGGAGACATAGGCGCTCTTGCGAAGCTCCAGTATACAAATACAGGTGATACGCTGAGTGATCCTGCTAAGCACGTAGTGTTCGGAGAAGTCAAGTTTCCTGAGCCATGTATATCTCTGGCAGTTACTGCAAAGAAGCAGGGAGATGAAGAAAAAGTATTCGCCGGCCTGCACAGACTGGAAGAGGAAGATCCGACGTTTAGGATAGAGAAGCAGACAGACACTTCAGACACACTGGTCAGCGGTCTTGGAGAGCTTCATCTTGAAGTCATCTGCAAAAAACTTTACAACAAGTTCGGTGTTGAAGCAGTGCTTCAGGACCCGATTGTTCCATACAGGGAAACGATTAAGAAAAAGGTACAAGCACAGGGCAAACACAAGAAGCAGTCTGGCGGACACGGTCAGTACGGCGATGTCTGGGTAGAGTTCGAGCCTTTGATTGGTTCAGAAGAAACATTTGAGTTTGTAGACAAGGTCGTAGGTGGTGTTGTTCCAAGAAACTTTATACCGGCTGTTGAAAAGGGACTGAGGGAGAGCCTTCCAAACGGTGTTCTTGCAGGATACCCGACAGTTAATATCAGAGCTACTTTATACGATGGTTCATACCATGCTGTTGACTCATCAGAAATGGCTTTCAAAGTTGCAGCCAGCCTTGCATTCAAGAAGGGACTAGCGGAGGCCGGCCCGGTACTGCTTGAGCCTATATATAAGCTTGAAGTACTCATACCCGACGAATACATGGGTGACATAATTGGTGACATCAACAGGCGTCGTGGACGCATACTCGGCATGAACCCGCAGGACGGGAAGCAGGAAGTAGTTGCCGAAGTACCGCTGAGCGAAGCTTTCAAGTATGCCACAGATCTGCGCTCTATGTCGCAGGCAAGGGGTTCGTTCAAGATGACGTTCGAGCGTTATGAAGAGCTTCCGGGGAACCTTGCTGCAAAGGTTATAGAACAGTCGCAGAAAGAAGCGGAAGAGAAATAGACTATGTTCATTCAAGCAGAGCAATCGTAAGCACGGTTGCTCTGTTTTTGATTATGGCTTTAGCCAGTTGAGCACGCAAAGCGTGCGAAATATAAACCACCCGCTATGCGGGTGAGCGATAAAAGTTATACAAAAAGTCACCAAACCAGTAGTATAGGGATGTTCAAGTCTCTATAACAAGAAAGGAAAGGTGACTTAATGGCAAACAAAACACATAGTTTAGCACATACAAAATGGATGTGTAAATATCACATAGTATTTACACCTAAGTATAGGCGCAAAGCAATATATAATCAATATAAAAGCAGTATGCGAGAGATATTGAGGCAACTATGCAGATACAAAGGTGTAGAGATATTGGAAGGACATCTAATGCTGGATCATATACATATGCTGGTGAGTATTCCGCCCAAAATAAGCGTATCAAGTTTTATGGGATATCTGAAGGGAAAGAGTGCACTGATGATGTTTGATAAGCATGCAAACTTAAAGTATAAATTTGGCAACAGGCATTTTTGGGCAGAAGGATATTATGTTAGTACAGTAGGGTTAAATGAAGCAACAATAACAAAATATATCCAAGAGCAGGAGAAACACGACATAGCTTTAGATAAGCTGAGTGTAAAAGAGTATGAGAACCCTTTTAAGGGGTAGCTGGTAGTACAAATACTCCTTTAGGAGTGGCAAAAGAGGCAACGGCAGTGGAGGCTTGAACAAAGTGAAAGCCAGCGTCTTTAGGCGCTGGCCGGTAACATGCCCTTATAGGGCTAGTGCAAACCACCCGTTTTACGGGTGGTCATGACTTAACAGGAGAAAGGTATGACATTAGAGATTTTAAAAGAAAGGTTTGCCGTTTGTAAAACGGATGAGATTACAGAAATTAAAAAAGGAGAAGGATTTTTTTCGCTCACTGTTACGCAAGACGAAATTTCGCTTGTCTGCTCAGAAAAACACATTCCTAAGGGCTGCAAAGTGCAAACCGGATTTCGTGCGATGCGGATAAAAGGCACGCTAGATTTTTCGCTGACAGGAATACTTGCTAAAATCTCGGGGATTCTGGCAGACGAAAAGATAAGCATATTTGCTTTATCGACATATGATACAGACTATATATTTGTTGATGAAAAAAACTTAGGGAAAAGTATAAGTGCGCTTGAAAAAGGCGGTTATGTATTCGAAAGCAAATAAAAAGCGCATTACCGCTTTTGTGAGGGTGCGCTTTTTAATGCAAAAGAATCAATGCAATCCAAGGCCTTTTTCAATATGAACAAGGAAATCTTGCACATTTGTTACTATGGAGGTTACTGAAAGTGAACCTCTGTCTCTTAGCTTATTAACTGCGAATTCTGCAATATCAACTGTATAGAAATTTACCTGTCTGATACGGCCTGAACTGACAGTATAGCTAGGTGTCATGTTGCCCGTCGCGATAGTGTGAAGCTGTGTTGCAAGGCCGATTACCATAGTTGCTTTTTCAAGCACACTGCGCATTCTGCTCTGCGCTTCATAAACGTTTGGTATTGTCTCAGGCAGCGGGCCGTCGTCACGTATTGAACCGGCAAGTATATAACCTACGCCTGCCTTTGAAAGAGAATACATGATACCGTTGTTTATTTTCTTATCTTTTATAAACTGCATTATAGAACCGGATAAACAAACGTCGTTTATCGTTTGAAGATGGTTATAGTGCCCGTTGGGTACAGATTTCTGTGTATAGACGTTCTGACCAAGCGCAGTGCCAAGATAACCTGCCTCAAGGTCGTGTGTTGCAAGTGCGTTACCTGCAAAAATATGCTGGACATACCCGCTTTCAATAAGCTTTGCCATGGCGTTTCTAGAGTCGTAATCGAAGCTGACGGCAGGCCCCAGCACCCAGACTATATATCCATGCTCCTTTTCATATTTAAGTATGTCATATAGAGAATCGTAGTCCATTGAATATGATGTCTCACGTGTGCGACCTTTTCGAAAACTGAACTCATCATCACAGTTGTCATCATTAGTAAAGCCACGGGAGTGAAGATATATACCGAGAACACCGGTGTCGTTTCTGCCGATAACAACAAGATCGCCTTTTTTAACGTTGCGCTGCTCAATGGCAAGCGGGGAAGAGTCTTTGATAACAACGCAGCAGTCCATTCTGGAATGATCGATTAGTTTCCATTGTCCGTCTATTTTATAATATTCAGGATAAATGCTGGTTGCGTGAAACCCGTCCGGCAATACACCGTCTTTGGCTGCCGGCGCAGTTGATGCGTTTGGAGCTTCAGTAAAAATCTCCCCGTCGAAATCAGGGGGACTGTAGTCCATAGGTTCGTACATGTTATCGCCTCTTTTCTGTCAGAAAATTGCGAGCATTGCAGCGCCGATGAGCCCGGCATCATTGCCCGACTTAGCTATTTTTATCTGTGCATACTGCTGGCCTTCGAAAACGCCTTTTCCTTCTGCAGCAGCAGCCACTTTTTTTAGAAGGTAATCTCCTGCATTGGAAACGCCGCCACCAAGAGCAATGACTTCCGGATCAAGTGAGTTCATAATAGATGTTAAACCCATAACAAGATAGCTTACATATTCGTCTACAATGGCTTCTGCAATATAGTCACCATTTGCGGCACAGTCAAATACCATTTTTGAAGTTACATTTCTATAATCGTTGTCAGCTTCAATGCAAATGACAGAGTCAGGTCTTTCTAAAACACAGCGACGCCCTTCACGTAAGACGGCTGTAGCCGAAGCATAGACTTCCAGACAGCCTTTGTTGCCACAAGTACACTGTCTGCCGCCCGGGACTATCGAAAGGTGTCCAAGCTCTCCGCCGAGGCCGTGGCCCCCGCTGAAAGGTTTGCCGTCTATGACAATACCTCCGCCTACTCCTGTACCGAGCGTCAGCAAAACGCCGACTTTGCATCCCGCAAGTACTCCGAGACGGTATTCGTATATAGCAGCTACATTTGCGTCGTTGTCAATAAAAACGGGAACATCAAGAAATTCCCTGAAAATGTTTGCAAGGTCAACGTTGGACCAGTAAAGGTTGTGCAGAGCTACTACCACGCCATTCTTTGAAACCCCTGGCAATCCAATTCCGACTCCGGAGATCTTTGAAGCGTCTATGCTGCTGTCAGCGGCAAGGCTGGTAACGCTATCCGCCATATCTTTGATGATCTCTCTTTCGCTTCTGCCGACCATAGTGGGGATACTTGTTTTACATATAAGCTTTAAGTTTTCGTCAACAAGACCTGTCTTTATAAAAGAGCCGCCAACGTCTATCCCAGCGTAATACATATTATTCTCCTGACATCCCTGGTGCGATTATATTAAGCAGATGGCGGTCAAGCTGGTTAGCTGTAACGACACCCATACTTTTCAGTCTGAAATTCATGGAGGCAACTTCGATTATGATAGCGAGGTTACGGCCGGGCCTTACGGGTATAGTCATGGTAGGCACCTTAACGCCAAGCAGTGTAAGATATTCAGTGCTTGTGCCCAGCCGGTCTATGTTTTCCATAGAGCCTGGTTCAAGGTGGATAGCAAGTTCAATAGATTTTTCAAGCATGACCGCACCAAGTCCGTAAAGTGTGCAGACGTCTATTATGCCAAGCCCTCTAATCTCCATCATATGGCGTATTACCTCAGGGGACTGGCCTATAAGCTGGTTATCTGAAAGCTTTCTTATCTCTACAACATCGTCTGCAACAAGACGATGGCCTCTCTTGACGAGTTCCAGTGCAGTTTCACTCTTACCAACGCCCGAATCTCCTGTGAGCATGATGCCAACGCCATAAACATCCATAAGCCCGGCGTGCCGGGAAATGCTTGGAGCAAGGACTCTGTCAAGATAGACAGTAGCTTTATGACTCAGCTTTGTCGTTGTAAGGCCAGACATCAATATTGGTGTGCTGTATTTCTTTGCAGCTTCTATCATTTCGTCGGGAGGTGTTAAGTTCCTGCCGATAAGGACACAGGGGATACCGCTCCTGAAGAACTGTTCAAGTCTCTGGGCCTTAAGATCCGGGTCAAGGTTCTGAAGATAAGTCATCTCTACCATGCCAAAGAGCTGAAACCTGTTTACTGCGAAATACTCAAAAAACCCTGCCATCTGCAGCCCCGGCCTGTTTAAATCCGAAGTGTTTATTTCAACTTCCTGAACGTCGCCCTGATATAGTACGCTGAGGTCCAGATCTTTGACAATATCGCTTATTTTTAGTTTGACTTTCATTCTGCTGCCTCCAAAATGTATTTTTCTATTACATATGCAACACCATCGTCTTCGTTTGAAGGACAGGTGATATCAGCAACTTGTTTTAAAGAATCGGGTGCGTTTTCTACAGCTACCCCTAGGCCTGCTGCTTCAATCATTGGTGCATCTATCTGCGAATCGCCGATTGCTATCGTGTCTTTTAAATCTATCGAGTAGTATTTTGCTGCAAATTCAAGGGCCATTCCCTTACTTACGCCCGGTGTCCAGAACTCTATGTATATAGGTTTTGAACGCTTTATAGCAAGAGATGTGAACTTCTTTTCAACATCCTGCTGAATAGCGTCTGCCTTGTCCTCATCTACGACATAAAGCACTTTTGGCGTTTTTATTTCTATTTCCATAAGGTTGGGGATCAGCTTGCCAGGATGCCCGTACGGACCTTCATAAAGCTCTGAATATTTATTGCGCTCCCTGTAAATAAGTTCGCCGTCTATATAAACCTGAGCATGAAGGCCATGCTCGTATGCATATTCAAGAACCTTTTTTACCAAAGACGGTTCGACCTCATTTTCAAAGACTCTGTTTTTATCTGCGTCATATATTTCTGCACCGCCTGCAGTTATAAAAAGAGTGTCAAGTCCAAGCTGGTCATAGAACCTCTCAGCGCCTTTGATAGTCCGCCCTGTGCAGAGCACGATTTTTACTCCGGTATCGATCGCTTTTTCGATTGCGATCCTTACCCTGTCCGAAATCTCTATACTGTCGTTTAGTAATGTATCGTCTATGTCTATCGCTATAAGTTTGTACATGTGTCCTCCAAAATACCTTATCAATCTATTATACATGCATAGCTAAAGTTTGAAAACAAAAAAAATATGTTAACAGAATATAAAGGCTTAACAAAAGTGCATAAAACTGTTATACTTTGATGTATATCACAGCTAGCAAAGGGGTTAAATTTGAAAAGGATTCTTGTTTTTTGTTTGGTATTGTTTATTTTTACTCTCAGCATTGGAACGGCATTCGCAGCGCCGGAATTTGAAGGCGAAGTCAAACCTAACGCAGTTATGCTCCTTGATGCAACAACGGGAGCAGTGCTTTTTGAACAGAATGCGGACGCAGGGATAAGACCGGCAAGTACGACAAAGATAATGACATGCATAGTAGCGCTTGAGAACAGCAATCTGGATGATGTAGTAAAAGTAGGCCCGGAAGGCGACTGGACCGGTTCAGGGTATTCGCTGCTGGGAACAAAAAACGGGGAAGAGATAGTGATGAAAGACCTTCTTACTGGTCTTATGCTTGTGTCGGGCAATGATGCTGCAGAAGCAGTAGCAGTTCATATTGCAGGTTCTGTTGAAGAATTTGCAAAGATGATGAACAAAAAAGCAACAGCGCTCGGAATGACGGGTACGAACTTTGTTAACCCACATGGCGTAGATATTGACGACCATATAGTCACGGCTAGAGATATGTCGAAACTCGCTTTATATGCGATGCAGAACCAAGACTTCATGGATATTGTCGGAACAGAGACCTATGTTATGCCGGCGACAAACAAGAACCAAGAAAGAACTATTGAGAACACAAATCTTCTTCTGAGGACAGATAAGGAAGATGAATACTATGAATTTGCAACAGGAATAAAGACAGGTTCAACGCCGAAAGCAAAAAGGTGTGTTGTAGCATCTGCGCAAAAAGACGACACCAAACTGCTGTGCCTCATTTACGGAGACGGAACGACTAATGGCGTAGACAGATGGCCGCTTGCAAAAGAGCTGTTTGAGTTTGGATTTGAAAATTTTGTTACCATAAACGTGCAGGACATTATTGATTCTGTGCCTGCAGTTACTGTGGAAGTAGTCAATTCGGCCGAGGAAGACGACGTTATTGAACTCGCTTCTGCAAACACGGGAGACGAACTTTTAACTCTCGAAAAGAGTTTGGCAGAAGATATAATAAACAACAATGGATTTGACACTACAGTAGAGTTCTACAGCGGAAGTGAGCTAAGCGCACCGCTTAAAGAGGGAGACACGGTGGGCATAATAACCTTTAGAAGCACTCTGACCAAGGAAGTTATATGCCGTGCCCAGCTTACCGCAACACGTGATGTCGACATACTGGGTGATATATCAGTAGCGGAAACCGAAGAGACGCCGGCGCCTACGCCGGAAGCGACACAGACAAGTGCACCGGACGAAGATGAGACAAAAGACGGATTTGTAGTTGGCATAGGCTGGCTGTGGCTGGCGCTGGCAGTGCTTCTGCTGGGCGTTATAGCATTCTTAGTGATATCCTTGCTGAAAAACAGATAAAGAAGAGTTCGGTATTCAAAATATTTTTATAGCATGACTACACAGTTTTATATGCTATTGTAAGAAAATTGGGCATGTTTACGTAATGTTAACATTTTGCGCGTAATACCATATCGATTTCTAGTGTACAAAACTCATCATTGCTGTTATACTTTTCAATGTATGTTTTAACTGCAATGATAGTTTTAATATACTTTATTTGTATTTGAGCAAAAATATAGGGGATGTAGTTTTTGAGAAAAATTGCGTTAATTTGTCTGGCTTTTATAACAGTGTTTACTATTTTTGGCGGCAGCGCTCTGGCTGCTGTCTCTTATGATGGTGACATCAATGAAGACCTGGCAGTCGTGCTTATGGATGCCGACTCTGGTATGGTTCTTTATGAGCAGAAAGCAGATGAGCGGATAAGACCGGCAAGCACAACAAAAATTATGACATGCCTTGTTGCGATAGAACACGGCAATCTTGCTGATAAAGTGACTGTAAGCGAATATGCTTCAAGAACAACCTCAGGTGAATCGAAACTCGTAATTAAAGCGGGAGAGGAGATTGTCCTTGAAGACCTGCTTACCGGGATGATGATTAAATCCGGAAATGATGCAGCAAAAGCGGTCGCTGAACACATTGGGGAAACGGAAGAGAACTTCGTCGTTATGATGAATGAGCTTGCTGCTGAAATCGGTATGACGTCCAGTACATTCGCAAACCCGCACGGCAAGGATCAGGATGGTCATATGGTTACGGCACGTGACATGGCGCTTCTTGCGAAGTATGCTATGAACAATCCTGCGTTTATGCAGATGGTTGACCACGAAACTTACGTTATGCCGGAAACTAACAAACAAAAAGAAAGAACTATTAAAACTTATAATGAGTTTCTGATAAAAGACAACAGTAATTATTACGAATATGCAAACGGCATTAAGACAGGCTCTACAACAGGTGCAGGCGGATGCCTCGTCGCAAGTGCAACAAAAGACGGGCAGAATCTTGTATGTGTCGTGTTCGGAGATACATCAAATAATAAGCAGCAAAGGTGGGATGCAGCAAAGAGCCTTTTCGAATATGGTTTTAATAATTATACAACAATTGATTCACTATCGCTTGTTGACACTACAGAGCCGCTTTCAGCTCAGGTAGAAAACTATGCAAGCACAGATATATATGACGGGCTATTAGAGTTTGCACAGCCGACTCCTATAGAGCGCTATCTGACGCTGGAGAACGATGTTGCAGAGCAGATATTGAGCGGAGATACCATAGAGGCGACCAGAGAGTATTATGAAGAGCCGCTTACAGCACCGATATATGAAAACGACGTTGTAGGTACGGTAACTTATAAGAGCTTTAAAACAGGAATAGTAGTAATGCAAGGGTATCTCGTGGCTAAACGTGATGTGCTTGATGCTGGAAGTTCACCTGGTTCTGTAGGAGATTCCGCAGTAATGACCATGGCGCCGACAGCAATGGAGTCTTTAGAAGATGACAAAGATAATTCTGCACTTCTGATATTGCTCGTCATTCCTGCAGGTCTTATAATATTCCTTGCAATAAGACTTTTCAGCTTGAAAAGGAAGAAAAGAAGGAAATACAGGAAAAGAACACCACACTACAGCTATAAGATAAGAAAGTAACGATAAACTATTGCTTTATTATATAAACATAGCTTCCGTGGGGGCAGACTAATGACTGGCATAGAGAAAAGAAAGATGCTGATGTAAATATATTCAAGAAAAATTTCGAAGTTGTTGCGATTGTATATAATACGTCACACAACTTTAATTTTTAAATAAGAATAATAATGCTATAATAAAAGCGATTTTGATTACTGATATGGGGAGAAGTTTACAAATTGAAAAGGTCAACGAAACAGCGTGGCGAATGGCTGGCTAAGAACTTTATAACTTATATATTGTTCTTTATTTTTAAAGCTACATATGGTTTGTTTTTAATACTTCACTACAGGATAAGGATGAAAAAACAAGAAGGATTTAAGCTTAAAGGACCATGTCTGCTGCTGGCGAATCATTTAAACACTTTTGACGGAGTTTATATACAGGCGCTGGTTTCAAAACCGATACGCTATGTAATAGGCGACGGAATATTTAAAAATAAATATTTAAGGAAAGTTTTGTCTATACTCAGCTTCATACCAAAAAAGAAATTCGTAAGCGATTCAAGAGCGATAAAGCAGATACTGAGAGTTATAAAGAACGGCGGTATCGTCGGCCTGTTCCCGGAAGGCAGAAGAAGCTGGATGGTAAAACTGTGAAGATCGCTCCGGCGACTTTTAAGCTAGTCAAAATGCTTAAAGTTCCTGTTGTTGTTGCAAAAATAAAAGGAGCTTATTTTACAGAGCCAAGATGGTCTGTCAGCTTCCGGCGGGGTAAGATAGAAATTGAGTTCAAGACTCTTCTTGACAAAGAGCAGCTTGCGTCAATGACCGTAGAGCAGATAGAACAGGTTGTAACAAAAGAGCTTGACCACAACGAATTTGAATGGCAGCAGCAGGTGAAGATACCATTCAAAGGAAAACGGCTTGCAGAAGGCTTCGAAATGATGCTTTATACTTGCCCGGAGTGCGGCAGTCTTGACTCAATGACTACATCTGACCAGGACATAACCTGCACGGTATGCGGTGCTCAGTATTATATCGACGTTTTCGGGTTCGTTCATTCAAAGAAAGGTTTCCTGCCGGGCAGCAGTGTGATCGATATTAACAGATGGCAGCTAGAACAGCTTGTAAAAAGGTTCGAAGAGCTTAAAGATAAAGAAGTATATATGTGCAACGACGGAGCGGAACTTCTATATTCCCCAAACGTTGAGACGCCGTTTGCGCCAAAGGAAAATGGTGAGCTTTGTATCTCGAGAGAAGGTCTTACAATAGGCTCGGCCAAGTTCGATCTGCAGGATATATACGGAGTAGCAGTAAACTTAAGATCTCACCTTTCGTTCAGACACAAATCGATGGACTACAGGGTGTTTTTTCCAAACAAAAGAACCTCAGTGTACAAGTGGTATAGAGTGTTGAAAATTTTTCTTGGAGAAATGAAGGAGGCAAATTAACATGAAAGAAGTATTCATTATTTTAAAGAAGCCTTTGATTGTTATCCTATCAATAGCTTTGGTTTTTGCAGTATTCTATCTTGCAACGCTTCCTACGAAAGAAGCTGTTCCCGACAAAGGCGAGCAGACACAGGCGGTGTCAGATACACCGGAGGACCAAATGCGGGATACAGATTGGGAAGAGGTATGGGGGCCGATAAAGCAGGTGTTGTTCTTAATGCTTCTGCTGGGAATATCACTTATTATAAAATCGAACATCAAATTCTTTAAGAAACATCTTATTCCGACAACGCTTTTCGGAGGTTTGCTTGGGTTTGTAGTAGGTCAGGTGATATGGCCGGCACTGAATTGGAATCCGGTTTTCGATTCCGCTTTGCTGCAGAACCTTGTCTACCATGCGATGTCTATTGGCTTTATAGCAATGGCGCTCAAGAAAAGAAAGAAAAAGAGTACGGAAAACATTACTAACACAGGCTTTGCGATAGTAAATACATATGTGCTTCAGGCAGTTTTAGGCCTTGGTGTCATGATGCTGCTGGTTGCAACTATTCTGCCGCAGTTCGATAACATTTTTGGCGTTATGCTTCCGCTTGCTTTTGCACAAGGCCCGGGACAAGCGCTGTCTACAGGCAAATCGCTTGAGGTCCTTGGAATGACTAATGGTGCAAACGCAGGTATGGCACTGGCAACTTTCGGTTTCCTCTGGGCTATAATCGGCGGAATTCCTTTCATGAACATCTTAAGGCGTAAATATAACAAGAAAAAGATAAAAGGCAATATAGAAAAAGCGGATACGGAACCTGATGTACATGAACATACCGCAAAAGTGCCAAAGACGTTGTTTATGGATGATCTGACTGTTCAGGTAGTCCTTATCGGCGCTGTTTACCTGCTGACTTATCTTGTTCTTATCGGTCTTCAGGCAATCCTCGGCAAAGGCTCAACTCTTATGACGGTGTTCTGGGGATTCCAGTTCCTGTTTGGTACTCTCATTGCGCTGGGCGTAAGAAAGATACTCAACTTACTGCAGAAAAAGAATGTAATCAAATCTGACTATGCAGACAATTATCTGCTTCAACGTGTCTCATCATCATCGTTCGATATAATGATTATTGCTTCGATATGTGCAATTACGATGAATTCTGTGATACAATATCTGTGGCCGCTAATAATTCTGTCTACAGTAGGCGGCATTTTCACGATGATATATTCATACAGAATATCGAAGTGGATGTATAAAGAAGAGCAGATGGAACATGCCATCGGACTGTACGGCATGTGGACAGGCACAATTGTTACAGGCATGGCGTTGCTGAAAGAAGTTGACCCTAAAGGCAAGACAAGTGTTCCAGAGAGTCTTGTTCTCGGGAGCGGTGTAGGTGCAATAATCGGCGTGCCGCTGATGATGATACTTTCTGTTCCGATAGCTGCATGGGCAGACGACAAACCGTATCTGTTCATAGTTACATTTGGTTTGTTTACTGTATACTCTGTAGTATGTTTCCTTGGTATATTCTTCTCAAAAAGGATATATGCAAAAAGAAGAGAGAAAAAGAGCGAATAAACTTAAGCGGGGTGCGTAAATAATTAAGTGCGCCACGCTAAAAAATTGGTGCTTTGATGAATAACACAAGAAGAATTCCGGTATCTGTGAAACTAGGTTATGGCGTGGGAGCATTGTCCTATGCCATACCGTTTCAGGTTCTTTCGGGGTTCTTTCTTTTTTATGCTACGGAAGTGCTGGGTATTTCAGGTACGCTGACCGGCACAGTTATGTCCGTCAGTATATTCTGGGATGCGTTTACAGACCCGGTAATGGGTTATGTGTCCGATAAGACAACTCCCAAGGTTTGGTTTGGCAGAAGGCTGTTTTATGTGCTTATAGGGGCACTTGGACTGGCGGCGGCCAACATGTTTTTGTGGAGTATAGACGCAAGTCTGTCGATACTTGAAAAATCATTGTTGCTCATAGTGTTTCTATTGTTCGTAAAGACTTTCTCTACAGTATATACAACACCTTACCTTGCGCTTGGGGCAGAGCTTTCCGATGACTATGACGAGCGCACAACAATACAATCATTCAGAACCGCTTTCTATTTCTCCGGGTTTCTGTTCCCAACAGTTGTAGGGATAGGGATATTTTTTAGACCTACGGAGAACTATGAAATAGGCCAGCTGAATCCGCAGGCATATGTTTCACTTGCGATTACAACTTCAATAATAATATTGGCGGGTGCTGCACTTTGCATTATTTTCACTAAAAACAAAAGCCTTTATCCAGGAACCGTGAACAAGAAAAAGAAAAGCAGTATATTCGGGATGTTCAGAGAAACCGCAATTGCGTTCAAATGCGGCGATTTTAGGAACATTGCTCTTGCTCTGTTGTTTGTTAATCTAGCGATGAGCATCGTCAGCGCAGTAGGCATGCATACTTTCACATATACTTTCGGATTCGGTAATAAAGAAATTGCCATTGTGTTTGGGAGTCTGTTCGTAATGGCGCTCGTAGGGCAGCCGCTGTGGGTAATTATAGCGAAGCGGTTTGATAAAAAGAAAGCGCTTATTTACTGTCTTATACTGAATGTTGTTATCTCGATTATCTTTATTATCTGCGTATTGGTTAACACATGGATAAAAGAGCATTATCTTAGCGTACTCCCGCTTGCACTGCTGATGGGTTTCTCGGTAGGGGGGAGTATAGCTCTGCCGTATGCAATGATATCGGATACTGTAGACAAGGACGCATACTATACCGGCGTAAGAAAAGAAGGCGTTTTCTATGGCTGCGCGACGTTCCTATATAAACTTTCACAATCGCTTGCAGTGCTTTTTGTAGGAGTTCTGCTCGATATAATAGGATTTAATTCTGAGTTAAGCCAGGCAAATTCCGTCTACATAAAGCTTGGCATGATATTGCCCGTTGGCTTTTTGATATGCTTCTTATTTGCACTGCTTTTTACCAGTAAGTATACGCTTGATAAAGAAAAAGTTGCCATGTTCCAGCATAAAAGACTATAATAGGCCAAGTTTACAAGCGAGATATCCTTCCTGATTATCACTGTCACTGACTATTATTTCATCCGAACCTGAAGTTTTCATGATCTCCAGCATCAGTATAGAGCCAAGCACAATAACATCAGCACGGTTTTTCTCAAGCCCAATGAGCTCTTCTCGTTGCTGCTTTGTCTTGCTTTTAAGCATACTGCACAGCTCGCTGGAGCGCTCTAGAGAGATTCTATGCCCCTGGATGAGCTTTGGGTCGTAAACACTAAGCTCTAGGTCTATGGCTGCAAGAGCGGTCGCTGTGCCACCAATACCGATGTAGGTGAAATCATCGGCAGGGGGGATGCCGCTGAATATATGAGCAGCAAGTTCGTGCGCTCTTTCAAACGCGTCATGGTCAGCAAAGTCAGCTGAGGGAAACATCTGAAGCATTCGGACTGTACCGATATTGAAACTACGGCTGAAACGTATATCAGCTGCAGTGCCGACGGTTATCTCAGTGCTGCCGCCTCCGATGTCAAACATGCCGCCGTAGCCACTGATACTTCCTGCAAAACCAAACAGTGCTTCATCTTCACCAGAAATTATATCAATTTCTACTCCGCAGCCATTGCGTATAAATTCAACATATTCATCTTTGTTCTGTGCGTCTCTGACGGCGCTCGTAGCAAAACAGAAAAACGCATCACACTCCTGCTCCCGGCTTATCTGCAGATATTCATACAAGGTGTCAAGCGTACGCTGCATCGCTCCCTGTGTGATCTTGCGTAGAGTCGTCATGCCTTCGCCGACACGAATCGTACGCAGCGTTTTATAAATTGATTTAACTGTTTTGCTTTTGGTCTCTGCAATCATAAGCCTTGCAGAATTAGTGCCGATATCGACAACCGCATATTTTGCCATTAAACTCTCCGTAATTGTTTTGCCTATTATAACACAGCCGCCTGATTTTTTGTAAAAAAAAGAACACCTTCGAGGTGTTCCTGTTGTTTTCTAGTCTGCATCTTCCGTCTCTATAATAAGCTCGTCTTCATATGCAAGGCCGAATTTTTCCCTTGCGGTATTCTCGACATATTCGCTTGTGTTCATGTATTCGCTTTTATGCTCCAGGCGGCTAAGGTCAGTCTCAGCCTGCTCGATAGACTGGGTAAGAGCTTCCTGCTCTGTCTTGAGCTCATTGATCTTGACCTGCTGTCCGTATATAGCAAATGCCGCATAAGCTAGAAACACAGCAAGTAAAAGAAACTTGAACCTGGGTTTTATGGTTCTTTTTCTCATGATTTCCTCACAAATTAATACATCGGGCGTTTTCGCCTCTTTGGTTTATTATTACACAAATAGCCGTAATTTGCAAGATACAGCCGTTTTATGAATGAATTGAAGTTATTTTTGAATGTATTCGTCAAAACTTATAAGAAATGAAAAATTTAAGCGTATAAAAACTACTTTTTGCTTTTTTTAGGTTTAAGAAGCTCTGGGGAAAAGCGTTTGTCATAGAGACGATAGGGGATACCGTGCTTTTTAAGGTTATGCGTTTTACCTTTGTAAGTTATTGCAGTAACCGGGCAATATGAGTAACAGCGCATACAAAGCGCGCATTTACCTTGGAACGACGGGAATCCGTCCATTTTGATGTTGTATGACGGGCATAGCCTTTCACACAGACCGCATTTTGTGCACAGCGACTCATCGGCGCCGACTAAAGAAGTCATACTTTTGTATATGGCTCTGTACGGTCCGCGCTGCATAATGCCTAGCACATATGAATGTTTTCCTTTTATCTTTGCTTTGCCTTCAAGCAGGCGTGTTATATGTTCATCTATTGCTTTTTCGCATCTAGACATTATTTTTTTTGCTTTTTCTTCGGTTTTGGGAGGCCCCATAAATCCATGCCAGATGCTGATGTTAGACGGCATAATAAAGTGGGCGCTGCTGTCTATTACAAGCTTTTTATCCTCGAAGTTTTTATGGTAAAGCCATGCGCCGTCCCCTGAAAATTCCATCTGGGTACAAAATGTGTGTATATGCTTTTCAGCGTTCAAGACACAAAGAGAATCTACAAAATCTTTCATAGGCTGGGGCAGGTCGGAGCCGTAAACCGGCCAGCCAAAGAAAATAAGATCAGACGATTTTATTAGCCAGTCGGCTTTTTTAGTATCAGTTCCGTCTTCGTTCATCAGGCTGTCTATGGAGACGGTTTCGGCGTTTATATTCTTTGCATCAAGCTGCTTCTTTATCCTGTCCGCCGTCCACCATGTGTTTCCTGTTCCACTGAAATAAAAAATCGTTGCTTTATACATCTAAAACTCCGTAAGGTAAGCATTAATAAACATATCTATTTCGCCGTCCATAACGGCAGCGACGTTGCCCGTTTCCACGTTAGTTCTGTGGTCTTTCACCATGCTGTAGGGGTGGAAGACGTATGAGCGTATCTGACTGCCCCACTCGATTTTTTTCATCTCGCCTTTTAATTGACGCATCTCTTCCTGCTTTTCGCTTTCACGTTTTTCAATTAGCTTAGACTTAAGCATGCGCATACAGGTTTCACGGTTTTGTATCTGAGAACGCTCGTTCTGACACTGAACAACGATTCCGGTCGGCAGATGAGTGATACGCACTGCAGAGCTAGTCTTGTTGACGTGCTGCCCACCTGCGCCAGAGGCACGATACGTGTCAGTCTTCAAGTCGTCTTGGTTGACCTCGATATCAGCATCGTCATCTTCAATATCCGGCATGACGTCTAGTGATGCAAAAGAAGTATGTCTTCTGGAAGAAGAGTCGAAAGGAGATATCCTCACAAGCCTGTGTACACCTTTTTCTGCCTTTAAATATCCGTATGCATTAAGGCCGCTGACTTCGAATGTAACACTCTTTATACCTGCGTCATCGCCTGCCAGGAAGTCTAGTTCTTTAACGGTGTATCTTTTACGCTCACACCAGCGTGTGTACATGCGGTAGAGCATTTCCACCCAGTCCTGAGCTTCAGTACCGCCTGCTCCGGCATGAAGGGAGAGTATCGCTCCGTTAGAGTCATAGTCGCCGCTAAGCAGCGCTTTAAGGCGCAGCTCTGCTGTGTTTTTCTCAAGCGAAGTAAGCTCGCCTGCCAGTTCTTTCGCAAGTTCCTCGTCCTGTTCTTCGCTGATAAGCTCCAGCATTACTTCTGCATCTGAAACACGAGATGTCATCTTGGCATGCTGGTCAAGCTTGTCTTCAATTGGTTTAATCTTTTTGTTGACTTTGTTTGCCGCTGCGATATCGTCCCAGAAACCCGACACTTCCATACTGGCCTTCAAATCCGCCAATTCTTTAGAAAGCTCGTCGATATCAAGAGCGTTTGCTGCCTCGTCCAGCATCTTTTTAATGTTTTCGAGTTTTTGCTTTAGTTCGTCTGTCTGTATCAAATTAATATGCCTCCTTATTTGCCGCAGCAGTTCTTATATTTTTTACCGCTGCCGCACGGGCATGGCGAGTTTCTGCCGACCTTATTTCCTTTTGAATCTACAGTCTTCTTAACAATGGGTTTTGGAGGTTCCTGCTGCATTGGCTTTGTTGTCACTTTGACATGATAAACCATGCTGACAGTGTCTTCCTGTATCTCGTGTATCATGCCTTCAAACATATCAAAGCCTTCACGACGGTATTCGACTACCGGGTCACGCTGACCGTATGCTCTAAGACCGATGCCCTGCCTTAACTGGTCCATTTCATCAATATGCGCCATCCACTTTTGGTCCACGACTCTTAGTAGGAGGATACGTTCGATGTCTCGCATGCTCTGACCTTCAGATTCAATCTCTTTTTCCTTATGTTCATAGAGTTTGTAAGCAAGGTTTTTGATAGAATCGATTGCAGTATTGTGAACAAGGTCTTCCCGGTCTACGTCTTCGAAAAGCTTTATGTCTTTTGGCAGGAATATTTTGTTGTAATACTCACTTAGCCCTTCGACATCCCAGTCCTCAGGGAAAGAACCCTGCGGACAGTACATGGGGAAGGATTCTTCAATAAGAGTATCCAGCATATCCATTATATTCTGCTTAACGTCCTTGCCTGTCAGTACCATTCTGCGCTGTGAATAGATTATTTCACGCTGTTTGTTCATTACATCGTCATACTGAAGCACATGTTTTCTTATTTCAAAGTTGCGGTATTCTATCTTTTTCTGTGCGTTTTCGATTTGTTTGGTAAGCAGTCCGAAAGCTAGCGGAACATCGTCGTCTTTGCTGACCGAGCCCATTATTCCTTGTACACGTTCTCCGCCGAAAAGCCGCATAAGGTCGTCACCAAGTGAAATGAAGAATACAGAGGACCCCGGGTCTCCCTGACGGCCGCTTCTGCCTCGAAGCTGGTTGTCGATACGTCTGCTCTCGTGACGCTCTGTGCCAATGATATGCAGACCACCCGCTTTCACGACTTCATCATGCTCTTTTTGCATTGTTCCTTTATGCATGTTCACAAGTTCTGAATAACGCTTGCGGGCATCTATTATCTCCTGGTCGTCTGTATGAGCGTGCCCGACGGCAAGCTCAATCATCTCGTCAGTGTAGCCTTCACGCATCATCTCTGCTCTTGCAGAAAAGTCGGGGTTACCGCCTAGTATGATATCGGTACCACGGCCTGCCATGTTGGTAGATATAGTAACAGCGTTCTTTTTACCTGCCTGAGCAACGATTATAGCTTCTTTTTCGTGGTTTTTAGCGTTCAGAACATTGTGCCGTATGCCGGTTTTACCAAGCAGATTAGAAAGGTACTCGGATTTTTCTACAGAAACAGTACCGACGAGTATAGGCCGCCCGGTTTCGTGAACACGCTGTATCTCCTGAACCACTGCCCTGAACTTGCCGGGTTCTGTACCGTATATGATATCGTTATTGTCCTGACGTATCATAGGCTTATTGGTAGGTATCTCGACGACGTCAAGGTTGTATATGCCCATGAATTCGTCTTCCTCTGTTTTTGCCGTACCTGTCATTCCTGCAAGTTTGGAATACATCCTGAAGTAATTCTGGAATGTTATCGTAGCAAGAGTTTTGCTCTCACGCTTAACGCTTACATGTTCTTTTGCCTCGATAGCCTGATGAAGGCCTTTAGAGAAACGCCGTCCGACCATAAGCCTGCCGGTGAACTCATCTACTATTATTACCTGTCCGTCCTTAACGACGTAATCTATGTCACGCTTCATAAGGTTGTTTGCTTTAAGTGCCTGGTTTATATGGTGATTAAGTTCAGTGTTTTCAATATCAGAAAGGTTTTCAATGTTGAAAGCCCGCTCAGATTTTTCTGCACCCTGCTCGGTAAGGTTGATTGCTTTTTGTTTTTCGTCAACGGTAAAGTCTTCTTCTTCTTTGAGAAGCTTGACAAATTTGTCAACACGGTCGTACATATCCGTGCTTTTGTCTCCGGGACCGGAAATTATAAGCGGAGTTCTTGCTTCGTCAATAAGAATGCTGTCAACTTCGTCTATAAGCGCAAAGTTAAGTTCACGCTGTACCATCCGGCCTTTGTGTATTACCATGTTGTCACGCAGATAGTCAAAACCAAATTCATTGTTGGTGCCGTATACTATGTCTGCACTGTAGTTTTCCCTGCGCAGTTCGCCCGGTATGTCATGGATAACAAGACCGACTGAGTATCCGAGAAACGCATACAGTTTGCCCATCCATTCGGAGTCTCTTTTTGCAAGATAATCGTTGACCGTTACAACATGAACGCCCTTGCCGGGTATTGCATTGAGGCACACCGCCAGCGTTGCGGCAAGCGTTTTACCTTCGCCTGTCTTCATTTCGGCTATGCGGCCCTGGTGCAGAACTATGCCGCCGATGAGCTGTACGTAGAAATGACGCATTCCTAGCACTCGAACTGAAGCTTCCCTGACCTGAGCAAAAACTTCGGGCAGAAGATCGTCAAGAGTCTCTCCTTTTTCATATCTTTGTTTGTATTCTTGAGTTTTAGCTTTAAGCTGCTCGTCGCTGAGCGGCGCAAATTCTTTTTCCAGAGCTTCGACTTCGTCGGCAATCTTTCTTATCTTCTTCAGTTTAGATTCGTTGCTGCCGCCGATCATGTTGCGTAAAAGTCCCATTTTTGTCCCCTTTATAATATATTCAAACTATATATCCTTAACCTAGACATTCTACCATTACGTATAGCGATAAGCAAGATTTTAGGTTTAGGCTGACGCAAAAATTGACAATTTATTAACTATTATGTTAAGCGGTATTAAGCAATGTGCAAACTAAAAGACATAAAAAAACGTTATGTTGAGAAAATGTATATTTATAGTTAACAATGCAAGAGTCTCGTTGACTTGCACAGATATTTCATGATATTATTTTCTGCATATTAAAATTTGCAGTTTAAAAGGAGAGGTGCTTTGGTCAAATTATATATTGACAAGGATGCCTGTAAAGGCTGCGGGCTATGCACTGCTGCATGCCCGAAAGACATATTGATACTATCAGACAGTGAGCTTAATGCAAAAGGATACAGCCCGGTAGAAATTACGGATGAAACTCTGTGCATCGGTTGCGCTTCCTGTGCGAAGATGTGTCCGGATTTTGTATTTACAATAGAAAAAGACTGATAAGGGTGAAAAAATGACAAAAGTATTGATGAAAGGCAATGAAGCGATAGCGGAAGCTGCAGTCAAAGCGGGCTGCAGGTTTTTCTTTGGATATCCGATAACGCCTCAAAACCAGATACCTGAGTATATGAGCAGAAGGATGCCGGAAGTGGGCGGTACGTTCCTTCAGGCAGAATCGGAAGTAGCTGCGATAAACATGGTATATGGCGCTTCGGGTGCGGGAGCAAGAGTAATGACATCTTCTTCATCTCCTGGTATCAGCTTGAAGCAGGAGGGCATAAGTTATATTGCCTGCGCTAAGCTTCCGTGCGTTATAGTGAACATGGTAAGAAGTGGGCCCGGCCTTGGTGGTATACTTCCGGCACAGTCAGATTATTTTCAGGCTGTGAAGGGCGGCGGACACGGCGACTACAGGCTGATAGTATTTGCGCCTTCTTCCGTACAGGAAGCAGCAGACTGCGTCATGGAAGCTTTTGAAGTATCAGATTACTACAGAGTCCCGGCACTTATAATGGGCGACGGAATGATTGGCCAGATGATGGAGCCGGTGGAATTTGGTGAACCAAAGAAGAGAGAACAGCCGCCAAAGACTTGGGCTGCAACTGGAAACGACGGCACAAAGCCAAGAGCTGTTATAAACTCACTATATATTGAAGCGGAAGAGATGTACGGTGTGTGCAGCGGATTTAACAGAATATATGATCAAATAGCAAAGAATGAGACTGCATATGAAGAATATATGATGGACGATGCGGATATCTGTATAGTCGCATATGGTACAACTTCAAGGATAGTCAAAAACGCAATTGTAAAGGCAAGGCAGATGGGAATAAAAGCAGGGCTTATACGCCCGATAACGCTATGGCCTTTCCCGACTGAGCCTATCAAAGAAGCGACAGCAAAGTGCAAAGCGTTTGTTGCTGTCGAAATGAGCATGGGACAGATGATAGAAGATGTAAGGCTGGCTGTAAACGGAGCTGCGCCGGTTTCCTTCGTTGGTACTACCGGCGGAGTAATACCAACACCGGATATGATAATAGAAGAGCTTGAAAGAATACAGGAGGGCAGAGAAGATGTCGGTTGTATTTAAGAAATCGAACGTTATGACAGACGTACCGTTCCATTACTGCCCGGGCTGTACGCATGGAGTTGCACACAGGATAGTTGCGGAATGCATAGAGGAGATGGGCCTAAAGGAGCGAGCTGTCGGTGTTGCACCGGTAGGCTGCGCTGTGTTTGCATATAAATATTTTGATATAGATATGTATGAAGCGGCTCACGGAAGAGCTCCGGCAGTGGCGACAGGAGCAAAACGTGTTCATCCGCAAAACCTTGTTTTTACGTATCAGGGTGATGGAGACTTAGCTTCGATTGGAGCTGCGGAGATCGTTCATGCAGCTGCAAGGGGAGAGAATATAACTGCTATATTCATAAACAATGCAATATACGGAATGACCGGAGGGCAGATGGCTCCGACGACTCTTGTTGGACAGAAAACAACGACCTCGCCTTTTGGCAGGGACGCTTCCCACTGCGGTTATCCTGTAAGGATGTCAGAGATGCTGGCGACTCTTGAAGGCTCTGCGCATATAGAGCGTGTATCATTGCACGATGTGCCGCACATTATAAAAGCAAAAAAGGCGGTCAAGAAAGCGTTTGAAGCCCAGATGGCAGGCAAAGGCTTTTCGATGATAGAGATGCTTAGCACCTGCCCGACAAACTGGGGACAGACGCCTATCGAAGCTGTAGAATGGCTTAAAGAAAATATGATTCCATACTATCCGCTGGGTATATTCAAGGGGGAGAAGTGATGAAACAGGAGATTATAAGTGCAGGTTTCGGCGGACAGGGCGTGCTCTCACTGGGGCAATTGCTCGCTTATGCCGGGATGCTGGAGGATAAAAACGTTTCATGGCTGCCTTCATACGGCCCAGAGATGCGGGGAGGAACAGCTAACTGCAGCGTTATAGTATCAAGCGATCCAGTAGGTTCACCCGTCGTTACTGAAGCTGACGCAGTGATAGTACTCAATAAACCTTCTCTGGATAAGTTTGAGTCAGTATTGAAGCCGGGCGGTTTACTGCTGATAAATTCATCACTCATAGACAGAAAAACCAGTAGGGATGATGTTAAAGTATACTATATTCCGGCGAATGAGATAGCTGCTAAGCTTGGCAATTCAAAAATCGCAAACATGATAATGCTGGGCGCTTTTGTTGAAGCTTCGGGAATAGTGGAGAAAAAGAGCATAATCGAAGCGTTCGGGAAAGTATTGGGAGAAAGAAAAGCGCATCTGATACCTATAAACGAAAAGGCATACGACGAAGGGGCTGCGCTCGTAAAGTAATAAAGAGACTATATGAGGCAGGACGACCCGGCAGCGGGCCGCCCTGTTTTTGCTTCATACAAAGTGCCAAAATCAATTTTGGAAATTGTAAAGGCACAGCTGTTAAATTGCTTATAGCCGGATTGTGAAAGAATAAGGCTGCCTTAAGTTGCGGCAAATGTGCTTTTAATGTATAATGTTTTGAATAAAAAAACGGAGGAAACATGAGCAGGATAATACCAATGGTGGCGCTAAGAGACGTAATAGTCTTTCCACATATGGCGCTGCATTTTGAAGCAGGAAGGGAAAAATCTGTAATAGCTGTCGAAGAAGCGATGGAAGAAGAGCAGATTATATTTCTTGCTGCGCAGAAAGAGCGGGAAAATGACGAACCGCTGCCGGAAGATATATATGAAATAGGCACGGTTTCAAGAATAAAGCAGATATTAAAACTGCCCGGCAATGTTGTGCGTGTGTTGGTAAAAGGCATGTACCGTGCAAAAATAGTGCAGTATATTGATCTTGAAAAGAGACTGGAAGTCGAGGTCGAGGAACTAACAATACCTGAAGAGATTCCTGAGGACCCGAAAACTTTGGCGCTTAAGCGCATGGTCTTGGATACCTTCGAGCAGCTTTCAGAAATAAGCCCGAAGGTTTCATCAGAGATACTGACAAGCGTAAACAGTGTTGACGATACAGGACAGATGGCGGATATAATTGCTTCCAGCGTGCTTTATAAGCTGGAGGACAAACAGTCTATACTAGAGAGTATTGAACCAACTCAAAGGCTGGAGAAGCTTGTCTCTCACCTGACCAGCGAGCTTGAAGTGGTAACTATAGAGAATGAGATAAGAAGCAAAGTAAGAAAGCAGATTGATAAATCTCAGAGAGAGTATGTTCTCAGAGAACAGATGAGGGCGATTAAAACTGAGCTTGGCGAAGAAGGCGGAAAATCTGAAGCAGACGAGCTTCGTGAGAAGCTGGATGAGATAGAGCTTGACGAAGAGGCAAGAACGAAAGTCTTAAAAGAGATTGCAAGGATGGAACGGTTATCCATAGGTTCTCCCGAACTTGGCGTGATAATGTCTTATATCGAGTGTATACTGGATCTTCCGTGGAACAAGTTGACAGAAGACAACCTAGACCTTGAACATGCAAGAAAGATATTGGATGAAGATCACTACGGTCTTGATAAAGTGAAGGACAGGGTCATTGAATTCATTGCCGTAATGGAGCGCAAAAGAAACCTGCGTGGACCGATATTATGTTTTGTCGGACCACCGGGCACAGGCAAAACATCGATTGCGAAATCAATAGCCAGGGCGCTTGGAAGAGAGTTTACAAGGACATCACTTGGAGGTCTTAGGGATGAAGCCGAGATAAGAGGGCACAGGCGGACATATATAGGCGCTATCCCGGGACGTATAATTTCTGCAATAAGGCAGTGCGGCAGCATGAACCCGGTGTTCCTGCTGGACGAGATAGACAAGATGTCGCACGATTTTAGAGGCGACCCTGCTTCGGCAATGCTGGAAGTTTTAGACCCGGAGATAAACTCGACATTCAGAGACCATTATCTGGATTTGCCGTTCAGCCTGGAGAACGTTATGTTCCTGACAACGGCAAACAGCTACGAGACTATTCCTGCGCCGCTGCTAGACAGGATGGAGATAATAGAGCTTTCAAGCTATACAGAGCAGGAAAAAACAGGAATAGCCAAGAACCATCTTATACCAAAACAGCGTGCAGCTCATGGGCTTGAAGAGCAGGAAGTAACCATACAGGATACTGCTCTGCTGGAGATGATAAGAAGGTATACAAGAGAAGCGGGTGTCAGGAATCTTGAAAGAACTATAGCTACTGTTTTCAGAAAGAGCGTTGTAGACCTTTCCACGGGAAAGAAAAAATCTATAAGCATCAACACAAAGCTTGTGCATAAATACCTTGGAGTTCCACAGTATTCGCAGACAAAAGCGGACGAGCAGGCAAGGGTCGGCGTTGTTATGGGACTTGCATGGACGGCTGTCGGAGGCCAGACACTCATAGTTGAAGCGACAAAGATGCACGGTAAGGGTGAGCTTGTGCTTACGGGCAAACTCGGTGAAGTGATGCAGGAGTCTGCAAAAGCCGCGCTAGGATTCATAAGAACGAACAGTAAAAAGCTTGGAATAAAAGAAGATTTCATGGACTCGACTGATATACACATACATATACCTGAAGGGGCGATACCAAAGGACGGCCCGTCTGCAGGTATAACAATGGCGACTGCTCTGGTTTCGGTGCTTTCTCAGCGTAAGGTTAGGGCAGATATCGCAATGACGGGAGAGATCACGCTGACGGGAAGGGTTCTGCCGATAGGAGGGCTTAAAGAGAAAGCTCTTGCTGCGCTGAAAGTCGGTATAAAAACTATCATCATACCAAAAGAGAACGAAAAAGATGTCCAGGAAATGCCGGCGATGATGAAAAAGAAAATAGAATTTATAAAGGTATCGGAGCTTAGCGAGGTGCTGGAAACGGCGCTTTGCAAGGATGAGAGCAAAGAATGCGTATAACGAAGGCAAGATTCTTGAAAAGCATGAAAACAAAAGCGGATTACCCGTTTATGGATTTACCGGAGATAGCGGTCTGCGGCAAGTCCAACGTCGGTAAAAGTTCGCTTATAAACCTGCTTACGAACAACTCTAAGCTTGCAAAGGTTTCTGGGAGTCCGGGTAAAACAAGGCTTGTAAACTTTTTTGTGATCAATGAAGAGTTTTTGCTTGTTGACCTCCCGGGATATGGTTATGCAAAGGTTTCAAAAAATGAGAAGGACTCATGGGGGGATATGATGCAGGAATATTTCGACACTGCACAGAACCTTCATGCTTTTCTTATACTGCTGGATATCAGGCATAAGCCAACCCAGAACGACAGACTGATGTTTGAATGGGCGGCGCATTTTGGACTGCACGTAATAATAGTTGCTACAAAAGCGGATAAAATTGCCAAGACAAAGAGGTTTGCGCTGCTGAAAGATATTAAAAAGAACGTAGGCGGAGGAATAGATTACCCCATAGTTGCTGTGTCAGCTTTGCATAAAACCGGCGTAGAGGAGCTGCTGGAAGAAATGGGAAAAGTGCTATGAAGATATTTGCCATAAGCGACCTGCATCTTTCCGGATTTTCGCCGAAGCCGATGAATATATTCGGTGACCATTGGGATGACCACTGGGATAATATACGTGAAGACTGGCTAAAACGTATTGATAAAGAAGACGTAGTTCTTCTGCCGGGAGACCTTTCCTGGGCAATGAAGCTTTCTGAAGCAAAAGTAGATGTAGATGAAGTTTGTGCTATGCCGGGCAAAAAAATAATACTTAAGGGTAACCACGACTATTGGTGGAGTTCGCTCGGTAAGGTAGAAGAAATGCTCAGCAACGAGTCTTATATAATCCAAAACAACAGCATAAGCTTTGGGGATTACGTGTTCGCCGGCTCAAGGGGCTGGAAGTTCCCGGAATACAGCTCATATGATAAAAACACAGACGAGAAACTGTATCTGCGTGAAGCTGGAAGGCTGGAGCTTAGCTTAAAACATGCGAAAAAGCATTCGCCGGATAAAGAGCTGATATGCATGACGCACTTTCCACCCAGCAATGCGGAAGGAATAAAAACTCTGTTTACAGATTTACTGGAAAAGTATGAAGCGACGAAAGTCGTGTATGGGCATTTGCATTCGGTCAACAGAGACAACCTTCTAAGCGGCAGCCTTAGGGGGGTGGAATACAAGCTGGTCGCTTGCGACTACACAGCATTCAAACTTACAGAGATAATATAAAAACTGCAGCGATCCCAAGAAGTTCTGGAAAAGCCGCAGTTTTTTTGTAGAATTTATTATTTGAAAAGATCAGCAAATCGTGAGAAGAAGTTGTCCGGGTTTTCGTCAATGGTTTGTTCCTTTACTTCATCAGGTTTTTCGATTGCCGGTGTAATGAGCACATATTGTACGCTGCTAGGTTTATTCTTGTCCGGCGATGCAAAAGATACGATAGACTGTGAAGTATCCAGTACCTGCGTTTCCGAAGTGATCTCATCATTAGCTTCAGCTATTCCTTCTTTGAATTCTATCTGGCCGTCGATAAGCTGCTGTATATCTGATGGCAGACCTCTTATCGAACTATACAAGCTCTTCAAACCCGTGGAAGTCTGAGAGATACCTGAAAGATATCCGTCAAACCCGGAAGATAAATCTTCGAATCCATTATAGATCTGGTTGGAGCTGCCAGAAATCTGTTGGAGGCCGTCGTCGAAGTCTGCGTATCCTGCAGCTGCCTGTTCAACTCCGCCTACATAGCTTTCAAGCCCTGCACTGGCAGAAGAAAGACCGCCTGAAATCTCGCTGACGCCGGAAAGCGCTTCAAGTGTTCCCTGCGCAAGGGCCTGTACGCTGGGGTCACTGCTTCCAAGAAGCGACTGTGCAAGAGCAGCAAGCTCTGCTGAAGATGAGTCGAGGGATGCCAGAGCACTGCTAGCCTGAGACACTCCCGTTGAAATCGCATTTCCATTTGAAGCAAGGTCATCAAGCCCGCTTTTTATTTCCGAAGAGCCACCTGAAAGCGCAAGCACACCGTCAGTATATTGCTTAAGTCCGGCTGCGTAGGATGTATTGCCTTTGGAAATATTACTGCCGGCTTTTTCAAGCTCGGTCAAGCCGGAAGAGAGTTTGCGTACTCCGCCTACAAGTGAGCTGATGCCGCCTTTGAGCTCTGTTGTTCCGTCTATAAGCTCTCCTGCGCCGTCCTGCATGTCGATGAACCCGTCTTTAAATGAATCTATGGTGCTTTCGTAGTCGCCAAGCGAGAAGGCTCCTTTTAGCAGCGATATAGATATAGAATCCATCTCAAAATCTGTTACATCTGCTTCAATAACAGCGCTGCCGTTTTCTTCAAAAAGCGATGTATAGCTGACCGTCATAGTGTTGCCGACTATAACGCTGGCCCCGTCATAATAGTTTATATTAGAAGCAAGATCCATATTAAGAGTGAGCATTATCTGAGCAATTATTCCTTCTGTAAGGCGTTCGTCACACTTGTCGTTGATGGAATAGTCTATCTCTATTTTAAGATGTCCTGAACTGCCTCCAAGCTCAGATGCGTCGATGCTTTTATCGTCGAGAGTATAGCTGATATCGAATGTCATCGGCAGCTCTGCATCCATAGTCCCCTGATAATAGAGCCCTCCGCTTATTTCATCATCCGGGAAGGTTATCCTATCGCCTGTAATAGTCGGCTGTGTATCTGATGAGAGGTTCTTTATTTGAGTATAGCTGCCGTAATCGACATAGTCTCCAAGCAGCTGGTTTACGACATAGATGCTCTCTACACTTCCGTCATACCCAAGTATACCGTAAACGGTTTCGTTTTTTTCAGTTGCTGCGTATGCGGGCGATATAAATGCCGTCATCACAAGCACAGCTATTGCTAATATACTTATAATTTTTTTAATTTTCATGTTTATCATCCTTTCAGTATCTTTGGCTGTCTGTGTTTACCTTTTTTAAACAGTTTTCCGCCAAGAGTAGTTTTAAAAATAATTTTATCCAGCAGCGTTAGAAGCTGAGGCAGCATGATTATCGTCATAACGCCCGAAAGCAGTGCGCCTCTGCCGATAAGAACACCAAGCTGCGCAAGTACAGGGTCAGAGAAGGTGAACGATACTACGAACCCGGCTGAGGCCAGAACTAGAGTAGAAACGAGTATCGATGCACCGGCCTTGTCTGCGGCGTATTCGGCCGCCTGCCGCTTTCCGAGTGTGAGCCGTCCTTCCCGGTAGAAGTTTGTCATCAGTATCGCATAATCTATGGTTGCGCCAAGCTGTACAGAGCTAATAATCATATAGCCGATAAAGTTCATAGGCGTCCCGGTGAAGTAGGGGAACGACATATTGAGCCATATCGATGTTTGAATCACGAACAATAGTATTATAGGCAGCGAGACTGACCTGAACGTGAACAACAGTATTACACCAACGAAAATGATTGACAGCCAGGAAACAAGCGAAAAGTCACGCTTTGCCGCTGTCTTTATATCAAACACCACAGGTGAGGCTCCGGTCACATAATGTTCATTGTAATATTCGCCGGTAGTGCTTCTTATCAATTGAACCATCTCAAAGGATTCATCGCTTTCAATGGGAACATCAACCTCCAGGATATACCTAGAGTAGTTTTCGCTTATAAACTCATCAGTTACGTTGTCCGGTACAAACTCGGTCGGCATAGCATAGTCAACAAAAGCATAATAACCCTGAACGCTCTTTACGTTAGGCAGAAGAGCAAAAGCATCCGCCATTTCATATTCCTTTGCAGGGCTGCCGTTTGGAACTATAACAAGGAAGTTGTTACTCTGTCCGAATGTATCGTCTATTATGTTTTTTGCGCTGTTGTCACTATTGTCGGTGCCCAAATCGTTTGAAAATAGATACGTATTGCTGTTTTGAGCAAGAAAACTGACTACTGTAAGCACTAAAAGCAATGCAAAAACAACAAATTTCAGTTTGCCGCCCAATACGTGCTGCAGCTTCTTCATAGACGGCAGTATCTTTCTGTGCTTTGTTTTGTCGATGGCTTTTACGCCGAGAACAGCAAGTGCCGGCAGAAACAGGAAAACAGCGATAAGGCTGAAGACGATGCCTTTTGCCAGCACCAGCCCCATGTCCATGCCTATCGTATAGCTCATGAACACAAGCGCTATAAAACCGACAAATGTCGTCATACCGCTTGACAGTATAGAAGAGAAAGAAGCCTTAAGGGCGCTGACCATAGCTTTTGCCGGGTCTGGCTGAGTTTTTCTTTCCTGTTCAAAGCGGTGCAGCAGGAATATCGAATAGTCCATTGATATCGCAAGCTGCAGGATAGCAACTGAAGCAAACGTCATATAAGATATCTTATCAAATATCACGTTTGTGCCCATGTTGAGAAGTATAGCAACTCCTGTAGTCACAAGGAACAGAACTACCTCGAAAAATGATGTAGTAGCTAGAAACAATATAAGCAGTATTATTCCAAGTGCAATCAATATGCTGACGAGTATGCTGCCGTTTATCATATTCACATTGTTGTAAGCGTCAACGGCGCTTCCGGCTATCAGTGCATCGCTGCCAAGCTGTTCTTTTATTTCATCTATTGCGCTTCTTGTCAGCTCTGAATAATCATCCTGAGTAAAGACTATCTGAAGAAGTGTATCATCACTGATCATATAGTTGTTAAGTATTTCTTCGTCAATAAGTTCCAGAGGCTGTTTTAAGCTGTATATATCATCCAGCCAGACTACTCGATCTATGCCATTGATTTTACTAAGCTGCTTTTTCACCTCAAGAGTTTCGGGTATACTTGAGTCTTTTTGCATAAGCACAGCTGTACCGTTATAGCTGAACTCATCATTTAAAACATCTATGCCTTGCTTTGATTCGCTTGCCTTTGGAAGGTATTTTGACATATCGTAATTTTGACCGACTCCAAGCATCAAAAAACCGCTAACAGCGGCAATGACGACAAAAATTATAATTACTTTTTTTCTGTGTTTCACTATAGCCCTGAACATTGATGTAAGTTATATCTCCTTATTCTATTTCTATAATAATAGTATGATAAATAAAGAGCATATACAATTACCCGACTGATTGATTTTAGCTGTAAAAAGGGGTGATTTTTAACTAATACTTTTGGGTGACAGAGTTATTTCAGCTTTTTGTATAGCTGAAGGCGGTTTGAAACATCAAGTTTCTTATAGATTTTGTTGATGTGGGATTTCACTGTATTGACTGAAATGTGAAGTCGTTCGCCCAGCTTCTGATTAGAACAGCCTTCCACAAGAAGGACTAGAACCTCAAGCTCTCTGTCCGAAAGCTCGAATTTTTCCTTTATGCTTGCTGGGTCGATGGAGACACCATCGTCCTTGCTGTAGTTTCGGAAAAAGTATTCACCCAGGCTATAGAACACAAACATAGAAAACATTGTGTATGAAAGGTGAGTCAACTGAAATACGCTGTCTTTCAGCAGGAAGAAATCGATCATTCCGTAAACGATCTGCGGAAGGAAAGCAATGAGGAAAAACCTTGCCATTTTTTTGTCGTGTTTATCTGTGATTCGTTTATACCAGAAGGCGAGTATTACAGCTAAAAGGAAAAGCGCAAGAGAGCATAGGGGATAGAAGGCCCATAGAGCATTAGTTACCGCCTGTGTAAGGTCTGTTTTTGAGATGTACATTACTAGGAAACATGTTACGACGAGCAGCAACACAAAAAGCAGAACCGATACAAAAAGGCCGATACGTTTATAATGCTTGGGAACAGGAAAGAGCTGTATCACGTAATAACATGTTGAAAGAATAGAGAGCATTATAAGAGCAAGCAGGAAAAAAGCAAAAAGCGGAGACAGCCATAGCAGGTTTATGTCGGCTATAAAAGAGCTGGATAAGTTTATACGATACATAAAAGAAAAGAAGAGTATCACAGACACAGGAAGAACAACGAAAAGGGAGTGTTTTGCAATAGTGTCTCTGGTACGCAGATACATGAGAAGTGAGAACAGAAAAGCTGAAAAGAGCAGTGATGTTTCTATAAATTGTATAGCGTCTACGATTATTTTCAAAACGGCCTCCAAATTACAGGATTAAGTATAATCAATTATAGCATTTAAATATGGATTTGTAATTAATGGATAGAATATTAACAGATAATTAAAAAGATAAAAAAACAGGACAGCGCTTTTTTAAGCAGCACTGTCCATATATTTTATGCCTATTGCACGCTATTCGGTTAGTACGGGTAATCCATCGAATCAACGGCACCTGTTTCCTTTGTAGCAGAGTAGACTGCTGTTATCGCAAAGTAGCAGGTCTTGCCTGGTTCATAGCCGGCAAGGCCTTTAATGTAGCTCTCCGGGATAGTATAGCTAGTAGTTCCGGCGTTTGTTATCCATGCTGCATAGCTGTCCGCAGGGTAGCTGGGGCTGGAGTTAGTAAACGAGGCTACTACCTTATATCCTTCAAGTCTTTCGTCGGTTATCTGTGACCATGCTGCGTAAACATCGTTTCCGCTCAGTGAAACATTGATGTTAGTCGAAGGATATGGAGCAGCTGCGGGAGCGTCGAAGGATATAACATTGCCAGCTTTCTTTATCGTATGGTCTTCATAAAGCGCGGTTATTGAGAAGTAACAGGTCTTGCCGGCTTCATAGTCATTTAGCGATGTTATATCCAAGCTGCAGCTGGTTGTATCAGCGTTAGTTATCCAGTATTTGTAGTAACATTTGCTTTCTCCGTATACTGGGGTCGTGTCATAGAATGAATACATCACTTTATAGCCTTCAAGCGCCGGTTCGCCGATTTTATCCCAATGCAGCGATACTATACTGCCGTCAATGCTTCCGCCTATATTCGTACTCGGATAAACGGCAGGAGTTGAGGTCGGCGAAGTCGTTGGTTCAGGTGTTGCAGTTGGCTTCGGGTCATCTGTTTTTGGAGGAACCTTAAGCCTTACAGCATTTCCTATTATCCTTGAACCGTCATCATAAAGGTAAGTGATGCTGAAGTAATAATAAGTATCTGCCTTCAGTCCGCCGTAACCTTCGTAAAGCGACTTGCTGACAACACTCTCATCGGTAATATACTTAAGATATCCGTCTTCAGGGTATGCGGGGTGTTCGTTTGTCTTTGATGCGACTATCTTATACCCAAGGAAGTCGTCCTTCTCGTTCTTTTTCCAGCTTAGCTTTATATATTCGCCGGAAACATAGCCGCTTACCAAGTCCAAAGGCTCAGGTTGCGGAGTTTGCGTAGGTTTAGGGCTTTGGGTGACTACGGGGGTAGAAGAAGGCATGGGTTCCGGTATTTCTGCAAAAACTATGTTGCTTTTAACATATATATCGTCGGCATAGACTGCATATACAGCATAGTAGCTGTAGTTTCCAGGCATACCGGACCCGGCGCTGACAAAAAAGCTGAACGGCTGGACCTCGGTGGAGAGGAAACTGAGCTCATCTAATTTGACCGCAGTCATATCTTCGAAGCCGCTCTTATTATTTGCCGCCATTATGTTGTATACCACTTTACCGGTATATCCCATGCCGGAGAAGTCAAGCTCCTGCCAACTTAGTGTTATTCCGCCGGAGTTTGCTTTTGCTTTAATATACGGAGCCTTATATTTGTATTGGTTTATCTGGCTTACCTGCTCGACTACGTCCTTAACTTTAGCGTTATCTTCTATTTCAACACCTTCTGCCATCTGACTAAGTTTTAAAAGACCTGCTGAAACGTTGAGTTCGTCTGCGCTTTGCTTATCTTCAAAAGACCCGCTTACTATAAGCAGCTGTATCATATCATCTATGTCTGCTTCAAGCTTTTCCTGAAGTGACAGCAGAGCCTGCTCGTTGCCGTCTCCGAACCTTCCAACCAAAACATATTTATTTGTATCATTTATATATCCTGCATCCATCGCAGCATCAATGATTAGCTCTATAGCGCTGGAGGAAGAAAGCCCTTCGCAGCTGATGCTTTCAAGAAGTTTCTGCGCATCTTCGTTCTGAGTTTTAACGCTTTTAACAATTTCGTTCTCATCAACATGTATACAGATACTTGGGTTGATATCTACTGTATAGAAAGCGACCACGGAAGGGTCTTCCTTTTCAGCAAACAGAAATGCGCCAAGTAACACACCAACAAGGAGCATCAGCGCTGCAGGTATTGCGATAACAGCGGCTCTTGTCAGTTTAGAGCCTTTTGTCTTCGAGTAATGCTTTGTAGCACGCGCGCGCGCCGTCTTTTCACAAGAAACCTTTGTTTTTTCTATTAAAGAATCAGACGGATAGAACTCCTTGATCCGCATGTCCTGCAAATATTTATCAATATCAAACATATAGTTCACCTTCCATGACACTTTTCAGTGTCTTCTTTGCCGTGTTTATGCGAGACTTAACGGTGCCTTCGGGAATGCCGAGCACATCAGCTATCTGAGAGTATTTCATTTGTTGATAGTAATGGAGCACAACGGGTATCTTCTGTTTGTTTGGAAGCTTGTCTATGTTTGAAATAAGAAGTGCCTGTATATGCTTTTTCTCAACCTGCTGCTCGACAGAATCGCTCTGGCCGGAAACCAGAAGCACGTATTCTTTTGCATAGGTAGATTCAAAGTTCTCTTTGATGAGCTTTTTACGTCTTGATGCAGCACGGTAGTTGTCCTTATGCTGGTTGACGCAGATCCTGAAAATCCACGCGCGAAAAGCATCGCCCTTAAACTTGGCTGCATTCCTTGCAGCTTTGATCCAAGTCTGCTGAAAAAGATCGTCTGCATCGTGTTTATTGAATGTAAGTCTGAAACACAGGTTATATAGCTCATTCTTATAGGTATCAATGAGTATACCCATAGCCTGTGTGTCTCCAGTCTTATATTTTTCTATTACTTCATCGAGTGTGCGCACATTGAATCTCCTCTCACACATATACAACGAACAAAATGCAAAAAGGTTCAGAAATTGATATGGAAAAATTATACCATAGGTGTCTATATATAGAATAAACATTTAAATAAACTGCTAAACAAATAAAATATTTGTTATCTGCGGAACTGTTTGTTATCATATTTAATGTGATAGAAGGGTAAGCTTAAATTGCTAAGAAAGATGTAATTAAAGCTTAACGGATTTTTGTTGGAGAAACAGTAAATATTCTTTTTAAAAAGCGGAGGATACCTGATTGGATCACGAACGGCTAAAACAGAACCTGAATGACTATTCATGCATAGCGTACACAAAAGAAGGCCTCGTTTTTACATCGAAGCAGAGAGGCATTGCGCCTCTTGTTGAGCTTTGTGATATGAACACAGGACATGATGAACTTTTTGTTGCAGATAAAATCATCGGCAAGGCGGGCGCACTTCTATGCGTAAAGTGCTGTGTAAAAGTATTGTTTGCAAAGGTAGCTTCGCAGGCAGCGCTAAAGGTGCTTTCAGAGTATGGAGTGGATGCAATATGCGAAGAAAAAGTTGCTTATATTATGGACAGGACCGGTAAAGAAAAGTGCCCAATGGAAGTTTTGGCAGCCGACACTCAGTCGCCCAATGAGATGTACATGCGTGTAAAAGAGTTTCTGCAGAACCAGAAATAAATATAAATATTTTATGCATTAAAAGCGTCATTAATGTATAGTTATAAATTTTTCCTTGACTTATAGCAAAATGCATGATTAAATTTAACTAATCAAGGAGTAGAAGATGAACGATTTGACTACCAAAACGACAAATAAGTTTTACTTTATGAGCTATTATTTTAGCTTTAGCTTTTTTGCGCAAAAAAAACTTATAAATTGATAGTCGGATGAGCATACACTAAGAATAACAAGTAATTTAAAGGGAGCTCGAGCCGAGCTCCCTTTTTAAATATTCAAGCACAAGGAAAGGAATAGTAAAATGATTATCATACTAAAACCAAACTCGCCGGAAGAGAAGATACAAGAGCTGATTGAGAGTCTGGAGGGCAAGCACAATATACAAGTTCAGAGAATGACTGGTGTAAACTACTCTATACTGGGGCTTCTTGGTGACACATCGCTGCTGGATATAGATCCTATACAGGAAAAAGAAGTCGTGAAGCGTGTAATGCGTATACAGGAACCGTACAAAAAGGTCAACAGGGCGTTCCATCCGGAAAACACCATAGTATCCGGCGAAGGTTTCGAGATAGGCGGCAAAAAACTTGCTGTTATGGCAGGGCCTTGCAGTGTAGAGAGCGAAGAACAGATAGTATCGCTTGCAAAACAAGTTAAAAAAGCAGGCGCTAATATACTTCGTGGCGGCGCTTTCAAACCAAGAACAAATCCTTACCGTTTCCAGGGCCTTGGCAAACAAGGCATAGAATTCCTTTTAACAGCTAAAAAAGAAACAGGGCTGCCGATAGTTACAGAGATAACAAGTGTAGATCTTATTGATACATTCGTTGAAAAAGTTGATATAATACAGGTTGGTGCACGAAACATGCAGAACTACGTTTTGCTTACTGAGCTTGGGAAATCACAAAAACCGGTCTTGCTAAAACGAGGATTGTCGGCTACGATAGAAGAGTGGCTGATGTCGGCAGAATACATAGTTTCGGGCGGAAACCCAAACGTTATTCTATGTGAGCGCGGCATCAGAACATATGAAACTTTCACACGAAACACGCTGGATTTAAGTGCTGTACCGATAATTAAAAGACTCAGCCATCTTCCTGTTATAGTAGACCCAAGCCATGCAACGGGTCTTTGGTGGGCGGTAGAGCCTTTGGCAGTAGCGGGTGTCTGTGTGGGAGCAGATGGTATTATGGTAGAAGTACACGATACGCCACAGGAAGCGCTTTCAGACGGCAACCAGTCACTTTTGCCGGATAAATTCGCAAAGATGATGGAAAAAATCAAAAGTGCGGCAGATATGATGGAAAGAGAGTTGTAGATGGACTTTAAGAAGAGCAGGATCCTTATAGCCGGACTTGGGCTGATAGGTGGTTCGGTTGCTAAAGCTCTAAGGAAGAATGGGTTTTGCAGTATTTATGCGTATGACCGGGATAAAAGCGCAATCGACAGTGCTGTAAGTGAAGGAATCATAAACAATGGTTTCTTGAAGCTTGAGGGAGATATCGAAAAGTTTGATTTCGTGCTCTGCTGCCTGTCGCCGGTCTTCGTCACACCTCTGTATAAGAGCGCTTCTTCTTATCTGAAGGATGGCGGTGTCTTTGCCGAGGTGGGCGGAATCAAAACTGTTATGATAAAAGAGCTGGAAGAGTCTATGAAACCTGAGCACGAGCTTTTATCACTTCATCCGATGGCTGGAAGTGAAAAGAAGGGTTATATACATTCTTCAGCGGATATGTTCTCCGGTTCGGTTCTGGTAATCATAAAGGCAGAAAAAACAAAAGAAGCTGCCTATACATGGGCGAATGAGATTAAAGCGGCTTTAGGTTTCGTACAGATGAGAAAACTAAGCCCGCAGGAGCACGACGAGATAATCGCTAAGGTCAGTCATATACCGCACGTAGTTGCACTGGCAGTAAAGGCGATGAACAATGGCACAGATAACGAACTGTATGCGGGCGGAAGCTATAAATCAGCAACAAGGGTTGCGGAGATAAACTCTGCACTCTGGGCGGGGCTGATGAACGATAACAAAGAAAACCTGATAAGCAGCATAGATGAACTTCAGGCACAGTTGGAACGGTTGAAAAAAACTGTAGAACAAGGCGGCACAAGTGAGCTTGAAGCGCTGCTGAACGAGATGTCGGGGCAGGAGTGAAACTTATATGCACAGTATGAAAATCAAAACAAGACAGAATGAATATGAGGTCAGCATAGGCAGAGGTTTCAAAGGCAGAATTGCGGATATTCTGATGAAAGACTACCCAAAATCAAAGTTTGCTATAATAACTGATGAAAACGTAGCTGGTCTGTATATTGATGATTTCACAAAAGCACTCAAAGATAAGCAAAGAATATTTGAAGTTATAACGATAGTTCCGGGGGAGAAATCAAAAAGCATATCACAGTTTGAGAAAATCGTCCGGTTGCTTGCGGAAAAGAATTATAACAGAGCGGACGTGGTAGTTGCACTGGGTGGCGGTGTAGTAGGAGATCTTGCCGGTTTCGCTGCAAGCGCATTCCTTCGTGGCGTAGCATATGTGCAGGTCCCCACGACGCTTCTTGCGCAGATAGACAGCTCTGTGGGCGGCAAAACGGCCGTTAACATACCTGAAGGGAAGAACCTTGTAGGCGCTTTTTATCATCCGAGTTCAGTATATATAGATATGGACTATTTGAAGACGCTGCCTGAAGCGGATTTTGCTGATGGTATGGCAGAGCTTATAAAATATGCGTTGATAAAGGATGAGCAGATGTTCAGGCTGCTGGAGCTTAGTGAAAGAATAGATGCAGATTCTGAAGCGCTGCAGGAGCTTGTTATCAAATGTCTTGAGATAAAGCGCGATGTTGTAATGGCGGATGAGCTTGACAAGGGAGAGAGGATGAAGCTCAACTTTGGACACACCATAGGCCACGGTCTAGAGCGTATGTGTGCAAAAAGCGGGATACTAATGACACATGGGCAGGGAGTGGCAAGAGGAATGGCTGCAATAACTAAGGCAAGCGAAAGCATTGGGCAGACGCAGACCGGAACAGCACAACGTATAATATCTGTTTTGGACAAACAGGGGCTGCCAGTGTCTATATCGGAGTTTGACAAAGCGCAGATATTAGATGGCATTCTGGTGGATAAAAAGAATATTGCAGATAAAATAAATCTGATTTTGATAGAGAAACCGGGCAAATCGTTTATACATACAATAGATGCAAAAAGTGCGAAGGAGTATATAGTATGAGAGTATTTCCTTCACAGCTTCACGGCAGCGTTACGATACCGCCTTCAAAGAGTGCGGCTCATCGTGCGATAATTGCTGCGTCACTGGCAAAGGGAAGAAGTATTGTTTCAAATATAGACCTTTCAAGCGACATTAAAGCAACAATTAATGCATGCAGGGCTCTTGGCTGCAGGATAGAAGTCGTAGAATGTCTGCCTTTCAGTGAAGTCATAATAGACGGAGGAATAAGCATTAAGGATGTGGCTAATATAGAATGTGCCGAATCCGGCTCTACATTAAGATTCATGATACCGATAGCGTGCGCAGTTGCAGGGAAAAAAGTTTTCAGCGGAAGCGGAAGGCTGCCTGATCGCCCTATTGATGCATACTATGAAATATTCAGAGAAGACAGGATAGAATATAAAAAGCCACAGGACAAGAACCTGCCTCTGGAAGTGGACGGGATGCTAAAGGGCGGCGAATATGTCATAGACGGCAGCGTCAGCTCGCAATATATAACAGGAATGCTTTTTGCGCTGCCTATGCTAAGATGTAACTCAGCAGTTATTATAAAAAACGAACTTGAGTCAAAGGGTTACGTAGATTTGACCGTAAACGTTTTAAAAAGCTTTGGAGTTGATATAAAGGAAAATGGGAATTCGTATTTAATCTCTGGAGGCCAAGAATACAAGCCCTTTGATTACAGTGTTGAGGGAGACTTCTCTCAGGCCGCCTTTTTCCTTGCGGGCGGATGCATATCGGGAGACATATGCGTAGCTGGGTTAAGGGAAGATTCGCTGCAACCGGACAAAGCTATAGTAGATATACTAAAACGCATGGGAGCAAACATTGAATATACACAGCAGGGGCTGTGCGCAACTAAGTCCAGACTTAGGGGAATAGAGGTCAACGTTTCACAGTGTCCGGATCTTGTCCCGCCGATAGCAGTGGTAGCAGCAATGGCAGATGGCAGAACGGATATTGTCGGGGCACAGCGGCTGAGGATCAAAGAATCGGACAGACTGGCAGCTATGGCAGACAACTTAAACAATCTTGGCATCAAAACACAGGTGTGTGATGATGGGATGACGATCTACGGCGGAACAATAAAGAGCGGCAGAGTAGACTCGTATAATGACCACAGGATAACAATGGCGTTTGCTATTGCAGCACTTTGTGCCGGCGGAGAAGTGCAGATAGACGGACATGAAAGCATAAACAAATCGTATCCCGGGTTTTTTAAAGATTATGCACGTGCAGGGGGGAAGATATCGTGAGCAGTATATATGGTAAAAACTTTACAGTAGACATATTCGGCGAATCTCACGGAAGCGCTGTTGGCTGCGTTTTAAATGGCCTGCCTTCTGGAATAAGCATCGATATGCAGAAGATACAGGAGTTTCTTGACAGGCGGCGTGCAAAAGGCGAGGCATGGGCTACCAAAAGAAAAGAGAGTGACGTGCCTAAAATCCTCAGCGGTGTGTTCAACGGCAAAACTACAGGTACTCCGCTATGCGCTGTTTTTGAGAACAGCGACACACGTTCTGAAGATTACGATAAAGGTATGAACAGACCGGGGCATGCTGATTATACCGGGAGTGTGAGGTATAAAGGATGCGGCGACCCAAGAGGCGGTGGCCATTTTTCAGGCAGGCTGACCGCACCGCTCGTTTTCGCAGGCGCTGTTGCAAAGCAGGTATTGAGCGAAAAGGACATATTCTCTGCTGTTCATATAAAAAGCATCGCCGGTGTTTATGACAGCGCTTTAAGATACTCTGCAATCACACAAGAATTAGCAGATGAAATCAAGAAGAAGCCGTTGGCGGTAATAAATGACGACGCGGCGCAGGAGATGATAGAAAGAATCAAGCAAGCTGCAAAGGATGGCGATTCTGTCGGCGGTGAAATAGAGTGCGCAGTTTTTAATATCCCGGCTGGTCTCGGCAGCCCTATGATGGAAGGAATTGAGAGCAGACTCTCATCGCTGTTGTTTGCGGTTCCGGCTGTCAAATCAGTTTCATTCGGTGTCGGTGTCTCTTTCGCATTAATGAAAGGAAGCGAAGCAAACGATGAGTATGCTTTGGAAGATGGGGAGATAACAGCGCTGACCAACAACAACGGCGGTGTAATAGGAGGGATAACTAACGGCATGCCGATAGTTTTCAGTGTTATTGTTAAGCCTACGCCGTCAATAAACAAACCGCAGAGAACTGTGAATTTGGAAACGAAAAAGGAAGAGATGCTACAGGTAAAAGGAAGACACGATCCGTGCATCGTTCCAAGAGCAGCAGCGGTTATTGAAGCAGCGGCATATATAGCGATACTTGATATAATAATGGAGGGAAGTTTCTGATGGGATATGATGAGCAGATAGGCGTTCTGCGGGAAAGAGTCAGCGAAGTCGACAGCCAAATGGTAGAGCTTTTTGAAAAGCGCATGAAAGTGGTAGACGAGATTGCGGTTCTGAAAAAGCAGTACGGCAAAGACGTGCTTGACGCAAAAAGAGAAGACGATGTAATAGAACAAGCCGTTTCAATGCTGAAGGACAAGAACTTAAGCGAAGCAACTTCAGAGTTCTTTGCTGCGCTTATGGATATCAGCAGAAAAACACAGCGTCAGGCCATGCAGTTCGAAAAGCCAAGCAGCATCAAATTCTCTGAAGTAAAGGATGCTAAAGTAGCTTACCTTGGTATTAAGGGCTCATATTCATATATAGCGGCTGAACAGAGTTTTGACAAATCGGCAAAGCTTATGAACTATCCGAGCTTTGAAGCTATCCTGGAGGCGCTCAAAGACGACGAAGTTGACTATGCGCTTCTTCCGGCAGAAAACACACACACCGGAAGCGTGACTCCGGCAATAGACGCTCTGGCAAGATACGGCTACTATATAGTGGGGGAAAAGCTGCAGCCTATTTCCCACAATATGCTGGGTGTAAAAGGCTCAAATCTTGGTGATATAAAGAAAGTCTACTCTCATCCTCAGGCGATCTCGCAGTGTAGTGAGTTTCTTGGTGATAAATATGAAGCATATCCCAGCCTTAGTTCTGCACATGCGGCAAAAAGCGTGGCGGAACAAGGCGATAAAAGCATAGGTGCAATAGGCTCAGTTTCATCAGGAGATATCTACGATCTTGACATATTAAAACGTGACATCCAGAACGAAGACACTAACTGCACTAGGTTTGTGATAGTTTCAAAGAGGCCATACAAGGGTAAAAACTGTAATAAGACCAGCATCGTGATACTTCTTATGCACAAACCAAGGTCGCTTTATGAAATGCTTTCGGTGTTTTCAAACGTCAATATACTAAAGCTTGAATCAAGACCAATAAAGGACAGGCAGTTCGAGTATCAGTTCCATATAGATTTCGAAGGCAGTATATACGATAAAGATATATCCGAGATGATAGAGAGGGTCAAAAAGAATGCGGCAGGATATACTTACCTTGGATGTTATCCCAGCGAGAGGTCTTTATGATCAAGGCGTGCCTCTTAGGGAAAAAACTGGGGCATAGTTTGTCGCCGGTTATACACGAAAAATTCTTCGAGCTTACGGGTATTAAGGGAAGCTATCAACTACATGAAACACAGCAAGAGAAACTCGGCTCAGTAATAAAAGAGCTTGGTGAAAAAGATTTTCGCGGCGCTAACGTTACGATACCATTTAAAACTGATATCATTCAGTTTTTGGATGATATATCAGAAGAGGCGCAGGCTATAGGTGCAGTAAATACTATACTATTCAGCGGCGGAAAAACAAAAGGTTTCAACACAGACTACTATGGTTTGAAGAACATTCTCGATAATGCACAAATAAGTATCGAAGGAAGAGTGGTTGCTGTTCTCGGTACGGGAGGCGCATCAAAATGTGCAGTAAAACTTGCAAAAGACATGAACGCAGCACAAATATTGATTGTGAGCAGGAACCCAAAGAGTAAAGAAATCAGCTATCAAGAGCTTGGGAATGAGGCCGGGATAGATGTTCTTGTAAATACAACTCCTGCGGGAATGTACCCTGATGTGTATGGATGCCCGGTAAGTAACGATGTCATTGAAAAGAGTGGGTGTGTAGTTGATATCGTCTATAATCCTATGCAAACACAGCTTATGAAAAAAGCGCAAGCGATGGGCAAAAAAACAGCAGGCGGACTTTTGATGCTGACATCTCAGGCTATAAAAGCACAGGAGATCTGGAATGATGAAAAATACAACGAAAACATATATAAAGAAGTATATGAGTACGTTAGGGACTTAAAGACGAATATAGTGATTATAGGGATGCCGGGCAGTGGTAAATCATCAATAGGCAAAGCCGTTTCTGAAAAACTAGGCAAAAACTTCATAGATACAGATGAACTGATAGAACAGCAGCATGGCAGCATATCGGATATCTTTAATAAAAAGGGTGAGCCGATTTTCAGGGAATATGAGAGACAGGCAGCGAAGCTGGCATCAGATATCAGAGGAGCGGTAATTGCGACCGGCGGCGGTATAATACTTGATAAAAGTAATATTGACCAGTTGAAGAAGACAGGACTCATCGTTTTTATCGACAGGCCGCTAAGCGTTCTTATAAAAGAAACGGACGGATCGGGCAGACCGCTTATAGCTGATGACAACAACAGGATAAAGGAACTTTATGAGAAGCGCTATGGGCTGTATAATAAATATGCTGACGTTGTGGTAAATAATGACGAAGATATAGACAAGTGTGCCAATAAAATCATAGAAGCATGGGGGAGTGGAGTATGAAGATACTTGTAATAAACGGACCAAATATCAATATGCTTGGCAGCCGAGAACCGGACGTCTACGGCAAAATGGACTATAAGGCGCTTGAAACAGGGATAAAAGAATATGCTGCAGAAAAAGGCGTGCAGGCAGATATCTACCAGTCGAATATTGAGGGCGAGATAGTGGATAGAATACAGACAGCAGCGGATATATATGACGGCATCGTTATAAACCCTGCTGCATATACACACTACAGCATTGCTATACTCGATGCATTAAAAGCTGTGGATATTCCTGCCGTAGAGGTGCATATAAGCCATATAGCGCAAAGAGACGAGTTCAGGCACAAATCTGTAACTGCGGCAGGCTGCATTGGGCAGATAGCGGGCTTTGGATTCAATTCATACTACCTTGCTATCGATGCATTATTGATGCGCTAAAAATCAAGCAATTCAAAACGGACCCTGCAAATGCAAGGCCCGTTTTATTTTTGGAACTATTTCTCTATAAGATCGATATCTCCGGAAGTTGTGGTTATGTAGACCTGGCTGCCGCCTCCGTTTACAGTTCCCTGAACGGACTTTCTTAAATCCTGGTCTATTCCTGTTACTGTTATATCAAAATCTGAGTTGATATCACCCGAAACAACCTTTGCAGCGATATCGAATGCAGCTTCGGAATCGATGTATAGCTTTACTCCACCGCTAACAGAGTCTATAGTCAACGGTTCTATCGAAACCCCATCAACTGAAACGCTTACTCTTCCTGAAGTGCTTTTAATATCGACCGGGCCGGTTATTTTATCTAGAGTCGAATCGCCGGAAATGCTTATAAGAGTAATTTTAGCTGCAGTATCGTTAACATAGATATCTCCTGAAGTGCTGTCGATATATGCGCTCTCAAAATCAGCAAAGCCTAACTTCGTATCCCCGGAAGACTTATTTATTCTAAGTGAATCTCCTTTACAGTTCATAACTTCGGTGTTGCCGCTGGTGCTGTCTATGGTTAAGTAATTAAACTCAAGACTATTGACAGATATATTGCCGGAAGCGCTCTCAATATCAAGGTCGAGTATATATTCACTTGGCAGGTATACTGTCATAACGACATTAGCATTAAATATGCCAAACGGCTTGGTCTTTGTATCAAATGATGCAATCACTGTATCAGCATCCATAGTTACCTTTAGGAAATCGTTAAGGTCTTCTGTTGTCCAAACATTGCCCACTAAAGTTATCTTTGCTTCATCAGATTCGACCACATCAATATCACCTGATACGCAGTTTATATGAAGCATGGATATATCTTCAAGGTCAAGTGTTTCTGATTCGTTAACCTCGATACCTTTACCGAAAAGGTTTTTAAAACCATCTGTAACGTTTTCATTACCGTAGTACACACCAAATATAATGCCGATTCCTATAAGGCAAACGAGAAGTATCGAAGAAAATATCAATACAAGTTTAGTTGTTTTACTCATTATGAGTCCTCCCTTTTATTCTTCTTTTTGTCATGTTCAAGAATTTCATATTAGCTTTTCTGAAAAGCTTTGCCAGCTGCATGATACCGATAAACATCAGCACACCGATCGCTACAAGAGCAATAGCTGCAAGTATAAGCGCAGCAAACGCAAGTGAACCGTAGCCAAGGCCGAATATCGCTGCAACGATCAGTACCGCTATACCGCTGAGGCCGACAGCGCAGGCGGATATGTACAGTGCCGAGATAACTATATATCCGACTATTACTATGCAAAGTACATAGAAGAAGTTTACTAGGCCCATAGAAGCCGAAGCAGCAAATGCCCTGGACATGCTTTTGAAAGATTTTTTACTGTTAGCCTCTTCTATCGTCATCTGCAGATAATATTCTTTAGCTATCTTTTTAGGGTCTCCCAGCCGTTGACATAATGCTTCTTCGCTTTCGTTCTCTCTTTGCGCTACAGAGAAATATTCTTCGAAATCTGATAGTATATCTTCTCTGTCCTCCTTGGGCATCTTGCCAAGGTGCCGTGAAAGAGTTTTCATAAATTCATGCTTTTTCATGCAGCGCAACCTCCTATAATTTTCTCCATTCCCGAGACAAGGTCTCTCCATTCTCCCAGGAATTCGATTCTTGTTTGCTCGCCTTTTTCAGTTAGTTTATAATATTTTCTTGGCGGGCCTTCGTTAGACTCTGCCAGATACGTTTCTACATATCCTTCATTCTTTAACCTTCGCAGCAGCGGGTATATAGTTCCTTCAGATATTTCTATACACTTCGATATCTCTGCAACAAGTTCATAGCCGTATCTGTCTGATGAATCCAGAAGCGAAAGAACACATAGTTCAAGCACTCCTTTTTTTAGTTGTATATTCAAATATCGCACCTCCTATGCTTTATTAACGGATACATAATAACACAAGCTATATAATAATGCAAGGTACTGATGAAAATTTTTTGATTTTTTTTAATATCTGAAAATACTTGTATGCTAAAGAGATAAACAGATAATTATGATATTAAATATATACTTTTAGTTTATCTGTGTTTGATATATAATCAATATTATGGATGAAATGATAACAATAAGCGCAGTAGAGCCGCAGAAAAGGAAGAAAGACAGGTATAATATTTACGCCGGCGGAGAATATTTATGCTCGCTTAGTGCGCAGAGTTTAGTGGTTTTCGGAATAAAAGAAGGCAAGCAGATAGACATCGAAAAGCTAAAGAACGCAGTTGAAGCAGACAATACGCAGTATGCTTTCGACAGCGCGGTAAACCTGTTGTCATTCAAAATGAGAACTAAAAAAGAGATAACAGATAAGCTGCTGGACAAAAAAATAGATGAGGAAGCGGTAAAAAAAGCTATAAAGAAACTTGAAGACTATGGTTATTTAAATGATGAAGAGTATGCTGTTTTGTTTGTGCAAAGCGCTGTATCAGAAGCAAGATACGGCAGGAAAGTAGTGGAATATAAACTGAAGCAAAAAGGCATTGGTGATGATATTATAGACAAAACAATGCTGATTTTTAATGAAGATGAAGAAAGAGAGATAGCTTCAAAGCATTATTGGACTCTAAAAGAAAAGTACAAAAAAGAAGAACAGATGAAAAGAAAAAGCAAGATATACAGTAATATGGCAAGGCGTGGTTTTAGTTATGATATCATCAATTCATTGATTGCAGAGGACGATGGATTTGAATAGAAAGGTACTTTTTTTTGACAGTGTTGATTCTACAAACGAAGTTGCAAAACGCTCCGAGCTTGAAGAAGCTGTGTTCGTTGCAAGGGAACAGACTGCCGGAAAGGGAAGCAAGGGGCGAAACTGGCAATCTAATAAAGACGAAGGATTGTATCTAAGCTTTCTAGTAAGACCTAATATCGAGCCGGAAAAGGTGCAGAGGCTTACGCTTACAGCGGCTGTTGTAGTCTGCAACGCACTTGAAGAAAACATTTCGGAAAAGGCAAAGATAAAGTGGCCGAACGATGTACTTGTGGATGGTAAAAAAGCAGCTGGTATATTGACCGAAAGCATACTTGGCTCATCAGGTATAGAAAGAGTTGTCTGCGGTATAGGTATTAATACTGGCCAAAAGTTTAGCGATGAGCTTGCCGATAAAGCAAAATCTATAGATATCGGCAACAGAAAAGAGAAGCTGCTTGATGATATAATAAGAGGATTTTTCGATGCATATGATGTTTTTCTTAAAGATGGGTTTGTGCCGTTCATGAAAGAGTTCAAACAAAGGAATGCTCTTGAAGGAAAACTGCGTATAGTATCCGGCAGAGAAACTTCAGAAGGTTTTTTCAAAGATTTTGAAGAAACAGGGGCTGTTTTGATAGAGACAGAGGATGGAATAAAGAGATACATAGCAGGGGAGATTTCGATAAGAGGAGAGAATGGTTATGTATAAAGGCAGTATTACGGATATTAAAGGCGTGTCGCTTGGTCACTATACCGATGAGGAAAATAAAACAGGCTGCAGTGTGGTAATAATAGACACAGGCGGTGTCTGCGGAGTTGATGTTCGCGGCAGTGCGCCCGGCACAAGGGAAACTGATTTAATGAGGCCTACGGCTGCAGTGCAGAAAGCAAATGCTTTTGTCCTTTGCGGAGGAAGCGCATTCGGTCTGGCCGCAGCAGACGGCGTTATGAGATTTCTTGAAGAAAAAGGCCAGGGTTTCGATACCGGCGTTGCAAAAGTGCCGATAGTCGGGGCAGCTGTGCTTTTCGACCTTGGATTTGGCAGCGCGAAAGTAAGGCCGACCGCAGAGAACGGATACACTGCATGTGAGTGTGCTGTTTCAGACAGCGATGAGTGCGGCAATATCGGAGCGGGGACGGGTGCGACAACAGGAAAAGCCGGCGGAATGAAATATGCGGGCAAAGGCGGGTTTGGAACAGCTTCGATAGATTTAGGCGGCGGAGTTATTGTGGCGGCGTGCTTTGCTGTTAATGCTGTTGGAGATGTATATGACCATATGACAGGAAAGAAAATCGCAGGCATGATTGGAATGGAAAGTGCAGATGTGTTTCTGGCAAGCGCAGCTCATGACAATACCGGTAAGAATACTACGATCGGAGTGGTTGGTACGAACGCACTGCTTACTAAAGAACAAGCGAACAAGCTTGCTCAGGTCGGGCAGGATGGGATAGCAATGTGCATAAGACCGTCGCATACGATGCACGACGGAGACACTGTTTTCGCATTCAGTACTGGTGAGATGAAGTGCAGCATAGACGCAGTTTTGGCTGCTGGAACAAAAGCAGCTGCTCTGGCGATAGAAAATGCTGTGAGGTAAGATTATGATCATCGGAACGGGACTAGACCTTATAGAAGTTGGCAGGGTCAAAAAAGCAATGAAGACCCAGCGCTTTTTTACAAAGAACTTTTCGGTGAGGGAAATAGAACTTTTCAAGTCTAGAAAAGACAATGCTGAAGTAGTGGCTGGCAATTTCGCAGCAAAAGAGGCTGTTCTTAAATGTCTTGGAAGCGGGATATTCGATATACCTCTTATTGATATAGAGGTGCTGAGAATGGAATCGGGCCAGCCTTATATAGAGCTAAACGGCAAGGCGAAAAAAACCGCAGAAACAGTGGGTGTAAAAAAGATACACATCTCAATAACTCACATAGCGGAGCATGCAGCGGCTCAGGCGATTTCGGAGGGATAGCATTATGAAAGTAGTTGATAAGCAAACAATGAAACAACTGGATAAGCATATGATAGAGCAGATGAATATACCATCGCTGCTTTTGATGGAAAATGCGGCTTTCGGAATATCCTCACTTGTTGCAGAAAAGTTCGGTTTGGATTCTCCCATAGTTGTGATATGCGGTGCCGGAAACAACGGTGGAGATGGTTTTGCAGTAGCAAGGCAGCTTATGGCAAAAGGATATGGCGTATCCGTATATCTTATCGGAAAGTTTGAATCGCTTAAAGGCGATGCAAAGACAAATGCGGGTTTCTTCGGAGAAAGTATTATAGAAGTAAAAGATGCATCACAAATACAGATAGATAAATGCAGTGTTGTGATTGACGCTATATTTGGGATAGGTCTTTCAAGAGAAGTAACCGGGCTTTATGCAGAAGTTATACAGAAAGTAAACGATAGCAACGCTTATATAATTGCGTGCGATATATCTTCAGGAATAGATTCAGACACCGGGAAAGTGCTTGGAACCGCAGTTGAAGCGAACGAGACGGTTACATTTGCATGTGCTAAACAAGGGCATCTACTATATCCGGGGCGGGAATATACCGGAGTATTGACTGTTAAAGAGATAGGTGTTTCTGGAGATTTTGACATAGGAGATTCAGAAGTTTTTATTGGCGCAGATAAGCTTGACAGAAGGGATGCAGACTCACATAAAGGATGTTTCGGAAAACTGGCCTGTATAGTAGGCAGCAAGGGAATGGCAGGGGCAGGCATAATGTGCGCAAAGGGTGCATTAAAAGGCGGAGCGGGCCTTACAACAATCGGTGTTCCTGAAAGTATTCAAAGCATATACGGCATGGCAGTGCCAGAATGTCTTTCGTTTGCACTGGAAGATGAAAAGGGGGCTTTGTCGTATAAATGTGTACCAGACCTTGATGAGCTTATGAAGAATAAGACTGCGCTTGCGGCAGGGTGCGGGCTCTCAATATGCAGCGGCACAAAAAAGGCAATTGATTATCTTGTTAAAAACTTTGATATAAAGAAGGTCTTTGATGCAGACGCTCTCAATTTGATCGCACAGGATAAAAGAATTCTTAAGGAAAGAGCTGGAGAGATAGTACTGACTCCGCATTTAGGAGAGTTCGAAAGATTGGCAGGGAAAAAAGTTGAGAATCCACTTGAACAGGTACGTGAATTTGCCAAAGAATATGGAGTTGTTTTGTTGCTTAAAGGCGCAACTACGATAGTTACTGACGGAAGACGAACATCTTTTATACTAGCAGGAACACCGGGTATGGCGAAGGGAGGAAGCGGAGACGTCCTGACGGGTGTTATAGGAGGTCTTTTGGCCGGCGGAATGGAATGCTTTGATGCGGCAGGGTACGGCGCTTATATATGCGGTGTGGCAGGAGAGAAGGCGGCGCAGAAACAGGGTGAATACTCTATGACGGCTCTTGATACGCTCAATGAAATCGGTGCAGTAATGAAAGAAATGATAATGTAAAGAGTAATTTTAAGCCGCTCTGATAATGCTGTGGCTTTTTTGATAAAGTAAAGTTGAAAAATGAATTGAGAAAGTATATTACTTAGTTAGAAAATAAGTAAATTTAATAAAGGGAAAATTAATTATCAGAACGAAGATGATGAACTGATATCTGAAAGAATGAAGGCGCTTTCAGAGCTGTTGAAAGAACCTGAACATTAAATGAAACGGCAATTAAGCCGGTTTTTAATGCCTAGTCATATATTAATGGCCGGCCGTAAAGGTTCCAGTCCGGGAACATTAGGTAGCCTCCACGTACAAGATCGGTATATATTCTTGCGTGCAGGCTGCGTTGCTTAACAACTCCGACGAAACCGCTTGCGGCTTCATATATATAACCTTTTTCACCGACGATACCCATATGCGATATCCTGCCCTCTTTGTTCCTGTAAAAAGTGAGGTCACCCGGCCGAAGATCTTCTTTTTCAATCGGCTTGCAGAAATCGTAATATGTCTGCTGTGCGGTACGGTCAGTATACTTCCTGAAAAGAGAAAGGGTATTACAGCAGTTCCACCAAAGTCCGCTACAGTCCCATGCGTAGTCATCGGGGTAAGCGGGGAATTTTTCAAGGTTATCGACATCGACGCTGTCTGCGATTTCAAGAAAATATTCTTTTCTGCCGCCGTTCATATAGTCTGGATGTGCTTTTGTGATGCGCTCAACTAAAGGACGTGAAACCAGATGCCCCTGCGCACCGAACAAGTAGTTCCCACCGACGCAGCCATCCATAAAGTCCAGAATATCAGCAATCACGCCTTCGGGCTTTTGTTCATCTTTATAATAATCTTCCCAGAATGTGTCTTCAAACTTATTGAACTCCAGCACAAAGCCGTCGCTTAGAACTATCTTCTTTGCACTGTTCATGGCAATAGAATCTATATAATTAAGAAAATCTGAAGAACTTTCAGTAGCATATTCGGGTAAAACAAGTTCCTGCTCGGCGATGTCCTGCTGTTGCTGTTGCTCAGGTTCACAGTATTGTTCAGCTTCATTGTATTCAGTTTGACGGGGCGTGCTAATTGGAATCTGCGAAACAGTCAGCTCTTCAGATACTTTGGGTGAAACACAGGAAGACGGTGTAAGAACAAACATTACAAAAATAGCCGCTGTTAAAAAGTACTTTGCAGAAAATAAAGATTTCATAGAGCAATTATATAAGAATATTGTTGACTGTACAATAGAATGATTAAACATTTTTTTAAGCACAACTTTTTTTTACATGCTGATTAAAACAGAAGGCGAATTAAAGAGATATAAGCCGTTGACACCCGTTTAGCGCTACTGTAGAATTATTCAAGGAGGATTGCTATGAGGATATTGGTGGTAAACGACGATGGTATAAACGCAAAAGGAATAAGAACGCTTGCCGCACGGCTTGCTAAAAACCACGATGTAACTGTGGTAGCTCCTATGACGGAGCAGAGTGCTACGTCTCATTCTGTTACCTTGAACAGGCCGCTTCGTGTTACGCAGATACGTCCGGAAAATCTTGAAGGAATACCGTGCTATATGATAGATGGTTCTCCCGTTGATTGCACAAAGATCGGGCTGTCTCATGTTACAAAAGGCAATATAGACCTAATCGTATCAGGAATAAATCACGGGCACAACCTTGGATCGGATATGCTCTACTCCGGAACTGTAGCAGCAGCGCTAGATGCTGTCATTATGGGGTTTAAGGCGCTTGCTGTTTCTGTTGCGTCCTATACTCCGCAGCATTTTGATGCAGTTGCTGAAGTCGCAGCAAAGCTGATAGATTCAGGATTGCTAAAAGACCAGCCAAAAGATATGCTATACAATCTTAACGTGCCGGACCTTGCGCTTGAAGATATAAAGGGTGTTAAAGTAACAAGACAGGGAAAAACAGTATACGAGGACGCAATCGAAGTAAGAGAAGATCCGAGAGGAAACAAATACTTATGGATAGCAGGAAAACTTAAGGAAAACACTGCGATTGATGATACTGATGTCAGTCAGGTAAACCAAGGGTATGCGTCACTGACTCCTGTTAAATACGACCTTACAGCAACGGAAGAGATAAAAAAACTATCTTGCAAGATTGAAAAAATAAAATTGCATAATTAAAGGCGATATGATAGAATATATAGCGAAATAGCATAATAACGGAGGCAATATGCAAGACGCTGATATAATCAAAGTCATAGAAAAGCAAATCAACACTATGAGCAAAGGCCATAAGGCCATTGCAAAATTTATATTAGAGCATTACGATACCGCAGCATTTATAACCGCATCAAAACTTGGCGACACTGTAGGAGTAAGTGAATCGACGGTCGTTCGTTTTGCATGTGCGCTGGGGTTTGAAGGATATCCTGAACTTCAGAAAAACCTGCAAAAACTGATAAAAACAAAGCTCACTAACGTACAGAGAATGGGGCTTGCTTCGGATATGTCCGAAGAAGAGCTTATACGTTGGTCATTGCGCAACGATATAACGAGTCTGCGTCATGTAAAAAGCGTGCTTGACTACGAACAGGTCGCAAAAGTCGCTGATGTAATAATATCCGCAAAGAATCTTTACATTATGGGCTTTCGTTCCAGTGCACCGCTTGCACAGTTCTTCTGGTACTACATGAACTATATTTTAGAGAATGTACACCTTGCTAACTCCGGCTTCAGCGACGTGTTTGGAGATCTTATGCACGCAGGAGAGAAAGATGTACTTGTTGCTATAAGCTTCCCAAGGTATTCAACACGGGCTTTGGATGGTGCACAATTTGCTAAGAAAAACGGAGCGAAGGTGATTGCGATAACAGACAACGACCAGTCACCACTAAGCGAAATTGCTGACGAGAGTATACTTGTAAACACAGATATGAACCTGTTTGTAGATTCACTCGTGTCCCCATTCAGCGTTCTTAATACACTGGTCCTTCTTGTAGGAATGAGGAAACGTGACGGGCTTATGCAAAACTTCGAGATGCTTGAAGACTTGTGGCGCCGACATGATGTTTATACAGGTAAGGAAAGCAGATAGATGAAGAAAGTTTGTGTGATAGGCGCAGGTGCATCGGGAATGATGGCTGCATACGCAGCAGCAGAGGCAGGTTGTGCAGTAACGCTTATCGAAAAGAACGAAAAGCTTGGTAAAAAGCTTTACATAACAGGCAAAGGCAGATGCAATATAACAAACTCTGCCGATATAAGTGAATTCTTCGATAGTGTTGTAACTAACAACACTTTTTTATATAGCGCATTTTATACTTTTTCAAACAGCAGTATGATAGAGTTCCTTGAAAAGTTTGGGCTCAAAACAAAAAGCGAGCGGGGCGGAAGGGTATTTCCGGTTTCGGATAAATCAAGCGATGTTATAAAAACTTTTGAAAAGGCGCTGGCTTCAGCAGGCGTTGAAGTACGCTTGAATACAGATGTAAAGCAAATAATGACAGATGGCAAAAGAATAACACATGTTATAACGAATAGCAAAGAGGACTACGACAGCGTCATAATTGCATGCGGAGGAGTTTCATATCCGTCAACCGGTTCAACCGGAGATGGTTTTAAGTTCGCTAAAAAACTGGGGCACACCATCATAGAGCCAAAGGCGACGCTGGTTGGGCTGAACACTTTTGATGATGTCAGCAGCCTGGCAGGGCTTACACTCAAGAATGTAAACCTGAAGGTACTTGAAGATGGAAGGCAGGTTTTTTCCCAACAGGGAGAGATGCTCTTCACCCACACAGGCATATCCGGACCGTTGGTGCTTTCAGCAAGCGCATATATTAGAGATGGAAGGAATTGTGAAGCAGTAATAGACTTAAAGCCGGCCTTAAGCGACAAAACACTGGATGACCGGCTTATAAGGGACTTTACCGAACGGTCGAACCAAAACTTTTCAAACGTGCTTGGAGGGCTCCTGCCGGGAGGGCTTATAGATTATGTAATATCGGTTTGCAACATTAAAACAGACGTAAAGGCAAATTCTATTACAAAAGAGCAGCGAAGAGAACTTGCACAGGTGCTCAAGGGGCTTAAGTTAAAAATAAAAGAAAAACGTCCGCTAAATGAGGCTGTTGTTACAAGAGGCGGAGTCAGCGTGAAAGAGATAGACCCTTCGACTATGCAGAGCAAACTTGTTGAAGGACTGTATTTTGCAGGAGAAGTCATTGATGTGGATGCACTTACGGGAGGATACAACCTTCAGATTGCATTTTCCACAGGCTGGCTTGCAGGAAAAAGCCAGATGTAAATATCTTTGATTATTGTTGTCTGTTAAAGTATAATTGTACAGAAACGGAGAATCAAATGATTGACATAGACAGACATCTGCTTACAGAAAAGCAGAACAACGTAATAAAAGTGCTTGGCGCAATTATAGATAAGCCGGAAGCGCAGACAAGCGACATACAGAAGGAAACAGGTCTCAGTGTTTCTACGATTAGTCGTGTCATATCACTGCTTAGGCAAAGGAATCTGCTTGTCATTACTGGTAAGGAGAGAACTGCAAAAGGCAGATATCCACTAGTAATGAGGTTCAATTTTGACTATGGACACATCGTTCACATAGACTTGACACCTCAGGGTGTTTCGGGTTGTATAGCAAATCTTTCAGGAAACATAATCAAAACTAAGCAAAAAGAATTTAAAGAGAATGTTCTTTCGCTGGAGTTTCTTGTTGATTCTGTTAAGTATCTTTATGATGACCTGACTGAAGGAAGAACGAATGTGCTTGCTGCAGGAATCTCGCTTCCGGGAATTGTGAAGGAGCGTGTGCTAAGCAGGATACCGGATTTGTCTGATCTAAACGATACGGATATATACACGCTTATAGAAAAGTCTCTTTGCGTACCGGTGATAATAAACAATGTTCCGGGTGTAGCTGCTGTCGGAGAGAGGATATGCAGTTATCCTGAAAGCAGCAGCCTTGTATATCTGAATATAATGCAAAACATAGGCATAGGCGCCGGTATAATAGTCGGTGGCAAGCTAATAAGAGGCAAAGACGGAATAGCCGGTGAGGTTGGGGATTTTTTCTTTGACAGGAAGAGCTTTTCGGGTGAAGCAAGCAGGTCTGTGGGCCGGCTGGAGGAATATGCAGGCCTTAGCTCGCTATATAAAAAAGCAGAGCAGCTTATTAAAGACGGGGGAGCTCTGAACCTTAAAAATATTATAGAGCAAACGGAGCATAAGAAGCCCACTCTAGGCCTAATAGAGCGCAGCATCGAAGCTGGAGACGAAGATCTAAAGGCGGTTTATCTGGAAGTAATAAAAGTTTGGGCGATCCTTATAATTGACTTCGTGCTGATGTTGAATCCGGAAATAATAGTTATCGGTGGTGCTGTAAGGGAAGATAATAAAATGACACGGCAGGTCATAAATGAAATACTTGAAAAAGAACTTTTCGTTGAGCAAAAGATTAAGCTTAGCAAGAAAGGCACAGTTTTTGCCGGAGGTCTGCAAATGCTGAAAAGCTATGTGTTCAGCAATATAATAGCAGACAGAGCTACCGAATAAAGTTGGGTTTTGGGAGAATGAAATGAGACGAATTATAATTAAGAGCAGGGATACAAAAGCTGAGGTGCTTCCGGACTTCGGAGGAGTAGTTTCTTCACTTAACGTAGGCGGCACAGAAGTGCTGAGGATGAACGAGAAAGACTTAGGCATCGCAAACTGCCTTGCAGGCGGTATACCGGTGCTGTTCCCATTCTGCAGCAAAACAAAGGATGATACCTATTATATTGATGAAAAGAAGTATACTATGCCAATGCATGGTTTTGTAAAGGACATGCCTTTTTCGATAGAGAACCAATCAGAAGACGCTGTAACGGTATACACTTTACCGAACGAAATAATAAAACAGGAATGGTATCCGTTCGATTTTATACTTCATATAGAATATAAAGTAACACCGGGCTGTCTTGGCATATCTGCAAAGATAGATAACAACTCACTGCAAAGCATGCCTTTCTACATTGGCTGGCATACTTATTTTAAAACGAGCAGTAAAAAAGATACGAAGTTTACATTCGATTTCAGCGAATATATAAGCTATCTTAACGGAGAAAAGGGAAGAGTAGAGGGGGATACACTGGATTTATCTCTACCGCTGGACCATGTATTTACGGGCATAGGTAATAAGCAGATGACACTTGATAACCCTACAGACGGTTATCGTGCAGTGACTGAGGTGGATGATATGCATGAAGTATTAACGGTATGCACTGCTTTTTATGACTGCGCCTGCATAGAGCCGTGGACGGCTGTGCCCGATGCAATCAATACAAAAGAGATGTTAAGATATGTTGAGCCTGGGGCGGCAGTGACATGTGGTTTTAAAATAGAAGTGCAGGATATCTAACCAAAACTCATTACAGAACGTTTGAAAAAAGCCTCTTCATATGTTATCATTGGAAGGCAAAAAACCCCAGCTAAATGGGGATTATATTCAGAGGTGCAAAATGTCAGGTCATTCAAAATGGGCAAATATAAAACACAAAAAGGGCAAAGCTGACGCTCAGCGTGGTAAAATATTTACTAAGATAGGCAGAGAGATAGCTGTTGCTGTTAAGGAAGGAGGCTCCAATCCGGATGATAACTCGAGGCTTCGTGATATCATAGCAAAGGCTAAATCCAACAATATGCCTAATGACAATATACTAAGGTCTATAAAAAAGGCTTCGGGAGAGCTTGGAAGTATCAATTTCGAATCAATAACATACGAAGGATACGGTGCTGGCGGTGTTGCGGTAATAGTAGAAGCGCTGACGGATAACAGGAACCGTACGGCTGCCGATATCAGACACAGTTTTGATAAGTTCGGAGGCTCACTTGGAGCGACGGGCTGCGTTTCATGGATGTTTGAAAGAAAAGGCGTGCTTGCTGTCGAAATGACTGAAGATATGGACGAAGATACGGTGATGATGGATGCACTGGAAGCAGGTGCAACGGATGTTGAAACGTCTGATGACGTAATCGAAATCACGGCTTCTGTCGAAGATTTCAGCTCAGTACACAAAGAGATGGAAAAAGCGGGATACAGCTTTCTTGTTTCAGAGATACAGTTAGTACCAGAAAATACAGTAGACATAGCGCCGGATAAAACTGAATCCGTGCAGAACATGCTGGATATGCTGGAGGACAACGATGACGTACAGAACGTCTACCATAACGGCGTGTTTGAAGATGACGAATAAGCATAAGATAATCGCCCTGCATACGTGCAGGGCTTTTTAATATAAACGGCATATAAGTTTTTATTTGACTAATACGATGAAATAACGTATTATATTGCCATAATAAATATCGTATATCTTCGGGGCAGGGCGCAATTCCCTGACCGGCGGTGACAGTCCGCTAGCGAAAGCCGATACGGTGAAATTCCGTAACCGACAGTAAAGTCTGGATGAGAGAAGGTGAAAGGCTTATATTTTTCAGCCTGTAAACTTCCCCAAGTATATGCGGAAGTTTTTTTGGAGGTAAAATATGAGTGAAAAAATGAACAGAACAAGGATGCTTACGACCCTGTCAGTGCTTACGGCACTGTCAATAGTACTGATGCTATTTATCAGATTCCCTATTTTTCCGGCTGCACCTTATCTCGAATATGAACCAATGGACATCCCGATCTTGATAGCAGGCTTTGCCTATGGGCCTATTGCTGGTCTTGTTGTTACAGTGGTATCCTGTCTTATACAGGGTTTGACAGTCTCATCAGCAGTTGGAGGATGGGTCGGAATACTTATGCACTTCATAGCCACGGGCACTTTTGTAACGATAGCGTCTCTTATTTACAGAAGGAAACACAGTATTCTTGGCGCTGTAATAGGACTTCTTGCAGGAGTAATCTCAATGGCTGCAATAATGATTCCGGCAAATCTGATAATTACACCGGCATTTTACGGCACACCGGTAGATGTTGTTAAATCTATGATACTGCCTATACTGTTGCCTTTCAATTTGATAAAAGCGGGTATAAACGCAGCTGTAACATTTGTTATATATAAGCCACTAAGGCGATTTATAATAAAGAAACCTGTTAAAACGCAGGAATGCGAAAAAGGCTGATATAAATTGCTTTAAGATTTCTAATGGTGTATAATTCAGCATTAGTAATAACAGGGAGCAATCTATTGTTAAGTAAACATAAGACGAAAAATGCTGAAGAAACTAAAAAGCTTGGAAGCCTGCTAGCGGATAAGCTGGTATGCGGAGATATAGTTTCTCTATACGGTGGTTTGGGTGCCGGTAAAACTGTTTTTGTAAAAGGTATAGCAGAGGGGCTGGGTGTAAGGGAAGAGATAGTCAGTCCCACTTTTACTATACTGAAGGAATATGATGGCAGAGAAAAGCTCTACCACTTTGACCTTTACAGGATAGAGGACGAAGAAGAGCTTGAGCACATAGGGTTCTATGAATATCTCGGCAGAGACGGCATATGCATCATTGAGTGGCCGGAGAATGCGCAGAACATACCGGAATGTATAAAAGTGCGTCTGACTGGCTCCGGCAGCGATGAGAGGGCAATAGAAATAGAAGGAAAGAGCCTATGAATATACTTGCGGTGGATACTTCCGGAAATGTCTGCAGCGTTGCTGTCATGGAAGACGAAAAAATAATTTGCGAAGTATACGTCGACAATAAAAAAAATCATTCTGTTACTTTGGGGCCTATGATAGACGAATGCCTCAAGCGTTCGGAAATGACCCTCGAAGATATAGATTTGTTTGGATGCGCTGCAGGCCCGGGCTCTTTCACCGGACTGCGTATTGGAATAGGCGTAATAAAGGCCTTCTGTCATTCATCAGGAAAAAAGTGCGTTGCTGTAAACACGCTTGATGCTTTGGCACAGAACCTTGAAGGCGATAACAGAGCCGTATGTGCCGTTATAGATGCACGAAGGACAGATGTTTACTCTGCAACATACAGCGGTTCAAATAAGTTATCTAAATACCGTGCAATGCAGATAGATGAACTTCTGGAAGAATTAAAGGGACAGGATGTTGTGTTTGTCGGCGACGGCTCGATACGTTTTAAAAAAGAAATTGACAGTGCCGGTTTCAGCACTGCAAAAGGCGTTTCTGCTTTGCAGCATGCAGGCAGCGTAGGAATACTTGCTTACAGGAACGCCGGTGATGCAGTTTCAGCATACGAACTTGAGCCTTTCTATCTTCGAAAGACGCAGGCAGAGCGTGTTTATGAGCAAAAACACAGGGTGGAAAAATGAGCCTGGAGATCAGACTTGCGCAGAAAGAAGATATAGACGGGATATATGAAGTCGAAAAGCAGAGCTTTACAACACCGTGGCACTATGAATCTTTGTTCTACGACGTCTGTGATAACACAAACTCGTTATACATAGTGGCTGTGGATAATGACAATATAATAGGTTTCTGCGGAGTTCATATTGTGCTTGACGAGTGTCATATAAACAACCTTGCAGTGCTTCCGCAGTTCAGAAGGAAAGGAACGGCAAATAAGCTTATCGATCTTCTTATTTCGTCCACAAAAAATCTGACGAAATTATACTGGCTGGAAGTAAGGCAAAGCAATATTGCGGCTAAAAACTTGTATGATAAATACGGTTTTGTACCTGTCGCTATTAGGCCCGGCTATTACAAAGACACCAATGAAGACGCCGTAGTTATGTGCAGGGGCTATGGCGAAAAGAGCGTAAACCAGCTCGAATCTTGACTTTTTGTTCTCAACAGTTACAATCGTGTTAACACACTGTTTTTAATTATATATTTGTTTGCACTTGAATATTTCATAATGTATAATATAGTAAAAATAAAGGAGGTTTTAAGATGTCTGAAAATAAAAATGAACTTGGTATGGATCATAAGACTACCTGCTGGTTTGCTTATGTAATCTCATTCATAAGCGCAATTATTGTCCTTGCAACGGTTAAGAACGACAGCAGGGCAAGGCTGCATGCCTGGCAGTCACTTTTCCTGGGCATTTTCGTAGTGGTAGTATATATCGTATTGGGTGTTTTGGCATGGATTCCTTTCATTGGAATATTATTTACTATTCTGTTCTGGCTTGCATGGGTTGGCTTTATAGTATTGTCAGTTGTATGCATAATCCGTGCAATAAACGACGACATTTTCAAGATTCCTGTAATATACAATCTGGCGGAAAAACAGAAGTAATTTTAGAAATATCAAAACCACCAGTTAAACTGGTGGTATGCACAAGCCCTATAAGGGCATATTACTGACACAGCGTCTTAAGACGCATTAAATTGTTCGCCAATCGCATTACTTTTTCAGGCCGCCGCTCAAGCGGCCTTTTCTATGCCTTTATATTCTTGGCACCCGTAAACGGGTCAATATATTCCTTGAATGATATCTGCTCTGCTACAATATCTTCTTGCAGTTGATTCTTTATGTACTCCTCTATCACTCTTGCATTGCGCCCTACCGTATCTACGTAATATCCCCTACACCAAAAATGTCGGTTCCCGTATTTATATTTTAGGTTCGCATGCCTATCAAATATCATCAGTGAACTTTTCCCTTTTAGATATCCAACAAATTGTGATACACTCAGACTTGGAGGAATACTTACCAGCATGTGTATATGGTCTGGACATGCTTCTGCCTCTATTATCTCTACTCCTTTTTGTTCACACAGCTTACGAAGAACTTTTCCTACATCTGCTTTTATCTTCCCGTATATTGCTTGTCTTCTATATTTCGGAGCAAATACTATATGGTATTTACATCTCCATTTGCTATGTGATAAGCTTTTTATGTCATTCATGACACTTGGCCTCCTTTGCTTTTTTGATGCGGTTGGCGAACCTTCATCATCTTAGCATTGGAGGTCTTTATACTGCTATAAGCTTTTTTATTCCCCCAGTTGAACTGGGGGTATATTGTGCTGAAGCGCAAAGAAAAACCCCTGCGGGTTCAATCCGCAGGGGTTTTTGTTATACAGTTTTAAATTTTTCTATAGCTTTCCGGCAGTCTTTTTAATACCGCCATGCTGAGCGGAAGTGCGACTGCAAACTTTGCTATATCAAGCAGCATGAATATACCGGTTGCTGATATTATTATATAGCCAAGCGACATCGTTTTTCCTATGTAGTAATTATACATAAAGTACATGTATGTAATGCCGCAGATATATAGTACTGCTATAGCCAGCAGAGAAAATCCGACTGTTTTCAGTATCAGTTTTTCTTTGCCTGCGGTGACAGCGCCTGAAATAAGAGCTATAGCACTTTTTCGTGCTGTAAGGCTTATGACCAGAGCAGCAGCGCTAAAGCCTATTATAAAGCCGAACGAAGTCTGAAGCACATAGCCTATTCCGCCGCCTGTGGAAAACACTGGAAGCCCGAGAAGGCCGAGCAATGTGTATACCAGCATAGATGATAGTGCATACTTTGGTTCCAGCATGAGCCCGGCGATGAAGACCACAAAAGTCTGCAGCGTGAAAACCAAAGGAGTCGGCGGTATCGGGATCCTGAGGAAAACGCTTATGCACATAAGAGCTGCAAACAAAGCTGCTAAAAGAAGCTGTCTTAGTTTCACTAGGCCTCTTTGCTTATATAACCTATAAGCCCGCCGGAGTCGATTATATTATGCATGAACTCCGGAAAAGGCTCCGCCTGATACTCTTTTCCGCTGGTGAGGTTTTTTATCTTTCCGGTATTTAGATCCACTTCAAGTTCGTCACCTGAATTTATATTAGCGACTGCCTCCGGACATTCTAATATCGGTAGCCCTATGTTGATAGAGTTACGGAAGAAGATTCTCGCAAACGTATTAGCGATAACACAGGAGATTCCGGATTCTTTGATAGCTATCGGTGCATGTTCACGTGAAGAGCCGCAACCAAAGTTGTTCTCCGCTACGATTATATCTCCGGGCCGTACAGTCTTAACGAAGTCTGCATCGATGTCTTCCATGCAGTGTGAAGCAAGTTCCTTAACGTCTGATGTGTTAAGATACCTTGCCGGTATTATAACGTCCGTATCGACATTGCTGCCGTATTTATATACTTTACTCATATTGCACTCTCCTTAAAGTTTTTCCGGGTCGGTCAGCTTGCCGGTCAGCGCAGAAGCTGCAGCAACTGCCGGGCTTGCAAGGTATACTTCCGACTCAACATGTCCCATCCTGCCGACGAAGTTTCTGTTCGTTGTGGAAACCGCACGCTCGCCTTTCGCAAGTATGCCCATGTGCCCTCCAAGGCACGGGCCGCATGTCGGTGTAGAGAATACGGCACCGGCTTCAACAAAGTCTTTTATAAGGCCTTCTTCAAGAGCCTGCAGGTATATCTTCTGTGTTCCCGGGAAGATTATCGTCCTTACGCCTTTTTTAACCTTTTTGCCGCGAAGTATATCAGCAGCAATCCTTAGGTCAGACATCCTTCCGTTCGTGCAAGAGCCTATAACTGCCTGGTCTATATTTATATCGCCGACTTCGTCTATCGTCTTGGTATTCTCCGGAAGATGGGGGAAGGCAATCGTCGGACGCAGAGTTGAGAGGTCGATCTCTATTATTTCATCATATTCTGCATCAGTGTCAGCTTCGACTACAGTGTAATCCTTTGTCACATGTTCGTTTACATATTCCATCGTCTTTTCATCTACGGGGAAGATACCGTTCTTTGCACCAGCTTCGATTGCCATGTTGGCTATCGTGAACCTGTCATCCATGCTAAGCTCTGCAACACCGGGGCCGGAGAACTCCATGGATTTATAAAGAGCGCCGTCCACGCCAATCATGCCAATTATATGAAGTATAAGGTCTTTGCCGGAAACGTATTTGCCTGGCTTGCCTATCAGAACAAAGCTGATAGCGGAAGGAACCTTGAACCAGCACTTGCCACGTGCCATCGTTGCACCGAAGTCTGTGCTGCCGACGCCTGTCGAAAATGCGCCGAGAGCACCGTATGTGCATGTGTGCGAATCTGCACCGATTATAGCATCGCCGGGGGCTGCAAGGCCTTTTTCGGGTATCAGGCAATGCTCTATTCCCATTTCGCCAACTTCAAAGTAGTTTTCGATATCCTTTTCAAGCGCAAATTCTCTTATGAACTTGCATTGCTCAGCAGCTTTAATATCCTTGTTCGGTGTAAAGTGGTCCGGAACGATAGCAACCTTAGACTTGTCGAACACGTCCGACTTTCCTGTTCGCCTGAACTCTTTGATAGCGACAGGGGTCGTGATGTCGTTGCCAAGGCACAGGTCTATGCCGGCTTCGATAAACTGACCGGCGTGCACCTCACTAAGGCCCGCCTTGTTGGCCAGTATCTTTTGTGTCATTGTCATACCCATTTTTCAACCCTCCAATTTCATTTCATAATAATACTTATTTATAGCGTCTATATATGCTCTGACGCTTGCTTCTACGATATCTGTGCTAAGGCCACGTCCGGTCGCTTTCTTGCTGCCAGTAGTCAGTTTAACGATTACCTCGCCCTGAGCGTCTTTGCCGCTGGTTACTGAGCGGACGATATAGTCTGCTAGTATGAACGATTCGCCTATGCAGCGCTCTGTTGCGTTAAATGCAGCATCCACAGGTCCGTCACCGGTGGCTGCTTCTTCGACTATCTCTCCGTCGTGAACAAGCTTTACAACAGCAGTCGCCGTCATCTTGTTTCCGCTGTTTATAACAAAGCTGTCGAACTCAAACTCATTCGGGATGTCAATGCTGTCAAGCTCGACGATCGCACGCAGGTCAAGGTCTGTAACTTCCTTTTTGCGGTCTGCAAGCTGCTTGAATTTATCAAACGCTGCGCCTACATGGTCTTTTTTGATCGAAAGGCCAAGCTCACTAAGTCTGTTGACAAAAGCATGCTTGCCGGAATGCTTGCCAAGGACGATGGAATTTTCCGAAAGTCCGATAGATTCAGGTGTCATTATCTCATAAGTTTGCTTATTTGCCAATACTCCATGCTGATGGATCCCGGCTTCGTGAGCAAATGCATTGCGGCCTACAACTGCTTTGTTTGGCTGTACTGAAACTCCGGTTATAGATGTAATCAGCCTGGAAGAGTTGTAAATCTGTTTAGTGTCAATGTTGGTAACACAGCCGTAATGGTCCTGACGTGTTTTCAGTGTCATGACGACTTCTTCTAATGATGCATTACCTGCACGCTCACCGATGCCGTTAACGGTGCACTCGACCTGTGTTGCACCAGCACGTACTGCCGCCAATGAGTTTGCTACGCCAAGTCCTAAATCGTTATGGCAGTGTACGGAAACATCGACGTTCTCTATACCTTTAGTATTCTTCATAATGCTGCTGATGAATTCGAAATATTCATCAGGCGTTGCATACCCGACCGTATCTGGAATGTTAATGCATGTGGCACCGGCTTTAATTACAGATGAGAATACCTTATAGAGAAACTCAAGCTCTGAACGTGAAGCGTCTTCTGCAGAAAACTCAACGTCACTGCATAAAGACTTTGCGTATTTGACCATATCCGCAGACTGTGCCAGAACGTCTTCGGGGCTCATTTTAAGCTTATACTTCATATGGATAGGTGATGTTGCTATGAACGTATGAATACGCGGAGCAACTGCGCCTTTTAGCGCTTCATAAGAAGCATCTATGTCTTTTTTCAGAGCTCTGGAGAGACTGGCAACTTTTGCATTCTGTACAGACTGTGCAATGGCTTGCACAGATTTGAAATCGCCGGGGGAAGCAATGGCAAAGCCTGCCTCCATAATGTCTACACCGAGCTTCTCAAGCTGCTTTGACACCTCTATCTTTTCCTGAAGGTTCATGCTGCAGCCGGGGGATTGTTCGCCGTCACGCAGTGTCGTGTCAAAAATCTTGATAGTTCTCATTTTTGTTCTCCTCACATAAATTATTTGAACTGTGCGGTATAAAAAGGGTATAAAAAAACCCTTCCGTCAATGCAGAGACGAAGGGTATTCGTGGTACCACTCTGCTTGCGGTATAAAAACCGCCAGCTCACTAGGGCACATCGTGATGCCCGTACTCATATAACGTTGAGTCATACCGTCTGCGCTTACTTTACTTTCACCGCAGCAGCTTAGGAGCGAGCTTCGTCATTTGTTACCTGTCGCTTTCACCAAAGCAGCGACTCTCTGGAAGGGATTAAAACAACTACTGTTCTCCATCAAAGCCTTTAATAAATGTTATTATAGAGGGGATATGCACTTATTGTCAATACTTATTTTCTTATTAATTTATTGTTAACACAGCTAAAAAGAAACGATTTTAATATTTTTTTATATATAAAAATACAATATAACTCGTAAAAAATAAGCTTATTGATACATAGTTATAAATTAAAATATTACAAATGGATTAAATCACATTTTTTTTGGGATTAACTGTGGACAAACACCACGGCTTGTGGTATGTTCTTATACAGAAATACAACATCCTTTAATTCGGTTCAGAGAAGCCGGCAAGGTGTGATGTTAGTGTCGCTTGTTAACCTTGCCGTAGTGCAGGGTTTTTTGATGCCGTGGAATGTGAGAAAAGGAGGCCGTAAATGGATAAAGCCTTAATTATGGACGACATTGCGCTGGAGCGTGCACTAAAGAGAATTGCGCATGAGATAATTGAAAAAAACAAAGGCCCGAAAGACATAGCTCTCATAGGTATCCATAGGCGTGGCGTACCGATAGCTAAGCGTATAGCTTCGTATATAAAAGAATTTGAAGGACAGGAAGTTCCGATAGGTTCGCTGGATATAACGTTCTACAGGGACGATCTTTCGCTTCTTTCCGACCACCCGGTTATTAAAGGTACGGATATTGCTTTCGATATAAATAAAAAAACAATAGTGTTGTGTGACGATGTATTATACACAGGCAGGACTGCAAGGGCCGCGCTTGATGCGCTGATGGACCTTGGTCGTCCAAACTATATTCAGCTTGCCGTTGTTGTGGACAGAGGCCACAGGGAGCTTCCGATACGTGCAGACTATATCGGGAAGAACATTCCAACTTCGAAAAATGAAGTCGTAGAAGTGCGTGTAAAGGAGTTTGACGGTATCGACAATGTTGCAATCAACGAACTAAAGTAGTCTTCCTATTGGAAGATTATTTTTTTAAACTCGGCTTTGCCGTGAAATCATAATTAATTGCTTGGAGGTATTGTATGGAAAAGGTCAAAAAAGGATGGGGCAAAATGGCGGTCCTTGGGCTGCAGCACATGTTTGCCATGTTCGGCGCAACTATAGTTGTTCCGATGATAACGGGGCTTGACCCTGCTGTAGCACTTTGCGCTGCAGGCGGCGGTACGCTCATATTTCACTTCATAACAAAACGCAAGGTGCCGGTTTTCCTTGGCTCGAGCTTTGCGTTCCTGGGTGCTATAACCTATATAGTAAGCAGCCAGGGCAAAGAATATGCGACAGGCGCTGTTATGGTCGCCGGCGCTTGCTACCTCGTTTTTGCACTGCTGGTTAAGCTTATAGGACCACAGAGAGTAAAAAGGCTGTTTCCGGCTATCGTTACAGGTCCTGTAATAGTAGTTATAGGTCTTACGCTTGCTCCAACGGTCATATTCAACGATATCACAGCAGACTTCGTTGGCGGCTTGCTCTGGACAAAATGGGTGGTTGCAGCTTCGGTAGTAGTAACTGTAGTCATAGTATCTATATTCATAAAAGGCTTCTTCAAGCTGCTTCCTATATTGGTCGGACTAGTTGTAGGATATGGTGTTGCGGTATTACTGCACTTTTTTGTAGCGGTTCCTGAAGGCAGCGCTCTGCTTATGAACTTCGAACCACTCAAAGCAGCAAAGATAATAGATCTGCCTGCGTTCCACCTGCCTAAGTTCAGCTGGTCTGCAATAGCTATAATCGCACCGATATCTATAGCAACGTTCATGGAGCACCTTGGAGACATAACGACCAATGGTTCCGTAGTAGGCAAAAACTTCTTTGAAGACCCGGGCCTGCACAGGACTCTTATTGGTGACGGCGTTGCAACGATATTCGCAGGCTTCATAGGCGGACCTGCCAACACGACTTACGGTGAAAACACAGGCGTGCTTGCTATAACGAAAAACTATAACCCGGCAATACTTAGAATAGCCGCAGTATACGCAATAGTGCTCTCATTCATAGGCTACTTCGGCGGTTTCCTTAAAACCATACCGATGCCGATAGTCGGCGGAATGAGCATAGTGCTGTTTGGTATGATAGCTGCGATAGGTATAAGGACCATGGCGGAAGCAAAGGTTGACTTTACGAGCAGCAGAAATCTCCTGATACTTTCGATAATACTTGTTGTCGGTATCGGCGTAACTGTAGTAGTAAATGACCAATTTACAGTTTCGGGCGTTGCACTCTCTGCTCTTGTTGGCATAATCCTAAACGCTATATTGCCAGAGAAGTTCGACGTAGTTAAAGAAAAGAAATAGTACGATATAGAAGAGGGTCGTTTAGGCCCTCTTCTATAAAAAACGGAGTAAAGAAATGTTATTGAAAGAAAAAGATGTACTCGGCCTGCAGTATATGCCGGCGGAAGAAATTGAATACATAATAGATTCCGCAGCGACCATGAAGGAGCTGCTGATGCAGAGCGCAAAAAAAATGCCGCATCTTCAGGGCAAATCAGTTGTTTCACTGTTTTATGAAAACAGCACAAGGACGAGAATGAGCTTTGAGCTTGCCGGCAAATATCTAGGAGCAACGGTATCAAACCTCGGGGTATCTACCAGCAGTGTCAAAAAGGGTGAGACGCTTCTTGATACAGGAAAGACTCTAGAGGCTATGGGTACTGACATCGTAATAATAAGACACCAGCTTGCAGGAGCTCCTAAGTTCCTTGCGGACAATATTTCAGGAAGTGTTATAAATGCAGGCGACGGAATGCACGAACATCCAACGCAGGCACTGCTTGATATGTTTACGATGAAAGAACGCTTTGGAGCAATAAAAGGACTGAACGTTACTATAATAGGCGATATAATGCACAGCCGAGTTGCAAGAAGCAACATATGGGGGCTTACAAAGCTCGGCGCAAAGGTGAAGCTTTGCGGTATGAACACTATGATGCCTTTTGGGATAGAGAAGACAGGCGCGGCAGTATCAAATAATCTTATAGAATCTGTAAAAGATGCAAATGTCGTCATGGCGCTGAGGATACAGAAAGAAAGGCAGAAAGGCGGCCTGCTGCCGTCGGTTAGGGAATATCATAACTTCTTTGGAATAAACGATGAAGTAATAGACAAATGTAAAAAGGATGTGCTGCTGATGCATCCGGGCCCTGTTAACAGAGGGGTAGAGCTTACAAGCTCGGTAATGGATTCTAACTTGAGCGTGATAGACACGCAGGTCACCAACGGCGTAGCCGTAAGAATGGCGCTGCTTTATATACTTACAAGGAGCAGGAAAAATGAAGCTTAAGATAAGCGGAGGTACGCTTGCCAACCCAGCAGGCAGATCCGGGAAACTGGATATAATGATAGATGGAAGCAGGATAGCAGCGGTAGGAAGCCGGACAGGTTCTGCAGACAAAGTAATAGATGCAACTGGCCTGACGATATTTCCCGGGTTTATAGATCTGCATTGCCACTTAAGAGAGCCCGGACAGGAGTATAAGGAAGACATATTAAGCGGTACAAAAGCAGCGGTAAAGGGAGGATATACAACCGTGTGCTGTATGCCCAACACTGACCCTGTAAATGACAATGCTGCAGTGTGTGCACTCATAAATGAACGTGCTAAAAAAGCGCCGGCAAGGGTTTATCCTGTGGGAGCGGCAACAGTCGGTCTTATGGGTGAAGAATTAACAGAAATGGGAGAGATGAAAAGCGTTGGCTGCGTTGCTTTCTCAGATGACGGAAGGCCGATTGAAAGCGGCGATATGATGAGAAAGGCAATGATGTATGCGCAGACATACGACAGCTTCATCATGTCTCATACTGAAGACAAACAGCTCTCCGGCGACGGTGTGATGAATGAAGGATACAACTCGACTATTCTTGGTCTGCCCGGTATCTCCAGAGCAGCAGAAGAAGCGATGATAGCGAGAGACATAATATTAGCTGAAACTTACGGGTTAAGGGTACATATACAACATGTTTCCACAAGGGGCGGTATAGAACTTATACGTGAAGCAAAGAAACGTGGAGTGCTGGTGACTTGTGAAAGTGCACCGCACTATTTCAGTGCGGATGATTCGATGTGCCTTTCATTCGACGCGAGAGCTAAAGTTAACCCTCCGCTTAGGGAAAAAGATGATGTTCTCGCTGTAAAACAAGGCCTTTTTGACGGCACAATCGATGCAATCGCTACTGACCATGCACCACACCACAAAGATGAGAAGAACATAGAATTTTCTCTTGCTGCATCAGGTATAAGCGGCTTTGAGTCTGCGTTCTCGCTTGCGGTGACCAACCTTACAAGCGATCCCCAGATGCTTGCAGAGCTTTTTAGTGTAAATCCGGCAAGAATATTGTGTATTGACGGTGGAGTAATCGAAGCGGGTGCGATTGCGGATATTACGATTGCAGATATGAATAAAAGATATACATTCACTGAAGAGAGTATGATATCAAAAGGAAAAAACTCTCCGTTTATAGGCAGCAAGATGAAAGGCAAGATTATGCATACAATAGTAAACGGAAAGGTAGTATACGAGGGATAATATGAAGATAGACGAACTATGCACGAAAATAAACAAAACGATGTGTCCTGTATGTGTTGGGCTGGACACATCATATGAATATTTAAATGAGGATTATGAGAGAGCCGGAACGCCTTCAAACGAAGAAATCGCCAAGTGCATATACAGGTTCAACTGTGATATAATAGATTCTTGTAAAGACGTAGTACCAAGTGTAAAAGTGCAGGTTGCATATTATGAGCAGTACGGTTATCATGGTGTGAAGTGTTTTTATGATACTATGCAGTACGCAGCCGAATCAGGATTGATAGTAATTGCGGATGTAAAGAGAAACGATATTGGCAGCACGGCAAAGGCATATTCAAAAGCATATCTGCTTGACAGTGCAGCGGACTTTATCACTGTGAATGCATACCTTGGTATAGACGGCATAGCCCCGTTTATAGAGGACTGCGAAAAGACCGGGAAAGGCATATTCGTTCTTGTGAAGACATCAAATCCATCGGGCGGTGAGTTTCAAGACCTGGAGTTTGGTGAGAAGAAACTCTATAGTATCGTTGGAGAAAAGACAGCGCAGTGGGGAAAAGAACTTACCGGGTCATTCGGATACAGCAGCATAGGCGCGGTAGTCGGGGCGACTTATCCGCAGCAGGCTCTGGAGCTGAGAGAAAGCCTGAAAAGAACATTCTTCCTGGTCCCGGGATATGGAGCACAAGGAGCTGGAGCGGACGATATAGCAGTTAACTTTGACAAAGACGGACTTGGAGCTGTTGTTAATTCGTCAAGAGGGATACTGCTTGCATACAGGAAAGACGGATACAGTAATGAACCTGCAGTGGCTGCAAGGCAAGCTGCTGTGGAGATGAAAGAAGATATATACGCTGCGCTTATGCGGCGCAGGTAAAGATACGGGAGAACATATGGCAATACTCACATTAGAAGACGGCACAAGGTTTGAAGGCAAGAGCTTTGGTGCAAAAGCTGATGTTACAGGTGAAGTTGTTTTTAATACAGGTATGACTGGTTATCAGGAAGTTTTGACAGACCCGTCATACTGTGGACAGATAGTAACGATGACATATCCGCTTATCGGGAACTACGGCATAAACTCACAGGACGTAGAATCGGCGCACCCTCAGGTAAGCGGTTTTATTGTACGTGAAGTTTGCAGTCAGCCGTCGAACTGGCGCTGTGAAGACGGTCTGAACGAATATTTGAAAGAGAATAACATCTGCGGCTTTTATGATATAGACACACGTGCGCTTACAAAGATAATACGTGAAAAAGGCACCATGAGGGGAATAATAACTCAGAGCGAACCAACGCAGCTGCAGATCGAACAAATGAAAAAGTTTGAGTGCAGGCTGCCTGTTGACACTGTAACCTGCGAAAAGAAGCATAAATATTGCAGTGGTAATTACAAAGTAGCGGTGCTGGACTTTGGATTGAAGCTCAACATAGTAAGAAGTCTTGAAAAGCGTGACTGCGATGTTACAGTATTTCCGGCAAGGACAAGTGCAGACGAAATACTGTCCTGCGGTTTCGAGGGCATAATGTTGACAAACGGACCGGGAGATCCAAAAGACAACATAGAAGTGATCGAAAACTTAAAAGTTCTGATAGGAAAGCTGCCCATATTTGGCATATGTCTTGGGCATCAGCTTCTTGCGCTCGCAAAAGGTGCGGATACTGAAAAATTAAAATACGGGCATAGAGGCGCAAATCACCCTGTAAAAGACTTGGAAAAGAACAGAGTATATATAACATCGCAGAACCATGGTTACACCATCGTTGAAAAAGGACTGCCAAAAGGCATAAGTATAAGCCACAGGAACTGGAACGATATGACCATTGAGGGTGTTAAATATGACGGTGAAGACATGTTTACTGTTCAGTTTCATCCTGAAGCTTCACCGGGGCCGGAAGACTCGGCATATCTGTTTGACGAATTTATTGAAATGATGGAAAAGAAAAGGGAAGCTTGATGCTGAAAAATGTTGAAACAAAAATAATATCAAACAAAAGAATCGCAGCCTGTATATTTGAGATGGTTTTATACTGCCCGGATGCTGATTTAAAACATTTCGTACCGGGTCAGTTTGCAAATATAGAAATACCAAACCGGAAAGACCTTATTTTAAAAAGGCCTTTTAGTATAAACAAGGTTGATGCAAAAGAAAAAAAAGTAACAATTATCTACCAGTTGGTAGGCGAAGGTACTAATTCACTTGCTGAGTTAAAGCCGGATGAAAGATTGAAGGCCATACTGCCTGTTGGCAGAGGTTTTCATCTGACGTCCGAACAAAAAGATGTAATCCTGGTCGGCGGAGGAGTAGGCATTGCGCCGCTCTATACAGTTATTAAGCGTTGGCCGGATAAAAAATATGAAATATATCTTGGATACAGAAGCAAAGAGTATGTTTATTGCATTGAAGACTTCGAAGAGGTATGCAGCGATGTCTGTGTAACGTCCAACGACGGAACAGTAGGTGAAATGGGTATAGTTACTAAAGCGCTTAGTGAGCGTTTAAAAAAGAAAAAGCCGGATGTCATACTGACTTGCGGGCCTGTTCCGATGCTGAAATCTCTTAAAGATATCGTTGGTGATGTGCCGGTTCAGGTGTCACTTGAACAGCGAATGGGCTGCGGCTTTGGTGCGTGCGCTGCATGTGTATGCGGAATAAAGAAAAAAGAAGATACAGAATATAAAAAAGTATGCATAGAGGGGCCCCCGTATTCGATCTTGCGGAGGTGCAGCTGTGAGCGATATGAGAGTTAAACTCTGCGGAATAGAGTTTAAAAACCCGGTTATAGCAGCATCGGGAACATTTGCATTCGGAGAGCAGCACTCATGGTTTATAGATGTAAATAGACTTGGGGGGAATAGCTTTAAAATCACTGACGCCGGGAAAAGAGAGAGGGCAACAAACCGCCGAGAATAGCGGAAACTGCAAGCGGGATAGTCAACAGTATCGGACTGCAAAATCCCGGAGTAGATAAGTTTTTTAAAAAAAAACGATTTCAAAAGTTGAAGAACTCGACACAGTAATAATTGCCAACGTAGCGGGAAGAACTATCGAAGACTATGTTGAAGTGATAGAAAAAGCTGAACGATACCTTGCTTGATATGTACGAACTGAACATATCCTGTCCGAATGTTAAGCAGGGGCGGAGCAGCTTTTGGTACAGATATAAGAAGCGCAGAGGAGATAGTCTGGGCAGCAAAAAATTGCTTCTAAAAAAACCGCTTATTGTCAAGCTTACGCCTGCTGTTACTGATATAGTGTCTATAAGCGCTGGCGGTTCAGGATGCCGGTGCGGATGCAGTCTCACTTATAAACACTCTTCCTGCAATGGTCGTAGACGAGAAGACGAGACGGCCGGTACTAGGCAAACGTTACGGGAGGCCTGTCCGGTCCGTGTATAAAGCCTGTAGCGCTAAAAATGGTATATGACGTTGCAAAAGCGATAAACATTCCCGTAATAGGGATAGGCGGTATTATGACAGGAGCAGACGCAGCGCAGTTCATGTTGTGCGGAGCAGCGGCAGTCATGACGGGCACGGCTAATATAGCCGACCCGCAGGCTTCGGTGCGTATAATAGAAGAGCTTGAGGATTATGCGAACGAAGCTGGAATAGAAAATATAAGCAACCTTACAGGCGCTTTGGAGGTTTGATATGAATAAAGAAGAGATACTCAAAATATTTAAAGAAACCGGAGTAATGCTGGAAGGACATTTTTTGTTGACGTCCGGCAGACACTCAGATAGATATATGCAATGTGCGAAACTATTCGTAGATCCGAAAATATCAGAAAAGTTTGCAAAACAGCTGGCTGATAAATTCAGCGGCATCGATATCGTCGCAGGTCCGGCTGTGGGCGGGATAATACTGGCATACGAAGTTGCAAGGCAGCTTGGAGTAGGAAATGTTTTCTTCGAGAGACAGGATGGTAAAATGACGCTGCGCCGTGGCTTCGAGATTCCAGAGGGCGCAAAAGTACTTGTAGTTGAAGATGTCGTAACGACCGGCGGTTCAGTAAAGGAAGTTATAGAAGAAGTCAAAAAGCTGGGCGCAGAAGTTGCAGCAGTGGGCAGCATAGTTGACAGGTCGAACGGTAAAGTGGATTTCGGAGTTCCTTTCGAGGCTGTGCTGTCGATGGAAGTTGTATCATACGAAGAGGATGATTGTCCGCTATGCAAACAGGGGATGCCTGCAGTGAAGCCGGGCAGCAGAAGCTTAAAGTAGAAAAAACAATAACAGCGCTTGAAATAACAGCGCTTTTTTATTGTAATAATTATACATCCAAGTTATAATAACTGTGGTAGTAGTGTCGGGGAGGACTATATGAAAACATTCAACATTGTACTGATTATGCTACTTATTTTTATATCTTTTACCGGCTGTACTAGCGCGGATATCAAGTTAGAAGAAGCAAATCAATCAAGCATATCTGAAGAAGAAACAAGAACAAGCCAAACACCGGACGTGACTGTAGATTTTGAAGGACCGGAAACTGAACAAAACCAAGAACAAGGCGATGTAATAACGGTTGACTGTATGGAATTCTATTTTGATATGCAGATGAGTAAAGCTATAGAAGTTCTGGAAAACTGTGAAATCAAATATGAAATTAGCGATGACATGTCAACTATAAGGAGCTGGGCAGGAACATGTATTAATTCAAAAGGTCTTAGCTTATATTTCGATATTGAAGAAAAGCTGCACGAAATTCGTATATCAGGGGAACAAAAGACAAATCTGCCTGTTAAAATAGGTGATCTCGTCTCTGACATAACCAACGACCTTGGTGAAGAAGAACAGTTTTACAGCCCGGAATATCCGCCGGGAGCAGTTGCTACCTTAAGCAGTGAGTATGATTTGAACGGATATTTTTTAAGGACAGTTTTCGCAGGAGAGCGGATACCATCGGAAAACTATGCGGTTTGGGAGATATTCGTATCAAAATACAGCATGGAACAATATCAAGATACAAAGAACAACGCAAAGCTTTTGCTTGTTAATAAAAACGGCGACAAAGCAGAGCTCTATATAGGGATGTCAAGGAAGGATGCTGTTGAAGTTCTAGAACAAAGAGGGATACCCAACGAACCGAGTGAGAATGTAAGTAATTTAATTAGCGGTGAAATGTTATTGGGACAAAGCACGACATCTGAAAATGATACATTTGAAGGGTATAGCTTCAGTATATACTTTGACTGGAACGACAGGATAAGTACTGTCTATGCTACTGGCTCGGGAGTCTATACGTCAAAAGGGCTTACATCAGGTGATTTTTATTCTGTTGGTGATGATAAGGAGAAAATGATAGAGCTATACGGAGAAGATTTCTATGAAAGACCTTTAGGAAGTGAAGACTATCACATATACAGATATAAGGAAGCGGAGCAATACCTGTATATATGCGAATCAATATATCCTGAAGAAAATGAACAGGTGACTGGCATATACATATCGAGGTATACAGGCGCAAGAGCGCTTAAATAACAAAAAACCGTACCCACTGGTACGGTTTTTTATCACCCTGCGGGTGTAGTAGTCGGTGTAGTAGTCGGTGTTACAGTCGGCGTTGGAGAAGGAGATGTCGTAGGATCTGGTGTGCTGTATGTCGACGATAGGTTGTCGGTCAGAGTTTTCAGCTCAGTTGTTTTTTGTTTAATAGCAGTAGCAGTAACGGGCTGAGCTATAAGAGTCTGAAGCTCTGAGATCTTATTGGCAAGCTGCTGTTCGTGCTCTGCTGACATAGTGATGCCAGGGTCGTTGAGCAGTGCATTAGATTCTGTGATTTGTGTTTTAGCACCGGCAATAGCATCGGCTAGCTGTTGTTGTTCCTGCTGCCACTGAGGAGTGTGAACATCACAGTAATAATCATAATAGTCTTCCATATCGGTGGTAAGGTCATTAACAGATATAGTCTGCGGTACCATGAAAGCACCCGGCAGATAAGTATCACGCTTATCTTCCGTCAAGTCCCAATAGATCGAATTAGGTTTAAGAAGAACGAGACATTTTGTTTCTAGTATACCTTGGTCGGTAGGACAATAGCTTGTGGCTATCTTGCCGCTGGAAGTGCATATAGTACCGATCTGGTGAACATCACATTCCTCTTCTGGCTCAAAACCTCTCCTGAACCATGCACTGACCGGAGTGTACTCACCAGGATCCTCTTCACATGCATCAGTTGCAAGAAGGCCTGATACTGAGCATACTTCACGTTGAATTAATCCTAAGTCACTGGGTTTGGCAGATATGATATCATTATCAGGCATACCTTCAAGAATCTGCGCCATAATATGCTGCCATAAAGGTGCAGCAGAATTGGAAGCATATACATCGTCTGCAAGCGGCTCGTACATATCATGGCCTATCCAAAGCGTCATTGTGTAATAAGGCGATATTCCGGCAAAGAAAACGCCTGTTGCATTCTGGTTTGTACCGGTTTTTCCTGCGATTGTCATACCAGGTATCTGTGCGCTGGTACCTGTTCCATGTTCAACGGCTTCAGTCAGCATATCGGTTATAAGCCATGCAGTTGATTCTTTAAAAACCTGACGCTGCTCACGGATGGCGTCTGTATCAAGTATTACGTTTCCATCTTTATCGGTAACATATTTAAACGACATAGGTTCAAGATATACACCGCTGTTTGCTATAGTAGCGTATGCACCTGCCATTTCGATTGGAGTAATGCCGGATGTACCAAGAGCAAGCCCGGCACCGGTGACGCTGATATGTGCAGGATTGACCCCAAGGTCAATAAGATAGTTCTTTGAGTCCTGCATACCTACTAGTTGAAGAAGAGTATAAGCGGTTGCACTGTTAAGTGAGTTTACAAGCGCCGTACGCAGTGTGACTGGCCCGTAATACTTATTGCCACCTGCCGGATAGCCTTTTTCAGAGTCCCAGCCGTCTATGGGTAGGGGAAGATTTGGCACTACCGTGCCGTCAGAATAGCCTTTGTCAATAGCGGGTGCATAGACTGCAATTGGCTTTATAGATGAACCTACAGGCATAGTAGTTTGATATGCCCTGTTCAATGTCTTCTTGGCTGTCGGTACTTCTCTGCTGCCGACGATAGCCTTTAATTCACCGGTCTTTTGGTCGATGACGACAACGGCTGCCTGAGGCTGTATAGTCTCTGTTACGACACCGTTGCTCTCATATCTGGTAACAGAGCTGCTTTCGTTCTCCAGTGCGGGGTACTCGTCCCACTCACTTAAGCTGTCCTGTACAGTCTTCTGTATTTCCGGATCAACGGTAGTATATATCCGGTAACCGTTAGTACGTATCTCGTTTTCGATGATTGTACGGTTTTCTGCGGTATCCTGCATATTGCGCTGTTTTAAGAAATGCGTAATAACATCATATACGGCATATTCTACGAAATGCGGCATATCATACATTTCAAGCACTGTGGATTCCTCAACGATATGCACAGTATCATCTAAAGCAGCTTTATATTCCTGCTCTGTTATGTATTCGGATATATACATCTGGTAGAGGACCTGATTAGTTCTTTTATTGATAATGTCAGGGTCTTCAGCATCATAAAATACACGGCGTGGATTGTAATAGTATGGATAACGGATTATTCCAGCCAGCATAGCGCATTCACGAAGACTGAGTTCATCTAGACTCTTGCCGAAATAGTCCATAGCTGCGGCTTTAACTCCATAATTTGATGCGCCAAGGTGTATGGTGTTAAGATATGCTTCCAGTATGTCATCTTTCGTATATTCCTGTTCAAGCTGCATAGCAAGATACGCTTCCTGTATCTTACGCTCATATGTGCGCTCGAATGAAAGAAGACGGTTTTTTATAAGCTGCTGCGTTAATGTGCTGCCGCCCTGAACGTCGTCGTTCATAAGGTTGCTCAAAAATGCTCCGATAAGTCTTTTTACGTCAACGCCGTTATGATAATAGAAACGGACATCTTCGATAGATATTACAGCTTCCTGAAGCATCAGCGGAATTTCTTCGATATTTGCCCAGTCCCTGTTTTCCGTTCCGGTATAAGAGGTAATCAAACTGCCGTTTGCATCATAAATATATGATGTCTCGGACTGGTTTTCAATTTTGCCTGTATCGAGAGTCGGGGTAGTTTCCATGTAGGCCTTGGCTACGCCGATAAGTGTGCCAAGACCGGCAGAAGCTATCATAAAGACAGCGATAATAAGCAGCTTAAATGATGTTAGTGCGACGCCGATTATAAAACTGGAGTTTCTGGTTTGGGGCTTGAACATGTTGATATGTTCAAGGCTGTTGCCCGAAAGATGTTCCTTAGATATATGCGGCAAGACCTTTGTATTTTCCTTTTTATCCTTTTCGGCAGATGCGTTGACCTTCTTGAAAACCTGCGTATTATGCTGTGTATTATCTTCACTTTCATTTAAATCATAATCGCTCTTATGGCTATGGTTGTCTCCGGCTGCTGCAATAGCGAGGTTCTTGAATAAACGCCCCACTGCTTTTACAGCGGATGTAAGCATACTTCCTATAAACACAAAAAATTCGCCTAGTTTATTAAGTGCCCGTCTTATAAATGAAAGCTCTGAATGCCGATTCATATCATTTCCCCGATTAGATTTTGCTTAATTATAACACATTTTGATTGAAATAGAGTTTCTTTTTTTATGCCTCGATATCTATAAAACAAAATTTATTAACATCAAACAGTCCAATATCTGTGAGCTTCAATTCAGGTATTACAGGAAGCGCCATAAAACATAGTGTCATTACAGGCTCAAGGTCGTTCTTAACACCGAGTGAGTTTATTGCAATATGGTGAATGCTGGTCAGCTTTTCATCGACCCATTGCCCACTCTTGTCACTCATTAGGCCGGCAATTGGCATGGGCAGGTTTTCAAGCAGGCGAGCGTCTTCAACTAAAACGATACCGCCTTCCTGCTCAATCAATTTTTCAACGGCAAAAGCCATATCCCCGTCGTTTGTTCCAACAACTATTATATTGTGAGAATCGTGAGCTATAGAAAGCGCAACGGCGCCACGCTTAATACCATAGTCTTTAAGCAGTGCAACAGCGACGTTCCCTGTGTTTTGATGACGCTCTACTACAGCAATTTTGACTATGTCTTTGTCTGGATCATATATAAAGTTGCCTTCACTGTCTCTGGATATCTTTGCAACTTCATTTGCTGTAACAACGCCTCCGGGTATCATTGTAATTACATGCGCTTTGTCAGAATCTACTTTCAGTTTAAGTTTATCTATAGAAAAATCTTTAACATTGAATCTTCCCTTAGTAGAAGAAAAGTCATACTTTGTTACGGGCAGCATATATTCTCTGTATTTGGCTGTTTCCTGTCCGTCGATGAATACCAGTTCAACGTTAAAGTCATTTAGATTATCGAATAATACTATGTCAGCTTTTAGGCCGGGCGCTATTGCTCCGCGGTCTTGCAGGCCATAGCATTCCGCAGCATTCAGTGTAGCCATTTGAACAGCGTTTATCGGATCTATCCCGGCGTTAACGCAGAGCCGAAGGAGATTATTGATATGTCCTTCACTCAATATAGTTTTTGGCTGAAGATCGTCAGAGCATAAGAGGCAGCGTCTGCTGTTAAGAGGATTAACAGCTTTGAGAAGATCAAGAAGGTTATGACATGCGGAACCCTGGCGCATAAGTACATACATGCCGCAAGACAGCCTGTCACGTGCTTCTTCTGCAGTAGAACATTCATGATCCGTGCGTATTTGGGCAGATGCATATGCATTGAGCTTATTTCCAGAAAGACCGGGGCTGTGCCCGTCGATAGGTTTATCGTTATTCATTGCAGCCAGAAGTTTCTTCAAAACTTCGTCTTCTGCGTTTACAACGCCCGGGAAGTTCATGAATTCTCCAAGTCCGAGTATATCCTCCCGGACAATCAGCCGCTCAATATCAGCTGCATCAACAGTTGCACCCGAATGTTCGAACGGAGTTGCAGGCACGCAGGAGGGCAGCATATATTTAATGTCAAGAGCTGTTCTTTTTGAAGCTTCTATCATATATTCAAGGCCAGCGGCGCCGCATACATTTGTGATTTCATGCGGGTCAGATACAATTGTTGTGGTTCCGTGCGGAACGATAAGCCTTCCTAGCTCTTCCGGGCTCACATAAGTTGATTCAATATGTATATGGCTGTCGATAAACCCTGGTGCAGCAAACAGCCCGCCTGCGTCGATTTCTTTTTCCCCGTTGTACTTACCGACTCCGGCAATGATTCCTTCACAAACAGCAATATCACCATCAACGATAGAAGCGTTGAAAACGTCAATCACTCTGCAGCTTTTAATAACCAGTTCCGCCGGGATTCTTCCCGAAGCTGTATCTATTATTTTTTTAAGAAATGTTCTATACATTTTATTACCGTCCTTGACAGATATTTGATTTATTAAATTATTTATTTTTTTACTAATAAAGCCTGTGTGTTAAGATATGTATTTCATTTATTATGCTATCACAATTAGACGAATTTATAAACCGTATAAGGCGTTTTATTTTGTTAGGTTATTTGAACATGCAACGCATAAATATACATATAATGCCAAGCATTATTATTGTGCAGATTTGAGCTGTTTTAAACGGGCAAAATAGGCAAATGATGTGATATAATAATTGACAAACAGCATTAAACGAGGTATATTTAGATATCAAATCTATCATTACAACGGCGTAAGTTAAGAAGAGGACATGCGCCGTTTTCTGTGTAAGACAATGGCGTCATAAGGAGTTGGTAGGTCAAGTAGTAATATTTGATAAAAGAGCGGATTTACATCAGTTTTAATTGCTTATTAATAGATAAACCCGCTTCTGCAACAGATTTATAAAGTATGCTGTTTCCAACGAAATAAATACTATTATATAATAACAGAAACAGACAAAACTAATAAGTGTACATATTTTGCATGTGCAAAATTTTTATTAAAAATGGAGGAAAGAAAATGAAAAAAATATTAGTATTATTACTAGCGCTCTCACTTGTATTCGCGTTTGCTGCATGTAATTCAGGAACAACTGACACAGCAGACGATACAACATCCGATGCTGATACAGCTTCTGATGCGGACACGGTAGACGACACTACATCCGATGACACAGCAGACGACACAACGTCAGATGCTGCAAGTGCTGATGTAAAGCTCGGCGTAATCCTAGTTCATGACGAAAACACAGGATATGACTTTGCTCACATTGAAGGTATACAGACTGCAGCTGCAGCAACAGGAATCTCTGAAGACCAGATAATCTGGAAATACAATATTCCTGAAGATGAAACCTGTTATGACACTGCAACGGACCTCGTTGAACAGGGCTGCACATGCATTATATCCGACAGCTTCGGACACCAGGATTTTATGCAGCAGGCTGCTGATGAGAACCCGGATGTCACTTTTATCGCAATGACTGGTGTTAACGCTGCGCCTTCAGGACTTGCCAATCTTAAGAATGCATTCAACATGACTTTCGAGTCTCGTTATGTATCAGGTGTTGTAGCTGGAATGAAGCTTGCTGAGCTTGTTGCTGACGGAATGGTTGCAGACACAAATATGGATGCAGACGGCAATATCAAAATGGGCTATGTTGGCGCATATCCTTATGACGAAGTGGTTTCCGGCTATACCGGTTTCTATCTCGGCGTAAAGTCTATTGTCGATAATGTAGTTATGGACGTCACCTACACAAATTCATGGTATGATCCGACAGCTGAAGCAGAAGCTGCAAACGCTCTTGTTGCATCAGGCGCTATCATTATCAGCCAGCATGCAGACTCCACTGGTGCTCCGGCTGCCTGCCAGGCACTGCTCGACAGCGGAACGACTGTTTACTGTGTAGGCTACAACGTAGATATGCTTTCAGTTGCACCGACAGCTGCACTTACAAGCTGCCAGAACGATTGGAGTGTTTACTACACTTATGTAATGAATAGTCTTCTCAACGGCGAAGAAATCGCTACTGACTGGGCAAAGGGCTACGAAGAAGGCGCTGTAATGATCTCTGCACTCGGCGAGAGCTGTGCAGATGGAACTGCTGAAAAGGTTGCAGAAGTTGAAGCAGGTTTGCAAGATGGAAGCATCAAGGTTTTCGATATCACGACATTCACAGTTGGCGGACAGACAATTACATCAACTCCGGCTCTTGATACTAACGGAGACTGGGTACCGGACAGCGGTGAAGCTATAGTAGACGGTGCGTTTGCTGAATCTACACTGCGCAGTGCTCCTTACTTCGGTCTGCGTATAGACGGAATAACAGAGCTGAACGCTCAATAAAAGCTAATTTAATAAAAAGTAAGGGCCGCAATTATAGGCGGCTCTTTCTAAGATTTGTGAAAACCCCGTCGGCTTAAAGCCGGCGGGGCAATTTTCAAGGAGGGAAAACTATGCGAAGTGCCGTGGCGGCCGTGCAATTAAAAGATATTACAAAGACATTCGGTTCAGTCGTAGCAAACGATAAGATATGTCTTGACATATACAGAGGTGAAATACTTTCGCTACTTGGAGAGAACGGCAGCGGCAAAACAACGTTGATGAATATGCTTTCCGGCATCTATTTTCCTGATGGAGGGCATATATTCGTAGACGGAAAAGAAGCTTCCATAAGGAGCCCCAAAGATGCATTCGATCTACGAATTGGCATGATACATCAGCACTTCAAACTTGTAGATGTTCTTACAGCTGCAGAAAACATAATACTGGGCATGCCGGGGAAAGGCCGCCTGGATATGAAGACTGTAGGTGAAAAAATACGAGAAATCGCTGATATGTACGGTTTTCATGTAAATCCGGAACAAAAAATATATGATATGTCAGTTTCCCAAAAACAGACTGTAGAAATAGTCAAGGTGCTATACCGCGGTGCCGATATATTGATTCTTGATGAACCTACAGCCGTTCTGACACCTCAGGAAACTGAAAAACTGTTCGCTATACTTCGCAACATGCGCGATGACGGGAAAGCCATAGTTATAATCACTCATAAACTTCATGAAGTAGAAGAGATATCTGACCGTGTTGCGGTACTGAGGCGCGGCAAGTTTGTCGGAGAAGTACCAACGAAAGATACAAATGCAAGCGAAATGACAAATATGATGGTAGGACGTTCTATATCACTGAATATAGAGCGGCCGGAGCCTGTCGAGCCAGAGCCTCGCATTGTTGTTGAAGGCCTCACTGTAAACGATGTTGATGGCATAACGAAGCTATGCGATGTTTCATTTACTGCATATTCAGGTGAAATATTAGGAATTGCTGGTATATCAGGCTGCGGACAGAAAGAACTTCTGGAATCGATTGCTGGCTTACAGCCGGTTGAAGCCGGAAGCATAGTTTATATTGACCCGGAAACAGATAAACAAATACAGCTTGTAGGCAAGGATCCAAGAGATATTGTGAATCTGGGAGTATCGTTGTCATTTGTTCCTGAAGACAGGCTGGGTATGGGCCTGGTTGGCAACATGGACCTGACGAATAATATGATGCTTCGTTCATTCAGGCACGGTAAATCGATTTTAACTGACAGAAAAGCGCCGATGAAACTAGCAGAGCGTGTTGTTAACGACCTGGAGGTCAAGACCCCGGGGCTTACGACTCCTGTAAGAAGATTATCCGGCGGTAATGTTCAGAAAGTTTTGGTCGGGCGTGAGATTTCTTCTTCTCCGACAGTTTTGATGACAGCTTACGCTGTACGCGGACTGGATATAAATTCATCTTATACCATATATGATTTGATAAACGATCAGAAACAAAAGGGCGTTGCAGTAATTTTTGTAGGTGAAGACCTAGACGTGCTGCTGGAGCTTAGCGACAGGATACTTGTTTTATGCGGCGGAAAGGTAAGCGGCATCGTTCCCGGAAGGGGCGCAGACAAAAATAATGTAGGAATGATGATGACAAAACTTGGTGGAGGAGAGCAGAGAAATGAATCAAACAACTAAGGTGCCTTTTGTCCGTATAGCAAAGCGGGAGTCTATCCCGACCTGGCGTGGATGGCTTTACCGTCTTATAGGCCTTGTTCTGGCTCTCGCACTTAGTGCAGTCATTATTTTTGCTATAGTGCGTCTCAATCCTATTAAAGTATACAGCGCTATGTTCGAAGGGAACTTCGGTTCTGAAAAACGTATTTGGATAACGCTTCGTGACATGGTAATGCTGTTGTTTATAGGTATAGGGCTTGCCCCGGCCTTCAAAATGCGCTTTTGGAACATCGGTGCAGAAGGACAGGTTCTTGTCGGTGGGTTAGCTACTGCTGCTGTCATGATTTATTTCGGCAAAGCAATGCCGACATGGATGCTGCTGCCTATTGCTTTTGTCGCAAGCAGTATAGCAGGCGCAATATGGGGGTTCATTCCGGCAGCTTTTAAAGCACGCTTCGGAACAAATGAAACGCTTTTTACATTAATGATGAACTATGTAGCTATCCAGCTTACGTCATACTTCGTTGCACTATGGGAGAATCCGTTTGGGTCAAACACTGTCGGCATTATTAACCAACAGACAAAAGCGGGATGGTTCCCGTCACTGCTTGGCCAGAAATATCTACTCAATGTGCTGATAGTTTTGGCTTTTACGATAATAATGTTCATTTATCTGAGGTATTCCAAGCAAGGTTATGAGATTTCAGTAGTTGGTGAGTCTGAACGCACGGCAAAGTATATAGGCATTGATGTAAAAAAAGTTATAATAAGGACTATGATGATATCAGGCGCTGTATGCGGTCTTGCAGGATATATCGCAGTTGCAGGCTCTTCACACACAATATCGACAAGTACTGCGGGCGGCAGTGGTTTTACAGCTATCATAGTAGCCTGGCTTGCTAAATTCAATACGTTTACTATGATACTTATAGCTGCGCTTCTTGTTTTCCTTGAAAAGGGAGCTATACAGATTGCATCACAGTTCAACTTAAATGACTATGCGTCACAAATGATAACAGGCATTATACTTTTCTTCATTCTTGGCAGCGAGTTTTTCACTCAATACAGATTGATTTTCCGCAGCAGAAAGGAGGCAGTCTGATATGGCACAAATATTATCTTTACTACAGGCTGCGCTGGTGTTTGGCACAGTAATACTATTTGGATCAATAGGAGAAATATTAACTGAAAAATCCGGCAATTTAAACCTGGGAGTGCCGGGGATCATGAGTCTTGGAGGCATCGCAGGCCTTGCGGGCGCTTTTCTATATGAAAATTCAGTAGCTGAACCAAATGCACTGCTGGGTCTTCTTATATCCTTGATTTGTGCGCTGACAGCTTCGATACTTGCCGGGCTTATATACAGCTTCTTGACAATAACACTGCGTGCCAACCAGAATGTTACAGGACTAACGCTGACTATCTTCGGCGGAGGCGTAGCCAATTTCTTCGGCGGTGCTCTCAACAACATGGCGGGTGGAGTAGGACAGATATCTGTTGCTGCATCAAGCGGAGCTTATCGATCTACGCTTCCATTCCTGTCCAATGTGGGTGTTTTGTCTGCACTTGGCTTCATGGTCTATCTGGCAGTAATATTAGCCATTATCATTAACCAGTTCCTTTCAAGAACACGCAAGGGCCTTAATCTTCGGGCGCTAGGCGAAAGCCCTGCGACAGCGGACGCTGCTGGAATAAACGTAACGAAGTATAAATATTTTTCAACTTGTATCGGCGCTGCCGTTACCGGCCTTGGAGGATTATACTATGTTATGGACTATATAAAAGGAACTTGGGCAAACGACGGCGGCATAGCAAGGCTTGGCTGGCTTGCAGTTGCGCTAGTTATATTTGCACGATGGAAGCCGAAACACGCTATATGGGGTTCATATCTCTTTGGAGTGCTCTTCTGGCTCTACTTCTACATACCCGGGCTTACAAGATCATCTCAGGAGCTTTTTAAAATGCTTCCTTATATAGTTACGATAGTTGTGCTTATTATCGTATCGATGCGCAAAAAGCGTGAGAATCATCCACCGGAAAGTCTTGGGCTTCCATACTTCAGAGAAGACAGATAATATCATAACAATGCTTTAATTTACTTAAGTTTTATATTATAATAATTGCTGGCAACTATATTGAATATTTGTCAGCAATTTTTATATTAGTGAAAACAACTATTCGATTGATTAAGAGAGGGCAAAATGGGCAAACGTTTTATAATGGCAATCGACCAGGGAACAACAGGCACTCGTGTTGCTCTCTTTGACGAACTCGGAAATATGCACAGTACGGCCTACAGAGAAATAAGGCAGATATTTCAGTATCCTGGATGGGTAGAACATGATGCAAAAGAATATTGGGATACTACGATCCTGTGTGCAGCTGAAGCGATGCAGAGCGGCAGAACCAACGCTTCAGAGATCGCAGCTATAGGCATAACGTGCCAGCGTGAAACAACTGTGATGTGGGATAAAGATACAGGAGAGCCCGTATATAACGCTATAGTTTGGCAGTCAAGGCAGACAGCACAGATATGTGAAGAACTAAAAGCAAAAGGTCTGGACTCATATGTCAGAGAAAAGACGGGGCTGCTGATAGATGCATATTTTTCCGCTACAAAGATAAAGTGGATTATGGACAACGTTGACGGAGTAAAGGAGAAGGCACGGCAGGGTAAGGTGCTGTTTGGAAATATAGACTCATATCTTATGTTCATGCTCTCTGGCAAAAGCGCACATGTCGAAGATTATTCAAACGCCTCAAGAACGATGCTTCTAGATATACATACTCTCGAATGGGATGACAAGATACTGGATGCGCTTGAAATACCGAAGAAGATACTTCCGGAATTGGTTGCTTCAAGCGGTGTTATGTGTAAAACGGACAGGGACGTATTCTTCGGTCAGGCAATTCCGATAGCAGGTGATGCTGGTGATCAGCACGCAGCAACTTTCGGACAGACCTGCTTCAAGCCCGGCATGGTAAAAAACACATATGGCACTGCACTCGCAATGATGATGAACGTTGGTTACAATGCAAAGGCTAGTAAAACAGGGCTTACTTCGGATATCGCGTGGATGGTAGGCGAAAAACCGGAATATGCGCTGGAAGGACTGGTTTTCATGGGCGGAGCAACAATCCAGTGGCTGCGTGATGGGCTCAAGATAATTAAACAGTCAAGCGAAGTCAGCGAGCTTGCTTCAAGGGTAGATGACACAGGAGGTGTTTACCTTGTGCCCGCCTTTACGGGGCTTTGCGCTCCATACTGGGATATGTACGCAAGAGGCACTATCGTCGGCATGACTCGGGGAACGACGGATGAACATATTGCAAGAAGTGCTCTAGAAGCAATAGCATACCAAACAAGAGATGTGCTTGAATGTATGGTAAAAGATTCTGGTCACGAGCTTAAATCGCTAAGAGTGGATGGAGGCGCAACAGCTAGCGATTTTCTGATGCAGTTCCAAGCTGATGTTCTTGGGATACCAATAGAGAAGCCGCAGGTGACTGAAATGACTGCACTTGGTGCAGCATACCTTGCCGGCCTCGGAGTTGGCTTCTGGAAGTCTAAAGAAGAGATAGCGAAGCACTGGAAACTTCAGCGAACATTCGAGCCTGCTATGAGTGAAGACAGAAAAGAGAACTTGTACAACGGCTGGAAACGTGCAGTAGAGCGTTCGCTGGCATGGGTAGAAGAATAGCGTTCAGCTCAACATAAACAAAATAAGGTTATACACATTAATAATTTGTTAATTAAACTGAGATTGTGTTTGCGCTTTTATTCTGATATAATTAATTATCATTGAAAACGGGGTGAATGTTTTGAGTACAGAGAAAATGAACACGATGCAGGAACAGCACGGCAGCGTTTCTTTTGCAAATGATGTTGTAGCAACTATAGCAGGTCTTGCAACGATAGAAATAGAAGGTGTTGCTGGCATGAGCGGCGGTTTTTCAGAAGGCCTTGCAGAGCTTCTCGGGCGTAAAAACCTGACAAAAGGAGTTAAGGTTGAGGTAGGTAAGGAAGAATGCGCTATCGACTTGTTTATCATTGTAAAGTATGGTACGCAGGTTCCTGTGATAAGTGCTAAAATACAGGAGAACGTCAAAAAAGCAGTAGAAACGATGACCGGACTTAAAGTCGTAGAAACTAACGTACACGTACAAGGCGTCCAGATCGAAAAGGAAGTAAAAGAAGAGGATAGCAGGGTACATTAACAGAGGAGTTTAAGATGAGAATTTTTATCAGAGTTCTATTAACGCTCTATATTATCTTTGTGCTGTGCATAGCGGTCGTTACGATGCTGAGTGCATGGAACGTAATAGTTATTGATTATACTCAAAGCTGGCTTGATACGCTGTATGCCAGCGGATGGGCTAAGATAATAGTTACTATAATAGCCATCGTAGTTATAATCGTTAGTTTCATGCTGATGTTTGCAAGAACTAGAAAAAGAGAACCGAAATCGGCGCTAATCACAACGACTGAAACGGGATCCATTGCCATTTCGTTAAGCGCAGTCGAAGAAATGGCAACTAAGCACATGCTTAAAAACGATGCTGTTAAAAGTGCAAAAGTCAATGTGAGCGTCAAAGATTCAAAGATAGATATTTCAAGCAAGCTGACGGTTGCTGAGGGCTCTAACATTCCAGAAGTGCTAAGTTCACTGCAGCTAAGTACAAAACAGGAAGTTGAAACTTATGCAGGTGTTAGCATCGGCAAAATTTCTGTATTAGTCGAGAGGACGATGCAGGTTGTAAAGGCTCGTGTAGAATAGTGCAGGATAACAAAGAAAAGCAAAACGGGTTTGTTAAGTTTGTAAAGGCCCGCAAAGGTGTGATAATAGGCATTAGCCTTGGACTGCTGGTAGGCATACTGATGCTGACCATCGGTTTTTTTGCGACATTGTTTCTTGGCATATGCGTTGGCATAGGCGCATTCTTTGGTTCAGATAACAAATACAAAAAGAGACTTATGGAAATATTGGACAGGATACTGCCTGATATTTTTAAATAGAGGAGGGTTTTTTGAGCAGAAGGTCAGCAAGAGACACTGCGTTTCGGCTTATATTTGAATATTCTTCAATTGGCGAATTCAATCCCGAAACAAGAGAGGTGATGAGGGATTGTTTTGATAAAGGAATGAATGAAGCAGCATGGCAGTTCGTTTCGGACATTATAGATAAATACATTGAAAATAAAGAACTTATTGATGGAACAATAGGCAAATATGCAAAGGGATGGACTATCAGCCATATGGCAAAAGTTGAGCTCTCCGTACTCAGGCTCGGTGTGACGGAGCTTCTTTTTTGTGATGATATAGCGGACAGTATAACAATAAACGAATGTGTAGAAATAACGAAAAGATATACAACACAGAAATCGGCGAAGTTTGTAAACGGTGTGCTTGGCGCAGTCGAAAAGAATAAAGAGGGCGTTGTGAATGCCTGATGAATGTTTTTTTGGCATAGATACAAGCTGTTATACAACATCGATAGCAAAAGTTGCAAATGGAGAAGTAATAGACGAAGAGCGGATAATGCTCAGCGTACCGCAAGGGGGCAGGGGCCTGCGTCAGTCAGAAGCTGTATTTGCCCACATAAAGAATGTGCAGCAGCTTTTTTTAGATTATAAAACAACGGATATAAAAGCAATCGGATACAGCCAGAAACCGTGCGAACGTAAGACGTCATATATGCCGGTGTTTGTAGTCGGTGAATCGTTTGCTGTTTCATGGGCAAAGATGCTCGGCATACCGGCAGTTCCTCTTACACATCAGCACGGCCACATATATTCTGCTTTCCTGGGCAGAGAAATTGAGAACGGCGAGTACTGTGCATTCCATGTTTCTGGCGGAACGTTGGAGGTACTGGAAGTAAAGATAGAGGGATATATAAAGCACATAAAGAAAATAGGCGGAACGCTGGATATAACGTGTGGGCAGCTTATAGACAGGGCTGGTGTAAAAGCAGGATTACCGTTCCCGGCAGGCAGACACATCGAGGAGCTTTACAAAGACGGAGGTATCAGGTTTGCTGTTACGGTAAAAGGCTTGGAGGTTAATCTTTCGGGCGCTGAAACGCAGGCATTAAGAGCTCTTGAGGCTGGGGAAGACAGCACAAAAGTTTTAAGCGGAGTGATAGACACAACGGCTGAAACGATATCGAAACTTATAGAAAATGCCTCAGATTATGAAAAATTCATATTTACCGGAGGCGTGATGTCAAATTCAGCAATAAGAAAAAAAGCAGAGCAGGCATGCTCTGAAATCGGGGCAGAGTGCATAATAGCAGAGAAGAAGTATTGCAGCGATAATGCGGCTGGTATCGCATACGGTGCACAGATTTTATATAACGAAGGAGCGGTTAAATGAGCATAATAGATGGGAAAGCATTGTCGGAAAAGATAAGAGAAGAGCTTAAAGGAAAAGTTACGGAGCTTAAAAGCAAAGGCATCACACCAGGGCTTGCTGTCATATTAGTAGGTGACGACCCTGCTTCTGCTATATATGTTCGAAATAAAGAAAAGGGCTGTATTGATCTTGGCATGCATTCTGTAGTACACAAGCTGGATGCAGATACAAAACAGGATAAGCTTATTTCGCTGATACACGATTTAAACAATGACAAGGCTATCCACGGCATACTCGTGCAGCTGCCTCTGCCAAAACATTTGGATTCTCTTGCAGTTTTGCGTGAAGTTAATCCGGATAAAGATGTTGATGGGCTGCATGTAGTAACGGCAGGAAGGCTTATGGTAGGGGAAAAAGGCTTCATACCATGCACACCGAAAGGCATCATAAAGCTTATCAAGACAACTGGGATCGAGATTGCAGGGAAAAAAGCAGTTGTTGTAGGCAGAAGCAATATGGTTGGCAAGCCGGTATCACTGCTGCTCCAGAGAGAAAATGCTACTGTAACAATGTGTCACTCAAAAACAAAGAATCTTGCAGAAGAATGTTCCCGTGCGGATATACTAGTAGCGGCAATAGGCAGACCGGAAATGATTACAGGTGATTTCGTTAAAGAAGGGGCTGTTGTCATAGACGTTGGAACTTCAAGGGTAGACGGCAAACTAAAGGGTGATGTACTTTTCAGCGAAGCAGAGAAAAAAGCGGCCTATATAACGCCTGTCCCGGGTGGAGTCGGACCGATGACAATAACGATGCTTCTCGAAAACACTTTAGAGGCGGCGATGATGCATGGCTGATGTCGTATTCGGCGTTTCACAGATAAACGAATACATATCAAGGAAAATATATACCGATCTGTTCCTATCGAACCTTTCAATAATGGGAGAAGTTACGAACTTTAGCATGTCTTCAATAGGGCATGCTTTCTTTTCGCTGAAAGACGAAGGGGGTATGATAGATTGCATTATATACGACTTTGAGAACAAAGAAGAGACCGAAGCAATAAGAGACGGCGAAAACGTGATTGCGCAGGGCAAGATAGTATTTTACAAAAAGACAGGCAAGATACAGTTTTTAGTAACAAAAGCTTCGACTCAAGGTGTAGGAGACCTCTATGCAAGGTTTGAAAGAACAAAACAGTTACTAAAACAGGAAGGTATATTCGAAGACATATACAAAAAACCGATCCCGGAGTTCCCGACAAGAATAGGAGTGGTGACTTCTGCAGCCGGAGCAGCCGTGCATGACATAATAAACGTTGCAACTCGAAGATTCGAAGGCGTTCATATAACTGTCTACCCGGCAAAAGTGCAGGGAGAGGGCGCTACGGAGCAGATCGCTGCAGGAATTGAGTATTTTAACAAAAAAAACAATGTTGATGTTATAATAGTGGGGCGTGGTGGAGGCTCGTTTGAAGACCTTTTTGCATTCAATGAAGAAATAGTGGCTCGTAAAGTCTTTGAATCAACCATACCCATAGTGTCTGCTGTAGGGCACGAAACAGACTTCTCATTATGCGACATGGCTGCAGACCTTCGTGCACCAACACCATCAGCGGCGGCTGAACTAGTCGTAAGGGATAAAAATGCTGTTGTTCAGTATATTGAGAACTACGAGAAGCATATATATGACATATTGAAAAGCGTGGTGGACGAAGCGGACAGGAAGCTGAGTGTTATTGGGAGCAGTATAAAAGCTTTTCCGTTCCAGATAATAAACGGACAGACAATACAGAGGATAGACTCGTTTGAAGAACGAATGAGACAGACGATTTCCTCCGTGTTGGAAAGAAGGCAAATGTCATTGGAAAAAATGTCGGACAGCCTTGAAGACTTAAATCCAAAAAAAGTTCTGCAAAGAGGGTATGCAATTGTTTATGATGAAGACAAGAAAGTAGTTATATCTTCTAAGGGAAAAGAAAAAGAGCTTGATATTGAACTGCATGACGGACATATATATGTGCAAAGGAAGGGATAATAAATGGCCACATTTGAAAGCGATATGGAAAAACTCGAAGAGATCGCAAAAAAACTTTCTTCCGGAACGGAAGGTATAGAAAAAAGTATGGAGCTTTATGAACAGGGAATTAAACTTTCGGGAGAGCTTAAGAAGAAGCTGGAAAGTTACAAATCAAAGGTAGAGATATTGGATATAAAGGAGCCTTAGGAGTGATAAAGCATGAACTTAGTGAAAAAGCTGTTATAGTTGAAAAAAAGATCGGAGAGCTGCTTTTGAATTACTGCGATAAGGGAGTGCTTTTCGATGCGATGAACTACAGCCTGACAGCGGGCGGCAAACGGTTAAGGCCGGCGCTCTGTCTGATGACTGCGGGAATGTTCGGTCTATCAGCGGAAGCGCTGGATTTCGCATGCTGCCTGGAGATGATACACACCTATTCGCTGATACATGACGACCTTCCTGCAATGGATGATGATACACTGCGCAGAGGAAAGCCTACAAACCACGTTGTTTACGGCGAAGGAATGGCGATTCTTGCAGGAGACGGCCTGCTAAATCTGGCCTTTGAAATAATGTCGGATAAAGTAGCTAACGCGAGCAATGAGAAAGCAGTTAAATATGCAAAAGCAATGAGAATTATTGCAAAGGCTAGCGGTGTTAGCGGAATGATAGCCGGGCAGGCTGCCGATCTTGAATTTGAAGGCAAAGAAAAGAGTGAGGAGACACTCTCTTATATACATGAAAAAAAGACGGCAGAAATGATAAAGGCGTCGGTTTTATGCGGTGCTATAATAGGAGGCGCTGACAATATACAAACAGAGAAACTTGAGCAATACGGTAAAAGCATCGGCCTTGTTTTTCAAATAATCGACGATATACTTGATGTTTCGGGAGATGAGAACAGTCTGGGCAAATCTATAGGAAAAGACGAAGCGGCAGGAAAGCAGACGTTTGTTTCGTTATACGGAATAGATAAGTCTGGGAAAATTGCACAGGAAGAAACAAAAAAAGCAATTGACTCACTCATTATATTTGGGGAAAAAGCCAAGGGACTTAAAGACCTTGCTGAGTTTTTACTATATAGAGATAGATAAACAATACTTTAGTTAGTGCACTTTATTTATAGGTTTAATTGTTTTTCACAATATGTATGGTATAATATATAAAAAATAAAAAGGGGCATGTTATGAAGTGTGTATATTGTGGACATCCTGACAGCAAAGTGGTGGACTCAAGACCGACCGACGAAGGCAACTCTATACGTAGGCGCCGTGAGTGCCTTGTGTGTAAGAAACGGTTTACTACTTATGAAAAGTTCGACAGCCTTCCGCTTCTTGTAATTAAGAAGGACGGCGAACGTGTACCTTATGATGCCGACAAGATAAAATTCGGCCTTATAAAAGCGTGTGAAAAGCGCCCTGTCTCGATTCATGATATCGACGCCCTTGTAGACTCCATTGAAAAGCAGATATTCAATTCTCTTCGCCAGGAGATCACTAGCAGAGAAATTGGTGAAATGGTCATGAATGGCTTAAAAGATATGGATGATGTTGCATATGTAAGATTTGCATCTGTATACAGAGATTTCAAAGATGCGGATACATTCATGAAGGAGTTAAAACATATACTGGAAGAAGAAAAATGAATGAAATAAATCACGGGTTCACATTATGGAAAAAAAAGGGCGTAAGATTTTTGACCATCCCTTCATTTGAAAAAGCGGGTGGTGTGACCTGTGTGATGTCGACGAGGATCGGCGGGGTTAGTCCAAAACCGTATGATTCTCTAAATTTCAGCAGAACCAGAGAAAAAAACGAAGATAATTTCAAACAAAACTTTTATAATTTCGGTCAAGCTGCAGGGTTTGACTATAAAAAAGCTGTTGCAAACAGATACGAACACGGTAACAATGTGATAGAAATAAATATTGCAGAAGAAGGCAGGGGTGTTGTAAAGGACGAACTGGACGTATTTTGTGATGGTCTTGTTACTTCGACGACAGGCCTGCCGCTGGTCACATATCATGCAGACTGCGTTCCGTTGTTTTTTTATGATCCGGTAAGACGGGCCGCTGCCATCTGCCACGCAGGCTGGAAAGGTGTTTCGACACACATAATAAAAAGAGCTGTAGGTTCTCTTATAGGAATAGGCAGTAAAAACGAAGACATATTAGCAGCTATAGGTCCCTGTATAAGCGTAAAGCATTTCGAAGTGAAGAGTGACGTATACAGCGTATACGAGCAGTTATTCGGATCTGAAGTCCTACGCCTTAACGAAGGCAAAGTATATATAGACCTGCCAAAAGCGTGTGTAACAGATATGCTGGCTACCGGAATACAAGCAAGCAACATAACGTTATCAGATTTATGCACATACGATAACCCAAGGCTTTTTTACTCTCACAGGAGGGATAAAGGAATAACAGGAGCAATGGCGGCCGTAATAATGCTTAATTAAAACTGACAAACTTAAGTAAGCATAGATATGCCATAAAACAGCAACGCAGTACTTGCACTTTTTGATATGTTATGGTATTATTCTCTAGCAGAAAGAGTTTCGAATTTGAAAGAGTGGGTATATTCCCGCTCTTTTAACTTGTATGGCAGGAGTTTTTGGATGTCTAAAAAAGCAGAGCAAGCTGTAGAGAATGCAGTTATCCCGATAATAGAGCAATTGGGTTATGAGTATGTCGGAACGGAAATAAAGAAAAACGGTCCGGATACAGAGCTTATCGTATATGCGGATAAAAGTGAAGGCATAGGGCTTGACGATTGTGAGAAGATAAGCAGAGCGATAGACGATGTGATAGAAGAGCTGGACCCGGTAAGCGAAGGGTATTTTCTGTGTGTTTCTTCGCCGGGACTGGATAGACCGCTGAAATCTGAAAGAGATTTTAAACGCAGCATTGGAAAAGAAGTTGACGTGAAGCCATATAAAGCACAGAAGAAACAAAAGATGTTTACAGGAAAGCTTATAAGTTTTAATGAAAACAGTTTTATTATAGAAAGCGACGGCAAGCAAGCTGAGTTTGAATACAGTGAGACTGCTATAGTACGTTTGCACGTGGATATTTAGATTAATGGAGGTATCTTAATGAACACTGAGTTCATAAGTGCGCTGGATGCGTTGGAAAAAGAAAAAGGAATTGAAAAAAGCGTTCTTATAGATGCGATAGAGAACGCACTTGTGTCTGCATACAAAAAAAACTATAACGTTAATCAGGACGTTCGTGTTGAGGTCGACAGTTCAGACGGCTCTTTCAGAGTGTTTGTTAAAAAGATCGTTGTTGAAGAAGTTGAGGACGATAGACAGGAAATCTCTTTGAAAGATGCTCGCAAGATAAATATTGCTTACGAGCCTGAAGACGTAGTTGAGATGGAAGCAGACCCTGGCACATTCGGAAGAATAGCTGCACAGACTGCAAAACAGGTAGTTGTGCACAAGCTAAGGGAAGCAGAGCGCGGCGTCGTCTTTGATAAGTTCATAGAACGTGAAGGCGAGATAATGAACGCTGTAATACACAGAGTTGACAAAGGCAGCATTCTTTTAGAGCTTGAAAACGCTGAGGGCGTTATGCCTGCGTCAGAGAGCGTTCCGTCAGAGCGTTATAACATAAACGATCGTATAAAAGTGTATGTTATGGAGGTAAGAAAGACGACAAAAGGACCGCAGATAGTTGTGTCAAGAACACATCCGGGTTTATTGAAGCGTCTTTTCGAGATAGAGGTTCCGGAGATAGCGCAGAATATCGTCCAGATAAAGAGCATTGCAAGAGAAGCGGGTTCAAGGACGAAAATCGCAGTTTATTCAGAGGATGAAAACGTAGATCCGGTAGGCTCCTGCGTAGGCCAGAAGGGTTCGCGTATAGACAGGATAGTATCTGAACTTGGAAACGAAAAGATAGACGTTATTCCATGGAGCAGCGATCCGATAGAGTATATAGCAAATTCTCTTCGCCCGGCAAAGGTGCTGATGGTACAGATAAACGAAGAAGAAAAAGCGGCTAAAGTAGTTGTGCCGGACTATCAACTTTCACTAGCAATCGGACGTGAAGGCCAGAACGTAAGGCTGGCGGCAAAACTTACTGGATGGAAGATCGACATAAAGAGCCAGAAACAGATTGAAGATTCTTTGTTTGACGATGATGATGAAGACATCGAAATAGACGATGGTATGATAGATACAGTCGAAGAAATAGAGTTTGACGATGATTTCGACGAGCCGGTTGATGATAATAGCAGCGATTCTGCAGAGGCTGAAGAGGAAGAAAAACAGGATACTGAAGAAGCAGATAATGAAAATGCAGATCAAGAGGCTGAAGAAGATAAAAAATAGGGCAGGCGATCTTGTTTGAAGAAAAAAAAGACTCCAACTCGCATGTGCATTGCATGCAGAGATAAAAAACCGAAGAAAGAGCTTATACGCATTGTTGCGAATGAAGAAGGGCTTTTTGCTGATGAAACGGGGAAAGCGCCTGGAAGAGGAGCATATATCTGCCCGACAGTAGAGTGTCTTGACAGAGCAAAAAAAACAAATGCCTTTCAAAGGATGCTTGAAACAAAGCTAAGCGACGAGTGCTATAATGCTATTAAAAGGGTGATATTGCGCCGTGACATCAAATAAAATGTCGCTGCTGGGCATTGCGTATAAAGCTAAAAAAGTGCTTACAGGAACGGCGGCGTGTGAAAAGGGAATAAAGGAAAACAAGATAGAGTTGCTGATATTAAACAGCAGCGTGTCTGAAAGAACTTTGAATCATTTTAAAAAAATGTGTGAAGAAAAAGATATTGATATAATATTGACAGACGAGCCTGTTGGTAAGGCTTTGGGAAGAGATTATATATTGGTCGCGGGTGTAACGGACAAAGGCTTTAAGGAAGCCTTAATCAACGGATAAGCGTATTAGAGGGAGTGGCATTAATGAGCAAAATAAAGATTATCGATCTTAACAAACAACTGAAAACCATGTCAAAGGAGACGGTTGAAAAGATGGAGGCGCTGCAGACAAGTGTGCAGAGCCATCTTGCCACGCTAAAAAAGATAGAAGCAGAAATGTTGCAGCTGGAAAGAGCTGCTGCCGAAGAGCGAAAGCAGCAGGAAGAACAGGAAGCTAGACTTGCAGCAGAGAAAGCCAGACAGGAAGCTGAAAAGGCTGCGGCGCAAAAAGCAGCAATTGAAGAGAAAAAAGCAGCAGCAGAAAATAAAGAAACACCTAAAAAAACTATTAAAGAAGATAAAGATGAAGTTAAAATAGAAGTTAAAGAAGAGAAAGTAGAACCAGCTGCAAAAGAAGTGAAGCCGGCTGCAAAAGAAGTAAAATCGGAAAAGAATGAAAACCAGCCCAGAGCTGTAAAGGTAACTGCAGATAAGAAGCCTGAGCCAAAGAAAGAAGAGAGACAGAAGCCGACACAGAAAAGTGACGTCTCAAAATACAAGAGCAAGCCAAGTAATGAAAAAACAGCGCCTGCCGAAGAAAAGAAGCACAGCGGAACAACAGGTTATGTTCACGTTGACAGCGGTAAGAAAACTACTAGCAGGAAACGCAACAACTATAATGATGACTATTCAAGAAAGTCAAGAAAAATTAAAGAAAAAGGTGTATTCGAGGGTGATGACCGCTATCGTGGAAGAAAGAGAAACAAAAAGACGATAGCACAGCAGCCTATAGCGCCAATTATAATAGATAAAGCGGTGATGACAACAGAAATGATATCAGTAAAATCCCTTGCAGAAAAGACGGGTAAGCCGGTTGCAGCAATTTTGAAAAAACTGCTGTTGCTTGGAATGATGTGCAATATAAATTCAGAGATCGATTACGATACAGCCCAGCTGATTTGCGCTGAGTTTGATATAACACTTGAACTCAAGCTTGACAAAACGGCAGAAGATGTATTGGATGAAGGACATCAGGAAGAACCGGATGAGAAAACAGAGACAAGACCTCCTATAGTTACAATTATGGGCCATGTTGACCACGGTAAGACTTCTCTCTTGGATGCTATAAGAGAAACTAGAGTAACAGAACATGAAGCGGGCGGAATTACACAGCACATCGGCGCATATACGATAAAACACAAAGGCAACGAGATAACATTCCTGGATACACCGGGACATGAAGCCTTCACTGCAATGAGGGCAAGGGGTGCGCAGGTAACAGATATTGCTATACTTGTTGTTGCGGCGGATGACGGTGTAATGCCCCAGACTGTAGAAGCTATAAATCATGCAAAAGCTGCGGAAGTACCAATAATCGTTGCAATAAACAAGATTGACAAGCCTAATGCAAACATAGAGAAGATAAAGCAGGAGCTGACAGAATACGGCCTTGTGACGGAAGACTGGGGCGGCGACACTATCATGGTTCCTGTTTCGGCGATAACAAAAGAAGGCCTTGAGAACCTGCTTGAGATGATAAATCTAGTGGCGGAAGTTCAGGAGCTACGGGCTAATCCGAACAGGCTCGCAAAGGGTACGATAGTTGAAGCTAAGCTCGACAAGGGCAGAGGTCCTGTTGCGACCGTTCTAGTATCAAATGGTACTCTTAGAGTAGCGGATATGATAGTTGCAGGTACTGCATACGGCAGAGTCAGGGCTATGGTAGACGATATGGGCAAAAATGTCGAAGAAGCCGGGCCGTCAATGCCTGTGGAGGTTGTCGGATTCTCGGAAGTTCCGGTAGCCGGAGACATACTTCATGCCGTCAGAGAAGACAAGCTGACAAGGCAGGTCGCAGAAGAAAGAAAAGATAAACAGAAAGCGGATATGCTTAAGAATCTTTCAAAAGTATCGCTTGATGATTTGTTTGGGCAGGTCGCAGAAGGAAAAGTTCAGGATCTTAACATCGTTATAAAAGCGGATGTTCAGGGTTCGGTTGAAGCCGTAAAACAGGCTTTAGAGAAGCTTTCAAACAACGAGGTGCGTGTAAAGGTTATACATGCTGGCGTTGGCGCTATTAAAGCTATGGACGTTATGCTGGCTTCGGCATCTAATGCGATAATAATCGGCTTTAATGTAAGGCCGGACAGTATGGCAAGACAGGAAGCGGAAAAAGAAAAAGTTGAGATCCGCATGTACCGTATAATATACAAGGCTATAGAAGACATACAGCTTGCTATGAAGGGTATGCTTGCGCCAGAGTTCGAAGAAGTTATACTAGGGCATGCAGAAGTTAGAACGATATTCAATGTTTCCAGCATAGGTACGATAGCGGGAAGCTATGTAACAGACGGCAAAATAACCAAGAACTCTTCAGTACGGCTGCTACGTGATAATATTGTCATTCATGAAGGAAAACTTGCATCGCTTAAAAGATTCAAAGAAGATGCTAAGGAAGTGCTTCAGGGCTACGAATGTGGTATAACATTGAAAAATTATAACGATGTAAAAGAAGGCGACGTTATAGAAGCCTTCGAAGAGCAGGAGATTAAAAGATAGTGGCAAAAGACAGATTGTCTTCAATAAATACAGAGTTCAAGAAAGCTCTGTCAGAGATCATATTCACGGAAATGCAGGACCCTAGGATATCTCAGATGACAAGCGTAACGCAAGTCGAGCTTTCCAAAGATTTAAAATACGCAAAAGCGTATATCAGTGTGTTTGATACAGATAAAAAGAGAAACTCAACTATTGAAACTCTTACACACGCAGAGCATTTCATAAAGAACGAAATAGGCAGAAGGATAAGAATAAGACGTCTGCCTGAAATCAAGTTCATTCTTGACGGCTCGATAGAATACAGCAGCAAGATATCCGAGATATTAAAGAAAGTATAGAAGGATGGCACAGAGTTTAACTGACATAGCAGTGGCGCTTAAAAATGCGGAAAGCATCCTGATTATTGCTCATACCCAACCGGACGGCGATACGCTTGGCTCTTGCTATGCGCTTCATAACGCGCTATCGGCTGCAGGCTATAAATCAAAAGTATGCTGCGACAGCCCGGTTCCTGAAAAGTACCAGCCTTTGATGGATAGCGGTATTCTAATTATGCCGGATGAAATCAGCGAGAAGTATGACGTTGCTGTCAGTCTTGACTGCGCAGATAAATCCAGGATGGGTAAGTCATATAAACTGTTTAAAAAATACGACAATACTATAAATATAGACCACCATGTTTCAAATGACGCTTTTGCTAAAATCAACTATGTAAAAGAGGCATCATCTGTCGGCGAGATAATATACGAGCTTCTTGATGAAATGAAGCTTGAAATTGACGCAAAGACAGCCGAATACTTGTATATAGCTATCTCTACCGATACCGGTAATTACACATATTCCAATACAAGTGAAAACTGCATGTCAATCAGTTCTCGCCTGATAGAGAAGTTCGATTTAAGAAGTACCGCTGAAATATTGTTCAGGAGGCGTTCTCTTGTTTCCACACAGCTAATTGGGCGTGCTATATCCAGCTTGGAAATGTACAGCGAAGGCAGAATCGCAATAATGTCACTTTTAATGAGTGACCTTGAAGAATTAGGTGCTGACGGAAGCGACTGCGATAATATAGTCAACTATGCAAGAGAAATTGATACAGCTTTGGCGGCAGTAATGCTGAGGGAAATAAATACCGGTGTAAAGGTCAGTCTGCGCTCAAAAGGCGATGTAGACGTATGCAGTGTAGCAGCAGCTTTCGGAGGCGGCGGGCATAAAAATGCTGCAGGCTGCTGTATAGGCAAAAAGATCGAAAAGGCAAAAAAAGAGGTGCTCGAAAAGCTTGCGGAGCTTGTCTGATAATATGAACGGTGTAATTAATTTTCTAAAACCGCCCGGCATGTCTTCAAACGGGGCGGTTGTGTTTTTAAGAGGACTGACAGGATGCAAGACCGGTCATGCAGGGACGCTTGATCCGGGCGCTTGCGGCGTTCTTCCGGTGTGTATAGGAAAAGCTACCAAGATATCTTCGCACCTAATGGGGCATGAAAAGGAGTATATTGCAGAGCTGACTCTGGGCGCTGAAACGGACACAGCAGACAGTTATGGAAAAGTCGTTAAAAGAACAGATAAGATACCGCAAAATATAGAGGATGTTCTTGCCAATTTCACAGGTATCATTCAGCAGCGGACGCCGGACTATTCAGCCGTAAAGCAGAATGGAAGAAAGCTGTATCAGCTTGCAAGAAGAGGGGAAAAAATCAAACCCGTGATGAGGAATATAGATATCCGTGAAATAGAATATCTGAGCAAAACGGGAGTGTCTTCACATCTGATAAGAGTGTCATGCGGAAAGGGGACATATATTAGGACTCTATGCGAAGATATTGCAAAGAGCCTTGGCAGCCTTGGCTATATGTCGTTTTTAGCAAGAACTAAAAGTGCCGGGCTTAATATAGAAAACAGCGTAGCTATAGATGAACTAAAAGAAATGGGAAGCGGTCTGCAAAAAGCTGTGATACCTATCGACAATTTTCTTGGCGATTTGCCGAAAATTGATGTGGGAAGAGAACAGTGGACTGTTCTTTACAACGGAGGAGCTGTAAAGCTTCAGGTGAATAACGTTGAAGAGGCTGCTGTATATTGCGGTGGCGAACTGCTGGGAATAGGTCAGGCAGTGGATAATAGTATAAGAATAACAACTCGGCTGGTGGACTAAAAATGCGTATTATCACGATAGAACAGTCAAAGAAGACAAATTTTAATAATGCGAGCGTTGCACTAGGAACATTCGATGGGCTTCATCTTGGGCATATGGCATTGATAGATGCAGCCAAGAAACACGACGGAGATACCATTGCCTTTACTTTTGATGCACTCCCTGCGGATGTGTTCAGAAAAAAACATAAGCCTATGCAGTTATATACTCTTGTCGAAAAAGAAGGTGCCTTTGAAAAAACAGGTATTGACTATCTTTGTATAGCTCATTTTGACAAAAGTTTTGCAGGTATAGACAAACATGATTTTGAAAGTATGCTAAAAGATACATTTGATCCCTGCTGTGTTATAGCCGGCTATAACTATACTTACGGTAAAAATGCTGCCGGAAATGCTAAGCAGCTTAAAAAAGACAGTGAAGAGTTTGGTTACAGTGTTGAAGTAATACCAGAAGTTTTGGTAGACGGGATTCCGGTTAGTTCTACTAAGATACGTGAATTATTGTGGAAGGGCGATATTGTAGGCGCCAATAAGCTCTTAGGATATGAATATTTCATGAGTGGAGCAGTAACAAGGGGAAATATGATAGGAAAAAGTCTTGGATTCCCGACGGCAAATATCGAAGTGCCAAAAGAAAAAGTTATGCCCAAAAGCGGCGTATATTCCGTCGAAGCCATTTATAACGGTAATAAATATAATGCAGTGTGCAATATAGGCATCAAGCCGACGGTAACCGATAAAGCGATGCTGACTATAGAAACCCATCTGATTGATTTTAGTGAAGATATTTATGGTAAGCTTCTTACAATTAACTTTAAAAAGCGTATCCGTGACGAGATACGTTTTAAAAGCAAAGAACAGCTTTCAGAGCAGATCAAGGCAGATATCGAATCCGCCGGATTCATTTGATGCGTTCAAACCCCGTATAGCGCCTAAGCTCCATCATTTCAAATTCAATAAGGCGAGCTACAACTAGAGGCAGATGTGAAAGGACGGCTTTTGCATATTCGACGCTTTCGCTTTCCAGTATTATAACAGCGCAGTTTTCTTCGTTGAAGTATATCTCTTTTATTATACCCTGTCCCATAAGTCCTTTTACATGCAGAGCTTCATTAAGAAGTATCTGTTCGCTTTTAGACCAATCAGCGCCCGGTATTTCTTTTTCTATTGCAAGTATTTTCATAATTCTAGAACCCGTAGTCGTCGTCTATTATTATAACGTGAATCTGTTTACCCCAGGGCGGATACACAATCCTGACTGTTACATTGCATATGCGCTTGGCGCTGCTGCACTCGTTGCATTTGCCTGTTATGGCGCAGGGTGTATCAAGCCCCAGTCTTTTTGTATTCAATGGGCAGGCGATATCTTTAATGCGGCGAATAGCAGTATGAGGATTTTCGGTAAGCTTGTTCCTTCCGGTTACTATAACGACCTTGTCAGGCCCATAGAACATACCGGCCACTCTGTTCCCGATAGCGTCGATGTTTATAAGGTCGCCTTCAAGCGTAAGTGCATTAGTGGACGAAAGAAACACATCTGCAATCATTGCTTGTTTCCTAGCCTCGTCCTTGTCCATGCCTGTTTTTTTCGCTACATTGCTGGAATAGACGGTGTTGCCTCTTCTGAGCAGCGCATCGACAACACCCGTTTCTTCTAGTGTCATGCTTCCGCCCGCTCCAACTGTTTCTTCCTTACCTATTATTTCAAAAACTTTCTCTACCGCCGTTTCTTTGTCAGGCACACTTAGCGCATGGAATCCCTTTTTGTTCAAGGCATCAAGGCACTTTTGGATTTTATCCATATAAATTCCTCCACTATTAAATATTATATCTATAAATAAATACTATAAAAATTAAACAACATTATGTTTATAATATTCAACTAATTCATAAAATTTTTTGGCATAATTATCAATTCTATTTTTATCTTTATCAGAATATAGAAAAGGTTTTCTTTTGCCGCATATCAAGATGTCTGCATATTGAATACATTCTCTGTCAAATTTAACATAAGGTCTTAAGGCATAGCCTTCAAGTTGTGGGAAAGTAGCTACTAATTTAGCAATATCTTCTGTTGTGTAAAGATTTGTTGGACAGTTAAAATGTTTTAAACTTTTAATTTTTGACAAAATAAGTATATCATTGTTTTCTATTGCCTTACCATTAAATGAAAACCCTACTAATTTTGTCTTAAGTAGTGGATCAAGGTCAGTCAAAATGGATTTTCTCCATATTTTGTCACCAAAATGAAGGTATTCAAGCGAAGGAGCCGTTTCAATACCTTTAAGTGAATGCAACCTTGTAAAATCATCTATTGCCAATCCGCAGAGATGTTTATTGTTTGACATATTCCAAAGATTCGTTGCTCTTTGATTGATGAAAAAATCAATATATTCAACATTCTCTAACGACGAAAGTAGTGAAAAATCTTCAACCATTTTGTTTTTAAAAAACTTTAAAAACTTAATTCTTTTTCCATATTTGCTAATGAAATATTCAAATGTATCCTGCCTCAAGCCTGAAATCATAACTTTGTCAATATTATCGAATTCATCAAGTGTATTAATATCTTCAATTCTTACTATACCGCCGCCGATGTCCATTTCTTTACTTTTTATCCAAATAAAATCTTTTTCTTTATAAAGATTGCAAAAATCACTATATGTCATAAATATTCCACCTAAAAATTAAATTATATATTATAGATAAAATAACATAAAGTGATTAATGCATGCAACAATGAAGTGACAAAGAAAACATATTAAAACTATTTATATAGCTAGAACTGCATTTGAAATTTTTAATGTTCTTAAAATTTGATGCAGATAATAAAAAAAGAACTGATTGCTTTTTATACACGTTTTATATATTATAGTCCTAGACTTTTTATAAGCAATTGGAGGGGAAAGGGCACATGGGCCAGGAAAGATACAGAAATTTCTGTATAATCGCACATATCGACCACGGTAAGTCTACTCTAGCAGACCGTCTTATCGAAAAAACCAATACGATATCTTCCCGTGATATGCATGAACAGGTATTGGACACGATGGAGCTGGAGCAGGAACGTGGCATTACAATAAAATCACAAGCCGTAAGGATGATCTATAACTTCGAAGGCAAAGAGTATACGCTTAACCTTATCGACACGCCGGGACATGTAGATTTCACTTACGAAGTTTCAAGGAGCATGGCTGCCTGTGAGGGGGCTGTTCTTGTTGTTGACGCTACCCAGGGCATCGAAGCACAGACGCTTGCAAATGTATACCTCGCAATGGACAACAACCTTGAGATAATACCTGTAATAAACAAGATAGACCTTGTTTCAGCACGTCCTGATGAAATCTGTCAGGAGATAGAGGATGTTTTAGGGATAGATACTTCAGATGCGCCGAGGATAAGCGCAAAAGAAGGTTTAGGAATAGATGAAGTTTTAAAAGCTATTGTGACAAAGCTTCCGCCGCCGTCCGGAGATGCTGAAAAACCGCTGAAAGCGCTGATATTCGATTCTTTTTATGATAACTATAAAGGGGCAATAAGCTATATTAGGCTTCAGGATGGTAAAATTGAGCCTGGTGATATGATAAAGTTCATGTCGACAGGCAAAAATTTCGAAGTAACTGAAGTCGGGGTTTTCCTGCCTGCGCTTCTCCAGACGAAATCGTTGGAAGCGGGAGAGGTGGGTTATGTAGCTGCAAGCATAAAGAACGTGTCAGATACTAGAGTAGGTGATACAATTACGAATGCTGTCAATGGAGCAAAAGAAGCATTGCCCGGCTATAAAGTAGTAACGCCGATGGTTTTCTGTGGTATATATCCGGCTGACGGTGCAGATTACGAAGATTTAAAAGAAGCTCTGGCAAAGCTGGAGCTTAACGACGCTTCGTTGATATATGAGCCGGAAACATCTGTCGCGCTGGGGTTTGGATTCAGATGCGGATTCCTTGGACTTCTACATATGGAGATAATACAGGAGCGTCTGGAGAGGGAATTTGACCTTAATCTTGTAACGACTGCACCGGGGGTCAGCTATCATGTAACGACTTTGAAAGGCGATAAAGTTGTAGTTGATAATCCGACAAACCTTCCGCCTGCTGCCAATATAGACTATATGGAAGAGCCGATGACTTCAGCCAGCATAATGACGCCGGAGGAATATGTCGGAGCGGTCATGGATCTGTGTCAGGAAAAGCGCGGGACGTTCAAAAACATGGAATATATAGAAGCAACACGAGTGATGATACACTATGACCTGCCGTTAAACGAAATCATCTATGACTTTTTTGATTCTCTGAAATCAAGGACAAGGGGATATGCATCTCTTGATTATGAGCTTAAAGGCTACCAGAAGAGTGACCTTGTAAAGCTGGATATGCTGCTTAATGGTGAAATGTGCGATGCGCTGTCAATAATAGTGCACAGAGACAAAGCGTACGCAAGGGGCAGGAGCATAGCGGAGAAGCTGAAGACTGCAATACCAAGGCAGATGTTCGAGATACCTATTCAGGCGGCTATAGGCGGCAAGATTATTGCAAGAGAAACAGTAAAAGCAATGAGAAAAGACGTTCTTGCCAAGTGCTACGGCGGTGATATAACGAGGAAGAAAAAGCTGCTTGAGAAGCAAAAGGAAGGAAAAAAGCGCATGAGACAGGTTGGCAGCGTACAGGTGCCTTCAGAGGCGTTCATGTCTGTGCTTAAGATGGACTGATGAATAAGCTTGGACTATACGTTCACATACCATTTTGTGCAAGGAAATGTTTCTATTGCGACTTTACATCATACCCGGACAGGCTTAATGAAACAGAAGCTTACATAGAAGCTGTTATAAAAGAAGCGCATTTGCAAAGAGAATACATAAATAAACATATTGTAGACACAGTTTTTATAGGCGGAGGAACTCCGTCTATTTTGTCGTTATGGCAAATAAAAAAATTAATAAACGGTTTAAGAGATGTTATAAATATAGATACCGATGAGTTTACGATAGAAGTGAATCCCGAATCAGTTGATGAAGATTTGATAAGAGCTTATGCTGAGAACGGGATAAACAGAATAAGTATCGGTATGCAGTCGCACGATAATAGTGTGCTTGATGCTATAGGAAGACGCCATACGTATGAGGATTTTCTTAAAGCTTATGAGCTTGCACAAACGCATATCGGGAATGTAAATGTAGATACGATATTCGGGCTGCCCAGTCAAAGTGTTGAAAATTACAGAGAAACAATAAACCGGCTCATTAAGCTTGCGCCACAGCATATTTCATGCTATTCGCTTAAACTTGAGGAAGGCACAAAGCTCTACAGTACTTTTAGCGGCATAGAAGATGAAACGGACAGGCAGATGTATCATGACGCTGTAAAGCTGCTTACAGCAGCCGGATACAGGCACTATGAGACATCCAACTTTGCGCAGCCGGGCTATGAATGTAAACACAATTTAAAATACTGGAACGGGAGTGAATATATCGGTCTTGGCTTATCTGCAAGTTCATATGATATCAATAGCAGGCGAACTAATATTACTAAATTAAATGAATATATAGAAGCTATAACGAAAGGCAATATACCTTTTGAAGAAAAGACAGATTTATCGCTGCCAGACAGAGAGCAGGAGTATATAATGCTTCATCTGCGTCTTGCTGATGGGATAAGCTTTGAAGATTACAAAATCAGTTTTGAAAAAGACCTTATGTTTGTATATAAACAGTCTGTTATTTCTTCATTAAAAGATGGTCTTATAACAAGAGATAACAGAGGTATTTACCCGACTTTAAAAGGATTCGATCTTCAAAATACTCTCATATTAAAATTTATGAAAAATATGTGAATATAGGCCTGTAGTATTGACTTTGAAGGCAATAAGTGTTATTTTTATATCGTTATATTAGCACTCGTCAGGCAAGAGTGCTAACAAACAAAGGGGCGAAGTATATGGACTTAAGTGAAAGGAAACTGTGCATATTAAAAACAGTCATAGATGATTACATCATGACCGGTTTTCCTGTTGGCTCAAGGACGATTTCAAAGAAGAACGATATTGACTTTAGCTCCGCTACAATAAGAAATGAGATGGCAGATTTAGAAGAGCTTGGTTTTCTTGTGCAGCCGCATACGTCGGCGGGAAGAATACCATCGCACAAAGCATATAGGTATTACGTAGACAGACTGATGAAAATATCTAAGCTTAATGCGAAGGAAGCAGAGTTGATACGGAGCTATTTTGAAGACAGGATGTCTGAAATAGAGCAGGTAATGGAAAAGGCTGCCCAGGTACTATCGAAAACAACGCACCAGATATCGATGGTGCTGCGGCCACAGCTTAAAAAGTCTGTTATTAAAAGTATACAGATAGTAAAAATAACAGATCGAAGAGCAGTGCTGCTGGTAGTAACTGACGCAGGTCTTGTGAATGATACGGTTATCTCTGTGCCGATCGATATATCTACTGACGTAATGGTGATGATTTCTAATCTTCTTACGGAAAAACTAGCTGGCAAAACGCTTGAAGAGGCCGAGAAGGATTTGATTGCTGGCCTTGAAGAAAACGTAAAAGGCAATAGAGAATTCGTAACAGATATAATGTCTGCGATAGAGACGAGTGTAGAACCGCACGGGCGGCAAGGAATAGTCCTTGGAGGAACGCAAAATATAATAGACTTCCCATCCTTTATGAGTGTAGAAAAAGCAAGGAGCTTTTTATCTGTGCTCGAAACAAGGGATATGCTGTATGACATGATGAAAAAAGTGACACAGCTCGAGTTTTCAGTTACTATCGGGCAGGAGAACGAGGCTGAGGAATTAAAGGACATGAGTGTAGTGACGGCTACTTACAAGGTCGGAGGCAAATCGCTTGGCTCGTTCGGTGTAATAGGTCCGACAAGAATGGACTATGCAAAAATAGTGTCTATACTAGGATACGTGAGCAACAGTCTGAACAGTATACTGTCAGATTTTGCAGGACTTGATGAATGTGACAAAAAATAAGCGGAGGAAATGATGCAAGAAGACAAGATTAAAAAGCAGGAAAGCGAAGAAAATAACAGAACGGCAGAAGCCGACGCTGAAATAAAAAATGAAAAAGTTAAAAAAACGGATGATAAGCATATTGAAAAGATGAAAAAAGCGATGGAAGCGCTTCAAAAGGAAAGGGACACATACCTTGACAGCTATCAGCGCACATTCAGTGAATTCAACAATTTCAAGAAGAGAAATCAGGCCGCTGTTTCTTGTGCGATCCAGGACGGCTGCGCAGAAACTGTAGTAAAGATACTGCCTGTAATGGACAACTTTGAACGGGCGCTGAGTCACGTTGAAGATTCGAAGGACAAGGCACTGGCTGAAGGTGTGTTAATGGTATATAAGCAGCTATCGGACATACTGTCTTCAATGGGTGTAAAGGAAATACCTGCTGAAGGAGAGCCGTTTGATCCGAACCTCCATCAGGCGATACAGCAGGCGCCTTCTGAAGAGGGAGTAGCACCGGACACAGTTGTGCAGGTAGTGCAAAAAGGATATATGCTTGGCGATAAGATACTGCGCCACAGCATGGTAATAGTAAGTAAATAATTTTATAAATAGGAGGAACGACAAATGGGAAAAATAATCGGAATAGACCTTGGAACGACAAATTCGTGTGTTGCTGTAATGGAAGGCGGCGAGCCGACTGTTATACCAAACGCTGAAGGCAGCAGGACAACACCGTCTGTAGTTGCGTTTTCTAATACAGGTGAACGACTGGTAGGTAAAGTTGCTAAAAACCAGGCTATCACAAATCCTGAAAGGACCATAAGCTCAATAAAAAGGGATATGGGTACAGACAGAAAGGTAAAGATAGACGGTAAAGATTACTCCCCGCAGGAGATATCAGCGATGATACTTCAGAAGCTGAAAACAGATGCGGAAAGCTATCTTGGCGACAAAATAACGGACGCCGTAATAACCGTTCCTGCATACTTCACTGACAGCCAAAGACAGGCAACTAAAGACGCAGGAAAGATCGCAGGGCTAAACGTACTTCGTATAATCAACGAACCTACGGCAGCTTCACTTGCCTACGGCATGGAAAAAGACCATGACCAGAAGATTCTTGTCTTCGACCTTGGCGGCGGCACTTTCGACGTATCCATCCTCGAGATAGGTGATGGTGTATTCGAAGTTCTTGCAACCAACGGTAACAACCGCCTTGGCGGCGACGACTTCGATAATAAAGTTATGGATTATATCGTAGCCCAGTTTAAAAAAGATTCAGGCGTAGATATATCTAAAGATAAAATGGCGATGCAGCGTGTGAAAGAAGCAGCAGAGAAAGCCAAGATAGAGCTCTCAGGTGTTCTTCAGGCAAACATAAATCTGCCGTTTATCACAGCAGATGCAACAGGCCCTAAGCATCTTGATATGACGCTGACACGCGCAAAGTTCGACGAACTTACATCCGATCTTGTTGAAATGACTGCAGGCCCGACAAGCAAAGCAATGAAGGACGCAGGCGTAACTCCGTCTGATCTTGCAAGAGTCATACTGGTCGGCGGCTCAACAAGGATCCCCGCTGTGCAGGCAAAGGTTAAATCCATAGCCGGAAAAGACCCGTACAAAGGCATAAACCCGGACGAATGCGTAGCTATAGGTGCAGCAATCCAGGCAGGCGTAATCGGCGGAGATGTTAATGACATAGTGCTTCTCGACGTAACACCGCTATCGCTTGGTATAGAGACTTTGGGCGGAGTGTTCACAAAGCTTATTGAAAGGAACACGACGATACCTACAAAGAAGAGTCAGGTGTTCTCGACAGCTGCAGATGGTCAGCCAAGTGTAGAAATACACGTGCTTCAGGGCGAACGCGAAATGGCGTCACACAATAAGACCCTTGGAAGGTTCAACCTTACGGGTATACCGCCGGCACCGCGTGGCGTACCTCAGATAGAGGTAACGTTCGATATTGATGCAAACGGTATAGTTCATGTTAGCGCAAAAGACCTTGGCACAGGCAATGAACAGAAAGTCACTATAACGGCTTCGACAAACCTATCCGACGATGAGATAGACAAAGCTGTTAAAGACGCTGAAAAGTTTGCTGAAGAAGATAAGGCGGAAAAAGAAAAGGTAGAGATCAGAAACAATGCTGATGCACTGGTGTTCCAGACAGAGAAGACTCTCAAAGACCTCGGCGATAAAGTAAGTGCAGATGACAAGGCGAAGATCGAAACTGAGATTGAAAACGTAAAGAGCGCTCTTGGCGGTGAAGACTCCGGTATGATAAAGAGTGCAACAGATAAGCTGAGCGAAGTTTCCTATGAGATATTCGGAAAAGTTTACAACCAGGCAGACACCCATGCTGGGGCTGCGGGCGGAGCAGGTGCTGGCACAAGCGGCCCGGGGCAGGAAGCCCCGCAGGAAGACGATGTTGTTGACGCAGACTATGAAGTAGTTGACGACGACAAAAACGAGTAACAATAATTAAGCAACATAAATTAATAGTTTTCTTTGCAGAGCCAGAGCAGTTTATAACTGCTTTGGCTTTGTAGAGCAGTAAAAAAATCTGTTTAGGCGGTAAGTGTATTTTGGCAACGAAAAGAGATTACTACGAAGTGCTTGGCGTTAAAAAAGACGCAACCAGCGAGGAAATAAAAAAGGCTTACAGAAAGCTTGCAAAGCAATATCATCCGGATACCAATAAAGAAAACGCAGGCTCACCGGAAAAGTTTCATGAAGTCAGCGAAGCGTATGAAATTTTAGGTGACGAAAATAAACGCAGACAGTATGACCAGTTTGGACATGCTGCCTTCGATCAAAACGGCGGCGGTGGTTTCGGTGGTGGTTTCAGTGGTTTCGGAGATTTTGCAGGTGGTTTCAGCGATATATTTGATTCCTTCTTTGGCGGCGGAGGCACCTCGCACCGCAGAAACGGACCTGTTCGTGGTTCGGATATCAGAGCAGATTTGAGAATAACTTTCGAAGAAGCGGCTTTCGGAACGAATAAAGAAGTTAGCATAAATAGAAATGAAACCTGCAGCACATGTAAGGGTACTGGCGCAAAGGAAGGCACACAGCCGGAAACATGCAGGACATGTGGCGGCACCGGACAGATAAGAAGACAGACACAATCGATATTCGGCAATATTGTAAATGTTGTAGACTGTCCGGACTGCGGAGGAAGAGGCACGATAATCAAAGAACCTTGCAGTGACTGCAGCGGAAGAGGAATCAAAAAGCAGCAAAAGAATATAAAGGTAAATATTCCGGCAGGAATAGATAACGGACAGATTCTTACATTGAGAGGAGAGGGAAGCTCAGGACAGCGTGGAGGACCAAGCGGAGACCTTCAGATATATATAAGAGTTGCCCCGCATAAATACTTCAGGCGAGATGATTACGACCTATATCTTGAAATGCCGGTGTCATTTGCACAGGCTGCGCTTGGCGACGAGCTTATCATCCCGACGCTGGACGGTAAAGCAAAATATAAGATGGGTTCCGGAACACAGACGGGAACGGTATTCAGGCTTAAAGATAAAGGCATACAGCATCTTCACTCGAGCAGAAAAGGAAACCTATACGTACAAGTAAAAGTGGAAACGCCTAAGAAACTTTCGGATAAACAAAAGAAGCTGCTTAAGGAGTTCGAGGAGCTTAGTAAAGATAAAAAGAACTTTTTTGACAGCGTAAAGGGCAAATAGTATGAAGTGGAAAAAGGTCAGTATAAAAACTAACGAACAGACAGGCGATTTAATATCATCTGTTTTGGTAGATGCAGGAGCTTCGGGCGTTGAAGTAAAGGGTGGCTCTGTTCCTGAGGCAAAGGGCGACGAATACGGCGAGGATGTAATAAACTTACCCGAAACGACTATCATTGCCTATTACGGAGAACTTGGCTTCGAAGAAACTCTGAAAAAAATAAAAACAGATCTGTTAACGCTAAGCGAAAGCAGCGAAGCGCAAACAGGCAGTCTGGAGTTAAGCATTGACGAGGTTATTGATAAAGATTGGAACGAAAACTTTAAGAAGAACTTTACTACTTTTCGTGCCGCAGGCAACATAATAATAAAACCGACATGGGAAGTATATGATAAATCACCGGAAGAAATTGTTATTGAAATGGATCCTGGAATGGCATTTGGTTCGGGAGTTCACGAAACAACAAAGATGTGTCTGGAGCTCTTGCAGAAATATAAACCTGAAAAAAAAGGATGGTCATTGCTGGATGTTGGCTGTGGCTCAGGAATACTTGGAATAGCAGGAGCAAAACTGGGGGCAGAAAAAGTAACGTCTCTGGATTATGATAGCGTAAGCGTCGAAGTCACAAAAGAGAACGCAGTGCGAAATGGTATAGAACTGGAAGCTATTCAGTCAGACCTGCTTGAAAGTGCACAACCATATAAATATGATATTGTTTTTGCAAATATAATAGCTGATATAATAATAAGACTTAACGGAAGAGTTAAAGAATATATGAAAGATGATGCGATATATATCATGTCTGGTATAATAGAGGATAGACTTGAGGATGTTTTAGAGTCAATTAAAGAGAATAGCTTGAGTGTTATAGAAACAATGGAAATGGCCGACTGGAGAGCGCTTGCTGTAAGGAAGTAACATGCGAAGATTTTTTACAGACAATGTATATGATAACTACTTGAAGATCACTGGTGAAGAAGCTGCTCATATGAAGAATTCACTTCGTATGAAGGCCGGTGAAGAGTTTATAGCTATCGACGGAAGCGGTATGGATTATTACTGCGCTGTCAGCAATATTGACAAGGATGTAACTGCAGAAATCATAAAGAAAGAAACAGGCAGCGCTGAACCTGATGTCAAAGTAACACTGTATCAGGCTTACCCAAAATCTGCAAAAATGAACGATATAGTAGACAAAGCTGTAGAGCTAGGTGTGCATGAAATAATTCCTTTTCTGTCAAAACGCTGTGTAAAGCGGCCGCAAGGACAAGGACAAAAGTTGGCGAAGGTTTCCCTTTCAGCGGCTAAACAGAGCGGAAGAAGTATAATACCCAACGTAAGTGATGTTCAGAGTTTTCATGATGCGCTTAATCTTATGAAAAGGCACAAGCTTCTGATAGCCTGCTATGAAGAAGAACAGATAAAAGATCTTTCACAGGCGCTTAGAACAGAAGCGAAGGATATAGGAATAGTAATTGGCAGCGAAGGCGGTTTCGAAAAGGCAGAGATAGATAGTATGCGTGAAGCAGGCGCTGTTGTTGTAACGCTAGGCAGGCGGATTCTGCGTACCGAAACTGCCGGAATCGCAGTATTATCGGCGTGCTTTTACGAAAAAGGACAAATGAAATATTGAAAACGGTATCGTTTTATACACTTGGATGCAAAGTAAATGCATATGATTCAACATACATGCGCGAACAGTTCGAAAAGAACGGCTTTATAGCGGTTCCTTTTGGAAAGCCAAGCGATATTGTTGTTGTAAACACATGCACGGTAACTGTAACGGCAGATAAAAAATCACGCTCCATGATAAGGCGTGCAACAAAGCTGGGAAAAGTCATTGTGGCTGGCTGCATGGCACAGAAAGATTCAAGTAAAGCGTTGGAATATGATGGCGTGTGTGCTGTTGTAGGTACGGACGGCAGAAGCGGCATAGCAGACATAGCAGATGAGATATTGCTGGGCAAAGATAATCTAAATACAGTTCATAACATAGATGCATGCGGCTTTGAGAAAATGAGTGTTTCAACGTCCGGCGAGCGAACAAGAGGAACGATTAAAATACAGGAGGGCTGTAATAACTTTTGCAGCTACTGTATTATACCATATGTTCGGGGCAGGTCACGTTCAAGAAAACTGAGCGAAATATTTAAAGAGGCGCAGACACTTACTGACGGCGGCGCTAAAGAGATAGTTTTGACCGGGATACACATAGCTTCATATAGTGATGATGGCAAAGACTTGGCAGATGTTGTGGTGGCACTTGATAGCCTTAATGTAAGGATAAGGCTGGGTTCGCTCGAAACAGGTATTATCGACGAAAAATTTGTAAAACGGCTTTCTAAATCAGTAAACCTGTGTCCGCATTTTCATCTGTCATTACAGAGCGGATCAAAAACTGTACTGGAACGTATGAACAGGAAATACACCCCACGGGAATATTTAAAGATGCTGGAGATGTTAAGAAAACACTTTGATACTCCGGCTATAACTACAGATATAATAACGGGATTTCCGGGTGAAACGGAAGATGAATTTGAGCAAACAGCTAAGTTTGTTGAAACAGCCAGATTCTCAAGGCTGCACGTATTCCCGTTCTCTGCCAGAGAAGGCACTAAAGCATACGATATGAAACCAAAAGTTCCGACAGTAACGGCGAGGCAGCGTGCAAAACAATTGATATCGATAGGCGAAAAGCTTGAACATGAATACTTAAGTTCATTGATAGGCAGAACTGATGAAGTCCTGTTTGAAGAAGAATCAAAGGTTTCCCCCGGGCTTACTGAAGGATATTCAAAGCGTTATGTTCGTGTTGCTGCAAATGTAAAAGAAAACGAGTGCGCAGAGGTGCGTCTCGAAGAGATAAAGAATGGCGTAATGAGAGGAGAACCTATATGGACGACTGTCTGTTCTGTAAAATCGTAAAAGGCAAGATTCCTTCAAACAAAGTCTATGAAGATGAAACAGTACTGGCTTTTCACGACATAGATCCGCAGGCTCCGGTACATGTTCTGATAGTACCGAAAAAACACATTAAATCTGTAGCCGATACTAAGGAAAGCGATTTTGACATTTATGCACGTATTTTCAGCGTAGCAAAGAAACTGGCTGAAGAATTCGGGATGCGCAGCGGCTACCGAATAGTTGCCAATACCGGCAAAGACGGAGGGCAGGCTGTTGACCATCTCCACTTCCATCTGCTGGGGGGAAGGTCTCTGGGTTGGCCTCCGGGATGATCACATCCTGAAAAAAGAAAGAGGATGAACGATGTGCTGCTCTTTGGGGTTGTTTTCGACTACCGTTGTTTTCATAAGGCTTGCCCGTGTGATCGCCTCCTTGCCGAAACGCCGGACTATGTCGTCCTTTGCAAATTCAAGGTCCTGAAGAAAGGTGCGTCGGGGATCAACGAAGCTTAATTGTGTGTAGAGCCCGATGGGAGAAAGACGCTCCAGACGAAGGCCTATAGAGCGTATGGGGCGTTTTGCGGCGTTCCAGTTGCCCCGGTACAGCGTCATAGCGTGCTCCGCCATTTCGTCTGATATGAACGTAGAGCGTCCAAGGCTTATCTGTCTTGTGACGCTGACGAGGTCTTTGTCTCTAAGGTATATGCCGATAACGCTTCCCTGCAGGAGTTTTTTTCGTGCCCGGTATGCGACCATTTCACCAAGTATAAGAAAGGCCTGCTTCACTTCGATGTCGCTGACCAGGTCATGAACGGTAGTCATGCTGTTGCCTATGCCTTTAACAAGATACGTGTGGTCTATACTCTGCACGGGCGAATCGTCGTTGCCGCTGGCAAAGTCGTGCAGCGTAAGCCCGTTTTTCCCAAGCAGCGCTTTCAGAAAAGGCCTCGGGCAGTTAGCGATATCGCCGATGGTGTTTATTCCCGCTTTCTCCAGCGTTTTGCCTGTAGATCTGCCAACACAGATAAGATCGCGGCAGGGCAGGGACCATGCTATGCTGCGATAGTTCTTACGGCTTATTTCAGTGACTGCGTCCGGCTTTTTGTAGTCGCTTCCAAGCTTAGCGTATATCTTGTTCCACGAAACGCCTATAGAAACTGTCAGCCCCGTTTCTCTTTTTATGGTCTTTCTTATTTCTTCTGCAGTGTCTCTGCCGTAAGTTTCAGATTTTTTGTGAGGAGTGATATCCAGCCAGCACTCGTCTATACCGAAAGGTTCTATCCTGCCTGTGTAGCGTTCATATATACCAGTCACTTTCTTGGATAGTTTCATATAAAGCTGATAGTCGGCAGGAAGTGTGATAAGCTGTGGGCATAGCTGCCGGGCTTTCCACAAAACTTCCCCGGTCCTTATACCCGCACGTTTTGCAAGCATGCTCTTTGCCAGCACAATGCCATGCCTTTTGGCGACGTCTCCGCAGACAGCGACGGCCTTTCCGGCAAGCTCCGGATGTTCCAGCATAGACGCAGAAGCAAAAAAGCTATTTAAATCGCAGTGAAGTATGACCCTGTCCATATAAACCACCAAACCGAACAAATATTCTAATATAATTATAACTCGAACATTTGTTTTGGTCAAGCGCATTTTTGTTGCGGTGCATAGCGGTAAAGTTATGCTAAAAAAACAACATGGAGTATATTATTAATAAAAAAGTAAACAAAAAAGAGACAAAATGTAGTATAATAGCGAAGTTGTAGTAATGCAAAGATTGGAGGGTTATATGACAAAAATAAGAAAAGCAGTAATACCAGCCGCAGGGCTTGGGACCCGATTCCTGCCTGCAACAAAAGCTCAGCCGAAAGAGATGCTCCCTGTCGTAGACAAACCTATGATACAGTATATCGTTGAAGAAGCGATAGCCGCAGGTATAGAGAGCATAATAATAATAACCGGCAGGGGAAAACGTACGATTGAAGACCATTTTGATAAATCTTACGAGCTTGAGGCAGAGCTCGAAAGACAGGGAAAACAAGAGCTGTTAAGTGTTGTAGAAGACATTTCAAATCTTGTAAATGTATTTTATGTCCGGCAGAAAGAACCAAGGGGACTTGGGCATGCAATAAGCTGCGCTCGCGATTTTGTTGGAAGCGAGCCTTTTGCTGTGCTGCTTGGTGATGATATGATAGTTTCTGAAAAACCGGCAATAGGCCAGCTTATAGATGTATACAACGAACATAAAAGGTCTGTTATTGGGGTTCAGAGAGTACCAGACAGCGAAGTTGATAAGTACGGAATAATAGCTCCGGCAGATAAAGATGCAAAAGGCAGACTGCACGAAGTCTGCGATATGGTGGAAAAGCCGGCTCCGGGAGATGCTCCTTCAAACATAGCGATCCTCGGACGCTATGTGATAACGCCGCAGGTGTTCGATATACTGGAGAATCAGGCTCCGGGCAAGAACAACGAGATACAGCTTACAGATGCTCTTAAAACTCTGATGGTTAAAGAGGGTATGTACGCTTATGAGTTCGAAGGCAACAGATATGACGTTGGAGATAAACTCGGATTCTTGAAAGCTACAGTAGATCAGGCGCTTAGCCGTGACGATCTTAAAGATGAATTCTCGGAATACCTTAAAAAACGAGTGAAAGAGATGATATAGATGAGTCAGGTAAGAGACATAAACCTTGCCAGCAAGGGCGAAACAAAAATAAGCTGGGTTCAAAGCCATATGCCTGTTCTTTCGTCTATAAAAGAACAATTCATAAAAGAGCAGCCTTTTGATGGCTTAAAGGTTTCGCTGTCTATACATTTGGAGGCAAAAACAGCATATCTTTGCAGGGTTCTTGAAGCAGGTGGCGCAAAAATGTCCGTCACCGGCTCTAATCCGCTGTCAACGCAGGACGATGTCGCCGCAGCACTTGCAGCGGGCGGGATGGACGTTTATGCCTGGCACGGAGCGACTCAGGAAGAATACGAGCGGCATATTTCTATGGCGCTTGACAATGGCCCGGATCTTGTATTGGATGACGGTGCAGATCTTTCCGAAGCGCTGCATACAACGCTTGCATGCAAAGCCGGCGGCGTTATAGGAGCATGTGAGGAAACGACAACAGGTGTACTGCGTTATAGGCAGAAAGAGAAGGACGGTACGCTCAAATTTCCTGTGATAGCCGTAAACGACGGACAGTGCAAGCATCTATTCGATAACCGTTACGGAACAGGCCAGTCCGTATGGGACGGCATTATGAGAACTACAAATCTCGTTATAGCGGGGAAAACGGTCGTAGTGGCAGGATACGGTTGGTGCGGAAAAGGCGTAGCTATGCGTGCTAAAGGTCTTGGCGCAAAAGTCGTTGTTACAGAAGTTGACCCTGTATGTGCGATAGAAGCCGTAATGGACGGCTTTTCAGTTATGACTATGGACGAGGCTGCAACTCTGGGTGATATATTTATAACAGTAACAGGTTGCAATGACGTAATAACGCAAAATCATTTTGAGCGTATGAAAGATGGAGCGATGATGTGCAATGCGGGCCACTTTGATGTCGAAGTGGCAGTAGCAAAACTCAAAAAATCTGCACAAGACAGTTTTGAAGCAAGAAACAACATACAAGGTTATAACCTGAACGGAAAAACGCTTTATGTGATAGCCGAAGGAAGGCTTGTAAACCTTGCTGCAGGTGATGGGCATCCGGCAGAAATAATGGACTTAAGCTTTGCACTGCAGGCGCTGTCTTTAAAGCATCTTGTAGAACATAAAGGCAGCATGGAGAACAAAGTCTATAACGTTCCGTGTGAGCTTGATGATTATGTTGCAAGGCTTAAATTGGAGTCACTTGGTATAACGATAGACAAGCTTACGCCGGAGCAACGCAGATATATGTATGGAGAATGAATATGAACATTTATATCAAGAACGGATTTCTGATAACTGCAAACAATAAGGCGGAATGCTATGAAGGCTGCGTTCAGATAAATGATGCAGTCATTTCATATGTAGGCAAACAAGAAACAGCGCCGGACTTTAAAGCTGACAGGGTCATTGATGCAAAAGGCGGAATAATAGCTCCCGGTTTTGTTGATACGCACACACATATACCAATGAACCTGTTCCGCAGTGCTGCAGATGACATGGACCTCATGGACTGGCTGCAGAATGCAATATGGCCTGCTGAAGATAATCTAACATCAAAAGATGTATATTGGGGAAGTATGCTTGGTATGGCAGAGCTCGTTTCCGGCGGGGTCACGTGCATGAACGATATGTACAACTTTTCTTATGACATTGCAAAAGCAGCGCAGGATTCCGGAATAAGAGCAGTAATAGGCGCTACTATAATAGATATGGGCAAGAGTGTGGAAGACAGGCTGGCTGAAGCCAGGGATTTATTTGAGCAAGTCAAAGATTATGAAAGAGTCGAAGCGGCGATAGCTCCGCATGCTGAATACACAGTAAGCAAGCAGACATTTGAAAAGATATTAGAAACGGCAAATGAACTTTCATCAAGGATACACGTTCATGTCTCAGAAACTCAGGGAGAGCATGAAGATTGTATAAAAAGAAACGGCAAAACGCCGATAGCTCTGTTAAACAGCCTGGGAGTGCTGGATCTTCCCGTAATGGCTGCCCACTGTGTTTGGGTAAGCGATGAAGATTTAAAGATAATGTCGGATAAAAATGTTGGTGTAATGTCGTGCCCGCAGAGCAATCTAAAGCTAGGCAGCGGTATAGCCCGTGTTGCAGATATGCTGGATATGGGAATAAACGTAAGCTGTGCTACAGACGGTGCAGGCAGCAACAACAATCTTTCTATGATGGAAGAGATGACGTATATGGCAATGCTGCAAAAAACTCTTCGTAAAAATCCAAAAGTCATGCCGGCTATGAAAGCGGTAGAAACTGCTACTATAAACGGCGCAAAGGTACTTGGGATGGAAAAAAGCATAGGGAGTCTGGAAGCTGGCAAACAGGCGGATATTATCATAATCGATACTTCGGGAATAAGATATTGCCCAAAGGCCAATCTGATTAGCAATTTTGTCTACAGCGGCAGCGACAGCGACGTTGTAATGACGATGATAGGCGGAGAAATCCTTTATGAGAATGGCCGGTTCAATAGAGTGGATATAGATGAAATAAAAACAAATGCGCAAAGATGTGCAGAAAAACTTTTTAAATAGAGTAGGATATAAATGAAAACTGCCAGGCTTATAATAACCATAGTATTAGTTATCATCTTTTTGACAGGCTGTAATGGAAATGCCGGTCAGACTGGAGATATACCCACGCCGTCACAGACAGCGAGCGGCGGTTTTCCTGAGCCTGCAGAAAACATCAACGTTAAAGATATAGATATAATACAGCAAAACGGCAATACAGTCATAACGATATCTATGCTTAGCGGCAGCCGGGAAAACGGATATCCAGAATCAAAACTTGTTAAGCTACCGGAATATGAAGTATCAATGCTGGAAAGCCCGGAGCGTTTGATGATAACGCTTTCGAATATAAGCTTTTGGGACTACCAGCCTAAAGAATCCTGGGAGTTTGGCACACTTGTAGCCGGGCTTTTCAGGGAATACCCGGCCAGAAACGATACACTTGTTTTATATGTTCAGCTTCTTAGCAGCGCTGGTTTCAGCGTTCAGGAAGCAGATGGGGAACTTATTGTAACGCTAGATAGTACTGAACCGGAGTCGCAGGGCAGCTATTACTGTGTTGCTGATGCTTTTTTAGAGCATCAGGAAGGAACCTGGCCGGAAAGCATAGATATGATGCCGGTGCTTTGCTCTGACACAACAAACAAACTGCTTATATCAAAGCCGTTTATAAATGAAAATGAAGCTAAAAACTTCATGGAGCAAAATAATCAAACACTTGAAAGCGAGCTTGCAGAAAAGAGCTTATATGTAGTATATCTAAAACGTGGTACGCTCCCTAATTATGAGATAAACGAAAGCGGGATAGATCTTAAGGATTACAGCGTAATACTGAAAAACGACGTAGTGGTAAACACACCAGTGCTCATAGAAAACGGAAGGTATCTTGATACTTCACCCGATGGCAGGATAGCTTTTTCCAGAAGCTACGTACCGGATGAACCGTCTCTTTCGCAGGATGAATATCTTCTTTCCGAGAAGGTTTGGATACAGGACACGAACGGCAGGATTACAGAGCTTGCTATACCTGAATTCTACTCTGTAAAAGAAGCGGCTTTCTCCTATGATGGAACCAAACTTGCGATACTTGACGTATCAATAGAAAACAGTGTACTCTATGTGTACGATTTTGATACTTCTCTGCCGATAAACCTTGGGGAAGAAGGCTTCGGAAGCCTGACAGACTGCTTTGCGTGGTCTGATGAGAGCGATACAATATACGCTATGACGGGTTCGGATGACAGATCAATACAGCTTCGCGGATGTGAATTCGGCGAGGAGGATTACAACATTTTCACAGTAGAGGAAGCGCAGGGAGGAGCCGGTAGCCTTGCTGTATCAAAGGGGCGTATATTCTTTGCGGACAGAACAGCTTCAGATGACGGTGTGATATATGAAATAAGTGATGAAAGAAGGCAAGTTTGCTCCGGTGTAGATTTTAAGATATCAGATGATGGTAAAATGCTTCTTGTACTTGAGTCATATTCTACCGGCGGGGAAGAGAGGACTACAAACTTGAAGCTGTGCGATACGGGAACGCTTGTAGAAACTTATATAGTAAAAAATACACAGATAGAGAATTTTGATTTTTCACAAAATCAAAGCAGGATTTTTTATACTACATCATTCGCACAAGACGCGATTGATGATTACCAATATGAGTTTGCGACATACGATATCGTAACTGAGACAGAAGAGCTTATAGCGCTTTGCTCATCTACAGACTTCGTGGTGTCAGAAAGGCCTGGCATAATATATTTTATAAAAGAGATAACCGATTCGCAGCAGAACTTTTTTGCGGCGTTCGAATATGATTTAAATCAGTAAAGGAGACTTATAAATGCAGGTACCGATAAGTGAAGTGGAAAAGATAGCTGCGCTTTCAAGAATCAGTCTGACGGAAGAGGAAAAGATAATGCATCAACAGAGCCTGCTGGAGATACTTGATGCAGCGCAGAAATTGAGCGACCTTGATACGGATAATGTAGAACCGACAGCTCATATACAGGGAATAGAAAACGTGCTCCGCAAAGATGAAATCACACCCAGCATGGATAATGAACTGCTGACATCAAACGCTCCGCAGCGTGAGAACGGCTGTTTTATAGTACCGAAAGTCGTTGAATGAGGTGGATAATTGAAAGCATATGAATTGACATTGAAACAGGCATCAGATGCGCTTGAAAAGAAAGAGATAAGCTCAACTGAGCTTACACGGTCACTGCTTAAAAGAATAGAGGAAAAAGAACCGGTAATAGATGCTCTTAATACGGTTTGTGTTGAAACAGCTTTGGAAGAAGCAAAAGCGTCGGATGAGCGCCGCAGCAAAGGTGAAAACAGAAGCATGCTCGATGGAGTACCTGTCGTTATAAAAGACAACATGTGCACAAAAGGCATTGCCACCACCTGTTCTTCAAAGATATTAGAGAACTTCGTGCCTCAGTACGATGCGCATGTCATTGAACAGTTTAAAAGCAAAGGGCTTATTGTTCTTGCTAAAGCGAACCTTGATGAGTTCGCAATGGGCTCATCAACGGAAAACAGCGCATTCAAAACAACAAAAAATCCTTGGGACACAACCAGAGTTCCGGGGGGCTCATCAGGCGGTAGCGCAGCGGCCGTTTCAGCCAAGATGACTCCGCTGGCATTGGGTTCGGACACCGGAGGCAGCATACGCCAGCCAGCGTCCTACTGCGGTGTTGTAGGCTTAAAGCCGACGTATGGTGCTGTATCAAGATACGGCCTTGTTGCATTCGCATCTTCGCTGGATCAGATCGGCCCGTTTACCAGAACTGTAGAAGACGCTGCTCTTTCTCTGAACTACCTGTACGGTCACGATAAGCGAGACACAACATCGATAGATATGGAGCTGCCAGACTATACAAAGGGTCTTGACCGTGGTGTTAAAGGTATGAAAATAGGTCTGCCGAAAGAATACTTCGGCAAGGGCCTTGACCCGGAAGTCAGAAAAGCGCTTGAAGCTGCAGTGAAAACGTATGAAAGCCTTGGCGCTGTAGTAGAGGAAACACAGCTTCCGACATTCGATTATGCACTTACGGCATATTACATTATATCTTCAGCTGAAGCAACATCCAACCTTTCAAGATATGACGGTGTTAAATACGGCTTTCGTGCAGAAAAGTTTGATGATATCAAAGACTTGTATATACAGACCAGGAATCAGGGCTTCGGTGATGAAGTAAAACGCAGGATGATGCTTGGCAACTACGTTTTAAGTTCGGGTTATTACGACGCATATTATATGAAAGCTTTGAGAGTAAGAACACTCATAAAAAGAGATTTCGACGATCTCTTTAGTAAATACGATGTTATACTATCGCCGACAGCGCCTGCGCCTGCGTTTATAGCTGGTGATATCAGCGACCCGATGCAGATGTATTTAACGGACATTTACACGGTTCCAGTTAACATAGCGGGGCTTACGGCAATATCGGTGCCTTGCGCTATGAGCTCAGGCGGTCTTCCTATAGGTATTCAGCTGATAGCCAAACCTTTTGGTGAGCAGACGATGTTAAAAGCCGCATATGCGCTCGAGCAGGCTTCAGAGCCGATGGTTGAACCTTCGTTTACAGGAGGTGACAGATAATGAGATTTGAAACGGTTATAGGACTGGAAGTCCATGTAGAGCTGGCTACGAACACCAAGATATTCTGTGGTTGTAAAAACGAATTTGGCGGAGAGCCGAACACTCATTGCTGTCCGGTCTGCATAGGCATGCCGGGTGTGCTTCCTGTGCTTAACGAGAAAGTAGTCGAGTTTGCTGCAAAAGCTGGGCTTGCGACCAACTGTGAAATAGCTAACTTTTCGAAGATGGACAGAAAAGGATATTATTATCCGGACCTTCCGAAAGCGTACCAGATATCTCAGTTCGACCTACCTATCTGCACAGGCGGATATGTGGACTACTTTGAGGACGGCGAGAAAAAGCGTGTGCGTCTTACAAGAATACACATGGAAGAGGACGCTGGAAAGCTTCTGCACGAAGTTGGTGCAGGAACTGCAGTTGACTACAACAGATGCGGCGTTCCATTGATAGAGATCGTAACGGAACCAGACATGCGCAGTGCAGGCGAGGCTAAAGAGTTCTTAGAGACTCTAAAGAGTATCATACAATACACAGGTGTGTCAGACTGCAAGATGCAGGAAGGCTCGCTTCGCTGTGATGTAAATATTTCAGTTAGGGAACAGGGCTCAAATGTGCTGGGCACACGCACAGAGATGAAAAACTTAAACAGCTTTTCGGCTGTATACAGCGCTATAGAAGCTGAAAGCAAGCGCCAGATAGCAGTAATAATGGACGGCGGTACTATCAAACAGGAAACAAGACGCTTTGACGACGTTAAAGGCAAAAGCTACGCTATGCGCGGCAAGGAAGAAGCTCATGATTACCGCTATTTCCCCGATCCGGATCTAGTTCCGATAGTGCTGACAGACGAGCAGATAGATAGTTTCAGAAAAAGCCTGCCGGAGCTTCCGGAGCAGAAGAAAAGCAGATATATCACAGAGCTTGGTCTGCCTGAATACGATGCTGGGATACTAACATCTGAGAGATATATAGCTGAGTTTTTCGAGAAATGCATAGAAATATATAATGAGCCTAAAAAGACAAGCAATTTTATAATGACAGATCTGCTGCGTCTGCTAAAAGACGAGTGCGTTTCGGCTGAAGATATGAACGTGACGCCAAAACAGCTTGCAGACACTCTCAAGATGATTGACGACGGTAAGATCAGCATTACTGTAGGAAAAACAGTCTTCGAAGAAGTATTCAAAACTGGTGAACATCCAGCTGCTATAGTGGAGAAAAAAGGCCTGATTCAGATAAACGATACCGATGAGCTGCGAAGCATAATAAAAACAGTTGTTGATGAAAATCCAAAGCCTGTGGCAGACTACAAAGGCGGCAACAAGAAGGCTATGGCGTTTTTTGTCGGGCAGGTTATGAAAGCAACAAAAGGCAAGGCTAACCCGAAAACAGTAAATCAGATAATAATAGAGGAACTCAGTAAAATATGAGGATAGGCAAGCTTACAAATGAACAGCTAAAAGAGATAGTGCTCGATAAACTCCATTCTGCAAAAGATGTTATTTTAACTTCAGGAGTGGGAGAAGACTGTGCAGCAATAGATTTTGGCGGAGAAGCATGTGTGCTGTCAACTGACCCTATAACAGGCGCCAGCGATGGTATTGGAAAGCTTGCTGTGCATATTTCTGGAAACGATATCGCTTCTTCCGGTGCTGTGCCAAAGTATATGCTTGCAACGATGCTGGTTCCGCCGGATAAAACTATAGAAGATATTAAGAAAGTAGTTGAGGAGCTTGTAAACACAGCGGACGAGCTGGGTATAAGCATAATCGGCGGACATACAGAGGTTACAGATGCAGTGACAAGGATTGTTCTGTCCACAACTGTTATAGGAAGAGTAGCAACAGACAAGCTTATAAGCAGCAGCGGAGCTCAGCCCGGTGACGATATGATAATGACAAAATACGCGGGGATAGAAGGTACTGTTATAATCGCAGCAGAGCGCAGTGAACAAATCAAGGATATACTAAGCGAAAAAGATTTAGAGGACTTAGAAAAACTCAAAGATATGCTAAGCGTGATAAAAGATGGTATGACGGCTGCTTCAGCGGGAGCAACAGCGATGCACGACGTTACTGAGGGCGGCGTTTACGGAGCTGTCCACGAGCTTTGCACAGCTTCAAAAACAGGCTGCGATCTCTGTTCCGATGCTATTCCGGTTAAGGATGTTACTAAAAAGATATGCTCTGTATTCGGCATAAACGAAAAAAGGCTGATTGGCAGCGGGAGCATGCTGATAACAACAAATAACAGTAAAAAAATGCTTGTAAAACTAAAAGCGGCGGGAATCAATGCTGCTATAATTGGCAAAATAACTGATGATGATATTACTGTAACGGAAGGTGGTAATAAAAAAATACTTGCGCCGCCTGCTGCTGATGAGCTGTTTTCTATATAAAAGACAAGCAATAAAGAGAAATCGGAAGAAAATAAGCGTATATGAGTTTTTTTTGCTCAAAACGCTTATTTTTTCAAAAGTACTGTGATATAATAATATGCTAATAGTAAAAAAAGGATGGAAAATATATTGCGAAGCATGACGGGCTTTGGCAGAGCTGAAGCCGAAATAGACGGAAAAAAGATAACGATAGAGATAAAAACAGTCAACCATCGTTTTCTTGATATAAACATAAGGATGCCAAGAACCCTTGGATTTGCAGAAGAAGGCATACGAAAAACAATAAAATCACATCTTTCGCGGGGCAGGGTCGATGTCTTTATAAATTTCGCTTCACTCGGCGGCGGAGAAAAGAATGCGCAAGCAGATATGGGCCTTATTACTTCTTTTGTTGACGCTGCACGTCAGGCTGCAAAAGAATGCGGTTTAGAGGATGATTTAGCGCTTTCACATATAATACGTATACCTGACGCCATAGTAGTACAGGAAGAGTCGCAGGATGAAGAAACTTTGACAAAGCTAGTGCAGTCTGCGCTCAAAGACGCAATCGATATGCTGACAGATATGAGGCAGCGTGAAGGTGAGCACTTAAAGCAGAATATAGACGAGTGTTTGCTGCAGTTAAAGGAAACTCTAACAGTAATCGAAAATAAGAAGGATTATATAACAAAAGAGTACAGGGATAAACTGAAACTTAGGTTGAACGAACTTCTTGAAGGTACTGAAATGGACGAAACAAGATTCAATTCAGAGATAGCGTATATAGCTGATAAAGCTGATATAACGGAAGAGATTGTGCGTCTGGGAACACATATAAAGCAGTTTGGCCAGATAACGAAGAATGGCAAAGAAACAGGACGAAAGCTGGATTTCATTGTTCAGGAGATGAACAGGGAACTTAACACAATAGGCTCAAAATCATCGGATATGGATATTACAAATGCGGTAATTGAGGGCAAGAGCACTGTTGAGAAAATAAGAGAACAAGTTCAGAATATAGAATAATTATTGGAGGGCATATGAGTATCAAGCTTATAAACATAGGGTTTGGCAATATTGTTTCCGCCAACAGGCTTATAACTATTGTAAGCCCGGAGTCTGCACCTATAAAAAGGATAATCCAGGAGGCTCGCCAAAAGGGAAATCTGGTTGATGCAACATACGGAAGACGTACAAGAGCAGTGATAATTACCGACAGCGACCACGTTATCCTTTCGGCAGTACAGCCGGAAACAGTTGCGAACAGGCTGTCGGACAAAGAAATAGAATCTGAGGAGTAATATGAGCAAAGGTCTTCTTATTGTTTTGTCGGGGCCTTCCGGCACAGGAAAAGGAACGGTATGCGATGAATTGCTAAAAAGAAACAAGGATATCTTTCTTTCAGTATCATGCACAACACGTGCTCCAAGAAAAGGAGAGGTTGAAGGGAAGAGCTATTATTTCATCTCAGAACAGCAGTTTAAAGATATGCTGGTAAGAGATGAGTTTTTGGAGCATGCCTGCGTATACGGTAACTACTACGGAACGCCTACGAATTTAGTCTCACAGAAACTGGACGAAGGCAGAGACGTTCTACTGGAGATCGATGTGCAGGGTGCGCTTAAAGCGAAACAGGTTTTTCCGGAGGGAGTATATATATTCCTTTTGCCGCCGTCGATGGAAGAGCTTGAAAAGCGGATAAGAAGCCGTGGGAAAGATACTGAAGAGCAGATATTAACGAGGCTCGGCAAAGCAAAAAGTGAAGCTTTACTTGCACAACGCTACGATTATGTTATAGTAAACGATAACGTTATTGATGTTGTGGAAAGCGTGGAGTGCATTCTGTGTGCAGAAAGACTTAAAGTTTCACGCAATAAAGATGAAATAAATTTAAAGGACAGGTGATATAAATGATGTATCCGGGAGTAAGTGAATTAAAGGACAAAGCAGACTGCAGATATACCCTTGTGGTCGAGTCTGCAAAAAGAGCAAGACAGCTGGTAGACGGCGCACAGCCGCTGACGGAAGACAAGGAAGCTAACCCTGTTTCTCAGGCTGCAAAAGAAATATATATGGATAGGATTACGTATATAACGCCGGAAGAAGTGTAAGTATGCCAAAGAGCGTTGTCGTAGGCGTATCGGGAGGCATTGCGGCATACAAAACTGCATATCTTGTCAGCGCACTAGTAAAAAAGGGATACGACGTCCACGTAATAATGACGAAGAACGCTCTTGAGTTCATAAGTGCATTGACGTTTGAGACTATCTCGGGCAATGCTGTGATAACCGATACCTTTCAAAGAAGTGAAGAGTATGACGTTAAACATGTTGCGCTTGCAAAAAAAGCGGACATGTTTATTGTTGCGCCTGCTACAGCCAATATACTTTCAAAAATAGCCGGCGGGATAGCTGACGATATGCTGACTACGACGCTGCTGGCTGCAAAGTGTCCGGTCGTTATAGCGCCGGCAATGAATACTGCTATGTACGAAAACAAAGCGACGCAGGAAAGCCTACATACATTAAAAGAACGTGGATACTATGTTATGGATACCGGTATCGGTACGCTTGCCTGCCGGGATGAAGGCGCAGGCAGGATGAAAGAGCCTGATGAAATACTTGAATACGCAGAAAAAGTTTTTGAATCCCTATATGATATGCAGGGTGTTAAGGTGGTAGTGTCAGCTGGGCCTACTGTTGAAGACATAGATCCTGTAAGATTCTTATCCAACAGGTCTTCGGGTAAGATGGGCTATGAGATAGCTAGGGCAGCGGCTGCAAGAGGCGCCGATGTAACGCTTGTATCCGGCCCGGTTTCACTTGAAGCCGTCGATAAAGCTAAAATGGTTCATGTACGAAGTGCAGCGCAGATGTATGAAAGCGTGACTAAGCTATCGAAAGATTCAGATGTTGTAATAATGTGCGCAGCAGTTGCCGACTATACACCGAAAGATATCTCTTCTATAAAGATAAAAAAAGGTGAAGATACAAGGATAGAGCTTGTTAGGACAAAAGATATTTTAAAAGAAATTGGCAGAACGAAGAAACCAGGACAGGTCATCGTAGGTTTTGCAGCGGAAACGAACGATCATGAAAAAAGTGCAAGAGAGAAGCTAAAGAATAAGAATCTGGATATCATAGCGCTGAATGATGTAAGCAAACAGGACGAGGGCTTTGGTTCTGATAATAATAATATAATACTTTTCTTTAGTAACGGAAGTGAAAAAAATCTTGGGAGCAAAACAAAACACGAACTTGCTAAATACATCATAAATAGTATTTTTGAGTATAGAAAAACCGTAAAGAGGTGACATATGTTTGCAAAGGTCATTGTAGACATAATTCACTCGAACGTTGACAAGGTATTCGAATATAAAATTCCGGACGATATAAAAGCAGAGATAGGTTACAGAGTAAAAGTGCCTTTCGGCAAGGGAAACACGCTGCGTGAAGGTTACGTTCTTTCTGTGTCCGAAACATGTGAATACGAAGGGAGCAATATCAAGAGCATTAAAAGCGTTCTGTCAGACTTCGCAGCTTTTACACACGCACAGATAATACTTGCCGGAATGATACGCAGGTACTATCATACAACGTTTGCTACTTCACTGCGGCTAATGTTTCCTTCACAGATGCGAGGGGGCAAAGTTGGCGATAAACACGAACGTGAATATGTGTATAACCTAAGTGAAGAAGAGTATTATGAATTTGCAACCTCGCTTTTAACAAAAGACGGAAAGATAAAAGCGCCGAAGCAGCTCGAAGTGTTAAATGCACTAAGAGAGAATGGACGACTAAAAGTAAATGAGCTTTCTGATCTTGTAAAAAACAATACGTCTGCAAGAACGGCACTAGAAGAAAAAGGCGCAATATCAGTTGAAATAGTTGAGGCCTTCAGAAGCCCGAGGAAAGAAGTGCTTCTGGAAGAAGAGTTCGATCTGACTGAAGACCAGAACAATGCAATTAACACGATAACAGCAAAGCAGGGAAAGTACCTTCTGCACGGAGTGACAGGCAGCGGCAAAACCGAAGTTTACATAAAAGTCGTGCGGCATTTTCTTGCACAGGGGAGAAGTGCAATAGTACTTGTTCCGGAAATTTCACTTACGCCGCAGTTAGTTTCCATGTTTGAAAGAAGAATAGGCAGCGAGATAGCTGTGTATCACTCTACGCTTACTTCCGGTGAGAGATACGACGAGTGGAAGCGTATGGTCCTCGGTAAAGCAAAGGTAGTAATAGGCGCACGTTCCGCAATTTTTGCACCGCTCCACGACGTTGGTGTTATAATAATTGATGAAGAGCACGAGACAAGTTACAAGTCTGATATACACCCGAAATACACAGCGCATGAAGTTGCACGCATGAGGGCTAATATAGAGAATGCAAGCCTTGTCCTTGCTTCTGCGACTCCATCTGTTGAAAGCTATATAAAAGCAAAGAACGGCATATACGAGCTTGTGAGCATACCGCAAAGACTGTTTGGGCTAAAGCTGCCAAAAGTATTGATTGCAGATATGCGAAAAGAGATACTTGCTGGCAACAGGACGATATTTTCAGGAATATTATATGAAGAGATGAAAAAGTCGCTTGCCGACCGCAAACAGGTGATGCTCTTTATCAACAGAAGAGGCTATTCTACGTTTGTGATGTGCCGAGGGTGCGGTTTTGTAGAGTTCTGCGACTACTGTGAAGTCAGTATGACTTATCATTCTAAAAAAAACGCTTTGATCTGCCACTACTGCGGAAGGAAAAGGCCGCTAAGAGAAGTGTGCCCTCAGTGCGGTAAAAAATACTTAAAGCAGTTTGGTATTGGAACACAGCAGGTAGAGGAGTTTGTCAGGGAGCGTTTCCCGGAAGCCCGTGTACTGCGAATGGACCTCGACACAACAAGAACAAAAGATTCGCATGTTAAAATATATGAACAGTTCAAGAACGCAGATGCAGATATACTTATAGGAACACAGATGATAGCAAAGGGACTGGATTTTGCTGATGTTGAGCTGGTCGGAGTAGTTGCGGCCGATAGTTCATTGATGATTCCGGACTATAAAAGCCCTGAAAAGACGTTTAGCCTGCTCGAACAGGTAGCAGGGCGTGCCGGAAGAAAAGACCCGGGTAAGGTTATAATACAAACATATTCACCCGACCATTATGCAATTAAATTTGCAAAGGAGCACGACTTCGAGGGTTTCTTCGACGAAGAGATGAAGGTAAGAAAAGCTGCTCTGCTGCCGCCGTACACAGTGTTCTTTAGGGTCGTATTTGTCGGAAAGGATGAAGATGCAGTGAGAAAAGCTTGTCTTGATTATGCTCAGGGCTTTGAAAAGGATTTTGAGGAACTTAAGAAAAAGATAATACTGTTTGATGCCGGCCCGGCTCCGGTAAAGAAAATTGAAGGTAAGTCTCGCTGGCAGATACTAATAAAGGTATTGAACGACTCAAAACTTGCAGATTTCCGAAAAAGGTTGTATATTTATTCGGACAAAAAGAAATATAACGACTGTACATTTGGGCTGGAGATAAATCCGCAGAACATGATATAAAGGAGTATGTTAAATGGCTATAAGGGACATAGTAACAGGCAGAAGCAATGAAGCGCTCAGGAAAAAATCAAGAGAAGTTAAAAAAATAAATAATCGCACACTGCAGCTTCTAGACGATATGCGGGAAACGCTGCATCATGATCAAGGTGTTGGTTTGGCCGCGCCGCAGGTCGGCGTACTCCGCAGAATAGCCATAATAGAGCATGACGATCAGTTTTATGAGATAATCAATCCTGTTATATCAAAACGTGCGGGTGAAGAGCTTGACGACGAAGGCTGTCTCTCTGTGCCTGGCATACGTGGCGTTGTAAAGCGTCCGAAGCATATTACAGTAGAATACATTGACAGAGAAGGCAAAGAAAAAGTCATCGAACTGGAAGACACCATGGCAAGGATATTCTGTCACGAGATCGATCATCTGGACGGAGTGCTTTTTGTAGATAAAATGGAAAAAGAAACTACACAAGATTATGTGCAGCAAGAGGATGAAGAGGAATGAGGATAGTTTTCATGGGCACACCGTATTTTGCAGTGCCCAGCCTTGAAAAACTTATAGAAGCAGGACACGAGATAGCAGCTGTGGTCACTCAGCCTGACCGTAAATGCGGACGAGGGCAAAAGCCTAAACAGCCGCCCGTGAAACTAACTGCTAACGAAAACAATATCCCGATTCTTCAATTCGACAGGATAAAGAGCGAAGAAGGTGTTAAGGCTATCAAGGAAAAACAGCCGGATATGATTGTTACTGCTGCATTTGGGCAGATACTATCAAAGCAGATTCTTGATATACCAAAACACGGGTGTTTGAACGTACATGCATCACTGCTGCCAAAATACAGAGGTGCAGCGCCGATACAATGGGCGATAATAAACGGTGAAGAAACTACCGGCGTAACAATTATGTATATGGATGAAGGTCTGGATACAGGAGATATAATTTCATATGTAAAAACTGATATTCCAAAGGATATGACGGGAGGGGCACTTTATGAAAAGCTTGCTTTTCTTGGCGCCGACATTCTTGTAGAGACTATCAAAGACATCGAAAACGGTACTGCGGTCAGGATAAAGCAAGATGAAAAAAGTGCTAGTTACTATCCGCCGCTGTCACGTCAGCTTGGGCTTATAGACTGGAATAAATCTGCAGAAGAAATAAGAAACCTTATACGTGCTCTCGATCCTGTAATGAGCGCATATTCCTATCAGGGAGAAGATATGTATAAGATATGGAAAGCAAGTGTATTGGAGGGCAAGGCAAAACCAGGTAAAGTTGTTGAAGCTGATCAAAAAAAAGGACTTATCGTTGGCACAGGAAGCGGGCTTCTTAAGATTGATGAAATACAGGCTCCCTGCTGCAGGCGTATGAACACACTGGATTTTCTGCGTGGTAATAGGCTGTCTTCGGAGTTTTTCGAGTGACTGTATCCGCAAGAAAAGCAGCTTATGATACGCTAAACGCTGTGCTTCGTGACGGCGCATACACAGGGCTTGCTTTAAAAAAGAATATACCAGCTGAATTGAGCGACGAAGACAGAAGGTTCGCAACACTTCTTGTAAAGACGGTTTTGGAGAACCTTTTATATATAGATTATACACTGGATGTTATTATAACTTCAAAACGTGTACACTCTTCGGTGAGAAACGTTTTAAGACTTGGCGCCTGCCAGATATTGTTTATGGATACGGCAGATTTTGCGGCAGTCAACGAAAGCGTAAAGCTTATCAAAAAAGTGAAACCGCAGATGAGCAGTTTTGTTAACGGAGTGTTAAGGAATCTTCAGCGAAAAAAAGATGATATTGAATATCCGAAGGGCAGCGGAGCCCATGCGCTAAGTATACGCTACAGCTATCCTGAATGGATCTGCAAGAAATTCATTGCCGATTTCGGCTTAGAATTTACTGAAAAGCTACTGTCTTATAAGACACCTGATGGCACATTCCTGCGTGACAATACAATCAAGAAAGGCAGTCTGACAGAAGAACTTGATAAGATGCAGCTAAAGTATGAAAAGAGCGATAATAATGATTCTTACATTGTCTATGGATTAACATCGATAGAAGACACAGAAATATATAAAAATGGAAAAATCGCTGTTCAGTCAAAAAGCGCAATGAAAGCCGTTCTTTCAGCAGGAATAAAGCCGGGGGATAGGCTGCTGGATTGCTGCGCCGCACCAGGCGGCAAAAGCGCTTACGCTGCTGCTATAGCTGATAATGAATTAAATATCCTTGCCTGGGACATTCACGATCATAGGATAGAGATGACTATGAAGAACTATTACAGGATGGGCGTGAAAAACGCAAGAGCTGTGAAGCACGATGCAACAGTACCGGAGCCGTGTCTGAAAGAAAGCTTTGACGTAGTGATGATAGACGCACCATGCAGCTCAATGGGACTTATGGCAAAGAACCCGGATATAAGATACACAAGAACGATGAAAGACATATTGTCTCTATCAAAGCTGCAGAAAGAAATTATAAATGTATGCTCAATGTATGTTAAAAAGGGCGGAACGCTTGCATACTTTACATGCTCTATAAACAAAGAAGAGAATGAGCAGATTACTGATAGTTTTATAGAGGAAAATAAAAGTTTTGAATACACTAAAAAACCTGAAACGCTGTATCCGCATATAGTAGATTCAGACGGATTCTATATAGCGATAATGAGAAGAAAAAATGACTGATCTTTTATCAAAAAGTAAAGATGAATTGAAGGAAATGCTCGCAGGTATGGGACAGAAGCCTTTTGTAGCCAATCAGATTTGGCAGTGGCTTAATAAAGGTGTGCCAATAAGTGAGATGAACAATCTCTCAAAAGACCTGAGGCAAACCCTTTCAGAGAACTTCAGCGAAGGCTATGCTCAGGTCAAAAAGAAGCTGGAGTCAAAAGACGGTACTGTAAAATACCTGATGAGTATGAGCGGTGGCGGACTTGTAGAGTGTGTCTTGATGAAATATAAGCATGGCAACACACTCTGCGTATCCACTCAGATAGGCTGCCGAATGGGCTGTGTTTTTTGCGCTTCGGGAAAAGACGGGCTTTTACGCAACTTAGCTGCCTTTGAAATACTCTCACAGTTTATAGAAGCTGACAAGCATGATAAGATAAGCAATGTTGTTCTTATGGGTAGTGGAGAACCTCTTGACAATTACGATAACGTAATTGAATTTATCCATATGCTTAATAAAAGAATGAATATTGGCATGAGACACATATCGCTTTCTACATGTGGGATAATTGACGGTATTAAAAAACTTGCAGATGAACAGATGCAAATAAATCTTAGCCTCTCTCTGCACAGCGCAATAGATGAAAAAAGAAAAACAATAATGCCGACAGCAAAGATATACTCTGTAGAAGATATAATGCAGGCAGCAAAGTACTACTTTAAAAAAACCGGCAGAAGAATTATAATAGAATACACGCTTATTTCGGGGTTCAATGACTCGGAAAAAGATTTGGAAGCGCTGGTTGAAGCAACTGGGAACTTAAGCTGCCATATAAATGTTATTCCACTAAATGACACGGATGGAATCCTAAAGCAGCCAACGATAAAGCAGGCATATGCATTTGCTGCAGAGCTGGAAAAGAAGGGCAGGAGCGCTACTGTACGAAGGTCTCTTGGCAGCGATATTGAAGGAGCTTGCGGACAGCTTAAAAGAAGATGCGAGGAAATATGAAGTTTTATTCCATAACACATAAAGGTCATATAAGGAAAAATAATGAAGACAGCATTTTTACAGGAGAGTATTATGCTGTTGTTGCTGACGGCATGGGCGGTCACAACGCAGGTGACGTTGCGAGTCAGATGATAGTAGATTCTATAGCGGAGTCTTTCAAAGATAAAAAGATTGATGAAATCACATCAAGAGATGTAAAAAAAGCAATAAGTGATGCAAATAAAGAGGTATGGGGGAACGCTAAGCGAAACTCCGAGAGAAAAGGCATGGGTTCTACTGCAACGCTGGCAGTTTTTAAGGGAAAAAAAGTATTTATTGGTCAGGTTGGCGACTCTCGTGCGTATAAGTTTTCAAAAGGGAAACTCACACAGATAACAAAAGACCATTCATACGTGCAGGAACTTGTGGACGCTGGGCATATCTCAATTCATGAAGCAGAAAACCACCCTAAACGCAATGTAATAACTAGGGCGGTAGGCACGCATATTGACATCGAAACAGACTTCTTTGCAGTTGATATAGTGAACGGTGACGTTATTCTTCTGTGCAGCGACGGGCTTATCTCTTGTGTGAGCGATAAAGAGATAGAAGAAATACTAGCAAAAGATATAAGCAATGCCGCAAACAGACTTGTTGACGCTGCGTTAAAATGCGGAGGTTCAGATAATATAAGCGTAATAATAGCCGCGCCGGAGGTCGATGAGAAATGATTGGAAAGACCTTAGGTGGAAGATATGTAATTAAAGACAGAATAGATTCCGGCGGTATGGCATATATCTATAAAGCTGAATGCAAAAAAACAAACAGCATTGTTGCGCTAAAAGTATTAAAAGACAAGTTTGCTGACAGCAAAGAGTATGTAGACAGATTTAAAAGAGAGGCACAGGCTGCTTTTGCGTTAAGCAACGAACATATCGTACATGTAAGCGACATTGGATATGATGAGAGTGTCTATTATATGGTGATGGAGTATGTTGAAGGCTCCACTCTGAAGAATGTTATTGAAGAAAACGGAGCACTCGCGGAAAGCCATGCAGTCGAATATTCTCTGCAAATCTGCAGTGCACTTAGTGCTGCTCATAAGAAAGGGATAATCCACAGAGACATAAAACCGCATAATATACTGATCAGTACCGAAGACAATCTAAAAGTAACTGATTTCGGAATTGCAAAAAGCGTGACAACAGAGATATCAAAATCTGGTCAGGTAATCGGTTCTGTTTATTATGTTTCTCCAGAGCAGGCAAAAGGTGAAGTGCTTGACCAGCGTTCAGACATATACTCGCTTGGTATAGTAATGTATGAAATGCTTACAGGCAAACTGCCTTATACTGGTGAAAAATCTGTTTCTGTTGCACTAAAACACATAAATGAAAAAATAACCCCGCCAAAACAGCATAATGAAAAAATATCAGAATCGCTGAATAAAATAATACTAAAAGCTACGAGCAAAGATAGAGAAGACAGGTATGAGAGCATTGAGGAGCTTAAAAAAGATCTGGCTCTCTCAATAGTAGATAAAAGCGGAGATTTTGTTGATATTAAAGAACATAGCACGGCAAATATGATATCAATAAACTTGAAAAAAAGTAAAATATGGAAGATTACCGTAATAGCTGTAACACTTCTTCTTCTGATTGCAGCAGGTGTTTTCGGAGGAAATGCTTTGTTTTCAGGGGCGCAGGTGCAACCAACGCAAAATGCATTTTATACTCTTCCTTCGCTTATAGGCATGGATATAGCGAACGCTAAAAGTATATTGGATGAAATGGGAATTGGCTACAGCGAAGTGTATATTAATGATGAAACAGTTGAAGCCGGGCGTATTATAGAGCAGTCACCTGAATCAGGTTCAAATATGCAGATGCAGGATGCGGTAACACTTACGGTTTCTCTTGGACCAGAGGTAACATTCATGCCAAATCTTATAGGCATGACTGAATCGGAAGCAATATCGTTTGTAGAAGATATGGGCCTTACCATTGCTGATACAACGTATGAAGTAGATGAATCGATGATAGAAGGAACTGTTATTGCACAAGTCCCGGCAGCCGAAAGTGATATATTGCCGGCAGCGGAAGTTAATCTTGTAATAGCTACGAAACCAGAAAAAGAAACAGGTACAGTTCCGCAGGTAGTTGATACTACGCTTGAACAGGCTGCGGGTGTTCTCAGTGAAGCGGGCTTTAAAAACATTTTCGTATACCAGGAAGAAAGTGAGAAAGAGCCGGGTATAGTAGTGAGTCAAAGTCCGGAGCAGGGAGTTGCAGCACAGTATGATAACGATATAGACCTTCATATAAGTATGTATACAGACTTGATGTATATGGCAGTGCTGAATGAAGAAATCAAAGTCGAGGATGTCGGTTCAAAAGTAAAGATAGTATATGAAGAAGTGATCGATGACAAAACGGTCAATTTCAAAGTTCATGAGATACAGGCAGAACAGGGTGACCTGCAGCTTTCGCTGGAAATGTATGCACTTACAGGAGGGGTGAAAAAAGTAAAAGTATTTATCAACAAAGATATTGCATACGAGTTCGATATATTTTTCTATGAACGGAGTGAAAACGTTGAAGGGTAAGATTTTAAAGGGCGTAGGAGGTTTTTACTACGTTTTAGAGATGGCCGGAAGGATATATGAATGCAAGGCAAGAGGACGCTTTAGAAATGACGGTGTAACTCCTCTTCCGGGAGATAACGTTATTTTTTCTGCAGACAGTGAAGGTTATGGCTTCATAGAAGAGTTGATGCCAAGAAAGAACGAGTTGAAGCGACCAAGAGTCGCCAATGTCGACATCGTTGCTATAGTCGCTTCGGCCGGTAAACCAAAGATAGATGTCATGCTGTGTGATAAGCTTATTGTATCCGCATTAAAAGCAGATATCGAGCCGATAATGGTAATAAACAAGTGCGACACAGCAGACGAGTCAGAGAAAGAAAATCTGTTTTTGGAATACGGTAAAGCTTGTGATACAATATTTGTGTCTGCGGCAACAAAAGAAGGTTTAGATGAGCTGAAAAAGATACTTATAGGTAAATGCTCATGCTTTGCCGGACAATCTGCTGCAGGCAAATCGTCTCTGCTAAACGCAATGTTCACAGAGCTGAATTTAGAGACGGGAGGGCTTTCAAAAAAGACAGACAGGGGGAAACATACGACAAGGCATGCAGAACTTCTGCTGCTGGAGGGGTTCAGCGGAACGGCTGTAGATACTCCGGGGTTTTCGTTTCTTGAGTCAGAGGAAATATTGCCGGAAGAGTTAGCATATTACTATAAAGATATAGAACCATTTACGCACGATTGCAAGTTTTCATCTTGTCTGCATAAGGGAGAACCGGACTGCTCGGTAAAAACAGCGCTGAAAAATGGGCTGATAAATAAAAACAGATATTTAAGATATTTAGAATTGTTAAAAGAAATTCAGGAAAAGAGGCAAAGACAATATGATTAAGATATCACCATCAATACTATCAGCAGACTTTACACGAATATATGACGCAGTAAAAATGCTGGAGCATGCGGGCGCCGATTATATCCACTGCGATGTAATGGACGGTTCTTTTGTACCCAACATTACATTCGGACAGTATATGGTAAGGGATTTAAGAAAGGCGACAAAACTGCCGCTGGATGTACACCTTATGATAGATAACCCGGATAAATATATAGAAGAATTTGCTGAAGCCGGAGCAGATATAATAACTGTTCACGAAGAAGCCACCCGTCATCTTGACAGGTCTTTGCAGCTTATAAGAAGTACGGGCAAAAAAGTAGGTGTTTCTTTAAATCCGCATACGCCTATAGATGTGCTTGATTATGTCCTTTACAACGTTGATATGATTCTGCTCATGTCTGTAAATCCAGGGTTTGGAGCACAGAGCTTTATAGAATCTTCTCTTGAAAAAGCAAAAGCCATGAGAACAGAAATAAATAAAAGAGGCCTAGACATCGATATAGAGATGGACGGAGGCATAGGACCCGGGAATATAAAAGAGGTAATTGAAGCGGGCGTTAATGTCATAGTATCGGGTAACACGATCTTTAAAGCCGAAGACCCGGCGGAAATGATAAAGATACTCCGCATGGAAAAATGAAATACGTGATTGTTAGCGGAGGATATCCTCCATCAGAAAAGATGCTTAGAAGCTATATGGAGCAGGCAGATATGCTTATTGGCGTAGATGGTGCTGCAGATTTTTTCGAGGATATCGGTATAAATGCAGATATTTTACTGGGCGACTTCGATACAGCAGATGAGAAAAACGTTAGGGCCCAGTCAAATAAGGGTGCAAAGATAGTTCGCCTCGAACCAATGAAAAATGAAACAGATACGGAAGCGGCAGTAAAACTCGCGCTTAACAGCGATGCAGACGATATCGTGTTGCTGGGCGCGATAGGCAGCCGTATAGATCACACGATGTCAAACATTGCGCTTCTAAAGCTTGCTTTCGACAGCGGAGTTTCGATTAAGATACATAATAAAAACAACGAAATATTCGTATGTAAAGACTACTTTGAGATATTGGATAGAAAAGGAGAGACCGTTTCGATACTTCCTCTTGGCGGAGATATTCACGTTACTGCAAGAGGTCTTGTCTATCCGTTAGGTGACCTTCTGCTTGCAGTCGGTTCTTCAAGGGGGGTCAGCAATATTGTAAAAGAATCTTTTGCAGATCTTAAAATAAGAGACGGATATGCACTTGTAATGTTTACAAACGATAAATAAGATGCACTAAAAAAGGAATCAGGTGACTGATTCCCTTAAAAGAATATTCTAAATCAAACTATCCACGGACAACTTTTCCCGAACGAAGGCATCTTGTACATACATACATCCTTTTGGGAGAGCCGTCTACTATAGCACGAACACGCTGCACATTAGGCGCCCAAGTCCTCTTGGATTTTCTGTTTGAGTGGCTGACATTGTTTCCGGAAACAATACCTTTATTGCATACTTCGCAGTATTTAGCCATGATTAACACCTCACTTACCATAAAATCGAACTTGATTATTCTATCATCAGCGGTTGATTTTGGCAAGACCAATTTTTAAATTTTCGTGTCATTTTGGTGAAAACTATTGACTAGCACCTAAAAAGAAGATAAATTTAAGACCGCAACAGAATTTGGATGTGTAAACGTTTTTTATATAGGAGGCAAAGAATAATGGCTGTTATTCAGCAAAACTCAAACGGAAAAATCATATTTTCTGACGAATTTCTTTCTAATCTTGCCGGCGTGACTGCTATGGAATGCTACGGCATTGTTGGTATGTCTTCTCGAAAAACGATGGATGGTATAGTGGAGCTTCTTCGCGGCTCAAACCTAAACAAGGGTGTAGAGATAACGACGAAAGAAGGCAGTGTGAGAATTCATCTGTATATAATAGTTGAATACGGTGTTTCTATTTCCGCTGTTGCTGCAAACGTTATGGATACTGTAAAGTATAAAGTCGAGAAAATAACAGGACTAAACATTGATAAAATCGACATTACCATTAACGGTATAAGGGTTTAAGGGGGATAATACGCTTATATGATAAGTGGTGGATTGTTTAAAGATATGATTTTGGCAGCTGCTTCATTACTGGAGAAGAACAAAGAGGACTTAAATTCTCTCAATGTTTTTCCGGTTCCGGACGGCGATACGGGGACAAATATGTCACTTACGATGATGTCTGCCGTAAAAGAGGTAAAGGAAGCGGATTCTTTAAAAGTTTCGATTATTGGAGATGCGCTGTCTCTTGGCGCCCTAAAGGGTGCGAGGGGCAACTCCGGGGTTATACTTTCACAGATATTCAGAGGCTTTGCAAAGGGTCTTGAGGGCCTCGAGGAAGCTAATACAGTTGATTTTGCAAGAGCAATGCAGGAAGGCGTAGATGCAGCCTATAAAGCCGTTATGAAGCCGAAAGAAGGTACTATACTTACGGTTGCAAAGGATATGGCCGCTTCGGGTCACAGAAGCGCAAAGAATGGTGACGAACTTCCTGTCTTGCTGGACAAAGTTATAGAGCAGGGCGCAGCAACTCTTAAGAAGACTCCTGATATGCTTCCTGTGTTGAAAGAAGCAGGAGTAGTTGATGCAGGAGGTAAAGGTCTCTTGGTTATATTTAAAGGTTTCAAGAATGCTGTTAACGGTGAAACTGTTTCAGAAGACATCGTATTCGAAAGCGAGGAGTCGGAAACTCATCATGAGTTTGCCGATTTTACTCAGGATATAGAATTTGCATACTGTACGGAATTCTTCATCACGCAGGTCAACGAAGGTGTGTCACAAAAAGATATAGACGATTACAGAGACGACCTTTCTGAGCTTGGTGATTCTGTACTGGTAGTCGGAGATCTAAATCTGATAAAAACACATGTGCATACAAATGACCCCGGCAAAGCGCTTCAGTACGCACAACGTTTTGGAGAGCTTTCAAAGATAAAAATAGAGAATATGAGAGAACAGCACACTGAGCTTAGAGACGGTGTACACTCAGATATTGAAAAAAAGCCAATGGCTGTTGTATCAGTTGCTTCGGGTGATGGTATTGTAAACATATTCAAAGAGTTTTTTGTTGATGAAATAGTAGTAGGCGGACAAACAATGAATCCTTCAGCCGAAACGATAGCTAAAGCTATTGAAAAAGCACCGTCAGACAACGTTTTTGTATTTCCGAACAACAAAAATATAATACTGGCTGCAGAGCAAGCAGCAGAGCTGTCAAACAAAAATGTAAAGATTATCCCCAGCAAATCATTCCCTCAAGGCATCACTGGTGTTCTTGCATATAACATGGAGCTTGATTTTGAAGAGAACGAACAGCGGATGAAAAAGGCGATTGAAACGGTAAAAACAGGTCAGGTAACAACTGCTGTAAGAGCTTCTAGCATATCAGGCAAGAAGATAAAAAAAGGTGATATCATAGGTATTCAGGACGGCAATATTGCATGTCATGATGATGACATCGAGAAAACCTGTATGGATCTTATTGAAGGTATGGTCACTGATGATGACAGTATCATAACGATTTTCTACGGCGAAGATATAAAAGAGGAAGATGCAGAAAAACTTGCAGAAATGATCGAAGATAAGTATGAGGATTTTGATATAGAGCTGCAATACGGTGGGCAGCCTGTATACTACTATATATTTGCGGTAGAATAATGAGCCCTGATGACAGCATAAAATCTTTAAAAAGCATAGGCGATAAAAAGGCCGGGTTGCTTTTAAAGCTTGGAATTAAAACTATAAGAGACCTTCTATACTATATGCCGAGGTCTTATGAAACTCCCGGGCAGCTAGTGACAATATGCGGACTAAAACCTAACGATATCTACAGTATAAATGCTGTTATAGACAAAGCACCATCATACAGAAGAATAAGAAAAGGCGTCTCGCTGACAAAGTTCTCGCTATCTGACGAAACTGGCAGTGTGGATGCTGTTTTTTTTAACCAGCCTTACATGAGCCGTATTTATAAAAAAAGTGATGAAGTTTATATAAGCGGACCAACAAAAATAATAGGCAGAAATCTTCAGTTTACGAATCCTCACATAGAAAAAGGCAAAAAACAAATAACCGGGCTTAGCCCAATATATCCACTTACGGCAGGGTTTACACAAAAGTCTATGCGTATTCTGATGAAATCTGCCGTTGAATCATGCTCCGGTTTGATAAATGAAACTTTACCGGAAGGTTTCAGAGAACTTCACAATCTTGCAGACATCACCTATTCGATAAAAAATATACACCTGCCAAAAGATGAAGAAAGCCTTGAAGCCGCTAAAAGACGTCTTATTTTTGAAGAGCTTCTGCTTTTCAATATAGCGCTTTTAAAGCGTGAAAGTAAGGAAAAGGGTGAAGCAGTGCGGCTTGAAAGCAGTGAGAAAATAAGGGTTGAGTTTATATCGCTGTTAAATTACTCGCCGACAAATGCGCAGTTTCGAGTAATGACTGAAATTGAAGAGGACCTTGCAAAGCAAAAGCCGATGAACCGTCTGATGCAGGGAGACGTAGGAAGCGGCAAAACTACGCCGGCATTCTATGCAATGTATATATGCGCTAGAAACTCAAAACAGAGTGTTATGATGGCGCCTACGGAAGTTCTTGCAAAACAGCACTTTAAAAATGCTTGTGAGCTCTTCAAAGATACTGGTATAAATATTGAGCTGTTAACTGGCAGCACCTCTGCAGCACAGCGCAAGCTTATATCACAAAATTCAGCTGCCGGCAACACCGATATGATAATAGGCACACATGCCGTGCTTTATGACAATGTTCAGTTTGCCAGCCTCGGGCTTGTCATAACAGATGAACAACACAGGTTTGGTGTTAACCAACGAGCAAGGCTGGAATCAAAATCGAGCGCACCGCACACGCTGATAATGTCTGCAACACCTATACCAAGAACACTTGCGCTTATAATATACGGAAAAACGGACATATCAATAATAGACGAGATGCCGCCCGGCAGACAGCCGGTAAAAACTTTCGTCGTTGGCGAACACAAACGCAAGGATATGTATGGTTTTCTTGAGAAAGAGATATCTTCAGGTTCGCAGATTTTTGTTGTATGTCCGCTTATAGAACAAAGCGGAATGCTGGAAGCAAGGTCTTCAGAAGAAGTATTCGATGAATTAAAGGAACGCTTCGGAGAAAACAACACCGCTCTGCTTCATGGCAGAATGAAGCCGGAAGAGAAAAATGAGACAATGGAAAGGTTTAAAAATGCAGAATTTAGCATACTTGTCTCGACAACTGTAATTGAGGTCGGTGTAGATGTTCCCAACGCTACGATAATGATAATCGAAAATGCCGACCGCTTCGGATTATCACAGCTTCACCAACTGCGTGGCAGAGTAGGCAGGGGAGACAAGCGATCATACTGTTTTTTGATGTGCGAACAAAACGATAACAAGCGGCTTCAAATACTCGCAAAAACAAACGATGGATTTAAAATATCTGAGGAGGATTTGCACCTGCGTGGACCGGGGCAATTCCTTGGAAGCAGGCAAAGCGGTGTTTCAGACCTTTATATGGCAAACCTCATTGGTGATATGAGGATCTTAAAGCAGACCAGAAAAATTGCACTGGAGCTTGAAAAAACAAAGAACGATTTATATAATTCATTAACAAAGCTTGCATCTGAAAGGTTCAGCTTCGACGAGATCACATTGAATTAATTCATTGTTACTTGACAAAAACATAAATACAAGTTAAAATACAGCGTATTAGCGGTTTAGCGTGCTAAAACGTTGAATTAAGGAGTTGCGATAATTATGGTTGAATACAAAAAGCATGTGCCGTCCGGCGTTGAAGATTGTCTTCCGGCGGAATGCTATATAAAAAGAGATATAGAGAAAAAGATCAGGGAGACTTTTATTTTGGCAGGTTACGACGAAATCGAAACGCCGACTTATGAATATTATGATGCGTTCCAAAGCGGTGTTGGTTCATACATGCAGGAGAGCATGATAAAATTTGTCGATTCAATGGGACGTATACTCGTGCTTCGTCCGGACATGACAGTTCCGATAGCACGTGTTGCTGCAACAAAGCTTGGCAGCGGGATAAAGCATCTTTTCTATATACAGAATTCATTTGCAACAGCGGCTCCGGCATTTGGAAAAGCAGGTGAGTTTACACAGGCAGGCATAGAGCTTATAGGTGACAAAAGTTATAAGGCAGACGCTCAGGTTATTGCGCTTGCGATAAAGGCGCTGATCAAAGCGGGGCTGAAAACTTTTACGATAGATATAGGGCAGGTCGCTTTTTTCAAAGGGCTTGTTGGTTCGATCGGCCTTCAAGAAAAAGAAATCGACGAGCTAAGACATGCTGTAGATTCAAAAGATGTTATGGCTATTGAAGCTGTTGCAGCGAAACTTGGAATAGAAGATGAACTAAAAGTAAAACTTACTGAGCTGCCGGGGTTATTCGGAGATGAGGAAGTTTTTGATAAGGCGCTTGAGTTGTCTGACAGCGAGCAGTGTAAAGATGCAGTTAACAACCTAAAAAGCGTATATAGTCTTCTAAAAGCTTATGGTTTTACTGATTATATCTCAATTGATTTTTCAATGCTGCATGATATAGCATATTACTCGGGGATAATATTCCGAGGAGTAACTCCGGGCATAGGTTTTCCGGTTGTTTCCGGCGGAAGGTACGATGAGCTTATTTCAAAATTTGGCGAAGATATGCCGGCAACGGGTTTTGCGCTTGGCATTAAGCGTGTAATGATAGCGATGGAGAGACAGGAGCTCCTGTCAGGATATTATGAGACTGACGCTGTGATCTCTTCAGACCCGGATTCATACGAAGAAGCGTATGCATATGCAGAAGAGCTTCGTGAAAGCGGTAAAAGAGCAGTGCTTTATTCAGACCTTACAAAAAACGAGCTCTTGAAGGAAAAGAAAAAGACAAATGCAAAAGAAGCGATTTTTATAGATGATAACGGCATTAAGAATGTATTGTAGGAGAAAGTTATGCAGATAACAATAGCGCTTGCAAAAGGCAGGCTGGCTGAAAAAGCGATGAAGATACTTGAAAGATGCGGCATAGAGTGTGAAGAGATGTTCAAAGACTCTAGAAAGCTGATATTTTATGATGAGAAGAATGATATACGGTTCATTATGGTTAAGCCCACAGATGTCCCGACATATGTAGACCATGGTGTTGCAGACATAGGTATCGTTGGGAAAGACACTCTTCTTGAGGCGGGTCTTCCGCTATACGAGATGGCGGACTTGAAGTATGGAAAATGCAAGCTGGCAATCGCAGGTTATCCGGCTAAACAGGACAATTCGCTTACGACATCAATTCTTCGTGTTGCAACAAAATATCCGGAAGTTGCAAAGAAGTATTATGCATCAAAAGGCGAATCCATCGAGTGCATAAAACTAAACGGCAGCGTTGAACTTGGGCCGATGCTTGGTTTGTCCGACGTTATTCTAGACATCGTTGAAAGCGGCAGAACGCTTAAAGAGAACGGTCTTGTAGTAACCGAAGATGTTGCACAGGTGTCGGCAAGGCTGGCTGTAAACAGAGCCAGTCTTAAGATTAAAGCTGCTGTACTAAAGCCACTTATAGAAAAGATAAAGAGAGCAGTGGAGGAATCCTGATGAGGATATACAAATTGAGCGATATTGAAGAAGTTAAAAACAGACTGGGCAGAATAACCGATGAGGACAAACAAATAAACAGTGTCGTTTCAGATATAATTTCTGACATTAAAAAGCGAGGCGATGAGGCGCTTTTTGAATATACAAAAAAATTTGACGGCTTTGAGCTGAATGAAGAAAACATACGTGTATCAAAAGAAGAAATCGATGCTGCATATAAATCTATATCCCAAGAATTAATAAGCACACTTGAAAAGAGTGCAAAGAATATAAAAGCATTTCATGAAAAACAAAAGCGTGAGGGATATGAATGCAACACCGATGGTACAGTTACCGGCAGGCTTATAATACCTATGCAGCGTGCCGGCGTATACGTTCCTGGCGGCAAGGCAGCATACCCATCAAGCGTGCTTATGAACATCATTCCGGCAAAGATCGCAGGAGTAGAGGAAGTGGTTATGGTAACACCGCCGGGGAAAAACGGTATAATAGAGCCGCTCACACTGGTCGCGGCAGATATAGCAGGTGCTGATACTATCCTTAAGATAGGAGGCGCTCAGGCTGTAGCTGCGCTTGCCTACGGCACGAAAAGCGTACCAAGGGTAAATGTAGTGACAGGCCCGGGAAACGCCTATGTGGCAGCCGCAAAGCGTGAGGTATACGGCAGCGTAGGGATAGACATGATAGCAGGACCTTCAGAGGTTTTGATAATAGCCGATGAGAATGCGAACCCGGCATATATAGCAGCAGATTTTCTGTCTCAGGCAGAACACGACGAAAAAGCTGCCAGCATATTGATTACAATAAGTAAAAATATTGCGGACAGAACTGCTGAAGAGATAGAGCGCCAGTTAAACCTGCTGCCAAGAAAGAAAATAGCACAGCAGAGCATAGAGGATTACGGTACGATAATCTTGACTGATACGCTTAATGAAGCGTTCGAAATTGCTAACGAAATTGCGCCGGAGCATCTGGAAATTCTGACAGAAGACCCATGGGAAGGATTAAAGCTGGTAAAGAATGCAGGTGCGGTGTTCCTTGGTGAATATTCGCCGGAGCCTTTAGGGGATTATTTTGCAGGCCCGAACCATGTTCTTCCGACGGCAGGAACGGCAAGATTTTCTTCTCCGCTGTCAGTCGATGACTTTATAAAGAAAACAAACTACATTTGTTACAATAGACAGGCATTGAAGAAATGCTATAATGATATAAGTAAATTTGCAAAGGCTGAAGGGCTGGACGCCCACGCAAGAAGCGCATCGATAAGATTTGAAGATTAGGAGGCCTGTTATGAGAACAGCCAGTATAAAAAGGGATACAAAAGAAACAAAAATAGAACTTGAACTGAATATAGATGATGCAAGTGTAAGAGAAGTATCAACGGGAATAGGCTTCTTTGACCACATGCTGGACTTGTTTGCGAAGCAGGGAAAGCTTGGTCTGTCGCTGAATGTTAAAGGAGACCTTTGTGTGGACGAACATCACACAGTGGAAGACGTGGGTATAGTGCTTGGTCAGGCCTTGGCAAAAGCAATAGGTGACAAAAAAGGGATCTATAGATATTCGACACAATTCATCCCGATGGACGAAGCGCTTGCTATGGTAAGCCTGGATTTTTCCGGAAGAGGTTTCCTGCAATACAGCGTAGAGTGCTATGAGCAGGAAGTCGGCGGGATGCCGGTACAGATTTTCGAAGAGTTCTTCAGGGCGCTGTCATCTTCGGCAGGCATAACGCTGCACATAAGCGTGCTTTACGGAACTAATAATCACCACATGATTGAAGCGGTTTTCAAGGCTCTTGGCCGCGCTGTAAGGTTTGCGCTCCAGATAGACCCAAGAGAAGAAGGTATTCCTTCCACGAAAGGAGTGTTGTAAGAGTGATACAGATAATAGACTACGGCATGGGCAACCTTAGAAGCGTTCAGAAAGCATTTGAATTCCTTGGCTTTGAAGCTGCCATTACAAGCAATAAAAACGACTTGATGAATGCCAGTCATATAGTGCTTCCGGGCGTGGGCGCTTTTGCAGACGCAGCAAAAAACCTGTTTGAATCGGGGGTACAGGAAGTCATGCTAAGTGAGATAGAAAAGGGCAAGCCTTTCATAGGTATTTGCTTAGGGATGCAGCTATTGTTCGATAAGAGCTTCGAGAACGGTGTATACGAAGGGTTAGGGCTTGTGCCGGGCATTGTTAAGAGATTCGAGGTTGAAGGCTTAAAAGTGCCTCATATGGGCTGGAACAATCTGATAATAAAAGATAATGCGCTCTTTAAAAATAGCGGTATCGAAAAGTATGTATATTTCGTGCATTCATATCATGCGAGCGATGTGCCGGATGAATACGTCATCGGCGAAGCGGAATATGGATATAAGTTTACTGCAGCTGTGCAGAAAGACAATATTTTCGGTCTGCAGTTCCATCCCGAAAAGAGCGGTGACGTCGGCTTGGCAATGCTTAAGAACTTTGGAGAGTTAAAATGAAGATATACCCGGCAATAGATATAAAGAATGGTACGTGCGTAAGGCTGCAGAAGGGCGATATGGACAAAGCCACGCAATACGGCAAACCGAGTGAAATGGCGCAAAAGTGGCAGAGCATGGGAGCTAAGTTTCTTCATGTTGTAGACCTGGACGCTGCTTTCGCCGGAGAGTTTTCCAACCATGATACAGTCGAAGAAATACTAAACGTTCTAAAAATACCTATGCAGCTTGGCGGAGGTATAAGAAACTTGGAAGATATCAAAGAGCGGCTGAACATGGGAATAACCCGTGTGATAATCGGAACTGCTGCATTCGAAAATCCGGAGCTCGTAAGTGAGGCAGCTTCAAAGTATCCGGGACGTATAGTTGCAGGCATAGATGCGAAAGACGGAAAAGTCGCGACACGTGGATGGGCTTCAGATACGGATGCTGACCCAGTGGCGCTGGCGCTTGATATGAAGCGAAGAGGCGTAAATACAGTAATCTACACTGACATAAATCGAGACGGCATGATGACTGGGCCGAATATTGAATCCACAATGAATATGGTGAAGAAAACCGGAATGAATATAATAGCTTCCGGTGGAATGAGCAATATTAAAGACGTAGAAGACCTTCTGCCGACCGGAGCTTCAGGGGTTATTATAGGCAAGGCTCTCTATTCGGGAAGCATAGATTTAAAACGAGCAATAGAAATCGGAGAAAAATAATGCTGTCAAAGAGAATAATACCGTGTCTTGACGTGCACGCAGGGCGTGTTGTTAAGGGAGTAAACTTCATAGATATTAGAGATGCAGGTGACCCTGTTGAAATGGCGAAAGCTTTTAACGAAGCGGGCGCCGATGAGCTAGTGTTCCTTGATATAACTGCATCTGCACACGAACGCAGTATAATGAGCGATGTTGTTGCAAGAACAGCTGAAGAGGTCTTTATACCTCTGACAGTCGGAGGCGGAATAAGGACAGTTGATGACTTCCGCAGTATGCTCAAGCAGGGCGCTGACAAGATATCTGTGAATTCGGCTGCACTAAAGAACCCAACACTGATAAGCGAAGCAGCAGAAAAGTTCGGCAGCCAGTGCGTGGTGTGCGCAATAGACGCAAAATTAAGGAAAGATAAATCAGGCTGGGACGTGTTCCTTAACGGCGGTCGTGTAAACACAGGCAGAGATTTGCTCGAATGGGCAGCGCTTGCGGAAAAGATGGGCGCGGGGGAGATACTGCTTACAAGCATGGATACTGACGGCACTAAAGACGGATACGACATTCCGGCAACAAGGGCCGTTTCAGATATTGTAGGAATTCCGGTAATCGCTTCCGGCGGTGCCGGAAAGATGGAACATTTCAAAGAGGTGCTTACAGACGGAGGAGCAGATGCTGTCCTCGTTGCTTCTATTTTTCACTACGGCGACTATACTGTAAAAGATGTAAAAGACTATTTTTTGAAAGAAAAGATTCCGGTAAGGATATAAAGAGGAGAAAAAATGGATATATCAAAAATCAAATTTGATGAAAAGGGCCTTGTGCCGGTAGTTGTTCAGGACGTAAAAACGCATGCAGTTCTAATGCTTGCATATATGAATGAAGAATCAATAGCAAAAACACAGGAAACCGGCAACATGGTTTATTTCTCGAGAAGCAGACAGAAACTTTGGCTGAAAGGCGAGACTTCGGGCAACATTCAGACGGTACACGAGCTTAAGATCGACTGTGACGGAGACACACTGCTTGCAATAGTCTCTCAGAAGGGCCCAGCGTGCCATACAGGCGCTTATTCATGCTTCTTCGATAGTTTACTGGGGCAGGCGGATTACAGCGGCGGATACGCTGTTATAGATGAATTGTTCAGCGTCATCGAAGACAGGAAAACAAATCCAAAGGAAGGTTCCTATACTAACTACCTTTTCGATAAAGGAATAGACAAGATACTCAAAAAAGTTGGGGAAGAGAGCGCAGAAGTAATCATAGCTGCAAAGAACGGCGTTGCTGAAGAGATACGTCTGGAAAGTGCAGACCTGCTATATCATCTTCTTGTTATGCTAAGCGAAAGAGGCCTTACGCCGTCAGAAGTGTTTGCAGAGCTAGAAAAGCGCAGATAGCAATATTGCCTGTAAATAGGCGTAAAATCGACTAATACAGAGCAATATGAACATATTTGCGATTAATCGTAAAAATTGAATTTTGACAGTCAACCAAGTCTATTATACAATACGCAGGCACTGTTAATTTACAGCCCAGCGCGTGGGAGCATAGCTCAGCTGGGAGAGCACTTGCCTTACAAGCAAGGGGTCACTGGTTCGAGCCCAGTTGTTCCCACCAAAGATATGATAGGCGGCTTATTTTAAGAGCCGCTTATCCATATGGCCCGGTAGTTCAGTTGGTTAGAACGCTAGCCTGTCACGCTAGAGGTCGAGAGTTCGAGTCTCTTCCGGGTCGCCATTGTTTTTTTATGCGGGAGTGACTCAGTGGTAGAGTGCGACCTTGCCAAGGTCGAAGTCGCGAGTTCGAATCTCGTCTTCCGCTCCAAATTGTTTTTTAAATAAGAAAATCAAAAACTGCGGCGCCATAGCCAAGTGGTAAGGCAAGGGTCTGCAAAATCCTCACGCCCCGGTTCAAATCCGGGTGGCGCCTCCAGAAGCGGGCTTTCTTTTTAAGGAAGTCCGTACATCTATATGCCGAAGTGGCGGAATTGGCAGACGCACGGGACTTAAAATCCCGCGGTGGTTTCCACTGTACCGGTTCAAGTCCGGTCTTCGGCACCAAAGATTCAATTTTTAGAAGTATATCATCATATATGATAATGGTGATATATTTTTTTAGAATGAAAAAGACCTTCAGGAGATATCCCGAAGGTCTAAATAGATACTAAAGTGTCATTTCAGAACGGACTTGATTGTTTCTGCTAAAATTCCATCTATTTTCAGTCCCAGCGTACTTTTTTTCATATCGATATCAGCAGCGTCGATTTCTGCGGCAGCTTCAGAAACCCACTTAACAGCCGTATCATTTCTAATCTTGCTTGTGTCAAGTACAAGGTTATACATGTCGGTGTCTTTACAGTGTACGCCATAAAATATTCTGATGAATGCTGAGCGCAGCTTATCTTTTTCCAGTAAAAGTTTTGTTGCAGATTTTATATCTTTGGCTTCTTTTCTCAATATTATGTTCTCTATACGTTTTTCAAAAGGAGCCCTAATCAAAATATTAAGTACATTTTCATATTTATTCAGTACATAAAATCCGCCGCGCCCTAAGATAACACAGTTGTCAAGAGAAGCAAATGCCATCATCGTACGGGATAGCATATCTACGATTTGTAAATTCTCATAAGTATACCTGTCCCAAATACTATGCTTTTCTTCTATTACCTCATTGAAAGTGATCAATCCATACTTATCAAGGACTTCACCGATCAGCTCTTTGTCCACAAGAAGATAATCAAGTGATTCAGATAAGTTTTTGCCTATTTTCGTACCTTCACTGCCATACTCACGAGATACAGTAATAATAGCCATAATCCTAATCTCCTTTCAATATTCTTTTTACATCTTAATTTTATTCCTATCAAAATGCAAAGTCAATGAAGGTAATGACAGTAATAACATAATATAGCATTGTAAAAGAAATAATGTTTTAATAATGGAAATCTAGGCATTTAAAACTAAAAACAGCGCAATTTATAAAAAAGCGCCGCAATTAGATTTATACTATGATTATTTCGTACCATATTATACCTTAATTATCATACAATAACAATATAGAACTTTTATACTAATAGATGTTTATTTAACCTTCATACGGGAGGCTCTGAATACTGAAAGAATGAAGAACAACAGCCCGGAACCAGCCAAAACAAGAAGCATTAAGGCAACAGATATTTCGCTGTCGCCAGCCTTAAACATGACCCCGTTAAACTCCATATAATGTGTCTTGGCTGCAGCTGGCGCCATTGCAAAAACATTGTCCAATGGTTTTTCCATAAGCACCTGTCTTAAAAGCACAGCTCCGTGTGAGACAGGAACAAATTTAATTACTGTCTGAATAGCGCTTGGCAGCACTCCCATAGGAACGTATATACCTGCAAGAAAGCCGATCATAGTGCCGACTATCGTGCTTAGCGTTGCAAAAGCATTTGCAGTTTTTATAAACGATGCTATAAAAAACATTATAGAGGCAGAAGAGAAAATGCATAGCAGCATTATTCCTAAAATCTTTAAAAACTGTGGGAAAGTAACAAACTCTCCGCCGCTTATAAAAATATAAAGTTCGGCAAGAACAAAGGTAAACAGCCCGACAACCAGTGCAATTATCCAAGTCGATAATATGTAACTGGCAACTATCCTGGTCTTCTTTATAGGCGCCACAACAAAGTCTCTTAATATTTTTTTATGCTGATCGTCTACCATTGTCCCAAGAGCCCCAAGAGAAATCGTTACGCTGCTTATGGCAATTATTCCGGCCATTATCCAAGTGTCTACCAAATACCTGATACCTTGCACATCACCGGCAGTGCTTTTAATAGCATCTACTTGTATGTTGCCAAGGAAAAGCGCATACAGCATTATGATGATCAGTATAGAAAGAAAGGAAAAGAAGACAGATACCTTGTCTCGGTAGTATACTTTTATATTGCGCATAACCAGACTGGAGAGTGAATTGTTCATCTATTCTTCCTCCTTATGTATACGGTGGCCGGCAATGTTGAGGAACACATCGTCCATATTGCCGCGTACGACCTCGAAGTTTTCTATCATGCTCTCAGTTTTTTTGAGGATATCGAGCGCTTCTATACTGCTTTGCACAGGAATTATCAACACGCCGCGGTCATTTTCGAACTCAAGCTTTTCTTTTTTAAGATAAGTTTCATAGTTCTCAATACTCTTGGGTATAACTTTAAGCATATCAGTACTGTATTTTATCCTGAGCTGAGCGGGGGAGCCTTGAGCCACTATCCTGCCGTTGTCTATGATAGCGACATCGTCCGCTTCCGCTGCTTCCTCCATGTAATGTGTTGTAAGAAATACCGTTACTTTCTTTTCTTCCTGAAGATTCTTTACAGTTCTCCATACACTTTTGCGTGTATGCGGATCAAGACCTGTAGTAGGCTCATCAAGGAACAGGACTTTTGGCGTGTTTATAAGTGCGCGTGCGATATCGGCTCTTCTGCGCTGGCCACCTGAAAGTTTGCCATAACGCCTTCTAAGGAAGTCGCTTATGCCTGTTGCTTGCGCTATCTCACTGAGCTTGTTATCAAATTCTTTGCCTTTCAATCCGTAAAAGGCTGCTCTTGTTTCCAGGTTTTCCCTCACAGTCAGCAGTGAATCAAGAACAGAATCCTGAAAAACAACTCCTATTTTTTCACGTACAAGCTTATCATCTTTGCCTAACTCATGCCCATCGACCGAAGCGTAACCGGACGTCTTATCAAGAAGCGTACACAAGATGTTAATCGTTGTAGACTTACCGGCGCCATTTGGCCCAAGAAACGCAAAAAAGGAGCCTTCTTTTATTGAGAAAGAAATCTCATTAACAGCGTTTATGTCTCCGTAGTCTTTTGAAAGGGATTTTAAAACAATGATATCTTTCATTCTGCCCTCCAAAGTTAGTTTTTTACATATTCGCAATTCTATCATAGCTTATATGCATTATCAACATGTAAACAAATTGTTATATCTGTATAACATTAACTTTTGCAGGTTTAACTATTGTGTTATAATTAAAAAAAAAGAAATCAAAGGGGAAAGACTTATGATAAATTATACAAAAGTTGAAGGGAAAAATTACGGAGATATAAAACTATATGCTCTAAGTACATGCGGCTGGTGTAAAAAGACAAAGCAGTTCCTTGATGACAACGAAGTTGCATATTCATACGTGTACGTAGACAAGCTTGACGGACAAGAACTTCAGGATACTCTTGAAGTACAGAAGACGTACAGCAGCGAAGAATCTTACCCGATGGTTACTATCGGCGCAAATGAATGCATAGTAGGATACGATCGTAATAAGCTCGAAAAAATATTAGGATAATACGATGGATAAAAGCGAAAGAGTCAAAAAGCGCTTAGAGCTGCTCAAAGAAGATGCAAAACGAAGTGGGTACATACTCAACAGCGATGAAGAATTCCTAGAGCTTTTAACGCAGGGACTGATAACTAACGATGACAGATACGGGATGGAAACGTGCCCGTGCCGCCGCTATAAAGGTGAAAAGGAAGACAATCTTGATATTGTCTGTCCGTGCGACTACAGAGATGCAGATCTTGCGGAATATGGTGCTTGCTACTGTGCGTTATATGTTTCCGCTCCTGAGAATTCTGAAAAACAGATACAGGTGCCGGAAAGGCGTCCGCCGCTTGAAGAGCGTAAGAAGCAGCAGGAATCCGGCCTGGCATCTCCAAGTCTAAAATATCCGGTATACAGGTGCAAGGTTTGCGGATATCTTTGTGCGGCAGATAATCCACCCAGAGTATGTCCGATATGTAAGGCTTCATCAGAGCGCTTCGAAAGGTTCATGTAGTACACAAATAAAAGAGTATAAAAAAAGCACACTTCATTCTAAAGTGTGCTTTTATATTTTTTGTCTACTTAAAGCTGTCTTTTAAAGCTTTCCCCGGTTTAAATGCCGGAGAATCACAAGCAGGTATGCTTATTTTTTCTCCTGTTGCCGGATTGATTCCCTGTCTTGCTTCTCTGTGCCTCAGTTCAAATGTGCCAAAGCCGGCCCACTGAACCTTTTCGCCTTTTCCGAGAGTATCGATAACCACACCCGAAAAAGCTGATAAGAATTTTTCCGCTTCCTGTTTGGTTGTGCCTGCGCTCTTTGATACTGCATCAATTAGTTCTGATTTATTCATAAAAAACCTCCTGAGTTTTATTTTGAATTATTTTAATATATTTAAAGATGCAAAATGCATACTTTACTACTCTGCAGCGGCCAATACATAGTAACCGTACTTTTTGGTCACGTCATATTTCTCTTCTGTCGTTGTTGCGTTGCCTTCCTCGTCGTAAGTTGTAGTCGTAGATGACATTATAACGTTTGTATCTTTATAGAAAGTATAGTCATTCTTATATGATATGGAAAGCTGGCTGCTCTTTAAAAAGTCATAGAATTCCTGACCGGAACTCTGAGAAGACAATCCACCAAGGTATACGATAGAGCCATCGGCAGCCGAAAGATTGTACATGGTCTCGCTGACCTGCCTGCCGTTCTCAATTTTTATAAGCATTACGTCCATTATCTCTTCGGATCCATCTTCCAAGACCTGATATCTGACGTCGATCTCCCAGTCTTTCGTATTGTAAATGACCATCTTAAATGTCAGATCTTCATTTGCGGATGGAAGATATGAAAGCAGATAAACAGTCTTGCCATCAGTATATTCAATAGTACCTAAGTCCTTAACGCCGACAGTAAATCCATAACTGTTGTTCGCTATGTCATAATAATAGCGTTGTACCTTAACACCGTTTTTATCAATAAGAGCACCAAAATCATCTGCTATTGGCTGCATATAAGAAGTGCCGTCTTCTTTTTTAACTTCTTCAAAGTATTTATGCAATTCAAATTTTATACCATCAGCAGATTTATAATCTTCTATTTCATTATACATAAGAAGCGTGCATTCTCCTTCTTTGCAGTCAAGCACGCCGACCATACTATCGTCTGCATTAACTATAGTATATTCACCATCTTCGGTTATAAGCCCTTTTAGCATATCAGGAGACAGGGGAGGACCAACAAGTATTATTGGAAGGACTATTGCTGCTGCAATAATAACTGCTGCAATAAAAAGCTTTCCAAATATAGAAAAGTTCTGATTCCCGTTCTCTACACTAAATTTTTGTTTTGCAAGCTTATTTCCGGCTTTTTTATCAATTTTAACAGTATCTTCGCAATTTACGCATTCACATTCATATCTTGTTGAAACAGGTATAAGGTTTATGAAAAACACTACGATAAACTTTGTTATTCTATGGAAAATATATTTATTGTCTTTTTTACACTCTTTACATTTTTCACTGGTAAACTGTCCAAGTGCAGCCTTTTTTTCTCTAAGTCCGAATATCATATGGTAGCTCCAATATTTTTTATTATGTTGCCGTTTTTTATGTCCTGCATAAATTTAATTCTTTAATAGTATAACATAAAATATATGTTATGGCTTAACAATTTTTTAAACAAATAAAGAAGATTTGCATAATTTTGAGATAAAAAATTATTAAATTTGCTATTTATGCAGGAGAGTTCCTTTTTTAGTACAGATACTACTAAAATGAGAACCTGTTCTCTACATCTCTATATGCTTGCTTCAGCTCACTTTGGCTTTTGTAGTTGCTGCTATACACTTCCAGCATCACTGTACAGTCATAGTTAGTTTCAGAAAGATTACGCTTTATTTTTTCATGGTCCATCTGTCCGTTGAAGGGAAGCTCCGGTACGATACTGCCGTCATTTGTTTTAATATAGTCACACACATGTATATTCTTCAGAGTGCCTTTTGTAAACTCAAAATAATCAGAAGGGTCATGTCCGGACTGAGCAGCTTGTTTTATATCAAGAGTATAAAATAGTTTACCGTTTCCCAGGTGTTCTTCAAGCAGCTTGGGGAACAGAGGCTGTGCATACCAGCACCAGTGTACATTTTCCCAAGTAAGCTTAATGCCATAGCTCTCTGCCATGTCACAAAGAGGCAGCACTTTTTCAGCAATATATTCATAATTCAGATTAAGGTTGCATGCACGTTTTACGTGGGCTGGGCCATGCATGACATAAATGCTTGCACCAAGTTCCGCTCCGGCTTCCAGCACTTTTTCATAGATGCCCAAGGCGTCTTTTCTGGCTCTTTTATGGCTGGAAAAAAGCTGCGGCTCAAACTGAAGTGAAAGTGCATGAACGGAGTAAACTCTTGTTCCGCTTGCGTCAGATATTGTTTTTAGCTCTTTTATGAAACCTTTCTCATATTCAGACAACGTACTGAAAAAGATCTCTACATCTTTTATTCCCATTTCTCCGATTTTTGCAACTGCTTCTTCACAGTTTAGCTTAGGGAAAAAACAGGCTGTTGATATTCCAAACTTCATATCAGTATCCGATCTGAACTGCTGCCATGAGAAGCGCAACGCTTAGCGCCATAATGATAAGCTGCACAACTATCGTAAACCTGAACCATTTTGTATAGCTGACTGTTGTGAGACCAAGCGCTATAAGCAGCATTGCATTTGTTGGGTAGAGGACGTTTAGGAAACCATCGCCAAGAGTGTATGCAAGAACAGTGGTTTGTCCGGTTATACCGGAAAGAGCAGCCAGCGGTACAATAAGCGGCAAAATGAGAAAAGCCTTTGCTGATGCCTGAGCGATGAAGAACTCCAGAATCAGCACAACGCCGTAAATGATTATTATGTTCACAAATGGGCTCATTCCAGAGATAGCTTCTGAGGAGTAGAATAAAAGAGTATCCATTATGCCGCTGTCATTTATAACAGTTGATACGGCATATGCAAGAGGTATAAGAAGGATGCCGGGAGCTATGTCAAGTATACCTTTAAAGAATGTCTTAACAGCTGGCTTGTAGCCGGCAAGCTTTGCTCCTGCAAATGAAGCTGCAAGGAATATGATTGCAATTACTATCATTGAATAGTCAGCCAAACCAATGAAAGGCGCAGATACAAGAAATGCAAGCATGACTGCAAGGCTTATTCCTACAAAAAGTATAGGAGATCTTTTGAAAACTGCAGCCTGCTTTATCTGCTGCGGCGAAAGTCTGTATTTTTCTCTTCTTGCCGTGTCTTCTTTATATACCTTTGAGGCGAGAGGGTTTTCGTCGAGTTTCCTTGCATATCTCAAAAGGAATAAAATAAGTACTATATATACGATGACAAAGAATATTACCCTAAGCCACGTACCTGCGTATATCGGGACTCCGGCGATCTGCTGAGCGAGCAGTACTGTAAAAGGATTATATATTGCAGCAGCAAATCCGAAGCTGGTCGAGAGAAGACACATACCAAGGCCCATAAGGCTGTCCCAGCCAAGCATGAAAGAAAGGCCTACTACAAGCGGTATAAGAGGGATTATCTCTTCAAGGATACCGCAGAAAGCGCCAAGAAACATAAAAACGAATGATATAACAACGACAAGTAAATATTTTTTGTTTATCATCCTGGATGCTATCTTGGCAATAACTGCTCGCAATATCCCGGCCTTGTCAAGAAGCGTAAAACTTCCGCCGATTATCAATATAAACAACATGATAACGATCATAACTGTGTTTACTTCGCCGCCGGGAGCAAACGATTTGAATACTGAGAGTATTATATTGTAAACGGGATAATGGCCTTCTTCTCCCGTTTGCTGGTAAGAGCCGGGAACGATTGTTTCGCTGCCATCATCTCCAACAGAAACATCATACTGTCCAGGTGGTACAAAAAGCGTTAAACAGTAGGAGGCTACAATAAGAACTCCGATTATTATAACAGCAGTAAGAAGACTTCGTTTATTGATTTTCAAGCTTGCATCATTATTCATACCATGTTCTCCCTCAAAATATATGCTATAATTATGTATTATTGTATATTCAGTGTCAATAAAGAATAGACCAGAGGAGGCAGCAACATTGAAGTTATACCCGAAACGTGCCAAACTATTGCTTCTTTTAGATTTCTTCAGAAGTGAAACAGACGAACAACACCCAAGAACTGTTGCCGATATTATTGAATATCTCAATGCAAAGGGGATAGAAGTTGAAAGAAAATCTATATATTCAGATATCAAGCTTCTAAGGGAGCTCGACTACGATGTGATAAAAGTAATAAATGAGGGAGAAGTTGCCTACTTCCTCGCCGATGAGTTTTTTGAACAGGCAGAGGCAGAAATATTCGCAAGTGCGGTCAGCGCTGCAAAGTTCGTTACCCAGGAAAAATCAACAGAACTGCTAAATAAACTTTCCAAGCTGTTCAGCAAAGAGCAGGCAAGAATCTTCCACAAACGACTGGAGCTAGCAAGGACAAAGAAAACAAAGAATAAAGAAGTGTATTACAACATAGATAAAATTGTTACTGCGACAAACGATGCGAAAAGGATATCTTTTCAATACTTTGAATATCTTCCCGACAAAACTCAGCAGGTACGCAAAAAAGGCGAAAAATATCATGCTACTCCATATGTTTTAATGTGGTTCGAAGATGCTTTGTATATGGTATGCAATATAGACAAATATGACAACCTTTCTCATTTCAGGGTCGACAGGATGACTAATATTGAAGTTTTAAATGAGCAGGCACGTCATATAGACGAGGTTTCAGAGTATAAGAACTATCTGGATTTTGATGAATACCACAGCAGTGTTTTCAATATGTTCGGGGGCCGGCGTAAAAATGTCAGGATACGTTTTCATGAATCACTGGCAACAGCAGTATTCGACCGTTTCGGGCTGGATGTAATGGTAACGGAGATAAAAGATGAATTTTTCACTATATCTGCTAATGTACGTGTCAGTCCCGGTTTCATATCATGGCTGACCTTGTTTGCGGAAAAAGCTGAAGTTCTTTCTCCCGGCAGCCTTATAAAAGAAATAAAGACGATGATAAGCGCACTTACCACCGTCTATAAAGACTAAACGATTCCTCAATAGAATATGTCTCCGCCATAGTTATATGATCCGCCACCGAAATCATATACTTTGTCTTGAGGGATGTCTCCGAACATTCCGTAGATCTCAAGTTGCAGCGATACCTTCAAGAGTGTTTCCGAGTTTTCCACAAGTTTCATGCCTTCGGTCTTTTCACCAGAAGGAAGAACAGTAGCCGGAACATATAAATTGCTTTCAGCTTCTCCATCTGCGGTTTCTCCGGTAGCTGCGTCTCCGGTAGCCGCGTCTCCGGTAGTTGTATCTCCGGTATCCATCTCAGCATTGCCTTCTTCAATAGGGGAGGTGACAGAAGCCTGTATGCTGGTAACCTTTACTATATATTCTCCTTCAGTCACGTCGCTTATAAAGCCTTTGAGTTCATCATAAGTTGTTACCATGGTGATGGTTACAGGGCTGATTATCATTTGCCCGACCTGTTCCGATCTTCCGAAAACAAACATGTTTTTTTCACCGTGCCTGCCAACAGTATCTTCAAGATATACAAGCACCGGCGGCTGGTCAAATCCTGCTGAAATATCGTGACTGAACTCATCGATCTCGTTTCTTTTTTCTTCGATCTGTTTTTCGATATTGTCTACGTTTGCTTTTAGCTGTGCGTATGTTTGAACCTGTGTCTCGTTATTTGCCAGCTGTATGTTAAGATCGCTTATCTCCGTAAGATAAGGCTTCAAAAACAACAGATAGTAGGCGCTTACGAGTGCCAGCATCAGCACGACTATAAGCAGCGTTTTTTCTCTTTTAGATACTTTCATTATAATTCGCCCCCTGTGGCTGTTGTAACAACGCCAGATGCATCTTCTTCCTGCGTAACCGGTCTCGAATTGAGCGGTTCGGTAAGAGTTGCGGTTATATTGAACACACAGATCTTTTCTCCCGGTGCTGCAACCATGCTAGAAACAACGAACACGTCATTGAACAAACCGCACTCCCTAAGTTTAAGTGTGAATTCAGCAAGCGCTTCGTCATCCTGTGCCGTTCCGTAAATACTAAGATCACTTTCCACCAAATTAAGGCTGCTCACATTTGCTTCGCCGGGTATACTTTCTTCAATTGAGCTGATATATTCCAAAGCATTAGATTCCGCTGAAGACAATAATATAAGGCTTTCAAGCTCTTCCTCAAGGTTTTTAAGCGTGTTGGATTTTTCAATATATAAATTATCTATGCTTACGCCGGAAGCCGCCTCAGAGTTGTCTGTGTCTTCTGATGCGGACGTTGCTGCTCCGTTGTACTGCTGAAGCTTACTGTCAAGTATTGCAACTGCAGCCCTGGTTTGCGCAAGATTTTTAGAGGGGAGAGTTATCCCGAGAAAAATACCAACACCGAATACTCCAACAAGAACAAGGGTCAGAGCAACGCTTTTTGATGAATATTGCTTCCCTTTTCTTTTTTGTAAAAGATTTATGTCGTTCTTAATCATGCTTCCTCCCTGTACGATGCCGCATAAGCATTGAGAAGAATACCAAAGCCTGTAGTATCGATGTTCTTTTTAACGCTGTCACGGCTGATAAGTTCCGAAGCGTAGAATACGGGCACACCGATGTGCATTTCGAGATATTCTTTTAGACCAAGCAGCAGGCTTCCGCCTCCGGATATATATATCTTGTTTATAGAGCTCTTCGTCCTGTTCCTGAAATAGTCGAAGACTCTGGATATCTCGAAAAGAAGTGAGTCTACTTCATATTTAACAGCTTTTGACAACTCTTCGTTTTCATGAGTACCGTTTAAAAAGTTGTTCTTTCTTTTCAAAGTCTCGGAGGTAAGTATATCCTTTTTTGCCACCTTTGCGATTACTTCAGTAATGCTCTGGCTGGATCTTTTCAGAACATTGCTGACGTAGTAAGCGCCATTGTTATAAAGATTCGCTCTCGTATACTTTGTACCAAGGTCAAGCACACAGATTCCGCCGTCGATGTTGAAATCCTTGTTTACCTGATTGTTATATCTAAGCAGCTTTTCAAAAGCGTTCTCGCTGGTATCAATGACTTTTGGAACAAACCCTGCAGATTTAAGCGCTTTTCTATATCCATTTATAACACGTTTGCTTGCTGTTGTAACAAGAACTTTATACATTTCAACGCCTTCTTCAACAACAGTATCGGCGATCTTGAAGTCAACATAATACTTTTCAGGATCTACAGGAAGATATCCTGACATTTCATGAAGAACGTTGTTATACAGATCATCTTCGCTAAGCTTTGGCAGTGTGAAGTGACGAATTATTATATCGCTGCCGCTTAAAACTAGATTGCACTTTCCCTGTGACATGCGTGAAGCTTTCTTTGCTTTCTTGAGCGATGCGATAAGCGTCTCTTCAGATGATATTGTAAGGTCGTCAACACAACCGTCAGGCATTTTATGAACAACGAATTTTGCGATTTGTCCGTTATTGCCCGTTTGTATCATTTTAAGATACGAATGTCCAATGTCTATTGTGACCGTAGGCGCTTGCTTTATAGGCATATTTATCTCCTTAGTTGACACGCCCTATAGGCGTTATTTTTTCCATTACGAATATACTGCTGTCAAGTGTCGGGGGAGTTCCCTCTCCTTCAAATATTGTTCCGTTGACCCCATCCAATATCTGCTGTACGAACTCCGGGTCATATTGCATCTGCATGTTTGAACCCTCGTTAGAAAAGTAGAAATCACCTTTCCCTAAAATAGCTCCCTTCAAATGCCAGCTTCCTGTTGTAATAAAGTTGCCTGTTGTATAGATAACTGCAGTTACAGAGCAGGTACCTATAGAAACGTCTCCGCTTGCAAATATAAGCCCCGCATTCACGCCAACGCTTTTTAAGTTGACGCTTCCTTTAGATATTACGTTACATACACTTGAAGCGCTTTCAATGCTTACATTTCCGCCGGCGATTATATTTCCTTCACTTTTTCCGCTTGTCCAGTATACGTTTCCGTCGCAGTAGATATTCCCTCTCATAGTTGTACTGCTGATATATATATTGCCTCTGCAGTATAGATCACCGTTTATAACAGCGCTGTTTATAACCATGTTACCGTCTGCATAAAGATCAGCCCCGTACTGGCCGTTTAAAATTTCAAGATTGCCCTGGCTGTAAACTATGCCGTCATCAATACTGCAAGATAAATTCAGCTTGACGCCAGGAGCAGAGAGGATCTCTACCGGATCAACTGGTATCGATTGTATCGTCATCTCAGATGCAGCGTATATATCAGGCGAGGTTATTACCGGGCTTTCGTATGATTCATATACAAAAGGGTCATTGATCATGCTGCCTATGTTTGGATTTTCATAAAGCACTCCGTCGATTATTTTGTAAGGCACGCTGTTCTTCTTAAACGATTCATAAGTTATACCGCCGACAATAACATCACCGCCGATAACTCCGATACCGCTCTCATAGTCAAGGTCCATAAGCCCGCCGGTTATTATTGCAGCATTTGCGGGTATCGTCAGTGCGCCGCCATCTATACTGATGTCGATTTTCTTTACATACACTTTGGCATCTACACGATACTTAGCATTGTCAGGCGTAAGGGATATACACGTGATATCAAACTCGCACACATCATTAGCGGAATCGTAAGCACCTGACGAAAAGGTCGTGGTCGTCGTGTTGCTGTCAAGGTCCGGTTCAATAAAAGTCGTCTGAGCATTATATACTATGCTGGGCTCAAAGCTTGTATACATCATCATGTATTCCGTGGGGGTGGCCGCTTTCATTGCTTCATAATAGGAGACAACAATATACTTTAAGTGTTCCACGGCGCTGTTTGCTGCAGACTCAGCACTGTAATACGCTTCGTTATTAGAGGAGTCCGCAGAATTGTTGTTCAGCGTACTCATCGAAATCATCGTAACTGCACCACCCAGCATTATCATTACTACCATAACGATAACCACGGTCACTATTGACGATCCTCTGTTACAATTTTTAATTTTTTTATACAGTTTCATATTTCTCATCCTCACTATTTTTACTAGCAATCACGAGTATTTTATATCTATTTTATTCTTCCTACAGTTGTGATTTCTTCGGAGACAAAAACGCTTGAGTCTAAGCTCTGAGCCTCTCCGCTTTCAGGCTGGAAATAGCTAAGATCGGTGTCTTCCATAATTGATTCTATTATCTGCGGACTGTAATTCACCGTAAACCATATGTTTTTCTTATCGTAATATACACTTTTCTTTGCTATAACAGCTCCATTGATCTGAAAACTCTTATTTACTTCAATATCGCCGCAAGAATAAAGAACAGCTTTTATGTTGCAGTCACCAACTTCTATATAGGTGGGGGAGAAGACAAGTCCTCCGTTTATACCGGCTCGCTTGATGTAAACTGGTCCGTTAGATATAACGTCGCCTATACCAGATGCATCCTGTATATCAACACTGTTATCACCATAAACACTTCCGTTCATAGCTCCGTTATGCCAGTCAACCTGTGTCTCGCTTACTACGCTGCCGTTTATAACTGCATTTTCTCCATAGAATATGCCTCTGCAGTAGATGTCACCGTTGATGGTGCAGTTGTTGATATGTATATCGCCGTCAGCATAAAGATCTACAGTATAGGTGCCGTTATTCATATGTAAGTCTCCGCCGCTGTATATTACTCCATCAGTTATCGTGCAACTATGAACTTGAATATCGCTTCCCGGCGTCGAAACTATACTGACCGGTGAGGCCGGTATAGTGCCCCAGTTGTAACTGGTATCAACGTTGGCAAACCCGTTGGGGCTGGTAATAACCGGATCGCTGTATGACTGGTAGTTGAGAATGTTTTTAACGCTTTCACCTATGTTAGGATCATATTCGAGGGTACCGTCATTTATAGTAAAGGGAACCCAGCTGGAGTCGAATGTTAGTTCACTGACTATAACATCGCCGCCATTGACAGTAAACCCGGAGTTTTTCGGGATGTGGAGCAAGTCGCCGGAAATAAGAGCGGCATTATCAATAAGTTTGAACTCTCCGGAGCCCGGCGCTTTTATATCAAGCCTTTTAACAAATACATTTGCATTCACCTGATAAGTTGCACCGTCCGGCATCTTAGAAACACACTGTATTCTAAATTCGCAGATATTTTCCTGACTATCAAAGTTGCCTGTATAGAACACCGTCTGAGTCTCCACTCCATCTATATCCGGTTCCAGAAATTTTGTCTGTGAATTGCTGTTTATGCCGGTAAAGAAATTGTTATATAAAAAACTATAATCGGTTCCATTAGCTTCCGCCATCTGTTTATAATAACGGATGACCTCATGTTTTAAGTGGTCAACTGCGCTGTTAATACCAGAAGTAGAAGCGTAATAAGCCTCATTGTTAGAAAGGTCAGCGGCATTTTTCTGCATAGTTCCAAGGCTCATTGAAGACACAGCAATACCAAGCATTGCAAGTCCGACCATTATCAAAACAACATAAAGAATAGATGAACCTTTTTTGTTTTTAATTATTCTGCTTAATTTCATCATAATTATCACAAACTTTCTTAGTCAGATAAATAGATCGATGTGCTGATCTGTGTACCTTTAATATTTTGCAGCCTTATTTCCAAGAGCCCGTCAGTCAGGCTTACATCAAATACAGCAATATTTGAAGCGAGTTCAGAAGTGTTTCTAACCAACCTGTTTCCATCAAGGGAATAAACATAGGTATCTACTGTAAGCTGATTAGTCGCTGCGCTGATATCTTCTTCATCAGTTAATCTTACTTTGTTTGTTATATCAGAGAGCACAAGACGCATTTCGTCTTGAAGGTCTGCAGATTCTGTTTCTGCTCTGTAGAGATTAAACCCTTGCCCAAACAAAGTGAAAGCCATAAGACCGACAACGCTAAGAATACCTAGTGTTATTATAATTTCAAGAAGCGTAAAGCCTTTCTTTCTTTTCATATCATCACTCCCAGTTCTTCAATGTGATATAGCTCTCAACACTGGTTATCACGTCGCTGGTGAGAGAATCTTCATAGACATAAGTTGAAATGTGCACAAGTGAATTATCCTGAGTCAGAAGGTCCTCAATTACTTCATAGTCTCCCGTTAGACTATAGTCTTCAGTGTAATAAGACTGGCAGTACAGCACAGTTTTATAATTTGATTCGGCGCCTATGTTTAAGCTTACTGCATTCGTCTGTTGCATAGCATTTACCGTTATCACACAGTTTGAATGTTCAAGCGATCCGCTGATAGAAGTAGAACCGGCTGTAAAATTATAGCTTGTTCCAACAGTTCCGTATGTAATATCGCTTGGTACACTGCTGAATGTTGCCCACTTTCCGTCCGGCATGACCGCCAGCATGTTACCGTTGCTGTATAAGATAATATGTGAATAAGAGCTTTGCGTTCCCGACTCATTCGCAACAGAACCATAAGGCTGAATTCTTGCTGTAAGATAATAGTTATCAATAAGCTGACGGTTCGGTGCGTTTGCCAGTGCTTCCCCATATGTCAGAGTTTCAAGTTTCTCTGTGTAGTTCTGGCATATATAGTTAGCGTTAAGCACAGCCCTTGCTTTTTCATCTGTCTTTGCTGACTGTACAAAAAGGCTTAGCAGGGGAAGGGCAACAGCGGCAAGTATTGCGATAGCAATTACCGTTTCCAAAAGGCCGAATCCTTTTTTGCTAAATATTTTTCTCATACTATCATTCCTATATACCAGTTTATTATCTCTGTGCCAAAGAACATGCTAACTGCAATCCCCAGGCAGAGAAACGGTCCGAATGGTATCTCGTCTCCACGTTTTTTCTTTCCGGTAGCCATTAATATTATGCTGGCTACAGCTCCAATCACTATCCCGATAAAGTAAGCCGGTATTATCAACTTCCAGCCGAGTATCAACCCGGCGAACGCCATTAGTTTTATGTCGCCTCCGCCTATAGCATCTTTTTTTAACACATAAGTGCAAAAAGCAGCTATTATGAATAGAGGAAGGCCGCCTGCTAAAAAGCCTATTGCATATACCGGCCAGCCTTCGAATATTCCCTTTGTGAATATTGCAGCTGCCAGCTGTGCTGCTCCGACAACTAGTCCTGCGATTACCAGTCCGTTGGGTATTATCATATGTCGGTAATCTATTAGAGTAATTACTATAAGCAGGGCAGCAAGTGCTGCGTATACTAGTGTTACCCAAGACATCCCATACTTAAAGTACAATAGCAGGAATACAATGCCGGTCAGGGTTTCTATTATCGGATACTGCGGTGATATTTTTGCTTTGCAGTGTCTGCACTTTCCGCCAAGAGCAATATAGCTGAGCACCGGTATCAAATCAATAACTGTCAGCTTTGCTCCGCAGCTCTGACACGCAGATCCGCTCGCTGCGAGCGATTCTTCTTTGGGTATCCTGTATATACAAACGTTCAAAAAGCTGCCAATAATTATCCCAAAAAGGAATATAAAAACCATTATCAATATTTCCATGCTGTTTTCCTTAAAGTTTTCATTAAATATATATAAACGTTTTTTAGCAGTTTAAACAAATTTATTTACAGTTTGACAGTCAGATGAAAAAAATCATAGATATAAAAAATAAAATTTAAAGGGTAACTTAAAAGCCGCACCTCTCGGCACGGCTTTTTTAGTTTCATGATGTATTGATAATATTGTCAGATAAATTAGGTAGCTGGTACCGGTTCCGCAGCTGTTGCAACGCCGCCGGAGATAGTAACCCAACTATAAGCCGTTGTCTCGTCTTTAAGATTAATTGGCCACAGATCTCCTACAAGAGCTTTAGCATCTGCAAGTGCGGCACTATCAGCAACTTGGTTTGACGGTTCAAGAGTGTTGTATGCATTTATAGCAGTAGCGATACTAGTAGCATCTGCAAGCATTACAGATTTTTCTGCTTTATCGCTTATGCCAATGAAGCTGGGGATCGCAACTGCGGCGAGTATACCAAGTATAGCAACAACAACTATCAGCTCAATAAGCGTAAAACCTTTTTTGTTCTTTCTAAACATTTTCATCATCTTTGTTATCTCCCTTTATTATAATAAATTTAAGATTGATGTCTTATATATAAACGTATTTTTTTGTTTGAAACAAAAATTTTTATTTTTTTTATTTCACGATCCCATTGCTGAATACATCTGGAACATGGGCAACATAATCGCTAAAATAACCATAATAACGATTATTGCCACGAATATAAGCATGATCGGTTGCAGCAGAGACGTAAGCTTTGTAATGGCTGTGTCAGCTTCTTCCTCAAAATACTCTGCAGACTTTTCAAGCATCTCGTCGAGCATGCCGGACTCTTCACCGATTTTAGTCATATGAGACGTCATGGGGGGGAAGAGCTGCATTTCAGTGATAGATTGATAGAGCGACTTTCCTTCGCGTATTTTTTCTTCTGCTTCAACTAATCGTATCTCCGCCAGCCTATTGCCGACCACCTGAGAAGACATAGTCAGCGCCTGTGTAAGAGATATACCTGTGCTTGTTAGTGTAGCCATAGTCCTTGAGAATCTTGCCGCCAGTATCCGTACAACAGATTTTCCTATAACAGGAGCTCTTAATTTAAATGAATCCCATTTCAATCTGCCGCTTTTAGAATTAAGATAATATCTGACAAGCAGTACTATTCCGATACCGCCACCCAAAAGGAACATCCATTTTGTTTTAATAAGGTCACTAAGACCCAAAAGAATCCTCGTAGGCAGAGGAAGCTCCATGGTTGCCTGTTCAAAGAATCCCATGAATCCGGGAAGGACAAAAAGCACCATCAGTATAACTACTAGTACTGCAGTAATACCGACAATCAAAGGATAACGCATAGCTGATTTTACTTTCTTGTTAATAGCAACGTCCTTTTCGAAATGTGTTGCAAGCCGTCGTAAAGAGAGGTCAAGCGTACCACTGATTTCTCCTGCTTCTATCATTTTTATCATAATGAGAGGAAGCGATTTTTCATGCACCGCAAACGATTCAGCAAGGCCTCTTCCCTGTTGGAGTTCGTCATGCACAGCCTGCATGATAAGCTTTAGTTTCTTGTCCTCGATCTGGTCGTTCATAATCTGTATTGCCTGCACCAGAGGAACTCCGGCTTTTAATATGCTTGCAAACTGAGTACAGAAAACCATAAGCACTTTCTTAGGTATTTTTTTACTTCCAATAGTAATGTCAAGCGGATTTTTTTGCTTGACTTCTGTAAGCTCAAGCAGGAATAGAGATTTGTTTCTCAGTATTCCTACAACACCCTTTTCACTGTTGGCCTCAATAATCCCTTCGACAGTCTGCCCGGTTTTATTTGCTGCTCTGTATAAATATTTGATACCGATCACCTCGTTTCGTTTATATCAACGATTGTATATAATTTTTATCAATAGCATATGCTATTGCAGTTTCTCTTGAAATTTTTTCAGCTCTGTAAAGTTCTGCCAGAGAATCATCCATAAGTATCATCCCCGAAGATGCAGAGGACTGCATAGCGCTTGCAATCTGATGGACTTTGTTCTCACGTATAAGGTTCCTTATAGCGGAGGTTGCAAGAAGAGCTTCAACGGCACATACACGTTTTCCGTCTGTTCCTACTATAAGCTGCTGAGACAAAATACCTACCAGTGTCATAGAAAGCTGCATCCTTATCTGCGGCTGCTGGTAAGGAGGAAATACGTCTATAACACGGTCTATAGTTTTTGGCGCTCCTGTCGTATGGAGCGTAGAGAGCACAAGATGGCCGGTTTCAGCAGCAGTCAGTGCTATTCCTATCGTCTCAAGGTCACGCATCTCTCCAACAAGTATGATGTCCGGGTCCTGACGAAGCGCAGCACGAAGAGCCATTGAATAGTTCTCAGAGTCAACGCCTATCTCACGCTGGTTCACAATACATTTTTTATGCGAATGCAGATACTCTATCGGGTCTTCCAGTGTGATTATATGCCTGTTTTTCGTTTCGTTGATCGAGTTGATTAGCGCAGCCAGTGTAGTAGATTTACCACTGCCTGTCGGGCCCGTTACAAGCACAAGCCCGCGATTGTAGTTCGACAGTGTCCCAACTACAGGCGGCAGCCCAAGCTCGTTTATATTAGGCGGAGAACTGTTGATATGCCTTAAGGCAATAGCAATACTCTGCCTCTGCTTATAAGCGTTGACCCTATACCTGTACTTTCCCGGTACAGATATCGAAAAGTCACATTCGCCATGCTGCACAAGCTGATTCCACTGTTCATTGCTGGTTATAGAACGTGCGTACTCCTTTGAAACCGCAGGAGTAACTTTAACGTTCGTAAGAGGCTTCAGTTTTCCGCTTTCCCTCACCATAGGCGGCAATCCGACGGTGATGTGCAGGTCAGAAGCGCCGATGGCAGCTGTTTTTTCCAAAAGCTCACTAAGTGTCATTATTCTCCTCCTTTATAACTGTATGCTGTATGTATAACTTCATCGATCGTAGTGACACCCTGTTTCATAAGCTCGATTCCTTCTTCGCTGATAGTGCGCATTCCCTGTGTATCGATCGCATACTCACGTATATCGTCAACATTCATGTTCCTGCTCATCATGTCACGTATTTCTCTGTCTATGACCAGTATCTCATGCACGGCACGGCGTCCTTTATATCCAGAGTTGTTGCAGTATGAACAGCCTTTACCGTGATATATAGTCCTGCTGAAGTTTGTCGGAAGCCCGGCGGCTTTGAGTTCAAACTTTGTAGGCTTATATTCTTCCTTGCAATGAGGGCATATCTTTTTTACAAGCCGCTGCGACAGTACTCCGACAAGAGCTGCTGCCAGCATATATGAAGGGATACCCATATCAACAAGTCTCGTTATTGTGCTTGGAGCATCGTTAGTATGAATAGTAGATAAAACAAGATGTCCGGTTATAGCAGCTCGAATAGCGATGTCAACAGTCTCCTGATCACGTATCTCACCAACCATTATTATGTCTGGGTCCTGACGGAGTATAGAGCGAAGACCGGTCGAAAAATCCAGCCCGGCTTTCGCATTGACCTGCACTTGGTTGATTCCTGCCATTGTATATTCAACAGGGTCTTCAACGGTGATAATGTTTTCGGTCGATTTGTTCAGTTCTCTTAGCATTGCATAAAGAGTAGTAGACTTACCGCTACCGGTTGGACCGGTAACAAGTATTACACCGTGAGGATTTTTAAGAAGCATTTCGAACTTCTCTGTGTTTTTTTTCGAGAAACCAAGTTTTTCTTTGCTTATCATAAAATTGTTTTTGTCAAGAAGCCTCATAACTATCTTCTCGCCATGAACCGTAGGCAGAGATGAAATACGTACATCGATCTCTCTGCCGGAAACTATAAGTCTGTATCTTCCGTCTTGCGGGATACGCTTTTCAGCTATATCCATGTTTGCGATTATTTTTATACGTGTGATGATAGCAGACTGTGCGTTCTTAGGTATCTTTAGTACGCTTATAAGCTGCCCGTCTATCCTCATCCTCACACCTACTTCTTTTTCCTCCGGCTCGATGTGAATATCACTTGCTTTTGATTTAACAGCCTGCTCGAATATCGAGTTGACCAGCCTGACTATAGGTGCGTTAGAAATATTCGTGTTAACCTGCTGAAGATTCATCGCAGCTTCCTGAAGTGAGGAGTCTTCTTCAAGTTCTTTTAAAGCATTCTGTGCATATTCGTTGCCGTATATCTTGCTTATTGCGTCTTCGATAGCTTGTTCCGGGGCTATCATTGGGAAGACTTCAAGACCGGACACCATTTTAGCATCGTCAATAGCGATAAAATCAAGCGGATCATTCATCGCAAGATAAAGCTTGCCGTCGCTTGCCTTTACAGGAACGAAGTTATGCTTTTTTGCAAGCGTTTCAGGAATATATTTAGACAATGCGCCGGTCAAATTAACCGAATCTAAATTAACTATGGGAACTCCAAGCTGGAACTCCATAATCTCCATAAGCTGTTGATCGGTAACATAACCCTTACTTTTAAGAATCTTACCAAGTCTTTCTTTTGATGTAACCTGTATTTTCAGACATTCTTCAAGCTGCTCATTGGTTATCATACCAACTTCTACAAGAAGCTCGCCTAGAAATTTTCTTTTTATCGGCATACCTTACCACCTATATAATTAATCCTATTGTAATATAAACAATTTTGACTGCCGCCAAACATAAAACTTGGTTTTAACGAATAAATATGTAATTTGTTTATGTCTTTACAGCAGGGGCAATTTTATGTATACTTTCAAAGTAGCCTTTTTAAGTAAAGGTAATAAAAAAAGAGGTAAGATATGAAAAAAGTTAAAATCGTTGCTGTGCTTATCAGCGTAATTATATTGATCGGGATTCTCGCTGCATGCGGTAGCGCTGCAATAACAAAACCAACAGTTTCAGGTGAAGTAACTACAGTAGAAATAACCGGCAGCTGCCAGTTAAAAGTCGATGGAACAAAGGTTACTGTATCCGGTGAAACGAGTTTCATGACAGGAACTATTATCTATATATCAGTAGTTGCACAAAGCGGAATGGAACTTAGTTCTGCAAAAGTATCACAGCCGGAAGATGGAAAAGTTGAGGCTGTTTTCGAAATGACAAATGAATATAAGGCAAAAAATATTACTTCTATAACAGGTTACATAACTATTGCTCCATCAGAATACGGTAAGCAGTCAGATTCAGTATATACTGAATACGGCAGCAAATTCGAACTTATATCAAATGACACTGTGTGGAACAAGGACGGTAACATAGTCACTTTTGCATCAGAGCCTTACGAACTTTAAATAAAAGATATAGCCGCATGTTTTCTGTGCGGCTTTTTTATGCTTCTATAAAAGCTCACCTTTTCTCCAGAGACCGATGAGCAGGTCCACCATCCTGCCATAGCTTTTTACGCCGTCCTGCTGCATATTTGTTTTAAGATATGAATCGTTTACCTTCTCTGAAACTTCACTCGCTTTGCCCTGATAATCCTGCCAATAATCTCTGTACGAAGCAAGGTCTGTGTTCATTCCGTCCGAATACATTTCCCTTACTGCTTCATATAACTCCTCATTTTCTGCATATAGCTTGTTCATAGAATTCACAAGCGCAAGCATCGTCCCCGAATATTCGGTCCCCGGTTCATCAGAAAATGAAGTAACGTAGTATGCAAGAAAATTCGCTTCGTCCTCTCGTGCGAATCCACGCTGATGCGCAGCTTCATGTACAGCAGCAGTGGCAAAGAAAAGGTCCGGAACATTAATATTAAGATTGGCCTCTGCTGTGAACGGAAAGTAAACGCCGGTTATATTCGCTTGTGACAGCCCTTCGGAATATGTAACTGCCTTAGCCTGCCCGAAAGAACCGGAAAGAAAATCGTACCCGGTTTCTTTGGCTGCGTCATCATAAAGAATGCTCGTTTGTTTCATAGAAATATTTTTACTGTAAGAATAAACTCCTTCTTCATCTGTATTTACCTGTTGTCTTAAGCCGACAGCTTTAGTTGCAAGAGTTTTGCAAACGCTGTAAAGCTCGTCTACAGATGCAGGCGAAGTGTCAAGACCAATCGAGCTTCCAAGCGGTTGCCTTGCATAGTTGAATGCCCACAGGCCAATAAAAGATGCATACAGCAATGAAAAGACACTTGCAATAAAAAACAATCTTTTAAGGACAGTCTTCCACCAGCCCTTTTGTGAAATTATAGCTTTTACAAATGTTATTATTATAAAAACAGTTACAAATATTATAAATGAATAAAGTAGAAGCTCACCAAGTGAAAACCCAAACCAACCGGTCAAAGTGGAAAGAGCTTGATTGACCGCTCTGAAAATTTTTCGTGAATATACATTTTCTATAAATTGAGGATAGGAAAATGAAATACGGTACAAAAGATAAAATAACGGCCCTGGTATCAGCCATAATAAATACAGTCCATTAAATTTCTTGTTTTCTTTATTCATATAAAGATTTTATATCAGTAAAAAAAAACGGTCAATGCTTATGATTAATGTGTTCGTTTAGTTTTACAATTAAGACACATACCGTTAAAAAATATGGTTTTATTATTAAACTCTAATATTATTTAGCGAATCAGCGCTTCTACATTTTTAAATTAATAAGTTTACAATAATTATACATTTTATATTGACCCTTCACATAAGCGCCTATATACTGTGCTGTATTAAAACATATTGTTTGGAGGTTTGTCATGACGGAAAGAGAACGTCTGCTAACGGTCCTCGGCGGAGGCACGCCGGATGTAGTTCCTTGGTTTCCGGATATTGGACATTGGTACAGGTCAGAAGCATACGATAAATGGGATCTTTATAATGCGTCAGATCATGATAAGGGTGTATTCGAACTTCATCGTGAAGTGAAGGGTGGAGCATACATAGACGCAGGTTCGCTGCACAAAGAAGAATACACAGATGGAGTGGAACATACAAGAGAAATGATAGGCGAAAAGGCTGTCGAAATTTTCGTCACACCAATCGGAGAGATCCGCATGGAGAGAGAATGGAATGCGACAAGTTTTTCATGGGATGTTACAAAGTTAATGGTTCAAACTCCAAAGGACCTAGAGATACTAACATATGCTGTCGAAAGAAAGAAGATAATTCCAAACGTAGAATACTGGGATACCATAGAGAGCTACTACGGTGATATAGGTCTTGGTTTTCCTCACATGGGATATACAGGCCTAGGCTTCCTCATTTCATATTATATGGGCGTAGAAAACACTATATACGCTACTATGGACGAACCGGAACTGTTAAAGAAATTCATAGACACACACAACGCAAAACAGATGGAAATAGTAAAAATCTGCGCAGGCTCTCCGGCGCCGCATATGTTCTTCGGAGACAATCTTTCCGGTGACGTACAGCCGCCGCCGCTGTTTCGTGAATACAGCTTTGATCATTATAAAAATATTGCAGACACACTGCACGATTCAGGAAAGACAGTTTCTGCACATCTCGATGGTATGCTGAATAAAATAATAGGTGTTGTTGCAGAAGCGGGTATAGATGTTGCTGATGCCTGTACGCCGGCGCCAACGGGAGATTTGACTCCACAGCAGATAAGACAGCAGGCGGGTGAGAAAATGATACTTATGGGAGGCATAGCTCCGACCAAGTGGCTGCCCGAGACAAGCGATAAGGAATTTGTCGAGCATGTAAAGGAATGGCTGGACCTTAAGAAATCAAGCCCGAGGTTTATACTCTCCGCCGGAGACCAGGTACCACCGGGAACAAAGCTGGAGCGTATAAAACTTGTAAGAGAGATAGTAGACGAATTCGGAAGATATTAATAGATAAAAAAGAAGCTTCTAAATTTAGAAGCTTCTTTTTTTTATCATTTTCTGTTATGTAAGTACTGATGCTCGATTTTTGAAGCTTTTGTGAATTTCCTAAGCATCACCATTCCAAGCACCCAAAGAGTGATAACTATCGGAATAAAGAAATAGATGTAATTGTCAAACCCCGCCATAAGTACAAAGTCATATGCACCGTGCAGTACAGCCGGTATAATAAGCGCTTTTTTATAGTTTAGTACCGTATTGCCTTTATCAGGGCCAAAGCGTGACAACCCCAGATAATATCCCATAATGATTCCAAGCAGCATGTGCGTCGGAACGCTAAGGAATGCTCTCATCAGCCATATGCTGGGCTCAAGGCTGGAAAATTGTATTACGTACAGAACGTTTTCTACAGTTGCGAACCCAAGAGATGCCATTGCACAATATACGATGCCATCAAGCTTTTCATTGAATTCTTCATGGAAAAGCGCTGTTTTAACTACGACAAGCCGTTTGAAAAACTCTTCAGTGAGTCCCACTACGATAAATGCCTGTATCGCAACTCCTAAAAGACCGCTAAAGAAATTATATCGGCTCATAAGTATCTCAGCGACGAGAATGGGAATGGATGAAAGCATGCCGAAAAAAAAGACTTTTGCAAGCATGCCGAAAGGTTCTTTGTCATATCTGTCATGCAGAAGTATGAATGTTATAAGCGCAATGCTGGGCGCTACAGCGAGTAATATCATATACAATTTATCCATATTGAATTTATTATACATTGCAGCAAGTTTATGCGCAAGAATATTTATATGGATTGCTTTTCGGAATATAAATAACAATGTTCTAGAATATTGACATAAAGATACAAGCTATATTATAATTGCTTAAATGCAGTGATAAAGAGTAGTACTGCACCAGCGCTTTTTTAGAGAGAGGTTTGAAAGGCTGAAAAAACCTCATTAGCAGCATGCAGGAAGTCGCTTTTGAGCTTCGCGGATGAATTTTTTAGTCTGCGGCGTAGACCGGGCGTTAACCGTATTCCAAAGTGCAAGCAGATATTTTTGTTTGAATTAAGGTGGTACCACGGAATTGCATCCGTCCTTTTGTAAAGGGCGGTTTTTTGTTTTTCCGGGGCAGCTTAAAATATTTTGAGAGGTAGATTTTATGCCAAAAGAACTAAGTAAAGTATACGACCCTTCAGAAGTAGAGCTGCGGCTCTATGATCAGTGGGAGAAAAACGGCTATTTCGGAGCACAGCCTGACGAAAACAAGCAGCCGTATACTATTGTTATTCCTCCGCCGAACATAACGGGACAGCTCCATATGGGTCATGCGCTCGACAATATGATGCAGGATGCCATTATACGAACTAAGCGTATGCAGGGTTATGAGGCTCTTTGGGTGCCTGGAACAGATCATGCCAGTATAGCGACAGAAGTCAAGATAGCTGATAAGCTTCGTGAAGAAGGAACATCAAAGGAAGAACTCGGCAGAGAAAAGTTCCTGGAGCGTGCATGGCAGTGGAAAGAGCAATACGGCGATACTATAGTTAATCAGTTAAAGAAGCTCGGTTCTTCCTGTGACTGGTCAAGAGAACGTTTCACCATGGACGAAGGATGCTCAAAAGCCGTTAACGAGTTTTTTGTAAAGCTCTATGACAAAGGTCTTGTTTATCGTGGCGACCGCATAATCAACTGGTGTCCGGATTGTGAAACTGCGCTTTCAGATGCAGAAGTAGAATATGAAGAACACGATTCACATTTCTGGTATATGCGGTATCCGGCGCAGGACGGAGGCGAAGGCATCACCATAGCAACAACGAGGCCTGAAACTATGCTTGGCGATACAGCCGTTGCGGTCAATCCAGATGATGAACGTTACAGCCACTTAATTGGCAAGAATGTTATTCTCCCGCTGCTAGACAGGGTAATACCCGTAATTACAGACGACTACGTTGATAAAGAATTCGGTACGGGTGCAGTTAAGATAACACCTGCACACGACCCTAATGACTTTGAAGTAGGGGAGAGGCATGACTTGCCAGTGATTCGTGTTATGGACGATCGTGGCGTCATAAACAGCTTCGGCGGTAAATATGAGGGGATGGACAGGTATGAAGCAAGAAAGAAGATAGTTGAAGACTTAGAAGAACTGGGGCTGCTTGTCAAGATAGAAGACCACACACACAACGTTGGCCAGTGTTACCGATGCAGCACAGTAGTTGAGCCGATAGTGTCAAAACAATGGTTCGTTTCCATGAAGAACCTTGCAGAGCCTGCTATAGAAGCGGTGCGTTCCGGCGATATCAAATTTGTACCTAAACGCAGCGAAAACATATATTTCAACTGGATGGAGAACATACGTGACTGGTGCATCTCTAGGCAGCTTTGGTGGGGCCATCGGATTCCTGCCTATTACTGCGAAGACTGCGGTAAAATGATAGTTTCAAATAATACCCCGGAAAAATGTGAGTGTGGCAGCGGCAAATTCAAACAGGATGAAGATGTGTTGGATACTTGGTTTTCAAGCGGCCTCTGGCCTTTTTCCACACTTGGATGGCCGGAAAAGACTGCAGATCTCGAATACTTCTATCCGACAAAACGTTTTGATAACCGGTTACGATATAATATTCTTCTGGGTTGCCCGTATGATAATGGCCGGTTTCGAATGCATGGGAGAAAAACCGTTTGAATATGTTAACATCCACGGCCTTATACGTGACGAGCAGGGCAGGAAGATGAGCAAGTCGCTCGGAAACGGGATAGACCCTCTGGAGATAATTGATAAGTACGGCGCCGATGCTCTGCGTTTCAGCCTTGCTGTAGGCGTTCGTGTAGGCGGAGACATGCGCTTTTCAGACGAGCGTGTGCTGAGTGCCCGTAACTTTGCCAACAAGATATGGAACGCAGCGAGGTTCGTTCTTATGAACACCGGCGATGAAGTTTTGCCGATAGACAAATCAAAGCTGGATATTGCAGACAAATGGATTCTGTCAAGGCTGTCAGCAACAGTACGTGAAGTAACTGATTTCATAGAAAAGTTTGAACTGGGTATGGCGGCAGGCAAAGTACACGACTTCCTTTGGAACGAATATTGCGACTGGTATATAGAGATGGCAAAGCCAAGACTGCTCGGAGACGATAAAGATGGTAGAAACACAACAGTTTCAGTTCTTAACTATGTTCTTGCAGATACACTGAAGCTGCTTCATCCGTTCATGCCCTTTATAACTGAAGAGATATATTCGTCGCTTCCGGTTTCAGATGGCAGTATAATGATATCAAACTGGCCGGGTGAACGTGGAATATACGAAGTTGAAGAAAAAGCTATGGGCAGCGTTATGGAACTCATACGTGCAATAAGAAATGTAAGAAGCGAAATGAACGTTCCTGCAAATAAGAAAGCTGCAATAAACATTCTGGCTTCAAAAGAATCAAAAGCAGACTACGAGATGTGCACTATGTACATTGAACGTCTTGCATACGGCTCTTCAGTTAGTTTTATAGAAGAGAAATCAGCTGTTCCTGCAAATGCAGTTGCAGTCGTTGGGGTCGGAGCAGAGGCGTTCATGCCACTTGATGAGCTTATCGACATTGAAGTTGAGATAGCAAGGCTAAATGACGAAGCTGCCAAGCTCGAGAATGAGATAAAAAGAGCAAACGGTAAACTTGCAAATAAAAGCTTTGTAGACAAAGCGCCGGAGAATGTTGTTCAGGCAGAGCGTGATAAGCTTGAAGAATATAAAAGCAAGCTGGAAGCAGTGTTGCAGAGGAGCAAAGAATTAAAGCAATGAATTATATCCACATTGCAGGCACAAACGGCAAGGGCAGTGTTGCCGAATATTTGTACAATATAATAATGGCGAGTGGAGCATCCTGCGGGTGCTACACATCGCCTCATCTTGTTTCGCCCACAGAAAGAATAAGGATTAACGGAAAGAAAATAAGCGATTCAAAACTTGAGACACTGATGCAGCGTGTTAAAAATGAAGGGCTGGCTGTCAATGAAACGCTGTTTGCGAAATATACTGCCGCAGCTTTTAAATGGCTAAAGGAAGAAGACCCTCAGTACGCAGTAATAGAAACAGGCCTTGGCGGCATATTCGATCCGACAAACGTACTGGAAGAAAAAACAGTTATACTGACTCCGATAAGCTACGACCACATGCAATATCTAGGCTATGATATAAAGAATATTGCAGAAGAAAAATGCGGGATCATCAAAGAAAACAACTTTGTGATATCAGAGAGCCAAACTCCGGTTGTAAGGCAGGTCATTAGTAAAAGATGCATAAAGAAGAAAGCGGATCTTCAATATACAGGTAATATCAAAGTGACTTCAAAGACACTTGAAGGCCAGACTTTTATTTATCGTAAGAAAAGCTACAGAATCAACTCATTTGGCAGATACCAGCCGCATAATGCTGCCGCAGCGATAGACTGTGCATACCACTTAGGTATCGATTATGAATGTGTCTGCAAAGGTCTTGAAGATACAAAGATGATAGCAAGAACACAGTATGTACCGGGCATGCCTCCTATGCTGATCGACGGTGCACATAATCCCGCTGCTATATCTATGCTGACAAAAACTCTTAACGATTTCTTTAAGGAAGAAAAAAAGGTTCTTCTTTTCGCATGCATGCATGATAAGAATTACAGCGAAATGGTCGATATCCTCGCACCTTATTTTACAAACGCAGTTGTAGTAAGTGCAGATATTAAGCGTGGTGCTGACATTCATGAACTTCAGCATCTTTTCTCGAAACACATCAAAGCGAATACCGAGCTAGATATACTCTCCGGGCTTGAAACGGCAAAGAAATTAGCTATGGAAAAAGGAGCAATGCTGGTTGTTTGCGGCTCACTCTACCTTGCCGGTTCTAAATACATCCAAAATACTTAAAAAATAAAAATATAAGCTCTTTTTTTATGCGCTCATTGTTGACACGCTTCTTTAGTGATGTTAAAATAGAACAAAAGGAATGTTACTTTTTATCACGCAGAACGTATATTTTTGCAAAAAATATGAAATATTTATAAAAAAAACGGAGGTATAGTATGGCAACTGCAGTAATTATGCCAAGACAAGGGCAGTCGGTGGAAAGCTGTATAATCGAGTGGAAAGTAAGCGAAGGCGATAAAGTCAAGGTAGGCGATATCCTGTTTGGCTACGAGACTGACAAAGCATCTTTCGAAGAAGAAAGCCAGGTTGAAGGAACTGTTTTAAAACTGCTTGTAGAAGACGGCGATGATGTTGAAGTTTTAAAGAACGTATGTGTCATCGGAGAAGAAGGTGAAGACATAAGCGAGTTCTTGACAGACGAAGCTCCAGCCGCACCTAAAGAAGAGACTAAACCTGCTGAAGCTAAAGAAGAAGTTGTCATATCAAAAGAGCAGACAGTAGAGCCACAAATATCCACATCTGCTGCAGCAGACATAGAAAAGATATCTCCAAGAGCAAAAGGAATTGCAGAGCGCCAGAATCTCGACCTTACAAAAGCTCAGCCAACGGGCCCGAACGGACGCATAATCGAGCGTGACGTAAAAGTTCTTGCAGACAAAGGCTACAAAGTTACTGCTGCGGCTGCAGGTGAATATCAGGGCGGAGCACAGGGAAGCGGTATAGGCGGCGCAGTCACTACTGCAGATTTGTCAGCGGCTCCGGCAGCAGCTGTTGCACCAATAGAGACTGAATACACAGATGTCAAGCTCTCCGGCGTAAGAAAAGCTATTGCCAAAGCAATGCATGCTTCACTTTCAGACATGGCGCAGCTTACTCATCATTCAAGCTTTGACGCAACTGCGATACTTGCTTTCAGGGCAAAAGTAAAAGCATCAATGGAAGCGCTCGGGCTGCCAAACATCACGCTAAACGATATAATACTTTATGCGGCTGTAAAGACACTTAAAAAACATCCGGAAGCTAATGCACATTTCCTTGGCGACAAAATGCGTATATTCAATAATGTCAACATAGGTATGGCTGTTGATACAGACAGAGGACTGCTTGTACCTACTCTGTTCGGCGCAGATAAGATGAGTCTTAGCGAAATCAGCACAAATGCAAAGTCGCTGGCAGCAAGTGCACAGAGCGGCAGCATTTCGCCGGATCTTTTATCAGGTGGAACGTTTACAGTCTCAAATCTTGGGGCTCTTGGTATAGAGATATTTACTCCGGTAATAAATCCGCCGCAGACGTGTATTCTTGGCGTTTGCAACATTACATACAGACAGAAGAAAACAGCTGATGGATTCGAAACATATCCGGCGATGGGCCTGTCATTGACATACGACCACAGGGCGCTGGACGGCGCTCCGGCATCAAGGTTCTTAAAAGACCTGTGCAATGCGCTGGAGAACTTCGACGTACTGCTGGCAATGTAGGTGACTTAATATGATATATGATTTGATAGTAATAGGCGGAGGACCCGCAGGATATCTCGGAGCAGAACGAGCAGGACATGCCGGTCTTAAAACGCTGCTTTTTGAAAAGAGAAGCGTCGGCGGTGTATGCCTTAACGAAGGCTGCATACCAACAAAAACGCTGCTCTATTCAGCAAAGATAAAAGACAGTGCAGAGCACGGAGAAAAGTACGGCGTAGTAACGCCTGAAATAAAAATAGACCACAAAGCGGTCGTGACCCGGAAAAACAAAGTCGTTAAAACTCTTGTCAGTGGAGTTTCCGCAACGCTTAAAGGCGCTGGAGTAACAGTTATTGACGCAGAAGCAAAGATAACCGGCAAGTCGGCAGATGGATATACTGTAACTGATGGCAAAGAAGTTTATACAGGTAAAAAGCTGCTTATTGCAGCTGGAAGCGTTCCGGCAGTTCCACCGATCCCAGGCTTGAAGGAATCAATTGAAAGCGGATTTGTGCTGACAAGCAGAGAAATACTCGACCTTGAAACTGTTCCCGAGAACCTCGTCGTTATCGGCGGGGGTGTCATCGGTCTCGAGATGGCAAGCTATTTCAACTCTGCAGGCGCTAACGTTACTGTCGTTGAAATGCTGCCTTCTATTGGTGGTCCGATCGATGCAGATATATCTTCAATACTTCTTAAGAACTTAAAGAAGAAAGGTATCGATTTTAAACTAAGCTGCATGGTAACCGGAATTTCAAAAAATATCGAATACAAAGACGCAGACGGAAACGCCCAAAGTATCTCGGCAGACAAAGTGCTTCTTTCTATAGGCAGACGCCCGATGAGTGACGGACTTGGCCTTGAAACACTTGGAGTAATAACTGAGCGCGGTGCGGTCAAGACAGATAAAAACATGCAGACAAACGTACCCGGCGTATACGCTGCAGGCGACATAAACGGCAAATCGCTCCTTGCACACACTGCATACCGTGAAGCTGAAGTTGCGGTAACTAACATGACCGGCGGAAAAGACACCATGAGATATTCTGCAATACCGGCAGTTATATATACAAATCCGGAAGTAGCAGGCGTCGGTATGACTGCAAAGGAAGCAGCTGAAAAAGGCATAGATTTTGCCGAAAAGAGTATTTCAATGAACTATGCAGGCCGCTATCTTGCTGAGAACGACAGGGGAGACGGAATCATTAAACTGATTGTAGATAAGAAGTGGAACAAACTCATAGGCGTACACATGATCGCCAACTATGCATCAGAAATCATATACGGCGCAGACCTGATGATAGAAAAGGAAATGACGATAGACGAAATAAAACAACTTGTGTTCCCTCATCCGACGGTCAGCGAGGCTTTAAGAGAAGCGATATTCCAGCTGTAGTTAAAGAAGAGAACGATTCAACATTAAATGCCATTTTAAAATAACAAATGGCATAAAGATAAATTTATTAAGGAGAAATTAAAATGACAAAGTGTTTGGTAGTAGACCCGGCTAAAATAAGAAAACCCGGCACCATTTCGTTCAGCGATATCGATATGAACAAATATCAAAAGAAGGTTGCTGACGAAAAGGACAATTTTACAAAAGAAGAATTCCTGCGGATGTATCACGATATGCTCATTATACGTGAATTCGAGGAAATGCTGAACCTCATAAAAACAACAGGCGAATATGAAGGCGTAGCATACAACCATCCAGGTCCTGCACATCTTGGAATAGGCCAGGAAGCTGCATACGTTGGTCAGGCGTTCGGCCTTGGTATAAACGACTACACCTTCGGTTCTCATAGAAGCCACGGCGAGATCCTTGCAAAAGGCCTTTCCGCTATTGCGCAGCTTCCCGACGAAGAGCTTATGAACATAATGAAGAATTTCTTCGGCGGTGAAACGTTTGCAGTTATAGAAAAGACAACAAAAGCAACTGATGTAAAAGAAATAGCTAAAGAGTTCCTGCTCTATGGTACTCTGGCAGAGATATGGGCAAGAAAAACAGGCTTCAACCGTGGTCTAGGCGGTTCTATGCACGCTTTCTTCATACCGTTCGGCATATTCCCGAACAACGCTATAGTCGGCGGCAGCGCAGACATAGCAACAGGAGCAGCTCTCTACAAGAGGATAAACGACAAAGACGGAATAGTTGTCTGCAATATCGGCGACGGCTCAATAGGCTGTGGTCCTGTATACGAAGCAATGAACTTTGCTGCTATGGACCAGCTTAAAGGACTATGGGACGAGAAACACAACGGCGGCCTTCCGATAATATTCAATATATTCAATAACTCATACGGCATGGGTGGACAGACATGCGGCGAAACCATGGCATATCGTGAAGTTGCACGTCTGGGCGCTGGCGTTACACCAAGTCAGATGTTTGCAGAACGTGTAGACGGATACAACCCGCTTGCTGTTATAGATGCATACAAGAGAAAGAGAGAGATACTTGAAAACAGACAGGGTCCTGTTCTTCTCGACGTGCTCACATACCGTATTTCCGGGCACAGCCCGTCGGATGCAAGCGCATACCGCTCCAAAGAAGAGATCGAAATGTGGAAAGAAGCAGATTCTATAATTACTTTCGGAAAAGAGTTAAAAGCAGCAAAGATAGCAACCGCTGCAGAGCTTAACAAGATTGAAGCTCAGGTTAAAGCAGACATACTGAATGCAGTAAAGCTTGCAAAAGATGAAACGATATCTCCACGTATGGATTTAAATAAGAATCCTAACGCTATAGCGGATATTATGTTCTCTGATACTAAAGTAAAATCTATGGACGAGACTAGAGAACCTGATGTTATGGAAAAGAAAGAAGACAACTCTAGGGTAAAACAGATATCCAAGAAGATAAGAAGCGCTGTTGATGAAAACGGCAAACCTGTTTCAAAGAACAAGATGTATCAGCTTCGTGACGGCATCTTCGAAGCTATAATGGACAAGTACTATGAAGATCCGACACTCACTGCATACGGTGAAGAAGTAAGAGAATGGGGCGGTGCTTTCGCAGTATACCGTGGCCTTGCAGACGCTCTTCCGTATCATCGCCTGTTCAACGCTCCGATTTCTGAAGGCGCTATAGTCGGTACAGCCGTAGGTTACGCTATGGCAGGCGGCAGAGTCGTTGCAGAGCTAATGTATGCAGACTTCCTTGGCCGTGCAGGAGACCAGGTCTTCAATCAGCTTTCAAAGTGGCAGTCAATGAGTGCAGGCATACTGAAGATGCCATGTGTTCTGCGTATGTCGGTCGGAAGCAAATACGGTGCACAACATTCTCAGGACTGGTCGGCTCTTTGTACACATATACCTGGCCTAAAAGTTGTTTTCCCGGCTACACCATACGATGCAAAAGGTCTAATGAACTCTGCTCTTAACGGCACAGACCCGGTCATCTTCCTCGAAAGCCAGAGGATATATGATGTTGGCGAACAGTTCCACGAGGGCGGCGTTCCGACTGAGTATTACGAAGTTGAGCTTGGAGACCCGGACGTAAAACGTGAAGGAACAGATGTAACGATTCTTTCAGTCGGCGCTACGCTCTACAGAGCTCTTGAAGCTGCTGATATGTTTGCAGAGCTCGGAATAAGCGCTGAAATAATAGACGCAAGAAGTCTTGTTCCGTTCAACTATGAAAAGGTTATAGAGTCTGTAAAGAAGACAGGCAAGATCATTATAACTGGCGACGCATGTGAACGTGGTTCTCACCTCAATGACTTTGCCCGCAATATGACAGAGCTTGCATTCGACTATCTTGATGCTCCTCCTGTAGTAGTTGGCGCAATGAACTGGATAACACCGGCACACGAGCTTGAAGATCACTTCTTCCCGCAGCCTTTCTGGATGGTAGATGCATATCACGAAAAAATTGCACCTATCGAAGGATACACTCCGAAGAAGAACTATACAGAGCTTGAGCAGCTTGAAAACAATAAAAAAGGTGTATAGCACTTGGTGCTAACATATATTTCAAACATTTTTCCTTAAATTTCAGCGGAGACGAAAGCTGTTTCCGCTGATTTTTTATAATTATTCATAATCGATTGACAATTAAATAACATTAATATAATATTCAAAGTCGATACGAAAAAATCAGAAAAAGAGAGGTAATGTTTTGGCAGGCGATATAAAAACGATTCAGGAAACATCCGATTATGTTGTAGCGTGTGGTAAAGACAAGATCAACAAGAAACTGCATGTCCTTTTGCTGCAGGGCATCTTAGCCGGCATATTCATAGCTCTTGGTGCAATCGGATACTTTAAAGTGGCAGCTCTTGCGACGGACCCGGGTGTTGGTGTGTTTCTCGCTTCAGCAATATTCCCTGTGGGCATAATAGCTATACTTATGCTGGGCTCAGAGCTGTTTACAAGCGATACTATGATGATCATGGGCTTCTATGACCGGCAGTATTCACTGTTAAAAGTGCTGAAGATCCTTGCTCTTGTATGGATTGCAAACTTTATCGGAATGATATTCATAAGCTGGATTACTGCACAAAGCGGAATATTCAACGAAGCCATGACGAATAAAATAATCCATACAGCGGAAGTTAAAACGACTATGTCGATATCACAGCTGCTTTTCAGCGCAATACTATGTAATATAATAGTTTGCACAGGCGTGTGGACAGCTTATGCTATGAACAACATAATGGCAAAAATAGTGACGCTTTGGTTTATAATCACAGTTTTCGTACTTAGTGGAACAGAGCATATAATAGCAAATATGTTTTATCTTTTCACGTCGTACATGCTTGGCGCAGATATAACTATTTCAGGTATAGGCTACAACCTTCTGTGGGTAACTATTGGAAACATTATTGGCGGCGCAGTAATAGTGACAGGCATAAACAAGTTGATTCGCATGTCTAGAGATAAAAAGCCGAAAACCGGTGATTGATATACATGTACTTTATGTTATAATCTTACTATAAACCGCATCTAAGGTGCGGTTTTTAAAATAGCATGGGAGAATTAATATGAAGAAAAATGCATTGGTAGCTCAGTCCGGCGGTCCGTCACCTGTAATCAACTCTTCGCTTCTCGGCGTTATAGACGCCTGCAGGGACTGTGATGACATAGGCAATATCTACGCAGCTTGGCACGGTATTGAAGGAGTGCTTTATGAAGAGCTGATAGATATAGGAAAGCAGGACAATAAAGAACTGCGGTTACTTAAAACAACACCGGCATCCGGTTCAATAGGAACATGCAGATATAAGCTAAAAGAAGGTCAGGAAGAAGATTTTCAGAGGATAGTAGATGTCCTTCTTGCACATGATATAGGATATTTCTTCTACATAGGCGGCAACGATTCCATGGATACAGCAGCGCAGGTATCGAGACTCGCTCATGAAGAAGGCCATGATATAATAGTTGCAGGTGTCCCGAAGACTATCGATAACGATGTTGGTGACGATGAATTCACGATTATCGACCACACGCCCGGATATGGCAGCGCAGCAAGGTACTGGGCAATGAATATGCAGAACATAGAGGAGGAAAGCCGTGCAATTGGCATCTCAGAGTGCGTAAGCATACATCAGGCGATGGGACGTTCTTCCGGCTGGATAACTGCAGCTTCACGGCTTGCAGATCCTGAAAGAAGATTTCCGCTCCAACTATACTTTGCAGAAGCTAAAAAAACGATAGAGGAGCTTGCCGATAACGTAAACGAGCAGCTAAAGCGTGACGGAAGAGTCATACTTGTCGTAAATGAAGGATATGATGCCGGTGAACTCGGCGCACGCCGAGACGGCTTCGGCCATATTGAATACGGTGCAAGTGAATCGACGGCAGTACAGCAGGTAACGAACTATCTTAACCGGCACGGTCTTCCCGTTCGTGGACAGGCAACGTGTCAGCAGGTAGGCGTTATGCAGCGTGACTGCTCAATATACGCTTCAAAGGTAGATATAGAGGAAGCATACGAAGTCGGCAAACACGCTGTTGATATAGCCATCAAAGACGGCACAGGTTATATGTCAACAATACTTCGTGAAAATAGTGATATATATAAACCGTACTATGATAAAGTAGATCTGTTAACAGTCGCAAACTCTGCCAGGTATCTTCCCGATTCATGGATAGCGGACAGCGGTATTGACGTAACGGACGATTTCATAAAATATGCTCAGCCGCTAATTGGCGACAGCTGGCCGGATATCCCTATTGAAAATGGATTGCAGCGTTTTGCGCGTTTGGATATTAAATTCATAGATAAAAAATGCCCGTATTACGTTCCGTGCAGGATGAGAGAGGTATAACTAATATGGCTGTAAACCATGTGGTATTTTTTAAATTTAAAGAAAAAGCAAAGCTGGAGGAAATCGATCAGCATATGAAAATGTTCCAGCAGCTGTCAAAAACCATATCTGGTATCATTGACTATTCTGCAGGCAAAACATTTAAAGTCGGATATGAACCGACAGCAGATTATGACTGTATGCATTGCGTGACATTTGAATCCGAGAAAACGCTTGAAAAATATTATTTTCATGAAAAACATAGGGAATTCATTAATAAGAATAAGCATATGTGGGACGATGTTCTTGTATTGAACTCATACATCGAACTATATAAATAAACTGAAGCCCGCACTGCAAGATTAAAATGCGGGCTTTTATAAAATCAAAGTTATATCAGCTTTGCAACCCGCTTGCCTTCACCGGTCAGTTTATAATACTCACCGCCGTGATTTATATCCTCTATAAGCCCTTTATACTCAAGCTCTCTTATAGCTGCTTCCCACCTTATGATATCTACCATATCGTTGTTTTCAACAAAGTTCTTTTCGTTTGCCATAATAACGGTATCGCTTATCTTGCGTCTTCTTATTATAAGAGTCTTAGCATCTTTTACGGCTTCTCTAAGAAGTGTTGCCGCGTTCTCGGATAGAGTCGGGATTTTCACCTCTTCTTTTGGCTTGTCTTTTATTTTCGGCGGCTGCATCATAGCAACTGGCGCCTGCGCCATTACTTCGGGTTCCTGCTTTATATCAGGTTCAGTTCCAATATTAGCCTCAGCTTCAATTTCAATCTCAGGTTCAGTTTCAATCTCAGAATCCTCTGCGACCAAGAATCTTTCTTCACTAAAGAATTGCTCAAGTGAAGCTTTAACCTTGTCTTTAAGCTCATCAATGTCGTCATAAGTTTCGAATACATTTTTCGCTCTGCACTTCTCTTTAAACTCATTAAACTTTTTATATTGCATTGCGTTTGCAGAATCATCTATTATTGGATGAGTTGAAAAGAACAGCAACAAAGGTTTACCGCTGTTTATATGTTCATCCAAAATATCAGGGAAGCATATTTTTTTAACATCAGAAGTTTTTCCTGTTCTTGTCCAAAAAGCTCCTGCTAACATATCACAATCATTGAGTAACATTTCTATCTCACTTTTTTGTGCAGCCCCCTTTTTATCAGTAATTGAGCTTACGTCAAATTTTTCTGGCTGCAGAATAACTCCGTACCTTTTTGCGTTTTTTGCGTTCCAGTTACGGATAGCTTTAAATATTACTCTTGTTGCGCTTTTGGTATCTCCGGGCGCTGCGATAATTATACTTAGAACCGTAGCTTGGTAACTCATTATACTCTCCTTCAAAAAGTTTTTTTATATTATACCATTTTTGGCGATATCAATTCAATAAACTGTTTTTCATATACCGAACACATTGTAAACAGTATATCAATTCTCATTTATACTATTGGCAACTTTATATCTATAGGTTATACTATTGTAAGTGAGAATATTTGTTTGGTATTGATGTTTTGTAATCCTAATTATGGTGGAGGGTTTATGGATATAATTCAAGATAAAAATTCATTGCCTGATATGCAGCAAATAAAACAGAGCATTAACGGGGAAGCTAAACATATTTGGCAAAGATTAATTACAGATATCGAAAGTAACTTTAGTACAAAGCCAAAAATTGCTTTTAGCGTATGTGCTGCAAAACCGGGGTGGAATGTCAAATATAAAAAAAGCGGTAAAGCTTTATGCACACTATATCCGGAAGAAGAAAGCTTCACCGCGCTTATTGTCCTTGGCGATAGAGATATTGTTTTGTTTGACAATGTAAAGCAAGCTTATACTGATTACGTTAAAAAACTTATTGACGATACAAAATTGTTCAACGGAACAAAATGGCTGATGATAAAAGTGACTGACCAAAAGATTGCTGATGATGCAATGAAACTTATGCATTTAAAAATCGAAGCAGGTAGAAATAAATGATTAATTTTAAAAATTAATTACACGGATTAGAAGAAAACATGCTATAATATCCGGATTTTAAGGTGAGAGAATTGGAATTCAAGCTTCATTCAAAATATAGGCCTGCAGGAAGTCAGCCGCAGGCGATAGACAAATTAGTCGAAGGGATAGAACAGGGCAAGCGTAATCAGGTCCTTCTTGGGGTAACAGGCAGCGGCAAAACATTTACAGCCGCAAACGTTATTGAGAGGCTTCAGCGTCCGGCTCTTGTTTTAGCTCATAATAAAACGCTGGCAGCACAGCTATGCAGCGAATTCAGAGAATATTTCCCGGAAAACGCTGTAGAGTTTTTTGTCTCTTACTACGACTACTATCAACCGGAAGCATACATACCCGGTCGAGATCTTTATATAGAGAAGGATTCCAGCATTAATGATGAAATAGACAGGCTTCGGCACAGCGCAACTTCATCGCTTCAGGAAAGAAGGGATGTTATTGTTGTTGCGTCAGTTTCATGTATATACTCAATTGGCGACCCTCATGAATACAGGAACATGACTATATCCCTGCGACCCGGCATGCTTTTTGACCGAGACCGGCTTATAGAACGCCTTGTAGATATCAATTATAACAGAAGCGATATTGACTTTAGAAGAGGCTGTTTCCGTGTTCGTGGCGACACTCTGGAGATCTTCCCGGCAAGCACCATGGAAAAAGCTGTAAGAGTAGAATACTTCGGCGATGAGATCGAACGTATTCTTGAAATAGAAGTTGTAACAGGGAAGGCTCTTGCTACAAGGGAACACATGATAATATTCCCGGCTTCGCATTACGTAATCGAACGTGAAGCAATGAAGCATAAACTGGGTGAAATAAAAGAAGATATGCTTGCGCAGATATCTTTCTTCGAATCTCAGGGCAAACTTCTGGAAGCGGAGCGTATTCGTCAGCGTACTATGTATGATATAGAGATGCTTCGGGAGCTTGGCTACTGTAGCGGCATAGAAAACTATTCGAGATATTTTGACGGCAGAGAACCGGGAGACCCTCCTTTTACGCTGCTTGACTATTTTCCGGATGACTATATCATGTTCATAGACGAATCACACGTTATGCTGCCGCAGGTCAGGGCAATGTACAAAGGTGATTATTCAAGAAAAGACATGCTTGTAAAATACGGTTTCCGGCTTCCTTCTGCGTACGACAACCGTCCGCTAAAATTCGACGAGTTCAAGGAGCGTCAGGGAACGACCGTATATGTGAGCGCAACTCCGGCTGTCTATGAACGAGAACTTGCCGGCGAAGTTGTTGAGCAGATTGTCCGACCGACGGGGCTGGTAGACCCACAGATAACTGTATACCCGGCTAAAGGACAGGTAGAACATCTCTTGGGCGAGATAAGAAAAACAGTCAAGCAGGACTATTGCGTGCTGGTCACAACACTGACAAAACGCATGGCGGAACGGCTTACTGACTATTATAAAGAACTGGGCGTACGTGTAAAATACATGCACTCAGATATAGATACGCTGGAGCGTATGGAGATAATACGGCAGCTCAGGATGAGGGAGTTCGACGTTCTCGTAGGCATAAATCTTCTCCGTGAAGGGCTCGACCTTCCTGAAGTTGCTCTGGTTGCTGTGCTTGATGCAGACAAAGAAGGCTTCCTTCGCAATGAGACCTCGCTTATACAGACGATAGGAAGAGCAGCCAGAAACGTTGAAGGCAGAGTGCTGATGTACGCAGACAAAGTCACAGGTTCAATGCAGCGTGCGATAGACGAAACAAATCGCCGTCGTGAAACTCAGGTGAAGTATAATAAAGAAAATGGCATAACTCCTAAGACCATTGTAAAAGATACTTATTCAATGCTTGAGATAACAAAGCCGGTAAAGGAAGAAGAAAAGATATCCATTTCAGGCGCCCGCAAAAAAGCTGCCATACTTGAAAAGCAGATGCGGCAGGCCGCAATGGAGCTGGAGTTCGAAACTGCGGCTGTGCTGCGTGACGAGCTTATGAAAATGAAAGAGATAATAAGAGAAGGATAGTATGGACTACATCAAGATAAAAGGTGCCAGAGAGCACAACCTAAAAAATATAGACGTTGAGATACCGAGAGACAATCTTGTGGTTATAACAGGACTTTCAGGCAGCGGGAAATCTTCGCTTGCTTTCGATACGATATATGCAGAAGGGCAGCGCAGATATGTTGAATCTCTGTCAGCATACGCCCGCCAGTTTCTGGGGCAGATGGAAAAGCCGGATGTCGATCATATAGATGGGCTTTCTCCGGCAATATCAATAGACCAGAAAACGACCAGCCGCAACCCGCGTTCGACAGTCGGTACCGTAACCGAGATACATGACTATCTAAGGCTTGTTTTTGCTCGTGCTGGCGAAGTGCACTGTCCAAAGTGCGGCAAAAAGATAGAACGGCAGACAGTAGACCAGATTGTTGACGATATCATAAAGAAACCTGCCGGTACCAAGCTTATGATACTCTCGCCTGTAATCAGCGGAAGGAAAGGCCAGCACTACAAACTTCTTGAAGACCTTAGCAAATCCGGATATACACGTGTCGTGATAGACGACATAACATATACTCTGGACGAGGAAATAAATCTGGAGAAAAACAAAAAGCACAGTATAGATGTTGTTATAGACAGAATAGTAATAAAAGAAGATATAGAATCAAGACTGCATGACTCAGTCGAAACCAGCCTGAGCCTTGGCGACGGTGTTGTTAAAATCTCTGATATGACAAGCGGAGAACAAAAGCGTTATTCACAAAACTATGCATGTATAGACTGCGGAATAAGTATAGACGAAATCTCTCCGCGTATGTTTTCATTCAACAACCCGTACGGAGCTTGTCCGCACTGCCATGGCCTTGGCACGATAATGAAAGTAGACGAAGATCTTGTCGTGCCGAACAGGTCTCTTTCTCTTGCGCAGGGTGCGGTTAGGGTATCCGGTTGGAACAGTGGCTCATCAGATAGTTGGGGCAGCCAGTATTTCAAAGGTATGGCAAGGCATTTTGGTTTCGATATGGATACGCCCTTTGAGAAGCTTCCAAAAGACATTCAGAACAAGCTGCTATATGGTACAAAGAATGAGCGCTTTGAAGTTGACTATGTTTCCGATTACGGCAAAGGAACATTCCTCAATAAGTTTGAAGGTATAATAACTAACTTGGAACGCCGCTATATGCAGACAGATTCTGACGCAGTAAAAATAGAAATAGAAAAATATATGACTGAGCTTAAGTGTCCGGTGTGCAACGGCGCAAGGTTGCGTCCAGAGCCTCTTGCAGTAAAGCTCGGTGGCATAAACATAGCGCAGCTTTCAGATATGCCTATAGATAAGACGCTTGATTTCCTCGATAAAGTCAACCTTTCCGAAAAGCAGCGGCTTATTGCAGACCGTGTACTAAAAGAACTGCGTTCTCGGCTGAATTTCCTCACCAACGTAGGTCTTTCATATCTTACGCTTTCAAGGAATGCAGGTACTCTCTCAGGCGGTGAAGCTCAGCGCATACGTCTTGCAACTCAGATAGGTTCCGGGCTGACGGGCGTGCTTTATATACTCGACGAACCAAGCATCGGGCTTCATCAGCGTGACAATAAAAAACTGCTTACAACTCTGCGTGAGCTTCAGAAACTCGGCAATACCCTTATAATAGTGGAGCACGACGAGGACACTATTAGAAGTGCCGACTATGTTATCGACATAGGGCCGGGCGCAGGTGTTCACGGCGGCAAGATAGTATCAGCTGGTACTCCAAAACAGATTGAAGCAGACGATAAATCCATAACAGGACAATATCTTTCCGGTAAAAAGACAATTGCATTGCCAGAGAACCGCCGTGAATCAACAGGCAAACTTACGGTTAAAGGCGCAAGAGAAAACAATCTTAAAAATATCAACGTAGATTTTCCGCTTGGAGTAATAACGGCAGTAACAGGAGTTTCAGGGAGCGGTAAATCAACGCTTATAAACGAAATACTCTTCAAAGCTCTTGCAAAACAGATAAACCGCGCTAAAGACAAGCCGGGCAAGCACGACAGTATAGTAGGAGCAGAGCTCATAGACAAGGTCGTAGATATAGACCAGAGCCCGATAGGAAGAACCCCGAGATCAAATCCTGCTACTTATACAAAAGTATTTAATGATATCCGGGATATCTTTGCTTCTACTAAAGATGCCAAGGTGAGAGGGTATAATAAAGGCAGGTTTTCTTTCAACGTAAAAGGCGGGCGCTGTGAAGCCTGCAGCGGTGACGGCATCATTAAGATAGGCATGCACTTTTTGCCGGATGTTTATGTTCCATGTGAAGTCTGCAAAGGCGCAAGATACAACCGGGAAACGCTTGAAGTTCGTTATAAAGGCAAGAATATACAGGAAGTGCTTGATATGACAGTCGAAGAAGCCGTTGATTTCTTCAGCAGCATACCGTCAATATTCTCAAAGCTTTCCGTCCTTCAGGAGGTAGGTCTTGGCTATATCAAGCTTGGTCAGCCTTCCACAACGCTTTCAGGAGGCGAGGCACAGCGTGTAAAGCTCGCAACTCACCTGTCAAAGCGTCAGACAGGCAACACGCTTTTTCTGCTTGACGAGCCTACCACAGGCCTTCATGCAGACGACGTCAACAAGCTTGTAGGCATACTTTCAAGGCTGGCAGACAAAGGCAATACTTTGATTGTTATAGAGCATAACCTTGACGTTATCAAGTGTGCGGATTATATTATAGACTTAGGACCGGACGGCGGTGACGGCGGCGGAAGAGTAATTGCCAAGGGTACGCCGGAACAGGTCGTAAAAATCAAAGGAAGCGCAACGGGAGAGTTTTTAAGACCGCTGCTTTAACAATTATGTTCAAGTTTAAAAAACTAGATTTTCTTACTGATAATGAAATAGACCTAAGGATAAAAAAGAAAGCCAAGGCAGTTAAAATAAAAGGATATTTACCTGCATACATCTATCATATTACAATGCATGGAGATAAGGAACCAATAGGCCAGATAGATATAAGGATCGGCCGCAATGCCAATACTTATTATGGCGGCAACATAGGCTACAGAGTCTATGAAGGATACAGGGGGCACGGTTATGCTGAAAAAGCATGCAGAATAATCGCGCAGGTAGCAAGGGCACACGGAATGGAAACGCTGCTTATTACATGTAACCCGGACAATACACCTTCACGCAGAACGTGTGAGAAACTAGGCGCAGTACTCTCCGGAATTGTAGACCTTCCTCCATACAATGAAATGTATAAGATGGGTGAAAGACAAAAGTGTATATACGAATGGAACTACATATTATAAAAGCACCCCGAAAGGTGCTTTTTTTACTTCTTCCTTGGCAGCGGTATAAGCATGGATGTGGTCCTTACATACTCATAATAACCTTGCTTTGATGCAAGCAGCTTGTTTTTCATCATTGGCACGCTTATAAACACAAACAGCAGCGTCATAAGCACAGGCCCGGCAATTGTATACCAGTAATCCGGGGCTATACTTAGCTGTATTATATAGATTCCCCACCAAAATGATACTTCACCGAAGTAATTCGGGTGTCTTGAATACTTCCAAAGCCCGCTTTGCATGTGTTTTCCTTCATTGCCGCTGTGCCTGAATGCTCTCATCTGACCGTCGGAAATTAGCTGCAATGTTGCTGCGCCAATGCAGACTATAGCGCCAATTACCGAAAGAGCATTTATATTGCCTGGTATGCTTATACCTACAAAAGCAGGTATCATCGCCGCAAATACAAAAAGCGTGGGAACAAGGTTGATACCGAAAAGATTCGTAAGAAAATATATCTTAGGGTTTTTATCGTGCAGCATAGTGTAGCGCCAATCCTGCTGGGAAAACCCCTTCCAGTCGACTACCCAGTTTACAGTAAGTCTCGCACCCCAAACAAAAAATACCGCTATAAAAAGCCACGAAGCTGCGCTAAGTCCGGCAGCATATGCAGTAAAGAAAACTGCCATTACCGGCGGTGCAACACTCCAGTAAGGGTCATACATGCTGGCATTAGAAAAAACAAGCCCCGCTGCCCAAACGAAAAGAGTTGCTGCAATGTCCAAAATAAAGAACGTCAAAATTAAACTGCTTGTCCAGTTTTGAACGGCATCAAAAAGAAGGAGGCATAGTGCAAAAGCCGCTAAATAAACTAGCAAAACAATAACGAGGCTGCTGCGCTTCGAGAATTTATTCATATGGTTCTCCTTAAAATAAAATATGATTACAGATTTATTATACATTGAGACAAAGTATTTGTTAAGTTTATAATTGTATTTTAATTTGAGCACAATATATAGTGTAATCTTTGTTCATGTGGTATAATGCAACAAACAGTTTCGGGAGAAGATATGAACAAGACAATTGTTATGACCGGCGGAGGAACTGCCGGACACGTTACCCCAAACCTGGCTCTTATACCAAGGCTTATGAAAAGGGGTTACAGTATAGAATATATTGGCACAAAGAATGGCATGGAGAGAGATATAATAAAAGACATACCATACCATGTAATTAGCGCAGGCAAATTACGCCGCTATTTCAGCTTTAAGAATTTTATAGATCCCTTCAAGATCGCAGCGGGTTATTTCCAGGCACGGCGCATACTAAAAAAAATTAAGCCGCAGGCTGTTTTTTCAAAAGGCGGGTTTGTCTCTGTTCCTGTAGTTTTTGCCGCCCATTCTCTGGGCATCCGTATAGTACTGCACGAATCAGATTATACACAAGGCCTTGCAAACAGGCTATGCATACCTAAAGCAGACAAAGTCTGTGTCTCTTTTGAGTCATCTTTAAGTCATGTTCCTGAATCGAAAGGTGTTTTTACCGGCCTTCCCATAAGAGAAAGTCTGCTGCACGGTCAAAGGGAAAAGGGACTGAAACTTTGCGGCTTTTCTGGTGAGAAACCCGTTATTCTTATAATGGGCGGAAGCTCTGGTGCGCAGTCTGTAAACTACGCTCTGGACATGATAATGCCGGAACTGCTAAAAGAATTCGATGTTATACATATAAGAGGAAGTAAGAATATTCTTCCGGGAGATCTGCCGAGCGGCTATAAACAGTTCGGATATATTTCTGAAGAACTTGCAGATATATACGCCGCATCTGATATTATGGTTTCGCGTGCAGGCGCAACGGCAGTCTTTGAGATACTTGCGCTAAAAATTCCTGCCCTTCTTATACCACTGCCGAGGTCATGCAGCAGGGGAGACCAGATACTAAATGCAGGCTATTTCGAATCAAAAGGCTATTCAATAGTTGTCGATCAGGACGAAATGACGCCGGAAAGTCTTTTTGAAGCAATATTAAAGCTTTATGACAACAAAGAAGAAATAAAAAAAGTTCTAGAAATGCAGGATGCAATATACGCAGCGGATAAGGTAGTTAAAGTTATTTTAGATGAATAGTAAATTGTTAAATATGATAAAAGAATATCCTGTTCTGTCAGGAGAAAAGAAACGTGAAGCGCTTGACGAGCTGCTTTGCTTTGAAGGAATAGAGCAAGACGCCTTTAAACTGATTTCTGGCGAAAACAGACGTGCAGCACTGCGGTTTCTTGCCGATGCCTCAAGAAGAAAGAAAAGCTATACCATACTAAAGCCTATTATAATAGATAATATAGACAGCCTTATTAGTATAGACGACGACAAAGCAAGAAAGGTAGCGTTCGCTCTTATCGGACAGTGCGCAGCGCAGGAGTGTGCCGAAAAGCTTTGCAAAGCATTGAATGAAGAAAAGACAAGGTTTGTACGTCCTTCAATAATTCTTGCTCTCGGGAATACTGATGAACCAAATAAATATCTTGCAGGATATACGATAGAGCCGGGCGAGAAAAAGCATACTATGGAAGAGAGCAATGCACTTAAAAAAGCTTTGGCAAAGACAGTAAAACCCCGGGAAAATATAAGCTTCAATCTTCCTAAAACCGCTTCAGTTACATTCATTAAACAAAGCGCACTGGTATCCGAGCTGGATGAAAAAGGAATTGCATATAAAAAGCGTGGTGAACGGATAATTGAAATAGCTTATTCTGCGCTTAGTTCTCTTCGCTGTTATGACGAAGCTCTTTACTATCTTGGCAGCCTTAAAGATTTTAAAGAAATTGCAATAAAACTCGGAGAAATGGGATGCCGTGGACTAAGCTATCGCATAGAAACGGGTAAATACCCGCCTCAGCAGCGTACGTCGGTAATTAACCGAATTAGCAGCGCACTTGCGGACTATGGATATCATGACAATCCGTCAGTGTATTCATTTGAAATACGTGCCTTTCGCAACGGTACACTTTTTGCAGTTCTTCCGAGCAAAGACAGGTTCCCATATAGAGTAAAAACTATTTCCGCAAGCATTAATCCTGTGACAGCAGCAAGTGTAATGCAGGTATGCAAGCAGTATTTCAATAAAGAATCAGACGTGCTTGACCCTTTCTGCGGAAGTGCAACAATGCTGATAGAACGCTCGTTGGCAATGCAATGTAAAAGCCTTGTTGGCGTTGACAAATCTACTGTGGCAATTCGTGCAGCACTTTCAAACAGGAAAGCATCTGGGCTTGATATATCGCTGATAAAGAAAGATATACTGGAATTCGATTCAATGCAGTTCGACGAGATAATTTCAAACATGCCCTTTGGCAATCGTGTTTCCGGACATGAAGAAAACAAGCTCCTATACAGGCAGTTTATAAAGAAGCTGGATTCACTGCTATCAAAGAACGGAACTGCGATGCTCTATACGCAGGAGAAAAAGCTTCTGCGTGAAAATATACAGAAACACAGCGGTTTTACAATTATATCAGAAGAAATATTCGATTCCGGCGGGTTGTTTCCAACGCTTTTCATAATAAAAAGGAGTAATTGACATGAGTGATTTTGTAACACTGGGCGAGCTGCTTATAGACTTTACGCCATGCGGAAAACAGGACGGCAGGAACCTTTTTATGCAGAACGCAGGAGGCGCAGTTGCGAATGCAGCAGCAGCTGTTGTTACCCAAGGCCTTACAGCATCTTTTCTCGGTATGGTCGGTGATGACCAATTCGGTCATTTTTTAAAGAATACGCTTAACGAAAAAGATATCGAAACGAGCGGGCTTATACTATCAAAACAATATAATACTACTCTTGCTTTTGTTCACCTGTTCGAAAATGCAGAGAGAGATTTTTCTTTTTACCGCAAGCCAGGGGCAGATATAATGTTTTCTGAAGATGATATTGATGAAGAGCAGATAAAGGAAGCAAAAGTTTTTCATTTCGGTAGTGTTTCGATGACGGATGAACCTTCACGCAGTGCAACTTATAAAGGAGCAAAAATTGCTGCCGATAACGGTGTTGTGATTTCCTTTGACCCAAACTACAGGGCGCCGCTTTGGGATGATGAAGAGGAAGCAAAACAGCAGATGCTGGAAGGCCTCGGGATTGCCGATATAGTTAAGATATCAGACAACGAAGTTGAATTGCTATTCCCGGGTCTTTCTTTCGAGCAGGCAGCCCAAGAAATACTCGGAATAGGTGTCTCACTTGTTTATATTACGCTCGGAAGTAAAGGTGCTATATATGCCAGCAGGCACGGCATAGGGATGCAACCAGGGTTTATAGCCAACGCAGTTGATGCCACAGGCGCCGGCGACTGTTTTACTGGCAGCGTTGTTGCACAGTATATAAAGTCAGGTAAAATTCTATCTGAATATACTCTGGAAGAACTCAAAACTTCGACGATTTTTGCCAACGCAGCCGCTTCCATATGTGTTGAGAAAAAGGGAGGAATAGCCTCAATGCCGAATATTGATGAGATAGAAAGAAGAATTGAATTTGGACAAAGAGGATAAAATTAACTTTAGATTTTGGAGGTTAATTTTATGAAAATCACTGATAAAATAATAAGAAAATCAATTGTCTTAAATATAGATGTTGATAGCGTTTGGTCGAAATGGACTACGCATGAAGGCCTGCTGACTTTTTTCGGCAATGACAATAAAATTGAGCTTATTCCTGGCGGTGCATTTGAAATATATTTCTTAATGGACAATCCATACGGATTGCGTGGGAGTGAAGGATGCAAGGTTTTATCATATCTTCCAAAAAGAATGCTGTCATTCTCTTGGAACGCTCCGCCTCAGTATGTCGATTCAAGAGACAGTGATTATAAAACATGGGTAGTGATAGAGCTGCTGCAGCTTTCAGATGATGATACAAAAGTTGTCCTGACTCACCTTGGCTGGCCGCAGGGCGATGAATGGAACAATGTTTATGAATACTTCGACAGTGCATGGGAAAGAGTGCTCGGCGAGCTGAAGAATTCTATTAATTTAGATTAGTGATATAGGCGGATTTATCTTAAGTGCACGTGTTGACATTTGTATGGTAAGCATTTAATATTTATAAAAAGAAGTTTATTGAAAGGCGGTATAGTATGCAGGATAAACGTATACCTGACGGTTTGACATTCGACGATGTTTTACTTGTTCCGCAGAGGAGCGAGATCGTTCCGTCGGACGTCAAAGTGGACACTCAGCTAACTAGAAATCTAAAGCTGAATATTCCCGTAATGAGCGCTGCCATGGACACTGTTACTGAAGCGAGGCTGGCTATTGCTATCGCAAGGGAAGGCGGCCTTGGGATAATACATAAAAACATGTCGATTGAACAGCAGGCTGTCAATGTAGACAGGGTAAAGCGTAGTGAACATGGGGTCATAACAGACCCGTTTTATTTATCAAAAGATCATCTCGTTTCGGATGCAAATGAGCTGATGGCTAAATACAGGATCTCAGGTGTTCCGATTACCGAAAACGGTAAACTTATCGGTATAATAACCAACAGGGATCTAAGATTCGAAACCGACTATACACGAAAAATCGAAGAAGTCATGACTTCTGAGAACCTTGTAACAGCGCCAATGGGAACAACCCTTGCTCAGGCACAAGAGATTTTAGGCAGACATAAAATAGAGAAGCTGCCTCTTGTAGACGAAAACGGTATGCTGCAGGGCCTAATAACCATAAAAGACATAGAAAAAACAGTACAGTTTCCGCTCTCGGCAAAAGACGCAAATGGCAGGCTGCTGGTCGGCGCAGCGCTTGGAGCAACGGGCGATGTTCTTGAAAGAGCAGCAGCTCTTATAGAAGCAAAAGTTGATGTAGTCACTGTCGACTCGGCGCACGGCCATTCGCTGAACGTTATACAGACTGTGGAAAAAATAAAGAACAAATTCCCGGATCTTGAAGTTATAGCCGGCAACGTTGCAACGGCGGAAGGGACAAAAGACCTTATACTTGCCGGTGCAGACTGCGTTAAGGTCGGTATAGGACCCGGTTCGATATGCACTACAAGGGTAGTCGCAGGCATAGGAGTTCCGCAGTTCACAGCTGTGTTTGAATGTGCAGAAGAAGCAGACAAGCACGGTGTTTCAATAATTGCCGACGGCGGCATTAAGTTTTCCGGAGATGTAACAAAAGCGCTCGCTGCAGGAGCAAGCGCGGTAATGGTGGGAAGTCTGCTTGCAGGCGTTGAAGAAAGCCCCGGAGCAACGGAGATATATCAGGGAAGAAGCTTTAAAGTATACCGTGGCATGGGCTCACTTGGTGCAATGCAGGAAGGAAGCAAAGATAGATACTTCCAGGAAAAAGCAGACAAACTTGTACCAGAAGGTGTAGAGGGCAGAGTACCGTATAAAGGGCCGTTAAGTGATACAATATTCCAGCTCGTCGGCGGTTTAAAAGCAGGTATGGGCTATTGCGGAGCAGCTTCACTTGAAGCGCTTCAGAAGAATGCTAAATTTGTAAGAATAACAAACGCAGGGCTGACAGAGAGCCATCCTCACGATATATATATTACAAAGGAAGCTCCAAACTACACAGGAAGGTAACATAAAATTTGAGAGAAACGATAATTGTTCTGGATTTCGGCGGACAGTACAACCAGCTTATAGCAAGAAGAGTTAGAGACCTTGCAGTATATGCAGAAATCCTGCCATATGACAGCACACTTGAGAGAATAATTGAATATCAGCCAATAGGTATAGTCTTTACCGGCGGCCCAAGCACCGTTACAGATGCTGATGCACCAAGATGTGACAGCCGTATATTTACTTCAGGGATTCCAATACTAGGAATATGCTACGGCAGCCAGCTTATGGGCGTAGAATTCGGAGGCAGTGTAAAAAGAGCAGAGAATCGTGAATACGGCAAAACTGACATTGAATACGACACATCGAGTGCATTGTTCAGCGGACTAGAGAACCACTCTGTATGCTGGATGAGTCATACATACTATGTCGATACTCCGCCAAGCGGATTCGAGGTTATTGCTTCGACGGGCAGCTGCCCGGTTGCTGCTTTCTGCAACAAAGAAAAATCGCTGTATGGAGTCCAGTTCCATCCTGAAGTAGTACATACTAAACTTGGTAACGAAATACTTTATAACTTCTTATATAACATCTGCGGTGCTGAGGGCGGGTGGACAATGGACAACTATGCAGACACAGCGATTGAACAAATTAAAAACAGAGTTGGAGACGGACGTGTTCTTCTAGGGCTGTCCGGCGGTGTAGACTCTTCTGTTGCTGCAGTGCTTCTGAATAAAGCAATAGGGAAAAATCTTACATGTATTTTTGTAGACCATGGTCTTCTGCGCAAAGACGAAGCAGTCCAGGTGGAAAAAACCTTTAAAGACGAATACGATATGAACCTCATATGCGTTGATGCTTCAAAGCGTTTTCTTGAAAAACTGAAAGATGTTACTGAGCCAGAGGCAAAACGCAAAATAATAGGTGAGGAATTCATACGTGTCTTCGAGAACGAAGCAAAGAAGCTTGGCAAAGTTGAATTTCTTGCGCAGGGCACCATATATCCTGATGTTATAGAGTCGGGCAAAGGACATGCAGCCGTAATCAAGAGCCATCATAATGTCGGTGGTCTTCCGGACTATGTTGATTTTGAAGAAATAATAGAGCCGCTTCGAGACCTTTTTAAGGACGAAGTGCGTGCACTCGGTGAAACCCTTGGAATGCCAAAGCATATAGTATGGCGCCAGCCGTTTCCCGGACCCGGCCTTGCTATACGCATCATAGGTGATGTTACCGAAGAGAAAGTAAAGCTGCTTCAGGAAGCGGACGCTATCTTTACATACGAGCTCGAGCTGTCCGGCATAGATGTCTGGCAATACTTTGCTGTATTGACAGGCATGCGCAGCGTCGGCGTAATGGGTGATGAGCGTACATACGACTACACCATAGCTCTTCGTGCCGTCACCAGTGTAGACGGTATGACTGCAGACTGGGCACGCATACCGTACGATGTTATGGAGAAGATTAGTAACCGCATCATAAACGAAGTTGGGCATATCAACCGCATCGTATATGACATTACAAGCAAACCGCCCGCAACGATAGAGTGGGAATAAGCGAAATAAACTCGGAAAGTCGAATGAATATGGGGCATTCTGTTCTTATACTATAGCGTCTAAATAATTATCGAAAAATAATTGGAGTCCGATGAAACAACAAGTTTGTTTAGTCGGGCTTTTTATTTCAGTACGGACGAAATGGGATATCGCTCGCAAAAGAAGGTGTTTTATCGTGCAGAAAAATTAATACGTACGAACAGCAGGCGCAGAAAGCAATGGTCAGGGAGTGGGAATTGGAAGAAAAGCTGACAAAGCTATTTATAAGTACGAGAGAGATTTTAAGGAGGCTATGCAGTTAGCGTTGCAACGAGTGAAGGAAGTTTTTGCTGAAATATTCTTACGGGATCAAGAAAAACATAAAACGTGACGTCAGATGTGCCGGTGCACTAAAAATCGTAATGAGTGCGAATGATATAGTTTTTACTTGATATAATTGCTGTTATACTGCATATATGCTATGATAAAGATACAAAATTCATTAGGGTAATCTATATATGCAACGAAAGAAAGCAAGATGATACTTAACAATTCTGATTGGTTCTTATTAGGTGCGCTATCCATACTGTTCCTATTTTTTGTCATATATTTCCTGACTAGAAGAAGCGAAAAATATAATTTATATTTTGCTGCCGGCTGTTTAATAGGCATTATCCGGACTGTTGTAAACAGCCTATATATTATTTTAGATAAATCATCTGTGTACTACCTGTATATTGGTAAGGTCGACCATTTGACCTTTATCTGGGCTCCGTTTCTATATATACTTTTGTCCGACAACTTATTTCCCGGAATAGGCAAAAAAAAGGTTACACGAGTTTTTTTAATTATCGATATAATTATAAGCGCTTTAATAGTATTTGTTCCGTTAGACCTTTTTCCTTATTATTTCGCATACGACTACATTATCATAACCAGCTTATTGTATGTTGCTACGATTTGTATTATTGCGCTGATTAAAAAAAGAAAATATTCCGTACCTATGTTCATCGCAAATTTCATATTCATTAGTGGAGTGTTGTACGATGTTTTAAGAGGATCAAATATTATAAGCAGCTCAATCGGAGAAGTTTTCGGTTATGCTTATCTCGTATACCTTTTGATAGCAGCTGTAGTTTCGGCACAAAAGCATATGCTGGCAGATAAAAAGCGTCTTGAATCCCAAATCAACTTTCTACATGCACAAATACAACCGCACTTTTTATATAATACTATTAATACAATTATCGCTTACAGCAGAACAGACACTGAAAAATCGAGGCAGCTATTGATTGAACTCAGCACATATCTGCGGGGGAAATTTAAGGGCGAAAAGGATATGTTTACATTGCTGAAAGATGAGATAGAGCTTATAAAATCATATCTGGCTATAGAACAGGTGAGGTTTAAAGAGCGGCTGACAGTAGAATATGACATTGATGAGGATTGCAATATACTGATACCATGCCTTATTTTGCAGCCTATTGTTGAAAATGCAGTTAAACACGGGCTGATACCAAAAAAGGAAGGCGGCAAGCTTGCTATATCAGTAAAAAAAGGCGAGAACAGCGTGCTCATCAAAATTAAAGATAATGGCGTAGGAATGGATTTGAGAAGGCTGCCTGAAATATTGGCAGGCAGACAGGGGGGGATCGGGCTGAGCAATACTAACGAAAGACTGAAAAGGTATTATAAAACTGAAATAAAGGCGAAAAGCGAACCGGGAACAGGGACCGAATTCACAGTCAAGATTCCGATAAACAGAGGTAAAATAGAATGATGAGATGCATTGTTGTAGATGACGAAAAAATCATATTGGATGAACTTTGCGGCATGATAGCGCAGACGGAAACGGAGATTCAGGGTGCTTTCCAGGATCCGTTTGAGGCGTTCCAAAAAATTAAAAACGTTGAGCCGGATGCCGTGTTTTTAGACATTGAAATGCCCGGCCTAAACGGCATAGAGCTGGCCAGGGAAATAGCCAAATTTAAATCCGAGATTCAGATCGTTTTTGTAACTGCCTACGAGCAGTATGCGCTCAAGGCGTTTGAAGTTAGTGCCGTGCATTACCTTTTAAAACCGTTGACTCAGGAAAAGATTAATGAAGCAGTTAAGCGGATCAAAAGGGTCAAGGCTATGAACAAAAACAATGGCAATATCGAAAAACCCGAAGTTGTAATGGACAAAATGGGAACAGCCGGAAGAATAAGCATTAAAGACAGAGACACCATTATCATAATAAAAATACATGATATTATCTACTTGAAATCTGAGGGGGGGAAAATAGTTATTGTAACGAAGAAGGGCAGCTACAGGGCACGTACAGGATTGCAGTTTTGGGAAAACAAACTAGAGGGATTAGGCTTTATAAGGTGCCACAGGAGCTTTATCGTAAATACAGCCTATATAACAAAAATGATACATATCCTAGGCGAACATAAAGAATTAGTACTTGATTATTGTGATGTTAATATACCTATAAGCAGGAATAAGGTTGCTGCGATACAGGATTGGCTGGGGATACTGTAATAAGAGCCGACCGTCGGTATAAGCTGATACATGTAATGTCAGCTTTTTTTATACTGCAAATTAAACAATCCGATTTCTATTCATTGCGCCAAAACAACCATTCAATGCGTTTTTCCAGCCATTCATCGCACTTCGGTTGACATAATAACTATCTACATATAAAAATGTAACTATCTGTATATAAAGCATTGTTTTGGACTGCGGTTTTTCACCGTGCCTATAAAAGCGTTAAATTAATAAGAAATAAAGGAAAGATTATTATGAAAAAAATTTGGATATTTGTTGCTTTACTTTTGCTGGCAGCGCTTATGCTGTCCGGGTGCTATATAGCTTTCCCGAGCGATTCGAGGCCAGTCCTTGGCAGCATTGTGTATTTTGGCGCTTACAACAATGATGCTATCCCCTGGGAAGTGCTGGATAACGATGGCAGCAACGTGCTGCTGGTTTCGGAACACATCCTTGACACAAGGGCGTACCATAGCGCCGACGAAGCAACGTGGAGTGAAAGCGACCTGCGTGCCTGGCTGAACGGTGATTTTTATGATGCGGCATTTACGAATCTGGAGAAATCCGCACTACTAGGCAGCGACAAGGTTGCGCTGCTGACGCTGGCGCAGGCTCAAGACACAGATTATTTTGACAGTGATAGCGCTCGAATCGCTTCATTCAGCGGCACGAATAGCATATACTGGCTGACCGGTGAGAGCGGCGCCGCAAAGTGCGTTACCGATACCGGTACGATTGAGTCTGCCGATGCCACGAATACATACGGCGTCCGTCCGGTGATCAATATCAGCATCAGCGCCATCGCACAACTGATTGAGTACAATTTGTCAGGTATGGCAGAAGGAGAGGTCGATGACATATCAACCCTAAATAACGACGACGCAAAGTTAGCGCTTTGGGACGAGACGCTTCCCTCGCTTTCCGTATCCGGCTATGCTGTGAGCGATGACGGCACGCTGACGATAGACTGTACGGCCTCCTCTGCGTTGGTGGCGGGCGAGAAGGTATATGCTTATTTTGACGGGACAGGAAGCTACGCTTACGATTACCTTGGCTGTTCGTCGCTCTCGGGTGGAAAGCTGACTTATAATCATTTTGCTAGCGTTGGTACTAATGAAACGTTTAACGTCCAGTTGGCGGTGGTGAAGCCCAGCAGCACAGATTCTCATACATGGGCCGTAGGTCCGGCCAGCACAGAATTCGGACCGGTGCATCTCCTGAACATCTACGGTATTGAGGAGGGTGGCAGTTACCCGACCGGCCAGAGCCTTGACTTTACGGCTGTCGGTCTGTATGCTGACCCCGTAAATAACCCGGAGAATTATTATGAAAGATACCGGCCCGCAAGTTGGTCGGTGGGATCGCAGAGCGGCACCTTTGTTGATCTGCCTTACACCGACAGCACCATATTCTCTGCGCCGGGTGACTACACACTTACCGTCGTTTATAATTATGAATACTACGCTAATAACAGCTGGAAAACAAGTGGTTCCATTTCACGTACAGTATCGTTCCATGTGGCGGAGCCAGTCAGTCTTACCCCCTCACCGGCGGACGGTATCATCTGCGTAGGCGAAAGCATTACACTGACGCCAAGTATTGAGGGCGGCACATGGGACTTCGACAGCAATTACCTATCGCAAGTGGGCAATGTGTTTACAGGTCTCAAAGAAGGAACGACGACAGTAAAATACACTGCGGATGGGCTTTATGACACATGCACGGTCACGATCGTGAAAGTGGACGTGGCGGGCGTGACGCTCAGCAGCGCATCCGAAACGCTTAAGAAGGGCGAGACGACAACGCTAACCGCAACGTTGTTGCCAAGTGACATAAGTTATTCGGATGTGACATGGAAGAGCAGCGACGAGAGCATTGCGACAGTGGACGCAAGCGGCAAAGTCACGGCGAAAAGCTTTGGCAGCGCTGCTATAACCGCAGAAGCGGAAGGCGAATTTGCCATATGTATCATTAATGTTGTGAAAACGGACGTGGCGGGCGTGACGCTCAGTAGTGCGTCCGAAACTCTTAAGAAGGATGAAACAGTAACGCTTGGTGCAACAGTATCGCCAAGCAACGCAACGTACACTGACGTGACGTGGAAAAGCAGTGATACGGATGTTGTAACAGTGAACGCAAACGGAAAGGTGACAGTGAAGGACTATGGCGTCGCGACGATTACTGCCGAAGCGGACGGTATAACTGCTGTTTGTACTATTACGGTCGTGAAAACAAGTGTGACGGGTGTAAGCCTCAGCAGAACATATAAGAAAATGGACGTTGGGGATAATATAACAATTAAAGCAACCATATCTCCGGGCGATGCGACAAATCCGGATGTCAAATGGAAGAGCACAAATACTTCGGTTGCAACGGTGAGCGTGAGCGGTAAAGTCACGGCAGTATCCGACGGCGCAGCGGCTATTATTGCGGATGCGGACGGTGCGTATGCTGTATGTACGATTCTTGTCAGAAGTGAACAAGGCACCGATGACGGCAACGACAATGGCGATAACGGTGACGATGCGGATAACGACGACAATGCGCAGGCATCACCGACACCGGCGTACAGTGGCGATAAAGAGGATGTGCCGGACACGGGCGACGATTCGCCTCAGCCCACAACAACGCCGGAAACGGTCATCATAACGATCATTGTATCCGACCTGCCGGAAGGCACAGCGGCGGTGAAGCTGCCGGACGGTTCGGTTGTGGAACTGGGTGGCGGCAATACACTGGAGGTCGAAGTGGGATCGGAGTATCTTAATGACGACGGGTCAGTAGAGCTTATTGCTCTTGATAACGAGGGCGTGCCGCTCGGCTTATATGACGCGGATAATATCGCGACACAGGATACCGGAAGTGCTGGCGGCGTCTGGCCGGTGCTGATGTGGGTGCTGATCGGCATTGCGGGCGTGGGCGCAGTTGGAGCAGCGTTGTTTCTGATTATGAAGAAGAGAAATCGTGCGCGAGTACAGGATCTATAAATAATCTTGCTAAACAGGGTCAACATACTTATATAAAACGGAAACCGTTCAGTATATAATACGGGGCGGTTTTTTCTTACCAGTCTTTATCGCACATCTTATGGAATGTTTATTATAATTGCTTATGGGACTTTGAGAATTACAATAAACATGGTATAATTTTATGCAATAAAGCTAATGGTGATAACACGACCTTAATAGCATTTTGATAACAGAATTGTTTGAAACTAGCTTTGAATTTGCGAGTGTGAATAAAAAGTTGATATGACTTTGAGGTCGCTGTTAACATAATTTTCTTTGCGTCAAATTTGGAGGCGTGGAGTGGAAAAATACATTGAATATATTACTTCGTTTTTACCCGATGAACGTAGAAATGAAATAAAATTTCATAAATGCAATAATATTTCTATTGCAAAAGTGAATATGCTTTTAGGCGGTAGCAGTATCGCTTCCCAAAAGTTTTACCATATAATAATGCTAAATGAAGACCCGCCTCGGTTGTTCGAGAATAAGCGTACGGTTTATTTTCATAGAAATCGTCTGATTATGTTGCCTCCAGGCAGAGAATTTGCAATACAGGGAGCATTAGCTGACTGTGATCATTATTATTATTTGGTCATAAAAAGAGAGTTGGTTGATGAAATCGTAAATGATTTTTTTGGTAGCCCATTAGCACTTGATGTTATACAGAGCAATATTAATGTTTATGCAATGGATATCATAGGACAGATTGAAAAAGAGATAATTGAAAAAAAGATTGGATATGAAGCGATTGTTAAATATTATCTTTCATTGCTAATGTCTAAGATATTACGGGAATTCGAAACGAACAAAAGAATAGGAGTAGGCGGTATCGCAAAAGCATGTGAATATATAGCCGATAATTTTCATACTGAAATCTCTATTGAAGAGCTTGCAAGAATTGCGAATATAAGTAAGTTTCACTTTATACGCCAATTTAAGCTTATAACAGGTAGCCCACCGTATCAATATGTGAAAAATATACGGCTGAAAAAGGGCTATGAATTACTATTGACCACCAATATATCTATTTCTGCTATTGCAAAGATGTGCGGTTTTTTGAGCACTTCACATTTTTCGAGTGAAATAAAAAGTACTTTTGGAAAACCACCAACGTTGCTTAGGAATAGCAAATTAAAATAATCGCAGTTTTCTAATACCCATATAGCAATAATATAAAAATACAATACTTATATTAATGGTAAAATTACACGCAACACAATTTATATTTTTAAGGAGAATGACATGAAAAAAAGTTTTTTGCTATTATTATTTCTATTGTTGGTAATACTGTTTTCGGCATGTACACCGAAAATTGCCTTTGATGAGATGATCGAAGAAGAATTAGATATAAATAATTCAAACGATCAAGTAATAGTTGAATCTGATGAAGGTACGGTAACAATCAGTGATGATGGAGATACAACGACAATTGAAAGCGATGATGCAACAATAGTTTCCGGAGACAATCTTTTGTGGCCAAAAGAAAATATGGGAGACATTCCGGAACTGAAAGGTAAGATTACGTTTGTTGCAGCTTCAAAAGATGGCGCTACTATCTTATTTGAGGATATCAAAAAGGATCAGGCGCAGGCATATTTCGAACAAATAAAAGCGCTGGGCTATGAAGGAATAGATTTTACTGATGAAGAAAGCATTAATTTTAGCGGAACAAACAATCAAGGAATTGCTATAAGCTTCACATATACATATGGCAGCGGTGAAGCGATGATAATATACGGAAACAATCAATAGTATTATCTGATTAGTAAATATACTGTAACGGCAGAATATCAAATGTAAATATTAAAATTTGACAAATATTCGGATTCATAACAATTTTAAACGTTCGTCATTATCACGAACGTTTTTTATTGTTTAAAAATAAAGTTTGTATTTTCGTTGACACAATACGTTTTTATAAAGTAGACTACCCATATAGTATATTCAGCTTTGCCGATATACAACATATACAAAGGAGTATCTAATGAAAGCAGCGGTAATAATGGGCTCAAAGTCAGACCTGCCCGTTCTTGAAAAGACGATAGAAACACTTAAACAGTTTGATATAGAAGTAGAAGCACACATAATGAGCGCCCACAGAACGCCAGATAAAGCGCACGAATTCGCATCTGCAGCAGAAGACAACGGAATAGATGTTATAATTGCAGCAGCAGGCAAAGCGGCCCACCTTGCCGGTGTGCTGGCAGCTTACACAGTGCTGCCCGTAATAGGTCTTCCAATCAAATCTTCCACTATGGACGGTCTAGATTCACTTTTGTCTACAGTACAGATGCCGCCGGGCATACCAGTTGCAACAGTTGCTATAAACGGCAGTGTAAATGCTGCGCTTCTCGCTGTTCAGATAATGTCGCTGAAATACGACGTGCTCAAGCAAAAGCTTTATGACTATAAAAAAGATATGGCAGATAAAGTAAATAATGCTGATGAAGATTTGCAAAAAGAATTTTAAAAGGAGTTTTAATATATGAAAAAATTAGAACAGATTTATGAGGGCAAAGCAAAGAAAGTTTATTTGACTGATAACCCTGACTACGTGATAGTTGATTACAAGGACGACGCTACCGCCTTTAACGGCGTAAAACGAGGTACTATAGTCGGAAAAGGCGTGGTTAACAACAAAGTTTCCAACCACTTCTTCCAGCTTCTTGAAAAGTACGGAATCCCAACGCATTTCGTAGAGCAGATTTCCGACCGTGAAACCATAGTTAAAAAAGTAGAGATAGTTCCGGTAGAAGTAATAGTTAGAAATAAAGCTGCAGGAAGCTTCTCAAAACGTATGGGAGTGTCAGAAGGAACAGAGCTAAAATGTACTATTCTTGAATATAGCTATAAAAATGATGATTTGGGCGATCCGTTCATCAACGACTATTATGTAAAAGCGCTTGGGCTTGCAACAGATGAAGAATTAGATACTATTGCAAAATATGCGCTGAAAGTCAACGAAATATTATCAGAATACTTAAAAGGTCTTGGCGTGGAGCTAATTGACTACAAACTTGAATTCGGTCGTTTCAAGGGTGAGATCGTACTTGCCGACGAAATATCACCGGATACATGTAGGTTCTGGGATATAAAAACTGGCAAAAAGCTCGATAAAGACAGGTTCCGGCAAGACCTTGGTGAAGTCGAAGAAGCTTATCAGGAAATAATAAGAAGGTTGATGGGTTCATAACATGCTGCGAAGACAAACTCTGCCAGAGCCGTATGAGCGGCTCAAACCTTTTGATGACTGCATGCATGAAGAATGCGGCGTTTTCGGCATACTAAGTTCAGGAACAAGAATTGACCCGGCAGAAGCTGCATATTACGGCCTTTTTGCTCTTCAGCACAGAGGGCAGGAGAGCGCAGGCATTGCAGTTTCTAAAAAAGGTATTATAGATTATCATAAAGATATGGGGCTTGTAACAGAAGTTTTTAAAAACGGACTAGATAAGCTTACAGGCGCACAGTCCGCCATTGGACATGTGCGTTATTCTACTACAGGAGACAGCCACCTTGCCAATGCCCAGCCTCTGGCTATAAAATCAAGAAAAGGCAGCCTGGCGCTAGTTCATAACGGAAACCTTATAAATGCTAAAGAGCTGCGTGATGATCTTGAATCTCAGGGTTCTATATTCCAGACAACGATAGACACAGAAATAATTGCTAGCCTTATCGCAAAGAATTCTGACGACGGCATTATTGACGGTATAAAAAAGACTATGGACATAATAAAGGGCAGCTATGCTCTTGTTATAATGACGCCGGATAAAATAATTGGAGTACGTGATCCTAAAGGCATACGGCCTATAGCTCTCGGAAAGCTGGGCGGCTCATATGTGCTTGCATCAGAGTCATGTGCGTTTGATACTATTGGTGCAGAGTTCATAAGAGACCTGCGCCCGGGCGAAATTGTGGAAATAGACAAAAAGGGCTTAAAGTCACATCAGGGCCCCCGTGCCGATGAAACAGCACTATGCATCTTCGAATATGTATACTTTGCTCGGCCGGATTCCGATATCGACGGTATCAGTGTGCATCGTGCAAGAGAGATGGCGGGCGCTCAGCTGGCTATAACCAACCCTATCGATGCAGACCTCGTAGCAGGCGTACCGGACTCAGCAAGACCGGCAGCTATGGGTTATGCGGAACAGTCCGGCATACCTTACAAAAAAGCGCTTGCAAAAAACAGGTACGTCGGCAGGACTTTCATTCAGCCCGCCCAGGGTCAGCGTGCGCTTGGTGTCAATCTTAAGCTGAATGCATTGAAACGCAACGTGAAGGGGTGTCGTGTTATACTGGTAGATGATTCTATCGTTCGTGGTACCACTTCAAAACGAATAGTAGAAATGATAAAATCAGCAGGTGCAAAAGAAGTTCATATGCAGATAAGCTCGCCGCCTATTAAATATCCGTGCTATTTCGGAATAGACACAGGAGCCCACGACCAGCTAATAGGTGAAAAGAACTCCGTAGAAGAAATAAGAAAGCTTATCGGCGCAGATTCTCTTTACTACCTCAGTATAGAAGATCTTCTAAAGACCGTAGAAGGCGCTGCGTGCAATTTCTGTGTAGGATGTTTCAATGGCTGCTATCCGGATAATGTAGAGCACCTTCGAAAACTCGGCAAAAAAAATATACTTGATTAAGAAAGGTTACTATGGGATACACATATAAAGATTCAGGCGTAGACGTACAGGCAGGCAACGAAGCTGTACGTTTGATGAAGAAACACGCCGAATCGACTTTTAATGAACATGTGCTGCAGGGCCTGGGCTCTTTCGGTGCAATGTATGAGAACGGTGAAAACGTGCTAGTTTCGGGTACTGATGGTGTCGGTACTAAATTGAAGATAGCTTTTGCGTTAGATAAGCACGATACTATTGGCATAGACTGTGTTGCCATGTGCGCAAACGATATAATCTGCCACGGCGCAAAGCCTATGTTTTTCCTTGACTATCTTGCAACTGGTAGGCTTGAGCCGGCTATAGCGGCTCAAATAGTCAGCGGAATAGCTGAAGGCTGCCGTCAGTCAGGATGCGCTCTTATAGGCGGCGAGACCGCTGAAATGCCCGGATTCTATTCTGAAGGAGAATATGACCTTGCGGGCTTCTGTGTTGGCAGTGTTCCAAAGTCCAAACTGATAACAGGAAAGGATATCGGTGCCGGCGATGTACTTATTGGCCTTAGGTCTTCTGGAGTGCATTCAAACGGTTTTTCTCTTGTCCGTGCTATTATAAGCATGAACGAAGAAACTCTTTCGCAAAACATAGACTCGCTCGACAATGAGCTTGGTAAAGAACTTCTTACTCCAACAAAAATATATGTAAAAACAATTCTTAGCCTTGTTGAGAAGTTTGATATAAAAGGCATCGCTCACATAACAGGCGGTGGTTTCTTTGAAAATATACCTAGGATATTCCCTTCAGGCATAGGCGCTCAAATCGAACTGGGAAGTTGGGATATGCCTAAAATTTTCGATATACTTCAAGGCGATAGCTCTGTCAGCAGTGATGAGATGTTTTCAACTTTTAACATGGGAATTGGCATGGTTATTGCAGTTAATGAAGGTATAGCTAACGATGTTTTATATGCAGCCCGTGATTTGGGTGAAGAATCATATATTATAGGTAAAACTATAGAAGGAAGCGGTGTCGAGCTTTGCGGATAGAAAGACTTATTGTAATGGTGTCCGGAGGAGGAACAAACCTCCAGGCCATTATTGACGCTTGTGAAAAAGGGGATATTCCAGCTAAAATAACCGGCGTGATCTCAAGCAAAAGCAATGTTTACGCATTAGAGAGAGCAAAAAAAGCCGGAATACCAAGCATAGTAATAAATAAAAATCATTTTAAAAATGCACGGGCACACGAACAGGCTGTTATGGAAGCAATCGAAGTTTTCGAAGGTCAGGCTGTTGTACTTGCCGGGTATATGTCTATACTCGGAAGCAGCATCGTCAGTAAATATGATATCATCAATGTCCATCCGGCGCTCATTCCATCTTTCTGCGGAAAGGGATACTATGGACTGCATGTACACAAAGCTGTACTCGATTACGGCGTGAAACTCACCGGAGCAACTGTCCATTTTGTAGATGAAGGTACAGACACTGGCCCAATAATAATGCAAAAGAGCGTTCCGGTTATGTCGGATGATACGCCGGAATCACTTCAGGCACGTGTTCTCATTGAAGAACATAAGATTCTTGTAGAATCTGTCAGGCTGCTCTGTGAAGGCCGTCTGTCTCTTAGAGGGCGCACAGTTATTATCAGTGATTAATTTTTTGGAGGTTTAATATATGAAAAGAGCATTTTTAAGCGTTTTTGACAAGACAGGCATAGTAGATTTTGCAAAAGGCCTTGAATCCAACGGTTTCGAGATACTCTCAACAGGAGGAACACAGCGTACTCTCGAAGAAGCCAATGTGAAAGTAACTAACGTATCGGATATAACAGGTTTTCCGGAATGCCTGGACGGCAGGGTAAAGACGCTTCATCCTAAGATCCACGCAGGCATACTTGCAATGAGAGGCAGCGAGTCTCATATGAAACAGATTTCGGATCTCGGCGTTGAAGTTATCGACATAGTAGCTGTAAATCTTTATCCTTTCAAAGCAACTATATCAAAAGAAGACGTAACACTTCCGGAAGCTATAGAAAACATAGATATAGGCGGCCCGACGATGCTTCGAGCTGCAGCAAAGAACTGGCAGGATGTGGCTTCTATAGTAGACCCGTCAGATTACTCAAGAATAATCGAGGAGCTTGAAAACGGAGGCGTTACCAAAGAAACAAAGTTTGACCTCTGTGTTAAAGTTTTTGAACATACCGCTGCATATGACGCACTTATATCAAACTATCTGCGCCAGCAAAACGGGGGAGGTTTCCCTGATCTTTTAACACTTACATACGAAAAAGCCCAGGATATGCGTTACGGCGAAAATCCACATCAGTCAGCTGCTTTCTACAGAGAGCCTGTTGGAATTGAAGGAACACTCGCTTCAGCCAAGCAGCTTTGGGGCAAAGAGCTTTCATTCAACAACATAAACGATACAAACGGCGCTGTAGACTGTCTGCGTGAGTTCGAAGAGATAACAGTAGTTGCTTCTAAACACGCAAATCCATGCGGAGTTGGAAGCGCTGACAATGTCTATGATGCGTACATGAAAGCATATGAAGCAGATCCTGTTTCAGTATATGGCGGAATCGTTGCCGTTAACACTGAAGTTGATAAGAAAACCGCAGAGGAAATGGTGAAGGTATTCCTGGAGATAATAATAGCGCCGTCTTTTTCAGAAGATGCGCTTGAAGTTTTGAAGACTAAGAAAAATCTTAGACTTCTTGAACTTCCCGGCATATCATCCAAGATAAAAGAAACTGCTGTAGATATTAAAAAACCTCTTGGCGGGCTGCTGGTCCAGCAGATAGATACAAAGCTGTTTGATGGAGACTTGAAAGTTGTAACAAAACGCCAGCCGACAGAAAAAGAAGTCGAAGACTGTATTTTCGCATGGAAACTCGTGAAGCATATTAAATCTAACGGTATTTCTGTTGCTAAGGATAAATCTTCTCTTGGCCTTGGGCCGGGCCAGGTCTCACGTATTTGGGCAGCACAGGCGGCGCTGGAACGTGCAGGTGATAAAGCAAAGGGTGCTGCACTAGCCTCTGATGCATATTTCCCGTTTGATGACTGTGTAAGGCTGGCGGCTGAGTTCGGTATAACCGCAGTAATACAGCCTGGCGGCAGTATTCGGGATGAAGATTCCATAAAAGCATGTGACGAGCTTGGCATGTCAATGATATTCACCGGCATGAGACACTTCAAACACTAGGAGAAACTGAATGAAGATATTAGTAGTCGGCGGCGGTGGAAGAGAGCACGCAATAATCTGGAAGCTGCGTCAGAATAGCAGCATAAGGGAGATACACTGCGCTCCGGGCAACGGCGGCATTGGCAATATAGCAAAGTGCGTTCCTATAAATGCAACTGATATAGAAGCACTTACGGAATACGCTAAGAATGAGAATTTTGATCTTGTTATAGTTGCACCGGACGATCCGCTGTATATGGGGCTTGTTGATAAACTAACAGAACAGGGGATGCGTGCTTTTGGTCCGACGAAGCTTGCCGCTGAAATTGAAGGCAGCAAAGTCTACGCAAAAGAACTTATGAAGAAGTATGACATCCCAACCGCCGGTTACGAAGTCTTCAAAGATTTTAACAGTGCTCAAGCGTATGTAAAGGGTTGCAGTTATCCTGTAGTAGTTAAAGCCGACGGTCTTGCACTTGGCAAAGGTGTTATAATATGCGATACATATGAGCAGGCTGACGAAGCTTTGAAAACTATTATGGTAGATAAGAAATTCGGTGACGCGGGAAGCCGTGTTGTTATCGAAGAATTCATAGAGGGCCCTGAAGTTTCTGTGCTTTCGTTCTGCGACGGTAAAACAATACTTCCTATGGCAAGCGCGCAGGATCATAAACGGGCTTTCGACGGCGACAAAGGCCCGAACACAGGAGGGATGGGCACATTCTCACCCTCCCCGAAATACACACCAGAGATTCAAAAACAGGTTGAAGAAACTATAATATACCCGACCGTAAAAGCTCTTCAATCAGAAGGGCGTCCTTTTAAAGGCATAATTTTCTTTGGGCTTATGCTTACTGCAGACGGGCCAAAAGTTCTAGAATATAACGCACGCTTCGGTGACCCTGAAGCGCAGGTAGTTCTTCCAAGACTAAAAAACGACCTTTTGGAGATAATCGAGGCATGCATAGACGGTACTCTTTCTGAAATCGAACTAAAATGGGATGAGCGAAGCGCAGTTTGTGTAGTTATGGCGTCAGGAGGCTACCCCGGCTCATACAAAAAGGGAACACCTATATCAGGACTTTCCAATGTTAGAGAGGCAGTGGTGTTTCATGCCGGAACGCAAAAAGAAAACGATTCATACTATACCAGCGGCGGGAGGGTACTTGGCGTTACTGCTCTAGGTAAAGATATTAAGAACGCAAGAAAAACTGCCTATAGTGAAATTAAGCATATAAATTTTGAAGGTGCTCAATACAGAACTGACATCGGTATAAAATAACATTGCATTTTATTAAATATGTTGTTCTGTTTTACTTAACAAATCCAATAGCTTTTGATATAATGTAACAGATTATTACATGTTATTATTTTTATTTATTAAGTTTTGGAGATTCTATTATGAGAAAAATCAAGTTCATTACTGACAGTACTTGCGATCTTTCGCCCCGGCTTATAGAGGAATACGATATTGACGTTCTGCCTCTTCATGTTCTTCTGGGTGAAGAAGACCATCTTGACGACGGTCACATTACCAGCAAAGACCTGTTTGATTATGCAGACTCAACTGGCACCCTTCCAAAGTCAGCTGCTGTCAATGAATTTGAAGCGCAAACCGCCTTTTCAGAATGGCTTGAAAAAGATTATGATATTTTCTTTATGGGTATATCAAGCGAATTGTCAGCTACTATGCAGAGCGCAAAAACTGCGGCAAACAAGCTTGACACATCAAGGATATCCATTGTAGATTCTCTAAGCCTATCAACAGGCACTGCGCTGATGCTTCTTGAAGCAGCAGACAAAGCGAAAAGCGGTGCTTCCTTGAAAGAAATAAGCGAATATGCTGTGTCTCTGCGAAACAAGGTACATGCAAGCTTTATAGTAGATACCTTGAAATACCTATACATGGGCGGAAGATGTTCTCGTCTTTCATCTATAATGGGAACCAGCCTGAAGATAAAACCAATCCTTGAGCTAAAAGACGGTAAAATCGTTCCCGGTGACAAGCTTAGAGGGAAAAACTACATACAGAAGTACTATGATCACGTTATGGTAGATATCGATAGAATTGATCCAAAAAGGATTTTCGTTACACACTGTATGACAGCAGAAGCTCCGACCGTAAAAAAACAACTTGAGGAGGAATTCGGGTTTAAAGACGTATATGTCACTGACGCCTCAGCTACAATATCCACACATTGCGGACCAGGCACTCTTGGCATACTATACCTATACAAGTAATATGTTCTATGTTTACATTGTAAGATGCGCCGACAATACGCTGTATACCGGCTACACTGACGATCTTGAAAACCGTATAAGACTTCACAACAAGGGGCTTGCCAGCAAATATACTAGGTCCAGGCTGCCGGTAGATTTAAAATACTATGAGCAGCACAGCACAAAAAGCGCAGCAATGAAACGCGAATGTGCGATCAAAAAGCTTCCAAGGGCTGAAAAAATAAAATTGATAGTAACAAGATAAGAGCCGTTCGGGCTCTTTTTAATTATTAGATAAAAAAGCTGTCAATTTATAAACTGACAGCTCTCTGTTTAGATTATTCTACGCAAACAGCTTAATTATAAAGTAAGCTGCTACTGCGATAGCGGCTATTCCTGCAATAAGAGCTGTTATCTTCAACACACTCTTTGGCGCACGTCCCTGAACTTCGCCAGTCTGTCCGTTAATATAGAAATTGTATAGTTTTTCCCTGTATGTATATGACGATATCCATACCGGAAGCAGCATGTGCTTATACTTAATGTCCTTATAATTAGTGTTTACATTGAGCTTTCCGACCTCATCGCAACCCCTAAGAATGATAGCCTTGACGTCATTTCTCAATATATTGTCAATTCTTATCTTTGCACGTTCCCAAACAGTCTTCAGCCCTGCCTTGTAACGCTCCGCCTCAAAGCCTGCAAGGAACTTAGGATTATAACGCAAAAGTTCGTTAAGCATAAAAGGTTCTATTCTTTCAATTATCGTTTGGTCAACATTGCCCGAGTCGTTAAATATTATATCGTCGAAAACCTTGTCATAAGTTCCTGAAACGAATCTCCAGCGGATTTTCTGAACCTGTCTTGTTCTTGTCTCCACTCTGCCGTTCACAGTAACGGTGTATGTTTCATTTTCATAATAATAGTCACCTGCCTGTCCGGTGTAAAAAGACTGAGTATTTGTATCATAAGACCAGTAGGGGATATACACGCCTCTTAAATTATCTGCCCTTACATTCTTTTTAAGTGCAGATGGTGCAAACCTTCTTTTGCTTATCCACTTCATGAAAAGCTTCTTGGCATCATCATCTCCAATCTTGAAAGGAATAAGAGATTCAGGTTTTATACCGGGAAGTTCCTCAATTGCAAGAACTTTCGGGCTGCCACAGAAAGAACAGGATATCGTTCTCTGTTCAGCGGGTACTATTGTAGTACCACCGCAGTTCTCACACTGTATTGTTTTCGTCTGCGTACCCCAGTCTCGCAAAGATTCATCATTCTCGGCAGAATTAAAGTCATATTCAACTATATCTTTATTTGTTGCGTCAATAGCCTCTTCACGGTCGCAGTAATCACATTTAAGCATGCCGGAAGCAGGATCATAACGCATATCAGCACCACAAGACGGGCATTTAAAACTATCGTTAATTGCGTGATTAACACTCATTGGCTTCACCTACTCTGTCTTTGTTCCGCACTCTGGGCAGAATTTAGCGCCGGGTTCAAGCTGTGTGCCGCATTTTGAACATACAGGAGTCGTCTGTTTTGCGCCGCACTCCGGACAGAACTTTGCTCCCTTCTTCATGTCAGCACCGCATTTGACACATCTGCCTGTCTGCGGTCCCATGTCGTTTCCACACTCTGGACAGAATTTTGCGTCCTGTTTTATGTTAGCTCCGCATTTTGGGCATTTTACGAGCGGCGCTTGAGCCGCTGCAGCCTGCTGGCTGAAAGCTCCAGCCATAGCATTACCCATTGTCACGCCTGCGCCTAAACCTACGCCTGCGCCTGCAAGACCGCCGCTTTCGTTGTTGGCAGCGTCCTTTATAGCTTGTGCAGTCTGAAACTGCGTATACTGTCCCATATCTCCAAGAACGCCCATCTGAGTTTTTGTGTCTATCATTTGCTCGACTTCTTTTGGAACAGATATGTTGTTTATCTTGAAAGTTTTAAGTTCCAGGCCAAAGCCGATGAATATCGGTGCAAATTTCTCTAGTCCGAATTTAGATAGCTCATTATACTGCGTTGCCATGTCAAGCATAGGAACGCCGGATTCTGCAAGAAGATCAGAAAGCTCTGAAACCATTGAGCTCTTCAGATGGTCTGTAATATCATCTGTTTCATAAGTAGCGCATGTTCCAAACACCTCACGAAGGAAAGTAGCCGCATCATTTACCTTGAATGAGTAGATGCCGAATGCACGTATACGTACCATTCCAAAATCCTTGTCACGCATCGCAACAGGATTCTGAGTTCCCCATTTCTGGTTAATGAACTGTCTTGTATTAACAAAATATACATCAACCTTGAATGGAGATTCAAAGCCGTATTTCCAGCCCTTCAGTGTTGAAAGTATGGGCATGTTAGCCGTAGCAAGTTCATATTTGCCCGGACCGTACACATCAGCTATCTTTCCTTCGTTCACAAAGACAGCCACTTGTGATTCACGCACGATAAGCTGCGCTTTGTTCTTTATCTCTTTATCTTCATCAGGGTATTTATATACTATAATTTCTCCGGCATCATCATCAGTCCATTCGATTATATCTATAAGTTCCGATTTAATAAAGTCCATTAAGCCCATATCATTCACACTCCTATTTTTTTTATATCTATCAACTAATATAATAAACCTTTTTTACTGCTCTGAAAAGCAAAAAAACTAATATCTGAATAAAACTGCCATTTTAGAATTCACTTTATATACATATTTTTTTATTGTTAATTAGGTGTAAGTTCTATATAATAAAGCCTAAGGCAAATCATCGGAGGTAATAAAATGTTGCCAGGAAGTAAAGATACTGCAAAAGCAGCCGTACGTCTTGCTCTCTCTTCTTCCAGAGAGGAAGAAAAGATGCTAAAAGACCGCTATGCTGAAAAAGGTATTCTGACAGCTGCAGTTGACTTTGGCGGAGAGTTCGTTCCTTCAACCATGCGAATAGTAGAATGTACTGTTGTAGCCGCAAAACGTGAAAACATAATCGGCGAAACTCATCATGAAGAAGGCGTTGTTGCTGGGGCAATCCGTGAAGCTATTTCACAAATACAGTCAAAAGCCATTGGACTAAATGTTGGTGGAAAGATAGGGATAGCAAGGTGCAGTGAGCATATCGCCGTATCGGTATTCTTTGGGATCGGCCTATTGCATCTTAATGAAGTAGCCATCGGCCTGGGGCATAGAGTAATATGAAGATAGCTATAGACGGGCCTGCAGGTTCAGGCAAAAGCACGTTGGCCAAGGCTGTGGCCAAGCGTCTTGGTATCTATTACCTCGATACTGGATCTATGTACAGGGGTGCAGCATACGCCGCACTACAGACCGGTACAGACATCTCAGATGAAGAACAAGTCGAAGCTCTTATGAAAAATATAGATTTTTGTACGGTTTTTATTAACGGCGCCCAGCAAAACCTGTACAACGGTGAAAACGTGATGCCATATATAAGAACTCCGCAGATATCAACAGCCGCATCTGATATCTCTGCTTACCCGTGCGTGCGTTACAAACTTGTAGATATGCAGCGTAAAACCGCAAATGAATACGACATTGTGCTTGACGGAAGGGACATCGGCACTTTCGTTCTTCCAGACGCCGACTACAAATTCTACGTAACTGCGGATGTTGAAGAACGTGCAAATCGGCGCTATAAAGAAAACTGCGAAAAAGGGCTGATTCAACCTTTTAAAGAAGTATTGGAAGAAATGAAACAGCGTGACTACAATGACTCGCACAGAAAGCTTGCGCCATTAAAGCAGGCAGACGACGCTGTCCTTATAGATACGACTGATTTGACTATAGTTCAAGCCATAGAAAAGCTTTTAAGCTATATAATACAGGAGAACAAATGATATATCATATACTAAGGTTCATAGGCACACCTGTAATCTATTTCTTGTTTCTTCCAAAAGTTGTTGGCAGGAAGAACGCAAGAATAAAGGGGAAAGCGGTTATAATAAGTAACCATCTCAGCATGTGGGATCCGCTTTTTATTGCCATCATGTTCCGCAGACAAATATATTGGATGGGCAAGATAGAACTTTTTAAAAACAAATTCCTTAAAATCTTTTTTACTCTTGTAAAAACTTTTCCGGTTCGCAGGGGAGAGGGAGACCTTCCCGCTATCCGTCATGCTTTCAACGTACTGCGAAACAATAAGCTTTTAGGCATTTTCCCGGAAGGTACTCGTGTGAAAGGCGGAGACCTTCGTAAATTTGAGCCCGGCACATCAATGATAGCTCTTAAAAACAAAGCTCCTGTAATTCCAATATATATAAAGGGCGAGTACAAATTGTTTAAACGCATGACGATGATTATTGGTGAACCTCTGCAGCTCTCGGATTATGTAGGCGAAGGAACTAACACCAGTACTGTTACTAACGCCACCCAGTTTTTGGAGCACAAACTTAAAGATTTAAAGGAAACTAAATTTAAATAGTGATTATACTTGCAAAACATGCCGGGTTTTGTTACGGAGTTAAACGTGCAGTAGATTCGGTAGAAAATAACATAGACCGGAATCTTGTTACTTTAGGGCCGCTTATACATAATAAGAACGTTGTTGATTCACTGACAAAGCGGGGTGTCAGATGTATAAACAGCATAGATGAAGTCAATGACGGCGAAACAGTAGTAATACGCTCTCATGGCATACCAGAAAATGTATATAAGCGTCTGGAAGAAAAGAATATAGGTTATATTGACGCTACTTGCACATTTGTTAAAGCTATTCATGAAAGAGTTAAAAAAGCTGCAGATGCAGACTTGCCGGTAATAATTGTCGGAGAATCCGGGCATCCTGAAGTAATAGGGATAATTGGATGGTCGGGTAATAATTCATTTGTAGTAAACTCAGAAAAAGATATAACTCAGCTTCCGGAATTAGATGAGTCCGTCGTTGTTGCACAGACAACTATAACTGAAGAAAAGTGGGAGAAAATAGTTGGACTGCTCTCTGAAAAAATAGATAAGCTAAATCTATTTTGCAGTATATGCAGCGCTACACGTGAAAGGCAGAAAGAAGCTAAAGAACTAGCTTTAAAATGCGATACAATAATAGTAGTTGGTGATGAATCAAGCTCCAACACTCGAAAACTTTACGAATTGTGTCTAAATTTTTGCAAAAGTGTTTATTATATTCAAGAAAAGAATGAAGTATTACTTGAAATAATACGTAATGGTGGTATAATAGGCATTGTCGCCGGTGCATCTACGCCGGATACGATGATTAGGGAGGTTTATGACTACATGATTGAAAACGAGAAAGTGCTGCCCATCGAAGGCGAAGAAGAAGCAGCTTCGACGGATGCAGCCATCGACACGGTGGATACCGATTCGAATGAAGAAGTAGCCGCCGAGGTTCAGGAAGAACCTGCAGCAGAGGAAGTACAAGAGCCGGTTGCAGAAGAGACAATTGCTGACGAAGCTGATGAAGAAACGGCTGCAGAGGAAACACAGGAACCAACTCCAGAAGAGCCTGAAGAGAAAGAAGAGACTGTTTCCGAAGAAAATGAGGAATCAGAAGAAGATGCCGAGGAAAAAACGGTAACTGAACAGGATGTATTCCTGGAAGGTCTTGAAAACGTAATCCGTTTAAAAAAAGGTCAGCTTGTAAAAGGCAAAATCGTACAGATAACCGATACGGACATCTGTGTTAATATCGGATACAAATCTGACGGTGTAATGCTAAAAAGCGAACTATCGGCAGACGATGAGGAACTAATCGATAATTTCAGCGAAGGCGACGAGATCGAAGCCGAAGTTATAAGCCTCAACGACGGTGAAGGCAACGTACTGTTGTCAAGAAAACGAATTGAACGCAGACAAAAGTGGCAGAAGATGAAGGAAAACGTAGGTTCAGATAAAGTATATACCTGCGTCATTCAAAAAGCCGTAAAAGGCGGCGTAACCACAAAGGTCGAAGGTTACAGCGCATTCATACCTGCTTCTCATATGTCTTTGAAATATATTGAAGATTTAAAACAATTCGAAGGCCAGCAAGTTGAAGTGGTGCTCATAGACGCTGACAAACGTCAGGAACGTCTTGTAGCTTCCCATAAAAATGTACTTTTAAAACAGAAACGTGAAAAAGAGACAAAGGTATGGGATAACTTTAAAAAGGGTGATACTGTTAAAGGCACGGTTAAGCGTCTTACAGACTTTGGGGCATTTGTAGATGTCGGCGGAGTCGACGGCCTTCTGCATATTTCAGACCTTGCATGGTCAAGAGTCAAACATCCGTCAGACGTTGTCAGCGAAGGTCAGGAGCTGGAGCTCCTTATTCTCAATGTTGACAAAGCCAAGAAGAAGATAGCGCTGGGATACAAGCAGCTGCTTCCAAAACCGTGGGACCTCGTACCAGAGAAATACCATGTTGGCGACGTTATAAAAGGCAAGATAGTAAGAATAGTTCCTTTTGGCGCTTTCGTACAGCTAGAGCCTACTGTAGACGGACTTATACACATATCTCAGATAACTAATCACAGGCTGGAGCGTGTTGAAGACGAGCTTCGTCTGGGTGACGAGATAGAAGTAAAGATACTAGATGTCAATGCTGATAAACGCAAAATAAGCCTTTCAAGGAAAGCATTGCTCGAGCCGGAAGAAAAACCGGAAGAAAAGAAAGAGAAGTACGTGAAGGAGGACAACTTCAGTTATGAGCTTCCTCCCGTTGAAGAGTCCACGCAGACTCTTGGTGACTTCTTTCCCAAAATCGAAGAATAACAGTTTGCGCAAATAGCGCAAGCAGTTAAAGACCTCACAAAATATATTAAGACCCCCTTTACATTGGTCGTGATCCCAAAAATCACGACTTCTTTTTTTTGTTGTTTTGTGTCCATGCTTTTCATCTTCTGAGCTTATTTAATGGCTCTATAAAGTTGCAAATAACGCTGTGATAAATTATACTGTCACTAGTACAAAAATGAACAGGAGAAGCTATGAAGAAGACATTGATGGCAGTTGACGGCAACAGCCTTATGTACCGGGCGTTTTTCGCCATGCCGCCTTTCACAACAAAAGACGGAAAGCCTTCCGGAGCTATATACGGTTTTTTCACTATGCTTCTTTCTGCTATAGAGCAGTATTCTCCCGATGCAATAATCGTAGCTTTTGATAAAAAGGGTAAAACGTTCAGGCACGATATGTATGATGACTATAAGGGCACAAGAAAACCTATGCCGGATGACCTTATACCACAGTTCCCGATTCTTAAAGACGCACTTGAATCTATAGGCATAAAAACTCTTGAAGTAGAGGGTTATGAAGCTGACGATATCCTAGGAGCTATGTCCAGAAAAGCTTCCGGCAGCGGCATGCGCTCTATTCTGGTTACCGGTGATAAAGATATTTTCCAGCTTGTTGATGAGAATAGCAGCGTCCTGCTTACAAGAAAAGGTGTAAGCGAAACTGTTCTTGTCGACTCTGAAAAGCTAAATGAGATGTACGGTCTTACGCCAAAACAAATAATAGATTTAAAAGGCTTTATGGGAGATCCTTCCGACAACATCCCGGGTGTGCCAGGCGTGGGAGAGAAAACAGCCCTCAAGCTACTGCATGAATACAAGACAATGGACGGTGTCTATGACAACATAGATAAAATAAGCGGCAAATTAAAAGAAAGACTTATAGAAAACAGAGATGCTGCATACATGAGCAGAGCACTTGCGAAAATTGACCATAAAATAGAGCTGGACGTTTCGTTCGATGAAATTTCATCTCCTGTATTTGAAGAAGAGTATACGAAACCTGTCTTCGAAAAACTTGGTTTCAATTCTCTTATCAAGCGTCTTGGGTATGAAAAAACAATAGAATCACCTGTTACCGTAACTGTTATAAATAACATGGACTCCTTAAAAAATGCAATAGATAAAATTAAAGAAACCGATATTATAGCGCTACATTTCGATGATGACATATATATCGCTTTGAAAGAAAACGAAGAATATAAGATAGTCTGCGAACATTCCCTTCTCAACATAGACTTCACACGTGATATAGTGCTATCAGTTTTACGGCCTGTTTTAGAAAACGCCGGTATAAATAAAGTAATGTTTTCAGCAAAGAATACTTCACACATGCTGGACGAAAGCCGCATAAAACTCGAAGGTGTCTGCTTCGACGTAAACATAGCTCAATACGTTATAAATCCTGCAGACGCTAATGCAAACCTTTCTCGTCTAATAGAAAAGTACAACCTAAACGGTAACTGTTCAGCTCTGTTATCTATTAAGAACCGGCAGGAAAAAATACTAAAGGACGAAGGCCTCTGGTACGTGTTTAATGATATAGAGATGCCTTTAATGTGCGTTTTGCTGGGTATGGAAAACACAGGCTTCAGAATAGACGCATCTCTGTTAAATGAATTTTCGGAAAAATTGGGAAGCGAAATCGATGAACTTACTTCAGGTATATACAAAACAAGCGGCTACGATGATTTTAACATCAATTCCACTAAGCAGCTTGGACAGGTGTTATTCGAACGTTTAGGACTGCCGGCTGTTAAAAAAACAAAAACAGGATATTCAACAGGTAACGATGTATTAGAAAAGCTTTACGACAAACATCCTGTTATAGAACTGATAATGCGTTATCGTCAGCTGACAAAACTAAAGAGTACCTATATTGACGGTTTTAAAGAGATAGCGGATAATAAAGGTTTTATACACACGACTTTTGTTCAGGTTTCAACGGTAACTGGCAGAATATCCAGCAAAGAGCCTAATCTGCAAAACATACCCATACGTACTGCTGAAGGCAGGGAGATAAGAAGAATGTTCCTTCCGTCAGACGACAGCCGCAAGCTCATAACGTCCGACTACTCACAGATAGAACTGCGTATACTCGCTTCGATATCAGACGACATTGTTATGAAACAGGCGTTTGCAGACGGAATAGACATACACACAAGAACAGCTTCCGAGATTTTCGAAGTGCCTGTAGAAAAAGTAACAGAGAGCCTTCGCCGTGATGCCAAGGCAGTCAACTTCGGTATTGTATACGGAATAAGCGATTTTGGTCTTTCTCGGAACATGAATATATCTGTAAAGCGTGCCGGAATTTATATCAATAAATACTTCGAACGATTCTCCGGCGTTAAAATGTATATGGACGAAATAAAACAAAAAGCAAAGACCGACGGATACGTCACAACACTTCTTGGCAGAAGGAGATATCTGCCGGAGCTTAAGTCCAGCAACTACAATATTCGCTCTTTTGGTGAACGGGCTGCGCTTAACACTCCGATACAGGGGACAGCTGCAGATATAATAAAACTAGCCATGATTGATGTATATGACAAGCTTAATAAAGGCGGTTATAAATCAAAGCTGATACTTCAGGTCCATGACGAACTGATTGTAGACGCAGCAGGCGACGAGATCGAAGCTGTTAAACTGCTGCTGAAAGAATGTATGGAAAATGCTTACGAACTAGATGTACCGCTGCTCTGTGACATAGGATGCGGAGATAACTGGCTGGAGGCAAAATAGCATGATAATAGGTATCACTGGCGGAATCGGTTCCGGTAAATCTGAAGTAACGAACTATCTTAGAGAAAAAGACGAAGTGGTCATATGCGCAGACGAAGTCGCAAGACAGGTTGTAAAGCCCGGCGAAAAAGGAGCGGAATCAATTAGACTTTTTTTCGGTGACTCTTTCTTTGATAACAACGGCAGCTTAAACAGAAAAAAACTGGCAGATCACGTTTTTGGAAATAGTGAATTGACAGCTAAACTAAACGACATTCTGCATCCTGTAATAATTGAGAGTATTTTTTCAAAAGCCAGAGAATACACTACCAGAGTATTCATAGATGCTGCGCTGCTTATACAGTCAGGCATGCACATGAACGTAGATTATGTGTGGTTAGTTACATCGGAGGAAGAAAAACGCATAGAACGCGTTATAAAACGTGATGGAACAGACAGACATAGTGTAATGCTTAGGATGAATAACCAGCTTAACAATTCGAATATGATACCATTTGCAAATGAAGTGATTGAGAACAATGGAAGTATTTCGCAGCTTCATGAAAAAATAGATAAGCTTCTGCAAAAACAAATTTATAAAGAGGAAGACGAATGACCAAAAGATCCAATAACACAAAAGCAAAGGCATGGACGGTAATATGCATCGTACTTATATGCGCTGCTGCTTTTTTACTAAGAGGGATAATTATATATAAAGCCTTCCCTCTGAAACATGAAGAATTAATTTTAAAATACAGTGATAAATACTTAATAGATGAGCACCTTGTCTGTGCCGTGATAAGTGCAGAGAGCGGCTTTGACGAAACTGCACTTTCCTCTCCAGGTGCAATGGGGCTAATGCAGATAATGCCGGATACAGGTGAATGGATAGCGGGAAAGCTGGGCATAGAAGGGTTTGAACCCGGTATGCTCTACGACCCGGAAACGAACATAGAATACGGCTGTTGGTATCTTAACTATTTAAATGGTGTCTTTGACGGAGATGTCGACAAGATACTCGCAGCTTATAATGCAGGCCCATCAAGAGTCAAGGAATGGCTGGATTCAGATGGCGAACTTAGGGAGATACCTTATGCTGAAACAGAAAACTATATGCTTAAGATTGAGAAGTACTATGAAATATACAAATCCTTATACCCGGATTTTTAAAAGGATTATATTACTATCTATAGCTGCAGCTATACTTGTTTTTTCTGCATGCGGAAGCAACAGAATTGAAAATCAGGCAGCTGTGACAGATGAGATTCCAGTTGTAACACTGCCTCCTGTAGAAAAAGAGCCTGTTCCAGCAATAGGCGGAGAGCTTGTTTTTGCGATGCCGGAAAACCCGGTCACAATAAATCCGCTTCTTGTAAACAATGTAGAGTTGTCTAACCTTATGAGCCTTATATATGAACAGCCTGTTCGTATCGATACAAACGGACAGGCGGTTTCAGAATTAGCCGAAACATGGCAGGCAGATGTTACCGGCACCATCTGGACATTCGATCTAAGAAAAGGTGTAAGCTGGCAGAACGGATATGGAAGTTTTACTTCAGCAGATGTAAAATATACGATAGATCTTATTATGAGTTATTCGGCAGAAGAATCACGCTATGCTGCTTACAACAGTTATATAGCGTCATATGAAGCTACAGATACCTATAAAATCACTATAACGCTTAATGAGCCAAGCAATGTTGCTATCTATTTCATGACAATGCCTATTGTCTGCGAAGCGTATCTGGCAGAGCACGACTTCGACACAGATCTACCCGTCGGCTCAGGTCCTTACACTGTTGTTTCTTACGACAATCGGGAAGGTATGCAGCTTAGAGCTAGTGAAGTATGGTGGAAGCAGACCCCATATATTCAAAATCTGACTGCTGTGTGTTATTCCGACCATGAAGCAGAGCTTTATGCGCTTGATTCAAATATGCTCGATTTTGTTACAACTTCAATTATGGCTATAGAACCGTATCTGAAGTACAGCCAGACTGATTACATTGACTATATAACTCAGTATTATGACTGTTTGGTACCAAATGTAACTTCAGGTGTGCTTTCTGATTCAAGAGTACGCCAGGCTATAGCTTTTGCTCTCGATAAAAGAGATATAATCTCTGAGGAACTCCTCGGGCACGCTGTAGCAACAGACTACCCTATACCTCTCAATTCTTTTCTGTCCGGCGGTTCAACTCATATTTATGAATATAATGTACAAAAAGCGATAGAACTTCTTGAAGAAGCAGGCTGGAAAAACCGTGATGAAGATCCTGTTTTCGAACACGTCGAAAATTCATTGCTGACAGATTTGGAAATAGACCTTCTTATATATAGAAATGATGAAGATACTTACAGGAGAGATGTTGCAGATAACGTTGCAGAACAGCTTTTAAGCTGCGGGATATCAGTTAATATTGACGAAGTTTCCTATGAAGACTATACAAGACGGCTCGACAGCTTAGATTTTGACCTTGCTCTTTGTTCTTTCTATCTCGACAAAAACCCGGACCCGACTTTTTTAATAGGTACCGGAGGTTCAGCAAATTACGGCGGTTTTTCTGACCCGGCAATGGATCAGCTTCTTGCAACTTGTAAAACAGCCAAGAATGATGAAGATATGCTTGAGGCTTATCTTGCTATGGAAGCTTATTTTGTTGAAAAGATACCGCATATAGGTCTCTATTTCAGAACACATTCTCTGCTATTCAACAGCGACATTACGATAAATTCAAGTCTTAGAGATCTAAGCGTATATACGACGATACCTAAATGGTATCTGTTTGTAGAGGAAGGCTGATGTGAAAGAACTAATAACAAGTACTAAAAATGAATACATCAAAACGTTAAAGACGCTCAAAACAAAAAAGGGCAGAAAAACGCAAAGCCTGTTTCTTGTTGAGGGCGAAAAGTGCGTTCAAGAACTTTTAAACAATATGCCAGAGCTTTTAGACAGCCTTATCGTAATTGAGAATACAAACGAACCGCTAATAAATAAGGCCATAGATCTTGGCAGCAGTGTTTATATTGTAAAAGAACATGTCATGGATGCGTTAGGCGATCTTAAAACGTCTCAGGGTGTAACTGCCGTAGCAAAGATACCTTTCTGCAAGCCAGTACAGGGCGGCTTTATACTTGCTCTTGATGACGTTTCAGACCCGCAAAACGTTGGTACAATGATACGTACAGCAGACGCCGCAGGCTGCAGCGCAGTTGTACTTTCTGATGACAGTGCAGATTATCTTTCTCCAAAAGCCGTCAGAGCTTCGATGGGCAGTATTTTTCATATACCTGTGTATTATTCCTTTTTACCTGAATATTTGTCCGGCTTGAAAGACTATGGCTATAGGATTGCCTGTGCAGATATGGGCGGCGATTCAAACTACGAGTATGACTGGAAAAAGACTTGTCTTGTTATTGGGAATGAATCGAGAGGGATATCACAAAATGTTATGGCACTTTCGACAGACAAAATAAGTATACAGATGTACGGTAAAGCAGAAAGTCTAAATGCTGCTGTTGCGGCAGCTATCCTTATATATAAAATAAGAGAATAATACAGTTCCGATTCCTAAATAGTAAATAAATTGATATAGTGTACTTAAAAGTCTGACAGCTAAAGCATTAATACTTGAAATGGCGTGCTGTACTATGCTATAATACTACAAATGCAATGAAACCTGTCCAGTATCTATGCAGCAGGCATGCTAAAAGAGAGAAGAGTCACCGGCTGAGAGCTCTTCCGTGTATGCATAAGAGAATTTTCGCAGGCGGAGCAGCTCCCGATAAGAGACGGCTGGCATCGTTATTTGCCTTGTATAATGAGACTCTGCGTTTTCAGCAGAGTGAATTTGGGTGGTACAGCGGACTTTCGCCCCAAGGCGAGAGTTTTTTTATTTGCAAGAAGTATAAGGGGGATAAAACAATGCAAAACACACAGTCGCTGGAAAATATGCTGGAGGATGCGCTGTCCGGTATAGATTCCTGTACAAATTCAAAAGTTTTGGAAGAGATACGTATAAGGCTTCTGGGCAAAAAGGGAGAGCTTACTGCTGCTCTTCGCAGCATGAAAGATCTGTCTGCACAGGAACGTCCCGTCTTTGGTAAGAGAGTAAACGAGATAAGAGACACTCTGACTTCCGCTATAGAAGATAAAGCTTCAAAGCTTGAAGAAGCAGATAAAATACTGCGCCTTGCACAAGAGAAGATTGACATTACTCTGCCCGGCAAAAAGCAGAAGCTTGGTTGTCTGCATCCTTTAACACGAATATATTACGAAACCAGAGATATATTCGTCAGTATGGGATTCGAAATAATGGACGGGCCGGAAGTTGAATATGACAAATACAACTTCGAGATGCTGAACATCCCGAAAGACCATCCGGCACGTGATATGCAGGACACGTTCTACATCACAAACGATGTAGTTCTTCGTACCCATACTTCGCCGGTGCAAATACGTACAATGCTGCGAAAAGACCCTCCGATACGCATGATAGCGCCCGGAAGAGTATATAGGAGCGACGACGTCGATTCCACGCATTCGCCTATATTCAATCAGATAGAAGGCCTGGTGGTAGGCAAAGGCATCAGTTTTGCGCACCTTAAAGGCACTCTTGATACATTTCTTAAGGAGTTCTACGGTAAGGATACAAAAACAAAGTTTCGTCCTGGCCATTTCCCGTTTACAGAACCAAGCGCTGAAGTAGACGCGACCTGCGCTAAATGTCACGGAAAAGGCTGCAGAGTATGCAGCGGCACCGGTATGATAGAGATCCTGGGCTGTGGTATGGTCCATCCCAGGGTTCTTTCAGGATGCGGCATAGATCCGGAGGAATACACAGGTTTTGCATTCGGTATGGGACTTGACAGGCTTGCGTCGATAAAGTATGGGATCACAGATATAAGGCTGCTGTTCGAGAACGATATTCGGTTCTTGTCTCAGTTCAAATAGGGGGAATAATAAAATGATAGCACCATATAAATGGATGTGTGATTATGTAGATATGGACATTGAAGCCGAAGAGCTTAAGCAAAGTCTTATAATGACAGGCAGCGAGGTCAACGGATATGAAGAGCTTGGTGTTCACTTAAAAAAAGTCGTAGTCGGAAAGATAGTTTCTTTGGAAAAACACGCCGACGCAGGTAAACTTTCAGTCTGTATGGTAGATGCAGGGGACAGTGAACAGCTCCAGATAGTCTGCGGTGCGGACAACATCTACGAAGGAGCCTATGTTCCTGTTGCGCTTATAGGGGCAGAGCTCCCCGGCGGCTTAAAAATCAAAAAGGGCAAGATAAGAGGAGTAAATTCATACGGTATGCTATGCTCCGGAGAAGAGCTTGGACTTACTAAAGACGATTATCCGGGTGCAGATGTTTACGGAATTATGCTGCTTACCGATGATTTGGCTCTCGGTACTCCGCTGCGTGAGGTGCTCGGCCTTACAGATACTGTTTTTGAAGTGGAGGTCGGCGCCAATAGGCCTGACTGCCTCAGCATACTTGGTATGGCAAGGGAATGTGCAGCAGCAATAGGTAAGGATGTTAAACCTCCTGACACATCATATAATGAATCCGGAGGCGATATAAACGATTACCTAAGCGTTACAGTTAAAGACACAGACCTTTGTGAGCGCTATATTGCCCGTGCTGTAAAAAATGTTAAGATCGGTCCTTCGCCAAAGTGGATGAGGGAACGGCTTATATCAGCCGGTGTTCGCTCAATAAATAATATAGTTGATATAACGAACTATGTCATGCTTGAAACCGGCCAGCCAATGCACGCTTTTGACTACGAAAATATAAGGGGAAAGCAAATAATAGTAAGGCGAGCAAGAAACGGTGAGTCTATTGTAACGCTTGACGACAAGGAAAGACAGCTAAATGACGATATGCTTCTCATCTGCGACGCAAATGGCCCTATAGCAATAGCGGGAGTTATGGGCGCTGAGAATTCAGAAATACAGGACAGCACGACGACAATTATTTTTGAAAGTGCTAAGTTCATGCAGGGAAGCACACGCCGAACTTCAAGATCGCTTGGCCTGCCTACAGAGTCTGCTATGAGGTTCTCAAAAGGCGTAGACACCGCAGGCAGTAAAACTGCAATGGACCGTGCATTAAACCTTGTCGAGCAGCTGGGAGCAGGCGAGATCGTCTCTGGAGAGATTGATGTTCTCTCAGCAGACCTTACACCAAAGAGCATAATTTCAAGTGCTAAAAGTATAAACGCACGGCTGGGAACAGACATACCGGCAGACGAGATGGCACGGCTTCTAGGAAGAGTATTCATTAATACAAAAGCTGACGGTGATAAGCTTATAAGCGAGATTCCGAGTTTCAGAGGCGACATAACTATGGAAGACGATATCTCCGAAGAAGTTGCCAGGATGTATGGATACAACAACATCCCAACAACAAGGATGATGGGCGAGATAGTAAGAGGGATCATCCCCGCTGAAGAAATGATAGTTGACAGGACAAAATCTGTTCTTATCGCTCTTGGGTGCTATGAGTGTGTTACATATTCTTTCGCTGCAGTTTCAGAGCTTGAAAAGCTTCGCCTCGAGGAAGGCGACAGAAGAAGAAATATGCTAAAGATATTGAATCCTCTGGGTGATGAGCAGGGCTATCTTCGGACTTCTCCGGTGCCTGATTTATTAAAAGTCACTGCAACCAATCTTAAAATGAAGGTCGGCAATATTCGCCTTTTCGAGAATGGAAGGGTATATTTTCCTGGTGCAGATGACGAGTTGCCTGAGGAGAGCAAATACGTATGCATTGCAGTTTGCGGAGACGAAGATTTTTTCTCACTTAAAGGCATAGTCGAAAATTTAATGGAATTATTCGGTATCAAAAAACTTCAGCTTAATTCAGAAGCATCGGTATACTATCATCCCGGCCGCTGCGCTTCACTATATATTAACGGCGAAAAGGCGGGGGAGATGGGCGAGATACATCCGGATGTAGCAAAAGCCTACGATATAGACAAGAAAGTCTACGTAGCCGAGTTGTCTCTGGAAGTTATAATCTCATCAGCGAACGATATTAAGAGATATGAATCATTGCCAAGGTTCCCGGCTGCAGAGAGAGATCTTGCACTAATTATGGACGAAGATGTTGCTGCAGGCGATATATTATCCTGTATCGAGAAAAATGCAGGTGAGTTCTTCGAGAGTGCGCAGCTTTTCGACGTTTATACAGGGGATCAGCTTGGCGAAGGTAAAAAAAGCCTTGCGTTTTCAATTGTTTTCCGTGCAAAGGACAGAACTCTGCTTGATGAAGAAGCAAATGCCGCAAGAGACACAATAGTTGCGGCTGCAGAGCGTGATTTTGGCGCAAAAATACGCTGATAACACTACATTTTGTATACAAAGTTGTTGTGTTATTCTCCATATTGGTATATAATAAATCTATTATATAGTGGGGTGTTGATGTCAATATGGAAAAAACACGAACATCAGTCAACATTTGCGGCAAAGAATATCTGATGGCGGGCTTCGAAAGTGAAGAATATATACACCGTGTAGCTATTTGTGTAGACAGGAAAATGGGGGATCTTAAGGGTCAGTATGTCAACCTTAATCCGAATACACTGTCCGTTCTTACCGCTATTAACATTGCTGATGATCTGTTAAAGCTTCAGGACAATTATGATGCGCTTTGTAAAGACAATGAAGAGCTTGTTGAAGAACTAAAAAAACTGAAGCAGGAACTGGCCCTTACAAAGGGCGAGCGTCAGAGCAATGTGTCCAGCCTAAGCAGCCAGCAGCCCAAGGGTAAACGTTTTGACGGCTATAAATAAAAATATTATGTCAGTTTCTATAAGCGTACCGGTTTGGTGCGCTTATTTTTAAGGCATAACTACAGCAAGTTCATGCAGTATTTATTTTTTGTTTACACTTTGTCCATTCCAAATGAAATGCTGCGGTTTTATAATAGATACGATAGGAGATGTAAATGAATAGACCAATAAATATGCTTTTCAGCGGTGATATAACAGGCTTTTTATTACAAGTTTTAATGCTTCTGCCGGCATTAGTAATAGCTGTTTCTTTTCATGAAGCAGCACATGCCTGGATGGCAGACAGAATGGGAGATCCTACAGGCAAGAACCTTGGCAGAGTGACGCTAGACCCCACAAAACATTTCTCGATATGGGGAATAGTTATGTTTCTTTTCATAGGTTTTGGCTGGGGCAAACCTGTTCCGACAAATCCTCGAAACTATTATAATTATAAAAAGGGCAATGCGCTAGTTGCAATATCCGGCGTTACCGTAAATCTTATAATTGCGGTGATTTTTACTGCGCTTCTTTCAATACTTACAATAACACATGTATTCGATTTTATATTACCGTATGCTATTCAATCAGATACATCGGTTTTAAATATTGTACATAATATTCTTTTCTTTATTGCATATCTTAATTTGATACTGCTGTTTTTCAATCTGATTCCGATTCCTCCTCTTGATGGTCATCATCTGGTCAAAGGAATTATATCAAGAAAAATGCCTAGATTCTATATGTCATATATGAGATATGGCTTTATTGCGCTTATGTTTTTGCTTTTTTTAGTACCCGGAGTAAGTTCGCTGCTAAGAAGCATGTGTTACTTGGTTATGAAGGGAGTTGCCTTCATTTTCGGTGCTCCATTCGGACTATAAGGATATGGATGTAATAGAATATAAAATCAGAATAGAACAGTTCCAGGGGCCTCTCGACCTTCTGCTTCACCTTATAAGCAGAGCAAGGATAGACATAGAGGAGATTTTCGTTTCCGAAGTAACTGGGCAATACATTAAGTACGTCTCAGAAATAAACAACATCTCTATGGACATGGCAAGCGAGTTCCTCGAGATGGCAGCAATGCTCGTTTATATTAAATCACGCATGATCCTGCCTGCAAACGAATTTGATGAAGATTTAGAGGAAGATCCTGAGCAGGAACTGATCGCAAGGCTTAAAGAATACAAAGCATATAAAGATGCTTCTGAGAAGCTTAAAAATAATGAAGCAAAAGCTCTTGATGTCTTCTATAAACTGCCCGAAGAAGTCGCTTTCCCGGATGAAAAAATAGAGCTTGAAGAAATGACAATGCAGCAGCTCATTGAAGCATATAGAGAAGTGCTCAGCCGTGTACCGGATACTGTTCCCGAGCACATTGAAGCGGTAACATATCATCATGATGTGTTCACTACAAAAAACCGTATTACCCATATACTTCGTAAACTGAGCAGGCTGGGAAGCGCAACGTTCTTTTCTCTCTTTTCTGACGCATGTTCAAAGATGGAAGTAGCAGTTACTTTCATGGCTCTTCTAGAACTGATAAACGAGAGTATTGTAAGAATAGACCAGTCAGGTCTGTATGATGATATAGTAATAACTAAAATATCCGGAGCGGCAGTATGAACGAACAGGAAATTAAAAACGCATTACTAAGTACGCTTTTTGTAGCAGGAGACGCTGTAAGCACAGCCGAACTTGCTGTTTCACTTGAAATACCCGAAAAACAACTCATTACTGTTGCTGAAGATATCATAAAAGAGAACGAAGAGCAGAACTCTGGGATATTGCTCAAGAAGGTCGGTAAAAAGCTACAGCTGAGTTCAAATCCAAAGTACGTTCAGTATATAGATAAAACATTGGCGCCTATAAGAAAGTCACGGCTTTCTCAGGCGCTTCTTGAAACGCTGGCTATAATCGCATATAAACAGCCTATCACAAGAATAGAGATAGAACAGGTCAGGGGAGTTGCGTGCAACTATTCTCTTGCTATGCTTATAGAAACCGGCATGATAGTGCGCTCCGGGCATAAAAAAACACTTGGCAACCCCATACTATATTCCACAAGCGACGAGTTTCTGAGGCACTTCGGAATCGAAAGCTTAAAAGACCTGCCAACAATAACGATCGCAGAGTAACTAAGAATAGTAAAAATAATAAATCAATATAGCTGCGTTCATGCAGCTTTTATAATATTCAAAATTAACAAGTTTGACTGTAGACAAAAATCGAGTATACTTGAATAAGAATAAACTACGGAGGCTGTTTTTGAGACTCAATAAATTTATAGCGTCATGTGGAGTCTCCTCAAGAAGAGGAGCGGACGAACTTATAAATTCCGGCAGAATAACTGTGAACAATGCTGTGCCTTCCTCAATAGGGATGGATATAGACGAAAAGGCAGACGTCGTGCAGTTTGATGGCAGACGTATTATTCCGGAAGAAAAAAACGTTTACATAATGTTGAATAAGCCCTCTGATGTAGTAAGTACCTGCAGTGACAAGCACGGCAGACGTACAGTCGTCGATCTTCTTGACGGTGTTAGCGTACGTGTTTTTCCGGTAGGCAGGCTGGATTATGACACTAAGGGCCTGCTTCTTCTAACAAACGACGGAGACTTTGCATATAAATGCACCCACCCCAAATATGAACTCACAAAAAAGTATCACGCTGTAGTAAAGGGTGTCCTCAGTGATAAAGCTATAGAAACTCTGTCCGGCAATGTGAAAATAGACGGACATAAAACCGCCGGAGCAAAAATTGAGATTGTTGAAAAAACATCAAAAAGGACAGAACTATATGTAACTATACACGAAGGCCGAAACAGACATATAAAAAAACTTTTCGAACTTGCCGGGTGCAGAGTGTCGAATCTTAAACGGGTCGCAATAGGTTCCCTTGAGCTTGGTAGCCTTCCGGAAGGAAAATGGAGAAGTTTGTCAGAAAGTGAAATAAATAATCTTATTTCAGATAAAAACCCCGCAAATATATAAAAAATATAAGTTTTAATTAAAATTAAAAAGGATAAAGGGTAACCTATGTAGAACTACGAATATGGGTTAGATTAAGGTTTATTTACGCTTTTATTTTTTTAAGTGGATTTAGATACATTTTTAGGAGGTTTACTAGATGAGCGAAGTTAATGGTTTCGAGTTGCTGACGCAAAAGAGAAAGTCCGTAGCCGCAGCAGGAGGCAAAGAAAAGCAAGACGCTCAACACTCACTGGGTAAGCAGACGGCGAGGGAGAGAATAACTAAACTCCTTGATGCAGAAAGCTTTATTGAAACTGACGCACTGGCACAGCACTCAAATTCAGTTGCCGGTTTAAAAGAAGTCAGTGCTCCCGGAGAGGGTGTTGTGACGGGTTACGGCACGATCGACGGACGAGGGGTATATGTCTTCTCGCAGGATTACACTGTGCTTGGCGGCTCTATGGGAGCAATGCACGCCAAGAAGATTTTGAAGATACTGGACCTTGCCGGAAAGACAGGATTGCCTGTAATCGCAGTATTAGACTCTATGGGAGTACGGCTTGGTGAAGGAGCGGGAGCATTAAATGGCTTTGGACAGGTTATATCAAAGCTTGTTGCACTTTCCGGCGTTGTTCCGATAATAACTGTTATCGGTGGCACATGCGCTGGTACTGCTGCATATATCGCACCACTCAGCGATTTTGTTTTTATGACAAAAGGCGTGAGCGGTTTGTTTACGGAAGCGCCAGCTTCTTTCAACAAACCCGGCAAAGATACAGACACTCAGGCAATCGGCGGTGCTGATCAACATGCTAAAAAGACCGGCCTTGCCCACTTCATATGCGACAGCGAAGATGACACTTTCTATTACGTAAAACAGCTGCTTTCATATCTGCCGGAGAACAATCTGGACGAAGCGCCATTCACAGGCGGCGCTGACGACCCAAACAGACAGATAAACAATTATCAAGGACCATACGACATAAGAGAAATGATTTCTTCAGTAATGGATAACGGCGTGTTCTTCGAAACGCAGGCGTTCTTTTCTGCAAACCTGCTTACAGGTTTTGCAAGGTTAAATGGCCGAAGCGTAGGTGTCGTTGCGAACAACTCAGGCACAAAGCTTGACGGGGCAGCTTGCAGAAAGGCAGCAAGTTTCATTTCGTTCTGTGACGCTTTCGGAATGCCGATAATCACTTTCACAGATACTCCAGGTTTTGTTTCTGAGGCGGATTTACAGGGCTGTGTAATAAACTCCGGAGCAAAGCTTATGAGCGCATATGCTCAGTCAAGTGTAGCGATGATAAATGTTATAACCGGTAAAGCAATTGGTTCCGGCTATGTTGCAATGGCGCCAAAGGCTTTCGGTGTAGATATGGTGTTCGCTTGGCCGGATGCTGTAATCTCATGCCTCCCGGCAGATGCAGCGGCAGATATACTAATGCGTGGCGATATTGCTTCATCTGACGAACCTTCAAAGGCACGCAAAGAAGCAGCAGATACATACGCAAAAACATTTGCATCTCCGTGGGAGGCTGCTAAGATGGGCTTTGTAGATGAGGTTATTTTCCCATCTGAAACAAGACAGCGCATCGCAGGCGCGCTGGAGCTTGCTGTTGGTAAGCGTGAAAGCGCACTTCCAAAGAAGCATAGCACCAGGATGTTTTGAGAAAGGAGCTTACTAAATGGAATTTTTAGGCGATTTCCCAAACAGGCTTCCTTTCGGTGAAGCTCTCGGCCTTGGCGGAAGCGTTGCACTTATGGGTGTTTCAATAGTATTCTTGGGGCTCGTTTTCCTGATAATAATAACTATGATATATCCTAAAATAATTAATTGGCTTCTTCCAAAGACTACAAGTTTAAAAGAGAAGCGCAAAGCTAAAAAAGCTGAGAAACAGCTGCTGAAAGCTGAAAAAAAGGCTGCTAAAAAGACTGGCGTACAGGAACAACCAGCACCGGTACAAGCAGCAGCATCCGCTTCAGAAGGCAAGGCTGCAGAGGCTGCAGCAGCGGACAGCGCTTTGATAGCGGTTCTTACAGCAGCAGTTGCAGCAAGCCTCGGCACTTCTTCAAACGGTGTAAGGATACGTTCTTTCAGAAGATCCGGCACACCTGCTTGGGGCAAAGAAGGCAAATACGAACAATTTAAATTTTAAATAAACGGAGGAATTAATATGCGTAAGTTCAAAATAAACGTAAATGGCGTAAGCTATGATGTTGAAGTAGAAGAAATCGGCGGCGCAGCAGCTCCGGCTCCTGCGGCACCAGCTCCAATGGCGGCTCCGTCAGCAGCTCCGGCTCCTGCGGCAGCATCAGCGCCTGCAGCGGCAGCAGCCGGCGGTGCAGTTCCTAACGGAACAAAGGTAGAAGCTCCCATGCCGGGGAATATACTTAGCATCAACGTTGCAGCAGGCGATACCGTCGCTGAAGGCGATCTGCTTCTGATACTTGAAGCTATGAAGATGGAAAACGAAATTCTTGCTCCCGTATCCGGCAAGATAGCCGGCGTACAAGTTGCGAACGGAGCAGCTGTTAACTCTGGTGATGTGCTCATAGTTATAGCATAGGAGCGCACACAAAATCTTTTAAGGAGGGTTAACACATGGACTTTAATATAGTCTCTGCTCTGGAAAATTTCTGGAATTCTATGGGCTTTACCAGCATAGTATGGCAGCAGTTGGTCATGCTTTTAGTAGCATGCATATTGATGTATCTTGCTATCGTTAAAAAATTCGAGCCTTTGCTGCTCGTTCCTATAGCATTCGGTATGATACTTGCAAACCTGCCGAACACAGGTATTACAGATCATGCTTATGAGGTAGTGAACCTTGTTCCGCAAAGTGCTCTTCCATCTGTTCAAGGTTTATCAGGAGAGAACTTTGATTCTGCAATTAAAGCTGCTCAGGATGTTGCTGCATCTCAGGGAGGGCAAATACTGCAGGGAAACAACTACGTTATTACACATGGTCCAAACTACCAAAATGGTGGACTTTTATACTATCTGTATCAGGGAACAAAACTCGGCATCTATCCGCCGCTCATATTCATGGGCGTTGGCGCTATGACAGACTTTGGCCCGCTTATAGCTAACCCAAAAAGTCTTATCCTGGGCGCTGCTGCGCAGATAGGTATCTTCATTACATTCATAGGAGCGCTTCTTATCGGGTTTGACCCAAAGGAAGCAAGCTCTATAGGCATCATAGGAGGTGCAGACGGACCGACAGCTATTTATGTAACGTCTAAGCTTGCACCGCATCTTTTGGGGCCGATAGCAGTTGCAGCATATTCATATATGGCTCTTGTTCCAGTAATACAGCCGCCGATAATGAAGCTGCTGACTACCGAAAAAGAAAGAAAGATAGTAATGGAACAGCTTCGTCCGGTAAGCAAGACCGAAAAGGTCATCTTCCCGATAGTTGTTACTATATTCATCTCTCTGCTTCTTCCGGCGGCAGCTCCTCTTGTAGGTATGCTGATGCTGGGCAACTTGTTCAGAGAATGTCTTGTAACTGACAGGCTGAATAAAACGGCTCAGAACGAGCTTATAAACATCGTAACGATATTCCTTGGCGTAACGGTTGGCGCCACAACAGTCGGCGAGTCGTTCCTTACGCTAAAGACGCTGTTCATCGTTGTTCTTGGCCTCGTTGCTTTTGGCTTCGGTACGGCAGGCGGCGTTTTGCTCGGAAAGCTGATGAACAAACTATCAGGCGGAAAGATAAATCCGTTGATTGGAAGCGCCGGAGTTTCTGCAGTTCCGATGGCGGCACGTGTTTCACAGAAAGTCGGTCAGCAGGCAAACCCGAAGAACTTCCTGCTCATGCATGCTATGGGCCCGAATGTTGCCGGTGTTATAGGTTCTGCTGTTGCAGCCGGTGTTCTGCTGTCGCTGTTCGGCGGCTAAAATTTATAGGAGGTTGATTTAATGGGTAAAGTAAATATTACCGATACGATATTAAGAGATGCTCACCAGTCTCAGGCAGCGACTAGAATGAGAACATCGGAAATGCTGCCTGTAGCGGATAAGCTAGATAAAGCCGGCTACTGGTCACTGGAAATGTGGGGCGGTGCAACATTTGACTCGTGCCTTCGTTTCCTGAATGAAGACCCGTGGGAAAGGCTAAGGCAGTTAAAGGCTGCAATACCTAACACTAAACTGCAGATGCTGCTTCGTGGCCAGAATATACTTGGTTACAAGCATTACGCTGACGATGTTGTAGACCTTTTTGTTAAAAAGGCGATCGAAAATGGCATAGATGTTATACGTATATTCGATGCGCTCAACGACCCAAGAAATATGGAAAAGGCAATGATAGCTACCAAAAAATACGGCGGCATCTGTGAAGCATGTTTCTCATATACAACAAGTCCCGTGCACACAAGCGAATACTTCGTAGAGCTTGCTGTAGAGCTTGAAAAGATGGGTGCAGACACTATCTGCATAAAAGACATGGCAAACCTGCTTCTTCCATACGAAGCATATGATCTTGTTAAAGCGCTTAAAAAAGCTGTTAAGTGCCCGATACATCTGCACACTCATAATAAGAGCGGTACGGGTGATATGACTTATCTTAAGGCTATAGAAGCGGGCGTAGACATTGTTGACTGTGCGCTTTCACCTCTTGCAAACGGGACAGCCCAGCCGTGTACAGAATCACTTGTAGCAACGCTTCATGGCACCGAGTATGATACTGGTATGGAAATAACTCAGCTAAATGATATTGCACAGCATTTCAAAGGCGTCGCACAGCGCTTAAAGGACGACGGATTCCTTAAACCCGGTTCACTTGGTGTCGATATCAAGACACTTATATACCAAATACCGGGCGGGATGTTCTCCAACCTTTTAAGCCAGTTGGAGAAAGCGGGAGCATCCGATAAACTGGATGCAGTTCTTGCAGAAGTTCCAAAGGTAAGAAAAGATTTTGGTTATCCGCCTTTGGTTACGCCGACAAGCCAGATTGTTGGAACTCAGGCTGTGTTCAATATTCTTTCAGGTGAGAGATACAAGATGGTCACAAATGAAAGTAAGGCGCTTCTGCGTGGTGAATACGGCAAGCTTCCGGGTGAAGTAAACGAGGAAGTACGTAAAAAGTGCATAGGCGATGCAGAAGTTATTACACACCGTCCTGCAGACGACATCCCGCCAGAGCTTGATAAATACAGGGAAGAAATCAAAGAATATATGGAACAGGAAGAAGACGTTCTAAGCTACGCGCTTTTCCCGCAGGTTGCTGTAAAGTTCTTTGAATTCAGAAGAGCACAGAAATACGGTGTAGATTCAAATATGCTGGACAGTGAAAACATGATACATCCGGCATAAACGACAGGCAGATATTAAGCCAGGCCTGCTTAAATATAAGCGGCTTGGCTTTTTAGAGCGTATTGCTGTGCAAATAAAGTATTTAATACGGTTTTAATATTGTTTTTTTGAACGCAATACATTAAAATATAGACGAAAAAGGTTTTAAATATTATATTAGGAGGAAAATTTAATGGGAATTAAAGTAGGTATCAATGGATTTGGCCGCATAGGCAGGCTGGTGTTCCGCGCAGCAATGAGCAATCCGAACGTGGAAATCATGGGAATCAACGATCCGTTCATCTCTCCGGACTATATGGTATACATGCTCACATACGATACAGTCCATGGCAGATTTGACGGAACTGCAGAGTACAAAGACGGTGCTATCGTCGTAAACGGAACAGAAATCAAAGTTTATGACAAGATGGATCCGGCAGAGATCCCGTGGTCGCAATGCGGTGCTGAATACATCGTCGAGTCCACAGGCGTATTCAAAGACATCGAGAAAGCAAGCACTCACTTCAAGGGCGGCGCAAAGAAGGTCATTATCTCCGCTCCTTCAGGCGATGCTCCGATGTTTGTAATGGGCGTAAACAACAAAGAGTATACAAGCGACATGAACGTAGTTTCTAACGCTTCGTGCACAACTAACTGTCTTGCTCCTCTTGCTAAGGTTATAGATGATAACTTCGGCATAATCGAAGGACTTATGACGACAGTTCACGCAACCACTTCAACTCAGAAGACGGTTGACGGTCCTTCAAAGAAAGACTGGAGAGGCGGCAGGGGAGCTGCTTTCAACATCATACCTAGCTCCACAGGCGCTGCAAAGGCAGTTGGCAAGGTTATTCCTAAACTCAACGGCAAACTAACAGGCATGGCTTTCCGTGTTCCGACAGCAGACGTTTCTGTAGTAGACCTTACCGTACGTCTTGAAAAGGCAGCTACTTATGACGAAATCAAAGCAGCTATGAAAGCAGCAGCCGAAGGCGAGCTTGCAGGAGTAGTCGGTTATACCGAAGACATGGTAGTTTCCAGCGACTTCATCACAGACCCGAGAACAAGCATATTTGATGCAAACGCCGGCATCATGCTAAACGAGCATTTCGTTAAGCTTGTAGCATGGTATGACAACGAATGGGGTTATTCTAATAAAGTCGTAGAACTCATAGAGTACATGGCTTCAGTAGACAAATAATCTGAATGTAAAAAAATTAAACAGAGTCGGTGTAAAAATACCGGCTCTGTTTTTTTCTACAACAAAGTGTTTTTTATAGAAAAAACATCTATCATTGCAACGGATGTTTTTCATGCTGACTCATTGCAATAGATAATATATATCACTTTGCCGGCCGTATACACGGGATATAACAGCATTCTTAATAATCTGCAGACAGACTTATTCCGCTTTGGTAACTGTTGATTGCCATTCAGATGAAAGATTCAAAGTAAAGGTAATAAACGAGAAGCCGGATGTAGTTGTAATAATCAATTGTGTTTTCAGGTGACGATAATTTTGATATAATAAAGGATATATTCAGTAATAGCAATCCAATGTTGGAGATATACCGAAACTGCGGAAAATTGCTTCGGTTTGATAGCGAGTGCACTAAACTAAAAGTTAAAGAATATCCGGATTACTGTATACAAGCAAGAAAGAGCTTGAAGAAAAAGGCAGTGTGACTCAAAGCAAAATAGACAATTTTGTTATGCAGCTTATGGATACACAGTTTTTTTAAAAAATGCTTTAAAACGGATAAATAAGTTCCGAATATTTCAAAAAGGAGCTGTTATGGTTAAAGATGATCGAAAGAAAATAGAAGAAATAATAAGCAGCAGAAAGAACTCTCATAAATTCTTTTCACAGAATTCTGAAGTGTATAATCGTTTTACGGAGATGGAGAGTGCAACATATAAGGATGGAGAGCTAAGCCGAATGCAAAAGGAACTTATCTCCGTCGGCATTTCTGTTGTTATCAATTGTGAGTCCTGCATGCAATGGCATATAAAGCAGGCATGGGACTACGGCTCTTCGAAGCAACAGTTGATTGAAGCTATAGAGGTCGGTATAGAAATGGGTGGAGGACCGGCAACAGTATCGGCACGTTTTGCGTTTTCTGTATTAAAATATTACGGAATATTATAATTAACAATATATTTATTAAAAAAACCTGCAATAATGAATAATTATACTTGTTTTTTCAAATAACATTGACAAGCGGCTTTGTGTTTGTTAGTATATATAAAATATCAAACGTTGATGGAGACAGGTTTATTGACGAGTCCGCTTTAAGAGAGCTGATGGATGGTGAGAATCAGCAGCGTCGCAGTAGACAAATCACTCCGGAGTTGCATGTCGAAGAACTTAGTAGACATAGCCGGCTAATCCCGTTACAGATTTAGGGCTTTATAAAGAGCCTGAAGTGGTCTTTCTAAGACAAGATGAGTGGTACCACGAAGTATAGTTATATGCTGCGTCTCTTCAAATAATTATTGTTGAGTGGCAGTTTTTTTATTATAATTAAACAAAAAGGGGGTAGCTTATGCAAAGGGTGATTTCGTTTATAGTATCAAACCAGCCGGGTGTGCTTTCAAGAGTAGCCGGACTTATCAGCAGACGGGGCTTCAATATAGAGAGTCTTACCGTAGGTGTCACAGACAACCCTAAGCTTTCACGGATAACTATTGTCATGTTTGCTGAAGATGCAATTATTGACCAAGTTATAAAGCAGCTCGACAAGCTCCTTGACGTAAAAGCCATAAAGGAAATTCCGCAGGATGCTGGTTCTCTCCAGGAGATTGCGCTTGTCAAGGTGAACTCTTCCGGTAAAAGCAGACGGGCATTTACAGACCTTGTAAATAATAGATGGGGCAGGATAATGGATATTGGAAACGAAACTGTCACCATTAGACTTACCGGTACCACTGACTCTATAAACAAAAGTTTAGACTTGTTTAAAGAATATGGTATTGTTGAGATTGCACGAACAGGAATGGTCGCTCTTGAGAGAGGCGACGAAAAATTATTATAAATTATCAGGAGGCTATTTAAAATGGCAAAAATGTATTATGAGAAAGATTGTAACCTGGACCTTTTAAAAGACAAAACGATCGCAGTGGTCGGCTACGGCAGCCAGGGACACGCACATTCCCAGAATCTTCGTGATTCAGGCGTTAAAGTAATTGTTTCAGAGCTTAAAGACGGCGCTGCATGGAAAAGAGCACAAGCAGCTGGATTTGAAGTGTATGAAGCTGCAGAAGCCACGAAAAAAGCGGACATCATCGTTATTCTTGTAAACGACGAGCTTCAGCCTGTGTTGTACAAAACTGCTATAGAGCCAAATCTTACAGCAGGCAAATATCTTATGTTTGCACACGGCTTCAATATTCACTTTGGACAGATACAGCCGCCTAGCGATATAAACGTATACATGATCGCACCAAAGGGACCGGGACATACCGTACGTTCACAGTACGAAGAAGGAAAAGGCGTTCCGTGCCTTATCGCAGTATATCAGGATCCGTCAGGAAACACACATGACATAGGCCTTGCATATGCAGCAGGCGTTGGCGGCGGACGTGCCGGAATACTCGAGACAACATTCAGAGAAGAGACTGAGACAGACCTTTTCGGAGAACAGGCAGTTCTGTGCGGCGGCGTATCAGAGCTTATGAAAGCCGGTTTTGAAGTGTTGGTAGAAGCTGGTTATGCTCCTGAAAGCGCTTATTTCGAAGTTGTGCACGAGATGAAACTCATTATAGACATGGTCAACAAAGGCGGCCTTGGATACATGAGATACTCCATAAGCGACACTGCAGAGTATGGCGACTACATGATTGGGAAACGCATCATCAACGAAGATACTAAGAATGAGATGAGGAAAGTTCTTAAAGAGATACAAACAGGCGAATTTGCCCGTGACTGGATCATGGAGAACAAGGCTGGACGTGCAAGCTTCATGGCAAAGAGAAGGATAGAGCGCGAGTCTCAGATCGAGACTGTAGGTAAAGAGCTTAGAAAGATGATGCCCTGGCAGGACGAACCGGAATATTAAGTTAGGAGTATATTATGGCAAAAAGGATAGAGATTTTTGATTCGACTCTGCGTGACGGAGCTCAGGCAAAGGGAATCAACTATTCGTTGTCTGATAAAATCCATATGCTGAAGCTGCTCGACAGCCTTGGTATAGATTATATAGAGGCAGGAAATCCTGCCTCTAATCCTAAAGAGCGTGAGTTTTTCATTGAAGCTGCTAACGTAGAGCTGAAGAATGCTAAGCTCGTGGCTTTCGGGAGCACACGTCGTAAAAATGCCGATGTTAAAACTGACGCCGGTGTTAATTCGCTGATGTCTGCTAACACTAAAGCTGTTGCTATATTCGGCAAAGCGTGGGATCTGCACGCAACACAAGTAATCGGTACGACGCTTGAAGAAAACCTAAACATGATATATGACACCATTAAGTTCTTCAAGGATAATGGCAGAGAGGTGATTTTCGACGCTGAGCATTTCTTTGACGGTTATAAAGCCAACAGCGAATATGCGTTAAAAGTTATCAAAACTGCTCAAGATGCCGGTGCCGATTGCATTGCACTATGTGAAACAAACGGCGGGGCAATGATGAACGAGGTCGAAGAAGCTTTCAATGCTTCATATGCCGCTGTAAAAACAAAACTAGGCATACATACTCACAACGATTCTGAGCTTGCTGTTGCAAATTCACTGCTCTGTGTTACGCTTGGTGCACGTCAGGTGCAAGGCACGCTTCTTGGTAATGGAGAAAGAAGCGGCAATGCACGGCTGTCTTCGATAATACCGAATCTTCAGCTGAAAATGGGGTATGACTGTATAGGTGAGCACTTAAAAGATTTGTTTGACATCACAAGAGAAGCTGCGGAAATAACAAATATTGCATTTGATGAATCGCTCCCTTATGTCGGAAGAAATGCTTTTGCACACAAGGGCGGTATGCATATCGACGGTATAAACAAAGTGCGTCATTCTTTCGAGCATATAGAGCCGTCTCTAGTCGGCAATTCAAGGGAGTTCCTCTTGTCGGAAGTCGCCGGCAGAAGCGCAATGGCGTCCAAGCTTGAAACACAATTCCCCGACATGGATTTCGACAAAACTAAGATAACACAGCTTATGACGAAATTGAAACAGCTGGAAAATGAGGGATATAGCTTTGAAGGCGCAGAAAGCAGTTTTCGTATATTTGCACTGAAAGAGCTTGGCCTGCACAAGTCAATGTTTTCAGTTGTACATTTTAAGGTCAACGACGAGCCGACACATTCAGACACATTTGGTGCACATGCTGTTGTAAAGGTTGATGTGAACGGACAGACACGGATGACAGCCGCAGAAGGCAACGGCCCAGTCAACGCGCTCGATAAAGCCCTAAGGGAGGCTCTAAGCCAGTTTTTCCCGGAGCTTGCCGACATAACACTTACTGACTATAAAGTCCGTGTACTGGACACAAACGCGGCAACAGCTGCTAAAGTGCGTGTTGTTATAGAGTCTTCCGACGGTGAAAAGTTCTGGCGTACTATGGGCGTCTCTACTGACGTTATCGAAGCCAGCCTTTTTGCACTCATAGATTCAATAGACCATGTACTTTTTCAAAAAGAAGCTTAAGGAGAACTTATGAAGTATAACATAGCGGTCGTGCCGGGAGACGGTATCGGACCTGAAGTAATAGACGAAACCATCCGTGTCCTGGATGCAGCGACAAAGGGCACGGATATTGAGCTAAGCTACACAAAATATCTTGCTGGCGGCTGTGCGATAGACGAAGTAGGTAAACCTCTTCCAGATGAGACAGTCGAGGGCACGAAGAAAAGTGACGCTGTATTACTCGGTGCAGTCGGAGGAGAGAAATGGGACGGACTCGGATCGGATATGCGCCCCGAAAACGCCCTGCTTGGCCTGCGTGCGGCGCTTGGGCTTTTTGCGAACCTTCGTCCTGCTGTGCTTTTTCCGCAGCTTAAAGAAGCTTGCCCGTTAAAGCCAGAGCTGGTAGAAAACGGCCTTGATATAATGGTTCTAAGAGAACTTACCGGCGGCATCTACTTTGGAGAAAAGGCAAGAGACGAAAAGAGCGGCTATGATACAATGAAATACAGTGATTATGAGATAACCCGTATTGCGCATGTTGCTTTTAAGTCTGCGATGAAACGCAATAAGAAGGTGACCAGCGTTGACAAAGCAAATGTTCTTGAATCGTCACGTGTTTGGAGAAAATATGTTGAACAGGTCGCAAAAGAATATCCTGAAGTAACTCTCAATCATATGTATGTAGACAACGCAGCAATGCAGATGGTAAGATATCCCAAACAATTCGACGTCATTGTGACAGGAAACATGTTTGGAGACATTATTTCAGACGAAGCCGCTATGATAACCGGTTCTATAGGCATGCTGCCTTCTGCCAGCCTTGGTGATACAACACTTGGTTTGTATGAGCCGGTACATGGAAGTGCGCCTGATATAGCAGGACAGCAGCTTGCAAACCCGCTGGCAACTATTATGTCTGCGGCAATGATGCTCAGGTATTCTCTAAATCAGGACTCCCTGGCTGATAAAATAGAAAAAGCAGTTGACAAAGCGCTCTCATCAGGAGCAAGGACAAAGGATATTGCTCTTCCTGGCGAGAAGACACTTTCGACAACACAAATGACGGATGCGGTAATCGCAAATTTGGAGTAGATTATGAATAGTGATAAAGTAACAAAAGGAATCGACAGAGCTCCGCACAGATCTCTTTTTAAAGCTATGGGTTATACAGACAGTGAGCTTAAACAGCCTATAGTTGCTGTAGTTCATGCAGCAAATGAAATCATCCCGGGGCACATACACCTAGATAAGATTGCCAAGGCAGTAGCTGACGGTATACGTATGGCAGGCGGCACGCCCGTCCTTATGCCTACGATAGGAGTCTGCGACGGTATAGCTATGGGCCACATTGGAATGAAATATTCGCTGGCATCAAGAGAGCTCGTTGCCGATTCTGTTGAAACGATAGTAAACGGACATGCTTTTGATGCAGTGGCTTTCGTGCCAAACTGTGACAAGATAGTTCCGGGCATGCTTATGGCTGCGGCACGCATCAACCTGCCCGCAATATTCTGCAGCGGCGGTCCAATGCTTCCCGGAAGAACTAAGCAGGGCACAGGAAACAGCCTGTCGAATGTATTTGAGGCTGTAGGCGCTGTAAATGCCGGCAATATGAGCGAAGAAGAGCTTTGCTACCTTGAAGACAACGCTTGCCCCGGCTGTGGCTCTTGCTCTGGTATGTTCACTGCAAACAGCATGAACTGTTTAACTGAGGCTCTTGGTATGGCAAGAGACGGCAACGGAACTATACCGGCCGTAATGGCAGAACGCATAAGGTTCGCCAAAGACAGCGGTATGCAGCTGATGAAAGTACTCGAAGCCGACCTGCGTCCCCGTGATATAATGACGCTTAGTGCATTTGAAAACGGCTTAAAGCTGGATATGGCTCTTGGCTGCTCTACCAATTCTGTACTGCACCTTCCGGCTATAGCCAATGAGTGCGGCATAGACCTGGACCTTGGGCTAATAGACGATATAAGCAAGAAAACTCCTAACTTATGCAAACTTGCTCCTGCAAGCTCTACGCATATAATTGATCTTTTCTATGCCGGTGGCGTATATGCTGTCCTAAATGAGCTTAGCAAGAATGGTCTGTTAAATGACGATGTAAAGACGGTCAACATAATGAGCATGGGGGACTCTGTAAGCAATTCTTTCGTTTGCGACAGAAGCGTTATAAAAGATTTTAGCGCTCCATACTCTAAAGAAGGCGGAATAGCAATACTTAAAGGCAACCTTGCTCCAAACGGCGGTGTTGTCAAGCAGTCTGCTGTCGCTCCCGAGATGATGAAGCACTCAGGTCCGGCACGTGTTTTCGACAGTGAAGAAGATACAATAGCTGCAATAAATTCAGGAAAAATAGTCAGCGGGGATGTTGTAGTTATTCGCTATGAAGGCCCTTCAGGCGGCCCTGGAATGAGAGAGATGCTCTCTCCAACTTCTGCACTAGCGGGAATGGGACTGGATAAGCAAGTAGCTCTGATAACTGACGGTAGATTCAGCGGAGCAACAAGAGGGGCTGCAATAGGTCACGTTTCACCAGAAGCTGCAGCAGGCGGTACTATTGCGCTTGTTCAGGAAGGCGATATAATAGAGATTGATATTCCTGCAAGGAAGCTTGCTCTTGCAGTAGATGACAAAACTCTTGAGGATAGAAGAAACAATTTAAAGAGCAGAGAGCCTAATATTACCACAGGCTGGCTTGCCAGATACGCAAGAATGGTTACGTCCGCCGACAAGGGCGCTGTTCTTAAATAACGTGTGGGAGGAAGAGCTATGACAGGCGTACAGATTATATTGGAGTGTCTTAAAAAAGAAAAAGTTGATAAAGTGTTTGGCTATCCGGGAGGAAAAGTCATTAAGCTTTACGATGCTCTTTATCAGGAAGAAGCGATCGACCACGTCTGCACTGCACATGAACAGGGTGCGTCACACGCTGCAGACGGCTATGCAAGGGCTACAGGTAAAGTCGGCGTATGTATCTCTACGTCCGGCCCAGGAGCTACAAATCTCGTCACAGGCCTTGCCACAGCTTATATGGACTCAATCCCGGTCGTCGCTATAACTGGCAACGTCCCGGTTTCTCTTCTTGGCAGAGACAGCTTCCAGGAAGTAGACATAATGGGCGTAACTATGCCCGTAACAAAGCATAACTATCAGATAAAGAATGTTAATGATATAACCCGTATATTCCGAGAAGCATTCGCATTTGCTAAAAGCGGAAGGCCGGGTCCAGTTCTTATCGATATAACAAGTGATGTTTTTGCCGCGGAGTGTGACTATGCAGAACCTGAGGAGCCTTTAGAGAACTTCTGTAAGGTTTCAGAAGTTCCTGTATACACGATAAAAGAAATGATAGACGTAGCGCAGCGTCCTGTTATTTTAGCAGGAGGCGGTGTTGTTTCTTCTGGTGCGGCAGACGAGCTCTTCGAGTTCGCAGAAAAAATTGACGCACCTGTTGCATGCACACTTATGGGCACTAGCTCGTTTCCCGGCGATCATAAGCTTTCCACCGGCCTTGTAGGAATGCACGGTACAAAAGCAAGCAACATGGCTTTTCAGAACTGCGACCTTCTCATTGTTCTTGGAGCAAGGTTTTCAGACAGGGTTACAGGAGATTCAAGCAAGTTTGCTTCACACGCAAAGATAATACAGATAGATATAGATAAATCTGAGGTAGATAAAAATATACCGACAGATCTTCACGTTATTCAGGACATCAAATGCGCTTTGGAAAGTCTTAACTCAGTATTAAGCAATAAGACTCATAAGGAGTGGACACACAATGTTTATGAGTGGAAAATGGAAAATGAAGCTCATATACCTAAGGACCACCTGCCAAAGCAGATAATGAATATACTGTATGAAAACCTCGGCGAAGATACTATAGTAGCTACAGATGTTGGACAGCATCAGATGTGGACGGCCCAGTACTATCCGTTCAAGAAACATAACAAGTTCATTACATCCGGCGGCCTGGGCACTATGGGTTACGGTCTCGGTGCATCAATCGGCGCACAGGTCGGAGCACCAGATAAAACTGTCATCCATATAACAGGTGACGGCAGCTTCAGAATGAACCTTAACGAGATGGCAACTACTGTTCGTTACAATCTGCCTGTAATTACTGTCCTTTTTGACAACAACACTCTAGGAATGGTTCGTCAGTGGCAGACTCTTTTCTTTGATAAGCACTATGCCGAAACCAACCTGCCTCCGATTGACTTTTGCGCAATAGCAAAAGGCTTTGGTTACCATGCAGAAAAAGTTTCTAGTGCAGCAGAATTTGAAAAAGCTTTAAAGACTGCGCTAAAGCAAGACGGCCCATGTCTGATACACTGCCTGCTCGATATTGACACGATGGTTCTTCCTATGGTTGCACCAGGCGCATCTATAGACAAGATAACAATGAGCATTAGTTAGAAACGAAAAAAAAGCACTCCATTCCGGAGTGCTTTTTTTAATGCTATTCTACTTCCTCTACCTTTGCATCAGGAGCATTTTTCTTAACAGATTCTATTCCGTTCATGCAACCAGCTTTTGATTCATATGCTTCGCTTGAAGCAATTATCTCACCGTTGCCAGCCTTGAGTCTGAAACGGTATTTCCCCGACTTGTCCGTAAACACTTCAAATTTACCTGCCATATTGATTCTCCTTTATATTTTATTTTAAATGTATTATTTTATGTAAATTAATATTTTATATCAGCTAATTTAAATATAGCACAAATAGTGTTTCTTATCAATTGTAAAGCAATTATGTTTTATGATATAATAATTCAAGTAAAATATGTTATTGCATAAATATTTCTTATATGTTACATTTATATTAAGACAGATTAGAACAGGATGGAAAATTATGAAAAATACTGCGAAAAAAATATTGAAGTATTCAATAATGTTCATACACAATATATCTGTTTCAATAAAGGATTTCTTCGTTCGTATTTTTTACTCAGTTGCTTCTCTTTTTGGATTAAAAAGAAAACAGACTACCAGCAAAAAACTTAAAGTTTCTCAAAACACTGTTAAAATAAATACCAGTATAGTAAAACATAATGCCCCTTCATCTAAATCCACTAAAAATGTATGGTGGAAAAACAAGCTTGTACTTGTAGGCACAGCTGTCATTGTTGTCGCCGCAGTAGTTCTGCCGATAGTTTTTTCAGCAGCGGGGGAGAAGAAGCAAACCGCTTTATCGGATAGTGCTGCTGAAGCAGAAAACATAAATAGTACTGATGTTGACAATAACAAAGATGCGAATACTTTAGCTAATATACAAGGACAGCAGGCAGAAAGCAGCATCGATGTTAATACAAACCTTATACCGACTACTTCGCCTGTTCACACTCCTGTTGTTACAACTGAGCCGGTTGATGAGAAACTTGCTCCAGGGGTCCACGATTCCAGGATTATTACTATACAGCAAAGATTAATGGAACTAGGGTACCTTGACTGGGATGAGCCTTCTGATTATTACGGCTACGGCACTGAATACGCTTTGCAGCTTTTCCAGCGCAAACACAGTCTTCAAGTAGACGGCATTGCGGGAGAAGTAACTCTGGAAAAACTTTTTGATGATACAGCGGCTCAGTATACAGTTAAACTCGGCGACAGAGGTACTGATGTCGAAAGCATACAGAAAAGACTTCAGGAACTACGTTATTTGAAAGCAGGCAGTACCGGCTATTTCGGCACAGACACTGAAACCGCTGTGAAGAGCTTTCAGAAGAGAAACGGGCTTTATGCAGACGGTAATGTGGGAGAGCAGACCCGTGAGACTCTTTTCTCTGAAAGCGCAAGAGCTGCAGCTACGTCCAGCGGTGGAAGTTCAGGAGGTAGTTCAGGCGGCTCAAGTACTGGCAACAAACCCGTAGTTGTTGGTGATCCCGACAACGCTTCTGCAGATGCTCTTATTGAATTCGCACTTACGCAGCTTGGTAAACCGTATGTTCGAGGGGGCAAGGGACCTAACTCGTTTGACTGTTCCGGGTTTGTATACTACTGTCTAAACAGTGTAGGCTTTAAAATAGGATACAGAACTTCAACAGCCTGGAGAAGCACTAATTTCCCGACTATTACAAAATTTACAGATGTTAAAAAAGGCGACATCCTTTGCTTTAACGGTCACGTAGGAATATATATGGGCAACGGTAAAATGGTCGATGCTTCATCCGGCAACGGAAAGATAGTAACGAGATCTGATATATTCAGTTCGTCGTATTGGACAAGGAACTTCAGATGTGCAAAACGGGTTTTCTGATATAAAATAAAAAGACCGGAGCAGACTGACTCCGGCTTTTTTATTTTTTATAATCACTTTACAATCATATCGTCAGTTATATTGATACAGTTGTCGCCGTCCAGCCACAATCGCTCCAGATCGTAAAATTCTCTTTCGCTCTTGTGGAATATGTGAATTATTATGTCGCCATAGTCGAGTACGATCCAGCGTCCCTGCCTGTAGCCTTCGATGCGCAGACGCTGCCTTCCCGCCTTTTCCATAAGCTCTTCCGCCTCGTCGCTTAGCGATTTAACGTGAACATCTGAACGTCCGCTCGCAAGCAGAAAATAGTCTGCTACTATTGTCAAGTGGTCAACTTTTAGCAGCCTGACGTCCTCTGCTTTTTTCATAAACAACTGCTTTGCAATATTCAAAGCTTCTTTATTATAATCCAAGTTTTCTTTTTTCCTCCTTTTTTAATAGTTCATATGCTTTTTCACTGTTCGGATGAAGGGTAAAACCCCTGCTCTTTACAAAATCCATAACACCTTTTAGCGACTTTATCATCGCCGAATCTATGTCTGTTCTGGCAAGCGTTCTTAGCATTTCAATGTTTTCAAAGTCTCTTCCCGGCTCTGTCAAATCCGCTATATACACTATCTTTTCAAGCATGCTCATGTTTTCTCTGCCAGTAGTGTGCCAGCAGATAGCGTTCAATATATCCTCATCGCTGATCCCCAATTCCATCTCGACCATTTTAGCACCTAGCTTACCATGAATCAACTCTGGGTTGATGTGTTCAAATTCGTCGATATCTATCGAATACTGCTGAGCTATCTTTTTAAGACCTTTGCTGCACTTGCCTTTTGCAACGTCATGCAGAAGTCCTGCAATATAAGCCTTCTCTTCGTCTTCGCCATAGATCCTTGCGAGCTCGACTGCCTGCTTCGCGGTTGCTATACTGTGTCCTAATTTCTTTTTGTCTATTTGACTTTCAAGGTATTCAAGATATTTGTCCATCTATTCCTCGTTTGTGTATACATCGTTCTGTTTTATGTATTTTAACACAGCAGGCGGTACTAAACTGCTGCTAAGCTCATTATTTACAGCCATCATCCTTACATTTGTTGACGAGATGTTGGGGCCTTTTTCGTCTGCCATATATATAGTACAGGGGCTTTTGCTGCAAATCATCTTAGCATAGTCATGAGCCATTTTCTCGTCGATCCCCGGACGCATAACACAGATAAAATCAGCCATTTGCATGACTCTGCTTATGTTTCTCCATGTAGGCAGTTCGAAAAGTGTATCCGCTCCGATTATAAAATAGTAGTCGCTTTGCGGGTCTTTCGACCTTAATTGTTCCAGTGTATCAATAGTATATGTGGTGCCTTTTCTATCTATCTCTATAGTACTCAATGTAAAACGTTCATATCCTTCGATTGCCAGCTTTATCATCTCTGCACGCTGCCACGCCGGTGCAATCTTTTCATCCAATTTGTGCGGAGGCTGTCCAGAAGGCAAAAAAACAACTTCGCCGAGCAAAAACTCGCAAAGAGCTATCTGTGCCATGATTATATGCCCGTTGTGAACCGGATTGAAAGTGCCGCCAAGAAGCCCGATTCTATTGCGGTTCGGTATTTTTCTTTCTGTATATATAGAAGAAATCTGCTGGTATTCCTGCATATGCCTGCCTTTCGTGTATATTATAGCAAAGCTTAATACTTACCACAAGAGCTATAGCGCCTCCAATGGTCATTACAGCAAATTGTTATTCAACTTTTAACAATTTTTTTTAGGCTATTTTGCCAATTGTTTTTTAATAGGTGTAGCATTACATTTATGCTAAAACAAAAAACACTAATGAAAAAAATCACAGGTACGCTATATAATGGTGAGATTATAAAATTATGCGAAAAAAAGTACTATTATAAGTATATCTTATCTTGACAAAAAACCCGCCAGATAATAGAATTATTATGGTGTTATGTATTTAAGTTTTATATTTGTGTAAAAACTTTTTGTATATAGAACCATATGCAAAGACGATTTTACTTGCATTGTAAATTGCAAGATTATTTAAATAGTATATATCGTTTATAAGAGAATACTATCGATATTGTTTCTGCATAGTAAAATTTAATAAGGAGGTACTACGTTTAGTGGATTATTTTTGGTACATTGTACTGCCTCTCGCCGGAATAATTATTGGTGCGTTGATTGGATATGTTTATAGAAGAAGCGTTGCTGAAGCAAAGGTGGGAAGAGCAGAGGAGTCTGTGAAAAGACTCATATCTGATGCACAAAAAAAGGCCGAGGCTGTTAAGAAGGAAACCGTGCTTGAAGCCAAGGAAGAAATCCACGTATTGAGAAGCGAATTTGAAAAGGAATCCAAAGACAGACGTAACGAGTTAACAAGACTTGAAAGAAGAGTAGTTCAGCGTGAGGAGATGCTTGATAGAAAGATCATCAGCGCTGAGAGCAAAGAAGAGCAGGCCTCAAACAAACTTGCAGAGATCACTAAGAAAAAAGAAGCAATCGACAAAACGTATCACGAACAGATCGAGCAGCTTGAAAAGATCTCCGGCATGACAACGGATGAAGCAAAGGATCTGCTTATAGAAAAAGTTGAGCAGGAAGCAAGACGTGACATGGCTGTCTACGTCCGTGAGATAGAAAACAAGGCCAAAGACGAGGCCGACAAAAAATCACGTGACATCATAGCAAACGCTATACAAAAGTATGCGGCCGACTTGGTTGCTGAAAACACGGTATCTGTCGTTGCACTGCCCAGTGATGAAATGAAGGGCAGAATAATCGGCAGAGAAGGAAGGAATATCCGTGCGCTTGAAACTGCTACGGGTATCGACCTTATAATCGATGATACTCCTGAGGCTGTTATACTCTCCGGATTTGATCCTATAAGAAGAGAGGTCGCAAGGATCGCTCTTGAAAAGCTTATAATAGACGGCAGGATACATCCGGCCAGGATCGAAGAGATGGTCAAAAAGGCCAAAAAGGAAGTCGAAAAAGAGGTAAGGGATGCCGGTGAAGCAGCCGCTTTCGATGTTGGTATACATAACCTTCATCCCGAGATCATAAAGCTGCTTGGAAGGCTCAAGTACCGTACAAGCTATGGCCAGAACGTGCTTAAACACTCGCTCGAAGTTGCTCATCTTTCTGCTGTTATGGCAAGTGAGCTTGGCGCAAATATTAAGCTTGCGAAACGTGGGGGACTGCTTCACGATATCGGTAAAGCTGTTGACCATGAAGTGGAAGGCCCGCACATACAGATTGGTGCTGACCTTGCCAAGAAATACCGTGAAAACGCAGATGTTATTCATTGTATACAGGCACACCACGGCGATATCGATGCAACAACGGTTGAAGCTGTACTTGTACAGTCAGCCGACGCAATCTCTGCGGCACGGCCGGGAGCAAGGCGTGAAACTCTTGAAAACTACATAAAACGTTTGGAATCTTTGGAAGAAATCGCAAATTCATTCGCGGGAGTTGACAACTGCTATGCAATACAGGCGGGCAGGGAAATAAGGATAATCGTTAAACCCGAAGACGTGGATGACGCAGGAATGCATCTTATGGCGAAAGACATCGTCAAAAAGATCGAACAGGAACTGGATTACCCTGGGCAGATAAAAGTTAGTGTCATAAGGGAGACCAGGACTGTAGATTACGCAAAATAGTATTTAAGGGAAGAGTCAAAAAATTGGCTCTTCTTTCTTTCTATAAGGGTTTTGTTATAGCAGCACTTATTGTCTTAACAGCTTTGTAATTGAGTTTATTCTTTTTAAGTATATTGATTTTCATATAAATCAGTATTATAAAGAAAGGAGACTGTGTCGGATGTACAAGATTGCTGATTCACACTGTGATTTGCTGGCTTACAGAACTTTAGGAGGATGTGAGGGGAGGATACATGACCAATCGAGCTTCTTTGCGCTGCTAGCCGGCGGAGTAAAAATGCAGAACCTTGCTGTATGGATACCGCCTGAAGACGAGAACAGATATGGTGACTGCCTTTATGAGCTAGATTACTTCAGCGATTTTCTTTCTGAACACTCCGGCATAGTATCACTGCTGACAAAACAAGAGAGCTTTGCTGATACCTCTGAAATAAAGCTTATACTTTCCATTGAGAGTGCAGATAGTATCGACTGTAAAGTAAAGCGCATCGAAGAAATGTATGAGGCAGGCGCAAGGATCTTCAGCTTGACATGGAATTATGAGAATGAATTTGCATGCGGATGCCTGCATAGCGGCGGCATCAAAAAGAAAGGCTTTGATGCTATAGACAAACTGAACGACCTTCGAATGGCGCTTGACGTTTCACACCTAAACGAAGATGGGTTCTGGGACGCTGCCAAGGCATATAAACATCCTCTTTGCGCAACGCACTCCTGCGTTTATGACATCTGCGCAAACCCAAGAAATTTGAAAAAGGCACAAATACGGCATATAATTGAAAGCGACGGATACATTGGCATTAATTTTTTCCCGGAGTTTTTGTGTGTAGGAGAGGCTAAAATAAGCGATGTTCTTCGGCATATTGATTATATTATGGGACTTGGAGGAGAGGACTGTGTTGGGTTCGGTTCAGATTTCTGCGGTATACAATATACACCCGAAGGACTTGACTCTTCTGCCGATTATCAGAAGCTGCCTGAAGCTATGGAGCTTAGAGGCTACTCAAAAGAACAAATAGAGAAAATTTGCTATGGTAATTTTAAAAGGTTTATAATAAAATTCTTATAGACTATTAAATAAGGATGGCGCAAATGAAAGATATTTATGAAAATCCTCTTATAACACGATATGCTTCAAGGAGCATGGCCGAAAACTTTTCTGACGATAAGAAATTCAAGACTTGGCGAAAGCTTTGGATAGCTCTAGCAAAATCTGAAAAAGAGCTTGGCCTTAATATAACTGATGAGCAGATCGGGGAACTTGAAAAATTTAAGGACGATATCAATTATGAGGTTGCGGAAGAACGTGAAAAGTTAGTCCGGCATGATGTTATGTCGCACGTTTATGCATACGGTGAACAGTGCACTAAGGCAAAGCCTATAATACACCTTGGGGCAACGAGCTGTTATGTAGGTGACAACACAGACCTTATAGTGATTCGCGACGGGCTTCTGCTTGTACGCAAAAAGCTTATAAATGTTATAGCTAATCTGGCTGACTTTGCTATGCAATACAAGGACATGCCGACACTAGGTTTTACGCACTATCAGCCGGCACAGCTAACGACTGTAGGAAAGCGTGCTACACTTTGGATGCAGGATCTTTTAAGCGACCTTGAAGCCATTGAAACTATCATTAGTGGTTTTAAGCTGAGAGGCGTTAAAGGAACTACAGGGACCGGCGCCAGCTTTCTTTCACTTTTTGACGGAGACGCTGCAAAGGTTGCTGAACTTGACAAACTGGTATGCAAAAAAATGGGGTTTGATTCCTCCTTTGCGGTTACTGGACAGACATACCCCAGAAAGTTTGACACTATAGTGCTAAATGCTCTTTCGCTTATCGCACAGAGCGCTTATAAGTTCTCTAACGATCTTCGCCTTCTGCAGAACCTAAAGGAAATCGAAGAGCCTTTCAATAAAAAACAGATCGGCTCGTCTGCTATGGCGTACAAGCGCAACCCTATGAGAAGCGAACGGATGGGGGCGCTATGCAGGTTCGTGCTCTGTATGCCGCTGAGCGCTTCTGTAACGGCTTCAACACAGTGGTTTGAACGAACACTTGACGATTCCGCTAATAAACGGCTTATAGTGCCACAGAGCTTCCTGGCTATTGACGCTGTGATGAACTTGTATCTGAATATAACAAGCGGTATGGTAGTATACGAAAATGTTATAAAGAAACATGTTAACGAAGAGCTGCCTTTCATGGCAACTGAGACCATACTCATGGAAGCTGTAAAGCGTGGGGGAGACCGTCAGGAACTGCATGAAAAAATACGTGAGTATTCGATGGCGGCAGGCGCAAGAGTAAAACAGTCCGGCCTAGATAACAATCTGCTAGACCTTATTAAGCAGGACATGAGCTTTTTGCTTTCACACGCAGACATTGACAGCCTCGTAGACCCGGTGAAGTTCACCGGATGCGCGTCTACTCAGACCGAGAGCTTTATAGAAACGCTTATTGCACCGATACTTGAAAAGTATTCTGATGAACTTGGTGTTGAAGGAGAAGTTTTGGTATAGGTTATTCTTTATAAGGCTTATTATTACTAACTGAATAAATAAAAAACGATAAAATAAAAACTGCCGGCAGTTATAAATCCGGCAGTTTGTGCAGAAAGATCTGCATGTGGCAGGGGAGACGCGAATCGAACACGCAACCCTCGGTTTTGGAGACCGATGCTCTACCAGTTGAGCCACTCCCCTTTAACGTAACAAAAGGTATTATAAACAATTATAGAATAGTAGTCAATAGGAGGTTTTAAATTGAAAAATTATAATTTAGGAATTATCGGCGCCGGCAACATGGCGCAGGCTATTATAAAAGGCGCTTTTGATAAGGGAAGCCTTGATAACAGTAATGTTTTTATCTATGATGTTGATAGTAAAAAGACTGCTTCGCTTAAAGATGATTATCCGGTAAGCATATCTGTGAATGTTAAAGAGCTTTGCTATAACAGTGATATAATCTTGCTTGCTGTAAAGCCCAATATACTTTCTGTCGTCCTTGAAGAGATAAAGGATTGTACAGAAGGCAAAAACATCGTGTCTATAGCAGCAGGCTGGAGCGCAGATATGATCAAATCTGTTGTCGGCGAAGATAAAAAGGTTTTAAGGCTGATGCCCAACACACCGCTGCTTTCTGCACAAGGCATGAGCGTGTTTGAAAAGCCTTACTCTGCAGACGAAGAAGCAGTTGGCTTTATGGAATATCTGTTCGCTTCGCTCGGTAAAGTCGAATATGCACCAGCAAAGCTTATGGATGCTGTTACTGCCGTTTCCGGCAGTGGGCCAGCATACGTATTTATGTTCATCGAGGCGCTTGCGGACGCTGGTGTGCTGTGCGGGCTTCCCAGAGACGTTTCTATGACGCTTGCCGCCCAGACCGTCTATGGGGCATCCAAGATGGTTATGGATACCGGAATGCACCCAGGAGCGCTAAAAGACGCTGTATGTTCACCAGGCGGCACTACAATAGAAGCTGTTAAATCGCTTGAAGAAGACGGTTTTAGAGGAACTGTTATTAAAGCTGTTAAAAAATGTGCGGATAAATCTAAACAACTGGCAGAACAAAAATGAAGAAAGTAAACATATATACTGACGGGGCCTGCTCATTTAACCCGGGACCCGGGGGATGGGCAGCAGTTCTTATCTACAGAGGCAATGAAAAACACATCAGTGGCTATGAGCCCGACACTACGAACAACCGTATGGAGCTAACTGCAGTTCTAAAGGCGCTTGAAGCATTGAAAGAACCATGCAGCTTAACCGTTCATACAGACAGCGCCTACATACATAACGCTTTTGATAAAGGCTGGATATATAATTGGCAGAACAACAACTGGAGAACGACAAATAAAAAAGATGTTTTAAATCAGGATCTTTGGAAAGGTATTCTTGAGGCTATGAGAAAGCACAAGGTCGTTTATAAAAAAGTAAAAGGACATTCCGACGATAAATATAACAATATATGCGATGAACTTGCTACCGGAGAGATAAAAAAGAACTCATCAGAAGAAACAGGAGAATAGCTAAAAGCTATATTGAACTGTATAAATATGAATATTCGTCCTTTGGGGGCGTGGTTTAGGTATATACAACTATGCGTAAAAGACAAGTTTTGCGCATAGTTGTTGCGTTTTTAGGCCGTATATGCTATAATCAAGACAAAATAAGCCGTTTTTGTGAGGCCTCCTATTATGTCTAAAAAAAGCAAAAATGAAATCACTATACAAAAAGCAAAAAAGCTTCAGAGCGTACTTGATACTCTGCCGAAGTTCTGTTTAGACTTCTTTCGCGGAATCAAACAGAACACTTCACTGCTTACACAAATCAATTATGCTTACGACCTGCGTTTGTTCTTTAAGTTTCTGGACGAAGACCTTGGACGTTCTGTAACTCAGGCAAAACAGCTTGAAGATGTTTCTATGCGTGATCTGGAAATTTACATGGAGTATCTGTCGCTTTATTATAAAAACGACTCCGTTGTGCAAAACAGCGAGAAAGGCATCGCAAGAAAGCTTTCATCAATCAGATCGCTTTATAAATACTATTACAACAAAGAAATAATCGGCACTAATATCACTACAAGGCTAAAAACACCTAAAATACACGAAAAACCTATATTACGGCTTACTTATGAAGAGGCGGCAAAACTTATGCATGTAGTTTCTACAGGCGCCGGACTTACCAGCAGACAATTGGCATATCAAAAAAGAACACTTGTTCGCGACATGGCTATTTTCACACTATTGCTAACAACTGGAATTCGTATAAGCGAGCTAGTTGCACTTGATGTAAATGACTTCGATTTTGAAAACAGACAGTTTAAAGCATTAAGAAAGGGCGGAAATGAAGTATTCCTTTACATAGGAGAAGAAGCAAAGCAAGCACTTCTTACGTATATTGAAGAGCGTAAAACGAAGCCTGATTACTCCCCCGCCTCCCCCATGTTTTTGTCTCTTCAGAATAAACGAATGAGTGTTCGGGCTCTGCAGGAACTAGTAAAGAAATATGCAAGGATCGCCGTACCTCTTAAAGATATCTCTCCGCATAAACTAAGGAGCACATACGGAACGATGCTGTATCAGCAGACCGGAGATATATACCTTGTTGCAGACGTTCTTGGCCATAAAGACGTTAATACAACTAAGAAACATTATGCAGCTATAGATGATGAACAGAGAAAGAAGGCGGCCGGTATAGTAAGAATAAATGATTAACTACACTGTTAGATACCAAAACGAATGTTTGCCTTTTCGTTGACACTGTAATTTATATTTGATATTATATTTGCGAGGTGATAAATATGGTTGAACTGACTCAGAGACAAAATGATGTATTTGAGTATATGAAAGATTATATATCTAAAAACGGCTATGCACCAAGCGTCAGGGAGGTCTGTGACGCTCTTAATCTTAAGTCAACTTCTACAGCACATGCCCATCTTACTCAGCTTGAAAAGAAGGGATATATTTTCAGAAACAACGCTAAGCCAAGAACTACTAAAATACTTTTCGGCACTGACCCACGTGAAGACGGAAACAGTGAAAGAATGGTATCTATTCCTGTAGTAGGCAATGTTGCAGCGGGTGTGCCCATAACAGCAGTCGAAAATATTGAAGAATATATTACACTGCCTTTTTCTCTTCTTGGAAGCGAAGACGTTTTTATACTCAATGTTAAAGGCGACAGCATGACAAACGCAGGAATAATGGACAAAGACAGGATTATTGCGAAGAAGCAGAAAACTGCTGACAACGGTGATATAGTCGTTGCTATGATGGATGAAGAAGCGACCGTTAAAAGGTTTTTTGCTGAAAAAGACAGAATCCGCCTACAGCCGGAAAACGAAAATTACGAGCCTATTTACGCAAAAGAGCTAGATATCCTCGGCAAAGTCATTGGCGTTCTGCGAATGTTCTGATTGCAGCTCTCAAAGCAACTTGTAACCTCTGTTTTTAGGATAAGCAGGGGTTATTTTTATACAGTTCTGTGACTAAATCAGGTTATTTACTTGAACTCTCCATATCTTAATTTCTCAAGTTTTTTTGACATATCATATGCTTTATGCAAAAACTCATCAGCTGACAGTCCCTTATAATCCCAATTCATTGGCTCTAAAGCTGTAGCACCTCTGTAACCTGTATCTGCTATGTTTTTCATAGTGTCATGCCAGTCTATATTACCATCGAACGGCAGCTGATGCTGACCGAAGGCGCCGCCATTATCATGAAGATGAAGAGCCATCAGCCTTGAGCCGTACATTGATAATAAATCGTCTTTCGGATGATAGTTATTATGATGGCAGCAGTCATAGCAGAAACCTATATGCTTTGAATCAACATGCTCCAATACATATGATAGATTTTTATAGTTTCGCAGATTTTCCATCGCAACATTGACGCAAAGCTTCTCGGCTTTATCTGCAATTGTTTTAATTCTTTCCAGCCCTAATGCGCTGCATTTATATTCATCATCCGGCAGATGAACCACCATTACAGGGATGTCAAATTCCGCACAATCTCCGATGCATTGCAGGTAACAATCCATTGCGGCTTTGCCTTCCGGACCGTCGAGCCATAAATAATTTTGATACTTAATAGGAGTATGAATATTTTCAATAAAAAGTCCAGCTCTTCTTATGATTTCCGGACAGTCAGCGTAACTTTCACGTCCGAAATCTTTGCTCCACCACATCAGAACTCCGTCAAAACCTGCTTGCTTTATAAGCCGATAACGCATTTTAGCCGGTAGTTCATATCCAAACCAATCGTATATGGTGATCATGTTTAGTTCCTTTTTGTTCAGTAAGTATTTATTGAGCTAATAGAAAAACCGACTTTTAGCCGGTTATTTTCATATCGTGATATACGCCAACGTGTGCGTTTGGTGCATTGGTATGGGTATTTGAATTTATTTGACGATCCCCATCTCACACAAGGCGCTCATAAGCCCAAGTTTCATATGCGAATATGAAAGCCCGCCCTGTGCATATACTATATAGGGAGGACGTATTGGCGCGTCTGCTGAAAGCTCTATTGAAGAACCCTGTACAAATGTTCCGGCAGCCATTACTATCCTGTCACTATAACCCGGCATATCCCATGGTTGCGGTACAGCACGGCTGTCTACGGCTGAAGCGCTCTGTATGCCGCGTGTATATGCCAGCAGCAGCTCTTCATCATTTAGCTTTATAGACTGCGTTATATCGCTTCTGAAAGCGTCTGATGATGGGTAGACATCGTAGCCAAGCATTTCGAACACCTTTGCAGAAAGTATGCTTCCCTTAAGAGCCTCCCCCACCACATGAGGCGCCATAAAAAGGCCTTGAAAAAACGGCCTGTATGAAGCTTCGTATGAGCCAACTTCGCCGCCGAGGCCAGGACAAACTAATCTGTTCTCAACAAGGCTTATCAGATCTTGCCTGCCTGCGATATAGCCGCCTGTCGGAGCAAGTCCTCCGCCAGGGTTTTTTATAAGCGATCCGGCAACGAGGTCTGCGCCGTGCTGCGTAGGCTCTGTTTTTTCACAGAACTCACCGTAGCAATTATCAACTATTATAATTATATCCGGATAAACTTTTTTAATTGCCTTTGAAAACTCTTCGATTTCGCTCATACTAAGAGCGCTGCGCCATTCATAGCCCCGGCTTCGCTGCAAAAAGACTGCTTTTGGATTTTCACACTCTGCAGCAACCTTGATAGCTTCTTGAATATCGATTTTACCTTGCTCTTTAAATTCTACCTGTTTGTACTCCACACCCAAATTCACTAATGAGCCGGTATCGGTCCTTGAGTCACCTATTACTTCGTTTAGAGTGTCATACGGTCTTCCCGTTACGCTTATCAGCGTTTCTGAAGGGCGCATTACCGCATACAGAGCTAGTGCTATAGCATGTGTGCCGCAAGCAATGTGCGGGCTTACAACGGCGCTGTGAGCTCCGAAAATGCGTGCAAAAACACGGGCAAGAGAATCCCTGCCTGCATCACTATAGCCGTATCCGTTTGAAGCAGTGAAATGATGAGCGCCGATGTTTTCTTGACGGAATGCATCTATTACTTTAAAAGTGTTTGTTTCCGACAATGCATCTACGTATTCAAAACGACTTGCGAGAGAGCGCTGAGCATCCTCAACAAGCGAAACGATTTTTTTACCTATACCGAAACTTTCGAGCAAACTATTCTTCCTTTGGCTTATCCGTAAACGGGAACATTACGGATTTTGTCGGGGATATCGTGGAAACAGCATGCTTATAGATCATAAGCTGTTTTCCTTCACTTTCGAGTATAATAATGAAGTTATCAAAGCCTTTCACGACTCCTTTTATCTGATATCCGTTTGTCAGATGGATCGTAACTGAGACTTTTTCTTTCCGGACCTGGTTTAGGAATACATCCTGAAGAACGATAACCGATTTCTGCATGGTTAAAACCCCTTTTCTTTTATATACTCTGTGATTTGGCCTAAAACAGTTTCGGTGCTGCTGCCATTATTTACGTCAAACCACTTGATCCTGCTATCTCTATTAAACCACGTAAGCTGGCGTTTTGCAAACCTTCTTGTGTTTCTTTTTATCAGTCTTACCGCTTCATTATAATCATATTCTTTTTTAAAATAGCCTATAAGTTCTTTATAGCCTATCGCCTTTAGGGATGCCGCATCACCAAAGCGTTTGTAAAGCACTTCGACCTCTTTTGTAAGCCCTGCTTTCAGCATTTCATCCACACGTTCATCTGTTCTTTTATATAAAATATCACGTGGCATTTTGAGACCAATTATGAGAATATCGTAGCCTTCTTTTTGTTTTCTGAAGTCATAATCAAGGCTGCCGCCCTGCTCTATTATCTCAAGCCTTCTGATTATCCGTCTTTTGTCTGTGGCGGCGATTATACTGGCGTATTTAGGGTCTTTTTCCTTTAGCTTGTTATATAGATACGGCACACCTTGTTCATCCACCGTTTTCTCCAGCCTGTTTCTTATTTCGCTGTCTTTGCTTACACTGCTGAAGTCAAGCTCGTATACTAATGAATTTATATACAAGCCTGTGCCGCCCGCTACTATCGGTATTTTCCCTGAGGAGTTAAGCCGGTCGATTATCTCAAAAGCCTGCTTTTTGAATAGCGCTGCTGAATATTCTTCACCCGGCTCTGCAATATCAATAAAATGGTGTATGACACCCTGCATTTCACTTGCGCTTGCCTTTGCGGTACCTATATCCATACCTTTATATATCTGACAGCTGTCCGCCGAAATTATTTGCGTGTTCAGGCTCTTTGCAAGCGCCACAGATATAGCAGTTTTCCCCGTTGCAGTCGGCCCTGTTATAACTATGAACTTATTCATACCGTCCTCTTGAAGCTTTTTTCTATCTGCTTCTTTGTCAGTACTGTTATTATAGGGCGACCGTGCGGACACGTTGGTATTACGTCCGTCTTCAAAAAGCTGTCAACAAGGCTCTGCAGTTCTTTTTCGCTTAGTTTATCATTAGCCTTTACTGCACGCCTGCAGGCAGTTCTTATAAGGTCGTCTTTTCTAATTACAGGGCTTTTGATATCATCAAGGACTTCGAGTATCAACTGCTGTGCACCTGCTTCATTTATCAAAGACGGCACAGCTGAAAGTTTGTATTCAAGAGCGCCGAACGGTTCCATGTCGAAACCAAGCTGACGGAACACTTCTATGTTTTCATCTATTGTGTTCATTTGCTCATGAGACAGCTTAATAACTTTTGGTATCAACAGCCGTTGGGATGCTGTCTGCTCTTCTATAATAAAATTTTCATAGAGCAGCCTCTCGTGTGCTGCATGCTGGTCTATCATCAGAAGATTTTCTGATTGCTCTACCAATATGTATGTGCTTGCAAAACTGCCTATTACCCTGTAGCTGATTATCTCAACCGGTTCAGGCAAAACAGTTAGCTCTTCTTGAATTGTTGTTTTTTGCTGGATGTATGAGGCTTCAGGCTGTTGTATAATATTGTTAACTTCTTTGTCTTCTTCTGTATCTAAGTAATCTACAGCACTCTCTTCCTTCATCACGCTTCTTGAAAACCCTGAAAAAAGCTCTTCCTGAACGAAGCTGTCTGTCGTTTGCATCTCAACTTTCTTGGCAGGCTCTTCTCTTTCTTCCGGCGGTGACAACTCGACTTTTCCATATATGCTGCTGCATGCGCTTGATATTGCTTCGCTTATTACATGCTCTACTGCTGCGTTGTCTGAAAAGCGGACCTGCAGCTTGTTCGGATGCACATTTACATCGACTAGCGATGCCGGAAGATCTATATTCAGCGCAAAGAACGGAAAATCGCCTTTAACAAGCGTCTGTCCGTATGCGCTTTTAACCATGTCGAACAGCATTCTGTTCCTAACATATCTTCTGTTTACAAATATCGAGCCCGTGTTTTTGCTGCGCATGGAAGTTCCTGGCCGTGCAACGTAGCCCCAAACTCGGATACCGCCGTACGCTTCGTCTACATATGATATGCTGTCAAGTATATCGCTGCCGTACACGCAATATATCGATTCCTTTAAATCTCCATTGCCTGGGCTGTGGTATATAGTCTTGCCGCCGCTTCGGTAATGAAATGATATCTCCGGAAAACTTAAAATGTATCTTGATACAAGATCGGATATATATGCCGCTTCCTGCCCGGGTTTCTTCAAAAACTTACGCCTTGCAGGCACGTTGAAGAAAAGGTTGCTTACTGTTATGCTTGTGCCTCCGGGCAGACCGGCAGGATTGCAAAAATCCAGTCTGCCGCCGGATATGCGAATATGTGTTCCGGCTTCTTCATCCTTTGTTTTTGTCTTAAGATCAGTAACGCTTACTGCAGCTATGCTAGAAAGCGCTTCACCACGAAATCCTTGAGTTATTATATGATTTAAATCTCTAAGAGTGGTTATCTTGCTGGTTGCGTGCTTTTCGAACGCAAGTTTAACTTCCTGTGACACTATACCAGAACCGTTATCAGTTACTATGATGCTCTTGATTCCGCCTTCTGTTATATCTATGCTGACAGCACCGGCACCTGCATCGATGGAGTTTTCCACAAGCTCCTTTACGACGCTGACCGGCCTTTCAACGACTTCTCCGGCGGCTATTTTATTTGAGACTGATTTATCGAGTATCCTTATCATTTTATCCTCTGCTATAGTTTATGTTTTATTTCGCTGAGTATCTTCAACGCGTCCAGCGGTGTCGTGTTATCAAGATTGATTTCTCCCAGCATTTTAGTGATCTCGTCACCCGTCGGCGGGTCCTTTTCCTGTTTAGCAGGTTTTAAACCAAGTATACTCTCATCTTTGTCTATAAGTGACTGCATGATTGTTTTTGCTCTGTCCGTTACTACACCCGGCACTCCTGCGAGCTTGGCAACTTCTATGCCAAAGCTGCGGTCAGCTCCCCCACGCACAATTTTATGAAGGAAGATGACCGTGTCTTCAAGCTCTTTTACACTGATAGAATAGTTACTTACGTGCTTAACTATACCTTCGAGCTCGGAAAGCTCGTGGAAATGCGTCGCAAAAAGCGTTTTTGCTTTTATCTTCTCGCTTATGTATTCAACAACAGACCATGCTATTGAAAGGCCATCTAGAGTACTTGTCCCCCGCCCTATTTCGTCCAGTATCAGCAGACTTTTGGGTGTTGCATTGTTGAGTATATGAGCAACCTCGTTCATCTCTACCATGAACGTGCTCTGCCCTGAAGCAAGGTTGTCAGAAGCGCCTACACGTGTGAATATCCTGTCTACTATACATATAGAAGCATAGCTTGCAGGTACGAAACTTCCCATATGAGCCAATAGTACTATAAGTGCAACCTGCCGCATATATGTGCTCTTGCCTGCCATGTTCGGCCCGGTCAATATCATTATTTTTTCGTCCTGTGTAATTTTTGAATCATTTGCCACGAAAGACTGTTTAACGAATGCTTCTACGACCGGGTGCCGTCCGCCGTGTATGGTAATATCATCGCTGTCAGTCATCTTTGGCTTTGAATAGTTCTTTTCGAATGCAAGGGAGGCAAAACTCCTCAGAACATCTATTGATGCGATTATCTTAGCTGCGTTCTGGAAGCGTTTTATATTATCCGCCAGCTCATTTCTTATTTTTACGAAAATGTCGTATTCCAAAGCTATGCACTTCTCCTGAGCGCCTAAGATTTTTTCTTCCATTTCTTTTAGCTCCGGAGTAATAAACCTTTCGCAGTTCGCAAGTGTTTGTTTCCTAATGTAGCTTTCCGGTACTATATCTTTATATGAATTAGTTACTTCTATATAGTAGCCGAAAACTTTATTGTAGCCGACTTTTAGCTTCTTTATTCCTGTTGACTGCTGCTCCGTCGCTTCTAGTTCAGCTATCCATTCCTTACCATTTACTGAAGCCTGTCTTAGCTCGTCAACCTCTGCATTATAGCCTTCTTTTATAATGCCTCCGCTTGTGATTCCGACCGGTGGATTCTCGTGAATTGCTGCCTCCAACAGCCCGTGAATATCTTCCATTATGTCTAGACCGCCGCTTAGCCGTGATAGAAGGGCTGTTTTACAGCCGCTGGTAACGCTCTTTAGCTTCGGCAGCTTTTCAAGTGATGCTTTCAGTGAAAGGCAGTTCTTTGCGTCAAGAGTTGCATAGGATATCCTTGATATCAAACGTTCAAGGTCGAACACGCCGTCTATTGCAGCTTCTATTTCGTCGCAAAGCCGCATATTATCCTTTATCTCTTCAACAGCATCAAGCCTTGCGTTTATCTCGGCTATACTCTGAAGCGGCTCGTTTATATACCTTTTGAGAAGCCTTGCCCCCATCGCTGTTTTTGTTTTGTCTATAACGCCGAACAAAGAACCACGAACTTTACCTTCACGCAGTGTCTTTGTAAGCTCCAGATTGGCACGTGTGAACACGTCAAGCGCCATAAACTGCTGTTTGTTGTTGACCTTTATGGTGTTTATATGTGAAAGAGCGTTTTTCTGTGTTTCTCTGAGGTAATCTATCAATGCTCCGGCAGCGTTGATGCCCGGATGATCTTCATTCAATCCAAAACCACCAAGGCCCATTACTTTGAAATGAGATTCAAGAGAATCTTTTGCGTTGTCGGTCTCGAAAGTAAAGGCCGGATATTCACTTACGAATATGCTGTGTTCAGCAATCATAGCTGACAGCCCGTTTATGAAAGGCTTATCCTCACCTCTGAATATAATCTCGCTTGGCATTATCCTCGAAACTTCGCTTATAATAGCGGAAGCGTCTTCAAAGAGCTCTGCCTTTCCGACAAAGAAGTCTCCCGTTGAAACGTCAGCATATGCAAGCCCTGCAACTGAGGCTGTTATATATAAGCTTAGTATATAATTATTGTCGTTCTCGCTGAGCATTGCGTTCTCTGTCACAGTGCCAGGAGTTATTATGCGTACTACGTCTCTTTCCACAAGCCCCTTTGATGCAGCCGGGTCGCTCGTCTGTTCACAGATTGCAACTTTATAGCCTTTTTTAATGAGCTTGTCTATATAGCTTCCTATTGCATGATAAGGAACACCGCACATCGGCGCTCTTTGTTCGAGGCCGCAGTCACGCCCAGTTAGAGTTATCTCCAGCTCTTTTGATGCAAGCAAAGCATCATCAAAGAAAAGCTCGTAAAAATCTCCCAGCCTGTACAGAAGCAGACAGTCCTTGTGCTTTTCCTTCATTTCTATATATTGTCTCATCATTGGTGTAAGCGCAACCATAATATTCTCCTGTACATTTTTAAAAATTATATCATAAATAAGTGTTTTTGTTGAAAGTTTTACACTTTTACAATATAATTTTTTTATATTAAGAAACCGGAGACACCATGAAAAAAACTTTTTTTATTATATTACTTGTTATCATACTTCTCTTTTGCGCCTGTGCGGATGCTTCTGTAAGCTATAGCATCGGCTCAGACGACAAGGTAGACATAGAATACAAACTTGTCATAAACAGTGTGGAACTTGATGCACGAAACTATGCTGATTCAGTAGATGAATATTGGAGAAGCCAAAGATTCAATACTGACGTAAGTCTTGATGAAGAAAGCGTAACTGTATCAGGACAAAAAGCAGTTTTGTTAAAAGACAGGCAGTCTGCAGCTGAGGCTTTTGCAAAGGCAGTGACTGACCAGCAATCTATTTTCAACAGTGTTGATTTTAATTATGCTCCTTCATTTCAAGAGGATAAATACAGCTTCAATGCTGTAGTTTCGCTGGAAGATATCATACGTCAGAGCGAACTTCAGGACATTCCGGAAAACGAACTTAACAACCTTCTGTCTCAGGCGCAAAACGGTGAATATATCCTCACTTTATGCCTGCCCGGAGAGGTTACTGAAACGAACGCCGATACAAACAACGACGGTATATGTTCATGGAAGCTGGAGTACGGCGAAGAAGCACAGATAAGCTTAAACACACGACTCGATAACACAGAAAATATTGATGAATACGCCGATGTATCTGATAGACTTAACAGAACCGGCATGCTTTTAAGGCTTATGATAGTTGCAGCCGGATCCATCGTACTTGCTATTATAGTTATTATTGTATTCAAGGCTGTTAAAAGGTCACAAAATCAAAAATCTTTATAAAAATAGTCAGAAGAGACTATCCTGCCGTCTCCGAGTATCACGATGAGCCTGAAATATCTGTCTTTATCAGGCACTCCGTCCATCCTCAACGCTATTTTATTACCGCTTATCTTCGCAGCTGTGCCAACACGGGCTATGGGTTTTTCGTTTCCGTTAAGTGTCTTTAACGGTAGATATATCTGTTTATCCGTATCGTAGCATACCAAAGTATAAAGCGCATCTTTGCTGTCGAATACGTTGTCCCAGGTTATTTCGTAATATACTTTATCAAGATTCGTTTTCTTTGCGAACTGAATATTGAAATCTGCTTTATCAATATTGTCAAGTTCGTTTTCTTCATCTATGAACGAATAGTAATAATCCCTAAGTCCTATTACTTCGTTTGCGAGAGGTATGAGCATATTCTCCTGCGGGAATACATTTGTTGTGTTTGAATCGTAATATATCGTATAGGTCTTGCCGCCCAGCCCCATCGCATCATATACATCCATATATTCTCTTGTTTGGCATACGTTCGGGCTTCCCATCATCTGCACATAATCTTCTGCAGCTATTTCGTATACGCTCCACATGTGGTTTTTCAGATATTCCTGTTGATCGTAATAGAATAACTCATGTGTATAACTTTGAAAGTCTCGCAGTGTATAGTACGGCGATTCTTTGACGGCATCCTCTGACGACATAAAATAGAATATCGTATAATGATGGCCGTATTCGTGAGCAATAGTCCTTGCCGCCTGCTTTATCGTTTCGTATTCGTCCATGTTGTAAAGTTCTATCACGCTCATCTTGGTAGAAAGGCCGTATTTCAATGATGAAGGAACAAGCGCAGGTATATTAAAAAACACCTGGTAATATTTATTGGTAGTGGAATGCGTTCCGGCTACGACACTGTCCTGCGTGCCCAGTTCCGAAACACCGCCATATACAACAATCTTTGATATATAGTTTATTTCCTTACCGTGTTTGTTTAGCAGCAACTCTTCATATATCTCTTTTAGTTTCTCACCCTGCCAATTTGATGAATGACTCTCTATAGGGAAACCGAGCGGTGTCATATAAACCTGGGCATCTACAGACTCGCTGCTCGTTTGCGTAACGGAATATCCTTCTGTTTGGCGCAGATCGGAGACCGACACCTCTACAGCTCCTTGATTATAGTCGAAGGTTTCTATCTGCTGTTTCCTTTGAGCCAGTTCGCTGTTTTGCAGATAGAAATATACCCCTGCTATTATCACAAGAATAAGCAGTATAAGAAGAACAATCATCGCCGGGTTTATAGTTTTTCTTTCGTAGTATGCCATTTCAGCTTTCCCTGACTGCGTGCAGCGTGTGCACTTTGACTTTATCTATCTTGACCGTTATCAGCTTTCCTATATCTTCTTCAATACCAGAGAAGTTTACAGTCTTTGCACTCCTGGTCCTTCCTGTCACTTCACCATCGCCGCGCTTACTGACATCGTCAACCAGCACTTCGACAGTTTTACCCATATACGCTTTGTTATTATTCACAACGCTTTGCGAAATGATCTTATTAAGCTCCGCCAGTCTTTTAGCCTTGGTCTTTTTATCGATATGCCCACCCATCTCTGCAGCTTTTGTCAGCTTTCTGCTGGAGTATGCAAAAGTATACGCGGCATCGTAACCAACCTTTTTTGCAAGCTCTACTGTTTCTTCAAACTCATATTCAGTCTCGCCGGGGAAACCTACGATAATGTCCGTCGTTATTGCTATATCAGGAACACGATTCCTCAGTTTTTCAATGAGAGAAAGATAATGTTGTCTCGTGTAGCGGCGGTTCATTGCTTTGAGAACACTGTTGCTGCCCGATTGTACCGGAAGGTGGATATGTTCGCACAGGCTTTTAACATCGCCGTAACACTCAACCAGCTCATCGGTTAGGTCTTTTGGATGAGAAGTCATGAAGCGAATTCGTTTAATGTCTGTTTGTTTGTCGATCGCACGAATAAGCTGAGCAAATGAAAGATCATCACTTAGGTCCTTGCCGTATGAGTTGACATTTTGCCCAAGCAGCGTGACCTCTTTTACTCCGTTACCGCACAAAGCTTTTATCTCTTCAATTATGTCTGATGACCTGCGGCTGCGCTCCCGCCCGCGGACATAAGGAACTATGCAGTATGTGCAGAAATTGTTGCAACCGTATATTATATTCACATAAGCGCTGTAAGCCTTATTGCGCCTTGCCGGTACGCCTTCGACTATTATCTCGTCTTCATCTACAACAACAGCTCTCTCGCCCTCTATTAGCACGTCGTACAGCATCTGCGGCAATAGATGAAGTTTATTTGTTCCGAATATAATGTCTACGAAGCTGAATCTGCTTTTTATCTTCTGTGCCGTATCTTTTTGCTGCATCATACAGCCGCAAACACCTATAACAGAGTTCTTCACCCCTTCTTTATGTTTTTTTAATGCACCAAGATTACCCCTAAGCCGGGCTTCGGCATGTTCTCTTATACAGCAGGTGTTGAACAATATAAGGTTTGCTTCCTGCTTTTGCTCTGCACGGCAGTATCCGAGCGATTCAAGAATGCCCGACATTCTTTCGCTGTCGTGATCGTTCATCTGGCATCCGTATGTTTCTATATAATACGTCAGTGCGTTTTTAGCTATGTATTCCCTTAGTTCCTCTGTCAATATATACCTCTCTGTGGTTTATTTAAAATCCTTTATAACTGTTTCTTTTGCTTCTGATTCATTTACATAGTCTATCATGTGAACCATCTGCGACGCCCAATTGATATCTACTGCTTTGTTATCTCTTCCCTCGAGATAGTCAACTATGGCTTTAAACTGCATTTTGTACATCTCGCTTGATTCGTAAAGCGGCTGCGCCATCTTGAACGGTTCGTTGTCTATGCTGTATGCAACGCCGCTTTGCGGGCAGTCACCTATCATAACACGTATGACTCCGTTTTCGCAGAAAATGTCTGTTGCGCCAAGCACCGGACCGCTGTAGCCCGAGAAGCTGAAGTTGTATGTAAAGCAATCTTCATCGCTTCCGCTTACCGTATATGCGGATATACATTCCTGCTCCGGTATATTGTAGCTGAGCTGAGCGTACAGAGTCCTTGGCTTGGGCAGGCTGCCTTTAAGGAAATAGACGCGGTCGAACTGATGAACACCGTAATTTATCATCGGGCCGTTTCCGGATATCTCTTTAGACAGCATCCAGCTGGCACGTTCGTTGTGATAGTAGAATATGCTCATTGAATCGTCTATATGATATACTTTACCAAAATTCATTGTATCGAGCAGGTGGCGCGCCGTAGCCATGTTTGGGTTGTATCTCTGGGTGTGGCAGACACATGATTTAATATTGTTTCGCTCTGCTGCTTCCTGTATCAACAAACATTCTTTATAGTTCATGGCCAGGGGTTTTTCTATAATGATGTCTATGCCTTTGTCTGCACATGCAGAGAATGCTTTTAAGTGAAGATCGTGAGATAGAGTTATCAGCACAGCATCGAGGTTCTCTTTTTCTATCATTTCGTTGTAATCCGAATAGAAAGAGGCGCCTTCTATTCCAAGCTTTTTTGCGAGATCCTGCGCTCTGCTTACGGTACGATTTGCAATAGCAACGACTTCTACGTCGAAATTGAGTATAGCCTGTGTATTGACTCCTGCAATCATCCCTGCGCCGATAAGCCCAAGTTTTATCATGATTTCACCATGCCTTTTCATTTTATTTTAATCCGGCTGACTTTTAACAACCTTTTTAATTATATAACCAGCATTATTAATTATCAACAATAAATCCCTTTTTATATCTCTATATAATTTTATTAAAATGATATTGCGATCTTTGTTATTTTATCTATAAATTAATTGCTTAAAACTGTGATTATTCAGAAAAATGAGGCTGGTTATTTGTGCTTTGCGCAGGCGGCAACTCAGGTGTATAATAAATACTGTGCTTATAGCAAATAGATGTTGACAACACCCACAGAATAATGTATATTATACCTCGTCGCTAAATTCTTTCGGGGTGTAGCGCAGTTTGGTAGCGCACATGGTTTGGGACCATGGGGCCGGAGGTTCGAATCCTCTCACCCCGACCAGATGTGCCACAAATACATGGCCCCTTGGTCAAGCGGTTAAGACACCGCCCTTTCACGGCGGTAACAGGAGTTCGATTCTCCTAGGGGTCACCACTTTATTTTTTATATGTGTATGTTTTTTGGGGCCTTAGCTCAGTTGGTTAGAGCAATCGGCTCATAACCGATCGGTCCGGGGTTCGAGTCCCTGAGGCCCCACCATTACACAAACATTGGCCCGGTAGTTCAGTTGGTTAGAACGCTAGCCTGTCACGCTAGAGGTCGAGAGTTCGAGTCTCTTCCGGGTCGCCAATCTAATCTGCGGTATATCTTTTAGAAAAACCGCCTCGTATGCCTCGGTAGCTCAGTTGGTAGAGCAATGGACTGAAAATCCATGTGTCGACAGTTCGACTCTGTCCTGAGGCACCAGATGCCCTGCTGCAGAACAACGGCGGGGCAAAAAAATGCTGATGTAGCTCAATTGGCAGAGCAGCTGATTTGTAATCAGCAGGTTGCGGGTTCAAGTCCCATCATCAGCTCCACACGCAAATGCGTGATTCCTTTGGAGGGATTCCCGAGTGGCCAAAGGGAGCAGACTGTAAATCTGTTGTCTACGACTTCGGTGGTTCGAATCCACCTCCCTCCACCAAAAAAAGAAACACCCAACAGGGTGTTTCTTTTTTTGACTCCGGGAGGTGGATTCGAAGCGAGCGTTAATAAGCCTTGCCGTTGGCAAGGTTTTAGTGAGCCGGTCTGCTATAAAAGTAATTATGAAATAGAATGTATGATGCGGCCTGTTTGATTGAGTTTAGAATAAAGTTAACCTCCCTCCACCTGCAAGGCCCTTGGGATGTGCTATGGATAATCATTTTCGAGAGTTATTTTGATTACAGGAGGTGGATTCGAAGCGAACGCTAATAAGCCTTGCCTGTGGCAAGGTTTTAGTGAGCCGGTCTGCTATAAAAGTAACTGTCAGCTGACAAGAACGATGCGGACTGTTGTTTCGGGTTTTAGTATATTGCGAACCTCCCTCCACTTATAAGACCCTTCGACTGCGCTCAGGGTGACCATATTTTGGGTGTGTTTTGTTTTTGACTCCGGGAGGTGGATTCGAATCGAGCGTTTATAAAATATACCTGTGGCATAATTTTTATCGAGATGGTTAGATACATCAGTTTTATTTTAGTGACAAGTAATTTGACGGACTATTTGATTGAGTTTAATATGAAGCAGCCTCCCCACTTGATAGACACTTCAACTATGTTTAGGGTGACCATATTTATGACTTATTTCGTTTCTGACTCCTGGAGGCAGTTTAAAGGCATACGTTAAAAAAGTATTTTAAACACGATTCTATTAAATTGTCATAGTATTATAATAATATTTTACAATATGTAATTTTATGGTATAATTTAACTATAGTTTAATGTTGTATTTTATTTTCAGGGGTAATTTATGAAAAAAATATTTACATCTGTTGTTATCCTATCAATGATTATATTCCACAGTGTTACAGCATTTGCCGCGAGCGGTAACGTTGAAAGATCTAATACATGGGCTATACTCCTATTACCCGCCATACTTGTTGCAGTAATTATTTTTTTTATTATTAAAATAACAAAAGCACGAAAAGAGTTGAATATCAAATCTAGTGTTTTTAAGGATATCCAAGACGGTAAGGTTAACTCTGACCATCAATATATAAAAAAAGATATAGATAAATTCAAATATTGATTTTATTATTATTTTAAAGGAATATTTTATGACTGATAAATTTTGTGTCTTCTTGCGTGGAATAAACGTAAATGGAATAAAAATTAAAATGGACGACTTGAAGGCCGCATTTATTAATATGGGCTTTAACGATGTTGAAACAGTGCTAGCGACCGGAAATGTTATTATTAAAGATTCTCAAATCGTTGACACAAAAAAACTGAAACATCACATTGAAGAAAATTTAAGTGATTTTTTTAATTATGATGCTTATGTATTTATTCGAAGCTTTTATGATATTTTTAAAGTAGTAGAAAAATCTAAAACGATAACTGTACCTGAAAATTTTCATATGTATTATTTACTTTGCAGTGATACTTCTCTTATTAATGAACTAGAACAGCTATTTGATTCTTTAAGCCATGAAGACAACGAACTTTTTTATAAGCAACTAAGTGATGCTTTTTGGATCGTTGAAAAAGGTTCGACACTTAAATCTGAATTCGGCTCTAAAATACTTGGAAGCAAAAAGTTTAAGCCTTTAATGACATCCCGTAATATGAATACTATTTTTAAAATATATAATAATATGGCTAAATAATTTTTACTTTTTAGCATATTAATTTTGCTATTAATATTTTGATTTGGTATAATATAGTAAATTTTAAAAAGGAAGTGATTTCATCATGCCTCTCATTTCTGAGATCAACCTTCTGCAAAAACCAGAACAGGCCATACTTTCTATAAGATTTCGTACCCCAGTCGAAAAGCTGCCGATGCATATAGGCGAAAGCTATGCAAAAATCGCTGCTTATATGGGTGATGTAGGTATTCATCCCTCCGGCGATCCTTTTGTTGCGTACCACAACATGGATATGCAGGACCTCGACGTAGAAATCGGGTTTCCTGTTGCTTCGCCTATACCCGGAAAAGAAGATATTAGAAGCTGCTCAATACCCGCAGGGCTGTTCATATTCGCAATGTATCAAGGACCATATGAGCAAATGAAGGATGCTTATGATGAAATAGGCAAATACATAGAGCAAAACAAACTCGTGCCTTCCGGTGTTGCTTATGAGATATATTATAACGGGCCTGATGTGCTGCCGGACAAGCTGCTTACAAAAATCGAATTTGCTTTGAAATAAAAAGAAGCGCCTCGCTTATAACGGGCGCTTCTTTTTATTTAGTCCATCAATACAAGTTTCGCTTGTACCCTGTCCATTTCGTTTAAAGCCGTTTCCAGTTTGCGCATCTCATCACGCTCACCGGAAAGCTGCAGTATGAGCAGCCCTTCTTCGCTGCACACATTCTCCGTTTCGTGCAGGCCTAATCTCACTTTGATGCTGCATCCAAAATTTGAAAGCACTTCCTGGACTTTTGTTGAGTCTTCTCTACGCGATTCGATTTTTACGACCATAATATTAGCAACCATATTCATAACCTCCATTTATTATAATATCTATTTCTTTTCTTTTTTAAAAGGCCTATAGCGCTTCAGGCTAAGCGAATTTGAAACCACAGACACAGAACTGAACGCCATCGCTGCGCCCGCTATCATCGGGTTCAGGAAACCTAGGGCGGCAATAGGAATGCCTATTGTGTTGTAGAAGAACGCCCAGAACAGGTTCTGCTTTATCTTGCGCATAGTTTGCTTTGAGAGCCTTACAGCAGCCGGTATCGCCCTTAAATCTCCGCTCATAAGCGTAATGTCTGCCGCTTCCATTGCAACGTCTGTGCCCGTTCCCATAGCCATTCCGGTGTCGGCAGAAGCGAGAGCCGGCGCGTCGTTGATACCGTCGCCCACCATGGCAACTACCCTGCCGGATTCACGCAGTTTTATAATCTCGTCTGACTTGCTGCCCGGAAGGACCTCTGCAATAACGTGTTTTATTCCAACCTGTTTCGCTATAGCTTTAGCTGTTGTTTCATTGTCACCCGTCAGCATGTATACTTCTATACCGAGTTCCTGAAGCTCTTCAATCGCTTCTTTTGAGCTTGGTTTAATTGTATCTGCAACGGCGATTATTCCGACAAGACTGCCATTTCTGCTTACAAGCATTGTGGTTTTGCCTTCGTTCTCCAGCCTTGTTAAGTCTCCATTGGCTTTCTCTATTTCAACGCTGTTCTCAGACAGCAGCTTGTCTGTGCCAATCAGCACCTCATCAGCGCCTATGGTCGCTTTAATTCCTTTACCGGGCAGCGCTAAAAAACTCTTTGCATCTTCTATGCTGCCAAGCCTTTCCAACGCCTTTTCAAGCACTGCTGCAGCCAACGGATGCTCTGATGTTTTTTCTGCGGACGCTGCCAGCCTTAATACTTCATTCTCACTTGCTCCATCGAACGACACTATATCCGTCAGCTCCGGCTTTCCTTTAGTTATAGTACCAGTTTTATCGAGCACAACCGTGTCTATTTTAAAAGCACGCTCTAAGTGCTCTCCGCCTTTAATCAGGATACCGTTCTCTGCGCCTTTACCTGTACCCACCATTATTGCGGTCGGAGTAGCAAGCCCGAGAGCACACGGACACGCTATAACGAGAACAGCCACCATGCTTGTGAAACCGCTGCCTGCGTCTTTGACAAGGAAGTACCAAATAAAGAATGTTATCGCTGCAATGCCTATTACGATAGGCACGAATATACCGGATACTTTATCTGCAATTTTCTGTATCGGAGCTTTTGAACCCTGCGCATCTTCTACCATTCGTATTATCTGTGAAAGAACAGTGTCTTTGCCTATCTTTGTTGCTTTGAACCTAAATGTTCCAAGCTTATTTATCGAGGCGCCGACGACTGTATCATCCTTTGCTTTATCTACAGGGATACTTTCGCCAGTCAGCATAGACTCGTCTATCGAAGAAGTGCCTTGACTTATTACGCCGTCAACCGGTATCTTCTCCCCCGGTCGCACTATAATAATATCACCGACTTGCACATCTTCTATTGGTATGTCTTTCTCCTGACCGTCTGCGATTATCCTTGCAGTTTTTGCCTGCAAGCCAAAAAGCTTTTTGATCGCTTCAGAAGTTCTGCCTTTTGCTATAGCTTCAAAGTATTTTCCTAGGAGTATCAACGTGATTATAACTGCGGCCGATTCGAAGTAAAGATCTTTCATTGCACCGTCAGCAACTTTTTGGAAGAACACATTGTACAGGCTGTAGAAGTATGCTGCTGAAGTACCCATAGCTATAAGCACATCCATGTTTGCACTCTTAGATTTTAGCGCATAGAATGCGTTTCGATAGAATTTAAAGCCAATGATGAACTGCACAGGTGTTGCTACGGCAAGCTGGAAATATTCGTTATGCAGCAGCGGCACATCAACTTTGAACAGCATCAGTATCATACTTAGCAGCAATGGCGAGCTAAGAACGATAGATGCTATCAGTTCAATTCGAAGTTTTCGTATCTCTTTCTTTTTGCGCTTTGCATCTTCTTCATAAGTTTCATCACCCGCTACAGAAGCCTTATACCCAAGTGAATCGATCAGCTGAGTCATTTGTGACACTCTGATCTTATCTTTATCGAAACTAACTGTTGCTTTTTCAGTTGTTAGGTTGACCGAAGCCTGTGTAACACCCTCCTGCTCATTTAACGCCTTGTCTATCTTCGCTGAACATGCCGCGCACGTCATCCCTTCAATATTTATCGTTACTTTATTTTCACTGTTATCGTCTTGAGCATTTTTCCTTATAACGCCGTATCCCTGCGCTTCGATTTTTTTGTAAATATCCTCTAGTGAAATAAGGCTGTCGTCGAACTCGACCACAGCTTTTTCCGTTGTCAGGTTAACTACTGCGCTGGAAACTCCTTCTTCAGCTCCGAGCACTTTTTCTATTGTCCCGGCGCAGACTGCGCAAGACATGCCTGTTACCTTAATTGCTTCTTTTTTATTCATTTCTATCACCCCGCTTTATGTCGGTGTTTATGCATTATATTACTATATCAATATAATATATTTATATCATAGAAATGTCTGTGACCTAAGTCACATAATCTGCTGTTTAAAGAAACAGTTCCATTTCGTCTGCGGTAACAGTAAATCCTGATTTCGCATATAAAAAGCGCCCCATTTTTGTTGCATTCAAAGAGATTTTAGAGCATCCCTCTCTTTTTGCTTCATCTATCGTCTTTTCAAGCAGTATCGACGCTATCCCCCGTCTGCGGTATTCTTTGAACGTATACATGTTCTGAATATAACCGACTTTTCCGTTCGGAACGGAATTGCATGGAGCTATCTGAAAGAAAACAATAGCGCTTGTCGCAGCGATTTTACCATTATCCATTGCCATGAATGCAGCAAACTTGCCTGATGGAATTGCTTCCTTAAGATAGCTCAAGTTTTCATCGTAGAATCTTTTCTTTTGGTTCGTTAAGGCCATTTACTTCCATTAGAACAGCGCTTCTAAGCTCTGCAAACTCCTCAATGTGCTCTATGCCTGCTTTAATTATATCAATCATGTCAGCCTCCCGTTAAATTAGTGTGCCTTAACAGGAATACTATTCCGGTTTGAAAGTTTTGTCAACTATTTAATTCATATTCTCTTTATTTAAATGTTGCTGAATACCGAATAGTATTTAGCTGGCGCTAAGCCCGGAAAATTATAATGTTCCTTTTTTATAATCCCAGCAATTTTGCTGCGTTGTAAAAGAATATATCTTCCATTTGCTTATCGCTGAGCCCTGATTCGATTGCTGCAAATACGAAAGAACGCAAGCTTTCAAGACCATGGCACATAAGTTTAAAATTCTCCGGCAATCTACCGTCTTGAACGGTATTGTTTTGCAGAGAAAAAACACTATTGCCAAGACCGACGAATCTTCCGTTTCTGACTGAAATCGGAAAGTCTGTCCCCCACATAAACTTCTCTGCCGGGAAAAGCTTCAGCATATGCGTCAGCGCAATACCTTCGCATACTGCCGAAGTGTCGAAATAAAGATTATCTATATCCGCATAGTGCGCAGCTCCTTTTAGCGTATTGTATACATTGAAGCTGCAGCCGCAGTGCGCAAGTATAAGCTTTAATTTCGGATAATCTCTGCATATTTCATGGACCTGTTCTATGTTGGCCGGATCATTAAGTGCAGCATATTTTTGAATGTGTAGTGTTACGGCAAGCTCTTTTTCATTGGCAAGCTCCAGAGACCACTTTGGAACAAAATCTAATATATCAGAGTTTATATCACAACCGGGAGCAAGATTCATATATGGTTTAAATCCAGCAACGCATCCTGTTTTCATATGTGTTTCAATATCTTCGGGCCTCATCAGCGGCGAAACTAGAAGACAGCATTTGCTGACCGTTTCGCCGGACGAAGAAAGGTCTGACATTAATATTGAATTTGCATCAAGGCATGCTTTTCTTATATCTGTATCCTCAGGAAACAGAGGAAGTGCAAAAAACAGCCCTCCTTTTAGTCTTTGCCTGCCAATCATCAATGAAGTGAACTCTCGCCATGCGCTTATACCTATATCTTCCGGAAGCTCCTTTAGAATAGATATCCGCTCTGTGTCACACATTGACTTATCACCCGGATGTGCGTGCGTATCAAAAATATTATCCGGTAGAAAACAGCCAAGTTCCAGCGCTGTTTCCTTCGAATATTCGCTGAAGTTCCAGTCCTGCATTTTACACCTCTATTTTTCTTTCAAAAGGTCACGTATCTCGGTAAGCAGCAGTTCTTCTTTTGTGGGCTCTTGTTCCGCCGGCGGTTCTTCAGGCGCTTCTTCTTTCTTACGTCTTGCCTTGTTTACCAGCTTAACTATCATGAAAATTACGAAAGCGATGATTATGAAATCTATGATTCCCTGAATGAATAGTCCGTAATTCAGCGCAAGCTCCGGAGTGTCTCCTGATGCTTCTCTGAGCACTACCTTAAGCGCAGTGATATTTACCCTGCCGATAATCAGCGATATGAATGGCATGAGTATATCCTGTACAAATGAAGTTACTATAGCTTTGAATGCACCGCCGATAATTATGCCGACGGCAAGGTCCAGCACGCTTCCTTTACTAATGAATTCTTTGAATTCCTTTACAATTTTCATACTACTACCCCTTCCATTTTATGATTTTAGTATAGCACCCTTATAATTTCACATCAATAAAAATATACTACATATTTCCAACTAAATTGAGTATTTCTTGTTGACAAAAAAAACACTTGATGTTATAGTGTCCCATAATAGGAATACTAATATGAAAAGGTATTATTATGAGAGAAATTGAGCTGCTTATGCAGTTTAACCTAACAAGCAACGAGGCTTCAATATACTATACACTTTTGACAAACGGCAGCCTTAATGGATATAAGATTGCCAAGATAACCGGGATTTCACGTTCTAACACTTATACCTCCCTTGCGTCTTTAGTTGATAAAGGGTGTGCATATGTAGTAGACGGTGAATCTACGCTTTATAGTCCGCTTAGCATAGATGAATTCTGTTCCAACCGCATTAGAGCGCTTAAAAACGCCAGTGAGGAACTTGAAGCGCTCCTCCCGGCCGGCAGTATCAGCGTACCTGAATATATAACCATCAAGGGTGCGGCTCATATTAAAGACAAGATAAGCAATATAATCGAGAACTCAAAACAGCGCATATATATTAGCGGACCTTACGAAGTGCTTGAGCAGTTCAAAAATTTGCTTTCTTCTTTGGCTGCAGACAATATCAAAGTAGTCATAATCACAGATAAAAAAGCAGGTATTAGCGGAGCTTCTGAATTCATTTCTGAAGAGCCACAAGGACAAGTCAGGATAATATCTGATTCTTCAAGGGTGTTGACTGGTGATTTTGACGGCCCGACTTGTCTGTATTCAGAGAAGAAAAATCTTGTTAAACTTATAAAAGACTCTATTCGTAATGAAATGACACTGATAGAACTAAAACAATCGTCTAAGAATGATTGAAAAATAAATTTACGGAGTAAAAACATGAAAACAACATTTGTCAGCAAAGAAAAACTTGAAGAGATAATAAAGCAGTTTCCCACACCCTTTCATTTATATGATGAAAAAGGGATACGTGAGAATGCAAGAGAACTAAAGGAAGCCTTTTCCTGGAACAAGGGATACAAAGAATATTTTGCAGTAAAAGCATGCCCGAATCCTTATATATTAAAAATCCTCAAAGAAGAAGGCTTTGGTGTCGACTGCTCTTCCATGACAGAGCTTATGATGTCTGAAAAAGTAGGATTCAAAGGCGAAGACATAATGTTTTCTTCAAATGTTACACCTATGAAGGATTTTGTTTACGCTAACAAGCTCGGAGCTATCATAAACTTTGATGATATCACTCATATTGACTTCTTCATGAAAGAGATGCCGCTTCCTGAAACTGCAAGCTGCAGATTTAATCCGGGCGGTACTTTCAATATAAACAATGCCATCATGGATACTCCTGAGGAGGCAAAATACGGGCTTACAAAGCGCCAGATGTATGACGCTTACAAAAAGATGAAGAAAAACGGAGTGAAGTATTTTGGGCTGCATGCATTCCTGGCAAGCAACACTACAACTAACGAGTATTATCCTGAGCTTGCAAAAGTTCTTTTCAAGCGTGCCGTCAAGCTGAAAGAAAAAACAGGCGCTGAAATAAAGTTTATCAACCTATCCGGTGGTATTGGCATACCGTATCTGCCAGACCAGGATAAAGCGGATATATGCAAGATAGGTCAGGGTGTCAGAAAAGCCTATGAGGAAATACTTGTACCGGCAGGCATGGGCGATGTTGCGATCTTTACCGAACTTGGCAGATATGTGCTTGCACCTTACGGACACCTGGTTAGCAGAGTACTTCATAAAAAGGATATATACAAGCAGTACGTAGGACTAGACGCCTGTGCTGTTGATCTTTTAAGACCTGCGATGTACGGAGCTTACCATCATATCACAGTAATGGGCAAGGAAAATGAACATCGTGACCATATGTATGACGTTACCGGCGGGCTTTGTGAAAACAATGATAAGTTTGCTATAGACCGTATGCTTCCCGAAGTTGAAATAGGCGACCTAATTGTCATTCACGACACAGGTGCACATGGTTTCGCAATGGGCTATAACTATAACGGAAAGCTTAAATCCGCAGAGATACTCCTGCACAGTGACGGGAGCTTCTCTCAGATAAGACTAGCGGAAACGCCGGATGACTATTTTGCAACACTTGATTTTTCTGATATTTGAGAGTTACACAGAAAAAGGCACTGAGAAACCTCAGTGCCTTTTCCCTTCTTTTATATACTACATTACTATAATAAAAGGCTTGTCACATTTTATACCGTTTTCGTCGGTGTAATAAACTTCGATATGATTAGTCGTCAGGCCTTCGCCAGTCTCTTCTGTATCAAAATATACTATTACAGTTCCTTCTAGTTGAGTCATGTTCGACGAGTTACTGTTTGCATACGAATATGTTGAAGTGTTCGTTATAAAAACTGCAGGGTCTTCACCCGTGCCTGATATAGACGATGACCAATTCAGTATTACTTCGCTGCCGCTATATTGATTTATATATGAATGATTGTTTTCTCCTTCTACACCGTTTTCAAAAAGCTTTTCAAGATAGTTGCTCATAGTTGCTGAAGAATAGTCGTAAGAATCTCCACTGTTTCGTTGAGCATACCAGTCTTCTTTATCGTACATTGCTGTAAGACCTATTATCGTACTAACTGTTGTTCTTGTATTTGATACTGTTACTGCTTTTTTAGCGCTCTCCCGCACAAATGAAAACTGAGGTATTGCCAGAGCTGCAAGCATACCCAATATCGCCATGACACACAGCATCTCTATTATTGTGAACCCTCTTTTCTTTTTAAGCCTTGAAAATATTTTCATATATACCTCTTTATAACATTAAAAAGACAGTTAAAGAAATTAACCTCTTATTAATAAACACAAAAGCAGAAAACTAAACATGGAATATGTATAATTTCTTTGGTATCCACTGCTATTTATCTATCGTTTTGACCTGTCTCTTTTCTCTCTGAAATATGAAGAGAGCATCCCGGCACATTCTTCTTCCATAACACCGCCGATAACAATAGGAGTATGGTTCAGTTTACCTTCCGCAAGGTCGTAAAGAGAACCCAGCGCTCCCGCTTTTGGGTCGTATGCGCCAAAGACAACTTTTTCGATTCTTGCGTTAATAATAGCACCGGCACACATCGGGCATGGCTCCAGCGTTACAAACAGTGAGCAGCCGGGTAACCTCCAACCGCCCAGTTTCCTTGCGGCCTTGCTAATCGCATAGATTTCAGCGTGTCCAAGCGGATCCTTTTTTGACTCGCGCATATTGCATGCTTTTGCTATCACTTTTCCGTTTTGAACTATAACAGCGCCGACCGGCACTTCATCTTTGTTTTTTGCCTTTTGCGCCTGTGCAAGCGCAAGCTTCATATGTTTTTCAAAGTTACTCATGGTATGATTATACACTAGAATTAACAAAAAAAACATACCGTTCGTTGAACAAAACTCACACTTAGTGTGATTTATAGTCGCTTTGTATTGTAATTTTTGTTACAAAGTGTTATATTAATGTAAAAGCCCCGTCAGGATTTGTCTTGTCGGGAGCCCGGGAATAAACCGAGTTTGGAGTAGCTAAAGTGAATATTGAGAGAAGAGAGATAATAAAAGAACTGCTTAATTCAAAAGGCGAAGTGCTGCTTAAAGACCTTGAAGTTACCTTTCCCGATTGTTCAAGCATGACACTGCGGCGAGACCTTAAGTATCTTGAAGACACAGGATATGTAAAGCGTACACGCGGCGGAGCCGTTGCGCTCTCACGCCTGTCCATGTCTGCAGAAGACCAATATTCAAGAAGAGCGCTTGACAACACATCCGCTAAAAAAGAGATTGCAAAAAAAGCTGCAAATTATATCGAGAGCGGCAGATCATTGTATCTTGATTCTGGAACAACGCTTATGCTTTTTGCAAAAGAGATTCCTGACGACTATTTTTCTATATTGACAAGCGGGCCAAACATCGCTCTTGAGCTTATAAAGAATGCAAAACCGAATGTAACGATCATCGGAGGACAGCTTGGCAGAAACACATTATCCGTTTCCGGAATAAATGCAAACATGTTCCTTTCCGGTGTTAATATTGACACTGCTTTCATGGCTGCAAGCGGGTTTTCGCTGCAAAACGGCTTTACCAGCGGTACTCATTCTGAATGTGAATTGAAAAAAGAAGTGCTTAAAAGCGCTTCAAACATAATAATGCTGATGGATTCTTCTAAGGTTGGGAAGAGCCTCCCTTATACGTTTGGAGCTCTTGATGATATTGATATACTTATTTCTGACGGAAAGCTTCCGGAAGAGATTCTTGAGGCTGCAAAGCAGAGCGGTACCGAAGTCATTTAGGCTTTTATAATAAGAAGCGCAATAAAACCGACATAGACTGCGAGCATGATTATGCCCTGCAGTCTTTTTAATTTCCCTTTCATCAGAACTGGTACTATTATTAGTATTGCAAACAACAGCGCTGCAACAGGCATGTCGACAAACAGTGTTCTTGATATGCTTTTCGTTCCGAAGCTCATCGTTTCCGCTCCTATAGACAGGCCGTTTGGAGCTATAAGGCCGCAGACCGAAAGTATCAGCGCTACATTTAAAATGTTTGCACCTAAGATGTTGCCTATACCGAGAGACGTTTCTTTTTTACGAAGAGCTGTAAGCGTAGTCACAAGCTCTGGCAGAGATGTTCCTATTGCTATTATAGAAACGCCTATAATACCTTCCGATACACCAAGAGCTGCTGCTATTTTCACACCGTTGTTTACCAGAAGCTGTGCACCTATTACAATACCAACTGCACCTAATATGAACTTACCTATGTTTATAAGAGATGATTTTTTGCTGGTATCTATATGCCGTACCTGCTTTTGCGCTTCCAGCATACTCCGTCTTGCGTGCTTTATGTTCATGTATACAAACAGACCGAGAAGCACGATAAGCGGGACACTCTCGAGACGTGACAGTGTTCCGTCAAGGCTGAAAATGAAAACAGCTGCGAGAGAAAGCACCATAATCGCAATTTTTTTGAAAAACAATTCCTTTTCTATTGTAGAAGGCCTTATAGCTATTGACAGGGCAAGTATAAGGCCGGTATTGCATATTACCGAACCAATAGCATTCCCTATTCCAAGAGCCTGAGAACCGCTTGTTACAGCGAAAAGCGAAACAAAAAGCTCTGGCAGAGTAGTCGCAAGAGACACGATAGTAGCGCCTATTAGCAATTTTGGTACGCCTGTGATTTCCGCAAGCCATACTGCAGCTTCAACGAACCAGTCACCGCCCTTTATGATTATCGCCAGACCTATTATGAATAGTAAAACTGTCCAAAACATAGTTTCCTCCAGAAAAAAAGACTTCAATGCAAATAAGCATCAAAAGTCTCGCTATTATACGTGTCCGGCTGTCTGATACAGCGTGATGACGGACGTCGCAACCTTTATAACAGGATGCTACTCCCTTTTAACTTAATTGAGTTTAACATGCCGCTGTATTATGTGTCAAGCAGGCAGTATCCGGCAATTATCTAAGTGATTTAAGTTTCTCAATAATTTCATCTGCAAATTCCTGTGCAGCGCCCGGGCCATTGCCGGTAATTACTCTTTCAATGACTGTTATATCTTTGCCGGAATCCGATATTTCAAGTTCGCTCATTCTACTATCAATTTCGTTTTCATTGTACCAGCAGGCGGAGCTGCCGCTCTTTAGCACACCTGCATTAGCCAGTGTCAGCGGCGCCAGACATATTGCTGCAGCCACTCCCCCATTGCCGTAAACTGCATCGATTAGAGCATGAAGGTCTTCATTATCCCAAAGGTTTTTAACACCCGTGCCGCCTATAACAACGATACCGCTGTAGTCTGCTGCAGAAATTTCAGAAAACACAGCGTCAATATCGATTGAATCTGCGCCGGACTTCGCCGTGCCAGTTTTACTGCCTGCTACAGTTATTTCGAAGCCTTCAAACATAAGCGTATCGTATACAGGCCAAAGCTCTTTTGGCTGATAATTATCCATAGCCACTACTATGATAACCTTCTGTATATCTTCCTGCTGTTCTGCTGCATTTGTATATTCATTTTGAATATTATCCGTCTTTTTTGTGCAGGCAGCCATTAGCAGCAGCGACAATGCAAGAAAAACAAATATCAATTTTCTCATAAACATTTCACCTTATTTCTGATACGCTTATTTTATCATTACAGAGGACCCAAATCAAATATTTACAAATATAAAAAAGCACATGCGCCTAAGCCATGTGCCAAAGAATTTAATCTGAGTCCTCATTTTCGCCTGAATCATCATCGCTTTTCTCTTTAAAGTACTCATAAAGATAAGTTGTGTCAGTCATCAGTGTCCTCCCTGTATTCCAATATGTCACCCGGCTGGCATTCCAGCTGGCGGCAAATCTCGTTTAGTGTGGAAAAGCGCACTGCCTTCGCTTTACCCGTTTTTAGTATGGAAAGATTAGCTTTAGTAATACCGACCCTGTCTGAAAGCTCATTGAGGGACATCTTACGTTTTGCCATCATTACATCCAGGTTTACGATAATAGCCAAAACACTTCCTCCGTTCTATATCGTAAGGTCATTCTCTTCTTTTATCCTTATAGCTTTGTCAAACACGGCAGCAAGTGTTTGGCAGAACATGCTAGCAAGAAGAGCTAGTACAGCGATCACCGGTGTCAGAATAGAAAAATCTATCACAGATTTTACTATCAATATTATTCCGGCAGCCGCAAAAAGATATGATATGTACTTTAAGTATCGTACATTTTCATATCTGAATGGAGTTGATTTGATCACAGTAGCTAAAAGTTTGTGCAGCAGTAGTAATGAGAACCAGCATATCACTCCGCATGCTTCAAGAAAAACAAGAGTGACAACTTTGCTGTTTAATATGCTTATGTCTGAAACGACAACTTCCTCGCTCACAACACCGAAAAGAAACGGCATCGCTATTAAAAAAGCCGGGCTAAGTATCAAAAGAGCAAGTAACATTCCTTTTAGTATCTTTGGAATATTGAATTTTGATAAAAACATAAGCTTTAGCCTCCATTCGCAGTGATATTAACATAAGCTACCGTCAATGTCAACAATTATTTATTGTTATTCGATAAATTTAATAATTTATTTTTCCGCTTTTTTGTACTCTGGTTATGATATAATCTATAAAGAAAGGGGCTTAATATGAATGAGGTTTTTTATGCCGTATCTGCGGCTACATTTTTGATTTGTATCATCGTTCTTATAATCGTTTTAAGACTTGGCAGAAAGAAGAGTGACGCTGATGCAAAGCTTGCTATGCTCTATCAGAACATCGATAAGCAGCTTGGCGACATCGCAAAGGCAAACAACGAAAACTCGTATCAACTGCGGCGTGAAGTACTCGGCATGTTTAAGGCGCTCAATGATTCTTCCGTTAAAACGCTTGAAAGCACATCAAAGATATCGAGTGACAGCATGGAAAAACTGCGGCTTGCTGTTGAAGCAAAACTTAAAGAAATGTCTGACTCCAACGAGAAGCGCCTTGAGCAGATTAGAAAGACTGTTGACGACCAGCTATCTGATATGCTGCAAAAGCGGCTTACCGGCTCTTTCAAACAGGTCAGCGATCAGCTTGAACAGGTATTTAAAAGCATGGGCGAAGTCAAGTCTCTTGCAACCGGTGTTGGTGACTTAAAACGAGTACTTACCAATGTTAAGGTACGTGGTACATGGGGAGAAATGCAGCTTGGCAGCCTTATTTCCGCAATGCTATCTCCAGTGCAATATGTTAAAAACGCACAGGTAAAAGACAATCGTGATACCGTCGAATTTGCCATAGTACTGCCCGGCAGCGGTGAAGACAGGGTTCTTCTGCCGATAGACTCAAAATTCCCGATGGAGGACTTCATACGCAAGGAAGATATGATGAGAAGCGGCGACAAAGACCTGGCGGACAATGCAATGAAAGCCATAGGTCAGCGAATAATATTTGAAGCAAAACGGATCTGTGAGAAGTATATAAACCCGCCCGTTACGACAGATTTTGCAGTTATGTACCTGCCGACTGAAGGACTTTATGCAGACGCTATCTCGCTTGGTATATCCGACATATGCCAGCGCAAATATAACGTGACCATTGCCGGCCCTTCAACGCTTACTGCGCTTCTTAATAGCCTGCAAATGGGCTTCAGAACTCTTGCTATAGAAAAACAGAGCAGTGAAGTTTTAAAGCTGCTTGAGTCCACCAGAAAAGCATTCTCTAACTTCAGCGAAGCTATTGACCGAACAAAGAAAAGCCTTAACGCTGCCCAGAACAACCTTGAAGACGCTTCAAGAAAATCCCGCTCTATTGAGCGGCAACTTAACAAAGTTGACAATTTCGATGAAAAGTTGATTGATGAGTGAGCCTTCACCTCGACGAAACATGTGTCGGGAGGCATCGATACTAAAAAGGGCCTTGACGCCCTTTTTATATATGTTGATTTATTAAGATTGATGCTGTTCTATTATATCTATCGCTTTTTCAATTGCAGTTATTATGTTCTGGTAGCCTGTGCAGCGGCATAAGTGCCCCTCTATCTCTTTTCTAAGCTGCTCTCTAGTATACTTTTCACCCCTGCCGACGATTTCTACACATGTCATTATTATACCAGGAATGCAGAATCCGCACTGAACGGCCGTCTGGTCTACAAAAGCCTGTTGGACGGGATGCAGATTGCCTGATTCGTCCTGCAACCCCTCGGTAGTGAGTATCTTCCTGCCTTCAGCCCACACTGCAAGGTAAAGGCAGGTATTCGTTGCTCTGCCGTCTATCAGCACTGTGCAGGCGCCGCATTCTCCGACTTCGCAGCCTTTCTTTACACTTGTAAGCCCAAGCCTGTTCCTGAGCATATCAGCAAGCGATTCACGCTCGTCGACTGCTACCTGCATGTTCCTTCCGTTTACGTTGCAGTTTATTATCTTCAACATTAGCGCTGCACCGCCTTATCTTCATTTATTCCGAGCGCAGTTTTAAGCACACGCCCCGGCAGCACCTCTACAAGATGCGTTCTGAATTCTTTTGATACTCGCTTGTCCGTTATAACGCTGACGTCATTAAGACACAGCTTTCCAATCTTATAAAACAGCTCTTCGTTTATCTTTTCGCCTTTGAGCTCTTTCTCTGCGCTTCTTGCCCGGATAGGAAGCGGCCCAGCGGCTGCAAAAGAAATCCTTATATCTTCTATGTCGCCGCCGTCCGTTTTGCACAGCACGCTACAGCCTATTATCGCTATATCCATAGCATCACGCAGCGAGTATTTAATATAGTGTCCCTTGTATCCTTCATAGTCATTGTGTTTAATAACTATATCTGTGAGCAACTCTGAATTTTCCAAGTCCATAACTTCCGGCTTCACGTAAAAATCCTCTATGCTCTTTTCTCTGTATGTTCCTTTTCCTGTTATGCATGAGACTGCATTTAGCCCAATCAGCGTAGGCGGAGCGTCTGCTGTTGTAAAACCGTTGCAGATATTACCGCCTATTGTAGCGACGTTCCTTATCTGAGGGCCTCCGATATCGATCACAGCGGTTATGAGCGAAGGTATGTGCGTTTTTACTATGTCGCTTGCTATTATCTCACGGAACGTTGTAGCCGGTCTGATATGAATATTCTTCTCTTCGTCCATATATATGCCGCGAAGCTCTTCAATATCTTTTATACTTACAAAGTCACTTCCTGCACGAACACCGTCACGCAGGCCTACAAGAATATCTGTGCCGCCGCTTATTATCACAGACTGCGGTTTCATCGTCAGAGCATTGACTGCGTCATCAATTGATTTTGCGATGTAAATACTGTTTAAATCATACATCAGACACCCTCCCCGAATTCCTTTTTGAACCGCAGCGCCAGCGTTTCTCTATCAAGAGGCAATGAATTGAAAGCCACTCCTGTAGCGTGGAACACTGCGTTTCTTATTGCAGGCGCCGTTGCCACTGTAGTTGGCTCTCCGAGCGATTTATTACCAAACGGCCCGGTCGGATCTTCTATGTCTACGAATTCGCCATTGAATTCCGGTGAATCTACAGTGGTAGGTATCTTATAGTCTAGGAAGTTGCCGTTGACCAGCTCTCCCCTGCTGTTGTACTTCATTTCTTCCATAACGCCGTAACCCTGAGACATGCTCATGCCTCCATGCACCTGTGCCATTGCTGTTGCCGGATTGATAATCCTGCCGCTGTCGTGCACATTTATTATATCGAGTATCTTTACCGTGCCCAGCTGAGTGTCTACTTCTATTTCTACGAATGTTGCCCCAAATGAGAACGTGTTTTGTTTGCAGTTTACCGTACTTTCGGCGCTAAGATGGACTGCGCTGTCACGGCTGTAGAAAGCGTTGGTAGCAAGCACAGAAAGTGAAACGAGGCTTTCTCTTGTTTCTTTATCCACTATTTCACCGCTAGATATGTCAAGCTTATCCAGCGGATAATTTATCATATCCCTTGCGTAATCTAATATCTTGTCCCTTAGCATGCCGGCTGTTTGCTTTATTGCTTTACCTGCGACATATGTCTGACGTGAGGCAAACGCGCCAAGATCGAAAGGCGCTACATCAGTATCCTGTGTAGAGATAATGTGTACATCCTTAACATCAAGACCAAGCACTTCCGCTGTCATTTGAGTAAATACAGTGTCTGCGCCTTGTCCGATTTCTGTTGCGCCCATGTGAAGCTGTACAGAGCCGTCCTGATTTAGTACTATCCTGCAGCCTGAAATTTCTAGCCCGAATGGGTAAACTCCCGTCTTATAGCAGAAGATAGCGCATCCTACGCCTCTTCTTATCGTTCCTGTCTGGTTTTCATACAGCTTTCTCTTTTTATCCCAATTGATATAATCACGGCCTTTTTCAACGCACTCTTTGAGACCTGTTGAATGACAAGCAAGGTCCATGCCCGGCATTTCATAATCTATTGTCATCATGTTTTTCAATCGGATATCTACAGGGTCTATGCCAAGTTTATGGGCTATGTTGTCCATGTGCGCTTCGCTGGCAAATGCTGCCTGCGGTACTCCATACGCACGCATTGCGCCGCTCGTGCCAAGGTTAGAATAGACCGTATATGCCTGTCCTTTAAAGCCGCCTGTCTGCGAATATATCTGTGAATAGTTCGTAAGCGTATTTGCAGTAACAGAATGGCCGTGTGAAGCGTATGCGCCCTGGCTGGAAACAAGATTTATATATCTTGAAACGAATCTTCCTGTTTTATCTACGCCGGTTTTTAAACTGAATTCCATTGCGTGGCGGGAACGGGTACATATGAACGTTTCTTCACGTGTAAGCTCCAACTTGACTTTTCTACCGCCAAGCTGCATGGAAAGATATGCATTGAGCGGCTCGTATAGTATGTCTTGTTTATTGCCGAAACCGCCGCCTATATATGGCTTTATTACCCTAACTCTGCCCCACGGTATGCCAAGAGCCTGCCCGACTATACGCCGCATTATGTGCGGTATCTGTGTCGAACATACGATAACTATACGATCACCTTCCATGTATGCAAACGAAGTGGGGTTTTCAAGATGGCAGTGTTGTACACGCTGTGTGTTTATTTCGTCTTCGAAGAAGGTTATATCATCACGTTTTACAGCGCTTTCATAGTCGCCTTCGTTTTGCTGGGTGTATTTAACTATGTTGCGTTCGAACCCCTCGTGGAGCAGCATCGCGCCTTCACTCATCGCCTGAGCGGACGTTAGTATAGGCTCGTACTCTTCGTATTCAACTTTGATAGCTCGAAGCGCACGCTTTGCAGTTACTTCATCAACAGCAACGACAGCGCCAATTTCGTCTCCCCACAGCCTTACACGGGTGTTTAGCAGCCTTCTGTCTTCTACATCCTTATGATCTGCTTCAAGCGAAAACGGATGCCCCGCTGTACCGAATTTAATATCAGGAACATCGAAACACGTGACTATTTTTACGACGCCTTCTATCTTTAGTGCATCGCTTGTATCTATAGACAGCACTTTTCCGTTTGCTATCGTGGCCCGCAGAACTTTTGCAACCAGTGCGTCACCGCAAAGATCGTCGGTGTAGTTCGCCCTGCCGGTCACTTTGTCAACGGCATCTACACGGTTGATGCCCTTACCGACACTCATTGGTTTTCTCCTCGCTTATAGTTTGTTATCTTTTGCATCAATATAATTATATAACGTAAACTTAGATATCCCGAAGAACTTTGATACTTTGTCTCCGGATTTTTTTATAAGGAAGGCTCCTGAATCCTGCAGGAATTTTATTGCTTTTACTTTGTCTTCCCTTGTCATCTCGCTTACAGGCTTGTTGACAAGCTTTACTGATTGGCCAATTAGATCGTTAAGCGTGCCCATGACGCTATTGTGTATACAGTCTATGTCGTTTGTCTGCCTGCCTGTCCCTGTTATTTCCTGCAGAGTGCTTTCTGTCATCATAAAACTTGTAATATCAAGGTTTATCGAAAGTATTCCCACGACCTCGCCTTCATTGTTCTTTATGAAGAGCGAAGTTGACTTTAGTATCTTTCCGTCCTCGGTCTGCGTCCTGTAGCTTATCCTGTCTTTTACGTCATCGGAGTGTGCATGCAGCGTTTCGAGTACAATTTTTGAAGAACCATCGCCGATTTTTCTTCCGGTGACATGGCCGTTTACAATATACACTATGGTGTGGTTAAGGTCCTGTGACAGATCATGTATGACAACTTCACAGCTTTTACCAAACTGTCCTGCGATTCCTTTTGCCAGCTGCTTCCATGTTTTAAGGTTCAACGTTTTCTGCATAAGCGTCCCTCTCAAAAAAATTTAGATATTTTACCATATAACCAAAATTATTTTATCATATTATATCTGTTAATAAAAGTAACTTGGTAAAAAATTCATTGAACATTCAAATTTGTTGATGTAGAATAGTATTATGAATAATGAATTAAGAATGGGCTGCGTACTGCTTGCAGCCGGAGAAGGAAAACGTTTCGGCGGCAATAAGCTTTTAGCCAAACTTGGAGACAAACCTCTGCTGGAGCACATACTTACCGCCGTACCAAAGGATGATTTTTGCTGCTGCTGTATAGTTGCAGGTGATGAAGATATACTTGCGCTTGCAAAAAACCATGGTATAGACGGGATCATCAACGATAGACCTGAGGAAGGCCTTGCCAGAAGCATACGCCTTGGTATAGAACAAATTAGCGACGTTGACGCATGCATGTTTCTTGTGTGTGACCAACCTATGCTAAAACCCGACACCATCAGCGGGATGATAAGGAATTACACAAAAGATACAATGCTGGCACTTTCTACAAAGGGCAAGCGCGGCAACCCTGTTATATTCCCTGCGTGCCTGCTTGGTGAGCTTAAATCTTTAACACCTGACCAAACCGGTGTCGATGTCATAAACGAGAACGCAGAAATACTTAAGCTTTACGATATAGATGAAGGCATAGAACTGATGGATGTTGATACAAAAGGCGATCTATTAGCTCTCAACAAAGATATTCTTTAAGCCTTCTTAACGCTTCGCTTTGAGATGTTAAGCCAAGGTCAATTAAATAAATGTCGTTTCTGGCTCTGATCAAATCTATCAAATCAGAGCTTTTCTTTTTTAAAACGCCCAGAACATCTGAGGGTGAATCAAGACAATTAATCACACTCTTTTTAAAATTCGGGCATCCGTTTTCCAGCACTCCGACTTCATCCATTACAAAAAGATCAGGTGGGGGAATTTTCTTTAATACAGCGACTCCCACCGTCTCAAAAATTTCTTTATACCCTATAGGGTTCCTGTCTATAGCGCACGAACCAACACGATTATAATGTGACAATGGTTCGTCCTGATTGTTTATATCCAATAGATATATGCCGCACATTTTGTCGATATCAGTTTTTGCAAGAACAGTCTTATAGCCGCCGACAGTTCCGCTGTATTGCTCGAGAAATTTATCTATAAGCCAGCTTTTGCCGGCATTGCTTCCGCCTGTTAAAAATACGTTCATATCCCCAGCGGCAGACATGTTATGTGCCTGCCCCCCTTTTTATCTTCATTATATATTATCTGCAGATGAGTGCCATACGCTTTTTCTGCGTTGATTTGAGTCATCGTTTCTTCTATAGCTCCGAACACTGCTGTGCCGTCTTTACTCATAAGAAGTGTTTTGTCATTTTCTTTATAATTATTTATAGCTGTATGCGTGGACATAATTACTATATGGCCCTGCTGAGAAAGCAATCTTGCAGCATGCTGCACCATGGACTGGTTTATAAAATCAAGGCTCTGCATCGGCTCATCCATCATAACTATATCTGCACCTTGGCATATTGCACGGGCAATGAGAACAAGCTGCCGCTCTCCCCCGCTCAGTCTTGTATAGTCTTTGTCTGCAAATTCCTCGATTCCGAGCATTTCTAGCGCTGCATGAGCTTTTTCATAGTCTGCTTTTTTAGGAGACTCGAAAAATGCTATACTTCCTGCTCTGCCCATAACTACTACATCCAGAGCGCTGTATTCAAATGCCGGAACATGCTGCTGCGGTATGTATGAAAGTTTTTGCGAGCGCTGCTTTATAGTATATTCTTCAATTTTTCGCCCGCCTATTTCGATTGTACCTGAATCTAACGGCTTGTAGCCTATCAATATGTTGAGAAGTGTTGTTTTCCCGCAACCGTTAGCACCGAGAACATATATCAGTTCTCCGCTTTTTGCTTCAAATGATATCCCGTCGAGCACATTTTTTTTGCCGTAGCCGCCTTTCAAGCCTTTAACTATCAGTTCCATCTGCGCCTCCTTCTTATCAGCATAAAGAAGAATGGCGCTCCTATAAGCGCTACAGCAAGACCTATTGGAATCTCCATAATGAACAAAGAGCGGACTATATCATCCATCAAAAGCAGGAATATGCCGCCCAGCATCGCTGAAACGGGCAGAAGCCTTGTATATTGCGGCCCTGTTATAGAACGGGTCATGTGCGGTATCATCAGCCCTACCCAGCCTATAAGCCCGCCAAGACACACTGAAGCGGAACTAAGAAGCGTTGCTCCCAGAATAACTACCCGCATAGAGCTTTTACTGTTTACGCCGAGGCTGACTGTTTCTATATCATCTAGCGTAAGTACGTTTATACGCCAGCTCATCAGAAACAGTATTATAAAACCGATTGCCATGAACGGCACTGAAAAATACAATGAATCTGCATCAACTTTGGTCAAACTGCCCATCAGCCAGTATGTTATCTCCGGAAGCTGAGTTGAAGTGTCTGCCAGGTATTTAAGAAGCGAAGTTACTGAAAAAGCGAGGCTTCCGACCAGAACGCCTGAAAGTATCATGCTGACCCGTCTGTCGAAACGTACTCTTTTTGCAAAAAAATACGCAAGACTTACTGCAAGTATGCCTGCCGTAAACGCAAAGAACTGTATGTATATACTGCCAAGCCCCAGCATTATGGCAATTGCTGCCCCCATGCCCGCACCTGAAGAAACACCGAGTATATCCGGTGAGACAAGCGGGTTTTTAAGCACACCCTGATAAGCCGCGCCTGAAGCAGACAAAGCCGCTCCTATAAGATATGCTGCAAGTATCCTCGGTAAACGTATCCCCAGGATCGTCCATCCGTTTGGATCGCTCCCCCTGCCAAACACTGTTCTTATAACTTCACCTATCCCCAGGCTGTAGTAACCGAACCCTAGTGAAAGTACAAGCAATATAATGCTTACTGCAACAAGAACAATATAGAGGTATTTTATATTCTTTTTCTCAATAGCATGAAGTTTTTTCATTTGCTCTCCAAGCTGTCTTTATTACTGAAATTGTATAATATTATCATTTCAAATTCAAATATTAAATCAATATAAAAAATACCCGGTGAGTCTGCAGTGCCATGGATTGACAATACAAAACCAACATGATAACATTACAGCGTTGTTGTTTCATAAACATAACGCTTTTTATATTGTTTGTCAATAGAAAGGAAGACACCATGACAAAAAGGATATTACTTATATTATTAGTTTTAGTACTGGCTTTTGGACTACTCGGTTGTGCTGAAAAGCAAACAGAGCCCGAAGCAAAAACCATTACAGATATGATGGGCAGACAGATAGAGTTGCCCGAAGAGGTCGAAGTCATTTTCTGCATCGATCCTATGAGTTCTATAACTCTTTATACTGTAGCGCCTGAAAAACTTGCCGGATGGAATTATGAGTTCAATGACTATGAAGCAAAGTATCTGCTTGAAGAATACAGAGACCTGCCTGTTTACGGAATGGGCGGCAGCATCAATGTTGAGGCAGTGATAACCGCTGAGCCGGACGTTGCTCTACTTACCGGAACATTGGGCGATAAGCTTATAGAAACAGCCGACAGCTTCTCTGAAAAGCTGGGTGTTCCTGTAATAATCCTGGATAATAGCCTTTCAGAAGCGCCTGTAGTATATACACTTCTTGGCGAGATAACGGGAGAAACTGTGCAGGCTGAGGCTCTCAGTGAATACGCACAGAAAGCTCTTGGCAGCGTTGCCGATGTGGATGAAGAAGTGACAATATATTATGCAAATGGTGTTGCTTCACTTGACACTTCTGCAAAAGAAACATCTGCGTCGATGCTTTTCGACATGATACACGCTGATAACGTATGCACACTGGAATCTGAGTCTGGCGACAGGATAAGCGTCACAAAAGAGCATATAATTGAATGGGATCCGCAGTATATATTTGTTAACGGCGAGCCGACCGAAGGGCTTTCCGGCTCTACTGCAGCGCAGGCGATCTTAGACGACCCGCAGTATGCTAACGTTCAGGCTGTAAAAAATGGTAATGTTATAAGCATACCGAAGTCACCTTTTGCATGGGTTGACAGGCCAAGAAGCACCAACTTGCTTATCGGCATAGGCTGGCTGGGCAGCATACTGTACCCGGACAAATATACATTTACTGAAGATGACATAAAGGAGTTTTACTCTCTGTTCTATCACATGGATTTGACAAAAGACCAGATAGATGAGCTGCTGACGCAGTAAGGAGAAATGTATGCAGGACATGCACTACTCTGCAAAATTGGTAATATACACAAATGAAAAGTTTTTTGGGCCCGGAACCGTTGAACTTCTTGAGCACGTAATGGAAACTCACTCTCTCCGTAAAGCGAGCAAACAAATGTCGCTTGCTTATACCAAAGCTCTCAAGATGATTAGGACTGCTGAATCAAGTCTTAAATTCAAACTGATTGAGCCTAAAGTCGGCGGCATAGGAGGCGGCGGTTCCGAGCTTACAAAAAAAGCCCTTGAAGCAATCAAAGCTTATCAACAGTTTTATGATAAAGTCAAGAAAACTGCTGATGAAGGGTTTGAAGAATATAAACAAAGAATAAAAAAAATGCGCTGACAACAGCGCATTTTTTATCGTTAAAATTTATAAGCTCTGAACTTTTTTATTAAAATCAACTATAAGTTCGTCTATCTGCGGCGAGAGCTTCTGTATATCCGTCCAATAGCTATCATCATCCCACTGAGCTAATATCTCTTCGTATGTTTTACCCTGCTGTTCGACCCAGGTGTAGTATTTAAGATTGTGAACTGCTTTCCTGTCGTAGTAATTGAGCTCCTTAATGTAATCTGTTGCTATGCCTTCGAAGAATCTTGCATTAGCTTCGTGTGCATCGTAATCTGTAAACTCGCCTCTCTCCTCGTTTAACTCTTTAAGACGGCTTGTGTACATTTCCATTGAGTCAGTAAGCATAGTCACCACTATGTCTTTTTCTTTTAGTTCAAAGTATTTAGCATATTTTATCGCGCCTATTATATTGGCTGCACCGGAGATTCCGATAAGGTCTAGCTTGTCTATCATATCTTTGCTTACGCCTTTTTGAGAAAGCAGTTTCTTACCCTCGGGCTCATTGAACATGCGTATCCACTGCATAGGCGCTTCGTCGTCTACGGCAATAGCTACGTCTGTGTTCTTAACGTTGTGTATCCATGGAATATGTTTATCGCCTATTCCCTCGATCCTGTGAGCACCAAAGCCGTTTTGATATATAGTCGGACACTGCAGCGCTTCTGAAGCTGCAATCTTGCTCTTAGGGAACTTCTGCTTCAAATAATCACCGGCTGCTATAGTACCGCCGCTGCCTGTGCAGCTGACAAGACCGTGATAGTTTGAATCTTCGTCCATTACCTGCCCCAGAACTTCTTCTATTGCGGCTCCTGTTATATCATAATGCCACAGGTAGTTGCCAAACTCATCGAACTGATTGAATATCATAAGATCTTCTCCGGAGTTTCGCAGTTCCCAGCACTTGTCGAATATCTCTTTAACGTTGCTTTCGCTCCCAGGTGTCTTTATAGTCTCACCCGCTACTTTTGACAGCCATTCAAAACGCTCCTGACTCATTCCTTCTGGAAGAATAGCTATGGACTCACAGGCAAGCAGACTTGAGTCGTAAGCGCCACCACGACAGTAGTTTCCTGTTGAAGGCCAGACGGCTTTCTGCGTCGTCGGGTCGAACTGACCTGTGACGAGGCGTGGCGCAAGGCAGCCAAATGCAGCGCCGACTTTATGCGCACCAGTCGGAAACCATTTTCCGACAAGCACAACTATCTTTGCTTTTACACCTGTTATCTCTTCAGGCAGCACCATATAGTTTACGCCGTCGTATATTCCGCCCGAATCTTTTGCTTCGTTCTTCCATGTTATCCTGAACAGATTAACTGGGTTGATATCCCAAAGGCCAACACTTTTCAGTTTTTCTTTGATGTCGTCGCTTATGAGCTCCGGATGTTTCATTTCTTTGAATGTTGGAACAACTATGTTCCTTTCCTTAGCTCTTTTTACCGCTCTTTTTCTGCGATCTTCATTGACAGTAAGATCTATCGCTTTGTATTTACTCATTTATGCTCCTTTTTAACAATAGTATTTATATATTTTCTGGCAGGTGTCGTTTTAAGAACCTGCCTCTTGCTTTATTCCCGATATATTCGTTATCTTTAACTATTATATCACCACGAGATATTACACAATCTATACTGCAGCCTAGCTCCAGTCCTTCATATGGCGTATAATCAACATTCTCATGTAAGTTTGAATGTCGTATAACGTTTTTTTTGTTCTGATTCATTATAGTCAGATCTGCATCGCTTCCCTGCTTTATAACGCCTTTCTTCGGATACATGCCGAACAGCTTGGCAGGGTTTGTTGAAGTAATATCGGCAAACCTTTCAAGCGATATACTATTCTTCATAACTGCTTCGCTGAACAAAATTGGCATCCTTGTTTCTACACCCGGCATACCGTTCGGGCATCTTGTAAAGTCGCTGCCGCCCATCTTCTTTTTCAGCGTATAGTCGAACGGGCAATGGTCGGTACCAATCGTATCTATCTTGCCGTTCTCTATATCTTTCCAAAGCAAAAAGTTGTTTCCTTTATTACGAAGCGGTGGACTCATTATGTACTTTATACCGTCTTCGTCATAGTAACGCTCGTCATCCAGCATCAGATACTGCGGACATGTCTCAACGAATATATCTTTATCACCGTTTTGCTTTGCCAGTTCTATGTATTGCATTCCCAAGTGGTTGGACAGGTGTACGATATAAAGCTTTGCTCCGCCTGCCATTTTGTTTATCTGCAGCACTCTGTTGATTGCCTCTGCCTCGCATTCCTCCGGCCGGCTGAGTGCATGGTATATCGACGCTGTTTTTCCCTCTGCTACCAGTTTTTTGCGAAGAAAATTGACTATACCGTCGTTCTCCGGATGCACGGCTATTATAAGTCCAAGTTCTTTTGCACGCCTTAGTACTTTATATATGTCTTCATCGGACAGTTTAAAGTCATAAGTCATGTATATCTTATAACTTGTTATTCCATCTGCAATCTGCTTCTCCATCATGTCCAGCACATTTTCGTTAACATGTTGGATAACACCGTGGAAACTGTAGTCTATCACAGCTTTGCTATCCGCAAGCTCGTGATAGTGTTTTATCTGGTAGTCCAGCGGACAGCCTTTCGGGCCGAATGCTACGTGGTCTACGATAGTCGTCGTTCCTCCGCATGCCGCTGCAATTGTTCCTGTGTAAAAATCGTCCTGTGCAACCGCTATGCCAACATCAAGATCGAAATGAGTGTGTACGTCTATACCGCCGGGCAGTACATATTTACCGGCTACATCGATAACTTCAATTCCTGAAAGGTTTTCGCCTATATTCTCTATTACGCCGTTTTCTATACTTATATCAGCCTTTTTACAGCCTCCCGGCATAACGACGTATCCGTTTTTAATTATCATTTTTAGTTTTCTTCCTGTATGCCGTGTTATCCAGTGGCAGCTTTGTTCTCATTATACCATCGCGGTTAAAGTATGCAGCCGCGACTGCCGGCGCTGTTGGTATCGCCGATATCTCTCCGACACCTTTTGCACCGTATGCAACACTCAGAAGCTCTTCGCTGCTTACAAACTTCACGGTCATCTTCGGCATAGACTCGCTCCTGAATAGCCCCAGTGTTCCCATTTTTACCTGAGGAACACATCCCTTTAGCGGAAAATCTTCAGTGAGCGCATACCCTAGGCCCATGACTATACCCCCATGAAGCTGGCCTTCTGCGTTTTTCTTGTTTATCACCTGACCGATGTCGTACACCGCGTGGACTTCTGAAACCCTGCCCTCTTCATCCAGAGACACTAACTGCACTCCGTAAGAGTATGCAAGGTGGCTGTATGGGTGCTCTTTAACCGTCGTTATCGGATCGGTGATGCATGTATATTCGCCTAGGTATTCTTCACCCTCAAGCTCTGACAGTAACTTGCCCTCATCCATTTCATTTTTAAGTTTACGGCATGCCAATGTTATCGCCTCTCCAGTAAAAGCTGTCTGTCTGGATGCTGTAGTCGTTCCGGAATTCGGCGTCCTTCTTGAGTCCGGCGGTTCTATTACCACCAGCTCCGGCGGAATATCGAGCGTCTGGCACGCTATTTGCAGCGCAACGCAGTCGAGCCCCTGCCCTATTCTCGCGGCTCCTGTCCGTACGTGCACCTTGCCATCTTCCACAGATACTATTGCACGGCCAGTGTCTGTTACACCAACGCCAAGACCAGTATTCTTAAGCGATGCGGCAAGCCCTGCTTCCGGGTTTTTATCGTATAGTTCCTTAATCTCTTCTAGGCACTGCCTTATTGCAGTTGTTTTATCCGCAAGCTGTCCGTTTGCCAGATAGCCCCCCGGCTTTACAGCATTTCTATAACGTATCTCCCATGCTGACAGCCCCGTTTCCTTCGCAAGCAGCGTCATATTGTTTTCTATTGCAAAACAGCTCTGCGTAACGCCAAAGCCCCTGAACGCTCCGCCTGGAGGATTGTTTGTGTATACAGCCTTGCTCCTGATATCTGCATTCGGGAAGCTGTATGGACCGCCTGAATGGGTACAGGCACGCTGAGAAACAGGGCCGCCCAAAGATGCGTATGCACCTGTATCTGCAATTATCCTTGACTTTATTGCCGTAAGCATTCCGTTTTCATCACACGCCGTTGTCAGTGTTATCTTCATAGCATGGCGTTTTGTGGATATATTGATGCTTTCCTGCCGTGACAGCTTTACCTTTACGGTCCGTTTCGTAAGGTAGGACGCAAGCGCCGCATGATGCTGTACGCTCATATCCTCTTTACCGCCGAAAGCGCCGCCTACCAGCTTAGTTATAACGTGTATCTTTTCAGGCGGCAACCCAAGAATATGAGCAATCTCTCTCTGCTCGTCAAATATATTCTGGCTTCCGGAATACAGAGTAATGCCTTCATCGTCGTATCTGCATACAGCGCACTCCGGCTCTAAGTAAGCGTGCTCTGTAAACGGTGTCTCGTAGGTGTTTGTAACGACATATTTAGAGCGGGATATCACTTCGTCTATGTCTTCTCCGCGCTTTATTTTATCTTCACGCAGTATGTTGCCCGATGGATGGATAATAGGTGCATCAGCCTTGAGCGCCTGCTCGGGGTTCTCCACTGGTTCTAATACTTTGTATTTTATATCTACAAGAGATTTTATCTCTTCCAGCGATTCTTCTTTTTTTGACACAACGAGAACTATTGCATCGCCAATATATCTCGTTGTTTCGCCCTTTGCTATAAGAGTGTCCCAGTCTTTTACGATATGTCCCGCTTTTATGTTGCCGGGTATATCGTTCGCCTTAATTATAGTAATGACGTCTTTGTGCTGCAAAGCTTTTGATATATCTATATCCTCAACAACCGCACGTGGATGTGAGCTGCGAACAGCGCTTGCATACACCATATCCGGCAGTTCTATATCATCTGCATATTCGCCGAGACCTAGGATTTTCTGGTATGCCGTCGGTCGGAAAACTTCTGATAATATCTTTGCGTCAGTTTCATGCTTTGGAATTTCATGCGGTTCACGGAAAAATGATGCTGCGTTTTTAACAGCTTCAATAATATTCTTGTAGCCTGTGCAGCGGCAAATATTGCCTTTGAGCGCCTTAGCTATCTCTGCTTCTGCAGGTTCACTGTTCTTATCAAGCAGCGCTTTTGCACTTATTATCATGCCCGGTGTGCAGAAACCGCACTGGACTGCTCCCGCTTTTGAAAAACAGTATACATAGACTTGCTTTTCGTAACTGCTAAGGCCTTCTACAGTAGTTATATGTTTACCAGAAAGATTGCTTAGCTTAAGTGTGCATGAGCGACGGGAAATGCCATCTACAAGAACGCTGCACGTTCCGCAAACGCCTTCGCTGCAGCCGTCTTTGACTGACTTGATATGCATATCATCACGCAGGAAGCGCAGAAGCGTTTTATCTGAGCTCGTTTCTATTAAATTTTCATTGAGCCAGAATTGCGTCATCTAATTGCCTCAATATATATAGTTCTTTTTGTTTTCCACAGTATTAATTATCTTTTTCAGCATGGGTGTAATCATATCGCTGTCCATACTGCATTTAAACACTTTACCGTTTATATCACGTACTAAAACATTGTCCTCCTCGAGGAACATCCAGCCCTTGTTTTCGTTTACTTCGAAATCCTGCTTGCTCCAAAAAAGCGTTGCTTTGTCTTTTGCCGGGTCTCCTAAATGCGGACAGAACACACTGCAATTGCCGCAATGATTGCACATACCGTCTATATGAACTATCTGCGGAGCTCCGTCTATATCTATCCTTATGTTTGCTCTGTTCGGGCAGACTTCGCAGCATATTTCGCAGATCTGACCGCAAGACAAGCATCTTTCTGCGTCTTCGTGGTTGTCTAATGCGTCACTCAGCACTGCTTTTCGTTCTCTTATTTCATCATCGGTCAGAGTTGTCTCAACTGACTCAAAGTCGTTTTCAAGTCCGCACTTTTCTAAGATATCCTTTGCTATCACTTTTGCATCTGCAACTGCTTCTACTATCGTGGCGGCGCCTCTTCTGCAGTCTCCGGCAAGATATACATTTTCAACATTCGTTTCATTGCTGCTGTTTGTTGATTTAATATCAATACCGTTGTCATCCATTCCAGAGCTGTCTACACGTGCGCCAATTGCGCTTATTACGGTGTTATAATACATTACGCTTGTTACGTCTGTTTTAAGCGTCTTTCTTCTACCGTCTGCGTCTATGTCACCAAGACGCATTGAGCACACTTTCAATGTGTCTCTGGAGCAGCTTATCGGTGAAAGCAGCTCTTTGAAAACTACGCCTTCGGCAAGCGCTGCATCTTTTTCTTCCTTCTGAGCAGGCATGAACTCTTTGGTACGTCTGTATACGATATGAACGTTCTCTATGCCATCTGCTCTTGCTGCTGCCCTTGCGCAGTCCATAGCAACGTCACCGCCTCCGATGACCGCTACGTTCTTTCCCAAACTTAGTTTACAGTCTGCTTCTCTTGATTCCTTAAGGAAATCCAGAGCGTCTATAAGGTATTCTTCGCCCTCTTCTACAGGGCAGTGTCCCTTCATCCAAGCTCCGGTAGCGATTATCACAAATCCATAATCTTTTTTCAGCTTCTCGATGTCAAAATTATCATCAGCACCGAATACGAATTTCACGCCTTGTTTTTCTGCCATCTGAACATCGCGGTCAATAGTTTTCTGGTCTATGCGGAACTTCGGAATAATGTGCGATACAACGCCCATAGGACGCTTCAGCCTTTCAAAAACAGTGACATCTACACCGTTTCTTCTAAGGAAAACAGCTGCGCTGATGCCCGCCGGACCTCCACCTATTATCGCAGCTTTTATATCAGTTTTTATCTCACTCGGCTTTATTTCTCTGATAAGCTTTTTTTGGGCTTTTTCTGAGGCAATTTTCTTTGCCTGCCTTATCTGCAGCGATTCTTCATAATCAATTCGCGTACACTTATCCTGACAGAAATGCGTACATATATCTCCCAATATGCCAGGAAGCGGATTATCTATAGTTATGATTTTAAGCGCTTGTTCGTATTTGCCTTTGCTGACCATGTCAAGGTATGCAGGTATCTGCTGATTTATAGGACAGCCGCCTTCCTGACAGGGCGAAATAAAACAGTTGAACATTCTAAGCTTTGAGGCAGTTTTACGTGAATCGACTTCTCTTGCGTCTTTTATAAGATGCTTGTCATCTACTGCCTTTTCTGCGATATCGCTTAATAAGTCTATGTCGATTTTTTCCGGTGTTTTTATATTATGTATCTTTTCACATATCTGCTTTGCTCTTGCATAGCCGCCTGGCTTTAATATAGTTGTAGCAACTGTTACCGGTTTAATACCTGCACTTATCAGTTTATCTACATTGAAATAGTCTGCACCGCCCGAATATGAAATATTCAGATTCCCATCGAAGCGTTCTGAAAGCTGTTTAGCAACGTTTACTGAAAGAGCAAAAAGCGCCCTTCCCGACATATACATGTATTCCCCCGGCAGCTCCGCTTTCTTTATCTGAACCGGGAAAGTATTTGACACTTTAACTCCGAACTGCCTGTTGTTTTGTGATGCAGTCTGCATTAGTCTTTCTATAAGAGCAAGAGCATCGTCCATCTTAAGATCCTGATCAAAGTGGGTAGTGTCAAAACTTATATAATCATAACCCATATCATCCAGTGTTTTCCTTACGAATTCGTATCCGAGAAGAGTGGGGTTAAGTTTTATATATGTATGCAGCTTCTTTTCTTTCAGGAAGTAGTTTGCGATTTTTTCTACTTCCTGCGGTGGACAGCCGTGAAGTGTAGACAGCGTTATTGAGTTTGTTATCTTGGGCGAGATCTCCTCTATGTATTCTGCAGTAACATTCCTGAACATCCTGACGTTTTCGAGAAGGAGCGATTTGCATTCTGACCAGATTTCCGTATCGCCTGCGTACATCATTTCGTTTATGTATTTATCTATCTTTGGCGATGTTACGCCTTCATAGTCGTAGCCAACGCTCATATTGAATATGAAATCCGGCTGCTCTGAAAGCCCGTATTCTTGTGAGGCTATGTGCAGTGCAAACCATGCCTTTACGTACTCTTCATATGCCTGCTCTGCAGTTAGCTCTGTTGACCACTCACAGTTGTAACCTTCGTCCTGAGCGTTTATGCACGGACGTGGTATCAGCCTAGCCAAGTCTTCGCCGTCTAATGTTTGAACGGTTTTAAGCTCTATGAATCGTAAACCACATAAATATGCTGATAAAATATTCTGCGCAAGCTGAGTGTTAGGGCCTGCTGCCGGGCCAACAAGAGAACCGAGTCTGCTTGAGAACATAGTGTGCTGCTGTTTCCCTTTAGCTCTATAGAACTTAGATTTATCTATACCAAAAATGCTGCCACAGCTCTCATATTCGCTGCGCATCCAGTATATTAGTTTATCAAAAGAAATCGGTGTCATCTTCTCGTTCATTTGCGGCTCCTTATTTTATGCACGGTTCCAGAACTCTTTTGCAATCTGTCTTGAATCTGCATAAATCTTTTGTTCATCAAGCTCGTGTATTACTCTGTCTTTCATTATGAACTTTCCGTTTATCATAGTGGATATTACTGACTTGCCGGAAAGACCGAAATGCATATGCGAGTCTATGTTATTCAGCGTTATCGGCGTCGGCGAGAAATATTCAAGTACGATAATATCTGCAAGCGCGTCTTTTTCAATTATGCCTATTTTTTTGCTGAAGAACCTGCTGCATATCTCGCTGTTGTTTTGGAAGAGCATTTTTGGCGGTTCTGCCCACGCAACACTTGGATCTTCTTTTACATGCTTTTGTATAAGATTGGCGCATTTTAGCGATTCGAACATGTCTGTTGTATATCCGTCCGTTCCCAGACCGACGAGTATACCTTTATCCATCATCTTAAGAACGTCTGCACAGCCGACGGCGTTACCCATATTCGACTCCGGGTTGTGTGCTACTATGCTGCCAGAATCCTTCAAGAGTTGTATCTCTATATCGTTTACATGTATGCAATGAACTGCCAGAGTATTTGGTTTTAGTATACCGAACTTATCAAGCCTCTCAACAACACGCATTTCGTATTTTCTGGTGCTGTCGTTTAAATCGTCTATTCCTTCAGCTACATGAACATGGAATCCGCAGTCTGCAGCAGTTTCGACGCATTTTTCAAGAGTGACGTCCGAAAGAGTGAACGAAGCGTGCAAACCAAACATCGCTTTTATCATATCGCTTTGCTCATCCTCTGCCCATCCGATGAAGTCTGTATTCTCTTTAATTCCTGCGTCACTGATTTCTTTGCCGTCTCTGTCGGATACTTCGTAGCAAAGAGACGTCCTTACACCTATATCATTAGCTACTCCCGCAATGTTAAACAGGCTGCCGGCTACGCTGCCTGCGCTGGCATGGTGGTCAAACACTGTCGTAACACCGTTCCTTATGCCGTCAAGATATGTAACATATGCGCTTGCTTCTATTTCTTTTGCTGACAGAGCACGGTCCACTCTCCACCACAGGTTTTCAAGTATCTGCGTGAAGTTCTTTGAAACCCCTGCATTTTTGAGTGACATGCCTCTGGCAAGTGCGCTGTATATATGACCATGTGCATTTATAAGCCCCGGCATTATAAGACCGCCATTTGCATCATAGAATGAAGCATCAGGATATAAGGATTTCATATCTTCAGTTTTGCCATAGTCTTTTATCGTATTTCCTTCAACAACAACGCAACCGTTTTTAATTAACGGTGTTCTCACGTTTCTGGTTACCAGTATTCCGTTTCCAATAAGCTGTATCATATAAAGCTGCTCCGTTTATGCAGTTATTCTTGTACCGGTTTTGCCTTGCAATCCTTCTGTAACTTTTTCCAGTGAAGTTATAAGCGCTGTACACTTCGGATTTTCTGTTACTACCTGCATGGATGCTTCAATTTTAGGAAGCATTGAACCTTTGCCGAAATGTCCTTCTTTTATGTATTGTTTCGCCTGTCTGCAGGAGATTTCATCTAGCGGTTTTTCATCCGGTTTGCCGTAGTTAAGATATACTTTTTCTACTGCTGTAAGTATAACAAAATAGTCAGCATGAATCAATTTTGCCAGTCTTGCGCTTGAGAGATCCTTGTCTATAACAGCCTGCACACCTTTTAGATGGTTCCCCTGCTCTATGACCGGTATCCCTCCGCCACCGCAGGCTATCACGAGCTGTCCTGACTTAAGAAGTGTCTTTATCGTTTCACTCTCGACAATATGCAGTGGCTGAGGCGAAGCGACGACTTGCCGCCAGCCCTTTCCTTCAACAAATATGAGTTTTTCGCCTTTGTCCTTTGCAGCCTTCGACTGCTCTTCGTTCATATAAAGCCCTATTGGCTTTGTCGGCTCTTTGAAAGCACGGTCGTTCTCATCTACTATCACTTGGGTTATCACCGTTGATGCTGGTATATCGAGACCAAGATTAAGCATAGCTTCACGCATGAAGTTCTGAAGATCGTAGCCTATATAGCCCTGTGTTATGCTTACACATACCGACATTGTGAATGTGTCTATATTGTGGTGCAGTTTATAGCTGTCAAAAATATCGAGCATAAGACCGACCTGCGGCCCGTTGCCGTGGGTCAGTACTATCTCGTGCCCTTGTTTTGCAAGCTTTGCTATTTCCTTTGTTGTTTTTCTGACAGCTATCATCTGGTCATGAAGGTTCTCTCCGAGTGCGTTGCCTCCAAGAGCAATAACCATTCTGCTCATATTCTATCCTCTGTATCTGTTGATATTATTATTTAGCGCATTATTCAGGAACTCTGACGGATCCTTTATTTTTGAAAGAAGTATCATTGCTGCTATTATGTAAGGTTTATGTCCCGCTTCTTTATATAACGGAACTCTGTATCTGTCGAAAACGCTAGCTGCAACCTCGCCCTGCTGACATGAAACGCCTGTAATATCTGCTGGCAGGCAGTGCATGTAAAGTGCGCTTTTGTCTTTAGTCAGCGCCATCAGCTCTTCAGTGCACTCCCAATCCATATGCTTCTCGTTTTCTTTTAGGAGCTGCTTTTCGAGCCGGTGAATACCATGTGTATCACCTTCGCCGTAAAGTTTTGTGCGTTCTTCCATAGCGGCATATGATGCCCAGCTCTTAGGGTAAACGATATCCGCGCCTTCGAAAGCTTCTGCCATGCTGTTCGTCTTTGTAAAGCTCCCGCTGCTTGCCTTTGCATTGTCTGCTGCTATTCTTTCAACATCAGACATTATTTCGTAGCCCTCCGGATGAGCCAGTGTAACATCCATACCGAAGCGTGTCATAAGCCCGACTATGCCCTGAGGAACAGAAAGCGGTTTGCCGTATGACGGCGAATACGCCCAAGTCATAGCTATCTTTTTACCTTTAAGATTCTCAATTCCGCCGAAATGATCAATAAGATGCGCCATATCCGCCATTGCCTGTGTTGGGTGGTCTATGTCGCACTGCAGATTAACAAGTGTCGGACGCTGCTCCAGCACTCCGTCTTCGTATCCTTCCTGCACAGCCTGAGATACGTTTCTCATATACGTATTACCCTTGCCAATGTACATATCATCACGTATGCCAATAACGTCTGCCATGAACGATATCATGTTAGCTGTTTCACGCACTGTTTCGCCGTGTGCTATCTGTGATTTTCCTTCATCAAGATCCTGCACAGTAAGCCCGAGCATATTGCATGCACTTGCAAAGCTGAATCTCGTTCTTGTTGAGTTGTCTCTGAAAAGCGAGACAGCCAGACCACTTTCAAATATTTTTGGTGAAATGTTGTTTTCACGCATCATCCTTAATATCTGAGCAGTTTTAAAAACACCCATTAACTCGTCAAGTGTCTTTTCCCATGTAAGAAGAAAATCGTTATTGTACATCTCATTGAGGCTAAGCTGGCCCAATTGTTTGATTACGTTATTTATATCTTTCATATTTGCTCCTTAAGCTTGTTTTGCGTATTCTGATGGCAGAGCGGCGTAGACTGCTGCGCACCTTACAAGGTCTTCTTTCCATGTTTTCTCGTTTGGTGCATGTGCCTGAGCTTCTTTGCCAGGCCCAAGGCCAATGCACGGGATTCCGTATCTTCCCATAATTGAGACACCGTTTGTTGAGAATGTCCATTTGTCTACTTTAGGTGCGCCATATAGCGATGCATATGCTTCTTCCATAGCTATTGCGGCTGCATGGTCTTCAGGCAGAACCCAAGTCGGGAAATAGCAGTCTGTCGGGTAGACAAGCCCGGTATATGACGGACGGTCATATTTATACATGCTGACTTGCGCAGCGTATTCTTTTACTGCCGGCAAATCTTTTATTTCTTCAAGAGCGGACAAGTATGTCTCGCCGTCTGTCAGCCGCCTGTCTATAGATATTGCGCAGCTGTCTGCAACTGCACACCTTGAAGGAGATGTATAGAAAATCTGGGAAACTGCCAGCGTTCCTTTGCCAAGGAACTCATCATATCTTAAACGTTCGTTGAGCTCTTTGACTTGCGTTATTATCTCTGCCATCTTGTATATAGCATTGTCTCCGCGCTCCGGCGCAGAGCCGTGACACGAGATTCCAGATACTTCAACCTTTATCTCCATCCTGCCTCGCTGACCTCTGTATACGTTGCCGTCGGTAGGTTCAGTTATCACTACAAACTCCGGCTTTATCCCGTCTTCTTTTATAATATACTGCCAGCAAAGGCCGTCACAATCTTCCTCCTGTACAGTTCCAGTTACAAGAACTGTATATCCGGAAAGCAATCCAAGGTCTTTCATTATCTTTGCACCGTAAACGGCACTTACAATTCCTCCAAGCTGGTCGGATGCTCCCCGGCCGCCTATTTCTTCGTCGCTCTCATATCCTTCATATGGGTCGAAGCTCCAATTTTCCTTGTTGCCGATGCCAACTGTGTCTATATGAGCATCGTATGCAATTATCTTTTCGCCGTCTCCCATGAATCCCAATATATTGCCCATAGGGTCTATTTCGACTTCATCAAAATCAAGATCCAGCATCTCTTTCTTTATGCGTCTTATCACTTCTTTTTCGCCTGCACTTTCACCAGGTATGGCGATTAAATCTCTCAAAAACTCGCTCATCTGCGGCAGATATTCTCTTGCTTTCTTATCCAGTAACTCCGGCTTCATAGTGTCTCCCTCATGTATTGTTTTGATGTAATCATATTAACACAGTACAAAGTTTTTTTAAACATCTAAATTTCTTTTTAGACATATTTTATGCTGCATCAACTCATTTATAATTTAACACATTGAACAAATATGTACAATTATTGCGGTATATTTACATTAATTTTATTTTTTGCTGTGATATCATTGACTAAAGAAATTCTTTTGGAGCGTAACATGAAAGAAAAAATCAAATTATATATAATTTCCGGGTTTCTGGGTTCGGGTAAAACCACTTTTTTAAAGCGGCTTTTGACAGATATGCATAGCCGAAAGACCGGAGTTCTTATAAACGAGTTTGGCGTTATAGGCATTGACGGCAGAACTATCGATAAAAACGGGCTTGAGTACGTTGAGGTAAACAACGGCTCAATATTTTGCAGTTGTATTAAGGCAAACTTCTTAAAAACTATGATAGAACTTCAAAAACTAGATATCGACACTCTTGTTATAGAAAACTCCGGGCTTGCCGACCCTTCATCTATGAATTCAATTCTGGAAGAACTCTCACCGCACATGCAGCGCGGGTATGAGTATATGGGTTCTGTATGTATTATTGATTCAACGTTATTCTTGAAATACTATAAAATGCTGCCGCAGCTTGTAAACCAGGTAGTTTCAAGCAGCTTTGTTATTATTAATAAAACTGACCTAGCTGACGAGAAAACTGTGGACGAAATCGAAAATGAAATCAAATCGCTTAATCCAAAAGCTTTCATAAAAAGAGCTGTGCAGGCAGATGTACCTATCAGTGAAATAGAAAAGTATCTGGTAAACAGCGGCGTAATTGAAGAGTCTTATAATATGCCCGGCAACAGAACTGCTACATATACTATCAAGCTTAATAAACCGTATAGAAAGAGCAGCATAGTAGCCTTTACAAAAGGGCTTTCAGAGTATGCGCTGCGCATAAAAGGATTTGTACAGACAGATGAAGACTGGATACACGTTGACGTAGTTGAAGACGATTACAGATATAGGATAATTAAAGAAGCCGACGACGAGCTAAAGGCCAAACAGGGCCTCGTCATCATCGGAAAAGACCAGACTGAGTTTGATGATCTGGTCACTTTCCTTTGGCAGGAACAAACAGGTGAGCTGCCGGATTATATTGAGGAATAGGCTATTCTATTCCCAAATAGTCACAGAGTATAGCTGCGCCGTCCTCTACTAGTTTTAAACAGGGCTTGCTGGTGTATGGCTCTTCATTAGGTGGATTCTTTTCAAAGTCGTCAAGAAGCTCTGAACAGATAACAGTATCGTTTTTTGCCGAGAACTTGTTTATCAGTTCCTGCGCCTTTTCATACATATCAGCCTTAGCGTCCGGGTCAGTAACATCAAGACATGGTCGGCTCAGCCCGAAAATAAGCGCTATACCGCTGACGACACCGCATACATTGCGCATCCTTGCGACACCGCCGCCGAAAGCACAGCTTGTCTTTATAAGAGTATCTTCTTCTACCCCTACGACGTCATAAAAAGGAACAGCCGTTGCCTGTGCACAGTTGTAGCCTTTGTTGAACAAATCTCCTGCTTTTTCTATACGTTTTTGTTTTTCAGTCATATTTTTCAGCTCAGAAAAGCTTTTTGATAGACCCTAAGGCATCTGAAGCGTTGTCAATTGAAAGTTTTGCCTTTACGCCATCTATTATGCTGTTTATCTGGTCGTCCGGCAGGTCTATCCCCAATATAGACTCGACAGCTTTCACAGGATCGCCCATAAACTTTTTACCGAAGTTTTTATCACTTTTTACTTTTTCAACTATCTCTTCGATTTTTGCTTTGATATCCATAGTTTATCCTCCATATTTGTTTTTCTCATTATAACATCCGGACATAAAATATCAAAATGCATTTTCTTATCAGCAGCCGTAAGTTACATTTTTCAGAAATGCCTGTAGCTTTTTTGTTGCAGGATTGTTTAATATATTCGCTCCGCCGTGTTCTATTATATTCCCCTCGTCAATAAAAATCACATAGTCTGCAAAAGACTTAACAAATGCAATCTCGTGTGTTACAAATATAAAATCTTTACCAAGCGTTTTTAACTCCTGTATAGCTGTTAACACTTCGTGCGTGAGCACTGGATCGAGCGAAGCTGTAGGCTCATCAAGGAGCAGAAGGTCTGGGTTTGTACTTAACGCACGTGCAATAGAGGCACGCTGAGCCTGTCCGCCCGAAACTTTAGCCGGAAGCTTGTGTTCATGGCCCGAGAGGTGTAAAAGATTTAGCAATTCATCTGCTCTTTTTTCAGCGTCTTCTTTTTTCATGCCGTGTATTTTCTCTAAGATTATGGTAATGTTCTTTTCCAGTGAAAGATGCGGGAACAAATTATGATCCTGAAAAACAACTCCTATTGTCTTTTGATACTGTTGTATTGAAGCAGGTGTTATCTTTGTGCCGTTTATTTCGATCTGCCCCTGCTGGGGAAATTCTATACCAGCAATGAGCCGCAGTAGGGTCGATTTACCGCAGCCGGAAGGGCCGATAACAGCTACAGCTGAACGTCTTTCTATTTCAATAGATACACCGTCGAGCACACGTTTATCGTAGTCTTTAACTACTCCGCTTATCTTTAACTTCATATGCTGTACCGCCTCTCCAGCGCCTTTGAAATAAGCGTCAGCGGCAGAGTTATAGCAAGATAAGCAAACCACAGCAGCAGATAACCTTCAGTATATGCAAAGTTCTTTGACTGTATAAGCTTGATGGAATACGCAATTTCAGTGACTGCAACAACGTACAAAAGAGAACTGCCTTTTATGGCATACGTGAAATTGTTCATAAGAGTCGGCAGCATTCTGCGGAAAATCTGGGGCAGTATTATGTATCTGTATCTTTTAAATGTAGAAAAACCATACAGATCCATTACCACGAACTGAGCTTTGTCTATGCTGTCTATAGAGCTTTTAAACATGTTTGCCATATACGGGCCGATATAAACTGTTATCGAGATTATACCGAGAATATAGTCGTCTTTATAGCCGAATGCCGGGCCTATGAAATATGCCGCAATGAATACCAGCACAAGAAGCGGAGTTCCCATCATAACTTCAATAAATATGTTTGCAAGACTTTTTACAAAGTACACTTTGCTTTCTCTGCCAAGGTAGAGAAAAAAACCCAGTATCAGTCCGAACAGCAGTGAATATCCGCTTATTATAAGAGTGTTGAGGATTCCTTCTTTTAGCAGCCATGAGTATTCAAAGATACGGCTGAAGCTGAAGTTGTCTTGAGCCATCCTTATTGTTACGAACACAATAAGCGCAACATAAACAAGCGCAGCTCCGAAGAACTGCAGCATGTTTAATATTCTTCTTTTTGCGCTTTTATCATTCATAGATATAGAAATCCATCGTGAAACCGTCTCCGTAGAGCTCTTCAAGAGTATCAGAATATTTCTCTCTCAGCTGGTCATATACTCCGCCTTCAGAATCCATCAGCGCTATAAACTCGTCCGCAAGCTCTAGAAGCTCTTTGTTGCTTTCGTCTACCGCCATGCCTATCGGGCTGACGTCCAGCGCAGTCCAGAATACCGACGTTGTATCAGGATTGGCGTTATGAGCGCCCACTACAACTTCCGGGCTTATGACAAGTATGTCAGATTCTCCGTTCACTATCTCTGTTATTGCAGCAGATTTATCTACCGACATCTTTACATCGAACCCGTGCTCTTCAGGTATTGACACTGATATCTGGCCGGCAAGACCAATAAACCTTGTATCTTTGATAGCCCAAAGATCGTCTGCAGTTGACTCATCGTTAAGAGAATTAGCGTCGGCGTAATCTTTGTTCATAAGTCCTATTATCTTGAAATAGAAATATGGCGCTGTGAAATCTACCTTTTCTTCACGTTCCTGCGTTATAGACATAGACGCTATTACTATATCAATATCTCCTGTTTCCAGTGCAGGAATCAGCGTTGAAAAGTCCATGTTTACTACTTCGAGCTCAAGCTCCAGCTTGTCTGCAAAAGCCTGCGCAACATCTACGCTTATGCCGGTCGGATTACCCTCATCGTCAAACGTCTCGAACGGCGGATATTGAAGGTCCATCCCAACACGCAGCACGCCTTCTTCTACTGTTACAGAATTTTCTGAAAGAGCTGGTTCGGGCTCACTGCTATCGCTGTTGCACCCTGCGAAAGCAAATAACAAAACTACTGCCAATACTAAAAAGAATACTTTTTTCATGACTCCTCCAAATTAAATCTTTTAGGCTGCTCTATTGCATCTACCGGGCAGAATTCGAAACAGCGCCCGCACTCTAAACAAGAAGTACTGTCTACAACTAATTCATCATCCTGCTCACTTATTGCTCCAACAGGGCAGCTGACAACACATACCCTGCATTTAATACACGCATCGCTCTTTATGCTGTATCCAGGTTCTATCGGTTCTTCGCCGCCGAAAGCGAACCTTGTACGTTTCGGATGCTTTTCCGAAAGGTCGAATATCTCCCCTATCCCTTCGCATATACAAAACGCTTCCAATATATCCCGAGTGTTTGGGGCGTAGATATTACCGAGCGCAGGATTTTCTTCGAAAATCTTATCGACATATGTACAATCAGCCGGCATAGCCTTCCCGCTAACTCTGACCGAGACATAATTTTCGTCCATGCCGACCAACGCAACATGCTTGTTTTCGATTAACTGCCGGTAGAAAGACTTTCCTCTGTCAGTAAGAAAATATATTTTATCATCTTCTATCAGCATAACGTCTGCTATTCTTACTGAAGGCATTCCGTCTTCCATTGTTGCAAACGCTACAGATTTTAATTTTCTTAAGAAATCCAGCTCTTTCATCATGTCTCCTTTTTTTGATTTATATTACTATTTTATAGTGTTTATCATCATTGTCAACTAAATGAGACAAAGTATATTGTCTTTTGATGCGAAATGATATATCTTATTAAAAGGTGGAGAAAGAGGCAGCATCTTGACTGGCATTTTTATTAGAACTGGTTTCAAACTTCTGATTTTTCTTTTTGTTACAGCTTCCATACTATTCATAGCATTCAATACAATTGTAATTTGCTTTTCTGCAAACAAAATCTATGATATTAACAATATAGAAGAGCTTGAAAAAGCACAGTGCGTTCTCGTGCTTGGCTCACGGGTTTTTTCTGACGAGCGGCTTTCCGCCGTTCTGCAGGACAGAGTGGATTATGCTATAGAGATATACAATGCCGGCAAAGCCGACAGACTGCTATTCAGCGGCGACCATGGGAAAACTGATTATGATGAAGTCAACGCTATGATGAATTACGCCATTTCAAAGGGCGTTCCGCAGGAAGATATATTCCTTGATCATGCAGGATTTTCAACATATGAGAGCCTTTATCGTGCAAGGGATGTATTCTGCGTCAGCGATGTGATCGTCGTTACACAGAAGTTCCATATCTATAGAGCAGTCTATATCGCACAGCAGCTTGGGCTTGATGTACAAGGAGTAAACTCTGACCCAAGGCGTTATCTTTACGCTGATTATGATTCACTAAGAGAGAGCTTTGCCCGCGTTAAGGATTTGATTTATGTGAACATATTAAAACCGGAGCCAAAGTACCTCGGCGATGAAATACCCATCACCGGTGAAAGCAGCCCAACTCACGATAAATAGCTTATAGCGGTACTATAAGTTGGTCTATCCCCCATACAGTCACTTCCGGCACTACTATATGCTTAGGCAGATAGAACGTGTCATATATCACCTGTGCGAAATCTTCAGCCTGCATTTTGAAGCCGCCTTTATTTATATTGGAGTTTTTGCAGAAATTGGTTTCGCCTGCAGCAGGTATAAGACAGGACACACGTACTCCGTGCGGCTGAAGCTCTACTATCATGGATTTCGTAAAGCTGACCATCCCGGCTTTTGCAGCTGCGTATACGCTGTAGCCCGTCCACGACTGCTCTGCACATATACTGGAAACGTTCATGATAGTGCCGCCCTTTTGCTCTTTAAATAGCGGCATGAACACCCTGCAGCCGTATATGACTCCTTTTAAGTTAAGATCAACACACATATCGATCTGTTCGAAAGGCTGCTCGTCAAGCGGGCTAACCGTTATTGCAGCGCCTGCGTTGTTGACAAGTAAATCCACTCTTTCGTATTTGTTCAACACATAATCATAAAGAGCGTTCCAGTCCTGCGTTTTTGTTACATCCGCGGAAAATACATCGACTCCAAGCTCTTGTCTGGTCTTAGCAAGGCTCTGTTTGTTTCTGCTGACGGCGATTACCGTTTCTCCTCTGGCTGCAAATTTCTGTGCTGCAGCTTTTCCGTATCCGCTTGTTCCACCTGTGATTACAATGATATTGCTCATATTCTGTCTCCGTTCTTTGTTTTTTTGTAACATTTTAATTTATATCAGCTTCATTGGAATACCCGTAAGATTCCCAGTAGCCTTCGTAATCCTGATTGTCTGACAGCTCTATTTCATTCACCCATCGCGCCCACTTGTAACCAAGCTTGTCTTCCGCAACGACTATGAACGGAAAACCCATCTCCGGCGGTATGTCTATTCCGTTTGACATGTAGGCAAGCAGCATGTCCTTTTGTATTATCTCTGCCAGCGGAAGCGATGTAGTGTAACCGTCAACTGCTTTGAATATAACGGTTTTTGCAGAGTCTGACACTCCTGCTGCATCTATTAAGTCTGTTATCTTCACACCTTCCCAGAGTATCGTAGCGTCCCACCCTTCAACGCAGTATAGCGTGATAAGCCGCTCGTATGACGGGAATTCCAGGACTTCGTCGTATGCTAGTTCAAGCTCTTTATCCACGAGTCCTGTTATCTTTAGTCTGAACTGTGAAAGCTTTACATATTGTACGCCTTTGATCGAGTTGTCACGCGGACCTATGGCCGGATCCAGCCTTGCCCCCTCATATCCCCTTATCTCCCTCGCGGCATACCTTGCCTCAGTCGCCGCAGACACAGCGTTAAGACTTTCTTCATCCTGAACCATTTCTTCCGGTTCTTGAGCGCAGCCAAACAACAGCGCTGTGCATACTAAAACAGCAACACAGACAACTGCAACTCTTCTTATCAACATAATATCCGCCTCTTTTCTGGTCGAATTGGTCTTATGTCAGCTTTTTGTAAGGTATCTTCTGATATTATTAAAATAGAATCCGGTTATTCTTGAAAACAGGAAGTCATAAAATATGAAAGCGACTTCAGCTATTACTATGACTATCCATATGGCAAGTCCGGCGCCTTCCGCAGTGCTGAACAGAAGATCTCTTGCAACAAGATAAGCAAGCGCAAGAGCTATATTAAAATAAATTAGTTTCAGCACGTATCTTAATATCTTATCTTTGACATTTTTCTCTATTAAATATTTGCCGATTCCGTAGTGGCCGAAAAAGATGACGTATGGAAGCGCCATCGTAAAAGGCATTAGCAGCATCGAAAGCCCGGAAACTGCACCGAACATCATGAACGAGAGCATAACTTCGTCTTCAAGAAGCAACCCCATCACAAAAACAGAGCTTAGAAAATAAAATGTTATCCTAAGCACAGGTATTATCGAAGCAAGGTACATAAAAAGCAGCGACATAGCAATGAACATCGCAGTTAGACTAACTCTATGGGCTGTATGTTTGAATCTTGACATATAATCTTCCCCGCTGTAATTTTTATCTATCAGCATCCGCCGCAGCAATTGCACAAGCAGTCTGCACACATAAGCCCTGCGCAGACATCACAGCAGCTGCATGATGAGTTCTGGTACTGGTTACCGTAGTTAGTCTGCCCGTAGCTGTTTGCACTTGCGTTTACAGTATTATATGCACTTTCATATTCGGGATTGCCCGGCTGCATATTTCTGGCGTTTGCAAAGTGCTGCCTTGCACCGTCGTACCAGCCCTTGCGCTGGAGTATCACACCTTTCAGATAGTGCCATTCGGCATCGTGATTGCTCATGTTGTCCAACATAGCCTCTGCCTGTGATATATTGCCGAGTTGTATCATACGCCTTATTTCAGCATAGGTTGCGCTTCCGCTGTAGCTTCCGCCTGTACTTCCGGTATAGCCTGAACCAGAACCCCGGCTGTAGCTGTTTGAGGCTTTGCGTTCTTTTTGAATAAGGTCGTACGCTTCATTTATCTGTTTTAGCTTATCGCCCGCCAACTCTTCAAGATCGTGCCCTCTGTATCTATCCGGATGGTACTGCTTTGCCAGCTTCCTGTATGCAGCTTTTATAGTCTCGTCGGAATCAGAGCGGCTGACTCCAAGCACTTTATACGGATCCATCAATGTCCCCCTTTAGTATATCTTCCGTCTTTTTTGCGAGTCCTTGATACATAATATTGTCTATCAATCCTTTGTCTCTTTTTATATCCAGCAGTTCATAGGCCCTGCACGCTTCAAAAAGCGTGTATTTCAAATTAAACTGCGCTTCTTCCAATATCCTGCCCCTGTGTCCGGCAATATCGTCAAAAGGGCGCTGTAGATACACATTGTATCTGTTCTTTTTGTAGTCCTTCTCTAAGTCGTCAACTGCATCTGCTATGTATATCCATCTTCCGAGGTTATACCCAAGATGATGCATTGCTTTTTTAGTTCCTTCATCCATAAAAGGATAGGGCGCGAGTGAGAAAACTTCAGCCAGAAGTTCACCAAACTGCGACGAAACTTCATCAATATTATCGCACTTTTTCTCTTCCAGCTTTGCAAGGCTGTCAAGATGCAGCAGAAACTTTTCTGACAGTTCTTCGTAGTCAGCAGAAGCGTGTTTGAACTGCCGCCGAAAAAATGTGAGCAGCATGTGTGCATACAGCTTTTTATCATCTGCTGCTGTATCTTTAACTTTACCATAGCCTAGCAGCACATTTACTCCAGCCGCATACCCCGCCTGTCTAGAGCGAATAATGGTCTTTTTCTTTAAAGGGCTGGCAATGCAGCGCTCTTTTGTGACTCTTGGTATCTCATCGCTGAGCGAAGAAAGAAGCAAAGATAAAACAGCACAATCGTAGCTTAACATAAATCGGGCTGTATTTGAATAATTTTCTTTTATTGTCTTGCAAAGGCCGCAATAATAGCCTTTGAATGCCTCGTGTTCCTTTACTTTTAGCTCTGGAACGAGCGGCGCTATGTATCCGAACATAAGTTATTTCACCTTTTCATATATTAACATGCGGTCGTTTTTTTAACAAATATAAACTTTACGTTTTTACGTTCTGTTCACAAAGCATATCAACGTTCACAGAAGTTTCACATTTTTGTATACACTTTATATTATATAATTTAAATTATAAAAATCAGGAGGAAAAGTATGACTTATATTATTCTATCGGTAATAGCCGTCATCGTCATTTTCATAGCCGCAGGCATTAAGCGCGTTAACGGGAATACCGGCTGGAAAGCCAATTCAAAACAATGGCTGAGCCTGCTTGGGCTGATCATAATGATACCGGCATTTTTCACTATAGTCCCGGCAAACAGCGTCGGCGTTATCTACTCACCATTCTCCGGCGGTGTACAGGAAGACGTGCTTGGTGAAGGTATCAAAACAAAAGGGCCGTTTGATACCGTCTATATACTTTCTACGGAAGTACAGACCAACACCATAGACAGCCTTTACGGACAGACAAAGGATGCGCAGTATCTTACTATATCCATAGATGTTAAGTATCAGGTAGACCCCGCAAAGGCTGTGGATGTGTTCAAGACATTCCGTACCGTGCCTGTGATCAACTCTACACTTGTTAAACCGGCTGCACAGCGTGCGATTGACACGGCGATGGTAAACTATAACATAATAGAGATATTGGGAAGCAAGCGCTCGCAGGTTTATATGGAGATAGAGAGCTATCTTACTCAGAGGTTCGATGATAACGGCCTTTATCTGCACTCCATAACCTTCCTTGACACCGACGGAGGCGAGGAGATCGAGCAGGCTATAAGAGACGAGGCCGTTGCAAAAAAAGCTGTCGAAACTGCACAGCAGAAACGCACTCAGGCACAGGTCGATGCTGAAACACGCATCATTCAGGCTAAAGCCGAAGCCGAGGAGAAAAGGATACTCGCTGAAGCTATAGCTGAGAATCCTGAAGTTCTTGAGCTTGAATGGATAAAGAAATGGAACGGACAACTTCCAGCATTTCTATCTGACGGCTCAAATAGCGTCATGATAGACATGAATGACTTAAAAGACCTTGGATATACCCAGCCGACAACTACTACATCTCCGACGACATCGACAGGCGAATGACAATAGCGAAGAGCCGTGCTAAAATACGGCTCTTTTTTTAACCTGAAAATAAAAGGATATCCTGCGTCTTTTGTCGAATACAGAAAACAAATATGAATATATGCGGATGATGGATATGGGAGAGTATAATCACCGACGAGGCAAGCGTACAGCGAGTCAGGCTGTTATGCGAAACTTTCAGGTAAAAGGACTGTATCCGGACGCTGCTCTGGAAAGCCGCATAAAGCGGCACCTAAGGTGCAATATCGGCAAACTGCCGGTAGAATCTCTCGGGTCACTATACAGGGAAAACGACACTAGTGTTGTTTTCCCTTTTTTATGGTGAAAACAGCATTTACAAAACAAATGTAAAGGAGAGATATTTTGAAAAGAACACCATTATACCCGAAACACTTGCAGCATGGCGGCAAGATCATAGACTTCGGCGGATGGGAACTGCCTGTTCAGTACACTAGCATTATCGAAGAGCACAAACATGTAAGAAGCGCTGCCGGGCTTTTTGATGTGTCGCATATGGGAGAAATAGCTGTTAAAGGAAGCAGTGCACTTGCGTTTGTACAGCATCTTATTACGAATGACATATCTTCTGCAGTCCCCGGCCAGGCCGTCTACTCCCCCATGTGCTACCCCGGCGGAGGCGTTGTTGATGACTTACTGGTCTACAAGAAAAGCAACGAAGATATTCTTCTTGTTGTAAATGCCGCAAATACCGATAAAGATTTCGACTGGATAAAACAGAATATCATTGAGACTGTCGAAGTTGAAAACATATCTGAGCGCATAGCACAGCTTGCCGTTCAGGGACCGCTTGCACAGCAGATATTGCAGAAAGTCTGCAACTATGACCTCGGTAAAATTAAGTTCTACCACTTTACCGAGAATGTCGACATTGGTGGAAAAACAGCCCTTGTTTCCCGAACTGGATACACTGGCGAGGACGGCTTCGAGATTTATGTCGATGCTAAAGACGCAGAGAACGTGTGGGATACTCTCATCAGTGCAGGCGATGGTACATTAAAACCGGCAGGGCTTGGCGCACGTGATACACTTCGCTTTGAAGCTGCGCTGCCGCTTTACGGAAATGAGCTAAGTAAAGACATTTCCCCTATCGAAGCTGGACTTGGAATGTTTGTTAAACCGGACAAGGGCGAGTTTATAGGCAAAGATGTCCTTACTGAACAGAAAAATCAGGGTGTATCCAGAAAGCTCGTCGGTTTCGAAATAATAGAGCGCGGAGTTCCAAGAAGCCATTTTGATATAGAAAGGGACGGGAAAATAATTGGGTTTGTTACGAGCGGAAGTTTTGCACCTACACTTAACAAAACACTCGGGATGGCTCTTGTCAGCAAGGAATTTTCGGAAATTGGTACGCAGTTTGATGTTATTATCAGAAACAAAGCTGTTAAGGCTATAGTTGTAAAAAAGCCTTTTTACAGCAAGAAATATGCTAAATAAATTATTTTTTATAAAGGAGGATGATCTTAATGAAAGTTGTAGAGGGACTTAAGTATTCAGAGGAGCATGAGTGGGTAAACGTTGACGGTGATACTGCTTATATCGGCATTACCGACTATGCGCAGAACAGCCTTGGCGACATTGTTTTTTTCGAGCTTCCAGAGGTTGGAACAGTTCTGGCGGCCGGTGATGTGCTTAGCACTGTGGATTCAGTAAAAGCGGCATCAGAAATCTATTCGCCGATATCCGGTACTGTTATCAAAGTTAATGAGCAGCTTGCCGACACCCCCGAAACTGCAAATGAAGACCCGTATGAAGCTTGGATAGCTGCTGTCAGCATCAAAAGTGAAGCTGAAATAGATGATCTTATGGATTCTGACCAGTATGAGAAATACTGCGAATCGGAGGCGGAATAATGCATAAATACATACCCGTTACGCAGGGCGGAAAGCGTGAGATGCTTGAAGCTATAAGCGTATCGGACATAAATGAGCTATTTAGCAGCATTCCTGATGAGGTAAAGCTGAAAAGAAAGCTCAATTTAGAGCATGGAAAATCTGAACTTGAGATAGATAAAAAGCTAAGAGAGCTTTCAAAAAAGAATATTAATACAATTGAAAACGTCTGCTTTCTTGGTGCAGGCGCTTATGACCATTACTGCCCAAGTGCAGTCGACCAGCTTTTGCTAAGACAGGAGTTTTTCACTGCATACACTCCCTATCAAGCGGAAATAAGCCAGGGAACTCTTCAGGCGGCTTTTGAATACCAGTCATACATATGCATGCTGACCGGCATGGACGTAACTAACGCTTCGATGTATGACGGGGCAACTGCGCTGGCAGAAGCAGCTTTCATGGCGTGCAGCATAAACGGGAAAAGCGAAGTGCTGGTTTCAAAAAGCGTCAATCCGCAAAGTAGGCGTGTGCTTGAAACTTATGCAAAATTCCGCAGCATCGAAGTAAAAGAGATCGGCATACAGGATGGAGTAACGGACGAGGATAGTTTTACTGAGCTTTTAAGCGGAGACACTGCCGCAATCATACTGCAGTCACCCAATTTCTTTGGTTCAATTGAAGATGTTCCAATATTTGCGCAAGCTGCGAAGGAAAAAGGGGCGCTCGTCATCCAGAGCTGTGATCCTATGTCTCTTACGCTGCTGGAAGCGCCTGGAGAGCTTGGAGCTGACATAGCAGTCGGAGACGGTCAGTCACTCGGACTTCCGCTTAATTTTGGCGGTCCTTATCTTGGCTTCCTTGCTACAAAGCAGAAATATGTCAGGAAAATGCCGGGGCGTATAATCGGACAAACCGTGGATACAAAGGGCAGAACGGGCTATGTTATGACCATACAGGCGAGAGAGCAGCACATCCGGCGCCAAAAAGCGACATCTAACATATGCTCTAACCATGCACTAAATGCACTTGCCGTTACAATGTATCTTTCGCTGCTCGGCAAGTCAGGCTTGGAAGAAGCTGCAAGGCAGAGCATGAGTAAGGCTCATTACGCTTACAGTGAGCTTATAGAATCAAACAAGTTTGAACCGGCATTCAGCGCTCCTTTCTTTATGGAGTTTGCAGTCAGCTATAAGGGCAATATTGCAGAACTAAACGAAAAGCTGCTGGAACACGGCATTATCGGCGGCTATGACCTTTCTAAAGATTACCCTGAATTGAGCGGCACATGGCTGCTGGCAGTTACTGAAAAGAGAACTAAAGCAGAAATTGATGACATGGTCAAAAAGGCGGTGAAAATATGAAAACTGAACTTGTTTTTGAACTGAGCCGTCAGGGACGTTTCGGATATTCATTGCCGGAGTGCGATGTGCCTTTGCTTGATGGACAAGATGCGCTGCCAGAAAAAATGATAAGAAAGCAGCAGGCGCAGCTTCCGGAGATAAGCGAGTCTCAGGCTGTAAGGCACTTCACTAACCTTTCCAAGCTTAATTACGGAGTTGATGCAGGATTCTATCCTCTTGGTTCATGCACCATGAAGTATAATCCTAAGTTCAATGAGGCTATGGCTCGTTTGGAAGGTTTTTCAAACGTTCATCCTCTGCAACCGGATAAAACAGTGCAGGGATGCCTGGAGGTGATGTATGAGCTTGAACAGCAGCTCTGCGAAATAACCGGCATGAGCCGGTTTACCCTTTCCCCCGCTGCGGGCGCACACGGCGAGATGTGCGGCTTGATGATAATCAAGCAGCACCATTTAAAGAATGGACAGGGCCACAGGAACAAGATAATCGTACCTGATTCTGCGCACGGCACCAACCCGGCATCTGCAACTGTTGTCGGTTTCGACGTTGTCGAAGTCAAGTCTAACGACAACGGAACTGTGGATATAGCTGCGCTTGCGCAAATAGTTGATGATAACACAGCAGGGCTTATGCTTACCAACCCAAACACGCTTGGACTTTTCGAAGAAGATATCGTAGAGATCGCAAGGATAGTTCATGAGAAAGGCGGACTGCTTTACTATGACGGTGCAAATGCTAACCCAATCGTCGGCATAGCAAGGCCGGGAGACATGGGTTTTGATGTGCTGCATCTGAACCTGCACAAGACATTCAGCACACCGCACGGCGGAGGCGGCCCGGGCGCCGGCCCTGTAGGCGTTACACAGGAACTTGTACCATACCTTCCCGATCCTATAGTAGAAAAAACTGAGGAAGGCTACGTTTTTTCCTGTTGCGAAGATGCCACTATCGGTCAGATACGCTCTTTCTACACCAACTTCGGAGTTATATTACGTGCGTACAGCTATATACTCACGATGGGCAGCGACGGTTTGGAAGAGGTAGCTAAAACTGCTGTTGTAAATGCGAACTATATCGCTTCAAGACTTAAAGACTACTATGATATACCATACGGAAGCGCATGCATGCATGAAGTTGTCCTCTCAGCATCAAAACAAAAAGAGCAGGGTGTAAGTGCACTTGATATCGCTAAGCGGCTCATAGACTTTGGGTTCCATCCGCCAACTGTTTACTTCCCTCTTATAGTCAAAGAAGCGCTTATGGTAGAGCCAACCGAGACGGAGAGCAGGGAAACGCTTGATGCATTCATAGATGCTATGATACAAATAGCAAATGAGGCTGCTGATGGAGCAGATGTCTTCCACGATGCCCCTATGACTACACCGGTTTCAAGACTCGATGAGGTCAAGGCAGCACGAAATATGATACTTAAATATCCTTTTGATGAGAAGTAGTTGATAAAAACCCGTCGTGATTATACGGCGGTTTTTTATTTAACAATTTAATGTCACTACGGGATTCGCTCCGGTGCTCACGCCCTATCACGCCGCCTCGCCTGCCTTTTCCCGCCACTGGCGGCGGCAGGCTCACGTTCGAATCCCTCCAAAACAAAAAAATAGCACCCCAGAATATGCTAAGCGCATCACATCTCCTTTTCCGTGATTCGCTCCGTTCGCTTCGCTCTCTATCACGCCGCCTCGCCTGCCTTTTCCCGCCACTGGCGGCGGCAGGCTCACGTTCGAATCCCTCCAAAACAAAAAATAGCACCCCAGAATATGCTAAGCGCATCACATCTCCTTTTCCGGGATTCGCTCCGTTCGCTTCGCTCTCTATCACGCCGCCTCGCCTGCCTTTTCCCGCCACTGGCGGCGGCAGGCTCACGTTCGAATCCCTCCAAAACAAAAAATAGCACCCCAGAATATGCTAAGCGCATCATATCTCCTTTTCCGTGATTCGCTCCGTTCGCTTCGCTCTCTATCACGCCGCCTCGCCTGCCTTTTCCCGTCACTGGCGGCGGCAGGCTCACGTTCGAATCCCTCCAAAACAAAAAACAGCACCCCAGATGGGGTGCTATTTTTTTGGTGTACCTGGAGGGATTCGAACCCCCGTCCTTTCGGTTCGTAGCCGAACGCTATATCCAGCTTAGCTACAGGTACATGTCTTTTTAAGACGCTAGACCATTCTAATATAAACGGATTGAGATGTCAATAAAATCGAGGTAACTCTTTACTATTTAACAATCGATTTTTTCTATTCGTAATAGAGACGCTCGAACTCTTCGAACACGGCTTCTAGCTGTTGTTCGTTATCCAGCGGTAGGTAGCAATCCTCGCCTTCTTCATCTTCACGGATTTCCAGCAAAATCACTTCACCATTTTCAATGCCTTCGAACTCTTCCGCAGGCGTCAGCGCAACATAAACGCTGTTGTCGTATTCGAATGTGAGCAGTCTTTCAAAGCTTACCGGATTTTCGTTTTCATCTAGTAGTTCTACAAATTCTTTCTCTTCCATGATCTTCTCCTCCATTAAAAGCTGTGTGAATCAAGATAGGCCTGCAATATATATGTTGCAGCAACCTTATCTATTACTTTTCTTCTCTTTTCCCGTGACATGTCCGCCTCAAGCAGAGTCCGTTCTGCACTCATTGTTGTCATTCGCTCGTCCTGATATTCGACTTTGTTTCCAAGAGCTTCAACACCACTCATGAATAACTTCACTTTTTCTACTGCGGGGCCCTCTGTTCCGTTCATGTTAAGCGGCAGTCCAGCTATAATGAGCGAAGCACCAAGCTCTTTTGCTTTATCAGAAATGTACTGCTCGTCGCCGTCGCCTTTTCTGTTATACGTCTCTATACCCTGCGCCGTCATTCCCAAGAGGTCTGACACGGCGACGCCTATCCGCTTTTCGCCTATATCGACACACATTATTCTTTTCATATTATACCACCTTTATTACAAATTCTTTGCATGCTGCTGCGCAGTAGCCGCAGAACACGCATTTTGACTGGTCAACCTTCGCTTTTTCATTTTCTATCGATATCGCACCGCTTTTACAAGCGGATATGCATGTGCCGCAGCCCGAACACCAATCATGTATCATTATCTTTCTGTCTTTAGTATTGTGAAACTCGACTTCACGGTTGCCTGAAAAATATTTAACGTTGCCGGCAAGCTCCGCTTCGCTCTGTATGCCCACTGCAACAGCATCAACAAAACTACTGCAAAGCACGAAATCAAATGCTTCTTTTGGAGTTTTGCACATGTGCCCGCCGCCAAGCGGCTTCATCGCAAATATACCTATGCCAGCTTCATGCGCTTTTTTTATGGCATCAGTCATTCTATCTATACTGCCGTCTGCGATACCGAGCCCACGTTTGTTGTATATTGGATGGATAACTTCAATCTCATCATGATAGGATGCGGCTTCTACGCAGGCAATGTGGTGCGTTGAAACACCAAATGCCCTGATCACTCCGCTCTGTTTCATCTTAAGAAAATAATCTATCGCCTTTTTGTGGCCTTTGAGCGTAAGTTCGCTCTCCTGCTCGTGCAGCATGAATATGTCTATAACGTCTCTTCCAAGGCCTTTCCTTGCCATCTCAAGACTTTTCTTTGCTGTCTTTTCATCGTAAGCATAACACTTCGTAGATATAACTGTATCCGGATTGTTACTAAAGGCACTTTTAAGATGCGGATATGTTTCGTATATCTCTGCTGTATCAAAAAAAGTCACACCCATATCAAAAGCTGACTTTAACAAATCTGCCCCTTTATCTATGCTGAAGTTTTTTTGAAGAGGGCTTATAGTAAGCGTGCCAAAACACAGCTTCGACACGCTTATTTTACTTTTACCGAGGCAGACTTTCTCCAATACTATTCGTCTACCTTTGCCATGTTGTCTATGTAGACCTTGACGAACTCTTCCAGCAGTTCATCACGTTCCACACGTTTAACAAGCGACCTTGCGTTCTTATAGCTTGTGATGTAGGTTGGGTCTCCTGACAGTATATAACCGACGAGCTGATTAACAGGGTCGTAACCCTTGTCTTTGAGCGCATCATATATAAGCCAGATAACTTCCCTTGCAGGATTCTCAAGCTCTTTCTCCAAAGAGAATTTCATAGTCTCGTCAATTTTAGCCAATTACAGCACCCCCGCCAATAAATTAATACTATTATATACCATACAATTACAATTATCAAACATATGATTGTCAATTATATCTTTTTTAAGCTGTCAACAACATACTCGGGGTTAAGGCCTTCCAAGTCTTCGTTTTGCCCATATCCGTATTTTACTGCGCACACATCTACTCCGGCATTTTTTGCATAATTGATATCCGTCGTTGTGTCTCCAATCATTATTGCATCAGCGCTTTTAAGATTGTGCTTATCAAGCAGCTTGAAAAAACTTTCAGGATCTGGCTTTCTCTTTTTTACATCGTCAAATGCAATAACATCATTGAATAAATCAAAAAGTCCGTGTCGCTTAAGTATCTTGTGCGTGGGCACTCTTGCTTTCATGGTTATGACGGCAAGCAGCTTGCCTTCGCTTTTCAAACGTCTTATGAGATCTTCTCCGCCCTCGTATATCGTTGTATTTTCGCTGCACAATTCTTCATACTTCTTTTCAAAAACGCCTACATAGTAATCAAGATCTTCACCTTCAAATCCAGTAAGACGCTGAACAGCTTTTTTTGCACCGCCGCCAATCGACGCACGTACCTCTTCGTCTGTAGCAACACTCAGACCGGCCAGTTTCATTACTTCCTTCATGCTGAGCGCTATGTCCGTTCTTGTATCTACTAGCGTTCCGTCTAGGTCGAACGCATACAGCCTGTAGTCTTTTGTGAGCATCATTATCCCCTTGGCACAAAGCCAACTTTTTTATACACTTTGCGTAATATCTTAAGAGAGCTTCTCCCGGCTTTCTCTGCGCCTTCCTGCATTACCTTTTCTAAATATTGTTTGTCTGCTCTTATCTTTTCATATCGGCTCTGGAGAGGTTCAAGCTCGTCACAGACCGCATTAGCTACAGCTTCCTTTAACTCTCCATAGCCCTTGCCCGCAAACGACTTTTCAGTCTCTTCTATTGAATCTCCGCTAATTGCTGAAAGTATTGATAGCAGATTTGAAACGCCCGGTTTGTCTTCGGAAAACCTTATTTCTCCCTCGGAGTCTGTAACCGCACGTTTTACTTTGCGCCTTATCACTTCCGGTTTGTCCAGTAACGATATATATGCGTTTTCGTTTTCGTCTGATTTACTCATCTTTGATGTAGGGTCAGCAAGGCTCATTATCCTAGCCCCTGATTTACCTATGTACGGCTCTGGTATATTGAATACGTCACCATAAGCGTTATTGAACCGCATAGCTATATCTCTTGTGATCTCAAGATGCTGCTTTTGGTCTGCGCCTATTGGGACAAGGTCTGTATTATATAGCAGAATATCTGCAGCCATAAGCACAGGATATGTGAACAGCCCTGAGTTTATATTGTCCTCATTCTTTGCGCTCTTGTCTTTAAACTGCGTCATACGCCCCAGCTCACCAAAATATGTATAGCACCCCAGCACCCATGCAAGCTCTGCATGTGATGAAACATGCGACTGCAAATACATTATATTCTTTTCCGGGTCAAGACCGGCCGCAAGCAGCAACGCAAGCGTATCCAGACATCTGCTGCGAAACTCAGCAGGTTTATGTCTTATAGTGATCGCATGAAGGTCTACAACGCAATAATAACAGTTGTAATCATCCTGCATCCTTACCCAATTCTTTATAGCTCCGAGATAGTTACCTATCGTTAAAATGCCCGAAGGCTGTATCCCTGAAAATATTGTCTTTTTTTCCTGCATGTTTTCCTCCGTCATCCCAAAGTCTCCAGCACGGCTTGCCTCATTTTAGATTTCTCTACTACATCCGTGTGGATCTCTTCCTTTTCAACCAATCCGCTGATTTGCTCCGGAACTTTGGTCCCGCTTTTTTTGCTGAGTTCCTGCGCCATTTCAAATACACTCATGCCTTCAGTCTCAATATCAAGAGAAGCAAGAACATCTGCCGGGAACTTGTATGGTGATGCTGTCGAGACTATGACAGTTTTCGTATCGTCACCTTTCGTTTTGTATTTATTGTAAACTCCGACAGCGACGGCAGTGTGCGTGTCAATAAGATATCCTTTTTCCTCAAAAGTTCTTTTTATCGCCGCCATCGTTTCTTCTTCATTGCACCAGTCAGCATAAAAATCTTCCTCCAGTTCCTTCTTTGCTTCACCGTCTATAGCATAGCCTCCATCTGTTTTAAGTCTGCTCATCATATCTGCGACTTTCCCGGCGTCTCTTCCCGAGAGCTCGAACAACAATCTTTCCAGATTACTGGATATCAATATGTCCATGGACGGCGACATCGTTTTATAAAACTTACGGTCAAGCGTGTATCTGCCTTTCTTGAAAAAGTCTGTAAGTACATTGTTCTTGTTTGATGCACATATCAGCTTGTTTATCGGCAGACCCATTCGTTTTGCATAGTATGCAGCAAGTATATTGCCAAAGTTACCTGTGGGAACTACGAAATTTATCTTTTCGCAGTTTTCAATTTCGCCCCGGTCAAGCAACTGCGTATATGCCCAAACATAGTAGGCAATCTGCGGTGCAAGCCTCCCGAAGTTAATTGAGTTGGCAGAAGAGAGCCTAAAGCCTTGTGTGTCGATCTCCTTTGCGAACTCTTTATCTGCGAATATATCTTTTACGCTATTTTGAGCATCATCGAAGTTTCCCTTTATCCCAATTACTTTTGTATTGCTTCCGCCCTGCGTTACCATCTGCAGCCTCTGCATCTCAGAAACACCTTCGTTTGGATAGAACACGACTATTTTTGTGCCCTCAACATCGCAGAAGCCTTCAAGCGCGGCTTTCCCTGTGTCTCCGGAAGTTGCAACAAGAATAAGTACATCTCTGCCTGAATTATCCTTCCGAGCTGCAGTCATTAGTCTTGGCAGGACGCTGAGCGCCATGTCTTTAAATGCAAGCGTAGGACCGTGCCATAACTCCATTACATATTCACTGCCGCCTATCTTTACCACTGGTGCTTTGTCTGAATGGTTAAAGCTTCTATACGCTTCTTCTGTAAGTGTTTCCAGGCTGTCAATATCTCCAAAAAAAAGTCCTAGTATCTTTGCGGCAAGCGCCGGATAACCTAGGCCAGCATAATCCGCTGCGTCTATTTTCGGGAAAAAGGAAGGTACATAAAGCCCGCCGTCTGAAGCTATACCGGCAAGCGTTGCTTTTGAAGCTTCTAAAGCCTGTCCATTCCCCCTTGTGCTTATTAGTTCCATCTATTATCCTCCGTTAAAAAACAATCCTGCTTTGCATGCAACAATGTCCCTTTAATAAAAGGAAACATAGCTAATACAAAATAAGCAGGAAAGTTCGTTTACCAGTTTGTATCGATATACTTTTTAAGATAGTCGGGTATATCTTCTTCTGAACTGTATATCATGGATGCTTTCTTGTCTTTAAGTACTTTATCGAGTTTAGCAAGCAGTTGTTCTATATCTGCATCTTCTTTATAAAGTATCTTCTTTATTCCATCAATGTATATAGAGTGTATGTCGAAATTTCCGGAAATTATACCGCAAATGAATCCGTAGAGACTTTCAACGCTGTTTATGCCGTATTCAGTAATGTTAATCAGTCTTATCTCGTGTTTTAAATCGAACATGCAACGGTTGTTATCATCAATATATACTATATCTCCCTTTGCTTCCGCCGCCTCAGCATTTGCCATATCAAGCAGCTTCTTTGATTTGCCGCTCCCTTTCTTTCCGTAAATCAACCTTATCATTTTGGCATCACTCCTTTTCATTATCCATTATACATTGTTTTCAAGCATTATTCTATTACAAATCACCGACAGTATTCACATTTGTGTTAAATTACCTGCTTTCACAAATATTAATATCCATTTATTCTATGAGCGATTTACCCGTCATCTGCAGAGGTTCTTTAAGCCCTATAAGCTCTAGAAGGGTTGGTGCAACATCTGCAAGCTTACCATCGTCACGCAGCTTTGCATCCTTGAACCTGTCGCTTACAAGTATCAGCGGAACTCTGTCTGTGGTATGTGCTGTAAAAGGTTTGCCGTCGTCATCCAGCATCTTTTCTGCGTTTCCGTGGTCTGCTGTTATTATCGCTTCTCCGTCTATCTTCTGTATTGCTCCAATCACCTTTGCAACACATTCATCGACAGCCGTTACTGCAGCCACTGCAGCTTCCAGTATACCCGTATGTCCTACCATATCCGGGTTGGCAAAGTTGAGTATCATAACATCGTATTTACCTGACTCTATCTGCTCTACCGCTTTGTCAGCAACTTCATATGCGCTCATCTGAGGCTGATGATCATACGTTGCAACTTTGGGCGAAGGAATCAGATATCTGTCCTCGCCTTCGTTTGGTTCTTCAACGCCGCCGTTGAAGAAAAATGTAACATGCGCATACTTTTCTGTTTCGGCAATCCTGAACTGCTTAAGGCCGTTCTTAGCAAGGTATTCACCCAGCGTGTTTTCAAGCGACTGCGGTTTATATGCTACCTTTACATTTTTAAATGTTACGTCGTACTGCGTCATGCAAACAAAATCGAGGTCTAAGTCTCCGCGCTCAAAACCGTCAAAATCCGGCTCGGCCAGCGCTTTTGTTATCTCTCTGGCTCTGTCCGGTCGAAAGTTGAAGAATATACACGAATCGCCATTTTCGATTCTTGCAACAGGCTCTGAGTTTTCCAGCACCACAGTCGGCATTACAAACTCATCAAATTCTTTTTTATCATAACTCTGCTGCATTGCCTGCTCGGCACTTTCCGCCATAATGCCCTGTCCATATACCATAGCGTCGTAAGCTTTTACAACGCGCTCAAAGCGGTTGTCTCTGTCCATACCGTAATATCTGCCCATTACAGTTGCAATTTTTCCAATACCGAGCTGTTTCATTTTCTCTTCCAGCGTGATTATAAATCCTTTACCGCTATCCGGCGGAACGTCACGCCCGTCCATAAAGCAGTGAATATAAACCTGCTCTAATCCACGCTGTTTCGCCATTGTAAGAACAGCATAGAGATGCTCTATATGACTGTGTACGCCACCGTCTGATATCAGCCCGAAAGCATGCAGCTTTTTGCTGTTATTCTTTGCATTGTCCATCACTTCGATAAATTCTTCTTTTTTAAAGAAATCACCGTCCTGAATATCTTTCGTGATTCTTGTCAGCTCCTGATAGACTACTCTTCCTGCGCCCATATTCAAATGTCCCACTTCAGAGTTGCCCATCTGTCCGTCCGGCAGGCCTACAAACATACCCGACGAGCCTATAGTAGTACACGGGTATTTTTCTCTCAGCGCAGTAATATTCGGAACTCCGGCGATCTTTATGGCGTTCCCTCTCGTTTCCGGCGATTCACCGAATCCGTCCAGTATCATCAGCGCAGTAAATTTCTTAGTCATTTTGTCTCCCTTAGTATTTAACTACCTTTGAAAAATCTTCAGCTTTTAGCGCTGCTCCGCCGATAAGGCCGCCGTCTATATCAGGCTTTGCCATAAGCTCTGTTGCGTTTGCCGGCTTCATGCTGCCACCATACTGTATTCGTACCTTTTGCGCAGTATCGGTGCTGAACGCTTCTTTTACAGATGCTCTTATTGCAGCTATTGTCTCATTTGCATCTTCGGCTGTTGCCGTTTTTCCTGTTCCTATAGCCCATATCGGCTCGTAAGCAAGGACAACGCTTGCAGCTTCATCTTCGGAAAGCCCAAGCAGCGCAAGCTTCGTCTGTTTACATACGACTTCGTTTGTTATTCCGGCTTCACGCTCTTGAAGCGTTTCTCCTACGCATACTATAGGCTTCAGACCGTTTTTGAGCGCTGTCTTAACCTTCCTGTTCACACCTTCATCTGTCTCAGCAAAATACTGCCGTCTCTCTGAATGTCCTAAGATGACGTATTCTACGCCGATTTCTTTTAGCATTGCAGGTGCGATCTCTCCAGTATATGCGCCGCTTTCTTCAAAATGCATGTTCTGTGCACCAAGCTTTATGTTGGAGCCTTTCAGCGCAGCTGCAGCCGTTTCAAGGTTTACAAACGGCGGACATACTACAATGTCTACACTTGTAACATCGCTGACAAGCGGTTTTAGCTCTTCGATAAGGGTTTTTGTTTCGCCTGCCGTTTTATTCATCTTCCAGTTTCCTGCTATTATAGGTTTTCTCATATATACCTCCGGTAAAATATTTTAGGCTTTATCAAGCCGTATTTACATAACTATCAGCGCTACTATTTAATACACAGTGCCGTTATAATAAAACAGGGTCGCTCAAAACAGGAGCAACCCTTCATTATCTCAATGGTTTCTACTTATCAAGCAGGGCTGCTACACCTGGAAGCTCTTTTCCTTCCAGAAACTCGAGACTTGCACCGCCACCCGTAGAAATGTGTGTCATAGCATCGGCATATCCGAACTTCTTGACTGCAGCTGCACTGTCTCCACCACCAATTATAGTAGTTCCTTCACACTCCGCAAGCGCTTTAGCGACAACTCTCGTACCTTCCGCAAAATTTTCCCACTCGAACACGCCCATCGGCCCGTTCCAGACCACTGTCTTTGCAGTTCTTATTTTGTCGATGTAAAGCATGCGGGAAGCGGGGCCTATATCAAGGCCAAGCCAACCCGTCATCATATGTTCAGATGCAACAACTTCCGTTTTCGCATCTTTATCAAACTTATCCGCCACTATTGAATCTACCGGAAGCAATATGTCAACGCTTTTTTCCGCTGCTTTTTTGAGAAGCCCAAGTGCAAGATCGAGTCTTTCTTCATCTACAAGTGAGTCGCCAACTTCCATACCCTTGGCCTTTAGGAAAGTATATGCCATCCCCCCGCCTATTATAATTGAATCCACCTTTTTAATAAGGTTATCAATAACGCCAATTTTATCGCTGACTTTTGCACCGCCCAGTATCGCAACGAAGGGACGCTCCGGATTGTCTAGTGCACCGCCGAGGAAATCCAGCTCTTTTCCGATAAGAAACCCTGCCACAGCAGGAATGAACTCTGCAACTACTGCAGTTGAAGCGTGCGCTCTGTGAGAAGTGCCAAAAGCGTCGTTAACAAATACGTCTGCATATGACGCAAGCTTCTTTGCAAATTCTTTGTCACCCTGCGTTTCTTCTTTATGGAAACGCACGTTTTCCAAAAGAACGATCTCACCTTCCTGTATCGCATCTACTGCTGCTTTTGCGCTTTCGCCTATAACGTCTGTTGCGAAAGTTACTTTGCAGTTCATTAGTTCACCTAGTCTTTTTGCAACCGGAGCAAGAGAAAACTCCTCTTTGAATTCGCCTTTCGGTCTGCCGAGGTGAGAACATACTATAACTTTTGCATTTTCATCAATAAGATAATTAAGTGTTGGTAAAGCCGCAACTATTCTTGTCTCATCAGTAATTTCTCTCTTGTCGTTAAGGGGTACATTAAAGTCCACACGCACTAAAACTCTTTTACCCTTAACATCAATGTCTTTTACTGTCTTTTTGTTCATTGTCTCTCCTTTATATATATAACAAATAATAATTTCATTCCGCTTTTATGCTCTACAAGCAATTTATTTACTAAGATATTCTATTCTATCATCATTAAAAAAGCAAGCGTAAATAAAATTAATCAAGTTAACATTCTGCTGGTTTAGAGCCAAATTACATCAATGCTGCAATTTGGCGTCACCTGCTTTTTTTGTTCTGTTTCTATCTGTATTTAGATTTAGAAACGTAGTAAGCTATGTTTGTAGCATGGTCAGAAACCCTTTCCAAATCCGTTACAAGATCTGTGAATATCATACCGGACCTTGGCTCACAGGCGCCGGTGGAAACACGCTGTATATGGCTGTTTTTAAGGTCTTCCTCATACTGGTCTACTATCTTCTCTATCTGTATGACTTCTTCCGCTTTCTGCTTATCGTTCTGTTCGAAGGCAATAACGCACTTTTCTATAGCCAGAGACACCTCGGAACTCATCATTTTTATCTCATCAATTGCGTCTTCTGAGAAAGGCACCTTTTCGTCTATCCGCACATTTGTATATTCTGTGATGTTCTCTGCATGGTCTGAAATACGCTCTATATCGTTTACTATATGGAACAAGTCCGCTACCATCAGAGCATCGTTGGTCGAGAGTTCAAGAGCAGAAAGCTTTGCAAGATATCCTGTTATTTCGTGGTTAAGGTAGTTCACGACCTGCTCCTGATTCACTACCTTTGCGATATTCTTTTCATCAAGGTTGAGTAGAGCTTCTATTGCAAGGTTGAAGTTCTCCTGAGCAAGCTCTGCCATCCTGCCAACTTCTTTTACTGCCTGGCTCACCGCAATAGAAGGTGTGTCCAGTATCTTTTCACCTATATACTTGAAGCGCTTTTGCACACTTATTGCATCTTCACCTCGTATTAATAAATAGCTTATTTTTATCAAGATTTGCGGATACCAGATCATAACTGCAAGTGCGAATACGTTGAATATCGTATGGAACAGAGCTATCTGTGTCTGGACATGCAAACTCGTACCTACAAGCCAATCTACTATTGGGACAAACTGTATTACTATTGCAAAGAGTATTACACCGAAAACATTGAATAAAAGGTGTATCATTGAAGCACGCTTTGCAGTTTTGCTTGCACCGATACTTGCCAGTATCGCAGTTATACATGTGCCTATGTTTGAACCGAAAATAACATATACCGCCTGCGGCAAAGAAATAGCTCCTGCTATCGCCATTGAAACAAGTATGGCTGTTGTTGCCGAGGAGCTTTGTATTGCTACTGTTATTACGAGTCCTATGAGTATTCCTATTATCGGGTTCTCAAATGTTGCTACCAGATTGCTGAATGCTTCGAGTTCTCTCAGTGGTTTCATGGCTTCGGACATAAGCGACATTCCCACGAACAGTATACCAAAGCCAAGTACTATTCCGCCGATTCTTTTGATCGTTCTTCTTTTTGAGAAAAACATCATCAAAACTCCGGCAAATACGAATAGCGGCGCTATATCTTTAATATCAATAGAGATTATCCATGCGGTTACAGTTGTACCGATGTTTGCACCCATTATTACGCCCGAGGCCTGCATCAGCGTCATCAGCCCTGCATTGACAAACCCAACGACCATTACGGTAGTTGCAGATGAACTTTGGATAAGAGCTGTTACGCCAAAACCTACGCCGGCGCCTGCAAACCTGTTAGTCGTTAAGACCTCAAGTCCTCTCCTGAGCCGGTTGCCGGCAGTCCTCTCCAGACTTTCCGACATCAGCTTCATGCCGTAAAGAAACAATCCAAGGCCGCCTATCAGCTGGACAAACATCCATATATCCATTTATTACCTCCAGTAAAAAATTTAAATCTATTTAACACTTAAGTTAATTTCAAGTTATCATTATGATTTTATTTTAAATTAAACAAGGACAGATGTAAAGGTAATATTACTTTGCGGTAATGGATTTAACATTATTGTTAACTTGTTGTTATTGGACTTATGCGCCTTCCAAGGTTATACTAAGAAAATCAATATCCAGAATTATTTTTAAAGGAACTCAATATGCATATAGTTAAAGTTAAAACAAAAAAGCAGATGCAGACGTTTGTCTTGCTTCCAAAAGTTCTACACGGACAGTCACGCTGTTTTGCTCCTCCTCTTTGGATAGAGGAAAGAAAAGCCTATTTTGGCAGAAACAATCCCATACTCTCAAACTCGGATTTTGAGCTTTTTTTGCTGGTTGATGAAAACGGAAAAGCTTGCGGCAGAACAATAGCTTATATTGATTTTAATCATAACCGTTATTATGAATCAAGCATCGGCTTTTTTGGTGCATTCGAATGTATAGATGATAAGGAAGCCGGCGCACTTCTTGTTAATGCCGCTGAAGAATGGCTTCACGAAAAAGGCATGGACACAATAAGAGGCCCTATAAACCCGGTAGCGGAAAACTGGGGGTTTTTATCTGACGGCTATGAAACACCGCCCGTTTATATGTCACCATGGAACCCTAAGTATTATCATAGTTTCTTTACATGCTGCGGTTATTCAAAGGCAAAAGACCTTCTTGTCTATGAAGCAAATACAGGCTGCGGATATACTCTGCCTAAACGATTCGACGGATTTCTTTCAAAGTACTTAACAAGAAACCCAAATATAAGAATAAGACAGCTTGATATGCACAATTTAAAAGAAGACGCAAAAGCTATACTTGAGATAAGCAATGCAGCGTATTCCGACAACTGGGGATATGTTCCTCTTGAGCTGCCAGTTATGCAGGATATGCTAAATAAACTCAAACTCATCGTAGATATAAACGCTGTTTGGATAGTCGAAGATAAAGGCAGGCCTGTTGGATATTGCCTTGGATTCCCGGATATAAACATAATCTTAAAAAAAATTAAAGGAAGGCTTTTTCCATTCGGATTTTTAAAACTTTTCCTTGGGTATAAAAAGCTCAAAGACTATCGTTTGTTCGGTCTGGCTGTACATCCTGACTATCATGGCAGAGCGCTGGATGCTTTGATGTACATAAAAATGTATGAAAAACTCGCCCAAAAAAACATCCGTATGGAAGCAAATTATATACTTGAAGATAATCTTAATATCAAGAACGCTCTTGAGAGACTTGGTATGAAGTATATCAAGTCTTATAGGATATATGATAAGCCGCTTACCGGCTACAGTAACTTTTAAGACAAGCCCTCAAAGTTTATTTGCCTCAGCGCTTCGTAGACTATTATGCTTACTGCGTTTGATAAGTTGAGTGAGCGAAGCCCATCCCTCAAAGGTATCTTTATAGCATTTTGCGGATTTTCAAATATCAGCGGTTCCGGCAGACCCTTTGTTTCCTTGCCGAAAAGAAAATAGCAGCCGTCTTCATATTCTACATCGGTGTAATATTTTGAAGCTTTTGTAGAGCAGTAGTAGTATATCCCTTGCGTGTTTTTAAAAAATCCATCCAAACTTTTATGAACCTGCACATTCAAATATGGCCAGTAATCAAGGCCGGCACGCTTTACCTGTTTGTCGGATATGGAGAAACCAAGGGGTTCTACAAGATGAAGCTGTGCCCCTGTAACGGCGCACGTTCTTGCTATGTTACCTGTATTCGCCGGTATCTCCGGCTCTACCAAAACTATGTTGATGCCCATCTTTGCTCCCTCATTTTTTATATAAGCGTATTTTCTTTCTGATTATTTAACATTCTTAGTGTATTTCCAGTGTTGATTATAAGCAAATAATCATTTATAATCAATAAATATCGTAGTAAACGTTTTAAAACTCCGTATTTTGGTAGTGGTAAACAATCTTGAGAATGGAGATAAAATGTCTAAAAAAAGCTTTGTAAAGGGCGCAGCTATACTTGCCGGAGCAGGTATTTTAGTAAAAATACTAGGTGCATTCTTCAGGATACCGCTTGCGAATTTCGTTGGTTCAGAGGGAATGGCAGACTACGGAGTTGCCTATCCTATATATGCCTTTCTTGTTGTGTTCGCAACAGCCGGACTACCGGTTGCCATCTCAAGAATGGTTGCCGCAAGAGTAACGGTCGGAGACTATAGAAGCGCTCATCTGGTATTTAAAAAAGCGCTTAAACTACTTTTGATCGTAGGTATCATATCAACTGTAATTCTTTTAGCTTTTGCAGACATCATCGCAGACCTTGCAGGAAGACCAACGGCAGCTCTTGGCCTTAGGATGATTGCACCGGCGCTGTTCTTTGTCGCTATGCTCTCTTCTTACAGAGGCTATTTCCAGGGGCTTCAGCAGATGGTGCCAACTGCTGTTACACAGATAACAGAGCAGCTTATTAAACTTGGCGCAGGGCTTCTGTTCGCTTACTTCTGGGTACAAAAGGGGCCGCAATTCGGGGCAGCAGGTGCGCTTTTAGGCGTTTCACTTTCTGAAGTTGCTGCACTTGTGATAATGCTTATTTTTTATAATCGTAAAAAGGGCGGAATTAAAACTCTACGGCGTGAAACTCACGTCTCACCTTATATTTCAGATCATAAAAGCGTACTCGGAGAACTTTTATTTATAGCTTTTCCTATAATACTCGGTGCAAGCATCATGCCTCTTATTATGTCGCTTGATGCTTTTCTAGTTAACAATATACTGGATAGTATCGACTTTAGCGCTTACAGTTCTATCGACGCCGGTCAAAGCTTTGGTGTTTTAGTCGGCATTGCAAATCCTCTTGTAAATATGCCTGCCGTGTTGTCTTTAGCCCTCAGTATGAGCCTTGTGCCAGCTATATCTGAAGCAGCATCTAATAAGGACAGCCTTGCAGTCAGCTCTAGGTCTGCGCTTGGTTTTAAACTTGCGATACTTATTGGCCTTCCCTGTGCAGTTGGTATGTTTCTTCTGTCGGACAACATCGTTACGATTCTATATTCTTCGGGATTTACCCCTGATGAACTTGCAGTTGGCGGAGGTTTACTTAGATATTTAGCTCTTGCAGTTTTGTTCCTTACCGTACTGCAGACAACTACCGGTATCATACAGGGCGCCGGCAAACCGTATCTCCCGCTTCGCAACCTTGCCATAGGCGCCGCTATCAAAGTCGTACTGTCTATCCTTCTCATTCGTCAGCCTCAGTTCAATATTTATGGAGCTGCAATAGGCACCGCAGCATGTTATACGGTTACTGCACTTCTTAACATTATTTCTATGGCAAGAATAACAAAACCAAATATTGAACCACTTTCAGGGATAATTATGCCTGTGCTTTCAACTGCTATAATGGGTGTACTCGTTTATTTCCTCAGCGACTTCATGACAGAAAGATACAGCAACACTGTAACTACCATAATAGTTATAGCCGCTGCTGTGTTAGTATATGCCTTTGCACTTTTAATAACAAAGTCACTCTCTAAAGAGGACCTGGAGAATATACCTGGCGGAGGACTGATTACAAGATTAATGATGAAACTTAAGCTTTGGAGAGCATAATATGCATATAACAATTGGCAGCATGAACAGAAACGGCACGATCCCGTTTGAAGTTTTAAGCGCCGCACAAAACGCTGGACGTGTAGTACTGCAAACTAAAAAAACTTTCGATAAGCTTCCCGATACATCTTACCTTACTCTTGATAAAATATATGAAGATGCCGAGGATTTTGACGAGCTTGCTTTGAAAGCCTGCGAGTTTCTTATGGAAGACGGCACTCTTTTTATTTGTCTTGGGGACGCTTGTCAAAGCAGCATCGCAGTAAAGCTTGTATCTGCGGTTATTGAAGGCGGAGGAACAATCAGTGTTATACCATACGGCAGCGAAGCAGAAGCTCTTGCACTTGAAAGCGGCATAATCAGAAGCACTACAGGAATAACGGTTTTTACTGCAAGCAGCTTTGAATCTGCAACAAATACGGATAATATACTGATCATTGAAGAGATCGACAACCGTACGTTTGCGTCTGAATTGAAGCTAAAGCTTTCAAGGTATTATGATGATGAACATGAAGTTCTTTTTATAAACACAAATAAGCATACATTTAAAAAGATGCAACTTTTTGAGCTGGATGGCGAAAAAGACTATGGATATTATTGCTCAGTTGCTATTGCCCCGGCAGAACTCGAAGAAAAAAAGCGCTATACTTTTCTTGACCTTGTCAAAGTAATGGATAAGCTGCGCAGTAGAAACGGCTGCCCATGGGACAAGGAACAGACGCATGAAAGCCTGAAAAAGTATCTTATTGAAGAGAGCTATGAGGTTCTTGAAGCTATTGATGATAACGATATGAATGCATTGTATGATGAACTTGGCGACGTTATGCTGCAGATAGTGTTCCATGCAAAAATAGCGCAGCAAAGCAGCGAATTTGACATCTCTGATATAACAAGCGCAATATGTGAAAAAATGATTAGCCGTCATTCACATATATTCGGAAGCGCAGTTGCGCACACTCCAGGCGACGTCATAAAGAACTGGGAAGTAATAAAAAAACAGGAAAAGAACCATGATTCACAAACTGACGTATTAAAGAGCGTACCAAAATCTATGCCCGCCCTTCTTAGAAGCGGAAAGGTACAGCATAAGGCTGCTCATATAGGCTTTGACTTTGAACAAGCTGAACAGGCCATTGAAAAGTTAAGGGAAGAAATTTGTGAGATAGAGCAGGACTTGACTGAAGGAAATGACCCTGCCGAAGAATGTGGAGACCTGTTGTTCAGCGTGGTAAATGTCGTAAGGCTGCTGGGCATTGACCCGGAGATAACGCTGCAGAATGCAACAGATAAATTTATAAAGCGTTTCGAATACGTTGAAAAGCTGGCATCGCAGAGAAAAATTGATATGAAAAAAAGCAGCCTTGAAGTATTGGATGCTCTATGGAACGAAGCAAAAAAAGCCGCTGATTAATTCGCCGCTTTTCTTTTATATACTCTTGTGATATTTCTTCCGTCATTTTTAGCGCAATAGAGCGCTTTGTCTGCGTTCCCTATATAATCCTGCAGTAAATATGTTTCATCAGAAGGCATTCCTGTATAAACCCCAAGGCTTAGTGTTATGTGATCTGCAACATCTTTGAATTCTCTTCTTATTTTCAGATTTTCAACCTTTTCACGGATACTTTCAGCCAGTCTGAGCGCTATTTCTTCTGACAGTCCGCAAGTCATCAATATGAATTCCTCACCGCCGAATCGTGCAAGCATCGAATCTTTGGTGCCATTGAAATCTTTCAGAGTCTTTGTCAGTGAGTAAACAAGCTTGACCAGACATTCATCGCCTGCCTGATGTCCAAAATTGTCGTTGTATTCCTTAAAATGATCTATATCCATCATAATAACCGTTAGTGAAACATTATTAAGTTTGCATTTTATCCAGTAATTCTTCGAGAGTTTATCGAACATCCTCCTATTATATATACCTGTCAGGCCGTCGGTTTGTGAAAGGTATTCCAGAGTTTTGTTTGTCTCCTTCAATCTTTCGTTCAGGTGATTTAGCTGCTCGTTTTTTTGCTCTATTATTTTGCGCTGCGCAAAACTGTTGGCCTTGTTTTGATAAAGTATATATCCAAGGAAAATTGAGACAGTAACAGCTATTGTTGAATTAACATATTCCGCAAAAGGCGACTCTCCCTCCGGTAAAAAGAAAGGAAGCAAAATCATGAACGAAATCTGGATGCTCGAGAATGCTATTACAAGCACTTTAGGTTTTATGTATATTATTACACTTGCAGCAATGATTGTTGTAAAATATGAAAGAAGTGAACCTGACGATCTTTGGTCCATTAGTGTTATAAACATATTCCATACTATTATAAATATAAGAAATACATATGTAGTGACCATTGCCACTTTTACGCTATAGTTCTCGTATTTTGAAATTAGACATATTGTTATCAATGCAATCGTTGTAGAGATTATAAAAACGACGTACATTATATGATAATACAATTTAGGAGCAATAAAAACCTCTGCAGGGTCTTTTATAATTGAAGCAGTTATGATAATTAGCTCTATAAATATAAGCAAATTCGATATGATTTTACCTCTCAGGATATTGGAATCTGCGAGCTCTCTGTAAAATTCCTGTTTAGCGCCTTTGTTAATTTCAGCAGTTTTTACTATGTTCAGGAATCTTTTAATTGCCTCTCTTATCACATTCTATTCCTTTCTCACACAAAATAATAAATACCCTTAATTTTATTATTTTAAACCTTTCTGCAATAAAATACTATAACTAATAAGACTTACAGCAGCCAAAAGCGGGCATTTTACCCTCTTTTGGCACTGTCAAGTCATATTATTTATAATTAAACGTTCAATATCAGCGTTCACCTTTGTCGTATGGTATACCGGACGCTTTAGGAGCCTGAGATTTCTTTGATGTCAGTGCAAGTACAAGAAGCGTAGCTATGTATGGAATCATTTTATATATATTAGTTGGTATCCCAAGGTTAAATAAGAATGGTATGCTTGTGTAAGTTGCAGCCAGGGTTTTCATAAGGCCAAAGAAGAATGCTGCAAAAAGTATTCGTTTTGGTTTCCACTGGCCAAATATCAGAACAGCAAGCGCCAGGAAACCGTATCCTGAAACGGTAGCATCAAAGCTTGTAGACGTCGGTACAACGAATATAAGGCCTCCAAGACCGGCCAGAGCTCCCGAGAGCAGCACGCCCGCATATCTCATTCTATAAACGTTAATACCAACTGAATCCGCAGCCTGGGGATGTTCGCCACAGGCACGAAGCCTTAAGCCAAATTTCGTTCTGTATAACACAAAGGAAGCCACAAGCAGCAGAACTATTCCAAGATACGTAGTAATATATGTATTTTTGAAGAAAAGGTCACCTAGTACCGGGATCTTGCCCAGCAGAGGAACGCTCTCTATCCTGAATGTGTTTACAAAACCTATCTCTTTTGTGCCTTGTATCGTTCTTGCAACAAAAGTCGCAAAAGCCGGAGCAAAAAGATTCAGCGCAGTACCGCTTATAACCTGATTGGCTTTAAGGTTTATTGATGCGTAAGCATGCAAAAGTGAAAAAATCGTTCCTGCTGCCATAGCAATCAGTATAGCTATAATAAGCAATAGCTGCCCCTGAATATGATCCTGTAACAAATTGACAGCAAATATGCTGGCAAAAGCTCCCATTATCATTATGCCTTCAAGCGCTATGTTTACAACACCGCTTCTCTCAGAGAACATTCCGCCCAACGCTACGACTAAAAGCGGAATTGAGAAGAACATCGTCTGCTGGACAATAAAATAAACGCTATTCATTCTTTCCCACCTCCCTTGTCTTTCTTCTGGTTCGTCGAGGTTTCTTAGGATTATCTTCGCTTTGCATTTCAGTACTCAATGCATATCTTTCAAAGAAGGTGCGAACAAGCAGTGCAAATGCACTGAAGTATATAATGATAGATACCATTATATCTATTACCTCGGGTACGAAGTCATAGAGCTGCATATAAAACCCGCCGCTTTTTATGTAAGCTATAAAAAGCCCTGAGAACAAAATTCCGACAGGATTTGACAAGCCAAGCAGAGCTACAGATATTCCGTCAAAGCCTTCTGAAGCTAAAACATCGACAACAGCAATAAACTTTCCAGATCCCGCAAGGTAAATAAGTCCACCTGCTACACCTGCCATAGCTCCAGCTATAGCCATAGAAAGAATTATGTTTCTTTTCGCATTTATACCCGCATATATGCTTGCGTCTGCGTTGTGTCCGCATGCTTTTAGTTCATATCCAAATGTAGTTTTGTTAAGTATGATATACAAAATTACAACAAAGAAAACAGCCACTAGTATTCCGCTGTTTAAGCTTGAGCCTCCAGTTAGTTTGTCAAGACCTATTTTGGGCATATTTGCCGTTTGCTGCACAGGCAGTGATCTTGCTCCATAGCTGTCGTAGACCGCTGTTTCTTTAACAAGCATGTTTACTAAATACATGCCTATATAATTCATCATTATACACGATATGACTTCGTGCACGTTGAAAAAAGCTTTTAGAAGACCCGGCACTACTGCCCAAAGAGCACCTGCTATCATAGCTGCAAGCAGTGCAACAAGCCAGTGTACCGCTCCGAGCCCCTGTGCAAGAACGCCTATGTAAACAGCCACAAAAGCCCCAACTATAAGCTGTCCGGACGCACCGATGTTGAATAAACCTGTTTTGAATGCAAAGCCCACAGACAGACCAGTCATTATAATAGGCGTTGCAAGGTAGAACATATCACCTATGCCTTTTGGGCCTCCTGTAAATCCGCCCTTTAGTATAGTCCAAAAACCAGGCAATGCTTGAGAAGGGTTTGTTATAAGAAGTATTATAAAACCAACTATCAAACCTGCAATTATAGCAATTATAGATGCAGTGAATCCGGACGTGGAAAGCAGCTTTCTCTTAATATTCTTCATCATGATACCGCCTCCTTCTTATCCCGCTTTGCGCCGGACATATAGAGCCCGAGTTCCTGTTCTGTAGTTTTTTCCGGATCTAGATCTCCAACGATCTCGCCCTCGTATATAACCAGTATCCTATCGCTTAAGTTTAGTACTTCATCAAGCTCCAGTGATATAAGAAGAACAGCTTTGCCTTCATCACGCTGCCTGACAAGCTGTTTATGTATGAACTCTATTGCACCAACATCCAGACCTCGCGTAGGCTGCACAGCTACAAGAACTTCCGGGTCTCTGTCTATCTCCCTTGCAACTATGGCTTTTTGCTGGTTGCCGCCCGACATACTCCTCGCCATTGTTTTTCTGCCCTGACCGCTTCTGATATCATATTTTTCTATTAAATCATCCGAGTATTTATTTATACTTTCGTTTTTCAGAAAACCAAGCTTCTGGAACCTATCTGTAAAATAGGTTTGAAGTACAAGATTATATGCAAGGCTGTAGTCTAGTATAAGACCATGTTTATGTCTGTCTTCCGGGATATGAGACATGCCTGAAACGCTTCGGTGCCGAATGCTCGAATGCGTTACTTCCTGCAAGCTTTCAGACAGAGCCTTTTCAAGTTCTTTTAGATTTCCTTCTTCTTTCGCGAGATCTAGCGCAAATTTGCCCTCCTCTTCAATTTGCATTTTTACTGTTTCTTTATCTTTTTTAATCATATCAAGATAAAGTTTGGCCGGCCTTTCAGACAGTTCTATTTTCCCGCCGCTTATTTCACCCAGACCTGTAAGCGCATAAACAAGCTCTCTCTGACCATTTCCATCTATACCCGCGATGCAGAGTATTTCACCTCTTTTGGCTTCAAATGAAACATTAGATAGTTTATTTTTTTTGCTTGATTTCGATGCTACAGTAAGGTTCTCTACTCTTAGGACAACACCTGTAGGTTTTGCAGGCCGTTTATCAACTTTCAAGTTGACCTTCCTGCCGACCATCAGTTCAGACATTTTCTCTTTTGTAGATGACTCAACATCAATAGTATCGATATACTTGCCTTTTCGCAAAATGGTGCATCTGTCTGCAACTTTCTTTATTTCTTCAAGTTTGTGTGTTATGAATAGCAGAGACTTTCCTTCCGCTTTAAGGCCATGCATTATCTTTATAAGATCTTCGATTTCCTGAGGAGTAAGCATAGCCGTCGGTTCATCAAATATCAGTATCTCGTTATCCCTGTATAGCATCTTTAGTATTTCAACTCTCTGCTGCATACCAACAGTGATGTTCTCTATTAGCGCATCAGGGTCTACAAAAAGATGATATTTTTCACTGAGTTCAACAACCTTTTTACGTGCTTCATCCATTTTTAGCACACCGTTTTTTGTTGATTCAACTCCAAGTATTATGTTTTCAAGAACTGTAAAATTGTGTACTAATTTAAAATGTTGATGTACCATTCCTATCCCGTATTTGTTTGAATCGTTTGGGTTAGAAATGCTTATTTTTTTTCCGTTCTTTTTTATAACGCCGCTCTCCGGTTTATACAGCCCGAACAACACACTCATCAGTGTCGATTTTCCCGCTCCGTTTTCACCCAGCAAAGCATGTATCTCGCCCTTTTTAAGCTGAAGCGAAACGTTGTCGTTCGCTATTATGCCGGGAAATTTCTTGGTTATATTCAGCATCTCAATTATATATTCCAAAGCCAACCTCCCCGATCAATATATATTTATAATCAGTATATAACATATGTATTATAATTGCCAGAAAAATAGATTTAATAGCAAAAGGGATGCCTTATAGCATCCCTTTTGTTTATCATTAGTAACTTAGTCTACTGTAAGATTTACGTTTGTTACCGGTATATCTGTGGGCTCTTCACCTGCTGTATCATCAAGAATACCGCTGGCGATGCCGTCTGTATCAGCAACTAGGGCTGCTACAAGTGCATCATAATCTGCCTGAGTGAATACCGTCCATCTTGAATTGGACATCTGTAAGCTTACACCGTCGACATCAATACCAACAGTTGTGTTTTCTCCGCCAGGGAAAGTTCCGTTGAAGAAAGCATCAAGACCTTCCTGAGTTTTTCCTGCCAGAGCCTTCATTGCTGAATCAATGACTTTGGCAGAGTCACCCGACTGGTCAACGTCAACGCCGATAACCCATGCTGTACCAGTAGCCGCCTCAGCTGCTGCCATCGCTGAGTTTCCGACTTTGCCGCCTGCCGCGAAGATGCATTCAGTACCGCTTGCATACCATGAAGCTGCCTTTGCCTGATTCTCCGGTGTTGCTGCGAAGTCACCAGTATAGTGATACATCATGTCAACAGTTATACCCATCTCTTTCGCTGCATAGTCTGCTCCCTGTATGAAACCGTATCCGTATTTCATAACAGCCGGAACTGCCTGTCCACCGAGATAACCAAGCTTCGTGAAGCCTTCTTTTACAGCTGCATATCCAGCCAGGAATCCAACCTGTTCTTCTTTGTATTTAATTCCCCATACGTTGTCACCAGTTCTAAATTCTGTGTAAGTTGGATCATGCGGGAAACCATCTATCAAAATGAAGCTGATTTCCGGATATTTGTCCTGTGCAACGAATATAGCTGATTCAAAAAGGAAACCAGGTGTTACAATGATTTTAGCTCCGCCCTGAACTGCAAGGTCGATAGCCGCAATGTAAGCATCATCTGTAACTTCTGTAGGTTTATAATATTTATGCGTTATACCGTTGGCCTCAGCATACTCAACAATGCCTTCCCATGTGCCCTGGTTAAAAGACTTATCGTCGATATCGCCCTTATCGGTGATCATCGCGATAGTGTAACCCTCTTCTGTGTCATCAGCCGTGTCATCAGCTGTGTCATCAGCCGTATCGTCAGTAGTGTCGTCTGCTGTATCATCTACCATATCATCTGAAGTATCTGCCGCAGTGTCGTCAGTCATGTCATCTGCAGTATCTTTCGGCTGGCATCCTGCAAAAACGCCAACTACCATAAGCACTGCTATGACTAGTATCAATAATTTTTTCATTTTTCTTCCTCCTATTTTTCATTTTGGACAACGTTTATTATAACACGCAGTTAACACTTTTACAATATTTTTGTCATAGCAGCCAAAAAAATTAACATATGCTACTTAAAACATATAGTTGTGTTATGCTTTATCATTACTACATGTTGTATATGCTGGATACACATGCTATAATTTTTAATAGAAAATGTTGCGGAGGAACCTTTATGGCCAAACTTTTTTTGAGATACGCTGTTATGAACGCAGGAAAATCTACTCAGCTGCTTCAGATAGCTTATGATTATGAGAAAAACAATAATAAACGTGTGCTATGTTTAAAGCCTCAAGTCGACACGAAGGCAGATAGGCATATTATCAGCAGGCTGGAGAATGGTGTTATAAAGAGAAATGCGGATTTTCTTGTCCAACCGCAGGATGGATGGATCTATGATCGTATATATGATGAAGCAGCTGCAACAAAAAAAAGCGGTAAGCCTATCTCCCTGATACTGATAGATGAAGCCCAGTTCATGAGCAAAGAAAATATTTTTGACCTCGTAAGAGTGGTTGCATACCTAGATATTCCTGTGATATGTTTTGCGCTTAAAGTTGATGCTCTTGGCATGCCTTTTGAGGGAAGCGCTTACCTGTTTGCACTTGCACAGGATATAGAGGAAGTTACAACCAGAGCTATATGCAGATATTCTGAAAAACCAAAAAAGGCTACCATCCATATCAGAAACGTTGACGGCAAACCTGTATTTGAAGGAGATCAGGTGGTCATCGAAGACGACCGTGTAATAGTATATGAACCTGTCTGTCTTAACGAATATATTAAACGTTATGATGAAGCAAAGGGAATAGTTAGAAGAAAGCTATAACATCTGCTCCAGCTTTTTATAAAGCTCCGGCATTAGTTTCTTTAAAGAATGCGGCCGTGAATTGTTGTCTACGAATACGCTGCTTGACTTTGCAGCAGCTATAAGCACAGAATCTTTTTCTCTAATCACCTCATATGAGAATGCGAGCTTTATTGTGCTTATATCTTCAACTTTTATCCGAACTATAAGCTCGTCTCCGTAGTAGGCAGCGTTTTTAAATTCGCATGATTCGGAAAGTGTAACAAAGACGTATCCGTGTTCTTCGATGTCTTTATAGCTCATTTCGCATTTGTTGATGAGTGTTTCAAGAGCAATATCGAACCATGTGTAATATGCGTAGTGCTGTGCCAGACCTCTGCGTCCGGTTTCTGAATATCTGACGGTTATTCTGCAGTCGATTGCTTTCATATAGCCTCCAAAACTAAAACCCTTTTTCCAGAAGTACTTCCCTTGATAAGTCCGCTTCCGATTCAAGCACTAAAATTTCGAATGTGCATCTTTGCTGTTTTGCCCGCACGGATGCATTTCGGACCTTTACCAGTATGCCTTCTTCTTCTAAAGCACTTCTCATCCGGTCCGCTAAAGATTGATTGCCTGCTACTCCCACAACCATCCACATATACTTCTCCTTACTTTCCTGACTTTATTACCCCGTGCGCTGTATAGATTTCTGCGTTTCCTCTTATCTTTATGGCAGAGGTGTTTTCTGTGAACTGTGCAACAATCACTTCGCCATTGTCCAGTTTCTCTGTGTGATGAAACTTAGTATCACGTCCACGTGTCAGCCCAATGAAATTAACGCCGTCTTCCAGCGCCTTTACAACAATGTATTCCTCATATGCTTTCTCTATTTCCATAAATATTTTCTCCAATTCTATTTGATTTTATTTTATCATAATATATTTCTTTGTTCAATAATCGTATAGCGCTATTTAACAACCACGTTTTCTCTTCCGAACGCATTTTGAAGGCTGTAGATAAGCGTCTTTGTTAACGTGACCTTCATGTTTCCGTTCGTCCTGAACTTCTCCCCTGTTGATTCGACCAGCACACCAATGCTTTCCTGTCCTGGCGAAGTTTTCAGTATGCGGATAAGCATTTGTTTATCTGCTCCCATATCTTTCGGTATCCGTACATATATGGACTTACCCGCAAAGCTTTTGTCTTCCTTTACAAAAGCAGCTATGCCTTCAACAAGTATCATAGGGTCTTCATCTTCACGAAGGTCTACCTTGCCTGTTATCGTAACAATCGAGTCGTTAACGAGCAGATGCTCTACCTTCTGATATACGCTGGGGAATATAACAAGCTCTATTGATCCCTGAAGGTCTTCAAGCACAGCGTTAGCCATCATTTTTTTCTGTTTGGTGGAGCGCTTCCTTATCGAGTTCATTATGCCTGATATCTCTACTACCTTTGACTCGAAGAACTTAGCTGAGCTGGCATCTTCTTTTGCTGACAATATCTTATATATGTTAACAGGCCTGTCTTTCAAATCATCCATGTATTCGTCCAGCGGGTGCCCGGACAAATATACGCCGGTTGCCAGCTTCTCCATGGCAAGCAGCTTGTCTTTAGTATATTCTGCGGTATCTTCAAAATCGTCCGTTTCTATTTCCTGAAGCGACGGTTCCATCTCGAACAGCGATATCTGGCCTGCTACGTTGTTTTTTCTTGCATCCTGAGCAGCTTTGAGAACTCTGTCTGATACTGAGCTTAACTGTGAACGCTTCAGTCCAAGGCTGTCGAAGCATCCTGCAAGGATAATCCCTTCGAGCATTTTTTTATTTATGCAGTCTACAGTTCTGTTTATGAAACCACGGAACGACTTATATTCACCGCCCAGCAAACGTTCTTTTACTATATCCTCTGCTGCACGCCCTACATCACGAATAGCTGCAAAACCAAATCGTATACCTTCACCTTCGACAGAAAACAGGAACTCGGATTTGTTTATATCAGGTTTATATATTGGTACACAAGAGCCGGAGCAGTACTGTATGTATGCTGATATCTTGTCCGGCGTTCCTATAAAGCTGTTCAGCAGAGCTGTCATGTATTCAACTTTGTAATAAGTTTTTAGGTATGCCGTCTGGTAAGCTATCATTGCATACGCACATGCGTGGGATTTATTGAAAGCATACTCTGCAAAGTCCATCATCTGAGAAAAAATATCTTCCGCTACTTTTGCCGGTACTCCTCGGTTGATAGCGCCGTCTACACCTATCTCTTTGTCACCGTATATGAAAATACGACGTTCATTCTCCATCACGGCCTTTTTCTTTTTTGCCATTGCACGGCGGACGATATCACTTCTTCCAAGCGAATAACCTGCCAAGTCGCGCACTATCTCCATTACCTGTTCCTGATAGACCATGCTTCCGTACGTTTCATGTAATATCTTTTCAAGCTTCGGGTGGGCATATTTATGGCTTTCGGGATGCGCCCTTGCTTCAAGATATGCCGGTATTGACTCCATCGGTCCAGGCCTAAATAGCGAAATGCCTACCATTATGTCGCCGAGGTTTACAGGCCTGAGCTTTTGCATAAGGTTTCGCATGCCGCCGCTCTCCAACTGGAAAACGCCGTCAGTATCACCAGAAGAAATAAGCTCGAACACCTTATTGTCATCATACTCGAGTCTGTCCATATCGATATCTTCGCCGCGGTGTTTTTTAATCAGATTAACTGCATTTTTGATGACTGTAAGATTGCGCAGCCCCAGGAAGTCCATTTTCAGCAGTCCGAGACTCTCAAGAGTATTCATCGGCAGCTGTGTAATAACACTGCCGTCACGTGGATTGGTAGCCAGCGGAACATATTCTGTTATAGGCAGTTTCGAGATAACTACACCGGCTGCGTGAGTTGAAGCATGGCGAGGAATACCCTCCAGCTTCATAGCAGTATCCAGCAGCTTTTTTGTCTGCTCATTATTCTCGTACTCAGCTCTCAGCCGGGAGTTTTGTTCCATCGCTTTTTCTATAGTCATCTTAAGTGCAAACGGAATCATTTTTGCGATGCGGTCTGCATCACTGAGCGGTACCCTTTGTGCACGGGCGACATCACGGATGACCTGCTTTGCTCCGAGAGTTCCAAAAGTTATAATCTGTGCTACTTTGTCTTCGCCGTATTTATCTACGACGTAGTCTATTACCTCTCCCCTTCTGTCGATGCCAAAGTCGATATCTATATCCGGCATGCTGACTCTGTCGGGATTAAGAAACCGCTCGAAAAGTAGTGTATATTTGATTGGATCTACGTCTGTTATCCTAAGCGAATATGCTACAAGGCTGCCTGCCGCGCTTCCTCTGCCCGGGCCTACCATGATTTTGCTGTCTCGTGCGAATTTTATAAAATCCCAAACTATTAGAAAATAGTCTGTGAACCCCATATTGTCGATTACAGACAGTTCATAATCCAGCCGCTCTTTCAACTCATCGGTCGTTTCTGCAAAGCGCTCTGCAAGACCTTCGTATGTGATTTTTCGCAGATAGTCTTTATGTGAATAACCTTCCGGCACGGTAAATTCCGGCAGATGGGTGGTATCAAAATCCATATTTACGCTGCACTTCTCAGCGATTTTTACTGTGTTCTCTATAGCGGAGGGTGCGTGTCTGAACAGAGCCGCCATCTCTTCTGCACTCTTAATGTAGAACTCGTCAGTCTCGAAGCGCATCCTGTCAGCATCGTCTACGAAAGAGCGGGTCTGTATGCACAAAAGCACGTCCTGAGCTTCCGCGTCCTCTTTGAGCGTGTAGTGAACATCATTAGTTGCTGCCAGCGGTATGTTCAGTCGGCTTCCCATCTCTATAAGCTTTGCGTTGACCTGCTTTTGTTCAGGCAGGTTGTGGTCCATAAGCTCCAGGTAAAAGTCTTCTCCGAACATATCACGAAGCCGCACTGCAAGCTCGTCGGCAGATTCCTGGTCTGCGCTCATTATGTATCTTGGTATATCGCCGGCAAGACACGCCGACATGCATATAAGGCCTTCTTTATGCTGCTCCAGGACATCATAATCTATCCTTGGTTTATGATAGAACCCTTGCATGAAACCTATTGAAGAAAGCCTCATAAGGTTTTTATAACCTTCGTTGTTCTTTGCAAGAAGAATAAGATGAGAGTATTCTTTCATCGCTTTTGTTTTGTCTGAAAGGCTGCCCGGGGCTACATACACTTCACTTCCTATTATGGGTTTTATACCTTCCGCAACAGCTTTTCTGTAGAAATCCACTACTCCGTACATAGCGCCGTGATCGGTTATGGCTATAGAATCCATGCCCAGCTCTTTTGCACGCTCAATAACATCGCCGATACGTGCCGTACCGTCTAGAAGGCTGTATTCTGTATGTAAATGAAGGTGTGTGAACTGCATTTTTTATTCTCCCGTTGATACTATTCTACTCTAAATCAGTTTTTCAGGCAAACGTTATTTAGCATAGCTTCAACATTTTGCAGGACAAAGCAAACAGTCTATGGTATAATTCTGTTCAAGACTTTTTGGAGATGGATTGATGGAGAATAAAAGGAACAAGAAGCTTAAAAAAGCGCTAACAACTGCTGCTGTCATAGTCATATGGCTGGGTATTTGGCAGGTTGTTTCGCTTATAGTAAACCAGCCGCTTTATGTCCCTTCTCCTTATGATACTTTCAAATCTTTATTCGGACTGGTCGGCACATCCGGGTTCTGGCTCAGCATCCTTGCCACGTTTTATAGAGTAGCGCTAGGACTTGCTGTTTCGTTCGTCCTCGGCTGTTCCGTAGCATATATATCAGCACACGCAAAAGCAGTGGAGAGCTTTTTAAACCCGTTCGTAACTGCTGTTAAATCTACACCTGTAATGTCGATAATCATATTAGCGCTTGTCTGGTTCAAGGCTTCGTTCGTTCCTGTTTTTTCTTGCATACTTCTCTGTTTCCCTATATTTTATACCAACACTCTATCCGGTATAAAAGCTGTGGACAGAGGGTTTTTAGAGCTGGCTAAAGTCTACAGCATAAGAAAAGCACGTGTTATAAGTGAAGTCACTCTGCCTTCGGTTTTGCCTCATATATACTCTGCGCTTTCTATAAGCCTTGGATTCTCGTGGAAATCCGTCGTCGCTGCAGAGGTCCTTTCCAGTCCCAGATACTCTATGGGCTTCAACCTCTATGAAACAAAGCTCTATCTTAATACATCTGAACTTTTTGCCTGGACTATAGCTATAATAATAGTCAGCATTATTTTCGAGAAAGGCCTCAAAAGCCTGCTTCCGCAGAAAGGGAACAAGCTATGAGCATCAAGATAGAGTCGCTGACTAAGTATTTTAAAAACCAAATAGTGATAGACGGATTTAATGCTGACATTCCTTACGGCAAACCTACTCTCATCACCGGCCCTTCCGGTTGTGGCAAAACCACGCTTCTTCGTATAATATGCGGGCTTGAAAAGAAGTATCAAGGCAGCGTCACCGGAGTACCCGAAAAAATATCGTATCTTTTTCAGGAAGACAGGCTTATGCCTTGGATGACTCTTAAGCAAAACGTCGAATTCGTTTTGAAGGACATCTATGACAAAAAAGAAGCAGAAAAAACTGCTCTTGAAATGATTGATGCAGTGCAGCTTAATGGCCACGAAAACAAGTACCCCAGCGACCTTTCGGGGGGCATGCAGCGGCGTACTGCGCTTGCAAGAGCTTTTAGCTACCCTTGTGAACTGCTTATACTCGACGAACCTTTCAAAGGTCTTGATGCTAAGCTTAAAATTGATATTATTGACCTTTTTGAAGAGTTGTTCGTAGAAACAAAGAAAACCGTTATCATAGTCTCACACGACGAAAATATGCTAAAACGGTTCGGTAAAAATCTTATTGAAATGTAAGTTCAATTATTCAATAGTCTCATTTAAAAGCACATAGTGTATATGGTCTTCCCAGATTCCATTTATCTTTAAATATTTTTTTGCTTTGCCCTCTTTTTTAAACCCAAGTTTCTTTACAACTTTTTTTGACGCTTTGTTCCTTGGCATAATGTTTGCTTCTATACGGTGGAGGCCGTATTCTTCAAACCCTATCCTTATTGCTTCGCTGAGCGCCTCTGTCATATAGCCTTTGCCCTGCTCATCTTTATCCAGCTTGTAGCCCGTAAAGCAGGAAAGAAATATTCCGTAAACAATACTACTCAGTTTGACGTTACCTATCAATTTACCGTCGTCTTTTCTGAATATATATAAACTGAGAGCCTGCATTGCATCTGCTGTTTGCTTTTCAGACTCCAGCATTTTCTCTATAGATTCGATCTTAAAATATTCCGGATCACGCTTTGGTTCCCACTGCTCTAGGAAGCTCTTGTTGCGAAGAAGATATTCCCTAAGCAAGTATGAATCACTCTTGCTTAGTGGTTTTAATATCAGCCTTTGTGTTTCATATATCATCTATTCTCTCTCCTGTTATGCATGTAATAATATTGTTTATTATTTTCAATAAAAAGACAACCCCCTGCCGGAAAAGGCAAGGGGCAGTTTTCTTTATTTATACCGCTGCCGGCGGAGTGAATGTTCTTACCGCGGCTTCTTTGTCGAGCTCATATAATCCCATTCCGTCTCCTACCAGCTTCAATTTGCCTATCATCGTACTGAAGGACTCTTCCTCCTCTACCTGTTCGTCTACATACCAGTTAAGGAAATTGACTGCAGCGTAGTCTTTTTCTTCGTGCGCTATACTCATCAGAAAGTTTATCCTGTCTGTCACGATCTTTTCGTGTGCCAGCCCTTTTTCAAACGCATCCAGCACAGATGAAAACTCTACAGGGGGATCTTCAAATCCAAATATCACTACCTTTTCATTACGCTGATTTAAGTAGTTATAAAACTTCATTGCGTGGAAGTTTTCTTCGTCTCCCTGAACCAGTAACCAGTTTTCAAAACCCGGCAGATCATTTGCTGATGCATATGCTGCCATTGAGAGGTAAAAGTGCTTTGAATAGAATTCCAGGCTTATTTGTTTGTTTATCTCGTCAACTAATTTTTTGTTCATGACTTACTCCTTTCCCGGATTTTTAATCCATATCTTAATAAATATCTTTATATATATTATATAACTTTTAGCTGTAAAATTCAACCAAGGCTCTGCATTTATACTTCGTTTTTTATAGTATTATTTGTTTTATAATCAAGTAATAAATCTACAGTTTTTTAACTATGTACATATGAAACTCCAAATTGTGTTCCGGATAGACTGTGTAATCATCGATTATAACATCATAAGGTTTTCCCGTTTCCTGAATCGTTCTTTTCAATACTTTCTCTCTTTTAGCTCCTTTCTGCATAAAATTGCATAACATTCCGCCGCTCTTTAGTTCGTAAATAATTTTTTTTAGAAGCTTTTTCTCTTTAACTAAATCGTTCTTATAAAAATGAATTATTGAATCTAGCAAAACCGCATCATATTCATCTGATATTTTGTATGAATATATATCTGCAACAATACCTTTAACTTTCAAATCCTCTATTTGCGCGATATTATTCATTTGTTTTATTCCTACATCTGAAATATCTATTCCCGTTACCTGATAGCCAAGCCTGCCCAAAAACAAAGCGTCTCTTCCTTGTCCGCATCCAAGATCTAATATTCTATTCCTTTTAGGATATGCTTTAAAAAAATTAACCAGCCCAGAATATGGCTTGCCAAAATAGTCATTTTGTTTGTAGTAGTCGTTGTAAACGATGTTCATTCTCATACACTTCCCTTTTTATTTAACGATACTCAAAACTATCGCTGCAATTATAGCTAACCAAAATAATATTATTGGTATCGCAAAATACCATCTCTTTGGTTTTCCGTCTTTCCAAAGCCCGGCCGCTTCCTGACGGTACTTATCCATAACGTCCTTTGGTATCAGCTTTACAGTGAGCAGCACCAGCAGCGGTAGTATTATTATGTCGTCCAAGTACCCAAGGACAGGAATGAAATCCGGTATCAGGTCTATTGGTGATAATGCGTAGGCGACAGTTACGCCTGCGGCTGCTTTTGCATACCATGGCGTTTGCTTTTTCTTCAGCGCAATAAACAAGGCTGTTACTTCAAGCTTTAATTCTTCGGTTTTCTTTTTGATTTTTTCTTTTAATTTCATCTTTTCTTATTTTAGTATCAATTTGCCGCCATGATAACAGATTATTTCACTTGCTCCAAAGTCAGCTATTTTATCAAGTGATTCCTGCGCTTTTTTTGTATCCAGAGTAAACTGCGGATTGGCAATAACCATCTTACCGTTTTCCAGAGCTGCCGCATCTCCGGCTAATATACTGTCTGCTCCGTGTACATATATCGATATATGGCCGGGCGTATGTCCCGGTGTTTCTATTACAGTTATCCCCCCGCACCAGTCAAAGACGTCTCTATCTTCAACTTCTATATCTACCTCTGCCGGTCTTACGTTCCTTAGCACTTTACAAAAAGCCCTGCCGAACTCTTTTTGTTCATCCGGAAGAAACTCCTGCATCTTTTCCGCCTGCTCAAGCCTCATAGATTTTTTTCTGCCTGAAACATAGTCAGCTTCCGTTTTAGATGCAACTATTTTAATATTATTATATTTCTGTTTGAAATCAGCCAGTGAGCCCATATGATCGTGGTCGTGATGCGTTATTATTAAATGGGTCAAGTCACTGCAGTCTAATCCGTTCGCTTCAATCTCTTTTTCTATAATAGGCATGAACCCGCTGTAACCGCAGTCTATCATTATCATGTTTTTGCTGTCTTTGAGCACAACAGGATGTATTGTACCCTTTATACCGTTGAAATCAAAATCTATGTTCAATATTTTCATTATCATTTTATCACCAGTTTAATTTCTTAACATTATTCTCAATATATTTTCATATTGCAGCTTGAATACACTTTCGGCAGGCCTTAAGTAGACAAAATTGATGCCGTTTGAAGCTAATTATGCCTTAAAATCAGATAATATATATTAAGGTAGTTCTTTATATTTTGGTAAATCCTCCAAGTCATTATCCCAGCTTGCTTTATTGGCATAATAGATATGTCCTTGCGGTTTCATTTGTATGTCACTGTCAATACTTCCTGCGGGAACAACCAATAATTCACCATCCATCTGAATATTTGGCAAAGCCGATCCGCAAATAGCGCAGAAGCTTTTAATGTGTCCTTCTGAACGATAGTTATATGTTGTTACCTCATTTTGACCTGACAACCATTTTAACTCTGCTGTTGAAGAAAACAGATTGGCCGCATGAGCTGAACCTGTGTCCTTACGGCATCGTTCACAATGGCAAAGATAAAAATTTTTAAAATCTCCTTCAATTTCAAAAGTAACTTTACCGCAAAGACATGATCCTTTATATTTCATAATCAAACTCCCTTCAAATATTCCCATGCTCTAATAGGTATTTTCTCTGCTGCTTAATGTCGTTTTTTTGCTTTACATATTATTATTTCAATTTTCTACATAATTTAGCAACACACTCAACGTGCGTTGTCTGCGGGAACATGTCCACTGTTTTTATTTTCTCAAGTGCATATCCGCCTTCTTTAAACAGTGCAATATCTCTGGCAAGAGTTGACGAGCTGCAGGACACGTATACGATTCTTGACGGCTTGATTTCACACAGCTTTTTCACAAGAGCCTCGTCGCATCCTTTTCTTGGCGGGTCTAGTATAATAACGTCCGGCTTGCCTGCAAGCTCTATGCCTTCATCAAGCTTTTCGCCTGCGTCACCTGCTAAAAAAGAAGCGTTGGTTATACCATTGAGTTCTGCGTTTTCTATTGCGTTGTCTACCGCCTGCTGAATGTATTCTATCCCAATTACGCTCTTTGCTTTCTTCGCCGCCATAAGTGATATCGTCCCTATTCCGCAGAAAAGGTCGAACAACGTATCTGTTTTTATTATATCTGCAAACTCAATTGTAGTTTTATACAGCTTTTCAGTCTGTCCGTGGTTTATCTGCAGGAAGCTGTTTAGCGACACTTTGAAATTTAAATCTCCGTAGATTTCGGTTATATATCCACTGCCGTAAACAGGTGTGCTTTTTGCTTCTAAAATATTGTTGCCTTTTGAGTTGTTTATGTTTTCTACGATACTTTTCATACCTTCAACTGCTTTTAATCTTAACATCAGTTCATCATCGATGATTTTTTCTGTCGAGACTATCCCAGCCATTACTTCGCCTGTGTAACTGCGGCGTACAACTATATGCCTCAAAACTCCATTTCCGCTCTTTTCATCGTACGCAGAGATTCCTTTTTTATTTGCCCATGCTACCACGATATCCTTTACTTTGTTTATGTATAGATGCTGAACTGCGCAGTATGACGGAACGACTCTGTGGGTGTGGTGTGCATAGAAACCTGCTATTATCTCGCTGCTGAGCTGCGCAACAGGAAAAGACGCCTTGTTTCTGTATTCTTTTTTGTTATCAGATGGTATGATTTGTGGCTGTTCGATATCAATGCCGCCTATACGCTTGATGCATTGCTTTACATGATTCGCTTTTAAATTTAGCTGTTCAGGATATGAAAGATGCTGAAGGCTGCAACCTCCACATTTACCGAATACAGGGCAGAACGGCTCTACCCTTGCGCTTGAGCTTTCTATAATTTCCTGAAGCAATCCTATCGCATAGCTTTTCTTTGCTTTTATTATTTTTGCTGTTATGAGCTCTGACGGCAAAGCTTTTTGCACGAAAACAATCTGCCCTTCGTATCTGCCGATACCGGCACCGTCTACGGTCAAATCATCTATGGTTAATTCTATTTCATCATTCTTTTTGAGCACTGCTTTATTTCCCCGCTTTACTTTTTAACATAACAATGATTATATAGCCTTTCCTGTTTGTTTACAATGTCGCAGATATCTTTAGAAAAGAAAAAATGCGACAGGTTTTATGCCTGCCGCACTAAATTTAATTTATTTTAATTTATCTCGTAAACTACTGTTACCGTTGCCGTTATCTCCAGCTCTCCGGCTGTTATCGGCGTCGGTGCATATGCGGTATCTTCCATAGCCATGTCCGCAGTAGTATCGTAGCTATTGTAAGCGGTATAGCCGTATGAGTTTTCCTGTATGCTCAGCGTACCTATGATCTCGTTACCGCTTGCTGAAATAATTGCCTGTGCCTTTCCAGAGGCTGTCGTCATCGCAAGCCCCAGAGCCTGATTGTAAGGTCCGCTCTTGTCCTGCAAAGAAAACTGTACCGGGTAAGCTGTGTTTGCACCGTTCTCTGCCGCTATATCTATGTATTTGCCGACGCTGTCGATGTCTTTAATAGTCAGCTCAACGGTATTAGTTACTTCATATGAGGTCACCTTGTTCGTATCGTAGTTATATCTTGGATACGTTGAGTAATTTGTGGTCCTCATGTCATCTTCGGTGAGCCCTTCTTTTTTAAGCGCATCGAATATATCGTTCATTGTTTCTCTGTTGATCTGCTGCGCTTTGGCTGCGTCAGCATCGTTTGTTACAACACCGATAGTAACATAGGCAACATCCGGCATTATTTTTATTGTTCCGGTTCCCGTTACTGTCAGCTTATTCTGGTTCTCTATATTTTCGCCCAGTTCGACTACAACGCTGCCGCTATCGGCGGGCGTGCTTATTGAAGGCGCACACCCTGCCAGAGCCAGCACTGCGGCTAACGCTACAGCTATTATAAGTATCTTTTTATTCAACTTTTACATCCCCTTTTTATCTTCATTCTGCTTTCTTGCACGCTTTCTCCTCGCTGCCCTTACAGACAGAAGTACTATCACCAATATCACGGCAAGTATAACAAGCACCGGCGATATCGCTACTATCGCTACGATAAGCCATCTTCCGAATACAGCAAGTCCGTTTAGGACATTGAAGAAGCCGTTCTTCATGCTCTCGCCCACTGTTTCCTGAGGTGCTACGATCTCTGCCTGTTCCGCAACTTCCTGCAACGAAACATAAATCTGTGAAAAGTCAATTAAGCTATCGTAATTGCGTTTTTCTATCTCATATGACTGTATCTCGTAAGATACGTTTGCAAGCTCACGTTCGAGCTCTATTATATCTTCGAGCGAAGCTGCCTGTTCCAGAAGCTCCTGCAGTCTTTCTTCGCGAATACGCAGGTTCTCTAACCGCGTTTCTATATCGAAATACTGCAACGAAATGTCTCTGCCGCTGACAGAGCTGTTTGTCGTTTCTCCTACGCCTTTGAGCATGTCTATAAATTCATCGAATTTATCACTTGGCACACGCAGCGTTATCTCAGCATACCTTCCCTCGTCCTGCCATTCTTCCGGCTCAGTACCGTAAACATAAGCATTCTCTATATATCCGCCGGCTTGCTTTACACTGTCCATTATCATGTCGTAATCTTCATCGAAGTTCTTTGTACGTGCAGATATATTGCCTGTGTAGATTATCTTTCGCTCTACGCTTGGCTCAAGGACGGATGAGGTTCCTTCGATGTCTATTCCCGCTCCATCGCCGGCGTCCGCAGTATATGCTTCCTCGGAGTCAGCGGCCATATCGTCCATGTCGTATGAACCAGCAGTATCCATGTTTTGACTTTCAGACTCAATTTTGTCGTATGCCGGCTCTTCTGCATAATAATCTGCCGAGTCGCTTGTGGTCTCTGTACGCATAGACGAACATCCGGCAAAGAGCATTGCTGTCACCATAACCAACGAGATAACTATGATTAAACCTTTTTTCATGATTTCCTCCTTTAATAAACGTCGTTACTAACGTAAGACGTACTAGAATATGATTTTGTTCCGTTATTTATGCTAAATTTCAATTAGAATTTCTTTAAGTTTCTGCCTTGCTCTGTTTATCCTTGACTTTACAGTTCCAACGCTTACGGATAGAAGCGCAGCCACTTCTTCATATGAAAGACCGTTTATGTCACGAAGTATTATCACGCTTTTGTGGTCTGCCGAAAGAGTGTTTATCGCCTGCTGCACCCTGCCCTGAAGCTCTTTTCTTACAGCTGATTCCTCGGGAGTGTCATTCTGCTCATCGCTGTATGAAGCACCCGCTTCTATTGTGCTTTCAAGAGAAACGACATTCTTTTTTCTACGCCGAATCCCGTCGAGACACGTATTTACCGATATTCTGTATACCCATGAAGAAAACGAGGAATCGCCTTTGAACGCTTTTATCCTCTTGTATATCTTTATCAGCGCTTCCTGTGCCATGTCGTATGCATCCGCTTCGCTGCCCATATAACGCAGTGCAATGTTGTAAACCCTTTTTTCGTATGCAAAGAGCAGCTCTTCCAAAGCTGTACCGTCACCCTTTTGAGCACGTTTTACAAGCAGCTCTAAGGCCTCCTGCATTCTTCTCCTCCGTTTAAGCAACTAACTTACTGCCCGATACTAGAATTATACATTATTCTTAATGACGTTGCAAAGCATAATATTATATAAATTGAGCACACGGTATCTCAGTTCAAATGCCTGCGCTGTTGAAATGTTGTATGCTGTGTAGTATATTATCCATGTAATCACACATGCTGTTTTGGAGGAATAAGAGTTGGATCATTACTTGCACCTTGCTAAAGTTTATGACGAAATGATGACTGATGTCGACTATAAGGCCTGGGCTGGTTATCTGCGTACCATTCTTGAAAAAAGCGGTGCTAAAAAATTGTTTGAAGCAGCCTGCGGTACCGGAAACATCTCGTTCGAGCTTAGCCGCTGCGGATATGATATCACAGCCAGCGATAATTCTGCAGCGATGCTGAGCATTGCCAGGGAGAAAAACTCCAAGTTCTGTGCAGAAGTCCCGTTCGTACTTCAGGACATGCGCAGGATTGAAACTGCAGGCAGCGTTGATGCCGTTATAAGCGCCTGTGACGGCCCGAATTATATTGATAGCTCAGGGCTGGCAATGTTCGCCCAAAGCGCCTATAAAGCTCTAAGAAGCGGCGGAGTTCTGCTGTTTGATATAAGCAGCCAATATAAACTTGAAAGCACTCTTGGCGGCAACGTATATTTTGACGAGACTGATGATATTGTATGTATTTGGAAAAACACTTACTGCGAAGCTGACAAAACACTGGAAATGGACGTTACTATATTTATCAGGCAGGAAGAGCTTTTTAAGCGGCAGCACGAGACGCATAAGCAGTATGCACACAGCCGAAAAGATGTTGAGGAAGCTTTGAAGAGCTCCGGTTTCAAAGATATTCTAGTCTATGGGTGCTTCACGTTCGACGCACCAAAGGCCGATTGTCAGCGTCTGCAGTTCGTCTGCCGCAAGGATTGAGCGCAGTGCGGCTTGTGTGATATAATAAAGATAGAGGTATATATGAAAAAAACATCAAACAAAGTGCTCAGCTTCAGACAGCCGGCCGAGTTCTATATCAAAAAAGCTGAAAAGCATATGGAACAGGGCAACTTCCTTGAAGCGCTGCAGCTGTATAGAAAACTCATCGGTATGGAGCCTGACAACTCCCAATACTTGTTATATATTGCGCAGATTTATTCCGAGATCGGTCTTTACGAGGAATCTAATGATATAATCCACAAGATCATGCGGCAGGGCGATGCCCCTTCTGAGTGCCTTTTTGCACTTGGCTGCAACTATCTTGGGCTAAACAGGCACGAGATTGCCGACAGCTATTTTTATGAGTACTTAAAGCGTGATCCGGAAGGTGAGTTTGCAGAGGATATCGACGAGATATGGGACATATATTATGACGATCCCGACGAGGAACCTTTTGTATTACTGAAAGATGAAAGCGCTGAGCAGAGCGCTGAAAAAGGCAAAGAACTACTTGACAAGCGTGAATACAAAAAAGCCATTTTGTATCTTGAAAAAGCTATAGAGCAGTCCCCCGGTCTTTTCCATGCTTCCAACAACCTAGCTCTATGTTATTACTTCGAGGGGAATTACGAAGCTGCTCAAAGCGCTTCTTTAAAAGTGCTGGAGCAAAACCCAGGCAACATTCGTGCACACTGTAATCTCTCGATGATATATTACAAAACTTGTGACCCGAAGCTTTCAAAGCATCTAAAAACCATAGAGGATTCTAAAATCACGGAACCGCAGGACATGCACAAGATTGCACTAATGTATTGCGAAATCAGCTATCACGAGAAAGCGTATAAATGGTTCCAGAATCTGCTCTCTTTCCAGCCGTACGATCTCAGGATACTGCATTTTTGCGGACTTGCTGCATATAACTACGGTCTCTACTCTAAGGCACATGAATGCTTTATGAAAATATTGCTTATCGATCCTTCGAACAGTATTGCAACTTATTATAAAAAGCTGACACAGATAGCAAAAAATACAGGCTCTGGCAGAATACTTGATTATGTATATCAAGTTCCGTTCGACGAGATAAAGCGCAGGATGAAATATTTAAGGGAGACTCTTAAAGAAAGCGACGCAAGCCTTAAGGAAAAATGGGGAAATGATGAGCATTTCGTTTCACTTCTTCTTTGGGGCTTAAAATACGGTGACGATTATATCAAGCGTATATCACTTGAAATAATAAGCGTTTTTTCGGACGAACGTGCCGAAGAAATATTCCGTGACTTCATAATTAAGAGCAGCGAGGCTGACGAGCTAAAAAATGAAGTGTTCCTTTACCTTAACAACATGGGAGCAAAAGAGCCTTATATCGCATTCGTTAAAGGTGAGTTTGCCGAGGTTAGGATTGACACCGCCACCAGCAAGATAAATGAGCTTGCCAACAAGTATATCGATACCCTCAACCTTTTCATGAAAAGCAGTATACACAGGCTGGATGAAAAGACGATAACAGTCGGGATTGAGTTATTTGTATCTTTTGCAGCAAAAAAATCTACTGATGCCGGCTGGATAAAAAGCCCGCAGGCGCTTGCTGCAGCTCTGGAGATAATAACTTGCGAGAAGACAGGAACGCCACTCGGAATGAGCAAAACGAAGCTTGCAAGAATATATGCAACTACTGTGGTTTCAATAAAGAAGTATTATGAGATGTTTGAAGAAACATTAAGGCCGGGTGACAGTGATGATTGATTTTGAAGCAAAGTTTACAGAATATCTCAAAGCATATGAGAAGAAACATTCTGTAAGTGACGAGCAACTTGAAGAAATCGTACCTGATCTTTATCTTTCCTGGCTTGATTCGCCCAAAGAATGGCTAAAGGGCAAGTCCCCCGTAGATTATTTCGCCGGGTTTAATGCAGCTGCGCTTATTGAACTGCTTGGCAAATACATAATAAGCGAAGTAACGCTTCCCGGAGCTCTGCTGAACAGAATAGCTGACACTAAAAAAGAGACCTATCCTTATCTTATAAACCTTCTTACAAAATATGAAGGCGAGAAGCAAAACAAGATAAAACATACCATAGTGCGGCTAATTGAAGAAATGGATTTTGCACACCCGTATGAGTATTACATCGAAGCGATTTCGCAAGCAGATGAAAAGAATGATTTTACCGAAAGCGCTGCCGAAGAACTGAAGAATTCGGGCGGGAAATATCAGGAACAGATAATAGCGGCTTACGAGCAGGCGAAAAACAATTATATCAGTGACTGTCTGCTCGATATATTATGCGATATAGGTGCAGACAAGAGAGTCTACCAGTTTGCGCTGGATAAGTTCCTTTTCAGCGAAAGCGGCCGGGCTTTTTATGCTAGCTGCCTTGGCAAGCTTGGATATGCCGACGCTGTGCCATATCTTGAAGAAGCGCTTCGAGAAAACAACATAGGATATTTTGACTATACTGCGATAAAGGACGCTGTCGAAGAACTCGGCGGCGAGGTCACTATAGACCGGGATTTTTCCGGCGACAGTGACTATGAATCGCTTAAGAAACCGGAGGAATGATGCAGGAGATAACTTTCGAAGACGTAAAGAACGACGAGAACATCCGTGTGCTTGTTGATCAGGCGAACCACTGCTTGGAAATGATAGGATATACCGACCACGGCCCAAGACATGTAGGATATGTAAGCCGCATCGCCGGAGAAATACTGGAAAAACTCAATATGCCAGCAAGACGTGTCGAGCTTGCGAAAATAGCCGGCTGGGTACATGACATCGGCAACATGATAAACAGAAAACATCACGGCCTCAACGGCGCTGTTATGCTCTTCCCTATACTCTGCGACATGGGCATTTCAGTTGCCGAGGCGAGCGAGATTTGTTCTGCAGTCGGCTCACATGAAGAAGAAACAGGCAGCCCCGTCAGCGATATATCTGCGGCTCTTATTATTGCCGACAAGGTGGATGCACACAGAGCAAGAGTGCGGCTTAAAAAGTATGACATGAACGATATACACGACCGTGTCAACTATTCTATAAAGGCAACCAGCTTAACTGTTCTGAACAATACCATTTCCATTAAATACAACATGGACTCTATTGCTTCGCCGATGGATTTTTTAAGTATATATCTTACCCGCATGCAGATGTGCGAACAGAGCGCAGAATTCCTTGGGTGTAAATTTGCACTGTATATCAACAACGTAAAGCTTAACCGATGGGAACAAGAAAATGGAGTATAAATGCTTTGCATCGTGCTCCTTCGGTCTTGAATCCGTAACCTCTCTAGAGCTAAAAAGAATGCAGTTTGACAACGTTAAAGCCAGCGATGCCAGGGTTTACTTCAACGCTGATGAATCCGGCATAGCAAAGGCAAACTTGTGGCTTCGCACCGCAGACAGGGTTTATATCGAGCTTGCACAGTTTAGCGCTGTTACGTTCGATGAGCTGTTTGAGGGCGTAAAGGGAGTCGCTCTGGAAAACTTCATTCCAAAGGATGCAGAGTTTCCTGTGGATGCAGACTCTGTAAACAGCGCACTTAAAAGCGTTTCAGATATTCAGTCCATATGCAAAAAGGCTTCTGTAGACAGGCTTATGCAAAAGCATTCCGTAAACAAGCTGCCGGAAACGGGCAACAGATATAATATTCACATAAAGATACTCAGAGATTCAGTCAGTGTATGCCTTAACACCAGCGGAGCCGGGCTCAATCGCCGTAGTTACAGACAGGCAAACGTCGCTGCTCCGATTCGTGAAACTCTTGCAGCAGGTATAGTTTTATTGAGCGGGTACAAAGAGGGACCTTTTTGCGATCCTATGTGCGGTTCTGGCACTATAGCAATAGAAGCGGCAATGATGGCAGCCGGAATTGCACCCGGACTAAAGCGTGATTTCGATGCACAGCGATGGAAAGAATTTATAAAAAGCTTTGATTCTCAGCGCAGACTTGCTCTTGAAGCTCCGCAATCCGAATACGAGATATATGCTTCGGACATGGATAAAAGAGCGCTTGGCGCAGTTTCAAGGAATTCACAGGCTGCCGACGTTGATATAAAAATATACCATGCAGATATAAGCGACTTTTCACGCAGCGGCTGCACAGTGATAACAAACCCTCCTTATGCCCAGCGCCTCGGTCAAAGAGAACAGGTACATGAGCTATACCGTACTATGGGCATCGCACTGGCAGACGTAAAGAATAAATATATAATCACTGCGGATAATGATTTCGAGAGGTATTTCGGCAAACGTGCAGACAAAAAACGTAAGCTCTATAACGGCAGCATAAGATGCACATTATATCAATATTTCAAATAGCGGGGGTTTATCATGAGCTTTAAGGAATTAATGACGGACGTACTTAAAGGCGAGGCAGCAGCTCATCTTCCTTTTGCGCCACGGCTGGATATATGGTATCGCAGCAACAAACTGAGAGGCACATTACCGGATAAGTATAAAAACGTCTCACTTGTCGATATAATCGATGACTTGGGCGTCGGTTTTAACACCATGATACCCGATTTCCTGGAGCATGATGACGAGAGCGATTATGTTCACAGAGGCCTTGGACTGCTTACTAGTTCTACTTCAACAGTACATAAAATAAAGCTGCATAATGTAAGCTATACCGCCGAAGAAACTTCTAATGGGCTTAAGGTCACTTACAAAACACCGTTCGGCGAAGTCTATAACATAACAAGACTGGATGAAGAAATGATGTCACAGGGCATCACTTCTGCTGCAGTTGTCAAGAAAACCATAACAAAAATAGAAGACTATAAACCTGTCAATTTTATATTTGAAAATGCTGAGGTCGTTCCTGCATATGAACGTTTCGAACGGTTTCAAAATCGTGTTGGCGGGCGCGGTCTGGCAGTTTGCCTCGGGTGTCTGCGTGAATCCGGCATACGTTTTATGAATATGGAACTTATGACATATGAGCAGGCAGTCTTTGACCAGCTTGACTACCCGGATGAATTTATACAACTTCAGCAGACTCTTGATGATTTTCTGGACAGGCTGTTCGGTGTTGCAATAGATTCCCCGGCCTTGCTTATTAACGTCGGAGCGCACTTTGACGCAACACTGACTCCTCCCCCGTTTTTTAAGCAATATACTCTGCCAAGGCTTAAAAAATACAGCAGCCTTATACATGAAAAGGGCAAATTTATGGCTTCTCACACTGATAGTGAAAACAGCGGGCTGCTGCGGTATTACATAGACGGCGGAATGGACGTTGCAGATTCTGTGTGTACAAAGCCTCTTACCTCTCTCACATATAGGGATATAAGACACATAACAGGCAGCAACTTGACGCTTTATGGAGTGGTACCGTCCATAGCTACACTGGAGAACTCACTAAGCGATTACGAATTCGACAGCTTTATAGACGAGCTTTTAGGACAGATACAGGACGACGGAGCACGAAATATAATACTTGCAATTGCTGACACTACCCCTCCTGACGCAAAGTTTGAGCGGGTTGAGAGGATAGCAAAACTTGCGCGGCAGGTTAAACCGGAATAGTTCGGAGGCAGCCATGATTAAAAAAAGCATCTTTACAGTACTAGCCATATTGATATTCTTACTTGCAGCTTGCTCAGCTCCGCCAGAAGAAGATATTAACGCTTCTCAGACCCCGTATGAACCTTCCTCAACTGAATATACGGCTGTTAACACTTCTCAGCCTTCCCCTTCCCACGCACCTTCACCAAGCGCTCAGATCATTGAGCCTCAGGCAAAGTATATTTTCTTTCTTATAGGTGACGGTATGGGAGAAGCGCACAAACAACTTTCGGAAGAGTATTTAAGATACATTTCCGGCAACAACTCGTTAAAGCTTTCTCTTAACAGTATGGATGTAAATACAACAGTCACTACCGGCTCTGCAAATGCTGAAATAACTGACTCTGCAGCAGCAGCTACTGCACTCGCAACGGGAGTTAAAACAAACAACGGCATGATTTCGCAGGATCCGGACGGACAGTCTCTGACTACACTTCTGGAAGCGGTCAGAGATAAAGGATATGCCACTGGCATAGTTACTACGACGGGCGTTACCCATGCTACACCGGCATGTTTTTACGCACACAATGACTACCGGAGCCATGAAGCGGACATTGCGCTGCAGCTTCTTGAAAGCAATTTAGATTTTATTGCCGGCGGAGGGCTCTCGTTCTTTCTGCCTGCTCAGATACCTGACAGTATGCTAGCTCTCGGTCCCGATGCACGTGGCATGGAGATATTCACGGAACGCACTGACGGGCAGAACCTGATTGAAAGCTTTGCGGAGAAGGGCTATAAAATGTTTATTGGTCCGGGCGGAGTTAATGAATTCATAGGTTATGTTCCAAAAGCAGGTGACAAAGTTTTTGCACCTTTAACATACAACTATTTCCCTTATGAAATCGACCGATTGGCACAAGGTACTGATCTACCCGGCATATGCGACATCACAAAACAGGCTCTTCGCTTGCTCTGCCTTGACGAGGAAGGCTTCTTTCTTATGGTAGAAGGCGGGAGAATTGACTATGCCGCTCACAACAACGATGCATTCGGCGTTATATATGATACGCTTGCATTTGATAATGTCGTTAAGGTGGCTCTGGATTTCTATGAAGCGCACCCTTACGAGACTCTTATAATAACTACATCCGACCACGAAACAGGCGGGCTGTCACTTCAGGATGTCGATTTTAAGAGTGTTGAAGAAGTATCCGCAAGTTACGGTGACGGATTTGCCACTCTATATGATTCTCTAAAATCCTTTGACGAGTTTATAGCAGGAGTCAACTCCCTTGGTTTCTATCCTGATGAAGATGAGCGTGATGTCTTGAGTGAAGTATATGCTCAGACGCTGCTTACCGAATACTCCGAAGACACTATAGATACTTCAATCGCACTTGAGCTGAATGATATCCTAAACAAAAGGATCGGCGTAGTATGGTCAACTGATTATCATACTTCGACAGAAGTTTCGCTCGGCGTTACTGGTGTATTTTCAGAAAGATTTGCTGATGCGCAGGACAACACAGACATAGCCAATATACTAGCAGAAATAATTGGCGTCAGTATAGGATTGCAGCATTAGTTGTTGACTATAAAGGCGCTCTGATGGTATACTCTTGGCAAAGAGAATACCAATACAGTTTGAGGTGCGGTGTTCATTAGTATACTATGCTGAGGTTCTGGGTTACCTGTGAGGCCTAGTGAAAGGGAATACTGCCGAAGGCAACTCTTTACCGGAGAAGGGTTCGTCTGGGTGTATGGTCAACAGCCATGCAACTGTCGTCCTGATATCGGACGGAGCGCTGCTGTAGAACAGATATTATTTGTTGGATTTCAGCACGCTTTAATGATATTGCGTGCTGTTTTTGTGTATAAAACTACCCTTGGAGGATAAATCAAAGTGAGAAGATTCAAAGTCGGAATCGTAGGTGCTACAGGTATGGTCGGACAGCGTTTTGTTCTGCTGCTGGAGAACCATCCGTGGTTTGAAATTGCACTTATAAGTGCAAGCAGCAACTCTGCAGGAAAAACATATAAAGAAGCTGTCGGCACCAGATGGGCCATGGAAAAACCAATACCGTTGAGCATTGCTGACATGAGAGTACTTGACGCTTCTGACATTGGTGCTGCTAAAAGACTGGTTGATTTTGTGTTTTGCGCCATCAGCCTTGAAAAAAGCGAAACAAGGCTTCTTGAAGAAGCGTACGCAGCAGCTGAAATCCCTGTTGTTTCAAACAACAGCGCCCACAGGCATACACCGGATGTTCCTATGATGATGCCAGAAGTCAACCCGGAGCATACTGACATTATTGCTGCCCAGAGAAAAAGACTCGGTACTAAAAAAGGCTTTATCGCAGTTAAGCCGAACTGCTCTATACAGACTTATGTGCCGGCTCTGGAGCCTCTTAAAGACTTTGGTATCAAAGAAATTGTTGCCTGTACTTATCAGGCTATTTCCGGCGCCGGAAAAACATTTGATTCCTGGCCGGAAATGATAGACAATGTTATACCGTATATTGGCGGCGAAGAGCAGAAGAGCGAACAGGAACCGCTTAAAATTTGGGGTAAAGTGCAAGACGGTGAAATCGTTGACACTAACAGCCCTGTAATTACGACACAGTGTATAAGAGTTCCTGTATCGGACGGACATATGGCTGCAACCTTTGTTAAGTTCGATAAGAAGCCTTCTAAGGAAGAGATATTGAAAAGATGGAAAGAGTTTAAAGGTGTCCCCCAGCAGCTTGAACTGCCCAGTGCACCGAAACAGTTTTTAATGTATTTCGAGGATGATTCAAGGCCGCAGACTAAGCTCGACCGTGACAACGGAAACGGCATGGCTGTATCGATAGGACGGCTTCGTGAAGATGTTCTTTACGATTATAAATTTGTGTGCCTGAGCCACAATACACTGAGAGGCGCTGCAGGCGGAGCGGTACTTACTGCTGAACTGCTGGCGGCAAAAGGTTATTTTGATTAACTAAGCAAAATAAATAACCCAATGGAACCGATATAAAAGGAGTGTGTAATATGAGTATATTTACAGGGGCGGGCACAGCGCTTGTAACCCCTTTCAATGAGAATGGAATAGACTTTACTGCATTTGAAGTGCTGCTTGACTATCAGATTAAGGGCGGTATAGATGCTCTTATCGTATGCGGTACCACCGGTGAGTCTTCTACAATGACTCACGAGGAGGACAGCGCAGCTATAGATTTCGTTGTAAAGCATTCAAACGGCCGTGTGCCGGTTATTGCAGGCGCTGGCAGCAATGATACCAAAAGCGCCATAGAGGCCTCTAAAAGGGCTTCAGACCTTGGCGTAGACGGAATACTTATAGTAACGCCGTATTACAACAAATGCAGCGATACAGGGCTTATCAGGCACTATCATGCAATAGCTGACGCTGCTGGCGCTCCTATCATCGCATATAACGTCCCTTCGAGGACCGGAGTCAATATCAAACCTGAAGTCATGAAGGAGATCGCCGTGCATGACAATGTAGTCGGTTTAAAAGAAGCAAGCGCTAACATAAGCCAGATAGCAGAAGTCATAAGGCTGTGCCCGGATATTGATGTCTATTCAGGAAACGACGACCATGTCGTACCGCTAATGTCGCTTGGCGGCAAGGGTGTAATATCTGTTGTTTCTAACGTTGCACCAAGGATGACTCATGACATGGCTGCAAGTTATCTTAACGGAGATGTCGAAAAGGCCCGTGATCTTCAGCACAAGCTTAACCCGCTCGTAAATGCGCTGTTCAGCGAAGTCAACCCCATACCTGTTAAGACTGCGTTGAATATGATAGGAATAAACGCCGGACTTCTTCGAATGCCGCTTTGTGAAATGGGCCATGAAAACGCCGAGAAGCTAAAGAAGGAACTTTTAGCACTCGGATTTGAACTGATGGATATAACTTGAAAGGTTTGGATATGACAAAAGTATTGATAGTTGGCGCAAACGGCAGAATGGGACAGGTTTTATCTGCAGCAGTCAAAAACATGCCTGGTATGCAGGTCTCATGCGGTGTGGATGTTTTCGCCGATGCCGTTAAAAACGAGTTTCCTGTTTACAAAAGCATCAAGGAATGCACCGAGAGACCCGATGTTATAATAGATTTTTCCAAGCCGGGAGCGCTTAAAAGCAATCTTGAGTATGCCGTGGATAAAAGTGTCCCGATAGTTATAGCGACCACGGGACTGTCCGACGAACACAAGGCTCTAATTGACAAAGCGGCAAAAAGTGTAGCCGTGTTTTATACTGCAAACATGTCTCTGGGTGTCAGTCTGCAGATGGAGCTGGCAAAAAAGGCTGCTGAATTCCTGGGCGAGGATTATGATATTGAGATAGTCGAGAAGCATCATAACCAAAAAGTTGATTCACCAAGCGGCACTGCACTTGCGATAGCTGATAAGATCAATGAAGCTTATACTGACAAAAAAGAGTATGTATTCGGAAGGCACTCAAACAATAACAAGCGAGGCCGTGAAATAGGCGTACATGCAGTTCGAGGTGGCACTATAGTGGGCGAGCATACTGTTATTTTCGCGGGAACTGACGAAATAATTGAAATAAAGCATAGTGCACAATCGCGGCAGATATTTGCATACGGTTCTATTAAAGCAGCAGCTTTTTTAGGCTCTCAGTCAGCCGGGCTTTACAGCATGAGCGACATGCTTTGATTTTCTTATATTTTATAATGGTTCTACCCGATCTTCACTTCATTACATTTAAGCTAGCATAGGTTTACAAGGAAGGGCTATTTTCATGGGATCAAACAACGTTATTGGAGACTATAATCTTATATACGAAACACGTAATTTCATAGTTGTTGCTCCAGACAAGCCTCACATTGACAGAAAAGACGGCGGTCATATAATATTAGTTAATAAAAACCAAGACTGCAAAGACAGAACGCAGCTTCCTACTGATGCAGGTATAGAAATGATGCTGCTTTCTATGGTAGTAGGAGAAGCTATGCAGTCAGCCTTAAGTAAAAGCGGTGTCGACATCGCTTGTATAAACTATCAGGAAAATGGAAACTGGGCTTATTTACGGAACATCACTCCTCAGATACATCTTCATCTATACGGGCGTGCGGAATCCGCTGAAAATCAGTCATTTGGCCAGGCATTATATTTCCCCGAACCAAAGAGCAATTTCTATGATGGATTCGAGCCTTTAACTTCTGATGATATTGAAAATATAAAATATGAGATTAAAGCTATCTGTAAAAAAGTTAAGTACAACGGATTTTTAAAATATGTTATATGATACCTTTTGTTATTCAGCAGAAAACTAATATAATTAATTCCATTCACACCCTGTTCAAAAATAATTGTTGAAAAGTATTTGATGAGCGTTTTTCCATTGACATTGAACATCGTTTCTAATATAATAAGTGACGCTGATATTTTTGGAGAAGTACCCAAGTACGGCTGAAGGGGCTCCCCTGCTAAGGGAGTAGGCTGAGGTAATCGGTGCGAGGGTTCAAATCCCTCCTTCTCCGCCACCTATATAATTGCTAAAGCCCGCATAAACACTGTGTTTTCGGGCTTTTTTATTGCTTTCTTTATGAGCTTGACCCTTTATTTGACCCTTTACAGTTTTTCTTTCTTAGTAATGCCCTTTATGAATTCTTCCATACGTTTTGAGCTGTCTCTCATCATTCGTTCTGAAACATGTCCATATACGTCTAACGTAAATGAGGCAGCATGGTGCCCAAGCGTTTCCTGTACGGTTTTTAGATCATCACCCGCTTGTAGTGCTACAACAGCATATGAGTGGCGTAAATCGTGAAATCGAGCATTCGGAACACCAATCTCTCTCACTATCCTTTTAAAGTGTTTATACACTGTGAAATGCGACAAATGGCCGCCCAGTTGATTGGTAAATACCAGCTCACTGTTTTCCCATGCAGTACTTGCTTTCAGCTTCCATTCGTTCTGTATCCGCTTTTGGTTTTGTAATACGCGCATAACAGCCGGTGCAGGCATAATGCGCCGCGCCTTATCATTCTTCAGAGAAACAAAACGATACTCTCCTTCTATTTTTTGCAGCTGCCTGTATATGAATATCGTCCCGTTTTTAAAGTTAATACAGTCCCATGTTAGCCCTAGTATTTCTCCTTGTCTCATACCTGTAAAAAGATCAACAACATATATGTTTTCATACTGATGACCTTTGACTGCTTCGAGAAATGCTGCTATTTCTTTTTCTTCCAACGGTTTAATATTTACCTTTTGTACTCTAGGTAGTTTACATGCTTCGGATACGTTATATTTCAAATAGCCTATCTCTACGGCTTGCTTCAGAGCCTTATGTAAAACGCCATGTATGTTTTTTATGGTCTTAGGAGAAAGAGGCTCATTATCCTCTACCCCTTTTAAAAGCCGATTGTAGAAACGTTGTATCTCAACCGTATTTAATGAAGTTAGCTTTATCGCACCTAATGCTGGTTTGATATGCTTTTTTATCTGTGTATTATACGACTTTTTAGAATATGGTTTCAAATTTTCGGTATAGTTTTCAACCCATATTTCAAGCCATTCTCCCACCGTCAGCTTTGAAGGCTCCATATATGTACCTTCATCAATAGCAATACAAGCTTGCTGAAGCTTCTTACGCACCTCTGCCTGTGTTTTCCCGTATATTGACTTCTGTATCTGCTTTCCAGTTCCAGGATCACGTCCTTTCGTATAGCGGGCCTCCCAGCGCCCATCAGAACGCCAGCGTATCGTGCCCCCTCCTTGTGCATTGCGTGTCTGTTTGCGAGACATGACTACTCCTCCTCATTATTTCTCAGCCAAGTAACAATTATTAAGAATACTTTATCGGGATCGCCCTTCTAATGATTCTCGCATTTTCCATAAAACCATAGGATGTCTTTGAATACGCTTTATTATTTCCTTGTCATCAAATAAAAGGTCCGGACGATATTCTTTCCTAGCAAATGTTTGTAGGAAATCCATATCTCTTTCTTCAAGATGTAACAAATCTGAGAGATAATCCTTGACCCTCTTTTGAACGGACTGTAAATCGAAATGTTCTTCTCTGCGAATTACAGGCAATAAATCTGTCTTGATTTTTTGATTTGTAAACCCATAAATATTATCTAGTTTAAATCTCTTAAGAGGCTTTTTATTAGCAATTGCGCTATAAAAAACCGTGCATTTCTTGAGCATCTGCCATTGACTTTCATCAAACAGGCCGAAAAAAATCATGTTATTAATATCATACAAATCTCTTGCTGCAGCCCTTGTAAGAAGCGCTACGATCTTGCTCGCGAATATCTCCAATGCAGCCAATGAATTTACCGGGACTTCATCGAATAAACCTAAAGTGCTAATCTTTCTTTTCTCAGATGGTAATATGTGTGCACGAAGGGAATAATTGATCTCAATTTTAATGTTATCATTCATTCCGACCGCGTTTACATATGAAAATACGTAAGAGTCAAGACTATGAGGTGTTTTTGACTTTGGACTTAGCTTATATCCGTTAGCCTCCATATATTTCGTAATATTGCTGGAAATATAACTCCGTTCAGCCAGCATTTCTTCTTTTGAATTATTCTTTGTATAATCAAGGTCAATGTCCACAGACATTCTTGGTAAGTTGAAAATCGTTAGGTTTATTGCAGTTCCGCCTTTTAACGAAAGAGCTTCTTGAAGAATAGGATTCGTATTTAGATACTTTATGACCTCAATTAACCGGTATACCTTCTCCAAAGTGTCACGAATAAATCCAAGCTCTTTTGCCTGTTCCCCAAGTTTTCTTTTATCATAATCAGGCAAGCTAATTTCCTCCTTCTGAGATTACAGATAATAAATCGTTGGGTACATACAATTGCCAACGGTTATCATACCGTGCTGTATCCTTATTTATGTCGTTATATAAGTATCGAACACTTTTTGAAAAATGTAACATGCATTGTTTAAAAAAACCTTCGCTTATGCCCAGATCTTTTTTATAATGTTCCAATATGTATCCGGTTTTCTGGTATAGAATTTGTTTATTATAGCTTTCTAAATAGCGTAATAGTTTCTTCTCATCGGCATATGGTATCATAGCCAGGCTACGTAAAAGCTCTTCTAAGCCGCCTATCTTTTCAAAGTCATGTATACTATCTACCACTGTCCTTTCAACATCAGTTACATTTACACCATCCGCTTTTTTATCTATTCCTTTATTTATTCGTGACATAACGTATATATATTTTAATCCTTCAAATTCAAATGTATTAAATTTTGTAGATGAGGACACATATACATCGTATGAGACCTGATTCGTATAACCATAGTATAAGAAAGCTGATTGATGAGAAACATACGCACTTTTAGTTATATGGCTCGCTATGACAAAACGATTAGAAACAGGCATTCCATCCGCTATATTTATTGCAACATACAAGTTGCGTTTTACTTTCTTTATATAATTCTTCTTCAAATAATTCTGTATAAGATTACTCGCTGTATTTGGATTGCCCACTATATTACAGACATCTCTCCATGCAAAGCAACCTGCTTTTAGTAATTTTTCATAGTGCTTCATGGATTATACCTCCATTTGCTTAATTATAGTATATTATCACCATTTTTTCAACTATCCAGAGCAAAAAATAAAAAGTTGATTTCTTATAGCAATATGTAGGTGTGTATGAGAAAATAATAAAAGTTGATTTTTATAGCTTGTAAATTTTTATTGGTATGAATTACGCACTAACATTTTCTGTATATTATATATACCTCTTATCACCTTGCATTTACAAATAGAAAAAAAACAATATATCCCACAAAAGTATCAGGCTACCACTTTTATAATAATAACTCCTTCCATATCGATGTTTGGGAGACGAACGCTTCCGCAGGAAGCGTATTACCCACTATGACACTTTCAGACAAGCTGAAAGATGCCCAGCGGGCGCTCCCGCGGGGCTCTGCGAGGCTCAAAAATCAGATGCTTTCCTCCGCAGTTTCCATCCAGTTGTACGCATTTCCGCCTATGCAACTGACATGCTGAGAATAAAAATGCGCCATCATGGTGTAAAAATCCGTTGCCTGTTTCCCGAATGTGAACCATCATGGTTCATACCCACGTTCCCAAACGGGGAGCGACTCGTAACACAGATACGCGTTAAGAAGTCATAAAGGTTTCGTTTCAATCCACGCTACCACACGTGGAGCGACTACGATAAATAGTATATCGCTATGTTTATACATACAACTATTTTCTTTTTATCGGCATCTTACCCTCGATGTCATATCCCGGCTTTACTCCGATAAAAACTGAAAAAATCAATCCTAAAACAGCGGAAATCATCATTGGATAGAATACAAGGTGATAAGACCCTGTAGTGTCTCGTATCAAGCCTGATATAAGAACGCCCATAATTGCACCAACTCCGTAAGCAGTAAACACAATACCGTAATTCTTTGAATGATGCTTGTTTCCAAACAAAATGGCTGTGCTCGCAGGAGCAACTGCCAGCCAGCCTCCAAGTGCTAACCACAGCATGGAAAAAGAAATTATATATAATACAAGTGTTTTTGCTTCTACCAATACCACAGCTGCCGATGCAAGAAAAATAATAGAAAACAAAATTTGGGCTGCTTTCTTTGGTTTTAACCAATCAGTAAGCCATCCAAATAAGGGGCGTCCAATACAGTTAAATACAGCAAACGTAGACACCATCAGTGCTGTAAATGTATCATCCAATGCGAACAGTTCCTGTCCAACCGGCCCAGAAATATTCACTGTCATAAGTCCGTTGAATGTCCCTAAACCAAAACAAACCCACAATGCGAAAAAATTCCTGCTGCGCATCATTTCTTTAGCAGACATATCTTGTGCATGTTGTTTTTTAATACCTTTTTTCTCAAATACTATGAGAGGGGATCTAAACATGAATGCAGATGAGATTATAATAACTAAAAAAATGATTCCCAGAAATCGCAATGTCTGCATTACCCCACTTGATTCTATGATAAATCTAGCGAGCGGTGCAGTTACAAACGGAGATAGTCCGAACCCGGATAACGTTAACCCTGTTGCAAGACCTTTCTTATCGGGAAACCAATTAGATATAGAAGAGATGACAGCACCGTAAACAGCGCCGACTCCGATTCCTGCTAAAAACCCAAGTGTAATAACCATAGTTAAAATGTCGTTAGAAAACGAAGCAGTCATCCAGCCCGCACCAACTAATATTCCCCCTACAAGAATAACCTTTGAGTGTTTTTGCTTTTGCAGCAAAATTCCTGTTACAGGCATTGATATTGCATAAAATACTAAAAAAAACATATAGGGCAGACCGCTTTGCGTAGCATTTATTCCGAGTGTTTTCTCCAGGGGATTGCGGAATATGCTCCAGGAATAGATAGTACCTAAACAAATAAAAACAATTATCCCCGCCAGAACTAACAACCATCTCTTCTTTTCTTTTATCCTTAAGGTCAATATATCAGCAATACCTCCAATATATAAATATGTGTTTCTTATAAATAATTTACTATACTTGTCAATAATACACTCAATCTACTTCTTAATCCAGAAAGAAAAAGAAATTATCAGCGTCCGGAAGAAGAACTCCTCCGGCGCTGTTATATAGATAACATAATGACTATTCTTTATACGTCTAGAGATGCATTGGTAATAAATCGACATATTCTTTAAGGGTTCCATTTGACATACAGCAATCAATTATCTGTTTACCAAGATTATCAAGATCAGGTGTCATAAACTTTGCTAATTCCCTCTTAAAAAAATCAGTTAATATATTTGCGCCTTCTTCATAGGCTTCGTCCCCAACATCTGATTGACGGTTAACCTGTAAAAAGCCCTTTGACAGGAAGGTTCCATCAATCTTTAGTGATTCGAGAGCATATCCCAGTAAAGGACATTTTGATTCTACGATCTGATTCGATGCAAACCTAGCGCTTCCACGACGTGCAAGATACTCTCTAGCAATCCACTGCGGCATGAAACCGACTTTATAAGCTCCTACATTTTGATTCGGTATTAGTACGAATCTTGTGCTTGAGGTATCAACTATCTGTTTTAACAGCAGATTTGCTTGGGTCACACGTTTTCCGGTAGCAAAAGGCCAGTAAGACCCAACACCCTCACTTGTCATACCAACAGTGTCAGTTATACTCGGATTGTCGTGCCCTCTAGGCGCAACCAATCTCCACAGCCACGCAAGACTAGGCGGCAGTATATGAAAGAATCCAATTATGCCGTACGTCGGTTTTTCTTTAGTGCAAAGAGGTGTCCGTATACCAAAGCTTCTTACATCAATCTCAACATGGTCATTCACCACATTTGGAACAAATTGCCTTGGCATAATTACTCTGGGGTTCGGGCAGGGCTTGTCAGGTTCGTCCATTGTGTGTTCCCATATCAAACAGGTAGATCCCGGTACACCCTGCAGATTTAGAAATATCAAAGGCTCCTTTGGATGTATACACAATTTTTCATGCTGCGGGTCAGTACCATACTCAGTTATATGGTTAATTCTCAAAAACCATCCTTGTTCTGCATCAGTAACTCTGAGCCTCTTGCTTCCGTTTTGAATATCTGGATGGCAAAGCGCCATATCATCAGTTACTGGTTTTAATTCGCATGTCTCTTTTAATTCCAAGTATCTCTTCTCATTAGTAACAGAATTCTCTCCAAGAAGAGCTTTACCATTAGAATCCATATGTGCATACTCTATCATTTCACTTTTACCACCGCCGCTTGCACCTTCATGCATGATTACAAGTTCATTATCATACGGCGTTATTACTTTAACGGTTGATCCATGCACTGTCACCCAGCCTTCTTCTTCACCTATGTTAAGAAGCGCTCCGTAGACCCCTTTTTTTGCACTGGGGCCGGGATACAGATTATACGAAAACAGCTCGTGCATATCTGAAATCCTATTGTGAACAACCATCTGTTTTCCGTCAAAATGTGTGTGTCTAAAAGTTGGGGCAAGGTATATAATAACCTTTGGTTTAAACCCCGGGGTCAACTCGCTTCCAGGTAACATTCCCTGCAAATCAGCAAGCCCGCCGGCAAAGAAACCTGCGTTATCGGGAGCAACAAGAAGCGCAGGGTACCCAAGCTCTTTTCCGCCTGACATAAATGGCATGAGTATAAGCCTTTGCTCAGAGAGCCAGGCAAAGGATGCTTCTCTCAGTTCGTCAAACGAAAAGCCGAACTTATCATCATACTTTGGTTTATCTGTATCTTTCTCATCTGCAATTACCATACACTGTGGGTCACGCCTTCTCATATATGGTTCTACATAATTAACGGCCAGCCCATTTTTACACCTAGCCACAGTTGCTTCAACAACAGATCCCCTGCCTTCAACATCATACGATACTTCAAAGAAGTCGTTATCATCTCCTCCCATTGCAAGGCTGAGAAGTTCGCCACGGCTATCAGGAATCATCGTTCCCGGACATTTATCTACTACATTTCTTAATTCGATTGGCAATATTATATTGTCTAAATAGTTCATACTTATCCTTTCTTTACAAATCGTTAATCATTTTGTTCTTGTAAACAAATTCATACTTTCCTATGTTTTGAAATAATTTTACTGTAAGTATCAATAACTAGTATTAGCAAATTTCTGTATTTTTTATTAGCATTTGTGTTTTAACGGCTTATATATTTGTAACAGTCGTCTTCGCCTGTCCCGCATTCCGTAAAGCAATCATTTACAAGACAGCATAACTCTTTATCTTCATCTTTTGCTTGCATGCAAAATTTATCTTAAACATTATCTTTCTCCTTATTTTTATTATTTGAGTAATAAAGAACAATCCTTTAAATTAACGTCCCCTCACCCCTTTCTTTTAACCGAATTCGGCTTACATTTTGACTGGTCTACACTAAACCCTTCTTATGTCTTCCAAACTATATTTGTTTATTATTCAGAACTACATTCAAATGTTACGTTTCCATAACCAGAAAATTCTCAACTGATGTAAAATCAGGATGTATTTCAATTTTTGTTTGCATCCGTTTTGTAGTAATCTCTAAATAGCTTCTAGCATTATCTAAGGTAGGGCCAGACCTCTTTTAGGTTCAATCTCACGAGAATCCATCTCAAGATTTTGCTCCGCAGTATAAACTCTTGCCTCACCGTATTTTATAGTCTTAATAATGCTAAATTCTTTTAAAAACTAATTACAGCTTCACTAATATGCCAATCTTTATTGTCCATTTGTACTGCCGTAATTTGCACCTGCTACTCTCTGTCCATACACTCTATTTTCTCGTTCCAATACATTCTACCCTCTCCTCATCTTATACTGTTATAGCCTTTTTCAAATGCAGCCAGGTTTATATCTATAAACCTCTCCGGTACTGTCTTATGTATTGCATCAATGAAAGCCTGCTTGTCTATATCCATGCTGCCTGCCAGAACTCCTATAAGAACCGTGTTTACAGCTTTTGGGTTGCCTGCTTCTTTAGCCATAGAAAGCGCATCCACAAGCACCGCATCCGGTACGCTCTTTTTAATACTCTCTTCTATGTCTCCTGGATACTTCATCTTGCCCGTAATAACCGGCATCGGAGCTATCTCCTGAGTGTTTACGAACATCTTGCCGTCCTTTTTGAGTTTGCCTATCCAGCGGTATGCCTCGAGCTTTTCGAAAGCTATTATGATGTCTGCACCTGCATCATCTATCGTCGGTGCATAGACCTTGTCGCAAAAACGCACATGCGTAACAACGCTTCCTCCACGCTGTGCCATTCCGTGCACTTCCGAGAGCTTTACGTCGTATCCAAGCGCAAGAGCAAGGTTACCGAGGATCCTGCTTGCAAGAAGCGTGCCCTGTCCGCCAACTCCAACTATTAAAATGTCTTTACCATTAAGTTTCGTCATTGTTATTCACCTGCCGTTTCTATAGCGCCGAATCTGCAGACCTCTGCGCACAGTCCGCAGCCTGTGCACTGCGTTTCATTTATCACCATGCCGTCTTCACGCTTTTCTATCGCCGGACAGCCCAGCCTCAGGCATATACCGCAGCTCGTGCAGTTGTCGTTTATAAAGTACGGCGGAAGTACATTCTTTTTGTCGAGAAGAACGCACTCTCTCTTTGTTATTATAACGCTCGGCTCTTCCCTTCCCGTCTCTTCCTTTATTACCTTCTCAAGCTCTTTCAGGTCGAACGGGTCTACAGTGCGCACGTGCTTCACGCCTATAGAGCGCACCAAGCCTTCGATGTCCACAGAAGGAGCTATGTCGCCTTTGAGGTTCTTTCCCGTAGACGGGTGATCCTGATGCCCCGTCATGCCGGTCGTCGAGTTGTCGAGTATAATCACGGTGGATGTACCGCCGTTGTATACCATGTCTACAAGGCCTGTTATGCCGGAATGGAAGAAAGTTGAGTCGCCTATGACTGCAACGAGCTTTCTTGCAAAGTCCTTGCCCCGTGCTTTCTCGAGGCCAGTCGCCATGCCTATGCTTGCGCCCATACAGACACAGGTATCTATAGATTCAAGCGGCGCTAATGCGCCCAGCGTATAGCAGCCGATGTCTCCCGTCGCCTTAATCTTAAGCTTATTTAGCACATAATACACGCCTCTGTGCGGGCAGCCCGGGCACATCACCGGCGGCCTCATAGGCAGCTGACCAGGGTTTCGTGCTTCGGACTCTTTGCCCGTTATGGCTTTTGCTATCATGTTGGCGCTGTATTCGCCCTGAACTGTGAAAATCTGCTTGCCGATAACTTCTATGCCCATTGCTTTTATCTGGTCTTCGAAGAACGGCTCGAGCTCTTCTATCACATACAGCTTGTCTACTTTGTCTGCAAACTCTTTTATCTTCTTTTCAGGCAGCGGATGAACCATTCCTAGCTTTAATATGCTTGCATCCGGCAGCGCTTCTTTTACGTCGTTGTACGTTACGCCTGCTGTTATAATGCCAATGGATGTATCGTTCATCTCAATGCGGTTCAGCTCAGTCGTTTCTGCAAACTGCGCCAGATCATCCATATGCTTTTCTACTACGACGTGGCGTCCTCTTGCCATGCCCGGCATCATAACAAATTTCGCTATGTTCTTCTCGTAGTCTTTGAGCGGTACGTCCTGCCTGTCACCGAGCTCCACTATGCCCTGCGAGTGTGAAAGCCTAGTGTTGGAGCGAACAAGCACAGGAGTGTCGAACTTCTCGCTCAGGTCAAACGCAGTCTTGACAAGCTCCTTTGCTTCCATGCTGTCCGACGGCTCTAGCATCGGAACGTGAGAGCTTCTTGCATAGAACCTTGAGTCCTGCTCGTTCTGGCTGGAGTGCATGCCGGGGTCGTCCGCCACGATGACGACGAGCCCCCCGTTTACGCCTGTGTACGCCGCCGTGAACAGCGGGTCTGCTGCGACGTTAAGTCCGACGTGCTTCATTGCACAAAGCGCTCTTGCACCGCCGATGCTTGCTCCTATTGCGACTTCGAGCGCTACTTTCTCGTTAGGCGCCCACTGCGCTTTTATCTCGTCGTACTTTGCGACGTTTTCCGTTATTTCCGTACTTGGTGTTCCGGGATACGCAGCGGCCACCGTGGCCCCTGCTTCGTATGCGCCCCTTGCAAAGGCCGCATTCCCGAGCATCAGTTGTTTTGCCATGTATCTGTCTCCCCCAAAATAAATCAGTTATCCCATTCTATTTATAATAATTATATTAATTAATAACTCTATGTCCAAAAATGTTGAAAACATTTTAAAATGCAGTAAGCTTATAATAATAAAAGCCGACATTTACTCTAATTATAGCAGATATCGGCTTACAGTTTAATTGGTTGATTATAACCCTTCAAATGTCTTCCACAATATATTTATTTTTCAAATCTGCTTTCAATGTTCTCACTAACAATTATTACTATTAATTTCTCACCAGTTTTTGTGCTAACATCAGAATGCATACTTATTATATCCACGTCAATTATTTCCTTAATAAGGTCTTCAAGATAAGTCCTGGAATTCTCAAAGAGGGTCAACCGAACTTTCTTTAGCAGTTCAATACCTTGCGGATTCTCCGCCAGCTTTTGCTCCGCCTGACTTAAAAACCCTTTAAGCCTGATCACAATAATATCCTGGATTATGATGGACTTTATTTGCTTAGGACCTCTGCCCATAAATTCTATTTCAAATTTACTTACAGCTTCACTTATTTTTGCTTCCGTCTGTCCCTTAGTCATCACACCCTCCTAAAAAAACTTACCATAATAACTTTCTGTCGTCAAGATATTCTTTGGAACTAAGTAATGAAAAATTTCTTTATCTTCCAATAGTTACTCAGCTGACCGGCAACGTAAAATCGGATAGCAAAAAAGGTATGGATAACGAAAACAAAGCAAATACCATGAGCATATTCTATAAACATAATTGTTTAATAAATATTTCAAAGAGCGATTAGAATAAACAGCATTACAAAACGTTCGTGCTTATCACGAACGTTTTTTATATTACGTCAATGTATGTATGGGTTTTGCGTTGACACAACTTTAGCCTTCGAGTAGACTGTCTATGTTGTAGTATGCCATTTTGGTATATACTAGATGTGCAAAGGAGCGGTTTATGAAAGCAGCAGTTGTGATGGGTTCAATATCTGACCTGCCCGTACTGGAAAAAGCGATAACAACGCTGAAAGAATTCGACGTTGAAGTAGAAGCGCACGTGATGAGCGCGCACAGAACGCCGGACAAAGCACACGAGTTTGCCGCTTCGGCGGATGACAACGGCATCGACGTCATCATCGCCGCGGCGGGCAAAGCCGCACATCTTGCTGGCGTGCTTGCGGCGTACACGGTGCTGCCCGTTATTGGGCTGCCCGTCAAGTCATCCACGATGGACGGACTGGATTCGCTGCTGTCCACCGTACAGATGCCGCCCGGGATACCGGTGGCGACGGTTGCGATCAACGGCGGGCAAAACGCCGCGCTGCTGGCTGTGCAAATCATGTCATTGAAATACGCGGAGCTGAAGGACAAGCTGCGCGATTTCAAAAAAACGATGGCGGACAAAGTAAATGAAGCCGATCAAAATCTTCAAAAGGAGCTTAATATATAATGAAAAAGTTAGAGCAAATTTATGAGGGCAAGGCAAAAAAAGTGTTTTTAACGGACAACCCGGACTACGTGATCGTCGACTACAAAGACGACGCAACGGCTTTCAACGCGCAAAAGAAAGGCACCATCGTCGGCAAGGGTGTTGTCAACAACAAAGTATCCAACCACTTCTTCCGTTTGCTCGAAAAGGAAGGCATCCCGACACATTACGTCGAGCAGCTGTCCGACAGGGAAACGGTCGTTAAGAAGGTTGAAATCGTACCCGTCGAGGTGATCATACGCAACAAAGCAGCCGGTAGCTTTAGTAGGCGCATAGGCGTACCCGAAGGTACCGAGCTAAAATGCACCATACTTGAATACAGCTATAAAGACGACGATCTGGGCGACCCTTTCATAAATGACTATTACGTGCGCGCACTCGGACTTGCCACGGTTGAAGAGATGAAAAAGATCGATGAATATTCCTTCAAGATCAACGACTTCATGACGGAGTATCTTAAACAGTTCGATGTTGAGCTGATTGATTTTAAACTGGAGTTTGGACGCTTCAATGGGGACATTGTACTTGCAGACGAGATATCGCCGGATACATGCCGTTTCTGGGACATGACGACAGGCAGAAAACTTGATAAAGACAGATTCCGCCACGATCTCGGTGACGTCGAAGAAGCGTATCAGGAGATCGTCAGAAGGTTGATGGGAGACTAAATATGCCGCTTCGCATCTCAATTAATGCACCGTATCACAGGATGTAATCGCATGATAGCATATGGCATATAAGCTTCTCTCTATTTATGTATTCCTTTTTCAGAACACCGCTATTGTCAAAAGTGACACCTGCGGCTCACAGCGAAACCACCGCGGATCACATCATAGTTTAGAGCAACTCAATCGGTCTGCAGCATTCCAGCAGACCGATTGAGCCATAACGTATAATAGCGGTGTAACACACTAGACTTTGCAATCAAAGTCCGTGTGCTCTGCGAGGCTAATGCCACCTCAGGCGACAATTGGTGACGGTTGTTTCTTAGGGAAACATAACTGTTTGTTTTTATTGAAAATCAGATCGAAATAATTGCTATGCTTCGAAAAAAGTAGTGTTAACTTTTTATTATTACCTTGTCCTGCAGGTACTATATTTATTTTGACCCTTATTTTGACCCTTTACAGGATATTATTATACAACATTAACTAGTACTGTTTAAAATTTTAAGATGTCGAATATGCTTATTTTATGGGCTTTTTGGATATAACAACATTAAAAAATATTCCATAAAACCCTTTACTTATAATTCAAATCCCTCCTTCTCCGCCATAATTTCGGATAGGACAGAATAATTACTTCCTGTTCGTTAAAGTTTTATAGCACGTCATTTCTGACGTGCTTTTATCTTATCATATTATATTCTAATATCAAAATTCACATAGCATTTAAATGCTCCACAAAATATTAGTTATTTAATAACATTCATTATCACAATGACTATTAATAATACGCTATTAAGTGCGATTAATACAATTCTTGCCTTTTCCTTAAACGCTCCTCCTACTGCAAGTCGCAGAAAAGGTACTTTCTTAAGAAATAATACAATTCCCAAGCTAGATATGAATGAAGAAATTACAACAAAACTCCCTTTTAGAAGACCTGAAATATTGGCACTTAGCAGTAGTTATTGAAACAATGTAACCATTGTATAGTGCACAACATAAATACCCATAGAATTGTTCGCTATTATATTACCAAATTTATTGTTCTTTTTTACTGTACGGTTGAACAAACCAATGAAACCAAAAGAAGCAAATACGCACGATAGAATAAAGATTAAGCGGACAACGAATACAAGTAAAGATATCAACCAACCTTGTGTTCCCCCACCGAATATGATTCCAATAACTATTTTTAATACCAATGTGCAGAGAATTGATATCAGCAAAAGCAGCCACCAGAATTTGCTCAATTTACTGTCTTTTCCGATGACACTTCGTTCTATCCCAAATACTCCTATCATTGCTCCAACTAAGAAAAAGAAGAAATACAACCCTATTCTACTTATTTGCACTGCAAACGGCTGTAGTATTTCAACAAATCCGATTATTCCTATAGACTCAAACAGTGAGTACGCACCATATGCGATAGCGATAAATATCAATAAAAATCTTACTGTATGAGTGTAAAACTTTTTATTTGAATTGATTAAGCGTTCAATCCAATTATTTTTCAGTTTATAAATCGTAGCTATAATTATATCGAACACAAACAGCACCCATAAAAACCATAATGGGCCAGCCGGAACTATAGCCAAAGAACCAAAGATATATTCTCCAAAATTCTTAAAAGTCAACGATATATTATAAGAGGTCATAAATGAAATGTAATAGCCGAAAACATTGATTATTAGAATACCTGTAACTGGTAAACTATATTGGACGGTTTTTGGCAAACAATTTTCCCTACTTAATGAATAAAAGAGCTTGTCCATTTATACTCGAATGAGAGTATAAATGGAGGCAGGCAGAAATGGTAGGGATAACGATGTATGCAGAAATACAGAAACTAAAAACAATGGGGTACAAAAAACAAAGAGCAGCACGGGAACTTAGGCTTGATGCAAAAACAGTAAGGAAGTATTGGGACATGACAGAGGGCGAATATCTGTCATACATGCTTGAAGCCAAAGAACGAACAAAAATCATGGATCCGTATTACGGGTATGTGTTGGATAAACTAAAAACATATCCCGAAATCTCAGGAGCTATACTTTACGATAATCTTAGGGAAGACTTTGCGGACTTTAAGCCGTCATACCGTACAGTTCGGTTGTTTGTGAGTAACGTTAGAGAGAAAGAAGGTATACCGGCACCCGTAAAAATACGACAGTATGCTGAGAATCCTGAATTACCTTTTGGCTATCAGGCTCAGGTGGATTTGGGACAAAAGGTAATGAAAGACAGCTACGGGAAATCCGTTAGGATATATATATTCGCAATGGTATTAAGCTGCTCACGATATAAATATGTATGCTTTCAATTAGAACCCTTTACAGCACAAACATTTATACAGGCACATGACAGAGCATTCCGCTTTTATGGAGGCAGGCCAACAGAAATCGTATATGATCAAGATAGAGTAATGGTTGTCAGCGAAAACAGCGGAGATATTATATATACAGAAACATTTGAAAACTACAAGAATTATGCTGGTTTCTCTGTCCATTTGTGTCGTGGCAATGACCCGGAAAGTAAAGGAAAGATTGAAGCTGTTGTAAAGTATGTAAAAAACAACTTTCTGACCTGCAGAATCTATCACGGGATAGCAAGGCTCAACAGCGACGGGCTGGCGTGGTTGGACCGGACCGGAAACGGATTAGTGCACGAGACAACAAAGATGGTCCCTGCCGTTGTATTTGCGCAGGAGCAGCAGCATTTGAAATCTGCGCCGGAATTGGGAGAATCAACTTATGTACCGTCAACTGCTATCGTTCGTAAAAACAATGTTGTAATGTACCGGCAGAACCGTTACTGTATGCCCAAGGGAACCTATGAGCCGGGTAAAAAAGTTCGGATAGAAGCTGATGAAACATCAAATAGGGTACGGTTTTACGATTTAAAAGACGATGTATTTATTGATGAATATACTATAGCTGACGGTGTAGGAAAATGCGTACGCAATGAACATCCGGAACGGGACAGGTTCTCCAAACTGCAAAGCATTAAAGACAAAGTGTTTGCTGGATACATATCACCGGAAGGAACTCGTTTTGTAGAGAAGATTATTGAAGCTAAACCGAGATATGTTCGAGACCAGCTGGGTATACTGCTGAAACTTGCAGAGATATATTCAGCAGATGAACTCCATCGTGCAGCCGTGTATTGTCTGGATAGGCAGATCGTATCGGCTAATGATTTTAGGGATACATTGGAGTACTTTAAACAACTGAAACCTTTGCCTGCTGAATGTAGCGGTACTATCCCTGTTAAGTATAGTGTAGTCATAGCCCAAACGAGACCTATAGAGGTTTACGCCAGTCTCTGTAAAGGCGGTGAGCGGTAATGACAGACGTTGAACGCATCCGTACATATGCAAAACAGCTTGGACTTGCGAATATGTCCAGGAGAACATTTCCTTTTTTAAATGAGCAAATATCCAACGAGGCTTTCCTAGCGAACTGTCTGCATGATGAGGTTTTATATCGAGAGGAGAATAAAAAGAAACGAAGGATCAAGCAAGCCTGTCTGCCGACTTACAAGGGCTTTGAGACGTTTGATACAGAGTTTCAGAAAGGGATTACCACCTGGCAGTTAAATCAGTTGGCCGCCCTTACTTGGATTGAAGGAATATACAACCTGATCTTAATCGGTCCTCCGGGAACAGGAAAGACACATCTTGCTCTGGCTATCGGAAACAAGGCTGTGGAGATTGGATACAAGGTTTTCTTTTCCTCTATGGATACGCTTGTTCATATCCTGAAAACACAAGAGATATCCAGAAGTTCAGCAGCACGTCTTAAGTGGATCAAGGAAGCAGACTTACTTATTATTGACGAGCTAGGTTATCTACCGGTTGGGAAAACAGAAGCCAATATGTTCTTCCAACTGATATCTCATTTATACGAGAATACTTCTGTCGTAATTACTTCTAATAAGGGTTTTGACGGATGGGCTGATGTTCTTGGTGATTCGATTCTAGCAACCGCTTTGTTGGATAGGTTGACTCATAAATGTCAGGTGCTTTCATTTTCCGACGACAGTTACCGCTTAGCTCACAGAAAACAGATCTTTGTGGAAAATACTAAATAAAAAGTAGGGAATCTTATTTGCCAAAAAGCAGGGAATTTTATTTGACAGTAACATTTTTACTTAGGAGTAAGGGTACATAATTGACAGCTTCCATAGACTTTGTCTCGTTTCTAAGAACACCGTCTATTTTTATAAATCAAATGTTGCTAGATAAAGGACTTCAATCGACGTCTTGCTGTTTGGAAAAACGCTCGCTCAATTGATGGTTCAAACGGCGGTTTCCAGTGGTCATGCTTTAAATTGCGTTCGCTGTAGTATAAATGGCTTTTAGAACTTTAGCAGAGAACTTAAGCATCGGGCAAGTAGCATCCCCGTTATCTGCCCTGCACTTAGCGGTCTTTTTACCAAGATTAAATTTCAGGCATCAGCTTGTTTGTGATGCCTGTAACCAGACTGTCGATAAAAATCAATCTGTAGATATCCTGTATTAAATCACATTTCTTTCGGATTCTCATACTCTTGGTGTAAATGCAGGAACTCTTGTCTTCAACGCAGAAATATCCCGTTTATGTCTATTCGTAATATCGGTTCGAAATCAATATTTCTATCCATCTGAACTTTGATCGGCGTAATGCTATAGTTGCTTTTCAGAGTCTTTGGTTATTACCAATTCAGCTAGTTCGTATATGCAATCTCTTCTTCATCAACTGTTCAATTTGTTCTTCAATTTTACTTTCAAGTGTATTCCGAATCGTTGGATCCATCAAGTCTCACAATGCTGCTTGTATGTTCTGTCGTGCCTCGATGTTATACTCCTCCATCAGATGTTTAATGATCCATGTTAACCTTCGCTCACGTGTGTTTTTCTTAGTCTACTCATAATAATAAGTCTCCTGTGCTTTTCCATCACAGGAGACTTATTTCTTATTACAATTTTTTGAACATAACTTTGTGTTTCAGGACGTAATAGTTCTTTTTTCTCTATCAAGCCTATTTCTATCTACACTACACCAAAAAAGTATATTCCCCGAATATATCTTTTTTGTACTTTTTAAGAGACTCTTTCGCATATCCAAATCCAGAATCTATAGCTTTCTGGTATAGTTGACCAGCTTTATTATAGTCCTTTTTTACACACATGCCTAATTCATGCTGTATTCCAAGCATCCAATATGCTTTACCATTATTCTTCTCGTATGCAAATTCCTCTAATATTCTCATACCTTCATCTGTTTTCTCATTCCAATCAGGATGATCAATATCCCAGCCAATATATATATGCGCTAAGTCCACATATCTTTCAGTATTTCCATTCTCAATATCCTCGAAGTATAAAGATTCTGCCATTGCTATGTTTCGCTTTACCCCGATCCCTTCTGCATAACAGTGTGCAAGCTTCAATAAGCCTTCTGCATCACTATTCTCATACGCAAGCTGATACTGTTCAAATGCTTTTTCTTGATCTTTATCACATCCCCAGCCATGCTCATACCTTTTTCCTAGGCTTACCATAGCAATAGTATTCCCATTTTCAGCTGAAGCTTTAAACCAATTAAATGCCTTGTTCTCATCTTTTTCAGTTCCAATACCCTCTGCATAACAATAGGCCAAATTCCCTTGTCCATATGCATCCCCCTGTTTTGCAGATTCAAGAAACCATCTAAATGCCTCTTCATCATTTTTCTTCACGCCATTGCCTTCTAAATAATTATTACCTAGATTATTTTGAGCTGATGCGTCGCCAAGCTCTGCCGCACGCTTATACCAGACCGTCGCTTTGATCTCATCTTTTTCAACACCTTTACCAAAATCATAACTTTCAGCTAGCATCCTCATTGCAGAGGCATTGCCTTTTTCAGCTGCACTATTAAAGTAAGAAATTGCTTTCCCGTAGTCTACCTCTCCTAACATTCCATAATAATAAATCCTTCCCAGTTCATAGAAGGCATCTGAATAATCGGCATCTGCTGCCTTCTGAAATAAACGAACAGCTTCGTTAAAATCAACTACTAGCCCATAACTACCTCGAGCATAAAAACCTCCTAGCAGGGTCTGCACATATGCAGACCCCATCTCAGCTGCTTGAAAGAATAATTCTAAAGCCTTTTCTTCGTTTTTTTCAACTCCATCACCGTGAAAATAATCAACACCTAAATTGTATAACTCAGTTCTCTTCTTTATGATTTCTTCTGACACCTTATCATTATTATGCGGGGATGATGCTTCATCATCCCTACTTCGGGGTTTTTCAGCTACATCTTGATTTTCTTCATTTAATGTGTTTTCGTCCCTCACATTAGCTGGCGCTTCTATTTCATCTTTATGTTCTTGTTCAGCTTTATTATCTTCTTTTTCTAGAACTGCCTTACTTCCACAATGTTTACAAAACCTATGATGATTTTCAATTTCTTTTCCACAATTCGTACAAAACATAACAACAATCCTTTCTATCTTACTTAATTTAGTGAGTAATACCCGCTACCTAATATTTTATTTTTCATCCTCCAAGCAGCTTCTTCTTATGAATATGAAGTGTCTGCCGTGCTGTTTAAAATCCAATTATGCAACTTTAGAAAAACACCTCACTGCATTATCATACTGATTAACATATCTTTTCATTAAAGAGCCTAATCTTTTGATCGCTATCCTGAAGCTCGTGAACTGTGCTCCATGGTCTGTTTGGACCTTCAGACTGCTACCTGGATTCTCCATGCTATAAGCGTCAGTCAAAGTGTCTATTGCATGCTGTTCACGCATATGACAGTTAATAGACCAGCCTACCACTTTTTAGTGCTAGACCATATAAATCATTAGATATTCGTAGCCCTATTTTCCAATACCTGCTATAATTCTCGTAGAAAACCTCTTTTATGGTATCGGTTAAATCAAGGTTTTCAATGTCTTTTCTGTCTGCTTTCTTTTAACTGGGTAATAATAGCTTAAACAATAGGCACTATAACTTCACACGTAATGCTTATACTATAACGGTGTTTGTTAGCCAAGAAAAATTCTACTTTTTCTTTTGCCCACCCTTTTGAAAGACTTTAAACTTTTTTTATGATTCCATTCTATTGCCCCAGCTACTTATTCTTCTTTTCCGATAGCTTGATCTTGTATTCGTTATCTACGCTTAGGCTCTTTGAGCCTGCAACAGCATATTTAAAACATACTTGTCATTTTCTTTTATCCGGCGATACATAGTTTGTTCTGCGATGCAAAGGTATGATTATACTTCAGTGGTGCGTTTGTATTACTCAATTACCTACTTGATTGTCTGCAGTATGTATTCTTAGCTAAATGTTCTTCTCCCCAGTTTATAATTTCGTATTGATTGTATTATTATCTTCTCTTCAAAGTCAACTTTTGGCGGGAAGCCCAGTTCCTAAAATTTATCCAACTCGTTAAAGATTTCAAAAGAGTAAGAATCGTACTCACTAAGTTCGTCATTATATGCATTATACTCTTTAACGACTTCGTTTATCTGAGCAGTAACTCTTTTAATATTTTCATTGTATTTCCTGGTTATTTGCTTTCTTTTTGATGAATTTGATAAAATAGCGTAACCTCCAAATCCGGCAGCAACAAGTGTTCCTCCAAATAACCATGGCCCTGCAAATATTGCACCAACAGCAAAAACTATTGATATAGCAAACCCCAAAATCAATTTCCAGTTTTTAATTTGTGACAGCGCTGTATTCTTTTTTTCTGAATAATATTTTTCTATTTTATTTCTTGCGTCATTTTCCAAATTAAAATCAATTCGAGCTGAAAACTCATCTATAGTAATTGGGAGGATGCTTTTTCGTTCTTTTCTATAATCGTCAACATAGCTTTCTATCGCATTTTTCTGGAGATTTGCAATCAGGGTAAACATATTTAATTTAACTTGTCCACTTACTTCACGAAATTCTTTCTCGAAGATCCAATTGATGATCTCTTTTACCAAGTTCAGGTCGTCGGTTTCTTCCTGCCGTATCTTGTTAAATTCCGATTTTGCACCTTCAACGTCCCCCTCCAGCCTAATTATAAGATCGTTATATTTGATTTCCAAAAGTACAGCTTCTTCTTTCTCGTTTGGATGCGCAACTAACTCATCAATATAGCTCTTAATAAATTCATTTTTCTGCTCGACGGGAACGTTTATTATGTTTAAGATATACTGCAGTATATTTTTATTGTTCTTCGCTTTCATCATTGTTCGGTTTAATCTAGCAAATTCAGAGCAGCACTTTCTCAGCATCGAATATCCAATACTTTCATCTGGCTCCATTCTGCTATATTGCCACTTTATCTGGTTAACCATATCGTTTTCTGTGAGGCCTTCGGATTCAATGCTTCTTTGTATTATTTTCTTGATAAAGCTGTGTATCTCATCTTTTATTTTCTCATCAACATTTTCGGTGATAGTTTTGCTTATCAAAGAAAACAGCGCCAAAAAAGTACGCTGGTCTTCACCTTTCAGCTCAGAGTCCTGATATGCATCAAACCACATCAGCGCTGCTTTCTCTCTTCCCATACGCAGATTAAACAACATGAAGAATACCGCACTATGCTTTTTATCAAGCGAGCAGGCTCGAAGTATCGCTTTTTCCGCAAGTTCTTTATCGTTATTTTTCCAGGCCATTATACTTATCAATACACAGGTAAGCCAGTAATCCGGAGTCTGTAAATGCTGGACTTCAACAGATTTCCTGATTACCTGGTCGCTAATCATATTCAAGTCCATATTATCCATTATCCCCTGCACGATCTTCCTGACAGTTCTGTAGTTTGAAAACTCGTAATATTTTTTATTATTGCATTGCCGAATTTTTTTGTTAGCCAATTCAATATTTTTAAATCTTTCGAACAATTTCTCAATCTCGCCCTGCATCTCAAGCGAATCAATAACCCGCACATGGGATGAATTCATCTTGCCGTCGCAGTTATCTAAAGTATATTGAATCATTGAATTGTAGTCTTCCAGCTTCCTCTGTGCACCGTTGACTCCATTTTCGACGACCATGAGATCGTTTCTGAGTTGTTGGTTCACCTGCTGAGCCTGCCATAATTCACTTTGAAAATAGCTCAGATGATCGTTTAAAATCTGTATTGAGTTACTATTCATCTTTTTTTCCTACCTCTTTCTTTGATGCGGAAATCGCTCGCTGCTTACCCCACTCTCTTATCTCACATATCATTTCCGGGTTGCTTTTGGAAATAGGTATTACCTGCTTAAATTTTTGTTTTATTAATTGCGAATCCACGACCATATCAGGGTCTATCAACAGCATCTGTGCAATATCCTTGATGATGTACTCAATATCGGAGTACGAAAACCCTTCGGAAATTGTCACTAAACCGTCCATATCCATTTCATCGGCGCTTATGCCCAAAGAGCGTGATGAATACAGCCTAATAACTTCACGCCTTTCTTCTTCGTTTGGCAGGTCTATGAAAAACAATTCGGAAAACCTGCCTTTTCTAAACAACTCGTACGGCAGCAAAGAAACATCGTTAGCCGTCGCAACCAGGAAAACACGGCTTTTTGTTTCCTGCAGCCAGAATAAAAACTGGCCTAATACCCTTTTCCCTGTATCGTTGCCAACTGAAGCCGTAGCCAGCGCTTTTTCGATCTCATCAACCCATAAAACACATGGTGAAACATTATCAATAAAACGCAAAGCGTCCTGCATTCGCTTTTCGCTTTCACCGACCCATTTATTATAAACCGTACCGATATCAAACCTGAATAACGGCAGCCCCCAGCGTTTTGATACCATTTTTGCAGAAAAAGATTTCCCGCACCCGGGAACTCCCGCAAGCAATATTCCTTTTGGCGTGCTCAATTCATGTCTTTTCAGTTCTTCATCTGAAGCAAAGAAAATGTGACGCCTTTCATCCAGCCATTTTTTTAAATTTTCCAGACCCGCAACTTCTAAATCCGGATTTCCTTCAATCATCTGCACATTGGTGTTCGCCGAATACAATCGGCGTTTTTGACTTGTCAATTCGTTTATATGCTTACTCAACAGGCTTTTATAAGTTATTATTGTTGAAGACAATATGTTGTCTATTTGAATTTCAGTAAACCCTTTCAGCAGCATTGAAGCCCTGTCAACATCGTGTTTATACCAGTCGATCTCATATTTCCCCTTATACATATCAATAAAGGTTTTAATCAGCACTTTTCGCTCATTATCATCAGGATAATCGAGAGTTATAAGCATACCGAATTGTGCTAATCTGGGCCAGATAATATCTGACGTTATCAATATTAATGTACAATTCGTTTCTTTTGCTAAATACAAGAGATTCAAAAGTTCCCAGCTGTACATATTATCATCGCTTATACGTCTTACATCGCCGAATGCAAACGTACTGTTTCGATGCTTTTTAAAATAACCCGCAATATACTTTAAAGGGTCGCTGTTCACATCAATTGAAAGGTCTCCGGTAAAACTGCATACCTGCTTTGCGTCCGTATAATAAGCAATGCTTATAGATAGCTCATTCGAAACCTCTCGCAATAACTTTTCTATTCTCTCCCTTTCGGACGAGTCAACAATTATTAGCGGCGTTCTTGCGCAAATATAATTTTTTACTTCATACTTTGTTTCAATAAAATTGCTCATAACTTAGTATCAGTCCCTTAACAAACCCAGTCTGTTTACAAAATATAGTACGTCTTCAAGCTCTTTTCTGCTGCTGTCAATTGCCTGCCACCTTAGAAAATGCGAAAAATCTTTCAGGAAAATATCTATCTGATTTTTTATGCTCTTCGCTAAATCATCTTTTATATCGCTACCTAAAAAGTTAAATTCAGTGAAGAAAAAGCAATCGCCGAGCTGTTCATCCAGGGAATTGAAACATCTCACAATTTCCTCGCACTCATTAAACTCAATACACCAGTTTGTCCGCTCCAGAAAGCTGTTTACCCTTGCTTCGATCATAGCATTGAGCGTATCGACCAACTGTTGTTGAAAAGTGTTCATCAACTGTTTACCACCGTGAAAATGACCCAGCGATATAGTTTTATAAGTGCTTTTACTCAATCCCATACCGGATTTTAGCACGCTAAAGCATGTCAGCCATTCCTTATACGTTGAGGGAGAGTTTTCTATTGCCCCGAAAGAACTCTGCATACTATTTCAGAAAGCTATACGGCGGCTCTAAGCTCCATGAAGGCAGCTTTTTATTCATTTCCTTTAACTGCTCATTCGAAATTTCCGTATCGTTTCTGTTTGGAGCAGTGAAATTATCTCTTATCCTTTGTTCCATCATCTGTTCAAATTCAGCATCCTGGTCTGTGTTTTTTTGTGTTTCGCTCATTTTTATCTCCTTTTTAAATAAATTCTATAATGCTCATAAGTTCCTGCTTTTCGTCACTTTTTTCTTTAAAATATCGTTTAAATTCAGTTATTTCGTCCATACAATTTTTTAGATTGGAAATTGCTGTTCTTACACGGACGGGGAATTTTTTATTCGCCTGAATTATTCTGACAGCCATAAACCCGATACACAATGCAGTGACAACTAATGAAAATAGTGATACAAAAGCCAAGGCTGCTGATACAAGCAGTAGGATGGAAGCAATTAGGTTCCATTTATTCACATATTTTAGCTGGAACTTATGGTTATCAAAATATGCTTTCATGCTTTTTATTTGTTCGACGTTATCATCACCTGTACTCCTGCCTTCCCAAACATCGATTTTAAGCCTGTATTCTACAGGATATTTATCATGCAATTTTGCGTCGAAATTGTTTACCGCTTTTTTGAACCAACGCTTAGTGTTAACCAAACCGAATTTTCTTACGTGGACATCAGTTTGTTCACTCTCATCATATAACACCCACCTGATCATTTGTTTGCCTATGTTAAATTTCTCATTTTCCAGTTCTTCCATAGCCTGAAACTGTGCTTCTGCATTCTGAATAACGCCATTGTTTTCAACTATACATCTGTAGTAATCTTGCTGTTTTCTCAATTCAAGCTCTTCTCTGTCATAGTTCGATATGAGATCGATCAGGATCGCATCTATCCTGTCTTTATAATTATCGTCGGTTTGGATTTCTTCTTCCACATCCAGTGATTTTATAAAATCCAGTAGGTACGAATACTTTGATACATCGTGATACGAATTTTGTAATTCTGTCGAGTTAGAACAAAATTGCAAAATAGAATTATAACTGAATAGCACAGGTACATTTATCTGTTCTATATACGTTTCGTAGGCACTAACCAATTCATTCGAGATTTCTGCATCTTCATTGATGATGGACGTCCACTCATCAATCAAATCAATCACTTCGTGTTCCAGTTCTTTATCTTTACCGAATACTCCGTTTAGAAATGATTGGAGCAGAATGGCAGTTTCCTGTTGAAGAATAGTGGGATCCAACGTCTTTAGATACTCATAAAACCATTTTTTTGCTGCGTCTATCCTGTTAAACCTGAAATTGACTAAGCAGAAGAACAGAGTTGTCCGTATAGCATCTCTTCTTCCGCTCTCTGCCAAAGCATTCTTAGCAACTTCAGGATAGTCGTTTACCCACGCTGTGATTGCCATCATTGCATAAGACAGCCAATACCTTGAACTTGTTATCCAAAGCTCTTCGGACAATTCCTGAATCGTACTGTTTCTGACCAGATTAATATCAAAATCACGTACTATACCCATTATCGTTCGTCTAATAGTTTCATAATTGCTGAATTGTTCCTTTATGATCTGGTCAATACGAAGAATGTTTTCATGAGCTATTTCTCTTTCTTCTCCCTGCACCATCTGTGTCTTAAACTTATTGATATTATTATAGATTTGATCGGTTGTCGCCTGGATTTTATCCGTAGACTTATTTACATTATTAACCTTTACGTCTACTCTTGATTTAAAAGAATTTATTGTTTGATCCAGGTTGCTGATTGCACTTAATGCGTTTGACATTGCATACCTCCTTTTATTCCCCAAATTTATTTATGGCATAAATTAAATCGTTTTTCTTTTCGTTTTCTTCTCTAAATATTTTACGCCATGTTCTTAACTCATCAAGAGATTTCTTTAACAGTCCAATCCCTTTCCGCTTCTTTTCTTTTAATATATTGCTTACGTCAACCAGTCTGCGCCAAAGAAGGAAACTGCCTCCAATACCACAAATTACTGCAATTGTTAATACTGCCGGCATGAAATGCAGGGCAATAATCAATAAAAGAATCAGTGATAATAAACAAATGCCGGAATATATAAGGACTTGCTTGTCTTTTACCATATTCTTAAATCTTGATTTATCATATGACTTCTCTAATTGTTCTTTTGTAGAAACAAAATCGTTTTCGCTGCACTCGAATTTATAATCGTCGATCTTTATATTATATTTTTCTTTTTCTTTTTCCTGATATTCCAAGACGGACTTCTCTACCCCTTTTATTATCCATTCCTTTAAAAAGGTGATTGCAAACTGTTTAACTGCTATATTGGTTAACGTTTCGTCAGCAAAAGCCCATCTCAAAAGCAGACCCAGGAAATTCTTTTTTTCATTATCGTCAGCAAAAGCGTTATTGTAGTTTGCCAAAGCTGCGCTTAAATCTCCCTTTGCATTTATGATAGCCTCATTATATTTAATTTTTTTAACTAACTTTTTCTCATCAGAATCATAGCTGCTTATCAAAGAATAAAGAACGTTTTCTATCCTTTGGGGCAAGTTTCCTTCCGTTTCAACTTCTATTTCATAAATATGATTGTAATACATTGCAAGCTTAGAGTTTTTCTCTGCACTCGATAGCAGACTAATTAAATCATCATATTCGGCACAGGTCCTGCGCAGCACATTAAACTCCCTGCTTGTCTTATGCAGGAATAAATCTGTAAATTCCTTTGATTCTTTGATTATTCTTTCGCCGAAATCTACAGTTTTCACTTCTGCCTGGGCAAGCATCTTTTGAAAATTCTCGGATATTTGATCCTGGAAGCTCTTATCAGTTCCAAAAGCGCCGCATAAAAATGCTTGAAGCAGGTATTGCCATTCGTCTCCTAAATTATTGGTATCGACTCTGCTGAGAAAAACCGCATACCATTCCTTTGCTGTATCTATCCTTCCAAAACGTAGGTTTATTAACAAATAGAATAAGCACGAGTTATAGTAGTCTTTCTTCAGGCTTTTCCTCAATGCTCTTTTTGCAGCTTCTTTCTCATCGCTTCTCCAAAGCATTACAGCAGATATACAATACGCAAGCCAGTATTCGGTGTTTTGCAAATATGCTTTTTCAACTTTCTTGCGCATAAGCTCACTCGAAATAATGAATTTATCTAATCCGATGACATAACCAAGAGTTATCCTTCTCAGTTCGTTATAGTACGAGAAGCTAGTGTAATACTCATCAGTAAATTGAGTGATATATTTTGATGCTGATGAAATATTTTTGAACGTGCCGTACCAAAATGAAAGGTCACGCAGAGCCTCAAAAACATGATTAGTGTCAATTTCCGCTTTCCCGACCACTTGCGAAAGAAACGACATGCGTTCATCCACTGCATCCCCCATCTCTCGGCAGGCATTTTCAAGGCTTTGAACGTTAAGGACCGCTGTATCAAGCTCCCGTTCCATCTGTTCATTTTGGATAACAGTCTGTTTCCATTGTGTAAGAGTTTGTTCGATCTGACTCTGAATTTGTCCGATTACCTGAAGCTCACGCTTGTCTTCCATAAGTGCTCTTTGCAATGCCCCAAGCTCTCGTCTTGCATATTCAAGGTCGCTGGACGATTCGCTAAGTCCCCGCATCTTATATTCAATTGCCCTAATCGCCTGTTCACGCTGGCTTATCGCCTGTTCCTGCTGTCGTATTGCTATTTCAAGTTCTCGCCGATAGTTTTCTTCTGTCATTTTATCACCACACAATCTGTTCATTTTTAATAGAATCTGCTTTTCTTCATTAGATGCAAAACCTTTTTGCACAAGCTTTACTTACTGGTGGTCTTTACCATCAGATTAATTGCGTTTTCCATCTTTAAATGCATTCAAATGTGCTTCAAAGCTTATTGATGAACCCGCAGTCAATTTTTCTCCTTTTGAACTAATTATAACTGCACCGCCTCCACGAGTTGGGTTCCAAAAATAAACAGCATCTATTTCAGGAACAGGCTTTGAATTTTTAACAACCTCCGAAAGTGAGGTTTTCAAAACCTCTGCCGCCATTTTATTAACATCAACTTTCATTTATTGCATCTCCTTCCTTACGCTTAGATCCCAATTAATTACATCGCCATAATCAGGGGGCCAATCTCGGATTTCACCAGTTTGGCCATCAATCGCAACAACCTTTTCTCCATCATAATATGCATTAAACCAGTGTCCAGGCCCTTCATCTCTGTCGATTCCCACGATTCCATGTGAGCCTGCACCTTGCGAAACTAAATAATCCTGGATTTCTTCCGGGCTCATAGCGACTTGCTCTAATCCGGTCAGTTCATTCATCTCTTTCGGGGTCCCGATGTTGTTTATTGAGGCATATATATCAGTGTTTCCATTTAAATGCTGCTCTACAGCATAAGCACATGAGCCGCAATTGTTGTTATATACTGATGACATATCAAAAGGATCATAATTTGGATTAATATCACCCAGCCACTCATGAATGTCCTCAATATCAGGGACCTCCTGACTATCTCCAGAGGCTTCCTGTGTTTCCTCTTTCTCTATAGTGCCGACTTCGTTATGCCAAACCGGGTCCCGGTCTATTTGCTCTTCATAGTATTCGTTTTGTTCAGGAATTTCATCTTTATCATCGTCAACTACTATCTGTCCGGATTCCAGCCCGTCTTTAAATTGCTCTAATGTTTCAGCATCATTTATTTCACTGACCGCTTCCTCTGCAATGTCTGGTGTAATATGAAGCGCATCATCATTGTCATCCATAATGTCGTTGATATCGGCATCTTGTTCCTGCTCATCCGCATCAACTACTATCTGTCCGGATTCCAGCCCGTCTTTAAATTGCTCTAATGTTTCAGTTTTATTTATTTCAATGACCGCTTCCTCTACGATGTCTGGTGCAATATGAAGCGCATCATTATCATCCATAATGTCGTTGATATCGGCATCTTGCTCCTGCTCATCCGTATCAACTACTATCTGTCCGGATTCCAGCCCGTCTTTAAATTGCTCTAATGTTTCAGCATCATTTATTTCACTGACCGCTTCCTCTGCGATGTCTGGAGTGATGTGAAGAGCTTCATCATCCATAATATCTTTTACGTCAGGCTGAGCCGGCGTTTCCGTTTCTTCGATCTCCTCGTCATCTATATCATACATGCTGTTATCTTCATCCATAATATCATTGACCTCCGGTTGTGTTGCTTCCAACTGCTCATAGGCAGCTTCGTCAGTTATATCCTGATAATCGTCAACGTCTGACACATCGTTCATCATATCAGGCGTGATTCCTCCCGAAACGTCAACATGCTCGAAACCCGTATCATTAATATCGGTGTCGTCCATAATATCACCAATATCAGAGCCGCCGCCTTCCTCAAAGTAATCACCACTGTCAGCTGCATCATCGGCTAGATCCGCTATATCCCCCTGATCAAAATCATCAATTGTTTCGTCATAAGTATCTTCAATCTCAAAATCTAATTCGTCATCCATTTACAGCGCCTCCTTACAATCCCTGGTTAGAAAATTGGGATGGTTGAGTATTGTTTCGTATTCTTTTTGTGTGATTTTATAATCGTTCTGCAATAATGCTTTTCTTAGGAATTTGATTTTAATACAGTTGCTCAAGCGAACGCTTCTCTGGATATTAGGATATGCATTTAACATTTCGGTGATCGATTTGTCCAAGCGCACCAAACACTTAACGAAAGAATATTTGTCGCTCAAACTGTGCAAATAAGAATTTTTTAGCCTGATTGCAATAAAATCGGCTGCCTCTCTAGTTTTGAAGTCACATTCATGTTTGCATTCACAATTATATCCGCATTCAATATGAGGTATTAAAAGCGATTGCCGGCTGATCCAGTAACCCGACCTTTCAGAAATTTCAGTGTCACTTACTACAGCTCTTACATTCGACGTTTCAAACACATTGAACGTTTTGATATGCAAGGGCCTGTACAGCCTGCCGTAATGCAGCATTGCTTCTCCAACGTTCAGCCTGCCAAGCAAATCATAATCAGAATCGTTCATATTTGTCGCTGTGCTGATTGCTTCTTTGTTTTCTTTTTCAACCAACTTGAAGATTACTTTTACGTTTGTATTTGCAATGATATCTCTTCCGATTTTTGTAGGCGACTGGTCCGCTATAATAATGCCTGTGCCATAAGAACGTATTTCTGCAATCATATCCTGCAGTGCCTCTATGGTTGAGCCTCTGGCATCCTTACTGTCTTCACTCTTAACAGAATTATCAGACAGAAGTACGTGTGCCTCATCTATAAGCATAACGTTTTTTAGTTTGCCGTCGCCTGAAATATTATTTTTCGTATATACGCAAATGGAAATGAGCAGCAGTGCCATGATCAACGATTTTTGCTCTTTGTTGTTTATGGAATTAAGTTCGATAACAGTTGGTCTGGATAATAAGTCTTCCAAAGGGATTGTGTTCACAGTGTCATAAATATTGCTGTTCTGTTCTATCAGGCTTACTAACCGAACAAAGCCAGCGCTCTCCATATTAGCTCTTACTTCGCCTTTGTAGTTCAAGCGCCGCAGGTTTCGCTTGAAAATCTTAATAAATTCATACAGGCCGAACTTTTTGGCTTCTTTGTCCGAAACCGTGCTGTTTGACTTCCAGCCAAATTCGTTATAGCAGTCGTTTATCGCTGCGAGAAAAATATCTGGCAACGGGTTTGGCATAGAAAACGCAGCTTTGAATGCCGTCATCAGGCTTGGTATATAGCTTTCGATGCTTACACCCTTTGGCGGGATAAACGGGTTGATTATATACGGAGAAATATTATTTTTGCCAGGTGTGAATATCTGTATATCTTCTATTTCGTCTATCAGCGAACGGTATTCATTTTTTGTTGGTTCAACAACTAAAAAAGGAATTTTATATTTCTTCCAGAACTGCAGAAGCAGCCCCAGTGAAAATACAGTTTTCCCGGAACCGGGCATACCTACTATAAGACTATGCTTCGTAAACTCTTTTAAAGAAATGCCGGCATTTACCAGAACGTCCGGACTGTTCTTAGAGGTGTTTTGGATGACGCCAAGCTTTAAATTGTCTTTTGAAACAATACCATTGTCGAGCTTTTCTCTGTTATTGTGTATTTTAGTGCTTTCGAGCCCGATTGCTTTTCCATCGTCAACAGGCAGCTTGAAAGCAGAGCGGATCTCGACCGCCGTCATTAAATATTTAAGCCTTATAAGATGCTTTGGGGCAGTTTTGCTTTCCCAAAAGCTTTTATCTCGGGCTTTATATATAAGAACATCTCTGTTAAGCCAAGGGTTCGCAATAATATTTTTGGTAGGGGATAAACCGTATTCTGTTACATCCACCGTATCCAGCGCACTGCCTGTAGCTTTACCCTCCTTTTCTAAAGCGTTAGCCAATTTGCTTGCCAGATCATTGCAGTTATACCTGTCGGAATAGACAATAAAATTATAAGTAAACAACAGTTCGTTGTTTGAGTTTGAATAATATTCGTATGCGTCAACAACCGACTGCGTATTTTTATCTATTCTTATACCCTGGCTATACCGGATATTGGCAGTATAATGATTTAGAAAAAGTTTCGTCTGTTCAATTGCATACAACTCATGTTCGCTATACTTTGATGGGATGACCTGCATCGATACGGCACTGTTTGGATATTGAGTAAGCGTGTCGGAAATGGAGCTTGTATTGATATTTTCGGCAACTTCAAGAGTCGGGTTATAATATAATAAGCCGTTTTCTGACATAGTGCTTTGGATAGCCATTTCTTTTTTAGCAACGGATAATACGCTGGAATTATTTACGGAACTCATCAAAGCTTCAAAATCCTTGTATTCTTTATCGTCTTTAAAAACAGATACTTTAAAGCTCTTGCTCTCTAAATCAAGCTTTAAGCCGTCAAAAATATTCTGCACTTCTTCTTCTAATTTTTTATAGCTTTTCCCGATCTTTCGTATGATAATATAAAATTTTACCTGTGCGTTATATGTCTGATTATCAACTTCCGTGCTGTGCCACAAAAGTTCGTATGCCGTTCTTTCAGGCTCAGCTTTACGGTGTATAGAAGTTAAAACCTGAGTAAACAGCACCTGATTATCGTAGTTTGCCCTGTCTATGTTTTTATTGAATAGCTCGTAATAAGGCACAGAGGTAACTTCTGCAATGACAATACTGATAAACTGGCCATTTTTCAGTTCAATAGTTTGGTTCATGCCGAGCACCTCCTCCCCTATGCAATATGATATAATACGCTTATAAGACTTTATTATTTATGCACAGCTGTCTTGTAACGTCGCTGATATCAGCAGCGTTTGATGAAATATATTTTTTAAACTTTAGTTTTTTATCGCCGCCAATACTCACTAACTCATTTATCTTAAGTTTGTTTTTTAGCATAAAGTTTACTATACCTTCTGCTGCAGAAGCACTGTCCGGAGTGGTCAGAATATAAGCTTGCAGGATATTGCAGTTAATATTATTGTTCAAATGCACGACTTCACAATTTATATCTGTTAATTGCGTACTGCATAGGGCCACAATTGATTGAAAGTCTTCAAGTTTACTGCTGTTGTTATACCTGGAGTATAATAAATGCTTGCGCAAAGCCTCATCATAGAATATACTCTGACTGCTGAATAATTCTTTAAATATAAATGGGTCAAAATCCTTTGGTTCTATACGCTCCAAATAAATATTTGCCGTATCGCTTCGGACTTGTTCGCAGCTGCTTTTTATCTTTCTGACAATTTCCAGCTTTTTTCCTTCGCCCATGTCAGGCGAACAGGTATACTCTGTCAAAACAGCAGGATCTACTTTTAGCCCGTTATCCATAAGAATAGTTATTATATCTTTTTTTACATCAAAGCTGTCCACTTTAGAATTAATATACTCTGACAGCAGATTATTAAAAAAGCTGATATTGATATCCAACTTAAATATATTTTTTACGATTTCGGGTTTGTTGCTACGATCCGTATTTGTATTTAGTATATAATTGTTTATAGTTTTCGTCGAGATCGTTTCTGCATTTTTTAACAGTTCATTTATAACAATAATGCGCTCTTCAGGTTCGGTGTTGTTTACACAGAGGTAATTGTTTATTATAGAATCCTTCTGTGTATCTCTGATGAGCTCAAATATCATAGAAATAATAGCCGCTTTTTCTTCTCCAGATAAATCTTTTCGGGACAGAAAAGCTATTGCCTGCCTTTTTAAAATCTCAATGTAATGTCTGCCGCTTTTCAGACACTTTAACACCGTTACCGCTCTTTCACAGCTTCCGGTCAGTATAGCAAAATCCACTATTAAGGCCGCCTCTTCATCTGTCAGGTCCCGTTCACTAAGAATCAAAATTGTTTTTTCAATTTGTTCAACATCCGCCTTGCAAAGCACATGTTCAAGGATAATTCTCACTCCCGGATAAATATCACAGTCTTTTGCTGCTGAAATAACTTCGCATTTTAATTCGACTGAGTCACTGCTGTTCGTTAAATAATTCTCTATTTCTTTTTTATCATTGCTGCCGAATGCCTTTAATTTCAAAAGTTCCAATATGTTTTTTTTCTTAGACTCATACTCCGGACACTGAATTAATAATTCTGAAAGCGTAAAATGAAGGTCTATATTATTCTTATTTGATATAATTTTATCCAGCAAATCAAAATCGCTGTTGCGGACAGAATAAACTAGTAGATTTTTATTCGTTTCTACAGAATATACCTCATTAATACTGATCAGTGAAAAAACGTATTCCTTTCTTTTTTTATCATTAAGCGAATCGTAAACCAAAAAAAGTGTTGCATAAATATCAGAATTATCAAAAAATTCGTACAATATTTCTTCTTCGTCGCAAGGGGTCTTGCTAATTTCTAATAAATCATCGTAATCTCTTTTAATTTGTGCGGTAAGGCTCCCTCTGGTACTGTTTATATTCTCTTCGGGGCAAAATAGCAAAAACATCTTAAAAACGATTTTAGCTATTCTAGTACCTATATACCTTGAGTCTATTTTTTCACATTCACACAAATTGTCCCTGGCATTATTTATTGAACGGCTGGAGATGTCAAGCAGTACCTGCCTGACAACATTCTTGATCGTGAATAATCCGTCATACTGCTCCTGCCTTTCGATTTCTGCACCACAGTATACACACTTCCATATTTTTTTAGTCTTGATATATTCAAGTTTGCCTGCACATTGGTCGCATTTTTTAGAAACAAATTGTACTCTCATTATTCACTCTCTTATATGGGTTACTTTGAAATACTCAGCTTGCTGTTTCTCTCAATACAAAGCAATTCCAGCTCTGAACAAGCTTTCTTTGCTTCTTCCACCTTATCATTTTCGTGATACACTCTCAGTTCTGAAATCTTTGAGCACAATCTTCTTTCTATATCCTCAACGCTGCTATTGCTTATGGGGTCGGAATACTTGATCGTTTCATTTAGTTTCCTCAGCTTTACTTTTAACTCGGGGTCCTCGCATACTTTGTACAGCAACTCTGTATCGTTGTTTATTGTTTTCCACCTCGTAACCTTCTCTTTTATATTTGAAATGCCATCTTCTGCAATATCTCTTGCCATTAAAGAAACTATTGCAATAACTAAATATGAAGCTAATACAATAAGTTGCAAAACAATCGCCAGCGTAGTACTAGCGCCTTGGAATATCATAAATATGATGCCTACAATTAGTGCAACAAAAAGATAATATATTGAAAACGAAGCAAGCGGTATTCCGAAGAAAATAGCTTCGATTTTGGAACTATCTCGAAATGATAACAACATACTGATTATTTGTACAATAAATGCCAGTATAAGAAAGCCGTAGCTTATCCAAAATACATCAGTGTGTTTCTTGAATATAACAAAAATCAGAACATTTACCATTGCAATAATAACTGCATATAATATTCCGATTAGTACCCTATTTTTATTTTGTTTCATAAGTAATGCTCCTTTTAAAAGTTCCATACTACTATTCAAAGATCTGCTATTCCAGTTTTGTTCCGCACTCATTACAGAATTTGCTGTTTGGCAGGACAGTATTGCCGCATTTTGGACAGATGTTCGTAAATTTTGTTCCGCAATCAATACAGAATTTTCCGCTCGGAACGTTTTTGCCGCAACCCGGGCATTTTACCATATCTGTTTCCAGCCCAGACTTTTCAGCTTCACTAATAGTTTTTTTATTTTCGTTTTTATCACTTTCTTTTTGAGTAAAAAATTCTTCTACGTTAAATGCTTTTTCAGGGTCATTCACTCTGCTGTTTATACCGCCGGGGCCTTTTGGAGGGGCGTTTGACGGAACTCTCTCCGGGTCTAAAGCGTTACGTGCAATATCTACGATACTTCCGCCCAAAGCTCCTCCCATCATGAAACCGCCGACTGCGCCTCCGACGTTTCCTATCGTTCCTTCATTAGCTGCAAACTTCTCCGCAATCATCATCTGGCGCTCTTCTTGCCACGTATAACCTTCTACCAAACGGCTGACTCTTCTCTCTTTTGCCTGACTGATCTCATCATAATCTGTCTTAGGCACTTCAATCGTTTCAATATTAAAATATTGGACACTGATACCATATTCATCAAAAACTTTTATCAAGCGTTCCTTTACGACTTTGCTTATGTCAAAAACATGGGCATTTATCATAAAATAACTCAATAAACCTTTTATCATGATCTTTGATATGCTGTCTTTGACAATTGAAGATATTATGCCTCTAAATTTCTGCACCATTTCTTCAGGCCTGAATTTATCTCTAAAAGCAACCAGCTTAACAAGAAATTTCCTTGAATCCTCTATTGAAAAAGATAAACTCCCATGTGCCATAACATGCATGAATATATCATATAACGGGTCTTCTAATGCTATCGGCCCTTGCGTACCCCATAACAAGTCCATTTGATGAACTTTATTAATGAAAAATACTTTACATGGAAATGGAGTATTTCCACCCGTTGGGATTTCTATAATTTTTCTAAGAAATGGAATATTTGATAACGATAATGTCCTTCTTCCTGCTTTAAACAAATCAGCTGCGTTACCATTAGCGACCAATAATGCCTCGTGTGTCTCATCTATAATAAGTTGTGCAGTTGTATTAAAATCTTCTATGGGATGTTTCCAAACTAAATCATCTGGTGAACCTTCAAACTTAATTACTTCAGATATAGCCATGTTTTTCTCCCTAGTATAAATTTTGGTTTCTTATAAATCTATGTAAGTTATTAGTAGATATTTTATCATAATTCCTTATTTTACACAATTATTTTTGACAAAACAAAAATTTTCTACATAATATCTACCTTTTCAAACAATTAATAAACTAATATAATATAACATAAATTACAAGTTACAATTATCACATTATGGATATTTTTTATAATATTACATATATCACTTGTATAAAGCGGTTTATACTGTAAAATTACAATATAGAAATTTTCAAATACCTGTCGTAACGGGAGAGTTAAAATGCTCATAGGACATAAATTCGGGATAATTGTATATACTGTTCTAATTATGATGAGCCTTCTAGTCATGGCGGCTATTCATTCAAGAGCAAAAAAATCTTTCCTTTTGAATTATTTAACGGCATGTCAGATCTCTATCGTAATATGGCTGTTTTTTGCTATTATTGAGAATTTGTCTAAGAGCACGCCCTATTATCCCTTCGTAGTTAAGAAGGTCATCATCATAATATATTTTTATGGCCCACTATGGCTGCTTTTTACTTTAGAGTATATAAAAAAGTCCAATTCTAGAAGCAATAAATGGCGCTGGTTTATTTTCATACCTGCGGTTGCAATCTCTCTTCTTACCTTAATAAATCCTGATTCACCCTTAATCATCAGCAACTTTGATAATGGAGTACAAGAATGGGGAATACTATTTCTAATAAATGCTTTATTGACTTTTATTTATGTGCTCATCAGTTCTTTCTTAATAATAATGAATGCTATAAGAGAAAAGTGGATGATTAAAGAAAATATACTGCTTGTATTATCAACTTTAATACCAATTGTCATATGCGTTTTGTATTATACAGAAAATTTCAGTTCTTCTTTTAATATGATGCCCGTCACTATATCGATATTTATAGCTGTTTCTGCTATCCTGGCTTTCCGCACCAGATTATTTGACGTACTTCCTTTTGCGATGCGTGAGGTGTTTTACAATATAAAAGAAGCAGTATTGATTAGCGATTTAGATGGATCAATTATTGATTATAACCCAGCTTTTCAGAGTCTTTTTGCTCAGTATTTTGATGTGAGAAACTGCAAAACCCTAGCAGAACTAAGCTATAAACTTACGACGAACTTTTTGAATCAGAGCGATATAACAAAAACTCAAGATGCATTCAATAATATTAGTAGAAACCAAGTCGTTGAATTCCAAATTAATTTGTCAGACCAACTAAAGTATATAACATGTTCTATATATCCATTCAAGAGTTCTTCTAAAAGAAAAATAGGAAGCTTCCTTACTTTTTTTGATTCAACAGAGTACCGTAAAAATACGCTTAAGGGTGAGCGAGTGCGTTTGTCAAACGATCTACATGACAGTATTGGCAACAGTCTGAACATTATCAGCTCCAATCTTGAATACGTTTTAAGCCATCAGGAGTATGAAGAAGAAATCAATGATTGTCTCCAGAAATCCTATGATCGAAGCATAAGTTTATTTCTCGATTTTCGTAGGATTATTGAAGAATTGAGTCCTGTTGATATCGAAACAAACGGGCTAATTTGGGCACTTGAAACCATGGCTAACAAATTGCGTAATAAAGGAATAAATATCAAGTTTGAAAAATATATTTCTGATTACTCATTATTAGATATTTACCCTTATGGAGAATACATCTATTTTATCTGTCAGGAAGCAATCAACAACGCTATAACACATGGTCGAGCTAAAAATATCAGTATTATATTAAACCAAAGCACGGATGCCTTGAAGCTTTATATTTCCGATGATGGTATTGGGTGCAGCACAGTAATCAAGAACAAAGGAATTAAGAGCATGCAGCTTCGTGTTAAGTCTCTTGGAGGCAGTATGGAATATGGCTCTCCTAGCGCTGGAGGTTTTAATATCAAGGTATTTTTGCCAACTAATAAGCACCAACCCTCTGTCAATACAAAGGAGAAAGCCAATGATTAAAGTTCTCATAGTTGATGATGACAATGAAGTCGCCATTTCCTTAAAACGAAACATTGACGGACGAAATTCAATAAAAGTTATTGGAATTGCATCCAACGGACAACAAGCATTAGAATTATGTAACGATCTTCATCCGGATGTTATACTTATGGACATTCGAATGCCTGTGATGGATGGTATAACTGCTAGCAAACTAATAAAAGATAAGTATCCATCCATAAAGATAATAATGTTAACACTCTATAAAGATGAGGACCAAATCGTTCATTCAGTCAGAGAAGAATGTGACGGATATCTTTTCAAAGGGAACAGAAGCGAAAAAATATTAGGCGTCATTGTTAATGTCTTTAACGGCTTCAACACATTTGAAAATGGCGTGCAAACAATCATTCGAGATAATATGAAAACCGATCTTGATGATCGAATTGATAAAACTGAATTAGATATACTTACAAAACGTGAAATTGATATTGTCCGTTTAGTAACCGCAGGAAAAAACAATATCGAAATCGCAAAACAACTTCGTCTTAGTAAAGGATATATCCGCAACCAGCTTGTAGTAATTCGTGAAAAACTTAATCTTCGCAATAGCCTTGAACTTGTGGCTTGGGGCGCTAAATTAGGGCTATAATTGTTATGATTAAATCATAATATGCCTAATAATTTGATATTAAAAGGCCGATAAGTCAATCCTTACCGGCGAATTCTCAATCCTAAGTTATATATTCACTATCCGTTCACTCGTTTTGTTGTTGTCAGTGGTTCTCCAGCCATACGGTATGCATAAGACAAATCTCGTTTATGCCAGCGCCTGTTGGACTCCACTTTGTTAACCAAAGTCACAATCCAGCTAACTATAACACCTGCAATTATACCCGCAAACAAAGCATGAACCAATGTCTCATTTGCACTGTACCAGTTACCGAAAAAACCGAGAATTACTGCAGCAAAAATTGCAGGAAAGATTAATCTTGTCTTAATCAAAGCCCATTTAAGTATCCAAACTATTAAAATAACTACTCTGCTCAAAATATATCCCATGATTCAATCTCCTTTATCCGTTCTTACACTCTAATCATAAATCAAGCAGAGTAACTATCAAAAAATGAGCCTGTTTTTTTATTTTGCATTTTGCTTTTTCTTAAGCGAACTCGCATATCCGCATGTTTTTCCGTTCTTCGTAGCAATTCTCTTGCAGTACTTCGCCTTTATGTAGTTCGTAGCGAAAAACCTGTTGCAGTAACCGCATCGCTTATACATCAGCTTCCGAGTATAGATTTGGGCAATCAGAAAACAGATGAGAGAGTAGAAATCGCTCATCATATAAACCCTGCAAAGCTTATTCTCAATGAACACATTTTGAAAAATGTATTTCTGTTCGAATATAAATCCGAAATCCTTCTCTATGATCTTAGGGATATTGTAATGCAAATGGTCGCTGCACTCTTCGAGCAGCTTTGTAATCTGCTCTTTTAATTGACGTTCGATATCTAAGACAGAATTATTGCAAATTATTGTGTCACCGTAAAGCATATCTATTAAACAGTTCCCTATTGTATATAATCCCTTTTTTATGACTTTCCCTTCATCGTTTTTCATAACAAGAATCTCTATCTTGCCATTCGTGTAATATGTAATTTTCATTATTATTTCTCCTTTTAGGGTATGAAAAAGGCGACTAAGACAATCTCAGCCGCCGTATCTTCACACCGCTATCAATGCTTTCTCTTTGATCTGATTTTTAAAAAAACCAAGCCTCCGATTATGAATAGCAATAGCGCTATTGCCAAAATCGATTTTAACTCCATCCATATACCTCCTTTATTTTATTTGCTTCTTCACGCATGTTATCTGCCCACCCTTCAATGACCGAAAAGAAAGCCATGACTATAATCGGATCAAACAGTTTACAAGAATTTTTACCGATATAATTGATAACATCTTCAATCTTCCACGCAGGCCGGTATACTCTGTCAGTGGTCAAGGCTGAAAACACATCGGCAACACGGATAATGCGGGAAGCAATTGTAATCTCTTTATTCTTCTTTCCGTGGTATCCTGAACCGTCATAGTTTTCGTGGTGATTAAGCGCAACCTCTGCTGTAATACTCACCCAAGTCTGTAGAGGCAGACTTCAAAATAGAGTAGCCTATAGTCGTATGCGTCCGTATAACCTTTATGTTCTTCATTTGTAAGCTTCCCTGGCTTGTTAAGGATTGCTTCGGGTATGTACTCTTTTCCAATATCATGATAGCTTTGCAGCAAAGCCAATCTGCAGCAATATAAAAAGGACACAGCTCCAATTCCTGAGCTATGTCCATAGCGAATCCGGCCACCTCGCTGCCGTGTTCAGTTAGTTCCTTGTTCATTTATTTCTCCTAGTATATTGTATTTAGGTTATATTCATAGGCTAACCTATAAGCCTGATGTAGTATAATCTGCTTGATAAATTGTAGACTATTATTTTTCTCCTACAGCTTTTTAAAGACTGGTTCGAAAAGGATATAGCTACAATAATAATTAATATGGTTATGAGTTGGTTACTGCAGATCGATTGATCATGACAGGTTATAAAGAACTAGGTTACATGTGATTATTATTTGCTGGCGTTCGCTACAATTTATCAAATTCACTTTAGGGGTATGAATATGATTTATGTAGGCATTGATGCAGCAAGTAAAAAACACGACTGTTACATCGTCAGCAACGCAAACTTGCAATCGGAACAGTATCTTACTATTAACAATGACAGCAAAGGATTCGAAGAATTGAAAACGCTCATTTGTGATTTAATTAATAAGCTAGGTGACGATAATGTGCGTATAGGGCTTGAATCCACTGGGCATTACAGCCATAATATCCTGCACTACCTTGTCGGTAATGGCTTCGACACCATGCTGATAAACCCACTGCTCACCAATATGGAGCGTAAGGCATCGTCTGTTCGTAAAACAAAAACCGATACAATTGATGCCAAGTCCATTTGTATGTTTCTCATGCGAAACCAAGAGTTCAAACCCTATACCCTTGCATCATACCACAGCCGTTCTCTAAAATCATTATCAAGGCGCAGGATTTCTCTGGTTAAGCAATTGACCAAGCATAAGCAGGAGCTGCATGTTCTAATTACAACGGTGTTTCCCGAGTATTTGTCAGTATTTTCAAAGCTTCATATCAATGTTTCGCTTGAGATACTACAGAAATACGGCATTCCGGCGAATATCGCTAAGGCAAGAATCGACGGTCTGACAAACACAATTAGAAAACACTCGAATGGCCGCCATGGGCTGCATACTGCTACTTTAATCAAGAAGCTGTCCAAGACCACAATCGGTGACAAAGACGAACTCTACGCCATCCAGATTAAGCTCTGTGTAGAAATGATTCGTACTTTGCGCAAGCACATCAAAACTTACGAAGCTGAAATCCGCAAAATCATGGATGTACATTGCTCTGTCATTTTATCTGTCCCAGGTATCAGCTATGTGACAGGCGCCATCATCATCGGGGAAATCGGCGACTTTTTACGCTTCAAATCTCCGGACAAGCTGCTTGCATTCGCCGGTCTTGATCCCGGCGTCTACCAGTCAGGGAACTATGACGCAAACAAGCTTAATATATCCAAGCGTGGATCATCATATTTGAGATGGGCTTTTCATACTTCTGCATCACTTATTATTCATAATGACAGCACTTTTGCCGATTATTACGCCAGAAAACGCAAGGAGGGAAAGCATCATCTTGTCGCCCTTGGTCATGTTTCAAAGAAACTAGTCCGAGTCGTCTTTTCGATTCTTAAATACAACAACACCTTCGTTCCTCAAAATTAATCTTTAACCATATTAATTTTTCAAGGTTCTTCCGAGGTTTTCACCTCTTTTTGTCGTGCAACTATTTATTCGCCAATTTCTACTTGACTTTTATATAGTTGGCTTTTCCTCCTCCGTCTGAGTACCATAAATATAACACCACCGATAACTAATACTGTTGCACCAATAGCAATGGGCACATTGTATTTATCTCTATCAAGCCCAAGCTTTACAAAAACCGAATTCGGTATAACTACTTTATAAGGCACTTGGATATTATTCATATCACCAATCGTAACTTTTACCGGTGCTGCAGGGTAATATCCCTCCGGTACTGTAGTTTCTTCAAGCCAGTAGTTTCCTAGCGGCAATCCGTATATTAAAGCCTTACCGTTTTCATCAACCATAATCTCGGTCACATCTCCGTCTTTATCAAGGCGATAACTGCCGTCTTCGTTCTTGGTGAAATACAAAGTGTTGAGCCCCAAAAAGTTTTTAACGAGAAATCCTGCTCCGGTCAGCGGTTCATTGGTTTTATAAATAACCTTATTAATCTCAAGTGTAGTTGGGCTGTTGGTCATCACAGTTTCACCTGTAATCTCTCCATAATCGTCAACTGAAAACTCAATTTCTTCTATAGATAAGATGTATCCATTCGGAGCTTTCGTTTCTCTGAACGTATATGTACCAACGGGCAAGTGCGTTACTGTGACCTCGCCGTTTTCATCCGTTTTGCCCGCAAATACGGTTTCCCTGTCTGCATTTAAAATCTCGATCATTGCATTTGCTACCGGTCTTTCGTCTACCAGATCAATCTTGGATAATGTAACTTCAGTCGGAGTATCCTCAATATTCGTTGATCCTATAATCTCGCCGTTTTCAAGAATCTCAAATTCAAATACTGTTTCATTAATTACATAGCCGACAGGAGCTGCTGTTTCAATATACGTATATCTACCTACTGGCAACTCATAGATTATCAGCTCTCCATTTTCGTCAGTATCCCCTTCACAAACGAGTTCTTCGTTCTCATCGTAGATATCAATATGCGCATCCGACAGCCACGTTCCGTCTGAATTATCCGTCTTGGTTATAATGACTACGGTAGGATTATTTTCGCATTCGCAGGTATAAACCATCGTATCGTCATCATCTATAGTGACTTCAAATGAGACATCTTCTAAGACAAAACCAACCGGTGCTTTAACTTCTACAACTGTGTACTTACCAACAGTCAGCAGTTTTGTTTCTGCATACCCATTTTCATTAGTCGTTATTGTATCCACCAGAGTGTCGCCTTTATACACTTCAAATACTGCACCGGCAAGTCTGCGTTCATTATCTCTGGAGTTTGTTTTTATGATTCTGATACGCTTCTGTATAAGCTCATCCGAAAACTCTATCGTGACTATTTCTTCACCGCTCTCGTCTATTGAGAAAGCCAATGGTGTTTCATTTAACCAGTATCCATATGGCGCTTTAACTTCGTGCAGCGTATAGTCCCCATAGATTAATGGTTCAGGGAGAGTAAGCGTTCCGGTTTCATCAGTAACGAATGTATCAATCTGCATTTCCCCCGGGTACGTAACTGTTTGAACAACCAAATCACCGTTTGAATCCCTTATCTGGAATTCTGCTCCTGCAATAGGTACAGTCTCACCGGTTTCGCTGTCAACCTTTATTATCTTCACCTTGGACTTGTACACTTCATTATCAACGATATAGCTGTACACCTTGCCGTTTTCATCAATCGTAACGTCAAACGTAACACAGCCTATAAACCCCAAAGTCGTTTTGGTTTCAGTTACTGTGTATGTACCATAAGGAAGCATAATACTTTGAGCTTTACCATCGGAATCTGTAACCAACGTATCAACCAGCTCGCATGTTGATTTCAGCCTTATTTCAAACTCCACATTTTCAAGCGGCGGTTTAGGATTATCCGTATCCCACTGTACCAAAGCAACATCTGCAAGCTTGGTTATCTCTATCTGTCCTTTGATCACATCGTTCGATATGATATAACTCAAATGATTTACATCAACATTTTGATTTGAATACTCAATTTCAACTGTATAAGCTGTATCATTGAGCAAGTATCCTACTGGAGCTTGTACCTCTTTAATAGTATATGTTCCAAGCGCAAGCGGTTGGCTTGTCGCTTCGCACGTATCACCGCAATCAAGCTGCGCTGTTAGATTGCCGTCGGAATCATATATTTCAAAAATAGCGCCGTTCAATGAAGCATCTCCCTGCGGGATATCGCCTGTTTCACTGTCTCTTTTCGTAATCGTGATAGTACCTGTCTGAGGTATTTCACTTACTTCGACATCATCATATACAACACTTACCGCAGGATCGGTATCGCTCAGTGTTGCTGTGAAAACTTCATCATTTAAGGTATATCCATACGGCGCTGTTGTTTCTTTTACTGTGTATTCGCCTAACGGCAGATATCCGGTCTTGGCATATCCGTTGTTGTCGGTAGTTATTTCAGCAACGGTATTCCCTGTATCGTCTTTTACTTCAAATACAGCACCAGACAATGAATAGTCGCCCATTCCAGGATTAGCATTTGTTTTTATGATTTCTATATATCCAAGCGCATCTGAGTTGAATGTCATGCTTCCGCTCACCACAGGTTTTGTAGTATCTGTTACCGGAACGAGCACTGGCTGTTCATCTCCGTTTGTCTCAAACCAATACATATTAGATGTTGCCCTGGTATCATGCGCTTCAAATATATTGCTAAGAGTAATTTTTTGTCCGGCGTATGAAGTCGGAACAGATATGGTAAGCACATCACCATTACTTCCGGTATATCCACTTATGGTCACTCCGCTTGGCAATTTACTGTTGTCAATCGAGTAATATCCGTTAATGTTACTGAATACAATTTTAAACTGTCCTGTAAGCCTGTCACCCTGATAACTCAGCTTAACATTGCTTGGATTCGTTGAAATCGAAAACACCGGCTGTTCATTGTTTCTTGCTTTATCTACAAGTGATACCATGAAATCGTATGTTGCCTGCTGACCGCTCTTTGGTCTTACAAAGCCACGGGATAGGGTCATGAAGTTATATCCGATACCGGCGCTTTCAGATAGCCATGCTCGAATCGCATTCGCAGTTGCGTACCTTGCTTGGCTTGCAGATAGCCCGCCAGTCTTATATGGATATCCTGCTTTTAAAATCGCAAGCAGACCGTAATATGTAGTTGAAGAATACAACGCTTGCGGGTCAAATGCGCTGTATGTTTCGTCACCGCTTGGCGAATCCGCTTTGTGATCTACACAATATGCAACTTCGCCGGTTTCAACTACCCAGTGAGGCGGTGTGTTTAAGTCTTTCCAAGTGCCGCTGCTGCCATAGTATTCAAAGTAAAATCCTCCGTCGGCATTTGATCCGCTCCCAATATGAGGGTTATCAGGCGGCGTAGCATATGCGGTTGTGAAAGACATTAATATTAGTATCATAATCATTATTGACGACGTTATTTTTCTCAGCATAAATCTTGCTCCTCTCTTTCTTTTTGAGATATATAAAAAGCCACCTGAGTTAATTTCTCAGATGGCTTGAATGGTTATTGTTATTTAGTTTTTATCAGCTGCCTCTGACTACATAAAATACGTAATCTCCATAGTACACTGCCCCGATTCCGATTTTAGTCACTTCCTCTGATTGCAATTGAACAACATGATTAGCTGCCGCTCCGCCCATTGTAGTTCCTGACATATATCTGCTTGCCCTCCCTACAGCTTCAAACACATATCCTCCGCTTGCATGAAAAGCCGATCCGCTTTCTGCCATGCTTACGGCATGGCTCTGACAGCTTGAACTCATTGAGCTGTCATATACAGCAGGCGCTACACCGTTTTCTTCTCTTAATCTATTAATCTCTGCCATTGCAGCATTGATGTACGATGAACTTACTGCTGTTATCTCAACCTCCGGTTCTTCTGTCGGTCTAACCGTTGGTGTTGGTGTAGGCATAACTGTCGGCTCAGGAGTCGGCGGATTTGTTGGCTTTGCTGTTGGTGCAGCTGTAGGTTTCTCCGTTGGCTTTGCTGTTGGTGCAGCTGTAGGTTTCTCCGTTGGTTCAGTAGTTTCCATTGTCGTTACAGTAAGGCTTGGTTCTTGTGTTATTATTGGTTCCGGTAAGGGAGTTAGTGACTGTTCAAACTGCTTCAGCATCTCTGTTTCCTGTTCCGCTTCCTTCACAGATTGGTTTGATTCAATGGTTGGAATATATGATTGGCAAGCTGAAAAAACAAATATTACAGCTGCAAGCATTGAAAGTATTACATATTTCATTGCTCATACCTCTCTCCCTGAAACTTGACCTCGTTCGCATAAAAGTAATACTCATCAACATACCCATGATAAATGATATCTATATCATCGATTTCATCCTGGGAAATATATGCATGATAATCAAGCTCGTCATCGTCTGCAGCTCTGTAATGCAAACCTTTAATATTTCCCTCGTTGTCCAAGTGTAATAAAGCCCATTCTTCACCAAAGTAATCTTCTTCATCAATGCCCGAAATATCCAGTATGGTAACAGCGTTCATTTTAATCACATCTTTTACTGACATAACATTCTCCTTCCTTTTGTGTTTTACTCAAGCGTATTACCTTAGACATCAAAAGTCATATTTGAGCTTATAAAGTTTTTAAGTAATCAACTACAACATTATCTATACCATCCTTGTTGCTTGAAACTGATTGTATGTCCTTTGCCGAATCTTGATGCAAGACTTGCCTAACCAGATGAAGAACTTCGTCTGTATCATGTGCTCTTATGATTGCATTTACTGCATACTCGCTCTTTCTACCAGAAGGCAGGGCAGACAATATTTCAAATGCTTTTTTGTGATTCAGTTTGTCCAGATTCAACCGAATGCTTAGCCGCTTTCCGTTCATTGGCTTGCTCCTAGAGCACGGGTAATCCTTTCGTAACCGATAGCATTCGCTTTAATATCCTCAACAATGCTCATTGCACAAACTCGGTTATTGCCGATATTCTGTTTGATAAATAATGCGCCTCCGCCAACAAAAACGATTGGAACGGCAGCCACATCAAAGCCGCTTTCAATAAGCGTTCGGAATATTCTGTTTACGTAATCTTTGCCTTGGGCAATAATTATGTTCTTAGCTTTTTCATCCATACTGCATGATTGATTTTTAAGTATTTGTTCAACTTGAGCAGCGGTAATGGAAAGGCCTGTACTTCGGCGCACTTCTTCAAGAGTTTTATCAATCATTCGGATGATCCCAAGCTCAAGGCTTCTGCATGTATCAGCGTTTGGAACACCATTGTCTATCCGCATCACATCAACTGTCCAGCTTCCTATATCGCAGATAATGACCGATGGTTCTTTTTTCAGCCTGTCTATATAATCCGCAATAGCTGAATACCCTTGGGGATATACTCTTACATCATCAATCGTGATTTTATATTCCTGACCTTCGAACTCAAATCTGACCGGTTGAAAAGTAGTCCGTTTTAAGTATTTGATGAACTTATCTTTATCCCTGCCAAAACTGGTTAAAGGAAGACCTGCTGCTAGTCTCACGTTTGCTTTTGTTCCGGCATTTCTGTGAAGCATCTCTTTTGCGATTGCTGCCAAAGTTAGAATATAATAGCTGTCATCCGAAGTCTTATCTCGTATCAGCGTTTGTCTCCCACTTCCGCAAACGTAGTATCTGCCGTTAAACTTCACTACATTCTGCATAGTGTACGGTTCTTTTTCGTACTCCGTTAATCCTGTAGTAAACACAGTATTAGCTGTTTTCATCATTCCATATCCATGATCGATTCCAATTATCATTAATCGCACCTCGTTTCATTTTTTTGTATATTTAATAGCGCCTTAATTGACGTTCTTATATCTGTCTCTATCGTTCCATAGCTTGTGGTTTCTGCGTTTGTTTTTGGGAACGAGTCTTAAAGTATTCAGTTAAAGCTTCTTGGATTGTCTCTTCAAATTCCTTTGGTGTTGTATCAGGAGGAAAGAAGTCTCTTATTGCTCTATACGGAACTTTTATTGCTTTTGGAGGTTCATGGTTTTTCTGTACAATTATTTCATCAATTTTCTCGTAAGTAAGGTTACCGCTTTGACTAATGCCTTTTAGCTTCGTTGCTTGCTTTACCGGGACACCAAACTTCTCTTCACGAGAGAGGATGTCATATAACCATCCTTGTTGTTCCTTTGTAAGATAGGACAATTCTACTGCTGGAATAAAGGCTAGCTTTCTTTCATCTACTTTATCAAGAAATTCGGGTAAAAGATTTGTTAAGCGAATGTATCTTAGTACTTGATTCATGCTATCAGCTGAATTTTCCGATATCCTCTGTGCCGATAACTTGCTTCCTAACTTCTCACCAACTTGGTGAGAAGTTAAGTCTGTCCTTTTTCCCTGCGATTTTATAGCTTCAAGCTTGTACTTATATGCCCATGCTTTTTCGGAAGGTAGTATTGTTTCTCGTTGCTGGAGATTTGTATCAACCATCAATATGGTTGCGGTTTCATCATCCATATCTCGAACATTACATGGTATTTTATCAATACCTGCAAGTTTTGATGCATGGACTCTGTTATGACCGGCAATGATTTCATACTCATACTTATTGTCTTTAATCGGTCTGACGAGTATTGGAACTACAACTCCTTGCTCCTTTATACTGTCTGCTAACCCTAGCATCTTCTCATCGTCATACATTTTAAATGGATGTTTTGGAAATGGTTTTAGTTTTGAAATTGTTAAATGGGATAGAACGTTATCATCATTATCGATGATTTGTGTGTTTTTCATGATAATTACTCCTTTTTTACACGGATTTCTTAATTTGGCACTTAAAAATCCCGTTTTTTGAAGTAATTATTCTGTTTTAGACCCGGTCAAAAAATTCGGGTATTGATAAGGAAGTACTATATTGGACACTTTTTATTGGACAGTCAAACATTGTGCTTCTTTTTAAGTTTGCAAATCACGCAAACCCTTACAGAATTTACTCCATTTTTTAAAACAAAAGACTTTATAGTGGCAAAAAAAGCTATGCCTTAATTCCATATAGAAATCATTGCATAGCAAATAAGCTAAATGTCTGTGGTTGATAATATGACATTTTATTGAGCTATTTATTTAGATAGTATTTTTCTTCTACCTGTACAGGCGTTAGATAATCGAAACTTTGGTGAGGTCGTTCTTCATTGAAAAAGTAAATAAACTCATCTATAGAGGCTTCCATCTGCTCGTAAGTTTTGTAATAGTGCTGATATACTTCTTCTGATTTAAAAGACCTAAAGAAGGATTCAGCAACAGCATTATCATGAGGACATCCCGGATTAGAGAAAGACTGCACGACACCAATATCTCTTAATTGCTTTCTAAACGCATATGAAGTATATTGTAGGCCTTGGTCACTATGAAACATCAAAGCATCTTTCGGTTTCCTTACATCATATGCATCCTTAAATGTTTGCATTACAAGCTCTTTTTCTTGATTGTCTGAGATATTATATGAAATAACCTTTCGAGAATATAAATCAATTACTGCACACATATAGTGAGGTTGATAATTCAGATTGAAACTGGTTATATCGCTTACCCATACTTTATTTGGTTTATCAGTTTTAAATTCTCTTTTTAGCTTATTCTTACGGAGAACTCTTGTCGGTGAATGATTATATTGCGGCTTCTTCTTTCGTGAAATACAAACAAACCCCATTTCATTCATTAGACGAGTAATGCGTTTTGATGTGATTCTGTATCCGTGGTTCAGCATAATAGCTCGAATCTTTTTTGCACCCAATCGGCCCTTGGCAGAATCAAAAATGTCTTTTATAATTGGTTTGTACATTTCGTCTTCTTTCTGTATCATAGTCTGTTCAGGGCTTCTTAGCTTATAATGATAATATGTGGACCGTAGGATATTCAAAGCTCTGCAAAGGGCATGAATTGTATACTTGCCATCCAGTTTAGCAATTGCTTCAAGTTTTTCTTTTCTTGAAGACATTGCAGTACATTCGCATTCTTTTAGTATTTGGTTCTCAATCTTTATCTTAATTAGTCTTTTTTTTAGTAAATATATATCATTTGCTGTAAAAACTTTATTTTCAGTTCTTTTTATAACTTTATACTTATTGAGCCAATAATATACTGTACTTTTTGGAATATTATATTTGGTACTTAATACTGATACTCGCCAACCCGAATTATATAGTTCTGTCACTTCCGAAATAAAGGATTGAGCATATTTTTGATGCATCGATAACCTCTTAAGTAATTTTTTTAGTAGTAATGCTGATTATTAAAATCGTAGAGACAATTCCATAGTACCACCAGAGGTAAGTTGATATTCTGATCTTTATTTTGGTTGACCGATTTACACATCACATAGCTCTGCTTTCCTTTTCGCTTTATCCTCATACATATTTCGATCAACATAATGCAACAGTCCTTCCATAGTAACTCCCGAAGGGTTCTCCACGAATTTGTATCCATAGCTAAGATGCACTTTATAGTCACGATCTTGCTCGTTATATTTAGTAAGAGCATTATCAATCCTGCATATTATTTCTCTGCCAATATCTTTTTTGTATTCAATTAGCAACAAAAACTCATCTCCACCGTATCTTCCAACCATGTCCTCGGCATTTGTATTTAGCCTAATTATTTCAGCTACTTTCTGCAATACTCTGTCGCCTTCAGAATGTCCATAAGTGTCATTGATTTTTTTAAAACCATTAAGATCCGCCATAATTATAGTAAAGGCTTCTCCTGTTTTTAACTTATATTGAAGTCTAGATTCTAAACTTGATCTTGTATACAACTTGGTTAAAGAGTCTCGACTCATCCGATCTTTTTCTAGCATCAAAAAAACAATAAATACAGCCAAGGTATAAAACGGCGTACCGAGCGTTGTCCCATAGGCAAATACCTGCAACAAGGAGCCAATGATAGGAGTAAAGAAAAATATTATGATGCCCTGCACAATCCTGCCCGATATCAGATGCTTATACCTATAGAAATAAATAATTGTTCCAATGAAAAATGCGTATATCACTACAATGCTTATCGTAACACCGGTCCCTCTGAAGTACTCATTCATATCGTTGATATAAAAGAAAAAACCGTTGTCAAAAAGATTGTATACCATAAACCCTATGCTTATATATGTCGGAGTTAGATATACCAAAATTCTCTTTCTGCTTTTTTCTTTATTTCCGAATATCTTATAATCAAGGTAACTGAGTCCAAATGCGACAGGCAATGAATTTAATGAAAGAAATAATGCGTTGCTCCAATAATTCAAGGGAATAAGTGCGACATTGCCTATGTCCAAAGCAAACCATGCCAGTGCATCTAAAGCTGCTACAACAGCTATTGATATTATGAGATGTGTAAACAACTTTAATGAATACATTTCTTTTGATGAATGCAATTTTATATATATAATCAATATTAAATCGATTATGATAGAATATAATATTAAGTCAGCACGTATAAATACGTTAATTTCGTTCAATTTATTCTCCTAGTATTTTTTCTTAAAAATATTTAATCACAGATTTTTTAGTTCGATAACTTGTCCCTATTACATTCTTACGTTTATCTCTTAAATTCGTTTAAAATAGATGCAGAAAAAGTGGGAGAAATCACATGCCACAATTCTGCTATACAACGCTTTATCAAGTATTCAGGTTGCATAATTGGTAATTTTCATATCACTTTACAGCTCACCAAACATTGCGAGGTAGAAGATGCGGCTCTCGTCAAATACGTAAAACTCGATCTTGCGCTCGGTATCATCTTCTACTTGGAAATAAAATATCGTTTGCCCCACCTCGTCCGCAATCTTCACCATGTCTTCAATCTTGTCGATGCTTATCATAATAGAAGATTGGTAAGCCAGGGCTTCACTGAGACCTGCCAAACGGTTTCCGTATTTCTTGAAGATCTGTGCGACTTCAATGGTATATGTATCTTGCTTAGGAAGCGACTTCGTTTTCAATATCAGCAGCAGAACTATGATACCGCAAGCTGCAAATACGGCAGCGTAAAGTATCGTTTGATTCAAATCGAAGCCCAACTTGCGTTCAGTTTCTTGCTCAATGACCAACGTTGTTTCTTTTGATCTGTCTCCATCTATGCTGAATATCTGGTTGTTAAACGGTATGATGAGTTCAGAGACCAGTGGTTTTTCCACCATCTCGCCATCGTAACCAGCACTCACAACGGCAGAGAACAGTACCTTTATGTAGTAGTCTGTTACGAGGTCATATTCATCAATTAACTCATTAATCAGAGCGTCATATTGTGCAAAGTCGAGCTTTACAATACGGTCTAAAGACATCTGACCGTCGGCAGATATACTGGTTTCAGCGGGTGCATACGTTTGTGTTTTCTCCCATATCACCTCGGCGTCATCACCCGAGCCCAGTTGTGACACAAGCGACACGTCAACAGTTGTCGTTGCTTCGATATCGGTAGCCTTATCTGCGCTGGCCGATAAATTACATGTAACATCCACATAGTCAATGAATGGCTTGAGGTAATAACCGTCTTCGGGCAGAATGCTCTGTCCGAATATCGGATTATCTTTCAGATGCACGCTATATGAGATATCTGCTTCAGTTTGCACTTCTAGCACCTGATCTGTCACTTTTTCATAGCGGGGAAAAATGAAGTCTTTCAATACAAAACCCACCGCAGCAACTGCAAGCCCGGCAAAGCAAAATATCAACAATCTCCTTACTTTTTTCTTAATCGTAAACATATTTACCCCCACCAATCATTCTGAATGCATTGTTTTTGTTGACAGCCCAAATTCCTGCTCGTCATTTAGCCCTGTTTCGATGCGTGTTTCCTGCTTATCTTGCCTAAGCAGAAGAGTGGGCCATCCTATATAAGGTATTCTGCCAATATACTCTCCCATCACCTGAGCTTCAGTGACGGGGTTCGGATCTTCTGCACTATTAGCGTCACCTTTCATAATGAAGTATCGAATCCCTTCATTGTATTTCACTTCAATAATCCTATGGAAAACCTGAATATCCTCCAGCTGATATTGTATAATATCCCCTGTTTCCAAGGTGCTTGCATCAGTACGCTGTATAAAAACAAGGTCTCCACGATTAATCGTCGGTTGCATGCTGTTTGATACAATGACGCTTGGGAAAATGGGGAAAATTCCGAGCGCAAACCATACGAGCGCCACCATTACAATTGCAACACCGATCCACGAATACGGGTTTTCCTCTTTCTTGGCACGCATCTTGCCACGAGTGGCTTTGCTCTTGTGTACATTGCGCAGCACAATTATGCAAAGCAGAGGAAACAGTGTACCTATGAGCAATACGGTGATCCACCGAAGGTTGGGCAGTACACCGATGGCCCACATTGGAATGTTGGTAATCAGTGCGTATATGATAGTGCCCAGTGGTCCTGCGATGTATGCGGAGACCGTCATGAACGTATTAAACATCAATAGCGGCAGCACGCTAAAGCTAAGAAAAGTCAGCAATTCTTCGATAGACCCTATTTTTAGCAGAGCATTGATATTGATTTCAGCAAAGCTGAAAACCAGCACAATGAGTATTCCGAAAGAAACAACATACTTTTTCTCAACTGCATTGATGATATGGTTACGCACTAGTTCCCTGAATACGAGCACGCTCCCAAGCGTCAGCACATTCTTGATAATACCGAGCAATGAAGTATCGTATATATTTGCACCCACGCCATCGATAAAACCGAATGCGAAGTACGAAAGTATATACAATATAGCGCAAACCAGCATGAAAAAAATATAGAACTCTTTGTGCTTGAGTTTACTATGAGCACGCACATTCCCATCAAAATAGATGTAGACGCAAAGAACGCCCCAAAATATCGCCATGATAATGCTCTGACTGCGAAGCCCTGTGCCAAAAGCTTTTAGCATTATATAGAACAGAAGTATCGCAGATAACAGTATGAGCTGTTTTTTTTCGACCAGCGTGATCTGCTCGGTTTTCACTTTTTTAATCATCTTTATTTCTAGCCAGCGAAAGCGACAGCGTTTGCCAGTTTGATGCGAAATTTTGAGCAGTTTCGGCAGATATATCACCCGCTTGCACAAGCTTCTTCAAATGGTTATCTTTCGATAGCATTTTTATCTTAAGGCTATTGTGCAGTACCTGTTTGATCTGAACAATTTTGTTCTCACGAATTAGGCTGGATACTGCTTTCACTCCATAAAGCACTTCGCACAAGGGAATAAGATTCCCATTTACATCAGGGATCAGCTGTTGGGATATCACACACGCAAGACTTTGAGAGATAAGCGTACGCATATAGTTTGTAATATCAGGAGGGAATACTTCCAGCATATTGCGGATAACTTCTTCCACGCCAAGAATATCCATTGTGGTTACGACGAGCTTACCAGCACGAGCCGCTTCAAAAGCAAGGCGTATCGTACGTATATCCATCATAGAGCTCAAATAGATCACATCAGCCTTATCACGCAAAGCAATTTCAATACCTGTATAAATATCTTTGACATCGAGACCCACTTCCATCTGACTAACGATGCTTTTATCATGACTAAACAAATGTTCAATTGGATCTTCTATCGTCACTATATGATAGTTCTTGGTCTTGCGCATCATATCTATAATATAAGAACAGGTAGATGTTGTACCACTTCCTTTTGAGCCTGTCACCAATATCAAGCCCGAGCGGAAATCAAAAACCTCATCCGTTTCACTAGGTAGCCGGAGACTTTCTTTGGTAGGAACAGAAAAGCTGCCCACGCTGAAAGTAATAAAATACGTCCCTCTTTGCTGATAGATACAAACTCGAAACCGCCCCTTACCTGCAATTGCATACGCAAACGCACAGCTCTTTTTAGATTCAAGTTCAATGCGATGTTCTTCACGAAGAATACCCTTCAATATCTCAGTAATATCTTCCTGTGTAATTCTTTTAGCGTTCGAAAAAAAAGTAATAACACCTTTTATTCGAATGGCTGGATACATACCTACAGATAAGTGCAGGTCTGATGCAGACACATCAACACATTTTAATAAAATCTGATTTAATTGCGATACATTCATAATTATCCCCAAGTTTTATGTTTTGTTCTGGCGGTTAGACTCATCATATCAAAAACGAACAGTAGTGTCCATACAAACGCCTTATTAACACCAGTACTGTGATATAGAAATCCCGGGACAAGGCCCGGGATTTCTTCTTGTTTCTATGTTCTACTAATACGATTATAGTTCAATAAATTTTATGCACCTTGTGTGAAGAAAGGAGTAACCGAGAACTTGAAGAGTTTGTTTTCGGCGCTTTCATCAGCACTGTCTTTCATTACGATCGCCATCTCTAATATGACTTTCTGACCTACTTCAACAACTGCATCGTTGTTTTCAAAAATTGACGCATTATTTGCATCACCCTGCACGGTGGCTGTGCCGATATCATCAACAACTTTACCTTTTTCGTCTACAACATAGCATTTATACTCCATCTGGAGTGCTGCCATATCATCGTGTGAGCCTTTTTTGTTTGAATTTGTATCTATTACGTCGAGAAGTTTCTGTACCGCTTTGTCGAGTGCTACCGGCATTGTTCCGGTATTAGTAATTTCAAACTTTGCGTTAGCCTCTGCTCCGGGATAAAGGTTCTCGATACTGATCGAAGCGGACTTCTTGTCTTCAGAGATTTCAATGGATTTTCTATCGAACTCAACATATTTCGATACTTCGCCGACCGATACGCTGGAAATCTCTATATCCATCTCACCAGAGCTTGCATTCACTTTCAGTTCGGCTTGTGATGCCCACGCCGCATATACACCACCAACAAGAAGTAATGCAAGTACGACGCCAATTATGATTATTTTACTTTTTTTCATTTTTTGTACCCTCCAATTGTATATTTTTTTATATAGAGTCTTGATTGAACCGTGAATACTCGGGCCTGAGTATAAATGTTACATTATCGAAGACATCTTTTTTACCTTGTCCCTTACCGTTCTTTTTCCCGTTATCTCCAGCTTTTGACTCAAACCGTACTGTCACCTTTATGGTAACCGTACTCCCCACAGGAATCTCTTTAAGGCTATTCTTCCGATGAACTGAACCATTAGAGTTCCAGTAGTTCACATTTTCGCTCTCGTTAAATATGAGATTACCGTTAGCATATGCACGAATATCGATATAAATATTGTGCTTATTGTTCGACTCATAACCTCCCACATTGGATATAGCAATCCTATCTAAATTAATTGGTATGGAGCTTTTGTTGACAAAGATGATGTCTGCTGATGCTTCTTCACCCTGTTCTAGCTCTTCGGCACGTATTGTCACTTGCCCTTGCATAGAAGCATCTACATCAAGTTCGTCCTCCTGCACATCCAAAATACTGAATTCCGTATACGCCGTTTTTGTGTTAAAATTCAATTCAATTTTTTCTGTCCACCCAGCATATGCTACACCAGACAACATTAGGGTAATAGCAATGACGATGACAAGCCATTTTATTTTTCTCACAAAAACATCCTCTCTATGGTTTAACCTTGAGTATTATAACAGAACGTTTGTGAATATTTTATAAACATGATTTGGTAATCTGAAACATATTCTTGACATTAGATTTTTAATTCCTCTTATCTCTCCATTATTGAAAGTGTATGTTTATGCTTTTGTGTGCTGCTCTTAAAGTATTCAGTCAAAGCTTTCTGAATTGTCTTTTCATATTCTTTAGGTGTCGTATCAGGAGGAAAGAAGTCTCTTATTGCTTTATATGGAACTTTTATAGCTTTCGGGGGCTCATGGATTTTCTGTACAATTATTTTATCAATTTTCTCGTAAGTAAGATTACCGCTTTGACTAATGCCTTTTAACTTCGTTGCTTGTTTTACGGGGACACCGTATTTCTCTTCACGAGAAAGAATATCATATAACCATCCTTGTTGTTCCTTTGTGAGATATGACAATTCTACAGCAGGTATAAATGCTAACTTTCTTTCATCTAGTTTATCAAGCATTTTTGGAATAAGGTTTGTTAATTGAATATATCGATATATATTTCTTCTGCTATCATCAGAATTTTTAGATATCGTTTCTCCACTATTTAACTTAGTGCCATCTTGGCACGAAGTTAAATCTGTCCGTTTCCCTTGTGATTTAATAGCCTGCAACTTATATCGATATGCCCATGCTTTTTCGGAAGGCAGTATTGTTTCCCGCTGCTGTAGATTCGTATCAATCATTAAGATGGTTGCGGTTTCATCATCCATATCTCGAACACTGCATGGTATTTTATCAATACCTGCTAGTTTTGATGCATGGACTCTGTTATGACCGGCAATGATTTCATACTCATACTTATTGTCTTTAATTGGTCTGACGAGTATCGGAACTACAATACCTTGCTCCTTAATACTGTCTGCTAACCCTAGCATCTTCTCATTGTCATACATTTTAAATGGATGTTTTGGAAATGGTTTTAATTTTGAAATTGATAAATGGGACAGAATGTTATCATCCTTACCGATGATTTGTGTGTTTTTCATGATAATTACTCCTTTTTTTCACGGATTTCTTAATTTGGCACTTTGAATAAGGTACTCAGATATGAACATTTTTATTGGACAGTTCATTCCTAAGTACCTTTTGTATACGCAACATCCCACTGTTTACGGCATTTTTAGTTGATATGATTTTATAATTTTGTCCAAATCATATTGACACAAACATCCGAGTTTCATAGCGCAAAACCCAAAATTCTTGACTTTTGAACATTTATGTCCAAGTCAGTTACTCCTCCTGTTTATCAAAATATGCCTGTTCGTAGGCATCTGGTGTCCTGTACCTCAAGGTTACATGTGGACGTTCGTTATTATATCTCTTAATATAGCCCTTTACACTTTCCTCGAATTCACGGATTGATCGATAGTTTATCCTGTATAACTCCTCCTTCTTCAATGTCGCAAAGAACGATTCCATCACAGCATTGTGACATGGCCTTGCTGTCGGTGAAAAGGATTGTGTAACATTCAACTCTCGTAATAATTTACCAAAAGCATATGCAGAATACTGTGCACCTCTATCACTATGAAATACCAGGCCGCATTCTGGCTGTCTGTTTTTATAGGCAATCTTAAATGTCGTTGTTACCAGCTGTGTACTCTGTTTCTGTGAGGTCTTATAGCTGATTACTTTTCTGGAAAACAGATCAATAATGACACAAATATAATATGTCCGTTTGCACACCCTGAAATATGTAATATCACTAACCCAGACCTGATTAGGCATCTTTGCAGCAAAGTTCAGTTTCAATACATCCTTTTTGCTTGCTCTATTGGCACGGGTATACTGCCTTTTAGTCTCGTTACGAATACTCCTCAAGTTCATCGACTGCATTAACTCAGCCACCATGCCATCAGTAGTATTTATACCTCGAGTATGTAGAATGGCTCTAATTTTCTTTGCACCATAAATCTGATTACTATCATCAAAAATGTCTTTGATCTTCTCGCTCAGCATATCTCTACGGATTTGATAACTGCTCTTTTCTTTCTTGTTTCGGAAGATATGATTATAGAAAGTACCTCTTGCAACCTTCAATGATTCACATAATACATGGACGCTGTGTTTCCCATATAGCTTTGATAGCTCTTCTAGTTTCAGTTTTAAGGGGGATTCAATATTGCACTCGACTGCTCTTAGCACATCAATCATGTTTTCGAGTTTTTCTACATGCTTTTTTTGTCTCATATAGTCAACTGCACTTACTTCTGTACCTGAACCCGTTTTTGTCACTTTGTATGGTTTTATCCATGTGTAGAAAGTGCTTCGGGGTATACCCGATCGGAGACAGATAACTGATGCAGATTCTCCGTCATAGTACTGTTTTACCAATGCTCGCTTTAGTTCCTTAGTGTAGCTTGTTTTCATAAATATACCTCCATAATTTAATAGAGATATATTATAGATTGCATAAAGTATTGTCTTGATCATAACATTCGTGTATTTAGTATTGTTCGCTAAAAATCAACTTCTGCACAAGTTGGGCAGAAGTTGTATAAGCAGCCATTAAACAAGTGTCGCTATCTCAACTATTATATATAGACAAAAGACACCTGCTTTACAGATGCCTTTTGTAGTATTTCGTATTTATATTGTTGTGTTCATCCTAATACTTAATAAATTTTGTACCGGGAACGCCGCAGATTTTGCATTTGTCCGGAACAGCTTTTTCTATGTTACCGCATACGGGGCATAGATAATAGAAGACTTCCTCAGTATTATCAAGATTATCAAGAGCTTCCTGATACAGCCCAGCGTGTACCTCTTCGGCTTTCATCGCAAATGTGAATGTGCGAACAGCTGCAGCATTGCCTTCTTTTTCAGCCTGCTCTATGTACGGTGGATACATATCCTTATACTCGAATGTTTCTCCATCTACACCGGCTTTTAAGTTTTCTTCGGTTGTTCCGACTTTACCTGCGACCTCGAAATGCTTTAAAGCATGGATTGTCTCAGCATCCGATGCTGCTTTAAACAGTTTCGATGCATTTATGTGTCCGTCTTTCTCCGCTTTTTTGGCAAATGCAAGATATTTTCTGTTAGCCTGTGACTCTCCTGCAAATGCGTCCATTAGATTCTTCTTCGTTTCACTCATTTTATTATCCTCCGTTATATCTTTTTCACTTATGGAAGTGATTAGTTCTCCTACTGCATCTTTTGGGAATCCATTAGGTTGCTCAGTGTCCAATAATGATTGCAGCAGTTCCTTCACATTATTGCTTTGAGGAAGCATGTATCCCGACTCTCTGAGCAGATCTTCTGCCATCAGTCTGTTTGACATACTTATTGCTTTTGAAAGTTGACGTGCTGTCGCATCGTCTGTGTCTTCTGCGATTTTCGCTGCCATTTGCTCCTGTTCAACTTTGCTGACCGTTAATGCCTGCAATGCTGCTTTAATCGCATCTGTCTTCTCCTGTTGTGGTGGGAAGGTTTCAGGCACAAGCGATATTGCTCCCGAAGGGCAGGCGTCAACACAAGCTCTGCAACCGCTTAAACACTTAGATGCATCAATCTGCCCGTCTTCTGTATCAGTTGCACCGGTAGGACATACGTATAAGCACAGGCAGTCCTTTGTACATAGTCTTATATTTCTAACAGCGTGCATTATATCGCCTCCTTCTGTATCTTGCTGATTTTCAGCTTCGGTACTTTGCATACAGGACATATTTCCGGCGGCTCATCACCGATATAAACGAATCCACATATCTCACATACATAGATGTTTTTATCTTTCAACAAGTCCGACTTCTGTTTTTCATACCTTGTGAGGATAGAGGACACGATACGAGTCACCTTTTCCCCCCATACAAGCGCTCTGAGCGCACCTCTGTCAGAGTTTTCTTCTGCTATAGCTTTTGCACCTACATATGCCTCGATGTTTTCTTTAGCCATTCCGTTAATATCCGGCAGTTGTCCGTTATCTTTAGAGCTTGCTATGCCATTATAAAAATCAGCAAGCTTTTTAAATCTTTCAGCATCTTCGAAACGGTATTGCTTTTCGCTGCCACGAGCAAGGTTTGAGAATATTGCACTCATCTCTCCAAATGAAAACTCTATCAAATCATGACTTTCAACCGGAGCGTCATCTTTTTTTACCTGTTTCGATTCTTTCTTTTCTTTCTGCGCTTCAAATTCGTTCTTTGATGCACCACACAGTGGACATTCCCAGTCCTCAGGGAGATCGTCCCATTTTGTTCCCGGAGCAATGCCGCTGTCCGGATCGCCTGCGGATTCATCATAGATATATCCGCATACGCTGCATTCGTATTTTTTCACGTCTCAGCCTCCTTTAATTATTGTATATTTTCAGTATGTTTATTTGTTTTACTGACACAATTCATGTTTGGGTCAAATCGTTCAATTTCGCTCTTGTCTATTGTTTTCAACATGAGCACATGGATACTCACGCCAATCCCCACAGCTATGAGCAGCCCACGTATCCACCAGCTGTTTATCATTACCATGGAGACGGCAAGTCCTGCCCACAGAATAATCATTGTGCCGATTTTTGTACTTCGCAATACCGCTTTATATGTCATATAGTTGTAGATATACGCACCGAGTATCTTGTTGCTCATCAACCAATTGTACAATTTTTTTGAGCTTCGCAGATAGCAATATACAGTAAGTAGTAGAAAAGGTGTTGTTGGCAGCAGGGGCAGGAATATACCGACTACACCTAATACCAAAAACAAACTTCCAAGAACAATTAATATGTTTTTCTTTACTACCGCAAACATCCTATTCATCTCCAGGAAGCCCTGATTGAAGGGGCATTATTCTGCCCCTTCAAACTAGCATATCTTTTGTCTATATGTCAGTCCAAATCAAATCGGTCTGCACTCATTACCTTGTTCCATGCTGCGATGAAGTCGCCTACAAACTTTTCGTTTTCGCTTGCGTATACTTCAGAAAGCGCACGTAGCTGTGAGTTTGAGCCAAACACAAGATCAACCCTTGTTCCGGTCCATTTGACCTTACCGGTTTTGCGATCTTTACCTTCAAAGACATCTTCATCTTTGGATTTTGGTTTCCATTCGGTGCTCATATCCAGCAGACTCACAAAGAAATCATTGCTTAGTGAGCCGGGATTTTCAGTAAATACACCATGCTTAGATTGTTTGTAATTCACATCAAGAACTCGCAACCCGCCTATTAATGCGGTCATTTCCGGAGCGGTCAGTGTCAATAGCTGTGCCTTGTCAACAAGCATTTCTTCCGCTGAAATCGTGTACTTTGACTTCATATAGTTACGGAAGCCGTCTGCTTTGGGTTCGAGTACACTAAATGAGTCTGCATCTGTTTGCTCTTGTGCAGCATCAGTACGTCCTGGAGAGAACGGTACAACAACATCCATTCCAGCGGCCTTTGCTGCTTTTTCAATACCGGCACATCCGCCCAATACGATCAAGTCAGCAAGTGAGACCTTTTTATTGCCCGACTGCGCTTCATTGAACTCCTTCTTAACCTTCTCCAGTGTTTTAAGAACTTTCTTGAGCTTCTTAGGCTCATTGACTTCCCATCCTATCTGCGGCTCAAGTCTTATTCTTGCACCATTTGCACCGCCTCGTTTATCAGAACCCCTGAATGTGGATGCGGATGCCCATGCTGTGGATACAAGCTCGGATACGGATAGTCCAGATTCCAACAGCTTATCTTTCAGTTCAGCAACTTCGCTTTCATTAATCAGCTCGAAATCAACTGTGGGAACAGGGTCTTGCCAAATAAGCTCCTCAGCAGGAACTTCCGGTCCTAGATAACGTGAACGTGGTCCCATGTCACGGTGTGTCAGTTTAAACCATGCTCTTGCGAATGCATCAGCAAACTCCTCGGGATTCTCATGATACCTTTTAGATATCGGTTTGTATTTTGGGTCCATGCGCAGAGACATATCTGCTGTGGTCATAATCGGTGGTTGCTTCTTCGTTTTATCATGTGCACTGGCAACTAAAGCATCAGGATCGGATGGCACCCACTGATATGCACCAGCCGGACTCTTTGTTACATTCCAGTCATAGCCGAATAGGGTATCAAAATATCCCATGTCCCATTTGGTCGGGGTGAAGTTCCAAGGCCCTTCAATACCGCTGGAAATAGTATCATTTCCTTTACCGCTTGCGTATTTGTTTTTCCAGCCAAGTCCCATGTTTTCTAATTCAGCAGCTTCCGGTTCGGGGCCTACGTTTTCTGCACTCGCAGCACCGTGGCACTTACCGAATGTATGACCCCCGGCAACAAGGGCTACAGTTTCTTCATCGTTCATTGCCATACGAGCGAAAGTCTCACGCACATCAACGCCGGATGCGACTGCATCGGGTACACCATTTGGTCCTTCGGGATTAACGTATATCAATCCCATTTGCACAGCGGCAAGTGGATTTTCAAGGTCACGTTCACCAGTGTAACGCTTATCTCCCAGCCACTCTGTTTCGTTGCCCCAATAGATGTCTTCTTCCGGTTCCCAGATGTCCACACGTCCACCGGCAAATCCAAACGTTTTAAAGCCCATTGATTCCAGAGCGCAGTTGCCTGCAAGAATCATAAGGTCTGCCCAGGATATCTTGTTGCCATACTTTTTCTTGATAGGCCACAACAGACGACGTGCTTTGTCAAGGTTCACGTTGTCAGGCCAGCTATTGATTGGAGCAAGTCTTTGGTTACCTGTTCCTGCGCCGCCCCGACCGTCGCCCATACGATACGTGCCAGCACTGTGCCACGCCATACGAATGAATAGACCGCCATAATGACCGTAGTCGGCAGGCCACCAATCCTGAGAGTCTGTCATTAATGCATAGAGGTCTTCTTTCAGAGCATCGAAGTCGAGTTTCTTGAATTCCTCAGCATAATCGAAGTCCTCGCTCATTGGATTGCTGAGCTTGGAATTCTGATGCAGTATCTTTAGGTTGAGTTGAGTTGGCCACCAGTCCTTGTTAGTAGTTCCGCCTCCCGCAACCGATTTGCTTGTCGCACCGGTTACCGGACACCTTCTTTCTTTACTCATGACTTTTCTCCTTTCACTTTCTCATTATTCCATTTTGATAGGCATTTGGGACAAACACCTCTAAAGTAGACATTTTTGTTATCGATTTGGAATTCATCTAATCCGGTCGTAGGCAGTTCGTCGATTTCCGCAGCGAAATCATATATCGTTCCGCACTCAATACATTTAAAGTGCCCATGACTCTTTGCAGCCAGTTCGTATCTGACTTCATTGTCTTCAATATGAACCTCTACGATGATTTCCTTTTGAACAAACAGTTTCAGGTTATTGTAGATCGTCGCCTTTGTCATAGTCGGCATGTGAGGTTTTAGAGCTCTGAATATATCGTCAACAGTCGGATGATTCGGATGCTCATAAAAGTATTCCAGCAGTTTAAGTCTCTGGTGGGTGGGTCTGATTTCTTTGTCTTCAAGTATCGTAGATAAGTTTAAGTACTTTTGTTCCATAGCTAACACCTCTTTTCTGTAAGCGTCGTATTAGAACCATAATATATTTATAATCATTATAAATAGTATATCACTCATATCAGTATGTGTATACACTAAATTAAAAGTTTTCTGCTAAAAATGATAAGAGCGCCAATGTTGACGCTCATGATCTATCTCTCTATTGCTGCTGTTGCTTTTGACTTGTGTTTTTGAGGATGTTTCTTAAAGTATTCCGTCAAAGCATTTTGAATTGTTCTTTCAAACTCTTTCGGTGTAGTATCCGGCGGGAAGAAATCACATATCGCTTTATACGGCACTTTTATAGCCTTTGGCGGTTCATGAACTTTTTCGATGAAAATCGTATCAATTTTCTCATATGTAAGTTTACCCCCTTGGCTAATTCCTTTCAGTTTCGATGCTTGTTTTAGAGGAACACCAAATTTTTCTTCACGGGATAGAATATCATATAGCCAGCCTTGCTCCTCTTCATTAAGGTATGAAAGTTCAACAGCCGGGATGAATGCCAGCTTTCGTTCATCTACTTTTTCAAGCAGCTCCGGGATGAGATTTGTTAATCGTATATAACGCCTTATTGTCTCAGAACTTTCTCCAAATGATTCGGCAACAATATCTCTGGATGTGGTGCTTACTAACTTCTGCACAACTTGTGCAGAAGATAGATCATTCCTCTTTCCCTGTGATTTTATAGCTTCTAGCTTGTACTTATACGCCCATGCCTTTTCAGATGGTAGGATAGTATCCCTTTGCTGAAGATTTGTATCTACCATTGCTATGGTCGCCGTTTCATCATCCAACTCACGAATATTGCACGGTATTTCATTAACGCCAACAAGCCTTGATGCCTGAACACGATTATGCCCTGCAATAATCTCATACTCATACTTTTCATCGTCTATCGGTCTGACGAGTATCGGGACTATCACGCCTTGCTCTTTTATGCTGTCTGCCAGTCCAAGCATCTTCTCATTTTCATATAGCTTGAACGGATGCTTCGAGAACGGCTTCAACTTTGATATTGGCAATGAAGATGATATGTTCTCAACATTATCAGTAGTCTTTTCAGCATTTCGCTGTTCGCTTGATTTGAATATATCATCAAACGATTTTAGGTTAGTATTCTTAGCCATTAGCAACCTCCTGCGCAAATGCTTCATACGCAAGGGATACTTTGCATTTCGGGTCATACTTGAAAAGGCTTTGACCTACAGCAGTATTCTCAACAGCTTTTACCGATTGCGGAATAGTAGTCTTATAGATATTGATGTGTTCACCATATGCTGATTCCAGATCACTTACGATTGTCTTAGAGAATTTCAACCGACTGTTGTGCATAGTGATTAGAATACCATCGAAACTAAGCTCGGGATTAATGTTTCGCTTTACCTTTGCGATTGTGCTAATCAGCATTTCTAATCCTTTTGCTGATAGATAATGTGCCTGAACCGGAATGAGTACACTTGTCGCTGCAGTCAATGCATTGATTGTCAGCATACCTAGAGAAGGCATCGTGTCCAGAAGGATTACATCGTAGTCATCTTTTATCTTGCTTAGAAAGTTCTTTAAGATGTTCTCACGAGACATTGCATTGACCAGTGAAGGTTCAATGCCACTAAGCTGAATAGAGGAAGGGATCAGATCGCAACCTTCTGCGTTTAGGATATAATCTTCTTTTGATAGCGTAAAAGTCTCATCGACTAATCCTTTGATGATATGAGCCATTGTACAAGGCAGTTCATCTGGATTTTGATAACCCATGCACATAGTCAAGTTGCTCTGTGGATCGATATCCAGCATGAGGATTTTCTTGCCTTGTCTTGCAAGAGCTGTTCCTAAATTGTGAGTGGTGGTGGTCTTGCCAACTCCGCCTTTTTGATTGGCGATGGCGATAATTTGCGTGTTTTTCATGATAATTACTCCTTTTTGGCGTGGATTTTGTAATTTGGCACTTAAAAATCCCGTCTTTTGGGGTAATTATTCTGTTTTACCGTGTCTAAAAAGTTCGGGTATTAATCCCCTCGCTCCGCCACCTACAGACGGCACTCAATGTGTCGTCTTTATTTTTTCCCAATATTCAAATCATATAACCTGTACCATTTGGGTTTGGTTTTTCTCTTGCTGTTGGATGTAATCCTTCAGCTCTTGGAACTGTTCTGCTGATACCTGCCCAACAAAGTTAAAGTGGATATCAACTCTCTGCAGGTATTCTTCGCCTACTTTTTCTTTCTTGAAAACTTCAATGTAGTCAATTAGCTCTACAATCGTTTCTCTGTCAAGATTTTCAATGTACATTCGTTCTTTAAAGCAATTAATCAAGTGCTGTATATTTCCTATGTCATCTTTGATACGAGACAATTCAGATTTCTGCTCCGCCAGCTTCTCAGATAAATCATTCTGCTTCTGCTCGTACTGATCCATAAGCTTCTTAAACATCTGCTCAGAAATATTGCCGTTAGCCATTTGTTCAATCAACACTTCAATCTTCGGCGCTATTCCCTGAAGCTCTCGGTTTGTCCTGCGGATCTGTTTTTCAATAAAACTGTTATTTTTCAACTTTATGTTACTGTTAATATCAATCAGCTTTTTCAGCAGTTCACCTTCATAACATGACGCTATCTTTGAAAACTTCTGAATCTCCGCCAAAACGATAGCTTCTAATTCATCTTCCAGTATTGCATGATAGCTGCAAGCTGTCTTGCCCTGGTTACTGTATGTACTGCAACGATATTTGTAGTACGGCTTATACACGGTATTCTTGGAATACGTATACGTCATCACCGCCTGACAGTCCGCACAGCGCACTTTGCTGGAGAACAGAGCAACTGTCTTATCATCCCGCAGCCTCGGCTTAGCGCTTCTTTTATTGCGTTTAAGAATGGTCTGTACACGGTTCCAGGTAATCTCATCTATTATCGGCTCGTGTGTATTTTCAACAACTATCCATTCATCCTTCGGTACAAGATCCCTGCGTTTCATCTTGAAAGATTTCTTTTGGCGTTTACCTTGGCACATATGGCCTATATAGACCTGATTGCCCAATATCCTGATAATCGTAGAGCTGCCCCAGGAAACCGAGTCGCTTGTATACGGATTCGGTTTGCCAATTCGATTGAAGAAATATTCTCTAGGTGTAGGAACCCCTTCATTGTTAAATGTATCCGCTATGTGCCTTGCGCTGTCGCCTATGGAATATCTGTGAAACATTCGCCTGATGATTTCTGCAGCTTCCTCATCAATGATCAGCTTGTGCTTATCTTCCAGATCACGCATGTATCCCATTGCAGTCTGGCTACCGATAAACAATCCCTGTTTCATCTGCGTTTTCTTTACCGCTTTGATCTTCTTTGAAGTATCCTTTGCATAATGTTCGTTGAATATGTTCCTGAACGCTACGAAATCGTCTTCCTTGTCATTATCATAGTTATCATTGACCGCTATATATCTGACATTGTGTTTTGGGAAGAAATAATCAGTATATTCTCCCACCTTTAAGTAGTTGCGTCCAAGCCGTGACAAGTCTTTCGTAACAACCATATTGATACGTTCGGTTTCAATATCCTTTATCAAGCGGTTAAATGCCGGCCTGTCAAAGGTTACGCCTGATATGCCATCGTCGATATAGATTTCTTCTATTTCCCAGCCCCTTTCTTTAACATAGTCTGTGAGCATACTTCTTTGATTTGATATGCTCATACTTTCACTGTCTGAATTATTATCGTCACGTGAAAGTCTTAAATATAATCCTACTTTGTAATTACTCTGCATATTTTTCCTTTCCAATGAAAACAGCGCAGATTACGAAGTAGTTCAGCCTATGCTAAGTATACTCCGCAATCCGTGCTAAGTCCAATCAAGATGCTTTGATTTTGTGCTCTATAACCTTTTCCATTGCATCTGAGAATGATTTGTCTTTGTCAAAATAGCTGGACACAATAAATGTTGTTTTGCCGATCTTTATTGCTGATATAATATAACCATCGCCGATTCCGAATGTGTCCTCTGCTTTAACTGCAGGAAATGTCTTATTTTTATTCAATCTCTTATTCTCACCTTTCATAATCATTTCTTCCTTCTGGAAGTTATCTTAATTCTTTTATATGCTTCAAATACTTTTCAATCAATATTTCCGGTTGATTTTCATGCCGAGCAATTTGGTTAATATTATTTGCCAGGTATAAAACGTCAACGGGTGATTTCTACTTCGCTTACCGGTCTTTTTATTAAATCTAAGCGACGGAGCCGCAACCAAGAGGGTGCAAGGGAGTAAAAACTCCTTTGTTTAACGGCGTTTGTAATAACAAACGCCACGCTTGCCAAACCAGAATCTCCAGCTTTTTACCCTTTGCTCCGATTTCAATTTGAATTTTGCTTTTACAGGCTGGAAAAAAATATCACTCAATTTATCCAATTCGGTTTCTGATTTAATAGCAGTAACAGTTAAGCTGATTTTTGCATTTAAGGTTACGGTTTTGTAGAATTTATTTGATTGGCACACACTGTTGGTGGCATGAATTTTAATTGCTTCACACAGTGTAATACACATTCCCCAGCATATTCCATCACGCAGTTGTCTGTTGGTGTACACTATGGGTGGCAATGGCTTTTCATGTATTGCGTTATGTGATACAACTTGATTTTCCTTATAAGGATTTAAGGTAATCATTAAATCCTCCGTTTTCAATGTTCTTTTTTCCAGCTTGTTTTGCATCCTGCTCTTCTATTGCTTCCCGTACTGCCTGTTTCAACAGCTCAAGCAATTTCGTAGAATTATCGTATTCAATAATTGCATTTCTGATATATTCACTTTTTCGTCTGGCCGGTAGATTCGATAGAATCTCTTCAACTTTTTTATCAGTCAGCTTGTCTGGATTAAGCCGGATACTTATTGTCCTATTTTTCATGGATCACCTCATCAATATATTTATTTGTACAACGCAAAATATCTCACTTCTTAAGGAATTTTGGTAGCAATCGTCAACTCCTTTTATAGTTATTCATAGATTTTTTACTGTATTTTTTGCTAATACAAAAAAGCCCTACACTATAAAACCTTAGCAGAGACTATTTCTAACCCCCTTTTGATTATTGTTTATAAATTGTTTACATTGTAAAATTTAAAAATTTTCTAGGCATTATAGTATAAAATAATTCTTCTTGCTTGGTATGTTCTTATTTGCACGTTATTATTGCGCCTCTCTCCCAGGACATCATTGAAACTTTTAAGATGATTTTTTAATGAAATCATTTGGAAAGTAAATACCTATAAACTGCACTCCATTTTTATTGCATTTATACATCATTTCATACAGATCAAATTCGTCAATACAGTTTGCATTTTCACGCACAACCTTGCAATAATATAGATTAAAACTGGCTTCTTTACTAAAGTAAAGAAGCCAGTTTTAATGCAATGATTCCGTAATTGCTTCCGTAATTTACTATGAAATCTGTGGTATACAAGCTCCAATAGCCAAAGACACTCCTTCTTTATCTTATATCGAAATAGCAAAACAGCTTTTTTATTAAGTTTCGTTTCTGTATATTCTGTAGTAAAAAGCGCTGTTGATGATGGATTGAAATCGGGGGCAACAGGTTCATAATTAGCTATCTCATCTAGCAATTTTATTTCTTTTAATGACGAAGAAATAAAATTGCTAAATCCACTTTTTTTAGCAAGATAGAAATGAAATGGTTTTTGCATTTTCTTTTTGATAAAACCAATGTTGCCTGCGTTGATTTTAAATACACGACCCAAACCGCTTTACATTTTATCTCATCAATTTTCACTGCACCAAATACACGGCTATCAGAACTATGATCCCTGTTATCTCCTAAAACATATATGCTGTCAGCTGGTATTGTTATTTTGGTCAATTATAACTATATAGTGTTCAATTATTCAATGTTTACTATGACCATTTTCTAAAGTTTAGCAACGGTACAATGCATGCGGCAACACATATAGCAGCGCTCAGCGCTACAATCTCTAGCGGTATTGCTAAGGTAAATATTGTTGTCTCCGTCATCTGCAATAAGAATGACGGCAGCGAAACGCTAACGATGATTCCAATAACAACACCAAATAAAGCAATAAGCAATGATTGCAGCATATATATCCCGATTATCTGCTTTCTCTTCATGCCTACCCATCGCAGCATAGAAAGCGCCGACTTCTGTTCCAGCATAGATATCTTTCTCCATGCCATCATCAAAACAGCAGAACACAGCAGACTGAACACGCCTATCAAGATAAGGTAAGTCATCTCTTTTGTTTCCATATCCCATTTGCGTTGAAGCTCGTCGTTGTTGTTCTCAACCATAAGTCCAAGCTCAGCAATAGATTTAGAAACACTTTCAGTGCTTCCAATGTTTTTGACTCTTACGCTCATTCTGGTATAATCAGCTTTCATACCGCTCTGCTGCAATAACTGCTTAGCAACAGAAATACTAATATATGCGACAGGCTCCTGCTCCTGCTCGTCAACCTTCGCCAGTATTCCTGATATCTTTGACACAACCGGGCGCATGCCCTCAGATGCAATTATACTCACACTCTCGCTTAGCCAGTCCGTATTGTCCGTTTCCATGTCTATTGCAGTGTTGCTGCTCTCTATCATTAATTGTCCAAGCGCTGCTTCGTTCAAAACTATATACGGCATTACGCTGCTGTCCGGGAACATATTACCCTGCGACAATTCTTCGTTCAGATAATCTGCCTCTATGCCAACAAGCGTCAACTGCGCGGTATACTCTCCGATTGCTATGCTCACAGGGACTTCAAGAACAGGCGTTGCCGCTTCTACGTTCTCTAGCTCTGATATCTGCAATACAGCATAATCTGTTACCTCTGTCGAGCCTGGTATAACGCCGAGCTCATACGGCTGCGATTTTTCCTCCTGCATTGTTGTCATAACCGCTCCGGCAAAACAAAAGCAAAACGTGCTTATTGCCAGCCCTAGTATTGGTAGAATCGCCCAGCTTCCCTTTAAGTTTTTGACTGAGATTCTCGTCAGATCAGAAATCCGCATTCTTCTGATTCCCTCTCTTCCTGCGGATAATGATGTATGCTGCAAGCCCGGCAACAACAACACCGCCAATAACTATTGATATCCACCATTGTCCGGCCGTATCCTCTTCTTCCTCAGGTTCTGCGGTAGTCTGCGCAATCACAGGAGGCTCAATATTTGTCATAAATTCCGATACCAAGGTGTATTCGTTTCCGTCCGAATCTTCGTATATAAGCGTGATTACACCGTTAGTATGTCCGTATTTATCGTCTCCTTCGGACCCTTCGCTCATGTTCTTTGTCCCTATAAAAACATCCATATCACCCGGCATGGCGGTTCCCGGCTCCATGTTGCCGATAAACGCAGTTTCAGATGGTATCAAACCGGGCGCGTCAAGCTCTATGCGCACATTATATATGCCGCTTCGTCCCATGTTCATAACCTGAAAGGAAAGAGGGACTGTGTCTCCTGCGTTTACTGTTTCGGGTATCTGCGGTGTCTCCATCTCTACACGCAACGGCTGAACAATTTCAACAAGCGCTGTTCCCGAAGAGTTAAATGTTGTTGCATCGCTGTTGTCATACTCCATATTCAGAGTAATGGTATACCTCGCCGGCGGCGTCTCAAGGTCGGTCTTGTACTTCAGTGTAATCAGCGTAGTGTCACTTTTTTCTAAGCTGTCAATATAGATGACGTTACTATCGTTTAGCAGCACCAGGTTGCTCGAATCGCATGATACTGTAACCGACATGTTTCTCACCGACTGCTTTTCGCTGGTGTTCTCAAGCGTTATCTTAGCTGTAAATTCTTCACCTGCCGTTACCGGAGACGGGTCTATGCTGTATCTGCTCACTATTATCTTAGGCGCAGACTTAGGTGTCTGCGGCTTGGGAGTAGGCTCTGCTGCATTAGGGTCTTTTCCGTCCGTGATAGTCACGTACACAGTGAACGATTTTTGTATCTGTGCTCCGTTTGCTGACATCGCCGTTATATCAATGCTTACAGGATAAACTCCAATGTACCTATTCTTAACGAGCGGTATATCAAACCTTACCAGATACGATGAAACGGTGATCCCGCCTGTCACGGCATTGTCCGCAAGCAATATGTTCTTCTGATAGTTGCTGTATACAAACGGCGACGATGACGTGTCGCCAAGCCCGGGTGTAACCGTGATTGTATTGTCCTTTATCTCTCCGTTCGCGAGCAAGGGAACAACAATGGTGGCAACGCCGTCCTTAACGGTCGGTATATATCCGTCCTTGTACGCCTTGTCCATACCGTCATAGACATGCTCGTTGTCTATCTCAAGCTCTACCGCCACGGTTTCCTCTTCCGGCGTTGGTGTTGGTGTTGCTTCAGCTTCCGGAGTGACTGTAGGCGTTTCCTCCTCAGCAAGCACCGATATTGGCAGCAAGATTGTTAATACCATTATAGCGAATAGAATGCAGCTAGCTTTTTTCATGGTCTTTCCTCCCGAATCTTTCCGTGTTCAATTAAAAACGTTCTATCCGTACACAGCGCATTGCTAGGTTCTGCGCTAAACAGTATCACAGTATATTCCCCATATTGCAGTATAGCGTTCATAAGCCCTGTAAACTCCTCTTTTTCTCTCTCGGAAAGATCAGCTGTAACTTCATACATCATCAGTATTTCAGGATGTGTTATAAGCGCTCTGGCAGCGCAGGCCACTAGCTTTTCATAAGTCGAGAGCACACTGGGATAAGCGTGTGCAATATGCGAGATACCCAGGATTTTCAGCATCTCCTTAGCAGCCTGTTTACGCTTAACGGATGGTTCTTTCCGTATTGCAAGCGGCAACGATATATTCTCGTAGACACTGAGTTTATCCATAAACCCGGAGTCTCTGCGTATGATCCCAATATGCCGATTCCGAAACTGCGCGGTGCTGTCGCTGTCCATCTCATGTACGGCTTGGCCCATCACAAAGACTTTGCCATCGCTTGGCTTATCCATTCCGGCAATAATCCTCATCAGCATGTCCTTGCCGCTGCCGGGGTTTCCGCACACCAGAACCCGCTCTTTTTCGTGAATGCAAAGTTTTATACCGCTCAAAATTCGACGGTTTGTGTCAGTCATCTTCACGACGTTTTCCAGCATTATGATTTCGTCCATTATCTCACCACCGTTATTATCCCTGCATCCATCTCACACACCGTATCGCACAGCTCGTCGATGTCCATCTGGTTATGGCTTGCAAGTATGATGGTTTTGCCTTTGCCACGAAGTCCTTTGATAAGCTCGCGCATGTCTGCAACCCCGCTTTTGTCGAGGCCGTTTAGCGGCTCGTCCAGAATCAGTATCGAAGGATCTTCCATAATCGCCTGAGCGATACCGAGTCGCTGGCGCATACCCAGCGAGTATTTCCCGACATGCTTTTTCATAGACGGGTCCAGCCCAACACGCTTAATGGTTTGGCGTATCGTGTCGCTGTCAATTTTCCTCTTTAGCGACGCCAATATCTGCAGGTTCTTCATGCCTGATACGGTTGGTAAGAACCCCGGTGTTTCAATGATAATCCCAATATCATCGGGGAAGTCCATGTCTTTACCCACCTGTTTGTAGTTCACGAATATCTTGCCTTTGGTCGGCAGTAAAAAGCCGCATATGCATTTCATGAGCACCGTCTTTCCGCTGCCGTTGTTGCCTACTATTCCATGTATCTTGCCTTCTTCAAAGTCGTGCGATACGTCCGCCAGTACGGTTTCGTCTCCAAAACTCTTTGTCACATTCTGCACACTGATTGCTATATTTATTTCTGTGCTATTCATTACTAACTGCCCTCCGTTCCTGAAAAGTTGAAGTTGTATTTACGCACAGCCCGCAGCGTAAGAATAAAGCATATCAAAATCAGTACTCCGAATATTAGATACGTCTGCCAAAGCCGAGGCAGCAGATCGTATCCGAAATTGTGCATATGATACGTTGCCTGATTGAGCGGTGATATCCACCCCACTGCTACGTTTGCCTTATACATAAGCTCGTCTGGAAGCTCGAATATCGTTTTGAGCAGCTGTGGGTTTAAGAGAAACCCGAACAAGCTGAACACAAATACGCTGACAACTCCGGCAAGTTGACCTTTTCGTATGTTAAACATCAGCATGATAAACGCCATAAGCAGCGCATACATCAGCATCAATAGGAATATCGTAGCCATGCACTCGTACGGCGTGCTCATTTCCAGCGTTTTTACGAGCGCCGGAAGCGCTACCGCTTTGCCTGCACCCGAGTAGCCTAAGATTGCCGCCGTCTCGCTCCACATGTTGCCTACAAAGCTTTGTCCCATGCAAACCAGGGAAGTTGAGGCAAGTATGAACAGCATGTATATTGTTGTTGCCAGCGCGATGTATGTCGCCTGTCCTGCAACCCATGTCCTTCTGTTGATGCGCAGCAGGTAGTACGGAGTCCCCGCAGAAAGAAACGGCATATCCGAAAACAGCAGAATCAGCAGCAGCGATGCCAGCATTATAGAGTTTGAGTCGCCGAACGTCCATACGAACGCTTCGACTATCTGCATTGTCGTTTCGTACTCTTTTGCGAACTTGACCGCTTTGTCGGATAGCAGAAAACACAGTATGAACGCAAGCGCAAATGTGATTATTATACGCGGATTTCTGCGCCATTGCCTAAAGTTATATGCTGTAACGGAACCTATTTGGCGAAGCTGTTTCATTGTTTCACCCGCTTTCTTTCGAACAACATTCTAGAATTTCTCTCGATGTACATTTGATATGCCCGCAGGCGCTGCCCTCTATACATTGGTAAGCCTCTTTCTGGCGGTGATAACAAATATGAGCGATACTACCGCTGTCATCTCCGCAAGCAGCAGAATCACTCCCCAACTGCCCATTACCCATGCGTCTGATGGAAACAGCCATTCTTTCGGATAAAGTATGTACAGACTCTCAAAATATCGTTCGTGCAGGATTATGAGCACATAATATATTATGAAGGGTGAAGCGTACGCCATATACTTGCTCTGAGTCGCACTGGCAAACGTAAAGCCCACCAGCGACCAGAACGCGCCAGAGAAAAGCAGTGTAACCGAAGCAATAAGCAGCTGCGCAAAATACGGCTGCGCTGTTTGCCCCTCCAGCAGCACCCGCTCCATCGGTGTGAATACAAGGTATGATATCGCATACGAAATCAATATCCCAAAGAACAGCACAAGTCCGCCGGAGATTGCACAGGCAATTATCTTCGCCTTGATATATTCCTTTATACCCGTTCTATGAAGGTATTGTTTGATGAATCCGCTCTTGGTATCGTCCACGAACGCCGATGTATACGGCAGTGCGCACAGGATGGGTATCGCTAGAGTCACCCAGTCCGAAGACAGAGCGCCGATCACAAGCTGTGCGTGGTATCCGTTCATAAGCAGCATTTCGCTACGTGCCGCGCCGATTATACTTTCTATCGACGAGAGCGCAATTACTAATATCATGCCTATCACGCCTATGATGAAGCCGGGACCGGTCAGTGCTCGTTTTATGTCTGATGCTGTTGTATATTTCTTTTGTTTCATTGTTTTGCTATACTCGCATTCTCCATTTGTTACACTAAACAGTTATTGTATTACGCTTCCATCTATCGTATTTGTAGATAATAATCAGTACTCTTTACTCAATGCACCGGCTCTGTTTCTTTCTTTATCGGTATGTAGAAATATCCATTTGCTGTCTGTCTCTTCTTTATGCTTGCCTCCAATACCTAATACACATACAAATCAATTACCCTGCCGTCCATAGCATTGATAGAGATCATTGTTTCACCTGATTTGCTGCCTTGTCCATCATTATCAACTGTGCTTGTGCCATAGAAATTCCATACAGGTGCCAGCGTAGAGCCATATCCGTTCGAGACCTGCTGCAAAGACAATGTTATCGTATCAATATTTATATCCATTCCGTTTCCAGTCGATGATATCATCGTGGCGTACTTTGAGATTATCATCTCTTCAAACTCCTCGGCTATCTCTGAAAACGGCCTTAGTTGTGTAACAGGCTCTATAACCTCCCCCACCTCGATTGACCTACCCCCAGTAATACTACAGAGCCGAAAGTGAATTTTTGCAGCATTGATATTCTGTTGGTAGTATAGCCACCGGCGCCGGTGGCCGGTATCCAAGTGAGCTGTGAGGCCTTATTGTATTATATTCGTGCCTCCACCGCTCAATCAGGATTCTCGCTTCAAACATCGTATCAAACATTTCACCATTTAACAACTCGTCACGCATCTTACCGTTGAATGATTCTATATATCCATTCTCCCAAGGGCTGCCAGGTTCAATGAAAGTGGTATTCACCTCTAGTCGATTAAGCCACTCTCGAAGCTTCTTAGCAGTAAATTCACTACCATTATCTGATCGTATATATTCAGGAATCCCTCTGGAGCAGAAAGCTTCTGCCAGTTGTTCCTGTACTTCTGCCCATCTTATCTTTCTAGCTGCATATGTGCAGATACATTCTCTTGTATACTCATCTATTATATTTAAAATCTTATATGTTCTGCTATCTGTTGTCTTGTCAAAAACCAGATCATAGCTCCATACGTGGTTCGTATATTCTGGTTTCAGTCTTATACATGAACCGTCATTCAGCCAGAGCCTGCCACTCTTCTTCTGTCTTTGAGGCACTTTCAGCCCCTGTTCACGCCATATCCGTTCTACCCGCTTATGATTAACATGGAATCCTTCAGCTTGTAATAATGCTGTTATTCTCATATATCCATATCGTCCATATTTGCAGGCAAGTTCAATTATCCTGGATGTTAATATATCTTCGTCAGGCAACCTCTTGCTTTCATAACGCTGTGTGCTTCTATACTGTCCTATAACCCTGCACGCTTTTGCCTCAGAAATACTTAGGTTGTTCTGTACGCATATAATAGCTGCCCTGCGTTTGGCAGGGCTTAAAAGTTTCCCCGTGATACTTCCTTCAGAATCGCATTGTCCAGTGATAACTCAGCTACAAGCTTCTTTAACCTCAGGTTCTCTTTTTCTATCTCTTTCATGCGCTTTGCCTGATCGGTGCGCAAACCGCCATATTCTTTGCGCCAGCGGTAATATGTCTGGTCGCTCACTCCTATGCTCCTGATAGCTTCTGCTGCTGCTATTCCCTGACTGATTTTTACTTCAACTTCTCTTAGTTTGCTAATGATCTGTTCAGCTGTATAATTCCTTTTCGCCACTATTCTTCACCTCTTGGTTTTATTATATCAGCTGCTAATCACCACTTTCAATTCAGGTCAATTCTGTGGGGTAAGGTCAACCTTAGAAGCACTCTCTTGCCCATTAATTTTAAAATCACTAATGTTATTCCCACACCCTTCTATTTGAATTTCCAACATCATATTACGATATGGCAGGGATCTTATAACTGCTCTGTTTATATCTTTTGGTAAAGTCGGATTAAACTTTATCCCGTTTTCTAAAAAACTCATACCAAAAAGCCCCATTAATATCATCCGGATAAATCCCGTTGCACTCCATGTTTGCCGCTGGCCTGAAATCCATGCATTTTCCAACTCGGGTTCTTGGATACCTCCATATACTTCGCCTGAAATTGGGTGATATACCTCTGCAAAGTAGCCGTCTCTTACGGCATGTTCAGCCAGTTTTCTAAGTTCAAACTCAAACAATTCTATTTTGTTATGCATAGCAGCAGCCGAGGCCCAAAAAGCTTGTATATGTGGCCATACCGTACCACTGTGCCTTCCGTAGCTATGATAATCCTTTTTGTATCGATTAAAAGTAGGCCAAAGGCATGAAATTCCTGAAGGTGTAATATACTGGCTGCTAAATATTTTTTCAACCTTTGCTTTGTCAGCAATATTAAATAGAATAGCAAAACTATTTCCCATTCCTTCCTGATGCTCACAGTCTCCGAATGGATCAACTAAATAGCGATAACATCCTGTTTTATCATTCCAAAAATGAGTATTTATAGCTTTCTTTAAAGTCTTAGCTTTTTCCATCCATATTGCTTCACCTTCATTATCCAATTCATTTGCCATATTACCCGTCAGCAAATAAGCATAATAATATAAGCAATTAGTTGAAAGAGAATGCATTGGAAGTCCGTATTCTGATTTTGACATATTTATCAAATCCGGGTTGTTATATGTCCAGTCCATAATACAGAATGAATTTTCATCATTTGCATAGATATCAGGATATGCAGATACTCCGTCCCCATAACAAGCCGGCCCATAAAAAAGATTTTTTGAAGCATCAAATTCTGCGGATTCAAAAAACTCAAGAGTATTCTTTATCGCCTTAAATGCTATATAAAGGAACTCTTTATCTCCCGTATAGAGATATTGCCACCAAGCGCCAATTACCCATATAACCGAATCCCAATACTGTCCATTTATCATCGGCTCGCCTTCAACGTTTTTTAATACAGATAGAAGCGTATTTAAAGAAGCTTCGGGAAAAAGGAGTCCTGCTCCGTTCCATACATTGATTGCAGCATCGCGTGTCCACGGTCTGTCATATTCAAGGCCCGCCATAATTACGGGCTTCGCATTATCCAGTATCCCAGCCTTGTGTGGAATGATGTTTCCCGCTAAATCACCGATCGAGATACGGAATGCTTTATCAATTTTATTGTTACCTGTTTCAAGGCATGGGAATTCCTTTATCATCATTTGTTGCTCCTCCAAACGTATCAACGACTTTATCCGTAACCGTGAGTTCAACGTGTTTGCTCTGTTTTGTATTTCTCTGCCATTTCATATAGCATATTAACATTCTCTAAAGGAGTACCCGGCGCTATTGATGCTCCGTCTCCGAGAATATAAGCTCCGGTATCTCGAAACACATTTATGTACTTGTAAATCTCCTTTTCTATTTCACTTCTATTCCCATTTTTCAAAATGATCGGGCTCACTCCACCGCTATAGACGAATCTACTATTCAATAGTTTTCTTATCCGAAAAATATCAGTGGAAAAACCAAAAGCAATAAGATGGTCTATATTCATTTCTGAAATAATATCTAACAGGTGGTCTATTTTGCCGCACATATGAAATTCTTTATATTCAGGAAAAGCATTAAAAATCATTTCATTATATGGTAAAACGAACTCTGTAAACATTTCAGGCGAAAGCATTTCAGCACCGTCAGAAGTAATTGATATCCCTACTCTCATATGGCTGCATAAGCTTCTGATGTGTTTTTCAAAATTAATGAGGGCGGTTGAAAGTATCTCCATGAATCTCTTAATATCTTCCGGATATTCATACAGCCAAACAAAAAGCCTTTCACCTAATAAATCCAATGCATCTGTGAAAGGCCCTTCTGAGCCGGGAGCCGAAACTTTTACCGGGATGGGCTTACCGTTTAAAGTAACTGTATAGTTTTTTATCTCTTCCTGCATTTCAATAAGCATCTTTATTTTCCTGCCGCATATACCGTCTGTCACCTGCGGGAGCTTAAGCTTTCTCAATTCACCGATTTCGTTAATAAAGTGTTTAATCCTGGGTGGATTTTTATCATCCCAAACAACCTCAACACCGTTGAAATTTGCTGCAATCGCGATATTCTGAAAATCCGGAGCTAAAACAATTTGCTCGTTAGTAAGAAAATCCTCTTCGATATTTTCCAGTCTCCACTTTATGTTCATTATTTGATGATAGACCTGCGCTTTTGCATCCGAAAAATACTCTAACAACCCGACATTTCTAATATCAAAAAAATATCCAGTCTGCAGTCCTAACTGTACAGGTATATGATCAAGATATTTCCGGTCCTGGTAGACACTATTTATACGTTCTCTGCTTTTTCTTATTTTCTCTTTCGGGTACTTTATATCAATACGTGTCATAACATTTCTCATCCCTTAATGTATTCGTGTAAATTGTGCAGAAAGCATACTTAACCTTAAAGCTACTATTTTTTCTCCAAATATATTACAGCAACATCCTCAGGCTCTACCGTTAATTCTATTATATTTTCATTTATTGATAATTCATTCCCGCTAAACAAATCTTTTGCCGCATTATAGTTTTCCGGCAACGTTATACATTCGAAGATTTCTTCTAATCTGTTATCGTTAAACACAGCTAGTATTCCTTCTCCGCTATTCTTTATTAATCGTGGCCTTAGCTTTATACCGTTGATTTGCGGCTTTACATGTTTTCTTAATATACCCGATATTATCGCATGAGCGCCTTCAGACTCATTAAAAAGCGCCAGCCCCATATATGTCCCAAAGTAGTATACTTCTCCTTTGCCGTATTCATTATGGGCAGCCAGGCATATATCATTCCACTTACCTATACACTCAGCATCTTTTGTGATTAATGGCGAAAGATATTCCTGAACTTGAAAACTCGTTCCGGTAATACTGCTCATCTGAACTTTTGGGCCCCTTACAATCTCTTCAGGCCAATCAACGTCTTTTGAGTTATTTAATGAAGGCTTATTGCTTACATCCGAATAAACCGCTTCTCCTTCTCTCAGCCCCGATACTTCCGATAGTCCAAATGAAGGCAGCTCGGGCTGGAGAAATCCATTCTCATCAAAAAGCCCCATTCTTGCTTCCGCAATTAGGACACCCCCTTGTTCAACAAAACTCTTTATTTTTTCTGCAGTTTTTTCATCTATTGTCAAGCACATGGGAACTATTAGTATTTTTTCATCAATATCATCCAGAGTATCGTAAGTTATATATCTTGCATATAGGTCGTTTTTCCATATACTCTTATAGTATCCGATATGGGATTTCGCATAATGCTCACTGCTTGAATCCATTGCAAACAGCATTGCTGAATTGGCAGGGTCGTAAAGGATAGCAATCTCAGTTTTTAGGAGGAATTCCTTGAAGATATGATATCGCTCTTTAAATAGTTTTGCTTGTCTGGCAGCTTCCTGCGCTCTTTCTGTAATTCTACCGCTAAATTCTACAAGCCCATACGACCCCGCTTCGAATCCAGTACTTTCAGTCAAATAACACCAGTAGATGATTCCCTTTGCTCCGTAAAAAGCACCAAGCCAATTCCATGTACGAATGTCCTTTGGCCTGGTAAAAGGCGTTTTCTTGAAACCGTTAAGGTTGGCGCTGCCTCCGGTCAGTTCGCTTATCCAGAACTTTTTTCCTTTGCATGCGCTTCGGGTCAGCTCCAATACTCCAGCAGATTCGGCTTGTCCCCAGTTTTGATATCTTGGAGCCATGCTGGTGCCCCACATATCTACCGGCTTTGCAAACGCCCAGTTATCTATAAACGCATTTGCACGAGACAAGAAGGGCGGGACTGCCCCGGAGTGGCTCATAACAAACAGATCCGGAGATATCTCTTTTAAAATCTTATATCTGAACTGCATGTGTTCGTGCAGTTCACTAAACCAAAATCTCGACCAGTCCAGCCAGTCGGCATAATGCCCCTGACGGCTGGGCGGAGCAATCTCATCCCACTCCCTATATCTTCTTGTCCATGCTTTATTAAGATTTTCAATATCAGTATATTTTTGTTTTAGCCATTGCCTGAATTGGCTTTTCGTAGCTTCGCAGTAACAGAAAACCCTGTCGCCCATGTCTATCCAGGTATTATCGATCCATGCCGGTTCCAAATGCGGTTCGTTCCAGCAGTCATATCCGATCAAACATTCTCTGTCTCTAAAAGCTGTAGCAAGTGCTTTTAGAAAGTTCTCTGCTTCTTGCTTTATAGCATCATTATGGAAACAAAGGCCGGGGTATCCGCCGCATTGTGTGTTGCCGTTAGGCCCCAGCTCAACAGCGTGTCCATTTGCGCTAACGTATCTTGCTTCCGGATGTTTTTTCTCCAGCCAATACGGCGAGCTTTCAAGTCTTGTCTGGATAAAAACCTTTAAATCCAGCTTATCACAAATATCAAATATTTCTTGCTGCTCTTCAAAATCGAACTCACCGGGGCCTATATGCATATACGACCATTCAAAAAATAATTTGACAGTGTTAAACCCAAGTTCATTTTTTATGCGGGTTAAATGAAATTCATGCTGGTCCCTTGCCGGATTCGGAGGTCGGTGATATTGCGTACCATATATAAAAACATCGTTCATTTTATTTTTTTACTCCTATTTCGCACCTAATTAATCAAGGCGCATCTTATTGCCATATTTTTAAACCGTACCACTGCTCATACCCGCAAGATCTATTAATCTTCATTATCCAAATCTACGGTCGTGGCTATCAATTCTCCTCGTCTTTCAAGAGTTAACCTTTCAGATTCATTTGCCCATTCTTTACGTCTTCTCGAAAGCGGGACGTAATATCTTGTTTCCGGATAATAGCTTATAAATGGCTCTGCATAAGCCGTACGTGCTATTTGACCAGGATGACCGAAACTAACTTCTGTGCCTTTTCTTGCATAGTTGCTGTTATATTGTTGACTTATCATACAATTAGTTGCACGAGTCATTCTGTCTGCCACATCTGAAACATCAATAAGCAAATCACAATAACATGTCGATTCTCCGTCAAGCACAGACGCTTTTGTTCCGTAATTATCAGGAAGAGTAAAAAACAATTGCGGTGTACGATGTCCCGGATTCGGATCATCAAAATCCAATTGTCCTGCATATAGCATAGCATGCAACACCATGTTCCCGACCTGCGGATGCTGCCCTATTCCTAAATTAGCACTTGGATAATGCGTAAAAATAATGTCCGGTTTCACTTCTCTAATCAAGCTTGCTATCATCAATATGTTGGGTTCATTGACAAGATTGATTTTATCTTCAATTTCCAGGAAGCGTACGTCCTTTATCCCAAGAATGCCGCAAGCTTTATACACATCGCTGTACTTTGCTTTGCTTCTATCTTTTATAATAGCGTTTTTTTGTTCCTCAGAATATTTGCCGCCAGATACCCTTAATTTATCTGCAACTACTTCATCGTGTACTCGAAATCCTTGCAATACGCCAACAACTGTAACATCGTCTCCCCTCTCTGCGTGGTGGCATAAGGTTCCTCCGCAATGGTCGAATGTATCCGCCGGATGCGCCATGACAGCCAGCAGCTTTAATTTCTCTTTTGTATCGCCTATCATTTTATCGGCAAAATAATTTTTTCTCATATCTTCCCCTTTTCGCATTATATTGTTTCTGCGTAGTTTTTTGATCTATATTAAAATACTACACTTTATAGATCTGAAATTTGTACCGCTCATTAATATTTGCCGTATGTCCTTGCGATTTCAATCATCTTGAAAATATTTTCGTCCGGAGTGTCCCGCCCGCACTGGTCTCCTGTAGACAGAATAAACCCGCCATTCTCACCTGCGGCATCAATGGCGTTCTTGCTTGCTCTCTCAACATCTTCGGAGCTGCCTTGAAGCATCACTTCAGTTGTATGCAGATTGCCCATCAAGCACAGCTTATCTCCGAATTTATCCTTTACTTCTCCTAAATCCACATCTCCCATCTGAGGCGGCTCCAGCGGATTAATGACGTCAAGATCTGTTTCGTTATAGCAGGCTTCAACAACATATCTTTCCTTTCCGCACGTATGCAGCTGCGATATTACTCCCGCCTGCTTGCATATCTTTGTTACTTCTTTTATGGTGGGAAGAACTGTTTGCCTCCACATTTGAGGCGATTGCAGAGTAATGTCTCCGCTTCCGCCTACCCCTACAAAATCAACACCGGCATCAATTGCCATCTCCGCTTTTCGGATTATACAATTATGTTGTTGTTTTACGACATCCATAAACTCATCTCGGTAATCAAAATAGGCGTATGAGGCTGCTTCAAGGCTTCCTTCAAGAAAAGATATCATCGTAGCAACGCCGGGGTCCCCTACGTACTTGCCAATAACGCCTCTGCTGCCCATTTCTTTTTTCTGAATATCAAAAAGTGTAGAATCATAGCTTTCTGGAATAGCATAAAGTAGTTTATACTTATTATAGTCTTCGATGAAACTCTTTACGATTTTCTCAACTTTTGTTGGCGCATCATATTTCGGGTAGACTATTGTTTCGGTCATGTTACCCATTTTTGTTTTGTATAATAGCTTTTCATAAAAACGTTCTTCTTTTTGATACAGATAAACTCTTTCAATCTCCGGGCTCTCTTTTGCAGTAAAGCTGATACCACACTCATCATAATAGCCATCACAATCAAAGTACTCAAACGCTTCGAAAACCGCTTTCCACAAGGGAGGATTATTATATACATAGATATCCCAAAAAGGCCGCCTTTGGAGTTTGCATGGTATCATATTCGAAATATCCGGCGAAACTGGTACGCAATCTGCTTTTCCATGTCTCATCGTTACCAGCATTCGATCTCTCGGTTTCATAATTATTCTCCTTAAATTTAACGCTATTCGAATTCTACTTTTTAATTACAAAATATTTTTTATAGGCTTTGTCTTGTTTTTTACTCTCGCGGTATATTTATTTACTTATATTAATTATGATATTCATGACTGTAAACTGATATGTTTTTTGGGTCAATAGGTTTAAGTAAACAAGCGAATATATCTTACTATATGTTTATTTTTTGATACTGAAAACAAAAATACGGTAACAAGAAATAAGCGTTTTAATTTGTACAACTATTTTGCGTTCTGTTAGTAAAATTTATTTTACCAATTTAAAAATTTAATCCCTGTATAACTGCTTTAATTACTTGGTTAGAGTGCAAAAAAATAATTGAATCGGAAGGTGTAGAATTCTATAGTTTGCACCTCTAATTAACTACCTTTTGCACCAATAAGATAAAATATATCCAAAAACCACATAAATGCAGAAGCTGTTTTTTTTGAAAAATGGTGACCCTGCTCCATAAAAGTGTACAAATAGAAAACGGAGAATTGTTTGATACGGAGTTTGAAGCAAGTATACATATAGATAAGTTATGGAAATGATTTTAATTTTGAAATTGATGAATGGGGCAAATAATTACCTTGCGTTACCGATAGTTTACATGTTTTTCATGATAATTACTCCTTTTTTGCACGGATTTCTTAATTTAGCACCTAAAAATCCCGTTTTTTGAAGTGATTATTCTGTTTTAGCTTTTATGAAATTCAGGTATTAATACAATCACTCCGCCAATACAAAAAAACCACACCCTATGTGTGCTTTTTTTGTATTGCATGTAAATTGAAAGATTCGATTTTTTTGAGCCGACAACTTTTTTAAATCAAGACGAAAATCCGGGCAAAATTATGTGACTAAGTTACATACTATAAAACTTTATTCTTATATATTGGCTTTATATTATAAAAACGGGGTGATTATTTTGTGGAGTATATTAAGCGTAATTAAAAAGCATCTTGCATTAAGTATTCTTTTATCAATGATTATAGGTTTAGTCGTAGGGTATTTTGCCGATACCAGCTTTCTGAATAACCTGATAATTCCTTTGACAGTTATTATGGTGTTCCCTATGATGGTCAACATAAATTTAAAACAGCTTTTCAGCCGCGGGGACGAAAAAATACTCGTTTTGGCACAAGTGGTCAACTTTTTAGTTATACCGCTGGTTGCATTCGGGATTGGCTCACTGTTCTTTCGTGAACAACCGCTAGTGTTTATCGGGTTCATGCTGATGGCTGTTCTTCCTACTTCAGGCATGACTATATCCTGGACCGGATTTACAAAGGGTAACATCAATGCGGCAATAAAAATAACTATCTTAGGACTGTTGCTCAGTGCATTTTTAGCACCGCTGATACTCAACCTCGTTTTTGGTCAATCAATAACCATACCCGCGCTTAAGATAATAAAGCAGATATTAATTGTTGTTCTTATTCCGCTTGTGCTGGGTGTTGCTACAAAGAAAATTATGCTTAAGAAAATCGGTCAGGAAAAATATGACGCAAAGTGGAAAAAGCGCTTTCCTTTGCTTTCAAGCGTCGGAATTATACTTGTTATCTTTATAGCAACTTCATTAAAATCCAAAGCAATAGTGCAAAACCCGATGATGGTCGTATGGCTTATCGTTCCTGTGGTTATCTTCTATCTTGTGAATTTTGTTATCACAACTGTTATGGGACGGTATCTGTGTAAACACCATAATAAATCTGCACTTGTCTACGGAACTGTGATGCGGAACCTTAGTGTTGCACTGGCTATTGCTATGACTGTTTTCGGAGATGCAGGTTCAAGCATTGCGCTGATAATCGCTATATCTTATATATTCCAGGTGCAGTTTGCGGCATTCTATATTCGTATATTTAAAAGGATTGCAAGGCGGGCACAAACAGAAGCTGCATAACCGTATGCAGAGCTTAATCGTCAAGTATAAGCACTGCTCTTGCTGGTGAAGCTTCTACGCCTTTGATGAGAACCGGAGCAGAAAGAAGAAGGTATTCGCCCTCATCTACGCCGCCGAGTAAAAGCCCCTCGAGTATGACTATACCGGAGCCAAGAAGAAGCTTATGTGTTTCGTGCTCTGGCTGACTGCGCTCAATACCAAGAGAGTCGATACCGACACCTGTGACCTGCTTGTCTTTCAGGTATTCGGCACCGGATTTATCAAGAAAGACGAATTCCCCTTCCAATATATCGGAAGTGGAATTCTTTGTTTTAAGCAGTATAAAATCGCCCTTATCAATCTTTTTATTTTCAAGATGCTCTCTTGAAATGCTGTTTTGGATATCACACAAGTCCAAGACTCTGCATTTTGTTATGACTTTGGAAAGGTCCAGCTGCTCAATAGTACTGCCCCCCTCGAAAATATGTAGCGGACAATCTATATGTGTTCCTGTGTGCATATTCATGTCTATCCTTGATTCATAAGCTGAGGCGTTCGTAAAACTGCTCTGTACGCTTATATGTGGTCTTTTATCCTCCCTGGCCTTATAAACAGGCATGTCATAAGACACCGGCATTGAAATATCTATTATCTTCATTTTAATTCCTCCGTGATGTTCCACCACTGTCTGCCGTCTCGCGCCAAAAGCTCAAACGCCTTGACGGGTCCCATGGTGCCTGAATCATAATTCGGGAAATTTAATTTCTTTTGTTCTTTATACGCTATTATCCTGTCTGCAAACGCCCAAGACGCTTCAACCTCGTCCCACCTCGAAAACAATGTTGAATCACTTCTGAGTATGTCATATATAAGCCGTTCATAAGCTTCAGGAGTGTTCCCCATCGTTGTGCTGAGGTGGCTGGTGTTCATCTTCGAAGCCACAATCTCGTTATGAGTTCTGAAATCCTTAGTGTTGAACTGGAAAAATACACCAACTTTTGGCTGTATCTTAATAACAAGCAGGTTCGGTTCCTGAATATTGTTATCTTTAAAATACAGTATATTTGGCAGCGCTTTGAACTGTATTACTATCTCTGCTGTTGTTGCGCCCATACGCTTTCCCGTTCTTATGTAGAACGGAGTGCCGGCCCATCTGAAGTTATCCACCTGTAGCTTTAATGCAAGAAACGTTTCTGTGGTCGAGTCCGGCGAAACTTTCTCTTCTTCTCTGTAAGCTTTAACGTTGCTGCCGTCAACAATACCTTGTCCGTATTGGCCGCAAACTACGTTGTCCCGCAGCAGTTCAGGAGTGAAAAGCTCTATAGCCTGCAGTACTTTCACCTTTTCTGTGCGGATGGCGTCGGTATCCAGCTTTACAGGCGGCTCCATTGCGACAAGCGAAAGTATCTGCAATATGTGATTCTGCATCATGTCACGCATTGCTCCGGACTGTTCATAATAGCCGCCACGTGTTCCAACGCCGTTTTTTTCAGAAAGCGTTATCTGAACATTGTCTATATACTTGTTGCTCCAGAGCGACTCGAAAACAGAGTTACAGAACCTCAGTACCATTATATTCTGTATCATATCTTTGCCAAGGTAGTGATCTATCCTGTAAATGCTGTTCTCAGTAAATGCATCAAGCAGCCTTTCATTAAGCCGCTTTGCTGTATATAGGTCTTTACCGAATGGCTTTTCTATAACAAGCTTGCTGCAGTTGCCGCGGCATACCGAAAGATTGCTGGTCTGCAGTCCGCTGACGATTGTTTCAAAGTAGTCCGGAGCAACTGCAAGATAGAAGACACGGTTGCCCTCGGTCTTAGTCTCTTTTTCCAGCTCCTCAATATATACTTTAAGGTCTCCATAGCCGCTGTGGTCAGTAAAATCAAATTTATAGTAATATATCAGGCTGCGCAGCTTCTCCCAGTCTTCATTCTTAATTGTATTCCTCGAATACCGGCTTATAGACTCATAGACTTCGTCCCTGTATTGCTCTGTTGTCTTGTCTCGCCTTCCTATTACAACTATGGAAAAATGCTCCGGCATCAAAGAATCATAAACCAGATTATATAGGGCGGGCATCAGCTTTCTGTGTGTCAAATCACCCGTGCCGCCGAATATCACAAACATCGTTGACATACCTGCATTATCGCTTTCTGCGTTCTGCATATTAGTTCTCCTTAAATTCTCTCTGCCGGGAAACAATCCGGCAAAGAACAGTATTATCGTCTATGCTTTCCACTTTGTATGGAAAACACCTTCCTTATCCACTCTTTTGTATGTGTGTGCGCCGAAATAGTCTCGCTGTGCCTGAAGCAGGTTCATTGGCAGTTTTTCCGTTCTGTAGCTGTCATAATATGCAAGTGCACTTGAGAACCCCGGCACAGGTATCCCTGCTTGTGTCGACGCAATTATGACTTTTCTCCAATCATCCTGATATTCTTCTATGACTTTTTTAAAATAGTCATCCAGAAGAAGGTTGGCAAGCTCAGGGCTCTTTTTATAAGCTTCGGTTATCCGCCCCAGGAACTGTGCACGGATTATACACCCTCCACGGAAAATCTTTGCGATTTCACCAAGGTTCAGTTCCCAGCCGTATTCCTTTGAAGCTGCGCTCATCAGGCTGAATCCTTGAGCATAAGAGCATATCTTGCTGGCATAAAGCGCTCTCCTTACAGACTCCGCAAAGCTATTCAGCCTAACTACACTGCCTGACGGCCCTTTAAGCATGCGGCTTGCATCGACACGCTCCTGTTTATATGATGAAAGATATCTCATAAACACAGATTCTGTTATGGTCGGAATAGCAACTCCCATATCAAGCGCTGCCTGACTGGTCCACTTGCCCGTTCCCTTCTGCTCTGCAACATCTAATATAGTATCCACAAGATAGCCGCCTGTGTCAGGATCGACCTTCGTCATTATATCTGACGTTATTTCTATAAGATAGCTGCTTAGCTCTCCTTCGTTCCATTCACTGAACGTTTTGTGCATTTGCGGCACAGATTGTCCTAGTATTGTCTTTAATATGAAATACGCTTCGCTTATTAGCTGCATATCCGCATATTCAATACCGTTGTGTACCATCTTTACAAAGTGTCCCGCTCCGTCTTCGCCGATGTATGTACAGCAAGGCTCGCCTCCAACCTTCGCTGAAATGTCCGTAAGCAGTTTTTCTACTTCTTTATAACCGGCTTTGCTGCCGCCCGGCATTATGGCAGGGCCCAGCCTAGCGCCCTCTTCCCCACCTGAAATACCAGCTCCGATGAAGTTCAATCCCTTCTCCCAAAGTTCGTCGTATCTCTTTTTTGTATCTTTATAGAATGAGTTGCCCCCGTCGATTATTATATCTCCTTTTTCAAGGTATGGTATCAGCTTTTCTATCGTGCTGTCTACAGCAGCTCCGGCTTTGACCATTATTATTATTTTTCTTGGTGTTATCAGAGAGTTTGCAAATTCTTCAACGGAATAGCTTGCTTTTATATCCATACCCTGAGAAACGCTTAGCAGCTCATGCGTTTTTTCGGGTGAACGATTGTATACACATACCGAATAGCCATGGTCCGCAATGTTCTGCGCCAGATTTTTGCCCATCGCTGCAAGTCCGATAACTCCTACTTGCTGTTTTTCCATATGTTCCTCCAATTATTTTTAGCTTCACATATCGCTTTGATTCAACAATACGGATTTTCTTTGCCCTTATCGGATTTCCTTTTTATAATATTATATCAAATTACACATCAATCCACAATTTATACGGGTATTCATAATACTTGCATACCTGTAAAAATTCTTTTAATAAAAAACGGCCTATGCCGTCTTCTATTTATAATATTAATGTATAGTATTACTTCCTAGCTTTTATTCTTCTGATTTTCTCATAATACTTGACTATTTAAGCGCCTTTCGTACTCTACCGGCAATGATGTTTGAACATAGCCCGAATTTCTCCAGCAGGGCTTCGTAATCTCCGGATTCTCCGAACGAATCCTCTATGCCTATCCTTATCATTTTAGCAGGATGCTTTTCGGCAAGTACTTCTGCCACTGCTCCTCCAAGACCGCCTATAATGCTGTGTTCTTCAACTGATACTATAAGATCTGTTTTCTTTGCGCTTTCAAGTATGATATCTTCGTCTATAGGCTTAATCGTATGGATATTGACAACTCGTACGCTTATACCGTCCGTCTCAAGCAGCTTAGCCGCCTCCAGCGACTTCTGAAGCATATATCCCGTAGCTATCAGCGTTATGTCCTTGCCTTCTCTTAACAGCTCACCCTTGCCAAATCTGAATTCATAATCTTCACCGAACACATCCGGCACAGCTGCTCTGCTAAGCCGCAGATATACAGGACCTTCTATCTTTGCTATAGCCTTTGTCGCTTTTGCAGTTTGAACAGCGTCTGAGACGCACACTATGCTGAGGTTAGGTATCGACCTTGTCACTGCGATATCTGAAACCGAATTGTGAGTTGCGCCGTCGTAAGAATCTGAAAGACCGGCATATGAACCGGCAAGCTTTACATTCAGATTCGGGTATGATATCAGGCTTGTTACCGGGTCGAGTGCACGTGTCGTCATGAACACTGCAAAGGTGTTTACGAATGCAACCTTGCCTGCCGAAGCGAGACCTGCTGCCACGCCGCACATGTTTGCCTCGGCTATCCCTAAGTTGAAATAACGCTTCGGATAAGCCTGCCCGAACAATATGCTTCTTGTGGAGCTGCCCACGTCTGAATCAAGCACGACCAGTTCTTCCATTTCTGCGCCAAGCTCCCTCAGAGCAAGACCGTATGCGTCTTTCATAGCAATATTACTCATCTGCTAAGCCCCCGAGTTCCTTGACAGCCAGCCGGAAATGTTCTTCGTCAATAGGTCTTCCGTGCCATATGTTGCTACCTTCCATGAAAGAAATACCCTTGCCTTTGATAGTTTCTGCAATTATTATCGTCGGTTTACCGATTACTGTTTTTGCTTCATCAACTGCGCTTGAGATCGCACAGGCATCGTGCCCGTCTATAGTTATCGTATTCCACCCGAAGCTCTGCCACTTAGCCTGAACGTCACCAAGCGGCATTACTTCGTCTGTCGTGCCGTCTAACTGAACGCCGTTTTTATCAAGTATCGCTATGAGATTATCTGTCCTGAACTTCGAAGCTGCCATCGCAGCCTCCCACACCATTCCTTCCTGTGTTTCACCGTCTCCGATGACAACATATGTGGTATAGCTTCTGCCATCAAGCCTGGCTGCAAGAGCCAGTCCAAGACCAACAGACAACCCCTGCCCCAGCGGTGCAGATGAATAATCTATACCAGGCGTCCTTGCTACACACGGATGCCCCTGAAGATGGCTGCCCAGGCTTCTTAGCCCCGTCAGATCTTCCTTCGGGAAGAATCCAAGCTCTGCAAGCACTATATAGAGAGTCGGTGCTGCATGCCCTTTACTTAGTACAAACCTGTCACGCTCAGCACAGCATGCGTCATAAAGATTTATACCGTTCATTTTCAGATAGTACAGAGTCGTTATTATCTCCATAACCGAAAGCGAAGCGCCGGGGTGCCCTGTCTGTGCGTCATACAGCAGCTTTATAAGCTTCATCCTGAACCTGTGGCACAACGGGTCTATTATTCTTTTTATATCGTTTGTTTTTGTCACTTGACATCTCCGATATTTATTGTTATTCGATATTTATGTATTGATTATAGCTGTTTAAATGTAATTACACAATAGTAAATCAATAATTATTTTTTGTAAAGCATTATTATCTCTTTACATGGAAAGTTTTACATTTTATTAATTAATATGTAGGGCAACTAATAAAAAGAGAGCCACTCTGAACTGAACATTTGTTGTCTTGGGTTTAAAATGTATGTATAATATTATGATATGGGTTTTCTTTTGCACTTTGGCTGAATATGACTGCCCATATCAAAAAGATTCGAAAGGAATATAAATGAAAATAGTTGTACTCGACGGATATGTTTTGAACCCGGGAGATCTAAGCTGGGATGTTTTTAAAAAACTTGGCGATTTCGTCTGCTATGACAGAACTCAAGCTGATGAAATAGTGGAGCGTATTGACGGAGCTGACGCAATAATAACAAATAAGACACCCATCACAAGGCAAACCCTTGACGCCTGCCCGTCCATTAAATATATCGGTGTGCTGGCTACAGGTTATAACATTGTTGATGTTGAAGCCGCAAAAGAAATGGGTATTCCCGTCACGAATGTACCAACATACGGAACGAATGCCGTTGCACAATTTGTGTTTTCGCTTCTACTGGAAATTTGCAGCCATGTTGCCCATCACAGCAGCACAGTAAAAGAACTTAAGTGGTCTAATTCTATCGATTTCAGCTATTGGGATTACCCCCTTATAGAGCTTCACGGTCTTACAATGGGAATCGTAGGCTTTGGCAAAATTGGTCGTGCTACGGCAAAAATAGCCGAGGCTTTCGGCATGAAAGTTCTGGTGTACAGCAGAACAGTATATGAAGACCTTGAAACTGAAAACCTAAAGTTTGTTACGTTTGATGAATTATGTAAAAACTCTGACGTTATTTCTCTTCACCTGCCGCTTTTTCCGGATACAGAAGGAATGATAAATAAAAATAGTATATCCATGATGAAAGACGGAGTAATAATCATCAACACTTCCAGAGGTGCGCTTGTCGTCGAAGATGAAATGTTTGATGCGCTTAAGACAGGAAAAGTCGGTTGGTTTGCAGCCGATGTTGTATCCACAGAGCCGATATCCCCAGACAACGTTCTGCTTAGTGCCCCGAACTGTTTTTTAACACCACATATAGCCTGGGCGCCAAAAGCCGCCCGTAAACGTTTGATGGATACTGCTTCCAGTAATTTAGCTGCCTATATTAAAGGAGCGCCCGTGAATGTTGTAAACCCATAAAAATATGCACTATAAAAGCCGGCTTTTTTTAACCGGCTTTTTGTTTGCTTCTTATATGCTCTGCCATTTTTTTAAAACGTCATCTACTCTCGAAAAAACTCTTTTGAACGCTTCAACAGCCGTGTCCATCTGCTCCTGTGTATGGGTCGCAGTATAGCTTGTCCTTAGCATACACTCGCCGTCCTTTACTGCCGGCGGTATAACCGGGTTTACGTAGACGCCCTCTTCGAACAACATCTTTGTTATAAGAAACGTACGGTTCATCTCATATGTGAATACCGGGATTATCGCAGTTTCGCCCTCGATTATAGGTATGCCCGCTTCTTTCAGTTTGGCCCGCATATAGTTGCTTATTTCGATAAGGTCTTTCTGACGCTGCGGTTCGCTTCTCATAATGCGAAGAGCTTCCATTGCTGCGGCCGCATTGCCCGGCGGTATAGAAGCGCTGAATATGAACGGTCGTGATTTGTGCTTTACATAGTTTATTACTTCTTCGCTTGCTGCAATGCAGCCTCCAAGCGACGCCAAAGACTTCGAGAAAGTAGTCATTATTATATCTACCTCGTCCTCCAGTCCAAAGTGGCTGGCAGTTCCCCTGCCGCAGTCGCCAATCATTCCGACTCCGTGGGCATCGTCCACCATCAGTCTTGCGTTGTATTTCTTTTTAAGTGCAATCAACTCCGGCAGCTTTGCGATATCACCGCTCATGCTGAACACACCGTCTGTAATTATAAGCTTGCCTGCGTCTTCCGGAACTCTTTTCAGTTTATCCTCCAGGCTTTCCATGTCGCTGTGTTCATATCTCAGATTCTTTCTTGCAAAGCTTAGCCTGCATGCATCTATTATACTTGCATGATTTTCAGAGTCATTGAATATATAGTCATGCCGCCCTACTAAAGACGATATTATACCAAGATTGGTCTGGAACCCTGTACTGAATGTCAGCGTGTTTTCTTTGCCAAAAAACTCTGCAAGCTCTTTCTCGAGCTGTTCGTGGAGAACCAGAGTGCCGTTTAGGAACCTTGAGCCCGAGCAGCCGGTACCGTATTTGTCTATAGCGTCTTTGGCTGCTTTTGCGGTACGCTCATCGTTTGTCAGTCCCATATAGTTGTTGGAACCGATCATTATAATGCGTTTACCATCCATCGTCACTTCTGTGTCCTGCGGTGTTTCCAGTGCATGAAAATACGGATATAGCCCCGTAGCTTTTGCATCTGCAACTTCAGTATAATCATAACACTTTTTAAATATATCCATTAAATACTCTCCTGTAAAAATAAATTCTAATAAATTCTTAATAATATTACAGCATGAGTATACATATCGCAATACTCTCTAACAAGCATTTTTCAATAAGCTTCATACAATCTTAATTGTTTAGAAGCACAAATTACTTTTATATTACATTCTATGCTGTGCAGTATTTGCAAGAAAAAAAGAAGCCGCAGCTCCTTTTTTTGCCTATTTGTTTCTTATGCATTCTTTTATTGCTTCACTTATATATGCCGCAAGACCTTTCTCATATCTATCTATGTTCTCACTGAATCTCTTGTCTGCGGTATACATCTCTGCCAATCCAAGAAGAATCTCGTCTGAGCATTCGTAGTAATATTTGTTTATATGCTCCTGCCAATCTTTTACTAGCTTGCAGGGAGACAGCTCTTTATTCTTGTCATTCTTATATGATGCAAACTCATTAAATATATCGTCAGCTTCTTTTTTTATCCTTTCCCAATCAACTTTGCTGTATGCCGCTGCTTTTGCTTTGCTCTTCATATACTGCTCTGTATCTCCCCATCTTTGCTCAACTTCTCTTTCATATTTCATAATGTACTGCTCAATTTCTGTGCTATCAAACTCTTTAAAGCTCATTCTTTTTCCCTCCAATGTGTTGTCTATCAGGTTTATCATCTTTTCCAGCCTTTTCTTTTTCAATATAAGTATACTTTTTTGCGCATCAAGTGTTTCCTTTTCATTGTACTGTTTATTCTCCATTATCTGCTTTATGCGCTTTAACGGTAAATCAAGCTCTCTAAAAAACATTATTTGCTGAAGCTTTTTTAAATTCATTTCATCATAAAATCTATAACCATTTTCAGCAACATACGCCGGCTTTAATAGATCTAGCCTGTCATAGTACTGCAGTGTCCGCACTGTTATACCGGCAAAATCTGCAGTTTGTTTTATTGTCATCATTTTTTTATCCTCTAATCTTAAGATCAGTTATACTATAAACTATTACGTAGCGTAATAGTCAAGTACTATTTTAAAATAGAAAAAGCGGCCTCCACCGCCGCTGTTATATTGCTATGATTTCATTCTATATCTTTTACTGCTCTGAAGCCAAGGTATCCGTAACTTGAATCCTTTTTCCTCTCGAACACACCGCCGTCATATACTATGATATATGCCTTGTCATTAGGAGCTTCGACTGCTGTCCAGTAATAAATTATCTGTGAGTATACATCCCAGAGAGGACTTTCTTTATCAGGCGTCAATTCATACTGAGCTTCTTTCTTTTTTTCGTTCCAAACACCACCGCTGTTTTCGCCGTGTAGGCTCATCAGCCGGACTGCTTCATCCACACTCGGTAGCCTCCATATATTCTGCTCGCTCTCCATAAGCTCTGTGCCGTCTTCAGAGAGGTGTGCGCATATATACATAGCTTCTTCCCAGGTTACCCCTCCTCGCGGCCATCCAGGCCCTCTGGGAGCTGCAGCCAGCGTTATGCCGTTCCCTTCTATTATTCTAAGTCCATAGTCGCCGTCATCTATCCTTTTTGATACGCGGGCATAGTTTATGCCGCCAAACACTGCTATTATAAGAAACGGCACGCAAATTATCAGAAGGTATGCGAGCTTCCGAGGCTTTGGGCGTCCAAAAAGATATAGCAGACCCAAAAGTATGAGCGGAATTGCTATAAGCAGGTATGTCACCTGAAAAGACGAACCGGAAAAGAAGAGCACAGTGAACACACCTAGTGCTATGTGTGCGACCAGACCTATCTTTGGAAACCTCAGGGACAAGCAGCCAAGCCCGCTGAATATGAATGTGAAAAGAAGGTATTGAAGAAAAAGCATGCCGATGTTCTCCCATAAAGACTGCGCATACCATCCTTCATGAAAGTTCTCTATTATGCCCCAAAAAGACCAGACGCCTGTTAGTACAACAGTAATGCCGACACCTATCCAGCCTATCGCCTGTCTTGCTTTAGAGCCTTCTTTCAGGTTTTGCACTATCATGCCCCCTATCTGATTCGAATGTTATATGCAAAAGTTATCAATATGATTTTATAATCTTACTGAATATAATACAAGCTCTTCATTTTTGCAGGCAAAAAAACTGCCCGCTTTTTATACGGACAGCTTTGTTTAGAATTTAGTTGTTTTCCGGCAGCGGGAACTCAATGCTGATGCTGGTCCCCTGCCCCAGCTTGCTTTCAATAGAGATGTGACCGTGGTGCAAAAGCGTAAGATGTTTCACTATTGAAAGCCCCAGGCCCGTGCCTCCCGACTCTCTTGAGCGGTGTTTATCAACTCTATAGAAGCGTTCAAACAATCTGTCGTGATGTTTCTCTTCTATGCCTACTCCTGTGTCCTGTACCTTCATCGTAAGCGACTTTTCGTTCTTTGAGAATTTTACTGCTATAAAACCCTCGGACGTATGCTTTATGGAGTTATCGACAAGATTTATAACTATCTGCTTAAGCTTGTGTTTGTCGCCTAATATCTCATACGGCTCTTGTCCGTCTGTGTCAATACGCATCTCGACGCCTGACTTTGAAGGATATTTCTGCTTCATGAGTTCTAAGACATCTTTTGATATCTCGACAAGATCCACTTTTGTATCATAACTGACGTTCTTCTTGTTTTCTATTTCCGAAAGTGTCAATATATCGTCAATAAGCAGATTGAGTCGCTGCGCTTCTTCATCGATTATATGCAGGAATTTGTTCGCATTGTCTTTGTCATATACGGCTCCATTAAGAAGTGTTTGCGTATACCCGGATATGCAGGTTATAGGCGTCTTGAGCTCATGTGTTACGTTGGAGACAAACGTGCTCCTCATACGTTCTAGCTTGCGTACATTTGTAACATCTTCAACAAGCAGCAGTATGCCTTTCCTTACGCCTGCATAGTCTTTTATACGATGCCCGCTGTAGTTCCTGAAAGAACCGTCGGAAAATTGAACACCGTCTCTGGTTACTGAGTTCTCTTCGCTTTCACGGATCTCTTCGAGTATGCTGTATATGTTCTCATCGAACATGAATTTATATATGTTCTTATTCTCAAGATTTTCTTCTATACCGAGTATCTTTGAAAAGTTCTCGTTTGAATACTGCACATTGCCGTCGTTGTCACATACCATTATGCCGTGATTGAAGCTCTGTAATATAGCCTCTAGCTGTGCGTTGCGTACAGATATGTTATCAAACGACACTTTAAGGCTCTTTGAAAGCTTGTTTAGCGCCCCCGAGAGCTTTTCGACCTCTTTATATGAAGTTATATATGCGCTCTTACCATAGCTGCCTTCGGATATCTCCAGTGCAAGGTCTGTTATCTCGTCAATAGGCTTTGCTACCCTGTTGTTAAATCCGTATGTAATAAGGAATGCAATCAAAGCAGAAGCAAAAACAGCTATCAGCATTGAAGCCCCTATGGAATTGTATGCGTCCTTTATTATGCTTAGCTGAGTTGCCGTCCTCACGACCAGAGCTTTACCATCGTGCTCTACGTATTTAGCATAATATAGAAAATCGATCTTCTGGGTATTGGAATGACGCTTTGAAGTTCCTTCACCGGTTTTGATGGCCTGTGAAATCTCTTCTCTGTAAATATGGTTGTCCATCGATGCGATATCATTGTCGCTGTCTCCTAAGACCTCTCCTGTCTGAGCATCGACAACAGTTACTCTTATGCCTGTATATTTACTAAAATCAATACAGCTTTGGTTTATATCTTCCGGGTTTTCATTCTCCAGAAGGTATATATAACCATCAAGGTTCTCTTCCGTATCATTATATGCGTTCTTTGTAAGCGCATTTTTCATAATCAAATATGAAGAAAGCCCCGTTATTAAAACAAGTATCACCAAGGCTATCAGGCTGTTTCTAATTAATGCTCTTTTCAAATTTATACCCCACACCTATAATCGTCGTTATCCTGTATTCGTTTTCGTCCTGAAAAAGCTTTTTACGCAGGCTTCTTATGTGGACATCGACCGTCCGTGTGCCGCCAATATATTCATATCCCCATATCTGCGAGAGTATATTTTCCCTTGTACAGACTTTGCCCTGCCTTGATACCAGGTATCTGAAAAGCTCGTATTCTTTGTTAGTCAGCGGTACTTCCTTTCCGTCCTTTGTCACCTTATAGCTTGCATTGTCAACGACTATTGAACCAAGCTCTGTTGTCTCTTCCTTCTCGAAAAGAGTCTTTTCATTTTTACGCAGCTGCACCTTTACCCTTGCTACAAGCTCGTTTATCTTGAAAGGTTTTACCATATAGTCGTCTGCGCCTATCTCCAGCCCCAGTACTATATCAGATTCGGAAGCTTTAGCAGTAAGCATAATAACCGGAATGTCCGCTATCCCTTCGCTGGACCTAATATACCTCAGTATGCTGAATCCGTCTATTTCTGGCAACATAATATCAAGAATGACAAGGTCATATTCCCTTGTTTTCACGGTGTCTACGGCACTTTTGCCATCGTGCACCATAGTTGTTTCGTATCCGGCAATCTCCAAGTTGTATTTTATTAGTTCCGCTACGTTTTTTTCGTCATCGACAATTAATATTTTGCTCATATGTTCCTTCTTTAATGAGAGCCCGTCACGTTGTATATTATCCATCCAGAAATATTGGTTGCGTGATCGGCTATTTTTTCCAGATACTTTATTATCAGTATAAGATATGTAAGCTGCTGGACATATTCTTTGTTGTTTTTCATCAATTCGATAAGCTCTTCACGAATATTCTCAAAATAATCGTCAATTACATTATCCATTATAAGAACTTCTTTTGCAATCTTTAAATCTTTGGTTATGAAGCTTCGAATTGCCAAATTAATCATTTTTTCACACTCAACAGCCATCTTCGGAATGTCCTCCAGCGGCTTTATATATTCCTTGCCTTCCATCATAATGATGTATTCGCAGATGTCGGCGCACTGGTCGCCTATCCGCTCCAGATCTGATATAACTCTGAAAACACTCGTTACGTCGCGAAGGTCTGACGCTATCGGCTGATGGCGAGCAAGGACCAGTACGCAGTCTTTTTCGATTTTGAGTTCCATAGCGTCTATCTGCTCATCGTTTTCTATTACTTCTCTTGCTAACTCTATGTTTTGGTCTTTGAGTGCAATTATCATCTGGTCAAGAGACTTGCTTATAAGCGCCGTCATCTTTGCAAGTGATTTATGTATAACATCGAGCTGAGCTGTCATTAATATTCTTTTTGGCATACTGCCCTCCTAAAAGCTAATTGATTTAGCTGTACTTTCCTGTAATATATTCTTCCGTCTTTTGATTGGACGGGTTAGAAAAAATCGTATCTGTATCGTCAAACTCTATAACTTCACCAAGCAGGAAGAATGCAGTCTTGTCGGAGACCCTTGCGCCCTGCTGCATGTTGTGCGTTACTATTGCTATCGTATAGTCCTGCTTGAGTTCCGCTATCAAGTCTTCTATCTTCAGCGTTGAAATAGGATCGAGCGCAGATGTCGGCTCATCCATAAGCAGTACTTCAGGCGATACTGCAAGCGCTCTTGATATGCACAGACGCTGCTGCTGCCCTCCTGAAAGGCTGAGTGCGTTGCGATGGAGTATGTCTTTGACTTCGTCCCAAAGCGCCGCTGCCCTAATACTTTTTTCGACAGTCTCGTTAAGCTCTGATTTATGCTTTATGCCGTTAAGCCGCGGTCCATAAGCGACGTTATCATATATACTCATTGGGAACGGATTTGGTTTTTGGAAAACCATGCCTACCTTTGTTCTAAGCCCTATTATATCATAGTCTTTTTGGTAGATATCTTCTCCGTCAAGCAGCACTTTACCTTCGACTCTTGTCCCTTCGATAAGGTCGTTTATACGATTCAGCGTCCGCAGTATCGTTGACTTGCCACAACCCGAAGGCCCTATGAATGCGGTGACTTCCTTCTCGTATATATTCAGGTCTATATTCTTTAGCGCATGAAAATCGCTGTAATAGAAATTCAGACCTTTGATTTCAATTTTTGGTTCTTTTACAATTATATCTTCCATCATGACCTCTTATTCATAATTCTTCATTTTGTCAAACTTATTTGCAAGCCCAACTGATGCGTTTACTATTACTATCAGCAGAATAGCTATTATGCCCATGGCACACGCAAGCCTTATATCACCCGTTTCTTTTGCAACAGTATATGCTTTAACTGTCAGCGTAGAAGCGCTCTCCAGGGCGGAATTAGGTATGCTTGCTACTGTGCCCGCTGTCAATATCAGCGCCGCAGATTCTGCGACTATGCGACCGATAGAAAGCAGCACACCTACCAATATTCCTGAAAGCCCGTTAGGCAGTATAACTTTGAATATCGTCTGTATCTTATTTGCACCAAGTGCAAACGAACCTTCCCGGAACGTCTGAGGCACTCTTTTTATCGCTTCCTCCGTCTGTCCGATAATGGTAGGCAGAAGCACGATAGACAGAGTGAATGAGCCTGCCAGCAGCGAGAACCCAAACTTAAGCGTCGATACAAACACCAGCATGCCGAACAAACCAAACACGATTGAAGGTATTCCGGCAAGACAGCTCGTTGTAAACCTTATGAGCCTGAGTAGTTTGCCTTCCTTTGCATACTCCGCAAGATATATTGCCGAAGCTATCGATATCGGCAGTGCAAACAGCAACGAGAGACCTATCATCAGCACAGTGTTTATCAGCAGCGGGAATATCCCTCTGCCCGGTCTTGTTATCCTAAGAGTTGTGCTCTGCCCAAGATCTTCGCTTAGAGTATAAAAATCACCTGCACTCATCTCGTTCGTATCACTGTCGTCAACTTTTTTGATTATATCTCCGACTTTGAGCTTATATTCCTCGCCGTTTGATAGGCTGCCATCAATATATGAGCCGTCTTCTATATTTGTTACCTTAAGATAGTTTTTAGAATCGTACTCTACCTGTTCCACTTGTATATCCAGACCTTCTGAGGTATTAATATCTATATATACTGTTTTATCATCAAAATCTCCGAAGAGAAATTGTTTGTTTATTTCACCTGCGCCTTTTATTATTACAAATCCCAGAATGAGGACCAGCATTGAAATCACAAGGACGCTACTAAATATCATAATGCCTTTAAAAACTTTGTCTTGTCTCTTTGCCTTCATCTTTAGTACTGTCCCATCCTTTTGATTATTCTGTTCATCAGCAGATTTATCCCGATTATAAACAGCATAAGCACTGATCCTGTTGCAAACAGCATCTCGCTGTGCAACCCCGTTGCATAGCTCATCTCAAGCACTACATTCGTGGTTAACGGCCGTATCAGGCTGAATATGCTCGTTGGAAGTCCGCCGGACACGTTTCCGGCAACAAGTATGACCGCCATCGTTTCGCCTATAGCCCTGCCCACTCCAAGTATAACGCCGACCAGTATCCCTCGCCTTGCAGCCGGTATCAAAACGTGTATCGTTGTATACACTTTTGATGCGCCCAGCGCATATGACGCATTCCTGTATTCTTTTGGTACGCTGGCTATAGCATTTTCAGCAATGACTATCATTGTCGGCAATATCATTATTGTCAGCACAATAATTACAGCGAGCAATGACTGTCCCTGACTGAACGGTGAAATTTTCATTATCATAGGAACTAAGAATCCAAGACCGAATATTCCATATATAACGGATGGTATTCCTGCCATCAGCATTATCCCAGATCTTATTACGCTCTTTATTTTCTTCGGAGCAAGTTCTGAAAGATATGCCGCAGTAAATATGCTTATAGGAACTCCTATAATTATCGCCCCGCCCGTTGAAAGAACAGAGCCGACGATCATATAGAATATTCCGTATTTTGCAACGTTAAGGTCGTCGTTCGGACGCCATTCAAGACCGGTAATAAAGTCTATAAAAGAGTATGTTCCTTCTTTATTTCCCGGTATAAACGGCTGAACACCCTTACTCAATATGAATATTACGATAGCGAAAACAGCAAATATAGTTATTCCAGAAGAAATCCTGAATGTGTTTTCTACCAAAGGTTCGTATAATTTTTTCTGTCTTATCTTTTTTCTTATTTTCATTTAGCTTTTCCCTGTGTCATTTTATACAGCTAAAGGCATGCAGGCTCTGCCTGCATGCCCACTGTAAGTCTAATGCTTCTTGATTAGTTCAGTGGAATTGCGCCTTCTTCAGCGATGATATCTTTTGCTGTGTCTGTTGTAATGAAGTCAAGAAACGCCTTGGCAGCATCAGACAGGTTGTCTTCGTGATAAACTATCATAAACGGTCTTGATACCGGGTAAGTACCTGAAAGCACGTTTTCTACTGTCGGCTCTGCGCCCTCAATAAGCATCGGCTTTACAGTGTCATCAACATATGTGAATGATACATATCCGATTGCATACGGATTTCCGACGACTGTTTCTTTAACTGCTCCGTTGCCTTCCGCTATCGTTGCGCTTGCTACCAGCATATCTTCGAAGCCTACTATCTCTTCGAAAGCTCCCCTGGTGCCGGAGCCTGCTTCACGTGATACAACTACTATAGCCTGGTTGTCTCCGCCTACCTGGCTCCAGTTCGTGATCTCGCCGAGATATATCTTCTGCACCTGCTCTACCGTAAGGTCGCTGACTGCTGCATTTGCCGTATTCGCTATAACTGCGATGCCGTCGTAAGCGAGCTCAACTTCAGTCATGCCATATTCTTTTTCGGAGTCTTTTATCTCTCTTGAAGCTGTACCTAGCATCGTTACACCGTCGTTAGCATTTGTAACTCCTGCGGATGAACCTATTCCCTGGTATGTGAATTTTACGTCCGGGTTGATAGCCATGAACTCGTCGCCCAGCGCTATGCCAACCGGCTCTACTGATGTTGAACCAGATACCGTTACTTCACCTGATATTGATACTTCCTGCGTATCATCTGATGATGCGTTTCCCAGCGGAATAGCGCCCTCTTCAGCAATAATCTCTTTTGCTTTGTCAGTTGTTATGAAGTCAAGGAAATCTTTTGCTGCATCTGACAGGTTCTCTTCGTGATACACTATCATGAACGGTCTTGAAACAGGATATTTACCTGAAAGTACGTTGTCAACCGTCGGCTCTGCGCCTTCTATAAGCAACGGCTTTACAGTGTCATCAACATATGTGAAAGATACATAACCGATTGCCTGCGGGTTTCCTACAACAGTTTCTTTGACAGCACCGTTACCTTCTGCTATCGTTGCGCTTTCTACGAGCATATCTTCGAAGCCTACTATCTCTTCAAAAGCGCCTCTTGTGCCGGATCCTGCTTCACGTGATACAACCACGATATCAAGGTCGTCTCCGCCTACCTGGCTCCAGTTCGTGATCTCGCCGAGATATATCTTCTGTACCTGTTCTACAGTAAGGTCGCTGACTGCTGCATTTGCAGTGTTAGCTATAACTGCTATACCGTCGTAAGCAAGAACAACTTCCGTCATGCCATATTCTTTTTCGGAGTCTTTGATTTCTCTTGAAGCTGTTCCCAGCATCGTTACGCCGTCGTTAGCATTGGTAACGCCTGCAGATGAACCTATGCCCTGATATGTGAATTTTACGTCCGGATTGAGTGCCATGAACTCGTCGCCCAGCGCTATGCCGACCGGCTCTACTGATGTTGAACCGGATACTGTAACTTCTCCAGCAGTTGCTGTATCGTTCTGGGTGTTGTCCTCCGTCTGATCCTGAGTTGTGTCTGTTGTATCAGCATCTTCTGTCTTACCGCAGCCTGCAAAAAGCGCGAGCACCATAGAAAGTGCCAAGACTACTATTAATAACTTCTTCATGTTTCCTCCTAGTATTTTTTAAAATTAATTTACGATTTGATACTATCAGCGATGCGTTATAGAAGTATATTTTGTATGTAAAATCCGTGTAAAATAAAATAATCTTTATTTTTCTGTTTTTTGTAATAAAAAAACACCGGTAAAATCCGGTGCTCAAAGACTACTTTGCTATGCCTGCATAACTACCACTATTTTATTGTCAGATCGTTTTGATGGCAGCAGCTCAAGCTCTCCGCTCACCCACTGCACGAGCACACTTTCTCCTGCTTTAGTAACAGTTCCTTTTATTCTGTATACTTTTTTCGGCGAATACTCTGACTCTATTTTATTAATGAAAGCTAAAAGCTCTTCTCTATTCGAAAACACCGGCGTTTCAATATACATACTTATAAACTGTTGCTCTGCATCGTCATGATGAGAGTGGTTTTCATCATGCGCCGCAGTTTCCATCGCAGACGAAAGTGTATTTTTATGAATTTTAATTTTTGCTGCTTCCGTCACTATCTCACATTCTCTGCCGAGTTCTTTTATACTTTTTATGACTTCATCCATTGTCTTTTCATCTGTGCTGTTCGCCCTGCTAATATATACAGTTCCCGCTGATTCTATCTGGTCGTTGTAAAAAGCTCCAAGAGAGCTTCCAAAGCTCTTGTGAAATGCCGGGTTTACTACTGTGATGCAGGCAGCCGGATATGCAGTGTCTGCCAATGAAGCGTTCTGAACTGCTGATATCACATCGGAGAGCTTTGCAACCCCAGTTGTTTCAATCACAATCCTGTTCGGATGATAACGCTCTGCCAGCAGACGTATCCCTTCTATCAAGCTTATCTTAAGCGTACAGCAGACACAGCCTCCTGTTATCTTAGTTATCTCCAGGTCTTCCGGCAGCACAGCAGAGTCGACATCTATCTTTCCAAATTCATTTTCGATAACTGCGATACGCATACCATTATACTGGTCTGCTAAAAATGCATTTATAAGCGTCGTCTTCCCCGATCCTAGAAAACCCGAGATTATATCAACTGGTATCTTGGCATCCATTATATGTCTCCTCTGTCATCCTTCAACCGGCTGTGATCCCGGTAAAAATACAAACTTGTTTTATTATTATATCATTCGGCCTTTTCTGCTTCAAATTAAGTTTGCATTATATTTGATTAACCTGTTTTGTATGTTATACTTGTTTATAATTACTTTGGAGGCAATCATGAGATTTAAAAAATCCCTGATGATATGGCATTTTTTTGGCGCTGTTGCGATCATGTCGCTTGCTGCACTATGGCACTTCGTTTACGCCTGGACACCCAATGTTGTTGCAGCCGCTATCTTCCCCGTAAATGAAAGCATGTGGGAATACTTGAAGCTTTTTTTAGTTCCGTCAGCGATTTTTTATGTAATTGAATTCATAGCTATTGGCTACAGGTTCAGAAACTACATATTCGCTCATGGGATATCCCTTATTACTATGCCGCTTGTTACACTTGCGATGTTCTACTTCTACCGAAATTTAGCAGGTATTGAAAAAAGCCTGATAATAGATGTCATAATAACTTTTATCAGCATATGCATCGGTTTATACGTTGGTTATAAACTGACAATACAAAAAAGAAAAATAGGCAACTCATTCGCAGCTTTCATTATTGCTGCTGTACTTCTGGTTCTATACGGAATTCTGACGTTTCTGCCTCCTAAAACTCTGATGTTCCAAGACCCGAACACAGAAGGCTACGGGATTGAGGGTAGTGAACACTCTCCGGGCTATGTACCGAAACCGATACCTGAACCAACGGAAGAAATCCCTGGCGAAAATGAACCTGGCGCCACAGACAGCAATACATTATCAGAGACAGATGAAACCTGACTATCTGTTACTCATTAGCAATTCCGGGCAATGCAAATGCAGTCTGTGCCATCGCTTCTATATTTTCTCCCTTTATATCAGTCATGCAGGTGTGACTGTTCGTCACTACATAACCGCCGCATTTTTCGAAAGCATGATAGTTCCTTATAACTTCGTTTTTTACTTCTTCCGGGCTGCCGAAAGTTAGCAGCTGCTGGGCATCTATGGCGCCGTAGAATACCAGCTTTCCGCCAAACTGCTTCGCAAGTTCTTCTACTACCATACCGTGTGCGCTCGTCTGTATAACAACAAGTGCGTCTACTCCCATATCGATCAAGTCTGGTATAACTTCACGCACTGCGCCGCACGAATGGAACAATACTTTGAAACCATTATCCTTAAGGTAGCTTACTGTCTTTTTGTGATACGGTGCTACAAACTCTCTCCACATTTCCGGGCTGAGCAGCAGGCCCCTCTCCCCTGCGAAGTCGTCACCAATCCAGGCATAATCGCAGTATTGTCTTGCTCCCTTTTTCACGTTTGCTTCAAACACACCCACAGAATAATCCGACTGTATCTGAGCATAAGCTTTGAAAACCTCCGGCTCCAGATGCATCTTCACCATAGCTTCCTGCATACCGAACGTTTCACATGCGCCCGAGAATACAGGCATCCAGAATGGTGTCAATATAACAGGTTTGTCCGGGTTTTTCTGTCTTACAGCTTCAAAATCCGGAACTATCGTTTTAGATGCATCCGGTTTGAAGAGTCTGTTCACATCACTTACGCTGTGGGCGTCAGAAAGCGGCCTTTTGATATCATCTGAATATGAGCCGGAAATATCAGCTCCGTCTACATCGAATTCGTGAGTATTCATCTTTTCCGGCGGGCCTGTCAGCACCCATCTGAAATCTGAATGCAGATATCTTAGTATCTCCTCGTCCTCGCTGAGTCCGTGCTTTTTTGTGAAGTAGTCTCTAAGAGCAGGCCATATATTATTTTCCATAAGGTCAACTGGCGGCCTGTCAGTCTGCTCGAATGCAAATGTCTTTCTTACCCTCTCAACGCTTGTCATCATGCTCATTGCTGCCTCCGGTTTTTATTTTATATCAATCGGATCCCATTCTTCGGGATGCCAGTATATCATCATCAGCCCTTGCGGCTTTAGTTCATTGATCATTCTGTCCACTTCATCATGTGAAAGCTCTCCGTTAATCAAAACACACTTTTCTGCGCTCTGCACCGTCTTACAGCAGTCTATCACCTTTTCAATACTCCAATCCGGCGCTGCTTCCCTGTCTAGGTTTATCTGTATGCAGCCTAAGTTTTTGATGCTGCAAAGGCTCTGGGCTATATGCAGCCCCGTATAGTGGATATGGCAGAGCGAATATTCAAATTCGTTTATTACCATTTCATCGAAGGCAAGAAACATATCCTCATACATGCTCCTTGAAAAGAGGTTTGAAGCGTCAACTTGATAGCTTAATAGCTCTCCCGGGGCATATACGCCCCACGAAACAGCCTGGCCGCCTTTCCACAGACCACGTTTGCCAATATCGTTCTTTGCCACGGTAATATACAGTTCTGCAAACTTATTAGCAAGAGTTTTTACCGCTTTGGGATAATCATATACCGCTATACATAACTCATCTTCTTTGAAATACGCCGCAAGCATGTCTATTATACCACGCAGATGCATTTGAGATACTGCAGTTTTTACTCCTGTATATTCTATCAATGCATCTGTACACCGCTGTAATAGTTCATACCATTCAGAGCCAAGCGCTTTATTTATATTGAATTGCGCCGCAGCTTCAACCGCATTGCCAAAGTGTCCTCCGACAGCTGTGCAGCTCACGGCAGAAGCACAGATGTCGCAGCCTATTATGCCGCTCATCCACGACTGAGGGTATTTCGGCATGACGGTATTGATACGATTGCCAGTATTCGGTTTGGGCAGCGGTTCATAAAGCCCCAAAAATCTTTCTATATCAATATCATCTGGAGTTATATACTCCGGATCAATGATATCCTTTTCTTTTACTGGATATGGTTTTGTATGCCACTTAACGAACGGCACTCTTTGCAGCACAGCTTTATCATTTTTACGCTGCCAGAAATCGCTGTGTTTTTGTAATATCACTTCCAGCTTTAAGTCTTCATTATTATTCATACGAAACTCCGCTTTCTAGAAAAATCTGCTGACCGTATCTCTTGCTATCTTCGCCCACTCCGTCAATTTCTCCGGCTCGTTGTTTACCGTTTCAAGGTCGCTGAGGTTGAGATCGAACACTGCTCCGTTGTCTTTACACTGTCTGCACAGGCGCTCTATATCCTTTTCTATCTCACTTTTGCTATATACAAATAGATGGTTGGCCGGATGCATATGTACTTCATATATGAACTTATCACCCAGCTCTTCTGTAATTTTGGCGGCGTCAGACCACGGAGAGATATGAAAACGCCGCAGGTTTGGCAGGTTTTGAATATATTTTGCCTTCTGTGTAAGGTCTTCGCATCCGTGAAAATATACCTTTCCAAAGAGCTTCGCTATCCTCTCATGATACGGGTATATGAGCTTGCTGTACATCTTAGGTGAAACCACGCCCGCGCTCTGGTCAGAGATATATACCCAGCAGTTCTTTAGACTGTTAACGTTTTTTTTATCGTCTGTTCTGTCTGCGTGTATGCGAAAATCCCACGTCTGTTCCGGGTCAATGCCCTGAGAGCTTTCCAGTTCATTGAACCGGTTTACTATAAAACCTGTAAACATATCCATCATCGAATGAACAAACTGCGGTGAGTCCATGAAGTCCATAAACAAATCGTCCATGCTGCGGAACATCGCCGCATATTCAAACGGATTTGCCTGAAGATATTGCGTCTTAACCTTTACCGGTACTCTGCCTTCTACCAACGCCGATATTGTGTTTTTCTTTTGCTGTGTTCTTTCATAATCTATCGCAAATACCGGCTGCGAAAAACGCTGCAAGTCGTCTTCATTCTCTATTACCGTAGAGTATTTTACACTAACGCCATGATGCGCTTGTTTTTTCTCTATACCGAACATCCGGCTTTGCGGTGACATAACCGGATCTATCCATATGGTCGGCAGCAGTACGTCATCGTCATCAATATTATTAAATTTATAAATACGCTGAAGCAGAGTTCTTTCAACAAAATACTCCGTTGGAGTCGCACTCTCTATCTCGTAATCCGGAACAAGCTCCCGCCACATCTGGTTTATCGTGTTTCTCCAAAAATGAACGTTAATTAATATATCGCCTTGGCTTTCAAAGTTCTGGTGTTTTATCCACTTTTCTAACCTGCTTGTGTTTTTCTTTGAAGCGCAAAGCTCAAGCGTCTCGTCTGCAAGCTCCAGTATCCTGTTGTACATAGCTTCCTCCCATATTTTGAAAGGTCTCTTTAACAGCATTTTATATGTGTATATTATCAGAAAATAGATAAAAAAGTTGAAATTAGGGTAAAATCTTTCACAATTCTAAAATATAATCTTGTTTATACATTCCCGTAAGTGTAACATAGAAATGTTGAATATAGGTGAGGAAAGATATGAGTATCATATTTGATCAGGAAAAACTCGAGAAAATAATAAACAGCTTTTATGTTACTATGGGAATAAGGGTAGCTATTTTCGATTCAAGCTTCAGAGAAGTATACTCCGCCCCAAAAAACAGTTACTTTTGCTCCGAGATACAAAAGACACAGTACGGCATCGATAAATGCAAAAAGAGCGGCGCTGAAGCGTTTAACATTGCTAAAAAACGTGGCGATATATATATCCACCGCTGCCATGCCGGGCTTATAGAAGGCACAGCCCCCATCACTGAAGACGGCGAAGTTATAGCATACGTTGCATTCGGGCAGATGCTTGACACAGCGCCCAGAGAAAAGCAGTGGCAGCAAACGAAAAAAATGTGCACCTGGCACCACGATGAGCCTGCACTTGAAAGAACGTTTAAATTTCTGCAGCAGATTGATAGAGAAAAACTGACTGCCTACAACGATATAATCTGCGCATGTGCCTCATATTTTCTGCTCAAGAAAGTTATCACAGCGTCACAGCAGACGGATGCTCAAAGACTACTGTCTTATATAGAAAATAACTACCAACAAAAGTTGTGTCTTGACGATATTTCAAAACAGCTTGGCATAAGTAAAACTAAGCTTTGCGTTATAGCGCAGAAACAGCTTGGCTCTACTGTTGGTAAGCTCCTTACCAAGAAGAGAATAGAAGTTGCAAAGAGTAAGCTTGAATCCACCAGTCTTCCCATCACTGCTATATCGTCGCTTGTTGGTATCGACGACTATAATTATTTCGGTAAAAAATTTAAAAGCATTGTAAATCTTTCGCCTATGCAATACCGCAAGACAAGGCAGGCGAAAAGCAGGCACTAAAAAACAGCCCTTAAAGGACTGTTTTCTTTTTTATTCAGCTAAACAGTAGTTTGCAAAAACTGCTGCACCAACAGGAAGTATATCCTCGTCTATTCTATATTTTGAGCTGTGCAGAGGGTGAGTACAGCCCTTTGCTTCGTTATATGTACCAAGGAAAAACATGCATGCCGGAACTTTCTCGCCAAAACAAGAGAAGTCTTCCGAGAACATATACGGTTTTTCCATTATTACAACATTTTTCTCCGGCAATATTTTTCTGGAACGTTCTATAAGCTTTTGCGTAACTTCGTCATCATTAACAGTCGGAGGAACAGATTCCGGGTTGGTCAGCTCAAAAGTCGTACCGAAAGCTTTGCATATGCCGTCAGCTATCTGCTTTATCTGTTTAAAAATCATCTCTCGCACTTCTTTATCATGCGTCCTTATTGTACCGCTAAGATACGCTTCATCAGGAATAACGTTGTATCTTGAGCCGGCTTTTAAGCAGCACACGTTTACCACGACCGGGTCAAGTGTGTTTATCTTTTTATTTGCTATCGTCTGAAGCGCAGTGATTATCTGCGTCATAGCAATTATAGGGTCTGTACACGAATGCGGAGCAGAGCCGTGACCGCCTTTACCGAAAACCCTAATTTCATACATATCGCTGGAAGCAAGAGCAGCACCCTGTTTTGTTTCTATACTGCCTGCTCCAAGAGTCGGAACTAAATGCAGGCCTATTATCTCATCCACATCGTCAAGAACTCCGGCTTCGATCATTTTGACTGCACCCGACACAAGCTCTTCCGCCTGCTGGAAAATGAATTTAACTCTTCCGCTCAGTCTGTCTTTATTTTGGCAGAGAAGTTTTGCAGCGCCCAGAAGCATGGTCGTATGCGAATCGTGGCCGCAAGCATGCATCAAACCGTTGTTTACCGAGCAATGTACAAGCCCTGTTTCTTCTGCAACAGGCAATGCGTCGATATCCGCCCGGATACCTATGCATTGCCCTTCTCTTCCACTATCAAGAACAGCCCAAATCCCTGCACCTTCCGGTCCGCGAATGGCTTCCAGTCCAAGATCAGTTAAATATCCTTCGATGAATTTCATGGTTTCATGCTCTTCGAAACTAAGCTCCGGATGCATGTGCCTCTCTCGATATATCGATATAAGCTCGTCCTTAATCTCTAAAGCTGATTCAAGCATTGTTTTCTGCATTTTATACCGCTCCTTGCCTTGCTGTTTTATCCTATAACACTATACCGCTGCCGCTGCCATAAATCAACCAGAATCAATCAATAAACCCTTCTACAGCTTTGTTCCGCTGAAAACAGCCAGCTCATAGCTTTTAAAATATATATCAACTCTCTTAAAACCTATCCGCCTTAGCCATTCAGTCTGTTTTTCAACAGACACTAAAATATTGTCTTTCTTATCTGGCCTGTTATGATACTCCCAGCTTATCTCTTCTCTGTTTCTTTTATTCCCGTTTTTTTCAGCAAACGCTTCCATAGAATCTATAAACGCTTCGTCATTTATCATTTCACCCCAATCCGATGAGGATGAAACATGTTCAAGATTTATGAAAATACCGTTGTATGAGAGCCTCTCATATATCTCACGATACAACTCAAATTTACGTTCATGAGAAAGATGGTGTATGCAATATCCTGAAACTATAGCATCAACTTTTTCCGAATCGTCTTTAAAAGTACTATTTTGCCATTCCGTAGTCGATATGTCACTGTTAATTATCTCTACATTTGATTTATAGTCAGCCATTCTTTTCTCTGCTTCTTTTAGCATAGCATCAGAAAAATCTATCAAATAGCCAAAAGAACCTTTATATTGTTCCAGAATAAGCTGTGCCAGCAGACCATCGCCTGTACCAATATCAATAAAGCTTTTAATATGTTTTTCATTGTATTTTAACAATCTTAGCATGACCACTATCTGGTCAATAGCATAAGGGAATGATGCCCGCCCTCCTTCAACATAACGTTTAACGACCTCTGTTTCTTTCCAGGACGACTGTGTATTCATACTGCACACTCCATAAAATGATATTATAAGACATTTGAAATTATATCCACTTTATCATAAATGTGTATGTACATCAATGAGCTTTAAGCCTATTGATAACAGCCGTATTCTTTGGCAACCGCTGCAAACTCAAACAAAAGCTGCGATGGTACATCCGGCGAAATCGCCTCGCCCACACCCAGTATAAAGCCGCCGCCCTGCGCACCTTCGTCTATAGCTCTTTTCGTTTCTCTTCGAACAGTCTGGACATCTCCCATGTCGAACGTGTAACACGGGTCTATTCCACCCAAGAATGCCAGCTTGTCTCCGTATAGCCTTTTAGCCTGTGCAAGTGTGATATCACCACCAGCGTCAGTCGGCTGCATTCCTGAAATGCAGTCTGCTCCGGCATCAGCAAGCATGCCAAGCACATTTTTCATCCTTCCGTCATCGTGTATTATATAAAGCCCGCCGTAGCTATGCGTTAAGTCTACCACTTCTTTTATTAACGGCAGAAAAATGTTCCTATACGTATCTATGCTCCAACCTGCTGACATGCTGCACTGGAACCAGCTGTCAAAAACTACACGTATTCCTTTATCAAGAAAAACTTTTAGATTCCGCAGATGTGCATCATTCTGTATCCGGCACACTTCTTGTAACAACTCAGGCTGGTCAACCGACGCTATCAACATCTGCTGCGGCAGAAAAACTTCCGTTCCCCAGCTGCCGAAGTTGACACAATCAAGCGCAGCAAGCACAGCGTTTTCGCCAAGGTCTTCGATGATTATCGGTATTTCCGCTGTAAGGTCGGCCCTAGGCTCTGGATATAAAAACTTTAACGCCTCAACGTCTTTCATAGATTTTATAAGCGGTTCTTCCCTGTGCGGATTCGGACCGTCGCCATATCCTATATCCGGCCTTGCCCATCTTATAACGTCGTTTAGTTCGCCGGCTGGAGTAGAAAAACTGCGCTCATATGTTACCCACTCCTTTTCATTTGTCACTTTTATCTGTGCATTTACTCTGTTTATATCTCCTAAGAAACCATTAACGCTGTAGTTAAAACCACCTGACGGTGAATATACATAATCGTTAGCTATTGTCTGCCATGTGTACTGATAGAACGGCAGGAACGAATCGAACCCGAATCTTTTGTGCGCTCTGTAGAGATGCCGGATGCAAGAACAGCCTTCGTTTCCACGTACCCATCGTGTAAGATTCGGGCATACGGGTACTCTGTCCGGCACTCCGCCGCCAAAGGCGCATAGCAACCTTTCTTTTGAGCTCATTTGCGCCATTATGCAATCCTCCTTAATACTTATCGTTTTAGTAATTCTATCTCTGTTTTTTCCGCCCTACAATACGCACCGCCGACCAAAATCTGCTATCAGATGTCCGTCCTGCAATAACCGCAGGAAAAAAGAGAGCTTTTACGCTCTCTTCATACTTTCTTTATTTGAATTTGATTATCTCCAGCTCTGTATCTCCACCTTTTTTATATGCCGTTACCGATCCGGCAAAATCTTCTGACTTGTTCGGGTAGTCCATTCTGTAGTGCGGTCCACGGCTTTCTTTTCGATAATCCATAATCGTTAGCAGCAACTTGGATACTGCTATATATGAGCGCAACTTTGTAACCTGTTTTATATCTACGCTTTCGCTGAAATGCACCATAGGATTAAATCTGGAGCTGATGCTTTCGATATCATTAATGCCCTGAACACAGCGTTCATTTGTTCTCACTATGGCGCCGCAGTCCCACATTATATTTCTTATCTGTCGGACCGCTTCGTCTATTTCGACTATTCCGCCGCTGCCCGAATCCAACAGCGTTTTTGTATATTCGAGAGCATAATCCGTTGAAACATCCGCAGCTTTGTTTTCAAGGGCATAACGCGCCGCACTGTTCCCGGCCCGTCTGCCAAAAACCTGTGTTGCAGTTATGGCTGCTCCGCCCATCCTGTCGGCGCCATGCGGCCCTCCCGCAGTCTCTCCCGCTGCAAACAGACCTTCCACGCCTGTACTTGCGTTTTCGTCTATGTAAATCCCGCCGTTGAACCCTTGGGCATGTGGTATCATGTCAATCCCTTCGTTTACGACATCAAGCCCTCTGTCCGTCATCCACTTAAGCCACTTCCTGGTCGTGTTCCTCATGTCGTTCATGGTTTCCTTTGGATAGAGCATATGCAGGCCGCCCGAAGCGCATGCACGCCCGGCTCTTTCTTCCTCATACATCGCTATGTCAAAATAGCGGCTTGTGTCCATGTTTGTGAATGGGCCGTGCTTTGCCCGCTCCATCAGGCAGTCTTCGTAAGAAACTCCTTCCGGCAGATAATCATATATGAACTGTCTGCCGTCCTTGTCTGTTATAACAGGGAAATAGTCAAGTGTCTTCTCGTGGAACAGCATCTTTTTAATGGGCGCTGTAGAGCCGGGTATGAACTGAATGAATTCCATGTTGATAAGCTTAGCTCCGCTTTCCAGCCCCATAATATATCCATCACCCGTCTGCTCTGAAGTCGCAAGGCTGTATTTATATATGTTGCATGCACCGCCGGTAGCAAGCACAACCGCTCCTGCTCTTATAAAGAAAAAGTTTTCCGTTTCGTCTATAGCAACTGCCCCGACGCATACTCCGTTCTTTATAACCAGATTGGTCACAGTAACACCGCTGCGCACTACTACTCCGCTGGTCATAAGATTCCGCCAAAGTACCCTTCTTATCTTGTCCATGTCCATGATAGCGCCGCCGCGCTTCCTTTTTCCAAAGCACGGTATTACAGATATATGCTCGCCCTTCTCGTTCTTTTCGTGTTTTAGGCCGATCTGCTCCAGTTCATCAAAACAAACAATCGAGTCTTCAACAAGTATTCGTGCTAGCTTTGGGTCTGCAGCGCCGTCGGCAGCTTCCATTATCTCATCGTAGAAATGCTGTTTTGAGTCTCCCTCAAAATTTACTGTAAGACAGCCCCAGCCCGGAGTACCGGGATAGAATGTCGATCCGCTGTGCCCGAACTTCTTCTCTGATACTATCAGCACCTGTGCACTGTTCTTTCTTGCCTGCAGTGCAGCTTTTATGCCTGCATTTCCTGATCCGATGATTAAAACCTGTGTGTCCACAGTATAATCCAACTTCATTTTACTGCCCCCTCGTTGTTTTTTCTGTATACACCCGGCGACAGGCCGGTTTGTTTCTTGAATGCTGCTGAAAAACTTGCCGGGGAGTTATACCCCAGCTTGTCAGATATGCTCGCCACCGAAAGCTCGGTCGTTTCCAGAAGGTCTCTTGCAAGCTCTGTTTTTGTCTGCGTCAACTTTGCCGAGAATGACATTGAAAATAGCTGCTTCAATATCCTGTCAAGCTGTCTTGTGCTGACACAAAGCTGTCTGGCAAGCTCTGACGGCGGCGGGAAAGAATCGTAATTACTTTCAAAAAATGCTTCGATCTCATTCGCATTACTGTCGAATTCCGGCTTTAGCTCTTCTTTGGTTCCATCAGCCTCTTTTAAAGATATGTGCCTAAGTATATTAATCATCAGCAATGTAAAAAGGCACTTCATTTCCTGCTTAGACGCAAATTCATCAGAACAGTAAACATTATGTATATCCTCAATTATACTTATTATTTTATCAGCGTCTTCAATATACATATACTTAAAATCTTTAAAAAGACCTGAAGTATAATAGCTTTCAACTGGTTTGAATTTAAAATTGTACTTATGCGTAAATACACTTGAGTCATTATCCGGCTTATAGGAGTGGTAAACTTTTGGAGCAATTATCATCATCGAGCCTGCTCTAATTTCCTGCGTTGTGTTTTCCACCATCATCCGGCCGCTGCAGTCTTTGTTGAAGAAAACTTCGAAGTGTGCATGATTGTGCTTTTTTGCATAGAGCTCGTCTTTATACGCAAAAAAAGTCTTCGTTATCCTGATTTCGAATTCTATCTCCGAGACATATACGACGACTATATCCACGATGGTCTCTTCTTTATCTGACACAAAATACATTCATATCACCTTATAAGCTAAGAAATGCCATACGTTTTCAGTATAATTATACGCTTTTCCCCTTGCCCGCACAACTGTTCTGGCAAAAAAATGCTCCTGAATTTTATACTCCAGGAGCATACTTATCAATCAGTTCTGTTAAATATTCTCGTAGTAATACACAATATCCGCATCTTCTTGCCATTTTGCAACAGTCTCATCCCAAGCTTCGCTGCCAAGACTATCCGCGAGCTCGCTGAATATTTCATCATATACATCCTCAAGGCTCATTTCACCTTCCTCAACATCGCCGTAATACTCAATTATATGATAGCCGTAGTCGGATTCTACGAGTCCAGTCGTAATGTCTCCCGGTTTTTCTATCGCCATTGCCGCATCTGTGAAAGATTCTACGTAAACATCATTATCGGCAATAACAGGATATCCATTTTCAGGCAACCCGGTATCGTCGTTATATTTCTCTATCGCTTCCTCAAAAGTGATCTTGCCTTTATTAAGCTGTGATAATATACTCTCAGCCTCTTCTTTGATATCAGCTAGCCCCTTTTCTAAAAGCAAGTCTGCAGCATCATCATATCCGTTGCTTCTAAGAACACTTATTGCGCCGGCAGTATCTTCGTCAAGCGTTACGAGTATCTGCTTAACCATACGCACACCTTTCGGAATATAGTATGTTGTATATCCGTTTGACACATCCGATATATAAGCTGAAGGATCTTCAAGCACAGAAGCTTTATACTCAGCTAAAACATCTACGTAGTACTCTTCGACTGCTTCCTGAGCAGGTGAAACTGCTTCAAGTATGTCCGCATACGCTCTGTCTTTGGCGTCAGATACAAGATAATACTCTACGACCTCATCCCTTGTCATTTCGAATATCTCGCTCAGTACTTTCTCTTCATATCCCGCAAGTGCTTCAGTGTATTCCTCTGGAGTATAGTCGCTTCCAAGTGATTCAACTATCTCTTCGCCGTAGTTTATATCTGCATAATACTCTATATCTTCCTGCGCTTTTGCTTCTGCATCAGTAAGGTTTTCGTCTGTATAGTCAAGATAACCAAGTTCTCCTAAGTTATTAAGGTATATTTGTTCATCGACCACGGCTGACATTGCCGTATCTATTATCTCACTTTCATAGGTAGACAAATCATCTCCGTAATAATACGAATAGTAGCTCTGATAATATGCATATGCATCATCATAGTCGTCAATATAAACGGGAACACCGTCCACAGTAGCTACGACATCAGAACCAACTGTCGGTGTTTCTGTTTCCTGCACAGCAATAGGCGTTGTTGCCGTTTCTTCTGTACTGTCGGTGCTACAGGCTGAAAACAGCAGTACGAATACAACCAGCATAATAATTATACTTAATTTTTTATTCATTAACTTTATCCTTTCTGGAAGTTGATAATATATATTTACATGCTCAAATATAGGGAAGATAACAAAATTGTGAATAAATTAAGTACTGTGTTCTTAAACTCATTTGTTCGTAACATTTTAAGTTAATCTATCTTATGGTATGAAAAGCGCTTTTATTCCTTTACCGGAAGCAAGGTCATCAAAAACCTGTTTCCAGTTCTCCAGTGGTTCTTTGTGGGTTATCAGCTTGTTAAGATCGAACCTTGTGTTTTTAAGAAGCTGCAGAGCGCTGTCCCATGAAGTATAACTTGAACTGAAGTTGAAATATACATCAAGCATCCTCCACTGCGCTGTATTCCATGGAATTGCCGCTTCATCAGTTGGTGTAAGGCCTACAGCACACACCCGTGAACGTATACCTGCCATTTTAAAAGTAGTGATTACTCCCTGCCTGCTGCCCGAAGCCTCTATCACGACATCGGCCATCCTTCCGTCTGTCATTTCAGATACAATTTCAAGCGCATCTTCTTTCCCTATGTTTATCACCCTGTCTGCGCCAAGCTCCAGCGCAGCTTTAAACCGCAGAGGCTCGTCGGTGTCTACGCCCAATACTACTACCTTTGAAGCGCCGTTCTCTTTTGCGACCAGTGCTGATAATATACCTACCGGTCCTGAACCTACCACAACAACAAAATCTGAAAGATATATCTTTGCACGCTCTGAGATATTCGATACCGCTACTGCAAGCGGTTCTGTCAGTGCTGCAATATCATCAGGCACTCCTTCCGGAATTTTGTGCAACAGCCTCGCAGGCATCAGCAAATGGCTTGCAAACGTACCGTCTATTCCCCATCCGGGAGAGCGTTTGTGAGGACATATCTGCCAGTGTCCCTTGCGGCATACGTCGCATACCATGCATGACTCGGCCTGAGGCTCTGCAACCACCCTGTCTCCCGGCTTGAATCCCGTTACTCCCGGCCCTGTTTCTTCAACAACTCCGGAAAATTCATGCCCCAATGTTACGGGAGGATAGTACTTAAACTCATCTTTAAGTATGTGGATGTCCGTGCCGCATACTCCGGCAGCCAATACACGGATCAGTACATCGTCATCTTTTACGGCTGCCGGCTTTGGTACTTCTACCAGCTCAACATTCCCGGCTCCGTATCCAAGCTTTCTTAGTGCAAGCATGGCTATCCTCCTAATAAATTATTATCTCTGAACTCTTCCGGAAGCGTCTCCGCCTTTGAGCTTCTCCACTTCTGAAACGCTTACTCTGTTGAAGTCTCCGATGACCGAATGCTTAAGGCAGCTTGCCGCAACAGCAAACTCCAAAGCTTCTGCGTTTGTTTCGTAAGAGTTAAGTCCGTATATAAGCCCTGCGGCAAAAGAGTCTCCGCCGCCTACTCTGTCGATTATGTCATTTATCGCATACTGTTTTGAATGATAGAAACCTTTTCTGTCGTTAAGGCATGCAGACCAGCCGTTCGAGTCTGCAGATATGCTCTCACGCAGAGTTATAGCTAACATTTTAAGATCTGGGAACTGTTCGAGCACCTTTTCAGAAAGAGCCTGATATTTTTCGAGACTCAGCTCGCCTTTTTCTACCTGCGCATCTGCTTTGATACCCAAAGACTTCTGACAGTCTTCCTCGTTAGCTATGCCTACATCGACATACTTTACAAGCTCCGGCATCACTTCCGTTGCCGCCTGCCCATATTTCCACAGCTTTCCACGGTAGTTAAAGTCGCACGAAACCTTTATACCCCGTTTTTTTGCCTGCTTTACAGCCTCGAATGAAAGCTCTTTAGCGCTCTTTGAAACAGCAGGCGTAATGCCGGTGATGTGAAACCAGTCTGCACCATCAAGTGCACTGTCCCAGTCGATATCCTGTGCAAGTGCAATTGATGAATCGCTCCTGTCGTACACAACATTAGAGGGGCGCTGGTTTGCTCCGGCTTCAAGGAAATATATTCCCATCCTGCCTTTACCGCGTTGTATCTTCGATGTATCTACACCAAAGCGGCGCAGCTCCTTTACACACTCATCTCCTATTACATTTTCAGGCAGCACTGTTACAAAAGCGGCATCCATACCGAAGTTGGCAAGTGAAACCGCAACATTTGCTTCACCGCCGCCGAAAGTTGCTTCCATCATAGGGCTTTGAAAAAATCTCTCGTGTCCGGGGCTCTTCAGCCTTAGCATTATCTCACCGAATGTTACTATCTTCATTCTCTGTCTCCTATTTTAATTTAATATTTATCGTTTTTCCGCTGCTGCTGGTGTACTGATTTTCAGATACCGCTTTGCAGCCCTTTGCCTCAAGGTAGTAAGCAGCACGCGAAAGATTGTTTGTTTCCACATCGCCGCCAAACTTAGCAATATCGTCAAGACAAAATCCAAGCAGCACGTCTATAGACTCTTTTACCGTGCTAACGATATCATCGAAATTACCTTTGCTGATATCCGTCGTCTTGCAAAGCCATCCGCCGCCAATTGCATGTATAAATTCCTTGTCGGCAAATTCTGAAAGGTTATTTAACGCAACTCCTCCGGTTGGTATAAATTTGACCATCCTGTATGGACCGTAGAGCGCTTTGCACCCCTTAATACCGCCATATATGCTGGCGGGAAAGAACTTCAGTATATTCAGTCCAAACGACAGCGCATGCTCTATCTCTGTCGGTGTGACGCAACCGGGCGTTACTGCAACGTCGTTATCTATGCACCACTTAACAAGCTCATCATTGAACCCTGGCGCAACAATAAACTCTGCACCGGCTTCTACCGCTTCCTTTGCTTTGCTTACGCTTAGCACCGTTCCGGCACCAAGCAGTATTTGCGGATACTCCTTCTTGATTCTTGCTATTGAAGGTATACCTGCATCGGTACGTAAAGTAATCTCCATTACCGGCAGCCCGCCATCTATCATCGCTTTAGCTGTTTGCAAAGCGTCTTTTTCATCTTCTATCACTACAACCGGAACCAGCCCTAATCTGCCGATTCTGTCCATCACATCTTTCATTAAAATATCTCCTCTTATTATATGATTATATTCTATTACCATTATTTTCAGCATGCAAGCAATAAATAATGTTACACCCTGATGCAAATAACGGTAAATGTTATCTTGTTTTTTATGCTTTCTGATAATAGAATCTAAAAATTCGATACATTATTAGAATTATTCTATTATATATCAGTTACAACGCACATAAACAACATACTCTTCCGGCTACACAAAGCTAATAAAGCTTAGTATATTTAAAGTCTTCGGGTATACCAAGGTCTTTATATGCTTTGTCGAGGTTGCGTTCGACCTCTTTATCCAGAACTTCAAACAGTCTGCCGCCCTGAGTGTCCATATCTACAACAAAAGGCCCAAGCTCGTTTATACTTAGCTGCCACGGCGCTTCTATAGAACCCATTTCATCAAACAGGTCTACCCCTTCTATCACTATGGAATTTACCCACAGATTCGGGCTGACGCTTCTTGGAGACAGATGTACACATCCTAAGCGCTTCATTGCCTCTGCCGTCTCATCACCCATGGTAGTTTTCCCTACGATCGCTTTTAGCCCCCATTTTTCAATTGAAAGCGCTCCCCATTTTTCAAACCTTACGCTGGAAGTAGGCATGAACGAAATCAGCTTATAGTTTCCTTCACGCTTTCTTATCACCGGACCGACGTGTATAAGTATATCGTTCTCCATCAGATTTTCCGGAAGCTTTAATCCTTCATCAAAAACAGACCTTTGAAGCTTCGAGCGGCATGTGAATGCCTTCCCTGACAGGTAGACTGTATCACCTATCCGAAGTTTTTTAATATCGCTTTCTTTAAGCGGCGAAACAAGATGATATTCATTCATTTTAGCGTCCTCCAAACCAGTCCGGGTCGCTTAAGTATTTCATACTGCCGTCTGCATGAACAAGGTATGTGCCCCGCCTTGCAACAAAACAGTTGCTGCTGATGGCTACAGCTATACCCGCTATGTGCGTGTATGCGTACTCCACGTTTACCTTCAATACACTTGTACTGCCGCCTGAACCCATAGTTCCTATTCCCAGCGAATTTATTGCCTTTTCCAGTTCATCTTCCAGCGTTCTGAATTCTCTTTCCGGGTTGTGGGTTCCTATCGTGCGCAGACATGCCGCTTCTTTTGCAAGGTCTGCAGCTATATTTGCCGTGCCGCCAATGCCTACGCCAAGTATCGAAGGCGGGCATATCGCCCCGGCATATGTTGCAGCTTTAAACGCATCAATAACGAATTTCTTTATTCCGGCAGTTCCGTCAGCAAAAGCAACCATGCGTGACTGTGTTCCGCCAAACACCTCGCTGCCTCCGCCCTTTGCTACGTATGTAACCTGCAGCTTATCTCCCGGCACAAATTTGTATGTAAACCATGGTATATTGTTGCCAATGTTGTTACCCGGGTCGTATCCTGTAAGAGGATGCTTCATAGTTTTTCGCAAGTATCCCTCTTCAGTAGCTTTTTCCACCATCTGCCGAACGCTGTCTTCCAGTGCAAGTATTCCGCCCTCTATCTGCGCTTCGTTTCCAATCTTAAAGAAAAAAAGCGGCCAGCCTGTATCCGGGCATGCAGGACTTCCTATTTCTCTTGATATCAAAAGGCTGTCTATAGAGCTTTTAAGCCCCAGCTTCGTTGAGGTGTTCGATTCTGTTTCATATGCGTTTTTGAGCGCTTCCAGTACATCATCGCTTATGTAGCTTGAACCTTTTACGATAGCTTTGAAAACCGCCTGTTTCAATGTTTCCTGTGTGAGCATACTATCCCCCGTTATATCTCGACCTGTGATAGCTTCACATGCTGCTGACAGCCGTATATATCGTCGTCGCCTATTTCGCCGCTTATAAAGTCTCTCGGTATGGTTATCTTCATTGAATTTACTACATCATAAGGTATTATCGATACATCCTTTTCGTCTACGCAGTATAGAGCCGATATCAGCTTTTCATCTATAGCAGCTGCAGCACGATGAAGGTCAGCCTTTGAATCAAACATAATATCAAAAGTCACATACAGCGGGCCGGCGTTCTTAGACCTTACTATCCTTGCCACATCAATAAGCTTCGCCATCTGTGTAACCTCCGTATACTATTTTTGCACATTCCATCTCGTCATCTACTTCACACAGATGATAGAGGCTGAATGTGTATACCTCTCCCATCTTTACATCCGAAGGCGAATACGGGAATGCAAGATTGCCTGCCGTAGATTTTCTTCCCGGATAATCGAAGTGAAGCATTCGTGCACGCATTACAGCACAGACTGCCTCCGAAATTTCACAAGTTTTCCCGACCACTTCCAATATTATACCGAAGCTCGTTTCTCTGCTTCCATATTTTTTAAGCGAAATTCTGTAGTCGTCAGCGGGAATGTCAGAAAAGTTTTCTGCCGCAAACTCTTTTGCACTGTTAAAGATAAGGTCGATGTTGTCTATGGTTACCGGATCATTTATGCTGGCAATACTAATAGTGCGGTAACCGGCGATCATCGTCCCTTCAAGCTTCAGTGTCTTCTTCTGCGCTTCTTTTATAACACTGCCCGAAACCCTCACGCTTCGCTCGCTTATCTGGTCATAGCTGCTGTTTTCAAGGTCGATCTCACCATCCGGCTCATATATCTTATATGGATTGGACTGCTCATACATCGTATGCGCCGCCACCCTCTGTATAGTGCATTTTCTTATATCGTTCATAGGAGTAAGTACAAAACTGTCGCCGTTTATCTCGCCCATCATAACGTCTGATGCGCTAAGCGGTTCGCTGCACATGCTGCCGCACTCCATTATCTTTGCCATGTGGAACGCAAGGCCATGGTCAAAACCTTCTCGTATTGCAGGTGCGGCATATATCGCCGTATCGCAAAGTCTTCCTGCGATTATTACATCTGCACAGTTGTCCAGCGCCTCTATTACAGGTTTTGCAGACAGTTGAGCTACTATACGGTTGCTCTTCTCTATGCTCTGCGGAGTTGCTTCCAGCTTTCCCATAGGCTTAATCTTGCCTTCACTATATTTCTTTAGCACGTAATCTTTTTCGACATCCGCATATATAACAGCCGTTTTAAAAGACAGATTGTACTCCGATGCAATCTCATCTATTATTTCGCACAGCCAGTCTACGTGCGGTTTTGCGCCGCTGCCGCCCGCTGTGCCGATAATGAATGGTATTTTGTTTTTCACTGCTCTTGGAAGTGAAAGCGCAAGGTCACGCTTGACTGCGCTGCGATTTGTAAAAGACTTGCCGCTGCCGAGATAGTAGGGGCCCGGGTCTGTTGAGCCTGCGTCAACGCCGATGTAGTCTGGATTCTGCTCAAATGCGTTTTCAAGCGCTTTGTTTGTATAACCATATCCGAGCATGCCAGTAAGTGCTATGATCTTCATGATACCCTCCAAACAGATTGTTTTGCAACCTCTGCATTATAGCATATATATATTATGAATGTTTATGCAAAATCAAAAAAAATGAACAATGTTCATGTTAACTGTAAATTTTGTGAACGACATGTTTCAAATCGACAAAAGAATTGATCAAGTATCCGTCAAAATTAGTTATCCTGTCGCGATTGTAAAGAATAGTGTGTATGCCCAGCCTTGCAGCAGCTTTTAGATTTTCTATGCTGTCGTCTATAAAAATGCAGTCCCCGGATTGTGCGCCTATACGCTGCAGAAGTATATTGTATATCTGTTCTGATGGTTTTCGGCAGTGCACATCAGCACTTATGATAACTTCATCGAAAAACTCATTCAGCCCGTGTCTTTCACGAAGATGCTTTGACCACTCACTAAGGTCGTTAGAGAGCAACGCAAGCCTGTAGTTCTCTGCTAACTCTTCCGCCGCAGGTTTGAAAAACTCATCTAAAGTAAGGTACTGATCAAGATAAGCATCCTGTATTTCCGGATAGTCTTCGCCCAATCCAAGCTTCTGCCAGAAGTCAAACGCTGATATGTTGCCCAGGCTTGCTTCAATATATATATCGTATATTTGCTGTGAACTGAACGACGGCGCAAGTTCTTTCAGCATGGGAATAAGCAGCCTGCGTGTATCATCTCCCACCTTGAAAATAACACCCATAGCGTCGAACACTATCCATCTGTCTCTATTCTCCATTGGCGCATCCTTTGAATTTGTATATCCCTTATCTAATACTACTATATATCAATATTAAAAGAAGCCTGCGAATTATGCAAGCTTCCTTACAGTTACGATTATATTATTCTGCAACGATCTTTCTTGTGCCTTCGATGTGGAAGAAGTCGCTTATCAGCCACTTTACACGCTCATAGCACGCTTGTTGACCGCCTTCTATGCTGCCTGTGCTCTTCACGCCCTGCTCATATGCCTGGCGGATCTCTGTGCCGACGTTTATCTTGGCTATACCGTTCTTAACCGCTTCAAGAATGTCTGCCTGTCTTATCCCGGAGCCGCCGTGCAGCACCAGCGGTATTCCCGTTGCATCCTTCAGCTTTTTAAGATGCTCTATATTTATCCTTGCTTCAGGCTTTTTCTTATCTCTTGAAGCTGCAGATATCGCACCGTGGATGTTTCCAACAGCAACTGAAAGCCAGTCGCAATTTGACTGTTCTACAAACTTGACAGCCTCATCCACTCTGGTAAAGCCCGCACCGGATTCAAAGAGCTCTTCATAGGGCGGCAGCGGACCCTCTTCGTGCCCAAGCACCGCTCCCAGCTCCGCTTCACAAACTATTCCTGCTGCGTGTGAAATGTCTGCAACCTTCTTAGTCGCTTCAATGTTTTCATCAAGGCTTAACCTTGAGCCGTCCACCATCACAGATTTGTATCCAAGCGCTATTGCCTCTTTAATTATAGAAACGTAGTCTACTTCAAGATGGTCTTCGTCTATTACCGGAACATGATCCAGATGCAGTCTTACATTTTTCGGGTTATCATACTTTTCAAACTCGTCCCGAACTGCTTTTAAGCTCTTCGATTCAAACTTTTCCCACTCCAGTCTGGCAACTTGAATAAGTGCAAACGAATCAAGGTCGCTGACTGCCTTTATAACATACTCAAGCATCGGCAGATGCGGTATGTTAAAGGCCGGTATAACGATACCGGCGTTGAGTGCATTTTTGACGATTTCTCCTGTTTTTATCACTTCGTTTTCTCCATTCAATTTTTATTTTAATACTTCCTTTTCTAAAGCAAAGCATCAAATTTCGTATTAACAGCGTTTTAATTGTATCGTTATTTATAATGCTTGTCAATTGAAGTAAAGCGCAGTTTATACCAGTTTTTGCGCTTCATTTGATGCTAAACAGCACCTTGGCATATCGCTTCTGATGTGCCAGGCTATACTAAAAAGGAGCATATCATGATATGCTCCTTTAGATTGCTGAATTTTCAGTTTATCAATCTTCTTCGTATACAACGCCCCATGTTTTTCTTAGCTTATCAATAGCAGCCGATATCTTTATTGAATCTTCCCACGTCATTTCATCTGCCTGCTGCGCTCCGGCAAGGAAATAGTCCTGAACAGCCTTTGCTTCAAACTGGAAACCTATCGTTTCAAATGGCTGTTTGAATGTTTCCTTTATGTCATACTCCATGACATTGCCTTGCCTTTTCAAAAGTCTTGCACTGTCAGGCCGCCACCAGTTGCAGTTCTCGCCAATACTCACTCCACCTTCAGACCCGGATATCAGCACTTTATTCTCCATTATCAAACTTAGAGAACTTCCCAGCACGGCAAACTTTCCGTCCGGATATGTTAGCGTAACTGAGTTCGTTACATCGACTCCGTTCTTAACAACTGCTGTTGAATATATATCGCAGTAGTCTGTGCCAAAAGCTGCAAAAGCCATAGCCAGCGGATATATCCCAACATCCATCATAGCTCCGCCGGCCATATCATTCTTGAATCGCCATGCTTCTTTATTATCTGAAGTGTCTATTCCAAAATTGGCAAAGAGCGCTTTTGGCTGCCCTATTGAGCCATCCTTTACCCACTCCAGTGCTTTTTTTATCGCAGGGAAAAACCTCGTCCACATTCCTTCCATGAAGAAGACGCCATTCTGCTTTGCCTTTTCAATCATGGCTCTCACCTGCGCTTCGTTCACGCCCAGCGGTTTTTCGCAAAGTACACTTTTGCCTTTTTCCATAAACATTATTGAGTTTTCATAATGATAATTGTTAGGCGTGCCGATATATACTATATCAATCTGCGGGTCAGCACTCATTTGTTCATAGCTTGAATAATACTTATTAGCACCATGCATTTGTGCAAATGCCATTGCCTTATCTTCACTTCTGGAGGCAACTGCCTCTATAACTGCGCCCTCTACCAGTTTTAGACTGTTTGTAAATTTGTCTGCAATGTTCCCTGTTGATACTATGCCCCATTTAACCGGTTTCATCATTCTTCCTTTCTGTTTATGTCTATATTATGTGTATTAATAATTATCGCCGCTTTTTTGCTGCGCTTGGCTGCCCGAAACTATTGCGACGCCGGAACTTGTCCCCAGCCTTGTTGCCCCTGCTTTTATCATCTTTACAGCAGTTTCATAGTCCCTTACACCTCCGGAAGCTTTCACCCCCATATCCGGTCCGACGGCCTGCCTCATCAGCTTAACGTCATGCTCAGTTGCCCCTCCGGTCGAGAAACCTGTAGAAGTTTTTACAAAGTCTGCTCCCGCCTGTTTTGCCAAAGAGCATACCTTTATTTTCTCATTGTCCGTTAAAAGGCACGTCTCTATTATCGTTTTAACCAGAGCTTTACCCTCTGCCGCAGAAACTACTGCTTCAATATCCTGCTGTACAAGTGACCAGTCGCAGGATTTTATTGCGCCTATGTTTACTACCATATCCACTTCTTTTGCGCCAAGCTCTATTACTGCTTTTGTTTCAGCTGCTTTGATCTCCGGCAAGGTTGCTCCCAGCGGAAAGCCTATTACCACGCACGGCGCAACACCGCTGCTTTTAATCTCTTGTGCCACAAAGTCTATATAGCATGGATTAACGCACACGCTTGCGAAATTATACTGCTTTGCTTCGTCGCATACTTTTTTTATCTGTTCTTTTGTAGCCTGCGGTTTCAGCAATGTATGATCGATATACTTTGCCATAGAACCCGGTTTAAAATCATTACTGTTCATAAGTATTCCCCTTTGTATTATAAACTATCTATTAATTTGTTCTTTAATTCATCTTACAATTTATATGGTTTATACTGCAATTATATACCCCGTATATTTTACGGTCAACTACGTGCCGCAGCCTGACAAAACAAAACGCCCCGAAAGGCGTATTAATAATTACACGGTTTATATATCTGTCTGCTTGCCTGTCTCTACTACCGCATACGGAACTTTTTCTGTATCACTGCCGTCTACTACCGCTCGCAATGTGATATATCTTATTTTGTTTATCGTCCTGTCGCCGCCATTGTGGTCGTGCCCCTGAAACACTGTTATGCTTTTGCCACTTCTCTGCAGGGTTTCTCTTACTACCGCATCGTTTTTAACGACGTGCGGATCCGGTCTTCCTTCAATCATACGCTCATCAAGGTTTTGATGGATAAATACAAAAACTTTGCTTATATTTTCATTGCCAAGCTGCTGTCTAAGCCACATGATCTGTTCCTGGTCAACATAAGCCACAGTCCAGTCGAAGTTGCCATTCCTGTATTCCGAGTCGATCCTGTTGTTGCCGTCCATAAACACAAACAATATATTATCGTGTATTAGTGAATAGTACGGCATCTCGTTTTCTGATTGAACAGCTTTTCGGAAAGAAGTTTTATCCATAGCATCAAGGTCGTGGTTGCCAAGACAGAAGTGTGTCGGGCAGCTAAGACTTTTTAGTTTTTGGTTTACTGCATTCAAATTTGCAAGATCCTCAGCCTCGTCGTGCGACGAATCTATTGTATCGCCGAGGCACACACAAAAGTCTACCTCTTGCCTGTTAAAAACATCTATAAGCACATCAAGCTTCTCTAATGAAAGGCTGCAATACCGCTCACCGTACTGTTTGTCTTTAGCATAGTGAAGGTCGCCGAATATCCCTATCTTCAACTTTTTTTCTCCTTAACTAAATTAAGGATAGTATATCACCTTTTGAAGATCCTCACCACCGCAAACGCTTCTCAGCATGCTGAAATGTTCATCAAGGTCGCATACTTCTAACAGGCTGTGGGCGTCGCTGCCCAGCGATATTTTAACTCCGTTTTCTACGCACATCTTAAAAAACGCTTCATCCGGGCTGTTGTAATGAAAGTTGAGCTCTGCTGCAATGCAGTTCTTACGGAGTATATCTACTACGGTTTTATATTCATTCTTCGGTGGGTTCATTCCTGCTCTTAAGAACAGTCTGAACGGGTGTGCGATTATGTCCACACCGCAGTTTGCAAACGCCTCCAGCGACCAGATAAATCCCTTTGTAAGGCTATCAGCAAACCTTCTTGGTACAAAATGGACAGCTCCAAGCAGCACGTCCCAAAGGCCACTGTGCTCATCTTTTAGAGTCAGGCTGCCGTCAGAGAAAACTTCAACCTCCAGCCCAAGCTTAACGTTATCTGCCGCAAACCGCTTTACGTACTTTATATACCCGTTCATACGGCTGTTTTCTTCATCAAGTACGACCTGCGGCATTTCAATGAAATCACCTGATTGATACAATTCATTCGTTGTGTACAAATGTGCCGCATGCTCAACAATGCTTATGCCACAGCCTTTTACTACAGCTATAGCTGTAGTAGCTTCCGGCAGCATATCGTCGTCCGAGCAATATGCGAAATGCGTGTGCACATGATTGTCGTATGGTATCAATATCCTTCTCCTGTTTATACTATCACCGGTTCAAGGTCACGCTCCGGTACATATCTCGCCGCAATTCCCTTCAAGTTCCCGGTAAGTGTTGCCTGCGGATATCGCACATGGTTGCTATCGAACAGTCCCTTTACCTTAAGTATTGTGTGATATACCGTCCAGTAACCATCCGGTATCTCGAAACTTGCCTGCATTATAGGCTCTTCGTATTCCTTTACAATATCACTTGCTGTCTTAATGTCACCGGCTTTTATAGCTTCGTAACACTCTAGTGAAGTTTTGGGGCTGTACATTGCGACCACATCACCGTATATACGCTGCCCGAAATTATATCCCATCATAAACGATGATATAGTTCCTCCCGTTATTATCATGAATTCTTCCCGCAGCTGTCTTGCTATACGGAGATATTGGAAATTTTGATAGAAGTCTCCAGCATCATTCTTAAGTCCGATATATTCTGGAATATTTATCAGTTCTTTTAGTGAATCATACTTAAGCATATCCGGCGCTAGCGAATAAGCAAGCAGCGGAAGCGGTGAATCCTTTGCTATCTGTGCATAGCAGTCAAGCTTTGACTGTTCCTTAGGGTGGAAACGGGCGTCCAGCATAATTTTTACAACATCTATACCGCAATCTGCTGCAAAATCAATAAACCTTTTCATCATAGGCAACGGCCAATGCCAATTAACCGAAGCTATGAATGTGGCACGTCCGCCGATACAATCGGCAATCTCTTTGTTCAGCGTAAATATCTCTTCGTCCGTCAGACAGAAATAATGCGTCGTGCCGCCCGTCGTCCAGAAGTTTTTTATACCGTTTTCAACAAGCCAGTTTATCCACCTGCAGGTTGAATCGATATCTAGACTGCCGTCTTCTTTAAAGGCAGGGTTTATAGGCACAAGCGGCCCCTTCATCTTATCCCGGGTCTCTTTAAACTTTTTATTCATTATAACCTCCGTTTTTCATAAAAAAGGGCATACAGGAAAGCCTGCACGCCCTTGCTCGTTTAAATTGTTATTATAATGCTTTTCCTGCACTCAACAGTATTCATAAACCTATTTTAATTTTTCGATCTGCTCCAGTATGTCCTCGAAATACTGCCAGAGGCCGACAACGTCTGCACCAACGTTTATAAAGTCATACCCCATATCTACAAGCTGGCGGTAGTTGCCCGGTCCGCCGACCGTTCCCGCAAACTTTCCGTATTGTTTTGCTTTTTTAGCTACTAGCTCTCTCGTTTCTGCAATACGTTTGTCGCTGAAGTCTCCGGGGCAGCCTATAGACTGCGAGAAATCTCCAGGCCCAAAGAGTATCATATCGATGCCTTCGACCTGACATATCTCGTCTATCTCTGCAAGCGGCTCGTGGTCCTCTATCTGGACTATAACGAAACGTTCACTGTTGGATTTGCTCAAATATTCTTCGTTTTCGACAAGACAGTATTTACCGTCTGCATTGCCGCCGTCCCATGGGCGAAGCCCGATCGGGTGGAACTTTGTCATCCTTGCGACTTTCCTTGCATCCTCTGCGCTCATTATATGCGGAACCATTATTCCTGTAGCGCCGAGCTCCAGCGGCTTGATATAGTCACTGTAGCCTCCACGCTGAACCCTTACGAGCAGGTCTACGTCGTAAAGCGAGCATGCGTATCTTTGCATTTCTACAGCATGATAGTCGTTCGGTACGTGCTCCATATCTGACCACACACAGTCAAAACCCGTCATCGCAGCAATCTCGCATACTCTTACATCGCTGGAATTGAGCTTTACCGAAAGAGCCGTCTCGCCAGCTCTCATCTTTCTTAATATCCTGCTGTCCCTCATACCGTATTTACCCATATTAACTCCTTTTTACACAGCTTTACACTGCATTATTTTATGTTTATCATGGCTCCTTCCAGAAGCCAAAAAGTTATTCTGCGCTACGGCCTTTGGCATAAACAAGTAAGACTATATGCCCATTGCCTTTCTTTGTCAAGAACGCCATGTGCCGTCCTTTGTCAAACGGTCATTTTTAATCCAAAGATGTCCGTTTTAACAAATTGCGACGCTGAAAAAACACTTTTTCTTAATATAAGATCAACCTCACAGCAGTCTTTTGAATCCGAAATATGCTGTGTTGCCGTCTATAGCATCTAGCACCGTCCCGTTCTTTAAATGGCCTGCTATTTCATAAAAAACTTCATCCATCGCCTGAGCATATTTTTCAACTATATGAGGCGTATGTGCCAGCGTTACGTAAGTAGACGGGCCGGATAAAAAGCCTCTGTCCAGCATCAACCGTATGTAAAGAGTGATGAGCGATTGTGAAAGCTCGTGAGCAAATTCGAAGTGGGCAAGACACGGCATCCCGCCTGATACCCTGACGGGCAGCCCGTGCTTTTCTTTAAGCCTGCTTATGTTTTCTAATATCGCAGTGCCGATCTGCCTTGTGTGCTGCGACACATTTGTTTTAATCATTTTATCTATCGTTGCAAGTGCAGCAACCGGGCCGACAGCCTCCGTCCAGTATGTACTGCTTATAAATGCATTGCTGGCAGCTTCCATTACATCCCTAGTTCCTATCACTGCTCCTATGGGGTGTCCGTTCCCAAGGGCTTTTGAGAATATAGCAATGTCAGGATTGACACCAAACGCAAGGTGAGCTCCGCCGAGGTTGCGCCGCCAGGCTATCGATATCTCATCAAATATCAGCACTATACCGTGCTTCTTCGTTTGCTCCCTTACGTGCTCTAAATAGCCCGGATCCGGGTCTTTACCTCTGCACGGCTCCATTATTATCGCTGCAAGGCTTTCTGCATGCTGCGCCATCATGCCGTCGAAATCTTTTACTGACGGATGCTGGTCTATCATACCCCCTTGGGCAAACGGTATATTGGTTCCACGAAGCTCTATCGGCACTCCATCCGTATAAAAGCCGGGAAGAATCGTTCCCTTTTCTTCGTCATCTTTGCCAAGATTAGCAGCTATGTACCAGTCGTGCCAGCCGTTATACCCTGAAACTGCAACTTTAGATTTTCCTGTAGCTGCCCTAGCTATCCTGACAGCTATCGCAGCAGTTTCTCCGCCAGTTCTTGCAAACCTTGCCATTTGTGCCCAAGGGTGAATCTCAAACAGCTTCTCAGCCAGCCAAACATCTTCCGGTGCATTAAGAGTGCTAATGCTGCCTTTGTTTATCCTTTCTGTAACTGCCTTCGTAACATCCGGGTCTGCATAACCTAAAAGACATGCCCCGACGCTGTTCGTCGACATGTCATAATAATGTTTCCCATCTATATCCCATACCTCACAGCCCTTTGCTTCACTGAAATATGCCGGCCAGTATTCTGGCGCCATCATCTCCGGGCGTTTACTTAAAAGCTGCGTGCCTCCGGGTATTATTGTTTTTGCATAGTTGTAGAGCTTCTGCGTTTTGCTTATTGCGGCATCATCGTTTTTGCTCATAATCTTATCCCTCACACTATTTATTAAATTAGTTTTGTGGAATTCTTCTTTTATATGCTTTAGGTTATATTATCATGTGAGCAGGATTTGTCAACCACCTATTAGAAATTTAATAGTTTTTTTCTATAAAGCTGTTGACTGCATCCCTTCTTACGTTTATTCTATAGTCATATTATCACAATAAAAGCAAGGAGTTATACATATCATGAGCAATGCAAGTTTATCAAAACTCACGCTCGGCACAGTTCAGCTGGGCCTTAATTACGGTGTTGCAAACAAGGCCGGCAAGCCTTCTCTGGAAAAGGCATTCGATATGCTTGAAACAGCCACACGCAATGGTATAACATCATTTGATACCGCCGCATTCTACGGCGACTCCGAGGTAGTTCTCGGCAAATTCTTCAGTCATAACAAAAAAGCAGCACAGGCAGCTCAGATAACTACCAAGATACGTATAGACCTTCCGAAAGGAACTGCTGCACATGAAGTTGAAAGTGCTGTCTTCAATTATGTTGAAACTTGCCTTGAGCGCCTTCAGATGAATAGAGTAAGGAATATAATGCTTCATAGCCCTGACGACCTTTTTACACACGAAGACGCTCTGGTAAACGCACTTGCAAAAGTCAAATCACAGGGGCTTGCAGAGAACATAGGAGTATCAACTAACTACCCTGCAGAAACCCGTAAGATGCTGGAATATGATCTGTTTACATGCATACAGATGCCTTTCAATATATTTGATACACGGAATATCGTAAACGGTATACTAAAAGAGTTGAAGCAGCGCGGAATATATGTATATACACGCTCCGTTTTCATGCAGGGGCTGTATTTTCTTGATACAAATGAGCTTGTTGGCAATCTTAATGAAGCGAAACCTTTCCTAGAGAAACTGCATGAGACATGCGAGCGAACAGGTATGAGCATGGCAGAGCTTACATTCGGTTATGCACGAGATATGGACGAGATCGACAGCCTTGTTGTAGGTGCAGACAACAGCGACCATATAGAGCAGAACATAAAACTGCTGAACGGTCCGTCGCTTTCATCTGAACTGAAGCAGGAGCTGTTTGAGTATTTCAAGCAGGTGCCTGAATTTCTGTTGTTCCCCCGCCTATGGGACACTGACCCTTCAAAGAGCGGCAAATAATATGTACTATAAAGCCGGTGGTATAAAAATACCCCGGCTTTAAAAATCTTTTCTTACGAACTCGCCGTTTTTAATAACACCGAAAACTCTAAACTCTTCATCACAGATAACAATATCCGCAATATAGCCTTTTTTTATGCTGCCGGTGCGCTTTAATCCAAGGAACTCTGCAGCAGTTGTTGATGCCGCCCGGAAAACCTCCGGCAGGCCCGCACCTGTATGCTTTGCGAAGTTGCGACAGGCCACATCCATAGTCAGCTTGCTTCCATAAAGCTCCCCGTTAATTATGTTTACATCGCTGCCCAGCGAATCACCGTCTGCACAGTAGTCTGTGACCAGTATTGTCCGCCCGGATCCCTTGCACTTATATGTAATTATTATATTTTCGTGCCTCACGTGCGCTCCCATAGAATCGCATATCAGCTCAGCATACATATCATCGTTTGCAAGCACATATTCATCTGAGCCCGCTTCAACAGTTCCGCCGAATTTCGTTTTCGGCTTCCCGCTGCCGCACATTATATGGTTGCCGATTTTTAGACCGTATTTTTTATATCGCTCTATATCTTGCGACGTCGCTTTGGAATAGCATATCCCTAAAGCTATAGAATTATCACAGCACGCGGCTGCAAACTCCTCTGCGCCGCTCTGCAAAGGATCAAATGTCCACTGTTTTATAAGGCCGTCTGCATTTCTGATTATAGAGCAATACTCTTCAGGTTCTATCGGATAGCTTCTGCCGCCTTCGCTGCCGTAATCTTTATCTAAGTATGGACCTTCCATGTGAATACCAAGAAGATTCGGAGACTTTCCGCTTTCTATAACCTCTTTCACCTTGTTCACAGCATTCACATAGCCGCCTTTGCCTGCATTCCTCCAGAGCGATGCAAGTATTGTTGTCGTACCATGTAGCATATGAAAATCCGTTGCCTTTGCCGGGTCATCAAAAAACCAGGTGTCATCTCCGCCGTGGCAATGTGTATCAATAAACCCGGGGCCTGCAAAGAGGCCGCCGCATTCAATCCCATCAGCGGCAGAATCCGAAATATTCACGATTTTGCCGTTTTCTATTTTCAGCGAACCATGAATAATCCTGTTTCGCAACACTATGTTTACATTTGTCAGTATCATTTTATACCTAATAATTTTTTTGCGTTTCCCGAAAAGATGTCTTCAACATCTCTGCTATTAAGCCCTGCATATCTGCATGCACTTTGCAGAGCACGCAAAGACTCAAGCCCAACAACAGCGGGTCTGCACTTTGTATTTAGCTTATCCCAATTAACCGATCTTTCATCCAGCCAGATAAAATCCAGCCCCATTGTGACCGCTCTGCCTCGAGTGCAGCATACAGGATAGTCACTGCCCCATACCAGTCTTTCCGATCCAAAGCGAAGGAGTATCTCCAACAGCGGTTCAACCTCGCATATAGCCGATGAATCGAACCACACGTTATCAATTCCTTCCAGAGCAGGCAGCCCCTTTAAAGCGTTAGGCGCATGAAAACACCTTGCCGCATGAGCAAGTATCAGCCTTGCATTCGGGTACTTTTCGCACATGTTTCTTATCGTTCCCTGGTTGCCAGGGTCTGCTATTGCATCGTCCTTCACCATATGCAGTGTTATCAGCAGTCCGTTCTCGTCCGCCAGCTTAAACGCCCATTCCGGAAGGTATTCCTCTATCTGCGCATCCCAGGTCACCTTCCTGTCCGCAAATAGATGATATGGTTTAAGTCCGATTATATCCGGATTCTCTTCAACCAGCCGTCTTGCAGACGCTTCGTCAGATGGGTCGATACATATTGACCCTTTGAAGGTTGCACTTGCTCTCACTTCACTGGAAACGAATTCGTTTACAGCTTCTTTATCGCAGCCGACTGTCGGGAAACCTATAGCAAGTCCTCCTTCAAGCGTTGTTGACGGAAGCATTTTCGCATAATATTGTTTAATACTTGATATGCCCTCAACATCGCCTCCGTTTTTAATAAGGCTGTTTTCGGGCAATGCCAAATCCGCCGTGCGATATATGTGCATGTGCATATCAAATACGCTTTTCGGCACAAAGTTCCCCAGCTCTTTTGCAAGCACCCCGTCGTTCTCGTTTAAAATATACATACATTTGCCTGCTTTCTATTTTGCAGTCAATCCGCCGTCCACAGGAATGTTCGTACCGGTAACATACTGCGATGCGTCTGAAGCAAGGAATACTATGATTCCTTTTAAGTCTTCATCGTTAGCCATCCTGCCAAGGAACGTCTTGTTGTTATATCTTTCAAGAAATTTCTTGTTTGTTTGCTCGGTATAATAACCTCCCGGGCTTATACAGTTGACTCTAATATTGTTTTTACCGAGATAGCTTCCAAGGAACTTCGTAAGCATTATCATTCCGCCCTTTTCAACGTAATATGCCGGATGAGGGTCTGCACTTACCATATCTGTACCAATATATAAACTTGGGTCATAACCGACCATGCCGTATATGCTTCCTATGTTTATGATAGAGCCGCTGTTCTGCTTCTTCATCACGTCACCGAAAGCACGACACATAGAAAAAACTCCGGCTGCATTTATATTGAGACTTTCCATAAATACTTCACGATCGTTATCCCATGAATTCACCAGCCTTGCAACTGAGTTGTTCACAAGGATATCCACTCTGCCGCTTTCTTTAACGATATGATCCCTTAGTGCAAGAATAGTCTCTTCCTTGCCCTGGTCATACTGACACGCACGCACGTCAAAGCCACGCTCATTCAGCTCGTCCGCAACTTCCTGCAGCGCCTTTAAGTTCCTTGCCGCCACATACGTTACTGCTCCGGCTTCCGCTACAGCTTCAAGTATCTGCCTGCCGTATTTTCCCGCTCCTCCGGTTACCAACGCAACTTTGCCTTTCAGTGAAAAACTATCGAGTACATTCATCTTTTGACAAACCTCTTTCTTTATTGTTTATAGTGATTAGCTAAACGCTAAAAATCGTGACAATATTTTGACTATATTTACTAACTCAACGTCCGTTTTCCCTATCAGCATACACGCTAATTTTTGTACAGTCAATATGTTGCAGCGAAAAAATAGAAAAAGTCTATTTTGTATGTGTAAACAAATAAAAATAGGCTGCACTTTTTACGGCACAGCCCTTCATTTTAACAATTACTCTGATTCCATCTGCGCTAAAACTGATTCGAATTTTTTCACCATTGTCTTGAGAAGCTCTTCGCTCATTATCACAGGGAGTTTCAGCAGCGCCGCCGGTGGGCAGTTTGGTTTATAAGTCTGAGCGCTTACATCTATGCACATTGCATTAACAATCTTGGCGAACTTACCCGCATCTTCAAGCGAGTCAAAATGAAGTGCAAGCAAATGTCCTTTACCTTCTATCTTCTTTATTAAGCCTCCGTGTCTTTGCTTTAAGCCTTCCAGCAGTTTTTCGATAGTTGCACCAAGTGCGCCGATCTCTTCCGTATTGTCAGCAAAAAATTTCATGGTTATAAGGTAAGCAAGGCTGGAAAGCTCTTGCTGACCGTTTGTTACAAGTGCACCAAACTGGCTCATGCTGTCCATCTCATATGTTGTTATTATCTTGGAAGATGGATACTCACCACCTGAAAAGCCCTTTCCAAGGATTACAAAATCGGGTTTTAAGCCGTATATTTTGAACAAGAACATACCAGGATACCACATGCACGACTGTATCTCATCACACATAGTTGGTGTATCATACTGTTCGCACAGATCGTAGGCCTGCCTTATATATTCTTCATCCAGCTTAACAGCGCCATAGTTCATTAAAACGAGCTCATGCAGAAAACCCGCTGTTTTATACTTGCCCTTATTATACTTCTGTATTTTCTTTTTGAAGTCATCAATGTCGTTTATCGCTACGCCGACTATCTTGTATATATCATTCTTATCGTTTTCCTGATAGAACTTTGGCCACAACCCGCGCATCGTCTGCGCAATTATTGTTGTGCCGTGATAGTTCGCTTCAAATCCGCCGCCACTGTCTGCCATAACGAAAAACACCGGAACTTTGCCTTTGTGGACAGCAGGTTTTGTCAGGTTGTCCTGCGCATAGAATCTGGTCATCATCATCTTTATACCAGCTTCGCATGCAAGGCTGCCTGTTTCTATGTTGAGGATACGGTTGAGTACCTTTGGCTGTTTCGATGCAAGGATTTCTTTCAGTTCCTGTCCACACTCTTTGATATTATTTATCTCACATATCAGTTTTGTTTCAAGACTTCGAGCTATATAGCCTCTTGTGTTGTTATGCGTTGCGTTTGGTATGCCAAGTTCTCTTGCAAAGTTGATAAGTTTATAGCCGGGAAAGTTATGTCCTACCGGTATGTGGTAGTGTTCGCTCTTTGCGGCAAGGTAAAGCCGCCCGTCCTCCCCCACTCTATATGGTCCGATGCAGCCGATAGGCGATGCATTGGTATTAGTCACTTTGTTATATCCTTCGGTAGACGCGCCTTTATTATCGTTTTCAAAAGCTTCAAAAATCTGCTCGCCTATCTTTTCAGAAAGTGTCTCTATCCTATCTTTGTAGTCATCCGGAAAAAAATCTACCTTGGTCGAAATGAGCTCCTTTGCTCGTTGCTCTGAAATGCCGTGAAGCGCCGTTGCCGTTTTCGCTATTGTTTCGCAGTATTCTTTGCCCAGAAGGTCAATAAGTGAATTGCTCGTATTCTTTACCACGCTATGCCTCCTATAAAAATATATTCAACAGTATATTACAATTACTCATCTTAGTAAAGAGAAGAGTTCCTTTAAACAGAACTGCATTCTTTTTAAAAGTATCTTAGCAAAATTTGTTTATTAAACTATGTTTTTTAAAATAGGCTTGCCCGGGAATCTAATATATCCTATTCTGTATGTGAATAAAAAAATAACGGAGGTTTTATATGAGCACTCAGCAAAAAGACCGCATCGGCAAAACATTCTATGAGCAGAGAGTCTCTTCTATTCTCCCGGACCGAATACTAGATTTCCACGCTCATATATGGAAAGCTGACCAATGGCTGGGCAGCGAAAACTCCGTCACTGTGACGTCCAGCGACGCCTTTGGCAAATTCGAAACAGCAAAATATATGGTGACGAAAACACAGTATACCATGCAGCAGCTAAAGAGCGACCTTGCAGATATATTTCCGGACAAGGAGTGCAGTGCAGTGTGTTTCGGTCAGCCTACTCCTGCGGTACATATAGATAAAACGAACGAATACGTGAAAAGCATAGCCGAAGACGGCAGATACTTTCCGCTCCTTGTATGCGGAGGCGGCTGTGTACCTGCCGAAACGATCTACAGCAGCGTTACCAAAGGCGGTTTTTACGGCTATAAAGTGTTCCTTAACTGGGTAGGAAATGATTACGGCAAAGTAACTGTAGACGATATGCTTTTGCCTGATGAGATGGACATTGCAAACGAGCTCGGGCTGATAGTCCTGCTGCATGTCCCACGCTCTTTGAGACTGGCAGACCCGGAGATCGGCTCAGGCGTCAGGAGACTTGCAAAGCAGTATCCTAAAGCAAAGATAGTGCTTGCTCACTGCGGCAGATGTTATGACCCTCATCATATGAGACAGGCTATATCAAGCGTTGCAGACCTTAATAATGTGAGTATGGACACTTCTATGGTAATGGACGCTGTTTCCATCACTCTTGCCCTAAGAGAAATGGGCGCAGGCAGATTTGTCTATGCTACCGACCTTCCCGTTGCGGCAATGAAAGGCAGACGAGTCACCGTCAAAGACCACTGGGTAGACATCGTACTTGAAGGCTACGAAAAGAGCGACTTCAGGGTGCTTTCAAACAGCATGAACGCCACCTACATGGCGCACGAAATAGCAATCGCTGTGGAGCATGCCGCAAACCTGGCCGGGCTCTCGGAAACCGAACTGAATAGTATATTTTATGATAACGGTATTAAGCTGCTCAAAAGTGTAAAAAAATAACCTGCCAATGTTTCTGACAGGAAGAAAACATAATGAACTTATAATATTAGCTTTTGTTTCATAACGAATATAAGCGCTGGTTTCTAGTTATATTTATCGATTCTCATCTTTGCTGTCAAGCCGTGCGCCAGCATCCGCTCAATTTCGCACTGGCGCTGTGTTACTTCTCCTATCTTAACGCTTGCTTGTTTCGTCATCCTCTGATACGTCACGGTCTTAAGAAATTTGCCTACCCATACTCCGCCGGTGTATCTTGCTGCCCTGCTAGTCGGAAGTATGTGGTTCGTTCCGATAGATTTATCACCGTATGCAACAGTAGTCTCCTCCCCCACAAAAAGCGAACCGTAATTGCGAAGGTTCTCAAGATAGTAATCGTCATCTGTCGTCTGCACTTCCAGATGCTCCGGTGCATAGTCGTCCGCAATCCTTACCGCTTCTTCTTTATCATCAGCTATATATATAATCCCGTTGTTTGCCCATGAAACCTGTGCTACATCTTTGGTGGGCAGCACCTCAAGCTGTCTCTCAAGCTCCTGCAGCGTTTCTACAGCGAATTTTTCTGAGAAACAGACTAGCGCTATACCGCTGTTCGGGTCGTGCTCCGCCTGTCCCAGAAGGTCACATGCTACTATTTTCGGATCTGCGCTATCATCCGCTATCACCATTATCTCTGTCGGACCGGCAAGCAAGTCTATTCCGCACCTGCCGAAAAGCTGGCGTTTTGCCTCGGCTACGAATTTATTTCCTGCACCGCATAGTATGTCAACCGGCTCTACTTCATCCATCCCGAAAGCCATAAGCGCAAAAGCCTGAACTCCTCCGAGTATGAATATCCTGTCCGCTCCTGCCTTCTTCATTGCGTTGACCGTAGCTGCATAATACCCCTGTCCTTTTACCGGCGGTGTACATGCAACAACTGTATCCACTCCGGCAACCTTTGCCGGGATTATACTCATCTGGGCTGAACCGAACATTGGGTATCTGCCTCCCGGTATATAACTGCCCACATTTTTAACAGGTATGTGCTTGTGACCAAGCGTTATGCCTCCGTCCGGTTTATATTCCAGCTGTGTCATCGTTGAGAGCTGCGCATTTGCAAACTGCCTTACGTTGTTCTGGCAGAAATCCGTATCCTCGATTATCTGCGCATCCAGCGTAGCAATAGATTCGCTTATCTGTTTTTCCGTAAGCTCGAAGCTATCAGGATTCCATTCGTCGAATTTGCTGCTGTATTTCCTTACTGCATCCATTCCGTCCCGTTCGAGTTCCAGCAGAAGTTCCGAAACTATCCTGCTCGTTTCCGGGTCGCTCTCAAAAAGCCTGTGTCCGCCGTTCTTATAGATCCTCATGAGTTTCCTCCTCTAAAATCTTCTGTAGTTATAGTTGATCGCCAGCAATATCAGCGGTTCTTCCGCATTGTTTATAAAAACGTGCTTAATACGAGAGTCTAGATATGCCCCGCTTCTTTCAGGCAGATTATATCTCTCTCCTTCATATTCGAGCACAGCGGTGCCTTTTACAACGAAAACGAATTCTTCACCGTCATGTTTTAAATCACCCGTCCTGCCCGGCTCTATCTGCATAAGCAGCGGCGACATATACTTGTTATCATAACTCGTTACCATCTTCTGATATGAATATCCGCCGATGGATTGCATGATATCATCATCCTCTCCTGCTATTATGACATCGAGATTGCTGCTTATCTGCTTTTTATCCTTGCTCTTTATAAACTGAGTAAGCTCTTCGCCCAAGGCATTGGCTATCTTCTGCATGGTCGGAAAAGGAGGCAGGCTCTCGGCATTCTCAATCTTGGAAAGATAGCCTTTTGAAAAGCCTGTTCTTTTAGCAAGCTGTTCTAAAGTTATATTTTTCTGCTGTCTTTTCTGTCTTATTAGTTCTGTATTCATATCAACTCCAAAAGTTTTCTTTAATGAATATTATTTATTCTAATGTTTCCTTTTATGCAACTTAATTATAGCGCAGAATAAACTGCTGCGCAACAAATATTTTTTTGTTATCTTAAAAAATCAGATTTTAGCTATTTTGATGTTTTTATATATTTCAGAAAGCGCTAAGGTATCAGTAAGGCCTGTGCCCTCCTGCGTAATGCTGCACGTCGCCGCTGCCACTGCCTGACGGAGCACTTCCTGTGCGCTCCCGCCTGCCAGCAGCCCCTTTACCGCACCCGAAACCATAGTGTCGCCTGCACCAACTGTGTTCTTAACAGCCACTTTGATTCCCTGCGCAAACCATGCTTCGTCTTCTTTTACTATCATTGCTCCATCCCCGCCAAGAGAAATCATGACTATTTGTACTCCGCTGCCTATTATCTTCAGAGCTGCCGCCTTTATTTCGCCAGTGCTGCTAAGTTCCTGCCCCGTCAGCATCTGAAGCTCAAACAAGTTCGGTTTTATCATAAACGGCTTTGATTCTACACCCTTTTTTAGAAGCTCTCCCTCAGCATCGAGTATACACCTACAGCCGCGCCTTGCAGCAGCTTCTATCAATTTAAAATAGATGACATCATTCAACCCGGGCGCAACGCTGCCTCCAAAAACCATATATTCCGAAATCGCTGCCAGCTCTACTATCTTTTCTAAAAGTCTTTCCTGAACGTTTTCACCGACATGCTCACCTTTGCTGTTTAGTTCTGTTACGACCTGTGTTTTCTTATCATATACCTTAAGGTTGACTCTTACGCTTCCGGGAATAGTCAGAGTTTGATTGTCTACTCCCTCCGCTTCAAGAGAGCGTAAAACTATCCCTCCGTTCTCCTCAAAAACAAAGCCTGTTGCTGCCGATTTAAGACCGAGCTTTCTGGCTGCTATTGCAACGTTGAAACCTTTTCCCCCGGCATAATCTACTATGCTGAGAACACGATTTGTACCACCGTATTCAAAACCTTCTATCGTCAGGGCTCTGTCTATACTGGGGTTCAGGCAAACACCTGTAATGTCTATTTTTCTCATACATGCCTCCGTTTATTTGGTCAGAGATACAATATCATAACAGTGACAGCAGCTGCAAGGCAAAAAAAAGTCTAAACTGTTAATAAACAGTAACTATTACTGATTAGCCATATTCAAAACACCCCCAACGTTATACAATATAACTACATATAAGGGGGGATTATGCTATGAAAAAAGTTTTTACGATATTGTTTGCGTCTGTGATGCTTCTTGCCGGATGCGCTGGCCCGGATGCTCAGAATGAACGCTGGACAGAAAAGAGTCTCAAAGACGTTAACACAAATGAGTTCAAACTTGCAGCTCTTAAAGGCAAGCCTACTGTCATTAAAGTTTGGGCTTCCTGGTGTTCCATATGCCTTTCAGGGCTAAAACAGTATAACGAGCTGTCTGCCATGGATATTGATGCCAATGTCATCTCTATCGTTGAACCGGGCAGAAGCGGAGAAATGAATGAAGAGGATTTTTCGAAGTGGTTCCTTTCGCTTGATGATTACAAAGATATGACCGTACTTCTTGACACCATAGATTTGATTAAAAATGAATTTGGAGTAAGGGCTTATCCAACATATTTTTATCTGGATGCCGATGCCAACATAGTTAAAATTCATCCGGGGCATCAGGACAATGACGAGATAATTGAAACACTCGAAAGTATCCGGGAAGGATAGTATAATGAAAAGGGGTCTGATATTATTAGTAGTGGCGGCTGTGCTGACTGTAGCACTCGCAGCATGCAGCGCCGGGGTACCTGCCGGTTCGGATACACAGAACACGCAGGATGTTACGGAGGATAATGAAATGGATACAAGCAATGAAGTAGCAGCACAAGCTACAAATGAAATATACCTTGCAGGAGGCTGTTTCTGGGGGCTGGAAGAATACATGTCCCGGGTAGACGGTGTCGTTGATGCAACGGTTGGCTACGCAAACGGCAACACAGAAAACCCGACATACGAAGATGTTTGCTACAGAAACACAGGACATGCAGAAACTGTCCATGTGTTGTATAATGCACAAGAGATAAGTCTTGCAGATATCCTTGAATATTTTTTCAAGGTAGTAGACCCGACTTCGCTTAACAAACAGGGCAACGACAGAGGAACACAGTACCGAAGCGGTATTTACTATACTGATGAAGCTGACTTGCCGGTAATTGAACAGGCTATCAAAAACCAGGAGGTCAAATATGCAGCGCCCATCGTTACCGAAGTGCTGCCGCTCGACGGCTATTACCTTGCTGAAGAGTATCATCAGGACTATTTGAAGAAGAACCCCAACGGTTACTGTCATATTGACGTAACACTTGCGGATGAACCGCTGGAGAAACCATCTGTAAAAACGCAAGGAATTGTGATAGACCCGCAGGATTACCCAAAGCCGGACGATGAGATTATAAAACAAATGCTAACTGAAGAGCAGTATCGTGTAACGCAGCTTGGTGACACAGAATTTTCTTTCTCGAACGAATATTACGACAATCACGATGAAGGGATCTATGTAGACATCGTAACGGGAGAGCCACTTTTCTCTTCAGCAGACAAAATATGACTCCGGCTGCGGCTGGCCAAGCTTTGTAAAACCAATAAGCCCGGAAGTCGTAGTTGAATACGAAGACACTTCTTACAACATGATAAGGACAGAAGTAAGGAGCCGGTCAGGAAACTCACACCTTGGGCACGTTTTCAACGACGGACCGGCAGACAGAGGCGGTTTAAGGTACTGCATCAACAGCGCTTCACTGCGGTTTATACCGCTTGCATCAATGGAAACTGAAGGATATGGATATCTTTTAGAATAAAAGCAGCAAGGAGCAGCCAGCATGAACAAACCAGAGCGCATAGTTGCCGCACTCAACGGCAAAACCCCGGACGTTGTCCCTTATATGTACAACACTATGATGAGGGGCATACAGGAAAGGATAGTTGGACACAGCATCATTGCACCTACCGTCACAGGTATGAACATTACAGGATGGCTGGGTGGAACGGAAGAGAAGGCGGAGATAGAACCCGTGCTGACAACAGTACCCGCAACTGCGAAGATGCTGGGAATGGATGCGATACAGATACAAGTCTTGCCGCCGCTCTTCGTAGACAAGGTCGTCTCCTGCGGTGAAGCCTGTGTTGCGGGCGGACAGCTGACCAGCTATGAAGCGCTGGAGAAAGCACAGCTTCCCGACCCGGATGACGAAGCGCTTATGAAAAAAATAAGCGGGATGATAGACAGATATAAGGGTGATTTTGCAATGGGCGCCAGGGTGCGCCTGGGAGCTTCTTCTACGATAATGAGCATGGGCATGGAAGCTATAGCATATTCACTGGCGGACGAAGACGGTCTGCTGCAAAGCGTTATTGATATGTATACCGGCTGGAGCGAACGCCTGCTAAAGAACCTGTGCGAGCTTGATTTTGATTTCGTATGGGCATTCGACGACATTGCATACACGACAGGGCTGATGTTTTCGCCGAACGTTTTCAGAAACTTTTTTAAGCAGCCCATGAAAAAAGCTGCATCAGCAATCAGCGTGCCTTGGATATTCCACAGTGACGGCGATTACAGCGCAGTGCTGGAGGACATAATAGACATCGGCGCAAGTGCAATACACCCTATAGAAAAAGAATCTATGGACTACCTATGGTTGAAAGAAAACTACGGTAAAAGTCTCTGCCTGGTTGGCAATATAGACATCGACTATACGCTTTCCAAAGGCACGCCGCAGGAAGTCGATGCCGAAGTAAAACAGCGGATAAGCGAGCTTGGCCCTGGCGGTGGTTATATAATCTGCGATTCAAACAGTATACCCGACTTCTGCAAGGCCGAGAATATAATTGCAATGTCGGAAGCGGTACATAGATACAGGGATTTATATTAGGCAGCTTTACGCTCTTACTATTGAGTAAATATAAAAAAGCGCCCTGCAAGCCTAACGCAAACAGGGTGCTCTTTTTTATTTCCGGAACCTTCCCGAAATGGAAAAGCCGTCACCGGAAATCCGGAAATCTAAAATGTTTTTATTAAAAAGCATACATTTTAAAGTATGTTTCTTTTCAGTTATTCCGCCAATATACGTTTGCCTCCAAATGCGTGGATGGTACGTGTCCCTGCGCAACATTTCCCCCAATGCAGTATTCCTGCTTGAATGAGTAACTCATCGCCCTTATTTAACACCGTTTCATTTTCTTTTGTGAATATAATATAACGTCCTTCAACAACTACTATATACTCATCAAAACTATGTTTGTGCATCTCCGATATGCGGTCTTTCCTGCACGTCCAAAATGCTATCTGACCTCCCAAAGAACTAATATAGAAATAGCCTTCTATATCATCAGTGTATTGCTGCGAGGCATCTACTTTGTTCGCCGTTCTTTTTATAAACTGCGGAAAATCCATCATTGGTTTTCACCTCTAATTTCAAAACTACACTCAAACGAACAAGTTGATTTACCATCACCGTAAATCTAAACTTTAATAACCTACCTTCTCCCAGCAGTCAAACGGAGCTGCAATTTCTTCACTTACGTATACGTTCGTGTCAAGAAGCTGGAATATAGAGCTTGGCACTAGCGGAGTTACCGGGCCGTGAAGTATCAGCCTTGAAGTCATCCTCTGCCATGAAGAGAACGTGAAGTTCGTCTGCAGTGCGTGTATCTCTATACGCTGCTTTGCTCTCACGATATCTGCAGGTCCAATAGTAGCGGCTTTCGGCGGTACATTGCCGATGTCGCCGGACTGCCCGAAGCACCCGTGCAGAGAGTTCTGTGCTATCGTCAAAGGATGAAGGTTTACCACCTTGGCGTCCTGCTTAAGATAATCGTCAATGTTCTCCGTCATCCAGTCATCTATCGGGTCGATAAACGCTATATGTCCTGCCCAGCCGGGGCTTGTGTATATTATGTCTGCTCCGCCCTCTCCCCTGTCTGTTATAAGTTTTGAGTAATCAGCAATATTCTCATTCGTAGGCGTTATGATGTTTTCCATCGGCATACGCAGCTCTTCATCTATCTGCATTACGAAATATTTTATCAGGGAATAAGCAAAGCCAGCTCTGTATGTTATTGGGGCTATGTTGCCATCCTGGTCTGCCCATTCGTCCTGCGCAAACAGATACACGTTTCTGCAGTCTACACGGTGCAGGTTTATAAGTTCTGCAACCGGCATATAAGTATCCGGCTCCGGATTCGGCAGAACCATGACTACGTTTTGGTCCTTCTCATCCGACTCTTTGATCTTAGTGAACATATCTGCAACAAATATTGGATGCGGATTTACGAGCACCTTGATTTTGAAATTCTTATTAGGATGTTTTTCCAGATCCTTGCCTGATATCTTCCGTACCCTGTCCATGACCTCCTTGTCACGAAACGGCACAAAAGGTGCAGGATCAAATGTAAATTCTTTCATTTCTAGCCTCCTGTATATAATTAATTTTTTATTAAACCAATTCCCCTTCAAACATTACCTTTTTGACGTTTATCATATCATCAACAATTATGATGTTTGCTTTCCCGCCTTTTCTAATGCGGCCAATATCATCTCTTCCCAATAGTTCCGCCGGGTTTAGCGATGCAAACCTGAATAGATCGCACATACCCGATCCGGTGTGTTTTTTCATGTTGCGGCAGGCAACATCCAGCGTTAGCTTCGAGCCTGCTATCTGCCCTTCATAATCGAAGTTAATATCGAAAACATCATCATAACCTTCCGGTTTTGGTCCGTCTATAACAAACGCGTCAGATATCAGTATTATCCTGTCTTTGCCTTTAATTTTAAGGACAAGGCGCTGCATAAACGGATCGACATGTATACCTCGAGAGTCAACTATCAATTCGGCATATATATCATCACAAAAATTGACGGCCTCATCCACGCATACCCCCCTGCACTCCGGATATTTCGGCAAATCGCCGGTAGCGTTGGTGTGGTGCGTAGCCAGCCTCAGACCTTTTGGCACTAAATCCAGCACCTGATACGGCGTTGCTTCACTGTGCGCAACTGAAAATACTGCATTTTCGTCCATCTGCCTTACGTCGTCAACAAACTTTTCTATTCCTTCGACCTCCGGTGCAATGCACCAGACAGCAGCGAACTTTCCCGCAGCGTCTATAAGCGGTTGGTACCGCTCCTTTACTACGCCTTCTTTCCATTTATAATTCGAAGCCTCACACCCGTATTTCGGGTTGAGGTATGGCCCTTCCATATATATGCCTTGTATTATACGCCCGGCGCCAGTCCGAGAGGCTGTTTTAAGTGTATCAATGCCTTTAAGGAAATCTGCCTGATCCATGTTGTAGTAAAGAGCAGGAAAAACACTTGTCACACCATGCTTTAATATATTTTCGCTCGCCTGCTGCGGCTCTTCAAAGAAGAACGAGCTGCCTCCAGCATGAGTATGCAGGTCTACTAGCCCAGGCGCTGCATAGTCTCCTTCAGCGTTTATTATCTGCGCATCAAAAGGAATTGCAACATCTCTTTTTTCGCCAAAGTTTACTACTTTATCGTCTTCAATGAGTATGACCCCGTCGTATAAGATGCTGTCTTTTAATACTATTTGTGCATTTACTATAGCTTTCATATCTGTCTCCGTAAACTAGTCTTCAAATCCGTAGAAGTTCTCATATTCGTCGCCAAGATATAGTATACAGTTCTTCATCTTCATATATTCACGCAGGCCGTGTGCGCCGTATTCTCTGCCAAGGCCGCTGTTCTTATTGCCTCCGTAAGGCGCTTCCATCTTCGACATTATATTCGTGTTCATCCAGACTGTACCGGAATCGAGCTTCTTTGCCGTCTTAAAAAGCGTTCGCGGGTTCTCGCTCCAGATAGCAGCTCCGAGGCCAAGCGGACTTTCGTTCGCCATATTCACAGCTTCGTCGATGTCCTTATATTTCAAAACGACCAGCACCGGGCCGAATATCTCTTCCTGTACGCACTTAGCATCGTTTTTAACGTTATCTAGCACCGTCGGTTTATAGAAGAATCCTTTATCGCACGGAGGGCTCAAATATCGTTCTCCCCCGCATACCAATCTTGCGCCTTCTGCCACAGCCTGCTTCACATACGAATCAACTACTTCGTACTGGTGCTCGTCAATAAGTGCGCCCATCTGAGTTTTTGGATCAAGTATATCCCCGTAAACTATTCTATCAAGCCTGTATTTAAGCAATTCTAAAAACTCATCATATATCTTCTCGTTAAGGTACAGCCTTGTCGAAGCGCAGCATACTTCTCCCTGATTAAGACAGAATCCAGTTATCACAGAATTTACAGCCGAACTCATGTCACAGTCTGCCTCAGCAATAAACGGTCCTTTACCGCCAAGCTCCAGTATCGTTTTCTTCATGATAGGCGACTTCGATGAAAGCTCTAGTATCCGCCTGCCGACACTCTCTGAACCGGTGAAAGATATCATGTTTACATCTTTGTGTGACGCTATTGCTTCACCTGCAACCCCGCCCGAACCGCTGATTATATTTACAACGCCCGGCGGGAATCCTGCTTCAAGGAAAACTTCACCCATCAGTGACGTAGTAATCGGAGCAAGCGAAGATGCTTTTATAACCACTGTGTTTCCTGCAGCCAATGCCGGGCACATTGCTCTTGTGGCAAGGTGCAGCGGAAAGTTCCAGGGGGTTATGCCTGCTACTACTCCAAACGGCTCATATGTCAGATAGTCAAATCCATCTATCCCCGGCAGTGGAATGACGCTTCCCTGCACTTCTCTCGCTATATTTGCAAAATATTCCATAGCACGTATGGCGTATGGTATATCTACTTCTATAGTTTCTTTTATCGGCTTGCCGGAATCCATTGCTTCCAGCCTTGCAAACTCATCTGTGCGGCGCTTCATGATGTCGGCTGCTCTCAGCATATACCCGGCACGCTCGTCACCGTTCAGCTCGCTCCATACACCGCTGTCGAATGCCGCCTTAGCTGCAGCTACAGCCCGGTCTACGTCCTCCTCCTGTGCTGCCGCGATCTCGCATATCAACTCTCCCGTAGCAGGGCAAAAAACATCCATCCGTTTATTATCCGTAGCATCCTGCCATTCGTTGTTAATAAACAGTCTTAAGTAATCCATGTAAGCACCTCCATTTAATCTAAACTTTGGTCTTCCGAATTCCTCGTATCATCTTTCATTATGCATTTTTCTAAACAAAGCGTCGCAGCACCTATTGCCGTAGCCATCACTCCGATATCAGAGCCTACTATTTGTGTATCACTGTATATTTGAGGCATGGTCTGCTTTTTGACTGTTTCCTGAATCGACTCTTTAAGTATAGGATTGTTGTCATACAGCTTGCCGTTGACAATCACAAGGGACGGGTTAAAAAGGTCGATTATATTTGCTAATCCTATGCCGATGTATTCTCCGGCGTGTCTTAGAAGGCCTATGCAAAACTCGTCTCCGCTCTGGGCAGCGAGGCTAATGTCATCCGTAGTCGGCGCGCTTCCATGCCCCTTTATTTCACTCAAGTTGGTCTCGACGCCTTTTTTTAAAGCATCTTGCGCCTGCATAACAAGAGCCCAGCCAGATGCCAGAGACTCTATGCAGCCGTGCCTGCCGCACGTACACAGCGGTCCGTCTACTTCTACTATGGTATGCCCGACTTCGCCGGATTTTCCGCTGGCTCCTGCATATATATGGTGATCGATTACTATGCCGCAGCCAATGCCCAGCCCAAGGTCAAACGAAATAAAATCTTTTACCTCACGACCTTTGCCATACCAAAGCTCCGCCAGAGCCATCAGCCTGGAGTTGTTATCTATATATATCTCTTTATCATATTTCTTATTGAATATTTCCTGAAGCGGTACATTTATCCATTCAGGTATATTTTCAGATAAAACGCACAATCCTGTTTCTTTATCTATAAAGCCGGGAATAGATATCCCAATCCCGCTTACATCTTCCACGCTGATATCCGCTTCTTCCAGCAGTGTGTCTATCAGTTCATAGCTTATGTCAAGCAGTGCATCGGGCTCCATTTCGCTGAATATATCCACAGTATGCGAACATACTACTTCACCCTTAAAATTAATGATTACTCCGGATATATATGTACCGCCAAGATCAAGCCCAAGGCATTTGCAGTAGTCGCCACGAAGGCCAAGCATAGCCTTTGGCCTGCCCATCCCTTCATACCGCAGCTCGACGACTTCTATCTGTTTGTCTTCAAGAAGTTTCTTTGTGATATTCGTTATCGTTTTTTTATCAAGACTGCTTATTGCCGATAGTTCAATACGTGACAAAAGCTCATATTTTCTTAAAATACTTAGTATTTTCTTAATATTATAATTCTTCAAGAACGACTGGTCGGTTTTTGTATAACCACTGTCATCCACATATATACCCATTTGTCACCCGCCATTTTTTGGATTGGTCTAAAGATGAAGTTTGAAAAAAAATATATCCCAGACAGATTCTATGTTAATTGTTTTTTTCTATTATGTCAAGATTTTTTATACTTATTACAGCAATGGTATAGCAAAAAACCGGTTTTTTATACGTATTCTTAAAGAAGATCCGCTAAGCGTATAAAAAGCTCATAAATAAACTCAATAAAGCGTTAACTAAACAATCACAGTTCAATGTTTTGTCACATAAATACTTTTTTCATCTATCAAATAAAACGCTTCATTTACCATACCTGTTTCTCTTGATAAGCTGGATAGAGTGAGCGTATTATTTATTAAACTTCAATTCATGAAGCTTATATCTATCTTGAATGTATTTATAAAAACAGGGCGGATATAAACCGCCCTTTCTATTATGTCTCCAATTTTGATTTATCGGCAGGTGTTTCATTCAGCATCAATTCTTTCACACTGTCCGCCAGCATTTCATTTGTAACTTTTTGCCCTTATTCGAAACTTTTATTTATCTAAATATCATCGAATAGGTAAGCATTCTTTAATGTGTCAGCCTATTTCCTTTGCCACCTTTTCTTTGAATACATCCGCCTGCTCTCTTACAGATTCGAGTATCAGGCTGTGCTGTACAAAGTCGTATGTGTTCAATATATTAACGCCGATTTTCTCGTATATATCCACTTTGCAGCTTTTCATCTTCTCTGAAAGAACAGTTTTCTTTGCAGCGTCATATGCGCCTTTAAAAGCCGGGAAAACGTTGAGTGAAAGCTCTGCCTCATCTTCGCCTTCCTGCACAGGAGCATGCGTTATAACAGGGTCAATAGCAGCAAGAATGTCACATTTGTCTCTGATGATATCGAACGGAACAGGGTTGACGCATGTACCGTCAAGATAGTATACCCCTTCTTTTTCATGTGGCGAGAATATGCCGGGCACCGAAACGCTTGCCCTTACTGCAGTTCCCATGTCTCCGTCAGAGAAAACCACCTCACTGCCATCAACATAATCAGCCGCAACTATTTTAAGTGGGAAATAGAGTCTGTCAAAAACCTTTACAGGAACGACTATCTTAAAATAATCCTCCAGCCCCATGTCGTCGAGTATGCCGAATTTGGCATCTTTCACTTTGCTTTCGTTTATCGGCCTTTTTGCGCCGGGAAAGTTAACATCCTCAAGAAAAGCGATCATGTCGGCGCTCTTCATTCCTGCAGCATACATTGCGGCCACCGCACCGCCTATTCCCGTACCTGATACTATCGCCGGCTCAATGCTGAGCTCTTCAAGCGCACGGATGTACGCTATTCCCGCGATGCCCTCTGCACCGCTGCCGCCAAAAGCTATTCCTAATGTCTTGCTCATTTTATATCCCCTTTATAATAACTTTTCGAGCTTGCGTTTAAACTCGGGCACAAGCTCTTCTGCCCGTTTGTATACGTCCATTACTTTGCCGAATTCCATTGTTCCGGTATTATCGAAACTTGGGCGTTCGAATATGTCTATAGGGCTGCACATTCGCTTTAAAGATATAAGAGCCTGCTGTGCCGCAGCCCAGTCTGCTCTTTCCGCAGCTTTCATGTCATGACCTGAACTTTTAGGTCTTACCTGTGAAACATCTATAGCTATCAGTATATCGCATTGCTCTCTTATAATATCAAATGGTACAATATTTGTTGCCCCCCCGTCAATATAATACTCTCCGTCATATTCCTGCGGGAGTATCGACCCCGGAAGTGCTGCGCTGCACATCAGCGCATCAAGCAGTCTGCCTGTTTCAAACACCCTTTCCTCCAGTGTGTTAACGTTGGTTGCTACCACTTTTAGAGGAATTTCCATTTCTTCAAAAGTGTTTACCGGCAGTATTTCTTTTAAAGCTCTTCTTGCTGCCACAGATACAAGAGCGCTGCTTTTCTTGGCAAATTTAGCAAACATGCCTGTCTGTTTTTTGTTTCTGAACATACTTCCGAGCATATCTATTATATCGGCAGGAGCCATTCCTGCGCAATAGAGCGAACCTGCAATAGCACCGCTGGATGTACCGGAAACGATGACCGGCTTTGCCCCCAGCTCTTCTATCGCCTTAAGGTATGCTATATGCGCTGCTCCTCTTACTCCGCCCCCGCCAAGCGCTATGCCAATTTTCTTCAATGTCCCGCTCCCTGTGTTATGCCCAAGGCTGTTTTGTATATCTTCTGACGCTTATTTGATCTATTACTGAATTGTTCCTGTTTCCGACGAGGAATATAACTATATCCGCTATCTCCTGCGGTGTGGAAAGATCGTCCATATTAAGATCCGGTCGTGTCTCTAGTATAAGCTCTGTACCAACGCCGCCGGGAAGCAGCGCATGTACACGAATATTTTTATTGTAAAGCTCCTTTGCCAGCACCTTTGTGTACCCAAGAAGCGCATGCTTTGAAGCAGTATACGCCCCTTGAGTTTCATATCCCTTTACAGCTACCACAGAGCATATGTTCACAACAGCCGCATGCTCAGATTTCTCCAGCCAGGGCAGCGCTGCGTTGACAAGCAGCATAGGCGCCCGTACATTCACAGCCATATGCTTGTCGAATTCCTGCGCCGATGTGTCGCTCAGCAGTAATTTTTTTGCGTATCCTGCGTTGTTAATTATAACATCTACACCGCAGAAAGTGCAAACACACTTTTCTATTATATCGGTCGGAGCTCCTGTATCTGTAAGGTCTGCTGAGAACGCAAAAATCCTGTCACTATCTATTTTCTCAAGCTTGCTTATGTCCCTTGAAGTTGCAAAGACATTCATGCCTTCTTCCAGCATCCTCTGGACAATAGCATAACCTATGCCTCTTCCAGCTCCTGTTATTACCGCTGTTTTCCCTTTCAGACTGTTCACTATTTAATCTCCTTTAACTCGTCCGGCACCAGAACTGCTAATGCGTTCTTAAGTTCGTCGATTATCTTTATCCCCTGCGGACATTTCTGTTCACAGATACCGCACTCTATACAAAGAGACGCTTCGCATCTTTCGCCCATGCCACCGGATGTCATTACATAGTACCAGCGTTTTCCTCTTTTTTCGCTCAGCATATGATAGATATTATAACTTTCAAATGTAACTGGTATATTAACTCCCTGCGGACACGGCATACAGTATCCGCACTGTGTACACAGTACCTTTATCCTGCTCTTGAATTCGGCCTTTGCCTCCTCCAATATTTTTATATCGTTGTCGGACAGACTTCCAGGCTCCGCCACACTTGCTGATATAATGTTCTGTTCCAGCTGCTCCTGAGTTGACATGCCGCTCAGTACAGTAAGTATGCCTTCTTGGTTCCAGACCCACCGCAAAGCCCATTGAGCAGGCGTTTTTTTATCCTCTGCTTTATCGAAAATAGCTTTTATATCATCGTTGACCATAGTAAGAAAACCGCCCCTTATGGGCTCCATTACTATTACTGGTACTCCTTTTTTACGAGCGTGCTCAAGGCCTTTGCTCCCGGCTTGTATGTCCTCGTCAATGTAGTTGTATTGTATCTGGGTAAAATCCCAGTCAAAATCGTCAAGGACTTCAATAAATTCAGGATGGGTCATATGCGCCGAAAACCCTATCTGTCTTATTGCCCCGGATTTCTTGTGCTTATTTATAAAATCAAGTACACCCAACTCTTTGAGGCGATGCCACTGCTGCGCATTTACAAAACCATGAAGCAGATAGTAGTCTATATGATCTGTTCTCAGTTTCTCTAGCTGCCCTGCAAACATCTCTTCCATCTCTTCATAGCTGTTTATTTTCCTTTGAAGCATTTTTGTAGCGATATATACTTTGTCTCTTATCCCTTCAAGGGCTTCGCCCAGGAAAGGCTCACTCTCTCCGCCATGATATGGCACTGCTGTATCAAAATAATTGATGCCTTGCGCTATGCTGTAGTCGATCATTTTTTTAGCTTCAGGCTTATCGATGTGCCCATCCTGAGTCAGCGGCAGCCGCATTACGCCGAAGCCAAGTGCTGAAATATCCTGTCCGTTTTTTATGTTTTTACGATATAACATGTAGTCCCCCGTTAAAAAAGTTACTATCATTCTAACATATCACACAGCTCAAAAACAATTATTTATGTTGAGTCAAATGACTTTCTTTGATACAATCACAGGGCATACTGATACAACTAATATGAATCCGGCGGTATAGAAATGGAAAGATTAAAACAAATAAAATGCTATGTACTCGATATGGACGGAACTATCTATCTTGGCAGTAAGGTTTTGCCCGGTGCAAAAGATCTATTAAGACTGTTTGATGAGCGCGGCATATCTTACTTCTTTTTTACCAACAATTCTTCAAAGTCTCCAAGCGCATATACAGACAAACTGGAAGCCCTTGGCTTTGGCAGCTATAAAAGGAACAAGATTATCACTTCGGGCGATGTGACCATAAAATATTTGAAAGATACTTTTGGTAAAAATCCGTCTGTCTATCTTGTTGGTACTCCGCTATTAAAAGAACAATTCCAGAGCGCAGGTATACAATGCTTAGAAAACGGACTGCCTGATTGCGTTGTAGTCGGTTTCGACACGACCTTTAACTTTGAAAAAGCAAGCCGAGCTACAGACCTTTTAAGAGCCGGACTGCCGTTCCTAGCTACCAATATAGATGCCGTATGCCCGCTCGAAGGCGGCAAAATACTTCCGGACTGTGCGAGCATGTGTGCAATGCTGATATACGCAACAGGTGCAAAACCAAAGTTCCTTGGCAAGCCTTCGCACGAAACAGCTGCATACATAAAAGAAATGGCCGGCGTCGAGTTTAAAGAGATAGCCGTAATAGGAGACAGATTGTATACTGATATGCTCCTTGCTATAAATAACAATATGTGTTCCATCGGGGTTCTTTCAGGTGAGATGACAAAAGAGGACATAGAAAACAGTCCGGATAAACCCGACTTTCTTTTTTCGGGTGTAGACGAGCTTCTAGTGAAGCTACTTTAAAAGGAGTATTTTTATGAGAGCTATAGCAGTAAATACAAGTCCCCGGCCAAAAGGCAATACTTACATATTACTAAACACCGTATTAAATGAACTTGAAAACAGAGGTATATACACAGAACTTATACAGGCAGGCAGTCGTGATATACACGGCTGTACCGCATGCGGCAAATGCAAAAAAAGCGATTCACCGAGGTGCATATTCGACGACGATATCATAAATGAGTGCATCCGAAAAATTGCAGCAGCGGATGCACTGATTATTGGTTCACCCGTCTACTTTGGAAGCCTTACTGCACAGGCAAAAGCTTTTATTGACCGGGTTGGATATTCAACAAGGCCGCATAAAATTTTAAAAGGTATGGTATGTGCAAGTGTGGTCGCCGTAAGAAGGAACGGTGCTCTTGCAGCTTTTAATGCAATCAACAATCTTTTCACTATAAGTGAAGGCATTATTGTCGGTTCAAGCTATTGGAACCAAGGCATAGGCCGACAGAAAGGTGAAGTTCTTAATGACGAAGAAGGCATTGAAACAATGAAAACTCTGGGCCAAAACATGGCAGACTTGCTCTTTTCTCTTAAAAAATAGCTAAATAAAGTAATAATAATATATTTTAATATGTCTTTCTTATAAAAATGTTGTATAATGAGGTTATCTATGAAAGGAGTTTTCAATATGAAAAAAGTTCTTATTGTAATGTTGGTTGTATTCCTTATAATAGGCCTTGTCGGCTGCAGAAAAGCACAAGAAAATGCAGTTGAGAACATAATCGAAGGCATGATGGAAGCCCAGAGCGGTGAAGATGTTGATATTGATATTGATGACGATGGAGGCAATGTATCTATTTCCAGTGACGAGGGTGATATAAATATTCAGGGCGATGAAGACGGAATGTCCTGGCCTAGTGACAAGCTTCCAAATAACGTACCTGAAGTCAAAGGCGTAAAAGTAATATTTGTTATGGATGCAGGAACAGGCGTAAACATCTCATTCGAAGGCTGTACTTCCAAGATAGCAGGTGACTACGAAAAGAAAATTACAGAGAACGGATGGGAAATCACTATGACATATGAGTCTGAGGGGTTTCATACTTTAACTGCAACAAACAGCAGCGACGAAATGCTGCAATTCTCTTGGGATGAGGAAGAAGGAACCGGTGGATTAACCTTTGGCACAAACGAATAAACCAAAACTAGCCGCCTGTTATTAGGCGGCTTTTTTATTGCGCTTCAGCACAATATACCCCCAGTTCAACTGGGGGAATAAAAAAGCTTATAGCAGTATAAAGACCTCCAATGCTAAGATGATGAAGGTTCGCCAACCGCATCAAAAAAGCAAAGGAGGCCAAGTGTCATGAATGACATAAAAAGCTTATCACATAGCAAATGGAGATGTAAATACCATATAGTATTTGCTCCGAAATATAGAAGACAAGCAATATACGGGAAGATAAAAGCAGATGTAGGAAAAGTTCTTCGTAAGCTGTGTGAACAAAAAGGAGTAGAGACAATAGAGGCAGAAGCATGTCCAGACCATATACACATGCTGGTAAGTATTCCTCCAAGTCTGAGTGTATCACAATTTGTTGGATATCTAAAAGGGAAAAGTTCACTGATGATATTTGATAGGCATGCGAACCTAAAATATAAATACGGGAACCGACATTTTTGGTGTAGGGGATATTACGTAGATACGGTAGGGCGCAATGCAAGAGTGATAGAGGAGTACATAAAGAATCAACTGCAAGAAGATATTGTAGCAGAGCAGATATCATTCAAGGAATATATTGACCCGTTTACGGGTGCCAAGAATATAAAGGCATAGAAAAGGCCGCTTGAGCGGCGGCCTGAAAAAGTAATGCGATTGGCGAACAATTTAATGCGTCTTAAGACGCTGTGTCAGTAATATGCCCTTATAGGGCTTGTGCATACCACCAGTTTAACTGGTGGTTTTGATTATGGCTTTAGCCAGTTGAGCACGCAAAGCGTGCGAAATATAAACCACCCGCTATGCGGGTGAGCGATAAAAGTTATACAAAAAGTCACCAAACCAGTAGTATAGGGATGTTCAAGTCTCTATAACAAGAAAGGAAAGGTGACTTAATGGCAAACAAAACACATAGTTTAGCACATACAAAATGGATGTGTAAATATCACATAGTATTTACACCTAAGTATAGGCGCAAAGCAATATATAATCAATATAAAAGCAGTATGCGAGAGATATTGAGGCAACTATGCAGATACAAAGGTGTAGAGATATTGGAAGGACATCTAATGCTGGATCATATACATATGCTGGTGAGTATTCCGCCCAAAATAAGCGTATCAAGTTTTATGGGATATCTGAAGGGAAAGAGTGCACTGATGATGTTTGATAAGCATGCAAACTTAAAGTATAAATTTGGCAACAGGCATTTTTGGGCAGAAGGATATTATGTTAGTACAGTAGGGTTAAATGAAGCAACAATAACAAAATATATCCAAGAGCAGGAGAAACACGACATAGCTTTAGATAAGCTGAGTGTAAAAGAGTATGAGAACCCTTTTAAGGGGTAGCTGGTAGTACAAATACTCCTTTAGGAGTGGCAAAAGAGGCAACGGCAGTGGAGGCTTGAACAAAGTGAAAGCCAGCGTCTTTAGGCGCTGGCCGGTAACATGCCCTTATAGGGCTAGTGCAAACCACCCGTTTTACGGGTGGTCATGACTTATTCCAAACTTTAATTTAGCTGTTGTTATTTTGGTTTCTTTGTGCTAGAATAGTGCTTGCGTTTTATGTGGAGAGATGGCTGAGTCCGGCTGAAGGCGCACGACTGGAACTCGTGTTTACGGGTTACCGTAACGAGGGTTCGAATCCCTCTCTCTCCGCCATAATTTCGGATAGGACAGAATAATTAGCTTCCTGTTCGATAAAGTTTTAAGCACGTCGATTCGGACGTGCTTTTATCATATCATCTGGCTATTCCAAATACAATTATAAGAACTTTTTAAATCTTCTTAGTATTTTAAGAATCGTTTTATCCTCAATTGCTGAAGCAAACAACCCTTCACAGAAACGCTCCTGTCGAACGTAACCAGTTAAAATAGCTTTAAGCAACTCAAGATCTGCTGTTTTTATTGCAGCTTTTATTTTTCCTTCAGTATTAAGACCGTTGTTCTTTATAACATCTAAATAGTGATAGCTTAATAAATTAGACTTGTAAACTTCGTCTATGAACTTTAGTACAGGCTCATCATATGAAGGATATTGGTATGCGCTTTCTCGGGTTGCCGATTCAAAATACGGGATATATGCGCATAAACTGCGAATACTATCGCTATTAAGAGAAATATACAGTCTGTTGGTAATTGATTCAATTTCATCTTTCTTAGCAAGTACCGAAAGCCACTCGTCAGGAATGCTATCGTAGCCATAATGTAAACCTGCTAGTCCACCTGCTACTGCACCTACAGTGTCAGTATCTTCGCCTAAATTTACTGCTTTTAGAACGCAATCCTTATAATTATTCGAATTCAATAAACACCATAACGCTGCTTCAAGTGTATCAACAACATAACCACTGCTTCTAATCTGATCAACAGATGTCTCTTTGAATCCCTTATTAAATAAGCGTTTATAGTAATCCAAATCCTGTCTAAACTCGTCTCTCTTAAGATAGTATTCCATGGCTCGATATGTCCCGATTTCGATTGCATAATCAATTGAAATTGTACCCATGAGCATAGTTGCAATTGATAAGTATATGCCGCAAGCAATAAGGCTTCTCTTATGAGCATGAGTTAATGATGAAACCTTATGAATAATGCCCATGGCCTCATCGCTTTCAGTGATATCTTCTCCATACTTAGAATGCAAGTAAAAAGCCAAAGGCAATATACGCATCAATGAACCATTCCCATTGTCACGCTCATCTTTACCCCCGCACTCTAAAGGGTGATTGCCATTAATAAATTTATTTATAGCGTTTCTTGTGCCTTTGCCGACATCAAACACAACGCCAAATGGTGTGTACTTACCTTGACTAATCCATGATTGGAATCTCTGCATAATATCCGAATAATCCAGATCATATATTAAGCTCTCGGCAAGACATAGCGTCATACTTGTATCATCGGACCATGTTCCAGCGGGTTGATTATAGGTTCCATATGCACGCATATCATTGACAGGATTTTTACATAGTGTCTTCCTATCAACAAACTCAACCGGCACTCCCAAAGCGTCTGCAATTGCTAAACCAAGCAAACCTATTGAAACCTTATTTTTAACGCTTTGCATTTGCTTAAGCCTCCACCCAATCGAACTCATCAATAGCACTAGCTACTTTTTTTTGAATAGATTTAACCGCTTCTTTACTAAACAGCTTTATCATTGCTTCCGTCAACTCATCTTCATCCGTCCAATCATTTATTACTTTTGTCTCGTTATAGAATCTTGTATAAATTCTGCTGGGCTCTTTTGCATTTTTACGCATCTTAACCCCCTTTTGTTATAACAGCGATAGAAAATCAATTCTTTTACTCGCATTTTTAAATGGGCGATATCATGTAATTTTTAGTTTTCCGATATAGTTAGCAATAATTTCCCGATTAATTAGTACTCAGTTTAGTTTATACAAGCTTTCCAAATCACTTGCCAATAACTCAGGTTCTAAATTTAAATCAATTTTAACAAGCTTTATTGTTACTGTATGATCGTAATTGTCTATTTTTAGCTCATGAATCAACAAATCATGCTGCATATCATCTAGAAATCTTGGATATGCAAGCACTATCTCATTACACTTATACCGAACACTGTAAGCTAGCATTTGATAAATATCAGATTGTGCTATCTTAAGGTTCAAATCATCAAAAAACAATTCCTTATACTTTGCATCAATAATAAAAACTACACTATTCTGATTGAGAATTGTGATGTCTGGTTTTAATTGCAAATACTTCTTCTCGTCTGAGTATGACAAATAGCTAACTGGACTTTGATATCTTACTTGATAACTATTGGAATGATTCATACAAAAAACTTTATATAAATACATTTCAAATAGATTATTTACCGGGATTAAGAAGCTAAAAGTTAATTCATCACCAACATTTAAATTTGGACTTGAGCTTTGATAAAAAAGTTTAGCCATATTAAATGCAGGCTTATATTTAATGTTATGACGAGAAAATTTCATGCTACTCAATATTTCTTTATTTAATTGTATATAATCTACATCTTCAAGCCAAAGTAATGACTGCTTAAGCTTTAGTTTGTTGTTCTTACAATTTGTTCTCTTAATCAAGTTTTTAATCACAGATTTGAAAACTCTGTTTAGTAATATATCTTCACTAAACTGATCGTATCGTACATAATGGAGATGTTTTCGAAAACTATTCTTTTTAACTGTCTCCAAAAAATCAACTTTTCCCTTGATAAACGACTGGTTTTCTAATATATTATTGTAGCCTCGATTAATATCTCTCTTAAACTGTAATAATAATTCGTCAATAAAAAAACTGATATAAATTTCAAGGAGGTCTCCATTGTATTGGTCGAACATTTGTGGGTCTGGTGTTCTTTTCACACTATTAAAACCCGAAAAAGCAAGTAACTTCATAAGAATTTCAAAAGATTTTATGGTTAGGCTTTCGTCGGGTGTTTTGCTTGATATTTTTGGGTAAATTAATAGTCTCGTTTTATTTAATTGAATGAATCCGACATAATGCTTGATTAACAACTTTCCATCAGTTTGAAGTATTAAGTTGTTTTCCCCTATCAATGGCTTCATAGCGGCTATGTCACTTTTTTGCTGTTCGGTTAATAGAACCTTCTGTTGCCTATCTTCAAATATTTTTATAATCTTCGTATCAGCCATTATCCCTTACCCTATAAATATCAATAATCTTTTCTTCAAATTCTGATAGGGTTCCGTTATTATTGGATAATGATAAGTTTTTAATATTTCCATACTGATCATAAAAGCTCTTTCCTACTATTGCTATCAAAGTATCTGTATCATTGTAAAAGTATTCGCCTAGTGTAACTGGTAAACTATATTGGACGGTTTTTGGCAAACAATTTTCCCTACTTAATGAATAAAAGAGCTTGTCCATTTATACTCGAATGAGAGTATAAATGGAGGCAGGCAGAAATGGTAGGGATAACGATGTATGCAGAAATACAGAAACTAAAAACAATGGGGTACAAAAAACAAAGAGCAGCACGGGAACTTAGGCTTGATGCAAAAACAGTAAGGAAGTATTGGGACATGACAGAGGGCGAATATCTGTCATACATGCTTGAAGCCAAAGAACGAACAAAAATCATGGATCCGTATTACGGGTATGTGTTGGATAAACTAAAAACATATCCCGAAATCTCAGGAGCTATACTTTACGATAATCTTAGGGAAGACTTTGCGGACTTTAAGCCGTCATACCGTACAGTTCGGTTGTTTGTGAGTAACGTTAGAGAGAAAGAAGGTATACCGGCACCCGTAAAAATACGACAGTATGCTGAGAATCCTGAATTACCTTTTGGCTATCAGGCTCAGGTGGATTTGGGACAAAAGGTAATGAAAGACAGCTACGGGAAATCCGTTAGGATATATATATTCGCAATGGTATTAAGCTGCTCACGATATAAATATGTATGCTTTCAATTAGAACCCTTTACAGCACAAACATTTATACAGGCACATGACAGAGCATTCCGCTTTTATGGAGGCAGGCCAACAGAAATCGTATATGATCAAGATAGAGTAATGGTTGTCAGCGAAAACAGCGGAGATATTATATATACAGAAACATTTGAAAACTACAAGAATTATGCTGGTTTCTCTGTCCATTTGTGTCGTGGCAATGACCCGGAAAGTAAAGGAAAGATTGAAGCTGTTGTAAAGTATGTAAAAAACAACTTTCTGACCTGCAGAATCTATCACGGGATAGCAAGGCTCAACAGCGACGGGCTGGCGTGGTTGGACCGGACCGGAAACGGATTAGTGCACGAGACAACAAAGATGGTCCCTGCCGTTGTATTTGCGCAGGAGCAGCAGCATTTGAAATCTGCGCCGGAATTGGGAGAATCAACTTATGTACCGTCAACTGCTATCGTTCGTAAAAACAATGTTGTAATGTACCGGCAGAACCGTTACTGTATGCCCAAGGGAACCTATGAGCCGGGTAAAAAAGTTCGGATAGAAGCTGATGAAACATCAAATAGGGTACGGTTTTACGATTTAAAAGACGATGTATTTATTGATGAATATACTATAGCTGACGGTGTAGGAAAATGCGTACGCAATGAACATCCGGAACGGGACAGGTTCTCCAAACTGCAAAGCATTAAAGACAAAGTGTTTGCTGGATACATATCACCGGAAGGAACTCGTTTTGTAGAGAAGATTATTGAAGCTAAACCGAGATATGTTCGAGACCAGCTGGGTATACTGCTGAAACTTGCAGAGATATATTCAGCAGATGAACTCCATCGTGCAGCCGTGTATTGTCTGGATAGGCAGATCGTATCGGCTAATGATTTTAGGGATACATTGGAGTACTTTAAACAACTGAAACCTTTGCCTGCTGAATGTAGCGGTACTATCCCTGTTAAGTATAGTGTAGTCATAGCCCAAACGAGACCTATAGAGGTTTACGCCAGTCTCTGTAAAGGCGGTGAGCGGTAATGACAGACGTTGAACGCATCCGTACATATGCAAAACAGCTTGGACTTGCGAATATGTCCAGGAGAACATTTCCTTTTTTAAATGAGCAAATATCCAACGAGGCTTTCCTAGCGAACTGTCTGCATGATGAGGTTTTATATCGAGAGGAGAATAAAAAGAAACGAAGGATCAAGCAAGCCTGTCTGCCGACTTACAAGGGCTTTGAGACGTTTGATACAGAGTTTCAGAAAGGGATTACCACCTGGCAGTTAAATCAGTTGGCCGCCCTTACTTGGATTGAAGGAATATACAACCTGATCTTAATCGGTCCTCCGGGAACAGGAAAGACACATCTTGCTCTGGCTATCGGAAACAAGGCTGTGGAGATTGGATACAAGGTTTTCTTTTCCTCTATGGATACGCTTGTTCATATCCTGAAAACACAAGAGATATCCAGAAGTTCAGCAGCACGTCTTAAGTGGATCAAGGAAGCAGACTTACTTATTATTGACGAGCTAGGTTATCTACCGGTTGGGAAAACAGAAGCCAATATGTTCTTCCAACTGATATCTCATTTATACGAGAATACTTCTGTCGTAATTACTTCTAATAAGGGTTTTGACGGATGGGCTGATGTTCTTGGTGATTCGATTCTAGCAACCGCTTTGTTGGATAGGTTGACTCATAAATGTCAGGTGCTTTCATTTTCCGACGACAGTTACCGCTTAGCTCACAGAAAACAGATCTTTGTGGAAAATACTAAATAAAAAGTAGGGAATCTTATTTGCCAAAAAGCAGGGAATTTTATTTGACAGTAACAAAACTGCTCCGATTCCGATTTATGTTACTTCTTCTGTTTTAAGTTGCACTACATGAATATGTACCTTACCCATTATTAAAGCCTTTATATGTTTATAATAACAATGCTCTGTTTGTCTCTATTATTAATAATCTCTTCAATATTTCTTTTTACATCCACTACATCTTTTACAGTGAGACTGTCTTCTATTTTCAGCTTTATATATACCTCCTTTGTTTTCCCTAAAGACCATATGAATAATGCTTCTACTGTAGCATGACACACCTCTTTTTTCAGCAACTCTTTGATTTCGATTTCTTCTTTATAATTAGTCCGCTTCCTTGACAATATCACTATCTGTTTGAAGAATATTTTAATTGGCTCTTTTAAAAAGAATACAGAAATAACGACAACCAATATAGCATCTGCTATGGGTCTTATGGGTGATAATGCCTGAACTGCCTCAACAAGAATTAAAGCACCTACTGCGGCTATGCTAACAATGCTATCCATTAATGCCCCTATCGCTTCTGTCTTTAAAATGGAAGAAATATTGTTTATTTTTTTGTTATGCCAATTATATATCACCACTAGAAACAAGCAAAGGACTACCATAATAATACCGTAAATAAGAAGATATTTTGTATTTATTATTGGTATCTCCTTGGAAAAGACTACAAAGTCTATTATTTTTTTGATGCTATTTACTAAAAAGCTAATGGTTAATACCAAAATTAAAAATGATCTGAAAAGAACATATAGTACCTCTTTAGTCTGTTGTCCCATCGGGTACTTTTCTATATTCTTTTCGCCCATATCCTTAGATATTTTTGTAGCTGTTACTGTTGAAATAAATTGGATAAATGAAAATAGTCCATCCATCAACAGCGCTGACGAATTTGATAACAAAGCTATCAAAACCCCTGCAATTGCCATAAACAAATTAACCAAATTCCCTTTTTTTAACGCCCTTTGCTCCTGTTTTATAATTTCCATTTCAGCTCTCTTTCTTGACTTGACGATAATTCAAGTATAAAGTATATACTAGGTATAGAGTCAATAGAGAGGAATGTATTTAATTGCAAGGCTATTTATCTATAGGACAAGTGTCAAAATTAAAAGACATTTCAATACAGGCATTACGACTTTACGATAGAGAAGGTCTTTTAAAACCTGCTTATGTTAATCAAGATAACGGCTATCGCTATTATCATGTCAGCCAATTTCTAATCATTGATATCATCAAGTATTGTAAACAAGTCGGCATCCCATATAGTCAGCTTAAAGGTGCTTTCTTAGAAAATAATATCCAATATACTATTAGTATTTTAATAGAACAAAAGGTAAAAGCACTACAGGAGATAGAGGCTCTGAAAATAGCTGTTGATGACATTGAGGCAATAGAAAATCAGCTGAATCTTTTAAAAGCTGAAAACTCCTCTGGTGAGCCTTATATAAAATATTTTCCTTCTCGTTATTTCTTATCTGCTTCATGCTCCATAGAACCAACCCCCGAAGAAATTGAAATGGCTTTTATTAATTTAGGTATAGTACAAAAACACGATAACCTAAAGGGCACTTTTGAAAGTGGTTTGATTCATAGTATAGAAAATCAAACAATAAAAGAATCACAGGTATACACCTGTGTAAAAAATTTTGGAAATAAGAAAAGCAAACTGATAAAGTTTTTCCCAAAAGGCAATTATCTTTGTCTCAATTATAAGACTCCTGATAAACAATACGCACTAAAAAAACTCTATGATTTTTTATTAGCAAAAAATATTAACAATGCAACAATCATTGATATTGAATCAATAGGATATATTTTTTATCCCCATCACTATTTGAGATCGTTGCAAATCTTTTTCCCAGATGTTTCCACTAAGTCAGAAGAATAGAATGAAAATATTAAAAATAGAGTATGTTTCCCAATTAGCATTTCTCAAGAAATATGCAACCTGATTCTATAACCATACCACCTCTTTCATTATAAAAAGGATTCCATCTAGTATGTAGCGAAGTCATTTTTGAGCTTGTTTTTCTTTTATGATCTCTGTTACGAAGAAAGTATATTCTTCAATAAATCCATGATATATACTATCATTTTCTTCGATATCAAACTCAGCGATATAGTTCAGATGATTAAAATCATCTTCATCATCAGCTATATAATGCAACCCTTTAATGTAATTATATTGACTAAGATGTAAAACAGCCCATCCATCTCCAAAATAGCTATCATCATCAATACTTGATATATCAATGGTTTTCTCGGCATGAAGTTTCATTATTTCGTTTGCATTCATTCTTTTCGGCTCCCTTCCTTTTATATAAACAGAGTATCACTTGTTTTTTTGAATGTCATTTTTGATTACAAACTTTCAAGATAGTCCATAGCCATATCCATACCGTTTTCTTCTTTGGGCTTTGATATTGCTGCGCCATCCATAGCCTTTTTTACCACTTGCTCCATTTCTGCTATGGTTGTTTCTCTTTCTTTCGCAGTTATAAGAGCATATACTACAAAATCCGATTTCTTTCGGTTCGGTATCGTTGCTAATATTTCATATGCTTTTCTGTGTAATAATTTTTCAAGATTAAGCCTCACGCTGATTCTATAATCATTCATTTAACTTCACCTATTTTCCGACTTGTTATTTTCTCATAGCCGATTGCATTAGCACGAATATCCTCTATATAGCTAACCTTTGCTATTCTGTTTTTCCCAACATTTTGTTTTAAAAATGAAGCTCCGCCGCCTAAGAAGATAATTGGTACGGCTGCAACGTCAAAACCACTTTCAAGAAGAGTATGAAACAGGGTGTCCACATAAGTTTTCCCTTGCTCTCGAATTATCTCGTTTGCCTTTTCATTCAGGCTGCAAGGTTGGTTTTTTAGTACTTGCTCAACTTGCGCAGATGTTACCGACAGTCCTGTGCTCCGCCTGATCTGCTCTAGTATTTCATCTATCATTCTTATAATACCAAGTTCTAAGCTCCTGCAAGTTGACGCATTTGGTCTGCCATTATCAAGACGCATAACATCAACCGTCCAACTTCCCACATCACAGACAATGACCGATGGTTCGCTTTTCAACTTGTCTAAATAATCTATTACAGCTAGATATCCTTGTGGATACATCATCACGTCCGTTATGTTTATTTTGTATTCCTGATCTTCAAATTCAAATTTCACTGGCTGGAACAAAGAACGTTTAAGATACTTTGTGAACTTTTCTTTATCTCTACCAAAACTGGTTAATGGCAGACCTGCTGCTAATATGATATTATCTTTTGTTCCTGCCTTTCTGTATTTCATTTCTTTTGCAATCGCCGCAAGTGTCAAGATATAATAACTGTCGTCTTCTGTCTTATCCCTGACAAGAGATTGTCTGCCGCTGCCACACACATAATATTTCCCGTTAAATTTCACAACATTCTGTATAGTGTAAGGTTCTTTTTCATATTCGGTTATTCCAGTTGTGAAAATATGGTTTGGCGTTTTTATACAACCATAGCCGTGATCTACTCCAATTATCATTATCAATACCTCTTTTCTTATATTATCTTTCAATATATCCTTTTCGATGGTTCTTATTATCATCAGTGAAGTCGGATAAATCCAAATCATTAAATTTATCTTTGTACTGTTGTATCTGCTTATCATTCAAAGAAACCAATTCTCCATCATTGCCAACTCCAGCTATAATGAATGTACCTGCGATAATATCATTACCCACTTGTCTATTAAGCGGCAAACCTTTGATTTTCCCTTCTTCATTACATATGAGGCAAATATTTTTATCTTTAAATGGACTTATCATTTCTATATAACCGCCGACCTGCTGTTGCAGTGTAGTTAGGTCATTTTTTATATTCTGGCTTGATGGTTGACAGAACGGCTGCACTACAACAACATCAATAGAATTTGATAATCTTTTTTCGCCGATTAAAAACTGTTCTAATGTAATAGATGTGGATTCTGCGACAAAGCAAAAATCATACTCTTCTAAAATCATTGATCCGTTTTCATCAAGATCAAGTGGTTCTTTTGTTAACACAGTGCCCATGTGGTTTACCAACACATTTTTTGCTATTTCCGCTGCTTCCATTCTGTCTTCATCTGCATGTCGAATGTCGTAAGCAAAAACGCCTTGTGGTAATTTATCACGGTCAATTCTTAGTGATGTGAATATTGCTGGAATATCACCTATGACTATTTCTTCATAAGTTTCTTCGTTCGGATTTATCATTTTTTTAACCTCATTTCTTAATTTTTTGTATAGAAAAAGAGCATCATTTCTGATACTCAAAATAAATTATTAGTTAAAATATTATCGTGCAATCGATTTGCTTTTATTTCTTTCTTTGGGAATAGGATGATTCTCAAACCATTCTTCAAGCGCTTGTTTTATAACTTTTTCGTATTCTTGTGGTGTTGTACCTTTAGGAAAATAATCTTTTACTGTTCTATACGAAATTTTAACTGCTTTTGGCGGCTCTTGATTTTTTGCTACAATAATTTTATCAATTTTTTCATAAGTGAGTGTTCCGCTTTTGCTAATGCCCTTAAGTTTTGTTGCCATTGAAAGCGATACTCCAAAATGTTCTTCTCGATCTAAAATATCATACAACCACTCTTGTTCATCTTTGCTCAAATACGACAATTCTACAGCAGGAATAAATGCAAGTTTTCTTTCGTCTACCTTGTCAAGCAAGAGGGTGATAAGATTTGTTAAACGTATATATCTGTAAACATCTCTTCTGCTGTCTTCATGTTCGTTTGCAACTTGACTGCCACTATTCAACTTTGTGCCAAGTTGGCACAAAGTTATATCATTTCGTTTCCCTTGAGATTTTATAGCATCAAGTTTATATTTATATGCAAAAGCTTTTTCACTGGGCAAAATATTTTCACGTTGTTGAAGGTTGCTGTCAATCATCATAATAGTCGCAGTATTGTCATCAATATTTCGAACATCACAAGATATCTTTTTCAGTCCAGCAAGTTGTGCCGCTTTAACTCTGTTATGCCCGGCAACAATTTCGTGACTATACTTATTATCCTCAATCGGTCGAACGAGTATAGGAACGATAATCCCTTGCTCTTTGATGCTTTCTATAAGCTCTAGCATTTTTTCTTCAGGATATAGCTTAAATGGATGTTTTGAAAATGATTTTAGGTTTGATAAGGGCAAAGAATGTAATGTATTGATGTTTTGCTCATTTTGTTCTGTGGCTTTCATTTGTGTAGCTCCTTTCAATTTTTCGAAAGAAACTATTTATGCAATTTTCCCTATATTTAAAGGGTTTTATAAGGGTTTATGTGTTTGGGAATTAATATCTTCTCTCCGCCATAATTTCGGATAGGACAGAACAATTACTTCCTGTTCGATAAAGTTTTAAAGCACGTCGGAAACGAAGTGCTTTTATTTTATCATCAGAATAGTTTGATTTTAAAACTAATATAGCCGGAGTAAGTCATCGTTACTCCAGCTATATTTATAAATAAGTTATTTTCTATTTATATCTGAACTACTATTAAAAATAAACTGCGTATTAAATTGTACTTCTGATAAAAAGTTATATAACGATATGCAACCAACGTAGAAGTACCCACACGGATTACTGCGAGCATCAATTGTATCATAATTTTTATCTATTTGGCACGGTTTTGTGTACTCACTACATTATCATTCCGAATTATTCGGTAATTGAAACTCACATAAGAATTCTATTGACTGCTTTTAATTATTACTTATTATGTTAATAGCTCATTCTCTTATATTCTGTTGTAACCATTCAAAAAAAAGATTAAGAAAATTCTAATGCTTTTTTTGTTTGTACAAGAACGTATAATCCTATTCGTTTTATGAAAAAATCCCCCACATCTCAATTATGCCAATAACCCCACATAGCGTGCTCCGTTCCGTCTATCCTTCGGAAACTATTTTGACCGAAGCGCTGGCCCCTATGCGATCAGCTCCTGCAGCTAAAAGCTCCTTTACCGTCTCCGCAGTCTTCACACCGCCGTCTATCTTGATGCCAATACCTTTGCCAACAATAGAGCGCACGAACTTGACGTCCTCCACTGCCGCCTTTTTACCAGTCAGCGCATTGCTTATCTTTATAAAATCAGTGCCGCATCGCTTTATAAGCGTCAGCGTCTTGATCTTTTCGTCTTCGGAGAGTAGCCCCTGCTCATATATAGCCTTGACTTTCGCCCTGCCTCCTGTCACAAATATCATCTCTAGCAGGTCTTTTTCGACCTTGTCCCAGTCACCAGACTTTATTCCGACGATATTCAGCGACAAATCAAGCTCGCCTGCGCCATTCATTATAGCTTCACGAATTTCAGTGAGCTTTGCAGCGGTGCTTGCAGCTCCGTGAGGGAAACCCACCGGCACACATACCGGGATGCCGCTCCTACGCAGAGCCTCTGCGGCGTCAAAGCAGAAATACGGCGTAGCACAAACGTTAGCAAACCTGTACTTTTTGACATCAGCACATCCCGATATCATCTTCTCTCTCGTCATATCTGGGTTAAGCAGGGAATGTTCTATCGAAGCTGCCACTTCAGCGTATGAAAGGTTATGAGCAGCAACTGATATATTCAACCCCTGGCTGCCTATCCGTTTGTTGACTTCCTTAGTTACCTTTTCAACTATTTCTCTAACATCAATGTTATTTAAATCCATGCCAATCCTCGCATCTTGTTAAATTTACTGCAGCCAAAAACAGGCTATAGTATTTTCGTTATACTAATTATAGATGCATAGTTTTCCCATCAATAGCGAAGTGATCAAGCACTCCGCATATAGTAAGATCGGCAATGACCTCGTCGTCTTCAAGCATCATCTTTGCGGCGCCTCCGTCAACGTTGATGAGCACTATGTCTTCAACGCCTGCGTCGGCGCCGTCAAACGCTATCTGCCTGGGCGAAGTCGCTCTGCCCTGCGCATCTATAAATTCAATCAGCAACAACTTATACCCGTAGTGTGTATCGTTTTTAACAGTGGACACAACGTTGCCCACTACTCTGCCAATCTTCAAGTCTTCTTCTCCTATTTGCCCGGAAGTATCGACTCAACATCCTCATGTGGTCTTGGAATCACATGTACGCTGAACAGCTCTCCGACTCTCTTGGCAGCAGCAGCGCCTGCATCCACGCTTGCCTTGACAGCGCCGACGTCGCCTCTAACCATAACGGTTACGAGCCCAGAGCCTATCTTTTCTTTCCCCACCAGCGTAACATTCGCTGCCTTAACCATAGCGTCAGCTGCCTCGACCGCTCCGACGAGCCCTTTTGTTTCAACCATTCCTAATGCCTGCTTTTCCATGTTTAGCTCCTTTCAAAACTAAATATTCTCATTATATTCATCGATAAACCCCATAATTGAAGCGTCTACCGGGTTTAGCTTATTTTGATCAAGAAACGGCATACCTGCCTCTTTGGAACCGATAAGATATACAAAATCTCCGTTGCCCGCTTGGCGTGTAGCGTCAGACGCAACGATCACTCCCGCCGGCTTCCCATTCTCGATCACTTCCACCAGCTTTAGTTTTATCCCTTTGAGCGAAGGGTCCTTGACTGTACAGACCACGCTCCCTACGACTTTGCCGGTATACATTTACTTCTTCTCTGTTGGTTTCTCAGCAGGTTTTGCTGCCGGTTTTGGAGCTTCTTTTTTGTCCGCCTTTTGCTTTGGCAAAATCCCCTCAACATCGCTGTGCGGCCTCGGTATAACGTGAGTGCTCTTTAGCTCGCCGACTCTTCCCGCCGCTGCGCTTCCGGCCTCGACTGCAGCTTTGACAGCTCCAACGTCTCCCCTCACCATAACGGTAACGAGCCCTGCACCTATCTGCTCCTTGCCGACAAGTACAACGTTCGCTGCCTTTACCATAGCATCGGCCGCTTCGATCGCCCCGACAAGCCCTCTCGTCTCCACCATTCCTAATGCATCCATTGAAATTGTTCTCCCTTCCTATACTGGAAATCTAATATATCGCCTTGTAAATGTCTTCATGCGGCGCCGGTATAACTACAGAACTGGCGCTTTCCGGAACAGGAGCTGGAACATTTGTGAGAAGTTGTACACCATCCTCACCTAAATGAATTTTCTTTAACGCTTTCATCTGCTTTCTTCCCCTAAAATATAATTGCGAAGTTGTTTTTAAGTATTATTTTATTTTAAGTTTAATAATTTACTTACAAATTGTTTACTTGATTATACTATCTTTATCTTTTATTTGAATTAACATTCTTATTGATTTCATTCGATTTTATACTATTTTCATATTTTACACTTTAAGATATTTAGGAGTACACAAAATAGAAATAGTTGATTTAGCAGCACTAAATATTTTTTATCGGATTTTTCATACTTTTAATAGCTAAATAATTTTAAATTTAGTAAACTACGGGGTTTAATATAAAATATTACATTTAAATGGGCTTTTTCATATATGGTTACGTAACCATTAATAGAGACAAACAGGGCAAGCTTCGACAATATGCTTAATTGATTTAATATTTTTTATGAATTTAATCCTATTGGATATAGCAAGCAAAAAACTAACGACATTTTAAGCCGCTTTCAATCTCGAAAAATTTATTTTAGATATATATGACATCTTTTAGACTTAAATCCGTATATTAAATATATAAGCCATATAATCTTTAACTTTTTATTGATTTTTTTAGCTTGAATAATATAAGCGATAGGAATACATTAATTTCCCATTAAAAATCAATTAACTCTTGTCAATTTAAGATATAAGAAGTAAACCAGAGACATTTAGAACTGATTACAATGAATTTGGCTCTATAGTTATCCAGAGAGATTAGTTCCGAGAGATACTGACTTCTACTAAAAGTTTGCACTGAGGAAAATATAATAATACAGTCATGACCACCCGTAAAACGGGTGGTCATGACTTTCGTGCATAGACCTTTAATACTAGCCACGCCTAAAGGGCGTTGGTACGGTCTGGCGCACGCGAAAAGCTGTTACGTGCTACCTGTAAACGAGTCTATTTCTTCCATCGTTAGTTGTTCTCCCAGTTCATCCTGCTTTAACTGGTTTTGGATGTACTCCTTTATTCTCTTAGCATTCTTACCTGCTGTATCTACATAGTACCCTCTACACCAAAATTGCCTGTTCCTATACTTATACTTCATATTGCCCCATTTCTCATATCATCAGGCTGCTATTCCCCGCTAAAAGCTTTTTTGAACCCTTTATGAAGTTTTTACCCCTTATAAGATTTAACTCTTTTTTATTCGCCTTTATTAAAATACTAAGTATTAAATTAATTAAACCTTTAAATTCTTGTCAACCTTCACTCCAAACATGATAAAACTCTTAGTATAAAATTTAATTAGTTTCAACCATCAAAGTTGTATTACTCATTATCCATTAAAGAATCTTCCATTAAAATAACCTTGTGCCTGTATTATATACCGCTAACAATGAGCTGGATATACTTAAAAAACACTTTATAAATCAATCGATTCAGCATTTTGACGGAATAGTTTTATGCCTTGTTGACAACGATGAATCTTTAGCGGAACTGATCGATAACAGTCAGCATATTCCAATTATAATGATAAGCTGGAATCTCACAGATCCAAAATTCAATTGCATCAGTATAAACGTTGTTGAAGGCACGATAACAGCAACGAATCATTTTATTTCCTTGGGGGCATAAAAGAATCGGATATATCGGCGGCCTAGACAGAGTTTCAAAGGAAAAACAAAAAGGGTTTCACACGGCGCTCAAAAACTCGCATCTTAAGATTTATAATGAAATGGAATATCATTGTGGTTTCCGTCTGCAAACAGGATTTGGCGCAGCGTCCAAATTCATAAAGCTTACGAACGGCCCAACAGCTGTTTTTGCAGAAAATGATATATTGGCAATAGGTTTCATCAAATATTGCCTCCAAAACTAAATAAGTATACCTGATGACTATGATAGGTACCAATATTATCCACTATGTCAATCCATATTAGTAATAACGCCCAAAGTGAAATATGTATATATTTTGATATAACTCCACTTTGTGCATTGAATTATTTTGTATCAGAGATGAACTAAAATGTTTCCCATAGAATAGAAAAATCTCCACTATCCCATTCAATCGTAAGAACAATGTTTCCGTTCTGACCGGAATACACTTCCCAATCGCTGTCATTTGTATGAGCAAGCATCTTCCAATCATTATTGTCCAGATATGATCCAATCAATGTCGCTGCTTCTTCTCTAGCAACGCTTAAGTATGTGACAACTGTACCACTGTCTGATGAAATGATTCCACTGATTTCAGCTTCACCGAATTTAGGTTCTTCGATAACATCAGGTGCACCTTCCGGCCATTCGCCTCCGCCAAGCTGTACGCTGTTCTCTCCATCTTCAACGTATGTCTCGCCTTCTCTATCATAGTTTCCATCGCAATCATCAACGCCGGCTTGTTCGTTCTGATAATCATCAGTAAACCCATCGTCATTTGGTTCCATGTCGTCTTCCCAATCTTGCATTGAATCAGAATCGCCGTACTGCTCCTGACCAGTCATATCCTCAAATTCCTGCATGGCTTGCTCCATCATTTTTTGTTGCTGTGATTTACAGCTTGCAAAGCTTAATGTTAATGAAACAGCAATTAATACTATTAATATTTTTTTCATTTGGACAGCCTCCCTTAAATTTGTTTTGAATAATCTCCTTTTTTATATTTCTCAACAGCCTGTTCCTCGTTTAGTATAGTGCTGTCATAGAAAACACATATCTCGCCGTCATCTTCTATATAAGCTTCTGTAATGTCTGCGCCCTCTTCTTCACCCATCAGATCCTCTAACTTATAAAAAGATCTCTCACTTGCTGCATCTTCTTCATCGAACAAAAACACTCCGCCGTTTTTAAAGAATTCCAACATAATTCAGACTCCTTTCTTATTGATTAGATATGGATTTTATAAATTTATCTCCTGTATCCATGGTATACAAAACAAAGAGAACATGAAATATTCACTTTGTGTTTATGTATTCAATTTGATACAATCCCAAGAAAAAAGCTATCTGTATAAGTTTCTGTAGTGCCCGGGTGTCATGCCCGAGAATTTCTTGAATGTTCTGACAAAAGTCGAGATACTAACGTAACCACAGGTTAAAGAAATATTTTTTATACTTAAATCGGTTGTAATAAGCTTGTTTTTTGCTGTCTCAATTCTTTTCATGTTAATAAAATCCCACAATGTAATTCCATTCTGTTCTTTAAAGAATCGTCTCAGATAAGCAGAATTGAGTCTCATCGCCTCAGCGATCATATCTGAAGAAAGCTGGGGTTCTGATATTTTGTTTTCGATATATTTAACAAGGCTTGCGTTAAGATTCTTGTTAGAGCTGTTCATTTTTTCTCTATATCGAACTGTAACATATTGCGTTGAATCTATTAAAGCTTTAGAAATGCTTTGATAATCTTCCTGCTTAAACGCAGAATTAAAATCTTCAAGCAGTTTTCTCAATGTATCTTCACTCAATACATTTTCAGCGCTCCTAATTATTATATTTGATATATTATATAGATAAGTTTTAAATGAAAAATAATTCAGGTTGTTGATCCCGTGCTCCCCGGCCAGTTCTTTGAGCATCGCCAACGCCTTATCCGTATCTCCTGATTGTATAAATCCGCCTAACCGGATTTCGTTTTCTGTCGATATCGTTATAGCCCCCGCTTCTCTGCTGCTCAGCGGTGGTATGACCCGGGGTGTATCAGGAAGTATTTTTCTGCTTAAACCCAGAAGCGCATGATCATAGCTTGTTTTTATTCCTTCATGCCCTATACATTCCATTCCAACGGCAATAGTACCGTCTATACTAATCTCAGTTATTTGCTTATTTAGTATAGCAACAACCTCATCAGCTTTCGACTCAAATACCGCAATCACTCGTCCGCCCTTGGAAATTACATGCTTTGCTTTTGATAAAAATATATTTGTTTGTTGATCTTCCCGATATGTGTTAAGATATTTTTCATCATCTATTACAGCAACACAATAGGCTTTGTATTGGTCAATATCAATTAGAGATTTTACATGCTCGGTTATATCTTGATAACGAATATCTCCATCTAAAAGCATCTTTATAGCATTTTCTTTTATGTAAATATTATGTTCCTCAAGAACAGCCTTTGTCTGCATCTTCTGTTCATATATAAACTCAATAGCTCCCTTGATTTGCTCTAGCTCATTATCATCGCTGGCAAACACATGGCTCGGCGTAATAGCTTTTGAAACGTTGATAACCGTTTCTACGGGCTTGTATTTATATCTTGTTATGTAGTATGAAATCCCTGCACCAAGCAAAATCGAAACCGAAAGAATTATAATTGCTATGCTTTGAATACGATACTTTCCGGCGAAGTAATTATCTTCATTTATCAAGGAAACGTATTTTATATCATTATCATCAGAAGCCAGGTAAACATATTCCGTGTTGCTGCTTTTAACTTTCTGAAACTGATCAAAATCGCCTAAACCGACACTTTTATAAAGTTCATTTTGAATATCACTCCCATGAGCAAATATAAGCTCATTACCAGCAAATACACAAAAAGCATTCCGTTCACTTTGCAGGTTTGCATTTAGAATATCTTCAATTTGTACAGCGTCTATGACTGCACTAATAAAAATATTATCAACTGCTTCTTCAGAATAAATTGCTGTATTCGTGCCATTCCTCCCATTGTTAACCGGAACTATTGTGTCTGCGAGTGTTTCATCCGATATAGCATCGATTATCGAAATTCTCTCATCTCCAGTAGATGAAGAATACACGTCACAGAATATTTTCCTGTCCATTACTCCTGCCGAGCTGATAAATACATCTTGGTTCTTAAAGTAGATTATTATTTCTGATATACCCTTGGCCGTTGAGTTTGTCTGTTTGATGTCATCAATCAGTCGTGCAACATCCCTTTCACTATCACTTAAATCTAATCCTGAAAGCATTCTGACTCTTGGCTGGATATTATATTCATTAACTGTAGCAGCTGCATACTGAAAAACGGAATCCACTTCTGCTTCAGTTCTTTCCAAGTTGCTGATATACAACTCATCGATCTGCCTTTTTATATGGTGATTTGTATAGAAATAAACACCCGCTGTTACAGCAGTCATGAATGCTAGAAAGCAAAACTGTATAAGCAGCCACTTTCGAAACAATTTGTTGCTTCTTGATTTAGGTTTCATCCAAAACCTCTTGATAAATCTCTATAACCTCGTCAATTCCCAGGTCCTTAAGCTTCTCTCTAAGCGCTTGCACAGTAGTAGCGTTATCAGATAGACAATAATCTTTTAGCCAATTAAGAAGCGTATCCATATACACGCTGTTAAAAGACGATACGATTTCAGCTTGCTCCTGTGTTAAAACTATAGACGGAATTTGATTTATGTCTGCATTTGTATCCGACCAAACGTTTACTGCTTTCATTTGGCAATCAAGTACCAGCATTTGTTTGAATTGTCTTTCGTCTCTGATATAAGCACCGGATGCCAAGTATCTTTTGATTGCAATTGAAAAGCCATCTTCATCATATAATATATTATCCGTATAAAAAGGCTCACCGTCAATCAGTTCATAACTCTCGCCTAGAATTCCAAAGTTGAAAAGCAGAGCGCCGTCTTCTGAATATGCATAGTCAAGCAGCTTTGCTGTTGCTTCTATATCCTTGTTGTCACTCGATATATAACAGCTTGAGTAAGGCACAAAAACCGGAGCAATATACCCTGAGAACACAGTATCACCATCTTGCAATACCGGGTAATAAAGCGGTTCAAATTCTGCCTCTGTGATACTGCTCTGATAAGTTGCGATGGATGATATATAATCAATATAAATACCGATTTCGCCTCTTTTAGCTTTTGCCTCATATGTTTTTTGTGAATCAGTAAAAACTCCGGGCGATATCAGTCCCTCGTTATACCACTTCTTGAACTCAAGCATAAAATCAGCAAATTCATCTTCCATCGGGCCAAACTTAACTTGGCCATTTTCCTGATAGAAATCCCAGCATATTCCATATGCACCGATAAGAAAATTCGTATCGATAATTTTACCACCGTAGAAAGAAAGAGGTGTGATTCCTAATTCAGTTTTAAAAGCTGTCATTACGTTATACCAGTCATTCACAGTTGTTGGCAGGCTTAGTTCCAGTTCGTCCAAATAGTCTTTTCTAATAAACGGGCCTATATATGTTCTGATTTCTCTTTCCTGCTGTATGGAAGGAAAACAGAAAATTCGTCCATCTTTAGTGCTTATTAGTTCTTTGACCTGCGGATTGTCGATTAGATATTGATTAAGATTTGGGCAGTGCTGCTCTATTATATCATTAAGCGGGATTATCACCCCGTCATTCAATGCTTTTTCGACACCACCTGCGTAGTCATTAACAAAATCATGCGTAATAATATCCGGAAGTGTCTGCTCATTTAACAAAGCCAAAAAACGCTCCCTGTGCTCACCTTTTGGTGGATGAATAAAAACAACATCTACACCGGTTTCACTCATAAGCTCTGCGTAAACCTCAGAATCACCTGTGTTGTTTACATGTGAATATTTATTCTCACACCACCATGTAAGACTCTTTGTTCCATTAAGTATTGCCGATGTTTGGTTAACACAGCCTGCAGTTATAATTAAAGTTAACACCAGTAGTATAATTGCCGCTTTTCTCATTCGTTTACCCCTGATATATTCTAACACAAACTAAGCGGCAAATGTTATTTAATTACTTCTGAACAAATTTAATCATTACTATTCCATTGCAGTTGCTTACAGCAGCGAATTGTGTCTTTTTTTGATTCTTCAATTCCAACAAATAGCTAAAAATAGTAAATTCACCGATAACTTTTTAATGCTTTATTCTATTCTGTGCTCTTCCATTACATAGTTAGCTTCTGACCTTGACGTCCATAATCATCCTCGTGTCTGATCTGATCATCTGCGCTCCATTCGCCAAAACAGACTACAAGCATCCTGAAATCCTTATCGTCTGCCCAGAACCTATGCTTCATACCGGGTTCTATCAGATATTCCTGATCAGCCCTCGGCCTTGATACTACTCCATCCACCTCAAGGTAAGCTCCATCATCCATGAAATGGAACAGCTCATACCTTGTTCCGTGGGAATGCAGGCTCGACCTGCTCCCCGGCTTTACATGGGTAAGGTCTACTGAACACTCCTGGTTTCTTACCACCATATGGATATCGCCCCATGGCCTTACTGATTTGATTGTATTTCTTCCGTTTCTCGGATCACTTTTCTTCATTTACTAGCTCTCCCTATTCACTCTTGATCAACCTAGTCCCAATAACACGATGGTTTGGGCTAATATACTGACTGCACTCTATCTAATAAATAGTTTAACATGAAAACTATAACTATGTGCCGCAAGTAATACCGCAACTTTAATGTCTACAATACCATAATTCAATCATATTTTTCAGCGCCGCTGTTTGTATGCCAGCTAATTTAGTTATTCCGATTTTGGCATTTCTTCATTGTTTGGTCCAAAGTGCTTCAGAATAACCATCGGTTCACATTTTGACTTGTTAGTCAGCTGCACTCCTTTTTGCGCCGCCTGTTCGCTGACAAAATACTCGTCGGCGCTTAGCTGTCCGTAACGCAACATTCCCGCTGCTTCAGCTTCATATGTGCCGAATTCACCATAGCCCTGTACAATTATGCAGCCATACGCAGCTTTGTCACAAATCGTCACCGTCTGCCCGGGATAAACCGTCAGCTCTTTTGCACATATGTAAGGTGTATCATATACCACCCATTTTTCGATATGCGCTTCGTCTTCACTGCATACGACAGGTGGTCTAAAGTAGTTCTTCCGATAGTTTGGATCAACATTCTTCTCCCAGTCCATTAAGCTGATAACATAATCCAGATCTCTTTTTTTATCTTCGGGACAGTTCTCGACAAGGAACTCATAGGGATACACCTCTCCCGACGTTATATTTTCATATACCGAATTGACATCACTGTTCCACTGAGGCTCATATGTAAGATACGATCCCGGCGCATGTACGACCCCCGGTGGAGTATACCAGCCTGTGCCAAGCTGTATCCTATATGCTCGGGATATCTCGGTGATACGGTTATCGCCCTGCTCATACAGCGCCAGACGTTCTTTGACCTGTTCTTTTGTAACATCCGGGTCAAAGCCAAAATACGTGTGCGGGAAAGTACCGGCATAATTGTTGTACTGCGGCGGGAAATAATACGCTTCCGGCTTGCCCCGCCTTCCTACTCTTTCCGCATCCTCAAAGCTAAGGTGAAGATGATGAAACAGCGGCTCTTCATAATCAAAGAACTTCGAGTACATCGGCCAAGTTCCGTACTCTTCCATCAGGCGGTCTCCTATGAGTTCGGCTCCCAACTCATCCACTGCTTCTTTGAGCAGAAATTTTTCGTTTGGGTCATCACTATACGATACATAGCTCATGCCTTCATCTTCCGGTGCAAGCTCTCCGTTCATAGCAGGGATAACGCTGCTGAACCACCGTTCCTTTATTGCGCCTCTCTTTGTCCCCAGAGCAAAGTAATCATCCGGATGCAGTCTTAGCCGCTTGCCTGGGCGCGAAAAGCGTCTCGGTACAAATACCGGTATCAAGCGAAACATTCCGTTGTTCTTTTCAAATGTTTCCCGAATTTTATTTGACATATTACCTCCTGATTGATAAAGATTTTAGTGAATGCTCGCAGCCGTTTGCCTTCCTGCTGCTGGCTATGCCAGCGCTTTCTTTAAAGCAGACCGTTTCTGTTTAAAGAGTTTTATCTTTAATAGACAACTTCGTCAGGATATAAACCTGAACCGGCAAAAAACGGTATAGCGTTTATTGTACTCATATCGTCATCTTCAATAGCAAAGCCGAAAACTTGTGCATTCTCTGCAATACGGGATGGCGTAACTGACTTTGGCAGAGGCAGCGCATCATTCTGCAAGCACCACCTGATGCATAGCTGAGCAACCGATACATTGTATTTCCGGGCGATACCGATGAGCACTTCATTTTCAAGCATCTTTCCTGTGCCGAGAGGGCTCCATGCTTCTATCAATATATTATTCTTCCTGCAAAAATCAACTGTTTCGTCCTGCATCTGGCCCGGATGAAACTCGATCTGGTCTACCATCGGTTGTATCTCGCTGCTCATCAGCACTTTTAAATGATGAGGCATAAAATTCGATACTCCTATAGCCTTTACCCTGCCCTCTTTATATAGCTCGATCAATGCGCTCCACGTCGATGCGTTTTTATCTTCCCAGTCTTCGAACTGGCTTGATGATGCAGGCCAGTGGATCAAATATAAATCAAGATAATCGAGCTTTAGGTCTGCTATTGTTTTGTCGAACGCACGCCGTGTTTTGTCGTAGCCACGTTCAGTATTCCAAACCTTGCTTGTAACAAACAAATCTTCACGCATTACACCGCACTCGGCGATGCCCCGCCCGACGCTAACCTCATTTTTATATACTGCCGCTGTATCGATATGGCGGTAACCAGCATCGATCGCCGACTTTACTGCTGCTGTGGCTTCACCGTCTGGCATTTGCCATGTTCCGAATCCAATGCATGGTATTTCATAACTATTCCTCAGTTTAAAAATGTCTGTTATCTTATTCATTGTTGTCCTTTTCCTTTTTTATAAATTTATTCCTGCGGATAATCCGCTTTTATAACAAAATCACTCTGCATAGCTAGTGTTGTTCCCGAACCGGCTAAACAGCGCTGCGCTTCAGGCACTGAATCCAGCATAGCAGGAAGCCTTTAAAGTCCATCTTGAGCGCATCGCGAAATAGCAGCCAGCCAAACCTCTGTCGAGATCAAAATTGCAAATCCATTAAAAGCATTGTCTTTTACATGTATACAGCCGTACGGTAAAGCTGCTTTTTTATATCTACATTCTGAAAAGATCTTTATTATTCCGATATAACAGCTTATATTTTTCAAAAGCATCATCGTATACCTTGACGTTCTCTTTATCCGGCAGCGTTATCTTCTGATTGAGCTTCACTATATTTTCACACGCCTTTTCAAACGATTCATATATCCCCGCCCCGACACCGGCCGTTATGGCTGCTCCTCTGCAAGCCTCCTCTTTGCCTTCGATAGTGTATATCGGCGCATCAAAGATGTCTGACTGTATCTGCAGCCAAGCGCTGCTTTTTGCACCGCCTCCCGAAGCAACGATGCGCTCCATGGGGATTCCCATTTCCCTGAATATCTCCAGTGTAAGCCTTAGAGACATCACAACACCTTCCATAGCGGCTTTTATCATATGCTTATAGTTATGCGTCAATGTCATACCAAAGAAAATGCCTTTTGCAAACGGGTCATGGTAAGGCGTACGCTCGCCGGTTAGGTATGGCAGAAACAGCGTTCCGTCCGAACCGGCCGGGACCTCTTCAACTAAAGCGCTGAAATCCTCATAGGACAGGTGCGGGAAATAGTTGTCCCTCAACCATTTCATTATGATCCCGCCATTCAGATGCCCGCCGAAGATTATCCACAGATTTTCCCTTACGTGGCAGAATGTATTGGTCCTGTAATGTTTATCGTATACCGGATGGTCTACTGCACTTGAAAGCTGACCGGCAGTCCCGATATTGGCGGAGATTACCCCCGGTTTTACTATGCCGTTCCCGACAGAGTGCATCAGCGAATCTCCTCCGCCGTAGACGACCTGGGTTGTGATACACAGTCCCGTCTTTTTCGCGCATTCATCAGTTATCTCCCCGGCTGCTTGATACGATTCGTAATGGCTGGGGAAAAGGTCTGAATCAATCCCGACTCTATCTATCAAGTCAAACGCCCACTGCCGGTTGGCAATATCGAAGATACCCGTCGATGCAGCGTCAGTTACGTCCGTTGCAAGTTCTCCGCACAATTTAAATCTAATATAATCCTTTGGAAGGACTGCTTTATATATTTTATTATAGTTTTCCGGCTCGTTGTCCTTTACCCACATCAATGAGCAGACAAAAAAGCCTGTACTGAGTGAGTTAAGCGTTACTTTTCTAAACTCATCCTTCCCTATTATGCTGTATATTTTATCAATTTGCTGTTTTGATCTTTGGTCTGCCCAAATTATTGCCGGACGAATCGGTTTCATCTTTTTATCAAGAATCACCAATCCATGCATCTGCCCGGAGAGCCCTATGCTTTTGATATCGCAAGAGCTTATACCTGCACTGACAACTGCTTTCTTAATTACTATTTCAGCAGATTTCCATAACACTTCGATATCCTGCTCTGCCCAGCCCGGAGCGCACGAGCAGACATTATAATCTTCCTGCGCTAATCCTAAGATATTTCCTTCTAAATCCATTATTATCGCTTTTACACTTGATGTTCCAAGGTCGATTCCCATTAAATAAGACATTTTTATTCTCCGCTCAAATTATCTTTTATCTGTGCCGCAGACTCTCTGTGAACCCGCAAGACTTACATGCTGTTTCTCTGAAGATATAATACCTTTCAGCCTTCTCCGATAGTCTGGCGTGCATGTCCGGATCTGCTTTATATTTCTTATATTCAAGTGTTTTGCTGTAAAGCCTGCTTCCTTCTATATGGTCTTTGAACACACCGAAGCCCACACCGGCAAGTATCGCTGCTCCAGCTGCTCCCGGCTCGGCATTTTTCGGCACATTTACTTCTATGTTTAGCATATCCGACTTTAGCTGCATCCAGTAGTCCGATCTTGAGCCTCCGCCTACAAACGGTAATATTACTCGGTTTTACGCCGATTATTTTCGAAATAGTGTCAAAATTATATTTGGATTCGCAGTTAATTCCTTCTATGATCGCCTGTGCAAGCGCATATCTGTCTGTTCCCAGCTGAATTCCATAGAATGCTGCGTTTATGCCGCTATTCATATCCGGCGTGCCTATCCCCGACAGGAACGGCAGAAACAAGAGCTGTTCCGGTTCATGTTTGAAATGGGATGTAATAAAGCTGTACACATCCGGAAGCTGCTGTTTTTCCTGTGCGAACAATGTGTCACGACACCATTTAAAGGCGCCTCCTGCATTGAATATCTGTGCATATGAACCATAGCCGCCCGGTGTGACGTGACAGGAGAAATTCATGTTTGAATCATAGAGGCTATACCCGTTTTTCTTGTCTATCGGAAAATAGATTATTTCGTTTGTGCCTATAGTGTTCAGCATATCCCCCGGCTCCAGCACACCGAACGCAAGTGCGCAGCATGCTTGGTCGAAGCCGCCGGAAACCAGCTTTACGCCAACCGGCAGCCCGAAAGCTTGTGCAGCTTCGGCTGAAACGCGCCCCACTAGTGTTCCTGAAGGCACCGGCTCCGGTAGCTGAGTTTTCTTTGCCCCGCAGGCGCTCAGCAGCTCGTCGCTGTACTCAAGCGTTCGCATATCGAACATAAGGGATTTGCCTATCATTGAGTAGCTGGATACAGCTGGTGCACCCAGCTTCCAGAGTATGAAATCTTCATACGAGAGGTATTTCCACGTTTTCGATGCAACTTCTGGTATGTTTTTGTTGAGCCACAGAATCTTGCAGCCCGGGTACATTGAGTGCATCGGAAGGCCTGTGATGCTAAATAGCTCCTCCCTGCCAAATTCTCTTTCAAGGAACTGCGCTTCCCGTACCGCCCGCTGGTCGAATGAAACGATAGAATTCATGAGCGGCCTGCCATCCCTGCCAAAAGGCGTAAACGTGTCCGTCATTGATGATACGCTGATAGCTACAACCTCGTTCTTTTCCATACCAGACAATGCAGACAATATGCACAACGATACACATTCAAAAACGACATCCGAACTAAGCTCGACAAAACCAGCGCTGAAAATTAAAGGGTACTCTTTATAGGCACTGCCGAGAAGGCACATATTGCCATCATATGTGCAGACTTTGCAGCCAGTCGTACCTATATCTATACCAATAAGAACCATCACTTTAGCTCCCTTTAGAGAAATTGATAATGCAAGAAGCTTTCAGCATACCAAGGATCTAACAATACGCATGAAAGCCGGTGTTGTTTATTAAAATATTTTATGCTACTTCGGCAAACGCATTTAGCTGTTGTTTTCACCTGCATTTTATCTCTGATATATAGCCGCTGCCAGGGAAAACCAGTAAGCTACAGTTTTTCCCATCCTCTTTCTATCTTGGCGTCTATTTCCTCTAATCTGCATACGGCAGATGTGGTATCGTATGTTGTGACACACATTGCGCCCGTTGCGGCAGCAAGCTGCATGCACCTCTCCCAGCCGTATCCCCGTACTATTGCGGCAATGAAGCCCGCTATACTTATATCGCCTGCTCCTGTTGCAGCGCAGAACTTGTCAGGCTTATAAGCCTGTTCGAAATGCGACACGTTTGACCACCCCGTCATATCACGCCCCAGTTTGGAGGATATACCCTTCATCCGCTCTTCATCACTGCACAACATATATATGCCTTTTGCACCGCATTTTATGAGCACTATTCCTGCGCCCCACGATATAAGCTTTTGAGCAAGCCCGTGTATATATTCCTGCGTAACCACTTCGGTGATGTCTTTGCCGCTGTCTTTAGTGCTCTGAAGCAGCTTATCATAGCCTTGATTATCAATAAAATATGATATTTCCTCTATGCTGGGCTCAAACATATCTACGTAAGGCATCAGCCCGCGTACCATAGACTCCCAGTCTGGCTGATCCGGTGCTTTTGTATCGACCATGCTCATATCCAGTGACGTAACCGTATCGAACCGGTTGACTCTTTTGAACATCTCGATGCATTTTTCACCCTTGTTGCTGCAAAGATATTTAAAATTGTTGGGATACCCGAAGTGAAACAGTGTGCATTTCGATATTTTGTCAAAATCCAAATCGTCCAGCGTAAAGCTGTCTTCCGAATTAGAAGCGTAGACGAATATCCTATCGTGGCCAGGGAAAGTCAATACGAGGGATGTGGACGTAAGGGAATCTTCAGAACGTATTATATGCTCTGTCGAGGCGTGTTCTGCAAGCAGATCAACCAATATATCACCAAAAGCATCCCTGCCGGCCTTGCCCATAAGGCGCACGTCCATACCAAGTTTTACCAACCCTAGGCCGGTATTAGATACACAGCCGCCTGCGTTTACAGTCAACTTGCTGTTTTCTATCACATGCCCCGGCACGACGATTTCCGACAAAGGCCGTGTCTCCTGCCACTTGAACACGGGCACGATATCGAGGTCCATCGTCCCTGCAACCGCTATGGAAATATTGTTATTCTTGTCCGACACGCTATTCATTTCCCCTCACTTATCAGGTATATCTATAACAAAATCGCTTTTATACTTCTCTACGCCTGAAGCAGCTGTCAGTATAATGTTTGAATACGGCAATGTTTCACCGCTTCTGAGAATAAACTTAACGTTTTCTGCCATCTCGGCCAGCTTGGCCTGGGGCACAATTATAGGCTTCTGTGTGGTAAACAGCTTAAGCAAATAATCCGCACCTTCCTTATTGAGCCCCTCCATCTCGGCAGCAAAATATACTTTTTCCACTACCACTTCATCAAGCACTGATTTTATACATTGTTTAAACGTAGGTATATTAAATGCTAAAGCAAGGTCAATCTTGGTCACATTTTTGGGTATAGGGAAACCTGCATCACATATCATAAAACTGTCACCATGTCCCAATCCCGAAAGCTCGCTAATAAGCGACTGATTGATAACCCCGTCTCTTTTCATTTCTTCAATCTCCTTCATATAAAGCGGCGTTATCAAGTTAACATAACCGCATTGGCACAATCTACGTCCTATTCCTTGTTGGGATGGACAACCACCTTTAACGTATTACGATCGTTTACGTTGTAGTCAAGGGCATCATAGAAATGTTCAAGGTCATATTCACCCGATATCAGCAAATCGCCGTTTACTATGCCGTCCGCCAAAGCCTGGACACTGCGTCCGAACTCGTGAGACTGACAGAAAGAAGTCGTGAAAGTGAGCTCGTTGTTGAACATCAACACAGAATCAAGCTTAATCGGCTCACGGCTGTGGACCACCGCATACTGCACCATCCTGCCGCCTTTTTTCAGTAGTGACATTGAATGCTCTACAAGCTCTACGCTGCCTGTGCAGTCAACGATACAATCCGCACCAAGCGGTAGTATCTCCTTGAGTTTTGCTTCATGGATGGAGTAATCGTCTCGTGACATCTTTATCGTCTTAAGTCCGCATTTCTCAGCTATATCGAGCTTGCTTTGCGTACTAGCAATAACGACCACATTGCGTGTGCCGGCTGCCTTTAGCAACTGGGCCATAATGAGCGCCATCGAGCCTGCACCGAGAACTACTGCGTCCTCTCCGAACTTAATATTACAGCGGTCAACACCATGTATACAACAAGCTACTGGTTCGGCAAGCGCTGCAGCGTTAAAAGACAAACTGTCGGGTATATGGAAAACTTTTTCCTTCTTTACCCGCACATATTCAGCAAAACCACCGTTTATATTATGCCCAAGCGAACCAAACACAGGGCAATAATTCGATTCTTCCTTACGGCAGTAATAGCAATCCCCGCAATATTCAGTGTTATCTGCCGTAACTCTGTCACCCGGTTTAATACCGCTGACGTTTGCGCCTACTTCTTCAACATAACCAGCAAACTCGTGTCCTGGAATTACCGGATATTTTGCTAAATCTGTACCAACACCTTCCTGGTCATGTCCATGCTCTACTCCTTTGCAGATCGAAGCAGTCATCACGCGTATGATAACTTCGTCGTCTCCGCACGTCGGATATTCAACTTCTCTTATACCCGAATATTTTCTTCCCGGTTTATCATAAACCAATGCCTTCATAGTCCTCATAGTTGCCTCCTAACTCCTCATTTTCTTACTTTTTATCATTACTGCCAAACAGCGCCATTTTTTCCATGGCAACTTTTTCGACTGCCGCTCTAGCTGTCTCGAAAGTATCCATGTAGTGAGTGCCTTTCTTAAGAGCGTCCAATGTGTCTTCAGCAGCTGCTAAACAAAGGTCTGTAAAAATATTAAATTTTGATACACCAATTTCAGCGCATCTTCTTATATCTTCTGCGGGTATACCAGATGAACCATGAAGTACAAGCGGCACCCCTGTTTTTTCTATTATCTGCTCAACAATATCAAATTCGATTTTCGGCTCTGAAGTATAGACTCCGTGTGCATTACCTACAGCTACCGCCAGTGCATCAATATTCGTCTCATTGACGAATTCTCCGGCTACGTTTGGATCAGTATACCTATAGTTTTCAAGACTATATACCATTTCAAAACCAACGTGCCCTAGCTCTGATTCTACCGAACTATTGTAATCTTTCGCTTTCTCAACGACTTTTTTAGTCAATTTCACGTTTTCCTCATACGGAAGTGCTGATGCATCCAGCATAACACCTGTAAACCCACTTTGGAGAGCAATGTCTATATCCTCCATCGTTTCAGCATGATCCCAGTGCAACGTTATCGGTATAGAATAATCCTTTTCCATATCCCTGACTATGTTCGCAAAATATTTGGCGTCAAACCTATCATGCCATACTCTTGCATATGCTAGTATAACGGGTGAGTTCGTTTTTTCCGCTGCATCCAAAACACCTTTTAGCATGGGTAGGCTGAAAACGTCAAATTGACCAACCCCATACCCTTCCTTATAAGCCTTATCAAGTATTTCTTTTAATGTGACTAATGCCATCAGATTCTTTTGTCTCCTTCATTTAAACACTTATGTGTGATTTTCAAAAAGGGAACCTGCCATCAGATTAGAGCACCCATACAGCAGGTTCCCATTCTTTACTTACTGTCCGGCTAAATTATATAATAGCCATTGTTTCTATTCACCTTTATAATAATCGCCAATGTTTTCTGATGTCAACAGCACGGGATCTACGAAGTAATTAGCATCTAATGTCTCGCCCTGTGCAAGTTTTACTGCTATCTGGATACCATATTT